>NZ_CP133085.1:1090000-3447500 GCF_030908325.1 Bacillus swezeyi | reverse complement strand
CTGAATATTAAGGTTCATGATATAGCGAGAGTAGAAAAACAATATACGTGAATGATGATACCAAACGGGCTTAAAATCGTCTTGAAAAATCAGCAGGAATACAAATTTGTCGTCGCAAAAAGACAGGAATTCTTCAGCCGTTTGGAGAATCTATTATAGAACCATATCATCGAATATCAAGAGCACGGCGGCAAAAGTTTTGCTGTTCTGCTCGCTGATTTGAAAAAGAAACAGAATTTAAAGAAGGAAAACCGGCTAAGTTTCCCATAAAAAAGATGTACATATGAAGAAAAAAACTGAAAATAAAATTTTTTTAATATAGCCTTTACAAATGGGTGTGTTCCCGTATATAATAGTCCTTGTCAGATCGAGAGTTACACAAATAACTGATGCGGAGGATTAGCTCAGCTGGGAGAGCATCTGCCTTACAAGCAGAGGGTCGGCGGTTCGATCCCGTCATCCTCCACCATTAATATATTTATAATGAGCCGGTGTAGCTCAATTGGTAGAGCAACTGACTTGTAATCAGTAGGTTGGGGGTTCAAGTCCTCTTGCCGGCACCACGATTTTATGATATAATATAAAAGTTGCTGAAAAAAAAGAATGACTGTTTGATGAGTCATCAGCTTTTATTCGTAAGATTGGAGCCATTAGCTCAGTTGGTAGAGCATCTGACTTTTAATCAGAGGGTCGAAGGTTCGAGTCCTTCATGGCTCACCATTTTATGCGGATGTGGCGGAATTGGCAGACGCGCTAGAATCAGGCTCTAGTGTCTTTTAAAGACGTGGGGGTTCAAGTCCCTTCATCCGCATCGCCAATATATTTTGCGGAAGTAGTTCAGTGGTAGAACACCACCTTGCCAAGGTGGGGGTCGCGGGTTCGAATCCCGTCTTCCGCTCCAACCATCCACGCCGGGGTGGTGGAATTGGCAGACACACAGGACTTAAAATCCTGCGGTAGGTGACTACCGTGCCGGTTCAAGTCCGGCCCTCGGCATTGACATATGCGCCCGTAGCTCAATTGGATAGAGCGTTTGACTACGGATCAAAAGGTTAGGGGTTCGACTCCTCTCGGGCGCGCCATTATGTGTAACGGGAAGTAGCTCAGCTTGGTAGAGCACATGGTTTGGGACCATGGGGTCGCAGGTTCGAATCCTGTCTTCCCGACCATTCTTTGGGGCCTTAGCTCAGCTGGGAGAGCGCCTGCTTTGCACGCAGGAGGTCAGCGGTTCGATCCCGCTAGGCTCCACTTTGTTATCTCTATATTAAATCTATATCATGGCGGTGTAGCTCAGCTGGCTAGAGCGTACGGTTCATACCCGTGAGGTCGGGGGTTCGATCCCCTCCGCCGCTATTAAAGGACCTTTAGCTCAGTTGGTTAGAGCAGACGGCTCATAACCGTCCGGTCGTAGGTTCGAGTCCTACAAGGTCCACCATTATTACGGAGGAATACCCAAGTCTGGCTGAAGGGATCGGTCTTGAAAACCGACAGGGGTGTCAAAGCCCGCGGGGGTTCGAATCCCTCTTCCTCCGCCATACATTCTCTATATGATTTATTATCATCGCGGGGTGGAGCAGTTCGGTAGCTCGTCGGGCTCATAACCCGAAGGTCGCAGGTTCAAATCCTGCCCCCGCAACCAAAACAATTCATAAGAAGTACCCGAAGGGTGCAGCTAAATGGTCCGGTAGTTCAGTTGGTTAGAATGCCTGCCTGTCACGCAGGAGGTCGCGGGTTCGAGTCCCGTCCGGACCGCCATTTAAATACTTGGCTCGGTAGCTCAGTTGGTAGAGCAACGGACTGAAAATCCGTGTGTCGGCGGTTCGATTCCGTCCCGAGCCACCATTTACAATTTGATATATTTTGGCGGTTGTGGCGAAGTGGTTAACGCACCAGATTGTGGCTCTGGCATTCGTGGGTTCGATTCCCATCAATCGCCCCAATAAAAATGCGGGTGTAGTTTAGTGGTAAAACCTCAGCCTTCCAAGCTGATGTCGTGGGTTCGATTCCCATCACCCGCTTCATTTGCATATCATGGGCCTGTAGCTCAGCTGGTTAGAGCGCACGCCTGATAAGCGTGAGGTCGATGGTTCGAGTCCATTCAGGCCCACCATGATATTCCACAGTAGCTCAGTGGTAGAGCTATCGGCTGTTAACCGATCGGTCGCAGGTTCGAATCCTGCCTGTGGAGCCATGGAGAAGTACTCAAGTGGCTGAAGAGGCGCCCCTGCTAAGGGTGTAGGTCGTGTAAGCGGCGCGAGGGTTCAAATCCCTCCTTCTCCGCCATTTCAAATATGGCCCGTTGGTCAAGTGGTTAAGACACCGCCCTTTCACGGCGGTAACACGGGTTCGAATCCCGTACGGGTCATCGTTTAAAAACCCCTGTATCTATTTGATACAGGGGTTTTTTTGTATGACTTCAGTCAATTGGTTTGAAAGCTGTTGTTGAATTTTGTCAATAAAAAGAAGCGCTTTCATAAGAGGGATCGATCCATTTTCTGCGAATAAATGAGTAATCTTTAAATATAGTGGCAGAAAGGATGAAATCAATGACTGATGTGAGTGCCGCAGATTTTGAAATGCATCTGTTTCATGAAGGCCGCCTTTATGAAGGCTATAGATTATTCGGCGCTCATCAGACAGAGCAGGATGGCCAAATAGGCTTCCGGTTCTGCGTTTGGGCTCCTCATGCTAAAAAAGTCCGAATCGTCGGGACGTTTAACGGCTGGTTCGGATTGACACATCAGATGCGAAAGCTGAGTCATGAAGGCATATGGGAATTGTTTATCCCTGGAGTTGAAGAGGGGGAGCTGTACAAATATGAAATCACGACAGCTGCAAATGAAACGAAACTAAAGGCTGACCCTTATGCTTTCCTTTCTGAAGTCAGGCCGAAAACAGCGTCCATTACTTATCGGCTGCCGGGATTTGAATGGAACGATCATAAATGGCTGAAGAAGAAAAAGCGTAAGGCCGTTTATGAAAAACCGGTTTCGATCTATGAGCTTCACATCGGTTCATGGAAGAAGAAAGCCGATGGGAGCTTCTTCACGTATCGGGAAATGAGTGGAATGGTTATTCCTTACGTAAAGGAGCATGGTTTTACTCATATCGAGCTGATGCCGATTACTGAACATCCTTTTGATCGTTCATGGGGCTATCAAACAACGGGATATTACAGTCCGACAAGCAGGTATGGAAAACCGCATGATTTGATGTATTTTATCGATCAGTGCCATCAGCATGACATCGGCGTCATTCTTGATTGGGTTCCCGGCCATTTCTGCAAGGATGAGCACGGCTTGTATTTATTTGACGGAACGCCTTTGTATGAATATATACATGAGCATGACAGGGAAAATTGGGAATGGGGAACCGCGAATTTTGATTTCGGAAAACGCGAAGTTCACAGTTTTTTAATATCGAATGCGCTGTATTGGATTCAAATGTATCATATAGATGGATTTCGAGTCGATGCCGTCGCAAACCTCCTGTATTGGCCAAACCGTCCTCAGCCTGAAGCCAACGGTTTTGCGATCGAATTTATCCAATCCTTAAATGAACAAGTTTTTGCTAAAGATCCGCATTTTCTGATGATAGCAGAGGACTCCACAGACTGGCCGAAGGTGACGCATCCGACTGATGAAGGCGGTCTAGGGTTTAACTATAAGTGGAATATGGGTTGGATGAATGACATTTTAACCTATATGGAAACCCCTCCTGAACAAAGAAAGCACCTGCATCATCTTGTTTCTTTCTCCTTAATGTACACCTACTCTGAAAATTACATCTTGCCGTTTTCCCATGATGAAGTGGTTTACGGCAAAAAGTCTCTGCTTCATAAAATGCCTGGAGATTATTGGCAGAAGTTTGCTCAATACCGCCTGCTGATCGGTTTTTTCATTGCACATCCCGGAAAAAAGCTTCTTTTTATGGGCGGGGAGTTCGCCCAATTTGATGAATGGAAGGATGATGAACAGCTTGATTGGTTTTTAGAGGATTTTGAGATGCATCATAAAGCTGAGAACTTCACAAAAGACGTTTTTCACATCTATAAAAACAGCAGGATTCTTTACGAAAATGATCATCGTCCGCAAGGCTTTGAATGGATTGATGTCCATAATGCGGAACAATCCGTTGTATCGTTTATCCGCTATGGAAAAAAGCCGAACGAAGCGCTGGTCATCGTCTGCAACTTTACACCGGAAGTTTATCACGGCTATCAGATCGGCGTCCCTTTTCAAACCGAATATGTTGAAATTTTAAATAGCGATGATAAAGCCTACGGCGGTTCGCATCAAATCAATCTGAAACATCTCCAAGCACAAAAAGGCGTTCTGCACGGCAAACCAGCCTGTATTAGCATGACTGTCCCCCCGCTTGGGATCTCGATTCTCAGAGCGGTCAAAAAGAGAGGAGTGAAAAAGGGATGAAAGACCAGTGTGTGGCCATGCTTTTAGCAGGCGGAAAAGGAAGCAGGCTGAACGCTTTGACAAAACATTTGGCTAAGCCTGCGGTTCCGTTTGGCGGAAAGTACAGAATCATCGATTTTGCCCTCAGCAACTGCACAAATTCTGGAATCCATCATGTCGGTGTACTGACTCAATACCAGCCGCTTTTGCTGAATTCATATATCGGTATAGGTGAAACATGGGATCTTGACCGGAATAACGGCGGGGTTGCGATTCTGTCTCCTTATGCTGAGGCATCAGAAGTGAAGTGGTATAAAGGGACGGCAAGCGCCATTTATGAAAATCGCCATTTTTTAAAAGAGCGTCAGCCTGAACATGTGCTCATTTTATCAGGGGATCATATATACAAAATGGATTACGGAAAGATGCTTGAATACCACATTGAAAAACAGGCTGATGCCACCATTGCTGTCATTGAGGTTAACTGGGCTGAAGCCGGCCGTTTCGGGATTCTTCACACAAACGATCAGATGGACATTACTTATTTTGAGGAAAAGCCGAAATATCCGAAAAGCAATTTAGCTTCGATGGGTGTTTACATTTTTAAATGGAGCGTGCTTGAAGAGGCATTGGAACAAGATGAGAAAAAAATGGATTCCAGCCATGATTTCGGCAAGGACATTATTCCTGCTCTTCTTCATGAAAAAAAGAAGCTGAATGCATATCCGTTTCAAGGCTACTGGAAGGATGTCGGGACGATCAGAAGCTTGTGGGAGGCCAATATGGATTTGCTTGGAGACCATCCCGCGCTTGATCTGTTTGAGCGAAACTGGCGAATTTACTCGGTCACGCCTGACCTTCCGCCCCAATTTATTGCTGAACAAGCGGAAGTAAAAGAATCTCTCATCAGTGAGGGGTGCGCCGTCTATGGGGCGGTAGCCCGATCGGTTGTTTTTCAAGGCGTCAGTATCGGCAGGCACTCCAAAATCAAACATTCGGTGATTATGCACGATGCCGAAATCGGAGATCATGTTGAACTAGAAAATGCCATTGTTCCACCCGGAATGCGGCTTCCGGACGGCTTTCGCGCCAAGTCTGAGAATGATGAGGTTCTGCTTATCACAGAGGAGTTTGTAGAAAAACATAAGGTTGTCTAATCAACTGGGAGAGGCGGGGATGCCAATGAATAATCAAATGCTGGGAATTATTGATGCAGCCGTAAATCAGCAGTCTCTTCAAGATTTAACCGCCGGACGTTCCATTGGAGCTGTCCCGTTTGCGGGCAGATACCGGCTGATTGATTTTGCTTTATCAAGTATGGTCAATTCAGGTATTCGAAGTGTTGCGGTATTTTCCAGGCCTCCGTACCGCTCCTTAATGGATCACTTGGGATCTGGTCAGGAGTGGGATTTAAATCGGAAAAGAGACGGTCTGTTCTTTCTGCCTGCTTCACTTTCTCATGATGAAAATGCCGGGCTGGGATCATTTCATCAGTTTGCCGAGCATCTTGATTATTTTAAGAGAAGCACACAACAATATGCAGTCATCACCAACAGCTATACAGTCTGTCAAATTCCGTTTCAATCTGTTCTAAAAAAACATCTTGAATCAGGCTGTGATCTGACTGAAATATGTCAGGAAGGTAAGCCTCTTGGCATGTACGTGACGGCCAAAAAGCTATTAAAAGAAATGATTGAGGGTCATCAGGAAACAGGGCTGCGGTCATTTGAAGAAGCCGTCGAAAAGGAGCGGAACTCGCTTTCTATCTGCCGTTATGAGCATTCGGGATATACCGCTGTTATCGATACGCCGGAAACCTATTTGCTTCACAGTCTGAAACTGATTCATCCGGTGTTTTGGCAGCAGATTTTTCATTTGGAGCACCCTGTTTACACAAAAGTGAAACATGAACCTCCAGTGAAATATTCACAAAATAGCAGTGTGAAACAATCGATCATCGCAAACGGCTGCGTGATCGATGGGGAAGTCGAGAATTCGGTGCTGTTCCGCGGGGTTTATGTAGGCAAAGGAACAAAAATTAAAAACAGCATTGTGATGCAAAAAACACAGATTGGAGAAAATTGCCGTTTAGAACATGTCATCTGTGACAAAGACGTCAAGATCGGCCATGACATCGAAATGTCCGGGACAATGAACCTTCCGTTTATGCTGAAAAAAGGAGCCGTGCAAGGAGCGCTGATGAACTCTTGAACATATTATTCGCTGTTTCTGAGTGTGTGCCGTTTGTAAAATCGGGGGGGCTCGCAGATGTAGCCGGGGCTCTTCCGAAGGAGCTTGCCCTTTTAGGAGTTGAAACGGCGGTGATGATGCCGAAATACAGCTTGATTGCCGAAGACTTCAAAAAGCGCATGAACAAAATCGCCGAGTGCGAAGTATCCGTCGGTTGGCGCAGGCAGTATTGCGGTATTGAAGTCCTTGAGCATGACGGTATTCATTATTATTTTATCGACAATGAATATTATTTTAAGCGGAGTACACTTTACGGCCATTATGATGACGGAGAACGGTTCGCTTTTTTTTCGCGGGCCGTCTTAGAAGCTTTATACACGCTGGATCTGGCCGTTGACATCATTCATACACACGATTGGCATGCAGCCATGATCAATTATTTATTGAAAGAGGAATATGGGAAAAAGCCATTTTACCAAGACATGAAAACCGTACTGACGATTCATAACCTTCAATTTCAAGGAGTCTTTCCGAAGGAGACCGTTCATGATCTGCTTGGACTTGATTTATCCCATATGACCACTGACAGGCTTGAGTTTTATGGAAACGCCAATTATATGAAAGGCGGAATCATGGCGGCTGATCAAGTGACAACAGTCAGTCCGACATACCGCAATGAAATTCTGACGCCTTATTATGGCGAGCGGTTTGAAGGCGTCCTCTCCGAAAGGCAGGATGTCCTGACAGGAATTTTAAATGGGATCGATAAGACAATATACGATCCTTTGCATGATCCCCACATCGATTATCACTATGACGCAGAAAATCTTGCCGGAAAACGGAAAAACAAAACCGTGATTCAGCAGATGCTGGGGCTCACTGAAAATGAAAAAATTCCGGTCATCAGTATGGTCACAAGGCTTACAAAACAAAAAGGCATTGACCTGATCAAAAGAGTTCTGCACGAATTGCTTGAAGAAGAAGAGATGCAGATCATCGTTTTAGGGACCGGCGAAACAGAATTCGAAAGCTATTTCCGCTATATGGAGTACGCATTCCCGAGAAAATGCAGGGCATACATCGGATTCAGCGAACCGCTCAGCCATAAGATTTATGCCGGAAGCGACCTTTTCTTAATGCCTTCTAAATTCGAGCCGTGCGGGATTGGACAGCTGATCGCCCTCACATATGGAGCGGTTCCGGTCGTCAGGGAAACAGGCGGTCTTCATGACACCGTATCGGCTTACCAGGAAAAAACCGGGGAAGGCAACGGATTTACATTCACCCATTTTAATGCCCACGATATGAAGTACACGATCAAAAGAGCGCTGTCCTTTTATCATCAAAAAGATATTTGGAATGACATTGTCCAAAAAGCGATGACACAGAATGTGGGCTGGGCCGAATCAGCCCGGCAGTATCAGCAGATATTCGACCGGGTGACAAGGGGGGAAGCGTCATGTTCTCGTGTAAAGAAAGCTTTAAACAAAGCTTTTTAAAACGGCTTGAGAGGCTGTGCGGCAAAAGCTTTCACGATTCATCAAAACTTGATCAGTACCAGACGCTCAGCATGATGGTCAGAGAATATATCAGCTCAAACTGGATCGGGACGAATGAGCAGAGCCGTTCCAACCAAAACAAACAAACGTACTATTTATCGATTGAATTTCTGCTGGGCAGGCTTCTCGGGCAAAATTTGCTTAACCTCGGCGTACGCGGCATTGTCCAAAGGGGTCTTGGCGAGCTTGGCATTTCTCTTGATGACATTGAAGAGACCGAAATAGATGCGGGGCTCGGAAACGGGGGCTTGGGCAGGCTTGCGGCTTGCTTTTTGGATTCGCTGGCATCGCTTGACCTTCCAGGGCACGGGATGGGGATTCGCTATAAACACGGGTTTTTTGAACAAAAAATCGTTGACGGCCATCAGGTCGAGCTTCCTGAACAATGGCTGAAGCACGGGTATGTCTGGGAAATCCGCAATGCGGATCAAGCAGTCTGTGTTTATTTTGGCGGTGAGGTTAAGATGGCCCAGGAAGGCGGCCGTCTGCGCTTTTGGAATGAAAATGCCGAAGTCATCACAGCCGTGCCTCATGATATTCCTGTGATCGGCTATAAAACAAAGACGATCAATACCCTCAGGCTGTGGAATGCCGAGCCTTGCAGTCTCCAGCACGAGCAGAATATCTTGAAGTATAAGCTGGATACAGAGGCCGTATCAGAATGTTTATATCCGGATGACACACATGACGAAGGGAAAGTCCTCCGGCTCAAGCAGCAGTATTTCTTAGTATCCGCAAGCCTGCAAAGCATTGTGAAGAGCTACAAAAAAAATCACCGGTCTCTATACGACTTCCACAAAAAAGTTTCGATCCACATTAATGACACACATCCCGCTTTAGCAGTGCCGGAGCTGGTGAGAATCCTGCTCGATGAAGAAAAAATGACCTGGGAGGAAGCGTGGTATATAACAGTACATACGATCTCATATACGAACCATACGACGCTTGCCGAGGCTCTTGAAAAATGGCGGATTGACTTATTTAAACCGCTTCTGCCAAGAATTTTTATGATTGTTGAAGAGATCAATGAACGGTTTTGCGAATGGCTGTGGGAAAAATACCCGGGAGATTGGGACAGGATTGAAAAACTGGCGATTATCGCTCACGGAGAAGTGAAAATGGCACATCTGGCGATTGTCGGAAGCTATAGTGTAAACGGCGTTGCCAATATTCACTCCAACATATTAAAAGAGCGTGAAATGAACGGCTTTTATACCGTTTTTCCTTCTAAATTCAACAATAAAACAAATGGCATGTCACATAGAAGATGGCTTTTAAAAGCAAATCCGCCGCTGGCTGACCTCATTACCGAAGCGATAGGGGACAAGTGGATCAAAGATCCGGAAAGTCTGCTTGAACTCCAGCCGTATGCCCATGATGCCTCTTTTATCGAATCGTTTCAAAAAATAAAAAGGCAACGAAAACAGATTCTGTCAGACATCATAAAAAACAGCACAGGCTTTGCCGTTCATCCCGACAGCATCTTCGACGTTCAGGTGAAACGGCTGCATGCCTATAAGCGGCAGCTTTTAAATGTGATTCATATGATGTACCTTTACAACAGGCTGAAGGATGATTCCGCGTTTTCCATTTATCCGCAAACATTTATTTTTGGAGCAAAAGCATCGCCGACTTACCATTATGCCAAAAAAATCATTAAGCTGATCCATTCTGTCGCACATAAAGTCAACCATGACCCTGAAGTCAGACACTCAATGAACGTCATCTTTTTGGAAAATTACCGTGTGTCTTCAGCTGAACGGATTTTTCCGGCTTCAGATGTCAGTGAGCAAATCTCTGCGGCAAGCAAAGAAGCTTCCGGCACCGGAAACATGAAATTCATGATTAACGGGGCTTTAACGATCGGAACGCATGACGGGGCCAATATTGAAATGCTGGAGAGAGTGGGTCCCGACTGTATTTATACGTTTGGTTTAAAGGCGGATGAAGTGCTTCATTATGGCGAAAAAGGCGGTTACCGATCACGGGAATACTATCAGCATGATGCAAGAATCAGACAGGCGGCAGATCAGCTGATCAGCGGATTTTTTGAAGGTGAAGCAGATGAATTTGAACAGATTTATGATTCCCTTCTCGCACATAATGACGAGTATTTTGTGTTAAAGGATTTTGCGTCATATGCAGAAGCCCAGGAAAGAATTCAAAAGGATTACCGGGATAAACGGCTTTGGGCTGAAAAGGCCGTCACAAATATTGCCCATGCTGGCTATTTTTCAAGTGACCGCACGATAAGGGAATACGCGGACGATATCTGGGGCATTAAGCCGCACCCCCGCTAACGGCAAAATGCTAAGCCCCTTCTGCCGGGGGCTTAGTCATCCTCTGTATATGGTTCTTTTTCCGCCGGAGGCAGGTCTCCGAATGAGGTCATGATGCCCTCTTCATCAAGCAGTTCTTCATATTTTTCATGCTCTTTCGTCGGATAGACCGTGATTTCTTTTCCCGTAATATCTGTCGCGGCATAATTTTCGTAATCTTCGACATAACCAAGCGGCTCTTCATATTCCATGTACATTTGGCTGTATGACAGCGGAGGGACAGCTAAATCCTGCGGTGTTTCCGAATTGCCGTAGCGCTCGACATCCTGATAAGCATCCTCTGAATCGTATGCCACATTTTCATCATCTTCATCTCGTTCAAAATGGCCGAAAGGAGGGTTTAACACTTCTTCTTCGATCGGACGGTCTTTTGATACAGATACTGTTGAAGAATGCTCACTGCATGTCGTTGCCGTAGGCAGCACGGAGAGCCTTTCGTAAGGAATGTCTTTTCCGCATACTTCACAACGGCCGTATTCTCCTTTTTCAATCAAAGATAACGCATGCTCAATATCGTGTAAATGCTCCCTTTCATGCTCGTAAAGGGCAAGATCTTTTTCCCGCTCGTAAAGCTCTGTCCCTTCATCTCCAGGGTGATTGTCGTAAGAGGACAGCTCCCCTGTTGAGTTGAAAGGATATGTGATATCCATGCCAAAATGGCCGCTGTCTTTAAACCGGCTCACAATCTGTTCTTTGCCGGCTTTCAGTTCATTTTCAAGTTTTGTCAACTGTTCCTTTGTTAGCACATGTATCGCCCCATTTCTAAAAAGTGCTGCCTTTTTAGTATGAACGAATTTAAACAGAACTTTCATTGTAAAAAAAGCAAAAAAAAAGAGCCTGCTAAGGGCTCTTTTTTTAGAAAATATATTGAATGGCCAAGGCAAGCGCAAGCAGAAGGCCGAAAAATGTGTTCGTCTGCGCCGTTGATTTCATCGCGACCATCAGATCGGCCGGTTTTTCTTTCACCTTGAATTCTTTGATCGCTTTAATCGGTTTCGGAAGGCTTAAAAGAACAAGGCAGCTCCAAAAAGAAATGATCCCGAACACGATGTACAGACCGATTAATAAATAAGAAACAATGAATACCCAGCTTAATATCTGTACGGCATTTTTTCTTCCTGCCAAAATCGGAAGCGTCTTTCTTCCGTTTTCCTTGTCTCCGACCAAATCGCGGATGTTGTTGGAAAGGTTGATTCCCCCGACTAGAATCGTGATCGGAAGCGAAATCAGAAAGACATTCCAAGCCAGTCCGCCGGTCTGGATATAGTAGGAAATGAGGATAATCATCATCCCCATAAAGACGCCGGACATGATTTCGCCGAATGGCGTATAAGAAATGGGAAGAGGGCCGCCTGTATAAAGGTATCCGACGGCCATGCAAATTAATCCGACGAGCGCCAGCCACCAGCTTGAAGACACACATATATACACACCGAGCACAACGGCTGCCAAGAAGAGGCCGTATGCCAGATATAATACCGTTTTTGGCTTCATTCCGTAGCGGACGATGGCTCCTCCGATGCCGACCGAGTTTTCATTATCGAGCCCGCGCACGTAATCGAAATACTCATTAAATAAATTTGTTCCAATTTGTATCAGGATCGAGGCTGATAACATAGCTAAAAACAGCCATATATCAATTCGCCCTGCCTCAAGGGACATGACCGTCCCAAGTGTAACAGGGACAAATGCGGCTGTCAGTGTATGCGGTCTTGTTAACATCCACCATACACGCCATTTTTCCGGCTTTATTTCAGAAACACTCCCTGAAAGTGATTGATGCTGCATAAAGTTTGACTCCTTTAGTTTTAATACGTACACGTCCATACTAAGTTTAGAAAAAGTTAAAAAAGGTGTCAATATAATGGGTGATATTGTTAGAAAAAAAGCAGCCGGAACACTGGTGAAAAATAATAAACCACCTTGTCTTTTTCAATTGGCCGATTACGTTTATAATAGTAAGGGCACCTGTTAACAAAGTGTCGTTTTGTTGACACACATCGTACACAGGTGTATGGTTATAAAAGCATTTTACGGATTTTGGAGGAATGTATCATGGTGACAACAGTGCAGCGCACCTTCCTTCGGGAAGCGCCTGAAGCATTAAATGTAGTCAAAAAAGTCAACCATGCTGTTTTAATAAGTTATTCCAGAAAAATAGAAGGCCTAGAAGCCCTTTCCTTTTTCAAAAGCGGAGAAGAAAAATATGCCGGCAACCGGTTTTTTTGGTCTGATCCTGAAGGGGAAATGACGCTTGTCGGCCTGGGAAAAGAAATAACGGTTTCCACTGATCAAAAGGATGCCGGCCGCTATCGGGATATACATGAAAAATGGGAGCGCTTAAAAGAGAAAGCATATCATTTCCATGAAGGTGAAAGAAGGAGTCAAACGCCAGCAGGGCCTTTGCTGTTCGGCGGTTTTTCTTTCGACCCATTGGAAGAACGAGATCAACATTGGAATGGCTACCAGGAAGGCGCTTTTTTTATTCCCTCTGTCATGCTGACGCAGGACGGAGAGGAATCATTTTTAACACTAAATCAATGGAAAGCTCCCAGTGAAGATGTTCGATTTGTTCTTGCTCATCTAAAGTCCGCTGCTTCTCAGATCTTAAAACAAAATGTTCTTCAGGAAAATGAGAAGGAACATCCTCTGTGTGAGGGCAGGGAAGAGCTGCACCTTCCGCAGTGGTTTGACGCGATTCGCCAGGCGACAGATGACATCAAAACAGGCAAATATGAAAAAGTCGTACTGGCAAGAGAAACCCTTTTGACGTTTAACAAACCTGTTCAGCTTCATGACGTATTGTGTAATCTTATGTCTGAACAAAAAACAAGCTATATTTTCGCTATTGAGGAAAACGGCAAAAGCTTTGTCGGCGCTTCTCCTGAACGGCTCATTAAAAAAGATGCAGACAAGGTGCTCTCCACCTGTCTCGCGGGCTCGATCAAAAGAGGCGAAAATGAACAGGAAGACCAGATGCTCGGTCTTGAGCTGTTAAACGATGAGAAAAATTTAATTGAACACGACATTGTCGTCAACATGATTTTCAAGGCGTTTTTATCAAACTGCAGCCATGTCAAAAAGCCGGACAAGCCGGGATTGTACAAAACAAAAAATGTACAGCACCTTTATACACCGGTTGTCGGCAAAATGAATGAGGAATCCTCCCTGTTTCATTTAATCGAGCAGCTCCATCCAACACCAGCCCTCGGAGGAGCGCCTCAGCACAAAGCAGTTGAGGTCATCCGGAATATTGAACCGATGTCAAGAGGATGGTATGCGGCGCCGGCAGGATGGATTGATATGCGCGGCAATGGAGAATTTGCGGTTGCGATCAGGTCAGGGCTGATTGAGTCGAAAGAGGCCAGGCTCTTTGCGGGCTGCGGGATTGTCGCCGATTCCGACCCCGCGCTGGAGTACGAAGAAACGCAAATGAAACTGAAGCCAATGCTGTCTGCTCTTGGAGGCGATACCCGTTGACTGAAAATCCGATTACAAAATATATAGGAAACTTTATTGATGAGCTTTCACTTGCAGGCGTAACTGAAGCGGTCATCTGCCCGGGATCAAGATCAACGCCGCTTGCGATTCTGGCGGCTGCTCATCCGGATTTGAACGTTCATGTTCATGTTGATGAAAGATCTGCCGGCTTTTTTGCGCTGGGAATGGCAAAGGCGAAACGAAAACCCGTCGCTTTGATCTGTACGTCCGGAACGGCAGCGGCCAATTTTTACCCGGCAGTGGTTGAAGCTCATTATTCAAGAATACCGCTCATCATTTTAACGGCTGATCGGCCGCACGAGCTTCGCGAAGTAGGAGCACCTCAAGCGATTGATCAGCAATTCTTATTCGGCAACTTTGTTAAGTATTTCACAGACTCGGCTCTCCCTGATATCCATCCGGATATGCTGGCATATATTCGTTCTTTGGCGGGGCGGGCTGCCGGAGAAGCGGCAAAAGCGCCGTGCGGTCCGGTCCATATCAATTTTCCATTGAGAGAGCCGCTGATGCCAAACCTAGATGATGAGCCGTTCCAAAGAGTGAGAAACCGCGGCCATGTGTCGGCCGCAAGCGGTCACGCCTCCGCTGACAAAAACGAGCTTGAAGCTTTAAGCGCTTTGATCCGTGAGACTGAAAAAGGTGTGATTGTTTGCGGAGAGCTTCAAAATGAAGACGCGGCCCCGCATATTTTATCTCTTTCAAAAGCATTGGGGTACCCGATTTTGGCTGATCCGCTGTCAAACTTGAGAAACGGCAGCCATTCTAAAGAAACGGTCATCGATGCGTACGATTCATTTTTGAAAGATGAAGAATTGAAGCAATATCTCATGCCTGAGCTTGTCATCCGTTTTGGGCCGATGCCGGTATCAAAACCGCTGTTCCAGCTATTAAAACAAAATCCAGCTATCCGGCAAATCGTCGTTGATCCTGATGGCGGCTGGCGCGACCCGACACAGCAAAGCTCCCACATGCTGCATGCTGCTGAACAGGAATTTGCCGCCTTTATGGAAGCCTCGCTTACCGAAAAGAAATCTTTCGGCTGGCTCGAAAAATGGCAGTTTGCCAACAAGCGATTCCGCCATCATTTAAGAAATCTTGAAGCTGAGGATCTTACATTTGAAGGAAATGTTTATCGACACCTGCAGCATTATATCCCGGAAAACAGTTCTCTGTTTGTCGGGAACAGCATGCCGATTCGTGATGTGGATACATTTTTTGAAAATCAGGAGCGGTCTTTTCGGATCTTTGCCAACAGGGGAGCCAACGGAATTGACGGAGTGGTGTCGACCGCCCTCGGCATTTATGCCGCAACAAAAAAACCGGTCACCCTTGTGATTGGAGATTTGTCTTTTTATCACGATTTAAATGGCTTGCTTGTCAGCAAAACGCTCGGCATCCCGTTGACAGTCGTTCTTGTCAACAATGACGGGGGAGGCATTTTCTCATTTCTTCCTCAGTCTGCTGAAGAGAAATATTTCGAGCAATTATTCGGAACGCCTACAGGACTGGAATTTGAACATGCCGCCAAACTTTACGGGGGACGATATGTATGTCCAGAATCCTCCGCTCATTTTGCCGACGCTTATTTATCTTCCGTCAACCGCCGCGGCCTCGATATTATTGAAGTGAAGACGAAGCGTGATGACCGTGTTCAGCACCATCGCCATATGCTTGATTCGGCGCTTCATGAAATCAGAAAAGAGTGGCCGTTTTGAAATTGACATTAAAAGACGGCGTCTCTTATGCAATCGAAGACACCGACGGATTACCAGCAGAAAAAACGGCGGTTTTTCTGCACGGCTTTACAGGAAGCGCAAAAACTTGGGACGAAGTTGACGGATACTTTCAGGGAATCCGCCGCATCAAAGTCGATCTGCTCGGACACGGCCGAACCGATTCGCCTGAAAATGAAAGCCGCTACAGCACGGAGAAGCAAATCGCCGATCTTGCGGAGATTTTTGATCTGTTGAAGCTGAAGCAGGTGTATTTGATCGGCTATTCCATGGGGGGAAGGCTTGCCTTATCCTTTGCGATGACTCATCCCGGCCGCGTGACAGCCTTGGTTTTAGAAAGCAGCTCTCCGGGTCTTCAAACACCTGATGAAAGACAAAAACGAAGGGAGCAGGACAGCCGTCTCAGCGAGCGGATTATAAAAGAGGGGATAGAACCTTTCGTCAATTACTGGGAGAGCATTCCGCTGTTTGCTTCCCAGCTTTTGTTGGCTGAATCCGAAAGAAACAAAATCCGCGAAGAACGGCTGAACAACAATCCGCTCGGACTTGCCAACAGTTTAATCGGCATGGGAACCGGTTCACAGCCTTCCTGGTGGGACAGGCTTGGTGAAATCACATATCCGTCTCTTCTCATTGCCGGCGGCCTTGATCAAAAGTTTGTCGGGATCAATCAAAAGATGAATCGGCACATCCCCGAATGCCGTCTAGTCGTGGCTGAAAAAGCAGGCCATGCGGTTCATGTGGAAGAACCCGATTTTTTTGGTAAAATAGTAAGTGAATTTATTTTAAAATAGGAGGTCACATTTCATGACTGTAGAATGGAAAAGCGAACGTCAATACGAAGATGTTTTATATGAAACATACAACGGAATAGCGAAAATCACGATTAATCGGCCTGATGTACATAACGCGTTTCGTCCGAAAACCGTATCAGAGCTAATCGATGCTTTTGCTTATGCAAGGGATGATGCAAATGTTGGCGTCATTGTTCTTGCCGGGGCGGGAGATAAAGCGTTCTGTTCAGGCGGAGACCAAAAGGTCAGAGGCCATGGAGGATATGTGGGAGAAGACGAAATCCCTCGTTTGAACGTACTTGACTTGCAGCGTCTCATTCGTGTGATACCGAAGCCTGTCGTTGCAATGGTGTCTGGCTATGCAATCGGCGGCGGCCATGTGCTGCATATCGTATGCGACTTGACGATTGCCGCTGACAACGCGATTTTCGGACAAACCGGCCCGAAAGTGGGAAGCTTTGATGCTGGATACGGTTCAGGCTATCTAGCGCGGATCGTCGGCCATAAAAAAGCCCGTGAAATCTGGTATCTGTGCCGTCAATATAATGCACAGGAAGCTAAGGAAATGGGCCTTGTCAACACGGTTGTTCCACTTGAAAAGCTTGAGGAAGAAACGATTCAATGGTGTGAAGAAATGCTTGAGAAAAGTCCGACAGCGCTTAGATTCCTCAAAGCAGCCTTTAACGCCGATACAGACGGACTTGCAGGCATCCAGCAATTTGCCGGGGATGCAACGCTCCTTTACTACACAACAGATGAAGCAAAAGAAGGCCGCGATGCGTTTAAAGAAAAACGCCGTCCTGACTTTGGACAGTTCCCGCGTTTTCCTTAAACATGATAAAAGAAACAGCTTGGTGCGACTGAGCTGTTTTCTTTTATCATTCAAGAAATTTTGTTCTTTGGAGATGATGACATGCTAATGGACCAGCCAAATTGGCTTCAACAGCGTGCAGAGCTGACACCTGACAGGGTGGCTGTGATTCAGGGCAATCAGCAGCTTACCTTCCTGCAATTACATAAAGAAACAAAAAAAATGGCCGCACAGCTGAAAAGCTGTTCTATCAGAAAAGGAGATACAGCCGCCATCCTTCTGACAAACCGGATCGAAATGGTCATCGCCGTGCATGCCTGCTTCTTTCTTGGCGTACGTATCGTTTTGCTGAATACAAAGCTGTCAAAAGCGGAAAGAACATATCAACTTGAACATTCAGAAGCGCAGCTGCTTATGACGGAACAGCCCTTCGCACAAGAGCATAAAAAAGATCATTTTGTCCGCACTTTTGCAATAGAAGACGTCCAACAGATTCCGGCTGAACCGCTTTCAGATGCTGCCGATATCCATTTAGACGATACGGCCACGATCATGTACACTTCAGGTACGACCGGACGTCCGAAGGGGGTTATGCAGACATTTGCCAACCATTATTTCAGCGCAGTTTCCTCTGCCTTGAATCTTGGTCTCGCAGAAAATGACCGCTGGCTGATCGCCCTTCCGCTTTTTCATATCAGCGGATTATCAGCCCTCTTCAAATCCGTGATTTACGGAATGACAGTTGTGCTGCATCAAAAATTTGATGTGGAAGATGTTCTTCATTCGATCAAAGACAATCAAGTGACCATCATTTCGGTCGTTCAGACGACGCTTTCCCGGCTGGCTGCAAGTGTGGACAACTGTCCGGAACCGCTGAGATGCCTCTTGCTGGGAGGAGGGCCTGCACCGTATGCATTGCTTGAAGAATGCAAAAAGAAACGGATGCCTGTCGTTCAATCATACGGAATGACGGAAACGTGTTCACAGATTGCGACACTCGCTCCCGAATACAGTATCACAAAGCTTGGATCAGCCGGCAAACCGCTGTTTGCTTCAAGCATCAGAATCGAACAAAACGGGGCGGTCTGCAAAAGCGGGGAACACGGTGAAATTACTGTAAAAGGGCCTGCGGTAATGAAGGGCTATTTGAAAAATGAGGCGGCAAACCAAGAGTCATTCGAGGAAGGCTGGTTTAAAACCGGAGATATCGGGTATTTTGACGATGACGGATTTTTATATGTTTTGGACAGACGTTCAGACTTAATGATTTCAGGCGGGGAAAATATTTATCCCGCAGAAATTGAAGCGGTTCTCATTGCACACCCTTCAGTAGCTGAAGCGGGAGTGAAAGGGGCCGATGACGAGACATGGGGAAAAGTACCTCACGCCTATCTCGTTGTCAATGAGCCTGTCGATGAACAAGAACTATTCCGATTTTGCCGAGAACGGCTTGCTTCATATAAGGTGCCGAAAGCTTTTCATGTTGTCGGCCAATTACCGCGCAATGCTTCAAATAAATTGATGAGACACAAATTGTAGAAGGAGATCGCCATGATTCAAATCAGACAGCTGACATTGTATCACCTCAGCATGCGGTTGAAAAAGCCTTTTAAATCAAGCTTGGAAACCTTTCAAGAACGTAAATTTATCATTATCGAGGCGGAAGACCAAAGCGGTGTGACTGGCTGGGGAGAAGTCTCCGCTTTTGCATCGCCGTGGTACACGGAAGAAACAACGGAGACATGCTACCACATGCTGAAAGATTTTTTTATTCCGGCTGTGCTCCGAGAATCATTCACACATCCTTCAGAAATTCCCGACAGCCTTCGCGGATTTAAAGGCAACCGAATGGCGAAGGCAGGACTTGAGGCTGTCTTTTGGGACATTTATGCCCAAAGAAAAGGCATCTCTTTAAGAGAGGCGCTTGGCGGAGTGAAAACAGAGGTGCCTGCCGGCGTTGTCGTCGGACTTGCACCGCTTGAGGATATGCTTCAGGAAATTGCCCAATATGTAAAAGAAGGATATCAAAGGATAAAACTCAAAATTCAGCCTGGACAGGATGTAGAGCTGTTAAAAGAAATCCGTAAACATTTTCCGAGGGTTCCCCTGATGGCGGATGCGAACTCTTCTTATAACCTGAAAGATATCAGCCGGATAAAAGAGCTGGACGAATTCAAGCTGATGATGATCGAACAGCCGTTGGCAGATGATGATATCGTAGACCATCGTCATCTGCAAAAGCATATAAAAACATCGATTTGCCTTGACGAAAGCATACGTTCTGCCGAAGATGCGAGAAAGGCAATCGAACTTGGAAGCTGCAAAATCATTAATATCAAGCCTTCGCGGGTCGGGGGACTAACGGAAGCGCTGAAGATTCACGATCTTTGCAAAGAGCATAACATGCCAGTCTGGTGCGGCGGCATGTTTGAAACAGGCATTTCCAGAGCGCATAACATCGCACTCAGCTCTCTTCCGCAATTTTTAATACCAGGTGATATTTCCTCATCTTCACGGTATTGGGAAGAGGACATAGTAAAACCGGAAATTCAGATTGACAATGGATTTATAAAGGTTCCGGACCGCCCCGGAATGGGATTTCAAGTGGACGCAAATATTTTGAGAAAAAATTCGTCTAAAATGGATGTATTTAAGCAGTAAAAATCGCCTTTAGCCTGCAAATATCCGCATTTTCAAGATTTGTTTAGCTGTTAGCTTTCTTGTATATTGAATATGTACATTATTCCCTTCTCGTTTGGGCCGGCTTCATCATGGAGCCGGTTTTTTTATCTCCTGAATAAAGAAAGAGCTGTCCTGATGACAGCTCTTTCTTATTCCCCCAACAGCAGGTCTTCATGCTCGGTCTGTCCGATCAGCCGATCTGCCTGTTCAGGCAAACCGTCAAGACAGCCGTATTCATAATCCCATAAGTTCATGAAGGAGCGGGCAGCCTTTTGGAAAGAGGTTTCATCGGCTCCCTGAACTTCTTGATAAAAAGCCTTTAGCAGCAACTCTTTATTCATGATTGTTCCTCCTTCATCACTCTGGTTTAATGGTGTTCAGGTTTAAATGTTTTACAATCTGTTTCTTCGCTTGATGAAGCTTTTTCGCCTTCTGCATGGCTGACGACATAGATGGCGTCTGCTGTACATTTGTTTCCTTTATCCCAGTATGTGCAGTTGTTGACTTCACACAGTATTTTTTGGTCCATCTGGTTTGGCCCCCTTAAAAATAGTGTACGTTTTTTAGCTTAACCGAATACGCCGGGTTCATACTTATTCAGGCTGCTTAATATACCGCTTGTCTTTCATGAATAATTTCCAGAAGTAATAGAAGCCGGGAAACAAAATAATAAAACCGATGATGTATGAGATGAACAGCGCTCTGAACGTTTCCGGAGCGGTGAAGCCGGATTGAATCGTGACATCAGGGTAGATCATATATGGGAGATGGGCTCTTCCGTAGACGTAGCTGGCCGTAAAATACTGGAGTGTAATGGCAATAACGGCGAGACGCGGCTTTCCCAGACGATCTTTATTGTCAGTATTCGGCAAAAACAGAGCGACAAATGCGATAAGAAACAGCAGAAAAGACAGAATCAGCCATGGAAGACCGTTCATCATTTTCGTGTATAGCCAGTTTGCTTCAGTTCTCATTGTCATCATAATGCTGAAAGACAAAAGCAGAGCGAGCGGCCCGGTAATCAGAGCGTTGCGGCGATAAACTTGATATGCGTCTCTTTCATCGGCTACATTTGAAAAATCAGCAAGCAATAATGAAGACAAAAACAGGGTGCTGAAAATGGCAAATCCCATAAATGAATAAGCATGCGGGCTTAAAAATAAATTGGTGAAATCCAATTGATGGCTGCCGTTTTGCCGATATACAACATTTCCGTGAGTGACGGGCAGCACAAGGATTAAAACGGCGGGAATGATAAAACCGCTGATGCCTGAAACATAAGTCAACGCTCTTTCATACCCTTTCGCGGCGTGGGAAAATACCAAAAAGCCGCTTCGAATGGCGAGCAGCAATAAAATAATGCTGCCGGGAATCAAAAGCACCGTTCCCAACACAAAAGTCCCCCCGGGAAAAAAGCTGAAGAGGGCAACGACAATTCCGACGATAAAGACATTTGTGACTTCCCATGTCGGAGAGAGATAGCGGTTTGCGATGTTTGTCGCTTTTAACTGTTTTTTATTCATATAAATCATCGACCAAAAGCCGGCTCCAAAATCCATGGACGCCATGACGGCGTAGATGAATATGAATCCCCAGACGATCGAAATAGCCAGCAGGGCATCTGTTGTTCCATCCAATAGCATCATATGACTCCCTTCTGTTGTCCCGTGATTTTTATGCTTCAGAGGTTTTAAGGTCTTCTTCGACAGGATGGCGTTTAAAATAATATTGCAAAACGAACACCACCGCTGCTCCTAAAATGACATAGACAATAAAGAACAAAAGAAATAATATGCCGATTGAACCCGATGTCGTGACCACTTCAGACGTTTTCTGCATGTGATAGATCACCCAAGGCTGTCTTCCGGTACATGCAAAGACCCAGCCGAATTCAATCGCAAGCAGGCTGAGCGGTCCTGCCGTCGTAAAAAAAATCAGCATCCAGCGCGGAAAATGGTCTCTTTTTAAAACCTTTCTCCATATTAAGCCGGCTGCGGCATAAACGATCAAGAGGCTGCCGATTAATACCATCCCGTTAAACAGCGTATGGATGAACAGAGGCGGCCACTCATCCCTCGGAAATTCATTCAAACCTTTAACGACGGTATCAAACCGATTACCTGCCAAAAAGCTCAGAGCCCACGGAATTTCAATCGCCCACTTAATCGATTGTGTGGCTTCATCAGGTATACCGCCGATTGCCAGGGGCGCATGGGACTGGGTTTCAAATAACCCTTCCGCACCGGCCAGCTTTTCAGGCTGATAATGGTGAAGATATTGTGCGGATTCATGCCCGCTTATTGCAGTGATCAGAGAAAACACGCCTCCGACGAGCAGTCCGAGCAGAAGCGCTTTTCTATGCAGGGTATACACTTTTTCGTTCCCGCGATTGCGGAGCATTTTGTATGCCGCGATTGTCGCAATGATAAAAGCGCCTGTCATAAAAGCAGAAACAACGACATGGCCGGCCGTCACTGCAAAGCTTTTATTAAAAAAGGCTGTCCATGGCTGAACGTCTGTGATTTCACCGCCCACAATCTTGAAGCCTTCAGGCGTTCCCTGGAAAGCGTGAACGTTCGTAATTAAGATGGCTGAAGCGGCCGCCCCGATGACGATAAAGATAACGGCTGTGATTCTCATGAGAGGTGTCAAGCGGTCTGCCGCATATACATAAATAGACATGAACAAAGCCTCGATAAAAAATGCGTAAATTTCGATTTGAAAAGGCAGTGACATCACTTTTCCGATCACTTCCATGAATCCAGGCCAAAGAAGCGCCAGCTGTGTTCCTGCAATGGTTCCGGTCGGGATCGCAACTCCCAGCAAAACGGCTTGCGCCTTTGTCCATCTTTTAGCCATAATGCCGTAATGGGGATCTTTTGTTTTTTGATAAATCAGCTCAGCCAAAAGGATCATCAAAGGAATTCCGACGCCCAAAGATGCGAAGATAATATGGAATCCCATCGTTGTTCCGAAAAGGCTTCTTGCAAAAATTAAATCATTCATCCGGAAAGCCACCTTTCATGCACACCATTTTGCTTTTATTGTTTACCTCCTTTTTTAGATTATTCTTCCTCTTGAATATCAAAATTGTAAAATGCTTAAAATATGTAAAAAGGAAGCGTTGCTTTTTGACATGGAGAAATGGAAGGTTTATAATAAAACGTAATTGTTACGTTTTAAAGGAGGAATGGATCAATGAAACCCAATATTCATCCTAAAACCCATAAAGTGATCTTTCAGGATGTAAACAGCGGATACCGTTTTTTGAGCAGTTCAACAAAAACGTCTTCTGAAACGGCAGAGTGGGAAGACGGCAAAACGTATCCGGTGATTAAAGTTGAAGTGAGTTCTGACACCCATCCGTTTTACACAGGCAGACAAAAATTCAATGAAAAAGGCGGAAGGGTTGAGCAGTTTAAGAAAAGATTCAACATGGACTAAAAGGCCGGGGCATCCGGTCTTTTTTTCTGCAATACAATTAAAAAAACGCGCATGCAGGCATGCGCGCCAGAAGTTATAGCTATTGATTTGATAAAGCTTTTTTCAATACAGATAGGTTTTCTTTCATGATGCTGACATAGTCTTCACCATTTTCGATGTCCTCTTTAGAAACGGATTCAAGGTTTTTCATCGTCAAGCTTTCAGCACCGATCTCTTTTTTAATGATCTCTGAGATTTTGCTGCTCACATTGCTTTCAAAGATCACATATTTAATATTGTGTTCTTTTGCGGTTTTAACGATATTTTCAAGCTCTTTTTGGGAAGGCTCCTCTGTCGGTGAAAGGCCAAGCACGCTCATTTGTTCAATTCCATAGCGCTTTTCCCAGTAGCCATATGCGGCATGAGAGACGAGGATTTCTTTTTTGTCGGCCTTGTCGACTGTTTGTTTAAAGTCCTGATGAAGCTGATCCAAATCTTTTTTTAGAGATTCATAGTTTTTTGTAAAGGTTTGTTCATGATCCGGGTCTAATTGAACGAGCTCATTTTTAATATTTTCCGCTAGTTGTTCAGCAAGAACTGGGTCAAGCCAGATGTGCGGGTCTTTATCTCCGTGGTCATGATCGTGTTCTTCAGATTCGGCATGCTCATGACCGTGATCCTCGTCATGTCCGTCTTCTTCATGTGCATGCTCTTCTTCGTGGGAGAGGAGATCGATGCCTTCTCCCGCTTTGAGGATTTTAACGTTGCTGCCTTTTAATGTATTGACGGCTTTCTCTGCGAAGCCTTCAACACCAACGCCGGAATAAATAAAGGCGTCTGAGTCCGAAATCTCCGCCATTGTTTTTGAGCTTGGCTCATAAGTATGTGCCTCAACGTTAGGAGGGTAGACGCTTTTGACGTTCACATATTCCCCGCCGATTTTTTCTGTGAAATCTTCAAGCGGATAAATGGTTGTATAAATGTCCAATTTTTCTTTATCTTCTTTTTGATCGCCGGAAGCTCCATTGCTTGAGCAGCCTGCGGTTAATCCGGCAGCAAGAATGAATGCAGATGCTAATCCGAATGCTTTTTTCATCGTATTTCTCCTCTCAATATAAAAACTGAAGTCGTTCCGATTTAATGAATCCTGTATCATTGTATCGTAATAATTACGATTTGAAAAGAGGAAATCATAGTTAAATAAATTCTGGAAGCGGGTCGTCCATGACCGACCAGTCTGAAACCATTTCTTCCTCGCTCAATAAACACTCATCAAGGGAGCGGATCAAATCCGCCCGGTTCATTTGAATGCCGATAAACACAATGTCTGTTTTACGGTCACCGTGCGTTTCATGCCATTCCTGTTTCAGTTCGGGATCTTCTTCAAGTGCAAGCTGCTGTTCTTCTTGAGAACACGCTGCAATCCAATGACCGGCGCTTTGGATCATCAGGGAGGAACCCGCCTGAGAAAGAAGGCCGGCTGTTTCATTTCTGCTGGCGAGCCAGAAAAATCCTTTTGCCCTGATGATTTCAGCGGGCCAGCTTTCCAGCCAGCTCATCAGCCTTTCAGGGTGAAACGGCCGCCTTTTTTGATAGACGAATGAAGAGATTCCGAATTCTTCTGTTTCAGGTGTGTGTTCTTCATTCAGCTCTTTGATCCATCCGGCGGATTGGCTTGCTTTTTCAAAATCAAATTTTTTTGTGTTGATGATGTTATGCAGCGGTACTTTTCCAAATGCGGCAGGGATCATTTCACAGCCGGGATTTAATTTTTTTAAGGACCAGAAAAGCTTTTCCTGCTCTTTTTCGCTCAGCAAATCGGTTTTATTTAAAATGATCACATCGGCAAATTCAATTTGTTCAATTAATAGATCGGCCACTTCCCGGCTGTCGGTTTTATCGGCGGCCTGTTTTCTTTCCAACAGGCTTTCACCAGAAGCAAAATCCTCGAAAAAACGGCTGCCGTCGACAACCGTTACCATCGTATCAAGCCGGCAGTATTCGGTTAAATCAATGTCAAGTTCCTCGTCTTTGTATGTGAAAGTCTGGGCGACGGGAATCGGTTCGCTGATCCCGGAAGACTCGATGAGGATGTAGTCGATGCCGCCGCTTTCAGCAAGCTTTTTGACTTCCAGCAGCAAATCATCTCTGAGCGTGCAGCAAATACAGCCATTTTGCATTTCGACGAGCCTTTCCTCAGTCCTGATGACATCCTCTCTTTTAATAAGAGACCCGTCAATATTAATTTCGCTCATGTCGTTTACAATCACGGCAATGTTTAATCCATGGGATTCATGCAAGACGTGCTGAAGAAGCGTCGTTTTTCCGGATCCGAGATAACCGCTTAAAACAGTGACCGGAATGAATTGAGAAGCCATTTTTATCCCCTTCCTTAAAACGAAATAATTACGATTTGTACATTAGAATATTACGTGATAGATGAAAAAAAGACAAGCCATATGTTATATTTACATAAAAAAGCATTTAGAAAGGAATCGAGTCATGAAACTTTTGGACAATATTCTAGAATATAATCAGCAGTTTGTTGAACGCCAGGACTATAAGAAATATGAAACAAGCAAATTCCCCGACAAAAAAGTGGTCATCCTTTCCTGTATGGATACAAGGCTTGTCGAACTTCTTCCGCACGCCATGAATATGCGGAACGGGGATGTCAAAATCGTCAAGAGCGCAGGCGCCCTCGTGGCCCATCCTTTTGGAAGCATCATGAGAAGCATTCTTGTCGCCGTCTATGAGCTGAATGCAGATGAGGTATGTGTGATCGGTCATCATGATTGCGGAATGAGTAAGCTGAAAAGTGATAGCTTTTTGGAAAAAGCGGTTCATCGCGGCATTCCAAAAGAACGGATTGAAACGCTTGAGTATTCCGGTGTTGATTTTGAGCAGTGGCTGAAAAGCTTTGATTCTGTAGAGGACAGCGTCAGAGACAGTGTAAATGTCATTCGAAACCATCCGCTTACACCGGAAGACGTGCCTGTTCACGGACTTGTCATCAATCCGGAAACAGGAAAGCTTGAACTTGTTGTCAACGGTTATCAGGAAGGTCATTAATCTTTCTGCTTTTTTTCAGGCACGGGATCAACACCGCCGGGATGAAACGGGTGGCACTTCAGAATCCGCTTGATGGTCAGCCATCCTCCTTTGAACGCCCCATGCTTTTCGATTGCTTCAAGTCCGTAATTGGAGCATGTCGGATAAAAACGGCATGAGGGCGGCAGGATTGGAGATATCCATTTTTGATATATGCGGATGATCAGCATGAATAGAGTTTTCATAGGTTTCAGCACCTTTTTTGTTTTTCTTTATTATAATATAAGCAGAAAACGTACAAAAAGGAAAAGCATTCACCTGAAAACTTACCGGTAAAGTATGATATAATACAAAAAAGACCGAATAGAGGGGAGAGATGAACCATGCCTTCAGTTGAAAGTTTTGAACTTGATCATAATGCAGTAAAAGCGCCTTATGTCAGACATTGCGGTGTGCATAAAGTCGGAACGGACGGCGTTGTCAATAAGTTCGATATCCGTTTTTGCCAGCCGAATCAACAGGCAATGAAACCTGATACGATTCATACACTTGAGCATTTGCTTGCGTTTACGATCCGCACTTATGCGGAAAAATATGACCATTTTGACATTATTGACATTTCACCGATGGGATGCCAGACAGGCTATTACCTTGTTGTAAGCGGAGAGCCGAAAGCGGAAGAAATTGTCGATTTGCTTGAGGACACGTTTAAGGAAGCCGTTGAAGTGACGGACATTCCGGCGGCAAATGAAAAACAGTGCGGCCAGGCGAAGCTTCATGACCTTGAAGGTGCAAAACGCATGATGCGCTTTTGGCTTTCGCAAAATAAAGAAGATTTATTAAAAGTATTTGGATAAAGCCAAAAACAGCCGGTGCCAATTTTCTTCATTTGAAGAGAAATGGCGCCGGCTTTTCATTTTTTGTTCACAAAGAAAATAATGCCATTAATACCTGAACTTTGCTACACTTGATATGTAGTACATAACATGACAAAAAGGGTGATAGGATGCGTTGGGGAAAATGGTTGATTCTCGTGTTTTTAGCGATTGGCCTGTCTGCCTGCGGACAAACTGAAAAGCCGGCGGCATCAGATGAAGAGCCTAAAGTGCTGACAGCCAAGCTTTCGGCGCCTGAACAAATCGCTAAAGATGAAAAGGCTGTCATAAAAGCGTCTGTGCTTTACGGGGACGAGCCGGTGACAGATGCAGATGAGGTGGAGTTTGAATACTGGAAGGCGGGGAGCAAAGAAGAGAGCCAGCTTCAAAAAGCGAAACATGACGGAAAAGGAGTCTACAGCATGGAGAAATCCTTTTCTGAAGACGCGGATTATAAAATTCAAGTCCATGTCACGGCAAAGAAGCAGCATACGATGCCGGTAACCGACATTAAAGTCGGATCGGGAGACCATGAGAAGCAGGCGGAAGACGAAAAAGAAGAAGCCCATCATCACTGATGCGGCTGTTCTTCTTCCTTTGACGGCGGAGGATCGACCTTGTGCTTGTAGTCATATGCTTTTGCTGTCGTGACTAGTGACACCGCCAGAATGGCGCCTGTAATTAAAATGCCCACAACAATCCAAAACAGGATCATACTTTACCTCCGAATGCTTTTACCAATAGTTTACCATATGGGAGAAACAAAATCAGGATCAAGAGTAAAAGAAATGTTTCCTGCACAAGCTAAACGGGTAAAACAAAAGTAAACCAAAGGAGGACGATCATCATGTCGGAAAAGTTGAAAGCAACGGTTAACAAACAAGTCGCAAACTGGACCGTGCTGTATATGAAGCTACATAATTATCATTGGTATGTGAAAGGCAAAGATTTCTTTACTTTGCATGAAAAATTTGAGGAGCTGTATACAGAAGCCGCAGTCTATATAGACGATTTGGCTGAGCGCCTGCTGGCTATGCAAGGCTCGCCGGTGGGAACGATGAAGGAATGCCTCGAGCTGTCTTCGATTAAAGAAGCGGACGGCAGCGAGTCTTCGGAGCAGATGGTGCAAAATATTTACGATGACTTTTCAACGGTGGCCGAGGAGCTGAAAAGCGGGATCGAGCTTGCCGAGGAAGTAAATGATGAAACGACGGGAGACATGTTTCTCTCGATCCATCAATCGCTCGAAAAACACAACTGGATGCTGAAAGCATATTTGGGATAATCAAAAAGTCCGGGCGCAGGCCCGGCTTTTTTGTGTTATTCGTTCTTTTTAAAGCCTCTTTTGAGAATTGTCAAACAATTCATCCAAGCCTTTCAAAGCTCTTTTTCATAGGATAAGCTATGAAAAGTCTTTTTTGAAAGGATGTTGAAGCGCATGATTAGGGACTTAGGCATCTTTTCGCTAGCGGCCGGTTTATCGGCCATTGGGTTTTTATTCGGTACGATCGAGTATTTATTTATGATTTTAATTACGTTAATGGGAATTGAATTTGTAAGCAAAAGCTTGAATGAATGTGTGAACGATCAATTTGCGATCAACAGACTGTTTACAAGGCTGGCGAAAAAATTAGTCACGCTTTCTCTCATATCTGTCGCTCACTTTTTTGATCAGCTGCTCCAAACCGATAATTCGATCCGCGATTTTGCCATCATGTTTTATATTTTATATGAGGCGTTTCAAATTGTGAGCACGGCCCATTCGTTAGGAATACCCGTTCCGCAGGTGTTTTTGGATATTCTTGAAATCATTAAGGAAAAACTGCGGGGAAGGCCGTAACATTTTAGAACAACTGGCAATACTAACACAAAAAAAGGATGATTGGCTTTGAAAAAGAGGACATACTATGTTTCAGTTCAAGATGGAATGATTTCGCAAAGCGCGGACGCTTCCCCTTGGGAGTTTGAAATTACGGCAAGCGATGAAGATGTCATCATTTTAAGAGAGTATTTTGATCAGATGCATTCTGAGGATTGGAGCAATTTTTTCCGGGCGCATGTGCCTGCTGTAGAGTACCATTATGACAGCTCCAATGACAAAATGGATGAGCTGCGGAAGGACATTTATTCAATGCTTTATCGTCTGGGCAATGAGGAAACAAAATCATTCATCAGTGAGCACGGCCTTGCTGAAATGAATTCGGTTGATTAAAAGGAACTCAGGCATTTTAAAAAGCGTGAAAAGGACGATACCGCCCGGGTTTGTCCGCCCTTGTATCCTCCTCATATGTATTGGGCAGAGCGAAAGGTGCACACGTTTTTAGCAAAAAAGATTTTCATGCTGGGAACTGGATAAAATCACAACCGAACGAACCAATATATGATATGATGAGTGGAAGAAGCAAGGAAACGGATTTGAGGGATTATGATGTACGAATTTAAAGATTATTACCGTAATACGGTTCAGCTTTCTTTTGAAAAACATCCTTTTTCACAGAAACCAAAGCATGTATGGGTGATCTGCCGCTATCAAAATCAATGGCTTTTAACAAATCATCAGGACAGAGGCTACGAATTTCCCGGCGGCAAAGTCGAGCCTAGGGAAAACGCCGAGGAAGCGGCTTTGCGGGAAGTGAAGGAAGAAACAGGTGCGGCGGTAAGGAAGCTGACATATCTCGGACAATATAAAGTTCTTGGCAGGGAAAAAGTGATTGTAAAGAACATATATTTTGCTGAAATCGATAAAATTGAAAAACAGGACACGTACTATGAAACGAAAGGTCCGGTTTTGTTGAATGACCTTCCGGAAGATATTGCCAAGAACAGAAAGTATAGTTTTATTATGAAAGATTCAGTCCTGACAATCAGTCTTGACAAGCTGAAAAAGGAAGGGATGGTCTAAAGAAAAGGCCCCGCGCAAGCAGGGGCTTTTTTGAATGATTACGTTCTTCCTTTCATCCATTTTCTTTCTAAAAGCTCGACGCCCTGATACATGATTGTTGCAAATACGGCGATAATCAAAAGGCTCAGCATGACAAGGGTGAAATTAAAAACTTGAAATCCGTAAATAATCATATAGCCGAGTCCTTGGCCAGACACTAAAAATTCCCCTACGATGACACCGACCCAGCTCAGCCCCACGTTTACCTTTAATGTGGAAATAATCGTCGGAATGGAGGCGGGCAGAATCACTTCTTTAAAAATCTCGCTTTTTTTAGCGCCGAATGTTTTCATGACCTTTAAATAGTTTTCATCAATCTCCTGAAATGAAGTATAGACCACAATAGTCGTAATAATGACGCTGATGATGGCGCCCATCGCAATGATGCTCGTGAGGCTGGGGCCAATGGCAACGATAAGAATGGGGCCAAGCGCAACTTTAGGCATTGCATTTAAGACGACAAGATATGGGTCCAATATGTTGGAGAGCCTTGGAAACCACCATAATAGAGCCGCCAGGAAAGTTCCGAGCAAGGTACCGGCAAGAAAGCCGAGAATGGTTTCAAACACAGTGACACCGATATGTCCAGGCAATGAACCATCACCCATTTTCTCCAGGAAAAGCGCCCAGACGGCTGAAGGGGAGCTGAAGATGAGCGGATCGATCCATGCCATGCGGCTGGCCGTTTCCCACAGTGAGAAAAAAATGATAAAAATCGCGGTTTGATAAAAGCGAACCCGTCTTTTTTCGGTTTGCTGCTTTTTTAAAAACGCCTGATGAAGGAAGTCAACTTTCTGTCTAGTGTTGTTCAAGGTGATTGAGCTCCTTCCATATGTTCTGAAAAAGGGACTGAAACTCCGGCTCCTGCCTTGCTTCAAACGGTGTCAGTATCTTTAAAGATTCAGGAACTGCAAAAGTTTTATGAATGGTGCCGGGCTGTTTTGAAAAAAGCAGAATCCGGTCGCTCATGGCTATGGCCTCTCCGATATCGTGGGTGACGAGAACGGCTGTTTTTTGATAGGAATTCAACGTGTTGAAAACCAAGTCTTCAAGGTTTAGTTTTGTCTGATAGTCAAGGGCTGAAAAAGGTTCATCAAGCAGGAGGATATCCGGATCGACGGCAAGTGTCCGGGCGAGTGCCGCTCTTTGTCTCATACCGCCTGAGAGCTCCTTCGGATATTTGTTTTCAACTTGATAAAGTCCGAGTTTTTCCAATAGATGGAGCGCAGTCTGCTTTGTTTCTGCATTGAGTTTTTTTGAAATATGCAAGCCGATTAAGATGTTTTCCTCAATTGTTTTCCAGGGAAATAAATAATCCTGCTGAAGCATGTAACCGATTTGCCGGTCTCTTTCATCGGGTTTCTGCCCTTCGATCAATACACGTCCTTCAGTTGGAGACACGATGCCGGCAATGATTGAAAGCAACGTCGTTTTGCCGCATCCGCTTGGGCCGAGAAAAGAAACAAATTGTCCCTTTTCGACTTCAATGCTGACATTTTCAAGTGCGGTTGTTTTTTCTTGCAGGGAAAAGTAAGTATGTGTGACATCCTGAACTTGTAAAAAAGACAATGCGGCCACCTCCTAGTGATTTTTTGTGACCTTTTCGGCGATCTTTGTATTGACCAGCTCTTGATGAGATGTTTGTTTCGGCAGCTCGCCGGCTTCATCCATAATGGCTTGCAGCTGATTCCATTCTTCTTCATCCAAAACAGGATTCAGCGCAAAAGATTGCTGCTGTTTATACCGCTCAATTGAGGATTCGATAATTGAAAGCTCTGTATCTTTAAAGTAATCTTGAATGCTCGCGGCGGCTTCTTTTGAGGAATGAGACTCAACCCAGTTTTGAGCTTTATAGATCGCGCGGGTGAATTTTTCAGTTGTTTCCGCGTTTTTCTTTAAGTAGCTTTCTTTTGCCATAAATGTCGTATAGGGAATCCGGCCTGATTCTTTGCCGAAGGAGGCGACAATGCGGCCGATGCCTTCTTTTTCAAAAATGGAGGCCTGAGGTTCGAAAAGCTGAACGTAATCGCCCGTTCCGGAAGCGAAGCTGTTTGGGATATTGGCAAAATCAATCGTTTGGATCAGGTTGACATCTTTTTTAGGGTCAATGCCTTTCTGTTTTAAGACAAATTCTCCCGCCATCTGCGGCATTCCGCCTTTACGCTGACCGAGGAAGGTTTTATTTTTCAGCTGATCCCAGTTGAATTCATCTGTTTTGTCGCGGGAGACAAGAAACGTTCCGTCCGTCTGGGTAAGCTGAGCAAAATTAATGACGGGGTCGCTTGCACCTTGCGCATTCACATAGATGGATGTTTCTGATCCGACAAGCGCGATATCGACGCCGTTGGATAACAGGGCAGTCATCGTTTTATCTCCGCCCCAAGTCGTTTTCAGATCGACCTCGATGCCTTCTTCTTTAAAAAAACCTTCTGATAAGGCGATATATAAAGGTGTATAGAAAACAGAACGGGTCACTTCCGCCAGCCGGACTTTTTCGGTTTTCTGTCCGCCGCAGGAAGCGAGGATAAACAGAATCAGGGTGAAGGATAATATGGTAAAAAAGAAACGCTTCAAACCGATTTCCCTCCTTTGATTTCGGTTGTTTTCGGCATAAAATAGTTTATGTTAAATGCAAAACAGGTGTGAGGGACAGCTGCGGATTAAAAGAGGTGACATGATTAATGTGGATAGAAAAAAGAAGATTCCCATCACCGAATAAACAAGTGCGACTGTTTTCCGTCACATATTTTTCGCAAGGACTCAAGGTCAAGGGTTTATTGGCGGAACCGGCCGCTTCCGGGCATTATGACGGGTTTTTGTATTTGCGCGGCGGCATTAAAAATGTCGGTATGGTCAGACCAGGACGGATCGTGCAGTTTGCATCACAAGGCTTTGTCGTTCTTGCGCCATATTACAGGGGCAATCAAGGCGGTGAGGGAGATGAGGATTTTGCCGGAGATGACCGTGAAGATGCCTTTGCCGCTTTCCGTCTGCTTCAAAAGCATGAACTTGTGAAAGATGAACGTGTTCACATATTTGGATTTTCCCGCGGCGGGATCATGGGCATTTTAACGGCTATAGAAATGAAATCAGCTGCTGCTTCATTTGTTTCATGGGGAGGTGTGAGCGATATGGTCATGACCTATCGCGAGCGCAAAGATTTGCGGCGGATGATGAAGCGGGTCATCGGCGGCACACCTGAAAAAGCGCCGTCTGCATACGCTTGGCGGAGCCCGTTTGACAAGCTGGACAGCATTGAAGCCCCGGTGCTATTGATTCATGGAGTGAATGATCAAAATGTTTCGATCGAACATGCCCGCCGTCTTGAACACGAGCTGATCCAAAAAAGCAAATCAGTTGAAACTTGGTACTACAATCCATTTACCCATTACTTTCCTCCGAGAGAAAACAGGCGGATTGTGAGAGAGCTCGCGCAATGGATGAAGAGCAGATCATGGACAAGGTATGATAAACTGAAGTGAACAGAGAAAAAGGAGGGGGATTTAGAGTGGGAATGCCAGTTGAATTCAATACGATGATCGTGACAAAAGGAAAAGAAACACGGGTTGAGGAAAATTTATTTACGCTTGAAAAAGAAGGCTATCGCGTTTACCCTCTTCATGTACCGATAGAAGTCAGAAAGACAAAGCGCGGCGATATAACCGGAACTGCCCATGCGGAGCGTCTAGAATGGTCGGACGGGCGCACTCATTTGACATACAGACTCGTTTCCTTAAATTCGACGAATTAAAAAAAAGCCAAGGCGCGTATATGACGTCCTTGGCTTTTTTGTATATTATGCAGGCGCATCCTCTTCATTTCCAAGCCCTTTTTTGGAAGTCAGCCTGTGAATGAGCATCGTGAGAGCGCCGTCTCCCGTAACATTCGTAGCAGTGCCCAAGCTGTCCTGTGCAAGATAAAGGGCGATCATTAAGGAAACGCTTGTTTCATTAAAACCGAGCATGGACTGCAAAAGTCCGGCCGCAGCCATGACGGCTCCCCCTGGTGCCCCGGGAGCCGCAACCATTGTAATACCGAGCATTAAAATGAACGGCATCATCATTGAAAAAGTCGGTGTCTGACCGTTTAGGATCATGACGCCCATTGCGCAGCTTGTCAAAGTGATCGTACTCCCTGACAAATGAATATTGGCCAATAGCGGGACCGCAAAGTCAGCGACTTTTTGGCTGGCTCCTGTTTTCCTCACTTGTCTGAGCGTCACCGGAATTGTTGCAGCTGATGACTGTGTGCCAAGCGCTGTAAAATAAGCCGGCGCCACAATTTTTAAAAGTGCGAGCGGATTTCTGCCATTGGCAAGACCCGCAGTCGTGTATTGAAGCAGGAGAATGACGAAGTGCAGCACAATAATCATAATAAATACTTTTGCAAATACGGATAAGATGGTCTGTACCTGGCCCCCGTACGTCATATTTGTGAAAATACCGAAAATATGAACGGGCAATAAAGGAATAATGATATATGAGATCAGCTTTTCAACGATCGTTTGAAATTCATCAAACGCATTTTTTAATGTTTTGCCAGGCAGGTAGGCAATACCGATACCCATGATAAAAGCGAAAATCAGCGCGCTCATGACGCTCATAAAAGGCGTCATTTCAATAGTGAAAAATCCGCTTTGCAGGACTTCTTCCGGATTTTTAAACTCTTGAAGCTGATGTCCGGAAATAATGGCAGGGAGCAGATTTGATCCGACCAGATATGCCAAAAGGCCTGCAATAATGGTTGAGCTATAGGCGATGCCGGCGGTAATGCCAAGGATTTTTCCCGCACCGCGGCCGATTTGTCCAATGCCCGGAATAATAAAAGCGATAATAATAAAAGGAATGACAAATTTAATAAAGCTTCCAAAAATATCATTGAACGTGGCGGCGGTTTTGACAAACCAAAGCGGTGCAAAGCTTCCAACGATAACACCAAGAACAATTGCCGTAATAATCCTCGGCAGTAATCCAAATTTCATAGATGTGTCCTCCTGAAATATACAAATGTTTTTAATATATTATCATATGAAAGCTTTCTTTTGTTAAAAATTAAAAAAGTCTGTATTTTCAAATAACAGCAGCGCATGATCACGCTGCTGCTGAATTTGCTTTAAACAAGAGGGCCCCCGGCTTTTTCAATGTCATCAGTATTGGAAAATTTTTTGAAATTCTTTTTGAATTCATTTGCCAAAAGGATTGCTTTTTCCTCATAGGCTTTTTCATCTGCCCATGTTTTTGCCGGTTCAAGCACCTGGTCAGGGACTCCTGGGACGTGTACTGGTGTATGAAGTCCGAAAATCCGGTCTGTCCTCATCTCAGTATGATCCAGCTCTCCTTCTATTGCGGCCTGCACCATCGCTCTTGTATGAGCCAGGCTCATTCTTTCACCGATACCGTAGCCTCCGCCGGTCCAGCCTGTATTGACGAGGAATACGCTGACGCCGTGTTCGTCAATTTTTCTACCGAGCATTTCCGCATATACATGGGCCGGAAGCGGAAGGAAAGGCGAGCCAAAGCAAGTTGAAAATGTCGCTTCAGGGGAGGTGATGCCGCGTTCTGTTCCGGCAAGCTTGCTCGTATATCCGCTTAGGAAATGATACATGGCCTGTTCTTTCGTCAGCTTGCTGATCGGAGGAAGCACGCCGAATGCATCTGCCGTTAGAAATACAATGGTCTGCGGATGCGCGGCAATGCTCGGTTTGACAATGTTGTCGATCGCATCTATCGGATAAGCGGCTCTTGTATTTTCCGTATAAAATGTATCAGAGTAGTCCGGCTCTCCAGTCTCATCGTCAACGACGACATTTTCCAGAACAGAACCGAAGCGGATCGCTTTATAAATCTGCGGTTCTTTTTCTTCGCTTAAATGAATGCATTTTGCATAGCAGCCGCCTTCAATATTAAAGACTCCTGTACTTGACCAGCCATGTTCATCATCACCGATCAGCTTCCGTTTCGGATCTGCTGAAAGCGTCGTTTTGCCTGTGCCTGACAAGCCGAAGAAGAGAGCGGTGCCGCCTTCTTCGCCAATGTTCGCCGAACAGTGCATCGGTAAAATGTTTTGTTCTGGAAGGAGGAAGTTCATAATGGAAAAAATCGATTTTTTCATTTCCCCGGCATATTCAGTGCCTCCGATTAAGATGGTCCTTTTTTCAAACGATACGATGATAAATGTTTCAGACCTTGTGCCATCAATCAGCGGATCGGCTTTGAAATTCGGTGCGGAAAGAATTGTAAAAGGTTTTTGACTCTCATTTTTTTCCTGGCCTTCTGGTCTGATGAACAGCTGTCTCGCGAACAGGTTATGCCAGGCGAACTCATTGACAACGGTGATCGGAAGCCGGTATTTTTCATCCGCGCCCGCAAAACCTTCAAATACATACAGTTCATCACGTTCCTTTAAATAGCTGACCACTTTTGTGTAAAGCCGTTCAAAAGCGGCTTCTGAAATCGGCTGGTTTACAGCGCCCCAGTCGACTTTCACTTTTGTGCTTTCTTCTTCCACGATGAATTTATCTTTTGGTGAACGGCCGGTATATGTACCGGTCGTCGCCCGTACGGCTCCTGAAGAGGTCAATACTCCCTCTTTGCGGTCAAGGATTTTTTCAACCAAGTGTGGAACGGATAAATTTAATTGAACGTTTTTGCCCGTTAATAACGCTTGTAAGTCAGTCGTTAAATCTATAGAGTTCATAAAAAACCTTCCTTTGCGAATTTTTTAATGTGTATAACATTAATGTAGAAATAGTATAACACATTTATTCTTATAGTCTATACTGTTTCTTCAAATTTCGTTCGGGTTTTTTCTTTAAAGAGATGACGCAAATTTTATCGGCCGATATTGACATGGCAAGCCATTTTAAGATAAGATATTTCATTGAGCGGATACTCTTATCCCGAGCTGGCGGAGGGACAGGCCCTATGAAGCCCAGCAACCGGTTTCTCTCTATATAAAGGATGTAAACAGCTTTTGAGATAACTACGGTGCTAACCTGATGCAAGGTGTTGAATACCTTGAGCGATAAGAGTGAAAGGCACGCAATACAAGACCCTTTCCTCAGTGAATAGGAAAAGGTTTTTTTATTGCATAAATCCATATACAAAAACTGCCGAAAAAAAATCATGCCTTCAGGATGAAGGTACTGGGCGTTTTTCACAGGACGTGAAAGGTTTTAGCCGAGTATCACCTAGCAGGATGAAGGTACTGGGCGTTTTTCACAGGACGTGAAAAGCTGCAGCCGGACAACCGTGCAGGAGAAGACTTGAGCTGCATCTGCAGAAGGGGAATACCGGCGCAGAATCTCGTTAAGAATAGAGAATATGGAAATTCTTTCAAAATGAGAGGGTATGAAGCCCGAGTACATCATGGGAACATAAGAGGGATGAGTTCCGTATCATATTTAAGGTCACGGCTGATCTTCATATACAGGAGGAAAATAAAATGAGCAAAAATCGTCGGTTATTTACTTCAGAGTCAGTTACGGAGGGACATCCGGACAAAATTTGTGATCAGATTTCGGATAGTATATTAGACGAAATTTTAAAGAAAGATCCGAATGCCCGCGTTGCATGCGAAACATCTGTGACGACCGGATTGGTGCTGGTAAGCGGTGAAATTACGACGTCAACATACGTGGATATTCCGAAAACAGTCCGCGAAACGATTAAAGAAATAGGATACACACGCGCAAAGTACGGCTTTGATGCTGAAACATGCGCGGTATTAACGTCTATAGATGAGCAGTCTCCTGATATTGCGATGGGAGTGGACCAAGCGCTTGAAGCTCGTGAAGGAGAGATGAGCGACGCTGAAATTGAAGCGATCGGAGCTGGGGACCAAGGTTTGATGTTTGGGTATGCCTGCAATGAGACAAAGGAACTGATGCCTCTGCCGATTTCTCTTGCTCATAAATTGTCCCGCCGTTTAACAGAAGTTCGGAAAGAGGAGATCCTTCCATATTTGCGTCCGGACGGCAAAACACAAGTGACCGTTGAATATGATGAGAATAATAAACCGATTCGCATTGATACAATCGTTATTTCAACACAGCATCATCCGGAAATTTCACTTGAGCAGATTCAGCGCAATCTGAAAGAACACGTGATTAACCCGGTTGTTCCAAAAGACTTGATCGATGAAAATACCAAATATTTTATTAATCCGACAGGCCGTTTTGTCATCGGGGGGCCGCAAGGAGATGCCGGCTTGACAGGACGGAAAATCATTGTTGACACATACGGCGGATATGCTCGCCACGGAGGAGGCGCGTTTTCTGGGAAAGACGCGACAAAAGTTGACAGATCTGCAGCTTATGCAGCGAGATATGTAGCGAAAAACATTGTGGCTGCAGGGCTTGCTGATACATGTGAAGTTCAGCTTGCTTATGCGATCGGCGTCGCTCAGCCTGTGTCCATTTCAATTGATACATTCGGCACAGGAAAAGCGAGCGAAGAGAAATTGATTGAAGTGGTTCGCAGAAACTTTGATTTGAGACCTGCCGGCATCATCAAAATGCTTGATCTGCGCCGTCCGATTTACAAACAAACGGCAGCTTACGGACATTTTGGACGCCTTGATCTTGATCTGCCTTGGGAGCGCACAGATAAAGCAGATCAGCTTCGCAAAGAGGCGCTAGGAGAATAACAACCGCATAGCCGCTTAACTAAGCGGCTTTGCTTTATTTTTCGACGGCGGCACGGGCTGCTATTAAAACTTGAAAAACTTCCGGATTTCATATGTTTGTTTTTTTATTGAAAACAAGTATTTTAATTTGAGCATTTTTCAAGTTTTTTGAAACGTTTTTCTTTAAATACATGTCTAATCAAGCAGCAGATCTTAATGTCTGCATGAAATTTTAAAAATCGGAGGCAATACTATGTGTGGATTTGTAGGGGTATTCAATCATCGCCCATCATCCGAGACAGCAGGCCAGGAAGAACTGATTAAACAAATGAATGAAATGATTGTACACCGCGGTCCCGACGATGATGGGTACTATCATGATGAGCATGTAGGCTTCGGATTTAGAAGGCTGAGCATCATTGATGTTGAAAACGGAGGGCAGCCTCTGTCTTATGAAGATGATTCCTACTGGATTATATTTAACGGAGAAATCTATAATTATATAGAACTGAAAGATGAGCTTCTTTCAAAGGGTTATAAGTTTCAAACCGATTCTGATACGGAGGTATTGCTTGCGACTTACCGCCATTATAAACAGGAAGCCGCATCAAAGCTGCGAGGAATGTTCGCTTTTTTAATCTGGGATAAAAAAGAACAGCTGCTATACGGTGCGCGCGATCCGTTTGGAATCAAACCGCTTTATTTTACAAAAACGGACGGACATGTCTATTTTGCATCAGAAAGAAAAAGCCTGATGCCTGTCGGAGCTGATTTGGAATTCAACGAAAAAGCTCTTCAGCAGTACACGTCTTTCCAATTTGTGCCAGAGCCTGAAACGCTTGATAAAAAGGTGCAAAAAGTAGAGCCTGGGCAGCAGTTTTCGATTCGCCCAGGAGAAGATATGCAGTTTAAGACGTACTGGAAAGTTCAATTTAAGCCGGTGCAGACGGAAGAAGACAAGCTTGTTCAGGAAGTAAGGGACGCTATATTTGATTCTGTTAAAGTGCATATGAGAAGCGATGTCCCTGTCGGTTCATTTCTGTCCGGAGGAATTGACTCTTCCTTTATCGTGTCTGTTGCAAAGCAATTTCACCCCAATTTAAAAACGTTCTCGGTCGGCTTTGAACATGAAGGCTTCAGTGAGGTTGACGTTGCAAAAGAGACCGCTGAGAGAGTCGGCGTCGAAAACTTCAGCGCGATCATTTCTCCTGAAGAATACATGAACGAGCTTCCGAAGATCGTCTGGCATTTGGATGATCCTCTTGCAGATCCTGCTGCCATTCCTTTGTATTTTGTAGCGAAGGAAGCGAAAAAACAAGTAACGGTCGTTCTGTCAGGAGAAGGGGCAGACGAGCTATTCGGCGGGTATAACATTTACCGCGAGCCGCTGTCGTTAAAACCGTTTGAACGGATTCCGTCTCCTTTGAAAAAAATGCTTCTTCACGTTGCTTCAGCAATGCCTGAAGGAATGAAAGGAAAAAGCTTTTTAATGAGAGGGTGTACGCCTCTTGAGAAAAGATATATCGGGAATGCGAAGATTTTTGAAGAAGGCATGAAATCAAAGCTTCTTCGCCAATATGACGGAAATATCTCCTATTGTGACGTGACTAAGCCGTATTTTGAAGAAAGCAAGTCCTACAGCGAAATCAACAAAATGCAGTATGTTGACATCCACACATGGCTGCGCGGGGATATTTTGCTGAAGGCCGATAAAATGACGATGGCCAATTCCCTGGAACTCCGCGTTCCGTTTTTGGACAAAGTCGTATTTGAAGCGGCTGCAAAAATTCCGGAAGAGCTGAAAACAAAAAACGGCACGACAAAATATCTGCTTAGAAAAGCGGCGGAAGGCATCGTACCTGAGCATGTGCTGAACCGCAAGAAGCTCGGCTTCCCTGTACCGATCCGCCACTGGCTGAAAAACGAAATGCATGACTGGGCCGTGGGCATCATTAAAGAGAGTGAAACAGATGCATATATCCATAAAGATTATGTGCTTCAGCTCCTTGAAGACCACTGCGCCAACAAAGCGGATAACAGCCGCAAAATCTGGACGGTTCTCATCTTTATGATTTGGCACAGCATTTTTGTCGAAAAGCGCTATGTGCCGGAAGAATTAAACCATCAGCCGAAAGAAGTCATCATTGTTTAAGACATTAAAAAAGGTTTTCGACTAGTCGAAAACCTTTTTTCTTTTTATGCGGGTCTTTCTCTGGAGCATTTGGCGAGCACACTTTCACATTCGATGAGGAGGTTTTCAAAAATGGCTTCCCAGGATTGAGTAAGGGCATAGTTTCTTGCTTCTTGTTCCATTCGTTTTTTTAATGACGCATGTAAGAGAACATGCAAAATATGTTTAGCGAAGGCTTCCGGGTTTTTTTGCTCTGCTAGATATCCGTTTTTGCCATTCCGAATAAAATCCTTCAGACCGCCGGAGTCTGCGCCGATCACAGGTGTTCCAGAGGCGAGCGCTTCAAGGGCGGAGTTTCCGAACGTTTCTGTGGGGGAAGGAAACACAAACAAATCTGAGCTGGCATAGATGCGTGACAGCTCTTCTCCTTTTAGATAGCCGGCAAACGTCATATTGTCGGGAGCCTGTTTTTCCAGTTCTTTCTTTAGCGGTCCGTCTCCGGCGATCAGCCAGTGGACATCTTTTTTCAATGAAGGGTGGTTTGCGATCTTAAGCAGTGTCTCCAAGTCTTTTTCTGGTGCAAGCCTGCCGACATAGCTGAGGATGTACGTCTCCTTGATGCCGTACCGGATGCGCACCCGTTCAGAGGTGAAAGACGGGTTGAACAGCGAGCCATCCACACCCCGCTTCCAGATCGAGAGGTTTCTAAACTGTTTAGCTTGCAGCTGCTTCAGCGTTTCATGTGAGGGAACAAAGATTTTTTGAAAGGATTTATGAAACCAGTGCATATACTTCCATAAAATTTTGGAAAACATTTGCAGGTCATAGTAGGAAAGGTATTGGTCAAAATCGGTATGATACGATCCCACAATGGGGATGTTCCATTTTTTCGCAAGTTTCAGCCCCGCCAGGCCGATGTTGAATGGTGTAGCAATGTGAATGAGATCGGGATGGAAAGCGCGAAGTTCAGATTTCATTTGGATGAGGTTTGGAAGAGCCATTCTGCATTCGGGGTATAGGAAAAACGGCAGACTGGTGAAACGGCGGATGTGGCTTGAAAATTGCGTTTCATGTGTGCTTTCAGGCGCAAACACTTTAAATGGTATTCCTTTGTTCTCGAGATAGTCTGTGTACCTTTTTAAGGTCTTGGCACAGCCGTTGACATCTGGTGTAAACGTGTCAGTGAAAATCGCTATTCTCATCGTTTCCCCTCCTGATGATTGTTTCTAAAGGGCTTGCATAATCTTGGAAGAAACGGTTCGCTCACAACATCATACATGACAGCACTCCGACCGAAACGCCCAGGATCATGCCGACAAGTACATCTGACGGATAGTGAAGGCCGAGATAGATTCTTGAAAGACCGACACTGATTCCAAGAGGGATTAATAAAAGCGCCAGTATCGGAAAGAATACGACTATCGGTGTAATCACAGAAAATACAGCTGTCGTATGTCCGGATGGAAAGGAATGATCTTTTAGCGGGTCTTTTAAAACCTGTGTTTGTTTCAGCGTCATATACGGCCGTTTTCTCGGATAGAGCTTTTTAATGAGCACGACTTGGAGATGGCCGATCAGGAGTGCAATGGCGGCAGCGGCTCCGGCCAGGCGAACGCTTCCCGCTCCGAAAATGATCAGCGATAAAGAAGCCAAAATCGTGCAGAAAGCTCCTCCTAAATGGGTTGAAGAGCGAAAGTAGCAATTTAATGTTTTTTGATGAAACAAGCTGTTCATACCGAGGAAAATTCGGCATTCAAAGTTGTACATGCCGATCATCAGTTTATTCAGCGTGATAACCCCCTTAAACGAATGGTAGCTTCTCTTTTATTGTAAAAAATGAATGTTTAGCAATTGATAAGGATTTGTAAAGATTTTCGAAGTGAAAAAAAAGCCGCAGAAGCGGCCGGAAAGGTTTTTGCTTAATTTATGACTAAAAAAATGGTAAAGTTGTAGCAAAGCTAATCTTTCTGTTGAAGGGATTTGTAGTACTGACCTTTTTCAATATACTCCTTGCGAATTCTTTCCATATCCTGTTTGTCACGATCGGTTAACGGACGAATCACTTTGGCGGGTCTGCCAAAAGCGAGATGAAACGGTGGGATTTTTTTTCCCGGCGGGACAAGGCTGCCTGCGCCGATAAAAGCGCCTTCCCCGATCTCGGCTTCGTCAAGAATAATCGATCCCATTCCAATAAGGGCATGCTTTCGAATCACAGCGCTATGCAATGTGACCTGGTGGCCGACCGTCACGCCATCTTCGATCAAGAGAGGGCGGTTCGGACTTTGATGCAGACAAGAAAGGTCTTGAATATTAACGCCTTTTCCTATCCGGACAGGTGCGACATCGCCGCGGATAACAGAGGAGAACCAGATGCTTGACTGCTCTCCGATTGTCACGTCTCCGGTGATGCACGCGTTTTCGGCAATAAATGCGGTTTCATGAATAGCGGGTTCTGTATTTTTATAAGGGTAGATCATCGATCTCTTCCTTTCATTCGGTGTTTTTCAATCAAATAGCGTGAGGTGGTCAGCGTGTGGTGCATGGAAGCGGAAAGACCTGTTGCTTCGATTGTGATTGTTCACGGTGCATGTGAACATCACGGCCGGTATAAATGGCTTTCTGAGATGTGGCGTTCATCCGGGTACAATGTCGTGCTGGGCGATCTGCCCGGCCAAGGTACTTCAACGAGAGCAAGAGGACATATACGCTCATTTCAAGAATATATTGATGAAGTAGACAAATGGATAGACAGGGCGAAAGCCTTTCAGCTGCCGGTGTTTCTTCTCGGCCACAGCATGGGCGGGCTCATTGCGATCGAGTGGTTTAAACAGCATGAGAACGGTATTGCCGGTCTCATTTTATCATCCCCTTGTCTCGGACTGCAATTAAAGCCGAACAAATTCCTTGACTTCATGTCAAAGGGGCTCAATGTTGTCGCTCCGTCCCTCAGATTTGAATCAGGGATAACACCTGATAAAGCGACGAGAAGTAAAGAAATCATCGAAGTCGACATCAACGATTCATTATATATCACAAAAGTTTCCGTCAGATGGTATCAGGAAATGTTAAAAGCTTTGAAAAGCGCGATGGAGCCGACCGACGTTTTTCTCAACGTCCCATTGCTTGTCATGCAGGCGGGCACGGATTTTCTCGTCGATAAGAACATGGTGGTCAAGTGGTTTGATCAGCTTGTTTCACACAATAAGACATATAGGGAATGGGATGGCTTGTATCATGAAATTTTCAATGAGCCTGAACGGGAGGACGTTTTTAAAGCGGCAAAAGCGTTTGCAGAACAATATCTTTAATGGAGGTGCATTCTTTGTCAGTACCGGAGCATCCTTTTGGACTAATGGCTAAAGTATACAGAGAGGTTTTTCCGCTCGTCCATCAAGAATTGGACAAATGGCGGGCAAAGGCTGAAAATATTCAGAATCCAGAGCTGAAATCGCAGGCGATGGCAAGCATCAGGGATAAAACCTTTCACTGTGAAGGAGGCGGCATTATGGCGCTTCTTTCAGGCAAACAAATCGGGCAGTCGATTCGGTTTATTACCGCCTATCAAACGATAAGCGACTATCTCGATAATTTATGCGACCGCAGCACATCTCTTGATCCGGATGATTTCACCATGCTTCACCAGTCAATGAAAGACGCTTTGACTGTCGGAGCCGAGCTGAAAAATTATTACCGATTCAGAGAAGACCAGGAGGACAAAGGCTATCTGCACGATTTGGTCAAAACGTGCCAAGATGTGCTGGCTGAGATTGAACACTATGATTTAATCAAGGATCATCTGCTTGAACTTTGCAGCTATTACTGTGATCTTCAAGTCCATAAGCACGTCGTTGAGCATGAGCGCGTTCCGCGGCTTGAGGCCTGGTTTAACGATTATAAATCCGCTTTGCCTAAAATGGAATGGTATGAGTTTTCAGCATGTGCCGGTTCAACGCTGGGGATTTTTTGTTTAGTATCGTATTCCGTACATCAGGATTTTACAAAAGAGATGGCCGGAAAAATTCGCGACAGTTATTTTCCGTACATACAAGGGCTGCACATCCTGCTTGATTATTTAATTGATCAAGAAGAAGATTTGATCGGCGGGGATTTGAACTTTTGCACATATTATCCATCCCATTCAGAGATGATGGAAAGGCTCGAATATTTCATCGAAATGGCCGATGAGCATTTGCGCGGCATTCCGCATGAAAACTTTCACCGCTTGATCAACAGGGGCCTTCTAGGGGTTTATTTATCAGATGATAAGGTCGCCGGGCAAAAGGAGATCGGCCGGCTGGCGAAAAGGCTGATCAAAGCGAGCGGCAAAACATCTTTCTTCTTCTATATCAATGGAAGAGCCTATCGTAAAATTCAAAAAATGCCCTGGATTAAAAGCTCATAAGTTCCCGGGCTGCAAAGAAAAAGCTCAAATCATTTGCTGATTTGAGCTTTCTTTTCAATGGCAATGATAAACGGCGGGTCATTTCGCTGATTTAAATATTGATAAGAAAGGACGCGGGCCGTGTCCTGGTCGATTGATGCACAAAACTCAAGGAGGTCATTCTTTTCCCGCTTTCCTTCCGGGTGGCCGTGATAAACGACCAAAACGATCAGCCCCTCCTCTTTTAGAACCTCTAAAAGCTGTTTGATGCTTGAGATGGTTGACTCGCTTCTCGTCGTCACCGCTTTGTCGCCCCCAGGCAGATATCCCAGGTTAAAGATTGCTGCCGCCACTTTACCCGTGACCTCAGCCGGGAGCGAAGAGATCAGCTCATCATGGCTTTTTTGGAACAAGGTGACCCTGTCCCGGTATTTTTCACCAAGCCTTTCCGCGGTCATTGCCAGAGCAGACGCTTGGATGTCAAAGGCATAGACATGTCCGCTTTCTCCGATGAGTTCAGCCAGAAAATAGGTGTCATGACCATTCCCCATTGTCGCGTCCACGACAATGTCTCCTTCTCCGGCGGCTGTTTTCAGCAGTTCTTTTGAGTATGGCAGAATTTTTTTTAGCTTCATCTTGCGGCTTCCTCTTTTATTTTGTTGAACCGTCTGCCCTGATAGCTGCCGCGCTTTTCAAGCTCACCGTTAATCGCATTTAATACTTCCCATTTATTGACGCTCCACATCGGTCCGACCATTAATTCAATCGGTCCGTCGCCAGTTATTCTGTGGATGATCATGTCCGGTGGCAGAATTTCAAGCTGGTCGCAGACAAGCTGGACATACTCTTCTTGAGAAAGAAACGCCAATTTGCCTTTTTCATATTGCTTCACCATTGGAGTCCCTTTTAAAAGGTGCAATAAATGAATTTTAATGCCCTGGACGTCCAAATCGGCAACCGCTTTTGCCGTTTCCATCATCATGCCGTAGTCTTCCTGCGGAAGGCCGTTAATAATGTGAGAGCAGACGCGTATACCGTGTTTTCTCAACTTATTGACGCCTTCGACATAACATTGGAAATCATGGGCGCGATTGATCAAGTCAGCCGTCCGTTCATGAACGGTTTGCAGCCCGAGCTCCACCCAAAGGTATGTCCGTTCATTCAGCTCTGCAAGATATTCGACGACATCATCAGGCAGGCAATCCGGCCGTGTGGCGATCGAAAGGCCAACTACACCGTCGAGGCCGAGTACGGTTTCATATTTTTCGCGCAGAACGTCGACAGGGGCATGCGTGTTTGTAAATGCCTGAAAATAGGCCATATATTTGCCGTCTTTCCATTTTTCATGCATTCTGTCGCGAATTTCATTAAATTGAGTGATGAGGTCATCAGCACGGTTCCCTGCAAAATCGCCGCTGCCTGCGGCACTGCAAAATGTGCATCCTCCGTGCGCGACCGTGCCGTCGCGGTTCGGGCAGTCAAAGCCGCCGTCAAGAGCCACTTTAAAGACTTTATGTCCGAAATGATTTCTTAAATGATAATTCCATGTATGATATCGTTTTTCACTGTTCGTATATGGAAAAGGGTTGTTCTGATGCAAATTTAGCAGATCCTCCTTTTAGTAGATGCCATCCTAAAATTGTAGCAAATAAAAACGATGAGAACAAATCAATTTCTCCATTATTTTCATTATTGATCAGCGTCTCGTCTGGCCAAACTATATGCGATGGAATTTTTCCATTAAGGAGGGGTTTTCTTTGGCTACAAGGCAATCCGTCGGAGAACACATCCAAAGAAGCGAAGATGCTTATGAGTATGCTTTATCTCAATTTGAAACAGCAAGCAAGCAGGAGCATTTCAATGAGACAGAGTACAGCGATGCGCAGCTGATGCTTGAAGACGCAGTCAATGATTTAAATAAGCTTTCATTATTTTCCAATGAACAGCAGAGGGAAGAAATTTACCGCAAAAGGCTTCAGCTGCAAACCCTTCAAAATAATATGATCCTGCAGAGATCGTATGAAAGGCCCCTTTAAAGGGGGTCTTTTTTTGCTTTGCATTTTTAAAAAAGCAGTTGACAATAGAGCCAGTTGTCTATAATGTATTAGGTGTACTATTTGAAGTAATACAATATATACACATATCAGAAGGAGCTATCTCTAATGAGTAAACAAAATAAAAAAGAAAATGCACATATGCTGGTACTGGCGTTTATCATCGCCTGTTCCTTCCTGTTTGTTCTTGCATCCCTCGGTTTTGCGATTCAAGAAAACATAGGAAATGTGTTTTTTATGAAAAGTTGATGAGATTGAACGAGAAAGAAGGGAGATAGATGATTCAAATCGATCCGAGAAGCTCAACCCCAATCTATGAGCAGATCATTCAGCAGATGAAAGAGCTTTGTTTAAAAGGGATGATCAAGCCTGGAGATAAACTTCCTTCTGTCCGAGAACTTGCAACCATTATCATTGCAAATCCGAATACGGTCAGCAAAGCCTATAAAGAACTTGAGCGCGAAGGGATTATTGAAACATTGCGGGGAAGAGGGACGTACATTTCAGAAAATGCAAAAGTCACGCTTGATGAAGGGAAGATCGCGATGATTAAAGAGCAGTTAAAACAGCTGATCATCGATGCGCATTACGCCGGTGTTGACATTAAAAAGCTGCAGGAGTGGATGACGGAAATCAGCGATGAAGTGAAAGGAGGCGAAATGAATGATTGAGTTAAAGCATGTGTCAAAAACAATTGATGGAAAAGAAGTGCTCAAAGACATCTCTTTAAAGCTTGAACAAGGAGAGATTTTCGGGCTGCTCGGCAGAAACGGCTCCGGAAAAACGACGCTTCTCAGGCTCATCCAGCAAATCCTTCTGCCTGATCAGGGAGACATCTATTTTGACAGCGTCAAAATAAAGGATCACCCGCTTGTAAAACGCAACATCGTGTACATGCCGGTGCAAAATACGTACTTCGACAAATACAATTACAAGCAGCTCGTCAATATTTTGCGTAACATTTATCCGGACTTTGATGTTACATACGCAAATGAATTAATGAATAGATACGATATTCCGGAAACAAAAAAGTACAGGGAATTGTCTACAGGACTGAAAAAACAAATGTCACTCATTCTTTCTTTCGCCATCCGTCCGGCCGTCATATTGCTTGATGAACCGACAGACGGCATTGATGCGGTTACAAGACATGATGTCCTCCAGCTGATGGTTGATGAAGTGGCCGAACACCATACAACGATCCTGATTACCTCCCACCGTCTCGAAGATATTGAGCGGATGTGCAGCCGAATCGGATTTCTTGAAGACAATACATTGTCGAATGTCATGGATCTTGATGATATGAAAGGCGATTTTATCAAAATTCAAATGGCTTTCGAAGAAGATGTTCATTTGAAAATCAGGGAAAGAAAAATACCTGTCCTGGATCATACAGGAGTATTTTATACAGTGCTTATTCCGAAAGAAGACGATGTGAGCAAACAATTTCTTAAAAGTTTGTCTCCAAAGGTTTGGAACGAGCTTCCGGTCAGCCTAGAAGAAGTATTTATCGCGAAGTTTGGAGGGAAGCGAAGATGGTAGACCGCGGACTGCTATATCAAGAATGGAAACAGCATTTTTGGATCATTTTGGTTGTGTTTGCAGCTGTTATGCTGAGTGAACCGCTGTCGATTTTGAATGATTATTTTCAGTATCAAAGCTGCCTTGCTGATCAGAAAAAATTTCCTGATTTGGAATGCGTTTTTTATAGAGATTATGAGATGAGCGGTGTTATGAGAATGTTCTGGGTTGGCGGAATCGCGCTTGCGCTGAGCCAGATCGGGTTTGAACGAAGCAGAGGAACGCTTGAATTCACACTCGGCCTCCCTTATAAGCGCGGCCTCATTTTCAATACAAAGTATTTCTTTGGCACGTCAATCCTTTTGACGGCACAGCTATTATCTTACTTTTTATCATATGCCTTGATTGTTGTATTAAAGGCAGAAGTCATTCATTTTCATGCATATTTTATCGGGTCTGTGATTTTCTGCTTTATGGTTTACTCGCTCGTCATGGCAGCGGGCGCGATGACAGGCAATCCATTGGCACAGCTGATCGTAGCTTTTTCAGCATCGATTCTTCCGTATTTGCTGATCGGGCTGCCGGTAGCCAATGTGCAAATTATTCTACACTTTTTAGGCAACGATGAATCTTTCCTTTTTCTTGAAAGCAATATGATGAATTATATAACACCGGTTGCTTATCTCGATGGTTTCGGTGTCAAAGAGGGCAACATGCTTATAACGCTGATCCCGCTTGTCATGGGCATCTTGTTTTATATCATCGGATCCTTTTGTTTTGTCAACCAGCCTATCGAGCGGAACGGACACTTTTTCCTTTGGAAGCAATTAGAGCGGCCGATACAAATCCTCGTGATTTTATTTGGAATCTTTGGGTTTGGCATGGCCGCATCTTCAAGCATCTTAAGCTATATTTTCGGCATGATCATCGGATCGGCTGTCGGATTTTTAATCAGTTACTTCTTGATTTTCAAAAAAATAAAGCAGCTGTAATCATTAAAGGGGAGGAAATTTACAAATATGATCAATGTAGAGCATATTCACCATTCATTTAAAGTTGGCAAAAAAGGAAGGGAAAATGAAATTAAAGTATTGAAGGATGTCTCGCTCACTGTCAAAAAAGGCGATATCGCCTGCATCGTCGGGCGGAGCGGTTCCGGAAAATCGACGCTTTTAAACTTGATCTCCGGCTATATTGCGCCGACAAAAGGAAAGATTGTCATCGACGGTACGGATGTAACGGGATACAGTGAAAAAGAATGGGCAGTGTTTCGTCTTGAACATTTCGGTTTTATTTTTCAAAGCTTTCAGCTGATACCAAGTTTGACGACTTTTGAAAATATTGAGCTGCCTCTCACATTAAAAGGCGTTCATCCAGCAGAGCGCAAACAAAAGGTGAATGAAATGCTGCGCCGCGTCGGACTTGAAAACCATGCCGGCCATTATCCGAACGAGCTGTCAGGAGGGCAGCAGCAGCGCGTCAGTATCGCCCGGGCGCTGATTTTAAATCCTTCGATCATCTTGGCGGACGAGCCGACCGGAAGCTTGGACTCGGAAACAGAGAAGGAAATCCTCGGATTCATTCAGCAGTTGAATAGAGAGCGCGGCATTACATTCATCATCATCACTCATGATGATGAGGTGGCATCGATTGCCAATACGAAATTTCATTTATCTGACGGTGTGTTAGAGAAAGGGGAAGAGACTGTTGAAGTTTAAGGATCAGCTGAAATTCATCAGAAGAAATATGAAGAAAAACCGCCTTCGTGTGTTTATGACAATCCTTGCGACAACAGTGGCCTGCGCGTTTTTAATCGTGCTTTCTTCCGTCGGATTCGGACTGCAAAAATCATTGACCGATCAGCTGATGAAGGAACAGGTTGTGACGAAAATCGATATTGTCGGTAAAGAGGGGCAAAGTGAAAAACCCCTTCAAAAGAAAGATTTAAATGAGTTTGCAGACCGAGATGATGTAGCGGCCATCATTGAGCGTACACAAGTGAATGTTCCTGTTGAAGCCAAATTAGGCGGCCGGGCCAATCAGCAAATTCCATATGTTACGATTACCGATATGGCAGCGGAGCAAAAGGCCAATATTGACCTGGACCGCGGACGGGTAGCGAAATCACCGAATGAAATTGTTGTCGGCTATCATTTTGGAGAGACATTCTGGACGAAAAAAGAAGCGAAGGAATATGAAAAGCAGCTCAGCAGTAATGCGGAAGATGTAAAAGAGCCAAAAGGCTATACAAAGGATATTCTCGGCAAAACGATTGAATTAAAGGTCTCAAGAATTGATCAGAAAACAGGAGAAAAAGGCAAAGAAAAAACGTACGATTTTAAAGTTGTCGGAGTGACAAAAAAGCCTTCATATGATTGGGCAACCGATGCGCATGTGTATGTCAGCGATGAAATGGCAAAACAATTCACCGGTTTTTTGAAGACGGACAAAGATGATGGTGCCATTCAAAAAACGTTGTCTGTTTTTGCGGACAGCTTTGAGCATGTTGGACAGCTGACAAGCGATTTGGAAGACAAAGGGTTTTACGTTGATTCAGTGACAAAAAAGCTTGATAGTATCAATGTGTTTTTCATGGCTTTTAAAATCGGCCTGATTTTCGTCGGCGTCATTGCCGTACTCATTTCCGCGATCGGAATTTTCAACACGATGACGATGGCCGTCAAAGAGCGCACGCAGGAGATCGGTATTATGAAAGCGATCGGTGCGAGCCCGAATGTGATTCGGAAAATGTTTTTGATGGAGAGCGCCTATATCGGCATCATCGGATCTGTTTTCGGCGTGGTTATTTCTTACGGCGTCAGCTTTCTAGTGAACAAAATTGTTCCGCCGATTCTGGCGTCCATGACTCAAGGCGGAGGGGAAGAGTTCAACATTACATTCTCTTATATTCCGTTGAGCCTTGTCATCATCGCAACCGCCATCAGCGCGGGCGTCGCGATGCTTTCCGGCCTCAATCCGGCCGTCAAAGCGACAAAAACGAACGTGCTGACGGCATTAAGAAGAGAATTATAAGGTGAAAAGCCGGCGCTATGCCGGCTTTTTTATCGTTTAGGCGGACTGTATCCAGCTGCCCTGGCTTCTTTTTCTGAGCAGAACCATTGGACGACGTTTTTCGTGCGGTTGTAGTATGTACTTCCCGGTGTATGATAGATGTGGTTGACGCTTCCCTTAATTTTGCACTCTTGATTGCTTTGAGCGGTGTTTTCCGAAGATTCGCCGCTGTTGTTTGACGGGGCTGTAGCAGAAGCGCTCTTCTCTTTTGACGCCGCTTTTGCATTCCCGCTTTTCACTTCTGCTTTTTCCAGTTTTTCAGTCAGGGATGTTTTGTCTTTCGTCAGCTCGTCTTTTTCTTTGTTGAGTTTTTCGTTTTCTTTTTTCAGCGTTTCATTCTCTGTTTGGGTGGCTGTTAGTTTTTCTTTTGCTTGTTTGAGCTGCTGTTTTAATGCTTTTTGTTCTTTTTGTAAATTTGACTTTTCAGAGGTTAATTCTTTCACTTGTGCTGTCAGATTTTCCGGTTTTTTCGTATCGGCATATGTCTCTTGATCGTTAAATGGTGCTGTGATGATGAGAAGGAGGAGCCCGCCGATAAAACAAGGATAGAAGATTTTTCTGGAAAACCTTTTATCTTTTGAAAAGAGCTTTCGTATAAAATGAAATGCAAAATAGCCGATCGAAAAAATAAGAGATAAAAACCCGATCATCATTAAGAATGCCATTATTCCTCTCCTTTCTGTTTTGATATTCATATTTTAACTCATTATGAAAAAAATGTTTACAATGAAAAACTTCTTGCAAATCTAAATATTCAAACGTAAAATGGAGAAATCATTTAAAAATTAATATTGAGCTTATGAAGAGAGATGGAGGGACTGGCCCTGTGAAATCTCAGCAACCTGCATATGCAAGGTGCTAAATCCAGCAGAATGTCAGATGCATTCTGAAAGATAAGTTGAAGAACAACTCTTTCAGATTAGCTGAAAGAGTTTTTTTTATGATGGAGGAGGAGAATAACATGAAGAAATATGTAAAATGGGCGTCTGCACTTGTATTAACGAGCATCATCACACTCCTTGCCGCATGCGGAAACGGCGCGGAAAGCGGAGGCAAGACGATCAGGATCGGCGCAACCGCAGGTCCGTATTATGATATGGTCACAAAGGCGATTCAGCCTGAACTTGAGAAAAAGGGCTATAAAGTAGAGACCATTGAATTTACCGATTATGTTCAGCCGAATACAGCATTAAGCGAGGGCGAACTTGACGCCAATCTGTTTCAGCATGAAGTCTTTATGAAGGCATACAATCGGGAAAATCATAAAAACCTCACCGGCCTGATGACAGTGCCGACGGCGCCGATGGGGCTTTATTCAGAAAAATATCAGGATTTGAAAGATGTTGAGGCCGGTGCGGAAGTGGCCATTCCGAATGATCCGGCTAACGCCGCCAGGGCATTTTTAACATTAAAGGATCAGGGGCTGATTAAGCTTAAAAATAATATCGATACATTAAAGGCCTCGGTTCACGATATTGCGGAAAATCCAAAAAAATTGACATTTAAACAGCTTGAATCTGCGAACCTGCCGCGGGCTGTGGAAGATCTGGATATCGCCGCTGTGCCCGGAAATTTCGCCCTGTCGGCCAATATGAAGCTGCAGGATGCACTGGCGCTTGAAAATATGCCTGACCGCTACCGCAATCAAGTCGTTGTGGATGGAAAAAACAAAGATAAGCAGTTTGCCGAAGATTTAAAAGAAGTGATCAAATCCAAGGCTTTTGAAGAAACCATTGATCAAGCATTTGCGGGTTTTGGAAAGCCGAAATGGATGACGGAATAGCAAAGTGCAAAAAATCTCCTTTAGCAAAAAGGGGATTTTTTGCGGCCGAAAATCAAAACCTGTCAATTGAAAAATCCGCCCGAAACGAATAGAATCTAGGAGGAACTAAAATCAGAAAGAAGGAAACACAATGCCGCGAACGTTATGGCTTTTGGTCATCGGGATGTTTATCAATGTAACAGGAGCTTCTTTTTTGTGGCCGCTGAATACCATCTATATCCATCAGCATTTGGGCAAGTCATTAACGGCTGCCGGATTCGTGTTAATGCTGAACTCAGGTGCAAATGTCATCGGCAACTTGTGCGGTGGATTTCTATTTGATAAGATCGGCGGTTTTAAAACGGTTCTTTTAGGAATCGTCATGACGTTTGCATGCCTGTCAGGGCTTGTCTTTTTTCACGACTGGACCGCTTACATTCTTTTGTTGACAGCAGCCGGCTTTGGCTCCGGCATTGTTTTTCCGGCCTGTTATGCAATGGCCGGTTCGGTTTGGCCTAAGGGCGGAAGAAAAGCATTTAATGCAGTGTATGTGGCGCAAAATGCGGGGGTTGCAGTTGGTTCGGCGCTCGGAGGACTTGTCGCTTCCTTTTCCTTCACTTATGTATTTCTTGCGAATGCGATGCTTTACGCGGTGTTTTTCTTGATTGCATTTTTCGGATTTAAACATATTCGGACGGAAAAGACCGTTCAGTCATCCGTTTTGGATCACGCCGATTCGGTTAGCGTGAAGCCGAGGTTTCACGCCCTCATGATCATATGTACGGGGTATCTTCTGGGCTGGATCGCTTATTCTCAATGGTCTTCCACCATCGCTTCACATACTCAGGAGCTTGGTGTATCTCTTGGCCAGTACAGCCTGTTATGGACTGTGAACGGCGCGCTTATCGTCTTTGGGCAGCCGCTTATCGGCTTCTTTGTCAAACGATTTGCCGAATCGCTGTTAAAACAGATCGTGATCGGCTTTGTTATTTTTATGTTCGCCTACGGTATTCTGTTTGCGGCAGAACAATTTCAGGCATTCCTTGCTGCGATGATCGTGCTGACGATCGGTGAAATGCTTGTATGGCCGGCTGTCCCTACAATAGCAAACCGTCTCGCTCCACAGGGAAAAGAAGGTTTTTATCAAGGGATTGTCAACAGTATGGCCACCGGAGGAAGAATGGTCGGGCCTCTTTTTGGCGGGATGCTTGTTGATTTTTTCAGCATGCAGGCTTTGCTGGCGGTACTGATCGTTTTATTGATGATCGGTATCGGGACGGCATTTTTATACAGCAGGAAAGAGAAGCAGCTCCCCATCCAGCAGCACCAAGACTGACATAGAAAAAATAGGTAATTGTAATTACGTAAAAATGAATCAAATGAATCAAGATTATTACCTAAATCTTCACATATAATGGAAGAAACAAGCTTTTTTTCTTCTCAGACAGAACACATTTTCTGTATGGTAGTATCGAATATCATCGCAAGGGGTCTAGGGGGGCTGCTCGATGGCCTGAAGTCGCTTGACTAAACTAAGGGCTTTAGGAAGGTGATGAAGATGCTGCATCAAGTTTTGGTTGCTTGTTTGATTGGAGGGATTATGGGGGTTCTCGGGCACATTAAAAAAAGAGGGCGCCTTGAGAAACCGAGAACGACGAAACGATTCATTTACCTTGGTTTTTTTGAAGATATCCTTGTCGGTATGGTTGCTTCTATTTTGCTTGTGTTATCTGCGGAACCTGACTCGGGAGTTCAGCTTGTGGTGTTATCGATTATTGCAGGCTATGGCGGTGAAGCTGTATTGAGAAGCTTTGACTTTGTCAGAGAACAGCAGGCAAATGTACAGAACTCCGAACGGCAAAACAAATCTCCACACGATTAAGATCCTCACTCTTACCCTTTTTTCAGCACATTCCCATTGTATACAAACCTGCTTGCACTTATGAACAGAATTCTATAAAATACAAATAAGATTACGGTTACGGCAAGAACAGTGAAGAGGAGCAGTAAGAAGCCCATTTTGTTTAAAGAGAGTTGACGGCTGGTGAAAGTCAATCAAATGCGCTTCCGAACTCGCCTCAGAGTTGCAGCAGTGATGAGCTGCTGCCGCGTATCTGCGTTAAAGATATCAAGTGAGTGTGCAGCTTGCACACTAACAAGGGTGGTACCGCGGGAAATCGAATCTCTCGTCCCTTTTCAGGGATGGGAGAGTTTTTTTGATTTTAGAATAATCTGAATATAAGCATGCCAGTCCCGTCCATACTTGAAAACAAAGAAGCCGTACGCATATTCAAAGGAGGTTTTTACAATTGAGTTTTGATCATCAGAAAATCGAAAAAAAGTGGCAGGACTATTGGCTGAATCATAAATCGTTTGCCACGCTTGAAGATAAATCCAAACCGAAGTTTTATGCATTGGACATGTTCCCGTACCCGTCCGGTGCAGGTTTGCACGTCGGCCATCCAGAAGGCTATACAGCGACAGATATCCTGTCCCGCATGAAGCGGATGCAAGGGTATGATGTCCTGCATCCGATGGGCTGGGATGCATTCGGGCTTCCGGCTGAGCAATATGCGCTTGATACGGGAAACGATCCCGCCGTCTTTACAAAACAGAATATCGATAATTTCCGCCGCCAGATCAGGGCTCTCGGTTTTTCGTACGACTGGGACCGCGAAGTGAATACAACAGACCCCGGCTACTATAAATGGACACAGTGGATTTTCTTAAAGCTTTATGAAAAAGGTCTCGCTTATGTAGATGAAGTGCCTGTCAACTGGTGTCCTGCACTCGGAACAGTTCTTGCCAATGAAGAAGTCATCGATGGCAAAAGCGAACGCGGCGGCCATCCTGTTGAACGCCGCCCGATGAAGCAATGGATGCTGAAAATCACGGCTTATGCCGACCGTCTTCTTGAAGATCTTGAAGATCTTGACTGGCCTGAAAGCATTAAAGAAATGCAGCGCAATTGGATCGGCCGCTCAGAAGGTGCACATGTCCATTTTGCAATCGACGGCAGCGAAGAAACGTTTACCGTTTTCACGACACGTCCGGACACACTGTTTGGCGCTACATATGCCGTACTTGCTCCTGAACATGATTTGGTACAAAAAATCACGGCGCCTGAACAAAAAGAAGCAGTCAACGCTTATATCGACGAAGTTCAATCAAAGAGCGATCTGGAGCGCACGGATCTTGCCAAAACAAAGACCGGCGTATTTACCGGGGCATATGCGGTCAATCCGGCAAACGGAGAAAAGATTCCGGTCTGGATTGCAGACTACGTTTTGGCAACATATGGAACCGGAGCAGTAATGGCTGTTCCTGCCCATGATGAGCGCGACCATGAATTCGCTGCCGCTTTCGGTCTGCCGATCAAAGAAGTCGTCAAAGGCGGAAACATTGAAAAAGAAGCGTATACAGGAGACGGTGAACATATCAATTCCGATTTCCTGAACGGCCTTGACAAAGCAGCGGCGATTGAAAAAATGATTCAGTGGCTTGAGGAAAACGGAAAAGGCGAGAAAAAAGTGACATACCGCCTTCGCGACTGGCTGTTCAGCCGCCAGCGCTACTGGGGCGAGCCGATTCCGATCATTCATTGGGAGGACGGCACATCGACTCCTGTTCCTGAAGAGGAGCTTCCGCTTATTCTGCCGAAAACGTCTGAAATCAAGCCGAGCGGCACAGGTGAATCACCGCTTGCCAATATTAAAGAGTGGGTTGAAGTGACAGATCCTGAAACAGGCAAAAAAGGAAGACGGGAAACGAATACAATGCCGCAGTGGGCCGGCAGCTGCTGGTACTTCCTGCGCTATATCGACCCGAAAAATCCGAATGAGCTCGCCTCACCGGAAAAATTAAAGGAATGGCTCCCTGTTGACATGTATATCGGAGGCGCCGAACATGCGGTTCTCCATTTATTGTATGCGCGCTTCTGGCATAAATTCCTTTATGATATCGGGGTCGTGCCGACGAAAGAACCGTTTCAGCAGCTTTACAACCAAGGCATGATTCTTGGTGAAAACAACGAAAAAATGAGTAAATCGAAAGGCAATGTCGTCAATCCGGACGAAATTGTTGAGACACATGGTGCGGACACTCTCCGTTTGTATGAAATGTTCATGGGGCCGCTGGATGCATCGATCGCCTGGTCAACGACAGGTCTTGACGGAGCCCGCCGCTTCCTTGACCGTGTATGGCGTCTGTTTATCGATGACAATGATCAATTAAACAGCAAGATGACAGAAGGAGCCGGTGAAACGCTTGAGCGCGTCTACCATGAAACGGTCATGAAAGTGACAGACCATTTCGAAGGCTTGCGTTTTAATACAGGCATCTCTCAGCTGATGGTCTTTATCAATGAAGCGTATAAAGCTGACGAGCTTCCGAAAGAATACATGGAAGGCTTTGTGAAGCTGCTTTCTCCTGTCGCTCCTCATCTGGCTGAAGAGCTTTGGAGCCGCCTTGGCCATGAGGGCACGATTGCATATGAAGCATGGCCTGCCTATGATGAAGAGAAGCTTGTTGATGATGAAGTAGAAATCGTTGTTCAGCTGAACGGAAAAGTAAAAGCAAAGTTAAACGTACCGGCTGATGCAACAAAAGAAGAGCTTGAAGAGCTGGCCAAAAACAATGAAAAAGTAAAAGAGCAGCTCGAAGGAAAGACAGTCAGAAAAGTAATCGCCGTTCCGGGCAAACTAGTGAATATTGTCGCAAATTAAAGCGAAAACCCCTTCATCCATTGAAGGGGTTTTTGCTTGTTTCCATCAAAAGTCTGAGGTCTTTTCAGGCATTTTGCCGGTGTCAGCCGCTTTCTCCGGCATTAAAATATCGATAAAGGAGCTGATCATGATGAATTTTTCCGATTTTTCCGCCGTGCAGATCAGAATCGCACGTCCTACAAACCGTCTTGGCGACATCATTGCTTTTTATGAAAATGGTCTGGGATTGAAAAGGATTGGCGAATTTTCCGGGCATGACGGGTATGATGGTGTGATGTTCGGCCTGCCGAATGCCGAGTACCATCTTGAGTTTACTTCCCATATCAGCGGGAACCCTTGCCCCGCCCCGACAAAAGACAATTTGCTCGTGTTTTACATGCCTGATCTGAATGAAATCAAGGCTATTTTGAAGCGGCTTGCTGATATGGGCTGCCAAGAGGTGCCGCCGGAAAATCCGTATTGGAAAGACAAAGGGGCAACGATCGAAGATCCTGACGGATGGCGGATCGTTCTGATGAATACCGCGGGAATATAATATTCCCTTTATGCCGCCTGTTCCCATTCCTTCGCCTGCCTGCGGACAATCTCTACGAAAGCTGTCATTGCAGGAGAAAGCCATTTGTTTTTATGATAAGACATTTGTGTTGAAAAAAGGGCATCCCGGACCATGGTGCCTTGGAGCTTCCCTTCGCTGATTTCAGAACGCGTTGTGATCAGAGGGAGAAGTGAGACACCCAAACCGCACATCACGCATTGTTTTATCGCTTCTACACTCCAAAACTCCATCGTATGATCGGTGATGACACCCTGTTGATGCAGAAAGTCTTCAAAAAAATCACGGTAGCTGCAGCCGTGTTCCGTGTATAAAAACGTTTCGTTTGCGGTAAAAGCCAAATCATCAAAGCCTGTCTGCCCAGATGGATGCTCCTTTGGAAAGACGAACACCATTGGTTCTGTAACTAGCTTTTCAATATGAAGGTCATCTTCCTTCCGTTCCTTGTCCAATAAAAAAGCGACATCAATTTTGCCCTGCTTCAATTCATCCCTCAGCTGCCAGCATGTCGAAGACTTTAAGGTCACCGTAACCTGAGGATACTTGTTCGTGAATTCATGAAGAATAGTAGGCAGTCTGTACACGGTTAAAGATTCGGATGCACCGATGATAAGGTTTCCTGACGGCTCTTGGTCGTTTTCGGGAATGTGCCGCGCTTTTTCATACAGTTCTATCATTTCTGTTGCATAAGGGAGAAGGTGTTTCCCCGCTTCTGTCAGCAGCATCTTTTTCCCCAGCCGGTAGAATAAAGGCTTTCTTAATTCTTGTTCAATCGCCTGGATATGCGATGTCACGGTTGACTGCGCATATCCCAAATAATCGGCTGCCCGGGTATAGCCGCCGATTTCTACAATGGTTTTGAATGTTTTCAAGTTCCGGATCTCCATCTCAATCCATCTCCTTTTTTATTTTAAATCGAAAAATCCGAAGTTCTGGATCAATAATATCTATTTTACTGATTAAACAAACAAGATTACAATCATTTTATATTGTTTCTGGAAAGGATTGTACTTGTATGAAAAAGAAAAAGCTTGGGCCTTTATTGTTAAGCGGTTTAATGACAGGGCCTATTTTAGGGTCGGGAATCATCCTTTTGCCGCCGATGATTCATAAGATAGCGGGGGATTACGCGATTTTTGCGTGGCTGTTGATGATGGGAATCGGTTTTTTATTTGCCTGGGTCTTTGCAAGATTAAGCGTCAAGTACCCGAATGATGCAGGTGTCGCCTATGCGGCTGAAAAAGCGTTCGGCACTCGGATAAGAAATCTTTCAGTCTTTTATTTTATCATTGCCGCCAGCTTCGGCCCCGCCGCAGTGTTAATGACGGCAAGCGAATATATTCATTCGCTTACAGGCGATTTTGCAGTCTCTGCCGAAGTGTATGGTTTTCTGCTTTTCATTATTTGCATGATTGTCCTGTGTTTTAATATTTCATTTGTAGGGATGGTTTCCTTCATCTTTTCAACTGCGGCGGCTCTTGTTCTGTTTGGAAGCAGTGTGGCATCTGTTCCTTATTTCAGGGAGGGGCCGCTCGTGGAAGGGACATTTCAGTTTGCCGATTTTGGCTGGGGATTGCTTCTGCTGTTCTGGGCGCTGGTCGGTTGGGAAATCGTCGGCAATTACAGCATGGAAGTGAAAGACCGGAAAAAAACCATTCCCCGGGCCGTCATGATCAGCAGTCTGACGGTAACGGCGATTTACCTGGCGACAGCCGGAGCCGCTCAATGGATTGATCCGGGGCGCTTTGAAGGCGGACAATTGAAGCTGACGATGATGCTGACACCGCTGTTCGGATCTTTTGCATTGCCGGTAATTGCGGCATTGACTGCTGTCCTATGCATGAGCGCCTATTTTCAGGTGTCCGGCGGAGCTGCCAGATTGATATCATCACAGGCGGCCCGCGGATTTCTTGCATACAGGTCAAAGGGCAATCAGCCGCTGGCAGCGCTTGGTCTGATTTTCACCGTCCATACAATGGTTTTCATCTGTCTATTTTTTCATGTTCTCAATGTTGAGACACTGGTTGCGATTGCAAACGCCTTTTTCATCTGCAATGCGCTGTGCGGTCTGGCCGCTGCTTACAGGCTGTTAGCCGGCCCCGTTTATCGAATGGCCTGCCTGTTTTTAATGTGCTGTTTTTCGCTGCTTCTTTTGTTTTCCTCACCATGGGTATTGCTGTTGATCTTGTTTATGACCGTATGTTTTGTTTTGAACAAGTCTCATGTTTTCAGCTGGAAAAAGGTAAAAGGCCCTTTCAAATCGTATTAATGAATCAAACGAAAAAAGAAAGGAGCACACTATGCGCGACCAACTTTTCAAGCTGCTCGGCGATTTGCCGGAAAAAAGCAATATTCAAGCGAATATCCTTAAAATGGAGGAAAAGGAGTCATTCATTGTTGAAACACTTCTTCTCGAATTAAACGGGATTGAACCTGTGCCGGCTTATTTGGCAAAGCCGAAAAGTGCAAAAGGCAGACTCCCTGCCGTACTTTATTGCCATTCCCACGGCGGGCATTATGAAAGGGGAAAGAAAGAGCTTGTAGAAGGAGCGGAGTACTTGCAATCGCCGCCATTTGCGGATGAGCTGACATCCTTGGGATTTGCTGCACTTGCCATTGACCACTGGGCTTTCGGCGACAGGCGTGGGAAAACCGAAAGCGAGACATTTAAAGAAATGCTTTGGACAGGCCGGGTGATGTGGGGGATGATGGTGTACGACAGCATCCGGGCTCTTGATTATCTTGAAACACGGGCCGATATAGACAAAAGCCGGATGGCCGCGCTCGGGATGTCAATGGGAGGTTTGATGGCCTGGTGGACAGCGGCGTTGGATGAGCGCATCAGCGTCTGTGTCGATATGTGCGGGCAGGTAGACAGCGAAACATTAATCAAAACGCAAAACTTGGATCGTCACAATCTTTATTCATACGTGCCGGGGCTGGTCAAGCATTTTTCTACTGCGCAGATCCAGAGCCTGATCGCCCCAAGGCCTCATTTAAGCTTGGTCGGAACGGCTGATAAGCTGACTCCTGCTATGGGCGTTGACATCATTGAAGAAAGACTGTCATTTGTGTATAAAGAAAAAAACGCGGGTGAATGCTATGAAGTGTTTCGCTCTCATTCAGGGCATATAGAAACGGCCGTGATGAGACATCAAGCGCTTGGCTTTTTAAAAGCGCGGCTGTGAACAGGAGGACTGAAGTGCAGTGAAAAAAGTGATGATCATCGGAGGAAACGGGACGGTCGGACGCGTATTGGCCAACGGGCTGTCAGATGACGGGTATGAGCTGACGATCATGGATTTAAAAAAACCGGATCGTGCGCTGCCCGCCCGGTTTGTCCAAGGCGATGCGACAGATTACGAGACGGTCGTCCGCAGTATTCCCGCACATACAGATGTGCTGATCAATCTTCTAGCCGTGAAACCATCCGGCGATCTCCTTGACAGAAATGAATTTGAAAAAATGACGGATATCTTTTTTAAAGCGACGTATACGATTTTGCGGGCGGCAGCGGAGCTTGGTGTGCCAAAGGTTATTTTTGCAAGCAGCAACCACGTGACAGATGTGTATGAAAAGGACGGGGTTTCTTTGCTGGACAGGCAGATCAAAACGGATGACTACCCGCAGTCCAAAAGCTTGTACGGCTTATTGAAATTGGCGTCCGAAAACCTCGGCTATCTTTTCTCACATCATTCAGGAGTTCCGATTTCGGTCATCAATCTACGGATCGGTACGGCAGCTGAGAATGAAAAAGAAGCCCTGCATGCGAAGCCAAGAACGACAAAAACGCTGTTGTCTCATATAGACCTCATCGGCATTTTTAAAGCCGCGATTGAATCCGGCAAAATATATGGTACATATTACGCTGTCAGCGACAATCCTGAGAGGCCGTGGTCGATTGCTTCCGCCATCAAGGAATTGGGATACAAGCCTAAAGTCAACACGTCAGACCTTCTGTAGCGGAGATTGACATATCATCTTCTAAGGTTATAATCCTATTCTCCGTTATCCTGCCCCTGCTTAAAAAATGATTATAGACGCTCCCTCCTCTGTTTGCTACATTTTAGACACGATATCGTAATTTTTTGACAACGCTTACAAGGAGGGGTGAAATGTCGATCAGACATTCTGCGGGAAGCCGCATGTTTGACATATTGAATTATGCATTTTTAACAGGATTCGGATTGGTTTGTGTACTGCCGTTTATCCATGTCATAGCCGCCTCTTTTGCAACAGTGGAAGAGGTCATTTCGAAAAAGTTCATATTAATCCCGACAACTTTTTCGCTTGATGCGTACAGGTATATCTTTTCAACTGATATTGTGTACAGAAGCTTGATCATTTCGATCCTTGTGACAGCCGCGGGGACGGCGGTCAGCATGTTTCTTTCCTCTCTGATGGCCTACGGATTATCGAGAAAAGAACTGATGGGCAGGCGGGTGCTGATGTTTTTAGTGGTCTTTACGATGCTGTTCAGCGGCGGCATGATCCCGACGTTTCTCGTCGTAAAATCACTTGGACTCTTGGATTCCTATTGGTCTCTGATTCTTCCAACCGCCATCAATGCGTTTAACTTGATCATTTTAAAGAACTTTTTTCAAAACATACCGGCCAGTTTGGAAGAGTCGGCGAAAATCGACGGCTGTAATGATCTCGGGATTTTCTTCCGGATCATCCTGCCATTGTCTTTACCGGCGATTGCCACGATTTCGCTGTTTTATGCCGTCACTTATTGGAACACGTATATGCAGGCGATCCTGTATTTGAGTGATGCGACGAAGTGGCCGATACAGGTTCTGCTTCGGCAGATCGTTATTGTATCAAGCGGTATGCAAGGTGATATGACGGAAATGGGAGCGGCTTCTGCACCTCCTGAACAAACGATTAAAATGGCGGTCATTGTCGTTGCGACCATACCGGTGCTGCTCGTATATCCGTTTATTCAAAAGCACTTTGCAAAGGGTGCATTATTAGGATCTATAAAAGGATGAAAACGGAGGGGACAATAATGGGGAAAAAATGGCTGATCCCGATTTTTGCGTTCATGCTTTTCGCGGGCGGATTGTTGGGCTGTTCGAATAACGGAGCGGACCAGGCTTCTTCAAAGAAGGAGAAAGTCGATCTGGACTCTCCTTTGGACTTGAGCTGGATGGTGATTCTCTACCATCAGCAGCCGCCGAAGGATACGGCGATTAAGAAAATTGAAGAGCTTACAAATACAAAGCTTGATTTAATGTGGGTGCCTGATGCGGTAAAAGAAGACCGCTTAAATTCCGCACTAGCTGCCGGCAATCTGCCAAAGGTTGTCACCATCCAGGACATCAAAAATTCATCTGTCATGAATGCTTTCAGATCAGGGATGTTTTGGGAAGTCGGCCCTTATGTAAAGGATTATCCGAATTTGAGCAAAATGAATAAGCTGATCAACAAGAATGCATCAATAGACGGAAAACTTTACGGCATCTACAGAGAGCGCCCTTTATCAAGACAGGGCATCGTCATCCGTAAAGACTGGCTTGATAACTTGGGTCTTGATATGCCGGAAACGCTCGATGAGTTGTATGAAACGGCAAAGGCGTTCACAGAAAAAGACCCTGATCAAAACGGGAAGCAGGATACAATCGGATTTGCTGACAGAAACGACTTGATTTACGGTGCATTTAAAACATTGGGTTCATATATGGGGATGCCGACAGACTGGGAAGAAAAAAACGGCGAGTTTACGCCTGATTTCATGACAAAAGAGTATGTGGATACAATGAAATATATGAAAAAGCTTTATGACGAAGGACTTATCAATCAAGACTTTCCAGTGACGAGCAAAACACAGCAGCAAGAGCTGTTTTCACAAGGAAAAGCCGGCATTTATGTCGGGAATATGGTGGATGCCGTCAATTTAAGAGATCAGTCGGTTGATGACAAGATGGAGCTTGATATCATCAACCGCATCAAAGGGCCTGACGGAAAGGAGCGCGTCTGGGCATCCGGCGGACATAACGGAATTTTTGCCTTTCCGAAAACAAGCGTCAAAACCGAGAAAGAGTTAAAACGGATTTTAGCCTTTTTTGATCGAATCGCGGAGGAGGATGTATACAGCCTGATGACATACGGCATCGAAGGCGTTCACTACAAAAAAGAAGGAGATCAGCACTTCAAACGCATGGAGGACAAATTAAAAGACTGGCAGGCGGAAATTCAGCCGCTCGTCTCCCTTGTCGGTATTGATAAAGCCTATTTAAAAAATACGGGCGATCCGCTTCGTTCAAAATATGAAGAGCTGACAGAAGATAACGAAAAGATTATTGTCTCAAACCCTGCTGAGAGCCTGTACTCCCCGGTTGCCTCTGAAAGGGGGGACGAACTGCAAAAGATCATCGATGATGCCACATATCAATTTATCCTTGGCAAGCTGGATGAAAGCCAGTTTAAACAAGCGGTGGAAAAATGGCGCTCAAACGGCGGCAATCAAGTGATTGAGGAATTTGAAGAAGCATTTAAGAAAGCGGAAAAATAAAAGAGCAGGCAATCCCGGAAGCTTCCGGGATTGTTTTTTTATGCCGAATGGTTTTTGAGTTCGCGGTACTTTCCAGGCGTGATGCCTTCGAGTTTTTTGAACGAGCGAATGAAGTTTTGCGGATTTTTATACTTCAGTTTCTCAGAGATCTCTTTTACTGACAAAGTCGTCTCAGTAAGCCAGCTTTTCGCAATATGATGACGGTATGATGACAAATATTCGCTGAATGATATTTTCATTTCTTTTCTGAAAATACTGCTTAAATAGTTTGGGTTGTAATGGAGTCTGCCGGCGATGGATTCAAGGGTCAGATCGGTATCGAATTCCTGCTGAATAATATGGACAATTTTTTCGGAAATGTTTTTATATTGCGATTCTTCCCTGACGCTGAGCGTTTCGATCATCTTGCCGATAATTTGTGCGTTCAGCCAGCTTTCAACATCTTCCAAGGTGGTCAGCTCAAAAATATCGTCATACAGCATTTTATTTCCATCCGGTTCAAACAGTTCGATGCCGAGCAGATGCATAAATTCGATTAAATTGTTGAGCAGCCTTGCAATAGCGACTTGGCAGTGATGAGGGTTCGTATTTTCCGAGCAGATGGACTCAAGCAAAAGGTGCAGTTTTTTTGCTGCTTTTTCTTGATCACATGCTTTAATGGCTTCAAACAGCTCATTTTGAATCTGCTTTGGAAATTGAGTCAGGAACGCTTTGTTCCGGTCAAGCTGCTCAAAGAAAATGACTGTGCGTTTTCCGGATTGAAGCCTGTATGTCAAAGCTTCAAGTCCTTCGAGATAAGCGTGTTTCGTCATGGAAAGGCTTGTAAAGGGCTGGCTGATTCCAATGCTGACACAGAGTCCGAGCTCCTTATGGATGTGATCCTGAATGGAGGAGGCTGCGGTTTTTAAATGCTGCTGAAACCTGTCCAATGACTGGCCGCGGTTTAACATGATGGTTGTCTGCGTTTTGTCGATGACGACGGAGGGCAGGCGCTTCTCCTTCGGAACAGATCGCTCCACAAGGCTGTTGATGGCAAACAGGAGGACATCAAGGTCCCTTTTTTCATATGGTGTGTCCTTCAGCGTATCAATTTGTAATGTGAAGACAGCGAGATGGCTCCAATCGTCCGGGAAGCCGAGTCCTTTGAAGCGCTCTTTTGTTTCTTCTTCACTCAATTTGCCGAGCAATAGCCTCGTTAAAAAGTATTGCTTCAGTTGAGTGACTTGCTGCTTCACGCGTATGGTGAGATCATGATTTTTGTTTTTCATCTCTTTAATATTCCGCTCAATCAATTCAAATTCACTTTCATGGCGGTCTTTGCCGGCGGAGTCTGTTCCCGGGGCGGAGCCTGAGACGGACTCATATAACACTTTGATCGGCCTATAGAAATGGCGGGAGCCGAACCAGGAAAACATTAATGAAAGCGCTAACAAAAATGCGCAGATTGTAAAGGTAAACCAGCCGATTGAAGTTGTTTGCTGGTAGAGTTCGGGTATTGTCGTGAATGAAACGTATATCCAATTGTTATAGTCTGACTTCTGGTATGTAATCTTATAGTCTGTATTACTGATAGATGTATCAAATTGGCCGTTTTTCGCTGAAAGCTGCCGGATTTTTTTGAAGTAGTCTTCATTTCTGATCGAATGTCCGATCATAGATGATTTGGGATGAAGAATAATCCGGCCGTTGTCGTCAAGCGCCATCATGCTGCTTGTTTTTGATTTGAGGGGCATTCTTTTGACAAGCGAGCAGGAAGGAATGCTTGCGATGGCAAGACCTTTGTTTTCCATGCTGTTCAAGGGAAGCTGTTTGACCAGATTGATGTTGTACAGGCAGTTTCCTGCCGCTCCTTCTTTTGTTGCGACAAGAGCGTTGTTTTTTTCAAGCACCCAGCTTGAACGGCTTTTTAAAGAATTGTAAAGCGAGACTGTAAGGGCTTGTTTGGGCTGATCCAAATTGTATAATCCCGAATTGTTAATATACCACTTTTTTTCCTGGCTGATCAGTGTGATGTCGGATAGGTCGGTGTCAAACGTCTGCAGTTCGTTTAATTCTTTATTGATTTGGTTATACAGCTGAAAGCGTTCTGGTGTGATTTTGCGGCTGAGTGTCTGAATTAAAGGATAAGAACGGACATAATTGGTGAAGGAATGATCAACCGTTTTTAAAATGTGTTCAATATTGAACTGCGCCTGGCCAACGGTTTGGAGCTTTTCGTTTGTGACGTTCTGTTCAATGGTTTCCGCCGATCTTTGATAAGAAAAAAAGCCGACAATGATGACCGGAATGGTGCTGAGAATAAAAAAGAAGGTCACCAGCTTGTAATAAAACTTGTATTGTTTCTTTTTCATAAATTCCCCCCCAACCAAATCTGAAAATGAGATGTTCATATATAATTAATCCGACTTTTGTGTGAATTTGTCAATAATCATTTTCTAATCATCGTTTCATTATATTAGATTTTCCAGCTTGCGAGCGAAGGGCCGCACCATGTGATGATATGATTGTAGACTACATTTTTCCGCCTGATATAAAGTGGAAGCAAACAACATGAAGGGAGGCCATTTATGAAAGCAGCACAGGTTCAGACTGAGAAAGATCCGGCCCTTATTGTCGGAAAAGAGCGAAAGACGCGTTTTTTTGAGAAAGCACTTCAGCAAAAGTATTTATATTTGATGATTCTGCCGGGGTTGATTTATTTTCTTCTTTTTAAGTATGTGCCGATGTGGGGGATTGTCATTGCCTTTCAGGACTATCAGCCGTTTCTCGGCATAGCGGGCAGCGAATGGGTGGGCTTTAAACATTTTGAAAGACTTTTTACGGAACCGACTTTTTTTATGCTGCTGAAGAATACACTGGTTTTGTTTTTCTTAAATCTTGTCGTATTCTTTCCGATCCCGATTATTTTGGCTATTTTATTAAATGAAGTCAGAATTGTGCTGTTTAAAAAGTTTGTCCAGACCATGATTTATATTCCGCATTTCATGTCTTGGGTCATCGTCGTATCGCTTTCATTCGTCCTCTTAACGGTAGATGGAGGGCTGATGAATGAAATCATCGCCTTCTTTGGCGGAGAGAAGATCAATTTTTTGCTGAATGAAAACTGGTTCAGGCCGATGTACATTCTTCAGGTCATCTGGAGGGAGGCCGGGTGGTCGACGATCATTTATTTGGCGGCGATTACCGCTGTAGATCCGCAGCTCTATGAAGCTGCGAAAATGGACGGGGCCAACCGAATACGGAGGATGTGGCATGTCACCCTGCCGGCGATCAGAAGCGTGATTGTCGTTTTGCTCATTCTTAAAATAGGAGATACGCTCGAACTCGGATTTGAGCATGTCTACCTGCTCCTTAATGCAACGAACCGCGAAGTTGCCGAAATATTTGATACGTATGTGTATACGGCTGGGTTAAAGCAGGGGCAGTTCAGCTACAGTACGGCTGTCGGCTTATTTAAAGCCGCCGTGGGGCTTGTGCTGGTCATGTTTGCGAACAGGATGGCAAAGAAATTTGGAGAAGAAGGGATTTATTAAAATTCGTTGATGAAAGGAATGGTTTGCAATGAATCAATCTCTCGCCACAAAGTCGCCCCTTTATATTGCCGAGGAAGCAGCCCAAACAATAATGAAAGCGTATACAAATGATAAGCTGCCTCCCGCGGGACGCTGGCATTACCATCAGGGCGTGTTTTTATGCGGTCTCATTCATCTTTGGAATGAAACAGGAAAGCCAACGTATTTTCATTATGTGAAAGATTACGTCGATTACCTCATTGATGAACACGGGAACTTTTATTTCAGCAGAGATGAATTGGACGCCATACAAGCGGGGCTTCTCTTATATCCTTTGTATGAGGAGACGGGTGATGAACGCTACCGGAAAGCGGCGAAAAAGCTGAGAGGCCTTTTTGAAACGCTGAATCGAACAGCGGAAGGCGGGTTTTGGCATAAAGATAAATACGCTTACCAGATGTGGCTTGACGGACTGTATATGGGCGGACCATTCGCACTTAAGTATGCCAGGGCCTTCAATGAGCCTGATCTGTACGACATGGTCATCCTCGAAGAAAGCTTGATGAGAAAGCATACAAAAGATCATCATACAGGTTTGTATTATCATGCGTGGGATGAACAAAGAAAAATGCCGTGGGCTGATCCGGAGTCCGGCTGCTCCCCTGAATGTTGGGGAAGGTCGATCGGCTGGTACGCACTTGCACTTAGCGATATGATCGAGCTGCTTCCGCAAGATCACGGAACGAGGCAGGAGTGGACGGGGGCGCTTCAAGAGATGGTCAAAAACCTGGCCGATTTTCAAGATGAGGAAACAGGGTTATGGTATCAAGTCGTTGATAAAGGCGAACGGGAAGACAACTGGCTTGAAAGCTCTTGTTCATGTTTGTATGTATACGCGATGGCCAAAGGGGTCCGCATGGGCTATATTGATCCATCATATATTGAAAAGGCTTTAAAAGCCTACAAGGGACTGTTGGCAGAAAAAATCGAGTTCAATCCTGGAGAAGGCCTGTTTTTAAAAGATATTTGCGTCGGAACATCGGCAGGGACGTATGAATATTATGTCGGCCGGGAAAAAAGCATCAATGATCTGCACGGAGTCGGAGCCTTGATCATGGCGCTGGCAGAGCTGGAAAAAAGCGCCCGGCATTATGGCGGAGGAGACAGGTGAGAAAGCTTGCTTTGCCTCTCTTGATGGCCATTGCCGTTCTGCTTCTTTCTTCTTGCGGAAAAGGCGAGGCAGCAGGGACAGATGTTTTTGTATTTTCCGACGCGAATAGAGAAGTAAAGGATAACATAGAGAAAGCTGCCGGGAAGGGGCGGCTGAACGTCACGGTTTACCCGGCTTCCCCCGAAAAGCTGCTTGTTGAAATCGCGGCAAAAGAAGGAGATCTGTTCATCGTTCCAGAAGACATGTTTGAACCTTTTTACGATCCCGAAGGACTTCTGCCGCTGGAGGCTGATCAGGAGAGCCGCAAAACATACAGCGCTCCCGGCAAGAACGGCGAAAAGCGGCTGTACGCCGCCGTCATCAAAAAAGGGGTAAAACATCTGAACGGCTACACGTTTACGCTAAACACAGATATGGCTGCTTTTATCCCGATTTATGCAAAGAAAACCGCTGAAGCGATGGAACTCATTCGGTTGCTTCAGGGGCAATGAACAGAGGGGTGCCAATGAAAAAGTATGCGATATGCGGGCTGAGCGGCCGCGCATTCAACATGTTTATCAAGCCTTTTCTCGATAAGTATCACAAGGAGCACTCGATCGCCGCGCTTTTGGATGACGATCCGCTCAGGGAAGCCGTCTGCAAAAACAGGTTTCCCGAGCTGTGTTCGATCCCGTTTTTTCAAGCTGAAGCGTTTGCTGATATGATCGAAGAGGTCAAGCCAGACGCCGTGATTGTGGCGGGGCGCGATGATACACATGTCCGCTATATTTTGGGCGCTTTGAAAAAGAATATAGATGTGGTGACCGAAAAGCCGATGGTGACCACAGTGAAAGATGCCGCGGCTGTATTGGAAGCCGAGAAAGCAAGCGAAGGCAAAGTGACCGTCACCTTTAATTACCGCTATAATCCCTACCACCGCAAAATAAAAGAGATGATTCTCGAAGGAAAGCTCGGCAGAATCACGTCTGTTGATCTGAACTGGTATATTGATACGTACCACGGAGCGAGCTATTTTAAACGCTGGAACAGAATGAGGAAGTATTCCGGCGGGCTTTCCGTCCACAAATCTACCCATCACTTCGACCTCGTCAATTGGTGGCTTGATCAAAAACCTCAGGAAGTCTTTGCCTATGGCCGCTTGAATTATTACGGGCCTGACGGCGAAATGAATCCAAAAAAAGGAGAAGCACGCCATTGCGGAACATGCCATGTCAAAACGAAATGCCGCTATTTTATGAGATGGCAAGCAGGCGACCCTGAGGATGACCACATCAAGGCAAACGAAAACCAGCATCCGCTATATACCGGCTACAGGCCTGACGCATGTATATTCGATGAGGAAATTGACATCGAAGACACGTACGCTGCCGTTTTGAAATATGATGGGGGCGCATTATTAAACTATTCCGTGCTCTTTTCTGCTCCATATGAAGGCTACCGCCTTGCCATAAACGGCACGAAAGGAAGGCTGGAAACGAAAGAATACCACGCACCGGGAAGAGTTCCTTTTGAAGTGCAGGAGCAAACGATCGAATATTTTCCGTTGTTTGAGTCAAAAGAAACGATTCGCGTCGTCCGGCAGCCGGGCGGACACGGCGGCGGAGATCCCTTGCTTTTGGAGGAGCTGTTTTCGGGCAAAGATCCTTTAAGAGATTATGATATTCTGGCCGGCGCTGAAGCAGGCGCCTATTCGATTGCAGCGGGTGAAGGAGTGTGGCGCTCCATCAAGGAAAAAAGGCCGATCGGGATCGAAGAACTTCTTCATTCCCGGCAATACACCTAAAAGGGGGCAAATCACGTGGAACAAGGTGTCTCCATGGGAAGAGTGCTGAGCTTTTGCGAGTGGGTCATGAGATTTGCTTATACCAACCTGCTATGGTTTGTGTTTATGCTTCTCGGCCTCGGTGTGCTCGGTTTTATGCCGGCGACCGCCGCTTTATTTGCCGTGATGAGAAAATGGGTGATGGGCCGGTCTGACATCCCGGTTTTCCAAACATTTTGGCAGGCCTACCGCGGAGAATTCTTTCGGTCTAATGTCATCGGACTTATATTGCTGGCCGTTGGAACGATTATTTATATTGATCTGGCATTTATTTATCCGGAAAATATCTATTTGCACATCCTTCGTTTTGTCATTATGGTGTTTGGATTTTTGTTTTTGATTATGCTGTTTTATGTGTTTCCGCTGCTGGCCCATTTTGAGTGGAAAAAGCGATTGTACTTGAAGTTTTCGCTGATTCTCGGGATTTCATATTTGCAGTATACATTAACGATGATGGCGGCTACCGCTCTTCTTTATCTCGTTTTCGCCTATCTGCCGGGAATCGTTCCCTTTTTCAGCGTCAGCCTATTAAGCTATTCGATCATGTGGCTGGCCTATCAAGTCCTGAAAAAAGCGGAAGCAACAGAGCCGCAACAAAAGGCTCACTCGGCTGAAGGTTGACATTGCACCTGACGGTTATTCCGAAGGTGTGCTTCTCAATGAAAGGAGCTGGTGAACATGAGCAAAGAAAATGATAAACGGTATATTCATTGGATCGATCAAGCCGTGAAAGACGGTCTTGATAAAGATGGGGGGATACAGTCGCTGCCTGGTTTCGGCAAGCCGCTCAGCAAAGAAGCGCTTCATGGAAATGCGCTTTCAAGCACCCTTAAAAACGCCCGCTATCTTCCCGATTGGCTGAGACTGCAAAAAGACATCAAACAAGAAATAGAAAAAGCCATTACATCTAATCAAGGCGAAGAACAAATCGACTTGATCAACCGGAAAATCAAAAAATATAATCTTTCCTGTCCAAGCCAATTCCAAAAAAGCTTTGTCACAAAACAAAACCTCGAAAACCAGCTGAAGCATTGGAGCTGAGAAATGGGTTTCCTCATGAAAATTTTTTCATCACCATAAACAATTGCCAAAAACAATCATTTTCTGTAAAATAAAGTTAGCAAAAACGTTTAAAAATAAGAAAGGATGAATCAAGAAGTGGATGCGAAAACGGCGTACGAAAAGGCGGCCGGGCTCTTGAACCAGTGGTATACCATGATCAAGCGCCATGAAGCGCTCCAGGCTGTATCTTTAAAACATGAAATTGAGAATCTGCTTTCGGGAATGGAGAAACACGGAGAATTGCAGCTCTATTTTTATCTTTTGGACTACCGGTTCAAACTGATGACAGAACAGTTTGCCGAATCTGCGGAGCTCTTCAGAGAGATCAAACGGCAGAAGAATGCGATTCGGCATGCGGATGATATCATCCAGTACTATTTTTACTTTTTTTCGGACATGTATGAATTTTATGAGAAAAATTATTATGAGTCGATCAGCTGCTACAAAAAAGCCGAAAACAAATTGTATAAAATCACCGATGACATTGAAAGAGCCGAATTTCATTATAAAATCGCAATCGCCTACTATCAGATAGATGATCATTTCCGTTCTTTGAATCATGCTGAAAAAGCGCTCTCAATCTTCAGCAAGCATGAAGAATACATAGATAAAGCTATAGGATGCGAAATGCTTCTCGGCTCAATTCAGTTTGATCTGTTCCGCATGAAACAAGCGGAGGAACACTACAAAAGGGCATTAGATCAAGCCGTTTCCTTTCATAATCAAAGAATTATCGGACTCATCTATCATAATATGGGGCAGAACTACGCCAATCAAAGCATGCCGCTTTTGGCAGAGGAGCATTTCAGAAAAGCTCTTGCCGTTGACATTCATAAGCAATCCGTCTTTGGAATCTACACCATTTTTGAATTGTCTCACGTCTTATACAAAAACGGCCGCAGAGAGGAAGCAAGACAGCTCTGTAAAGAAGGTTTTTCCAGGTCTGTCGAACAGGGGGAGGAAGAATATACAGCGAAATTCCGGCTTATTTTTGCTGTATATGATACTGGAAATCCGCTTGACATCGAGTTTTCATTGGAATACTTGGCTGATAAGAAGCTTTGGCCGCATGTTGCCGAGCTGACAAAAGACATTGCTGATTACTATACAGGGATGGGTGATGATGAAAGAAGTGCTGTTTATCTTGAGAAATCCCTTTATGCGAAAAATCAAATATGCAAAGTGAAGGAGGAGTTCATATGAAAAAGTCCATATGTGTTTCAGCCGTCATGCTGGTCTGCCTGCTCGGAGGAGGATTTACAGAGGGAGCCTTCTCCAAAAACGAGCCTGTCCAAACGTCTGGAAAATCCGTATTCCCTGACAGCGGACTGAACAAAAACGCCTGAAATAGAAATCGACTCCCGACTTTTGCTATAATAATCTCATCTCGCGGAATTGAAGGGAGCTTGAAATATGACAGTAAAAGAAATCACTCCTGATGAGCTGAAAGAAAAGCTTTCAAAAGGAGAAACGCTCAACATCATTGATGTGAGAGAGGATGAAGAAGTAGCAGAAGGGATGATACCGGAAGCCGTTCATATGAAGATGGGTGACATTCCTGAAAAAATCGGTGCTTTTCAAAAAGACCAATCTTATATCTTTGTCTGCCGATCCGGGAAGCGCAGTGAAAACGTCTGTCTCTATCTGGAGGACAAAGGGTTTGATGTCACAAACATGATCGGCGGCATGCTTGAATGGACCGGTGACACGAAGCCGAAAACAAAATAAGATCGATGACTACAGCTTCTTATCTTGACGGTAAGAAGTTTTTTAGCTTGCTGTCGATGGAGTATAGCAGAAAAGAACGTCAAAAGGCGGCAAAATAAGCGCTGCCTTCCCTTTTGCCTTAGCGTTTGGCATTGTCGACAGAATCATTTTTTTGTTCATAACTTCGGCTGTCCTCGAATACCTTTCATAGAGAAAGGAGAGAGCGTATGCTGAAGGTTGCCGTATTTGATGAAGAACATGAAAAAGATTTGCAGCACGAAATCAACGAATTTTTAAAAAAGCTGTCTGAAGACCAGCTGGTCGATATAAAATATGACGTATCCGCCGCATGCGATCCTCAAGGTGAGCAGCTTTACTGTTTTTCGGCGCTGATTTTATACAGGAAATGAAAACAGCTCTTCATTGCTGAAGAGCTGTTTTTGGTTTACGCTTTTTTCACCCGCGGGCTTCTTGGTTTTTGATATTGTTCCGCTTTTTTAATCTCTTTCCGTTCTTGGGACAGAGATTTGTACAGTGAAACCATCATGAAAATAATTACGATTGAAAATGGCAGGGCGGCCAGGATGGCGGTGTTTTGCAACGCCGATAGTCCGCCTGAATACAGAAGCGCCGCAGCCATTGCTGACTGGATGATGCCCCATGATATCTTGACCGAATTCTCAGGATTCAGTGAACCGTAAGTCGTTTGCATTCCGAGAACAAATGTTGCCGAGTCTGCAGAAGTGATAAAGAATACGGCAATGAGCACCAAGGCAACGATAGATGTAATCATAGCCAGCGGGTAGTGGTCAAACACTCCAAACAGCATCGTGTCTGTGGACAGTTTTGCAACGTTAAAGGTCCCTTTTTGCTGAAGATCCATCGCTGAGACCCCGAAAATTGAAAACCATAGAAACGCCAGCACAGTAGGCGCAAACAAGACGGCAATCAAAAATTCCCTGATTGTGCGCCCCCTTGATACGCGGGCGATGAAAATACCGACAAACGGTGACCAGGAGATCCACCAAGCCCAGTAGAAAATCGTCCATGAATTGATCCATTCACGGCTGTCCGGATCATTAGGCGCAAGGCGGAAGCTCATTTGCACCACGTTGGAGATATACGTTCCGATCGTGTCCGTAAACGAGTTCATAATTAATACCGTCGGTCCGACGAACAGCATAAAGATCATCAGGACGCCGGCCAGCACCATGTTCGTATTGCTCAAATACTTGATGCCTTTTCCGATTCCGCTCCATGAGGAAATTAAGAACAGAACGGTGATGATTGCAATGATCGCCAGTTGCACCTGGAAGCTGTTCGGCACTCCGAATAGATAATGGAGTCCGCCGTTGATCTGCGTGGCGCCGATTCCGAGACTAGTCGCTACACCGACGACGGTTGCAAATACAGCGATGCAGTCAATCCCTTTTCCAAGCGGTCCGTTGACTCTGTCGCCGAAGACCGGAAACAGCGTCGCGCTGATCAAGCCAGGCGCGTCTTTTCTGAATTGAAAGTACGCGATGCAAAGGGCAACGATCGCATAGATCGCCCAAGCATGCAATCCCCAGTGAAAAAATGTATACCTCAGCGAATCTCTGAAGGCCTGGGCTGTTTCTGTTTCACCTGATGGAGAGCTAATGGCATAATGGCTGATCGGTTCAGCCGCGCCATAAAATACGAGACCAATGCCCATACCTGCGCTAAAAAGCATGGCAAACCAAGATAATCGAGAGAATTCGGGTTTTTCTTCAGGTTTCCCTAATTTGATCTTTCCGATCGGACTGAAGATCAAAAAGATGCTGAATGCGACAAACAGAGAAACCACCAATAAGTAATACCATCCGAGTGTGTTCGTAACATAACCTTGAATCGAAGTCGTTAACGCCTGAAGGTTATCCGGAGCAACGATTCCCCATAATACAGCTGCTGCTGTGATAACAATCACAATCCAAAAAACACTAGAAATATTTTTCAAAATCATCCTCACCCTTTAATTCATTTTTCGTCCTTCTTCCATCCATATGTTTAGTATGAGTTGCACATAGAAAATTCATTCTCTCTCAGGAAGTTTGACCAAGCTTCCCCTATTACCCCACAATCAGGTGAAACAAAACTCTTTAACCGTAACATACTTTTTCAAAAGGGTACAAGTCTGAATCTTGGATCGGGGTCTTGTCAATCCATGTTTGTCAAGGAGTTGAGCCAATTTTATTTTTTTCTTTGACCAATTGAAAATTCGCCTGCATTTAAGCCTGCAAGCCTTCCTGTGACAAGGGCAGATGTGATATTATACCCACCCGTATATCCGTGGATATCGAGAATTTCCCCGCAGAAATACAGGCCGTCCGTCTTTTTTGACGCCATTTTTTTAGGATCGATTTCTTTTACGGAAACACCGCCTCCGGTCACAAAGGCTTTTTCAAGCGAAAGCGTGCCGTTCACGCTGACGGTAAACTCCTTGCAGTCTTTTACGAAAGATCTGAAACGCTCTTTAGAAAGGGAAGAAAAGGTTTCAGAAGGATCAATCTGATTGCGTTCAAAAAGAAACAGCAAATACCTTTCCTGCATCCAGGCTTTGAGTACATTTTTGACCGATTTTTTTGGAGCGTCCTTCAACTCTTTTTGCATCTGCTGAAAAAGCTGTTCTTCATGAAGATCTGGGAACAAGTCAATTTTCAGTCTGACGCTTTCCTGTTTTTTTAGCTCCTTTACGACAAATTGGCTGCATCGCAGCACGGCAGGTCCTGAAAGGCCGAAATGGGTAAATATCATATCCATCTGGTGTGTGATGACGGGTTTGCCTTTTTTGTTCAAGACACTTAAAGCAACATTTCTCAATGATAAGCCCTGCAGTGTTTTTTGCTTGATAAAAGGTTCGCTGGAAGTGACCGGAACCTCTGTCGGGAAAAGCTCTGTAATCTTGTGGCCGGCTTTTTCAGCCCATTCATAGCCGTCTCCCGTGGATCCCGTGTGAGGCACGCTTTTACCGCCGACTGCCACAACGACAGCTCCGGCCAGAATTTTTTCGTCATTGTTTGTTATGATGCCGCATGCCTTCTGATCTTCGTATAGAACGGTTTTCACCTTTTCGTTCGCTCGGATTCTTACATGCAGCTGTTCAAGTCTGTTCAACAGAGCATCTACAACGCTTTGCGCTTTATCAGAAACGGGGAACATTCTTCCATGATCCTCTTCCTTCAGCTTGACGCCGAGACGCTCAAAAAACTTGATGATGTCTTCATTGTTAAATTCGGAAAAAGCGCTGTATAAGAAGCGTCCGTTACCGGGAATATGCCGGATGATCTCATCAATAGGAAGGCGGTTGGTGACATTGCAGCGCCCTCCGCCTGAAATGGCCAGTTTGCGGCCGAGTTTGTTTCCTTTATCAATCAGCAAAACGTCCGCTCCCTGCTCACCGGCCGCGATGGCGGCCATAAGTCCTGACGGTCCTCCGCCGATGACGATTACATCAAAATGGTTCATAAAAATATCCTCAACTTTCCTGGGTGTAAAGCCTGCAAGATGCAGGTGGGGCAGATGCCGTCACAGAATGTGAATCGATTCATCCGCGCTCCATTTTATATTATAACGAAAGATTGCCGCCTTTAAAAAAGGATAAGTCAAGTTCTGTTAAAATTTAGCCAAGTTATTATTACCTAGGTAAAGCACCTGTGTGTTAAAATAGAAAAGTTGAATCTACTGAAGAAAAATGGTGATTAGGAACATGTCAAGCAAACTGTTAAGAGGCACGTTTATATTAACGCTTGGTACCTATATTTCAAGAATCCTCGGAATGATCTATTTGATTCCGTTCGGAGCTATGGTCGGTGCCACCGGTGGTGCCCTGTTCCAATATGGTTATAATCAATATACGATTTTTTTAAGCATTGCCACAATGGGTTTTCCGGCGGCCGTGTCCAAGTTTGTTTCAAAATATAATTCGATGGGTGACTATGAAACAACGAGAAAGATGCTGCGCGCCGGAATGTCGATGATGCTCGTCACGGGAATCGTCGCTTTCTCCATTCTTTATTTGTCCGCCCCGTTTTTTGCGGAGGTGGCCCTCGGCGGTTCAGAAAACAACGGACTGACGATTGAACATGTTGTTTACGTTATCCGCATGGTCAGCCTGGCCTTGCTTGTTGTGCCGATATTAGCCCTTGTGCGGGGATTTTTCCAAGGCCACCAGATGATGGGGCCGACAGCCGTTTCTCAGGTTGTTGAACAGCTGGCCAGAATCGTCTTTCTCCTTACTGCGACTTATTTGGTCATGAAAGTGTTAAACGGCGGACTTGTAGTAGCCATCGGCTATGCGACTTTCGCCGCCTTAGTCGGCGCCTTTGCAGGGCTTTTCACTCTTTATTTTTCCTGGCAGAAAAGGAAAGGAGCACTTCTGGCCCTGAAGCCGAACCTCGTTCCGCCGTCAAATATTACGCACAGGGAAATGTTTAAGGAACTGTTCAGCTATGCTGCCCCTTATGTCTTTGTCGGGCTGGCGATCCCGCTTTATCAATATATTGATACGAATACGTTTAACAAGGCGATGATTGCAGCCGGTTATGAAAACATCAGCCAAGACTTATTGGCGATCGTGACGCTGTATATTCCTAAGCTCGTCATGATCCCGGTGTCTCTTGCGACAGCTTTCGGGCTGACATTGATACCTGCGGTGACTGAAAACTTTACCAACAAAGATTTCCCTGCTTTAAACAGGCAGATTGATCAGGCGATGCAGATCATCCTTTTCATCGTCCTGCCGGCATCAGTCGGTATGTCGCTCCTTTCAGGGCCGGTATATACGTTCTTTTACGGGTCGGAAAACCTGCATCCTGAAATGGGACAAGACATCCTGTTCTGGTATGCACCTGTCGCGCTGTTATTTTCGCTTTTCACCGTCAATGCTGCGATTTTGCAAGGTGTCAACAAGCAGAAATTTGCGGTTGTCAGTCTGATGATCGGAATCGTCATCAAAATCGTCCTAAACGTGCCTTTAATCAAGCTGTTTCAGGGCAGCGGATCGATTTTGGCCACGGCTCTCGGCTATTCGGCATCGCTGGTGTACGGCTTCATTATGATCAAACGGCATGCCGGCTATTCATATCGAAAGTTATTGAAAAGATTTTTGCTGATGTTGATTTTGGCGGTGCTCATGGGAATCGTGCTATTGATTGTCCAGGCGTTTCTCGGCTTATTTATTTCATATGAGGACGGCGCGGTTCGTTCCGCTATTGTCATTCTCATCGCATCAGCGATCGGCGGCGCGGTTTACCTGTATTCGGCTTATCGTCTGAAACTGCTGGAAAAAATCTTCGGTCAGCGGTTAAGCCGCTTTTTCAAAAGAAAGGCCTCATAAGCAGGCTTTTCTTTTTATTTAGAAATAAAGGAGGAATGTCTGCATGAGATTGGATAAGCTTCTTTCACACAGCGGCTATGGATCCAGAAAAGACGTCAAAAAAATGCTGAAAAACGGTGCGGTGCGCGTGGACGACAGGATTGTCAAAGATGCGAAAGAACAGGTTGATCCAGATTCACATGAAGTGACGGTTTACGGCGAGCCTGTCAACTATCAGGAATTCATCTACTTGATGATGAACAAGCCGCAGGGCGTGCTGTCAGCGACTGAGGACAGCCGCCAGCAGACGGTTGTTGATCTGCTTGACCCAGAATTCTTAAGGTTTGAACCGTTTCCTGTCGGAAGGCTTGACAAAGATACGGAAGGCCTGCTTATTCTCACCAATGACGGTCAATTGTCACACCAGCTTTTATCGCCTAAAAAACATGTGCCGAAAACATATGAAGTCCATGTAGAAAAGCCGATTGGCCAGGCTGCGGCAGAGCAGCTTGAGAAAGGCGTTGACATCGGTGAAGGGTATGTCACAAAGCCTGCAAAAGCGGTCATTCAAAAAAATGAAAACGGCTGCTATCGGCTGCTTTTGACAATTACAGAAGGGAAATTTCATCAGGTGAAGCGGATGCTGAAGGCTGTCGATCATGAAGTGATCTACTTGAAGCGGCTGAAAATGGGGGATGTTGAACTCGATCCAGAGCTTTTGCCTGGAGAATACAGAGAATTGAATGAATGTGAACTGGCCGCATTAAAAAACAAAAGACACTCTGATCATCCGAGTGTCTGAAAGAGTCGGCTGCGGCCGTATTCTATGAAAAGCAGTTTCAACGATCAAAGCATCGAACTTTCGTAAAGTTTGGTGCTTTTTGTATGTTTAATGGTTGTCTTATATGATATCTTGTCGTTAATGTTCTATTTTTCAGATTATTTCTATGAGGAAATTTTCACTTTTTTTCTTGTTGTTTCCCATTTGCCTCTGCTGGGGCTATGAACTAAATCGTTGTACGCCAACACATTCAGATCACGCTGGATTGTTCTGGGTGTAGTGCCAAATTCATCAACCAGTTCCTGGGTTGTAACGAGTCCCTTTTCTTGAATGAACATGTAGACTGATTTGATCCTGGTTAGCATTCGGTTTGTTGAAGGTTTCAAACAACCACTCCCTATCATATGATCGAATGGACTTGACTACCACAACTTACGACTCCAAAATGCAGCATGGACGATTAACAATCATTTCTTTCAAAATGATCAATAAATATTATACACGATCCAATCGATAAATATCCAGAGAAAAGCCGGAACCAAATTATTGAAAAAATGAAAATAACAGCAGATACCGTGTCATTCAAGGGTATTTTTTTGAAAAATCCTAAACTTTTTCTTTATTGATGCGTAATAAAAGAGGGTGGTGATTATATTGAAGCTTCGTGTACATATTGAACACGCGGGATATGAAGAGGAGAAAGCCGCAATTGAAAACATTCAATTCGCTGTCGGAGCAGGAGAGCTGGTCGGGTTGATCGGCCCGAACGGCGCAGGAAAAAGCACGACGATCAAGACGATCCTCGGTTTAACAAGGCATGTGACAGGGGATGTAAACTGGAATGACACGAACAAATATGCATACATACCGGAACAGCCGAGCTTTTACGATGAGTTGACCCTGTGGGAGCATATCACAGCTTTAGGAACTTTTCTGCAGGAGGATGAGTCCGCCTTTTTTGATAGAGCGAATCAGCTCATTCAACAATTTTCTCTGGAACACGCGATTCATGAGTATCCGGGAACATTCTCAAAAGGAATGCAGCAAAAGCTGATGCTCATCCACGCTTTTTTAATGAAACCGGATATCTATATTATAGATGAACCGTTTATCGGACTCGATCCTATCGCAAACCGTCTTTTTCTGGATATGCTGAAAGAAGAGCAAAGACGCGGAGCGGGGATTCTCTTATGCACTCATGTGCTTGATACGGCAGAAAAAATCTGCGACCGCTTTTTGCTGCTTTCAAACGGCCGTTTGCTGATGGAAGGAACGCTTGAAGAACTGCGGGCAAATACCGGGCTATCAGAAGGTTCGCTCCTCGATTGTTTTTATCATGCTGTAAAGGATCGTTCCCGATGAATGGACGGCTGTTGTTTCAAAGCAGGTTAAAGGCTGATTATCGATATCAGCTCCGCGTGTTGAAATTGGTCATCGATTGGACGGTTGCGCTATATATCATTTTGCCTGCGGCGGCGATTGCAGTTTACCAGTATGTCAAATGGCTGAATGGAGGCGGCTTTCCGCATGATGAATGGCTTGCCAGGTTTGTTTTATTGATTCCGGCTGTTTTTGCGTTGCTTGGATCGGTGCGGACGTTTCTGATGGAAGCTGATCAGCTTTATCTATTACAAAATAAAACGGCCGTTTTTGAGATGAAATTGAACGGCTTCATTTATTGCTTATTGCTTCAGCTTTGCAAATGGCTGTTTATGATGGCGATCTTTTCCCCGATTTTACTCCATCTATTTGATATGGAGCTTTATGCTTGTGGGGCGGTCTTCTTTTTCTATTTTAGCGTCAATCTATTCATCATTGCTTTAAAAAAGCGGCAGATCAAATGGCTGCACAGGCTGAAATACCAAATGTTCCACGCGGGTCGGGTTTCTTTGGTCATGATCTGTGCCTGTGCCGCTGTATTATCGTCTTCTTTTTACATCATGGCGATTATCGGCCTGCTGCTGGCTGCAGCAGCGCTGAAAATCATCATCGATTCGCTCTCGAATATGACGCTGTTTTATGAAGAGGTAGACTTCGAGAATCAGCAAAAGCTCAAACTCGCAAAACTTGTCTTATCATTAAACCAGGACGGAAGCTTGCCGAAAGCCGGGAAAACGATGAGGGCGAAAAAGCCGAGACTGTTTTTTACAAAGTCCCAAAAACTTTTTAAAACACGCACAGTACAAAATGGGTACCGGGAAGTGTTTTTTAAAGTGATGGTTCGTCATCCGGATTATAAAAGACAGCTCTTTCAAATGATCGGCATCTTTACGGCGTTGATTATTTTAGGACCAGTCTGGCTGAAAGCAGCCGCTCTTCTGATTTTTGTTTTTGCCTACCGACACCTCGCAGGCATCCAGTTTGACAAAGTGATGGAGCGCACGGTTTTATTAGGGGCTGACCATGAAAGTACAGCTTTTTATGAAGCCAGACGAAGCTGCATAAACTGGATATTTTATCCGGGGATGCTTTGGTGTTGTCTCAACTTAGCCGTCAGCCTATTGTTAAAAACCCCGTCTTTATGAAAAAGACGGGGTTCCAACGTTTAATGTCCTCCCAAAAAGAACAGGTGTATGAAAAACAGAACAGCAAACACTAAGACAAGCGGATGAATCTCGCGCCATTTTCCTTTTGCGGCTTTTACGATTGGATATGAAATAAATCCAAGCGAAATGCCTGTTGCAATACTGGATGTCAGCGGCATGGCGAGGATCACGAGAAAGGCCGGGAATGCCTCATCGAGCTCTTTCCAGCGGATGTTTGTGACGGCTCCGATCATCATGCTCCCTACAATGATCAATGCCGGGGACGTAATAGCGGCGATGCCTGAGACAGCGCCGACGAGCGGACTGAAAAATAATGCTGCACCAAAGAGTACGGCGACCGTTAAAGATGTAAGCCCCGTTCTTCCGCCTGCGGCAACTCCAGCTGATGACTCAATATAAGCAGTTGTCGGGCTAGTCCCGAACATGGCGCCGATCGTAGTCGCTGTCGAATCGGCAAGAAGTGCTTTTCTCGCGTTTGGCAGTTTGTTGTTTTTCATGAGCCCCGCCTGTTCGGCAACGCCGATCATCGTCCCTGTCGTATCAAAAATGGTAACCAGCAGAAAAGAGAAGACAACCGAATAAAGTCCGTAATGGATGACATCGCCGAAAGCGGCAAACGGGTTTGTGACGATCATTTTCTCAGGCAGATGGGGCATTGACAGAACGCCTTGATCAAAACTGAGCTGGCCGGTCAAAAAGGCAATCAGGCCGGTTAAGATCATCCCGAAAAACAGGGCGCCGTTCACATTCATAACCATCAGAATGATGGAAAAGGCTAGTCCGATCAACGTTAAAATCACTTCGGGCGACTGCATGTCGCCGAGGCCGACTAAATTGGCTTCATTAGCAGTAATGATTCCAGCCCCTCTTAAGCCGACGAATGCGATAAACAATCCGATTCCGGCAGTTATGCCGTATTTTAAATTCGCCGGAATGGCTTCGATCAGTTGTTTTCTAAGCGGTGTTAACGATAAGATAATAAAGAGGATTCCAGCCACAAAAACAGTGCTGAATGCCGTCTGATACGAAATTTCGCCATTTGATGAGCCGACGACTGAAAACGCAAAATATGCGTTGAGCCCCATCCCCGGCGCAATCGCGATCGGAAAATTTGCCCCCAGCGCCATCCAGAGCGTTCCAACGACTGCCGCAATAATCGTGGCAGTGAACACTTGATCAAAAGGAACGCCTGTGCTGGAAAGAATGCTTGGGTTGACGACCACAATATAAACCATCGTAAAGAAGGTTGTGATCCCGGCGAGTATTTCTTTTTTGACTGTGGTTTGGTTTTCTTTTATATTAAACATCATTTCCTCCAATAACGAACATTGTAGCAAAACAATATCTATAATATTCGTTATTGGGCATTTTTGCAAGTGCTTTTGACTAATCTTATAAAAGAAAGGGCGAAAATATGAACTGGAAACAAGAGGTTTTAGAGAGAAAGAGCGAGATCGTTCGGGATATTCAAGATTTCTTAAAAATAAACAGCGTCCTTGATGAATCGACGGCAGAGCCTGACATGCCATTTGGGGAAGGGATTCACCAATGTTTGACAACGCTTTTGGATAAGGGGTCGGCAAACGGCTTTACTGTGAAAAACCTTGATGGATATGCAGGCCATATTGAATGGGGAAAAGGTGAAGAGATCATTGGTGTGCTATGCCATATTGATGTTGTCCCGCCCGGTGACGGCTGGACAAGTGATCCGTTTGCCGCCGAAATCAGAGACGGGCGCATATATGCAAGAGGGGCACTCGATGACAAAGGGCCGACAATGGCTGCGTTTCACGCGCTTAAAATCGTAAAAGAAATGAATCTGCCTTTGTCAAAGCGGATCAGAATCATTATTGGAACAGATGAGGAAAGCGATTGGAGGTGTGTGGAACATTATTTTAAACATGAAGAAATGCCTTCAGCCGGATTTGCACCTGATGCCGATTTTCCAATCATTTATGCAGAAAAAGGACTGATTGATGCAGCTTTAAAAATGAAATGCCCCAAGGTCATAAAGGGTTCGGATCTGGTTTTGCAGACATTCAACTCCGGCCGCCGTCTGAACATGGTCCCGGACGATGCAGAAGCGGTTCTTTCCGGAACGGCAGCAAACGATTTTGAACAGTCTTTTGCACGCTTCGTGAAGGAGAAAAGTGCGGAAGGACGTCTGTATAAAGAAGGAAATCAGCTGGTTTTAAAGGTTTCCGGCAAATCGGCCCATGCGATGGAGCCTAACAACGGAGTCAACGCAGGTCTTGTCTTGGCGGATTTTTTACATACACAAGCGCTCGATGAAGCCGGTCTGCACTTTGTCAAAACGGTTTCCGATGCTTTTGCTGGTGACACGAGAGGGAAAAAAATCGGTATTGCCTGCAGTGACGAGATCAGCGGCGAGTTGACATTAAATGTCGGACGGCTCCATTATGAGCTTGAAAAAGGCGGCGAGGCCGGCATTAATATCCGCTATCCGGTGACAGAGGAGAGCGGCCGGGTGGAAACTGCGCTTGGGCAAGTGGCAGGAACAGAGCTTGTCAGCTTCAAAGACAGCAAGCCTCACCATGTACCAAAAGACCATGAGTTGATCAAAACGCTTCAGCGGGTATATGAGGAGCAGACAGGGGACAAAGCTGAATTGATCTCAATCGGCGGGGCGACATACGCCAGATCTTTAAATGCCGGAGTTGCATTCGGACCGCTGTTCCCGGGCCGGCCTGATATCGCTCATCAAAAAGATGAGTATATGGAAATTGAAGATCTTTTGCAGGCCGTATCATTGTATGCCCAGGCGATTTATGAGTTGGCGAAGTAGCAAAGAGGCCGAGTGAATGGAAGCGAATCGGGCTTCAAAGGGTCTGCGGCAGTTTTTTCTGAGGATGCTGGAACAGACTGATAATAGCAATGATAAAAAATAAGACCGCTCTTTTTGGGAGCGGTCTCAGCGTGTCGGCAAACCCTCGCATTCGTTGTCAGGCCTGCGTGTTCTTCGGGATTTTATCCACCCTATCTTTCCTGACATACCTTTTCGGAAAGGCTGCCTCCGCGCAATCATCGGTTGCGTCCTAAAAAGCTTGATTCCAAGCGTTTCAAATTTAAGCCCGGTTTTCGGGCAGAAATCTAAAATAAATCGCTTGATAAGTAGCGTTCTCCGGTATCAGCCGTCATGCAGACGACAATTTTGCCGTGCGGGAGTTTTTTGGCGGTTTCAATGGCGGCGAAACAAGCCGCTCCCGAAGAAGGACCGACGAGAATTCCTTCTTCACGGGCCAATCTGCGCGTCATTTCATAAGCTTCTTCATCTTTTATTTTTAAAATGTCATCATAAACATCTTCGTTTAAAATGTTCGGGATAAATCCTGGGCTTGTCCCGACAAGCTTGTGTTTGCCTGGTTTTCCTCCCGACAGAACGGGGGAACCCGCAGGCTCAGCGACATGAACGGTGATTCCCGGAAACAGCTCTTTCAGTGTTTCACCCGTTCCAGTAATCGTTCCGCCTGTTCCGGCTGTGGCCACAAATGCTGCAAGCGGTCTGCCGATTTCTTCTATTGCCCGGGCAATTTCCAAGGCGGTTGTCTTCCGGTGTGCATCCGGATTGGCTTCATTATCAAACTGCATCGGAATAAAGCTTCCCGGAATCTGTTCCGCAAGTTCCTGCGCTTTTTTGATGCTCCCCGGCATTCTCTCGTCTCCGGGAGTAAGAACGACTTCCGCTCCATATGCTTTTAAGAGGTTGATCCGTTCTTTCGTCATCGTGTCAGGCATGACAAGAATCGCTTTGTAGCCTCTTGCTGCCGCATTCATGGCAAGGCCGATCCCGGTGTTTCCGCTTGTCGGCTCAATGATCGTAGAGCCCGGTTTCAGGAGTCCTTTTTCTTCAGCGGCCAGGATCATTTGATATGCGGCCCGGTCTTTAACACTGCCGCTTGGATTAAAGGATTCAAGCTTTACATAGACTTGCGCCGCATTCTCGGGCTGAACCCGGTTCAATTTGACAAGGGGCGTTTCCCCGATTAATTCTGCAATATTTTGAACCGCTCTCACATTTGTGCACCCTTTCTAGAAACATTTCTTTCAATATCCTATCATAAGGCCGCCAAAAGTGAAAAATAGAGAGGTTATAAGTCCCTTTGTTTTTTGTTAAAATGTAAAGAAGATAAATGGAAGGAAGTCATACATATGTCAGCAAAACCGCATTATTTTATTGGAATTCCGTTTCCGGCTGAATTTGCAGAGCCGCTTTACCGTACGATCAGCAGCCGCCCGGCATTTTCTTTTCATAAATGGGTTCACCCTTCGGACTATCACTTTACCCTCGTGTTTCTAGGTCCGGCTGACGACGAGCAGCTCAGAGCACTTGAGGACAGGCTCAGGCTTATCTCTGATGAGACGTCTCCTTTCGAGCTTGTCTTAAAGCAAATCGGAACATTCGGCAAGGCGTCTCAGCCAAGGATTCTTCATGTTGAACCAGAATACTCAGCCCCCCTTTTTCATGTAAGAGAACGGGTTGAAAAAGCTGCGGCTGCGGTCGGTTTTGAGATTGAAAAGCGGCCCTTTCGCCCCCATATGACAGTCGCCCGGAAGTGGAAAGGCTCCGCTCCTTTCAACGCACGCTCAGAACCGCTGGAAGGCGGCATTTCATTTACAGCCCGGCAGTACACCATCTTTCAGACCCATCTAGATCGGCTTCCCAAATACGAACACAAAGCCGTTTTTCCTTTTGGCAGCCGCAAGATAACAGAAAAGCAAGATTCGGAGATGAACTTTGATGGCACAGATTATTAAAATACAGGATTGCATTTCAAGATATGAGCAAGACCCTTACCACTATATGAATCAGTATATCCGCTTGAAAAAACAGCGCTGGCAGTCGCTCACAGAGATGGCGAGAGAAAAAGAGGAGAGGCTATTTCACAATGGAGGAACTGCCTCAGAGGACACAGACAGCCCAAAAAAGAAAAAATTTTTATTAAAAAGAAAAAAAGAAACATCCGATATTAATAATGGAATAGAAGCCGATGATCAATGGTTTAACGGTTTGGAAGAGGATGTAGATGAAAGGCTTTTCGCAAGAATCCCAGCGGACAGAAAAGAGCTTGCTTCTTTTTTTAAAGAACACCTCTATCAATTTCAGCTGAAGTGGGCAAGTTCGACGATTTCAGACATATCCAGCCTTTCCCGGGAAATAAAAAACGATAAAATTCTGCAAATTTTGGCGCAGCAGCTGCCCGATTCTTATTTTATCATGTATCACCCGGTGTTACAGGTTAATCAGGCTGCGGTTGAATTGAGCATCATGATACTGACGCCGCTCGAAATTTATTGTATATCATGTCTTGAAGGCGATAAGGAAAGCGCCTTTATCGGTTCCAAAGACCGTTTCTGGAAGGAGAAAACCGTCAGGGGCAGGGAAAAGGCTGTTTTAAATCCGTCCACCGAACTTCTTAGAACAGGTTCGATTCTTTCCCGCCTGTTAAAAGGATCAGAGATTGAACTGCCGGTGCGGAAATTAATCATCAGCAGGACATCATATATCGATTATCCTGAACCTCCATACGGAATCGAGATTTATGACCGAAGACAGTGGCATGAATGGCTGGCGAAACAGCAGAAAAATTTCGCCCCGATCAAAAACCAGGAGCTGAAAGCTGCGAAAATACTGTTATCGTACGGAGTCTCGGAGTCGACACGGAGAGAGGAATGGCTCGATTAACGGTCTGAACATGATCCCGGCTTTTTCATATTATAAGATGGAGAATTGAATCATGAGTGAATGGTATATCATCATCAACCCGAAGGCTGGAAACTCTTCGGCTCTCAGAGTATGGAAGTCATTGCAGAAAGAGCTCAAGAAAGCAAACATATCCTATCGCTCATTTATGACGCAGCATCCGGGACATGCGGAAGTTTTGGCAAGGCAAATTTCGACAATGCAGGATGACAGGCTGAAACGACTGCTCGTTGTCGGCGGTGACGGCACCGTTCATGAAGTCTTAAACGGTTTGGTCAGCCTTCAGAACATTCAGCTGAGCGTCATACCTGCAGGCACAGGAAATGACTTCAAACGCGGATTTTCCGTCAAAAAGTCAACTGTCATCAAGGAAATGAAGAAAGCAGGCCAGTCTTTGACCCGCACCTATTCTCTTGGCAGTTTTCATACAAAAGACAGTGTAAACGAGCTTTACTTTGCCAATCATCTCAGCATAGGTTTTGACGCCTATTTCGCCAAAAAAATGTCTGACATGCCGAAATGGACGGCCTTTCTGAGACTGAATCACCTGATTCAGCCCGTTCTGTTCCTTGTCATCGCTTTTACGTTCAAGCCGTTTGTCCTTTCATATGAAAGCGAAGATGAAAAGCAGACGTTTAAAAAAGTCTGGTTTGCATCTGTTTCGAATCACCCATACTATGGCGGAGGGATGAAGATTGCTCCAAACGCAAATCCGCGGGAGGAGCATTTAGATGTCACGATCATTGAAGATCTCCCGGCGCTGAAAAAAGCTGGGCTTTTGTTTGCGATGATTTTTGGAAGACATATCGGTAAAAGAGGCGTAACCGCGTTTAAAACGAAAGAAATCTATTTGCATACGAATGAAAGAGTACTTTTCCAAGCGGACGGAGAGGTGATCGGTTCGACACCCGTTTTTGTAAAGACCGGGAAAGAATCTCTCCGCTTAAAAGCATAAATTTTCCGTATAAGGAGAGACTGTGATGCCGAAAATCAGCCGCCCTTTTGAAGCTTTTTTGGATGGGATGAACATCATCACCGTTTTATTGCCAAAAAGCCGGATAAGATGCTTTCGTCCGCCTTTTCTGCTTGAAGACGATCAGGGGAAGAGAATGGAGCTTTTCATAAAGGAGACAGCGGAACTGAACGAACATCTCAAGTATGTCCTGGAAAGCGAAAACACTGTTCCTTTTGGTCGAATACACAAAATCTGCTGCGGGGACAGCGAATGGACGGACCTGCAGATCGGGGCCGTCATAAGAACCCCGGAATTTGATAAAGCTCATTTTTATGAAGGTCCCCTCGGCGCTTTTTATTCTAGGGAGCGGACCGTATTTAAAGTATGGGCGCCGACCGCTTCCGCAGCAATGCTTGAGCTTCAAAGTCCCGATCTGGCACAAAAAAAAGCTTTTCAAATGATCAAGAAGAGTAAAGGTGTTTTTGAAATCACCATTGAAGGTAATCTAAACGGCTGGATCTATCTGTATCAGATTCATGTGAATACAGAGCGGCTGGAAACGGTTGATCCATATGCGACAGCCGTTACGGCAAACGGTGAAAAAGGGGTTGTGCTTGATCCTGAAGAGATAAAGGTTGATAAGCACCAAGCTGCACCGTTGTGCAGCCCGTGTGATGCCGTCATTTACGAGGTGCATATCCGTGATTTCTCAATTCATGATGACAGCGGTATGCAGGATAAAGGCAAGTACCTGGCGTTTACAGAGAAAAATACCGAAACGTCTGACGGCTTTTCAACCGGTGTATCCTATTTGCAAGAACTCGGCATCACCCACATTGAACTCCTTCCAGTTCACGATTTTGCCGGAGTTGATGAGCTTGCGCCGGATAAATCTTATAATTGGGGATATAATCCCCTCCATTTTAACGCGCCGGAAGGAAGCTATGCGCTTGATCCGGAACAGCCGAAAAGCCGGATCATCGAGCTGAAAACAGCGATTCAGGCCTTGCACAAAAATGGGTTGAACGTCATCATGGATGCCGTTTATAACCATGTTTTCAAGAGAGAAGCTTCACCTTTTGAAAAAACGGCTCCAGGGTATTTTTTCCGCCATGACGAATTTGGCTTTCCTTCCGATGGAACAGGTGTGGGAAATGATATGGCTTCAGAGCGGCTGATGGTACGGAAATACATTCTCGATTCTGTTCGTTATTGGCTTGAAGACTATGATGTGGATGGAATACGTTTTGACTTAATGGGCATTTTGGATATCGAAACCGTTCTTCAGATCAAAAAGCTTGCCGAAAGTGTGAAGCCGGGGGTGCTGCTTTTCGGTGAAGGCTGGAATTTGAACACCCCGCTTGAAGACGGACAAAAAGCAGCACTGCAGAATGCGGATAAAATGCCGGGAATCGGTTTTTTCAATGATCGATTCAGGGATGCCGTAAAAGGAAGCACATTTGACCTCCCCGACCTGGGATTCGCTTTGGGCGACGTCCGGAAGAAAGCAGCGGTCCAGCAGGGCATTGCCGGCTCTCCAGGTTTTTTATCCCCTAAGCAGTCAATCAATTATGTAGAATCTCATGACAACCACACCTTTTGGGACAAGATGGCTTTCTGTTTAAAAGATGATGAAAAAACAAAGCGGCTCAGACAGCGGCTTGCCATGTCGATCGTCCTCCTGTCGCAAGGCGTCCCATTTCTCCACAGCGGACAGGAATTTTGCCGTACAAAGCAAGGAGACAAAAACAGCTACAAGTCCAGTGATGAAATCAATCAGCTTGACTGGAGAAAAAGAGCCCTGTTTCATGAGGATGCAGAATATGTCCGAAACATGATCGCATTGCGGAAAGAGCACCCTGCCTTTCGGCTGCGAAAACCGGAGGATGTAAAGAAACACCTTTCTTTTATGGAACAAACGGGAGACATGATCGCTTACAGGCTGCACGGAATTGCGGAGATTGACGGATGGAATGAAATCATTGTCGTACACTGTCCATTTGAAAGAAAAGAAGAGCTGAAGCTGCCGGATAAGAAAAGCTATTTATTATATTGCGATCCTTTTACATTTTTCAATGAGCCGATTCCGGTTAACAGCACCCTCCAGCTGAACGGTATCGGTACCTATGTTCTTTGCGAACAAAAAGGGATTTTTTAGTTTTGCTTGACGAAGTTTAGCGTATAGCGCTAAAATTTAAAAGACGGCTATTGTTTAGCACAAATGACTCTCAATAGCCGTCTTTTTATTTGAATATAAAGAGACGATCAATACAGGCAGTTTGCTTCCTGATTGCGGGAGCAAGTGCTTTTAAAATCTTTTAATGAAATGATGGGTTGAAAATCGATATGAACTGGTTGGGACAATTACTAGGTAGCGAATGGGAGATTTCCCCCGCAGGAGGAGCTACAGGAGACGCATATTATGCAGAACATAATGGGCAGCAGCTTTTTTTAAAGCGGAACAGCTCTCCTTTTTTGGCTGTCCTGTCCGCGGAAGGAATTGTTCCTAAGCTCGTTTGGACAAAACGAATGGAAAACGGGGATGTGATTACAGCACAGCACTGGCTCAAGGGCAGAGAGCTGAAACCGAAGGATATGAACAGCCAGGCGGTGGCTGAGATGCTTCGGAAAATCCACAACTCCAAAGAGCTTTTAGATATGCTGAAAAGACTTGGAAAACAGCCTTTTCAGCCAAGCTCTTTGATCACTCAATTGAAGCAATTTATCCAAGCCCGGCAATATCCAATTCCGCAGCTGGATCAAGCGCTTTTTTATCTGGAACATCATCTTGAAGATGTACAGTCCGGGGAAAAGGTCGTATGCCACTGCGATGTCAATCATAATAATTGGCTTCTTACAGATCAGAACCAGCTTTATTTAATCGATTGGGATGGAGCGATGATTGCAGACCCCGCGATTGACTTGGGGCCGCTTCTTTACCATTATGTCGAGGAGCGGGAATGGGAAAGCTGGCTTAAACGCTACGGCGCTTCCTTAACAGACAACCTAAGGTTAAGGATGGCGTGGTACGTATTGGCCGAAACAGCTATGACAACTCTTTGGCAGAAAGCGAAAGAAAATCAAGAAGGCTTTCACCAGGGACTTAAACAGCTGAATATGCTGATAAAGCGTCTCGCCAAATCCTTATGAAAATGAGTCTATGTCTTCCACCCATTGAGTAAGACGGTCTTGATGCTCAAGGATGTGATCGCTGATCGAAGCGGACGATCTGCCTCTCTGGCTGTACAGATAAATGTCTTCCAGCACGCCTTTTAGGTTGCCATCAAGATTCGTATTCGCCATTAAAGACTTAATAATCCGCTCCACCTGTTCGCATTCGGCAACAGTTCCGGAGCAGTCTGCTTGGTGATCTGAGAGAATGTCTTTTAATAGATGAATTTGATTTTCTTGACTTAATCCCATAATATTGGCACTTCCCTTCATTCTCAGGTATATCGATTAAAATGTTCAGAAAGCTGTATTTTATACATGAAGGACCTGAAGGCGAGCTTCGGGTCCTTTTTGCTTTTGAAGAGCTCTTGCGGGACTCCCGCTTTTCATGGTATGTTGTTAGACGATATAATAGATAGAGGTGTAAGTACATGCGAATGCGTCACAAGCCTTGGGCGGATGATTACCTGGCTGAAAATTCCCATATCGTGATTAGCGAACCGTCCCAATATAAAGGGAAATGGCATTCCGTTTTTGGAAATGACAACCCGATCCATATCGAAGTAGGAACCGGAAAGGGTCAGTTTATCTCGGGAATGGCCCAGCAAAATCCGGATGTGAACTATATCGGCATTGAATTATTCAAAAGTGTCATCGTAACGGCGGTTGAGAAAGTTAAACAAACAGAGGCCCCAAATGTAAAGCTGTTAAACATCAATGCCAATGTGCTTTCAGATGTTTTTGCAGACGGAGAAATCGGGCGCGTCTATTTGAACTTTTCTGATCCATGGCCTAAAAAGCGCCATGAAAAGCGCCGTTTGACAAATCAGGCCTTTTTGAAAAAGTATGAAAAGGTTCTCGGCGGCAAGGGAGCGATTCATTTTAAAACGGATAACCGCGGCTTATTTGAATACTCTCTGACAAGCTTCTCTGAATACGGTCTCGTTTTGGCTTTCGTCAGCCTTGACCTGCATCAGAGCGGCTTTGAAGGAAACGTCATGACCGAATATGAAGAAAAATTTGCCGCTAAAGGCCAGCCGATCTACAGAGTTGAAGCTGAATGGAGATCATAAAAAACAGACATCTGCTTGTCTGTTTTTTTTATGCGCTAAAAGCTGAACCTGTTTGGCTTTTTTGCTACGATAAGATGGGAGGGATCATAATGGAAACTTTAAACATTGGAGATATCAAGCTGACATGGCTAAACGGCGGTGTTACCCATATGGACGGAGGAGCCATGTTTGGCGTCGTCCCGAAGCCGCTTTGGTCAAAAAAGTATCATGTGAATGATAAAAATCAGATTGAGCTTAGGACAGACCCCATTCTTGTACAAAAGGACGGAGCCTATCTGTTAATCGATTCAGGAATCGGCCGGGGAAAAATGACGGACAAACAAAAACGAAACTACGGTGTGACAGAGGAATCATCAATTGATGATTCTTTAACATCACTGGGGCTTTCAGCGGCGGATATCGATGCCGTTCTCATGACACACCTTCATTTTGACCATGCCTGCGGTTTGACGCGCTATGAGGGAGATCATCTTGTCTCCGTTTTTCCGAATGCCTCTATTTACACGTCTTCTATAGAATGGGCAGAAATGAAAAATCCGAATATCCGCTCCAAAAATACATACTGGAAAGAAAACTGGGAAGCGGTTCAGCATCAAGTGAAAACCTTTGAGCAAAAACTTGAGGTTATGGATGGTATCACAATGCATCATACTGGCGGACACAGCGACGGCCACTCTGTCATCGTGCTCGAAGATTCTGGTGAAACGGCTCTTCATATGGCAGATATTATGCCGACGCATGCCCATCGGAATCCTTTGTGGGTTCTCGCCTATGATGATTATCCGATGACATCGATTGCCGCCAAACAAACATGGCAGCATAAAGCAGCCGAAAAAAACGCATGGTACATTTTTTATCATGACGCAGTTTACAGAGCTTTAAAATGGGATGGAAACGGCGATATTATAGAATCCGTAAAAAGAGAAAGACGATAACCGGAAGCCTTCGAGAAAGTGCTTTTGTGAATGGTTTGCCTGATTGTTAACCATGCTATAGATAATGAACATTCGAAAGGGAGACGACAGGTGAGCCAGAAAAAGCTGAATGAGCAAGTAATCGAAACACATTTAAGAGGATTTGAAGTTCTTTCGACGCCCCTTCTCAACAAAGGGGTGGCATTTCCTGCTGAAGAAAGGAAAGCCCTTGGTTTAACAGGGCTTCTGCCGCCAAAGGTGCTGACATTGGAGGAGCAGGCGAAGCGGGCCTATCAGCAGTTCCGCTCACAGCCTGATGATTTAAGCAAAAATGTCTATTTGACAGCACTTCATGATAGAAATGAAGTGTTGTTTTACAGGCTGTTGAATGATCATATGACAGAGATGCTGCCAATTGTTTATACGCCGACTGTCGGAACCGCGATTCAGCAATACAGCCATGAATACAGAAAACCGCGGGGCTTGTTTTTATCTGTGAATGATCCTGAAGGGATGAAAACGGCTTTTGAAAACTTAGCGGCAAAGAGGAGCGAGATTGATTTAATCGTTGCTACTGATGCCGAGGGGATTCTCGGCATCGGGGACTGGGGTGTCGGAGGCATTGCCATTTCCATCGGAAAGCTTGCTGTGTACACGGCGGCAGCCGGTATTGATCCAAACAAAGTTCTGCCTGTGGTGATCGATGCTGGGACTAATCAGGAAAGGCTGCTCAACGACCCTCTTTATGTCGGAAACCAGCATTCAAGAATCAGGGGCGAGCGCTATGAATCGTTTATTGATCAGTATGTTCAGATCGCGACCAAGACCTTCCCAGGGGTTTTGCTGCACTGGGAGGATTTTGGCACACAAAACGCCCGCCAGATTTTAAAAAAATATAAAGAAAAGGTATGCACATTTAACGATGATATACAAGGGACAGGCGCAGTGACGCTTGCCGCGGTGCTGGCCGCTGTGAAAATATCGAAAGTGCCGCTGAAAGAGCATAAAGTCGTGATATTTGGAGCGGGTACGGCCGGCATCGGCAATGCCGAGCAAATTCGCGCCGCTTTCTTAAAAGAAGGCCTGTCAGAAGAAGAATCATACCGCCGTTTTTGGTGTGTCGACAGGAATGGTTTGCTGACGGATGATATGACCGATCTTCAAGACCTTCAAAAGCCGTATGCGAGGCCTGCCGGCGAAGTGAAGGAATTTGAACGAAACGGCCCGGGGGAGACGATCGATTTGGCTGAGGTTGTCAAGAAAGTCCATCCTACCATTTTGATCGGCACCTCGACCGTTTCAGGCGCATTCACTGAAGAAATCGTGAAAGAAATGGCGGCTCATGTTAAAAGGCCGGCGATATTCCCGATGTCAAACCCGACGCCATTGTCTGAGGCAAAGCCAGTGGACCTGATCAAATGGACGGAAGGAAGAGCGCTTGTAGCCACTGGAAGTCCGTTTGACCCTGTAGAGTATAACGGTACGGATTATATCATCGGCCAGGCGAACAATGCGTTTGTATTTCCTGGACTTGGGCTTGGAACCCTCGTATCAAAAGCAAGACTGATCACTGACAATATGTTTTTTGCAAGCGCTGAAGCAATAGCAAATATGGTTGATACCGGCCGGCCGGGGGCTTCACTTCTTCCGCAGGTTGAGGAATTGCGGACTGTTTCTGCTACTGTTGCAGCAGCCGTCATCAAAGCTGCCGTTCAGGACGGCGTGGCCGAAGCGGAACTGGAAGATGTCATTCAGGCGGTGCAGGACGCTATGTGGTATCCAGTCTACCGGCCGATTCGCCCCATATAAAAAGATGCGGCATGTTCAAGCCGCATCTTTTACATTACGCCGCTGTGTCAATCACATCAACGATCATACCTGTTTTTGCGTCAACCATGACTTCATATTGCTCAAGCTCTCCAAAAGCGGAACGGGTAATGCCTGTTTTATAAACCGTTACGGTTTCGCCATTGACGGTATATGACTCTGGAACGGTATATATCCATGAGCCGTCAATCGGCCCTCTCTGCTTAAAAGCCGATTTGACGATGCGGAGAGCTTTTTCTGAAGAAATATAAGGTGTCATGACATATTGTTTAACAACAACGGCTGCGGCGATGCCGATTCCGGCCCCCAGAAGAAAATGGCGCAATTTCATAATATACAGCACCTCCAAAGCTTCTTTTTTTTATTATACAGAACATGTCCATTAATGTTAAGGATCGGCTCTCTTCTGGAAACATGCTGCACACTTATGTAAAATGTGAACTAGATACATAAGAAATGAGGGAAACTGATGAATCAGGAAACGAAAACGCTTTTTCAGACGCTGACAGAGCTACCCGGAGCTCCTGGAAATGAACATCTTGTCCGTGCTTTCATGAAAAAGGAGCTTCAAAAATATGCTGACGAGTTGATTCAGGACAGACTCGGAAGTGTGTTTGGCGTAAAAAACGGCCGGGAAGGCAGCCCGAAAATAATGGTTGCGGGTCATATGGATGAAGTAGGGTTTATGGTTACATCCATCACAGACAACGGCATGCTCCGGTTCCAAACGCTTGGCGGATGGTGGAGCCAGGTTCTCTTGGCACAGCGGGTGGAAATTCATACTGAAAACGGGCCGATACCCGGGGTTGTCGCAAGCACGCCTCCGCATTTGTTAACAGATGAACAGCGGAAGCGCCCGATGGACATTAAAAACATGATGATCGATATCGGTGCAGATGACAGGGAAGATGCCGAAAAAATCGGCGTCAAACCGGGTCAGCAAATCGTGCCGATCTGCCCGTTTACCCCGATGGCGAATGAAAAGAAAATCATGGCGAAAGCTTGGGATAATCGCTATGGCTGCGGGCTGAGCATCGAACTCCTGAAAGAACTGCAAGGTACAGAACTCCCGAATACGCTGTATTCCGGTGCGACCGTACAGGAAGAAGTCGGCACAAGAGGCGCTCAGACTGCGGCCAATATGATTCAGCCGGATCTGTTTTTTGCGCTTGATGCAAGTCCTGCAAATGATGCGAGCGGGGACAAAAATCAATTTGGCCAGCTCGGAAAAGGGGTGCTGCTGAGGATTTTCGACCGGACGATGGTGACGCACAGTGAAATGAGGAATTTTGTGCTGGATACCGCTGAATCCAACGACATTCCTTACCAATACTTTGTTTCCCCGGGCGGAACCGATGCCGGAAGGGTTCATATTTCCAACCAAGGAATCCCTTCAGCCGTGATCGGAATCTGTTCAAGATATATCCACACATCGGCCTCAATCATTCATGTTGATGATTACCAAGCGGCAAAAGAGCTGCTCATTAAGCTTGTGAAAGATTGTGACAGCTCCCTGGTCAAATCGATTTTGCAAAACGGCTGAACAAGAAGAACCTGTGCGGTTTGCACAGGTTCTTCTTTTATTGGCTTTCAAATACGTATGATAGTGATTTGATCGCCTGGTTCACGGTTTCAACTGTGATATTCGCTTTGTTCGACAATTCTTTCAATGGATGGTGGAGAGACTCGGGGCGGATGATGATCAGCGGTTTTCCTTTTGCTATAGCGTAAGAAGCATCCATAGCTGTATTCCATTGTTTATATTTTTCTCCGAAAAGCGCGATCACCACATCTGCTTTGTTCATTAAAACGGAAGTTCTGAAATTGTTTAGATCTGATGCTGCATCGTCTTTTGCAATCGAATCGGGCTGTTTTCCCATAATTTCTTCACCGATATTGTCGGAACGGTCATGGTTTTCCATAGGCCCTACAAATGTAATCGGCAGTTTAAGAGATTTCGCCTTTTCTTTCACTTCTTCGCGCCAGTTGCTATGTATTTCTCCGGCAAGATAAATGACAAATTCCATACATCCTCCTCCTGACTTTCATAGGATCGAGACGCGCGCCTGAACGTTAGACGCGACGCCTTAACGAATATTCTTACCCTTTCATTCATCATGTTAAACGAGAATGGCTTGATAAAGCAAAAAAATTATGCTAATGATATGAAGGAGGTTTTAAGGCAAGGTTGTCCCTGCGCAAAACGGGTATGATACATAAAGATACGTTCATATACTGCAAAAGTCTGGCTATAGAGCCGCTTGTCTGGTATGATCCGAGTGGATGATCAGAATATATATTGGAGGCGTTGATTTTGAAAACAATCGAATCTCATGAAGAATTGAAAAAAGCTATAAATGATGATTTGTCACTTTTGATGTTTTCGGCTGACTGGTGTCCTGACTGCCGTTTTGTAGAGCCGTTTTTGCCAGAGCTTGAAGCAAACTATCCGGAGTTTACATTCTGCTATGTTGACCGCGATAAATTTATCGATACATGCGCCGAGTGGAACATTTTCGGAATTCCAAGTTTTCTCGCATTTAAAAACGGAAACGAAATCAACCGCTTTGTCAGCAAAGACCGAAAAACGAAAGAGGAAATCGAGCAGTTTTTGACAGATTCGCTGAAAAAGTAGCAGAAAGGAGAGTTCCTCTATGAAAATGACGTCAAGGAAACTTTCCGATATTTTAAAAAAACGTTTGCAAAATGACAGCTGGTCTTTTCATTTCGACAGAGAAAAAGATACGTTGAGGATCGAAGACAAAAATACGGAAAAAGGCATTACACTCGAGCTGCCGGGCATTATCGCGAAATGGGAGCAGAGAAAAGAAGAAGCCATCGACGAAGTTGTCTATTATACAAAAGAAGCGCTCAATGCGATGAAAGGCCAATCACAGGAAATGGAGGGACGGGAAAGCCTGATTTATCCCGTTATTCGCTCGACATCATTTCCGCAGAAGTCGAGCGCAGGCATCCCGCTGATTTTCGATGACCATACGGCTGAGACGAGGATTTATTATGCCCTTGATCTCGGCAATACGTATCGGCTGATTGACGAGAAAATGCTTGAGAAAGAAGGCTGGTCAAAGGAAAGAATCAGGGAAACGGCTTCCTTTAACCTCCGCTCGCTTCGCACGGTTGTCAAAGAAGATGTTGTCGCAGACAATCATTTTTACTTTTTTAGAGCCAACGATGGCTATGATGCCAGCCGTGTTTTAAATGAATCTATTCTCGCGGAGTATGAAAAAAATGCGCAGGGAGCGCTTGCGGTTTCAGTCCCTCATCAAGATGTGCTCATTATAGCCGATATCCGCAATAATGCCGGGTACGATATTCTCGGGCAAATGTCGATGAGCTTTTTTGCAAACGGTACGGTGCCGATTACGGCGCTCTCCTTTTTATATGAGGAAGGAAAGCTCGAACCGATTTTTATACTGGCTAAAAACCGCCCTAAAAAGTAACGGCAGAAAGGAATTTTTTGATGAATGTATTTTATAACAAAGAAGGAGTAGGCGATACGCTTTTGATCGCCCTTCATGACATTGCCCGTGAAGACATCGCATTTGAGATCTATAGAGATGTCGTCAAAATTTTTCATAAAGAAACGAAGGAAACTTCAGGCTACAACATTTTTAATGCATCATCCTATATGAACATCGCGGAAAGCGGTTCAATCGCCCTTTCTGAGAGCTTTGTTCAGGATGTAAACGAAATTTTGGTCCGCAACGGGCTGAAAGACGAGCTGACAGTCGATCTGTCTCCGAAATTTGTCATCGGATCTGTCGAAGAAAAAGTGAAACATCCGAATGCCGATAAATTGAGCGTCTGCAAAGTGAACGTAGGCAGCGAGACACTCCAGATCGTCTGCGGAGCGCCGAATGTCGAGGCAGGGCAGAAAGTCGTCGTAGCAAAAGTCGGAGCCGTCATGCCAAGCGGCATGATCATCAAAGATGCGGAACTCAGGGGAGTGGCATCAAGCGGCATGATCTGCTCTGCAAAAGAACTGAACCTTCCTGATGTACCGAGGGAAAAAGGAATTCTCGTGCTTGATGAAAGCCATGAGGTCGGGGAAACCTTTACATTTTAAAACGGCATAAAATGAACAAAACTTTCGAATACATGTAAAAAGAAAGCCGCTGGGTAGACAAACTTGGCGGTTTTTCTATTCGGCGGGCGGACAGGGGTGACCTTGTTCTTTTCTGGCGGGTGAAGCAATGGTATACTAAAAATCGTCCCCGAAAAATTTAAGGGAGAGTTAGAGAGTGATGATTCATGAGCTGGTTTAATAAAATGTTCAGCCTGTTTCTAGGCGATGATGAAAATAGTGAAAAACAGACGAAACAGACAGATGAGTCGGTGTCAGCTTCGTCTTTTGAAGAAAATGAAGAACTGCCGCAAATTTCGGATGCAAAAGTCGTATATGAATACCCAAAAGGCAAATTCCGTTTTCCTGTGATACCTGATCATAAGTCCCAGCAAAGGGAAAAAAGCGAAGGACGCCAAGCAAGGAGCCGACGCTCCGACAGCCATCCTTCAGGTTATCAGCCAACATCCGGTTTTTCAAACGAAGAGGTCAAAAAATCGGCGAAAAAGCCTTTTAGACCGTCTGTCATACCTTCACCGGTTTACGGTTTTAACGAACAAAAAAAGGTCAGGCCAAACGATTTGCCAAAAAACGAACCGTACAGCGGCAAGAAACAAAAAGAAGCACACGTAACGCTTTTTACTGAAGAAATTAAAAAAGAACAGGACCTCACCGAAAAAAAGCCGCCGTCAGCCTATCAAGACACGGCACTTTCCGGAACGAATAAAAAAACTGAAGAAACTGAACAACATTTCCAGACAGAAGAAGTCGAAAAAGCCGAGCGCTTTTCCGAGACAAAGAAGGCTGCTCAGCAGGACAGTGGCCAGGAAGATGCAGCAACAGGACCGCTGAACGATGATAAAGAAACTCATCAGCTGGCAGAAGAAGCGCCTGTTCAGCAGGAAAAAGCCGCAGCGGGGCTGCTGAACAGTACAGAAAAAGCCGCAGAATACGCCCATTCGCCGGCAGAGGTAGAAGAAGCGGAAGAAGAACTCGCTCAGCAGGATCATTTCCAGCAGGGAGCAGCTGCCGAAATGCCGATCGGTATGAAAGGCAACGAGATCGGTCAGCCGAGGGCTGAAGAAGCAGAAAAAGAGCCTGTTCAAGAGGAGCAGGAAGAGGCGCCCCCAGAAAAACTCAGCTGCGCTGCAGAAGCTGAAGAAATCGATCAGCTGCCGGCAGAAGGCATTGAGAAGAGCCAAAGCTTCTTCGGGGAAACACAGTCATCCGCATATCAATCTTCAGACATCGCAGTTCAAGAAGAGCCGTCTGCTGAATCAATCGGTGCACCTGAGAAAAGTGAAGCTGCAATGTCTTCCCGGCCGGAGGCGCTTTTAGAAGGTGAAGAGGTATCAGCAGAAGATAAAATGCCTAAGGAACCTGGGCAAAGCGAGTCCGAATCTGCCAATAGGCAGAATGACGAGGAAGTCCAGCAGCATGATAAAGTAAAGGCTGATCAAATAGACAGCGGCCATCACGGTCAGCAGTCAGAGGCCGGTCAAGCAAATGACAAAGCAGATGAAGCTCCGGCAGCTTCATTGAAACAAAAAACAAAAACCGCACCAAAAACGCAGCAGGGCTCTGTTCCGTTTAATGTGATGATGTTCTCGTCAGATAAACAAAAAGAAAAGGTATCTCCAGGATACCAGTTTCCTAATATGTCCCTGCTTGATATACCGCCGGCCCAAAAGCAGGATGATCATGCATGGATAAACGAGCAGCGGGAGCTCTTGGATGTGACGCTTGAAAACTTTAATGTTAAAGCAAATGTCGTTCATGTTACACAAGGGCCTTCTGTGACGAGATTTGAAGTGCACCCTGAGCCCGGTGTGAAAGTCAATAAAATCACAAACTTATCGGATGATATTAAACTGAGCTTATCAGCGAAAGACATCCGCATCGAGGCGCCGATTCCCGGAAAGAATACAATCGGAATCGAAGTTCCAAATTTACATAGCAAAATGGTTTATTTGCGCGAAATGATTCGAAGCCCGGAATTCAGAACGAATCCGTCGCCTTTGACGGCGGCTCTCGGCCTTGATATTTCCGGAAAGCCTGTCGTGGCAGACCTGAAAAAAATGCCTCACGGGCTGATCGCGGGCGCTACCGGATCAGGAAAAAGCGTATGTATCAACACGATTTTAGTCAGCCTGCTGTTTAAAGCGGCGCCTTCAGAAGTGAAGCTTCTGCTCATCGACCCTAAAATGGTGGAGCTTGCTCCGTATAATGAAATTCCGCACCTTGTCAGCCCTGTCATTACAGACGCTAAAGCGGCTACGGCTGCTTTGAAATGGGTGGTCGAAGAAATGGAGCGGCGCTATGAATTATTTGCTCATTCCGGCGTTCGGGAAATCGAGCGTTTCAATGAAAAGGTTCATGAAAAGAATATGGGCGAAAAACTTCCATACCTTGTCGTGGTGATTGATGAACTTGCCGATTTAATGATGGTTGCTCCGAACGAAGTGGAGGAAAGCATCTGCCGAATCGCCCAAAAGGCCAGAGCATGCGGCATCCACCTTTTAATTGCGACGCAGCGGCCGTCTGTTGACGTCATCACCGGCTTGATTAAAGCCAATATTCCGACCAGAATCGCGTTTTCCGTTTCAAGCGGTGTCGATTCACGAACGATTATCGATATGGCGGGAGCGGAAAAGCTTCTTGGAAAAGGAGACATGCTCCTCTTGGAGAATGGATCAGGCAAACCGGTCCGACTTCAGGGAAACTTTGTATCCGATCATGAGATTGACCGGGTCGTCTCACACGTCAGACAGCAGCAGAAGCCATCCTATTTATTTGAACAAGAAGAGCTGGTCAGACAGAATCCGGCTGGATTTGACCAGGACGAACTGTTTCTTGAAGCATGCGAATTTACCGTTGAACAGAACAGCGCCAGCACCTCCAGCCTGCAGCGCCGTTTCCGCATCGGCTATAACAGAGCTGCCAGATTGATCGATATGATGGAAAGAGAAGGCATGATATCGGAGGCAAAAGGTAGCAAGCCGAGAGAAGTGCTGATGACAAAGGCCGATCTGGAACAGCTGATAGAAAGTAGTTCACTTTTCAGCTAAACATGGTATGATAGCTGATGGGCGTGTTTTTTGCAGCGCCGCATATTAAAGCGCCGCCCGCGGCGTTTTAATCCGTTTTTAAGAGGATTGCCGAAGGATTCAAAAAATCCTTCATCGAAAAGGTTTATTCACTCTTAAAAATGCCTGATACTGAATATAGTTAACACTTAGAAGAGAAAATTGATGCGGCCGGGCTTTAGGTTGCAAATTGAAATAAGCGTCATATACTGGAAAGCAGATAGACGTTTGTTGGAGGTACAATTATGACTGTTTATCATTTTGTAGGAATAAAAGGGACAGGTATGAGTCCGCTTGCCCAAATTCTCCATGATAATGGATATACTGTCCAAGGATCGGATATCGAAAAGTACATTTTTACACAGACTGCATTAGAAGAAAGAAAAATTTCTATTTATCCTTTTGATCCCGAAAACATTAAGCCGGGAATGACAGTTATTGCAGGGAACGCCTTTCCTGATACTCATCCCGAAATTGAAAAAGCGCGTGCCGAAGGCCTGCCTGTCGTGCGCTATCATAAATTTCTCGGGGACTACCTGAAAAAGTTTACAAGCATTGCCGTTACAGGGGCGCATGGCAAAACTTCAACAACAGGGCTTTTATCCCATGTGATCCAAAAAGCGAAACCGACTTCTTATTTAATCGGAGACGGTACGGGTAAAGGCTGCGAAAACAGCGAATATTTCGTCCTTGAAGCCTGTGAATACAGGAGGCATTTTCTGAGCTATCAGCCGGATTATGCCATCATGACAAATATTGATTTTGACCACCCTGACTATTTCGCAAATATTGACGATGTATTTGATGCGTTTCAAACGATGGCTCTTCAGGTAAACAAAGGGATCATCGCTTGCGGAGACGACGAGTATTTGATGAAAATCCATGCAAATGTTCCGGTCGTTTACTACGGCTTTGCGGAGGAAAATGATTTTCAGGCGAGAAACGTCATCAAAAACACGGAAGGCACAACCTTTGATGTTTTCGTCCGAAATACTTTCTATGACACGTTCTATATACCGGCTTACGGAAGCCATAACGTTTTGAATGCATTATCTGTCATCGCGCTTTGCCATTACGAGCAAGTGGATGTCGACATTATTAAAGAAGGGCTTAAAACCTTTGGCGGTGTAAAGCGGAGATTTAATGAAAAAATCATCGGAAACCAAGTTCTGATTGACGATTACGCCCATCATCCGACAGAAATCACGGTGACGATCGAAGCTGCAAGACAAAAGTATCCCGACAGAGACATTGTCGCGGTATTTCAGCCGCATACTTTTACCCGGACACAATCTTTCATGAATGAATTTGCCGAAAGCTTGAAGAAAGCCGATTACGTATATCTTTGCGATATATTCGGATCAGCCCGTGAAAACGCAGGAAAGCTGACGATCACTGATCTGCAGGAAAGAATCGGGCAGGCGAAGCTGATTGATGAAAATGATACATCCATTTTAAAAGAACATGAAAATGGCGTTTTGATTTTCATGGGTGCAGGAGATATTCAAAAGTATTTAAGAGCATATGAAAATGTATTAGCATAACATACAAAAGGCAGTGTGAGTCAATCCGCTGCTTTTTTGTACATATCGAGGCAGACAATTGGTTAAAGGATTTTATCTAAATGTGTAGAAAAAATATATAAAGAGGTTTACAATTTGATCAATTGGGTATACATCAATTATAAGCCTATAGCTTGAGGAGGATTAGATGATTATTATTCTTTATTTAAGCGCCGCACTCATTGCCGTTGCTTTTCTTATTTTAGTTATTTATTTATCAAAGACATTAAAATCCCTTCAAATGACGCTGAATAATGTCGCATCGACCTTAGAAGGGCTTGAAGGACAGATGAAGGGTATTACGGATGAAACAACAGAGCTCCTACATAAAACAAATCGTCTCGCGGATGACATTCAGCAAAAATCTTTGAAATTGAATACGGTTGTTGACGCTGTTCAAGAAGTCGGAACTTCCGTCCGGCAGTTTAACAGTTCAATTCAGCAGGTGTCTGACTCTGTCACATCAGCAACAGAGCAAAACCGTGAAAAAATTTCTCAAGTTGTCAGCTGGAGCAATGCAGCTTTAGAAATTTGGAATAAATGGAAACGAAAGAAGATGAAGGAGGAATTATAAATGAGTAAAGATGGAATGAATACGAAAGATTTTCTCGTCGGTACATTTGTTGGAGGGATCATCGGGGCAGCGGCAGCTTTGTTTCTGGCGCCGAAATCAGGCAAGGAGCTTCGCGATGATATCGGAAACCAGGCCGTTGTTCTGAAAGACAAAACAGGCAAGCTGACAAATGAAGCGAGAGAAAAAGGCTCGGAATATGTCAGTATCGCAAAGGAAAAAACATCTTCTATTTCACAGCTTGTAGCTGATCAATCATCTCAGTTCATGGATAAAGTCAAAGATTTGCGAAGCAAAGGTGCCGAAAAAGCTGATGAGATGAAGGCAGAAGCATCCTCTGCAATCGAAGAAACAGCTGAGGATGCCAAAAACGAAATCGAGAATGAAGCAAGGGAAACAGCAGATACGGCCCAGAAATAAATGCGGAAAGGGAGATATCATGTCAAAGCAGCTCATTCAAACAGAGGATGAATTTAAACGGCTTGTAGAACAGAATGATACGTTTATCTTTTTGAAACACAGTATTACATGCCCGATCAGCAGGCGCGCTTTTGATGAATTTGAAGCTTTCGCCAATCAGCATGAAGACTATCCCACATATTATTTACAGGTGCAGGAAAGCCGTCCGTTATCAAACTATATAGCTGAACATTACGGGATTAAGCATGAAAGCCCTCAAGCCATCATTTTCACAAACGGCAAAGTAAAATGGCATGCCTCCCATTCACAGATTACCGCACAGGCTCTTGCAGAAAACAGCAAATAGGCATTAATGAAAAAAGACCAATTCGCATCAGCGTATTGGTCTTTTTTTTTTGATCTTGAGGCTTTTACCTACTGGAAATGCCTTTTTACGAAAATGCATCGTTTGAACCATCGTTCTGCGATATAATAAAGCAAGCGGGAGGTGATGTGATGAGCAACGAATTAAAGGACATGCTTCAATCCGTTCTAAAGGAAGAACTCAATCCGATCAATCAGCGCTTGGATGGAATAGATAAGCGTTTAGGCAAAATGGATGAGCGCTTCAATGAAGTGGACGAGCGTTTCAACGCAGTGGACGAGCGCTTCAATGAAGTGGACGAGCGTTTCAACGCAGTGGACGAGCGCTTCAATGAAGTGGACGAACGTTTCAACGCAGTGGATGAGCGCTTCAATGAAGTGGACGAGCGTTTCAACGCAGTGGACGAGCGCTTCAATGAAGTGGATGAACGTTTCACCGCAATGGATGAGCGCTTCAATGAAGTGGACAAGCGGCTTGACCGCCTTGAAGCAGATGTAAAAGACGTGAAAAAAGGACAGGAACAGCTCCAAAAAAACATCATCGAAAGCATGGGGCAATTTACAGATAACATAACTGAATATGTCGATGATAAGACCGCAGCTTTGAATCAGCGGGTATATACCGTAGAAACCGAGATACAGCGGCTTTACAGACAATCAAGTTAAAGAATCAATACATGATTCTTTTTTTTTCTTTTTTTGAAGATCCGCGATAAATACCTACACAGCAAGGGATCAATCGCATATTATACTTTATCGCTTAAAAGCGTTTGGGTAATAAAGAATTTTTTCGTGACATTTTATCAAACATTGTTTATAATTAACCCTAATCAATTGAATCATTTATTATCTCATACAGGATGAAGCCAAAAGAAAGGATGAATAATATGAGCAATACTGAACTAGATATGCTGAGGCAGCAGGCGAATGAATTAAACTTGCAGATTTTAAAGCTGATTAATGAAAGAGGAAGAATTGTCCAAGAGATTGGAAAAGCGAAGGAAGCCCAAGGGATCAATCGCTATGATCCGGTCAGAGAAAGAACGATGCTGAACAACATTATTGAAAATAATGATGGTCCATTTGAAAACTCCACAATTCAGCATATTTTCAAAGAGATTTTTAAAGCGGGGCTTGAACTGCAGGAAGATGATCACAGCAAGGCGCTCCTTGTTTCGCGCAAGAAAAAGCCTGAAAATACAATTGTTGATCTAAAAGGCGAAAAAATCGGCGATGGTGAACAAAGGTTCATCGTCGGTCCATGTGCGGTTGAAAGCTACGACCAAGTTGCCGAAGTGGCAGCAGCGGCTAAAAAACAAGGCTTGAAACTGCTTCGCGGCGGAGCCTTCAAACCGCGTACAAGCCCTTATGATTTCCAGGGGCTTGGTGTCGAAGGCTTAAAAATCTTAAAACGTGTTGCTGATGAGTATGATCTGGCTGTCATCAGTGAAATCGTCAATCCACAGCATATTGAAGAAGCGATTGACTACATCGATGTCATCCAAATCGGAGCCCGCAACATGCAAAACTTCGAGCTGTTAAAAGCGGCTGGTTCCGTGAAAAAGCCTGTCCTTTTAAAACGCGGGCTTGCTGCTACATTGAAGGAATTCATCAATGCGGCGGAGTACATCATGTCACAAGGAAACGATCAAATCATCCTTTGCGAGCGCGGGATCAGAACGTACGAAACAGCGACGAGAAATACTTTGGATATTTCAGCTGTACCGATTCTTAAACAGGAAACGCATCTTCCGGTATTCGTGGATGTCACTCATTCAACAGGACGTCGCGACCTCTTGCTCCCTACGGCAAAAGCAGCGCTTGCGATCGGAGCTGACGGCGTAATGGCCGAAGTTCATCCTGATCCATCTGTCGCGCTTTCCGACTCTGCACAGCAAATGGATATTCCGACATTTGAAAAGTGGCTGAATGAGCTGAAGCCGCTGGTTCAGGTCAAAGCATAATTTATCAAATCCATTTTGGACCGCTCTCGACAAGCGGTCCTTTTTTGTATTTAAAAATTGTCGAAAAAAATTCTTATTTTTAATTAAAAGTTGTTTTTTCCTATTTAAATTAATTATAAAAATAAAGGGAACGTTTTCATATTAGGTAAAACCGTGTATAATTTCAGAAGAGAACCTTTTGCTTTGAACAATTATGAAAAATAATGTAAACTGGTCTTCCGTTTATTTTACATAAAGTATGACATTTTGACATTTCTCTACATGAAAATGTTTATGCTATAGAATAAGAAAAGTGTACCCAGTTGAAGGAGTGGTAAAAATGAGTAATGTGACAATATATGATGTGGCACGAGAAGCAAATGTAAGTATGGCGACAGTTTCACGAGTGGTCAACGGAAATCCGAATGTAAAGCCGACGACGAGAAAAAAGGTGCTTGAAGCCATCGAGCGTCTCGGGTATCGTCCAAACGCTGTGGCCAGAGGCCTGGCAAGCAAAAAAACGACAACTGTCGGTGTGATTATCCCTGATATTTCCAGTATCTTTTATTCAGAGCTGGCCAGAGGAATTGAAGATATTGCTACGATGTACAAATACAACATTATTTTGAGCAACTCTGATCAAAATATGGACAAAGAACTGCATCTCCTCAATACGATGCTCGGAAAGCAAGTCGACGGAATCGTATTTATGAGCGGAAATGTAACGGAAGACCATGTTGAAGAATTTAAACGTTCACCTGTACCGATTGTGCTTGCGGCGTCTGTTGAAGAAAAAGGAGAAACGCCTTCCGTTGCAATCGATTATGAGCAGGCCATTTATGATGCAGCGAGCATGATGATCGAAAAAGGCCATAAACGGCTGGCGTTTGTAGCCGGCCCGCTGATTGAGCCGATCAATAAAGTCAAGAAGCTTCAGGGCTTCAAAAGAGCGCTCAAGGATCATGGCCTCGAATTTAAAGAAGAGTATGTTGCAGAAGGCGACTATACGTACGATTCCGGGATGGAAGCGCTGGAGGCGCTCATGAAGCTTGATGAAAAACCGACGGCTGTCCTTTCTGCCACAGATGAAATGGCGCTTGGAATCGTTCATGCCGCACAGGACAAAGGACTATCAATTCCGGAAGACCTTGAGGTCATCGGATTTGACAATACAAGACTTTCACTAATGGTTCGTCCGCAGCTCTCGACAGTCGTTCAGCCGACATATGACATCGGTGCCGTGGCTATGAGACTTCTGACAAAGCTGATGAACAAGGAAGAAGTCGAAGAGCACATTGTCCAGCTGCCGCATCGAATTGAATTAAGACAATCTACAAAATCCTAAAAAAACAAAATTAAACAAGAAAGAAAGCAAGTGTTCACAAGTTTTCGTGAATGCCTTGCTTTCTTTTCCTTGAGCTGGAGAGAATGTAAAAAATGAAACGATTTGATTATCTTACACCGGTCGGTTTTATTTTAGGTATTTTCATTTTAGTGATCGGCGTGGTCTCAGGAGCGGGTCTTTCCGGTTTTTATTCATTTATTGATTTAACGTCCTTTTTTATCGTGACAGGCGGATTATGCGCGGCTGTATTTGTCAGTTTTTCTCCGAAAGATCTAAAAAAAGCGCCATCTGTGCTGAAGCAGGTATTTGTTTCGGAAGATGATGATGTGCGGGATTTGGTTAAAACCTTTGTGACGCTTTCTGAGCAGGCGCGCAAACAGGGCATCTTATCCTTGGACGCAGATGTGAATGAAATGAATGACCCCTTTTTAAAAAAAGGGCTTCTTTTGGCCATCGACGGCTGGGATGAGGAGACGATCCGCAATGTGATGAACGCGGAAATCGCTGCGATGGAAGAAAGGCACAGAAAGGGAAGAAGAGTCTTTGAAAAAGCTGGGGAGTTTGCGCCTGCATGGGGAATGATCGGAACCCTCGTCGGACTTGTGATGATGCTTAAAAATCTGAACAAACCTGAAACGCTCGGTCCGAACATGGCCATCGCCCTTTTGACGACGCTCTATGGATCACTTCTATCCAACATGCTGTTTATTCCAATCGCTGCAAAGCTTGAAGAAAAGACGGAAAATGAAATCTTTAAGAAGCAGGTGATGATAGAAGGAATCATCGGCATTCAGTCAGGAAGAAATCCGCGCAACCTTGAAAGCCAGCTCGTCGTATTCGGCTCCAAAGAAGAATGGAAAAAAAAGCATGCGGAAAACATGAAGCAAAAAGGACCGGCTCATGAAGCTTAGGCATGAAAGAAGAAAGCGCGAATCCGGCCGCAAATCGTCCAACTGGATCATCACGTTTTCGGATTTGATTACGCTGATTCTCGTGTTCTTTATTTTACTGTTTTCAATGTCGCAAATCGATTTAAATAAATTTAAAGCGGCGGTAGGTTCGTTTCAGGACAGAGCCGATGGGGAGTCCGCGGCGGAACAAACAGACCGGGGCCGTGATCAGCATGCGAAAAAAGCGGCTGACAGTCAGGATGATTTATTAAAGAAGATCAATGACTATATTGAAAAAAATCAGCTCTCAGGCCTTATCACGGCTAAGCGTGATGAACGCGGCGTCATCCTTGTGCTTCAAGAAGCGGTCCTCTTTGATTCGGGAAAAGCAGATATTAAGGATCAGGCTTACCCGCTTTTGCATAAAATCGCCGTACTGCTGAAAACGGTGTCCAATCCTATCAATGTAGAGGGGCATACAGACAACCGTCCGATTTCCACGTACCGCTTTCCTTCCAACTGGGAGCTATCTGCAGCAAGGGCGAGCACTGTGATCGGATATTTTACAGAAAAAGAAAAACTCGACTCTTCCCGCTTTCTCGCTGTCGGGTACGCCGATACAAAACCGGTCAGGGACAATCGCACTGAAAGCCATATGAAGGAAAACAGGCGCGTCGAAATCGTGATCAGCAAACTGAATACAAAGAAATAAAGGTCTTGCCGCGGGCAAGGCCTTTTTTCACGCCAATTCATCCTGACTGGCTTCAGCAGTATGAGAATGACTTTAAAAAAAGAAAGAATAAATGAACACGATCGACTCAGGATCGCGTGTATTTCAGAAGAGCGGTATTGAATTCAAAAATCGCGATTTGCCGGAAGCCTCGCTCCATTATCGCGAGGCAAAGGGGTAAAAGGGCAATGTTATAGCTGTCATGAAGCGTGTTCGGATGGAACTTGAGGAGGATAATCATAGGTGCCCTAGGTTTTTCAAGCTGTCGGAAGTGCTATTGAAAATGCACGGCCTAATGAAAAGATGGCTATCATTCTGCTGTATACTTTATGAAACGATACAACTTGGTCGTTCAAGCTGTCTTTCACAAACTTTTCGGCAAGCCTCCTTTTATGTGGTGCGATGGGCAGAGCGAATCGGGAAAAGAGCTTTTGCAATGGTTTGCGCATTTTTTTCTGTAATTTCTGCTTTCCTTGGAATCGGAGGATATAAATCTTCCGGATCACACCATGCTGAAGGAAGCGGGACCGACGCTTGTTTTTCCCATCTTTTCAGCCATTTTTCAGGCATGTTTCCTTCTGCTTTGATGCCCTTCATTTCAAGCCAGATTCTTGCCCATGCACGCGGCACCACACGCCAAATATCATAGCCTCCGCCGCCGACGGCAATCCACCTCCCGCCGCAGTAAGTATGGGCCAATTCATGGGCAAGCTTTGGAATGTCTTCATAAATTCTCATCGTTGTGCATAAGTGTGTGAGCGGGTCATAGAAATGAGCGTCAGCACCGTTCTGCGTCAATATGACGTCCGGTTTGAAGAATTCAGCGATTTCAGTGACAGCCGTTCGGTAGGAGTCAAGAAAAGAATCATCTTCAGTGAACGCATCTAGCGGGATGTTAAAAGCGTATCCATAGCCTTCTCCATGGCCGCGTTCCTGAACTTGACCCGTTCCAGGGAAAAGATAGCGGCCTGTTTCATGTATCGATACAGTGCAGACAGATGGATCGTCATAAAACGTGAATTGCACGCCATCTCCGTGATGGGCATCTGTATCAATGTATAACACTTTAGCGTGATACTTTTCCTGCAGGTAGCGAATCACGACTGAACTATCGTTATATACGCAAAAACCTGAAGCTCTCCCTCTGAATCCGTGATGAAGCCCGCCTCCTAAATTAAGGGCATGTTTTGCCTTTCCGGTCATCACATAGTCTGCGGCTGTCAGCGTTCCGCCAACCAAAAGAGATGCGGCTTCGTGCATACCGGCAAAAACGGGTGTATCCTCTGTTCCAAGTCCGTAGCTCTCGCTTTCAGCGGCCGGCAGTTTGCCCGCCCCGGCCAGCTGAACGGCTCTGATATAATCGCTTGTGTGAACAAGGCTGAGCTCGGATTCCACCGCCATTCGCGGAGGGACGATATCTCCCTGTTCGAACGCGCCCAAGGCGTTTAAAAGGTCATATGTCACATATACTCTCAGCTGGTTGAATGGATGGTCTTGATGAAATTGATAAATTTGGTAGGAAGGAGAGAATACAAACACGCTGTCCTTCATAGCAAATCCCTTTGTTCTGCGGGCCAGAGAACCTGATACCCTTTGGTTTTCACGTCTTTGATGATTGAGGCGGGATTCATCGTTTGTACGCGAAATACGAGAATTTTTGAATGTTCTTCTTCACCGGGATAAACAAGCACGCTTAAAATACCGATTTGGCGCTTGCTGAATATTGGGCTGATATCGGCGAGGCCCTGTGTGATATCCTCGGTTTTAATTTCGATTTGCGAGCCGGGAAAATGAGCGCCGGTCAGCTGGACAAATGTATGAAGCAAGTCTGACTTTGTTACGATGCCGACGAGCTTTCCGTTTTTGACGATCGGCAGGCAGCCGATGTCATGTTCGAAAAATACGGCTGAAATTTCTTCGGCAAAATCAAGCGGATGACCTGTGACCACTTCTTTTGACATGATCAGTTCAACCGGTCTTTGCAGATCCTTGGCAGAGCTGTTGTGAGCAAATATACTTGGGCTTGCTTTCTTCACATCCCTGTCTGTTACGACGCCTACGACAGTTCCCCGTTCATTGATGACCGGCAGGTGCTTAATATGAAATGTTCTCATTCGTTTCATCGCTTCTTCTATCGTATCTGTTCTGGAAAGTGTCACAACATCCCTTTTCATGATTTTTTCAACAATCATACTTAGGTCCCCTTTGCTCCCTTAATACATAAAACGATTGTGGAATCGCAGCCTGTCAAACCGCTCGATCGATTCCTGACTGACCTCTTTTCCGATGCGGGCCATTAAACAGTTGGCGGGATGAGAACTGATTTCCGGATCGTCTGTTGCAAACCAGACAAGTCCTCCGGCATTCATCATCTTCTCCATCATCTTTCTGTATTCCCAGACATCTTTGTTTGTCCCCTTTAAGTCCCAATGCCAGTAATATTCGGTCGTAATGATAATGTATTTTTCCATCTGTTTATCCATCATGCTGACCTCTAAAAGCGTCTTTCCGACGGAATGGCCTCTGAACATTGGAATCACCTCGATGGCGCCAAGTTCAATTAAATTTTCCATGTTTCCTTCAGACCACCTTTCAAGCGTGTCTGGATAAACATAGGTGACATATCCTACAATGGTATGATGGAAACGAGCGATGATAATCCGTCCTTCGGGAAGCCCTGCGATTTCGATTAATGCTTCGTGCTGTTTTTGAGATGGGCGAAAGGCTGTAAGCTCGGCATGAAACTCAAAGTCTGCAAGCTTTTCAGCGCTGATAGGGCCTTCTATCAGCAAGGCGCCTTTCTCGGTGTGCAATTCCTTGGCATGATAAGTTTTGTGATGCTCCACGTATCCACCGCCTTACATCTTAGTTGAAGTCTTTTATACATAACATACCAAAATATTAAGCGTTTTCAAAGAAAAGAATACTATTTTTTAAAAATTGAGAAAATAAAAAATCTATACTATAATATATTTTGATGACCGAACAAAGGGGGATGGGCATGGAATTGAAAGCGTTGCCAGCCGAAAAGGGAAACTACAATTTAAAAGACTATGATGAAGCATACCGTACATTTGACTGGAAAGATGCCGAAAAAAATTTTACATGGCACAAAACGGGGAAAATGAATGCCGCTTATGAAGCTATCGACCGCCACGCTGAATCAAATTTGAAAAATAAAGTGGCATTTTACTACAAAGATCCGGTCCGCGAAGAAAAGTACACCTTCCGAGAAATGAAAAATGAAACAAATAAAGCTGGGAATGTGTTAAAGCAGCATGCCAATGTCAAAAAGGGAGACCGTGTGTTTGTCTTTATGCCGAGATCACCCGAGCTTTATTTTATTATTCTCGGCGCTGTCAAATTGGGAGCGATCGTCGGACCTTTATTTGAAGCGTTTATGGAAGGGGCTGTCAAAGACAGGCTTTTAAACAGCGGGGCAAAGGTGATTGTCACGACGCCCGAACTGCTGGAGCGGGTGCCTGCTGATGAGCTGCCGGATCTTGAATCGATCGTGGTCGTCGGAGAAGGGGTAAAGGAAGAAGGGCCTGTTATCGATTACTTTTCAAAAGCAGGGGAAACAGACACCAATCTTGAGATTGCATGGATGGATCAGGAAGACGGGATGCTGCTTCACTATACATCAGGCTCTACCGGCGCGCCAAAAGGGGTTCTCCACGTCCATAGAGCGATGATTCAGCAATACCAGACCGCCAAATGGGTTCTTGATCTGCGGGAGGATGACATCTATTGGTGTACAGCGGATCCCGGCTGGGTAACCGGAACCATTTACGGCATTTTCGGACCGTGGCTGAATGGAGCAACCAATGTCGTGGTGGGCGGCAGGTTCAGCCCTGAATCATGGTATGAGACGATTGAACAGCTTGAAGTGACTGTATGGTACAGTGCGCCGACGGCTTTCCGAATGCTGATGGGAGCCGGAGACGAACTCGCGAACAAATACAACCTGAGTTCTTTAAGACACGTCTTAAGCGTTGGCGAGCCTTTAAACCCCGAAGTGATCAGATGGGGGCATAAAGTCTTTCACAATCGGATTCATGATACATGGTGGATGACGGAAACAGGGGCACAGCTGATTTGCAACTATCCTTGCATAGAGATTAAGCCTGGTTCGATGGGCAAGCCGTTTCCTGGAACCGAGGCTGCGATTGTTGACAACCAGGGAAATGAGCTCCCGCCATACAGAATGGGCAATCTCGCCATTAAAAAAGGCTGGCCGTCGATGATGCACGCCATCTGGAACAATCCTGAAAAATACAGCTCCTATTTTATGCCGGGTGATTGGTATGTGTCCGGAGATTCCGCCTATATGGATGAAGACGGATACTTTTGGTTTCAGGGACGAATTGATGATGTCATTATGACATCAGGCGAACGCGTCGGTCCGTTTGAAGTGGAAAGCAAGCTTCTCGAACATCAAGCTGTCGCTGAAGCAGGCGTCATTGGCAAACCGGATCCCGTCCGGGGAGAAATCATAAAAGCATTCATCGCTCTTAGAGAAGGATATGAGCCGTCAGATTCATTAAAAGAGGAAATTAGGCAGTTCGTGAAGAAAGGCTTGGCCGCACATGCCGCGCCAAGGGAAATCGAATTTAAAGATAAGCTGCCGAAAACGAGAAGCGGAAAGATTATGAGGCGCGTCCTGAAAGCGTGGGAGCTGAACCTTCCGGCCGGCGATCTTTCAACGATGGAGGACTGACCTTCATTGACAAAGCAAAAATATTATGTTAAAAAAGATTTAGTCAAATAATAAAAGGTGAAGACTGAGACCAGTAGAACGATCCCTCCCTGTCTTAGAGAGCTGATGGCCGGTGAAAATCAGCACATATGGATGGTTTGAATTACACTCACGAACCGCTTTTGCGAAAAAGCCTCCCGCTTTGTAGCAAAAGAACGGAAGTTTTCCGTTATCAACAAGAGTGAAAAGAGCGCGGTCTCGTGTTCTTTTAAGCAGGGTGGTACCGCGATTTGATCGTCCCTTCGTTTATTCGAAGGGGCGTTTTTATTTTTTAAAAAGGAGCTAATGATAATGACACACTTACTTGATGATTTATCCTTTCGGGGGCTGATTCAGCAGCAGACGGATGAAGAAGGGCTGAGAGAGCTGCTGGCTAATGACAAAATCAGCTTATACTCCGGATTTGACCCGACGGCCGACAGCCTCCATATCGGACATTTACTGCCGATCTTAATGCTTCGCCGCTTTCAGCTGGCCGGACATCACCCGATTGCACTCGTAGGCGGAGCGACGGGTCTGATCGGCGATCCGAGCGGAAAGAAAGCAGAGCGCACATTGAACAATGAAGAGATTGTCCGCGAATGGTCGCAGAAAATCAAAAATCAGCTATCCCGTTTCCTTGATTTTAAAGCTGATGAGAATCCGGCGGTCATGGCGAATAACTTCGACTGGATCGGCCAAATGAGTGTCATTGATTTCTTGCGTGATGTCGGCAAAAACTTCGGCATCAACTACATGCTTGCCAAGGATACGGTAAGCTCCAGAATCGAATCGGGCATATCGTACACTGAATTCAGCTATATGATCCTTCAGTCGCTCGATTTCTTAAATCTGTACAGAAATAGCGGATGCAAGCTGCAGATCGGCGGCAGCGACCAGTGGGGCAATATCACTTCAGGTCTTGAGCTGATTCGCAAATCGGAAGAGAACGCAAAAGCGTTCGGTTTGACGATCCCGCTCGTCACAAAAGCGGATGGAACGAAATTCGGAAAAACAGAAGGCGGAGCGATCTGGCTCGATAAAGAGAAGACCTCGGCGTATGAATTTTACCAATTCTGGATCAATACAGATGACAGGGATGTTGTCAAATACCTAAAATACTTCACCTTTTTGTCAAAAGAAGAAATTGAAGATCTGGCTGCAAAAACGGAGGCTGCACCTGAAAAACGCGAGGCGCAAAAACGCCTTGCTGAAGAAGTGACGGTTCTCGTCCATGGCCGTGAAGCGTTTGACCAGGCTGTTAATATTTCCAGAGCGCTGTTCAGCGGCGATATCAAACAGCTGACAGCCGAGGAAGTGAAGGTCGGCTTTAAAGGGGTTCCTTCTTTAGAACTCGAGCAAACGGATGAGCTGCCTCTCGTCGATGTACTTGTCCAATCAAAGCTGTCGCCTTCGAAACGCCAGGCCCGTGAAGACATCACAAACGGAGCCGTATACATTAACGGTGAGCGCCGGACTGATGTAAGCGGCGTTCTCAGCAGCGAGGACCGCATCGAAGGACAGTTTACCGTCATTCGCCGCGGCAAAAAGAAATACTTCTTGCTGACTTACAAGTAATGAAAAAAAACTCTTGCCAAACGGCAAGGGTTTTTTGTGTCAAAACGTTTCATGTATGTTCATTCAGGAAATGTCAAAAATATAGATGTAGAAGGTAAAGCGTTTCCATTCTCTAATCGGGAGGAATTCAGAATGAACTTGTTCATTGCGGCAAAAGAAAAATTTATGGAAGATTATCAAAAGCAGCTTGAGACAGAACGAAATGAACATGCTGAACATCAAGCGTCCGGCCTTAATCAAGTGAATCAGACGGAAGATACAGCAAAGCGGTTAAAATCATGAGGGTCCCGCGACCCTCTTTTTCATTGAATGCTTGCCCCGTATTTCCCATTCATCTACGATTTATTAATAACAATCGCTAATTTGTAGTTTGCATGCTTGTTTAAGTCTATTAAAAATTGATCTAACAGTTCATGAGACGGGAACTTGCATTCAAGAAGATAACAACCATCCCCGCTGATTTTATAGTTATTGATGATGTAGTTCTCCTCTGTTTTTAAAAATGAAAGGTAAGGTTCGTGATAAGTACTTTTTGTATAGATATTGATAAAAGCATGTATAAAACACCCGAGTTTCACTTGATTCACTTTGATTGTATAACCTTCAATCACTCCTTGATCCTCTAATTTAGCAACCCTGGTTGCGGCTGCCTGTCCTGTCAAATGAACTTTTTCCCCTAATTCCTTCATCGTAGTACGGCTATTATTGGATAATTCTTCTAAGATTCGCTTGTCTGTATGATCCAGCATTCGATCAAATCCTTTCAAAAGGTTTGTGTGGAATGACAAAGTAAAATACATTTTTTCAAAAATCAAGTCAAACGGAAAAAAGACTTGATTTTATCTATGTAAATGTTAAACGGTCATAGTATAAACTGATTGTAATTCAAAGAAAAGGAGCCATGAACATGAATATTCAACAAATTCGAAATGCGACATTAATTGTCAAATATGCAGACAAAACATTTTTAATAGATCCAATGCTGGCTGAGAAAGGCACTTATCCCCCGTTTCCAAATTCGGCAAGACAAGATCAAAATAATCCTTTAGTCAGCCTGCCGGCATCAATTGACGACATCATCAAGAATCTGGATGCTGTCATTGTCACTCATCTGCATTTAGACCACTTTGATGATGCTGCCAAAGAAATGTTGCCTAAAGATATCAAACTGTTTGTCCAAAATACAGCGGATGCTGAAGAAGTGAGAAATGCCGGTTTTCAAGATGTAGAAGTTTTAACGGAAGATACAGTTTTTGAAAATATTCAATTAATCAAAACAAGAGGCGAGCATGGAAGAGGAGAAATATTAAAGCTTGCCGGTGAAGTGTGCGGCGTTGTTTTCAAGCACTCAAATGAGAAAGCGTTGTATGTAGCTGGAGATACAGTATGGTATGAAGGTGTCCAAGAAGAGATCGATACACATCAGCCGGATATCATTGTCGTCAATGGCGGAGATAATCAATTCTTAGAAGGCGGTTCTCTCGTAATGGGGAAAGAGGACATTTATGAAGTGTATAAAGCAGCCCCTAACGCAACAATCATTTCCAGCCATATGGAAGCTGTCAATCATTGGACATTATCAAGAGAAGAGTTAAAAACATTCATTCAAGAAAAAGGAATCTCCTCTCATGTTTTAGTGCCGGATGACGGTGAATCATACACATTTTAATCTATAGGAGAAGGAAGATCATCATGACAGTTGAAGCCAATAAAGAATGAGTCAGACGTTTTTATGAAGCGAATGAAGCACTGGGATTTTTTCCATAAAGACTTTGTATTCTATCCGCAGGTTGATACACCTATGCCTGGGGGAAAGGCCTATAGCTCAAAAAAGAAAAACTTCGTTGCTTTTCCGGACTTCAAAATGCCGATCCAAGCAGCCGTTTACTTTGTCTTTGAAGGTTCCGCTGGACAGTGTTCCTGCAACGGGAAAAACCGTTAAATTATCGTTTTGCGAATAGCCAACGGTAAGATGATTGAGAAAAGGGTTCATGTTGATAAGCATGACGATCTCCGGCAGCTTGGTGTGAACATCTGACTTTTCCTGAGCTGATCAAAAGGTGTTTTGCGGAAGGCCTGTCTGCGGATGATATTATCGAAAAAGGGTTACCTATCGAAAGAGCCCTTCTCTCCGAGAGGGGCTTATATTCAATAACATTCTCAAGCTTTATTAAAATCCTTGAAGAGTGTAAAAGAAATAAATAAACAACACAATCATTGTTATGACAATGATTACTTCTTTGGTGTAATGTTTCTCATCCTCTTTAGCTTGCTTCTGTTTTTGAATCTCGTCTCTATACTTTTTTTGAATCTCCCTCTTCTTAAGATCCATTTTTGATTTGCCCCTTTGGTTTATATTCAACACGCACTCTCATCCTGTTTCAATTTTTTAGGAAGAGGAATCTTTGCTCAAAATTCAGGAATTATTAAATTAAGAGCAACAATCAGCACAATAATGGTTACGATAATCATCATTTCGATAGTATACCTTTTGTGATTTTCCTGTTTTTTGAGCTCCTCCCTATACTTTTTTTGAATCTTGTCATCCATTTTCATCATGAATCTCCCATCTGACAATATTCCAGTCGATCAAATCTCTTTCATGATTATTTCGAACATCATAACGCTAACTCCTTTTTTATAAAAAATGATTTTATTGTTGTTTTTTCTGTTTTTCACTAAGCTCTATCTCAGTAGTAGAAGCTGAACAAAAACAACACCATGATACAAAAGTTCCTCAACAACCGTTTTATGTTTTTGATAAAGAAATTTTAGATAACATTAGGGAATGTTACAAAGATGATTTCATCTCCGGTCCCATTCAGGATCGTGCTGAGTTATCGGAAGACAGGAAAGGAGGGGACAAACAAAATTTTTATCTGATATCGATTATCTTAAGTATTAACTCATTATAATCCAGCAAAAAAACCTTCATATTGAGAGGGGTTTTGTTTTTGAGGTTAAGGTAAATGATATGGGGGAGAATACGATATACTAAAAAGCAGAGTAAACAAAAACCCCAGAATCGTTGGGATACCAACGTTTCTAGGGTTTTTATCAATACTCTTCAATTAACGAGAGTAGAACTCAACGATCAATGCTTCGTTAATCTCAGGAGCAAGTTCAGAGCGCTCTGGAAGACGAGTGAACGTACCCTCAAGCTTTTCAGCATCAAATGTCAGGTATTCAGGAATGAAGCTGTTCACTTCAACCGCTTCTTTGATGACAGAAAGGTTTTGAGATTTTTCGCGAAGAGCAATCGCTTGACCAGGTTTTACTTGGTAAGACGGGATGTCAACGCGGCTTCCGTCAACAAGAATATGACCGTGGTTTACCAATTGGCGTGCTTGGCGGCGAGTGCGCGCTAAGCCAAGACGGTATACGATGTTGTCAAGACGAGATTCAAGAAGAATCATGAAGTTTTCACCGTGTTTACCGACCATTTTCGCAGCTCTGTCAAAAAGATTGCGGAACTGGCGCTCGTTCACACCATACATATGGCGAAGCTTTTGCTTTTCTTGCAATTGCAAACCATATTCTGATAGTTTTTTACGCTGTCCCGGACCGTGCGGACCTGGCGCGTAAGGACGTTTTTCTAATTCTTTACCCGTACCGCTTAAGGAGATTCCTAAACGGCGGGATATTTTCCAACTTGGACCTGTATAGCGAGCCATAATGTGACTCCTCCTTTGGTTTTATTTTTGTGAAAATAAAACCCATCTGTTCAATTCAGCCATGTCCATTTTGTTTTCATGTATCCTCGCTCCAGCAGCAAAGAGTTACACGATACACCTTATTCACATAAGGAACAAAATGAAACAAAGAAGCAGAACAAAAAGGCTGCAATATTTCACACAAAGACGATTATATAACGTCCCTGGGGCAAAGTCAACCATTCATCGGCAGTCCCGAAAAGATTTAAAACGCTTATCGGGATATAGTCCTTCTTTTATGATATAATTAGGAAAATTAAATTAGACTATAATGGATTTTTTTAGGTGATAATAATGAATAGACAAACCGAAGACCTATATCTCTCTTTTCATCAGGAACTGCTCCAATTTTTATTCAAAAAGCCGGCTGTTTCATACAATGACTCTGTCGTCTGGCTGAAATCGGCAGCCGAGTCATTTTTTTCGTTTATATCCTTAACATTGCATGCTTCTTCTTCTGAGCCGGCAATGCTGAAAGGCAAAAGCGGTTCAATCAATTACATCAATGATTATTATACCATTATAACAATAAAAGAAAACAACAAATATATTGAACTTTTATGTCGAAAGAATCATAAAATACCGAAAGATCTGGCTGAATCGATTCGTATGTGTTTGACATACTGTGCTGATCTTGAAAGGTCTCATGATGACAAACTTCGCAAAACCGAGATTTATAAACAGACAGAACTGCTCCATGAGCTGATGGATAAGGAAAAAGTCCTAAAAACAATGCTTGAAATCTTAAGGGATGTATTCCCTCATTTAACATATTGTCTCTTTTTATCTTATGATCAGGATCAGTATATCCATCTGCCTGCAAAAGAAATAGACGTTCAAAATGAATCGACCGATTCTTTTGCCTTGGAGGTTTATTTATCAGGCCAGATGAAGCAGAAGGACGAGTCTGCCGTATACATCCCGATTAAAGGCAGGCAGGGGACATATGGCGTTTTAAAAGCTTCAGGCCCGAACGCTGCCGATATGGCTCAGGATATATGCATCATTTCGAATGCGGCAGGAAAAGCCTTTGAAAATTCCCGGCTTTATGAGCAAGCCAAAAATATGATTTCGAATCTGGAGCTGATCAATGAAACCTCCCATCAGCTGAACCGGACGAAACGGCTTCCGGACATGATGAAGAATTTGTCCGAAAGGCTGATCGGCTCATTCGGCGCTGAAGAAGTCGGTTTCTTTTATAACAATCACTTTGAAGAACAAAATCTGCTGCCGGGGAGCACCGGCTTCTTTCAAACGGATGCAGCCGCTCCTTATATCAGCTACGTTAAAGAGAAGGTTTCTGAAGAGAATGGCGTTTTTGTCGGGAATGGTTCTTCTCTGTTCGGAGATGAAGGATATGCTTCATTAATGGGTGTTCCGATGCTTGAAAATAATGAGAGCAAGGGGTTTGTCATCGTTTTGAAAAAAAACGCCTGCTCCTTTACGTTTGAAATGTTTAAGCTGTTTCAGACGCTCATCAGGCATTCCACACTTGCCGTTTCCAATTCGATGCTTCGCGACCGCCTGAAGTATCTCGTGCAGACAGACCGTTTGACAGAGCTTTATTCCAGGAGCTATCTTGATGAAAAAATTCAACGCAGCATGAAGGATGATCAAAGAGGGGTATTTGTGTTATTCGACATTGATAATTTTAAACGGATTAATGATACCTATGGACACCAGACCGGTGATGAAATTCTTATTCAAGTTTCCCGGGCGATTCAGCAAAATATCCGCCAACAGGATGTCGGGGCAAGATGGGGAGGGGAAGAGCTGGCGGTGTACCTTCCGAAAGCCGACTTGCATGCAGGTGAAATACTGGCTGAACGGCTGATTGCGCTTGTCAGGGAATGTACAAATCCCAAAGTTACGATTTCCTGCGGGATTTCCCATTGGTCGGAGGACCATCCGAAATCTTTGACTTCTCTTGTAAAGCAGGCGGATGTCGCCCTGTACGCCGCCAAGCGAAACGGAAAAAACAGACTGATGATTCAAAAGCCATTTTCATGACACGAAAAAGAGCCGGGATTACCGGCTCTTTTTGCTTAAGCGCTCTTCAAGTTTTTCGGTGAATTTCTTGAGGTAATACTCATCTTTTTCATCAAATCGGTTTTTAATCGGGCTGTCTATATCAAGGACGCCGACCGCTTCTCCGTCGATTTTAAGGGGAAGCACGATTTCCGATTGGGAAGCCGCATCACATGCAATATGTCCAGGGAATGCATTGACATCCTCAACGCGTTCGACCCGCGCGTTTGCATAAGCGGTGCCGCAGACGCCTTTTCCTAACGGAATCCGTACGCAGGCGGGAAGCCCTTGGAAAGGACCGAGCACAAGCTCTCCGTCTTTGGCAAAATAAAAGCCCGCCCAGTTGACGTCTTCCAGTGAGTGGTACAAGAGAGCAGAGGCGTTGGCTAGATTGGCAATCATATCAGGCTCGTCTTCTGTCAGCGCATCTATTTGTTTGAGGAGAAGCTCATATTTTTTTTCTTTGCTGCCTTCAGTTTTTTCGACATGAAACATTGTATTTCCCTCGCTTTTTCTTTGAAATGGCAAAATTGCACTTGGTGTGCTGCTATTTGTCGAGCACTTTTTACAGGAACAAATCCGCTTGAAGTGGAATTGTTTTAAGTAAGAAGGGGTGGTGAATCAAGATGGGATCAAACTCTCTTTTAACCACAAAGGACAGGATTATCGAATCTGCCATCGAGCTGTTCAATCAAAAAGGATTTACAGGAACTTCAGTTCGTGAAATTGCTGGAGCAGCGAATGTCAATGTGGCCCACATCTCCTATTATTTTAATGGAAAAGGCGGTTTAATGGAGCATTTGGTATCCCGTTTTTATGAAGGCTATTTAAGAATCCTTGAAAACGGACATGAGCGCCTTCAGGACCTCAGTGCAAAGGACTGCCTTCTTCAATTGGTTTTTGATATTCTATCGTATCAGCATGAACACCGTCAATTAACTCGATTTGTCTATCGCGAAGTGACGATTGATTCGACGCTGATTCGCGAAGTGATGTCGACATATTTAACAAAAGAAAAATACATTCTTCACTTGATCATTGAAAAAGGAAAAGCGGACAGGGAATTTTCCCGTTTCCCGCTTTCTCATTTTATGATCCAGCTGAAGTCCCTTTTGATGATGCCTTATTTGCAGCCGCAGTATATTTCGGAAGTGCTTTATCTGCAGCCGCACGAACCATACTTTTATAAGGCGTACTATAAAGAAGTCAAAACTTGGATCATCAGCCTGCTGTACAGAGAGCGTGAACATATTGCCGTTATTTAGCACAGCGGCGTTCAAAACATTCGTAACCAAACCCGGCATCCTTTGCTTGGTGGGCATCAGACCCAAAAACAAGCGGGATGTTTTTTTGCTGGGCTTCTTCCATCATCCAGTCTTCCAAATAGACTTCCCCTGCCTGAGGCTTGCGAAGACCTGATGTATTAAAATCGAGTTCAAGCCCGCGCTTTCCGGCTTCGGCTATACAGGAAGACACCAATTCCCGGACAGGAGCAGACATCGTATAAGGAAAAATCTTAACAAATTTTTTGACAAGCGTGATATGGCCGATTCGTTTTGGCTTAAAAGGACCGAGCGATGATACAATAGAAGAAAAGATTTCCTGATAATAGGCAAGATACACCTGCTCGATACTTCCGCAGCATCGGATCAGATTTTGAAATGCATCTTCATCATAGTCAAGGCAGATGTGTGAAGATCCCGCCGGCAAAAAATGAACGGACAGGATGCTGTCATCAAGGAATGTGCCATATGTATCGAGAAATGTTTTGATTTCAGCTTCATACGCGCGGATATAATCGACTTCAAGGCCGATTAAAACGTCAATTTGTCCTTTATACTCTTCTTTCAAGTGCTGCAGACTTTCAAAATAGCGCTCCAGGGCGGACATCGGCATGGCGCTGTCCTTCTGCGGGGTCGGATCGCTGAAAGAAGGCGGAAGCGGGGCATGCTCTGTGAAGGTTACGGATTGAAAGCTTTTTTTGCATAATTCTTCTATATAATGTCTGAACTCATCTTTTGATCCGTGCGGACAAAAAGGAGAATGAACATGACCGTCTCGTTTCAGCATGATGTCACCCCGTAAAAAAATAGTCAGATGTTGTCACTTTGATGTAAAAAAATTAAAAATTCTGCTCAAAAAATGTTGGTTACATGGTATCATAAGAACAATGAAAACGATAGCTAAACTTTGTTTTACATAACGGTTTCAAATATCATACCCTGACAGAACAAGTTAAACAGCAAGGGGGCTCATTATGGAGTTTGTCATAGGCTTATTGGCGGTATTTTTAATCTTATTTTCCGCCGGCTACTTATTCAGGAGAAATATATATAAAGAAATTGACCGTTTAGAAGCTTGGAAAATTGAAATTTTGAACCGGTCGATTGTGGAAGAAATGTCAAAAATCAAGCATTTGAAAATGACGGGGCAGACTGAAGAATTTTTTGAGAGATGGCGCAAAGAATGGGATGAAATCGTGACTTCACACATGCCCAAAGTGGAAGAGCTCCTGTTTGAGGCGGAGGACTGCGCCGATAAATACCGTTTTCAAAAATCAAAGCAGGTGCTAGCTCATATCGAAAACCTTTTATCAGCGGCCGAATCCAATATTGAAGACATTTTAAAGGAGATTGCCGATCTCGTTTCAAGCGAAGAGCAAAACCGCAAAGAAATTGAAGAAATTAAAGAACAGTATACAAAAATACGCAAAAATCTTTTGGCTTACAGTCACCTGTACGGCGATCTTTACCCGAAAATAGAAGCCGATCTTGATACGGTGTGGGAAGGAATCAAACAATTCGAAGCTGAAACTGAAGGCGGAAACTACATAGAAGCAAGAAAGGTGCTGCTCGCCCAGGACCGCTTGCTTGAAGAGCTTCAATCACACATAGACGACGTGCCGAAGCTGCTCGCCGGCTGCAAGCAGACGGTGCCGAACGAGCTGGCAAAGCTGAAGGCGGGCCATCAGGAAATGATCGAAAAAGGCTATAAGCTGGATCATATTCAAATTGAAAAGGAATTGGAAAACCTCTTCAAAGAATTAAAGCGCGCAGAAGATGCGCTCTTGACCGAGATTAATTTGGAAGAAGCCGCGGCGACCATGCAGATGATCGAGGAAACGATCCAGACGCTGTATTCTCAGCTTGAAGATGAGGTCGAAGCCGGCCAGCTGATCTTAGGCAAAGTCCCTGAGCTGGCCGCCGCACTGGAAAAGCTTGAAACCCATAAACAAGATACAAAGGCAGAAACAGACCTTGTAAAGGAAAGCTACAGACTGACAAACGATGAACTTGAGAAGCAGCAGTCATATGAAAAGCGTCTTGAAATGGTTGAAAAGCAATTTGTGCAGGTGAAGGAGAGGCTTGACCAGAAGCATGTCGCCTATTCGCTCTTAAGAGAAGAGCTTTCAGACATTGAAAAGCAATTGGAAGCGGCTCAAAAAGAGCATGATGAATACAGGGACATGCTGCAAATGCTGAGAAAGGAAGAACTTCAGGCGAGAGAGCTTCTTCAGCAATTGAAGCAGACGATTACAAATACGGCGAGGCGTCTGGAGAAAAGCAATGTTCCCGGCATTCCGGCGTCCGTAACAGAAAAGATTCAGCAGTCGCGCTCGGCCGTTCAGAAAGTGAATGAACAGTTTCAAACGCTGCCGCTCAACATGGATGTGGTCAACGAGCGTTTAGAAGAAGCCGAGAAGCTTGTCACAGAAGTGAAAGAACAGACAGACGAGCTTGTCGAAAAAGTGTTGATGATCGAACGCATCATTCAGTACGGCAACCGCTTCAGAAGCCAGAACCATATGCTTTCCGAGCAGCTGAAAGAAGCGGAAAACCGCTTTTATTCGTATGAATATGATGAAGCTTACGACATTGCCGCAAGAGCGGTGGAAAAAGCGTCTCCTGGATCAGTAGAACGGCTGGGTGCGCAGACGCAGCAGCCTGAATAAACGAAAACCGGCCACAGCGCCGGTTTTTTTTGACCCCGTAAAAAAACCCCTCCGTTTCAGCACGAAGGGGTTTTTGCCGGTGTTAGCTTACTTTCTTTAAACGGTCATTCTGGGAAGGAATAAAAAAGGTCGTGATATATCCGATAACTGCACCGATAACTGCCGGAATGACCCAGCCGATTCCGACGCTGTACAGCGGAATCGTATCTCCTAAGACTTGATTGAGCGTTCCCAGCGGAATATTGGCCGCATTCAAACCGTCAATAATGCTTAAGATGCCCGTTGGGATAAGGGCGCCGATATACACTTCACGCCGTTCATTAAACAGCTTGTCAATAAATGAAAACAGCACAACGACGATAGCCAGCGGATAAATCGCCGAAAGGATCGGCACTGAAAACGAGATGATTTCTGTCAGACCGAAATTGGCGATCGCAAGACTAAAAAGGCTGACGATGATCACGACGGTTTTGTAAGAAAGCTTTGGAATCAGCTTTGAAAAGTATTCTCCGCAAGAAGAAACAAGTCCGACGCTCGTGGTCAGGCAGGCGAACAAAATGGCGATACCAAGCACGGCATTACCGAGTGAACCAAATAGATACGCTGAAGCTTTTGATAATATTTCTCCGCCGTTATCAAGGGAACCGACTGTTTCAACGCTTGTCGCTCCTAAATAAGCAAGCGAAACATATACCAATCCAAGGCCGACAGCAGCCACAATGCCTGCTTTGATACAAGAAGCAGCAATTGATTTAGGATTTGTAACGCCGCGTTCTTTAATCGCACTAATCACGACGATCCCAAAAACGATCGATGCAATGGCATCCATTGTTTTATAGCCTTCTAAAAATCCGACGAACAGCGGAGTGGATTGATATGTTTTAGTAACAGACCCGATGCTGCCCATTGGTGTTATAAACGCTTTAATGACTAATACGGCAATGACAGTCAATAATATCGGTGTTAAGATTTTGCCGATCCGGTCAACAAGCTTGCTTGGATTTAAAGCCAAGAAATAAGTGACACCGAAGAAAATCAAGGTAAAAATAAACAGATAAATATTTGATGAATGTTGTCCTAAAAAAGGTTCAACCGCTATGACATACGAAACATTTCCTGTTCTTGGAATTGCAAACAGCGGTCCGATTGTTAAATAAATGCTGACGATTAATATAGTGCCAAAGACGGGATGCGCTTTGTCCGCCAGTCCTTTTGCACTACCGGTCAAGGCGACCGCAATGACACCGAGCAGCGGAAGGCCGACGCCTGTCAGCAAGAACCCGATGATTGCCGGCCATACATTTTCTCCTGCAGCTTGCCCAAGCTGGGGAGGAAAGATCATGTTTCCCGCTCCGAAAAAGAGAGCAAACAGCATAAGCCCGATCGCTGTCGTTTCTCTGGCGGATAGTGAAGTTTTCATTAAAAAGAACCTCCTGGGTGTTGTTTAAATTTTCTGTCAATTTATTTTTGTGATATAATATGACAAAAGTCCAAAGACTATTATATTTTAAAAATCAGAGAAGTCAAACACTTTATTTTTAATTTTCAATTACAAGTTGTTATGATAACATATACAGTCATGAAAAAGAACGTTCATTTTTAAAGGAGAAGATCATGATTTATCTTGATAACAGTTCGACAACAAAACCTTATCATGAAATGTTACAAATTTATGAACAAGTAAATCAGCGCTTCTTTGGCAATCCGTCGTCATTGCACCGTCATGGCGTTGAAGCAGATCAATTGCTGACTGAGGCGAGACAGCAGATCAAATCGGCATTGTCCCTGAGCCGCTATGATATCGTATTTACGTCAGGTGCATCAGAAGCCAATAACATGGCGCTCAAAGGCATAGCCCTGGCTCATCGCCATAGAGGGAAGCATATCATCGCTTCCTCCATCGAACATCCTTCTGTCGCAGAATCGTTGGAACAGCTGAAAACGGCTTTCGATTTTGAGATCACCTATCTTCCCGTTGACAGCCGCGGCTTCGTTTCACTTGAAGAGCTTGAAGAAGCGCTTCGCAAAGACACGATTCTTGTCAGTGTCATGCATGTCAACAATGAAACAGGCGCTATTCAGCCTGTAGATGACATTGGAAGGATCGTGAAAGAGAAGAGCCGAGCCTGCTTTCATGTTGATTATGTTCAAGGCATGAATAAGGTTCCGTTGGATATCCCCGGGGCCGCCATCGATCTTTGCACGATCTCAGGTCACAAATTTCACGGCTTAAAAGGGACCGGAGCTCTCATACTAAAAGAAGAGCTTTCACTTTTTCCTTTAATTTCAGGCGGCGAGCAGCAAAACAACAGAAGAGCCGGAACTGAAAACACGGCCGGGGCCGTATCACTGGCAAAAGCCGTCAACATGTCATCAAAGGATTATGATGATTATATAGAAGAGATGAAAACTGCAAAATCGAATTTCATCAAACAGCTAAAAGAGATGGAAGGTGTTATATTAAATACGCCGGAAGTTGGCAGCGCCCCGCACATCATTAATTTCTCCGTTCCTGGAATGAAAGCCGAAGTTCTCTTGCATATGCTCGAAGAACGAGATATTTTTGTATCGACGACATCTGCATGTTCATCAAGGCAGCATAAGCCAAGCAAAGTGCTTTTAGCAATGGGCAAAGGGGACGAGGCCGCCGCCAGCAGCATCAGAATCAGCATGACTTACCGTGATAACAAAGAGATAGTCGAACCGTTTATGACGGCCTTAAAAGAAAGTTTACACAAACTAAAAGGAATTATGAGGTAGAGATACAATGAAATACGATTACATTTTAATCCGCTTTGGTGAAATTTCAACAAAAGGAAAGAATAGAAGGCTTTTTGTCGATCGTCTGAAAAGAAATATTAAAATGGTTCTGCGCGATTTTGGCAAAGTTCGTTATGAATCAACTCGTGACAGAATGACCTTGACATTAAACGGAGAAGATGCAGAAGCCGTAACCGCACACTTAAAACATGTTTTCGGCATTCAATCCTTCAGTCTCGCCGTCAAATGCCAGACAGACCTTGCCAGCATTAAAGAGACGGCGCTAGCTTCTGTACAAAAGCAGTACAACCCGGGGGATACATTCAAAGTATCTACAAAAAGAGCCTATAAACAGTTTGAATTAAATACAAATGAAATGAATGCCGAAATCGGCGGGCATATTCTGCGCAATACGGAAGATTTGACTGTTGATGTCCACTCGCCTGACATTCATTTACGGATCGAGATCAGAGAAGATGCTACCTATTTGACATTCAGGGATGAAAAAGGTGCAGGAGGATTGCCTGTCGGAAGCGGAGGAAAAGCGATGCTAATGATCTCGGGCGGCATCGACAGCCCTGTTGCCGGTTTCTATGCGATGAAGCGGGGGCTTGAGATCGAAGCTGTTCACTTCTTCAGCCCGCCGTACACGAGCGAACGCGCCAAGCAAAAAGTCATCGATCTCACCGCCCGTCTTACGGCGTTCGGAGGGGACATCAAGCTTCATATTGTCCCATTTACAAAAACCCAGGAACTCATTCAAAAACAAATTCCGGAGAACTATTCGATGACAGCAACCCGAAGACTTATGCTGCAGATTGCAGACAAGCTCCGCGAACAGCATAAAGGCCTGGCCATCTTTACCGGGGAAAGCCTCGGGCAAGTGGCAAGCCAGACGCTGGAAAGCATGTATGCCATCAATGCCGTAACGAGCACACCGGTTTTGCGGCCGCTGATCGGAATGGATAAAACGGAGATCATTGAGAAAGCGAAAGATATCGATACGTATGATATCAGCATACGTCCATATGAAGACTGCTGCACGATTTTTACTCCTTCAGCACCGAAAACGCGTCCGAAAAAAGAAAAAATCGAGCACTTTGAAAGCTATACAGACTTTGACTCGCTCATTCAAGAAGCTGTAGAAAAGACGGAAACCATCGTTTTAAGCAGCAAAGCGGAAGCGAAAGAAAAGTTTGCCGACTTTTTTTAAAACCGAATGTTAGCCGGGCTCGCCTTGTCTGTTTTCTGCATACAATTACCAAACATTCTTTGTATGAAGTCATGTGTTTTTACACAATCTATACTCACAAGGAGGTGAGAACACATGGCTCAACAAAACAGACAAAACAGTTCTAACCAACTAGTAGTTCCTGGTGCTGCTCAAGCTATCGACCAAATGAAATTCGAAATCGCTTCTGAATTCGGAGTTAACCTTGGAGCGGATACTACTTCTCGTGCAAACGGTTCAGTTGGAGGAGAAATCACTAAACGCTTAGTTTCTTTCGCCCAACAACAAATGGGTGGAGGCACACCTCAGTAATTGAAAATTAAAAAAGCAATGGATAATGGGTGGGGTTTTTCCCCACTCTTTTTATATTTGGCATAAAAGGAGCCATTCAAAACATTTTAGAATACATATGCGGTTATGTATAATAGAGAGATGGCAAATGATGAGGAGATGTAATGATTGAAAAGAGAAGATTTGATAGCTCCAGAACGGTATAATGCGGTTGATGAAATCGAAAAATTCAAAGCTTCACCAGATAAAACGGCTTTAATATGGGAAGATGAAGCCGGCCGTAAAATGTCATGGACATATGAGACGCTGGTAGAAAAGACGAACAAAATCGGCAGCGTTTTAACCGATTCAGGACTGAAAAAAGGCGACAAGCTGATTGTGATGATGCCGCGCGTTTTAGAAACGTATGCCATATACATGGCCATTTTAAAAGCGGGAATGGTCGTGATCCCTTGCTCTGAAATGCTCCGCGCAAAAGATTTGGATTATAGAATCAAACATGCCGGTGTAAAAGGCGCGATTGTCTATTCTGCATTTATTGATTCATTCCGCGATGTCCAGTCAAAGGACGGGCTGACGGTATTTTCTGTTGGAGATCATCAAGAAGGATGGATCAATCTGCTTAAAGAAATGGAAGAGGCAGACGCGGCTGATTTTCAGGCTGCCGATACATCCCGCAATGATATCGCACTTTTATCCTATACTTCAGGAACGACAGGTCAGCCGAAAGGAGTTGTGCACACACACGGATGGGCATATGCCCATTTAAGAACGACCGCTTCTGCATGGCTTGACATCAGAGAAGATGATCTCGTCTGGGCAACGGCAGGACCCGGATGGCAAAAATGGGTGTGGAGTCCGTTGTTCGCCGTGCTGGGGAGCGGAGCAGTCGGTTTTGTCTATCATGGAAAGTTCCGTCCGGAAACATATATGGAGCTGATGGAACGCTATCGAATCAATGTGCTTTGCTGTACGCCGACGGAATATCGTTTTATGGCGAAAGTCAATGATTTGTCTGGCTTTGACCTTTCTTCATTACATAGCGCTGTTTCAGCAGGCGAGCCATTAAACAGAGAAGTCATCGATACGTTTAAAAAGCATTTTGATGTTGAGGTGCGTGACGGGTACGGACAAACAGAAAGCACGCTGCTCGTCGGTGTGTTGAAAGGAATGAAAATCAAACCCGGCAGCATGGGAAAACCGACTCCCGGCAACATAGTGGACATTGTCAACGAGGACGGAGAAATCTGCCCGCCCGGTGAAACAGGTGATATCGCGGTCCATTTAAGTACACCGGCTCTGTTTAAAGAATATTATAAAGATCAGGAGCGGACGCTTCTCCAAAGAAGAGGGGATTATTTCATCACAGGGGATAAGGCCCGAAAGGATGAAGACGGGTATTTTTGGTTCGAAAGCCGCAATGACGATATCATTATCAGTTCCGGATATACAATCGGGCCTTTTGAAGTAGAAGATGCGCTGATCAAGCATCCGCAGGTCAAAGAATGCGCTGTTGTCGCAAGCCCTGATGAGGTCAGGGGATCTATCGTGAAAGCGTACGTCGTCTTAAAGGACGGATCAGCGGGAGATGAGCGCCTTGCCAAAGAACTGCAACATCATGTCAAAACAATGACGGCGCCGTATAAATATCCCCGGGAAATTGAATTTATCGAACAGCTGCCGAAAACGCCTTCGGCGAAAATCAGACGCTTTGAGCTGAGAGAGCGCGAAATTGCCCGGAAATCGATAGGCGATAAGTAAATTTTCCAAGAAAGAGGGGGATATCCTTGGCTCATGACTCACTCCGCAAAATTGAGAAGGAAATCGCGCTTTTGGTGCGTTTGACAACGGCTTACAGTCCGCGGTTTGGAAATTTGGACCGCTCTGAATACCTGCTCTTGAGTGAGCTTGATAAACAAAGTCCTCTTGCAATCAATACATTGGCAGAAAAATTAATGCTTAATCTTTCGACCGCAAGCAGACAGGTCTCCGCATTGGAACGAAAGAATTTCATCAGGCGTTTTCCCGATCCGCAAAATGGACGGATCAGCCTTGTAGAAATGACATCGGAAGGCATTGATATTCTTTACAAAGTTCAAAAGGCCCGCTACGATGTGTATACGGAGATTCTCCAAGACTGGCCGAATGAAGAACTGAACATATTGGAGACTCATTTAACACGGCTGAATCGGGATTTTAAAAAGTGGAGCAAATAATTCATTAGGCTGTTGATCAAAGATCAGCGGCCTTTTTCTTTTTTATCAGATGATCTGTTGATTTATGAAAAGAAGGATGTACAATATAACTTGCATTATACAACTTGTATTATGAAACATAAGTAGAAAGGAGGAGTACTGATGAGTCAACCCGATGAAACCATTCGAGACGCTAAGAATATCAGCATTCCCAAATATTTAATCATGACCGTTTTAACAATATTTTCGATTGGGCCGCAATACTTTCTCAATCTGTCATATACGCTGAATCAAGTCGTGATTCAAAATGGACTGCATTTGACAACCGGCGATATGCGAATGCCTTCCATTTTCTCAAACCTAGCTTTTGCGCTCGGTGTTCCGCTTGGCCGTGTACTTTCAAGGAGGTTCGGGATTCGGAACAGCTACCTGGCCTTCATTTTTGTTTTCTTATACGGGTCGCTTATCGATGCGTTTTCGGCAGGTTTGATTTCGCTTATTGTCGGAAGGGTGATCCAAGGATTAAGCGCAGGGATGCTGTTTTTGACGATTCTTCCTGTTAAATTGGTCTCTTTTCCGAATAAGTTCCGTCATCTGTTTTTATTTTTTGTGATCACCGGGCTGTTCGGCGCCTCTGCTCTAGGAGCCGTTTTTGGTTCATTATCTTTAAGCGCAGATACATGGCGCTGGGTGTTTATATTAAATATATGCTCTCCGATTCTTTGTCTAGTGATTGGATTTTTAACATTGCCGAAACAAGCGTCTGCTCAGCGCGTAAATCACTCGATTGACAAGACGGGTGTATTCTTGTTGTCGCTTCTCATGATAGTTTTGGCGGTTCCATTTATCCATTTGCAGGAAAGCGGCTTTCATTCGCTTTATGTATGGCCGTTCTTTTTGGCTGCATTTATCTTATTGGGCCTGTTTATCATGACTGACCTCCGTGCCGAACATCCTTTAGTGCCATTTCATTCGCTATGGACGGCGAAATCTGTGTCAGGGACGATCATGGCCGTTGTGTCTCATATTGCGCTGATTGTCGCCCTTGCCGGTGATATTCACCAAGCTTCGAAACGCTCGGTTTCCCTTCATTTTATTCGTAATTTTGCCGGTGCGGCTGCAGCACCGGTTCTCGGCTGGTTTGCGTCAATGAAGAATACCGTTCACTACGAAACGATCAGGGGGGATATCAGCCCGCTAATATAAAAGAAACGGAATTACACGACATCGAAAAAGGCGATAAGGTGGATATTAAAGTTGACGGAGATCCTAATGCGTCGTTTGAAGGTAAAGTGGAGGAGATCGCTTATGCGGCGAATTCGGTATTTTCAATGCTGCCCGAAATAAACACAAGCGGAAGCTATACGAAAGTGACTGAGAAAGTAAAAGTGAAGATTTCGATCCAAAATCCGTCTTCTAAAGTGCTGCCTGGAATGAATGCGGAAGTGAAAGTTTCTTTATCATCGCATTGAAAGGATTTTAAACCGTTTTAGGATTTTATCAAAAATCTAAAGGGACAAGACAGCCGTTCTTGTCCCTTTTTGGTGTAAGGGTTTTCAAAAGATTAAAGGAAAGTGCGCTTAACTTTTTCCCAGAATGAATTATCTTTTAGCTTAATGGTCTTGACGACCTTTCCGGAGAGGCTGACCTCAACCTCTTTTACATGCATCGTGCTGAAGGCTTCGTTATCAAGTCCTATGATCGGATAATCATTGCCGTCTTGGACGATTTTTAATGTCAGCTTGCGGTCTGCGCTTAATATAAATGGAGATCCCAGCGTCCGGTATGTGTTGTTATTTAGTGAGGCCAGTTCTGTGACCTGTATGCACGGCAGCAGCGGATCGACAATCGCTCCTTCGACAGATTTATTATATGCAGTGCTTCCTGTCGGGGTGGATACAATCATGCCGTCTCCCCGAAATGTTTCAAAATGAAAATCGTCAATAAACACATCCATCACAAACGTTTTGATAATACTCGAGCGGATGGAGACTTCATTCAGACATTGAAAGCGGTTTGTTCCGTCCACCGTCACATCGATGAGCGGATATTTTCTGACTTCAATCTGATCTGAATTTGTCGCTTCAATCATTTTATCTGTATCATGTATATTGAAATCCGCATATAAATGAGCTTTCCCCTTTTTCGCCACGCCTACATACAGGCAGTCATCCCTGAAATTCGTTTTTCGCACCGCCTGCAAAAATGTGCCGTCACCGCCGATGCTTGCGATAATATTGGCTTTCTCGTGCTGGTGAACGACGCGAAATCCGTGTTCTTCCGCTAGCTGTTTCAGCTTTTTGCACTGCTCGTCAGTTTCTTCGCTTTTTTTGTAAAAGAAATAGATGTTCCGGCGGTCTGTCACAATCATTCTCCCCTTTGTCGTTGAAGTTTAGATTTTTCTGCCATCTAACATATATGTTAAAATGACCTGTGACCCTAGTTTATCATGTCCTAAATATTTCTTGTATATGAAGCATCATCATATTGAACTTTTTCTCTTCATATACGTACTAAGACATGTAGCTGTTTTAATTAAAGGAGGAGGAGAAAAAGGATGAATCCTAAAAGATGGGTAGCACTTGTAATTGCATTGGGCGTTTTTGGGATTTCTGTAATTATGAGTCTTATGATGGCTGTGTTTGACAGTTTCGGCGACGACAGCAAGATGCAGTTTGGACTCAATGACACGCAGGAAGAAAAGGTACTGGAACAAGGAAGCGGATCGAGCAAAATCGCCGTGCTTGAAGTGGATGGAACGATTGCTGATAACGGAGATTCGGCAAGCCTTCTTGGATCTGATGGATACAACCACAGATCATTCTTAAAAATGCTTGAAAAAGCAAAAGATGATTCCGGAGTGAAAGGAATCATTTTGCGCGTCAATTCTCCGGGAGGAGGCGTATACGAAAGCGCTGAAATACATAAGAAGCTGGAAGAAATCAAAAAAGAAACGAAGAAACCGATTTACGTTTCAATGGGGTCGATGGCCGCATCAGGAGGCTATTATATATCAACGCCTGCCGATAAAATTTTCGCAGCGCCGGACACGCTCACAGGCTCTCTTGGGGTCATTATGGAAAGCCTGAACTACAGCGAGCTTGCAGAAAAGCTTGGCTTGAAAACCGAAACGATTAAAAGCGGGGAATTTAAAGACATCATGTCTCCGACACGCGACATGACGAAAAAAGAACGGGACATCATGCAATCCATGGTTGATGATGCATTTGAAGGATTCGTAGATGTGATTGCTGAAGGGCGCGATATGTCTGAAAGCGATGTAAAGAAAATCGCCGATGGGCGCGTTTATGACGGCCGCCAGGCTAAAAAGAACCATCTCGTTGATGAACTCGGCTATTATGAAGATGCGGTTAAAGCGATGAAAAAAGACCATAAAAGCCTTGCAGACGCATCTGTCATCAGCTATCAAGAATCAACAGGCATTGCATCGCTTTTATCAATGAGCGCAAACAAAATCTTTAAGAGTGAAGCGGACTTTTTAAACATTAAAGAAGCGATATCGCAATCCGGCGCACCAAGACTGATGTATCTTTACGCTAAATAGGAGGGGACCGAAAAATGGATGTGACTTATGATGGAAAGGATCATAATGAATTATCATCGCCCGCTGAAGTTTCTCGGCAAGAATCGGCCCCAGGGGTAGAGTATGCCTTTGCCGGCTTTTGGGTCAGATTTTGGGCTTTTTTGCTTGATGGGATTGTCGTAGGCAGCATCAACCGTTTAGTGGTGTCTCCTGTTTTCAGTTTGCTCAATCTTCCTAAAGAATCAGGTTTTTTCACTTTTTCGCTGTACTCAGTCACAACGGCTATTGTGTTTTTTGCCTACTTTGCCGTGATGACCAAGTTCTTTAGACAGACATTGGGCAAAATGGTGTTTGGGCTGCAGGTCGTTTCACTAACTCCTGGAAAAGGGCTGACATGGGATGTCATTTTTTTCAGAGAAATAATCGGCCGCTACATCAACAGCTTGTATATCACCTATATCATTGTGGCGTTTTTGCCAAAGAAACAGGGACTTCACGACTTTTTTGCGGATACCGCAGTCGTTCATGAAAAATTGTATCGCAAAAAGTGAATGAATGGGCGAATCAAAACCCGGCTTATGCAAGCCGGGTTTTTTGCTGTCATTAAACCTTGGCTGTCCGCTACGTTTATTTTTGTTGATTTCTTCCTATAATGCCTAATATAAGAGGAAGTGAAATCATGATTTACATATGGGTTGCTGTAGTACTCGCCATGCTCGCTGCTGTTTTGATCATGAAAATCCGCATAGCGGTTGAATACATCCATGCAGATGATGACGACCGTTTGACGGTCAAGATCCGGACGGCATTCGGGCTTGTTCGCATCAAAAAGGAGATTCCGATGGTTAAAGTTAATCAAAAGGACATGACTATTGATGTAAAAGAACAAACGAACACAGCATTAAAAAAAGATAAAAAGAGAAGAAAAGTCGGTTTTCGGGAAGTGCTGAATAATCTGGGGCAAATGAAAAAGCTGGCCGAACAGATTATCAATCTTCAGCCGATCATCCGCAAGTTTTTAAAGAGAATTCATGTGATCAAGCTCGAATGGACGTCTGTTCTCGGTTTTCCCGACGCCGCTTTAACCGGAATCATCACAGGCGGCGCCTGGTCTCTAAAAGCCGGCACAATCGCTGTATTGGATCAGTTTTTTTGTCTTGACAATCGTCCGGAATATGAGGTGATACCCGTCTTCAACAGCCCGGCCTCCAAAACACATCTGACATGTATATTCCATTTTCGCGTTGGACATGCTATAACCGCAGCTTTCAGTATCGTTATTCATTGGAAAGGGAAAGTGCGCGGCTTATTTAAGCTGCCGAAAAATCTGTCAGGTTCAACAAAGAAAGATTCATCAGTATAGGAGGAATTGAATATGGCTGAACATCCAATTCAAGGTTTGATGAAAACCGCCATGGAAAATTTAAAAGAAATGATCGATGTCAATACCATTATTGGAGATCCTGTAGAAACACCTGACGGCAGCGTCATTTTAACCGTCTCTAGAGTAGGCTTTGGTTTTGCAGCCGGCGGAAGCGAGTTCGGCGGCAATAAACAGGCAGAATCGAAAGCTAGTGACGGGGATCGTGAACGAAAAGAAGCGAAGCTCCCGTTTGGCGGCGGAAGCGGCGGAGGCGTATCGATTACGCCGATTGCTTTTTTAATTGTCGGCACATCAGGCGTTAAAATTCTGCACTTGGATGAAAATACGCATGTTATTGATAAGATATTAGAATCAGCCCCGCAAACGATCGAACGAATCCAGCAGGTCTTCAAGAAAAATGATAAGCAAAAACAGCAAATGAACCATCAAAACAATACGCCGTTTTAAAAGATCCGTCAGCCTGGCTTTTTCGGTAAACAGCAGCTCCTTGAAGTTAACTGTCTTGATTGCAGTTAACTTTTTTCAGGTATGGGCCAAACTTAAGTTTTGCAGTTTGGCCTAAACTCTTTTATAGTAGAGTCATACATAAGTGAAGGAGGAATGATGATGGCTTCAATAACATTTAAAGGAAACCCTGTTACATTGGTGGGTTCAGAAGTGCATGCCGGCGACCAAGCTCCTGACTTTACGGTGCTGTCCAACTCGCTTGAGGAAGTCACACTTCAAGATATAAAAGGAAAACCCGCTATTATATCTGTGATTCCGTCTATCGATACAGGGGTTTGTGATGCACAGACCCGCCGTTTCAACGAAGAAGCCGCAGGCCTCGGTTCAGTGAAAGTTTATACAATCAGTGCAGATCTTCCTTTTGCACAGGCGCGCTGGTGCGGGTCAAACGGAATTGAAAATGTGGAAACATTGTCAGATCACCGCGAGATGTCATTTGGGGAAGCGTTTGGCGTTTATATCAAAGAATTGAGATTGCTTGCCCGTTCTGTTTTTGTTTTAGATGAAAACGGAAAAGTCGTGTACACTGAATATGTAAGTGAAGCGACAAACCATCCGGATTATGAAAAAGCGATTGAAGCCGCAAAATCGCTCATCAAGTAAAATTGAACGTAAAAAGGGCTCCAGGTGATCACTTGCCGGAGCTCTTTTCATGGCTCTGATTTTTTGATAAGGAGAGACATTTATGCAAAACTTTCAAGTGGAAACGATATATGAATGGCTTGACAAAGGGGCGAACATCATTGCCGGCGACAGGCAAATTCCATACATAGAAGCTTTGGCAGAAGCGGGCGAGGCGTTCTTTACAAAGGATGCAAACCGCGGGCTGTCCGAATCAGCCGCCCAAAAAATGGAGGAGCTGATCGGCAAAGCCAGCTTTGCTGAATGCCGCCATGAATCGATACGCAAAGCGTTCCAGCTCGCCATATTGAAGGGCCAGAAAAATATTCCCCATCCGAACAGGCAGATGACGCCAGATACGATCGGTTTATTTATCGGCTATCTCGTCAACAAATTCATGGGGCGCAAAAAAGGGATGACTCTTTTTGACCCGGCAGCCGGCACGGGCAACCTGTTGCTTGCCGTTTTAAATCAGCTTCCTGAAGAGGCCGGCAAAGCCTTCGGTTCAGAGATTGACGATGTACTGATTAAGCTCGCATATGTTCAGGCAAACCTTCAGCAAAAGGAGATCGAATTTTTTAACCAGGACAGCTTGCAGCCTCTTTTTATGGACCTTGTGGATGCGGTTCTCTGTGATCTTCCTGTCGGATATTATCCGGATGATGAAAGCGCCGCGGCGTTCAAGCTGAAAGCTGATGAAGGCCACTCTTTTTCACATCATCTGTTCATTGAGCAAAGCCTGACATATACAAAACCGGGCGGATACCTATTTTTCATGATTCCGAATCATTTGTTTGAAAACAGCCAAAGCGAAAAGCTGCGCAGCTTTTTAAAAGACAACGCGCATATTAATGCAGTTCTTCAGCTCCCATTGTCGATTTTTAAAGATGAAGCACATGGCAAAAGCATCTTGGTTTTACAAAAGCAAGGCGAACAGGCCAAAGCTCCGAAACAGGTGCTGCTCGCTCAGATTCCGTCATTTTCAAATAAAGAAGCGATGCTCAAGATGACGGCTAAACTCGACAATTGGTTCAGGCATGAAAAGAACTAAGAAAGTCAGAGATGGTATTCTCTGACTGTTTTTATTTTCAGAAAATAATAATTTCTTTTTGAAAACGCTACCAATTAAGATAGCGACTTGAAATGGAGTGTTCGGAGTGTTTAAATGAGAAAGGCAGATATTTTTTGAATTTACTAAGAACGATTTTATACATATTTTTTATGATCCGGGTTGAACATAAAGTCACCGGACTCTAGGTAAAAAGGAGCGTCATTTATGTCCAAAATTATTGCAATCAACGCTGGAAGCTCATCATTAAAGTTTCAGCTTTTTGAAATGCCCAGCGAAAAAGTATTAACAAAAGGTTTGGTTGAACGAATTGGTTTAGACAACAGCATTTTCACCATTTCTGTCGACGATGAGAAAAAGAGTGAAACAACTGATATTCCGGATCATTCTGTAGCCGTAAAAATGCTGCTGAATAAACTGACGGAATTTGGCATTATTCAAGATTTAAACGAAATCGATGGAATCGGCCACCGCGTAGTCCACGGAGGCGAAAAATTCAGCGACTCTGTTTTATTGACAGATGAAATGATTGAAGAGATTGAAGAGATTTCTGAATTGGCGCCGCTTCATAACCCGGCCAATATCATCGGAATCAAAGCGTTTAAAGAAGTTCTTTCAAATGTGCCTGCAGTTGCCGTGTTTGATACTGCTTTTCACCAATCAATGCCTGAGCAATCATATTTATACAGTCTGCCTTATGAATACTATGAAAAGTTCGGCATCCGCAAATACGGTTTTCACGGAACGTCTCATAAATATGTCACTGAACGCGCAGCAGAGCTTCTCGGCCGTCCGCTTAAAGAGCTTCGCCTGATTTCCTGCCACCTTGGAAACGGGGCAAGCATCGCTGCTGTTGAAGGCGGAGAATCAATCGATACGTCAATGGGCTTTACACCGCTTGCCGGCGTAGCGATGGGGACGCGCTCAGGAAACATCGACCCGGCGCTCATCCCATTCATTATGGAAAAAACGGGACAGACAGCTGACGAAGTCTTGAATACACTCAATAAAAAGAGCGGTCTTTTAGGCATTTCCGGTTTTTCAAGCGATTTGCGCGACATTGTTGAAGCGACTAAAGAAGGCAATGAGCGCGCGGAAACGGCTCTTGAAGTATTTGCGAGCAGAATCCATAAATACATCGGTTCTTATGCGGCAAGAATGAGCGGAGTCGACGCCATCATTTTCACTGCCGGCATCGGCGAAAACAGCGTTGAAGTCAGAGAACGCGTCCTTCGCGGCTTGGAATTCATGGGCGTATATTGGGATCCGGCTTTAAATAATGTCCGCGGACAAGAAGCATTTATCAGCTATCCGCATTCACCTGTAAAAGTCATCATCATTCCGACAAATGAAGAAGTCATGATTGCAAGAGATGTTGTAAGATTGGCTCAGTAAAAAATGAAAGGAACAGCCTTCTCTTATGAGAGGGCTGTTTTTTTACAGGTATTCTCCTTTATAATGAAAAAAGATTGCAAAAAAGGAGGCCGCCAGCCATGAGCGTAGAGCAGCACAAAAAAGAAGCGCCTGACTGTGTAAACTGCAAGGTTATTACCGTAAGCGACACAAGATCTGAAGACACTGATAAAAGCGGCAGGCTGATGAAAGAATTTTTAAAAGGAGCCGGCCATAAGGTCATCTCCTATGAGATTGTAAAGGACGAAAAAGAAGATATTCAAGCAGCGGTGTTTGAGGGCTGTCTTGACGATCGGATTGATGCGATTCTGCTGAATGGCGGGACAGGCATTGCCGCAAGGGATGTGACGATCGAATCAATCGTTCCTCTCTTTTCAAAAGAGATTCCGGGATTTGGAGAAATCTTTCGAATGCTAAGCTACACAGAGGATATCGGTGCAAGCGCGATTCTCTCCAGAGCGGCAGCGGGCGTTATTCAAAACAAAGCCGTATTTGCGACGCCGGGTTCAAGCGGCGCTGTGAAGCTGGCGATGTCAAAATTGATCGTTCCCGAGCTTGCACACGTCATCAGAGAACTGAGAAAAGACATGGCACAAAGCCGGCGGGTTTAAGGCACGTGCCCGCGGCGGATAAAGCTGAATATGACATGAACTTCATTCATAAAAAATGAATGAAGTTTTTTTTATAAAAAGGTTGAAAAAACCAAACTTCCTTGTTAAAGTGTATACATATTAAATGTATTTTTATTAGAAAAAACTTATTTTTATACAAAAAGAGCACCTAGATGAGAGGAGTTTTACAAAATGACGCAAAAGAAAAAAGTGGTTTTAGCATACTCAGGAGGGCTTGACACTTCTGTCGCGATAAAATGGCTCCAAGAACAGGGATATGATGTGGTTGCCTGCTGTCTTGACGTCGGTGAAGGCAAGGATCTTGCATTTGTCCAGCAAAAAGCGCTTCAGGTTGGGGCTGTTCATTCATATATGATTGACGCAAAAGAAGAATTTGCAAAGGATTTTGCTTTGACCGCCCTTCAGGCCCATACGTTGTATGAAGGAAAATATCCGCTGGTTTCAGCTCTTTCAAGACCGCTGATCGCAAAGAAGCTTGTTGAAATTGCTGAAAAGGAAAATGCCGAAGCCGTTGCCCACGGCTGCACTGGCAAAGGAAATGACCAAGTGCGCTTTGAAGTATCCATTAAATCATTGAATCCGGATTTGGAAGTTCTCGCGCCGGTACGCGAATGGAAATGGTCCCGCGACGAAGAGATCGCCTATGCAGAAAAGCATGGCATTCCGATTCCGATCAATCTTGACAGCCCATATTCAATCGACCAAAATCTGTGGGGCAGAAGCAATGAATGCGGCATCCTTGAAGACCCATGGGCTGCGCCTCCTGAAGGAGCGTATGACTTAACAAAGCCGCTTGAAAAAACCCCTGATACACCCGATGTGATCGAAATTGCTTTTGAACAAGGAATTCCGGTATCCATTGACGGTGTTCCATATTCACTGTCAGACTTGATTTTAAAGCTGAATGAATTGGCAGGCGAACACGGAGTAGGCCGTATCGACCACGTTGAAAACCGTCTTGTCGGCATCAAATCGCGCGAAGTATATGAATGCCCCGGCGCCATGACGCTCATCAAAGCGCATAAAGAGCTGGAAGATTTGACATTGGTTAAAGAAGTGGCGCATTTTAAACCTTTGATCGAACAAAAAATGGCTGAAGTGATTTATAACGGTCTGTGGTTCTCCCCGTTGAAAGATGCGCTTTTCGCTTTCTTGAAAGAAACGCAGAAGCATGTCACAGGCGTCGTCCGCGTCAAGCTGTTTAAAGGCCATGCGATCGTCGAAGGCCGCCAGTCTGAGTATTCTCTCTATGATGAAAAATTAGCGACTTACACAAAAGATGATGCATTTGACCATCATGCAGCAGTGGGCTTTATCGAGCTGTGGGGACTGCCGACAAAAGTAAACAGCATCGTCAAGAAAAAGGAGCAGATTAAAGCATGAAAAAGCTTTGGGGAGGCCGGTTCCAAAAAACACCGGAAAAATGGGTCGATGAGTTCGGAGCATCGATCCACTTTGACAAAACGCTCGTAAAAGAAGATATTGCAGGGTCTCTCGCCCATGCTTCAATGCTCGAAAAGTGCGGCATTTTAACAGAAGAGGAAGCGGAAAAAATAAAGGAAGGCCTGACATCTCTTTTGCACAAAGCGGAAAAAAATGAGCTGGATTTTTCTGTCGATTACGAAGACATTCATTTAAACCTCGAAAAAATGCTCATTGATGAGGTCGGACCGCTCGGTGGAAAACTTCATACGGCAAGAAGCCGCAACGACCAAGTGGCGACTGATATGCATCTGTATTTAAAACACCACACAGAGCATATCATCGAATTGATCACAGCTTTTCAAAGCGTGCTTGTCGATCAAGCGGAAGAGCATGTTGAGACGATTTTACCAGGATATACGCATTTGCAGCGGGCTCAGCCGATTTCATTTGCTCACCATCTATTAGCCTATTTTTGGATGCTTGAACGTGATAAAGAACGCTACAGTGATTCATTAAAACGGATTAATAAATCGCCATTGGGCTGCGGCGCCCTTGCAGGGACGACATTTCCGATCGACCGTGAATATTCGGCCGAACTGCTCGGTTTTGATTCCATTTATGAAAACAGTCTTGACGGAGTCAGCGACAGGGACTTCATCCTCGAATTTTTAAGTGCGAGCAGCATTCTGATGATGCATTTATCGAGATTTTCCGAAGAAATCATTCTTTGGTGCTCACAGGAATTTAAGTTTGTCGAACTTGATGACACATATGCCACAGGCAGCAGCATGATGCCGCAAAAGAAAAATCCGGACATGGCGGAGCTCATCCGCGGGAAAACCGGACGCGTATACGGTGATCTGCTCGGTCTGCTGACAATTATGAAGGGCCTCCCGCTGGCTTACAATAAAGACCTTCAGGAAGATAAAGAAGGCATGTTTGATACGGTCAAAACGGTGGAAGGAAGCCTGGAGATTTTTGCCGGGATGATTCAAACGATGACGGTGAACAAAAACATGATGAAAAAGGCCACAGAACAGGATTTCTCAAATGCAACCGAGCTGGCCGATTACTTGGCGAAAAAGGGTATGCCGTTCAGAGAGGCGCATGAAGTCGTCGGCAAGCTTGTTTACACTTGTATTGAGAAAGGCATTTTCCTCAGCGGTCTGCCGTTTGAAGAATTTAAAAATGCGAGCGCGCTGTTTGAGGAAGATGTCTACATCGTGCTTGACCCTCATCATGCGGTCGAGAAAAGAATGAGTGAAGGCGGGACCGGATTTAAAAAAGTGGAGGAAGCTCTTCAAAAAGCAAAGCAATGTTTGAACAATTTTTAACACTTCCCGATTCGATTCATAACTGCGCCGATTCGAACGCAAAATAAAGCTGTGAATCGAAAAGAGGGGTGTAGGAATGAAAAAGGATCAGTTACAATCGGCATATATGTTTGATGCCGATGGCGAAAAAGAAACCGTTCAGCAAATCTCCGATGCCTATTTCAGCGGATTTGTTGCTCATGATGACGAACAGCCGCTTTTAGATCAAGACAAACAATAAAAAGCCGGCACAGGCTGAAGCCCGATTGTACGATCGATGGCTTCAGCTTTTTTTAATAGCTGCATATTTGAAAAATGCCGATGTTCCATATGTGATATCCTCAAGGTTTTGTAGTAAAGTATAGATAGAAAAGAATATCATGCCAATGATGGTGAAAACCGAGAACCAATGCTTGGGAGGGAAAGATGTGCGCCATGCGTTAATAACAGCCGGTTCAAAAGGTTTGGGGCGTAAAGTGACCGAAGCGCTCTTGAATAAAGGGTATTCAGTGACGGTCAACTACAGGCAGGATGAAGAAGCTGTCGGCCGCCTCAAATCAGAATGGCGGTCATGCCTTGACCGTTTGCAGTTTGTAAAAGGGGATGTTACGAAAAAGGAAGACTTGCTTCACATGGTGAATGCTGCTCTCGAGCGGTTCGGAAAAATCGACCTGCTGATTAATAATGCCGGCCCATACATATTTGAACGGAAAAAGCTCGCAGATTATACTGATGATGAATGGTATGACATGCTTGAAGGCAATTTAAGCTCTGTCTTCCATCTGTTTAAAGCGGTCATTCCGATCATGAGAAGACAGCAGTTCGGCCGGATCATCACTTACGGATTTCAGGGGGCGGACCATGCGCCGGGCTGGCTGCATCGCTCCGCTTTTGGAGCGGCAAAAGTGGGGCTGGCATCTCTGACGAAAACGATCGCCATTGAAGAAGCGGGCTCAGGCATTACAGCCAATATGGTCTGCCCGGGCAACATCGTCGGAGAGATGAAAGAAGCCTCTATTTCTGATTCGAGGGCTTCCCTCGACAAAGAAACACCGATCGGCAGGTCGGGAACCGGTCAAGATATTGCAAGGATTATCACCTTTCTTTGCGACGAAAATTCAGACTACATTACTGGAACAGTGATTGAGGCGACAGGCGGCTTGAATGTGATAAACCGCCATTCTCTCTAAATGAGGATTAAAATTAGACATGAGGAGTGGATATGATGAAAGTGACATACCATGGCCATTCAGTGATCACAGTTGATACGGGAAAGCACAGTTTAATCTTCGATCCGTTTATCACAGGAAATTCTTTAACAGATCTAAAGCCTGAAGACGTCAAAGCGGATGTCATTCTGCTGACGCACGGCCACAACGACCATGTCGGTGATACAATGGAAATCGCCAAGCGAAACGATGCGCTGGTCGTAGCTCCGAACGAACTCGCGGTATATCTCGGCTGGAAAGGTTTGAACGTACATCCGATGCACATTGGCGGCTCACATCAATTCGATTTTGGGAAAGTGAAATTAACCCAGGCTTTTCATGGCTCCGCTTATACGGAAGAAGACAGCCAAAAAATCGTCTATACCGGAATGCCGGCTGGAATCCTGCTGACCGTTGAAGGAAAAACGATTTTTCATGCAGGAGACACCGGACTCTTCTCAGATATGAAGCTCATTGGCGAACTGAATCATATTGACCTCGCATTTTTGCCGATCGGTGATAATTTTACGATGGGCCCTGAAGATGCAAAACTTGCTGCTGAGTGGCTCAGGGCAAAACAGGTTGTTCCTGTTCACTACTCTACGTTCCCGGTGATCGAACAGGACCCGCACACCTTTGCAGACAGTCTGCCGGGCGGCGTCGGGAAAGTGCTTGAGGTCGGAGAATCGCTGGAATTTAAATAGGCTTTTGTTCACCAGGGTCCCGCTTCCGGGTCCCTTTTTTACAGCCGAAATCGTTATATGTAAATCAAAACATGTCAATCATGGTATAATACGAGCAGCGAAAAAGTTGGATACATCTTTGGAGGGTGATTATGAGGGTATTGAAATATGCGATTTTAGGGCTGCTGGATAAAGGAAGCCTGAGCGGCTATGACATGACAAGCCGTTTTAAAGCCGAACTTGGCCAGTTCTGGAGCGCAAAGCACAGCCAGATTTATCCCGAATTGAAAAAGCTTACAGATGAAGGATTTATTGAATTCAAAACGGTCATACAAGGCTCGAAATTGGAAAAGAAGATGTACTCCATCACGCCTGAAGGAAAGCGTGAGCTCCATGAGTGGCTTACGGCATTTAAGCCTGTGCCTGACACGGTGAAAGATGAGTTTATGTTAAAAGCTTATTTTATTTCTGCGATGGAGCTTGAGGAAGCCAAAGCGCTTTTTGCCGACCAGCTTTCCAAAAGAAAAGAGAAAGCCGTCTTTTTAAAAAAAAAGCTTGAAGAGCTGAAAGAGGAAGCGGGTCAATCGATTTCGTTTCGGTCGCCGCACTTTGGCCATTATTTGGTGCTGACAAGGGCGCTCGAGCGGGAAAATGGCTACTGTTCCTGGCTTTTAACAGCGCTTGAGATGCTGGCGGATGATCAGCCTCCGGCATGACAGCCGGCTTTTCTATGATGTGACATGGTTAGGCCGGATTGCGGTCAAAACGCCCAAGCATTTATAATAAAACCATAATAAGCAGTCAGAGGATGAAGGTGAAACGATTGGCGACAAAACATGAACAGATTTTAAAATATATTGATTCCCTGTCCGTCGGCGAAAAAATCTCTGTCAGACGGATAGCCAAAGAGATGAAAGTAAGCGAAGGGACAGCTTACAGAGCGATTAAAGAAGCTGAGAACAAAGGATTCGTCAGCACGATCGAAAGGGTCGGCACGATCCGGATCGAGCAAAAGAAAAAAGAAAACATTGAAAAGCTGACATACGCTGAAGTGGTAAATGTGATAGACGGACACGTTCTCGGCGGTAAAGCAGGGCTTCACAAAACGCTCAACAAATTCGTCATCGGCGCGATGAAGCTTGATGCGATGATGAGATATACCGGAGCCGGCAACCTCCTGATTGTCGGAAACCGGATCGATGCGCATCGCCAGGCTCTTGAAGCGGGCGCCGCTGTTTTGGTAACAGGCGGTTTTGACACGGAACCTTCGATTATTGAGCTTGCAGACAGGCTGGAGCTACCGGTCATTTCCACCAGCTATGACACGTTTACGGTTGCAGCCATGATCAACAGGGCGATTTATGACCAGCTGATTAAAAAAGAAGTCGTGCTTGTAGAAGATATTTTAACCCCGCTTGAAAAAACGGTCTGCTTATCTCCGCAGGAAAAGCTGGAAAGATGGTATGAAAAGAACTTTGAAACGGGCCACGGCCGGTTTCCTGTCGTTGACGATCAGATGAAAATCCATGGTATTTTAACTTCAAAGGATGTTGCGGGATATGGCCGTTCGGTGCTGATTGAAAAAGTCATGACGAAAAATCCGATTACGGTTGTCGGTAAAACATCTGTAGCTTCAGCGGCGCAAATGATGGTCTGGGAAGGAATCGAAGTGCTTCCTGTTGTAGATGAGCGCCAGAAGCTGATCGGCATGATCAGCAGACAGGATGTTTTAAAAGCGCTTCAAATGATTCAAAAACAGCCGCAGGTCGGTGAAAAACTTGATGATATCGTGACAGGCGGGTTCAAGGAATCCGAAAATGACAAGAACAAGCCTTCTCCCGTGTATCAATATGAGGTCACACCGCAAATGACAAACCACTTGGGGACGATTTCTTACGGCGTTTTTACGACGATACTGACCGAAGCGGCGAACCGCTTTCTGCGTTCGCTTAAAAAAGGAGAGCTTGTCATAGAGAGTATGACGATTTATTTTTTAAAGCCCGTTCAAATGGAGTCTGTCATTGAAATTAAACCGAATATTCTTGAAGCCGGAAGGAAATTCGGAAAAATGGATATCGAAGTCTTTCACCAAGGTGCTCTTGTCGGAAAAGCGATGATGATGGTGCAGCTGATGGAAAGAAGCTAAGGGACGCTGTGATGTCCCTCTTTTTTGCTTATGCGTTTTCCCTTTCGTTTTCTTTTGCAAGCAATGGGACGTAATGCTTATATGCTTTGTATCCGGCCCACATGCTTCCTAATCCGGTCAAAATAAAAATGACACCAATCACGACGGTTAAAGCACCCCGGTGTATCACCAGCTGATTAACGCCGAAAAACATGATGAAAAGGCCTAAACTCATACTTGATTTGGCGGACAAGTATTCCTTTTCAACGGCCCTTTTTGTGCGTACATATTTAACTTTATAGTACACATAAGCAATCGCTGAAACCACAATGAAAAAAACAAAAAACGGCATAATCGACATCCTCCATTGTAAGTTTTACAAACCCATTGTATACATAAACGGGTCCGCTTTCTACAATAAAAAGTCATGACTTTCACTTTCCACCATCAACAGATTATGATTTAATGGTTAAAAACAAGTAAAGAAGGGGCTCGGCATGAAAAACGAATTGATCAGAACCATATCATTATATGACACTATCATTATACATAGACATGTGAGACCAGATCCAGATGCTTATGGATCTCAATGCGGCCTTACGGAAATCCTGAGGGCAACCTATCCGGAAAAAAATATTTTTGCAGTCGGAACACCTGAACCATCCCTGTCGTTTTTATATACCCCTGATGTCATTGAAGACGCTGTGTACGAAAATGCACTTGTCATCGTCTGCGATACAGCCAATCAAGGGAGAATTTCCGATTCGCGCTACCATTTAGGCAGCAAGCTGATCAAAATCGACCATCATCCGAATGAGGATCAGTATGGCGATCTTTTATGGGTTGATACAAGTGCAAGCTCAACGAGCGAAATGATTTATGAATTATATCTGGCCGGAAAAGAAGCGGCGGGCTGGAAGCTTCCTGTAAAGGGAGCGGAACTGATTTATGCGGGCATCGTCGGCGACACCGGACGCTTTCTCTTTCCGAATACAACAAAAAAGACATTGAAATATGCCGGAGAGCTGATCGAATATCCTTTTTCTTCCCAGGAGCTTTTCGATCAATTATATGAGACAAAATTAAACGTTGTGAGGCTGAACGGATACATTTATCAAAATGTCTCCCTGTCCGAAAACGGCGTTGCCTCCGTTTTCATCACTCAGGACATTTTGAAGCAGTTCAATATTACACCGTCTGAAGCTTCACAGCTTGTCAGCACGATTGGCAATATTTCAGGCATTAAGGCATGGGTGTTTTTTGTGGAGGAAACCGATCAAATCAGGGTAAGGCTTCGGTCGAAAGGACCGATTGTCAATGAAGTCGCGAAAAAATACAACGGCGGAGGCCATCCGCTCGCGGCCGGCGCTTCCATTTATGACTGGAAAGACGCCGAACATGTCATCGCCGATTTGGAGCGGATATGTAAAAAAGGCAAATAAGAGGGGGAGTCCCCCTCTTTTTGTGCAGTTTGACTGTAAGCGTTTGCATTTCGTGTCTGCGGGATATGAAGAATCCCCGCTTGAACGCGCCCGTCGAAAAGCTAAACTGGCTATGTTTGTAAGCATCCTTTTAGCGTAGACGCATGTATTCTTGCTTATTCAGGGATAAACCAGGATCCAAGATCTGTCACATCCTCATAGACATGGATGTTTTGAGCTTGCAATTCTTTTTTGATAAGGGACGCGAGACTTTCAGTTTCCGCATAAGCTGAAAAACCGAGCTTGATTCGGTTGACTTTATCTCTTGCCAGCTGATGGTAACTGTAAATGTACATTCTGCTTTCCTCCCTTTTTTAGCTTTCGTATCGCTTACTGTCAGTTTAAAATAAAATATGGAAAAAAGCGACGAATGTCTTTAAATAGTTAAAAAAAATCCATATTTTTATTCCGAAAAGGATATTTTAATTTCTACGGAAAGCCTTGTATAAATCGTCAGTTCAGCGACCTTCGCTTTGTAGGTTTTATCGTTTATCGTATATACTTTGTTTTCAATCGTCCGCTTTAAAAGCTCTTTTGTTCGATAGACGCTTTCAATATCCTTTGTAATCACATCGGAAATATTATCGCGGATGTGCTCCTCAAAGTTCATCATGTCAGGCTGGGACAGCTTATATTGTTTGCCGTTGATCAGCTTGACATCCACACTTTGTATCAGCAGCTTTCTTTTGTTATCCTCATTCAGCTTGTGGAGATCTTCCCGATAAATGGTGATCTGATCATTTAAATCTTTGATGCGCTCCTTCTGCTCCCGAATCATCACGACCTGTTCCTCCTGAAAGGTTCCGTACGTAAACAGGAAAACGAACCAGCTGATGATGGCTCCGCACATCATTCCTGCAAAAAAACGCTGCCACCCGGGTTTTTTATAGTAAGGGGGGATTCTCATGAGGAAATATGCTCCTGTGTCAGCCAATTGATGATCAGAAACCCTGTCTGCGCTCCTCCCATAGCCGAAAGAATCAGGAGAAGCTGCTTCACGATGTCTCTCGTATTGCCTTCGAAGATGCCTCGCTCAAAGCTGTAGACCGCATCAAACGTACCGCCGATTGCTGCAACCAGCGCCCAGATTTTCAGGCGGTTTGCAAGGCTTGTAATAATCGTCAAAGGCGGCTGGCCTGATAAATAAGCGCCGATTCCGCCGATTAAAGCACCGCCGAGAAGAACGCCCAGAGCAATAAAATAACAGCTGATAAAGTTTGGAAAAAAGGGCTGTTCAGGGTCCATTCCGATCACCTCACCTTCTAACATGATATGGACAAAGAAAGACAAGTATGATTGATGATAAAAAAAGAACATTTGTTTCTCATTGATTCACATCTTATAATGAAAAGAGATGGCTCGAAAAAGGAAGGGGTGACAGAATGCCTTTTGTTCACCTGCAAGTACATAGCGGCTACAGTTTATTAAACAGCGCCGCATCTGTAGAGGATCTCACTGCCAAGGCGAAAGAGCTGGGCTACAGCGCATTGGCGCTGACGGATGACGAGGTCATGTACGGAGCGGTAGAGTTTTATAAAGCATGCAAAAAACGCGGAATCAAGCCGATTATCGGGCTGACCGCAGCCGTTTTGACTGATGAAAAAGAACAGATTGCATATCCGCTCGTTCTTTTGGCGAAAACAAACAAGGGATACAAAAACCTGCTGAAAATCAGCAGCGTTTTGCAGTCAAAATCAAAAACAGGCATCAAAGAAAAATGGCTCAAAAGCTATCATGAAGATATCATTGCGCTGACAACAGGTGAGACAAGCTATGTTGAAGCGCTTTTAAAAGAAGGGCTGGTTGAGGAGGCGCAAGAGGCCGCTCTCCGATACAAATCAATCTTCGGAGAAGACAGCTTCTATTTGTCGTATCAGCCGTACAAGGCGGACCCGCTTCTTTCCAAACGCATTCTTGAGCTGTCCGCAACAACAGGAATTCCGGTTGCCGCATCAGGCGATGTGCGGTATATCGATAAAGAGGATGTGACAGCCTATACCTGCTTAAAGGCGATTAAGGCGGGGGAGAAGCACGATGGAGACCTGCAGGCTGAAGGGGATCAAAATCTGGATCTAAAACCGCCGGCTGAAATGCTTGACATATACCGCGACCATCCGGACGCATTGGAAAATACCGTGAAGATCGCAGGGCAATGCTGCGTCGATTTGAGCCTCGGCCAGACGCGCCTGCCCAAATATCCCGCTCCGGCCGGAAGGAATGCGGACGATTATTTAGCAGAACTTTGCTTTGCCGGTCTCAGCAAGCGGTTTGCCGATCCTCCGCACGAATATGTGAGCCGGCTTGAATATGAGCTTTCTGTTATTAAAGACATGGCGTTCAGCGACTATTTTCTGATCGTTTGGGATTTTATGAAATTCGCACACGAAAACGGGATTATTACCGGGCCGGGCCGCGGTTCTGCCGCTGGTTCTTTAGTCGCCTATGCGCTGTTTATTACCGATGTAGATCCGATCAAGCACAAGCTTCTGTTTGAACGGTTTCTAAATCCAGAACGGATCAGCATGCCGGATATTGATATCGATTTTCCGGATGTGAGAAGAGACGAAGTCATTCAGTACGTCAAAGATAAATACGGTGCATTGCACGTCGCACAGATTATTACATTCGGCACATTGGCCGCCAAAGCGGCGCTGAGGGATGTCGGCCGGGTGATGGGCATCAGCCCGAAGGAAGCCGACCAGCTTGCAAAACTGATCCCTTCGAAGCCGGGAGTGACCTTGAAGGAGGCCAGAGAGCTTTCTTCAGAGCTTGCAAAACGCCTCAATGAATCAAAAAGGCTGCAGGAAATATTTAAAACGGCCCAAAAAATCGAAGGATTGCCGCGCCATACATCAATTCATGCGGCAGGCGTCGTTTTAAGCGAAGAGCCCCTGACGAATATTATACCGATCCAGGAAGGCCATGACGGTGTGTATTTGACGCAGTATTCCATGGGCCATCTGGAAGATTTGGGGCTTTTGAAAATGGACTTTCTCGGTTTGCGCAACTTGACGCTCATTGAGTCCATCAAGTCGATGATTGAAAAGAAAGAACGGATAACGATTGACTTCTCGGAGATTTCTTATGAAGATGAACAAACGTTTCAGCTGTTGTCAAAAGGAGATACGACAGGCATCTTCCAGCTGGAATCGGCCGGCATGAGAAATGTTTTAAAAAAGCTGAAGCCGACCAGCCTTGAAGACATTGTCGCCGTCAATGCGTTGTACCGCCCCGGACCGATGGAAAATATTCCGCTGTATATCGAGAGAAAGCATGGACAGGCACCAGTGCATTACCCGCACGAAGATCTGGCTGAGATTTTAAAAGATACGTACGGTGTCATTGTTTATCAGGAGCAGATTATGATGATCGCTTCGCAAATGGCGGGGTTCAGATTGGGGGAAGCCGACCTTTTGAGAAGAGCAGTCGGCAAAAAAAACAAGGAAATTCTCGATACAGAGAGAAATCATTTTATTAACGGGTGTCTGAAAAAAGGATATTCCGCAAAATCAGCCAATGAAGTGTATGATCTGATTGTCAAATTTGCCAATTACGGATTTAACCGCAGCCATGCGGTAGCCTACAGCATGATCGGCTACCAGCTTGCCTATTTAAAAGCCCATTTCCCCCTGTACTTCATGTGCGGCCTGCTGACGAGCGCGATCGGCAATGAGGAGAAGCTGGCTCAGTACATCTATGAAGCGAAAGGAAAAGGGCTGGACATTTTGGGGCCTTCGGTCAACAAAAGCGGCTATCCGTTTGCAGTAGAAAACGGAGCGCTCCGCTATAGTTTGCGGGCTGTGAAAGGCGTCGGAATTTCCGCGGTGAAAGAAATTTACAGAGCGAGAAAGGAAAAGCCATTCGCTGATCTGTTTGATTTTTGCGTTCGAACCTCTGTGAAAATCGTCAACCGGAAAACGATAGAAGCGCTGATTTTTTCCGGGGCAATGGATGAATTCGGCGAAAACCGCGCGACTTTGCTTGCTTCGATTGACATTGCTTTGGAGCATGCCGAATTGTTTGCGGGAGACCATGATCAGCTGGGATTCTTTCTTGATGAAGCCATGACGATCAAGCCGAAATATGCAGAAACGGAAGAAATGCCGCTCGTCGATCTGCTCGCCCGCGAGAAAGAAACGCTTGGCATTTACTTTTCGAACCATCCGCTCTCCGTCCATCGCACCGGGTTAAATCAGGCGGGGGCTCTGCCGATCATTCAGCTGCTCGGTTCCAGTCAGAAAAAAGCCGCTCTCGGCGCGCTTTTGACCAAAATGAAAACGATCCGCACAAAAGCGGGGCAGACGATGGCTTTTCTGGAATTGAGCGATGAAAGCGGAGAAATGGAAGCGGTCGTTTTTCCCGAACAGCTCAGACAATTTTCACCGATATTGAAAGAAGGGGCATCGATTTTTGCAGAAGGCCGTCTTGAAACAAGAAACGAAAAGCGTCAGCTGATCGTCACCGCGGCTTCCCTGCTTGAATCGCTTCATACAAAGAAGCAGCCTTCCGTCTATATCAAAGTGGAAGAAAATCAGCATACCCAAGAAATGCTTGAAAAAATCAGCAGCCTTTTGCTGGAGAACAAAGGGGAGACGCCTGTCTGCATATATTATGAAAAGAAAAAACAAACGATGAAGCTTCCCGACGCCTATAATATAAAGGCCGACCACGCCGTACTGTACAGGCTCAAAAGCGTTGTCGGGGAAAAAAATGTCGTGCTGCGTTAACATTTACATGAGCATATGGGATTAAAAATATCGGGAATTGTGTTATCATTTTTAAGATTCAATTGCTCGTCTTACAAGCATCTTAAAGCAGGAAAACGTAGCAATAATTTAGGCAAAATTCCCTTGAAGGAGTGTTTGTTAACATGTCATTGAAAGAAAAAGCACTGCATATGCACAAAGTCAACCAAGGTAAATTAGAATCAAAATCAAAAGTCCAGGTGCGAAATGCAGATGATTTAAGCCTTGCGTATTCTCCCGGTGTAGCTGAACCGTGTAAAGCGATTTATGATGATAACAGCAAAGTATATGATTATACAATGAAGGGAAACATGGTAGCAGTCGTATCAGACGGAACGGCTGTGCTCGGTCTCGGCAATATCGGCCCTGAGGCTGCCCTTCCTGTCATGGAAGGAAAGGCGGTTCTTTTCAAAAGCTTTGCGGGCGTGGATGCATTCCCGATTTGTTTAAATACTTCAAATGTTGATCAAATCGTTGAAACCGTCAAGCTTCTTGAGCCGACATTCGGCGGTGTCAACCTCGAAGATATTGCGGCTCCAAACTGCTTTGTCATAGAAGAGCGCCTTAAAAAAGAAACAAAAATCCCGGTTTTCCATGATGATCAGCACGGTACTGCGATCGTAACCGTAGCCGGACTTGTCAATGCCCTCAAACTGTCAGGCAAATCGATGTCTTCGGTAAAAGTGGTGGCAAACGGTGCGGGTGCAGCCGGAATTGCAATCATCAAGCTCCTTTATCATTTTGGCGTGCGCGACATCATTATGTGCGACACAAAAGGCGCAATTTATGAAGGCCGTCCGAACGGCATGAACGCGGTTAAAGAAGAGGTGGCAAAGTACACAAACAAAAATCGTATAGATGGCTCGCTAAAAGACGTGATTCAAGACGCGGATGTCTTTATCGGTGTTTCCGTTGAGGGGGCCCTGACAAAAGAAATGGTTGAAAGCATGGCAGACCAGCCGATCATTTTCGCCATGGCCAATCCTAACCCGGAAATCATGCCTGCGGAAGCTCATAAAGCCGGCGCCAGCGTCGTTGGCACAGGACGTTCAGATTTCCCTAACCAAGTGAACAATGTTCTTGCTTTCCCTGGCATTTTCCGCGGTGCGCTGGACGTCCGTGCGACACACATTAACGAAGAAATGAAAATCGCCGCCGTTGAAGCAATCGCCTCACTTGTTTCCGACGAAGAGCTGAAGCCTGAATACGTCATTCCGGCTCCATTTGATCCGAGAGTCGCTCCTGCGGTCGCAAAAGCTGTTGCAAAAGCCGCTATGGAAACAGGAGTGGCAAGGATTGACGTAGACCCTGAAGAAGTCGCTGAAAAAACAAGAAAACTTGCGGTTATCGAAGGAAATTAAACTTCTCATTTTATCAGCGCGTGGCCGCTCTGACTCAAGAGTTGTCACGCGCTGTTTCACGAATGAGATGATCGGTTTTTCCTCTTATTGGGGATGCTTTTAGGGGAATCCGACGGCATGAGGAAATTTTTTTTCGACTCGCTTTTCTGGACTTTTGTATCCGCTCTCAAGGCTTATATATCAATTTGCCAGTCTCTGATCTCGGTCACCTTGATTCGGACTTTGCCGATTAAAAAATGTCGAATTGAGGATGACACGGTTTGACAAAAAAAGTACAATAGTTTCGGTATAGTGATGTTCTAGTCTATGAGCAGGACAGGCATATATGAAGAAACCCTTCAGAAAAGGGAGGTAATCTTTTGTTAAAGGATATATTCAGTAAAAAGAAAAAAAAATACGCTTCCGTTCCTGCGGAAAAAGCAAAGCAGGATGTACCGGAAGGGATCATGACGAAATGCCCTGGTTGCAAAAAAATCATGCTCACAAAAGAGCTCGATAAAAACTTACGGGTTTGCATGAACTGCGGGTACCATCTTCAAATGAACGCGAAGCAGCGTATAAAAAGCCTGCTGGATGATCAATCTTTTGAAGAATTTAATCAGGATCTGGTTTCAGAAAACCCGCTGGAATTCCCGGGATATCTGGAGAAGCTGGAAAAGGACCGGGAGAAAACGTCTTTAAATGAGGCTGTTGTAACCGGAAAAGGCACAATCGACGGTTCTCCGGCGGTTGTTGCAGTTATGGACTCTAACTTCAGAATGGGAAGCATGGGGTCTGTCGTAGGTGAAAAAATTACGCTTGCGATTGAAAAAGCGAGGGAAGAAAACATTCCTTTTATCATTTTTACCGCCTCCGGAGGAGCGAGGATGCAGGAGGGCCTTCTGAGCCTGATGCAGATGGCTAAAACAAGTTCGGCATTAAAGCTGTTCAGTGAAGAAAACGGCTTGATCATTTCGGTCATGACCCATCCGACGACTGGCGGAGTGTCCGCAAGCTTTGCGTCCCTTGGAGATTACAATCTCGCCGAGCCGGGCGCACTGATCGGCTTTGCCGGCCGAAGAATTATCGAACAAACAATCCGTGAAGAACTGCCCGAGGATTTTCAGACCGCGGAATTTTTGCTGAAACACGGTCAGCTTGACTCTGTCGTGAACAGAGCTGACATGAAAAAAACGCTCAGCAACATTTTGAATATGCATCAGACTGGAGGTGATCTCGAGTGGCTGGAGAATTAGAATTTGAAAAGCCGATAATCGAATTGCGTGATAAGATTGCCGAACTGAAAAAATTCACGCAGGATTCAGATATGGATTTAAGCTCTGAAATTACAAAGCTTGAAGCGCGTCTCGAAAGGCTTGAAGAAGATATTTATACAAATCTGAAAGCATGGGACAGAGTCCAGATTGCAAGACATCCAAATCGTCCGACAACGCTTGATTATATAGAACATCTCTTTACCGATTTTTTCGAATGCCACGGAGATCGTTATTTCGGTGATGATGAAGCGATTGTCGGCGGAATCGCCAAATTTCAGGGTCTTCCTGTAACCGTCATCGGCCACCAGCGCGGCAAGGATACGAAGGAGAACATCCGCCGCAATTTCGGGATGCCGCATCCAGAAGGGTACCGAAAAGCGCTGAGACTGATGAAGCAGGCCGACAAATTTAACAGGCCGATTATTTGCTTTATTGATACAAAAGGAGCTTATCCGGGAAAAGCGGCTGAAGAAAGAGGACAAAGTGAAGCCATTGCGAAAAACCTTTTTGAAATGGCAGGACTATCCGTGCCCGTCATCTCGATCGTCATCGGGGAGGGAGGCAGCGGAGGAGCGCTTGCTCTCGGTGTTGCAAACCGCTTATTTATGCTGGAAAACTCAACCTATTCGGTGATTTCTCCCGAAGGAGCGGCAGCGATTCTCTGGAAGGATTCAGGACTTGCAAAAAAAGCGGCTGAAACAATGAAAATCACTGCTCCAGATCTCAAAGAATTAGATATTATTGATCATGTTATAAAAGAAGTAAGAGGCGGAGCACACCGCGATGTGAAACAGCAGGCCGCATATATTGACGAAGTGCTGAAAGATGCGCTCAAGTCCCTGATGAAACTTGACAAAAACGAGCTGATCCAGCAAAGATATGACAAATATAAATCAATTGGAAAAATTTCGACTGAAAACCAATATGTTGGGATAAAATAAGTAAACGTGAGGCCTTTTGGCTCACGTTTATTTTTTATGGTCAAAGAGAAAGTGAAAGGATTGTGTCTTTTACCGCGATTTTTCAAAGAGTTTGTTTAAAATTTATTTAAAAACTTTTTGTTTAATTGTATAATGAGTAAGGTTTTATAAGGGACTTCGGAAAATTTTACATCCCTTTTCATTGTTTTTACGACAATGAACGTGTTAAGGTAAATTATATATGTTTTCGAGGTGAAAAAGATGAAACGTATCGGAGTATTGACGAGTGGCGGGGATTCCCCGGGCATGAACGCGGCTGTTCGCGCGGTTGTCAGGAAAGCGATATACCATAATGTAGAAGTTTACGGAATTTATAACGGATATTCAGGTTTAATCAACGGAAAAATAGAGAAGCTGGAAATCGGTTCAGTCGGGGATATCATTCATCGCGGAGGAACGAAGCTTTATACGGCAAGATGTCCTGAGTTTAAAACAGTAGAAGGACGGGAAAAAGGAATTGAGAATTTAAAAAAATATGGGATAGAAGGATTAGTCGTCATCGGCGGAGACGGTTCTTACATGGGAGCCAAAAAGCTGACAGAACACGGCTTTCCTTGTGTTGGCGTGCCGGGAACGATCGACAATGACATTCCTGGAACAGATTTGACGATCGGATTTGATACGGCATTAAACACCGTTATCGATGCAATCGACAAAATCAGAGACACAGCTACATCCCATGAACGTACATATGTGATAGAAGTAATGGGCCGTCATGCCGGGGATATCGCTCTATGGTCAGGTTTGGCTGGAGGAGCGGAATCCATTCTGATTCCTGAAGCCGATTACGACATGGACGAAATTCTTGCCAGACTGCAAAGAGGACATGAGCGCGGCAAGAAACACAGCATCATCATTGTGGCTGAAGGTGTCGGCAGCGGGGTTGAATTCGGAAAACGAATCGAAGAAGCCACAAATCTCGAAACTAGAGTATCGGTGCTTGGGCACATTCAGCGCGGAGGTTCGCCAACGGCCGCTGACCGCGTATTGGCAAGCCGTCTGGGAGCTTTTGCGGTTGAACTGCTTCTTGAAGGAAAAGGCGGGCGCTGCGTAGGTATTCAAAATAACAAGCTTGTTCATCATGATATTATTGAAATTCTTGAGCACAAACATACCGTTGATCAGAGCATGTACCGCCTGTCCCAAGAACTGTCAATCTAGTGTATAACCCGAGGAGGAAGCAATATGAGAAAGACTAAAATAGTTTGTACAATTGGTCCGGCCAGCGAAAGTATAGAAAAGCTGACTCAGCTGATGGAAGCCGGCATGAACGTTGCGCGTCTAAACTTTTCCCACGGAGATTTTGAAGAGCACGGCGCAAGAATCCAAAACATCCGTGAAGCTGCCAGCAAGCTCGGAAAAGATATAGGTATCCTGCTTGATACAAAAGGACCGGAAATCCGCACACACACAATGGAAAACGGTTCTATAGAACTGGAATCCGGATCACAGCTGATCGTTTCAATGGATGAAGTCATTGGAACAACTGAAAAAATCTCAGTTACATATGACGGATTGATTCATGATGTATCAAAAGGTTCAACCATCTTGCTTGACGACGGTTTGATCGGGCTTGAAGTCACTGAAGTAAACGCGGACAAGCGCGAAATCGTGACGAAGGTGATGAACAGCGGAACATTAAAAAATAAAAAAGGCGTGAATGTCCCTGGTGTCAGCGTGAACCTTCCGGGAATTACGGAAAAAGACGCGAAGGACATCGTCTTCGGAATTGAACAGGGCGTTGATTTTATCGCTGCGTCATTTGTACGCCGTCCGTCAGATGTTCTTGAAATTCGTGAATTACTTGAAGAGCACAATGCAACTGACATTCAAATCATTCCTAAAATTGAAAATCAGGAAGGCGTCGATAATATCGACCGCATTCTTGAAGTATCAGACGGTTTGATGGTTGCCCGCGGGGATTTGGGTGTTGAGATTCCTGCTGAAGAAGTGCCGCTCGTCCAAAAAGAATTAATTAAAAAATGCAATGCGCTTGGCAAGCCTGTTATCACGGCTACACAAATGCTTGACAGCATGCAGCGCAACCCGCGTCCGACACGCGCTGAAGCAAGCGATGTTGCGAATGCGATCTTTGACGGCACTGACGCGATTATGCTTTCCGGTGAAACGGCAGCCGGGAATTACCCTGTCGAAGCGGTACAAACGATGCACAATATTGCATCCCGTTCAGAAGAAGCGCTCAACCATAAAAAAATTCTTTCCGCCAGAAGCAAACAAGTCGGCATGTCGATTACAGATGCGATCGGCCAGTCCGTTGCGCATACCGCGATTAACTTGGAAGTGTCGGCAATCGTAACACCTACAGAAAGCGGCCATACAGCGAGAATGATCTCTAAATATCGTCCGCAGGCGCCGATCGTGGCCGTTACCGTTAACGACTCTGTTTCAAGAAAGCTGTCTCTTGTGTTCGGCGTTTTCGCGACGAGCGGACAAAATCACAGCTCTACAGATGAAATGCTTGAAAATGCCGTGCAAAAGTCATTGGATACAGGCATCGTTCACCATGGTGATTTAATTGTGATTACGGCTGGCGCTGTCGGTGAAGCAGGTACGACGAACTTGATGAAAGTATATGTCGTCGGTGATATCGTTGCAAAAGGGCAAGGAATCGGACGCAAATCTGCATTTGGTGAAGTGGTCATTGCCCAAAATGCAAAAGAAGCGGAAGAAAAAATGAAAGAAGGCGCCATCTTGGTGACAAAAAGCACTGACCGTGACATGATCGCATCCCTTGAAAAAGCGGCTGCGCTGATTACGGAAGAAGGCGGCTTAACAAGTCATGCGGCAGTCGTAGGCTTAAGTCTCGGCATTCCTGTCATTGTCGGTGTGGAAAATGCGTCTTCCATCTTGACAGAAGGAGAAGACATTACGGTCGACTCTGCCAGAGGAGCCGTTTACAGAGGACGTGCAAGCGTGCTTTAATCGCTTAGTTTATCGAAGAAGGGGAAGCCATTTCCCTTCTTTTTTTACAGGCTGAAAAAAGCATGACAAGAGCGGCCGTTCGCTTCAATAAAGAATCATGGGGTGAAAACAATGAAGTTTTTTTTACTATTTCTCGTCATCTTTCCTGCAAGTGAAATCGGCCTGTTCTTATTGTCTGCAAACTGGATCGGTGTGCTGCCGACGGTTTTGCTGATCATATTGACGGGCTTTCTTGGTGCGGCTCTGGCCAAAAGACAGGGGATTGAGGTCTACCACAAAGTCCAGCGTGATCTTCAATACGGAAAGATGCCAGGAGATGCCATCTTAGACGGGCTCTGCATTTTCATCGGCGGCATGCTGCTTTTGCTGCCTGGGTTTTTATCAGATATCATCGGTTTGCTCCTTCTCTTTCCGGCCACACGCAATCGTTTAAAACCATTCTTATCCCGAAGGCTGAAGAAAATGTCTGAAGGCAGGCGGGTCAAAATCATCAAATAAACTTCTGAGGCGGCAGCCTGCTGTAAAGCGGTTTGTCGTTTATTTTTGGTCTCCTTTAATAAAAAGCCATATTTCTGTTAAAATTCCCGTTGTAAAGAGAGCCTGAATGACAACCAGAAGAACGGGGCCCATGATCAGCCCCAGAAACCCAAACAATTTAAAACCGGCAAAAAGGGCGATTAAAGTACCCAAGGGATGGAGGCCGATGGATTGGCTTAAAATTTTCGGCTCGGCAACCTGTCTGAAAAGCAGAACAATGATATACAAAATGCCAAGGCCTATCGCCAGCGGCAGCTGTTTGGCCAGTACTAAATATACAATCCAAGGGACAAATACAGATCCCGCCCCCAGATAAGGAAGAAGATCGACTACTCCGATTAAAAACGCGATCGCAAGCGCGTGATTGACCTTCAATACCAAAAGCCCGATCAGCACGAGCACCATTGTGATCGCAACAAGTGCAAGCTGGGCCTTCAAAAAGCCGGCTAATGCTTTTTTCAGTTCAGCATAAACCGCTGCCGTGCCCGAGATCAGACGATCAGGAAAAACGGTCTGCGCCCTCTCTTTTAACTTGTGAAGATCTTTGCTGATAAAAAAGGTGGCCAGCAGCGAAAAAATCAGCACGGCGGCCGTATTTGGCAGAAATGCAAAAAAAAGCGGCACCATTTCAAGAATTTTAGACAGAAATAAAGCGGTGTTTGAAGCGATTTCACTCCCTAAATTTTGGACCTGTGTGATGATCGATTCCTGCTGGCCGGCTTCAAGTCCATCGAAGAAAGCGGCAAGCCGATTATAAAGCGGCATGATCCTGTTTGTGAAAAAATACTCGATAAAAAGGGCTGCTTTATTAAACTGGGCAGGCAGTATTTTAGCCAAATAGGCTGTCCCAGAGACGATTTCGGCGACGACCAATGTCAAAAAGCCGGCTCCTGCGACCAGAAAGCCACTCAGAACAATCCCGACATTGAGACCCCTCGGAAAATCCGTCCGCTCTTCCAGCCATTCTACAAAAGGGTTGATGATAACAGCGAGTATAAGTGCAATCACAAACGGATAGGTTAACGGAAAAGAGTAGTAGGCAAGCCCTCCTGCAGCCGTGATCAGCAGCAGCACACAGCCTGCCCGCAGTGCAATGGCGATATAGGATTGATTCACTTCTACATCCTCCTGGTCAGAAAGCGTGTCCTCATTTCATTTTATTCAGGAGTCCTGTTATTATGAGAAAGGTCATTAAAAAATGGAGATGAATACAGATGTTTACTCAAGCTAATTTATTTTTGCTTCTTTTGCTGGCTATCGCTTTAATAGCGAAAAACCAGTCTTTAATCATTGCCGTCTCCGTGCTTTTGGTCATCAAGCTGGTGGGCCTTGACCAAAAGCTGTTTCCCTCCATACAGTCCAAGGGAATCAACTGGGGCGTGACAGTGATTACAATTGCCGTTTTAGTGCCTATCGCAACAGGGGAAATCGGTTTTAAACAGCTTCTCGAAGCGATGAAATCATATTATGCATGGATCGCCCTCGGGGCCGGCATCCTCGTAGCGCTGATCGCCAAAAACGGCATCACATTGCTTGCTGAAGATCCGCATATTACGACCGCTCTTGTTTTCGGAACGATTTTAGCCGTCGCTTTATTCAAAGGCGTCGCGGTTGGCCCTTTAATCGGCGCCGGCATCGCGTATCTTGTCATGCAGGCCGTTCAGCATTTCACGCCTTAGGCAAGCCTTTTTATGAAAAAGCCCCCTTTTGAAAAAAAGGGGCTTTTTTTTAATAAGAAAAAACAGATCAAAACGTTTCGTGTATAAAAAAATTTCAGAGCCGTATTTTTTTAAAAAAACATAATTGAATATAAATAACACTGGTAAAACTACTAAAAATCTGTCAATAGAAGTCAGCTCGGCTAAAAAATAAGAAAAAAAAACTATAGTTAAACATTTAACAAATGTCTGATTATTGTTTATAATATAAATATGCTTAATCTTTATTAAGCTTATCGGAGTATTGAATGGTATAAAGAGACGCACAATTGTTTTATTTGAAAAACGATTTAATGTAAGCATTTTCTTTTTGGGTAGAAGAAGATGTATACATCATGCGTTGTTTTTACTCCTAGGTTTTGGTTTAATTTTAAAAGGGGAAATTTTTAAACAAGGGAGAGATGGATATGACAGCAACACGCGGCCTTGAAGGGGTAGTCGCCACTACATCATCAGTAAGTTCAATTATTGATGATACTCTTACATATGTAGGGTATAACATCGATGATTTGACAGAAAAAGCTAGCTTTGAAGAAGTTGTATATCTGCTTTGGCATTTAAAACTGCCGAACAGAGGAGAGCTTGCCGAGCTCAAAAAACAGTTTTCAGAAAACGCCGGCATCCCCAAAGAATTAATTGATCATTTCAAATCCTACTCAAATGGAAAAGTCCACCCGATGGCAGCGATTCGCACAGCCGTTTCTTTACTGGGGCTGTTCGATGAAGAAGCAGATCAAATGGATGCGGAAGCAAACTACAGAAAAGCGGTGCGCCTCCAAGCGAAGATGCCTGCACTTGTCGCTGCTTTTTCCAGAATTCGCAAAGGTCTGGAGCCTATCGATCCAAATCCGGAACTCGGATTTGCCGCCAATTTTCTTTATATGCTGAATGGAAAAGAACCTTCGCCGGTAGAAGTGGAAGCGTTTGATAAAGCTTTGATTCTGCATGCTGACCATGAATTGAACGCATCTACTTTCACAGCCAGAGTATGCGTGGCCACGCTTTCAGACGTTTACTCAGGTGTAACAGCAGCGATCGGCGCTTTGAAAGGTCCGCTTCACGGCGGTGCAAACGAAGCTGTTATGAAAATGCTTTCAGAGATTGGTGAAGTGGAAAACGTAGATTCGTATATTCAAGCCAAACTCGAAAAGAAAGAAAAGATTATGGGATTCGGTCACCGCGTATATCAGCAAGGAGATCCGCGCGCAAAACATTTGAAGGAAATGAGCAGGCGGCTGACGAATTTAACCGGTGAAAGCAAATGGTTTGAGATATCCCAGCAGACTGAGGAAATGGTCACATCTCAAAAAAAGCTCCCGCCAAACGTAGACTTTTATTCTGCATCGGTTTATCATAGCTTAGGGATTGACCATGATCTTTTCACCCCTATCTTTGCGATCAGCAGGGTATCAGGCTGGCTGGCGCATATTCTTGAGCAGTATGAAAACAACCGCCTGATCCGTCCGCGGGCTGATTATATCGGTCCTGACATGCAGACGTTCATTCCGATTGAAGAAAGAAGCTGATCAACTGTTAAAGAGGTTGTCCGCGCATCGTCTGGCCAGCCTCTTCCAGGCTTTATTTCAAACATGAAATCATGAATCTATGAAAAAACATGCTTGTCTCCCTTCAAAGGGGAAACAAATGTTTTTCTATATGCATTACATATTATGGGAGGTTTTATTGTGGCACAAGGTGAAAAAATTACAGTCTCTGGCGGAGTATTAAACGTTCCAAATAATCCGATCATCCCGTTTATTGAAGGGGACGGAACCGGTCCTGATATTTGGAGAGCGGCTTCCAGGGTTTTGGAGGCAGCTGTAGAAAAAGCGTATAACGGCGAAAAGAAGATTACTTGGAAAGAAGTCTATGCCGGGGAAAAGGCATACAACAAAACGGGAGAATGGCTTCCTGAAGAAACGCTGGACACGATCCGCGAATACCTCATTGCGATTAAAGGTCCTTTAACGACTCCTGTCGGCGGCGGAATCCGTTCATTAAACGTAGCCCTCAGACAAGAGCTGGATTTGTTTACATGCTTGCGCCCTGTCCGCTATTTCACCGGCGTACCTTCTCCGGTTAAACGCCCTGAAGATACAGACATGGTCATCTTCCGCGAAAATACGGAAGATATCTATGCGGGCATTGAGTATGCCAAAGGCTCAGAAGAGGTTGAAAAGCTGATTTCCTTCCTGAAAAACGAGCTTGGCGTCAACAAAATCCGTTTTCCTGAAACATCGGGAATCGGCATCAAGCCGGTTTCAGAGGAAGGCACATCAAGACTTGTCAGAGCTGCGATCGAATATGCGATTGAGCACGGCCGCAAATCTGTGACCCTTGTTCACAAAGGAAACATCATGAAATACACTGAAGGAGCCTTCAAAAACTGGGGCTATGAAGTGGCTGAAAAAGAATTCGGCGATAAAGTATTCACATGGGCTGAATATGACCGGATTGTAGAAAAAGACGGCAAAGACGCGGCAAATAAAGCGCAAAGCGAAGCTGAAGCGGCTGGTAAAATCATCGTCAAAGACAGTATTGCCGACATTTTCCTTCAGCAGATTCTGACTCGTCCGGCTGAGTTTGACGTCGTAGCGACAATGAACCTGAACGGGGACTACATTTCAGATGCCCTTGCAGCCCAAGTAGGGGGAATCGGCATCGCACCGGGAGCAAACATCAACTATGAAACAGGACATGCCATCTTTGAAGCGACTCATGGCACAGCACCTAAATATGCAGGCCTTGACAAGGTAAACCCGTCTTCGGTTATCCTTTCCGGCGTTCTGCTTCTTGAACACTTGAACTGGAACGAAGCTGCTGACCTTGTATTGAAAGCGATGGAAAAAACAATCGCATCCAAAGTCGTGACATACGATTTTGCTCGTTTGATGGAAGGCGCGACAGAAGTGAAATGCTCTGAGTTCGGGGATGAACTCATTAAAAACATGTCTTAAGCGACAGGATTTCAAGAAAAACATCAAACAATATAAAGGGGTAGAAAAAATGGGAAAGAAGCGAAATAAAGTATCCGTCATTGGAGCAGGTTTTACTGGTGCAACAACCGCATTTTTAACGGCTCAAAAAGAATTGGCTGATGTCGTGCTGGTCGACATTCCGCAGCTGGAAAACCCTACAAAAGGGAAAGCGCTCGATATGCTTGAAGCAAGTCCTGTTCAAGGATTTGACGCAAACATTAAAGGGACGGCAAATTATGAAGACACAGCCGGTTCTGATATTGTCGTGATCACGGCGGGCATCGCAAGAAAGCCGGGGATGAGCCGGGACGACCTCGTGGCTACTAATGAAAAAATCATGAGGAGCGTCACAAAAGAAGTTGTCAAATATTCACCTGACTGTATCATCGTCGTTTTAACAAACCCTGTTGATGCGATGACTTACGCCGTATACAAGGAATCAGGTTTTCCGAAAGAGCGGGTCATCGGGCAGTCGGGGGTTTTGGATACTGCGAGATTCAGAACGTTTGTTGCTCAGGAGCTGAACCTATCTGTCAAAGACATCACAGGTTTTGTACTGGGGGGACACGGAGACGATATGGTTCCGCTTGTTCGCTACTCTTATGCCGGCGGCATTCCGCTGGAAACGCTTCTTCCAAAAGACCGGATTGATGCAATTGTCGAAAGAACAAGAAAAGGCGGGGGAGAAATTGTCAACCTGTTAGGAAACGGAAGCGCCTATTACGCGCCTGCCGCTTCCCTGACCGAGATGGTTGAGGCGATCTTGAAAGACCAGCGCCGCGTACTGCCGACCATTGCCTACCTTGAAGGTGAATACGGCTACAATGGGATTTATCTCGGTGTACCGACAATTATCGGCGGAAACGGTCTTGAGCAGATCATTGAACTTGACCTGACTGAAACTGAAAAAAGTCAGCTTGATCAATCAGCTCAATCGGTTAAAAACGTCATGAAAGTTCTCTCATAAAGAAAACAGGCAGGAAGGCTTTTATAAAGTCTTCCTGTTTTTTGGATAAAGGCGCTTTTACATAAACGAGAAAATGAAAATCAAGACATAAACATAGGCTGTCAGCATATACCTAATCATAATCATCTGCCCGGACATTTTCATCTTTTAAAGGATTTTGAACCTGTCATCAAACTTTTATCATTGAACGGCCGGATGTTTTGCCCAAAAAGAGATTTTATTTTTAAAACTATGAAAAATCAAATTGTCGAACAGAAAGGCTTTCGTTAAAATAAGAGTGAAAACGTTAATTACAGATAAAATAGAGATAGAGATGTCGGGGAAATATGAAGGCTGGAGGCATGTCATGAGCAAAAAGATATTAGTTGTAGACGATGAGGAATCGATTGTTACGCTTCTTAAATATAACCTTGAACGGTCGGGCTACCACGTAGTGACGGCTATGGACGGAGAGGCGGGCCTGTTGAAGGCGGTGGAAGAGAAGCCGGATCTGATCGTGCTTGATCTGATGCTCCCAAAAATGGACGGGATTGAAGTTTGCAAGGAGCTCAGACAGAAGAAGCTGATGTATCCGATTTTAATGCTGACCGCAAAAGACGATGAATTTGATAAAGTGCTCGGACTTGAGCTGGGAGCAGACGACTACATGACAAAGCCGTTCAGTCCGAGAGAGGTAACGGCAAGGGTCAAAGCCATTTTAAGAAGAACGCAGACTCTGCCTGTTCACTCGGATGAACCGGAAGAATTAGAGACAGGCGAATTGATCATCGGCGATCTTAAAATACTGCCTGAACATTACGAGGTCTACTTTCAAAATGAACGTCTCGAACTTACGCCCAAGGAATTCGAGCTTCTATTGTATCTTGGAAAGCATAAAGGAAGGGTGCTGACGAGAGACCTTCTGCTGAACGCTGTCTGGAATTATGACTTTGCCGGAGATACGCGCATTGTCGATGTCCATATCAGCCACCTTCGCGATAAAATCGAAAAAAATACAAAAAAACCAGAATATATTAAAACGATTAGAGGTCTAGGCTACAAAATGGAGGAGCCGAAACTGAATGATTAAATTCCGGACCCGGCTTTTAGCTGCCCTGCTGACGCTCTTGATTCTCGTTTTTGCCTCACTCGGTTTTCTGCTTGTTCACTTGTTCCATTCTTCCTACAACACAAAAATAAGCAGTCACATTGAAAAAGAGGCCGCCTTGATTGCTTCAATGGCGGATACCGGAAATCTGAAGTCTGCGGAGCAAGAGGCGCTTTTAGAGAAAGCAAGCCGTGAACTGGACAGTGATGTATCACTGGTTGATACAAAAGGTCAGGTTCTTTTTCATTTTGGCGGCCGTGCGGCAGATCAATCTGTCATAAAAGAAGCCCTTGAAACGGATTTAAACGGTGAAGGCGGAGGCTTCAGGATAAAACCGGATGATGAGTCTCTGTTCCGCTATGTCCAGCCGCTGAAAGAAGATGGGAAGCTGCTTGGCTATGTCTTCATCAGCTCGCCTCTCGATCCGCTGCATGATATCAACCAAAAGATCTGGATTCTCCTCGGTGTCAGCCTTGGAACAGCTTTTTTGATCATAGCCGGGCTGGGAGCCAGAATCACGTCCCAATATACGAATCCGATTGAGTCTGCGACACAAGTTGCAATTGAGCTGGCAAAAGGAAACTATAAAGCCAGGACATTTAATGAAGATGAAACGATGCTGAGCCAGTCTATCAATATGCTGGCCCAGAATTTGCAGGACATGACGAGAGCCCAGGAAATGCAGCGGGACCGGCTGCAAACCGTGATCGAAAATATCGACTCAGGCTTGATCCTCATCGATGGAAAAGGCTACATCCATTTGGTGAACCGCGCCTACCAGAAGCAGTTTCATGTCGAGGCTGACCAGCTTCTTTACCATTTCTATCATGAAGTGCTTGAACATGAGGAAATCGTCAATCTCATTGAAGAAATATTTATGACGGAAACAAAGGTCCGCAAGATGTTCAAGCTGCCGATCAGAATTGAAAGGAGATATTTTGAGGTCGACGGCGTTCCGATCATCGGAATCAATGATGAATGGAAAGGAATCGTTCTCGTCTTCCACGATATGACGGAAAGAAAGCAGCTTGAAGAAATGAGGAAGGACTTTGTCGCGAATGTCTCCCATGAACTGAAAACACCGATCACTTCAATCAAAGGATTTACAGAGACGCTGATGGACGGAGCCATGAATGAGCGGGAAACCCTGCTGCAGTTCCTCTCGATCATTTTAAAAGAAAGCGGCCGGCTGCAAACCCTTATTCAGGATCTGTTGGACCTTTCGAAAATTGAGCAGCAAAACTTCACTTTAAATATTCAAGATTGTGATATCGGCGAAATTCTTGCAGAAATCGAAATGCTTTTAAAGAATAAAGCAGAGGAAAAAGGCATCACACTGATGCTGAAGAAGCCGAAGGACCAGGCGGCTGCTACAGGAGACCCGCACAGATTAAAGCAGATTTTTTTAAATTTGGTGAACAATGCGCTCACATATACACCGGAAAATGGCAGTGTGACCATTTCTGCAGAAGTGCTTGAAGATGAAGTGCAAGTCAAGATAGAGGACACGGGTATCGGTATCAAGCGTTCGCAGATCCCGAGAATTTTTGAACGTTTTTACAGGATTGATAAAGACAGAAGCAGGAATTCGGGCGGGACCGGTCTCGGCCTTGCAATTGTTAAGCATTTAGTCGAAGCGCATCATGGAGAAATCGATGTCGAAAGCGAGCAAGGAAAAGGCACCGTATTTACGGTCCGCTTAAAACGCGCTTCAAACGAGCCGGAATAAGCAAACTTTACAAAGGCTTTACAACTTCTATATACACCTTTAAAACTTGGCTGATAGGATCATTAGTGAAACCCCTTCATCCAAGGAGCCATATGGACGGACGCGAAGATCAAACGCGTCCCTTTTTTTATTTCCTTTAATGGAAAGGACTCTGATTTTCCTTTCAAAATGAACTTTGCTAAAATAAAATAAGCCACTATGAGCATGAAGTTGAATGGAAGCGAAAGAATCGGCTTCTTAGGAGGATAAAGATGACTGAAAGAAAAAAATTAGTGTTAGTTGACGGAAACAGCCTTGCTTACCGTGCGTTTTTCGCCCTGCCTCTTCTCAGCAATGAAAAAGGAATACATACAAACGCGGTATACGGTTTTACAACCATTTTGATGAAGATGCTTGAAGAAGAAAAGCCAACCCATATGCTGGTCGCTTTTGATGCGGGAAAAACAACGTTCAGACATAAAACCTTTAAAGAATATAAAGGAGGCAGGCAAAAAACGCCCCCAGAACTTTCCGAGCAACTGCCGTTTATTCAGGAACTCTTGGATGCTTACAAGATCTCCAGGTATCAGCTTGAAAACTATGAGGCGGACGATATTATCGGAACACTTGCCAAATCTGCCGAGAAAGACGGTTTTGAAGTCAAAATCTTTTCCGGCGATAAAGATTTGACACAGCTTGCGACGAAAGAAACAACGGTTGCCATCACGAAAAAAGGCATTACAGATGTTGAATATTATACGCCTGAACACGTTCAAGAAAAATATGGGCTCACCCCTCGGCAAATCATCGATATGAAAGGCTTGATGGGAGATGCATCAGACAATATTCCGGGCGTTCCCGGCGTCGGCGAAAAAACGGCGATCAAGCTTTTAAAACAGTTCCATACGGTTGAAGCCCTTTTATCATCAATAGATGAGGTGAGCGGGAAAAAGCTGAAAGAAAAGCTTGAAGAGTTTCAAGAACAAGCGTTGATGAGCAAAGAGCTTGCGACAATCATCACGGAAGCTCCGCTTGAGCTCACTCTTGACGGCCTCGGGTATGAAGGCTTTGACAGGGAAGCGGTTGTGAAGCTGTTTAAGGATCTCGGCTTTAACTCATTGCTTGAAAGGCTTGGAGAAGAGCCGGAGGAAACAGAAGCAGAACAGTTTGAGGACATTGAGGTAACGATCAAAACTGACATTTCCGATGACTTGTTTGCATCACCGGCTTCAGTTGTTGTCGAACAGCTTGGAGACAATTACCACGAAGCTCCGATTCTCGGTTTTTCGATCGTCAATGAAAATGGCGTCTTCTTCATTCCGCAGGAGACGGCCGTTCATTCCGACCGTTTTAAAGAATGGGCAGAGGATGAGTCGAAAAAGAAATGGGTGTTTGATGCGAAGCGTGCGGCTGTTGCTTTGCGCTGGCAGGGCATTGAACTGAAAGGGGCTGAATTTGACGTTCTCCTCGCGGCCTACATCATCAATCCGGGACACTCGTATGATGATGTTGCAAGCGTTGCGAAGGAACATCACCTGCAGCTCGTCTCCTCTGATGAAGCGGTCTATGGAAAAGGTGCGAAACAGGCTGTTCCCGCTGAAAAAGAACTTGCCGATCATTTGGGCAGAAAAGGAAAGGCAATTTCACTGCTCCGCGAAAAGCTGCTTGATGAATTAGAAAAAAACGAACAGCTTGAGCTGTTTGAAGATCTCGAAATGCCTCTCGCCCATATTCTTGGTGAGATGGAATCCATCGGCGTCCAAGTCGATGTGGACAGGCTGAAAAAAATGGGTGACGAGCTTTCCGGAAAACTGAAAGAGTATGAAGAGAAAATTCACGAGTCTGCTGGTGAGACGTTTAACATCAACTCACCTAAGCAGCTTGGCGTGATATTGTTTGAAAAACTCGGCCTGCCGGTCATCAAAAAAACGAAAACAGGCTTTTCCACATCAGCCGATGTTTTGGAAAAGCTTCGCGACAAACATGTCATCATCGAAGACATCCTGCATTACAGACAAATCGGCAAGCTGCAGTCCACATATGTCGAAGGGCTCTTAAAAGTTATCCGCAAAGACAGCCATAAGGTGCATACGCGCTTCAACCAAGCTTTAACACAGACGGGAAGGCTGAGCTCGACCGATCCAAACCTGCAAAATATACCGATCAGGCTTGAAGAGGGCCGGAAAATCCGGCAGGCGTTTGTTCCATCGCAAAAAGGCTGGCTGATGTTTGCAGCGGATTATTCGCAAATCGAACTGAGGGTTCTCGCCCATATATCAAAGGATAAAAATTTAATTGAAGCTTTTACGAATGATATGGACGTTCATACGAAAACGGCGATGGATGTTTTCCATGTATCTGAAGAAGAAGTCACACCGGCGATGAGAAGACAGGCAAAAGCCGTTAATTTCGGAATCGTCTACGGCATCAGCGACTACGGTCTGTCGCAAAATCTGGGGATTACCAGAAAGGAAGCGGCTGCGTTTATTGAACGGTATTTCAACAGCTTCCAGGGAGTCAAAGAATACATGGAAGAAACCATTCAGGAAGCAAAACAGAAAGGCTATGTCACGACACTGTTAAGCCGGAGAAGGTATATTCCGGAACTGACGAGCCGGAACTTCAATCTCCGCAGCTTTGCCGAGCGGACGGCGATGAATACCCCGATCCAGGGAAGCGCTGCAGATATTATTAAAAAAGCGATGATCCAAATGGCAGAAAAGCTGAAAGAAAAAGATCTCCAAGCCAAACTGCTATTACAAGTGCATGATGAATTGATTTTTGAAGCGCCTGAAGAAGAAATCAAAGAGCTTGAAAAGCTGGTTCCGGAAGTGATGGAAAATGCATTAGAGCTCGATGTTCCGCTTAAAGTGGACTGCTCTTCAGGACATTCTTGGTATGACGCCAAATAAAGAAAAGGAAGTGATGATGTGCCGGAATTGCCAGAAGTCGAAACCGTCCGGCGCACTCTTGCCGGACTTGTAAAAGGGAAAACAATCGATGCGGTTGACATTAGATGGACAAAGATCATTAAACGGCCGGCAGAACCTGAGGCATTTGCAAGACTTCTTGCCGGACAGACGATTCAGTCGATAGACAGAAGAGGAAAGTTCTTATTGTTTCATCTCGATCACTGTGTCATGGTTTCACATTTGAGAATGGAAGGGAAGTACGGTCTCCACCAAAACGGGGAGCCTCTTGATAAACATGTGCATGTCATTTTCAGGTTTACAGACGGAACGGAGCTCCGCTATCGGGATGTCAGAAAATTTGGCACGATGCATTTGTTTAACCCGGGCGAGGAACAGACGGAGCTGCCTCTCAGGCAGCTCGGCCCGGAGCCTTTCAGCGACGAGTTTACAATCGGGTATTTAAGGGAGCGTCTGCAAAAAACAAACCGTTCGATTAAAACCGCGCTACTCGATCAGCGGACAGTCGTCGGATTGGGAAATATATATGTGGATGAGGCGCTGTTCAGAGCCGGCATCCACCCGGAAGCCGTTTCAAACAAGCTGACGAAAAAACAGACGGCTCTGCTGCATGAAGAAATCGTTAAAACGTTAAAAGAAGCGGTTGAAGCAGGAGGAAGCACAGTCAGGTCTTATATCAACTCACAAGGGGAAATCGGCATGTTCCAGCTCAAGCTCTTCGTCTACGGCCGTAAAGATGAACCTTGTAAAACATGCGGAATGGCTATTGAAAAAACGGTCGTTGGAGGGAGAGGTACGCATTTCTGTGTAAAATGCCAAAAAAAATGATGATCACATAAAGGCTAAATCCGGGCCGTAAAGGCAAGTCATATCTGGTTTCAGGCTGAGTTTTATAGCCGTCTGCGCAGCGGTTTTTAGGGTGTGTTGGCTCTTTTTCGATGAACAATACACAGATGGTTTTCTTTTCTCATATATATAAGAAGCCTATAAAAGCTGCCTAAGGCTAAAAATTTACACAGCCGCATCAACAGAAAGGAAGAACCGGATATGATGTTTGCGTCATTCTTGCTGCTGGCATTTGCCGTCAGCCTGGACAGTTTTTCAGTCGGATTTACTTACGGATTGCGAAAGCTGAAAATTCCTTTTAAAGCGATTTTGATTATCGCATTTTGCTCAGGCGTCGTTATGCTGATTGCCATGATGATCGGGTCTCTTTTGGCGAAATTTTTCCCGGTTGTGATAACAGAGAGGCTCGGAGCCGTTATTTTAATGGGGATCGGCGTTTGGGTGCTGTATCAATTCTTCCGGCCGGAGAAAGAACAGGAACTTGTCCTTTCAGAGAAGACGCTGATTAACCTTGAACTGAAATCACTCGGAATCGTCATTCATATCTTAAGGACGCCGACAAGCGCTGATATTGATAAATCAGGCATTATTACCGGCATGGAAGCTGTCCTGCTCGGTTTCGCCCTGTCGATTGACGCGTTTGGCGCGGGGATCGGAGCAGCCGCACTCGGTTTTTCGCCTGTTCCGATGAGTATAACGGTAGCCGTCATGAGCTCTTTATTTGTGTTTTTTGGCATTCAGGCAGGCCGGTTTTTATCAAAATGGAACTGGATGGATAAACTGACCTTTCTTCCCGGTATATTGCTGATCATGATCGGAATTTGGAAACTGTAAGAAGGAGGTGTGAGTTTTGACATTGGTCATCGGTTTAACCGGAGGTATTGCCAGCGGAAAAAGCACTATCGCACATATGTTTCAGCAGTGCGGCATCACTGTAGTTGATGCCGATGTGATCGCAAAGGAAGCCGTTGAACAGGGGATGCCTGCATACCGAGACATTGTGTCGGCATTTGGAGACGGCATACTGCTTGAAACGGGTGATATCGACCGGAAAATACTCGGAGAGATTGTATTTACAAACGAACAAAAAAGAATGCAATTAAATGAGATCGTCCATCCGGAAGTGAGAAAAACGATGATCATACAACGCGATGAAGCCATTCAGGCCGGAGAGCAGTTTGTGATCCTTGATATTCCGCTTTTGTATGAAAGCGGGCTTGAACATTTGACAGACAAAGTGATCGTCGTCTGGGTGCCGAAAGAGCTTCAGCTCAAGCGGCTGATGAAAAGAAACCAACTCAATGAAGATGAGGCGCTGAACCGAATTCATGCCCAGTTCTCCCTTGACGAAAAAAAGAAAAAGGCTGACGCCGTCATCGACAACAGCGGCAGCCTGAAGGATACAGAAAAGCAGCTTCATCAGCTGCTTGACACATGGTCAAACCTTGAAAAGTGAGGCGTGAACGCGCTCACTTTTTTTATTTAATTATTTTTAAAATGACTGAAGTTTGCATAATACAGCGCCGAACGTTGGGCTCCCGCATACCGTTCGGCGAAAGCTTTTGCGTTTCCTGCTTTCATCGCCCGATAGCTGTAATTAGATGAAGGATTCCAGCTGGTCTCCGCTGATTTCTGCCCCTTTATGGCCGGGTATGATCCGACATCTTTAAACAGGCCGTCTCCGTAATCATCCAATATGCCGCCTTTCTCGCTGCCTGCGCCGAAGTAATTGGCTTCCGAATAAATTTTCGCCTTCGTCGTAATCGTAAAGCCAAGGTGGAAGTTGTTGATATAATTGTTTTTCACATGAAAATAGCCGTACCGCATCAGCCCGGGAGCCCTGACATAGAGATTGTCGAAATAATTATGGCTGATCGTCATCCGCGGATAACCGTCATATATATTGTGGTACTGCTGATCATCTTCAGGCCAGCCGAGAATCAGGCCGTATTTGTGATCTGTGAATTTGCTGTGGGACAGTGTAACATAATCGGCTTTGGCGCCGACGTATAAGAGCTTGTCGACATCTGGGCCGTTTTCTGAATAGCTGTGTCCCTGAAATGTGACATGGTCAATCCAGTAGTTTCTCGAATCGGTAATATATACAGGGATGTCGTTGTTTTCACGAATGGATTGATCATGGGCGATCGTCAGGTTTTTAAAAATGATATTGCCTGAACTCGCGTTTGTTTTGAAGTAAATGTTGTTCAGCTTATGTTTTTCAAACGAGCCGACAATCGTTTTATTCGCGCCCACTGTCAAGACCGTTTTTGCCGAAGTACTGATATTGTTGGAAACCACAACCGTTCGCGGTGTTGTATCTTCGATATTTGCCTTCAGCTCCGCCAGATTGTTGACATAGACGACATTTCCAAGCAGGCCGCCGGTTGTGCCTGTTTTTTGCCTGCCGCTCGTTTCCTTTGCATATCCGCCGAAACCTTCGAGCCCGTCGCTTGGCAGCTTCCACTTTTGGAGAGAGCTGCTGGTATATTTGGCGAGCTTCACTCCGCTTCCGTCTAATGTCAGCGCCAGATTGTTGTTTAGCGCACTGACGATTTTATAAGTGATAAAATCTCCATTCCCATCTTTGTCTGCTCCGATGATGTTCCACAATTCTTCCTTCCGTGAGTTGTCATAGTAGACCACAGCGGGATTATTGTCTGAGAGCGCGTAATGAGCCGGAATGATAATTTTGCCGTTTTTCATATTTCTGATTTTGAACTGTTTTCCGTCTGAAGTATCAAGCCGCCATCTCTCCTCTTTTTCTCCGCTCGTCTGTTTTGTTGTAAGCGGGGCGTTGTCCTGATCACCGAGAGGGGTGATGTTTAAGCCTGATGAACTTTCCAGCCGGATTCTCTGCTTCGGATAATGTTCGTCTGCAGCAGAGGCGTATGTGGTGTCGAATACAAAATAAATGCTTGCCGCAAATAAAAAAGAAATGATAAACCATGCATTTTTGTTTAGATTCATGTTTGTCCTTCCTTGAAGACACTGCCTTCTGTTGTGTGAAAAATTAGCGCTGTTGCAAATTGTAGCACTTAAGATGTATTTGAAATATATGCTTTAAGAATGATTTTTCTTAGTCATTTGTTCACTTTTTCACAAAAATGCGTAAATTTGATGTAAAAGGAACAAATGGTATGGCTAATTCAAAATAATGTGTTATACTTATTTTGAATAAAACATGATGTGGAATGACATAAAAAATAAGGGGTGTATGTTTGATGAAAGTGAAAGTAGCGATAAACGGATTCGGCCGCATCGGCAGAATGGTGTTTAGAAAAGCGATGCTTGATGAACAGATTGACATTGCAGTGATCAATGCGAGCTATCCGGCAGAAACGCTGGCTCATTTAATAAAGTATGACACAAATCACGGACGCTATCAGCTTGATGTCAAAGCAGAGGAAGACCATCTTTTAGTAAACGGTCAAAAGGTCATGCTGACCAATCAAAGAGATCCAAGGCTTCTGCCGTGGGCAGATAATGAAATAGACATTGTGGTCGAAGCGACAGGCAAGTTTAATTCGAAGGAAAAAGCGGAAGCGCATATCGAAGCTGGAGCGAAAAAGGTCATTTTAACGGCTCCGGGTAAAAATGAAGATATTACGATCGTGATGGGCGTAAATGAGCGCGAGTTCGATGCTGAACGCCATACGATTATTTCGAATGCATCGTGTACGACAAATTGTCTTGCACCCGTCGCAAAAGTGCTTGATGATGCATTTGGAATCGAAAATGGCCTTGTCACGACCGTCCACGCGTTTACCAACGATCAAAAAAACATTGACAATCCGCACAAAGACCTGAGAAGAGCCCGTGCCTGCGGATCTTCGATCATTCCGACGACAACTGGCGCAGCGAAAGCGCTGTCTCTGGTCATGCCGCATTTAAAAGGAAGAATGCATGGATTGGCTTTGCGGGTGCCTGTTTCAAATGTTTCACTCGTTGACCTTGTCGCAGATTTAAAAAGTGATGTATCTGCTGAAGAAATAAATGAAGCGTTCCGCATGGCAGCTGCAGGGTCCATGTCAGGAATCATCGACGTATGCGACGAACCGCTCGTGTCATCAGACTTTAACACAAATCCATATTCAGCCGTCATTGACAGCCTTTCAACGATGGTGCTTGAAAACAGAAAAATGAAAGTGCTTGCATGGTATGACAATGAATGGGGATACTCCTGCAGGGTTGTTGATTTAATCAGATATGTCGCTTCAAGAATGAAACATCCATCAGCTGTATAAAATAAAAGCATGGACGGATAAAAAATAAATACCCCTTAACCATGATTTAATAAAACCGCCTTGCAAAAAATATTCAAACAAAGTATACTATTTTTCGTGAACTTCTAGTGCGTGAGCGCTTCGGCATTACTTAAAGGGTTAGGACCTCTCCGGACTAACTTTCCCCCGTGGTAAATGACCGGTTCAGTTGCTTGGAAATTCACTTTTCTAATTCTTGTTAAGGGGGGTCCATGCTATGGAAACAATGGGGCGTCACGTTATCTCCGAACTGTGGGGATGCGATTTTGATAAGCTGAATGACATGGATTTTATTGAAAAAACGTTTGTAAATGCGGCACTAAAGTCAGGTGCTGAGGTACGTGAGGTAGCCTTTCATAAGTTTGCGCCACAAGGCGTAAGCGGGGTCGTGATCATTTCTGAATCTCACCTGACCATCCACAGTTTTCCTGAACACGGATATGCCAGCATTGATGTTTATACTTGCGGAGATTTAGATCCGAACGTAGCTGCGGATTATATCGCAGAAGAATTAAGAGCGGAAACAAGAGAGAACATTGAAATACCAAGAGGCATGGGACCTGTTCAAATTAAACAGGCAAAAGCCAAAGCGCAGGCACTTTAATGCCGATGGAGGAGCTGGATAAAAAAGCGGTCACCGCTTTTTAAAATCCGCTCCTTTTTCTTTCCTTTTATGACAATCCTCCAGAACGCACCTTCCGTCATTTTCTTCCCTGATTTGTTTTCCCTTGGAAATGAAGAGTTTTTTTAATAAAATATAGAGAAGAAAGGCAAAGGGGATAAGGGATATATGAGTATTTTCCAAAAAATTCAGGGGTTTTTTTCAACGCATGCCGAAACGTCTGACCGCCATCCTTTGGACGAGCTGAAAAGCCGCTATTATAAAGCGACAGCCAAACAAGCGCTGGAAGCTGTCTTGGAAGTGCTGGAAGGGTTTGACGGATGCACCGTGATATCGGTGTCAGAAGAAAGAGGAGAAATAAGCGCTGAAATCAAAAAAACGAGAAAGGCTTTTCTGGTGGCGACAGTCGTTTCGATTGGCCCTTTTGATACAGCCGTAGATTTTAATGTATCGACGGAAACATTTTTACCGACTGATTTTGGCTACAGCCGCAGCATGGTCTCAACGGTTTATCGGGAATTGGACCGAAAGCTTGCTAAGGCTGTAAAACCAAACAACTGAATAGGGAGCTGAAAAAATGAAATGTCCAGCATGTCAGCATAATGGGACGAGGGTTTTGGACTCCCGTCCGGTTGACGAAGGCAGATCCATTCGTAGAAGACGCGAGTGCGAATCGTGCAATTATCGGTTTACTACATTTGAAAAAGTGGAAGAAATTCCGCTGATCGTCGTGAAAAAAGAAGGGATTCGCGAGGAATTCAGCCGGGAGAAAATGCTCCGCGGCTTGATTAAAGCCTGTGAAAAGCGGCCTGTCGCTTTAAAGCAGCTTGAAGATATTTGTTTTGAAATTGAAAAAGAGCTCAGAAATCAAGGCGTCTCTGAAGTCAAAAGCGAGAATATCGGGGAAATGGTGATGGATCGTTTAGCGAAAATCGATGAAGTCGCATATGTCCGCTTTGCTTCAGTATACCGTCAATTTAAAGATATCAATGTTTTTATCGATGAGCTGAAAGACTTAATAAAGAAAGAACGGTAAAGAGCTGTCAATATATCCAGCTCTTTTCTCATGACAAAAACGACATGAAAACCTGAAAAAGGTGTAAAATGAGGACAAGAAACAAAGTGGAAGGTTGACAAAAGATATGAGTAATTATTGGAAAGATTTGCTTCCCGTTGATCCTTACATCGTTAAAAGCCACGGATTGCTGCAGGATCTGGACAGGCAAATTATCACGCTATTGTATCAGCCTTTAATCGGCTCTTTTTCGCTCGGCTTGTTTTTCACGCTGTGGGGGGAGCTGGAACAAAACAGAGTTTGGGGAAGAAAAAGCTCGACCCACAGACAGCTGATGGGGACGATGCAGATCAATCTGAAAACGATTCACGCCGAAAAGGAAAAGCTTGAGGGGATCGGACTGTTAAAAACCTATATGAAAGAAACGGAGCATGAGCGTTTATTTATATATGAACTGATCCCGCCGCTTAGGCCGGACGAGTTTTTTCAAGACGGAATGCTGAATGTGTTCTTATACAACCGCGTCGGAAAAGCAAGGTTTCAGCAGCTGAAAGAATATTTCGCCCATCCTTCTATTCCGGAAGAAGCCCGTGATATGACCCGTTCGTTCAACGAGGTTTTTTCATCCGTCCAGCCGAGCGAATGGAAGATGTCCGAGGATATGGCCGATGCGATGGAGCTTAGTGACGATCAGGAATTTATGAAAGAGGGAAAAAGCAAACCGATTTCTATAACAGACAATGCTTTTGACTTTCAATTGTTTATGGCCGGTTTATCTGAAACGCTCATACCGAGAAAGGCGCTGACAGATCAAGTGAAGGAAACGATCAAAAAGCTGGCCTTCCTTTACGGGATCGAGCCGCTGCAAATGCAAAGCGTTGTCATGTCCGCAGTGAACGAACATGATACAATCACAACAGAAGCGCTCAGAAAAGCGGCGAGCGACTGGTATCAAATCGAGAGAAACGGTTTGCTTCCGGAGCTCGTGGATAAAGTGCAGCCGCTCAAGCTTCGTGAACATACAAGTGAACAGTCCCCGAAGAGCTCAAAGGAAGACACCTTAATTGCTCAGCTTGAACAGGTATCGCCAAGGAAGCTGCTGCAGGATATCGCGGGAGGAGCCGAGCCTCCAAAAGCCGATTTGAAAATCATAGAAGAAATCATGCTTGACCAAAAATTAGAGCCGGGTGTCATCAATGTTCTGATCTATTATGTCATGTTGAAAACCGATATGAAGCTTTCAAAAAACTACATCCAAAAAATCGCTTCCCACTGGGCCAGAAAAAAAGTGCAGACGGTCAGGGAAGCCATGCAGCTCGCAAAAGAAGAAAACCGCCAGTACCTGGAGTGGGCAGAAGGAAAGAAAAAGCAGACCTCGCGAAGCAATAAAGTCATCAGGGAGGAAAAGCTGCCTGATTGGCTTCAGGAAAGCGAAGCATCCGACAGTCAGCCTGACCAAAAACAGCAGGCTGCACCAAACAATGAGGACTTTGATCAGCAGAAACAGATGCTGCTTGAAGAAATGAAAAAACTGAAAAACCATTCCGCCCTTTAAGTGAGGTGAACAAGATTATGGAGCCGATTAAACGGGCTTTACAAGGCGTAACGACTAGACCTGATTTTAAAAAACGCCTTCAAGATATGAAAGAAAAAGTTCTTTCTGACAAGGATATTCAGGCATTTTTAAAAAACCATCAGTCTGAAGTGGATGAAGGAATGATCGAGAGAAGCTTAAACAAGCTTTATGAGTATACACAGCAAAGCAAAGCCTGCAGCAGCTGCCCAAGTCTCAAAGAATGCAAAAACCTGATTCAGGGCTATCACCCAAAGCTGGTGCTGAACGGGAAAACGATTGATGTCCAATATGACACCTGCCCGGAAAAACGCAAGGCTGATGAATTGGAAAGGCAGCGTTCATTAATTAAAAGCATCTATATTCAAAAGGATCTTTTGGAGGCTACGTTTGCAGATATTGACGGTGATGACCCGAGCAGACTGAAGGTGATTCAGCTTGTGACTGAATTCTTCCATCACTATAATGAGACGGGCAAAGGCAAAGGGATTTATGTACACGGAAAATTCGGCGTCGGAAAAACCTTTATGCTGGCCGCCATTGCCAATGAGCTTGCCGCGAAGGATCATCCGTCCATCCTTGTCTATGTCCCCGAGTTTGTCAGGGAGCTGAAAAATGCCATACACGACCAGTCATTGGAAGGAAAGCTTGATATGGTCAAGACGACACCGATCCTTATGCTTGATGATATCGGAGCGGAGTCCATGTCCAGCTGGGTCAGGGATGAAGTGCTCGGCACGATCCTTCAGCACAGGATGTCCCAGCAGCTGCCGACGTTCTTCTCTTCAAATTTTGATCCGAAAGAGCTGAAACATCATTTCACATACTCCCAAAGGGGAGAAAAAGAAGAGGTAAAGGCGGCAAGGCTGATGGAAAGGGTTCTCTACCTTGCAACACCTGTCAGGCTTGATGGGAAAAACCGGCGGCAATAACGCGCAAGGATAGATCAGGGAGATGAAAGAACATGCGGAAAAAAGCCTTTGGCAAATGGGCGGTGATTGCTGTGCTTGCGGCCGCCGGATTATGGTTTAATGCAAAGTATCTGAACCTCAATCCCCGTCATATCAGGGAAGGGGCCTTATCCTTCGGCATTTTTGCCCCGCTGATTTATATCGGATTATTAATGATCAGGCCGTTTTTGCTGCTCCCCGCTTCGGTGTTCGCCGTGAGCGGAGGCCTTGCATTCGGTCCGCTGTTTGGATCTTTGTATTCTTTTATAGGGGCCGCCGGAGGGGCGTTTTTATCATTTGCTCTTGCCTACAGGCTTGGCGGCAGCTTCACAAAAACGCCTCTGAAGCTTGAAGCTTTTCGGATGCTTTTGCAAAAAAACGGTTTTTTCTGTATTCTGCTGCTGAGGCTTGCACCGATTCATTTTGATGCGGTCAGCTATGCGGCGGGCGTCTCAAAGGTCAAGCCCCTGTCCTTTTTGGCGGCCACGGCCGCGGGCATTATTCCGGGCACCATTATTTTAAATGCGCTCGGATCAAGCCTGCTGTCCGGAGACATCATCGCGATTACGATCATCGTCATGATCTATCTCCTCTTCATCACCGTTCCGCTTTTGTTCAGAAAAAAGGTGCAGGAGCTGTTTGATTAATGGCTTATCCTTTTTTTTAAGTCTATTTTATTTGTCTCCCCCATATACATGTATCAGATGTTGTTAGGGGGGACAAACATGCTTGAAATTACATTTGAAGATGATTATGATACAGCCGCGTTTTTACATCTGCTTCGAAATGCGGATTTAAACCGGCATATCAAGATTCATGAAACGGCAGGGAAGATCGGAATTGAAAAGACCCATTCCTCTGTCAGTATCCAAACCTACATTCTGCCCATTCTGACGAGATTTTTTACAGAATGCAAAGAAGATGAATATATGCTTTCGGTTATTGAAGGTGATTATTACTTTTTGGATCGGGATGAACAGCAGCAAATTCTTCAATTGGCCCACAGCATAATGGAGGGCGAACTGGAAGGGCTACCGCTCAATCAGGACGATACCCCTCGAGAATATTACATCATGCAGGAGCTCAAAACGATCTGTCTTGAAGAAAATGCCTTTTCGATTCGTTCCTTTATGACGTTCCGGCTCGGCAAGTATTATAAACGCCTGAGAGGGTATGTCGAGGCCGCAATCGATGAATATAAAATGGAACAGGAATACCAGACATTTATCCAATCGCTGAGAGACTATGTGATGTCGAAGGAGCCGATGCTTGACCATGTTCACATTGTTCATGACGATTATTTTGTCTTGTGGGAATTAAAGTATATTTCAGAACGGGAACAAAAAAAATACATAGACAGGCGATTCGTCAGAGAACACCCGATGTATATTGATTCCCGCCTGCTGGCACCTCTCGTATCGATAGCGCCGAGGAAAATCGACCTTTATACAGGGAACCGGGAGCATGCGATGGTACAGACGATTCAAAATATTTTCCAGGAGCGGGTGCGGATTTTTTCACTTGATTCCTTTCATCCGCAGGAAAACATTTTAGAAGAGCATTCTTGATTTTAGATGGGAAACGATTTATAATACGATATAAACTTAAGATTCCATGTATGGATAAGGACATGAGAAGATGAACACCGGTTTGACAGAGAGGGAGACCAAGGCTGCAAGTCTCTTAACCAAGGATCATTTTTTTACCGCCTTTGAACATCAGTTGTAAACGACAATTTGTCAAGTAATGACTGACGGGACTTCCCGTTACAGAACCGAAAGCCGAAAACGCTCAAGGATTTTTTGCGTTTTTCGGGAAAAAGGGTGGAACCACGAATTCCGTTTATCAATCCTCGTCCCTTTCTTAGGGGGACGGGGATTTTTTATTTTGTAAAAAAAAAGGAGTGACTAGGATGTCAGATATGGTAAAAATCAAATTTCCTGACGGAGCGGTTAAGGAGTTTCCAAAAGCGACGACAACAGAAGATATCGCGGCATCAATCAGTCCCGGCCTGAAGAAAAAAGCGATTGCCGGAAAATTAAACAGCAAACCAATCGATCTGCGCGCACCGATCCTTGAGGACGGCGCCATCGAAATCATTACAGAAGGCGGTGACGAAGCGCTTGAAATCATGCGCCACAGTACGGCGCACTTAATGGCGCAGGCGATCAAACGGCTTTATAAAAACGTAAAATTCGGCGTCGGTCCGGTTATTGAAAACGGCTTCTACTATGATGTGGATATGGAAGAAGCGCTTACTCCGGAAGACCTTCCGAAGATCGAAAAAGAAATGAAAAAAATCATCGGAGAAAATCTGCCGATCGTCAGAAAAGAAGTCAGCCGTGACGAAGCGAAAGCGCGGTTTGCCGAAATCGGCGATGACTTGAAACTGGAACTGCTTGATGCGATTCCGGAAGGTGAAACGGTATCAATCTATGAACAAGGCGAATTTTTCGATCTGTGCCGCGGCGTCCACGTTCCATCAACAGGAAAAATTAAAGAATTGAAACTGCTGAGCCTTGCCGGTGCATATTGGCGCGGCGACAGCAACAACAAGATGCTTCAGCGCATTTACGGTACAGCTTTCTTTAAAAAAGCAGAGCTTGAAGAGCATCTGCGTCTGCTTGAAGAAGCAAAAGAACGCGACCATAGAAAACTTGGAAAAGAATTGAAGTTGTTTGCGATTTCGCAAAAGGTTGGTCAAGGCCTGCCGCTCTGGCTGCCGAAGGGTGCGACAATCAGACGCGTCATCGAACGCTATATCGTTGATAAAGAGCTCGCTCTCGGCTATGAGCACGTCTATACACCAGTCCTTGGCAGCAAAGAGCTTTATGAAACGTCAGGCCACTGGGATCATTATCAAGACACAATGTTCCCGCCGATTGAAATGGACAATGAAACTTTGACGCTTCGCCCGATGAACTGTCCGCATCACATGATGATCTATAAAAATGATATCCACAGCTACCGCGAGCTGCCGATCCGGATCGCAGAGCTCGGAACGATGCACCGCTATGAAATGTCAGGCGCTCTTTCAGGTCTTCAGCGCGTCCGCGGGATGACATTGAATGACGCTCACATTTTCGTCCGCCCTGATCAAATCAAAGACGAATTCATCCGCACTGTCCGCTTGATTCAGGAAGTCTATGAAGATTTCGGGCTTGAACAGTATACATTCCGCTTGTCTTACCGTGATCCGGAAGATACAGAGAAATACTATGATGATGACGAGATGTGGAATAAAGCGCAATCGATGCTGAAAGAAGCGATGGACGAGATTGGACATGACTACTACGAAGCAGAAGGAGAAGCGGCGTTCTACGGACCGAAGCTTGACGTTCAGGTCAAAACAGCAATCGGCAAAGAAGAAACACTGTCAACTGTACAGCTGGACTTCCTGCTTCCTGAAAAATTCGATCTGACATATGTCGGAGAAGACGGAAAACCCCACCGTCCGGTCGTGATTCACAGAGGCGTCGTATCAACAATGGAACGCTTTGTTGCTTTCTTAATTGAAGAGCATAAAGGTGCGCTGCCGACATGGCTTGCGCCGGTGCAGTTCCAAGTCATCCCTGTGTCGCCGTCCGTACATCTTGACTATGCAAAACAAGTGCAGGAACGCCTGCAGCGCGAAGGTCTGCGCGTTGAAGTCGACAGCCGCGATGAAAAAATCGGCTATAAGATCCGTGAAGCACAAATGCAAAAGATTCCGTACATGCTTGTCGTGGGCGACCAGGAAGCCGAAAATGAAGCGGTCAACGTCCGCAAATACGGAGAACAAAAATCAGAAACGGTCCCACTTCAAGATTTCGTGAAAAAAGCAGTCGCTGAAGCGAAAAAGTAGACATTAGAAAAAGCATGGCCCATAGGGAGCCATGCTTTTTTCGTTTAGCTTGATTAGCCTTTTTCGGCGAGAATGTCAAACAGTTCGTTTAAATGGCGGATTTCGTAGTCAGGTTTAACATCAGCCTCATTATCTTTGCCTTTGCGGTTGACCCAGACGGTTTTAATTCCTGCTCTTGAAGCGCCGAGAATATCGGTGTTCAAATTATCCCCGACCATCAAGGTGTCATCTTTTGTAATCCCCAGGAGGCCGAGGCAGTGTTCAAAGATGCTTGGATCAGGCTTTCCTTTGCCAAAGTCTCCGGAGATGACAATTTCGCTGAAATAAGGGGCAAGCTCGGGAACGCCGGCCAATTTTTCTTTTTGCAGACTCGGATCGCCGTTTGTCAGCAAAAGAAGCTCGACCTTTCCTTTCAATTGTTCCAAAACAGCAAACGTTTCTTCGTAGACAAAAGGGCTTTTCCGGCGCACTGCTGCGAAGAATTCGCCAAGCTCTTCTCCGAAGGCGGGATCATCGATTCCAAATGCTTTCAATCCGTTTGTCCACGCATTTTTCCTGTATTCAGGGACAATGTTATTCAGCTTTTGAAATCCTTCGCTGATCGGTTCGCTAAAGTTGGACCACAGACCTTCAAACGGATTGATGCCGATCATCACAGTGTATGGATATGTTTCATAAGACGTGTAAAGATCGCGCGCCGCCTGGCGGACGGCTGTTTCAAATTCAGCCGCATTGATCCCGTATTTTTTTTCGGCTTTATGACATGTTTCGGAAAATGCTGTACTGACGCTTTTTTCATCCCAGAGCAATGTATCATCTAAATCAAAAAATACGGCTTTCATGATCTTCTCCTCTGCCTTTAGTTTATAGAATTCTCTCATTTATTTTACAATAGATAAATAGGATGATAAAGCAATGATTTTAAGAATGTGATGTAATGCAGTGTCAAAGTATCAAAGTTTGGACTTATGATAGAATGAGACCATATTCTTCTTTTAGAAAGCAAGGGGACATACATGATTCATCTCATGATCATGATGCTGGAGAGAGTGGGGATCATCGTTATTTTGGGTTTTATCCTTGCCCATATGAAGGTATTCCGCCAGCATCTCCAGCATCCTCAAGGATATAAGGGAAAGACTGTTCTCATCTGTATCTTTTCTCTTTTCAGCATGATCAGTAATTATACAGGGATCATCATTCGCGGTGATGAGATTTTGTACAATGATTGGGTTTTTACGATTGATCCGTCAAGTTCGATTGCCAATACGCGAATTCTCGGCGTGGAAATCGGCGGCCTGATCGGGGGGCCGTTCGTTGGTGCGGGGGTCGGGCTCCTTGCGGGAGTTCACCGCTTTTCTTTAGGGGGAAGCACGGCTTTAAGCTGTGCGGTTTCTTCACTTTTAGCGGGTGTGGCTTCAGGCTGCATCGGGCACTTTTTTCGAAAACGGCATCAAATGGTGACCCCGCGGGTTGCCGCTCTGGCAGGCGTCAGCATGGAAGCTCTGCAAATGTTTATGATTCTGGTTTTGGCCAAACCCCAGGCCGATGCGTTTGCGCTTGTGCAGATGATCGGCGTCCCGATGATGATTGTCAATGGGACGGGCAGTTTTATTTTTCTGTCGATCATTCAATCTATTATCCGGAAAGAAGAGCAGGCAAAAGCCGTGCAGACCCACCGGGTGTTTTCGATTGCCGATCAGACGCTCCCCTTTTTTCGCCAGGGGCTGAACGAAGCATCCTGCAAAAGCGCGGCCCGGATTATTCACGAGATGACAGGAACCGATGCCGTATCTATTACAGACAGGGAAAATATTCTCGCACACGTCGGTGAAGGAGCCGACCATCATATTCCTTCCAGAAGCCTGATTACCGGATTATCCAAAAAAGTCATCAAAACAGGGAAAGTCATGAAAGTGAAGTCACGGGATGAAATAGAGTGCACCCATCACGCCTGTCCGCTGCAGGCCGCAATTGTCCTGCCGCTCATATCCAATCAGCAGACGATCGGTACTCTGAAACTTTATTTTAAAAGTCCTGCGGGATTAAACCAGGTAGCAGAAGAGCTTGCCGAAGGTCTGGCGATGCTTTTTTCAACCCAGCTTGAGCTTGGGGAAGCAGAGCTGCAAAGCAAGCTTTTGAAAGATGCTGAGATTAAAGCGCTGCAGGCGCAGGTGAATCCGCACTTTTTATTTAACGCCATTCATACCATTTCCGCACTATGCCGGACAGACGCTGAAAAAACCCGGAAACTGTTGCTGCAGCTCAGTGTCTATTTTCGTTCAAATTTGCAAGGGGCGAGACAATTGCTGATCCCGCTTTCAAAAGAACTGAATCATCTTGAAGCGTATTTATCATTGGAGCAGGCTCGTTTTCCGGGAAAATACACAATAGAATTTCATATCGAGGATGGGCTTGAATGCCTTGAGATCCCGCCGTTCATTTTGCAGCTGCTCGTTGAAAATGCGCTGCGCCATGCTTTTCCGAAAAAACAGAAGGTGTGCACGGTAAAAGTATACGTCTGTTCAGAACGTGACGGCGTTTTAATGAAAGTGAGCGACAATGGCAGGGGGATCAATCCCGACATGCTGGAACAATTGGGAAAGGCGCAGTTTTCCTCCAAGGAAGGGAATGGGACGGGACTTTACAATCTGAACCAGCGGCTGACGGGTTTATTCGGCCGACAGGCTTCCTTAGATATGAAAAGTGAACCTGGCAAAGGGACAGAGGTTTCTATCAAGATTCCTTTTCAAACTGGAAGAGAGGGGAATGGGGATGCTCAAGGTTTTAATCGTTGATGATGAAATGTTTGCACGGGATGAATTGAAATATTTATTGGAACGGACACAGGAAGTGGATGCTGTAGACGAGGCTGAACATATTGAAGAGGCATTTGACAAAATGGCCGATCAAAAGCCGGATCTTCTTTTTTTAGACATTGACTTATCAGGAGAAAACGGATTTGACATTGCTAAACGTCTGAAAAACATGTCCGCGCCCCCGGCCGTTGTTTTTGCTACCGCCTATGATGAATATGCGCTGCAGGCATTTGAAGTGGATGCCATTGATTATGTGACAAAACCGTTTGATGAAGACCGGATCAGGCAAACGATCAAAAAATACAAAAGGATGTACCCGGATAACAAAGAGGAGCGGCAGCTTTCCGGTCACGAAAGACTGGCTCTCGGCATTGATGAGTCGATCGTGATTCTCGATCCAAATGAAATCGTATATGCGGGTTTAAAAGACGGACAAGTCACCGTCAAAACCTTTGATCAGGCCTATACCGTCCATGACACACTCGTTATGCTTGAGCAAAAGCTTCCACAGTCTGTATTTATCAGAATCCACAGAAGCTTTTTGGCAAACATGGATTATATAAAAGAAGTAAGGCCATGGTTCAATTCAACTTATAATCTGCTGATGAAAGACGGTTCAACGATTCCGGTCAGCCGCACCTATGCAAAAGAGCTAAAAAAACTGCTTCATATGATATGAAGCAGCTGATATTATAAAACCCGCTGAAGGCCCGGCCGGCCCGCTTCAATAACAAAGCTGGCATATGTCGAGACTGGAGCGCCGGGGCGGGTTATATAAGGAAGAACCTGAAAATCGGCTTGAATATGTTTAGGGGTCATCTTGCAGCGAACATAGCCCCGCTGTGCATTGTATAGTTTGACATGTGGATTTCCGAGCCAAATCGGCGCCAAGGAGTCGGTTTCGGACCCATCTGCATCAGATGAGATGGATGTTGTGATCAGTTCGGTCCCGATCGTCTCCGATTGAATGTCATTAAAATCGGTTTTTAAATCTGCGGCCGCATGTCTGTGAATATCCCCCGTCAGCACGACGGGGTTTTTAATGCCGTACGCCTTATATGCGGAAAAAAGCCTGTCGCGGCAAGCGGGAAAGCCGTCCCACTGGTCTGTGCTGTATTCAACCCCTGGTCCGGTGTCGCGGTCGATTTGCGCGAGCACGACTTGCTGCACCAGCATGTTCCATATCGCGTCTGACTTGCTCAAATGATGAAAAAGCCAGCGCTCTTGGGCGCTTCCAAGTATGGACCTGGACGGGTCGAGCCGTTCATCCTCATTTGACGGGTAATCATTGCGGTACTGCCGGGTGTCAAGGACATTAAATTCCGCCAGTTTTCCATAGCGAAAACGCCGATACATCAGCATGTCAGGGCCGTTTGGAATCGAGGCGCTGCGGATCGGAATATTTTCATAGAAAGCTTGGTAGGCGGCGGCGCGCTGACGGAGAAAGTCGTCGGGTGAAGTCTTGTATTGTGAATGTGCGCCGGCATAATTGTTTTCGACTTCATGGTCATCCATGGTTACAACCCAAGGCGCTAATGCATGAATCGACTGAAGGTCGGGGTCTGTTTTGAACAGGGAATACCGCAGCCGGTATTGGCTCAATGTGACGGTTTTGGCATTGTGAGCGCTGGATAGCTTAACATCCCGATAAAGGTTTTTGGAATTGATGGGATATTCATAAATATAGTCGCCAAGAAAAAAAACAACATCAGGGTGGTCTTCGGCCATATGCCGATAAGCGGTAAAATATCCGTGATACCAAGCCTGACATGAAGCGAGGGCGAACGACATTCCGCTGAGATCGGCAAATGGAGAAGGAGCGGTTTTTGTCCGGCCTGTCCGGCTGATCTCCCGGCCTGCTTTAAACCTGTACCAGTAATATCTTCCCGGTTTTAAACCGTGTACTTCAACATGAACCGAATGGGCCAGCTCAGGTAGGGCAGCGGCCGTTCCCCGCTTCACGATTTTGCGAAAATGTTCATCTTCAGCTACCTCCCACTGAACTGGAACATGCCGTTTCGGCATCCCGCCTAAACCATCTTCAGCAAGCGGATCAGGCGCCAGCCTCGTCCATAACACAAATCCGTCCGGATGCGGTTCCCCTGAAGCAACACCGAGCTTAAACGGGTTATCTGTGAATCGAGGTGCTTCGGCGGCGAGTGAAGCGTCTTCCGGCATTAAACCGCGGCTGACCAATGATGTGAATTGTGCAGCAGGGTGAAAACGCCGCCCGCTCATTGCATCATACATGAATTGCCCCTCCTATTTTCTTCATCGTGTGTTCCACATTAATCACTATACGATCGACGCCTGCTCATTAGCACATATTGGAATTTATTTATCTGTGAAAACGATTTGTATTTCAGCGCCTGATTTCTGCAACTGAGCCTCGTTATCCGGCAAGTTTTAGTGAAAGCGCTTTTTTATTGGCTTCATTTTATATAATGAAGCCAATAAAAAAGCCAAAGAGGTGAATGAAATGAGTGGAAAGAAAGAATATGGCTTTTTAACACAAGCGTTTATTTTTGCTGTCATCATGTTTGTTTCAAACGGAATCGCCGGGATTTTGCCCATCCCGATCCCTGCATCTGTTATAGGTTTGGTGCTTTTATTCACCTTGTTGTCAGCTGGGGTGATTAAGCTTGAGCAGGTCGAATCACTCGGTGCGGCCCTAACCTCGCTTATCGGGTTTTTATTTGTTCCGTCAGGGATTTCTGTGATGAATTCGCTCGGTGTGATGCAAAAATATGGTCTGTCTATCGTATTTGTCATCTTTCTGGCTACCGTCATTTTACTTGCCGCAACCGGGCTGTTTTCTCAGTTCATCCTGGCTGCAGGCGGCAAAAAGCAAAAAGCGGCGCCGCTGGAGACGGCTAAAAAAACAGCTTCTTGATGAAAAAAGGAGGGTTTATCTGTGACACCTTATTTTGGCATTGTCGTTTCACTTGCCGCATTTGGCATCGGCACATATCTATTTAAAAAAACAAAAGGGTTTTTCTTGTTCACGCCATTATTCGTCGCCATGATCCTGGGGATTGCGTTTCTGAAAATCGGCGGCTTTACATATGAAGATTACAGCAGAGGGGGCGACATTATTAAATTCTTTTTAGAGCCGGCGACGATTGCGTTTGCCATTCCTTTATACAAACAGGCGGATAAGCTGAAAAGATATTGGTGGCAGATTCTATCGGCCATTATCGCCGGTTCGGTCTGTTCAGTCGCTGTCGTGTATTTCATCGCAAAAGGCATCCATCTTGACGGTTCAGTCATGAAAAGCATGCTGCCGCAGGCCGCTACTACAGCGATTGCTCTCCCTTTATCAAAAGGCATCGGGGGCATTTCCGATATAACGGCTTTTGCGGTCATCTTTAACGCCGTCATCGTTTATGCGCTCGGGACTTTGTTCTTAAAAATATTTAAAGTGAAAAATCCGATTGCCAAAGGGCTGGCGCTTGGAACATCAGGTCATGCACTCGGCGTCGCCGTCGGGATTGAGATGGGGGAAGTCGAAGCGGCCATGGCGAGCATTGCGGTTGTTGTTGTGGGCGTTGTGACTGTAGTTGTCATCCCGCTATTTATACAGATGACCGGCGGTTAGGATGAAAAAAATAAAAAAATCACCGTTGCTATTTCAAATCTGTCCTGTTATAATAGCAAATGTTGTGATAAATTTTATATCTTGACTTGCAGGATATGTTTATGTAAGATGGATAATGAATTGAATATATATCAACAAGCAGAAGCACCCGCTTCTCACCTGATTGACACATTCTTGTAGTTGGCAGGTTAAACGTACATTTCTTATTTTTTTATGCAGATGTTCGCAGTGTGGGTGTTTCTAAATGCCCACACTTTTTGTTTGCCTGTGGAAATACAAAGAAACGGTCAGAATGAGTTGTGAAATCAATTCAAAGATTCTATGGAGGTGGCTCATTATTAGCAAAGATCAATTGGTTAATGAGGGTATCCGTGCGCGTGAAGTCCGTTTGATCGGACAAAATGGCGATCAGCTTGGGATTAAATCCCGCCAGGAAGCTCTGGAAATTGCGGGTCGCGCAAATCTTGACCTTGTTTTGGTTGCAGCAAATGCAAAACCGCCTGTCTGCCGGATCATGGACTATGGAAAGTACAGATTTGAGCAGCAGAAGAAGGAAAAAGAAGCACGAAAAAATCAAAAAATCATTAACTTAAAAGAAGTTCGGCTGAGCCCTGGTATTGAAGAACACGACTTTAATACAAAGCTTCGCAACGCTATCAAGTTCCTGGAAAAAGGGGACAAAGTGAAAGCGTCCATCCGCTTTAAAGGCCGTGCGATCACGCATAAAGAAATCGGACAGCGCGTGCTTGACCGCTTTTCAGAAGCGTGTGCGGAAGTGGCGACTGTTGAAACGAAGCCGAAAATGGACGGCCGCAGCATGTTCCTGGTGCTTGCGCCTAAAACTGAAAAGTAATTAAGGAGGAAACATCCATGCCAAAAATGAAAACTCACCGCGGATCTGCGAAACGTTTTAAAAAGACAGGTTCCGGGAAACTGAAACGTTCTCATGCATATACAAGTCACTTGTTCGCAAATAAATCTCAAAAACAAAAGCGCAAGCTTCGCAAAAGCGCAATGGTCAGCGCTGGCGATTTCAAACGCATCAAGCAGCAGCTTGCCAACATTAAGTAATTCGTAAAAGGTATAATTAGGAGGGAAATCAAATGCCAAGAGTAAAAGGCGGAACTGTTACACGCAAACGTCGTAAAAAGGTTCTCAAATTAGCAAAAGGTTATTTTGGTTCAAAACATACATTATATAAAGTAGCTAACCAGCAAGTGATGAAATCAGGAAACTACGCTTTCCGTGACCGTCGTCAGAAAAAGCGCGATTTCCGCAAACTTTGGATCACTCGTATCAACGCTGCGGCACGCATGAACGGACTTTCTTACAGCCGTTTAATGCACGGTCTTAAACTTTCCGGCGTTGAAGTGAACCGCAAAATGCTTGCTGACCTTGCTGTAAACGATCTTACTGCATTCAATCAGCTTGCTGACGCTGCTAAAGCTCAACTTAATAAATAAGAAAAAAGGCCGAGACCGGCCTTTTTCTTTTTTCGTTTTTTCAACAACGTACGGTCTCTGCTCTCTCAAGATACATAAGATAAGGCGCATCCGGCAGCAGGAGTTCTGTCATATCGCCCGAATGATAACAATCCGTAAAATAGACAAGGGGAGAAATATCGAAGTGAATATCGCGCTGATATACCTTATCCTCATAAACGGATATGGTTTTTTATTGATGAAAACCGACAAACAAAGGGCCGTCAAAAACAAGTGGAGAGTGTCTGAACGCCGTATCTGGCTGGCGGCAGCCGTTTTCGGCTCTGCGGGTGTTTGGCTTGGGATGCTCCGGTTCAGACATAAGACGAAACATCTTTCCTTTGCGCTGGGGATTCCCTTTCTGCTGATCGTACAAGCTGTTTTGGCTGGTTTTTATTTTTATATCATCAACTAAAAAAGCAGAAAAAGCTTTATTGCTCTTCTGCTTTTTTGTTCTTCCATTTTTGTATGGACGAATCCCAATCGATTTTACAGTCTGGATAACGCTGTTTAATCCTTTCTTCTAATTCATTGAAATCCGCTTCTGTAAAAGTGCCGAGCTTCTCTTCAGAGCTGTCGGTCCATACAAAAATGGTATGGATAAACAATGGGTGGTCTTTTGCCGGTATGTGTTTTTCTCCTTCGAAAAGCACGCCTTTAAATGTTAATTTGAAATTTTTTCGCGTATTTTTTTGTTCGTCTAGAAAGTAAAAATGTTCCTTTGCCTGTGCTGATTTCAGTCTCCGCTTCGGACTTCCCAAAAACAGAACGGCCTTGTACACAACATAAATCAAAAGCGCCAGCAAAGCGAGTCTCAGAATGATGACAAGCATAATGAAAAAGACCCCCCATGAAAGAAAATCAGGTATATCTCAATATATACGAACCAGCAAACATAAGGTTTCATTTTTTTGATTAAAAAAAGGCTGCAATTGATATTCATCGTATTGAAAAGGGATGTTTTTGTATAATAGTAATGAGGTTAATAAAGGAGGATATATATAGATGGCAAAACTTGATGAAACACTGACCATGTTAAAAGAATTAACAGATGCAAAAGGAATCCCGGCAAATGAAAAAGAGCCAAGGCAAGTCATGAAATCATACATAGAGCCATTTGCTGACGAGGTAACGACAGACGGACTTGGAAGCTTGATCGCGAAAAAGACGGGACAAGCTGACGGACCGAAAATCATGGTTGCCGGTCATCTTGACGAAGTCGGTTTTATGGTGACGCGCATTGATGACAGAGGCTATCTTCGGTTTCAGACGGTAGGCGGCTGGTGGTCCCAGGTCATGCTGGCACAGCGCGTCACGATTGTGACGAAAAAAGGGGATATCACCGGTGTGATCGGTTCAAAGCCGCCTCATGTCCTGTCCCCAGACGCGCGAAAAAAACCGGTGGATATTAAAGACATGTTTATCGACATCGGTGCTTCGAACAGGGAGGAAGCGATGGAATGGGGCGTTCTGCCCGGGGATCAGATTGTGCCTTATTTTGAATTTACAGTGATGAACAATGAAAAAATGCTGCTTGCCAAAGCATGGGACAACCGTATTGGCTGTGCGATTGCAATAGACGTTTTGAAAAACCTGAAAGCCGCTGATCATCCAAATGTTGTGTACGGCGTCGGTACCGTTCAGGAGGAAGTCGGACTGCGCGGCGCAAAAACCGCAGCACACACAATCAAGCCTGATATCGCCTTTGGCGTTGACGTCGGAATCGCAGGGGACACGCCGGGAATTACAGAAAAAGAATCGACAAGCAAAATGGGAGAAGGCCCGCAAATCATTCTATATGATGCCTCAATGGTATCGCATAAAGGGCTCCGCGATTTTGTCACTAAGGTGGCGGATGAGGCCGGTATTCCATATCAATTTGATGCCCTTTCAGGCGGCGGCACCGATTCAGGCTCGATACATGTGACCGCAAATGGAGTGCCTGCTCTGTCCATTACAATTGCGACCCGCTATATCCACACGCACGCGGCCATGCTCCATCGCGATGATTATGAAAATGCGGTGAAATTAATTACCGAAGTGATCAAACGATTGGACAAAGAAACGGTCCAAAATATTACATTTGATTGACGATAAGCTGACAGCTGTTTTTTAGGCTGTCAGCTTATTTTTTTTTGGAATGTAAAAGGAAGCGCTTACATATAACAGATAAAGACATTCCCAAATATTACATCGAGAGGAGGTCCAGCTGTTTTTGCCCAATATATTGATTGGAGAGTGGTTTAGTGAAACGCAATTTACGGGGGATTTTTTTTGCATTGGTATTTATAATGGGCCTGATGTTGACATTTCCGACTGCTGAGCCAGCTTCAGCAGCTTTCTGGGATACAACAGGGGACAATTTCATCCATGATCCTTCTATGATCAAAGAAGGCAGCACATACTATACATTTGGGACTGGTGTCGGCACAGGGCTGCGTGTCATCTGGTCGAATGACGGAAAACACTGGAGTGCGGCGCCGAGTATTTTTCCTTCCCCGCTCTCTTGGTGGAAGACGTACGTATCAAATTACGAGGCGCATCAGTGGGCCCCGGATATCAGCTATTACAATGGGCGATACTGGCTCTATTATTCTGTCTCTTCCTTCGGGACAAATACTTCATTGATTGGTCTGACTTCAACAGACCGGATCGCTTCGGGGCAATGGCGCGACGACGGCCTAGTGATCAGATCAACTTCTGCAGACAACTATAATGCGATTGATGGCGATTTTGTGATGGATAAAGACGGAAATCCGTGGCTTTCTTTCGGCTCATTTTGGAGCGGCATCAAGCTGACAAAGCTGGATAAAACAACGATGAAACCGACCGGGAAGCTGTATTCAATCGCTTCAAGGCCGAATAGCGGAGGAGCGGTAGAAGCGCCGAACATCACATATAAAGACGGCTACTATTACCTATTTGTATCATTTGATAAATGCTGCCAGGGGGTGAACAGCACCTATAAAATAGCGTACGGCCGTTCAAAGAATATTACGGGCCCCTATTATGATAAAAGCGGCAAGAATATGATGAACGGCGGGGGAACGATATTAGACGCCGGGAACGACCGCTGGAAAGGACCGGGACATCAGGATGTACTGAACAATTCGATGATTGTCAGGCACGGCTATGACGCCCTTGACAACGGGGTTTCCAAGTTGTTGATTAATGATTTGTACTGGGACTCCGGAGGGTGGCCGACGTATTAATTCTTCTTTTTTGCCAAGCATGCGTTTCGTCTGCTTGGCATTTTTTGTTGCTATTTTGTGAAATTGAAAAACAAACAGGAAATTAAATTGACAGTTTGTGGTCTTATTAATATAATAAACTTGTTCGGACAAATATATTTTTTAATCGTAATTGTACGTACCTATAGTGTGTTGGTGATCGGTGCCGAATGTATCATCCGGTTTTTTTGTAAGCGTTTTAATAGTTTGCTAATGTTCCACAATACCTGAGTAGTAAAGGGGGAAACATTTTGATTCAGTCAAAAACGCATGAATTTTGGTTTGTAACGGGCAGTCAGCATTTATATGGAGAAGAGGCTGTAAGAGAGGTAGAGAAGCATTCAACAATCATTTGCAAGGGATTAAATGACGGTCATTTAGGATTCAAGGTCAAGTACAAGGCTGTCGCCACATCGCTTGACGGCGTCAGAAAGCTGTTTGAAGAGGCGAACAGAGACGCGGCATGCGCCGGTGTCATAACTTGGATGCACACATTCTCGCCTGCCAAAATGTGGATTCCGGGCCTTTCTGAACTGAATAAACCATTGCTTCATTTCCACACCCAATTTAACAGGGACATTCCGTGGGAGAAAATCGATATGGATTTCATGAATATCAATCAGTCTGCCCACGGTGACCGTGAATATGGCTTTATCGGAACGAGATTGGGACTTCCGCGGAAAGTCATCGCCGGCTACTGGGAGGACATGGAGGTAAAGCGGTCGATCGATCGGTGGATGAGCGCTGCGGTAGCTTACAATGAAAGCCGTCATATTAAAGTGGCCCGTTTTGGCGATAACATGCGCAATGTCGCGGTGACCGAAGGAGACAAAATCGAAGCTCAAATTCAGTTGGGCTGGTCAGTCGACGGATATGGAATCGGTGATCTTGTCCGCGAGATCCATGCGGTATCAGAAGAGAGTCTCAGTGACCTGCTCTCTGAATATGAGGAACTTTATGAATGGCCTGAAGGGGATGATGCCCGTGAAGGCATCAAAGAGCAGGCTCGGATTGAGCTTGGATTAAAGCGCTTTCTTACAGATCGGGGCTATTCTGCCTTTACGACGAACTTTGAGGACCTGCACGGCATGAAGCAGCTCCCGGGTTTAGCTGTTCAGCGGCTGATGGCTGAAGGCTTCGGTTTCGGGGGAGAAGGGGATTGGAAAACGGCTGCCCTTGTCCGCATGATGAAAGTGATGGCAGGCGGAAAAGAGACGTCATTTATGGAGGATTACACCTATCACTTTGAACCGGGCAATGAAATGATTCTTGGCTCCCACATGCTTGAGGTGTGCCCGTCGATTGCCGAAAGCAAGCCGAGAATTGAAGTCCATCCTCTGTCAATGGGGGACAAGGATGATCCGGCCCGGCTCGTGTTTAACGGAATTGCTGGCTCAGCGGTTAATGTTTCTTTAATTGATTTGGGCGGACGTTTTCGGCTCGTGATCAATGAAGTGGATGCTGAGAAGGTTCAGCATGATATGCCGAATCTTCCGGTCGCGCGCGTCCTTTGGAAGCCGCAGCCGTCTCTCAGAACGTCTGCGGAAGCATGGATTTTGGCGGGCGGAGCGCACCATACATGTCTTTCTTATCAGCTGACGGCTGAACAGATACTGGATTGGGCTGAAATGACAGGTATTGAAGCGGTTTTGATCAACCGCGATACGACGATTCCAAAGCTTCGGAACGAACTCAAATGGAGTGAAGCTGCATATCGGCTTCGCATGTTTTAAGGAGGGGAGTTTATGCCATTTACAATCGGGATTGACTTTGGAACGTTATCGGGGAGAGCGGTCTTGATTGATGTCCGGACTGGGGAAGAGGTCGCGACAGCAGTCAAGGAGTATACGCACGGCGTGATAGATCACGAACTGCCCGGGACAAAGCGAAAGCTTCCGAGAGACTGGGCGCTTCAGCATCCGGCCGATTACATTGAAGTGCTGGAAGAAACGATTCCGAGTCTTCTGGAGCAATCAAAAGCCGATCCGAAAGAGATCGTCGGCATCGGCATCGATTTTACGGCATGTACGATTCTGCCGGTTGACAAAGATGGAACACCGCTTTGTATGAGGGAGGAATATGCCGGAGAACCCCACAGCTATGTGAAGCTTTGGAAGCACCATGCCGCACAGGAGCACGCGAACCGGCTGAATCAAATCGCGGAAGAAAGAAATGAAGCCTTTCTTCAAACATATGGAGGAAAAATTTCTTCTGAATGGCTCGTGCCAAAAGTGATGCAAATCGCAGAAGAAGCGCCCTCCATTTATGATGCAGCAGACGAAATCATGGAAGCTGCTGACTGGATCGTCTACCGCCTGTGCGGAAATAGAAAACGGAACAACTGTACAGCGGGCTATAAAGCGATTTGGAACAATAAGACCGGCTATCCTTCCGACGATTTTTTTGCAGCGCTGCACCCTAAACTGAAAAATATCGTGCAGGAAAAATTAACGGAAGATATTGATTTATTGGGAGAGCGTGCGGGCGGACTGACTGAGGAAATGGCCGCTAAAACAGGGCTTTTGCCGGGAACGGCGATCGCGATTGGAAATGTTGATGCACATGTCTCAGTACCGGCAGTCGGAATCACAGAACCGGGGAAAATGCTGATGATCATGGGAACATCCACATGCCACGTGCTGCTAGGCGAGGATATCCGAATGGTGCCGGGGATGTGCGGTGTCGTTGAAAACGGCATTCTTCCGGGCTATGTCGGCTATGAAGCGGGCCAGTCCTGTGTAGGCGATCATTTTCATTGGATGATCAAGCATTTGGTGCCTGAAGCCTATATGAGAGAGGCCGAAGCTGAAGGGATATCCATTTATGAGCTGCTGAGTCAAAAAGCAGACAATCTGCGCATCGGTGAAAGCGGGCTGCTCGCATTGGATTGGTGGAACGGAAACCGTTCAACACTGGTCGATGCAGATCTGACGGGAATGATGCTCGGGATGACGCTCGCTACAAAACCGGAAGACATATACCGCGCATTGGTGGAAGCGACTGCTTACGGGACGAGAATGATCATTGAAACGTTCCGGCAAAGCGGCGTGCCGATCGAAGAGCTGTATGCAGCCGGAGGAATTGCCGAAAAAAATCCGTTCATTATGCAGATTTACGCAGATGTGACAAACATGGAAATCAAAATCTCCGGTTCTCCGCAGGCTCCTGCTTTAGGATCTGCGATATTCGGTGCCCTTGCGGCAGGAAGCCAAAACGGCGGTTATGATCATATCGAAGAGGCTGTCAGACATATGGGGAAAGTCAAGGACTATACGTACAAACCGATTCCGGAAAACGTCACATTGTATGATCAGCTGTATGCGGACTATAAGGAGCTTTACATGTACTTCGGAAAACAAAACGATGTCATGAAGCGTCTCAAAAAATTGAAAAACATCCAGTCCATCAGCCCCGCCGTCCGTTAAAACGATCATCAAAAGGAGGAGAAACTTGTGCTGGAAGCTTTAAAAGAGCAGGTGTCAAAAGCGAATTTGCAGCTTGAGGAGCACCGCCTTGTCACGTTTACATGGGGAAACGTCAGCGGGATTGACCGCGAGAAAGAGCTTGTTGTCATCAAGCCGAGCGGTGTGAAATACAGCGAATTAAAAGCGGAGGATTTAGTCGTTTTGAACATGGAAGGTGAAGTTGTTGAAGGCGGGCTGAAACCGTCTTCCGACACACCGACCCACCTCCATCTTTACAAGGAATTTCACACGATAGGCGGCATTGTCCATACCCATTCCCCATGGGCGACAAGCTGGGCGCAATCAGGCAGGGATATTCCGTCATTGGGAACGACACATGCCGACTATTATCACGGTGATATTCCGTGTACAAGAGAAATGTACGCTGATGAAATAGCCGGGCAATACGAATTGAATACCGGAAAAGTGATTACAGAGACATTTCAGCATCTTGATCCGCGTGATGTCCCGGGCGTTCTCGTCAACAATCACGGACCATTTTGCTGGGGGGAGGATGCTTTGACAGCCGTACACAATGCCGTCGTATTAGAAGAAGTGGCGAAGATGGCCTATCATTCACTCATGCTGAATCCGTCTCTTCACCCGATCAAGAGTGTTTTGCAGGATAAGCATTTTTTCCGGAAGCATGGGGCTGGCGCATATTACGGTCAATAGAGGAGGGAAGTGTTTAAATGAATGACCTGATCTCTTATATGAACAACACTTTAGGCGCATGTGATTGCGGAGCCGTCCATCATCCGCTGACAGTCGAAAAAATAGCGGTCGGTGAACATGCTCTTGATCAAGAGCTGCCGGCTTACGTGAAAGCCGCTTCATTTCAAAAAGTTGCTGTCATTTGTGATGAAACGACTGAGCAGATAGCCGGAAAAAAGCTGATGGCCATTCTTCATGAAAAAGCTGAAGCAGCCTCGGTCAAACTGGAGGCGAATGCGGCGGGCGATGTCACGGCAGATGAAAAAACGTTAGTGAGCGCACTGATCGGCATACCGCTTGATACGGATGTGCTGATAGCAGCCGGCGCCGGCACGATTCATGATATCGTCCGCTTTTGCGCCTTCCAGCGCGGGATTCCGTTTATTTCAGTGCCTACGGCTCCATCGGTTGACGGCTTTACTTCAGCCGGTGCGCCGTTGATTTTGAAAGGCAAGAAACAGACGATACAAACGACTGCGCCGATCGCATTATTTGCCGACCTCGAGCTTTTGCGAAAGGCTCCGCAAAAGATGATTGCCGCCGGATTCGGCGATATGCTCGGCAAGGTTACATCGCTTGCAGACTGGGAAATCTCCCGTTTGCTTGCGGATGAGCCCTATTGTCCGGCCGCTGCAGCTATCACAAAAGAAGCTCTTGAACAGTGTCTTTTGCGGATAGATGACATCGCTGCAAAAACGCGCGAAGGCATTGAGAAATTGATGGAATCGCTGATCATTTCCGGACTTGTCATGCTGGTGCTGGATCATTCCAGGCCGGCTTCGGGCGGAGAGCATCATCTTTCACATTACTTGGAAATGAAAGCATTGGAGAATCAAAAGCGGCAGGTGCTCCACGGCGCAAAAGTCGGATGTGCTGCCATCATGCTGGCAGATATTTATCGGTCCCTTACAGAAACAACATGGAGTGATGAACACGCCGAAAAAACAGTGCGTTCAGCTTATGAAAATCTGCCCGCCGGCGAGACGATGGCAGGATGGATGAGGCGTGTCGGCGGGCCTGTATCGCTCGAAGAACTGGATGTCGATGAGCATCTGCTGACTGAAGCGCTGGCTCACGCCCATCACCTCAGAGATCGGTATACGGGATTGAAAATCATCAATCAATACGGCCTATTGCCTGAGATGAGGCAAAATGTCAAACATGAAAGGGGTTAAAACGTGAAAAAGTTCCTTTCATATTTCCTTATGATCACGATGGCTGCATGTTTGCTTTTAACGGGATGCAAGGCGAGCCCTGCCGCCGATAAGACGTCAGATGCCACCGAGCTGACATTTTGGACATTTAACGGGCTCCATGAACAGTTTTACGCAGAAATGGTGAAGGAATGGAACAAAACATATCCCGATCGAAAGATTAAGTTAAATACGGTTGTTTATCCATATGGACAGATGCATGACAACTTATCCATTTCACTTTTGGCGGGTAAAGGAGTTCCTGATCTTGCCGATATTGAACTCGGACGTTTCTCCAATTTTTTGAAGGGATCAGACATCCCTCTCACAGATTTGACATCTTTGGTTGAAAAGGAACGCGACAAGTTCGTCGAAGCGAGGCTGACACTCTACAGCAAAAATGGAAAACTGTACGGTCTCGGCACACATGTCGGAACGACCGTGATGTATTACAACATGGATATTTTAAATAAAGCCGGGGTCGATCCGGATGATATCAAAACCTGGGAGGATTACAGGGAAGCAGGCAAACAGGTTGTCGAAGCTGTCGGCAAACCGATGATGACAATTGAAACAACCGATCCGAACTCATTTTTGCCGCTGGTTTCCCAGCAGGGTTCAGGCTACTTTGATGAAAAGGGCCGATTAACATTAAACAACGAAACAAATGTAAAAGCGCTTGAATTTTTAAAAACGCTCATTGAAAAAGATAAAATTGCGGTCACCACGCCGGGAGGAAACCATCACAGCGAGGAATATTACGGATTCATGAACCAAGGCGGGGCGGCATCTGTGTTGATGCCGATCTGGTATATGGGCAGGTTTTTGGATTATATGCCGGACTTGAAAGGAAAAATCGCGATCAGGCCGCTGCCGGCGTGGAAAGAAGGGGGAGACCGCTCAGCCGGAATGGGCGGAACAGCCACCGTCATTCCAAAACAAGCGAAAGAAGCCGATATGGCCAAGGATTTTCTGAAATTCGCCAAAGCTTCTAAAAAAGGAAACATAAAACTATGGACCGTCCTTGGATTCGACCCTTTAAGATGGGATGTGTGGGATTCAGAAGAGTTGAAGAAATCGAACCAATATACAGATTACTTTCAAAACGGCAGCCATATTTTTTCTATGCTTCTTGAGGTAAAAGATGAGATCAATCCGATTTATTTAACAGAGGATTATGCGAAAACTTCCGATTTGGTGAACAAAAATGTATTGTATGAGGCACTTAAAATCAGAAGCAAAACGCCGAAAGAAGCATTGGACAAAGCAGCCTCCGAAGTGAAGGGGCAATAGTCTTTCAATACTGTAAAGCGAGGCGATAACTTGAAGACTGTTAAAACAGATACAGTGCATTCGTTTCCGCCGGTGAGCAGAAAAAGAAAGATAAGAAACTTACTATATTCAGCAAAAGCCGCACCCTACATTTTCACAGCACCTTTTGTACTCTCCTTTTGCATATTTTTTCTTTATCCGCTTATCAGCGTCGTCATCATGAGCTTTCAAAGCATTCTGCCCGGAGAAATCCGCTTCATCGGGACAGAGAACTATAAAGCTTTAAACAACCCTACTTTTTATACCGCACTTTTCAACACCATGAAATACACCTTTTGGACATTGCTGATTTTAATACCAGTTCCGCTTATTCTTGCAGTCTTTCTTGATTCAAAGCTGGTGAAGTTTAAAAACGTGTTTAAATCCGCACTATTTATTCCGGCTCTTACTTCAACCATTGTGGCGGGAATCATTTTTCGTCTGATTTTCGGAGAAATGGATTCATCCTTGGCAAACTCGCTTTTGATTAAGCTTGGGGCTTCACCGCAAAACTGGCTGAACAATGAGCACACCGGCATGTTTTTAATGGTCATGCTCGCAACATGGAGATGGATGGGCATCAATGTTCTCTACTTTCTGGCCGGTCTGCAGAATGTACCAAAAGAATTGTACGAAGCCGCCGAGATCGACGGCGCCGGCACTTTGAAAAAGTTTTACCATATCACGCTTCCCTTTTTAAAGCCCGTCACCGTCTACGTGCTGACGATCAGCATCATCGGCGGCTTTCGGATGTTTGAAGAAAGCTATGTGCTGTGGCAAAACAACTCTCCGGGCAATATCGGCCTGACGATGGTCGGCTATATTTACCAGCAGGGTCTGGCATATAACAACATGGGCTATGGATCGGCGCTCGGCATCGTGCTCTTGATCATTATTTTCATCGCCAGCCTCATTTCATTAAAGCTGTCTGGATCATTTAAAAAGGAGGGCTATTAATGCGTCCCGCCAGAGGCTTAAACATTGCGAAAATTGCTTCATTTTTACTGTTTGCGATATTAAGTTTTTTGTTTGTATTCCCGCTTTTTTGCCTTTTGCTCGGCTCGCTTAAGCCGTCTTCGGAGCTGCTTCGGTTCGGGCTTAATTTACACTTGAGCCCCGACATTTTAAGCCTTGATAACTATCTTTATCTGTTTAACGGAGGAAGCATTTATTTTAAATGGTTCACAAACAGCCTGATTCTTGTGGTCATTTCAACCGTTTTGACGCTCTTGTTCTCTTCGATGGTAGGGTACGGGCTTGCCGTATATGATTTTAAAGGGAAAAACCTATTGTTTGTGTTTGTGCTGCTGATCATGATGGTGCCGATTGAAATTTTAATGCTGCCTCTATTTAAAATGACGGTCTCCTTGCACATTGTCGACACGTATGCCGGTGTGATTCTTCCGTTTATCGTGTCGCCTGTCGCCGTATTTTTCTTCAGGCAGTATGCGCTCGGCCTGCCAAAAGATTTGCTTGATTCAGCAAGAATGGATGGATGCACCGAGTTCGGCATTTTTTTCAGGATTATGGCGCCGCTCATGAAGCCGGCATTCGGGGCGATGATCATCCTGCAGTCATTAAACAGCTGGAACAATTTTTTGTGGCCGTTAATCGTTTTAAGGTCAAAAGAAATGTTTACGCTTCCAATCGGGCTGTCCGCTTTGCTCAGTCCATATGGAAACAACTACGACATGCTGATCTCGGGATCGGTGCTGGCGATTCTGCCTGTTATTTTGATTTTCTTGTTCTTCCAAAAGTACTTTATTTCAGGTTTGACAGCGGGCGGAATTAAAGGCTGATCAATATATATCATATTTTCATTTGAAAGGAATGAGTGAAATGACGGAAAAAAAAGCGAAAATGACGATTGACAAAGAATACAAGGTAGCTGAGATTGATAAACGGATATACGGCTCATTTATCGAGCATCTTGGCAGAGCCGTTTATGAAGGCATTTATGAACCGGATCACCCGGAGGCTGACGAGTCTGGTTTTCGACAGGATGTCATCAAACTCGTGAAGGAGCTGAAAGTGCCGTTTATCAGATATCCGGGAGGTAACTTTGTATCCGGATATAATTGGGAGGATGGCGTCGGTCCGGTCGAAAACCGGCCGACAAGGCTTGACTTGGCATGGGCGACCACAGAACCGAACCTGATCGGCACAAATGAATTTATGGATTGGGCGAAGCTTGTCGGCGCCGAAGTCAATATGGCCGTCAATCTCGGCACAAGGGGAATTGATGCCGCCCGCAACCTTGTGGAATACTGCAATCATCCGTCAGGATCGTACTACAGCGACTTGAGAAAGTCCCACGGCTATAAAGAGCCGCATAAAATCAAAACGTGGTGCCTCGGCAATGAGATGGACGGTCCATGGCAGATCGGCCATAAAACAGCAGCCGAATACGGAAGGATTGCCGCTGAAGCCGCAAAAGTCATGAAATGGACAGATCCGTCGATTGAGCTTGTCGCCTGCGGAAGCTCCGGAAGCGGCATGCAGACATTCATTGATTGGGAAACGACTGTGCTTGATCATACTTATGAGCATGTTGAGTACATCTCCCTTCATTCGTATTACGGAAATCGTGATAATGACCTGCCAAACTATTTGGCGAGATCGCTCGACATGGATCATTTTATTAAAACAGTTGTCACTGTCTGCGACTATATGAAAGCGAAAAAGCGCAGCAAGAAAACGATTCATCTTTCTTATGATGAATGGAATGTCTGGTATCATTCAAATGAAAAAGACAAAGAAGCCGAACGCTGGGCAAGAGCGCCGCACCTTCTTGAAGACATTTACAACTTTGAGGATGCACTGCTGGTCGGCTGTATGCTGATTACGATGCTGAAGCACGCCGACCGCGTGAAAATTGCCTGTCTCGCTCAGCTTGTCAATGTCATTGCCCCGATTATGACGGACAAAGGCGGAGAGGCTTGGCGCCAGACGATTTTCTATCCGTTTATGCACGCTTCTGTTTACGGACGGGGAACGGTATTACAGACGTCAGTGTCATCTCCGAAGTATGACAGCAAAGACTTTACTGATGTACCGTACTTAGAATCTGTCTCTGTTTTCAATGAAGAAGCAGAAGAACTAACCGTATTTGCGGTAAACCGCGCAACTGACTGCGGCCTGCACATGGAAGCCGATATCAGAAGCTTTGACGGCTACTCTGTAAAAGAGCATATCGTCCTTGAACACGATGATAACAAAGCGACGAATGAAGAGGACAGAAACAATGTCATTCCTCACAGCGGCGGAGACGCCAAAGTGTGCGACGGCACGCTGTCGGCACATTTGCCGAAGCTTTCCTGGAATGTGATCAGATTGAAGAAACAATCATGATTTAATGAAAAGAACCGGCTGCAGAAAGCCGGTTCTTTTCAATTTCAGTCAATTCGAAGAAAGGGTTAGCATATTTTGTCTCGAACATGATATAAAACCAGACAAGGAGAGGAAGGGGATGAAATTTTTTTCAGCTGTTTATTCATTTATCATTTATGGATTTTTAGCTTATCTTTGGCTTATATTCATTACATCCATTCTCAATACCGCTCATTCTTTCAACAACTCATTTATGGCTGGGGCCGTCATATTTGCCGGTTCTGGTTTGTTCTTTGCGATATCACACCATGTTTTCGCCTCGATCGAAAGTAGCTTGATGAACAGAATCGCCGGCTGTACTGCTTTTTTTCTTGTGCTGATGATTCACTTTTATATCATTCCGTTATTTTGAAATACATTGTCATTTTCAGATAATTATCACAATTAATGATTGCGCTTACAAAAAATATGAGATATGTTGAAAAGGACTAAAAGGGGGGAAGGAATTGGTATGAATGCAGTTACAATTGTGATCGCTTCCATCTGTATTTTAGCGATCGCCTACCGTTTGTATGGAACATTTATGATGGTGAAAGTGCTGAAGGTGAATGATGACAAGCCGACTCCTGCCCATCTTCAGAAAGACGGAAAGGATTATGTGCCGACAAACAAATGGGTATCATTCGGTCATCACTTTGCCGCCATCGCTGCTGCAGGTCCGCTTGTCGGGCCGATTTTGGCCGCGCAATTCGGCTATTTGCCGGGATTGTTGTGGCTGTTGATCGGAGCGGTTATCGGGGGAGCCGTTCATGATATTGTTGTTCTATTTGCGTCGATGCGAAAGAAGGGAAAGTCGCTTTCAGAAGTCGCAAAAGAAGAGCTCGGGCCTGTTGCGGGATTTTGCACAGGACTTGCGATGCTGTTTATTATTACGATTACGATGGCGGGTCTGTCGATGGTTGTGCTCCACGCGCTTGAACGCAATCCGTGGGGGACGTTCGCCGTTGCGATTACGATACCGATTGCCATGGGTGTCGGTTTATTTTATAAAAAGACAGGAAACTTAAAGCTTGCGTCTGCCGGCGGATTCATCCTGTTGATGGCCGGTGTATTCATCGGGCCGTCTGTCGCAAATACACAGCTCGGAGAAGTGTTGACGCTTGATGCGAAAACGCTCGCCATCGCGCTTCCGGTCTATGCGTTTTTTGCGGCTGCGCTTCCCGTCTGGCTGCTGCTTGCACCACGCGATTATTTGAGCAGTTTTATGAAAATCGGCGTGTTCATCGCTTTGATTGCCGGGGTTTTCGTTGTGAATCCGGCAATTCCGTTCCCAGCGTTTACCGAGTTTACAGGCGGAGGGGGACCTGTTTCCCCTGGACCGGTTTGGCCGTTCATTTCCATCACGATCGCCTGCGGGGCGATTTCCGGCTTTCACGCGTTTGTCGGCTCAGGCACGACGCCGAAAATGCTCGATAAATGGAGCGATATGAAATTCGTCGGCTTTGGCGCGATGCTTGTGGAGTGTCTGGTCGGGATAATGGCTTTGATCGCAGCGACGGCGTTGCAGCCGGGCGATTATTTTGCCATTAACAGCACGCCTGAAGTATTTCGAACGCTTGGTATGAACGTTGTCCATCTGCCTGAACTCAGCAGGGAAATCGGACTTGATCTTGAGGGAAGGACGGGCGGAGCCGTAACGCTTGCCGTCGGCATGGCTTATATATTTACGGACATCCCGTTTTTCAGCCATTTGGCTTCTTATTTCTTTCAATTTGTCATCATGTTTGAGGCCGTCTTTATCTTAACGGCGATTGATGCCGGAACAAGGGTGGCCCGCTACTTAATTCAGGATTTTTTCGGGGAAGTGTACAAACCGCTCAAAAAAACGGATTGGCTTCCGGGTTCAGTCATCGCAAGCGCGCTTGCCTGCTTCATGTGGGGGTATTTGCTTTATTCCGGGGACATCAGCTCCATTTGGGCGCTGTTTGGCGTTTCCAATCAGCTGATGGCATCCGTCGGTCTGATCATCGGGGCGACCGTCATTTTGAAAATCGCTGATAAACGACGGTATATGCTGACATGCCTCATACCGCTCGCTTATTTATATGTGACCGTCAATTACGCGGGATACTGGATGATCAGACACGTTTACTTTAATGCGGAAGCTGCCGGCTACAGCATTCTAAACGGCATTTTATCGATGATTATGCTGCTGTTGGGATTGGTGATCATGGCCGCTGGCATCAAAAAATGGACGGAAATTTGGCGCGATCCTGCTTTGCGGATGGAGCCCTCCATTCCGGGGTGACAAAATAAACCGGGGCCATCTTGGCCTCCGGTTTATTGTTTTAATCCTTGCTCCAATGTCTCGAGCATTTCAGTTTTGTCTGAATCAGAAGCGTGCTGCCAAATCACTTCAAACAATACGCCCAATCCAGGGAGCATTTTTTCTTCACCGCTTTGGATCGCATCGACGATCGTATGTTCAAGCTGTTCCTGTGAATTCCCTGTTACATTGGCAATGACGGCATGGCGCAAATTCAAATCCATGTTTTTCACTCCATTTCATGATCTGATGTTCTATATTCTGTCTCGCTTCCGGGTTTATTATGTACCATTGATGAGATATAATGTGACTATTGCCAGACAAAAGGAGTCAAAACGATTTGAAACGAATTGAATCAGCCAAAAATCAAAAAGTGAAGGATTGGAAAAAGCTTCACACGAAAAAAGAGCGGACAAAAACCAATACTTTTTTAATAGAAGGCGAGCATCTTGTTGAAGAAGCGCTGAAGACGCCTGGTGCTGTTAAAGAAATCATGGTCACGGACGAAGCGGATCTTCCGGCTGGACTTGATGTATCTGTTTCTTGCTACATTCTGAGCGCTGATGCTTATTCAGCTATAACGGAAACGGAGACGCCGCAGACCGTCGCCGCTGTCTGCCAAATGCCGGAAAGCAGTCATTTTCAATATGAAAAGCTGCTCCTTGCAGACGCGGTGCAAGACCCGGGCAACTTAGGGACGATCATCCGGACGGCCGATGCCGCCGGGATCGATGCCGTTGTCATCGGCCATGGGACGGTCGACCCTTACAATGCCAAAACGCTCAGATCGGCTCAAGGCTCGCATTTTCATATTCCGATTATCAAAGCGGAGCTTTCTGCGCTGATTGAAGAGCTGAAGGAAAAAAATGTTCCTGTATACGGCACTGCGCTGCAAAATGCAGTCCCATTCAGGGAGGCGGACCCGTCACAGGCATTTGCGCTTCTGATCGGAAATGAAGGCTCAGGGGTTGACCCCGATCTGCTGGAGAGGACGGATCTGAATCTGTATGTGCCTATATACGGTAAAGCGGAATCGCTGAATGTGGCAGCCGCTGCAGCGGTCTTAATCTATCATCTCCGCGGATAACCTGTTGCACAGGATCATGTAATTCACTATAATGAATGTAATATGTTTAAAAACAGTGATAGAGGACCCGTTTTTTACCACGCCGCCATTTAGGGAGAAAGTGCCTTGGACTGAAAGCATTTTTATGGAAAGCTAAAAAACGCTTCACCTCTTGAGTTGTCACCGGGACCGCGTCTCCAGAGATGTGTAAAGGTGAACCGGATTCATTCCGTTATGTCAATGAAGTGAGGAACAAAGCTTTTTTTGCTTTGTTTAAAAAGGGTGGTACCACGGCCACGATTCGTCCCTTTCATCAAGAAAGGGGCTTTTTTTATTGCCGAGAAACTGGTTTTTCTATATAAAAGGAGGAATTTCAAACATGCAGGAAGAGCTGAAACGGCTTGAGAAAGAAGCGGTCGAAAAAGTCGAAGCCGCAGATTCATTAAAAGAAGTCAACGATGTCCGCGTTGCGTATCTTGGAAAAAAAGGACCGATCACAGAAGTGCTTCGGGGAATGGGAAAGCTTTCTGCTGAAGAAAGACCGAAAATGGGCGCTTTGGCAAACGAAGTAAGAGAAACGATCGCTCAGGCGGTTGCCGAAAAGAATGCCCGCCTTGAAGAGGAAGAAGTCAAAAGAAAGCTGAAAGAACAGACGATTGATGTGACGCTTCCGGGAAGCCCCGTCAAAACGGGTTCGCGGCATCCGCTGACAATCGTCACCGAAGATATTGAAGACTTGTTTATCAGCATGGGGTATTCAGTGGAAGAGGGTCCTGAAGTAGAGACGGACTACTATAACTTTGAAGCGCTCAACCTTCCGAAAGAGCATCCGGCCCGCGATATGCAGGACAGCTTTTATATTACGGAAGACACGCTGATGAGAACGCAGACGTCTCCTGTTCAGACGCGCACCATGGAGAAGCATAAAGGAAAAGGCCCTGTTAAAATCATCTGCCCGGGCAAAGTGTACCGCCGCGACAATGATGATGCGACACACTCGCATCAGTTTATGCAGATCGAAGGGCTTTGCGTCGATCATCATATCAGCATGAGCGACTTGAAAGGAACGCTTGAAACCGTCGCGAAAAAGATGTTCGGAGAAGAACGCGAAATCAGACTGCGTCCAAGCTTTTTCCCGTTTACAGAACCGTCTGTTGAAGTCGATGTCTCCTGCTTCAAATGCGGAGGAAAAGGCTGTTCTGTTTGTAAACAAACCGGCTGGATTGAAATTCTCGGAGCGGGAATGGTGCATCCGAACGTGCTTGAAATGGCGGGTTTTGATTCCAAAGAATATCAGGGATTTGCCTTTGGAATGGGTGTTGAACGGATCGCGATGCTGAAATACGGTATTGATGATATCCGTCATTTCTATACGAACGATGTCAGATTTTTATCTCAATTTAAACAGGCTTAAAGAGGAGGACGCGTGATGTTTGTTTCATATAAATGGCTGCAGGAATACGTGAATTTAGACGGAATGACGCCGGACATTCTCGCTGAAAAGATTACGAGAAGCGGGATCGAAGTAGAAGGCATTGAATATAAAGGAGAAGGAATGAAAGGTGTTGTCATCGGACATGTTCTGGAACGGGAGCAGCATCCGAACGCCGATAAGTTAAATAAATGTCTTGTCGATATCGGCGAGGAGGAGCCTGTGCAAATCATCTGCGGAGCTCCGAATGTGGACGGAGGGCAAAAGGTAGCCGTCGCCACGGTTGGCGCGGTTTTGCCGGGCAATTTTAAAATCAAAAAAGCGAAGCTTCGCGGTGAAGCGTCGAACGGCATGATCTGCTCTTTGCAGGAGCTTGGCATTCAAGGAAAGCTTGTACCACAAGAATATGCGGAAGGGATTTTCGTATTTCCGAGCGACGCTGAAACAGGTACTGACGCCCTCAAGAGCCTGGCGCTCGATGATGCGGTGCTGGAGCTCGGGCTGACGCCAAACCGAGCCGACGCGATGAATATGCTGGGTGTCGCCTATGAAGTGGCAGCCATTCTTGGCCGCGAAGTCAAGCTTCCTGAAACGACTTATCAAGCAAGCGCTGAAAAAGCGGCCGACTACATGTCAGTCAAAATTGAAGATATAAAAGCCAATCCTTTATATGCGGCGAAAATCATTAAAGATGTCAAAATCGGCCCGTCTCCGCTTTGGATGCAGACAAAGCTGATCAATGCCGGAATCAGGCCGCACAATAATGTGGTTGATATTACGAACTTTGTGCTGCTCGAGTACGGCCAGCCGCTGCATGCTTTTGATTACGACCGCTTCGGCTCAAAAGACGTCGTCGTCCGCAAAGCTTACGAAAATGAAACGATGATGACGCTCGATGAACAGGAAAGAACATTAACGCCTGAACATCTTGTCATCACAAACGGCTCTGCGCCGCAGGCTGTCGCCGGTGTTATGGGTGGAGCAGACTCCGAAGTCCGCGAAGATACGAAGACGATTTTGCTGGAGGCGGCATATTTTAACGGACAAACCGTCCGTAAGGCTTCAAAAGATCTGGGACTTCGCAGCGAATCAAGCGTCCGCTTTGAAAAAGGCATTGATCCCGCGCGGGTGCGCCTTGCTGCAGAGCGTGCCGCAGACCTGATCAGCCAATATGCAGGCGGCACTGTTTTAGAGGGCACAGTTGCAGAAGATCACCTTGATATCAAAGACAATGTCATCAGCCTGTCCGCTGATAAAGTAACAAAGGTGCTCGGCATGTCCGTCAGCAAAGAAGAAATGGTCAATATTTTTCAAAAACTAGGGTTTCCTGTTGAAGAAGCGGATGCTGATCTGACCGTTACCGTTCCTTCAAGAAGAGGCGATATTGCGATTGAAGAAGACTTGATTGAAGAAGTTGCAAGATTATACGGGTATGACAACATTCCGTCTTCGCTTCCTGAATTGACTGGCTTTGCAGGCGGGCTGACCCCTTATCAGGCAAAACGGAGAAAACTCAGACGCTTCCTGGAAGGAGCGGGGCTTTCTCAAGCGATCACATACTCGTTAACAAACGACCAAAAAGCGACCGCATACGCCCTGGAAAAATCGTTTAAAACGATCCTTTCCCTGCCGATGAGTGAGGAAAGAAGCGTGTTAAGGCACAGCCTGCTTCCGAACTTGCTTGAATCGGTCTCCTATAACCTGGCAAGGCAAACCGATTCAGCGGCGTTTTACGAAGTTGGTTCAGTTTTCTTAAAAGCTGAAGAGCATACAAAACCGGTTGAAAAAGAACATGTTGCAGGAGCCGTGACAGGTCTGTGGCACAAAAACCTCTGGCAGGGCGAGAAAAAGCCGGTCGATTTCTTTGTCGTCAAAGGCATTGTCGAAGGCCTTTTAGAAAAGCTCGGCATTCGTGAAGGCATCGAATTCGTCCAGTCTGAAAGAAAAGAGCTTCATCCTGGGCGGACGGCCAACATTTTATACAATGGCTCTTTGATCGGCTTCATCGGCCAGCTTCATCCGTCAGTTGAAAAAGAGCTTGATCTGAATGAGACTTATGTATTTGAGCTTGATCTGCATGAACTCTTTGCGGTGGAGGTGCCTGACATCAGATATACGGCCATTCCGAAGTATCCTTCTGTCACACGCGATATCGCGCTTGTCGTAGGAAAAGAAATCACAAGCGGCCAGCTTGAAGACGTGATTCAAAAAGCTGGAGGAAGATTATTGAAGGAAGTGCATGTCTTTGACGTCTATGAAGGCGAGCATATGGAAGAAGGCAAAAAATCGGTCGCCTTCAGCCTGCAATATTTAAATCCGGAACAAACATTGACTGAGGAAGAAGTGACGAAAGTCCATCAAAAAGTATTAGACGCACTTGAGGAAACATACGATGCGAAGCTGAGAGGCTAAACGAAAAACTTGCAGAGAATCAATGTTCTCTGCAAGTTTTTTCATTTACAGCTTTGCGGCAAGCTGTCTCGCCTTCTGCGTATTCGCAAAATGCAGCTTCGTAAATTGGTTCAGCGCCGTCTCGCCTTTTCTCTTGATCAGCTTTGCGGCAGCTTGATCGACAAGCGCCCCAGCCCCTTTCGGAAGCGTGATTCCGGCTTCTTTAGAAAGCTTATTCATCTCCATTAAAAAAGAATAGCGCGCGATGATCGAGGCAGCGGCGACGGACAGGTGGATGCCTTCCGCTTTTGTGCTGAAATATGTACGCTCTTTGATAGCGGTCTTGCCTGCCAAATGTTTGAAATAAACGGCCGGTTCAGCGAACTGATCGATTAAAATCGCCTCAGGGCGGATTCCGTCCAGCTTTTTGAGGAGGTTCGCAATCGCCTGGTTGTGAAGAAGGGCTTTCATTTTCCCCTGACTCATGCCTTTTTTCTGCATTTCATTGTACTTTTCGTTTCTTAAAACGAGCAGGCTGTAAGGTACCGTCTTGATTAAATTGCGTGCGATTTTGACGATCTGCGGGTCTTTTAAATGTTTGGAATCTTTGACGCCGAGTTCTTTTAAAAGCGGCAGCTTTGTTTTATCGGCGTAAACACATACGACCGTCATCGGGCCGAAATAATCGCCGGTTCCGACTTCATCCGAGCCGATGACAGACATTGAGCCGATGCCTTCAGGCGGCTGATAGACGGACGGGGTGCTTTTTTTGGAGGGAGTCTTTTTTTCCGCCGGCGCTTCGGCTGATGCCGCCCAACGCCCGGCTTCCTTTTCGGCGTTTTTTCCTTGGAACAAAACCTTTCCTGATCGATATGCTGTAATGGTGCAGCCTTGGGGCTTAGCCTGAAAAACCGCTCCCTGTACCAATTGGGAAGTAATATCAGACCGGTAGTAGCTTTGCATCCGTTCAATAACAGGCTGGGGAACTTTCAAAACAGAATGTGACACGGTTTAATCTCCTTTTTTAGCTAATAAAACAGGCTAATTCAATGTTTTTATAAGTGTATCATAACAGCGGAGGGCTCGTCTTTCCATTCAATCTCCAAACATGTTATGATATAGACTAGGATTCTCGCATAAGTAGAATGGAGGAGAAACGTTGTCTGATGGTCGAAAAACAAAAACAACAGTTGACATCTACGGTCAGCACTTCACAATTATCGGCGATGAAACGAAGAGCCATATGAGGCACGTTGCCTCAATTGTGGATGATAAAATGAGAGAAATCAACGAAAAAAATCCGTATCTTGACATAAATAAGCTTGCCGTCTTGACTGCTGTGAATGCAGTTCACGATTATCTGAAACTGCAAGAGGAACTTGAGAGATTAAAAGGACAAATTAAAGAAAAGGATTGAACATCACGATGTTAGATATCATCATTATTATTTTGCTTTTGTCCGGTCTGTTTATTGGGCTGAAAAGAGGATTTATCCGCCAATTTATCCGTTTGGTGACGTTTATCGCAGCGATCGCTGTGGCCGGAACCTATTATGGCGACCTTGCGCCGAAGCTCGGCTGGATTCCGTCTCCGGACTTTTCGGGCGGCCAGACGGCGCTGGCATTTGTAAACGGAAGCCTTGAAGGCGCCTATTACAACATGATTGCGTTTCTGATTCTGTTTTTCCTGACGATGATCCTGCTGAGAATTGCCGCATCATTTTTGGATGCTGTCGCAAGCATTCCGATCCTTAAGCAAATCAACCAGATTCTCGGTGCCGTGCTCGGTTTCGCGGAGATTTACCTGTTCGTGTTTGTCGTTCTGTTCATCGGAACGCTCCTGCCGATTGAAGTGCTGCAAAACATGATGTCCGGCTCGGTAATGGCAGATTTGATCATTCATAAAACACCGTATCTATCCAATATGTTAAACAATCTGATGAATCAGTACGGATCTTTGTAAAACTTCTCTGCTCTAGGGAAGTTTTTTTTCAGGTGAAAGATGTGTCGAAAGATGGCTGTTTGTTGTAGGAACAGCCAAAAATTTGTATGATGGAAACAGGATGAACACGGGGATACAAGAGGTGAAAAAAATTGCATAAAAAAGATGTCATCAGACTGCTTGAAACAATTGCGATCTATATGGAATTAAAAGGGGACAACCCATTTAAAATATCAGCATTCAGAAAAGCCGCGGCGGCGCTTGAACAAGATGACCGCAGCCTGTCTGAAATCGATGATATGATGTCTCTTTCCGGAATCGGCAAAGGAACGCATGCCGTTATTAAGGAATATATGGATCACGGCGTTTCCGGCACGCTTGAACGTTTAAAAGAGGAGGTTCCCGAAGGGCTTGTTCCGCTTTTGAAACTTCCGGGCCTTGGCGGCAAAAAAATTGCCAAGCTTTATCAGGAGCTGGGCGTCTATGATGCTGCATCCTTAAAAGAAGCCTGTGAACAGCAGAAGGTCCAAGGGCTTGCCGGATTCGGCAAGAAAACGGAAGAAAAGATTCTCCAAGCTTTGGGGGAAGCCGGAAAACGCCCTGAACGGTACCCGATAGCGATTGCTTTGGCCGTCGCAGATGTGATCGAAGAACAGCTTGAGGGACTCCCGGGCCTTATCAAGTTTTCACGGGCCGGAAGTTTGAGGCGGGCCAGAGAAACGGTGAAAGATCTTGATTATATTATGGCTGTCACAGATGCCGGCCTCGTCCGCGAAGGGCTCCTGAAGCTTTCAAACATCAGGGAGGTCATTGCCAGCGGAGATACGAAAGTATCGCTGACATTTTCATTTGAATACGACATCAGCGCCGACTTCCGGCTGGTGACAGAGGAGCAGTTTCCAACGACGCTCCACCATTTTACAGGATCAAAAGATCATAATATTAAAATGCGCCAGCTTGCCAAAGAAAGAGGCGAAAGAATTAGCGAATACGGCGTCGAACATATAGAGACAGGAGATGTCCAAACATTTTCCAGTGAAAAGGAGTTCTTCTCTCATTTCGGCCTACCTTTTATTCCGCCTGAGCTAAGGGAGACAGGAAAAGAGGTCGAAGAATACGGAGACCATATCGAACTGATTTCCACAGAAGACATAAAAGGGGACCTCCATATGCACTCGACGTGGAGCGACGGCGCTTTTTCGATCAGGGAAATGGCCGAGGCCTGCATGGCAAAAGGGTATCGGTACATGGCGATCACGGATCACTCCCAATATTTAAAAGTCGCCGGCGGCTTGACGCCGGAAAGGCTGCGTATGCAGGCGAAGGAAATTGACGAACTGAACAAGGAATTTACCGAGTTTCACATTTTTAAAGGCGTTGAGATGGACATCCTGCCAGATGGGACGCTTGACTATGATGATGAACTGCTTGCGGAGATGGATATTGTCATCGCTTCGATCCATTCAAGCTTTTCCCAGCCGCAGCACGTCATCATGAAGCGGCTCGAAAATGCGCTGATGAATCAGCATGTTGATATCATCGCCCATCCGACGGGACGACTGATCGGAAGAAGAGCAGGGTATGAAGTGGATATTGACCAGCTGATCGAGCTGGCGAAAAAAACGAATACAGCCTTGGAGCTGAACGCCAACCCTGCACGGCTCGATCTTAGAATGGAACATTTGATCAAAGCGAATGCCGCCGGGGTGACGCTTGTCATTAATACGGATGCCCACAGCACAGAGATGCTTGATGATATGAAAACGGGCGTTACGGCAGCGAGAAAAGGATGGACCGGGAAAGCGAACGTATTGAATGCCCGTTCCTTTGACGAAGTCCAGGCATTTTTGTCGCGCCGCCGATCTTAAGGAGGTTTAATTGATTTTGCAGCAAAAAGCGCTATCAGCACTTGAATTTCATAAAGTAAAAGAACAGCTTGCAGAGCATGCGGCCTCTTCTTTAGGGAAGGAAATGCTTTTTGAGCTTAAGCCTTCCCGTTCATTGGAGGAGGTCAAAAACCTGCAGGAAGAAGTCGATGAGGCCGGGACCGTCCTGCGGTTAAAGGGGAATGCTCCTTTCGGCGGCCTTTCCGACATTAGAAAAGCATTGCGGAGAGCTGAAATCGGCAGCATGCTAAGCCCGGCAGAGTTTACGGAAATATCGGGTCTTTTATATGCCGCAAAACAGATGAAGCACTTTCTTGAAGGGCTGTTTGAGGACGGAGTTGATATCCCCTGTCTCCATCAGTATGCAGAAAAGCTGATTCCGCTCTCTGCCTTGGAAAAAGACATTAATTCGTGCATCGATGACCATGGAGAAGTGCTTGACCATGCATCTGAAACATTGAGGGGGATCAGGACGCAGCTGAGGACGCTTGAATCAAGAATCAGGGATCGGCTTGAATCGATACTGCGCTCCTCTTCCGCGCAAAAAATGCTCTCAGACACGATTATCACGATTCGAAATGACCGCTTCGTCATTCCGGTAAAGCAGGAATACAGATCAAGCTACGGAGGAATTGTGCATGATCAGTCATCTTCCGGGGCGACATTGTTTATCGAACCTCAGGCGATAGTGGATATGAACAATTCGCTCCGCCAGGCAAAAGTAAACGAAAAGCAGGAAATCGAACGAATTCTGCGCATGCTGACAGAAAAGACCGCAGAGCACACGGATGAACTTTTTCACGATGTCAAAATATTGCAGACGCTTGATTTTATTTTTGCAAAAGCGAAATACGCAAAAGCGACAAAAGCTGTCAAACCGGCTGTCAATAGAGACGGTTATGTCCGGCTGATCCAAGCGCGCCATCCGCTTTTGCCAGCCGATCAGGTCGTTCCCAATGACATCGAGCTTGGCGGAGAATTTACAACGATTGTGATCACGGGTCCGAATACAGGCGGAAAAACGGTTACGCTGAAAACGCTCGGACTGCTGACGCTTATGGCACAGTCCGGACTGCATGTGCCGGCGGGGGAAGGTTCAGAAATCGCTGTGTTTGACCAGGTATTTGCCGATATCGGTGATGAACAGTCGATCGAACAGAGCTTAAGTACATTCTCTTCACACATGGTAAACATCGTCGATATTTTGAAAGACATGACGGAAAACAGCCTTGTGCTGTTTGACGAGCTCGGAGCCGGGACAGATCCGCAGGAAGGGGCGGCTCTTGCGATCAGCATCCTTGACGAAGTATATCAGACGGGTGCACGCGTTATTGCCACGACTCACTATCCGGAGCTTAAAGCATACGGCTATAATCGCGACAATGTCATCAATGCGAGCGTCGAATTTGATATTGAAACATTGTCTCCGACTTATAAGCTGTTAATCGGAGTGCCCGGCCGAAGCAATGCTTTTGAAATTTCGAAGCGCCTCGGTCTGCCTGACCATTTGATCGGCCGTGCCAAATCCGAGATGACGGCTGAACACAATGAAGTCGACACGATGATCGCATCGCTTGAAGACAGCAAGAAGCGCGCGGAAACGGAATTGGCTGAAACCGAAACGATCCGTGCGGAGGCTCAAGCCCTTCACCGCGACCTGCAAAAGCAGATCAGCGAATGGCAGGAGCGAAAAGACAGGCTTTATGAAGAAGCCGAGCAAAAAGCGGCTGAAAAAGTCAAGGAAGCTATGAAAGAGGCGGACGAGATCATCCAGTCGCTCCGCATGATCAAAGAAGATCATAAAGCGTTTAAAGACCATGAATTAATCGAGGCGAAAAAGCGTCTTGAAGAAGCGGTGCCTGCATTTGAAAAGACGAAAAAGCCTGCAAAGAAAAAAACGGACAAGCGCGTCTTGAAGCCTGGCGACGAAGTCAAGGTTTTAACCTTCGGCCAAAAAGGCACACTGCTTGAAAAAACGAGCGCGGATGAATGGAATGTCCAAATCGGCATCCTGAAGATGAAGGTGAAGGAAAAGGATCTTGAATTTCTGAAATCAGCGCCTGAACCCGAGAAACAAAAATCGATCGCCGCGGTCAAAGGGAAAGAATATCATGTGTCACTCGAACTCGACCTTAGAGGCGAACGGTATGAAAATGCGCTTCACAGGGTTGAAAAATATTTGGATGATGCGGTGCTGGCCGGATATCCGAGGGTATCGATCATTCATGGGAAAGGAACGGGTGCCCTCAGAAAAGGCGTCCAAGATCTTTTGAAGTCCCACCGCAATGTGAAAAACTCCCGGTTCGGCGAAGCGGGAGAGGGAGGATCAGGAGTTACGATTGTCGAATTAAAATAAAAAAGGGAGTCTAAAAGGATGAAAGAGTTTTGGGAAAACGACCTAGTGGAAATTGCCGCCTATTACAGCGTTTCCGTACTTTGTCTGGTGATATTCTTATCTGTATTTGAGCTTGTCACCACCTATAAAAACTGGGAGGAGATTCAAAAAGGAAACGTGGCGGTTGCGATGGCGACGGGCGGAAAAATTTTAGGCATCGCCAACGTGCTGCAAAAATCGATCAGCCAGCATAATTCCCTGCTGCAAATGATGGGATGGGGATTATTCGGCTTTGTATTGCTTTTGATCGGCTATTTCATTTTTGAATTTCTGACGCCGCGCTTTAAAATTGACAAGGAAATTGAAAATGACAACCGCGCCGTCGGCTTCATCTCATTCGTCATCTCTGTCGGCCTGTCATTTGTCGTGGCCTCCGGAATCTAAAGGGGATCAACATGGAGAAATTAGCGAAAATCCTGTTCTGTGCAGCAGGGGTGTTTGTGATCATCGGCCTTATCTATATTGTGTTTTATACGTAAGCAAGACGCCGCCTGGGGCATGTTTTCCAGGCGGTATTTTTAAAGATGAAAAAATCATTACTTTCTGAATATTGTTTTGATATACTGAAATTAAGACTATATTTGTTTTAAGGGGGGGTCTTATGCCGACTGAAAAACCATGGCTGCTTCACTATCCTGAACAAATTCCTCATCACCTAGAATTTCATGATCAAACACTCCAATCCATCCTGCAGCAATCCGCCCAACAGTTTTCTGAAAAAACAGCGATTCATTTTCTCGGAAAGAAGCGATCGTATCAACAGGTTTACGAGGAAGCCTTAAAAATGGCAGTTTATTTATTGTCTCTCGGCGTTAAAAAAGGAGACAGGGTATCGATCATGCTGCCGAACTGTCCTCAGGCGGTCATCGCATATTACGGGGTTCTTTTCTCGGGAGGCATCGTCGTCCAGACAAATCCTCTTTACACGGAAAGGGAGCTTGAACATCTGCTCAAAGACAGCGGAGCAGAAATCATCATTACGCTCGATATGCTGTATCCTGCGGCTTATAAAATGAAAGCGCTGACAAATGTTAGGCACATCATTGCAACAAGCATTAAAGATTATTTGCCATTTCCTAAAAACCTGCTGTATCCGCTGGCTCAAAAAAAGCAGAATCAGATGTTGGTTGATATAGCCGAAAATGACACGACCCACCTTTTTCGGACGATCATGAAACAACAGCCCGTCCCGGATAATCCGCCCGGCATTGCGATTGATCCCGCTCATGACATTGCCGTCCTGCAGTATACAGGAGGCACGACAGGCACTCCAAAAGGCGTGATGCTTACTCACCGCAACATATTAGCCAATATGGAGATGTGCGCGGCCTGGTTTTATAAACTGAAAAAAGGAGAAGAAAAAGTGCTTGGTATCGTTCCGTTTTTCCACGTGTACGGGATGACGGCCATTTTAAACTTCACGATCAGGCAAGGATATGAAATGATCCTCCTGCCAAGGTTTGACGCGCGTACAGCACTGAAAACGATCGATAAAGAAAAGCCCACCATATTTCCGGGGGCACCCACGATTTATATCGCTCTATTGAATCACCCCGATCTGCATCAGTACGATCTGTCTTCGGTTAAAAGCTGTTTAAGCGGGTCTGCTGCGCTTCCTGTCGAAGTCAAACAGCAGTTCGAAAAGGTAACGGGAGGAAAGCTTGTCGAAGGATACGGACTATCGGAAACATCACCGGTCACCCATGCCAATTTCATTTGGGATCTGAATAAAGCGGGAAGCATCGGCTGCCCGTGGCCGGGAACAGATGCGGCCATCTATTCGGAGGAGACCGGCGGTTTTCTCGAGCCTTACGAGCACGGAGAAATTATCGTAAAAGGTCCCCAGGTGATGAAAGGTTATTGGAACAATGATGAAGAAACCGCGGCCGTACTCAAAGATGGCTGGTTTTTCACGGGAGATATCGGGTACATGGATAAAGACGGCTTCTTTTATATTGTTGACCGCAAAAAAGATTTGATCATCGCAGGCGGATACAACATCTATCCGCGTGAAATCGAAGAGGTTCTCTATGAGCATGAAGCTATCCAGGAGGCCGTCGTCGCAGGAATCCCCGACGAATACAGAGGAGAAACCGTTAAAGCCTTTGTTGTTTTAAAAGACCATGTTACAATAACGGAAAAGGAATTGGACGAATATGCCAGGTCCCGTCTCGCTCCGTATAAAGTTCCGAAGGTATATGAGTTCAGAGACGAACTTCCGAAAACGGCTGTTGGCAAGATTTTAAGAAGGGTGCTTGTCCATGAGGAAAAGGCAAACGTATGAAAAGCAAAGTCTGCCGTCGATTTTGGCGGCATGCTTTTATGAGGGTTATTTCGAAGGAATTTCATGATCAAACCTTGACAAAGCCTGCTGTTTTATTTACGATTGAACTATGAATGAGTATTCATTCATTAACTTGAAAGGAACGAAGCCAATTGAAACAGAAGCGACCAAAGTATATGCAGATTATCGATGCAGCTGTCATTGTGATTGCAGAAAACGGATACCATCAGGCACAGGTTTCAAAGATCGCCAAGCAGGCTGGCGTGGCGGACGGCACCATTTATCTTTATTTCAAAAATAAAGAAGATATTCTGATTTCACTGTTTAAAGAGAAAATGGGCCAGTTTATCGAGCAGATGAGCGAAGGAATGAAAGCGAAAAATTCAGCGACAGAGAAGCTTTCTTTGTTCATCAAAAAACACTTTGAACTGCTTAGCAGCGACCCGCATCTGGCGATTGTGACCCAGCTTGAGCTGAGGCAGTCGCACCGCGAGCTGCGGCTGAAAATCAATGAGATTCTCAAAGGCTACTTAACGATTTTGGAGGACATCATCACAGAAGGAAAGGAAGCAGGGGAATTTAAAAGCGCGCTCGATGTCCGCTTGGCGAAGCAGATGATTTTCGGCACAGTGGACGAGACGGTGACAACCTGGGTGATGAATGATCAAAAATATGATCTGCCTCAGCTGGCAGACAGCATTCATGAACTGCTGATACATGGTTTCAGCCAACTGAAGAAAGAGGAGGAATAGACGTGGGAACATTACGGAAATCCAAAGACGGCCATGTCGCTGTCATCACGATTCAGCATCCGCCGGCAAATGCGCTTTCAACACAAGTCCTTGAAGATCTTTCGGCCTGCCTTGATGAGCTTGCCGAGGATCAGCAGGTAAGAAGCATTGTCATTCATGGAGAAGGGAGATTTTTTTCAGCGGGCGCAGATATTAAGGAATTCACTTCATTGATGGATGGATCTGATTATGCCGGTCTCGCTGATAAAGGCCAGCAAATATTTGAAAAAGTAGAGTCTTTTCCAAAGCCGATCATTGCCGCCATCCACGGGGCTGCTCTTGGAGGCGGTCTTGAGCTGGCGATGGCTTGCCACATCCGGATTGCCGAAGAAAACGCAAAACTCGGCCTTCCCGAACTGAACCTCGGCATCATTCCGGGTTTTGCTGGTACACAGCGTCTTCCGAAATATGTGGGGACGGCTAAAGCTCTTGAGATGATCGGAACATCTGAACCGATCTCCGGAAAAGAAGCCTTTGAATACGGTCTTGTCACCATTTTGGCGGCGGATGAGGATCAAGTGCTGCAGAAGGGAAAAGAGCTGGCTCATAAATTTGCGGAAAAAAGCCCGCAGACACTTGCCTTTGTTATTGAGCTTTTGAACTCCGGTAAAGTCTATTCTTATGAAGGCAGCCTGAAGCTTGAAGGCAAGCACTTCGGTGAAGTGTTCCAATCTGAAGATGCAAAGGAAGGGATTCAAGCCTTTCTTGAGAAGCGGAAGCCGCATTTTAAAGGGAATTAACAAGCGTGAAAACAAAGGGGATGAAAAGAACATGAACATATATGTCTTGATGAAACGCACGTTTGACACAGAGGAAAAAATTCAGATTGAACAAGGGGAAATCAGCACGGACGGGGCGGAATTCATCATCAATCCGTACGATGAATACGCGATTGAAGAAGCGCTTCAATTAAAGGAGAAGCACGGCGGAGAGATTACGGTTGTCACAGTCGGTGAAGAAGAATCTGAAAAAGAGCTCAGGACGGCGCTTGCGATGGGGTGCGACAAAGCCGTTTTGATCAATATCGAAGACGATCTGGAAGAGGCTGATCAATACACGGCTTCATCCATTCTTTACCACTATTTAAAAGACAGGGAATACGACATCATTCTCGGCGGCAATGTGGCGATCGACGGGGGCTCTGGACAAGTGGCGCCGCGTCTGGCTGAACTGCTCGGCATTCCATGCATCACAACGATTACAAAGCTGACTGTAGACGGCAGAGATGTTGAAGCGGAACGAGATGCAGAAGGCGATCTTGAAGTGATCCAAACCGTTCTGCCGATCGCCGCCACCGCCCAGCAGGGATTAAATGAGCCCCGCTACCCTTCTCTTCCGGGAATCATGAAGGCGAAGAAAAAGCCGCTTGAAGAACTGGAGCTGGACGATCTGGATATAGACGAGGATGATGTAGCCGCGAAAACAAAAACAATTGAGCGGTTCCTGCCTCCGAAAAAAGAAGCCGGAAAAATCCTAGAAGGAGAGCCGGAACAGCAGGCATCAGACCTCGTTTCACTGCTGAGAAGCGAAGCAAAGGTCATTTGAAGCAAGGGGAGAATCAACACGGTCATTAAAATACAGGGGGAAAAGGATATGAGCAAAAAAGTTTTCGTACTGGGAGAATGCCGGGACGGTTCATTAAGAAATGTAACTTTTGAAGCGATCGCCGCTGGAAAAACGATTGCCGAAGGGGGAGAGGTCATTGGAGTCCTTTTCGGTGAAAGCGTTTCAAATAAGGCCGCTGAGCTGATTCATTATGGCGCCGATCAAGTGCGGACCGCCGAAGACCCGCTTCTGAAAAACTATACATCTGACGGTTTCGTCCAAGCATTTCTGCCGATACTTGAAAGCGAAAGCCCGGATGTAGTCATTTTCGGACATACGTCAATGGGAAAAGACTTATCTCCAAAGCTGGCAGCCCGTTTGGGAACAGGGTTGATTTCCGATGCGATCGATGTCAGTGTGACAGGCGGAAATATTGTGTTTACAAGACCGATCTACTCTGGAAAAGCGTTCGAACGGATCATCTCTGAAGATGAACTGATTTTCGCAACGATCAGACCGAATAATATTGCACCGCTTGCCAAAGATGAAACACGGACTGGAACGGTGGAAAAGATCGAGGTCGATATTCAGGACATCAGAACGGTGATCAAGGATGTCGTCAAAAAAACGTCTGAAGGCGTCGACTTGTCAGAAGCGAAAATCATCGTTGCCGGAGGACGCGGCGTGAAAAGCGAAGACGGATTCAAGCCGCTTCAGGAACTTGCCGATGTGCTCGGCGGTGCAGTAGGAGCTTCAAGGGGAGCTTGTGATGCCGATTACTGCGACTACTCGCTGCAAATCGGGCAGACCGGAAAGGTCGTCACACCCGAACTTTATATTGCCTGCGGCATTTCAGGTGCGATTCAGCATCTCGCTGGGATGTCAAACAGCAAAATCATCGTCGCCATTAACAAAGATCCGGAAGCTGACATTTTCAAAATTGCCGACTACGGCATCGTCGGAGATTTGTTTGAGGTCGTCCCGCTGCTGACAGAAGAATTTAAAAAGCTGAGTGTCAACACTTGAAAAAAAGCCGGCCTGATCGCCGGCTTTTTTAATCGGCACATTTAGTTGGAGCAGCAAATAAAATGGGGTATGTGCCCTGCTCATGGGCGATACATTCGATGTGTAAAACACTGCAAGATAGGGAAACGTATACTCAAGCATTATGTTAGCGTGAACCAAAGGGAGATGCTATACTAAAAAGCATAATTTCACAATTGGAGGAATGAAAGAATGGCTATCGTAAAAGCAACTGATCAAACATTTTCAAATGAAACAAGCGAAGGCGTAGTTATTGCCGACTTTTGGGCTCCTTGGTGCGGACCTTGCAAAATGATTGCGCCTGTTCTAGAAGAGCTGGATCAAGAAATGGGAGACAAATTGAAAATCGTCAAAATTGATGTTGACGAAAACCAAGAAACTGCCGGCAAATACGGTGTGATGAGCATCCCGACTTTACTCATACTAAAAGACGGTGAAGTGGTTGAAACATCTGTCGGGTTCAAACCGAAAGAAGCGCTTGAAGAACTAGTCAACAAGCATTTGTAAAATAGAGACCGAGTAAAGGGCGATTCCAGAGGGATCGCTTTTTTCTTACAAAAACAGCGTATTCTAATAGCCTAAGGGACACCTTCAATTGTGGAGAACATGTGGTCGGTCATGGTAAACTGTAAATATGGAAAAACGCCGAAACAAGGAAGGATTTTTGATGAACAAAAAAATCAAAGAAAAGCTTGCCCTTCTGCCTGATCAGCCGGGCTGCTACTTGATGAAAGACAGGCAGGAGACCGTGATCTACGTCGGGAAAGCAAAAATATTAAAAAACCGGGTCCGCTCCTATTTCAGCGGCTCCCATGATGCAAAAACACAGCGGCTTGTCAGCGAAATCGAAGACTTTGAATACATTGTCACATCCTCGAATATCGAAGCGCTGATTCTTGAAATGAATTTAATCAAAAAGTATGACCCTAAATATAATGTGATGCTGAAAGACGATAAAAGCTATCCGTTTATCAAAATCACGAATGAGCGGCATCCGAAGCTGATCGTCACGCGGAATGTCAAAAAAGACAAAGGCCGCTATTTCGGCCCGTATCCGAACGTCCAGGCCGCAAGGGAGACGAAAAAGCTGCTAGACCGTCTGTATCCGCTCAGAAAATGCGCAAAGCTGCCCGACCGCGTCTGTCTGTACTATCACCTCGGGCAATGTCTGGCACCATGCGTCTATGATGTATCTGAGGAGACAAACAGACAGCTCACCGAAGAAATCACCCGCTTTTTAAAAGGCGGCTACAACGAAGTCAAGAAAGAGCTTGAAGCCAAAATGCTCGAAGCTTCTGAAAATCTTCAGTTTGAAAGAGCGAAGGAATACCGCGATCAGATTGCCCATATCGAGTCAACGATGGAAAAGCAGAAAATGACGATGAACGATATGCTCGACCGCGATGTATTTGCTTACTCGTATGACAAAGGCTGGATGTGCATTCAGGTCTTTTTTATCAGGCAAGGGAAGCTCATTGAAAGAGATGTCAGCTTGTTTCCTCTATACAGGGAAGCGGATGAAGAATTTTTGACATTCATGGGTCAATTCTATTCGAAAAACAATCACTTCCTTCCAAAAGAAATTTTGGTGCCGGACAGCGTTGACAAAGAGATGATTGAGGAGCTCCTGGACGTGAAAGTCCGCCAGCCGAAAAGGGGAGCGAAGAAAGACCTGCTTCTCCTTGCCCATAAAAACGCAAAGCTCGCTTTGAAAGAGAAGTTTTCACTCATCGAACGGGATGAGGAGCGGACGATCGGAGCGATTGAAAAGCTCGGCACAGCGCTGGGCATCTACACGCCGTACAAAATTGAAGCATTTGATAATTCAAATATTCAAGGAACGGACCCTGTATCGGCAATGGTTGTATTTCTCGATGGAAAGCCGCATAAAAAAGAGTACCGGAAATATAAGATCAAGACAGTAGCGGGACCGGACGACTACGGTTCAATGCGCGAAGTCATCAGAAGAAGATATACGAGGGTGCTGAAAGACAATCTGCCGCTTCCAGACTTGATTTTGATCGACGGAGGTAAAGGCCAGGTTTCCGCTGCCGTCGATGTGCTGGAAAATGAGCTGAATCTCGATGTCCCGGTCGCCGGTTTGGTGAAAGATGACAAGCACAGAACATCGAACCTTTTGATCGGCGATCCGCTTGAGATCGTTCAACTTGAACGGAACAGCCAGGAATTTTATCTGCTACAGCGCATTCAGGATGAAGTGCACCGGTTTGCCATCAGCTTCCACAGGCAGCTGAGGGGAAAAAGCGCTTTTCAATCGGTGCTTGACGGCATTCCGGGCGTCGGTGAGCAGCGGAAAAAGATGCTTTTAAAACACTTCGGTTCTGTCAAAAAAATGAAGGAAGCGAGCGCTGAAGATATCCACAAGGCCGGGATTCCGTTGAAAACCGCGCAGCTGATTGCGGAGGCTTTAAAAAAATAATGTTGAATTTTTAAAAAGAATCTGATAGAATTTGTACTAATTTCATAATAAGATCGTGTGATATGGTGAAGATAGAGGTGCGAACTTCAACAGTAAGCTTTCGGAGAAAGATGGATTTCAAAGAAGAAAGCTGAAAGGGGAGCGTCGCCGAAGCGGGTAAAAATTCCATTCGTTTTATCTGCTGGCTTTACATTGAATAAATGTAAGGCTGTCAAGAAAATCATTTTCTTGGAGGGCTATCTCGTTGTTTAAGATCATCGGCATTTTTGTTGGTTAAAGCAATGAGGGAATTCTCTCATTGCTTTTTTGTATGCTAAAACCGTACAAGCCGCAGATCAAGCTTTCCTCTTCATACATAAACACGCACGAAAACAAAAAGGGTGGTATTGATGGGTCTCATCGTCCAAAAATTCGGCGGAACTTCCGTAGGGTCAGTGGAAAAAATAGTAAACGTTGCAAGCCGGGTCATCGAAGAAAAACAGCGGGGACATGACGTTGTCGTCGTCGTTTCTGCAATGGGAAAATCGACGGATTCCCTTGTCGCACTTGCCAAAGAAATGGCTGAACAGCCGAGCCGGCGGGAAATGGATATGCTGCTGACAACCGGAGAGCAGGTGACGATTTCTCTTTTAACAATGGGATTACAGGAAAAGGGATATGATGCGGTTTCCTATACAGGCTGGCAGGCCGGCATCCAAACCGAAAACATCCACGGCAATGCAAGGATTACCAATATTGAAACAGCAAAGCTGAAAGAGCGTCTGAAAGAAGGAAAAATCATTGTTGTCGCAGGATTTCAAGGTGTTACGGACGAAGGGGAAATCACAACGCTTGGCAGAGGCGGATCAGATACGACAGCCGTTGCCCTCGCCGCTGCACTGAAAGCCGATAAATGCGATATTTACACAGACGTGCCAGGGGTCTTCACAACAGATCCGCGCTATGTCAAAACCGCCAGAAAGCTTGAAGGAATCTCCTATGATGAAATGCTGGAGCTTGCCAATCTCGGAGCGGGCGTCCTGCATCCGAGAGCAGTTGAATTTGCAAAGAACTATCGGGTGCCTTTGGAAGTTCGTTCAAGCACGGAAAAAGAAGCGGGCACATTAATCGAGGAGGAATCATCCATGGAGCAGAATTTAATCGTAAGAGGAATTGCGTTTGAAGATCAAATTACACGCATCACAGTATGCGGCCTTTCCAGCGGCTTGACAACGCTGTCAACGATTTTCACAACGCTTGCCAAACAAAACATCAACGTCGACATCATCATTCAATCAGTGACAAGCATAAGTAAAACATCGATCTCATTCTCTGTGAAAACAGAAGATCTGCAAAGAACGGTGCAGGTCCTTGAAGAGTACAAAGACGCACTCGACTACGAACAGATTGAGACGGAAAACAGGCTTGCCAAAGTGTCGATCGTCGGCTCCGGCATGATTTCAAACCCGGGTGTGGCCGCTGAGATGTTTGCGGTTCTTGCCGAAAAAAACATCCAGGTTAAAATGGTGAGCACGTCAGAGATTAAAGTTTCCACCGTCATCAGTGAAAGCGATATGGTGAAAGCTGTGGAAGCATTGCATGATGCTTTTGAACTGTCGAAAATAAGCATGACTGCCAATTAAAAATCCTAGAGACATCTCTAGGATTTCTTTTTTTGTCTGAAGGAAGGAATTCAAGGATGTCAAATTTATGTTATCATTACCATAATGAGGAGCCAAAAGGAGAGAATAGAATCATATTATGATTGGATTCATACATACTATAGGTCCAGTGGCTGTAGCGATTATTGCCAGCATTGTTGTACACGAGCTGGGGCACGTCCTTTTCGGGTGCATCGTCAGGCATCATGTTCAATGGCTGGCAGTTGGGCCGTTTATCATATTTAGAAATGGGAAAATAACATGTCGATGGAAACACAAATATTTTGGAGGCGCAGTTTTTTTATACGGTGAATCCATTAAAAATAAAAAAACGTATCAAAAAGAAAAAGGAAAATCCGTTGTGAGCCTTTTGGGAGGCCCAATCACAAGTTTCTTGACGGGATTTGTCTTTCTGAACTTTGTACCTCATCATGAATACTCTTTATATTTTGGTATTTTCTCACTTTTAATAGGCGCTGTTACACTGCTATTTACAGATGGACCGCCTGCATTGCTCATTTTAACCAATAGGCTTTATGCAAAACTGCATTTTCTGAACGTGGAATTGCTGTCATATCAAACAGAGAAGCCATTTGATTTTTTGCTGAAGGAATTGGGAGAGCAGCTGCATAAAGTGAAGGCGGATTCGATTGAAAAAATGAGCCTGACTTCCTTGAGTGCGTTGTTTTTTTATTTATATTGTGCACAAATAGAGTTTGATATGAGCAGCCGCAAAAAACTTGAGATGTTTCAACATGTATTGAAAGAACTGGAAGACAAAGGGCTTGGCTCAATTAGAAATAAACAAAAAAGGTCTTTACTGAACGCAATTGTTTATTTAGAAGAAATGAATTTATTCATGGAAAATAACAAAGAAGCAGCAGCGAAGCTGTATTCAAAGCTGGCTGATAAAGAAGACAACCGTTTAAATGAGCTGAAACGAGGCGCCGTCATCAATCATGATGATAAGGCAAAAGAGCTCTATATCAGTGAATTAAATTCTGATATTTTTAACCGTCATACACTACTTGTCAAAATAGAAGAACAATTTATTCAAAAAGCGAGAGAACACATACACAAAAAACAAGGTTCCGCATGACGAAGAAATAGACGTTAGAGGAGTTTAAATGAAGCGGATGTATTATTTGCTGACATTTTAGCAGCCGGTTGCGTACATAGCGAAATTTAGACTTTATGGTAAAAAGGGCTGCTGTTCATTTTCAGCAGCCCTTCCTTGATCATGCCGGGTCTTTCAAATCCCATTTCACAGTCAAAACAACTTTTTCGGCTCTTTTTTTCACCTGCTCATACGATTCGGCGATATGCTCATTCATCAGCTGGATTTGCTCGGCGATAAACCCGGCTTCAAGCTGAAAGCAAGGCTCTTTTTGATATTTGAGGCGGTTTGAGACCAGCAGCCCTTCAAGTTCAAATTCAAGCTCCTGCTTTTTTGAATGAACGATCGTAAGCGTTCCCCAGCTTGCGTCATGAAAAAATGCAGGGATATCCTCCCAGGCATCGAGCGGGAACTTGCGGGCAAGGTTTTTTCCGGCCCAATACATCATGTCTGCATAGTCTTGTCCCAGCATATCCGGAAGCAGCACTTCCCTGATTAATTCATAGCCATATGCGGAGACTTCCAGCTCTTTTAATTGCGCTAAGTTTGCTTCATATTTATTCATTGTCCAATGTCTCCCCTCTTTCCTCCGTTTATTATAGCTTAAATCGGGGGAGAGATTACAGAGAGGAGATGCATTTGCAAAGAAAAAAATCTATTATATTTATATTTTGATAAAATAAAATTTTCTAAAATCTCATTAAATATTAGAAAATTTCAATTTATGTACGCGTTTTCTTGACGCTTTTTTCTCATAGGAGTAAAATGAAATTGTCATAAAAACTTAACAAAGTGCGATATTTGAAACAGGACGGGGGATAGGAGACCTTTCATTTTTACAGCACTTTTCAACTAGGGGGTTAAGCAATGGCCGGGAACAGAGAGTTTGTGTATCGAAGATTACATTCTTTGCTTGGCGTTATACCGGTGGGTCTATTTTTGATTCAGCATTTAGTTGTCAACCATTTTGCGGCAAGCGGAGAAGAGGCGTTTAACAATGCCGCTCATTTTATGGAAAACCTGCCGTTCAGGTACGCTTTGGAAATCTTCGTGATTTTCCTTCCGCTGATTTATCATGCTGTTTATGGTGTATACATAGCTTTTACAGCGAAAAATAATGCGGGCAGATTTGGGTTTTTTAGAAACTGGATGTTCGTTTTGCAGCGGATTACAGGAATCATTACTTTAATTTTCGTCAGCTGGCACGTCTGGGAAACACGGATCGCTGCGCAGATGGGCGCTGAAGTGAACTATGACATGATGGCTGATATTTTGAGCTCCCCGATCATGCTCGGCTTTTACATTGTAGGTGTCCTCTCAACAATCTTCCACTTTTCAAACGGTTTATGGTCGTTTGCTGTTACTTGGGGAATTACCGTTTCTCCGCGTTCACAGCGAATCTCCACGTTTGTGACAATGGGAGTCTTTGTTGTGCTGTCCTATGTAGGGCTTAGAGCGATTTTGGCATTTGTGTAAAAGAACTAGATTACTAGAGGGAGTGGGGCTGGCATGAGTAACTCAAGCATCATCGTTGTCGGCGGAGGACTTGCGGGTCTGATGGCGACCATTAAAGCTGCGGAAGCAGGAACAAACGTAAAACTATTTTCCATCGTTCCGGTGAAGCGCTCACATTCGGTATGTGCGCAAGGCGGAATCAACGGAGCGGTTAATACAAAAGGCGAAGGCGACTCCCCTTGGGAGCATTTTGACGATACGGTATACGGCGGCGACTTTTTGGCCAACCAGCCGCCGGTCAAAGCGATGTGTGAAGCTGCGCCGTCGATCATTCATCTGCTCGACCGCATGGGTGTCATGTTCAACAGAACACCGGAAGGCTTGCTTGATTTCCGGCGCTTCGGAGGAACGCAGCATCACAGAACGGCATATGCCGGCGCGACGACAGGTCAGCAGCTTCTGTATGCACTTGATGAACAGGTCCGCCGCTTTGAAGTCGAAGGGCTTGTTTCAAAATATGAAGGATGGGAATTTCTGGGCGCGGTGCTTGACGATGACAGAACGTGCCGCGGCATTGTCGCGCAAAATTTAACGACGATGGAAATCGACTCCTTCCGTGCGGACGCCGTCATCATGGCAACCGGCGGACCGGGAATCATCTTTGGAAAATCGACGAACTCGATGATCAATACAGGATCAGCGGCTTCAATCGTCTACCAGCAGGGCGCCTACTATGCGAACGGAGAATTCATTCAGATTCACCCGACCGCCATTCCGGGGGACGACAAGCTTAGATTGATGAGTGAATCGGCACGCGGTGAAGGCGGACGAGTCTGGACATATAAAGACGGGAAACCTTGGTATTTCCTCGAGGAAAAATATCCGGCGTACGGAAACCTTGTGCCGCGCGATATCGCAACCCGCGAAATATTTGATGTGTGCGTAAGGCAGAAACTCGGAATCAATGGCGAAAACATGGTTTACCTCGATCTTTCCCATAAAGATCCGAAAGAGCTTGATATCAAGCTTGGCGGTATCATCGAAATCTATGAAAAATTCATGGGTGATGACCCGCGCAAGCTGCCGATGAAAATTTTCCCTGCCGTTCACTACTCTATGGGCGGACTTTGGGTTGATTACAACCAAATGACAAACATTCCGGGGCTGTTCGCCGCGGGAGAATGCGATTATTCCATGCACGGCGGCAACCGTCTGGGAGCGAACTCGCTCTTGTCCGCGATTTACGGCGGCATGGTGGCCGGCCCGAAAGCAGTTGAATACACTCAAGGGCTTGAAACATCTGCCGAAGATTTGTCATCTTCTCTATATGACGATCATGTCAGCAAAGAAGAAGAAAAATGGGCGGACATTATGAAGATGGACGGAAATGAAAATGCTTATGTACTTCATAAAGAGCTTGGCGAATGGATGACTGACAATGTGACGGTCGTACGTCATAATGACAAGCTTTTGAAAACCGATGAGAAAATTCAGGAACTTGCTGAACGCTTCCAAAACATTAACATTAACGATACGACAAAGTGGAGCAACCAAGGGGCCGTATTTACTCGTCAGCTGCGCAACATGCTGCAGTTGGCAAGGGTGGTCACGCTAGGAGCATACAACCGAAACGAAAGCCGCGGCGCCCATTATAAACCGGATTTCCCTGACCGTAATGATGAGGAATGGCTGAAAACGACAATGGCGAAACATACAGGCGATTTTGAAGCCCCGAAATTCCATTATGAGGATGTCGATGTTTCATTAATCGCACCGCGTAAACGGGATTACTCGAAGAAAAAGGTGGCGAAATCATGAGTGAAAATAAGACAATCAGGTTCATCATCACTCGTCAGGATACAGCGGATTCCGATGCTTATCAGGAAGAATTTGTGATTGCTTACCGTCCGAACATGAACGTCATTTCTGCTTTAATGGAAATCAGAAGGAATCCGGTCAATGCAAAAGGGGAAAAAACGTCCCCGATTACATGGGATATGAACTGTCTGGAAGAAGTGTGCGGCGCTTGTTCCATGGTTATCAACGGGAAGCCGAGACAATCGTGCACAGCCCTGATTGACAAGCTTGAGCAGCCGATTCGCCTTGAGCCGATGAAAACATTTCCGGTTGTCCGAGACCTACAAGTAGACCGGAGCCGGATGTTTAATTCCTTGAAGAAAGTCAAAGCATGGGTGCCGATCGACGGCACATATGATTTGGGACCCGGGCCGAGAATGCCTGAAAAAAGACGCCAGTGGGCCTATGAGCTGTCAAAATGCATGACATGCGGCGTCTGTCTTGAAGCTTGTCCAAACGTGAATAATAAATCAAACTTTATCGGTCCTGCTCCGCTTTCACAAGTCCGCTTATTCAACGCCCACCCGACGGGGGCGATGAACAAGTCTGAGCGGCTTGAAGCGATTATGGGAGACGGCGGTCTGGCGGAGTGCGGGAATTCGCAAAACTGTGTTCAGTCTTGTCCGAAAGGAATTCCTTTAACAACATCAATCGCCGCCTTAAACAGAGATACAACCATCCAGTCGTTTAAAAACTTCTTCGGAAGCGACAACACAGAGTAACTTGAAACACACCTCTTCAGTTTGAAGAGGTGTTTTCATATCAAAAGGGGATGAAAACATTGAAATTGCCGGGATATATCGAGGAACCGTTTGACAGTTGGTGTCAGTCGTTTTCTTTTTTTGAGGAAGTATCTGTCCGTTTTTCAGAAACAGATATGTTCGGTCATATGAACAATGTGACACCGTTCATCTATTTTGAAGAAACGCGAATTTCTTATTTTAAACATCTTCGCACCATGGACCATCTTGCAGATGAGCACAGCAGGACAATTCCTGTCGTGGCCAGCCAGCAATGCGATTATTTTCAGCAGGTAATGCTTCATGAAAACTTAAAAATCGGCGTCAAAACGGCTGCTGTCGGCAATGCCTCACTCACGCTCCACTACTTGGCGAAAAATGAAGCCGGTACGCCATGTTTCACAGGAAAAGCCGTCATGGTGCAGATTGCCAAGGATACGGGGACACCGGAGAACTGGACAAACGAGCAAAAAGCAAAGTTGCTTGGTGGCTGATTCATTTCCTGAGAAATAATGTGTAAGGAGAGAGACATGAAAAAAGCGGTGGTGATCGGCGCCAGTTCAGGAATCGGCAAAGCGCTTGCCGAAAAGCTTTCAGCGGAAGGTGTTGTACTGGGACTTGCTGCAAGGCGGGAAGAGCTTCTTGTTAAATTGCGTGATAGCCTGCCAGGTCTTTCATATATCAAAAAAATTGATGCAGCCGACAGCGAGCGTGCGAATATGCTGTTAAAAGATCTGATTCGTGAGATGGGAAGGGTGGACACCGTTTTCATTTGTTCAGGCGTCGGCTATTTGGAAACGGAAATGGACTGGCGGAAAGAAAAAGAAACAATTGATGTCAATATTGCGGGGTTTGTGTCTTGTTCAAACTTGTTTGTCGATCATTTTATCCAAAATGGCAAAGGCTGTTTAGTCGGTATCTCATCAATTGCAGCGCTCCGGGGAAACGGAGCAGCCGTCACCTACGGGGCTTCAAAAGCGTTTGTCTCAAACTATTTAAAAGGCCTGCGCCAAAAAGTGAAAACGTTCGAGAGTGCTGACATTGTCATTACCGAAATTCAGCCCGGTTTCGTCCATACCGCCCTTGCAAAAGGAGATCAATTGTTTTGGGCCGCCTCCCCTGAAAAGGCTGCGGCGCAAATTGTCAGGGCCGTGCGAAAAAAGAAAACACACGCTTATATTACAAAACGATGGCGGATCATCGCATGGATTTTGAAATGCCTTCCTTAAAGAAGGTGTATCACCAGGCGCTGATAAGAAAGAGCGAGCTCTTGATCGCTCAGGGGCCAAAAATAGGTGTTTGAGGGAACCCTTTTCTCCGTCAGAAACGTCACCGACCTTGCGTATGTTTCATATGATATCACGACTATATCGAAACCCATTCGTTTCAGATCAGCTCTCACCTTAGCAAGGAGGGTTACAATACTTGAAGGAGAAAGAGTTTCAATCAAAGCCGCTGCTAACAAAAAGAGAAAGAGAAGTGTTCGAATTGCTCGTTCAAGACAAGACAACAAAGGAAATCGCAAGCGAGCTCTTTATAAGTGAAAAGACTGTTCGTAATCACATTTCCAATGCAATGCAAAAATTGGGAGTGAAAGGCCGTTCGCAAGCTGTTGTTGAACTTCTTCGAATGGGTGAGCTAGAGCTCTAACTTGAGCCGGTGTTCCTTCTTGGATAAAGAAGGGAACCGGTTATTTGTTTTTTTGGCATGAGTTGTATATTCATGTTGAAGTCTTGCAATTTATGTAGAAAAGAAGGAAAATAGACTCGAGTGTTTTGCAAACAAAACAACGAGTTGAGCGAGGTAGAGAAAATGAATTCGAAAGCTTCTTTGAATCACATTGCGGATATTGAAAAATCTCTCCGCCATATCGCGGGCATCATTAAACAAAAAGGCAGAGAAATTCTTACCCAATATACGATTACGCCTCCCCAGTTTGTCGGCCTGCAGTGGCTGTTTGAATACGGGGACATGACGATAGGCGAATTATCCCAAAAAATGTATCTGGCGTGCAGCACAACGACAGATTTAATTGACCGAATGGAGAAAAACAACCTTGTTGAACGGGTAAAAGACCCTTCTGACAGACGGGTTGTCCGGATTCGCCTGTTATCAGAAGGAGAACGAATCATCCAGGAGGTTATTCAAAAAAGGCAGGATTATTTGGAAAACATGTTAGAAGCGTTTTCTGAAAAAGAAACAGCCGATTTTGAAAAATTATTAATTAAACTTCAGCAGGAAATGAATAGAAAATGAGGCGATTTTGTTGGATCAACCGATAGGAGTCATTGATTCGGGAGTTGGCGGTTTAACTGTTGCAAAGGAAATCATGAGGCAGCTGCCAAAAGAAAACATCATTTATCTCGGAGATACAAAAAGATGTCCATACGGACCGAGGGACAGAAAAGAAGTCCTTTCATATACATGGGAAATGACAAACTACCTGTTATCCCGCCATCATATTAAAATGCTCGTGATCGCGTGCAATACAGCAACGGCCATCGCATTGGACGAAATCAGCCGGGAAGTCGCCATTCCCGTCATCGGAGTGGTGCAGCCGGGGGCCAGAACCGCCATTAAAGTGACAGAAAATCAGCGGATCGGCGTCATCGGAACGGAAAATACGATTAGAAGCGGAGCATATGAAGAAGCGCTGCTTTCGCTAAACAGCGATCTGACGGTGGAAAATTTGGCTTGTCCAATGTTTGTGCCGTTTGTGGAAAGCGGTAAATTTTTGGATGAAACGGCTGATGAGATTGTCAGGTCATCACTATATCCGCTCAGGGATTCTTCAATTGATACACTGATTCTCGGGTGCACGCACTATCCCATTTTAAAAGATCCGATTCAGCGCTATATGGGCGAGCGCGTCAGCATTATTTCTTCAGGAGATGAGACCGCCAGAGAGGTCAGCACGATTTTGTCCTACAATGGCCTCTTGAACAAAAACGCTGTCTCTCCAGAACATCTATTTTTAACAACTGGAGATCGTGCCCGTTTTAAAAAAATCGCAAACGATTGGTTTGGATATGAAGTGAAAAATGTTGAAAGCATCTCGCTTAAAGAAAAAACCGCAATAAAGTAAAAGCTGCCGGAAACGGCAGCTTTTTGGCGCTTCGCCACAAACCCGGCCTTTTCTGTCAAAGAAAAGGTTTTTTGTTTTTCAGCAAGCTTTCATGCATGATAACGAATTTTTAAAAAACGGTCTAATTCAAAAAATGGGCTCGTATACATGGTAGTACAAACTGCCTTAGGAGGGAAAAGTATGCTGAAAAAAGGAATGAAAGGAATCGCGGTCTCTGTCACAGCATCCGCGCTGCTTCTTTCCGGATGCGGAATATTTCAGTCAGATCAAGCCTCAGAGGAAATAGATCCGCCGCAGGATATCACATACGTAAAAGAGGAGAAGGAGCAAGACCAAACGGACAAAACGAAAGACCAAACAGATGACAAAGACAGCAAAACGACCGGTGAACATAAAGCTGCACAGGATAGCGACACGGTGATGAGAGAGCTTTATCTGATTGATAAAAACGGATATGTCACAGCACAGACGCTCCCTCTTCCAAAACAGGAAGGGACGGCCAAGCAAGCGCTCGAATACCTTGTTGAAGGCGGGCCGGTCTCTAACGTACTGCCAAATGGATTCAGAGCCGTGCTGCCGGCAGATACAACCGTAAATGTTGATATAAAAGAAGACGGGACAGCGGTCGCCGATTTCTCAAAAGAATTTAAAAACTATAAGGCTGAAGATGAACAAAAAATCGTCCAGGCGATTACATGGACGCTGACGCAATTTAATTCAGTTGATAAAGTGAAAATCCGCATGAACGGTCATGATTTAAAAGAAATGCCTGTCAACGGCACGCCGATCTCGGAAGAACTCAGCCGCGAAGACGGCATCAACCTGGACACAGCAGGTGTCACGGATATGACCGCTACACAGCCTGTAACCGTTTATTATTTGGCTGAATCTGATGAAGGCGCATACTATGTACCGGTGACTAAGCGCACCTCAGATAAAGAAAATGACCAGGTGACAGCGGCGATTGAAGAACTGGCGGAAGGGCCGAGCAATAAAAGCGGGCTGCTGTCGGACTTCCAAGGGGACGTCAAGCTTGAAAGCAAGCCGAAAATTGAAGACGGCCATGTGACCCTCGACTTTAACGAAGCCATTTACGGCAGTGCAGATGGCGAAAAGAAAGTCATTTCAGACGAGGTGTTAAACAGCATCGTTTTGACATTGACCGAGCTTCCGGATATTAAAAGCGTTTCCGTCACGGTTAACGGAAAAGCCGAACTGGTGAATGAAAAGGGCGAAAAGCTTTCAAAACCTGTCTCAAGACCGAGCCGGGTGAACACAGGTAGTTTTTAGCCGGACATTTTTGATATACTATAAAAAAAGAGGTGAGCGCATAAAGCTGCCTCTTTCTTTGTTCAGCTTTTCAGAACGCGCTTTCTTAAAGCGAAATTATTGTCAAATGTTTATGTACATACAATCGGAGGTAAAAAATGAGATACGATGGAAGAGAAAACAATGAACTGCGCCCTGTATCGATGGAGCTTGACTTCATCACACATCCTGAAGGATCGGTTCTGATCACAGTCGGTGATACAAAGGTGATATGCAATGCTTCTGTAGAAGACCGCGTCCCGCCCTTTTTAAGAGGGGAAGGGAAGGGCTGGATTACGGCGGAATACAGCATGCTGCCCCGTGCGACAAACCAAAGAACGATCAGGGAATCGTCAAAAGGAAAAATTTCCGGAAGAACGATGGAAATCCAAAGACTGATTGGACGAGCTTTGCGGGCGGTCGTTGATTTAGAAAAGCTCGGTGAGCGGACCATCTGGATCGACTGCGACGTCATTCAGGCAGATGGGGGCACAAGAACGGCGTCGATCACCGGAGCGTTTACGGCCATGGCATTAGCTGTCGGACGCCTTGTTGAAGAAGGCACCCTCAAATCGATGCCGATCAACGATTTTTTGGCTGCTACATCAGTGGGGATTGATCGGGAAAATGGGCTCATCCTTGATTTGAACTATCAGGAAGATTCAAACGCAGAGGTTGATATGAATGTCGTTATGACAGGAGAAGGCCGTTTTGTCGAGCTGCAGGGAACCGGAGAGGAAGCGACGTTTTCCAAAAACGAATTGGACGGGCTTTTGGAGCTTGCCGAAAAAGGGATCGCAGAACTCATCGAAAAGCAGAAAGAAGTGCTCGGTGATGTTGCGGCGGCCATTCAACAATAATTTGAGAAAGGCTTGATATGAAATGAAAGAAGTCATCATCGCCACAAAAAATGAAGGGAAAGTCAAGGAATTCAAAGAGATGCTTGAACCGAGAGGCTACGATGTCAAATCTCTGTTAGATATCGGCTATACGGCCGAAATCGAGGAAACCGGACAAACATTTGAAGAAAATGCAATGATTAAAGCGGAGACGATTTCAAAAGAGACCGGCAAAATGGTCATTGCAGATGATTCCGGACTGTCGGTCGATTATCTCGGCGGCAGCCCGGGGGTATATTCGGCGCGCTATGCCGGAGAAGAAAAAAATGACCTCGCCAACTTAAAAAAAGTATTGAAAGAGCTTGAAGGGATCGAAAAAGAAGATCGCTCAGCAAGATTTAGATGTGCGCTTGCTCTGTGCATTCCGGGGCAAAAAACCAAAACGGTCGAAGGCGCAGTCGAAGGGTTTATTGCCGAGCAGCCGGAAGGGACAAACGGTTTCGGCTACGACCCGATCTTTCTGGTCAAAGATAAGGATCAGACAATGGCTCAGCTCTCAAGCGGAGAGAAGAACAAAATCAGCCACAGGGCGGAAGCGCTGAAAAAGCTGTCCGCTTTATTGGATGAATAAGAGAGGAGGAGCCGGAATGAAGGTGCTGATCGTCAGCGACAGCCACGGCCTTGAACATGAGCTGCAAACGATCGCAGAACGGCATGAGAAGGATGTGGATCTCAGCATCCACTGCGGAGATTCCGAACTTGACCCTTCTCACCCGGCACTTGCCTCTTACTTAACGGTAAAAGGAAACTGCGACTTTTACGGAGATTTTAAAGATGAAATCGTCGTTCCGGTCGGATCAAGAAAGCTCTTTTTTACACACGGACATTTATATGGTATCAAACAGTCGCTGTTAAACGTTTATTACAGGGCGGCCGAGCTTGAAGCCGATATCATCTGCTTCGGTCACTCCCACATCGCGGGAAGCGAGCTGATGGACGGGAAACTGCTGATCAACCCCGGCAGCATCCGCCTTCCGCGGGTGCGGAGAGACAAAACTTATGCTATACTAAGCATTGATACAGACAATACGTCTGTCCGTTTTTACGGTACAGACGGACGTGAGATCGAAAGTTTGGCAAATCATTACCAATTGCCATCAGATTCATGAGGAAGAATTTTTTTCTTCCTCGTGATGAAAAAAATTCTAAAAAGTTGTTGACTTTGCGACCTAATACGAATATAATAAATCTTGTCGCTGATAGTTAAAGCAAACAAAACAACATTATGTCCCAGTAGCTCAGCAGGATAGAGCAACGGCCTTCTAAGCCGTCGGTCGGGAGTTCGAATCTCTCCTGGGACGTCACATCAAAAAATCCCCAAACCTATTGATAATTCAAGGGTTTGGGGATTTTTTGTTTGTTTAGAACCTTTGTTTATGGTTTAAAAGTGCGTTTTGGGAGTGAACTGGGAGCGGATTTTCACCAAGCGCTGTTTTATTCTCAAATAACTGTCAAATTGTGCGGTTGATTTTTTTAGTCAGCTTCATCATGTTTTGTTTTTTTGATGAATGAATTGAATTGGTTTTCGAAACATGATGTTAGAGTTAAAGGGCTAGAGGTGTTAACTCGTTATGCAAATTTTTTAATTGTACAGGTGTTATGACAACTTGCCATATGTCTGCATGCTTAATGATTTCATGACCGGTTACGGTGTCTTGACTTTTTCTTTATTCCTTTTCGTTGTGGATTGCGCTTGAGCCGATAGGGAGAATATTGGCAAGTTATGAATGTTTTCGTCGCCGAAATATTTGCCTGGACCATTCAACCCACTAAAAAAGCTTTCTATACCACGAAAAGAAATTTTTGTGCTTCAATAATAGGTAACTGAAAATTATGAATTGCCTTTGTACCAATTCATGCGATGTTTTAGTGAAAGGCTAAAACCTTGCCAATACAAGAAGCGATGTTTGGATATTTTGCTTGAATCATAATTGGGTTGTTCTGAGTTTGGATCGGCATGTAATTGGTATGCTCCCAATTATGGCTATTGCACCATTCATGCTCAATATACCAATTTGACATGGGCTTCATTTGCTGTTCATTCCATTGGGAATGCTCTTTTATGGATAATCCTTTTAATTGGCATTTAAAAAGACCAGAAAAACCAATTGAAAATGAGGACCTAGCCCTTAATGTCCTCCTTATAAACAGGGATAGTTGAGGTGATCTTCAAGTAAAGGTTTGGGATTTATCTTCCCCTAAAAATTCCCTTTCATCTTTTTAAAAGAATGAAAATGATAAGGAGTGTGATCAATTTTAAGGAGGATGTTTTATGACAAAACAACAGCAAAATCAGCAGCAAAAGCAAAAACAACAACAACAAAAACAAAAGCATGAGCAGCTGCTTGGAGTCAACATTACAGATACCGAACTTGCTCAAGAATTCGGAAACATACAGCAGCAGCTTACCCAGCTGGAGCAAACTGTTTCACAATTAGGATCTTCTCAGCAGCAAGGTCAAAGCGGCCAGCAGAAATCTCAATTGACTCAGGGAATCAATCAATTAAAGCAGCAAATTCAGCAATTCAGTTCTCAATCCCAACAGCAGATGCAGCAGACAGATCAGCAAATTCAGCAAAGCATTCAGCAAGCCGTCCAACAGCTTAATCAGGCTCTTCAAGGCATTCAAACAAACCAAGCGATGAACCAAATGAGCCAAGCGCTTCAGCAGGCTCAACAATCATTTAATCAGCAAGGCCAACAAGGCCAACAGCAGCAAAACCAAAATCAGCAATTCCAACAGCCGCTTCAATAATTTAAAAGGCTGAAAAAGAGCCGGCTCTTCCCGGCTCTTTTTCATAAATATCGGCGGTCATTCCTCGTTTTTGTCCTTTTCATCATGGGTCGGATGCGCCCCTGGGTATTGCCTTGGCAACCCTTGATGCAGATTCCGGAATTCATATGTGAAATTGCTGTAGTATTGCTGACCTTCCCGCCATGGAGTGCTTTTGTTTTCAACAGGCTCATCTTTGTCTGCCGCTGCTCCATAAGCCCCTTCCGGAAATTCCTCAGCTGTTAAGAAATTCCTTTGTGTTTCAACGTTTGACATATCTTCAGCATCTTTTCTCTGATCCATAAGAACACCCCGTTTTTAGCTATAGTGTTGCCCTGAAATCACGGGTGCTATGTGTTTTCATTTTATAAGCTGAAATATTCATTTTTTTGCGGGTTAAAATCGGGATGAAAACTCATTTATACCGCTTGCCAAAAACCTGACAAACATGCAGAAGATGAAGAAAAAAGGCTTTTTTTGTTTGCGGAAAAACAGTGTGAATCAAATGTTTTTTTAGATCTTCTAGGCCGTTCCGCCTCAGCTTTCGGCATGTATCTCCCTGTCTAAGTGCCCGCTAATTTTCGCTTTCTGACAAACATCTCATATCAGCAATGGTTTCATCTGTTTTCCAGATTGAAGGAGTATCTTGATGGTTGTAAAATTTACCATGATAGGTAATCTGCCAAGATGTAGTTTTCATTCATCTTAAAAGGGAGCTGAAGAAAGGTGCAAATTTTAGAAAGAGTCGAAGAAACGGATATCCAATCGGCAAGAGATTATGTGACAAAAGCGTATGAAACGGTTCGGAAGCGTAATCGTCATGAAAGCGAATTTCTTCAGGCTGTAAAAGAAATATTTGATTCGCTCGTCCCTGTTCTGGCCAGGCACCCGAAGTATATCGAGCATCGGATTCTTGAAAGAATCGCGGAGCCGGAGAGAATGATTGTATTCAAAGTTCCATGGGTTGATGACCAGGGCAATGTCCAGGTTAACCGGGGATTCCGCGTCCAGTTCAACAGTGCAATCGGTCCTTATAAAGGGGGCATACGCTTTCATCCTTCCGTGAATGCCAGCATCATTAAGTTTTTAGGCTTTGAGCAGATCTTTAAAAATTCTCTCACCGGACAGCCGATCGGCGGCGGAAAAGGCGGAGCAGACTTTGACCCGAAAGGAAAATCAGACAGAGAGATCATGAGCTTTACGCAGAGCTTCATGAATGAACTGTGTAAATATATGGGACCCGATACTGATATTCCCGCGGGGGATATTGGAGTCGGCGCCAGGGAAATCGGGTTTATGTTCGGGCAGTATAAAAAAATCCGCGGACGATATGATGCCGGTGTTTTAACGGGGAAAGGCCTGGAATACGGCGGCAGTTTCACACGAAAAGAAGCTACTGGCTATGGGCTTGTTTACTTCGTTGAAGAAATGCTGAAAGATCAAGGGCTGAGCTTTAAAGGCAGCACCGTTGTCGTCTCCGGATCAGGCAATGTGGCGCTCTATGCCATGGAAAAAGCAGCGCAATTCGGCGCTAAAGTCGTAGCCTGCAGCGATTCAGACGGGTATATATATGACAAAAACGGTATACATCTTGACACGGTGAAACGGTTAAAAGAATTTGGAAACAAAAGAATCAGTGAATATGTAGATGAGCATCCTGAAGCACGCTATTTTACAGGCTGCTTAGGGATCTGGTCTGTCCCGTGTGATATCGCGCTTCCGTGTGCGACGCAAAATGAAATGGATGAAAAAGCGGCGCAAGTTCTGATCGAGAACGGTGTCAAAGCGATCGGAGAAGGAGCGAATATGCCGTGTTCACAGGAGGCCGCCCGGCGGTTTTTGGATTCGGGTATTCTGTTCGGGCCGGCTAAAGCCGCAAATGCCGGCGGTGTCGCCGTTTCCGCGCTGGAAATGGCTCAAAACAGCACTCGGCTGCGCTGGACGGCGGAAGAAACGGATGCCAGGCTGCGCGGAATTATGACCGATATTTACAGAAAAAGTGTGAAAGCCGCTTCTGAATACGGCAGAGCCGGCTATTTGACCGACGGCTGCAATATCGCAGGATTTATGAAAGTGGCGGATGCCATGATCGCTCAAGGGGTTGTTTAATACTGAGCATGAGGAAAGGGGGAGAGTGTTCGGCTCTCCCTCTTACATTCTGTGCCCGGCAAACGATCGGGAGAATCCGTGCCCAATGCCGAAGCCCCCGAGAATGGGCCCAGGCAACACAAAACCGTAGGGGTAGTGCACGGTAATATGGCCCGGATGCAGGGTGGGATTGTACACATATGGCTGCTGGGATACGAAATATCCCGGAAAAAATCCTGGATACTGGCGGATTGAATATAGCCCCATACTCAAATCATACGGTTCAATTGTAATTGTGGCTGTCATGATATCACTCATTTCTTGATATTTTTAACATTTTATTACATTCTGGATAAATGGAGTCTGTACATGTTAGATGGCAAAAACCTTACTAGATAAAACATAAGGTTTCTTTTTTTGTGTGATAAAATATGACAAAGTTGTATGAAACACTGATTTAATTGTGTATCGTTTATAGATTAAAGAAAATATTTTAAATTGTTTTTATTTTTGATTTTCCTTATATATCAATAATGTAAGCGTATACAAGTAGATTGATTAATCTAAATTGTCTAATTATTTTAAAAAATACGGTTGACACTGCCTGTAAAGGGGCGTAATATGAGTTCAAACAAAAGAACAATTCCTTTTAAAACTTTTCATCTTTCCCGAGGAAGACAGCGGGAAAACGGGTTCCCGCATCACGATTTTTTACTCGTTTAAAGCGTTTATTTACAACAGAAAGGTGTGCTAGAGGGCATGGGGGACCAGAAAGACCAGTGGATCTTCCTAAACGACAAACTCGTTAAAAAAGAAGACGCTAAAATATCAGTCTATGATCACGGATTTTTATACGGGGACGGAGTGTTTGAAGGGATAAGGGTGTACGACGGAAATATCTTCAGAATGAAAGAGCATATGGATCGTCTCTATGATTCAGCAAGATCCATTCTGCTGAAAATCCCTTATCAGCAGGAAGAGCTGACACAATACGTTCTCAGAACTGTTGAAAAAAACGGGCTTAAAGATGCTTATATTCGCCTGGTCGTTTCAAGAGGGGCAGGGGATCTTGGACTCGATCCAAACAATTGTTCAAACCCGAGTGTCATTATAATTGTCGAACCATTGGCAATATTCCCGAAACATTTATATGAAACGGGAATTGATATCGTCACAGTGCCGACAAGAAGAAACCGGCCGGATGTGTTAAGTCCGAAAGTAAAATCCCTAAACTATTTAAATAACATTCTTGTTAGAATCGAGGCGCAGATGGCAGGAGTCAGCGAAGCGCTGATGCTTAATGACCAAGGCTATGTGGCCGAAGGTTCTGCGGATAATGTATTTATTTATAAAAACGGCAAGCTGTTAACACCGCCGGGGTATATCGGAGCGCTGGAAGGGATTACCCGCAATGCCATCATTGAAATAGCCGAAGAGCTCGGCTATGAAGTGAAGGAAGAGCCGTTTACCCGTCATGATGTTTATACAGCCGATGAAGTGTTCTTGACCGGAACGGCTGCCGAAGTCATTGCGGTTGTTAAAGTAGACGGCAGGCAAATCGGAGACGGCAAGCCGGGAGTTCATACAAACCGGATGCTTGAAAAGTTCCGCGAGCGTGTAGTGCGCGAAGGGGAAAAAGCAGACATCAAAGATCAAAGTTTAAGTGTCAGCTAAATAAAGATAAACGTAGAAGAGGATAAGTAGCAGCGGAAACGCCATCTGCAGAGAGCCGGAATTGCTGGGAACCGGTGGTGGCCTCCTCTGTGAACTCCCCTCTGAGTGTCAGCCTGAACAACATTTATGTTTAGTAGGGCCGGCCGGGTGAACGTATGAAGGTTTACTCGTTATTAAAACGGATAAGCGATTGTCCATAAGGCGGCTAAAAAAGCCGTGAACAAGGGTGGTACCGCGGAAAGAAAAGCCTTTTCGCCCCTTTGGCCTGCGAGGTGAGCAGCGTCAATTGGGGGCGGGAAGGCTTTTTTAGCTGTAAAAGCAGATTGGAAACCATGCTTTACGGCACATATACATTGCAAAATAACAAAATCAATCGTGAATGAGCAGTGATGAACATCACTTGACAAGGAGGAAGAAAAATGGGGACGAATGTACAGTTGGATGCAGAAAATGCCCAATGTACACAAACAATGGCTGGGGCGTCTATGCTGATTGAGGCTTTAAAACAGGAAAATGTTGAAGTGATCTACGGATATCCGGGAGGGGCAGTCCTGCCGATTTATGACAAACTGTATGGATCAGGATTGTTTCATGTGCTGACGCGCCATGAACAAGGCGCCATTCATGCAGCTGAAGGATATGCGAGGATTTCCGGCAAGCCTGGTATCGTCATCGCGACATCGGGGCCCGGAGCGACCAATCTTGTGACGGGTCTTGCCGACGCGATGATCGATTCATTGCCATTGGTTGTGTTTACCGGTCAGGTGGCGACTTCGGTTATTGGCTCTGACGCATTCCAGGAAGCTGATGTGATCGGGATTACGATGCCGATTACAAAGCACAGCTACCAGGTTCGGGATGCTGAAGACCTTCCGAGAATCATAAAAGAAGCGTTCCACATTGCGACAACCGGGAGACCGGGTCCCGTTTTAATCGATATTCCAAAAGACATCGCCGCAATCGAAGGGGATTTCAGCTATGACCATGACATTCACCTTCCGGGCTACCAGCCGACGAAAGAACCGAACTATCTGCAAATCAGAAAGCTTGTAGAAGCGGTCAGCGGAGCGAAAAAGCCTGTCATCTTGGCGGGTGCGGGCGTCTTGCACGGGAAAGCGTCAGAAGAATTAAAAAATTATGTTGAACAGCAGCAAATCCCGGTGGCGCATACGCTTTTAGGATTGGGAGGATTCCCCGCCGACCACCCGCTCTTTCTCGGAATGGCAGGGATGCACGGCACATATGCCGCCAACATGGCTCTGTATGAAAGCGATCTGTTGATCAGCATCGGCGCCAGATTTGATGACAGGGTTACAGGGAATCTGAAGCATTTCGCTAAACATGCAAAAGTCGCCCATATTGACATCGATCCGGCTGAAATCGGCAAAAACATCCATACTCATATTCCGGTCGTAGGAGACAGCAAGCTTGTGCTGGCGGAGCTGATCAAACAAAACGGCAAGCCGAGTGCTTCTGATGAATGGAAAAAACAGCTCGCTGGCTGGAAAAACGAGTACCCTCTCTGGTATGAAGAGAATGAAGAAGAAGGGTTTAAGCCTCAGAAGCTGGTCGAATACATTCACCGTTATACAAAGGGTGAAGCCATTTTGACAACGGATGTGGGACAGCATCAAATGTGGGCCGCGCAATTTTATCCGTTCCAAAAGGCCGACAGGTGGGTCACTTCAGGAGGCCTCGGAACAATGGGATTTGGACTTCCGGCAGCGATCGGGGCACAGCTTGCGGACAGAGAGGCAACAGTTGTTTCCATTCTCGGTGACGGAGGATTTCAAATGACGCTTCAGGAACTGTCTGTCATCCATGATCTGAACCTTCCGATTAAAGTCGTTGTCTTGAATAACCGCTGTCTCGGAATGGTTCGGCAATGGCAGGAAATCTTTTATGATGAACGCTACTCACATTCTAAATTCACATCGCAGCCGGATTTCATCAAACTGTCTGAAGCTTACGGCATCAAAGGTGTCCGGATCACATCTGAAGAGGAAGCAAAAGAAAAGCTCGAAGCCGCTTTGACATCGAATGAACCGATGGTTATCGATGTTCAGGTTGCACAGGCTGAGAAGGTGTTTCCGATGGTTGCGCCAGGAAAAGGGCTGCATGAAATGGTGGGGGTGAAACCTTGAAAAGAATCATCACGCTGACGGTTTTGAACCAGACCGGCGTCTTAAACAGAATAACCGGACTGTTTACAAAACGGCACTACAACATTGAAAGCATTACGGTGGGACACACCGAAACAGCGGGCATCTCCAGAATCACATTTGTCGTTCATGTGGCAGATGAAAAAGAGACGGAACAGCTGACAAAACAATTAAACAAACAAATTGACGTTCTGAAAGTCACAGACATTACGAATCAGTCAATCGTGCAAAGGGAGCTGGCGTTAATCAGAGTCGTTTCTCCTCCTTCAAACAGGACAGAAATAAACGGCGTGATCGAGCCGTTTCGGGCCTCTGTCGTCGATGTGGCGAAAGACAGCGTCGTCGTTCAGGTGACGGGCGAATCCAGCAAAGTAGAAGCACTTATCGAACTATTGAAACCATACGGGATTAAAGAGGTCGCCAGAACAGGCACCACGGCTTTTGCGAGAGGAACACAGCAAAAGCCGGCCTCTATTAAACCAATATCTATTGTATAAAACATAAAAAGGGAGAGATTGAAATGGTAAAAGTTTATTATAACGGTGATATCCAAGAAAACGTATTGGCAGGGAAAAAAGTAGCGGTTATCGGATATGGTTCACAAGGCCATGCCCATGCATTGAATTTGAAAGAAAGCGGAGTGGACGTCATTGTCGGCGTCAGAAAAGGAAAATCCTTTACAAAAGCTGAGGAAGACGGCCATCAAGTATTTACGGTAAGAGAAGCAGCGGCACAGGCGGACGTCATCATGGTTCTGCTTCCTGACGAACAGCAGCAAAAAGTATACGAAGCTGAAATTAAAGATGAGCTTCAAGCCGGCAATTCACTCGTTTTCGCACACGGATTCAACGTTCATTTCCATCAGATCGTTCCTCCGGCAGATGTTGACGTATTCCTTGTCGCTCCTAAGGGGCCTGGGCATCTTGTCAGAAGAACATTTGAACAAGGCGCCGGCGTTCCTGCACTGTTTGCGATTTATCAGGATGTAACAGGCGAAGCGAAGGATAAAGCGCTGGCTTACGCAAAAGCGATCGGCGGTGCGAGAGCGGGCGTTCTGGAAACAACATTTAAAGAAGAAACTGAAACAGATCTATTCGGTGAACAGGCGGTACTGTGCGGCGGACTGACTTCCCTTGTCAAAGCCGGCTTTGAAACGCTGACAGAGGCGGGATATCAGCCTGAGCTTGCCTACTTCGAGTGTCTGCATGAACTGAAGCTGATCGTCGACCTCATGTATGAAGAAGGATTGGCAGGCATGAGATACTCCATTTCCGATACGGCTCAATGGGGAGATTTCGTATCAGGTCCGCGCGTAGTCGATGAGAATGTCAAAGCGTCCATGAAAGAAGTATTGAAAGATATTCAAAACGGAACCTTCGCGAAAGAATGGATCGTTGAAAACCAAGTCAACCGTCCGCGTTTTAACGCCATCAACGCAAGCGAAAACGAGCACGAAATTGAAGTTGTCGGCAGAAAGCTTCGTGAAATGATGCCGTTTGTCAAGCAAGGAAAGAAAAAGGAAGCGGTGGTAGCCGGTGCGAAAAATTAACTTTTTTGATACAACGCTCCGTGATGGTGAACAGTCGCCAGGTGTTAATTTAAACACGCAGGAGAAGCTTGCGATCGCCCAGCAGCTCGAAAAACTCGGGGTCAATATTATGGAAGCGGGTTTTCCCGCTTCATCCCCTGGGGATTTCAGCGCTGTCAAAGAAATCGCGCAAACGATTCAAAACTGCTCCGTAACAGGGCTTGCCCGATCTGTCAAAGGAGATATCGATTCGGCGTGGGATGCGCTGAAAGACGGAGCCGAACCAAGGATTCATCTTTTTATCGCTACGTCTGACATCCATTTAAAATATAAGCTCAAAAAAACGCGTGAACAAGTGTTGGAACAGGCAGTCGCAATGGTGAAATACGCCAAACAAAGATTCCCGATTGTACAGTGGTCAGCCGAGGATGCATGCCGGACAGATCTTCCATTTTTAGCCGAGATCGTCAGTGAGGTGATCGGTGCCGGTGCGGATGTCATCAATCTTCCGGATACGGTGGGATACTTGGCGCCTGCCGAATACGGCAACATTTTCCGCTATATAAAAGAAAATGCCAGCAATGCTGATAAGATAAAGCTTTCAGCCCATTGCCACGACGATTTGGGAATGGCCGTCGCCAACTCTTTGGCCGCAATTGAAAACGGCGCAGACCAAGTAGAGTCTGTCATCAACGGCATTGGCGAAAGAGCGGGGAATGCGTCTCTTGAAGAAATTGCCGTCGCGCTGCACATTCGCAAAGACTTTTATCAGGCCGAGTCAACGATTCAATTGAATGAAATTAAACGGACAAGTGATTTAGTGAGCAAGCTGACCGGAATGGTTGTGCCGCGCAATAAAGCGGTCGTCGGCGATAATGCTTTCGCCCATGAATCAGGCATTCACCAGGACGGCTTCCTCAAAGAAAAAACAACGTATGAAATCATTTCTCCAGAGCTTGTCGGGGTCAAAACAGACGCGCTCGTGCTCGGGAAGCATTCAGGACGCCATGCTTTTAAAGATAAGCTGAATAACCTCGGATTCCAGTTTGGAGAAGAGGAGATCAATAAATTTTTCAGCATATTTAAAGAGCTGACAGGAAAGAAAAAGGAATTTACAGATGAAGATCTGATTTCCCTGATTCTCGAAGAAAAAGCGACAGACCGTAAAATCGGTTATGATTTTATTTCTCTGCAGGTGCATTACGGCACCTCACAGGTTCCGACAGCAACGGTTTCCCTAAAGGATCAGGAAACAGACCGGATCATTCAGGAAGCGGCGACAGGAGCGGGCAGTGTCGAAGCGGTTTACAACACGCTGAAGCGCTGTATGGATAAAGAGGTCCAGCTGCTCGATTATCGGATTCAATCCAACCGCAAAGGACAGGATGCATTCGCTCAAGTCTATGTCAGGGTGCTGATTAATGGAAAAGAATCAGGCGGACGCGGAGTCGCCCAGGATGTCCTTGAGGCTTCGGCAAAAGCCTATTTGAATGCGGTGAACCGTTATCTCGTGCTCCAGTCGAACACAGAAGGATTGGCAAAGCAAGCGGCTGTAGGATCATGACAGTAAGAAGGAAGGAGTTTGTTTAACTTGAAAAAACGAATCGCACTTTTGCCCGGTGACGGAATTGGCCCCGAAGTTTTGGAAGCGGCTGTTGATGTACTGAAAAGCGTTGCTGAACATTATCAGCATGAATTCGAATTTGAATATGGCCTGATCGGCGGATCGGCTATCGATGAAGCGGGTGTGCCTTTGCCTGAGGAAACAGTCGCCGTCTGCAAAGCTGCGGACGCCATTTTGCTCGGAGCGGTAGGCGGGCCGAAATGGGATCAACATCCTTCTGAACTGAGACCTGAAAAAGGGCTGCTGGCCATTCGCAAACAGCTCGATCTTTTCGCCAACTTGAGGCCTGTTAAAGTGTTTGAAAGCTTGGCAGATGCATCTCCTCTAAAAAAGGAATATATCGAAGGCGTTGACTTTGTTATCGTGCGCGAACTGACGGGCGGCTTATATTTTGGAAAGCCGAGCGAACAGTACGTCAATCAGGACGGCGAACAGGCAGCCGTTGACACGTTGTTTTATAAAAAAACGGAGATGGAAAGAGTCATCAGGGAAGCTTTCCGGATGGCAAAAGGGCGCACAGGAAAAGTCACATCGGTTGATAAAGCGAACGTCCTTGAATCGAGCAAACTTTGGCGAAAAACCGCCGAAGAAGTCGCCGGTGAATTCCCTGATGTCAAGCTTGAGCATATGCTGGTCGATAATGCTGCCATGCAGCTGATCTATGCGCCGAGGCAATTTGACATCGTCGTCACTGAAAACATGTTCGGCGATATTTTAAGTGACGAAGCATCCATGCTGACCGGATCGCTCGGCATGCTTCCGTCAGCAAGCTTATCAAGTTCAGGCCTTCACTTATATGAACCTGTGCACGGTTCAGCTCCAGACATCGCAGGACAAAATATCGCCAACCCGCTTGCTGCGATTTTGTCCGCTGCCATGATGCTGCGCACGTCATTCGGCCTTGAAGCGGAAGCGAAAGCCGTTGAGCATGCGGTCGATCAAGTTCTTCAGTCTGGAAAAAGAACGAAAGATCTCGCAAAAGGATCAGAGCACTGTACGACCCAATTGATTACAGAAGAAGTAAAAGCCGCGCTGGCAGACGACAATGCCATTTCAAACATCATGACCGCATACGTTTAAGGAAAATGGATATTGGTAGAGGGAGGAAAAAAGATGATGCCTCGTACGATCATCGAAAAAATTTGGGATCAGCACGTGATTAAAAAAGGGGAGGGGAAGCCTGATCTTTTGTATATCGATCTGCATTTGATACATGAAGTCACTTCGCCCCAAGCCTTTGAAGGGCTGAGACAAAAGAAAAGAAAAGTCAGAAGGCCTCAAAATACGTTTGCCACAATGGACCACAACATCCCGACCGTCAACCGGTTTGAGATTAAAGATGAAGTCGCGAAACGGCAGGTCAGTGCGCTTGAACGAAATTGCGAAGAATTCGGCATCCGCCTTGCTGACTTGTCAAGCGTTGATCAGGGGATCGTTCATGTCATCGGACCTGAGCTCGGTTTGACACTGCCAGGCAAAACGATCGTCTGCGGAGACAGCCATACATCAACACACGGGGCGTTCGGCGCGCTCGCATTCGGAATCGGAACGAGCGAGGTTGAACATGTTCTGTCAACACAGACGCTTTGGCAGCAAAAACCGAAGACGCTTGAAATCCGCGTTGACGGCAAACTGCAGCAAGGAGTGACTGCAAAAGACGTCATTCTTGCGATCATCGGAAAATACGGGGTTAAATTCGGCGCCGGCTATGTCATTGAATATACCGGCGAAGTGTTCCGAAACATGTCAATGGACGAACGGATGACAGTCTGCAACATGTCGATCGAAGCAGGGGCAAGAGCAGGGCTGATCGCACCTGATGAAACAACTTTTGAATATGTAAAAACGAAAAAATATGCGCCAAAAGGCGAAGAATTTGCGAAAGCCGTTAAGGAATGGAAGAGTCTGCGGACCGATCCGGGCGCTGAATACGATCGGACGATTGTCCTGGATGGAAGCGACATCTCGCCGATGGTGACCTGGGGTATCCACCCGGGAATGGTTTTGCCGGTTGATGAAGCGATTCCGGGACCTGAGGCTTTCGCACAGGAAGACGATAAAAAAGAAGCGCAGCGCGCATATGAATATATGGGGCTTGAACCATATAAAAAAATTGAAGATATTTCAATTGAACACGTCTTTATCGGCTCATGCACAAATTCGCGCATGACAGACCTCCGCCAGGCTGCCGACATGATCAAAGGGCAAAAAGTCGCTGACGGCGTCAGGGCAATCGTTGTTCCCGGCTCCCAGAGCGTCAAAATTCAGGCGGAACAAGAAGGTCTTCATGAGATTTTCATCGAAGCCGGCTTTGAATGGAGAGAATCGGGATGCAGCATGTGTTTGAGCATGAACAATGATGTTGTGCCTGAAGGTGAGCGCTGTGCTTCTACCTCCAACCGTAATTTCGAAGGAAGGCAGGGCAAAGGAGCCAGAACGCATCTCGTCAGCCCGGCAATGGCGGCAATAGCGGCGATTCACGGCCGTTTTGTAGATGTCAGAAAACATTATCAAGAGACAACAGCTGTGTAAAGGAGTGAAAAGATGGAGCCTTTAAAGACGCATACCGGAATAGCGGCGGTATTAAACAGAATCAATGTAGACACAGATCAGATCATTCCGAAACAATTTTTAAAGCGGATTGAAAGAACAGGGTACGGCCGTTTTGCTTTTTTTGACTGGCGGTATTTGGCGGACGGTGAGCCAAACCCCGAATTTGAGCTCAATCAGCCTGAATATAAAGGGGCATCGATTTTAATCGCCGGCGAAAACTTTGGCTGCGGTTCTTCCAGGGAGCATGCGCCATGGGCGCTTGACGACTACGGATTTAAAATCATCATCGCGCCGTCTTTTGCTGATATTTTCCATCAAAACTGTTTTAAAAACGGAATGCTGCCGATCCGCCTGCCCTATGAGACATGGAAAGAGCTTGCGGAACAGTACGAACATCAGCGTTTATCCATGACTGTTGATCTCGAAAAACAGTTGATTACAGATCACAGCGAAAAGCAGATTGCGTTTGAAGTCGATCCGCACTGGAAAGAAATGCTGCTGAACGGCCATGATGAAATTTCATTAACATTGCTTCTTGAAGATGAGATTGAACAATTTGAGAAGCATAGAAGCTCTTGGCTTTATGCATAAAAAAAGCTGTCCGATATTTTTCGGAGGCTTTTTTTGCTGAAAGTTGAAATGACGGAAAACATACTGTTATCGGTTCTTTCTTGTTTTTAGCTGGCCGGGTTGATACACTTGTTAAAAATAAGTGCCTGAAAGGAACTTAGAAATGAAGCATGACAAGAAAAACTCAAAGATCATCCCGTTCCCTAACGTAAAGGAGCGTTTAGTGCATAAAGGGATGTCTGCGCTCAAAGAAAAAAATTATCATGAGGCGCTGCAGCTGTTTTCAGAGGCGAAGCACTATGACGATGAGGAATCTGACATTTATCTGGGAATGGCCATCTGTCTTTTGGAAATAGGTGAGCTGGAGGAAGCAAAAGGAATTTGCGAAAAAATGCTGAAAGAGGGCCACGGACACTATTTTACCGTTCTACAGGTCTATATGACGATTTTGATTCAGCTCAGGCAGTATGAAAAAGTAAAAGAGACGATTGAAGCCGTTCTTGAGGAAAACAAGCTGCCTCCGGAAAGCGCTGAACAATTTTATAAACTGCTTGATTTCAGCCGCAAGATGACAGAGGACCCTGGGCCTGAGGACGTGATTGAGGATCTGCCGGAGACAGAAGAGCTCGATCAGGAGAGGCTTTTAAATGATACAGGAGAGCAGGTCAAGCTGCTCCATGGGCTTAAAGACCGCAATCTGACGAACTACATCGGCTTATTGAAAACGATCCTGCAAAACCCGAACGGCCATCCCCTCGTGAAAACGATGATCTTGCAGCTTCTGGACGAGTCAGACCATGATAAACCGACGCTTGTCACAAAATTTGGCGAATCGATGACAATTAATCCGAAAGAAACGGTCAAACCGGACGCCATGCCGATTTTAAAGCACGTTCTTAATGTGCTCGATGACACGCTGGGAAATGAAAATCCCTCGCTTTACCAGGCGGTGGAGGAGCTGTGGCGGAGGCATATTTATGTGCTGTATCCGTTTCAGCCGAAGTACTCAAACCGCGAGCTTTGGGCTGCCGCGCTTCATAAAGTCGGATATGAAATGCACGGCATTGACATTGATAAAGAGGAGCTTCACATTCTTTACGAATTCAATGACAGACAGCTTGATGAAGCTTGCGCGATGATCAAAGATATAGAAGAAATTTCTTATTTGTAAATGTTGAAAGCAGCAGGCATTGTGTTATAATATAGTGGTTGCATTTGTGAAAAACGGAAGCTGATTGCTCCGTTTGCCGCTAAAGATTCATTATTTATCTTTGTATACATAATGGTGGCTGTCAGAAAGAACTAAAAGCTGCCGGCGGACAGCAGCTTTCTATGGACGTAGCCGTTTGCTTGTTTTAAAATGGAAAACCGACACAACCTGAATAGATCTTGGAGGGAAACACATGTCAGTAAAATGGGAAAAGCAAGAAGGAAACGAAGGCGTTTTAACGGTTGAGGTAGATGCCGATACCTTTAATAAAGCCCTTGATGATGCATTTAAAAAAGTAGTCAAACAAGTATCCATTCCTGGATTCCGCAAAGGAAAAGTGCCGCGCGGATTATTTGAACAGCGTTTCGGCGTTGAGGCGCTTTATCAGGATGCACTGGACATCCTGCTTCCTGTCGAGTATCCGAAAGCGATCGAAGAAGCGGGCATTGAGCCTGTCGACCGTCCGGAAATCGATGTTGAAAAGATCGAAAAAGGCGAAAACCTGATCTTCACAGCGAAAGTAACTGTTAAACCTGAAGTGAACCTTGGCGAATACAAAGGGCTGGGCATTGAAAAAGACGATACAGCCGTAACGGATGAAGACGTTCAAAACGAACTCAAATCTCTTCAAGAGCGCCAGGCCGAACTCGTTGTAAAAGAAGACGGCAAAGTAGCAGAAGGAGACACCGTTGTTCTTGACTTCGAAGGATTCGTCGACGGCGAAGCGTTCGAAGGCGGAAAAGCGGAAAACTATTCTCTTGAAGTCGGTTCAGGTTCTTTCATTCCGGGCTTTGAAGACCAGCTTGCAGGACTTGAAGCAGGTGCTGAAAAAGACGTTGAAGTCACATTCCCTGAGGAATATCACGCCGAAGACCTAGCAGGCAAACCTGCAGTTTTCAAAGTGAAGATCCATGAAATCAAAACAAAAGAGCTTCCTGAGCTTGATGACGAGTTTGCGAAAGATGTCGATGAAGAAGTTGAAACACTTGCTGAACTGACTGAAAAAACGAAAAAACGTCTAGAGGAAGCAAAAGAAAACGAAGCGGATGCTAAACTGCGCGAAGAGCTTGTAACGAAAGCCGCTGAAAATGCAGAGGCTGACATTCCTCAAGCGATGATCGATACTGAGCTTGACCGCATGATGAAAGAATTCGAACAGCGTCTGCAAATGCAGGGCATGAACCTTGAGCTTTACTTCCAGTTCTCAGGCCAAGACGAAAACGCGCTGAAAGAGCAAATGAAAGAAGATGCTGGAAAACGCGTGAAATCAAACTTGACGCTGGAAGCGATCGCCAAAGCAGAAAACCTTCAAGTGACGGATGAAGAAGTCGAAGAAGAGCTTTCTAAAATGGCTGAAGCTTACAACATGCCTGTTGAAAATATCAAACAAGCAATCGGTTCTACAGATGGAATGAAAGAGGACTTAAAAGTTCGCAAAGCAATTGATTTTCTTGTAGAAAACCGTTAATATGTTTCATAATCATACTCTATATAAAACAGGGCGCGAATGTTTCGTGCCTTGTTTTATACAATTTTGACTTATCGGCTTTTCTTTGGGAAAGGATAGATAATGTCAAGCGGATGAACATACATATTGAATATGCCGGAAAGGCAAACACAACATTATCGCCTTTTTGGAAAGTGTGGTAAAATGCAATACATAATGGAACGAATGTTTACAGCGTATGTTTCTTTCTGGCGAAGAAACAGAATGACAAGGATATAAGGGGTGAAAGAATGTTTAAATTCAACGAGGAAAAAGGACAATTGAAATGCTCGTTTTGCGGTAAAACTCAAGATCAGGTACGCAAGCTTGTCGCCGGACCAGGCGTATATATATGTGATGAGTGCATCGAACTCTGCACCGAAATTGTAGAAGAGGAACTCGGTTCAGAAGAAGAAGTGGAATTTAAAGATGTTCCGAAGCCGAAGGAAATCCGCGAAATTCTTGACGAATACGTAATCGGCCAGGACCAGGCAAAAAAATCTCTTGCCGTGGCTGTCTACAACCACTATAAACGAATCAACTCCAACAGCAAAGTCGATGATGTCGAGCTCTCCAAAAGTAATATTTCCATGATCGGACCGACAGGAAGCGGGAAGACGCTTCTTGCTCAAACGCTGGCCCGCATCTTAAATGTGCCGTTTGCCATCGCAGACGCTACATCACTTACGGAAGCAGGCTATGTCGGGGAAGATGTGGAAAACATTCTGCTCAAGCTCATCCAGGCTGCTGACTACGATGTTGAAAAAGCGGAAAAAGGCATCATCTACATCGATGAAATTGATAAAGTCGCGAGAAAATCCGAGAACCCTTCCATTACACGCGATGTGTCTGGCGAAGGCGTTCAGCAGGCGCTGCTTAAAATTCTTGAAGGTACGGTTGCAAGCGTTCCCCCGCAAGGAGGAAGAAAGCATCCTCATCAAGAGTTTATTCAGATTGACACGACCAACATCCTGTTCATTTGCGGCGGGGCGTTTGACGGAATTGAACAAATCATCAAGCGCCGTCTCGGACAGAAGGTCATCGGCTTCGGCTCTGACAACAAGCATGAAGACCTTGAAAAAGAAGTGCTGCTCTCAAAAGTGCTTCCTGAAGACTTGCTTCGTTTCGGGCTGATACCAGAATTCATCGGCCGTCTTCCGATTATTGCCAGCCTTGAGCCGCTAGATGAAAAAGCATTGGTTGAAATTTTAACAAAACCGAAAAATGCACTTGTGAAGCAGTATTCGAAAATGCTTGAACTGGATAATGTCGAGCTTGTTTTTGAAGATGAGGCTCTTACAGAAATCGCCAAAAAAGCAATCGAACGCAAAACAGGTGCGCGCGGACTTCGTTCCATTATCGAAGGAATTATGCTTGACGTGATGTTTGATCTGCCGTCACGCGAAGACATTGAAAAATGCGTGATCACGGGCCAAACCGTCACCGACGGCGAACCGCCGCGTCTGATTCTGAAAGACGGCACTGTCGTCAATAAAGATAAAAAAACATCCGCTTAAGTTTAAAACCCCCTGAGTTCCAGGGGGTTTTGTCATTCTTTCAGCGTGACCCGAAACCTTTGCAGTCTAGGAAGGACGAGCATCGGGCTTTCACAGGATGCGATGACGACGGTGTTCGGACAGAACGTCCGTCGTTCCTTACTTTTAGATGTGGTAACAGCGGCGTTCAGGCAGGACGCTTGAGCGATTAGCCGCCGTTCCTTCCTTAAATGTGAGCACCGACTTAGCAGGCCTGACAACGAATGCGAGGGTTTGTCGACACGCTGAAACCCTCTCAGTTCCAGGGGGTTTTTCTTTAGCAAAATTATCCCCTTCTTTACGTTTATTCCCTCTCTGTTCAGGAAATACTAACTGACATACTCAGATACGAAACCATTTCAGGAGGGACCATCAGTTGAGCTGGACTAGCATTGCACTTTTTGTACAATTATTTTTCGGGATTATCATCGGTTTATATTTTTGGAATTTGCTTAAAAACCAACGAACGCAAAAGGTTACGATAGACAGAGAGTCCAAAAAAGAGATGGAACAGCTCCGGAAAATGAGATCAATCCATTTATCAGAACCCTTATCAGAAAAGGTAAGGCCGGCAAACTTTAAGGACATTGTCGGCCAGGAGGACGGAATTAAAGCGCTGAAAGCTGCTCTTTGCGGACCGAATCCGCAGCACGTGATCATCTACGGTCCTCCCGGGGTGGGAAAAACCGCAGCCGCGCGGCTTGTTTTGGAAGAAGCGAAAAAAAATAAGCGTTCTCCATTTCAAGAAAACTCCGTTTTTGTAGAGCTTGACGCGACAACGGCCCGTTTTGACGAACGCGGAATCGCCGATCCTTTGATCGGTTCGGTCCATGACCCGATTTACCAGGGAGCTGGTGCGATGGGGCAGGCTGGGATTCCGCAGCCGAAGCAAGGCGCTGTCACACATGCTCATGGGGGTGTTTTATTTATCGATGAAATCGGAGAGCTTCATCCGATTCAAATGAATAAAATGCTGAAGGTGCTTGAAGACCGAAAAGTGTTTTTGGAAAGTGCTTATTACAGTGAAGAAAACACGCAGATTCCAAAGCATATCCATGATATCTTTCAAAACGGACTGCCGGCGGATTTCCGGCTGATCGGAGCGACGACGAGAATGCCTGATGAAATCCCGCCAGCGATACGTTCGCGATGCTTGGAAGTGTTTTTCCGAGACCTTGAAAAGCACGAATTGAAAACGGTGGCCAAAAAAGCGGCAGAAAAAATTCAAAAACAAGTCTCAAAAGAAGGGCTTGACCTCCTGACATGTTATGCGAGAAACGGCCGCGAAGTCGTCAATATGATGCAGATCGCCGCCGGTATGGCATTGACGGAAGAACGCGACCATGTAACCCTCGAAGATATCGAATGGGTCATTCATTCAAGCCAGCTGACACCGAAATATGAACAAAAAATCGCTCCGAAACCTCAAGTCGGCATTGTCAACGGCCTTGCCGTCCACGGTCCGAACAGCGGATCGCTGCTGGAGATTGAAGTAACCGTCAATCAGGCGGCAGATAACGGAACGATTAATATTACAGGTATTGCAGAGGAAGAAAATATCGGCAACCAGTCAAAATCGATCCGCAGAAAAAGCATGGCGAAAGGCTCTCTTGAAAATGTCATGACCGTTCTGCGGACAATGGGAGTGAAAGCCTCCGATTATGACATACATATCAATTTTCCGGGCGGAATTCCGGTTGACGGACCATCTGCGGGGATTGCGATGGCGGCGGGGATTTTCTCAGCCATTCATAAAATTCCGATTGACCATACGATCGCTATGACTGGGGAAATCAGTCTGCACGGCCGTGTGAAGCCGATCGGCGGCGTGATTCCGAAAATAAAAGCGGCCAAACATGCGGGTGCTAAAACCGTCATCATTCCGCATGAAAACGTCCAGTCGATCTTAAAACAGATTGAAGGGGTCCATATCATTCCCGTCAAAACGATGCAGGAAGTGCTTGACCTCGCATTGGTGAACCCGCCTACAGAAATGCCGGACGGGGCTCAAATCAAAAAAGAATCTGTATAATCCTCATCATGATCAGATGGGGATTTTTTGACGGCGTCAAGAGGCTCATAAACGCCCGGAGGAACGTTTTCTTTGCGAAGGACATCTTTTCCTTTTTCAGAAGTGAAAGAAAGGGTATACTACAGTAGACCCTTTTATTTCGCGGGACTTACAATTGTACAGGGATAAAAAAAGTATATTATAATGGTTCATACTAAAGCTACGGAGGTGTCAGTCAAAATGGCAGATGAAACGAAACGAAACATCCCGCTCCTCCCTTTAAGAGGTTTACTCGTCTATCCGACAATGGTTCTGCACCTTGATGTAGGACGTGAAAAGTCGGTACAGGCGCTTGAGCAGTCTATGATGAACGATCATATGATCTTTTTGGCAACACAACGGGACATATCCATAGACGAACCGAATGAAGAAGAGATCTTCACATTCGGGACCTATACGAAAATCAAGCAGATGCTTAAACTGCCAAACGGAACGATCCGCGTTTTGGTGGAAGGTATTCAGCGCGCCCGAATCCTCGAATATCATGATTTAGATGAATATACATCTGTTAAAATCGAGCGAATCGATGAAGAGACTGAAAAAGATGTGGAAGACGAAGCCCTCATGCGCACCCTGCTTGACCATTTCGATCAATACATAAAGATTTCTAAAAAAATATCGGCTGAAACATTTGCGGCTGTGACGGACATTGAAGAGCCGGGAAGAATGGCTGATATCGTCGCCTCCCATCTTCCGCTTAAGTTGAAAGACAAGCAGGAAGTGCTGGAAACCATCGATGTGAAAGCCAGATTAAACAAAGTGATCGATCTGATTCACAATGAAAAAGAAGTCCTTGAGATTGAGAAGAAAATCGGGCAGCGCGTTAAGCGTTCAATGGAAAGAACGCAAAAGGAATATTACTTGCGCGAGCAGATGAAAGCCATTCAAAAAGAGCTCGGCGATAAAGAAGGAAAAACGGGCGAGGTTCAAAAACTCACAGAAAAAATCGAACAGGCCGGAATGCCTGACCATGTGAAAGAAACAGCAATGAAAGAACTGAACCGATACGAAAAAATCCCTTCAAGCTCTGCAGAAAGCTCGGTCATCCGCAATTATATCGAATGGCTCATTGCACTTCCATGGAGTGATGCGACAGAAGACAGGCTTGATTTAAAGCTGGCCGGCAACATTCTGGATGAAGAACATCACGGTCTCGAAAAAGTGAAGGAACGGGTTCTCGAATATTTAGCCGTGCAAAAACTGACCCGCTCTTTGAAAGGTCCGATCTTATGTCTGGCTGGACCGCCGGGGGTGGGAAAGACGTCTCTTGCCAAATCGATCGCCAAATCGCTCGGACGAAAATTCGTCCGCATTTCACTTGGCGGCGTCAGAGATGAATCTGAAATCCGCGGCCATCGCCGCACATATGTGGGCGCCATGCCGGGACGGATTATTCAGGGGATGAAAAAAGCAGGCAAGAACAATCCCGTGTTTCTTTTGGATGAGATTGATAAAATGGCTTCTGACTTCAGGGGTGATCCTGCTTCAGCTATGCTGGAAGTGCTTGATCCCGAGCAGAACCATACATTCAGCGATCATTACATTGAAGAGACATTTGACTTATCAAAAGTTTTGTTTATCGCAACGGCAAATAACTTAGCAACGATCCCCGGCCCGCTTAGAGACAGGATGGAAATCATCACGATCGCGGGCTATACGGAAGTAGAAAAGGTTGAAATTGTAAAAGACCACCTGCTGCCTAAACAGCTGAAAGAGCACGGATTGAAGAAAACGAATCTGCAAATGCGTGATCAGGCTGTTCTGAATGTCATCCGCTATTATACGAGGGAAGCCGGTGTACGAAGCCTTGAACGACAGATTGCAGCCATATGCAGGAAAGCGGCAAAACTGATCGTCTCAGGCGAAAGAAAAAGAATAACGGTCACAGAGAGAAACCTTGAAGACTATCTCGGAAAACGAATGTTCAGATACGGGCAGGCTGAGCTTGATGATCAGATCGGTGTTGTTACAGGGCTTGCTTACACGGCGGTCGGCGGAGATACGCTGTCAATCGAAGTGTCATTGTCCCCGGGAAAAGGGAAGCTGATCTTAACAGGAAAGCTCGGCGATGTCATGAGAGAGTCTGCGCAGGCTGCCTTCAGCTATGTCCGTTCAAAAGCGGAAGAATTGAAAATCAGCCCGGATTTTCATGAAAAGCACGACATTCACATCCATGTGCCCGAGGGCGCCGTTCCAAAAGACGGCCCATCAGCAGGCATCACGATGGCGACCGCTCTCGTATCAGCGCTGACAGGCCGTCAGGTTTCCCGTAATGTCGGCATGACAGGGGAGATTACGCTCAGAGGGCGGGTGCTTCCGATCGGCGGCCTCAAGGAAAAAGCGCTTGGCGCCCATCGGGCCGGCCTAAACACGATTATTTTGCCAAAGGAAAATGAAAAAGATATTGAGGACATTCCGAAAAGCGTGCGGGAAGGTTTAACATTCATTCCTGTCGCCCATTTGGATGAAGTCCTAAAGCATGCATTAGTGGGAGAAGAGAAATGAAAGTAACAAAATCAGAAATCGTCATCAGTGCGGTCAAACCTGAGCAGTATCCTGAAGGGGGGCTGCCGGAAATCGCCCTCGCCGGAAGGTCGAATGTCGGGAAATCGTCATTCATCAACACAATGATCAACCGGAAAAACTTAGCGAGAACGTCTTCAAAACCCGGAAAAACACAGACATTAAACTTTTATATCATTAATGATGTACTCCATTTTGTCGATGTCCCAGGCTACGGCTTTGCAAAAGTGTCCAAGACGGAGCGTGAGGCGTGGGGACGCATGATCGAGACGTATTTGACGACCCGCGAGGAACTGAAAGCGGTCGTTCAAATCGTCGACCTCAGGCACGCCCCTTCACAAGACGATGTCATCATGTACGATTTTTTGAAGCATTATGATATCCCAGTGATCGTGATCGCGACCAAAGCGGATAAAATCCCTAAAGGAAAATGGGAAAAGCATGCAAAAGTCGTCAGGCAGACCCTGAATATTGAACAGGGAGACAAGCTTATTTTGTTTTCTTCGGAAACGAAAAAAGGAAAACAAGAAGCGTGGTCTGCCATTGAACAAATGATCAACAGCTGAAAAAAAGCACTTGCGCTACGATGCAAGTGCTTTTTTGGAATAAACTACTTTCGTTTTAAGAATAATAAGAGCAGACTGACGAGTATCAAAGCGGCAGGCCAATAGGTTTCAACATAGGCCGTCTCGATTTTCATCGAACGAAGCCAGGCGATGATCTGATGAAAAAAATAAAGGTATAAAGCGACGGCGATCATCAGCAAACTCTCATATTGGTATTCTTTTGTCCGCAGAGATTTGAGCAGAAGGGCCGCTCCGGCAATCAGCACGATGACCGCAAAATCATCCGCATGCCCGAAAAGCTCCTGTTTAAAGGTGAAATAAACGCTGATTGCAGCCACGAGCAGGCCGGCAAAGAAATGAGCCGAATCAGCCTCTTTTTGTCCCTGATATAAAAAGGCCAGTCCGATCAGCCCCGCCAAGACAGACCATTCCCCCTGGCCGTCAAACACACTGATTTGTCCGGAACGCAAAAAGGCGTATATGGACACAGCAAGCAATAACAATGGAAGCAAAACAGATTTCTTTTTCAAAGTATCACCTTCTTGATGTTGTGAATGAACTAGAAAAGCAATTTCTACTATAACACAACAATTTTTTAAAATCTGTTCACATTTTGTGAAGAGAAAATAGTGAATATATGTTATAATCGTTTTGAATAATAAATTCTATATTGTAATTATTCTAATTTAGATAGATGTTGGGGGTGCAAGCAAGCATTATGCATATACTTGTCGTGGGATTGGATTACAAATCAGCCCCTGTTGATATACGCGAAAAATTAACCTTTCAGCCGAGTGAGCTGGGGCAGGCCATGTCGCAGTTAAAAGAGGAAAAAAGCATACTCGAGAACATCATCGTGTCGACATGCAATCGGACGGAGCTGTATGCAGTCGTAGATCAGCTGCACACCGGACGTTATTATATGAAAATGTTTTTGGCGAATTGGTTTGGGATGAGCAAGGAAGACGTTTCGCCCTACTTAAAGTTCTATGAAAATGACGGAGCTGTTGAACACTTGTTCCGGGTTTCCTGCGGTTTGGATTCGATGATAATCGGAGAAACGCAAATTTTGGGCCAAGTTCGTACAAGTTTCAAGCTGGCTCAGGAAGAGAAAACAATTGGTACCGTTTTCAATTATTTGTTTAAGCAGGCGGTCACTGTCGCAAAACGCTGCCATGCCGAAACAGACATCGCTTCCAACGCCGTATCTGTCAGCTATGCTGCCGTTGAGCTTGCCAAAAAAATCTTCGGCGATCTATCAGATAAGCACGTGCTGATTCTCGGTGCAGGCAAAATGGGTGAGCTTGCCGTTCAAAACCTTCACGGCCAAGGGATCGGACAGGTTACGGTCATCAACAGAACCTTTTCAAAAGCGAAAGAGCTTGCCGGCCGCTTTTCAGGCAAGGCGAAAAGCATGAATGAACTGCAGTGCGCTTTAATGGAAGCCGATATTCTCATCAGTTCAACGGGGGCAAACGGGTATGTCATTACAAAAGAAATGATTGAACATGTCAACAAGCTTCGCAAAGGCTGTCCGCTTTTTATGGTGGATATAGCTGTTCCGCGTGATCTTGACCCTGCTCTCAGCGAAGCGGAAGGCGTCTTTTTGTATGACATTGATGACCTCGAAGGCATCGTTGAAGAGAACTTGAAGGAGCGCCAGGCTGTTGCCGAGGAGGTGGAGCTGATCATCGAGGCGGAAATCGTTGCCTTTAAGCAGTGGTTAAATACACTCGGCGTCGTGCCTGTTATCTCGGCTTTAAGAGAAAAAGCCCTGTCGATCCAGTCGGAAACGATGGAAAGTATCGAACGGAAACTCCCTCATTTAAGCACGAGAGAGAAAAAGCTTTTAAACAAGCATACGAAAAGCATTATCAACCAGCTTTTGCGAGACCCGATTTTGAAAGTGAAGGAATTCGCGTCAGAATCGGATGCCGAAGAGAAGCTCGCTTTGTTTATGCAAATCTTTGATATTGAAGAAGCGGCTTTACCGGCTGAAAAGGAACAAGATGAGCGTCAGCCTGTTCATATGCTTAAAAAGCAAAATCAGCAGGGCTTTACTTCGATCGCGAGCGAGTGACGGCTATGACGGACACATTGCTAGCAAGGCTTAATGAAGTGACAATCGTGTTATATGCGCTCAGCGTCCTCTTTTATTTTATAGACTTTCTACAGCACAACCGGAAGGCAGGAAAAACGGCCTTCTGGTTGCTTTCTATTGTCTGGATTCTTCAGACGGTGTATCTCTTCTATTTTATGCGGTATACAGATGCATTTCCCGTTTTGAATAACGCTCAGGGACTTTATTTCTACGCGTGGGTGCTTGTCACGCTGTCCCTTGTGCTGACAAAGCTTTTAAAAGTTGATTTTCTTGTCTTTTTTACAAATGTGATCGGATTTTCCATGGTGGCGATTCACACATTTACACCGACGGCTCAGCAGTCGGCAGAGCTTTCGGGAAGGCTCGTATCAGAGCTTTTGATCATTCACATTACAATGGCGATTCTCTCATACGGAGCATTTTCTTTGTCATTCGTCTTTTCGGTGCTTTATCTTTTTCAGTACCGCTTATTGAAAAAGAAAAAATGGGGAAAATGGCTTCTGAGAATTGAAGATCTGTCAAAGCTTGATTATATGGCATACGTCCTCAACATCATCGGGGTTCCGATGCTGCTCTTAAGCTTGATACTGGGGATTATTTGGTCTTATGTATCACTTGAAACCCTGTACTGGACGGACCCCAAGGTGCTTGGTTCGATTGTGCTGCTTTTTTTATATGGATACTATTTATTTATCAGGATTGTCAAAGAGCTGCAGGGAAGGATTGCGGCCATGTGGAATACCGCATCTTTTCTTGTACTTTTAATCAATTTCTTTTTACTCGGCAGCTTTTCGCAATTTCATTGGTTTAGTTAAAACGGTTGCCCGTACGGAAGTGGGAGGATAAAACATGAGAAATATCATCGTAGGCTCAAGAAGAAGCAAATTGGCGATGACCCAGACAAAATGGGTAATCAAGAAGCTGGAGGAATTAAATCCGGATTTTACGTTCGAAATAAAGGAAATCGTGACGAAAGGCGACCGGATCTTAGATGTCACCCTGTCAAAGGTCGGCGGGAAAGGGCTTTTCGTCAAAGAAATCGAGCAGGCGATGCTCGCAGGAGAAATCGATATGGCGGTTCACAGCATGAAGGATATGCCGTCTGCGCTCCCTGAAGGGCTCATGATCGGCTGTATTCCGAAGCGGGAAGATGTCCGCGATGCGCTCATTTCAAAGGGACACCAAAAGCTCGCGGATCTGAAACAAGGAGCGGTAGTAGGCACGAGCAGCCTGCGGAGAAGCGCACAGCTTTTGCAGATTCGCCCCGATCTTGAGATCAAATGGATCAGAGGAAATATTGACACAAGGCTGAAAAAGCTTGAAACGGAGCAATATGACGCGATTATTTTAGCGGCGGCAGGCCTGTCAAGAATGGGCTGGAAGGAAGATGTCGTAACAGAATTCCTTGATCCAAAGAGCTGTCTGCCCGCTGTGGGGCAAGGCGCTTTGGCGATTGAATGCAGAGCTTCGGACGAAGAGCTGCTGTCCCTGTTTTCCCGGCTGAATGACCGCTATACACAGCAGACGGTCATGGCTGAACGCGCTTTTCTTCATGCGATGGAAGGCGGATGCCAAGTCCCTATTGCAGGATTTGCGACGATGAATGAAGAGGATGTCATTGAATTGACCGGTCTTGTCGCCTCTCCTGACGGCAAAACGGTGTACAAGGAAAAAGTGGAAGGTATAGACCCTGAAGCTGTCGGCCGCGAATGTGCAGCGATCATGTCAAAAAAAGGAGCAAAGGCTTTAATCGATCGGGTCAAACAGGAGCTGGAAGATCATGAAGCATGAGCTTCCTTTGCAGGGAAAAAAGGTGCTCGTTACCCGCAATAAATCCCAAGCACAATCTTTCGGAAGAAAAGTGGAAGGTTTGGGAGGAGAAGCGGTTTTAACGTCTTTGATTTCATTCCGCCCCGCCTTATCCTCGGAACAAGCGCCGCTTTTTCAAGCTGCTCTTGATGAGACGGACTGGCTTGTCTTTACAAGCGTAAACGGCGCCAAATTCTTTTTTGCATACCTGGAAGATCACGGGATGACCCTGCCGGCAGCATCAAAGGCGAAAGTTGCCGCTGTCGGTGAAAAAACCGCCCGTTATTTGCGAGACAGAGATCTTCCGGTGGATCTCATGCCAGATGTTTATGTGGCCGAACAGCTGGCAGAGGCTTTAAAGCAAAAGGTGAGCCGGGATGACAAAGTAGCGGTTTTGAAAGGGAATTTATCGCGTGATGTCATTCAAAAAACCCTTTCCCCCCTCGGAATTGATATTTCAGAATGGACTTTATATGAGACCGTTCCTGACCAGCGGGGAATTCATGAACTGAAAGAAGCGGCGGCCCGGAAATCATTTGATTTTGTGACTTTTACGAGTTCTTCGACGGTACATACATTTATGGACATTCTGAAAGCGGAAAGTAAAATATGGGCCGAAAAAGGCCATACCGTTTTTGTCAGCATCGGCCCTTTGACAAAGAAGGCGCTGTCGGAATACGGGATTTCTTCATACATGCCAAGCGTTTACACAATTGACGGAATGCTGGAGACGATGTGCCGCATTTCAAGAAAAGGAGAATGAAAAATGGAAGCATCATTTCATAGACACCGCCGTCTGCGTACGACAGCAGGCATGCGGAAATTGGTAAGAGAAACCGAATTAAGAGCATCTGACTTCATTTACCCGATTTTTGTGACGGAAGAACAGAACGTGAAAAGTGAAGTGCCTTCCATGCCGGGAGTGTACCAGCTGTCTTTAGACATGCTGAAAGAAGAGATGGAGGAAGTCGTTGGTTTAGGCATTCAATCGGTCATCGTTTTCGGTGTGCCTGAGCACAAAGATGATGTCGGAAGTGAAGCGTTTCATGACCATGGCGTCGTGCAAAAAGCGATTTCTCAAATTAAAGAAGATTTTCCGGAGCTTGTCGTCATCGCTGATACATGTCTTTGCGAGTATACGGATCACGGCCACTGTGGCCTTGTGGAAAACGGTGAAATTTTAAATGATGAATCGCTCGTCCTTTTGGCGAGAACGGCTGTAAGCCAAGCACGCGCAGGCGCAGACATTATTGCTCCGTCAAACATGATGGACGGATTCGTTGCAGCTATCAGGGAGGCGCTCGATCAGGAAGGATTTACAAATGTGCCGATTATGTCGTACGCTGTAAAATATGCGAGCGCTTTTTACGGTCCGTTTCGCGATGCAGCCGGCAGCAGCCCGCAGTTTGGGGATCGGAAAACATATCAAATGGATTATTCCAATCGCCGGGAAGCCCTCAGAGAGGCGAAATCCGATGTGGAAGAAGGCGCCGATTTCCTGATCGTCAAACCGACGCTTTCCTACCTGGATATTGTCCGTGAGGTGAAAAACGAATGCAATCTGCCTGTCGTCGGGTACAACGTAAGCGGTGAGTATGCCATGGTCAAAGCCGCTGCCCAAAACGGCTGGATTGAAGAAAAAGCGCTTGTCCTTGAAATGCTGACAAGCATGAAGCGGGCCGGCGCCGATTTGATCATTACGTATTTTGCGAAAGATGCGGCAAAGTGGATTGCTGAATAAGAAAATGAACTGGAGGTTTTAGAGGATGCGCAGCTATGAAAAGTCTAAAGCGGCTTTCGAGGAGGCGAAACAAGTCATGCCGGGCGGAGTGAACAGTCCGGTCCGCGCTTTTAAATCTGTAAACATGGACCCCATTTTCATGGAACGGGGAAAAGGATCGAAAATCTATGATATTGACGGAAACGAATATATCGACTATGTCTTATCATGGGGCCCGCTTATTTTAGGACACAGCAATGAAAAAGTCGTCAGCGGGATTCAAAAAACGGCTCAATACGGAACAAGCTTCGGTGCGCCGACAAAGGTTGAGACCGAGCTTGCCGAACTTGTTATCGACCGCGTTCCTTCCATAGAAATCGTACGTATGGTGAGCTCGGGAACCGAAGCCACCATGAGCGCCTTGAGGCTGGCGAGAGGATACACAGGCCGGAATAAAATTGTGAAATTTGAAGGCTGCTATCATGGACACGGCGACTCGCTGCTCATCAAAGCTGGCTCGGGAGTCGCAACGCTCGGTCTCCCGGACAGCCCTGGGGTTCCTGAGAGCATTGCCAAAAACACGATGACTGTTCCTTACAATGATCTGGAAAGCATGAAGCTGGTCTTTCAGGAATACGGCGATGACATTGCCGGTGTCATCGTTGAACCTGTAGCGGGGAATATGGGGGTTGTTCCGCCTGTTAAAGGGTTTCTAGAAGGGCTTCGCGAGCTGACCGAGACATACGGCGCTCTCTTGATCTTCGATGAGGTCATGACAGGCTTTAGAGTGGATTACAACTGTGCACAAGGCTATTTCGGCGTGACACCGGATTTGACATGCCTCGGTAAAGTTATCGGCGGGGGTCTTCCTGTCGGCGCTTACGGAGGCAAAGCTGAAATCATGGAGAAAATTGCGCCGAGCGGTCCGATTTACCAAGCAGGAACGCTCTCAGGCAATCCGCTTGCAATGACGGCGGGGCTTGAAACATTGAAACAGCTGACGCCTGATTCTTACAGGGAGTTCTCCCGTACAGCCGACAGATTGGAAAAAGGAATCTCTGAAGCCGCCGTAAGAAATGGCATTCCTCATACATTCAACCGTGCGGGTTCAATGATCGGCTTCTTCTTTACAAATGAACCTGTCATCAATTATGACACAGCCAAACAGTCTGACCTTAACCTGTTTGCCGACTATTATAAAGGCATGGCTGATGAAGGCGTGTTCCTTCCGCCGTCCCAGTTCGAAGGGCTGTTCTTGTCAACCGCCCATACGGATGAAGACATTGAACATACGATCACAGCAGCTGAACGTGTATTTAGCCAAATCAGCCGTTCCAAGTAAAGCAAGCAGAGCTGCCGGTATTGCCGGCGGCTTTTTTGTTTGCGTCCGAAAACACATGCTGATATTTCTGTTCATATTCTGCCGGTTTTTTTCATACATCTTTACTGACATCTAATTTTAAAAATTAGGTGAAGGGAGGATATCATTTTGCCGCAAAACAATCGTTTGCAATTTTCTGTAGAAGAGTCGATCTGTTTTCAAAAAGGACAGGAAGTATCCGAACTATTATCGATTTCATTGGATCCGGATATTTCCGTTCAGGAAGTGAATGATTATGTATCAATACGAGGGTCATTAGAGCTGACAGGCGAATACAACATAGATCAAACCCGGGAGTATGCTCAGCTGCCTGCGACAAGCCGATTTGTGGAAGACGTGAAGCTGAATGGGGACGGCAGCGCGGAGCTGACGCATTGTTTCCCTGTGGATATTACAATCCCGAAAAACAAAGTCAATCATTTAAATGACGTGTTTGTATTTATTGATGCTTTCGATTATCAGCTGACAGATGCCCGGATGCTGACGATTCAGGCGGACTTGGCAATTGAAGGCCTGCTGAATGTGAGCGGTGAAGCGGATGAGAGAGAAAAGGTGCATACCCCGCCTGATTTTGAATCTGCAGCTCAAGCAGAGGAGGAACTTGAGCCGGTCTACAGAGCCGGCGAAAGAGAAGAAGCCGATTCAGAGCAAGAATTCTTGATTAATCTGGAAAGTCCGTACGATGAGCAAGCCGGGCAGCTATACGATGAGGCGGAAAAAGCAGATGAGGAGACCGGTGAAGAAACAGTGCCGATTTATCAGTCGTTCCTCGGACATTCTGAAAGTGAAGCAAAACCGTTTTTTACAGCGTCTTTGTCTGCAGCAGAAAGGACAAAACGTGAACTGGAAGCTCAAACGGAATCTCATGAAAGCCGTGAAGATCCGAAAGCTCAAGCAGAATCCCATGAAAGTCGTGAAGATCCGAAAGCTCAAGCAGAATCCCATGAAAGCCGTGAAGATCCGAAAGCTCAAGCAGAATCCCATGAAAGCCGTGAAGATCCGAAAGCCCAAGCAGAATCCCATGAAAGCTCCGATGATGCTGAAACGCAACTGGAAACCAGTGAAAGCTCTGAAGACTCACTGGAAACCGCTGAATATGCCGAAGATGCTAAAGTTGAGCTGAAAAGAGAAGAAAGCGAAGAGCCGGAACCGCTTTACAGGTCTTATACCGGTGATGAAGAAACAAAAGAAACACCGTTTTTCGGCGCTCCTCCTCTCTTAGAAAATGAAGAAGAGGAAAGAGAGCCGGATTCATTTGACATTGAAGTAACCCAGGAATCAGCAGAAGAAGAGGAAGCAGGCGAAACGATCGAGATTCCTGAATACTCGTTTCATGAGCAGACAGAGCCTGAAAAAGAAGCAAGAGATGAATATGATGAAGAGAATGTATCCGCTAAAGAAAATGATAATGCTCTTTATTTGACAAAATTGTTTACAAAGCAGGGAGAGGAGGAGTTTTCGCGAATGAGGATGTGCATCGTTCAGCAAAATGATACAATCGATCTTCTGTGCGAACGCTACGACATTAATGCTCAGCAGCTCATACGAATGAATTCCCTTTCTCTTGATGAGGAATTAAAAGAAGGACAAATACTATATATTCCTGATTATCATAATAGCCATGCCTAATGTATTTGCAAAAATGTGGTGAACGGAATGGAAGACATCCAGTCTGTTTTAAATGAATACGGTCTTAGGGCTGAATATATAGAGCCTGTCAGTTCAAAAGTATGGAAGGTGTATACAGATCACGGTGTATTTGCTTTAAAAAAACTAGAAGCTTCAAGGAACGCCCGTTTTACAGAACAGATGATCATGCTGGAGGAAAAAGGCTATAGACATTTTGTTCCCGTCTACAGAAACCGCGGTGGGGAATTTTTGACCGGAGCGGGTGCTGAAGTTTGCTATTTAATGCCATGGCTCGCTCTTGAAAGAGAGGAAGAGCGGGATCAGAAACACGAATATTTGTTTAAAGAAATCGCGCTTCTCCATCAGAAAACGGAAAAAGAGCTTGGAATGAGGCGGGAAGATATACTCAGGCACTATCAAAGGACAAAAAGCGAATGGGAGGCGCAGAAGCGAAAATATGAAGAAATGGTAAGCAGAGCGGAAACCGAATGGTATATGTCCCCTTTTCAGCTTCAGGCAGCTATGTATTACAGAGAGACGATATCAGCCGTTGATTTCGCGCTTAGCCGCCTTGATGAGTGGCATGAAGCCATCAAAGATAAAGAGTCTTCCAGAATGGTTTTAAACCACGGACAATTGTCGGTTCGTCATTTTCTGTATAACGATATGGGAACGGGCTATTTTACAAACTTTGAAAAAGCGGGATATGCACCGCCTGCGAATGATCTGATCGTGTTTTACACCAGAATGTTTAAGACCAATCCTGTGATGTGCACAGATTGTGTAAACTGGTTTTATACGTATCACAATGTTTATCCTTTGCAAGAGGAAGAAATCCGTTTATTCTTAAGCTATATGGCTTACCCTGGGGCGGTCTTTTCTGTGCTCGACCGCTATCAGACAGAGAAGAGAATCGGAGAACAAGAAGCTTGTACGAGGCTGCTGAAGGCGTATTGGCAAATGAAAAATGCCGAGCCGCTCGTGATGAATATCCTTGAAACAGAAGAAAACCGAAAATTGCAGGAAGAAACAGAGTCCCCATCATCATGATGCGGACTTTTTTGCATGCATTAAATCCAATCAAGGTGGAAGGCGCATGCAAGGAATATCAAAATGCCCAAAAGGAGAACGTCAAATGTCGTTGGGAAGATAATGGTTCGAATGCCTTGAAAGATCGTAATCGGGAGGACGATCTGGACAGCGACAAGCCTGATTTGTTTCAGCCAAGGCTGGAGTGAGTGTGTGTTGAATTTTTTTCGCACCTTATGCCTCCTCTCCTTTTCGTTACAGCATCATATGAGAAAAATAAACTCGTGTGCATGGCCCAGCCTTGTATAAAACAAGATAAAAACGGAAAAGATGATTGACGAAATTGAAAAAGATTTAGTAATATAAGAACAAGAAAAAGTACGTGCTGAAAGATCAATAGACACCCGCTTTGAATGGGAAGAGTACAAAAACAGACGCTTACAGAGAGGGATGCCCATGCTGAAAGGCTTCCCAGCCAGTCTTTTTTGGAAGGTCGCCCAGGAGCGCAATTTCTTGAACTGAAAAGTAGAGAAATTCGGGAAAGTCCCGTTATCCCATTTAAGTGCATGAATGTGTGTTTCGCATTCATGAAAAAAGGTGGTACCGCGAAAGAGTTCTCTTCGTCCTTTTATTAGGATAAAGAGGGCTCTTTTCTATTGATCAGCCGTTTAACATTGCTGGAGGTTTAAAAATGGATAAACAAGAACTGACGATGCCGACAAAATATGATCCGGCCGTAATTGAAAAAGACAGATATGAATATTGGGTGAACGGCAAATTTTTTGAAGCCGCAAACGATCCGGAAAAAGAGCCGTATACCGTTGTCATCCCCCCGCCGAATGTAACCGGAAAGCTGCACTTGGGGCATGCTTGGGATTCGACGCTGCAGGATATTGTGACAAGAATGAAACGGATGCAGGGATATGACGTGCTCTGGCTGCCGGGGATGGACCATGCTGGAATTGCCACACAGGCAAAGGTTGAAGCAAAGCTCCGTGAAGAAGGCAAAACACGCTATGACCTGGGACGCGAAAAATTCCTTGAAGAAACATGGAAGTGGAAAGAGGAATACGCCGACTTCATTCGTAGCCAATGGGCAAAAATCGGCCTTGGCCTCGATTATTCAAGAGAGCGTTTCACCCTTGATGAAGGGCTTTCAAAAGCGGTTCGCGAAGTTTTCGTCAAGCTTTATGAAAAGGGCCTGATCTACCGCGGGGAATATATTATCAACTGGGACCCTGCGACAAAGACGGCTTTGTCTGATATTGAAGTCGTTTATAAAGATGTTCAAGGCGCGTTCTATCATATGCGCTATCCGCTGACAGACGGTTCAGGCTCCATTGAGATTGCGACAACCCGTCCTGAAACCATGCTGGGAGACACGGCAGTCGCGGTGCATCCAGAAGATGAACGGTATCAACATTTAATCGGAAAAACGGTTGTTCTGCCGATCACCGGAAGAGAAATTCCGATTGTCGCAGATGAATACGTCGATATGGAATTCGGCTCAGGCGCTGTTAAAATCACGCCTGCCCATGATCCGAACGATTTTGAAATCGGAAACCGCCACAACCTTGAACGGATTCTTGTCATGAATGAAGACGGAACAATGAATGACAATGCCCTTCAGTATAAAGGAATGGATCGTTTTGACTGCCGCAAAGCAATCGTCAAAGACCTTCAAGAACAGGGCGTTCTTTTCAAAATCGAAGAGCATGCGCATTCCGTTGGTCATAGCGAGCGCAGCGGCGCAGTCGTTGAACCGTACCTTTCAACACAATGGTTCGTCCACATGCAGCCGCTTGCCGATGCGGCAATCGAATTGCAAAGAAGCGAAGGGAAAGTCAATTTTGTTCCAGACCGCTTTGAAAAAACATATCTTCACTGGATGGAAAATATCCGTGATTGGTGCATCTCCCGTCAGCTGTGGTGGGGTCATCGGATTCCGGCTTGGTATCATAAAGAAACAGGTGAAGTCTATGTCGGACTTGAAGCGCCTGAAGACGCCGAAAGCTGGGAACAGGACAAAGATGTTCTTGATACGTGGTTCAGCTCGGCGCTGTGGCCGTTTTCAACGATGGGATGGCCTGATATTGACGCTGAAGATTTCAAGCGCTATTATCCGACAAACGTCCTTGTGACCGGTTATGATATTATTTTCTTCTGGGTATCCAGAATGATCTTTCAAGGTATCGAGTTTACGGGAGAACGTCCGTTTAAAGATGTCTTGATTCACGGACTCATCCGCGATGACCAGGGCCGCAAGATGAGCAAATCACTCGGAAACGGCGTCGATCCTATGGAAGTGATCGATAAGTACGGATCTGATTCACTGCGCTACTTCCTTGCGACAGGAAGCTCACCTGGGCAGGATCTGCGCTTCAGCTTTGAAAAAGTTGAATCAACATGGAATTTTGCGAACAAGATTTGGAATGCCTCAAGGTTTGCATTAATGAATATGGATGGCATGACATACGATGAACTCGATTTATCCGGTGAAAAATCGGTCGCCGACAAGTGGATATTAACGAGGTTGAATGAAACGATTGAAACGGTGACACAGCTCGCTGAAAAATATGAATTCGGTGAAGTCGGCCGCCACCTTTACAATTTTATTTGGGACGATTTCTGCGACTGGTACATCGAAATGGCCAAACTTCCGCTTTACGGCGATGATGAAGCGGCGAAAAAGACGACCCGCTCCGTCTTAGCGTATGTGCTGGATCAGACGATGCGTCTTCTGCATCCGTTTATGCCATTCCTGACAGAAGAGATTTGGCAGCACCTTCCTCATGAAGGAGAATCTATTACTGTCACGAAGTGGCCTGAAGCCGTCAAAGAATACTCCGACAGCGAGGCTGCGGCAGATATGAAACTTCTCGTTGAAGTGATCCGCGCCGTACGGAACATCCGCAGCGAGGTCAATACGCCGCTCAGCAAACAGATTGAGCTTTATATTAAAACAAGCTCGACGGAAATCGCTGCCCGCCTTGAAGAGAACCGCTCATATGTGGAGCGCTTCACAAATCCGAGCCTGCTTCAAATCGGAACGGAGGTCAAAGCGATTGATAAAGCGATGACAGCTGTCGTTTCAGGAGCCGAATTGATCTTGCCGCTCGAGGGTCTGATCAACATTGACGAAGAAATCAGCCGCCTTCAAAAAGAGCTCGATAAACTGACGAAGGAAGTTGAACGGGTTCAGAAAAAATTAAGCAATGAAGGCTTTATCAAAAAAGCGCCGGAACACGTCATTGAAGAAGAACGGGCGAAAGAAGCCGATTATACAGCTAAGCGGGAAGCTGTAGAAAAGCGGATCGCTGAATTGAAAAACTAAAAATCCGAAAAAAGAGGGTGTTTTCCGGCCTCAGGCAAGGCTGGAAAGCACCTTCATCATTGAAGAGAGGGAATACGCTTGTTCAAAACATTTGATGAAGCACTCAGATGGATTAACGGAAGGCTCAAATTTGGCGTCAAGCCGGGTTTGGAACGGATGGATTGGCTGCTAGAAGCGCTTGGCCGTCCTGAGAAAAAGCTCAACGCCATCCATGTAGCCGGAACAAACGGAAAAGGGTCAACGATCGCTTTTATCCGCTCGATATTAAATGAAGCCGGGTATTCAGCAGGCACCTTCACTTCTCCGTTTATCATTACCTTTAATGAGCGGATCAGTGTTGACGGCATGCCGATTTCAGATGAAGAATGGACGGCGCTCTTTAATGAAGTCGGCCCTCTTGTTCTCGAGCTTGAAAAAACCGAATTCGGAGCGGCTACCGAATTTGAAATCATTACGGCGTGTGCATTTTTATATTTTGCAAAGTACCGCAAGACCGATTTTGTTATTTTTGAAACCGGTCTTGGAGGCCGCCTGGATTCAACGAATGTCATTGAATCGATCCTGACGGTCATTACTTCAATCGGCTATGATCATACGGCGATTTTGGGGGAGACGCTTGAAGAGATCGCCTGTGAAAAAGCGGGGATCATCAAACCTGGCGTTCCCGTTTTAACAGCCGTTCACCAGCCTGAAGCGGCCGATGTGATCAAATGTAAAGCAAAGGAAAACGAATCCCCCCATATGTCCCTTCATGAGCGGTGTGAACGATATGGGGAACACTCATTGCCTGATGGCGAACAGTTTTCTCTTAAAACACCGGCTCATCATTACGAACAGATGGAAACGAGTCTGATCGGCACCCATCAGCGGCAAAATGCCTCCTTAGCGATTCTTGCAGCTGAGTGGCTGACAGCTGAAAAACATGCACACATCAGCCCGCGGGATATACGTGCCGGTATAAAAAAAGCGGCATGGGCCGGCCGTTTTGAAAAAATTTTGGACAAACCGCTGACATTTATTGACGGCGCTCATAACAAGGAGGGCGTAGACAGGCTGGCCGAGACGATTGCGGCCCGCTTTGCGGATCGGAATGTCCATGTCTGCTTCAGTGCATTAAAGGATAAGCCATATACAGAAATGATTCGCAAAATGGAGGCGTTTGCGTCTTCCATTCATTTTACGTCCTTTGAATTCCCGAGAGCCGAATCTGCCCAAAAGATGTTCGAAGAGAGCCGATCCAGCCATAAAACATATGATGAACAAATCGACTCCGTCTTTCATTTGATTGAAGAAAAAACTGTGGATGAACAATCGGTTGTTGTCATCACGGGTTCGCTTTACTTTATTTCTGCCGTCAGGTCGGCTTTGAAAAAATGAGAAATAAAAATGCGTTTTTAGCCTCGGCTAAAAGCGCATTTTTTATTTTTAAGAAAAGCGAAATTTCTTTCTGTTTGCTAAAATAACTGCTCCCGGCCGCATATGTTCCAGCCGGGAAAATTCACATGTGAGGCTGATGCTTATGTTTTTGGCTTATCTTTTTCTAGCAGGCTTAGTGCTCGGCTCTTTTTTTAATGCCGCCGGCCGCCGCATACCTGCAAAAATATCTCTGATCACCCCCCGCTCCTCATGTCCTGTCTGCCGCCGCAAACTGACCTTTCTTGAGCTTATACCGGTTTTATCCTATCTATTTCTGCAAGGAAGATGCAGAGGCTGCAAAAGCCCTGTTTCTATTGTTTACCCTGCTGTTGAACTGTCTGCAGCCATGCTGTTTGTTTTGGCGGGGCTCCGGTTTGGCTGTCAGGGAGAACTGGTGATTGCACTCGCTCTTATTTCCTTGCTGCTGATTGTTTTTGTCTCAGATGTCGTGTATATGGTGATTCCGGATACCATCCTTTGTTTTTTTCTGCCTTTTTTCGTCATTGGCAGAGTGCTGGTTCCGCTTGAGCCGTGGCATTCCAGTTTGACAGGAGCGATAGCCGGCTTCCTGCTTCCGCTGTTTACAGTGGTGGTGACAAGGAATGGAATCGGCGGGGGAGATGTCAAGCTGTTTGCCGTTATTGGTTTTGTCCTCGGCTCCAGGCTGATATTTCTCGTATTTTTCCTCTCCGCAGCGGCCGGAACCGTGCTGGGTATTGCCGGAATACTGGCAGGAAAGGTTAAAAGGCGGGAGCCGATGCCTTTTGCACCTGCCATTTTGATCGGAACGCTGGCTTCCTGTTTTTACGGCCAACAATTGATAGATCGATATATTCAATTTATGCTTGTTTGAAAAAATTGACGAAACCTTTTTGAGCGAGACGACAAAAGTCTTGTTCTTTTTTTTTCGGGCTGTGATAAAGTGTGGACAATAAGAGGGACAGCCTTTAGGAGAACTCCTCCTTCCTTTTGGCTTCCCTCTGCTGGCACGTTTCATAAAGGCGGGTTTCCGTCTTAAAGCTAACTATAATTTTAGAACGGAAGCGAGGGAAGGACATGAAAAAACGGAAAAGCAAGAGAAATTCTGCCGGTCAACCGCCGAAAGAAGATCCGCTAAAAGTGATGATCAACGGCAAGGAAGAGACGATTTACGGAACTGAAAAAGAGTTTTTAAAGAAAAATGAAGAAAAAAAACTAACCTTTTCGAATTGGGAAGAAAAGCGAAAGGCAGAACAGGAAATTTCGGCTTCAAAAGAAGACGGAAAACCTGAGGCGGACGAGTTTACATGGGTTTCGCCGGATGAAGAAGAAAACGTGTATCAAGACGACCCGAAAGTGGTGGCGCCATATCAAAAGAAAAACGAAAACAAAAGCTACCAAAAGCCTAAAAGATCACTTTCAAATCCTGTTAAGCGTTTCGCGGCAACGATTATTTTTGCCGTTTTGCTTGGCACCGGTCTTGGGGTGTTTGCGCTGAATCTGGCAGCCAATAAAGAAGGAGTGCCGGCATCGGGCAGCCTCGGTGCAGATGCAGAAGACAGCCAGACGGCCAAAGCTGGTGATGACGGACAGCAGACAGAAGGAGAAAAAGCTGCCGGCAAAGCAGGTGAAGAATTTAAAAGTTTTGCCGTCCAAGCGGGCAAGTTTTCTTCAAAAGAAGGGGCGGAAGCTATGGCTTCTCAAATTGTTGATAAGGGGTATGCTGCCGTAACGCTTGCAAAAGATGACGGATTTTATGTCATTGCCGGCATAACCGGGGAAAAGCAAATGACATCTGAACTTGGGCAGATATTAATAGAAAATGATTTTGAAGCATGGGGCGGAAAGGAGCTTCCGATTTCACTCGCTTCAGGATTGACCCCGGTATTTAAGGAAGCGGCAGAGCTGTCGGCGAAGGCAATTCTCGGCGCTGAGGTCACCTCAAAAAACATCGCTGATCTGAAAGCGGAAATCGATGGGATTCAATCGTACGGAGACACTGAAAAAATAAAAGAGGGCATACTTGAAGCTGTAGACCTGCTGGAGAATCCGACGGCAGCGAACGGCTGGAAAAGCCAGCAGCTTTTGCTGGGTCAAATCAAGTAAAGGATAAAAGAAAAACCAGCCGGTGCGCTGGTTTTTTATTTTCTCGCTTTTTGTCATCAAAAAGTTATTTTTCTGAAATTGTGGATGCGGCGTTCTTTTGGTAGGATAAAACAGGTATCTTTTTTTCTTATGCAAAAACCCTTGAAAGGATGGCTTCTTATGACACAACCGCTGATTTTGGCTTCACAATCACCCCGCAGAAAGGAACTCCTCGATCTCCTGCAAATTCCGTACAGTATTGTCGTCAGCAAAGCGGAAGAAAAATTAAACCGAAACTTTTCACCCGCAGAAAACGTCAAATGGTTGGCGGAACAAAAAGTGCGGGTAGTAGCCGAACAATATCCTGATGCTGTTGTACTTGGCGCTGACACCATTGTGTGTTATGACGGCGTTTGTTTGGGCAAGCCCAAAGATGCCGATGAGGCGGAACGGATGCTCAGGATGCTTTCCGGACAAACCCATTCAGTGCTCACAGGTGTCTGTATCAAGTCAAACAGCAGATGCGAAACATTTTTTGAAGAAACCGAGGTCACTTTTTGGCCCCTTGAAGATAAGGAAATCAGCGCCTATATCGCAACAGGCGAACCGTTTGATAAAGCGGGTTCTTATGGGATACAGGGAAAAGGCGCGCTGTTTGTCAGGCATATAAAGGGAGACTATTATACAGTAGTCGGCCTGCCGATTTCCAAAACGATGAGAGTGCTGAAAAAGTTTGCTCTTCACTCCTTTTGATGAACCGAACGAGAAGGGGAATCACAGGGAGGGTTTATCATAAACGATCAGCCTTTGAAATTAAGAGACTTTCCGGAAGATGAAAAGCCGCGGGAACGGCTGCTGAACATAGGCGCCGAAAGCCTGTCCAACCATGAATTGCTGGCGATTCTGCTCAGGACCGGCACAAAAAAAGAATCGGTTCTGCAGCTGTCAAACCGCCTGATTCAGACGTTTGACGGACTGCGCTTATTAAAAGAAGCCTCAGTTGAGGAACTTTCCAGCATCTCCGGAATCGGCCGTGCAAAAGCCGTTCAAATTTTGGCGGCGCTTGAGCTTGGACGGCGCATTCACAAACTGGTTTATGAAGAGCGGCACGTGATCCGCTTTCCGGAAGATGCAGCGAATGTTTTAATGGAGGACATGCGTTTTTTATCACAGGAACACTTCGTCTGCCTTTACTTGAACACTAAAAACCAAGTGATTCACAAACGCACGGTATTTATCGGAAGCTTGAACTCTTCGATTGTCCATCCAAGGGAAGTGTTTAAAGAGGCTTTGAAGCGGTCTGCCGCTTCTTTCATCTGCGTCCACAATCATCCGTCAGGAGATCCGGCTCCGAGCCGCGAGGATATTGATGTAACAAGGCGTCTTGGCGAATGCGGACAGCTCCTCGGAATCGAATTGCTTGACCATATTGTCATCGGCGATCAAAAATTTGTGAGCTTAAAAGAAAAAGGATATTTGTAACACTTTTTTTTTCATTAAATTAAGCTATAATAGAGTTTATGGGTTTTTGCTTAGGAATTTTGTTTTAAGAAAGGAAGATACATACAAATGTTTGGAATTGGTGCGAGAGACCTTGGAATAGATTTAGGAACGGCGAATACGCTTGTTTTTGTTAAAGGAAAAGGAATTGTTGTCAGAGAGCCTTCTGTCGTAGCGCTGCAAACGGACACAAAACAAATTGTCGCAGTCGGAAACGACGCGAAAAACATGATTGGACGGACTCCCGGGAATGTCGTTGCACTCCGCCCGATGAAAGACGGAGTCATCGCTGATTACGAAACAACGGCAACGATGATGAAACATTATATTAGTAAAGCTGTGAAAAACAAAGGATTGTTTGCAAGAAAGCCTTATGTTATGGTTTGTGTGCCTTCAGGCATCACAGCCGTTGAGCAGCGGGCGGTTATTGATGCCACTCGCCAGGCTGGAGCGAGGGAAGCATACCCGATTGAAGAACCGTTTGCCGCGGCGATCGGTGCGAACCTTCCAGTATGGGAGCCGACAGGAAGCATGGTCGTCGACATCGGCGGCGGAACGACCGAAGTCGCGATTATTTCCCTCGGAGGAATTGTAACATCCCAGTCTATCCGCGTCGCCGGAGATGAAATGGATGATTCTATCATTACTTATATCAGAAAAACATATAACTTGATGATCGGGGACCGCACCGCAGAAGCTATCAAACTTGAAATCGGCTCTGCTGAAGCACCTGAAAACGGAGAAAGCATGGAAATCCGCGGCCGTGATCTTTTAACCGGACTTCCAAAAACCATTGAAATCACCGAAAAAGAAATTACGGCTGCATTGCGCGACACCGTCACCGCCATTGTCGACGCCGTGAAAAATACGCTTGAAAAAACCCCTCCTGAACTTGCGGCGGACATTATGGACCGAGGAATTGTCCTGACAGGCGGCGGTGCGCTTCTTCGCCATTTGGACAAAGTCATCAGCGAAGAAACGAAAATGCCGGTTTTAATTGCGGAAGACCCTCTTGACTGTGTAGCGATCGGAACAGGTAAAGCACTAGAGCAAATTCATCTATTTAAAGGCAAAAATTAAGGACACAGGGAATAGAAGAGGTGTATAATCATGCCGCAGTTTTTTACAAATAAACGGTTGATGCTTTTACTCCTTTGTATCATCATTTTAGTGGCAATGATTGGATTTTCGTTGAAGAACGACCGGAATGCAACTTGGCCCGAAAAATTTATTGGCGATACAACTGGTGTATTCCAAACTATTTTTCATACGCCCGCTCAGTTTTTCGCGGGCTTCTTTGAAAATGTAGAGGACTTAAAAAATACGTATAAAGAAAATGAACGCCTGCGGAAGAAGCTGGACGGCCAAACACAATATGAAGCAAAGCTTCAGGAGCTCGAAAATGAGAATAAGTCTTTGAGAGAAGAGCTTGGCCATTTGAAGTCAATCAAAGATTACACGCCGATTTTAGCTAGTGTCATCGCCAGAAATCCGGATAAATATGAGTGGTGGAACCTGATCACGATAAACAAAGGTTCAAAACACGGAGTTGAAAAGGATATGGCGGTAACAGATGAGACCGGAAACCTGATCGGGAAAATCAAAAGCACAAAAGTGAATAATTTCACTTCGATTGTCCAGCTATTAAGTGCAACAGACAGAAACAACAGAATTTCTACGGTCATCGCTGCAGATAAAGGCAAGAAAACAGTAAACGGCATCATTAACGGATATGATGCCGACAAAAAGGCGCTTTCAATGGAGATTATTGAGCCTGATGAAGATAGGGAAGTGAAAAAAGGAGATCTTGTCGAAACCTCAGGAGCAGGCGGCGTTTTTCCGAAGGGCTTAACGATCGGAAAAGTGACAGAGGTGGAACCTGATTCCTACGGCTTAACGAAAATCGCTTACGTCGAGCCGGCTGCTGATTTATATAATCTTGACAATGTAATCGTTGTTGACCGGACGCTCGATACGGTTGATGTCGACAAGATGGACGATGAAAAGGAGGAAGGTTCGTGAAACGTTTCCTTCTTCCCGTCGTCATGATGTTTGTTTTGGTATCTGACAGCGTGTATGCGGATTTTATCAAACTCCCTTTTGTAACGGAGGATCAGCAGCTGATTTCGCGTTTTATTCTGCTGGTTTTGGTTTTTATGACGGCTTATGTCAATCAGCCTTTTGCTATTACATATGGATTTATTTTCGGACTGTTATATGATATTAACTATACCGACCTTTTAGGTGTATATATGTTTGGTTTTGCCGGTATTTGCTATTTATCGTCAAAAGCATTTAAAGTCTTGCAGACGAATGCGCTCGTCGTCATCTTTATATCGGTGCTCGCCGTCTGCATTCTTGAGTTTTACCAATACGGCGTGCAGATGTTGATTCGTCCGGAAATCATGCCGTTCCACCAATTTGTGCTTGGAAGGCTTCTGCCTACGCTTGCGCTGAACGCTGTCGGCGGTATTTTACTCATCTATCCGTTTAAATGGTTTTTTACCAGTCTTAAGAAAGAGCTTAGGGACGAGTAAAAAAAGGATTTTATGAGCCGATGTCGAAATGAGTATGATGTTGAGGTGAACACCGTGAAGACCCAAAAGCAGCAATACGTAACAATTAAAGGAACGAAAAATGGACTGACGCTTCATCTTGATGACACATGCTCTTTTGAAGAATTACTGTACGGTCTTCAGGATATGCTGTCACTCGAACATTATATGGATGGAAAAGGCCAGAAAATCAGTGTTCTCATTAAGCTCGGACACCGTTATGTGACAAAGGAACAAGAAGAAAAACTGACCGAAGTGATCACTGAAAAACAAAACCTGTTTATCCACTCCATTGAAAGTGAAGTCATGACCAAGAAAGAAGCAAACCGCCTAAAAGCCGAAAGCGAGATCATTTCTGTCGCTAAGATTGTCCGTTCAGGACAAGTGCTGGAAACAGAGGGCGATCTGCTTCTCATTGGGGATGTGAACCCGGGAGGAATGGTGAAAGCCGGAGGGAATATTTTTATCCTCGGCTCATTAAGAGGGATTGCCCACGCTGGTTTTAATGGAAATAAACGAGCTGTTATTGCGGCTTCGGACATGAGACCGACTCAGTTGCGTATCAATCATGTGCTCAATCGCTCCCCAGACCACATCCAAGAAGGGAACGACAACATGGAATGTGCTTATTTAGATGAAAATGAGAATATGGTCATTGACCGCCTTCAACAATTAGCTCATTTAAGACCTAGTTTAACAAGGCTTGAGGGAGGAATGTAAAATTGGGTGAAGCTATCGTAATAACCTCGGGGAAAGGCGGAGTAGGGAAAACAACGACATCCGCAAATCTTGGCACCGCCTTGGCCATTTTAGGAAAACGGGTATGCCTCGTTGATACAGACATTGGGCTGCGCAATCTGGATGTTGTCATGGGCCTTGAAAATAGAATTATCTATGATCTGGTGGATGTTGTTGAGGAAAGATGCAAAATCCATCAGGCGCTTGTAAAGGATAAACGCTTTGACGATTTGCTTTATTTGCTGCCGGCTGCGCAGACAAGCGACAAATCTGCCGTTTTGCCTGAGCAGATGGTCAAGTTAATCACGCAGTTGAAACAGGACTTTGATTATATCGTTATTGACTGTCCGGCAGGGATTGAACAAGGGTATAAAAATGCGGTATCAGGCGCAGACAAAGCGATCGTTGTGACTACACCGGAAATTTCCGCTGTTCGCGATGCCGATCGGATCATTGGGCTTCTTGAGAAAGAAGAAAACATCGAGCCGCCGCGTCTGATCGTCAACCGGATCCGCAACCATTTAATGAAAAACGGCGATACGCTTGATGTCGATGAAGTGATCCAGCACTTGTCGATCGAATTGATCGGTATTGTCGCTGATGATGATGAAGTCATTAAAGCGTCCAACAATGGAGAGCCTGTTGTCATGGACCCGAATCACAAAGCTTCGATCGCCTACCGGAACATCGCCCGCCGCGTTCTGGGCGAATCGGTGCCTTTACAGTCGTTTGAAGAAGAAAATAAAGGCGTATTTGCTAAAATTAAATCATTTTTTGGCGTGCGTGCTTAAAGGAAAAAAGCAATCTCATCACCTGAGATTGCTTTTTTTATAGCTTCATTTTTCTTTATCCCTGATCTCGACCTTATGTTTCAGCATTGAAAGCTTGTTGTCCCAATACTGGTCGAAATACGAGAGCCACTGCTGCAATTCGTTCAGCGGCTCTGGATGCAGTCTGTACAGCTTTTCTCTTCCAACCTTGCGTCCGCTCACAAGCTGCGCTTCAGATAAAACCCGCAAGTGCTTTGTCACGGCAGTCCGGCTTATCGGGAAATGTCTGCTGATATCAGCAATGGGCAATTCCTGATCGGCAAGGAGCTTCATCAGCTTTCTCCGGGTGGGATCTGAAACGGCTTGAAACACATCGTGTTTTCGTGCGGATGATGACACTAGTTTTCAACTGCCTGACGAAGCTTTTGATTGACGATGTTTTCCCAGCCGCCGTTCATCCTGTTGCGGACATCCGCCTGCTTTTCGCCGGCTTTTGAAACCGTTTCTTCCGGATCTCCCCATCCCGAATGGATCAAGGTGAATTCTGTATTTCCGTCAGCCGTCTCGTTCAGTTCAAATGTAATAATCCAGCCTGATGTGTCCCAGCTGAAAGCGAGGCGGTGCGGTGCTTCAAGTTCAATCACTTTGCACGGGGAAGGTCCGAACGGTGACTGCAGGGTAAACTCATAGCCGATTTCCGGCCGAAAATCATTCGGCATGAACCAGTCGGCAATCCCTTCACTAGTGGCCACAGCCTCCCACACTTTTTGAATCGGTGCATGAAATACAACCTTTTTATGTATATCAGGCACATGTTGCTGATGATTTTCCTTCATTGCATACAACCTCCATCATCAAAATAAAACCAAAAGGTTTCATTTTATTATATGCAACCTTTTGGTTTTATGTCAATGTTGTCGGCATAATCGCCGTGGACAAGGCATATCATGTACAAACCAACCTGAATGTAAAGGATGAGGGTTATGAGTCATAGAGCAGATGAGATTCGAAAAAGAATGGCCAAAAAACGAAAGCAGAAAACCGCGGGAAAAACGCCCGGTCAGCCGGACAGCAAAAAAAGGCCGGCCAAGCCGCCTGTCTGGACTGCCTTTCCCGAAGATGAAAAACACGGTGAATTTCCCGCGCATGAAGGAAGTTCTTTTCTGATAAACGGAAAGCATCCGCTTATAAAGGCAGATGTGCTCATGATCAAATGTCTTTTGGCCGCCTGCCTCGTTCTTATATCCGCGATTGCCTACAAAGGGCAATTTGCACCCTTGAAACAGGTCAGACCAGCGATCAGCCAGGTGTTCACCGAAGAATTTCAGTTTGCGGCTCTCGAGCATTGGTATGAATCAAAATTCGGCCATCCGCTCGCACTGTTTCAGCCGAAAAGCGGCAAGCCGTCCGGTCAGGTAGAGGTCAATCAAGACTTGGCTACACCTGCTATGGGAAAGGTTCAGGAGAAATTCTCCGGTCAGGGCATTAAGGTAGAAACAGAAGATGAAACCATCCGGAGCATGAAGGAGGGCTATGTCATTGAAGTGGACAAAAACCCTGATACCGGCCTGACGGTTGTCGTGCAGCATGCGGATAACAGCTACACCTACTACGGTCAGTTGAAAAAAGCAGATGTCGCTTTATATGATTTTGTTGATAAAGGAAGCAAACTGGGAACGATTGAACAGGGCAAAAATCATAAGGGCGTCTATTATTTTGCGATTAAACAGGGAGAGGAATTTGTCGACCCGATACAGGTGATTACATTTGAATAAATGGACGGAGCTCATCACAAAGCTTCATATTCATCCGCTGCTGTGGTTTGTGATGGCGCTCGGTTTGATGACCGGGCATATTAAAGCGCTATTTTGTTTAATGATTATTATTTTCATTCACGAGCTTGGCCATGCTGCGGCAGCCGTTTATTTTTCATGGAGGATTAAGGGCATTTTTTTGCTCCCCTTTGGCGGAACGTTAGAGGTTGATGAACATGGCAACAGACCGTTAAAAGAAGAGCTCTCCGTCATAGCGGCGGGGCCGGTGCAGCATATCTGGCTTCAATGTGCAGCTTGGGTTTTGTCAGCCAATGCATTGATCGGGCCGGAAGTTTTTAAGATGTTCACTTTTTACAATATAACGATCCTCTTGATTAACTTATTCCCCGTCTGGCCGCTTGACGGGGGAAAACTGCTGTTTTTGCTGTTTTCAAGATATATTCCATATCAAAAAGCACAGCGGATGAGCTTGTTTGCGTCGTGCATTGGCTGTACCTTTTTAATCGGCTTGATTTTGCTGATTTCTCCTTCGCAGCTGAGCGCCTGGGTGCTGTTTATCTTTCTGGCTGTTTCTCTGCATAACGAATACCGCAATCGCCATTATGCACACATCCGTTTTTTGCTTGAACGCTACTATGGAAAGGAGCGGGAAGTGCGCTTGTTGTCACCGATCACCGCACACGCCGATGAACAAATCTATGATGTCATGCTCAGGTTCAAAAGGGGCTGCAAGCATCCAATCATCATTGAGAAAAACGGCGAAAAACTGAGTCAGCTTGACGAAAATGAAGTTCTTCACGCCTATTTTGCCGATAAACGAACGACATCTTCAATGGAAGAACTGCTTTTGGTTTATTAATCATCTAGATTTGCCTAACTGACATTGACATTCGGCTTCTTTTTTGGTATAGTTTTTAATGTTATGGATGTAGCACCCGTGCTACAACCGCTCAGCGCAGGTGTTAAGTGCTTTCTAAGCCCCCTGCTGACTGGCGAGTCTTAGTTTATTAGGAGGTGCAGAGATGTACGCAATTATTCAAACAGGCGGAAAACAAATCAAAGTTGAAGAAGGTCAAACTGTATACATTGAAAAGCTTGCTGCTGAAGCCGGCGAAACAGTTACTTTCGACAATGTATTGTTTATCGGCGGTGAAAACGTTAAAGTTGGCAGCCCAATGGTTGAAGGTGCTACGGTAACAGGCAAAGTTGAAAAACAAGGCCGTGCTAAAAAGATTACCGTATTTAAGTACAAGCCAAAGAAAAACCAACACAAAAAACAAGGTCATCGTCAGCCTTACACAAAAGTTGTCATTGAAAAAATCAACGCATAAGGCGTGTAAGATATGATTCAAGCAACGATTACAAGATCCCGATCGAACAAAGACATTTTGTCCTTTGAAATGTCGGGGCATGCGAATTTTGCTGAACATGGACAGGATCTCGTTTGTGCAGGGGCATCGGCAGTTGCCTTTGGAGCGGTCAATGCGGTCATTAAACTGACGGGCATTGAACCGGTCATTGATCTCGGGGAAGACGGAGGGCTCTTAGTCTTCAAATTCCCTGATGAAACCGATCGGGAAGCTTTTGAAAAAGCTCAGCTGCTTCTTGAAGGCATGATCGTTTCCCTTGAAACCATTGAACGGGATTACAAAGGTTACTTAAAAGTAACGACGAACAAAATATAGGAGGTGAGCTACATGCTAAAATTAGATCTTCAGTTTTTTGCATCTAAAAAAGGAGTAGGTTCAACGAAGAACGGACGTGACTCTGAGGCGAAACGCCTAGGTGCTAAACGTGCAGACGGTCAATTCGTATCTGGCGGTTCCATCCTTTATCGTCAGCGCGGAACAAAAATCTATCCAGGTGAAAACGTTGGGCGCGGCGGAGATGACACTCTATATGCTAAAGTCGACGGAACTGTTAAATTCGAACGTTTCGGCCGTGACCGCAAAAAAGTGAGCGTATATCCTGTAGCCTAACCTTAAACAAAACTCCGGTCGTTCTGACCGGAGTTTTTTTACATATTTGCTGCACCGTCCAAGACGATTGGAATTTCCTTTTTGAACCGTGAAATCACCTTCCCGGCGGGTGCAAAAGCCCGGGATTCCGCTCTGATTCGGCTTCGTTAAAGTATATAAACGTGTTTCATTTATACAGTCTTCTCTGTTATAATTCAAAGTACACACTGAATCAGACTCCTAAAAGAGAGAACAAACGATTGGGAGTGCCAAAATGGAAGATATTTCGAAAAAACAGGAAAAGAATATGGACGATAAAGCTTTGACCCATGAGCTTATTCATTTGCTCAGCCATTCAAGACACGACTGGATGAATAAACTGCAATTGATTAAAGGAAACCTAACATTAAAGAAGTATGACCGCGTGTTTGAAATTATTGATGAAGTGGTCATAGAAGCTCAGCATGAATCAAAGCTTTCAAATCTTAGAATACCGCGCTTTGCTTATGACTTGCTCACATTTAACTGGACGGCTCATTCGCTGACGCTTGAATACGAGGTGATCGGCGAAGTCAGAGATCTGTCAGCCTATGAAGAAAAGCTGGTGGCTCTCGTCAGAAAGCTGTTCCGGATTTTTGACGATTCCGTTTTAAAAGGCAGTGAGAATCATTTGACGATCACGCTGCAGACGGACGGTCAGCTTGTCATCTATCTCGATTTTCACGGTGTTTTTACAAAGCTGACAGGTTTTAAAGATTTTCATCAATCACAGGCTGATTTTTATGAAATCAAACGGCTTGATGTAACAGACCGTGAATGCCTTGCTGAGATTCATATTAAGTAAAGCACAGTTTTTTGAGGAATAGAACGGAGGACATTATGTTTGTTGATCAGGTAAAAGTATATGTTAAAGGCGGAGACGGGGGCAATGGAATGGTTGCCTTCCGCCGCGAAAAATATGTGCCTAAAGGAGGCCCTGCAGGCGGAGACGGCGGAAAAGGCGGAGACGTCGTTTTCAAAGTTGACGAAGGCCTCAGCACGCTGATGGATTTTAGATATCAAAGACATTTCAAGGCGATTCGCGGCGAGCATGGCATGTCGAAAAATCAGCACGGCAGAAATTCGGAGGATATGGTGGTTAAAGTTCCCCCGGGCACCGTTGTCATTGATGATGACACAAAGCAGGTTCTCGCTGATTTAATCGAGCATGGACAGGAAGCCGTCATCGCAAAAGGCGGACGCGGAGGACGCGGTAATACCCGCTTTGCGACACCGGCAAATCCGGCGCCGCAGCTTTCGGAAAACGGCGAACCGGGCAAAGAACGCTATGTGGTGCTTGAACTGAAGGTTTTGGCCGATGTCGGCCTAGTCGGTTTCCCAAGCGTAGGAAAGTCAACCCTCTTGTCTGTCGTGTCTTCAGCAAAGCCGAAAATCGCTGACTACCATTTTACAACGCTTGCCCCAAACCTCGGAATGGTTGAAACCGATGACGGGCGCAGCTTTGTGATGGCAGATCTTCCGGGACTGATCGAAGGAGCCCATGAAGGAGTGGGGCTCGGCCACCAATTTCTCAGACATATTGAGAGAACGCGCGTCATTGTTCACGTGATTGATATGTCAGGCCTTGAAGGGCGCGATCCTTACGAGGACTACGTGACAATCAATAAAGAGCTCGAGCAGTATAATTTAAGGCTGACTGAGCGTCCGCAGATTATCGTCGCCAATAAAATGGACATGCCGGAAGCTGAAGAAAACCTGAAGGCATTTAAAGAAAAGCTGACAGAGGATCACCCAGTTTTTCCGATCAGTGCAGTCACAAAACAAGGCTTAAGGGATCTGCTGTTTGAGATTGCCAACCGTTTGCAAACGACACCGGAATTCCCGCTGTATGACGAGGAAGAACTGACTGAAAACAGAGTCATGTATAAGCTGGAGGATGAAGAAGCGCCGTTTGACATCACCCGCGATCCTGACGGCACCTTTGTCCTGAGCGGAGCTAAGCTTGAACGCCTATTTAAAATGACGGACTTCTCAAGAGACGAGTCTGTGAAGCGCTTCGCCAGACAGCTTCGAGGAATGGGTGTTGACGACGCTTTGCGGGCACGCGGTGCAAAAGATGGAGATACGATCCGCTTGCTCGAGTTTGAATTTGAATTTATTGACTGATCGTGTCGGAGAGTTTGCCAAGCAGGCTCTCCGAATTTTAACGGAAAGGAAGCGTCTTTCCTTTCAAGCGATCTATTTTAAAGGAAACAGGTTTTTTTAAAAGGAGAGAAAAGTCAGTGAAAGAGGAGACCTTTTATCTTGTCAGAGAAGACGTGCTGCCTGAGGCAATGCGGAAAACACTTGAGGTCAAAAAGCTGATTGAACGGAAGAAAGCAGAATCTGTAGCTGAAGCCGTCCAAAAGGTTGATTTGAGCAGAAGCGCTTTTTACAAGTACAGAGATGCGGTATTTCCTTTTTATACAATGGTCAAAGAACAGATCATCACGCTTTTTTTTCATTTGGAAGACCGTTCAGGAACGCTGTCCCATCTGCTTCAGGTTGTAGCTGAATCAGGCTGCAATGTGCTGTCGATTCACCAGACCATTCCCCTTCAGGGAAGAGCGAATGTCACATTGTCAGTCAGTACGAGGGGAATGGCTGACAATATTGATTTACTGATGAACAAATTGAGAAAACTGGAATTCGTAGAAAAGGTCGAAATACTAGGTTCAGGCGCATAAAGGGAGAGAATGATATCAATCATGAGTATGAAAGTTGGTTATTTAGGTCCTGAAGCAACATTTACACATCTTGCTGTTTGCTCTTGTTTTACAAGCGCCAAACAGCAAGCATTTAGCACAATACCTGCCTGTATGGACGCAGCCATGAATGGTGAAATCGATCTGGCTGTCGTACCGCTGGAAAATGCAATCGAAGGATCAGTGAACTTGACAATTGATTATTTAATTCATGAACAGCCGCTTTATATTGTCGGGGAAATCACCGCTCCGATCCGCCAGCATCTGCTTGTCCATCCTTCAAGAAAAGAAGTATGGGCGGATATTCAAAAGGTTTATTCCCATTCCCATGCGATTGCACAGTGCCATAAATTTTTACACAGCCAATTTCATTCTGTTCCATTCGAATATGCAACGTCTACGGGAGCGGCGGCAAAATATGTGAATGAACATCCGGAGCAGAATATTGCGGTGATCGCCAATGAAATGGCTGCCGAAACCTATCAATTAGAGATCGTTAAACGGGATATCCATGATTATGAATATAATCATACAAGATTTGTTATGCTTCATCCGGATCGGCATGCTTCCGTTCAAGTCAATCCGGTATTAACGCCAAGGCCGAAAACGACGCTTTTGGTGACCCTTCCTTCAGACAGATCAGGGGCGCTCCATCAAGTGTTATCAGCTTTCGCCTGGAGAAATTTGAATCTTTCCAAAATTGAATCCCGTCCGACTAAAACCGGTCTGGGAAATTACTTTTTTATCATCGATATTGAAATGGCTTTAGATGATGTCCTGATTCCGGGTGCAATAGCCGAGCTTGAAGCTTTAGGCTGCAAAGTGAAGATGCTCGGGGCTTACAATGCTTATAGCTTATAACAATGAATAGGTCCTTCGCCATCATGGCAAAGGACCTTTTTTTCATTTCTTATTCAGAAATCAGAATGCCCGCTTTTTTGAGGGCCTCGCATGCCTGTTCGATCTTTTTCTCATCATCTGCCTCCAGTGTATGCAGATGTATCCCGTTTGTCAGCTGGGACAGGTAAGCGGCATTCGTAGAGGAGATTTTTTTGACAAAATCGGAGACCTCTTTTCTCGTGCTCACTCTAATGGAGGCCGTTAAATCGCCGTAGACAGGATGTTCAATCGTAACATCCTTCACCGTCACACCAAAATCGACAATCACGTTTAGTTCCTCTTCTGTTTTTTCAGGTTCATGATCACATGCGATGATTCGTTGAACCGGCTGTTTTTCTCCGGCGGCAGACCGCAAGTACATGTAACCTTGGCTTGTTGCGATAATCGGTTCATTTTTGGCCTTTAATAAAGAAATATCTTGTACGATCACTTGCCGTGAAACGGACGCTTTTTTTGCCAGCCCGCTTCCGGTTAATGGGGTCTCTGATTCTTTTAGCCAAGCAAGCAGCTGCTTGCGCCGCTCAGCTCCCATCAGTTTTAATCCGTCTGTCAATCCGTTGGTCCCCTTTCTCATGATTCATATCTGTCAATACATCCAACAGTTTATCAATATGGTTCTTTGTCGTGTCATAGCCGAAGGAAATCCGTATGAATTGAAGCGCCTGCTCTCTTGGAATGCCAAGGGCATTCATAGTGTTTGACGGCTCATGATAGCCGGCTGAACAGGCGCTTCCCGTTGATATGCAGATTCCGCGCCGATTACATTCCAGCATAACATATTGTCCTTCAAAGCAATGAAAAAAACAACCCAAAATATGAGGAAGCACCTGTGAATCGGCCGCATCGGAAACGGCCAGTGAGATCGGAAGGCTCCGTTCTTTTAACCCCTGCAGGAAATGGCTGCGCAGTATTTGGTGCTTTTCATAAGCGGCAGCCATATGGCCGATCGTCGATTCAGCAGCGGTGACAAAAGCGCCGACGCCGGGTACATTGACCGTGCCGCTTCTAAATCCCTTTTCATGCAAGGTTCCGGGATAGACAGGTCTCCAATTCACACCTGGCCGAATATAGACTGCACCTGTGCCTTTAGGTCCGTATACTTTATGGCTTGAAACCGATAAAGCATCCACTCCGAGCCGAGCAGCATTGACAGGAATTTTGGCAAACGTCTGAACGGCATCACTGTGAAGAAGCACACCGCGTTCATGCAAAAAAGAGGAAATCTCCGCTAAAGGCTGAATGACGCCCGTTTCTGAATTCGCGTGCTGAATGGAGACAAGCCCAGTATCAGGGCGGAGATGCCGTTCTAATATTTCGGCGGTGATGATGCCGCAAGCATTGGGCTTCATCGTGCTCACTTCAAATCCAGCCATGGAAAGGTGGCGCTTCAAAATATGAATGGATTGATGTTCCATTTCTGTCATTAAAAAATGCCGTTTATCAGAGGGGAGGCCATTTAAGATGGAATGGATCGCCAAAAAATTCGATTCTGTGCCCCCGCTCGTAAAATAAATCCCTTCAGGCTCACCCGATATCAATTCTGCCAGCTTTTGACGGCAGTGTCGCAACATGCTCTCAGCTTTCCCCCCTGCATCATGCAGACTGCTTGAATTGCCGTAAATGTCCGTGCTGAGTTTTTGAAACGCCTTCAAAGCGTCTTTGGAAGCCGGTGTTGTCGCTGCATAATCAAGATAAATCACAATTCAAATCTCCATTCTTATAAAAAATACTTGAGTTTATTTTATCTATATGTAAATATAGGTGTCAAGACACATGTAAATATACAGGAGGAGTCATCATGTCTGGTCAGACGATCATTGTTGTCGGCGCAGGTGCGGCTGCTCTGTCTTTTGCTGCAGCCATGCCGCCATCATTTGAAGTGATGGTGATGACGAAAGAGTCGGTATATGACAGCAATTCAACGCTCGCTCAAGGCGGTATTGCCTCGTCTAAACTGCCTCATGATTCAACCTTTGCCCATGCAGAAGACACATTATACGCCGGCTGCGGCCACAATCACATTGAAACAGTCAATGGTGCCATTGAAGATGGGCATCGGCTTGTTGAAGAGCTGATCGATCAAAATTTCCCTTTCGATGCAGATGAAGATGGAAAACTCCGCCTCGGAAAAGAAGGCGCACATTCAGTGAACCGGATTTTGCATGCCGGCGGAGATGCGACGGGACGGATGCTGATTCGCCATTTAATCGGACGGCTCGGTTCTCATGTCGTGCTGAAGGAGCACGAAACCGCGGTTGACTTATGGCTCGAAAACGACCGCTTAGCAGGCGTCTGGACGAAAGACAGCCGGGGAAATGTCAGTCTCAGAAAAGCAGATTATATCGTCTTAGCGGCAGGAGGGTGCGGAAATCTTTTTCAAATGCACACAAATAACCGCTCAGTGACAAGCGACGGACTTTCTCTCGCATATCGGGCGGGAGCGGAGCTGACTGATTTGGAGTTCGTTCAATTTCATCCCACACTCCTCTTGAAAAACGGGCGTGCACATGGGCTTGTCTCTGAGGCCGTCCGCGGGGAAGGAGCCATTTTGATAGATGAAAACGACCGGCGGGTGATGGAAGAGATCCATCCTTTGAAGGATTTGGCGCCCAGAGATATTGTCTCAAGAGCGATTCATGAAAAGCTGGCTGCCGGAACCCGCGTATTTTTGGATATCAGGAACATACGGGATTTTAGGCTGCGTTTTCCAACGATCTCTTCGCTTTGTGAAAAAGCAGGAGTCCCAATTGAAGACGGGCGGCTTCCCGTATCACCCGGGATGCATTTTTTAATGGGCGGAGTTTCCGTAAACAAGTGGGGAGAAACGTCTGTACCAAACCTTTTTGTCATCGGAGAAGCCGCTTGTACGGGCTTCCACGGAGCCAATCGGCTGGCAAGCAATTCTCTTTTAGAATGTCTTGTCTTTGGAAAAAGAGCGGCAGAACGGATCCAAAAACGAAAAAAACCGGCCTTTCTCAGCGGAAAAGCCTCTGATCCGGAAGAGATGACATTTGACGTACCGCTTGTGAATATGAAAGCCATTCAGAAAAAGATGACAGATCATGTCTCCATTGTACGTACGGCGGATGAACTGCTGAAGGTGAAAAATTGGCTCGAACAGACGCCTGTTCAAAAACTGAATGTGAAAGAAATCACAAAAGAGGAGCTGAATCTGGCCCACCTGTGGCAGACTGCTAAGCTGATGACAGCTTCTGCCTTGCTTCGAACAGAAAGCAGAGGAGGACATTTCCGTTCAGATTATCCGTCGATCGATGATGAAAACTGGAAAGGAAAACAAATCATCCATTCAAAAGGCAGCATCAAGGTGAGAGAAAACGAAGGGATTGTGAACTATGCAGAAGCTCAAGCTTAGGCAAATGCTCGAAGAATTTTTCAAAGAGGATATCGGCTGGGGAGATCTCACTTCCCAGGCTGTTTTTAATGAAGATCATCAATGCGAGGCTGTTATTACGGTGAAGGAAGACGGCTTGTTTGCAGGGGCGATGGTGATCAAGGAAGGATTTCGGCTGATCAATGAAACGATAGCCGTTGATCTGAGAAAAAAAGATGGTGAACCGGTTGAAAAAGGAGATGCGATCGCATATCTCAAAGGTCCGGCAGCCTCTCTTCTGACAGGTGAACGGGTTGTGCTCAATCTTATACAGCGAATGTCGGGTATTGCTACATTAACGAATCAATCCGTTATCAGGCTAAATGATCCGAGCATTTCGATTTGTGACACGAGAAAGACCACGCCCGGCCTCCGTATGCTTGAAAAATACGCGGTCAAAACGGGGGGAGGCACAAATCACCGCTTTGGACTTGACGGTGGCGTCATGATTAAAGACAATCACATCGCTGCTTGCGGTTCGATTATAAAAGCGGTTGAAAAAGCGCGGGCAGCTTGCGGACACATGGTGATGATCGAAGTGGAAATCGAGTCTGAAAAAGAGCTAATGGATGCGATCGAAGCGGGGGCGGATATCATTATGTTTGACAACTGTCCTCCGGAAACGGTGAAAGCATTTGCGGACATGACGCCTGCCGGAATGATAACAGAAGCTTCCGGAGGCATTTCATTTGAAAATCTCCCTGCATACAGGGGAACAGGGGTCGACTGTATTTCGTTGGGCTATTTGACACATTCGGCGAAGAGTCTTGATTTCAGCATGAATGTTGATCTGAAAAACGAAGCGGGATTGGAGAGGTGACAGATGTCTATTTTAAACTTGATAAACGATGCAAATGCGGGCATGATGCCAGATCATTATAAAGAACTGACTGATGAAGAAATGGTGCAGAGAATTTTGCGGATCAAAAAGAAATACGGGGAAAAGCTGTTCATCCCCGGCCACCACTATCAAAAAGACGAAGTCATTCAATTTGCGGATGCTACAGGGGATTCGCTGCAGCTTGCCCAAGTGGCCCAGCGCAATAAAAAAGCAGAATATATCGCGTTTTGCGGTGTGCATTTTATGGCAGAAACAGCCGATATGCTCACGTCAGAAGAACAGGTCGTCGTTTTGCCTGATATGAGAGCCGGCTGTTCGATGGCAGACATGGCAAATATGCAGCAAACAAACCGGGCTTGGGATGAACTGACACGAATCTTTGGCGATACGATCATTCCGTTAACATATGTCAATTCAACGGCCGAGATTAAAGCTTTTACAGGGAGAAACGGCGGGGCATCCGTCACTTCCTCCAATGCAAGCCGCATTGTAACATGGGCGCTCACGCAAAAAGAACGAATTTTATTTCTTCCTGATCAGCATCTTGGGCGCAATACGGCATATGAATTAGGGATTCCGCTCAGCCGGATGGCAGTATGGGACCCTATTGCTGAAAAGCTGGTGTATGACGGAGATATACAAGACGTAAAAATCATTCTGTGGAAGGGCCATTGTTCGGTTCATGAAAAATTCACCGTGGCGAATATCAAAAATGTAAAAGAACGTGATCCTGACATCAATGTCATTGTCCATCCTGAATGTACGCACGAAGTCGTGATGCTCAGCGATTTCAGCGGCTCCACCAAAAAAATTATCGACACCATCAATGAAGCGGAGCCTGGAAGCAAATGGGCGGTTGGAACAGAGATGAATCTTGTCCAGAGAATCATTAATGAGCATCCTGATAAACAGATTGAATCCCTCAATCCCGACATGTGCCCGTGTTTGACGATGAACAGAATCGATCTTCCTCATTTATTATGGTCATTGGAGCAAATAGATAAAGGCGAACCGACGGGCGTGATTAACGTTGAAAAGGATATCACAAAAGATGCTGTCACTGCTCTTAACCGGATGTTAAGCATCGGCTAAATTTCTGAAGAACAAGTTTTTATCATAACCCCTCCTGTCTGCGCATACATTTGTGAGGAAACATATTTGTTATTCTAATGCGTTCGTTCACGTTTTTGCATAGGAGGGGAAAACGTTGAAAATTCATATTGTCCAAAAGGGCGACTCTCTTGAAAAAATTGCAGAAAGATATGAAGTGGACTTTCAAGAACTGAAAAAACTAAATTCGCAGCTGAGTAATCCAGATTTGATCATGCCCGGAATGAAAATAAAAGTGCCGTCAGGGGGAGTGCCGGTAAAAAAAGAAGAAGAGGTTAATATGCGGAAGGAATTTCCAAAAAAGCAGGAACATCCATTTGCAAAAGAAAAGCCTAAAGGCAAGCTTGATGTTGAAGATATCAAACCGAAAGAAAAGCCTTCGACTCCTTATGTTCCGCCTGTTCCTAATTTAGGTCAGTCAAGTATGCCTGAGGGAGACATTTCCAACCTTTATCAGAATGTAAATCAGCTTCATCAGCCGTTTGTACCTCCGAAACCGTATGAGCATCATAAGAAAGGCCCTAACATGAATTTTCCATGGACAAATGAGGAGGAGAGCAATATGGAAAATGTTAACTATCCAAATATTCCGCAGCCGCCTAATGTAGGAGCAGCAGGTGATGAAAACAAGAAATTTCACGGAATGCCGAATGTTGCACCTGCTTATCACCATCCATACCCGTATCATCCGGGCTGCTTAATCCCAGTTTCTCCGGTATTGCCTGGCACTGGTTTATGTTATCCATGGTATCCTTATCCTGCTCATCAAATGCCTTACATGCCTCAGCCGGGATATGTATCACCGGCGGAATATGACGGAGATGACAACATGAGTCATGACAACATGAGTCATGACAATCCCGGCCATCACGGCTATCAGCAACAGCCTTATCAGCAACAGCCCTATCAGCAACAGCCAATGACAGCACCTGCCTATATGCCTGGATATGCACCTTATCAGCCAATGCCTGGATATGCACCGCCTAATGTCGGGCATGGAGGAGATCCAAATATGTCGCACGGAGGCGGAGATGACTGCGGATGCGGACCAGGCCAGTTCCCGGGAGGCTATCAGGGCGGTGTACCATACGGCCAGATGCCGCAAATGGGGAGCCCTTATGGCATGGGTGGATACGGCCAGCAGCCGGCAGGCGGCCAAATGTTCAACAGGCCGGAAGATGATGAAGACTGATCAAGTATGGGACGATGATCTATCGTTCCTTTTTTAATGTGGCTCAAATAAGGATTCTCATGCCGTTTTTTAAGCGATTGTCTATAACTGTCAAGGGTAACTCTCCTCATCCCGCACATCCTAAAAAAGAGCGAGATGCTCAAATTAGCGGTTTTCACGGGGGGGTCTACCATTGGACAAAAAGCTGAAAGTGTTTTCGGGTATTTTACTTTTGACAGCTGGTCTTTCAGCCTGCGGAACGAACAATGCTTTGGATACAAGAAACGATAACAATACCCGTCCAATCGGATATTATTCCAATGACGCAGATCGTGATGACGGGTTTGATAATGACGGTCCTGTTACAGAAATGCTTGAAAATATGAACGGGAGAAATGGCACGACAAATGTGACAAACCGAAATGACAACCCCGTTCCGACAGGCGATGGAACGTACAGCCGGGGAGACATGAATTATCACAACCATTTGGTGAATACGGCAAACACGGGATATGATAAACCGCAAAACCGTAAAATCTCAAGGGACATCACAAAGCGTATCAATAAAATGAATAATATCGACGAAAGTCAAGTTGCTGTCACAAATGAAACAGTGATCATTGCTGTGCGGGCTGACAAAAATCTGTCAAATGACGAGAGGAACCAAATAAGAAAAACAGCGAAAACGTTGGCCGGAGATCGGACGATTCAAATTGCAGAAGATAACGGCACATTCACAAGGCTGCGTGAAATGAATGACAGTCCACAGAACTTAAGGGATCGCGGAGACACCACAAATGATCATTTGAACCGCATGCGGAATCAATGACAATTCCAAAATTGCCGGGATACGCCCCCGGCAATTTTGCCATTTTCTTTACAAAAGCGGGCAAAACCGTATAAAGTGATACATAGAGACGAGAATTTTTTTGGAGGTAGAAAGATATGGCTGGCCATTCTAAATGGAAAAATATTCAGAGACGAAAAAATGCCCAGGATGCAAAACGCGGCAAAATTTTTATGAAGCTTGCCAAAGAAATTTATGTAGCCGCAAAAGAGGGGGGACCTGATCCCGAATCAAACGCAAGCCTGCGCCTCGTCATCGATAAAGCCAAAAATGCAAACATGCCGAATGACAACATTGACCGCGCCATCAAAAAAGCTTCAGGCAGCCAGGACGGAAACAGCTATGAAGAAATAACGTATGAAGGCTATGGCCCCGGCGGTGTGGCTGTCATGGTCAAATGTCTGACAGATAATAAAAATCGGTCGGCGACAAACGTCAGGACCGCTTTCAGCAAAAACGGCGGAAGCCTGGGAGAAACAGGCTGCGTCTCTTATATGTTCAATCGGAAAGGATACATTGCCATCGAGCGTGAAGACCTTGAAACAAATGAAGAGGAATTCATGCTTGAAGTCATTGATATAGGTGCAGAAGAACTCGAAACGAGCGATGAGCTGTTTGAAATTTTTACGGAGCCTGAAGAGTTTGAGAAAGTGAAAAAGGCTCTTGAAAGCCGCGGTTATCAGCCTGCTACAGCAGAAATCACAATGATTCCCCAAACATATGCCGAAGTGGATGAACCGGTTCAGGGAAAAATCGAAAAACTCGTTGATCTGCTTGAAGATGACGATGATGTACAGGAAGTGTATACAAACATTCATTAAAAAACGCGAGTCAAAAGGACGCCCTTTTCGTTTAAGAGGCGTCCTTTTTCTATGTCTTCAACCATTTAGAAGGAGCAACAAGCCAGCTGCGGAAACAAAATCTTTTTTTAAACATATATTGTGAAGGAATCTCGGCATGAAGAGTATGGAGAGGAGGGATGATAAATGGCTGAACAGCATGGAAACGAGAAGCCGTTTTCTGCATCGAACGCAAACCAGCAAGACCAGGAAACGGCTCAAGTCATTGAAAAAATCAACAGCCTTGTCACCGGCTTTGGCCAATCCATTTATGGTTTGGTTCAAGAGAAAAACGGAATCGATTTAACAGAAGCTGATTTCTCAAATAACAAAAACGCAGAACTTAATCAATCGATCCAAAATATCATCAACGAATACATTCAAAACATCAACAGCCTGAATGCTGAACTGAACGGAAAGATCGGCGACTCGATCACCGGAACTGTAACAAGCAAAAATAAAGATGCTTAGAATTGATAGATTCTCCATTTTGTCGGCAAAGCTAGATCAGCATTGTCGGCAAGTTTTTTTATACATATAAACAGCTGCAGACCTAAACTCCCGCAGCCGTTTGCTGTTTAAATGCTTTTCTTCATGCCGCAGCGCCGGCATTCGCGCAAGAATTGTCCGTTCTTTACCGAGCTTTTAAAAAGCGTATAGTCGCAATTGTCGCAGCGTCCGTGGCGGACATCAGGATACTGATTGTAGTCATAAACAATTGCCGGATCATAGTCTTTTGTTTCATAATCTGTTTCCATGATATTTTTCACCTGCATTTTTATTATCGGTTAATAGGATAACAGAAGGAGCTGAAAAAGGAAATATAGCACCTGCATAGATTGTCGCTGGTTGTTATACTTTTATCAAACCGTATACCCCGTTTGTGGTAAAACGCCCCTATTGCAAGGGAATAGGGTTTCCCGAGGAAAATCGGCAGGCAGCTGAATTTTCTTATCGGATTTTCTTCTTAAAATTTATCTGTCTTTTAAACTAACTAAAAAGGATTGTTTTAATAAAAAAATTAAAATTTTTATTTTTTATCAAACTTATTCATAATTGAATGCGTAATATCTTAAGCGTAAAATAACTGTGTCACAAAAAAGTCAAAACACATATAACAGTTCAGCATGAAGGACATGCTTTTTAGACTTGCATTATAAGAAACAAAAGGGGAAGAAAACATGAAAAAGAAAGTATTCATCTTTTTGGTGATCGCAGCTGTGATGATAAATGGTGTATACAGGTGGGCTGAGAAAACGGCCAGGGAGGAATATCAGCTCCAGGCCGGCGACAGGTATGCCAATTTCAAGGAACTGCAGAAGCATGAAAAAAACGGATATAATATTGAATATCATGAAGAAGCAGGAAGCGACTGTTTAATTTTTTCGCCTCACGGAGGAAGAATTGAAGGCGGGGTCAGTGAACTTGTACGCGCTTTTAACGATGATTACTCAACTTATTTATTCGAAGGAAAAAAAGATAAGAATAATTCCGATTTGCATATCACGAGCACAAATTTTGACGAGCCGCTCGCCTTGCAAAAAATAAAAGAGCACCACTATACAATCGCTTTTCACGGCTATTCGGGCGATCGGCCGCACACATTGGTCGGAGGCACGGACAGACAACTGGCAAAAGCCATTGTCAGATCTCTTAAGAAATCTGATTTTTCTGCTGAACTGGTCAAAGTGAACGGCAGGTTTGCCGGAACAGCTGAGGAGAACATCAATAATGAAAGCCAGACGGGGATGAGCGTGCAGCTGGAAATCAGCACGGCGCAGAGAAAAGCATTTTTTGAAGACTTTGATTATAAAGACAGAGAGGAGACCAAAACAAGGAAGTTTTACAGATATGTTAAAGCGGTTCGAAAAGTACTGGAAGACAAATGTTAAAGAGCTTCATTTGAGCAAATTCCAGGAAAATCATGTTATTCTAAATGTGAATGGCTGAAATCATGAAAATGAAGGAGGAATAGAAGAATGGAACGGAAAACCCGTATCGTTCAGGATTTTTTATCCCACCGCACCGTCACAGAAGAACTGATTGGAAGAATTGCTGAAAAACATACTGATTACAAACCGACTGAGACTTCAATGTCTGCAAGAGAATTGGTGACGCACATGCTGTATTCTTTCTATCAATTTGCACGGACCGCTAAGGAAGGAAATCCGGAAGCGTTAAAAAAGAAAATGGAAGAAACAGAGACAAGCCTTGCCGAGCTTGCCCAAACTTATACCGAAAAAACGAAAGAACTGCTCGAGTCCTTTACAGATGAGGAATTGGATCGTGAAATCGATCTGACCAACATGTTTGGACAGAAAGTGACCGCTGAACAGCTGCTTCAGTTTGTCATCGGCCATGAGATTCACCACAAAGGCAATCTTTTTGTGTATGTGCGTGAAATGGGACATACTGATCTGCCTTTATACGTCAAGCTTCGCTGACATCCTGAAAAAGCCTCGGTTTTAAAGAAAATCCAGCCGGAACGAATATGAATGAGGACGGGAGCACACATTATGAGTAAAATCTAAAGGAGGATTTCAGGATGAATACACAGCGTGCCCAAGAAATCGTCGAATCTCCCGTCATGGTCGATGTCACTTATAACGGCCGGCCCATTTATATTCAGCATGTTGATGAACAAAGCGGAACCGCGAGAATCTATCCGCTTGGCCAGCCTGAGAATGAGCAGGAAGTGCCGCTTACGAACTTGCAAGAACAATAAAAATAGAAACCAACAAACCCCTTTCGCTTAGGAGGGGGTTTTTAATGTTGACGCCAAAAAAGCGAAAAGGACACCTTTTTGTTATGATATGAAAATAGATGTAATTAGTTTGGGGAGTGTAGCAGATGTATACGATTTTATATATTGAAGATGATCAGGAGATCGGCCGATTTTTGAAGGAGTCTCTTGAAAACAAAGGTTATAAGCTAGTCTGGCTGACATCTTCCCTCGGCTATGAAAGGCATATGGATACAGCAGATTTGGTCGTCTTGGATATTATGATGCCGGGCTTGGACGGGTTTACGATCGGAGAGAGGATGAAGGAGTCTCATCCGCAAGTGCCGATTTTGCTATTGACTGCGAGAACGGCTTTAGAGGATAAGCTCAAAGGACTTGGATTTGCCGATGATTACGTCACAAAGCCTTTTCATCCTGAAGAGCTCGGAGCACGAATTGAAGTGCTGCTGAGAAGGTTTGACAAGACGCATATCAATGAGCTCAACCTGAAACATCTGAAGGTGTATATGCAAGAGAATCGAATCATAAACAAACACACAGGAGAAGAGGTTTTATTAACGGATAAGCAGCTGAAGATTTTCTTTCTTCTGCTCAGGCACCCCAATCAAATTTTGACGAAGGAACAAATATATGAAAGCATTTGGAAGCAGCCGTTTATTGAAGGGGATAAAACATTAATGGTTCATATCAGGCACCTGCGCAAAAAACTAGAAAACAACCCAAACCAACCCGAAATCCTTGAGACGATCAGGGGAATCGGCTACAGGATCAAACAATGAAATTATCGACAAAATACTTGATGAATATTATCACCTCTCTCCTTTTCTTTCCGATTGCCTTTTTTCTTGTTAATTTCATTTATTTTATCACGCTCACCTACATCATCGATGATCAAAGCATTACACATTATGAACCGGAACAATTGGAAAAGCGGTGGAAAAGCGATGTTGCGAATTTAAAGGGGAAAACAAATGAAGAGATTTTGTCTTCGTTCAGCGGAAAGAAACGATACAAAGATTCCGACATCATTTGGATGAACGATGAAGGGAAAGTATTGTACTCTACATCGGCCGGCTACCCCGAAGGAAAAACGGATTTGACAGTGACTGATGTTTTCAACATGATGAGGCGCGATAATAAGAATTATTTCCTGCTCCAAGTTTATCTGAAAGGAAAAGAAGACAGCGGTTATGCGATATTGGAGACGCCCCGGTCGCTCATCGGCACGGAGTGGGCGTTTTTAAGGGAGAAATACACGCATCTGTGGTTTACGATCGTAATCGGTGTTTTTTTATTGTTTGTTTTCAATTCATGGCGGTTTTTTTCCAAGCTACAGAAACGGCTCGTTAATCTGGAAAAGCATATGAAAACACAAGGCGATGACGGCATACCGCAGCCGCTCGGGATCAAGCGGAATGATGAGCTCGGGCAAGTTGAATACTCATTTAATCATATGGTCGAAGAACTGAGAACGAGCAGAAGGAAAGAGCGCGAGGAGGCCGAAATTCGAAAAAAACTGATTGCTGATTTATCCCACGATCTAAGAACGCCGCTTACCGTCATCAGAGGACATACGTTCTCGTTAAAGGATGAAGACATTAGTGAAAAAGGAAGCCATTCTTTACAGGTCATAAACGATAAAATCGCTTTTATCGGTGATTTGATCGACAATCTGTCTTCCTACTCGCTTCTGGCTGCCGGAAGACTGCCGCTGCACAAAGAGCGCACCGATGTCTTAAGGGTCATCCGTTCCTCATTGGCCGGCTGGTATCCGATTTTTGAAAAAGAACAGTTCGACGTCGACATTGATTTAAAACAGCCTATCGAGTGGGACATTGACGAAACATGGCTAAAACGCATTCTTGATAATTTGTTTCAAAATATATTGCGTCACGCCTATTCAGGAAAATACGTATCTGTCAAAACAAAAATGTCATGCGGACGTCCTGTTCTGCAAATTAAAGACAGGGGACCGGGCTTTGACGCCGTCTCCGGAAAAAAAGGCGCCGGCATCGGCCTGTCCATTATTGAGATGATGCTCAAGCAAATGGATCTTCACAGCAAAATCAGCAGTGATTCAGACGGGACGATATTTATGATTTATAAAAACTGATACTGGTTTTAAAAAGCGGGAAATCAAGAAGATTCTCGCTTTTTTATTTGATTTAAACGGAATTTAAACTAGAAAACAGCCTTTTTTTAACCTGCAAAATCTATAGTTGAAAACAGATGAAGTATCAGATCTTATCAGAAGATGTGCTGCTTTGTTGTCAGAGGTATAAATCTCGATTGTACGGAGGGGAAATTAAAATGAATATGATTTTCTTCATGATTTCCATGCTGGCTTTTGGAACAGCTTTTGTTATTTTTATCAGCATGATACTGAATGACGGAGTCAAAGGGCTGTTGGATCTGTCCAGAAAGCCGGTCAAATGGATGAGCGGAGCATTTGCGCTTTATCTTGTCACATTTGCAGCGTTTATCTTGCTCAGCTGAACGTTCCAACAGCGGAGGGTCTGGCAGTGACTATTAATTGATAAATTTTGCGATGCCGCCTACTGCTAATCTCAGCAAGTAATATAAAGGCTCGAGCAAATCAAATAGGCATAGGTAATCCGATTTGTCAGATTTCTGCCGCTTTTTTTTCTTCAACATCTGATGCTCCTTTCAAAAAGGGATGCTGACTAATATACGGTATGTGCCCTTGGAAGGTTTCATCATTCGGATAAGAAAAACAGCCTTTCCTGAAGGCTGTTTTTTTATGAGTGAAATTTGTTTTTTCTGGCGGTCCATTGTTTTTGCAGCCAGTTTTTTTTATAAAGAAAAGCGATCGTTTCCATCCACAATTTAGGGATTTTTTGCGGGAACCCACTTTTTTTGTAAAGGATTTGATAGGCTGATTTAAGGTCCTCCCACTGTTTGCATGCCTTCGTTTGTGAAAACCTGGCGACATCGATGACTTTTACGGCTCCGGACGGGGTCAGAATCAGATTTCGAAGGTGAATGTCAGAAGGGTTTAATCCTTTAAGCCGCGCATCTTGCAAAGCTCGGTCCACCTCTTGAATCATTTCATCCTCGATGCGGATGCCTTTGATTAAACATTCGTAAAAGGTATGTCCTTTAATATATTCCATTAAAATATAGGAATGTCCCGTTTCATAAATATCCGGATAATAGGGAGAATCAGAAAGTTTTTTGTATATCTCCGCTTCCCGTTGAGCGGTTTCTTTGAATTCGGGGAAAAAGACTTTCAGCGCCTTTTCCCTGCCTTGCTCTCTCAGTTTAAAAACGTATGCGCTCCGTCCTTTCCCGATTAATTCCAATTCATCAGGCTTTTTGACAAGCTTGTTAAATCGTTTGTTCGTGTCGTATATGACGGTTTCTGAATATGTTTTCGCCTTTGTCATGTTGAGTTCACCTTCTTTTTTAGGAGCTCTTTCAAAAGATAACTCTATAATGCTGTTATACATGAGAATGGGCGGCTTTGCATCCTAAATGCCTGGAAACTTCAACATTGGCTTCAAAACGTAACAGTCGTAATCGATCTGTAAAACAATTGTATCACCGAGGCGCTTGCCCGCCGCCCTTTGACGATATAAAAGCGGACCTGTTTTATGCATTTATCATATGAAACTCCGGCACGCGATTAATTTTCAAAAGCGTTGGTCAAACTATGGATAAGATCTTGAAGGCGAAAAAGAAGGTGATATTTGTGGACAGCCGAAAAATGCTTAACAAAATGAACTTTGTCCTGTTTGCAGCCTTGCCGCTTGCTATTCTTTTCGGCATTCAGCAGGAAGCTGCAGCAATTCGGCCAGCGGAAACTCAAGAGCCGGCCAAGATTCAAATTCAATTTGAAAAGGTGTATTTGGACGGGGACGTTGGAATCGAAAGCAAGGAAGAGGCCATCGGAAAGGTGGAAGATTTTAAAGCCGCTTATAAAGGGTGGCAGCTTGTTGATCAAAAAAAAGGATTTATATTGTTTCGCAAGCAGGTGGATGATATCTCTCCACTCAGTAAAACAAACGGCTATATCGGGGTGACGGAAGATGGCGTCATCTCTACTTTCCACGGCCGTCCCGGCGTTTTGTCCGAGCCGATTCAGTCCTTTTTTCAGATTGATATAAAGCGGCTTGAAAGCCGTATGGCCGATGACCTCCGTAAAGGAATTCCTTATCGGACGAAGAAGGAATTTGAACATGTCATTGAAGCCGTTAAATCATCGGGGGATCAGCCTCATATGAAAGATATGAAGACATGACACCGTTATGTCTTTTTTTGGGCTGTGAAAAAAGCTTTTTCCTCATCAACGTGTTGAGCGAACATATGTTAACTTTTTCATTCTAGCTTTGTCTGTTTTATGTTACAATGAAGAGCAGTCAAAGAGGTGAATGAACGTTGATCGAATTCGTAAAAGGGACGATTGATTATGTGTCGCCCCAATATATTGTCATTGAAAACGGCGGGATCGGATACCAGATCTTTACGCCTAATCCGTTTATTTATAAAGAAAACAGCAAAGAAACGATTTATACATACCATTATGTAAGAGAAGATACACTTGCATTGTACGGCTTTTCGACAAGGGAAGAAAAAATGCTGTTTACAAAATTGCTGAACGTAACGGGGATCGGCCCGAAAGGAGCGCTTGCGATCCTTGCTTCCGGCGATCCGGGCGCGGTCATTGAAGCGATCGAGAATGAAGATGAAGCGTTTTTAGTCAAGTTCCCAGGCGTTGGGAAGAAAACCGCCAGACAGATCATACTCGATCTGAAGGGGAAACTGGCAGACGCCGTTCCGTCTATGGCGGCCAGCCTGTTTAACCATGAAGAACGTGAACAGGCTCATGAAGCGGAAACCGCGCTTGATGAAGCGCTTGAAGCCTTAAGTGCGCTCGGCTACTCCGACCGCGAGATTAAAAAAGTGCACCCTTACTTGAAAAAAGAAGAGGCGCTTTCGACGGATCAATATGTGAAAAAAGCATTGCAAAAATTACTAAAGTAAGGTGATGTTCATGGATGAGCGGCTCGTATCAAGTGAACTAGACAACCATGAATCAGCGATTGAGCAAAGTTTGCGTCCGCAAAAACTGGCTCAGTATATCGGTCAGGAAAAAGTCAAAGATAACCTCAGGGTTTTCATCGAAGCTGCGAAAATGCGGGAGGAGACATTAGACCACGTATTATTATACGGCCCTCCCGGATTGGGAAAGACGACCCTTGCCGCAATCATTGCCAATGAAATGGGAGTCAATCTCAGAACGACGTCAGGTCCGGCGATCGAACGCCCTGGTGATCTGGCGGCGATTTTGACAGCCCTTGAGCCTGGAGACGTGTTATTCATTGATGAAATCCACCGCCTGCACCGTTCGATTGAAGAGGTTCTGTATCCGGCGATGGAGGATTTCTGCCTTGATATCGTCATCGGCAAAGGGCCGTCAGCCCGTTCTGTCAGGCTTGATCTTCCCCCATTTACACTTGTCGGCGCCACGACCAGAGTGGGGCTTTTGACAGCGCCTCTGAGGGACAGGTTCGGTGTTTTGTCAAGACTTGAGTACTATACGCGGGATGAGTTGTCAGAAATCGTCGTCAGAACGGCCGAGCTGTTCGAGATCGACATCGACAGGCTTTCTTCCCTGGAAATTGCCAGACGGTCAAGAGGGACGCCGCGGATTGCCAACCGGCTTCTGAGACGGGTCAGAGACTTTGCCCAAGTCTTTGGAAACAGCTCCATAAACGAGGAAGTGGCGGTTGATGCCCTTGAGCGCCTTCAAGTTGACAAGCTCGGGCTTGATCATATAGACCGCAAGCTTTTAATGGGCATGATCGAAAAATTCAACGGCGGCCCTGTCGGCATCGATACGATCTCGGCTACGATCGGAGAGGAGTCTCATACGATTGAAGACGTGTATGAGCCGTACCTTCTTCAAATCGGTTTTATTCAAAGAACGCCGCGGGGGCGCATTGTCACACCGGATGTTTACAGCCATTTTCAAATGGAGGTTCCGCACGATGACTGAGTTTCCAAAGCTATTGATGATATTAGGCGCTGTCATTTTTGGTATTGGTTTATTCATGCAGCTGATCGGCAAGCTTCCGGGCGACATTTTCGTAAAAAAAGGAAACGTCACATTTTTCTTTCCTGTTGTCACATGTATTGTCATCAGCATCATCCTGTCCGTATTATTTTCGATCTTCGGACGGATGAAATGAGATCAAAGTATATAGATAGAATAAGGTGAAAAAAATGAAAGTGGATTTATTTGATTTTGAACTGCCTGAACGCCTTATTGCTCAGGTTCCTTTACAAGAACGGGATGCTTCAAGGCTGATGGTGCTGGATAAAGAAACGGGGGACATCACCCACAGCACATTTAAACACATCATTGATTTTTTAGAAGCCGGCGACTGCATTGTGCTAAACGATACGAGGGTTCTGCCGGCGCGCTTGTTCGGAGTGAAAGAAGAGACGGGCGCAAAGGTTGAAGTGCTTCTGTTAAAACAGGAGGAAGGCGACGAGTGGGAAACGCTTGTCAAACCTGCGAAACGGGTCAAACGGGGAACCGTTCTCACGTTTGGCGACGGCCGTTTGACGGCAGTCTGTACAGAAGAGCTTGATCACGGAGGAAGAAAAATAGAATTCCGCTATGAAGGGATTTTTTATGAGGTGCTGGAATCTCTCGGAGAAATGCCGCTTCCTCCTTATATAAAAGAACAGCTTGATGACAAGGAGCGCTACCAGACGGTGTACTCCAAGAAACAAGGATCGGCTGCGGCGCCGACCGCAGGACTGCATTTTACGGATGAGATTCTTGACGCGCTGAAAGAAAAGGGCGTGCACATCGCCTTTATCACCCTCCATGTCGGCCTGGGGACTTTCCGCCCCGTCAGTGCGGAAACTGTGGAAGAACACGACATGCACGCAGAGTTTTATGAAATGACAGCAGAAACAGCAGCAGCCTTGAATCAGGTCAAGCAGGACGGGGGAAGGATCATTTCTGTCGGTACGACATCGACGAGAACGCTCGAAACGATCGCCTCTGAACATGACGGCCGCTTTCAGGAAGCGAGAGGCTGGACATCTATTTTTATTTATCCGGGATATGCATTCAGGGCGATAGACGGGATGATTACAAATTTTCACCTGCCGAAATCCTCTCTCATTATGCTTGTCAGCGCGCTGGCGGGCAGGGAGCATGTGCTGTCCGCCTATCGGACCGCAGTCGAACACGAATACCGCTTCTTCAGCTTTGGAGACGCCATGTTGATCAAATAAAATTTAAAAAGATTGGAGGGCTCATAATTTGTCGCAGCAACCGATACGCTATGAGTTCATTAAAGCATGTAAACAAACAGGAGCGAGGCTGGGGAAGGTCCACACTCCCCACGGATCATTTGAAACGCCGGTTTTCATGCCGGTAGGAACGCTCGCCACTGTTAAAACAATGGCTCCGGAAGAGTTGAAGGAAATGGGCGCCGGAATCATTTTGAGCAACACCTATCACCTTTGGCTGAGGCCCGGCCATGAAATCGTTAAAGAAGCGGGCGGCCTTCACAAGTTTATGAATTGGGACCGCGCCATCTTAACCGATTCAGGCGGTTTCCAGGTGTTTTCATTAAGCGAATTCCGCAAAATTGAAGAAGAAGGCGTTCATTTCCGCAATCATTTAAACGGGGACAAACTGTTTTTATCTCCTGAAAAAGCGATGGACATTCAAAATGCCCTCGGCTCTGATATTATGATGGCATTTGACGAGTGCCCGCCGTACCCGGCAGAGTACGATTATATGAAAAGGTCTGTTGAACGGACGAGCCGCTGGGCGGAACGCTGTCTTGCCGCCCACAAGCGCCCTGATGAGCAGGGGCTCTTTGGAATCGTTCAAGGCGGCGAATATGAAGAATTGAGAAAACAAAGTGCGAAAGACTTGATTTCACTTGATTTTCCGGGCTATGCTATAGGTGGACTATCAGTCGGCGAACCGAAGGATGTCATGAATCGCGTCTTGGAGTTTACAACTCCATTGCTTCCGGCGGATAAACCGCGTTACTTGATGGGAGTCGGTTCACCAGATTCTCTCATTGACGGCGCCATCCGCGGCGTCGATATGTTTGACTGTGTACTGCCGACCAGAATTGCGAGAAATGGGACGCTCATGACAAGTGAAGGCCGTCTCGTTGTCAAGAATGCGAAGTATGAAAGGGATTTCAGACCGATCGATGAGCACTGTGACTGCTATACATGCCGAAATTATTCACGGGCATATATCAGACATTTAATTCGCTGTAATGAAACGTTTGGAATTCGTTTAACTTCTTATCATAACCTTTATTTTCTGTTAAAATTAATGGGGCAAGTCAGAGAAGCCATTCGTGAAGATCGTTTAGGTGATTTCCGGGAAGAGTTTTTTGAGCGCTACGGTTTTAATAAACCAAATGCTAAAAGTTTCTGACACATAAACGAAGAAAACGATTAAACTATTTGAAAGGGGTGAAAAAATAATGGAGATGCTTGGAACTTTACTTCCGATTATTTTAATGTTTGCGGTTCTTTATTTCCTATTGATCCGTCCTCAGCAGAAGCAGCAGAAAGCTGTCCGCCAAATGCAGGAGGAGCTGAAAAAAGGGGATAAGATCGTAACGATCGGCGGCCTGCACGGCATCGTTGAATCAATCGACGAAAGCAAGGTTGTCATCAAAACAGGCGATAATACACGTCTGACATTCGACCGCCGCGCGATTAGAGAGGCGTCAGCCGAATAGTTGGCAAAAGCTGCTTATACATAAGCGATTCAGAAGCGGAGTTTCACAGGACGCGTTCAGGCCAAGCGGCCTGGGCGCCTGGCCGCCGTTTCTGGCGCAGACGGCGAATGCAAGCTGTTTACGGACAAGACAAGATTTAGGGAGCGGATATATTCCGCTCCCTTTTTTGCTGTTTTTTTATGCCCGGCCCCCTTGAAGATTGACACCGAAAACCCCGCCCAGCATGCTGACGCCCATAAATCCGGCATGGTACAGCAGCTGCTTGAGATTGAATGATTCTCCGAAGCCAAGATATTGAAACAGCAGCACCGTAAGCGAGAAGCAAAGAGCTGTCAAAGCCCCGATCAGCCAACCTTTTTCCTTCGCTTTTCCCCCTGAAATAAAGCCGCCGATGAACAATGTGATAAAAGATATGGCAGTAATGAACCAGCTGAATGAGTTTTCAGTTAATGATGTTAATGTCAATAACAGTGAGACCAGCAGGCTTCCCGCAAACATCAAGGCAAAAATGACGACCAAACTGTATAAGATTCCTTTGCCGATTTGCTTTGGCTCGTTCATCAAGTACCTCCTCTCTAAACATGATAGGCTCGTCTTTTTAAATGTATTCTGAACAAAGGGCAAATAGACTAGGCTGTTCCAAGCTTTTTGTACATAAAAGACCGATTTTGACAAAGGCTATGACAGATAGACTCTGGCGGAAGGAGGCGGCCGTTTTGGAGGAAATCTTGGCTCTTGTGTTTCGGACGATCGTGCTGTACTTTATCATCTTCTTTTTATTTCGCTTAATGGGAAAGAGAGAAATTGGGGAATTAAGCATCTTGGATCTCGTCGTATTTATCATGATGGCCGAAATAGCGGTTTTGGCCATTGAAAATCTTGATGACCATCTTTTGCACACGATCATCCCGATCCTCGTGTTAACTTTGATTCAAGTTATTTTGGCATACTTGTCACTGAAAAGCCAAAAAATCCGCCGGCTACTCGATGGAAAACCAACGATCATCATTGACCGCGGAAAAGTCGATGAACGGGCAATGAGAACCCAGCGCTATAATTTTGAAGATTTGATGACCCAGCTCAGAGAAAAGAATGTTGAGCGCATCGCAGATGTATCATATGCGATTTTGGAGCCGACAGGAAAGCTTTCAGTCTTTACAAAAGACCGCTCAGATCACCAGATCGAACTGCCGCTTATTATTGATGGAGTCGTTCAGAAAGACCATTTGCAACAGATCGGCAAGGATCAGGAATGGCTTGAGCAAATGCTTGAAAAAAGGGGTCATCGCAATCTTTCCAACATTTCTTTCTGTACGTATCACAAAGGTTCTTTTTTTATTGATATAAAGGATGAATTCACATCATAAAGCAGTCATGAAATCCAGCGGCCGAACAGAGGAAAACGCTGGATTTCTTCTTTTTTGATCAGCTTGAAAGCAATCAAAAGGAAAACGTACAGGCAGCTTGTGAGCAAGACGCAGTAGAACAGACGCATCGGTTCGGCTTGATCGATAAAAAGGTGCTGTTTCATCCAGAAGCTCATCCAGCCCGACATCAAAATGACGGCAAAGGACATGACATATTCCTTCAAATTGATGCTGATCGGAAGCACTTTGCTGACCGTTGCCGCATGAAGCAGCGTCACGAGAATCATTCCCGTCACGATCGCCAGCGCCGCTCCCATGATGCCGAGCGACGGCCTTGACGCGAGCACGAAGATAAGTCCTGTTTTTACAAGAGCCCCGACCAAGCTGTTCATCATGGCTGCCCCGGCCAGATTTAAAGCCTGCAAAACCGCTTGAAGAGGACCTTGAAAATAATAGAACAAGAAGAAGGGAGCCATGACTTTGACAAAGACGCCGGCATTGGATGAACCGTACATGACGCTGACAAGCTCATCGGCATAGGAAAACAAAATGACAGCCGAAATGCCGCCGCTTAAAAGACAGAGTCTCATCGCCTGTTCAAGGCGGTATTCAACAACTTGCATTTTTTTCTGTTCGATCCCTTCGCTGATGGCTGGAACAAGGGCTGTTGACAATGAATACGTAATAAAGCTTGGAAGGGTGAGAAGCGTCATCGCAAATCCGGTCAGTTCCCCGTACTGGCTTGTTGCAGCCGAAGCAGCGATACCGGCGATCGCCAGGCTCTGCGCGACGACGATTGGTTCAAAAAACCACGACAAATTGCCGATAAACCGGCTGCCCGTCGTCGGAAGAGAGACGCTCATCAGCTCGAAAAAAATCCTTCGTCCGGACATTAATGACTGAAAAAAACGTTTCCTGACGCGGATTTTCTTTTTATATTGAAAAGCGGCAAACAAATAAAGCAGTGAGACAAGCTCCCCGAACACGGACGAAAGCATTGCGCCGGCTGCCGCAAATTCAATTCCGAGCGGCAAAAAGGCAGTCGTGCAGACGGCTACAAGCGATATCCGGACAATTTGCTCAAGCACTTGTGAAACGGCGAGCGGCCTCATATTCTGCTTTCCTTGAAAATAGCCCCTCAGCACGCTGGAAACCGCAATAATGGGGACGACCGGTGTCACCGCCAAAAGCGGATAAAGCGTTCTTTCATCTGTCAAAAGCGTTTCGGCCATCAGCGGCGCATAGATGAGAAACACCGGGGTAATCAGGGCGCTGAGCGTACCTGTAATCGCAAGAGACATGACTAAAATCTGCTTTGTTTTTCTATGGTCGCCGCGCGCTTCCGCTTCAGCCACAAGCTTGCTGATGGCAACAGGCAGTCCGAACTGAGTGAGCGTCACCGCCAGGAAAAAAGTCGGGGCGGCCATCATATACAGCCCTACACCTTCTTCGCCGATGAACCTGGCGATGACAATCCGGTTGATAAAGCCGAGCATTCTCGTAATTAAGCCTGCTGCTATTAAGATGAGCGTGCCTTTTAAAAACGTCTGCTTGGTCATTTCTTAGTCCCCTGCCTTCTCAAACAACCTTTAATCATATACAATAAGATATGCGCATACATCGTCCAAGCATGACAAGTCTCTCTGAAAAAATGTGAAAGGAGCGTGGCTTTGGCATGGACAGACACCCGGCTGATCTTTATAAGGACCATCTCAAACCTTTTCTTCTCAGTAAGGCAGAAGAGTTCATGATTCTCGGCTATGACGATATTGAAATAAAGGAATTATGGTCATACTTATTGAATAAGAAATGGAAGAACAAGAAAGATGTTCAAATTCACCATCTGGCCGGAGATATTTTATCTGTGAAAATTGGCGAATTTATGAACTATGCAACCGTAGAATCGTTTAAAACGTCTAATTTACTCGACAGCCCAGAGGGGCAGGATATGCTCGATGAGCTGCTGAAGTAACCGTCGATTTTTTGGGTTGATTTAAGGAGGAAATACATAATGAAAAAAGGACGCTTGATTGCGTTTTTCCTTACCGTTTTATTGATCGGTACGGGACTGGGAGTGTTTACGAAACCGGCTGCTAACAACATCAGCCTCGGTCTTGATCTACAAGGCGGTTTTGAAGTCTTGTATGAGGTTCAGCCTGCCAAAAAAGGCGATAAAATTGACAAGGATGCCCTCGTCAGCACCGTAGAAGCGCTGAACCGCCGGGCCAATGTTTTAGGGGTCAGTGAACCGAACATCCAAATTGAAGGAAACAACCGGATCAGGGTTCAGCTCGCCGGCGTCGACAACCAGAACAGAGCGCGGGAAATTTTATCGACACAGGCACAGCTATCGTTCAGAGACACGAATGATAAAGAGCTTTTAAACGGCGCTGATCTTGTGGAAAGCGGTGCAAAACAGTCTTTTAAAACAGATACGAATGAGCCGATCGTTACAATCAAGCTGAAGGATGCGGACAAATTCGGCGAAGTAACGAAGAAAGTGCTTGATATGAAGCCGAATAATCAGCTGGTGATCTGGCTTGATTACAAAAAAAGCGACTCTTATCAAAAGGAATCGCAAAAGGCTGATCACAAATACATCTCTGCCCCGAATGTCAATCAGGTGCTGAATACCTCAGACGTGATGATCGAAGGGAATTTTACGATTCAGGAAGCGAAAGATATGGCAAGCATTTTGAATGCCGGAGCCCTTCCTGTCAAATTGGTTGAAAAGTATTCGACATCCGTCGGTGCGCAGTTTGGCGAACAGGCTTTAAATGAAACCGTGTTGGCGGGGATCATCGGAATCGCTATTATTTTCTTATTTATGCTGCTTTACTATCGTCTGCCGGGTTTTATCGCGGTTATTACGCTTTCCGTCTACATTTACATCACCCTGCAGATATTTGACTGGATGAACGCCGTCCTTACCCTTCCGGGAATAGCAGCGCTTATATTGGGTGTAGGTATGGCTGTGGATGCCAATATCATTACCTATGAGCGCATCAAGGAAGAGCTCAAGCTCGGAAAATCGGTCCGCTCGGCTTTCCGGTCAGGGAACAGAAGATCGTTTGCGACGATTTTTGATGCGAACATTACGACGATGCTTGCGGGAATCGTGCTTTTCGTATTTGGTACAAGCTCAGTCAGAGGGTTTGCGACAATGTTGATTCTTTCCATTTTGACGAGCTTTATCACGGCCGTTTTCCTCTCGAGATTTTTGCTCGGCTTATTGGTGGAAAGCCGCTGGCTCGACCGGAAAAAAGGCTGGTTTGGCGTCCGTAGAAAAGACATTTTGGATATCAGCAAGACAAACGAAAATACGGAGCCGCCGACACCGTTTGACAAATGGGATTTTGTCGGAAAGCGAAAATGGTTTTTCGTATTCTCTGGAATAGTGTTAGCTGCCGGAATTGTCATCCTTCTTGTCTTCAGGCTGAACCTCGGCATCGATTTCTCTAGCGGATCGAGAATCGAAGTTCAAAGCGAACATAAACTGACAACCGAACAGCTTGAAAAGGATTTTGGGCAAGTCGGGCTGGATCCGGATTCGATCGTTCTTTCCGGTCAAAAAACGAATCACGGTGTCGCAAGGTTTGTCGGCGTTCCAAACCAGAAGAAAATTGCTGAAGTGAAAAGCTATTTCAAAGATAAATACGGGGTGGAGCCGAATGTGAGCACCGTATCGCCGACTGTCGGAAAAGAGCTGGCGAGAAATGCACTTTATGCCTTGATCATCGCGTCCATCGGGATCATTTTGTACGTATCGATCCGCTTTGAATACAAGATGGCGATTTCTGCTATTGCTTCATTGCTGTATGACGCGTTTTTCATCATTGCCGTTTTCAGTTTCACAAGGCTTGAGGTGGATATCACCTTCATTGCCGCCGTGCTGACGATCATCGGTTATTCGATTAACGATACGATCGTCACGTTTGACAGGATCAGAGAGCAAATGAAAAAGCGCAAACCGAAGACATTCAGCGACTTGTCGCATATCGTCAATTTAAGCTTGCAGCAAACCTTTGCGCGTTCGATTAACACGGTCCTGACCGTTGTCATCGTTGTCATTGCGCTTCTCGTTCTCGGCGCAACATCGATTACGAACTTCTCTGTAGCCCTGTTAATCGGTCTGTTGAGCGGTGTATATTCTTCGCTCTATATCGCAGCTCAATTATGGCTTGTATGGAAAGGCCGAGAACTTAAAAAGCCTAAACATAAGCCGGAGGAACAATAATAGGACTGCCCGCGCTGCCGGGCAGTCTTTTTTAAAGGCTGAATCGAATGAGGCGGACACATCCTCGGCAAATTTTTCTTTTGCATGCTTTCTGATCAGCTCCTTTTTGTTTAAAATTGGAGCATGGCGGAAAAATAACGCTACAAAACTACGAATGGAGAGACTTATGATGAACAAACAATGGACATTGATTTCCGCACTTATTTTTACACTGATTGTTGCTGTTTTTGCTGTCATCAATGTAGAGCCTGTCAAGGTCGATTTTCTTTTCGGAACGGCTGAATGGCCTTTAATTCTTGTCATTTTGGTGTCTGTTTTGATGGGAGCGCTCATTATCGGCTCTGCCGGCGCTTTTCAGATCATGAAGCTGAAAAAGGAACTAAAGGCGCATAGAAGGGAAGAACAAGCAAAGCAGCACACTGACGATGCTGAAGTGCTGGCATCACCTGAGCAAAAGGACTAAAAGATTGTAACGAAAATAAATTGAATCCCCTCAGGCCGCTTTAGTATAATAGGGTGGTTGAGGGGTGAATTTATGTTAGCGTCAAAAATGCGTTGGGATGTGCAAACGCCCGACAATGAAAAGGTGGAGCAGCTCGCCGAACAATTGGGCATTACTCCCCTTGCCGCCTCATTGCTTATCATGAGAGGCTACGATACAGCCGGCAAAGCGACTTCATTTTTGTATGGCAAGGATGCTGTCTTTCATGATCCTTACTTGCTAAAAGATATGGAGAAAGCTGTACGGCGAATCAAACAGGCAATTTCAGAAGATGAACAGATTATGATTTACGGAGATTATGATGCGGACGGTGTGACAAGCACGACGGTCCTTTTGCAGATTTTGAAAAAGTATTCAGCACAAGTCGATTTTTATATACCCGACCGCTTCAAAGAAGGGTACGGTCCGAATGAAGCCGCCTTCCGGCAAATCAAAGAAGAGGGCTATTCTCTGATCGTCACGGTGGATACCGGCATTGCCGCCGTTCACGAAGCAGAAGTCGCGAAAGAACTCGGCATCGATTTGATTATTACAGATCACCATGAGCCAGGGCCGGTTTTGCCTGATGCCTATGCGATCATTCATCCTAAGCAGCCGGGCTGCAGTTATCCTTTTAAAGAGCTGGCCGGCGTCGGTGTGGCATTTAAGCTTGCCCACGCATTGAACGGAGATATTCCTGATGATCTGCTTGATCTTTGTGCGATCGGAACGGTTGCCGACCTTGTGCCGCTTCATGATGAGAACAGACTCATGGCCAAGCTCGGCATGGTTCAGTTCAGAAAAACGAACCGCCCAGGCTTAAGAGCGCTGACGAAGATTGCGGGAGCGGAGATTCAAAGTGCAAATGAAGAGACGATCGGCTTTCAAATCGCTCCGCGCATCAATGCGGTCGGAAGGATTGACCAGGCTGATCCGGCCGTTCATCTTTTAAACACAGAAGATGACATGGAGGCGGAAGAGCTGGCCGAAGAAATCAACGCCTTGAATAAGGAACGCCAAAAAATCGTCAACCAGATGACAGAGGAAGCGGTTCAGATGATAGAGGAGCAAGGCCTTGACCAGCCTGTGATCGTCGCGGCTCGGCCCGGCTGGAATCCCGGCGTCGTCGGAATTGTCGCTTCAAAGCTTGTCGAACGGTACTACCGCCCGGCCATCGTTCTCGGAATTGATGAAGAAAAAGGAATAGCTAAAGGCTCGGCGCGCAGTATTAAAGGCTTTGACTTATTTCAGAATCTTTCCGACTGCCGGGACATACTTCCGCATTTTGGCGGCCACCCGATGGCAGCCGGGATGACGCTCAGCCAAGACGATGTTTCGGCTTTAAGAGAAAGGATCAACCGCCAGGCTGAATCCGTTTTAACAGCGGAAGACTTCATCCCCGTCCAGGAAGTCGATCTTTGCTGCCGGTTGGAGGAGATTACGGTTGACAGCATTGCGGAAATGAACATGCTGGCTCCATTCGGTACGGGGAATCCGAAGCCGTTCGTTCTTGTCAGCGACGTCAAAATTGATGAAACGAGAAGAATCGGTGCCAATAAGAATCACCTGAAGCTTTTGCTGGCTGACGGCGAGTCAAAGCTCGACTGCATCGGTTTCTATAAAGGCGATATTGAAGAAGGAATCGTTCCCGGCGCAAACATTTCGCTTGTCGGCGAATTGTCGATTAATGAATGGAACAACAGAAAAAAACCGCAGCTGATGATCAAAGATGCGGCCGTAAACGAATGGCAGCTGTTTGATCTGCGCGGAAAACGGTCATGGGAAGAACGAATATTAAAATTGGATCCGTCAAAACGCGCAATTCTCTGTTTTCGGGAAGAGACGAAAGCAAAACTTGCGGGAACAGGCCTTGAAGAAGAACTGATTTTGATCAGAGGAGAAGAGGATGCAGAGCGTCTCGATTTACATAGCCGTTATGCGGTTTTTATTGATACGCCTCAGTCTATCGATATATTTGATCATGTCATAAAAGGCAAACAGCTGGAGCGGATTTACCTGATTTTTCATCAATCAGATGAACATTTTTTCTCGACGTTTCCAACAAGGGAATATTTTAAGTGGTACTATGCTTTCCTCCTGAAAAGAGGCTCTTTTGATTTAGCGAAATACGGCGGAGAGCTTGCCAGACATAAAGGCTGGACAAAAGACACAATTGATTTTATGACAAAGGTGTTTTTTGAGCTCGGTTTTGTTACAATAGAGAATGGTGTTTTAACTGTTGTATTTGATGCCGTAAAACGGGATTTAACAGATTCTGAAACTTACCGGGAAAAACAGCGCCTGATTGAATTGGAGCAAAAGCTCGTATATTCTTCGGCGGATGAGCTTAAACAGTGGCTGAATAAGCGGATGGGCGAAAGCTCTGACGCTTATGAAAGTATGAGGAGGACATAAAACAGATGGATTTGAAGAAGTATGTGACAATTGTGCCGGATTACCCGAAGGAAGGCGTACAATTTAAAGATATTACAACATTGATGGATAAAGGGGACGTCTATCGCTATGCGACAGATCAAATTGTAACCTATGCGAAAGAAAAACAAATTGATCTCGTCGTCGGGCCTGAAGCAAGAGGATTTATCATCGGATGTCCTGTGGCATATGCGCTTGGCGTAGGATTTGCCCCGGTCCGCAAAGAAGGCAAACTGCCTCGCGAAGTCATTAAAGTCGACTATGGATTGGAATATGGTAGCAATGTCCTGACGATCCATAAAGACGCCATTTTGCCGGGCCAGCGCGTCTTGATCACAGACGACCTTCTGGCGACCGGAGGGACGATTGAAGCGACAATCAAGCTTGTTGAAGAGCTTGGCGGCGTCGTTGCCGGAATCGCTTTCCTGATCGAACTGACATATCTTGACGGAAGAAACAAACTTGACGGATATGATATTTTAACCTTGATGCAATACTAAACAAATTTTATACTATAAAAAGCACTCAGAAAGCGGGTGCTTTTTTCCTATCCATTGAAATATTGCGATCCCGGTGTGTCCTTTTCAATTTCTTCTCTTTACATCTGTGACATTTTTCTTGATAATAATTACAATACAGTTTTCAAATATAAAAAAGGTGATTCCATGGCGAACGAACAAGTTTTAACTGCTGAGCAAGTCATTGAAAAGGCAAAATCTTACCTTTCCGATGAACATGTAGCTTTTATTAAAAATGCGTATCAATACGCGGAAGACGCACATCGCGAACAGTACCGCAAATCAGGCGAGCCGTATATCATCCATCCGATCCAGGTGGCGGGAATTCTGGTCGATTTGGAAATGGACCCGGCGACGATAGCGGGAGGATTCCTGCACGATGTCGTGGAAGATACGAGCGTAACGCTTGAAGATTTAAAAGAAGCATTTAACGAAGAAGTCGCGATGCTTGTCGACGGCGTCACAAAATTGGGGAAAATTAAATATAAATCACAGGAAGAACAGCAGGCCGAAAATCATCGGAAAATGTTTGTGGCTATGGCTCAGGACATCCGCGTCATTTTGATCAAGCTGGCGGACCGCCTTCACAACATGAGAACGCTGAAGCATCTGCCTCAGGAAAAGCAGCGCAGAATCTCAAATGAAACGCTGGAAATTTTTGCTCCGCTGGCTCATCGCCTTGGGATTTCTAAAATAAAGTGGGAGCTTGAGGATACCGCTTTGCGGTATTTGAATCCGCAGCAGTACTACCGGATCGTCAACTTGATGAAGAAAAAGCGGGCCGAAAGAGAATTGTACGTTGAGGAAGTCGTAAATGAAGTGAAAAACCGCGTTGAAGAAGTCAATATTAAAGCGGACTTCTCCGGACGGCCAAAACATATTTACAGTATATACAGGAAAATGGCGATGCAGAACAAGCAGTTCAACGAAATCTACGACTTGCTCGCAGTGCGGATCCTGGTCAACAGCATTAAGGACTGCTACGCTGTGCTGGGCATCATTCATACGTGCTGGAAGCCGATGCCGGGCAGGTTCAAAGATTACATTGCAATGCCGAAGCCAAACATGTATCAATCTCTGCATACGACCGTCATCGGTCCGAAGGGAGATCCGCTGGAAGTTCAGATCAGGACTTTTGAAATGCACGAAATCGCAGAGTACGGGATTGCGGCTCACTGGGCGTACAAAGAAGGCAAAGGCGTCAATGAAGAGGCAAGCTTTGATAAAAAGCTGTCATGGTTCCGCGAAATATTGGAATTTCAAAATGAGTCGAGCGATGCCGAAGAATTTATGGAATCCCTTAAAATCGATTTATTTTCTGACATGGTGTTTGTCTTTACGCCAAAAGGAGACGTCATAGAGCTTCCTTCAGGTTCTGTGCCGATCGACTTTTCATACCGCATCCATTCAGAAATCGGCAACAAAACGATCGGCGCGAAGGTGAACGGCAAAATGGTTACCCTTGACTACAAACTGCGCACCGGGGATATCGTTGAAATTCTGACGTCAAAGCATTCATACGGGCCGAGCCAGGATTGGATCAATCTTGCCCAGACATCCCAGGCGAAGCATAAAATCCGTCAATTCTTTAAAAAGCAGCGCAGAGAAGAGAATGTCGAAAAAGGCAGGGAACTGGTTGAAAAAGAGATCAAAAACCTGGACTTTGAAGTAAAAGACGTTTTAACCGCCGAGAATCTTCAAAAAGTCGCTGACAAATTCAATTTTTCCAATGAAGAGGACATGTATGCGGCAGTCGGCTATAACGGCATTACAGCCGCTCAGGTCGCCAACCGTCTGACGGAAAAAGAGCGGAAAATGCGAGATCAGGAAGAACAGGTGAAAAGCGTTCAGGAGGTTACGGCTGAAACGAAGCCGTACCAAGGGAAAAAACGCGAAGCCGGCGTGCGTGTAAAAGGCGTGGAGAACCTTCTCATCAGGCTTTCCAAATGCTGCAACCCTGTTCCTGGAGATCCGATCGTCGGTTTCATCACAAAAGGGCGGGGCGTATCCGTTCACCGCGAAGACTGCCCGAATGTTTTGACAAATGAAGCCCATGACCGACTGATTCAGGTCGAATGGGAGCATGAACCGCAGACTCAGAGAAGAAAAGAGTATAATGTCGAAATCGAAATTCTCGGCTATGACCGCCGCGGACTGCTGAATGAAGTGCTCCAGGCTGTAAATGAAACGAAAACGAATATTTCTTCCGTTTCCGGAAAATCGGATCGCAATAAAGTGGCCACCATCCATATGGCCATTTTCATTCAAAATATCAATCATTTGCACAAAGTGGTCGAACGGATCAAGCAGATTAGAGATATTTATTCAGTACGCAGGGTGATGAATTAGGAGGAAAAGCGTCATGAAATTAGTTGTTCAGCGCGTCACAGATGCAAGTGTTTCAGTAGGCGGCGAGTCTGTCGGTGAGATCGGACTCGGTTTGATGGTGCTTGTCGGTGTGACACATGATGACACGAGCGAGGATGTGGCATATTTAGCGGAAAAGCTCGTCAATCTGCGGATATTTGAAGATGACGGCGAAAAAATGAATCTGTCTCTATTAGATGTCGGGGGATCGGTTTTGTCAGTCTCTCAATTTACTTTGTACGGGGAAACGAAAAAAGGGAGACGCCCGAATTTTACAAAAGCTGCGAAACCGGATATGGCGCTGCAACTGTATGAGGAATGGAACAGCCTGCTCCGGGAAAAAAGCGTCACTGTCGAAACAGGAAGATTTGGGGAAATGATGGATGTCAAACTGACGAATTCCGGTCCCGTCACATTAATCATGGATTCCAAAGCGTAAAAAAAGCTGCCAAATGGCAGCTTTTTTTAGTCGAAATAGTTTTCAAGCCCGCTTCTGATGCCGTCTGTTACTCGTTCACGGTAAGCATCTGTGCTCACGACTGCTTCTTCCTGAGGGTGGCTTAAGTAGCCAAGCTCAAACAGAGCGGACGGCTGCTTGTTTTCCCTTAATACAAAATAATCCCCGAATAAAACGCCGCGGCTTGGCAGAGGCGAGTGCTTCTCGATTTCGGACTGAACGTCTGAAGCCAGCTTCTGATCTTTAGAAGGGCTGTAATAATAGGCTGTATTGCCTCTTACAGACGCATTGACGAAACTATCATAATGAATGCTGATAAAAGCGTCGGCGTTACGGTAATGAGAGGTCGCAACACGCGACTGCAGGCTGACGAAAGAATCGTCATTGCGGGTCATATAGACGTTGACTCCATCGGCTTTCAGCTTTGCGGCGAGAAGCCTTGCTGTTTTAATGGTCAGCCCTTTCTCAAGCGTCCCGCGGGTTCCGATGGTTCCGCTGTCATGTCCGCCGTGTCCGGCATCAATGACAATCGTCTTGTTTTGAATAGAACCGCTCGCACCCGACGGCTTTGACAAAGGCGGTGCAGGAGTGTCTGCATCTCCCTGTGCGCCCGATTGATCAGACGTCTGTACGACCCAGCTTGCGACATATCCAGAATTTCCGTCTGACAGCGTGATTTCATACCAGTCGCCTTTCGTACCTGCAATCGGATAAGATTCGCCTTTTCCTGCACGCTTGACAATCGTTGAGGATGTCGACGCATCACTGCGGATGTTTGTCCCTTCATAGACGATGGTTGCCTGCTGTTTTGACTCAGAACCGCTCTTTGTTTCCGCGGCGCCGGTCTTCTGCCCATTACCCTCTACAATATAGTGGCTTGCGGCCCAGCCCTTTTGGCCGTTGAACTCGATTTCATACCATCCGTGCTGTTTACTTAAAATCGCTACATCAGTATTCCGCTTCAGCGTGGCAATGACTCTTCCTTGATGGGAAGCAGAGCTTCTGACATTTAGGGTGGAGACCCCGACAGTTCCCGTTTTGGATGAAGCGTTTGACGCTGATGATTCAGTCGTTTTCTTGCTTGAAGCATCATTGTTGACATAATCGGCATGAACCCAGCCCGTTATATTTTGATACGAAATTTTGACCCATTTTCCGTCGGTTTTTAACAGATCAGCCTGTTCTCCTTGAGGGAATTTGCCTTGGACCTCATACGAAGTGCCAGGCCCTTTTCTGATTCTCAAGTCTGCTGCGGAAGATGTCACCTTCCCGCTTACAGATTCAGATCCGCCGGAGGCTTTTTCTTTTTTCTTAATGAGCCAGGCCACGACCCAGCCTTTTTGTCCGCCGTTTAACTGGATTTGCACCCAGTCGCCTTTTTCCTCCAGAATCGGATAGGTTTCATTTCGGTTTACGACGCTGCTGATTTCGTGACTCAATCCCGGACCGCTTCTGACATTGATCTCATCGGTGGCAATCACGGCTTCACCGATGGCTGCCGAAGCTGTGTTGGATGATATATAAAAGGCTGCTTGAGCTGCCAGCATCACCAACAGGATCAATATGGCGCTTTTTTTCATATTGATTCTCCATCTCCTCCCTTCGTGAAAACTTGCAACAATACTTCTTTCTCTATATCGTATATTCCTTGCCGATTTTTTAATAAAATGAAAATGATTTGTTTATACTATAGAAAAAAGATATCAAAAGGATGTTGCCAAATGAGGTATAATCAAAGAATGGGTAAAGCGATCCATGAACAAAATGCGAATATGCATCTGAAGGATCATTCCGACCCCGAGCACATAGGCTTCTTGGAAGAAACGGCGACAGAGCTGGGGCTGACATCAAAAGAGTCCATAAAGAATAAAAAGAACCGCAATTAGGGTTGACATGGAAACATAACCCTCGTATTATAATATAAATTAGTATACATATGAGTATGAACTGAAGATGGAGAATAGTAGGTAAGAGTACGTGGAAAGAGAGGAATCGCCCTGGGCTGAAAGCGGTCTGCACGGTATCTTATCCGAATGAACACTCCGAAGGTTTCCCGCTGAAAGCTCTGTCCAAACGAGTGAATAGGCGGAGGACGTGAACCTGCGTTAAAGGCATGAAAGCGGGAACTGTTAAAGTTCCAACTAGGGTGGCACCACGGGTATAACTCTCGTCCCTACTATTGGTTTTATAGTAGGCTCGGGGGTTTTTTCTATTTACAGATGAGAAAATCGGATGAAAACATGAGGAGGCTTTACAAAATGGGATTTAACATTCCAAGGGGAACACAGGATATCCTCCCCGGAGAATCAGAGCGCTGGCAATATGTTGAGAAGATTGCGAGAGAGACGTGTCATGCGTATCAATATAAAGAAATCCGGACGCCTATTTTTGAACATACGGAGTTGTTTTCGCGGGGGGTTGGAGAATCGACTGATATCGTACAAAAAGAGATGTATACGTTCGCTGACAAAAAGGGAAGAAGCCTGACACTCCGTCCCGAAGGCACGGCTTCTGCAGTACGTTCTTTTGTTGAAAATAAACTGTACGCAAACCCTGTCCAGCCGACAAAACTTTATTATATCGGTCCGATGTTCCGCTATGAAAGACCGCAGACCGGACGCTACCGCCAATTTTATCAATTTGGCATCGAAGCGATCGGCTCGAGTGATCCTGCGATTGATGCTGAAGTGATTGCGCTGGCGATGAGCGTGTACCGTAAAGCCGGTCTGCGCAATTTAAAGCTTGTCATTAACAGCCTCGGCGACAAAACGAGCCGGGTTGCCCACAGAGAGGCGTTAATCAGCCACTTTGAACCGCGTATTGATGAATTTTGCAGCGACTGCCAACAACGGCTTAAGCAAAATCCGCTGCGGATATTAGACTGTAAAAAGGACAGAGATCACGAGCTCTTGAAAACAGCGCCATCCATTCTGGAATATTTAAATGAAGAGTCTGAAGCCTATTTTGCAAAAGTACAGCAATACTTAACAGACATCGGAATTTCATTTGAAGTTGATCCGAATCTCGTCAGAGGGCTGGACTATTACAATCACACGGCTTTTGAAATCATGAGTGATGCGGAAGGCTTCGGCGCCATCACGACGCTTGCCGGAGGAGGAAGATATGACGGCCTTACCGAGGAATTCGGCGGACCGAAAGCGCCCGGCATCGGCTTTGCAATGAGCATTGAACGCCTTCTTGCTGCACTCGACGCTGAAAATGTGAAAGTTGAAGCGGATGGAGGAATTGACTGCTATATCGTGACACTGGGCGAAAAAGCCAAGGATTATTCCGTGTCTCTTCTTTACAAGCTGAGAGAAGAAGGGATTTCTGCTGAAATCGATTATGAGAATAAAAAAATGAAAGGCCAGTTTAAATCTGCCGACCGCCTTCATGCGAAATATATCGCGATTTTGGGCGAAGATGAGCTTGGCCAGAATAAAATCAATGTCAAAGATGCGAATACAGGAGAACAGCAGGAAATCAATCTTGATGAGTTTATCCATTTTATGAAAGCAAACACTGAAAGTTAAAGGAGAGGAACGCTTTGTTTGGACGAACGTATTATTGTGGCGAAATAACAGAGAAAGCGATTGGCGAAACCGTCGTCTTAAAAGGATGGGTTCAAAAAAGACGCGATCTCGGAGGCTTGATTTTTATCGATTTAAGAGACCGTTCCGGCATTGTGCAGGTTGTATTTAACCCTGATGTCTCCAAAGACGCGCTCGAAACTGCAGAAGGTATCCGCAGCGAATATGTGCTAGACATCACAGGGAAAGTCGTAGCGCGCGAGGAAGCGACCGTCAACCCAAACTTGAAAACCGGGAAAATTGAAATTCAGGCGGAGTCAGTCAGCGTACTGAGTGCCGCTAAAACACCTCCTTTCGCAATCAGCGACCAAGCTTCAGAAGTATCTGAGGATGTTAGATTAAAGCACCGCTACCTTGACTTGCGCCGTCCGGAGATGTTTAACTCCCTGCAAATGCGGCATAACATCACGAAAGCGGTCCGCCGTTTCTTAGATGACAATGGCTTTCTCGATATTGAAACCCCTGTTCTGACAAAAAGCACGCCAGAAGGCGCCCGCGACTATCTCGTGCCGAGCCGCGTTCATGAAGGGGAATTTTATGCACTGCCGCAGTCCCCGCAAATTTTTAAGCAGCTTTTGATGGTGTCCGGATTTGACCGCTATTATCAAATCGCCCGCTGTTTCAGGGACGAAGATTTGCGGGCGGACCGCCAGCCTGAGTTTACGCAAATCGACATTGAAACATCGTTCATGAGCCAGGAAGACATCATGAAGCTGGGTGAAGACATGATGGCTCAAGTCATGCGGGAAACCCGCGGCGTCGACATTTCTCTGCCTCTGCCGAGAATGTCTTATGAAGACGCGATGAACCTTTATGGTTCTGACAAACCGGATACGCGTTTCGGCATGCTGTTGACCGATGTATCAGAAGCGGTGAAGGATTCAGATTTTAAAGTATTCGCTTCAGCCGTTGCGAGCGGCGGTGCCGTCAAAGCGATCAACGTCAAAGGAGCGGCTGCAAATTATTCGCGCAAAGATATCGATGCGCTCGGCGAGTTTGCCGCTAACTACGGAGCGAAAGGGCTCGCTTGGCTGAAAACGGAAGCGGACGGCCTCAAAGGGCCGATCGCGAAGTTTTTTACGGGAGAAAAACAAGAAGCTCTGATTGCGGCGCTTGATGCGGCGGAAGGCGATCTGTTGCTTTTTGTCGCAGATCGGCTGGAAGTTGCCAATGATGCTCTTGGAGCCCTGCGCTTAAAGCTCGGCAAAGAGTTAAAGCTGATAGATGAAAGCCTGTTTAACTTTTTATGGGTCGTTGATTGGCCGCTTCTTGAACATGATCCTGAGGAAGGCCGTTACTATGCGGCGCATCACCCGTTCACAATGCCTGTCAGGGAGGATCTCGGTTTAATTGAGACGAACCCGGGAGAAATGAAGGCGCAAGCCTATGACCTGGTGTTAAACGGCTATGAGCTTGGCGGGGGATCGATCCGGATTTTTGAAAAAGACGTTCAGGAGAAAATGTTTGCCCTTCTCGGCTTTACGGAAGAAGAAGCGAAAGAACAATTCGGCTTCCTGCTTGAGGCGTTTGAATACGGGGCTCCTCCGCACGGCGGAATCGCACTCGGCCTTGACAGGCTTGTCATGCTGCTCAGCGGCAGAACCAATTTAAGGGATACGATCGCCTTCCCGAAAACAGCAAGTGCAAGCTGTCTGATGACAGAGGCTCCTGGCGAAGTCGACAATGCTCAGCTTGATGAACTGCACCTTGCAGTCAAACGCAAAGTTCGACAGTAAATTGTAAAATATACGGCTGTACATCCCATTGAAAATCAAAGGGACGTATGATATCATTTTTAACAAATAAAGTCCTGATGTGTTTGTTGTACACCTAGTTTTGACCGAACATTTTTTTACTTGGGAGTTCGACGTTTTCAAACGGAGTAAATGCCTCTTATCACTCGGGTGCTAAAGAGGACTTACAAAGTTTGGAACAGAACACCCACCTGCCGAGAGCGGGATCAAAACGAAGGAATGCGACAACGGCACAATCGGGACTTTTTGCGCTTAAAGGCGGTTTTTAGGCCATACATAGGATAATGTATGAGCAGCAGCGAAAAAATATGAACGAAAAATTAATGAAAAAGACAGCTTGTTTAATGACCCGATTATGTTAAGATACTATCGGTAACTGTATATAAAGATGGAGTGAGATTCTTGTTACATCAGTTTTCACGTAATGAATTAGCGATTGGCAAAGATGGATTGAATATTTTAAAAAACAGCACGGTTGCCGTTCTGGGTATCGGCGGGGTTGGTTCATTCGCGGCAGAAGCGCTTGCCCGTTCAGGAGTCGGCAGAATCGTGATGGTCGATAAAGACGACGTAGATATCACGAATGTCAACCGTCAGCTGCCCGCATTGCTTTCAACGGTCGGACAGCCGAAAGTTGACTTAATGAAAGCGCGAATCGCGGATATTAACCCTGACTGCGATGTCATCGCCTTAAAAATGTTCTATACGGAAGAGACGTATGAACAGTTTTTTGCCTATGAACCGGATTATGTAATTGACGCTTCAGATACGATCCATTATAAGATCCATTTAATGAAAGAGTGTCTCAAGCGAAACATCAAAATCATTTCAAGTATGGGTGCGGCCAATAAGACAGATCCGACGAGATTTCAGGTTGCCGATATTTCTAAAACGCATACAGACCCGATTGCAAAAGTGATCCGGACAAGGCTCAGAAAAGAAAGGATTACAAAGGGCATTAAAGTCGTGTTTTCAGACGAAAGTCCGATTGTAATCCGCGAAGACGTCCGCAAAGAAGTGGGGAATGACGAAGCAAAAATCCGCAAAGCGCAAATGCCGCCGTCTTCCAACGCCTTTGTCCCATCTGTCGCCGGTTTAATCATGGGCGGCCATGTGATCATGGAGCTGTTGAAAGATATTCCGATCACAAGGGTTAAAGATAAATAAAGCAAAAAAGGACAGCAGTGGGAATCCGCTTGCTGTCCTTTTTCCGTAAGGGGAGAACAATGGCAAGAAGATGGAGCAAAGCCAAACGGCAATTGAACGAGCTGATATGAGAACGCCTCAAAGACCGGGAAGACTTTCACGTGACAAAGTATCGGAAAGTCCATGATCAAATGGGGAGGGCTCTTATTAATGTTGACGGGAAAGATATATTTTTCGAAGCCATCAAGGCGCTGATGTTTTGGAAAACCGGCGGATTCAGGATGAAACGCTAAAAGCAGCAAATGAGGACGGATATTTTGCAAAATATCCATTCTATAAAGCGCTTGATGAGTATGCTGAAAACACGATTGATCAAACGCTGTCTCTAAACAAGTCCTCGTCAGAATGTTCGGAATGAAGGACGGGAAAACGCCGCTGTCCAAAATGGAATCGGCCATCGCTCATGAACACGACATCGTAAAGTATTTTTATAAGCTCAGAGTGGAAACGGAACAGTAAAAGGCCTGTCCCTTTTAACGAGGGGGACAGGCCTTTTACTATTTTTTCTTCATCAGTTTGTCGTAAATCTGCTTCAGCGCCAGTTCAAATTTCCCCGTCTGTTTTGGCTGATAATACACTTTGTTTTTCAAAGGATCAGGCAGATACTGCTGTTCAACCCAGCCGTTCTCGTAATCATGCGGGTATTTGTACTCAACGCCTCTGCCAAGCTCTGCGGCTCCTTTATAATGGGCGTCTTTTAAATGTTTCGGGACATCGCCGATTTTTCCGGAGCGGATGTCTGTTAAAGCCTGGTCAACCGCAAGTATCGCCGAGTTTGATTTAGGCGACAGGCAGAGCTCGATCACAGCGTTTGCCAATGGAATGCGCGCTTCGGGAAACCCGATCCGTTCAGCTGTTTGAATGGCTTGAAGCGTTCTTCCTCCAGCCTGGGGACTCGCAAGTCCGATATCCTCATAGGCGATGACGAGCAGCCTCCGGGCCAAACTTTCCAAATCACCCGCTTCAATCAGTCTTGCCAAGTAATGAAGAGCCGCATTTACATCAGAGCCCCTGATTGACTTTTGGAAGGCGGAAATGACATCATAATGGGCATCACCGTCTTTGTCATGAACAAAGCTTTTTTTCTGCAGGCATTCCTCCGCTGTTTTCAGTGTGATATGAATCGTGCCTTCTTCGTTCTCCTTTGTCGACAATACAGCGAGCTCTAAAGCATTTAATGCGGATCGGACATCTCCGCCGCAACCTGAAGCCAAATGGTCAAGAGCTTCTTCATCAATCGCCACGTCATAAGAACCCAAGCCTCTGTGTTCGTCATCTAGCGCACGCCTTATTGCCGCTTTAATTTGGTCCGGATTCAATGGCTGAAGCTCAAAAATCTGCGTTCTGCTTCTGATCGCGGGATTTATCGCGTGATATGGGTTAGCTGTCGTCGCACCGATCATGATAATCATTCCGTTTTCCAAATACGGAAGGAGGAAATCCTGTTTGCCTTTATCCAGCCGGTGCACTTCGTCCAGTATTAAAATGACCTGCCCGGACATTTTGGCTTCGGCAGCAACGGCTTCCATGTCTTTTTTGTTATTGATCACGGCGTTCAGCTTACGGAAAGCGATACTGGTGCTTCCGGCAATCGCCGTGGCGATCGATGTTTTCCCGATGCCAGGGGGGCCGTATAAAATCATGGATGAAAGATGTTTTGCCTGTACCATCCGCTGAATGATTTTGCCTTCTCCGACCAAATGATCCTGGCCGAGAACTTCTTCTATTTTTGTCGGACGCATGCGAAATGCCAATGGTTTCATAAACAATCTCTCCTGAATGTATTCTTTTTATAGAGTAACTGAAAAAAGACGATTAGAAAAGAAATGAATATGGCAAGCTGAATATATGGCTGAAAATGAAAGTTTATATAAAGTGTGCTATAATAACCTGTAATCTATCAGACGGATAAGGCATGTAGCCTGTCCAAATCGAGTTTTTTTATATAACAGACGCAGGCCTCGGCAGATGTCAAAGCTGGGGTCTGCATTCTTCGGAGAAAAAGGCACTTGCGCCGAGTACCTTTTCGTCCCTGGTGAGAAACTCGGCTAAAGGGCGCTCACGTCCCGTGAGAAACGCCGAGTACCTTCGTCCTGAAGGCATGATTTTTTATAGGTTAGAGGTGTTTATTTTGAAAATATCAACTAAAGGCAGATACGGGCTGACGATTATGATCGAGCTTGCTAAAAAGCATGGGGAAGGTCCGACTTCTTTGAAAAGCATTGCCCAGGCAAACGATTTATCTGAACACTATTTGGAACAGCTTGTTTCACCTTTGCGTAATGCCGGGCTTGTGAAAAGCATCCGCGGTGCGTACGGCGGCTATATTCTCGGCGATGAGCCTGCGTCTATTACGGCGGGCGATATTATTCGCGTGCTGGAAGGCCCGATCAGCCCTGTTGAAGTGCTTGAAAATGAAGAGCCGGCCAAGCGCGAGCTGTGGATCAAGATTCGCGATGCCGTCAAAGAAGTGCTTGACTCAACAACGCTCGAGGATTTGGCAAGCTATACAGAAGGCGAGCAAGAAGCCTATATGTTTTACATTTAAGATTGAGGTGTAATCTAGGATGGAACGGATTTATTTAGATCATGCAGCGACTTCTCCGACCGACCCCAGGGTAGTGGAAAAAATGCTGCCATACATGACGGAAAATTTTGGAAACCCTTCAAGCATACATTCTTTTGGAAGGGAAAGCCGAAAATGGCTTGATGAAGTGAGGGCGCTGATCGCTGAAAAAATCGGAGCGCATCACAATGAAATCGTTTTTACGAGCGGCGGGACCGAAGCCGATAATATGGCCATATTAGGCAGTGCGCTTGCACTGAAAAAACAGGGCCGCCACATCATCACAACAAAGATCGAGCACCATGCTGTTCTCCATACGTGCAACAGGCTGGAGGAGATGGGGTTTGATGTCACATATCTTGATGTGGACCAGTGCGGACGGATTTCGGCAGGACAGGTTGAAGATGCGCTGCGTGATGACACCATCCTTGTCACTGTCATGTACGGGAATAATGAAGTGGGGACGCTTCAGCCGATTGAAGAAGTCGGAGCGCTTTTAAAAGACCATCAGGCTTTGTTTCATACGGACGCGGTTCAGGCCTTTGGGTTTTTACCGATTCATGTAAAAGAGAGCCATATCGATATGATGTCTGTCTCCGGACATAAATTGAATGGTCCGAAGGGGACAGGCTTTTTATACGTCAGTGAAAAAGTGAAGCTGGACCAGATTCTGTTTGGAGGCGAACAAGAGCGCAAACGCCGCGCTGGAACGGAGAATGTTCCGGGAATCGCCGGACTAGGAGAAGCTGTTTTGCTTTCAACACAGGAAAGAAAAGAAAAAACGGCGCTCTACCGCCGATTTAAGGAAATGATCGTCAAAACGCTTGAAACAGAAGGCGTCTCATTTGATGTGAATGGAAGTGCGGAGCACAGCCTTCCGCATATTTTGAACGTGTACTTCCCAGGGGTTTCGGTTGAATCGCTGCTCGTCAATTTGGATATGGCGGGGATTGCGGTGTCGAGCGGATCGGCCTGCACAGCCGGATCGGTCCTTCCATCCCATGTTCTCTCCGCCATGTTTGGAGACGAGGCAGACCGGCTGACGTCATCGATACGCATCAGCTTCGGTTTCGGCAATACAGAGGAACAGGTGAATCGGGCCGCTAAAGAGCTTGCGAAAATCGTCAAGCGCCTGTCCTAAGCATGTCGGGGAGCGAAGCTAAAGATTCGCATCCGGTCCGAGAATGATGTTATGATCTGAAAGGACAAGTATATGAATTGATTTATTGGAGTTGATGAAAATGACGAAGCGGCCTGAGGATACACGGGTAGTCGTCGGAATGTCCGGAGGCGTAGATTCATCTGTGGCAGCCTTATTGCTCAAAGAGCAGGGCTATGATGTCATCGGAATTTTTATGAAAAACTGGGATGATACAGATGAAAATGGATTTTGCACGGCGACGGAAGATTATGAAGATGTCATTAAAGTGTGTAATCAAATCGGCATTCCATACTATGCAGTTAACTTTGAAAAACAATATTGGGAAAAGGTTTTTCAATATTTTCTAGATGAATATAAAGCGGGAAGAACACCGAATCCCGATGTTATGTGCAATAAAGAAATTAAATTTAAAGCCTTTTTAGAGCATGCTCTGTCACTTGGCGCGGACTATTTGGCCACAGGCCATTATGCAAGGGTCGATCGCACGGACGGCCGGGTCAAGATGCTGAGAGGGCTTGATGAAAATAAAGATCAAACCTATTTCTTAAATCAGCTGACAGAAGAGCAGCTGAGCAGAGTGATGTTTCCAATCGGCGAGCTGCAAAAAAGCCGAGTCCGGGAAATCGCAAAAGAAGCGGGGCTTGCGACAGCGTCAAAAAAAGACAGCACAGGCATCTGCTTTATAGGAGAACGGAATTTCAAAACATTCCTCAGCCAATATCTTCCTGCGCAGCCGGGGGAAATGAGAACGATGGAAGGCGAGGTCAAGGGCCGCCACGACGGTTTGATGTATTATACGATCGGGCAAAGGCACGGCCTTGGCATCGGTGGAAGCGGAGACCCTTGGTTTGTCGTTGGAAAAGATCTCGAAAAAAATATTTTATACGTTGATCAAGGCTTTGACAATCCGTTGCTTTATTCTGAAAAAATTACGGCGACAAATGTAAGCTTTGTACATGACGAAATCGTTGCCGATGAGTCTGAACTTTCCTGCACCGCCAAATTCCGCTATCGTCAAGCCGATCACGAAGTCACTGTCAACATGACCGGAGACAATGAAGCCGAAATCGTCTTTAAAGAGCCCGTCCGCGCCGTCACGCCGGGACAAGCGGTCGTCTTTTACAGAGGCGAAGAATGCCTTGGCGGAGGGACGATTGATGATGTATATAAAGACGGACAAAAACTTTGGTATGTATAAAAATCGGGGCATTAAGCTGAAAGCTTAAAGCTAGAGCGGCTGTCGACAATGTCGATGGCCTTTTTTAAAATAGAAGACGAAAGGGAGAGAGCTTTGGATTACAACCAAATCGGAATTGAAGCCATGCAAAAAGGCGATTTTGAAAAAGCGGCTGAAGCCTTTACAAAAGCGATTGATGAAAACGGCGGAGATGCCGTTCCATACATCAACTTTGCAAATCTGCTGTCAGCGGTCGGTGAATTGGATCGGGCGCTCAAATTTTATGAAAAAGCAGTCAGCCTTGATGAAAAGGCTGGAGCCGCGTATTATGGGGCGGGAAATGTATATGTGATGAAAGAACGTTATCAAGAGGCGAAGGATATGTTTGAAAAAGCGTATCGTACAGGCATGGAAAACGGCGACTTGTTTTATATGCTCGGCACCTCGTTGATGAAGCTTGAGCAGCCGAAGCTTGCGATGCCTTATTTGCAAAGGGCGGCAGAGCTGAATGAAGCGGATCATGAAGCGCGCTTTCAATACGGTATGTGCCTTGCTAATGAAGGCATGCTGGATGAAGCGATTGAGGCGTTTTCAAAAGTAACAGAGCTCGATCCGTCACATGCAGACGCGTTTTACAATTTAGGCGTGGCTTACGCTTTTAAAGAAAATCGGGAAAAAGCGCTTGACATGCTGAATCAGGCCATCGCGATCCAGCCCGATCATATGCTCAGCATACGAGCTAAACAGCTGCTCGAAGAAGCTTGATTTAAACAAACCTAAGACCGGAGAGCTCAAAAGGAGGGGGGGAGAAAAGTGAAGCAGCAACAAAATCCGGATCAAATTGAAATGGACGAAGCCTCTTTTCTGAAAGGAACGGTATCAACGGTCATTTATCATAATGAAACAAATCTTTATACCGTTCTGAAAGTGAAAGTGCAGGAAACATCGGAGTCTTTCGATGAAAAAAACGTTTCCGTGACGGGGTACTTTCCTGCGATCTTTGAAGACGAAACCTATACATTTTACGGAAAAACCGCCTCCCATCCGAAGTTCGGCCTGCAATTTCAAGCGGATCATTTTAAAAAAGAAGTCCCTACGACAAAGGAAGGGGTCATTCAATATTTAGCAAGTGATTTATTTGAAGGCATCGGCAAAAAAACGGCTGAAGAAATCGTCAAAAAGCTTGGAGAAGGCGCGATCAACAAAATTTTAGGCGACGCTGCCGTGCTTTATGATGTGCCGAAGCTCTCCAAAAAAAAGGCGGAAAAGCTTGCCGCTGCACTCCAGAAGCACCAGGGGCTTGAGCAGATTATGATCTCCTTAAGCGAGTTTGGTTTCGGACCGCAGCTTTCCATGAAAATTTATCAAGCATATGAATCAGAAACGCTTGATAAAATCCGCGAAAATCCGTACCAGCTTGTCAAGGATGTAGAAGGAATCGGCTTTATCAAGGCTGATGAACTCGGCGGCAGAATGGGGATCTCAGGCAAGCATGCAGAGCGGATCAAAGCGGCGATTTTATATGCGATTGAAGCAGCATGCCTTCAGGAAGGTCATACGTACATACAAACAAAACAGCTTATCATTGAAACCCAAAAGCTGTTAAACCAATCGTCCGGCGATGAAAAAGTGACGGAAATGGATGTGGCCGATGCGATTATAGCGCTCGGTGAACAAAAAGAACTGTTCGTCGAGGATGACAGATGCTACTACCCGTCGCTTTACTATGCCGAACAAAGCTTTGCCAAAAGAGTTCAGAAGATCGCGGATCAAACCGAATATGATGAACAGTTTCCCGAGTCCGAATTTTTGCTTGCTTTAGGCGAGCTTGAAGAACGGATGCAGGTTCAATATGCGCCAAGCCAAAAAGAAGCCATTCAAAAAGCGCTGATGTCGCCGATGCTGCTGTTGACGGGTGGCCCGGGTACAGGGAAAACAACCGTCATCAAGGGAATCGTTGAATTGTACAGCGAGTTGCACGGCTTGAGTCTAAATCCTGCTGATTATAAAAAAGATGAAGCATTTCCATTTGTATTGGCTGCGCCAACAGGGAGAGCCGCGAAGCGGATGAGCGAGTCGACCGGCCTCCCGGCTGTGACGATCCACAGGCTCCTTGGCTGGAACGGTGCTGAAGGCTTTACACATGATGAAGACAATCCGATCGAAGGAAAGCTAATCATTATCGATGAAACAAGCATGCTTGATATTTGGCTTGCCAACCAATTATTTAAAGCGATTCCCGACCATGTACAGGTGATTATGGTCGGGGACGAGGACCAGCTTCCATCGGTCGGTCCCGGCCAGGTGCTTAGAGACCTTCTGGCATCAAATGCCATTCCGTCAGTCAGATTAACTGATATTTACAGGCAGGCAGAAGGGTCTTCGATTGTGGAAATGGCCCATGAAATGAAAAAAGGGAGACTTCCGAATCATTTGACAGCGCCGACAAAAGACCGTTCTTTTATCCGCTGCCGCCAGCAGCAAATCAAAGAGGTTGTTGAAAAAGTCGTCAAAAATGCGCTGCAAAAAGGATATACTGCGCGGGACATCCAAGTGCTCGCTCCGATGTACAGAGGCACGGCCGGAATCAATGAATTAAACTCATCTTTGCAAAATATTCTGAATCCCCCGAAACCAAAGGGAAGGGAAATGAAGTACGGAGATGTCGTATATCGGACCGGCGATAAGATTCTCCAGCTCGTCAATCAGCCGGAACACAATGTATTCAATGGCGATATGGGCGAGATCGTTTCGATTTTCTATGCGAAAGAAAACACGGAAAAAGAAGATATGGCGGTCGTCTCTTTTGACGGAAACGAAATCACTTTCACAAAAAAAGATTTTAATCAATTTACACATGCGTATTGCTGCTCCATTCATAAATCACAAGGGAGCGAATTCCCGATTGTCATTCTTCCCGTCGTGAAAAGCTATTATCGGATGCTGAAAAGAAATCTGCTTTATACAGCCATCACAAGAAGCAAAAAATTCCTGATTTTGTGCGGTGAAGAAGAAGCTCTTGCATGGGGCGTCAAAAACAAAGAATCATCAGAAAGACAGACATCACTCAAAAGAAGGCTTCTGCAGGCGGCGCATGAAGAGGATGAGGAGCTGATGGCGCTGCAAAAAGAACTGCCATTCAGCGTATATGACGCCAATATCGGAATGGAAGGCATCACACCTTTTGATTTTATGGAAAAAGAAGCGGAATAAGTGTTTTTCCATGGAATCCATTTCATCGTATGAGTCTCTTCCCAACGGCAGAACATAAGACTGTTCGGAAAAAGGTGGTTGATCACACTTTGAGAACATGCAATGAGCTCGAAGGACTCAATGTTTATGAAAAACAGTCTTCTCTTTTGCTTGGGCTGATTACAGATATCTGCTTTTCACAAGAAGGGACATGTCTTGGATTGATCATGGAAGAGAAACGGCGGTTTTATCATCACCGTTCACTCCTTCCGCTCCCCTCTGTCACAGACATCAGAAGTGACGGCGTATATGTCGATTTCACCGAATTTAAGCCGATGCAAATCCCAAAGCAAAGCTTTTCATATGACCAGTTGAAGCAGAAAATGGTCAAAAACGGCTCTGGTGATACTTTGGGGATACTGGAAGATGTATACTTTTCTTCCGGCTCGGGCATAATCGTAGCATATGAACTTTCGGACGGTTTTTTTGCCGATTTGTCAGGCGATAAAAAGCAGGTCCAGTCATCTGGAGAACCGCTTGAAGTAGGCAGAAGCACAATCGTCTTGAACGAATAAGAGGTGTGTTCAAATGCTAATTTGCCCGAATTGCAAAAGCAAAAACATCGGCAAAATCGGTGTGAATCAATATTATTGCTGGGGATGCTTCATTGAGCTGACTCTTTCCAAAGGAAAAATTTCAACTCATCAAGTCGAAGAGGACGGAACATTGAGCAGTCTGGATGATCTGTTTACAGATGACGAACGTACGATGAACCTTTGAATGGAGGTTAGACATTTGAATCGGACAATGACTTCTCTCATTTCTTTAGGAGCCGGTGCTTTCATGTACTACATGGCCACACAAAACGACATGATGAATAAACGAAACATGAGAAGACTCAGAAGACGCGTCATGAAAATGTTTTAACAGCAAGGGGTGCCCTTTTAAGGGCATCCTTTTTTCTTGGGGAATAAATACAAACAGATTTCAAAAGCTAACAAGGGGTGAAAAAAATGCTGAAAAAACCGCTGCAGCTTTTAATGTGGATCTCGATTTTTATGCTTTTATTATTGACTGTCTATATTTTTTTGCAGCTCAGAATGATCTGGGAGCCGGTTTATATCTTAATTAGATCGATTCTGATCCCTTTGGCGATTGCGGTTTTTATCACATATCTGCTTCTGCCCGTCGTTGAAAAAATACACCGCGCGGGCGTGCCGCGGACGCTGAGTATTTTGCTGATTTACTTCTTGTTTTTTGGGGGACTCGGCTATGCCTTTTATAAAGGCGTACCCATTCTCATCAAACAGCTGACTGAGCTGTCTGAAGGCATTCCCCATCTTGCTGCCTCTTACGAAAATATGTTAGATAAACTGCATCATCACACAGATGGCTGGCCTGACGGCATGCATGACAGAATCGACAAGTTTGTCAATCAGACAGAAGAATTCGTGGGAAGCTGGGCGGAACGGACGATCACAAGCATCCGCTTTATTTTTGATTATATGCTTGTCGCGGCCGTTATCCCCTTTTTGGTGTTTTACATGGTGAAAGATATCGACACGATGAAAAAAGCCGTATGGTATTTGACGCCTCCTTCGTGGAGGAAGAGAGGTGGCGAGTTCATTAAGGATGTTGATGACTCGCTTGGAGACTACATCAGGGGCCAGCTTTTTGTATGCCTTGTGATCGGTTTGGGAGCCAGCCTCTCATTTTGGTTTTTCGACCTGCCTTATCCGCTTATCCTCGGCCTTGTCATTGGAGCGACAAACGTCATTCCGTATTTCGGTCCGGTCATCGGCGCCATTCCTGCTGTCATGATTGCCGCCGCACTGTCGACAAGGCTCGTGATCATTGTCGTTATCACCATTTTGACTTTGCAGTTTATTGAAGGCAATATTCTCGGACCGCTAGTTGTCGGGAAAAGCCTCCATATGCACCCTGTCGTCATTATGCTCGGACTGCTTGCCGGCGGAGAATTGGCCGGAATCATCGGCATGATTTTAGCCGTGCCGGTGATGGCTGTCCTCAAGGTAATGCTCGCCCATTTTGTGGCGGCAAGAAAGGCTTGAACGTGAGAAGTTGACATTCCCGTTTACCTTGTCTATAATTTCGAAATAGACATACATACGTATCTCGACTGACGGATCCGAGTATACTGAAGCCCTGTTTTATAGAGAGAAGCTCCGTGGTGGTGAAAGAGTTTCAGCAGAAGATCAGTAGAAGCTAATCCTGAGTGCAGGCGAAAACCTGCCGTCTTTATCCGGCGTTACTCGGATATAAAGGTGATGGGCGTCTATTCGCCCATAATCAGGGTGGTACCGCGAGAGGAGCTCTCGTCCCTGTGTAAACGCATGTTTGCATAGGGCGGGGGCTTTTTATATTGCATGTGATTAACTAAAGGAGGAATAATAATGAAGGCATTAACATCCGCACAAGTGCGTCAAATGTTTTTGGATTTTTTTAAAGAGAAAGGGCATGCAGTAGAACCGAGCGCTTCTCTCATTCCGCATGAAGATCCTTCACTGCTTTGGATCAACAGCGGAGTCGCAACCCTGAAAAAATATTTTGACGGACGGGTGGTCCCGGAAAATCCGCGCATCTGCAATGCGCAAAAATCAATCCGGACAAATGATATTGAAAATGTCGGAAAAACAGCGCGCCATCATACGTTTTTTGAAATGCTCGGAAACTTTTCGATCGGTGATTATTTTAAAGAAGAGGCGATCGAATGGGCGTGGGAATTTTTAACCGCTCCAAAATGGATCGGCTTCGACCCTGAACGCCTGTCCGTTACAGTCCATCCGGAAGATGATGAAGCTTACGAATTATGGGCGAAAAAAATCGGCGTTCCCGAAGAGCGGATCATCAGACTGGAAGGGAACTTCTGGGATATCGGAGAAGGCCCGAGCGGTCCGAATACGGAAATTTTCTATGATCGCGGAGAAGCCTACGGAAATGATCTGACAGATCCGGAGCTTTATCCCGGCGGAGAAAACGAGCGGTACCTTGAAGTATGGAATCTCGTGTTTTCCGAATTCAACCACAATCCCGACGGAACGTACACACCGCTTCCGAAGAAAAACATTGATACAGGGATGGGTCTTGAACGGATGGTATCCGTGATTCAAGATGCCAAGACGAACTACGATACAGATCTGTTTATACCGATCATTAAAGCGACTGAAGCCATTTCAGGAGAAAAATACGGTACTTCAGCAGAAAAGGATACCGCCTTTAAGGTTGTGGCGGATCATATCCGGACGGCTGCGTTTGCGGTCGGCGACGGAGCGCTTCCGTCCAACGAAGGACGCGGCTATGTCATCAGAAGGCTGCTCCGCCGTGCTGTGCGCTATGCAAAGTCAATCAATATCAACCGCCCGTTCATGTATGAACTCGTTCCGGTTGTGGCCGACATTATGGCTGCTTTTTACTCCGAGGTCAAAGAGAAAACGGAATTTATCGCGAAAGTCATCAAAACGGAAGAAGAGCGTTTCCATGAAACATTGAATGAAGGCTTGGCCATTTTGTCTGAAGTCATTCAAAAAGAGAAAGCAAAAGGAAGCAGCGTCATTCCCGGTGAAGATGTCTTTAAACTGTATGATACGTACGGATTCCCTGTCGAACTGACGGAAGAGTACGCTGGAGATGAGGGCATGAAGGTCGATCATGAAGGTTTTGAACGCGAAATGGACAAGCAGCGCGAACGCGCGCGCCAGGCCCGCCAGGAAGTCGGCAGCATGCAGGTTCAAGGCGGCGCTCTTCGCGATGTCATGACCGAAAGCGAGTTTATCGGCTATACGGATATGAAAACGGAAACCAAAATCGCCGAGCTTCTGCAAGACGGCGAACTTGCCGATGCGGTTCATGAAGGCAATGCTGTTCAATTCATCTTAGAGAAAACGCCATTTTATGCCGAAAGCGGCGGACAAATCGGCGACAAAGGCTGGGTAAGAAGCGGTGAGGCTGTGGTTCGCATCACAGATGTCAAAAAAGCGCCAAACGGCCAGCATCTGCATGAAGGGATCGTTGAAAGCGGAACAGTTGAAAAAGGCATGAACGTAACAGCTGAAGTGACAGACCGTCTTAGAAAAGATATCGTCAAAAACCATACGGCGACACACCTTCTCCATCAGGCGTTGAAAGATGTGCTCGGAACACATGTCAACCAAGCCGGATCACTCGTGTCAGACAGCCGTCTGCGCTTTGACTTCTCCCATTTCGGTCAAGTGACAAAAGAAGAGCTCGAACAAATCGAAACAAAAGTGAATGAAAAAATTTGGGATTCGATTCCTGTTCAAATTGACTTAAAGCCGATCGATGAAGCGAAAGCAATGGGAGCCATGGCATTGTTCGGAGAAAAATACGGGGATATCGTCCGCGTCGTCAAAGTCGGAGACTACAGCATCGAGCTGTGCGGAGGCTGCCATGTGAAGAATACCGCTGAAATCGGCCTCTTTAAAATCGTTTCAGAATCAGGCATCGGTGCCGGCACCCGCCGGATTGAAGCCGTAACAGGCCAAGGAGCCTACCAGGAAATGAATGCCAAGCTCGAGCTTCTCGAACATGCCGCAGAAGTTCTGAAAACCAATGTGAATGAAGTTCCGAAGCGGATTGAATCACTGCAGTCTGATTTAAAAGATGCGCAGAGGGAGAATGAATCCCTGCTTGCTAAGCTCGGCAACAAAGAAGCGGGAGAGATTTTGGAAAAGGTAAAAGAAATTGGCGGAATCAAACTGCTCGCGGAAAAAGTCAATGCCAAAGATATGAATCACTTGCGCACGATGGTCGATGAACTGAAAGCGAAATTAGGCTCAGCTGTAATCTTGCTCGGAGCGGTTCAAAATGAAAAAGTGAATATTTCTGCCGGAGTTACAAAAGATTTAATAGAGAGAGGTTTCCATGCTGGCAAACTTGTCAAACAAGTCGCTGAAGCGTGCGGTGGCGGCGGTGGCGGTCGTCCTGATATGGCTCAGGCAGGAGGAAAACAGCCTGAAAAATTGGAAGAAGCTTTATCTTCTGCAGAAGAATGGGTGAAATCCGTTTTATAAATGGCCGATGTAGTGTAGAATGATGATAGAGAAGGTATTCAGGCTGAAACTTTGCCTGCGAATTTGGGAAAGAGGTGCAAAACGGTGAGCTCATTTGATAAGACGATGAAATTTAACTTTTCCGACGACTCAATGGAGACAAACGTAAATGAGGTGCTGATAACCGTCCACGACGCGCTTCAGGAAAAAGGCTACAACCCGATCAACCAAATTGTCGGATATTTGCTATCAGGTGATCCCGCTTACATTCCAAGGCATCAAGATGCACGCAATCTGATTCGGAAAATTGAGAGAGACGAGATAATCGAAGAACTGGTTAAATCGTACTTAGAACAGCATAAAGAGGCGTAAAGATGCGAATATTAGGTCTGGATTTAGGTTCAAAAACGCTCGGCGTCGCACTCAGCGATGAAATGGGCTGGACGGCGCAGGGAATTGAAACGGTCAAAATTGACGAAGCGAGCGGTGATTACGGGTTGAGCCGCCTCGCTGAGTTAACGAAAGACTATACAATAGATAAAATTGTACTCGGGTTTCCCAAAAACATGAACGGTACCGTCGGCCCGAGGGGAGAAGCCAGCCAGAAATTTGCGGAAGTGCTTGAAGAAGCATTTCAAATTCCCGTTGTGCTTTGGGACGAGCGGCTCTCGACGATGGCAGCCGAAAAGATGCTGATTTCAGCAGACGTAAGCAGGCAAAAACGGAAAAAAGTAATTGATAAAATGGCTGCTGTGATGATCCTGCAAGGATATCTCGACAGCCTAAACTAATGAGGTGATCATAATGGAACACGGAGAAAAAAACATTACGATTGTAGACGATAAAGGAAATGAACAGCTTTGTGAGGTTCTCTTCACATTTGACAGCGATAAATTTGATAAGTCCTATGTGCTGTACTATCCGATCGAGTCACAGGATGAAGAAGAAATTGAAATTCATGCTTCAAGCTTTCAGCCGAATGAAAACGGTGAAGACGGAGAATTGATGCCGATCGAAACAGAAGAAGAATGGGATATGATCGAAGAGACGCTGAACACGTTTTTAGCGGATGAAGAAGAGGAAGAATAAAAAAAGCTGCCGCAAGGCGGCTTTTTTTATGAAAACATTTTGTAATAAATTGCCGAATGAAAACGAATCATGTAGTATATAGCATGGGAGGAGAGGAGGACATAAATGTTTGAAGATCAGACCAAGAAATCGTTCATTAAAAAACTCCTTAATCATAAAATAAAGTTTTGGCTGGCGGTTGCGGCCGTGCTGCTGATTTTAGGCGCGGGCGGCTTTTCGCTGTATGTCAAATCAGCTCTTGAACCGGTCGATAAAAATAGCCAAAAAATGGTCAACATCTATATTCCGAAAGGATCGACTGTTTCTTCCATTGCTGCGAAATTAAAAGAACAACATTTAATTAAAAACGAAAAAGTATTTATCGCCTATGTCAAATTTAAAAACGCCCCCGGCTTCCAAGCGGGAAACTTCCAGCTGAGCCAATCAATGGACCCTGCCGGCATGATTGAAAAGCTGACAAGCGCGTCGCACGTGCCGGCCTTTAAAATCGTTATTCCTGAAGGCAGACAGCTCAGCGAAATCGCCGACATTATCGCCGGAGAAACCAACTTCTCCAAACAAGACATTATGAACAAGCTTGATGACCGGGAATTTATCGAGACATTAAAAAAGAAATATCCGAAATTGATCACGGACGAGGTGTTCAGCAAGAACATCAAACATCCGCTTGAGGGATATCTCTATCCTGCGACATATCCTTTCTATGATCCGGATACGAAGCTTGAGGCCATCATTGAAGCGATGATCAAGCAAACCGAAAGACTTGCCGAAAAATATCAGTCACAGATGAGCGATCAAAAAATGACTGTTCACAAAACGCTTACAATGGCATCTTTAATTGAAGAAGAAGCGACGGAAAAAGCGGACCGCCATAAAATTTCCAGCGTATTCTACAATCGTTTAGCCAAAAAGATGCCGCTGCAAACAGATCCGACTGTTTTATATGCGCTTGGAAAACATAAACACCGTGTCGTCTATAAAGACCTTGAGGCAAATTCCCCATATAATACGTACAAAAATACCGGGCTTCCGCCAGGACCGATTTCAAATGCGGGGGAAACATCCTGGGAAGCAGCATTAAACCCGGATAAAACAGAATATGTCTACTTTCTCGCTAAGAAAAACGGAGAAGTTGTTTTTACAAAAACACTTGAAGAGCATAATCATGCAAAATCAAAGTACATCACCAACACTCAGTAGCGAGCAGGCAAGGCCGGAAGGGAATGAGGGGAGAGTAAAAAATACTCTCCTTTTATTCGCAAATGCAATGGTTTTATGGTAAAATATATCGGGTTGTTTATTCGAGAAAAGACATTCACTGCTTTAGGAGAGTTCTAAACATCTGACCTAAAGCTCTTTTTATGAAAGGGAGGCTCTCTGCCCGTGAAGATCGGACACCAGGAACTAACCGGCTATCTGGAACAGCTTATCAAGCCCCGGCCGCCGGAAATTATGAAATTGGAGGCCTATGCCGAGGAGCATGGCGTGCCCATTATGGAACCGACCGGAATTGAAGCGCTGCTTCAGCTTCTTTCACTCAAAAATCCGAAAAAAATTCTTGAAATCGGCACCGCAATCGGATATTCGTCTATCCGAATGGCGCTTGCACTCCCTGAAGCAGAAATTTTTACGATTGAACGGGATGAAAGAAGGTATCAAGAAGCGATTAAAAACATTCAGTCCTTCCAGCTGGAAAACAGAATCCACGTTTTCTTCGGAGATGCGCTCAGCGAGTCGGACGCCGTTCACTCGATGGCTCCTTATGACGCGCTTTTTATTGATGCCGCAAAAGGACAGTATCAGAAGTTTTTCACCATATATGAGAAAATGCTCGCAGAAGGCGGGATCATCTTCACCGATAATGTCCTGTTCAAAGGGCTCGTCGCCGGAGACTACAATCAAATCGAAAACAAGCGCATTAAAAAGCTTGTATCCAAAATAGATCATTATAATCATTGGCTAATGGAACATCCGGATTATCAAACGGCAATCTTGCCGATCGGAGATGGCTTGGCCGTTAGCAAAAAAGAGGTGAAGGGATATGAAAAAACCTGAACTGCTTGTAACACCGACAGCTGTTCAAGATATTAAGCCATTGGCTAAGGCGGGCGCCGACGCGTTTATCATCGGCGAACAAAGGTACGGTTTGCGTTTGGCCGGGGAATTTTCCAGAGCGGACGTTCAAGAAGCCATCCGCGAGGCCCATGAAGAAGGGGCAAAAGTTTATGTGGCAATGAACGCGATTTTTCATAACGATAAAGTCCCCGAACTGAATGACTACCTTTCATTTTTGGACGAGGCAGGCGCCGATGCTGTCGTTTTCGGCGACCCGGCGGTCTTGATGGCTGCTCGCGAATCAGCGCCAAACATGAAGCTCCACTGGAATACGGAAACGACCGCAACGAATCACCACTCCTGCAATTATTGGGGGCGTAAGGGAGCGAAACGCGCGGTTTTGGCGAGAGAGCTGAACATGGACAGCATCATCGACATTAAAGAAAAGGCTGAAGTGGACATCGAAATCCAGGTTCACGGCATGACGTGCATGTTCCAGTCAAAGCGTTCGCTGATCGGAAACTATTTTGAATACCAGGGAAAAGTCATGGATATCGAAGGCAAGAAAAAAGAAAAAGGCATGTATCTTCATGACAAAGAGCGCGGCAACAAATATCCGATTTTTGAAGATGAAAACGGCACGCACATCATGAGCCCGAATGATGTATGCATCATTGACGAGCTTGAGGATTTAATTGATGCCGAAATCGATTCGTTCAAAATTGACGGCATTTTAAAATCAGCCGACTACATGGCAGAAGTGACAGCCATGTACCGCGAGGCTATCGATCTTTGCGTCTCAGACAGGGAAGCATACGAAAATAAAAAAGAACAATGGATCGAGCGGATGGAAGGCCTCCAGCCCGTAAACCGCAGTATCGATACCGGATTCTTTTACAAAGAGACCGTATATTAAAAGGAGGGATCACCATGTCTGCAGTACAAGATAAAATTTCCAAAATCGTGAATGGGAAGCGCGTCATTACGAAAAAGCCTGAACTTCTTGCACCGGCGGGAAATTTGGAAAAGCTGAAAATCGCCGTGCATTACGGAGCAGACGCGGTATTTATCGGCGGACGTGAATATGGACTCCGCTCAAACGCAGATAATTTTTCCATTGAAGAAATGGCTGAAGGCGTTGAATTTGCCCAAAAATACGGTGCCAGGATATATGTGACGACAAATATTTTTGCACATGAAGAAAACATCGACGGCCTTGAAGCTTATTTGCGCGATTTGCAAGGTGCCGGCGTCTCGGGTATTATCGTTGCCGATCCGCTGATCATTGAAACGTGCCGGAGGGTCGCTCCAAAGCTTGAAGTGCACTTAAGCACCCAGCAGTCCCTTTCAAACTGGAAAGCTGTTCAGTTTTGGAAGGAGGAAGGTCTTGAGCGGGTTGTGCTTGCACGTGAAACGAGTGCGCTTGAGATCAAAGAAATGAAAGAAAAAGTCGACATCGAAATCGAAACGTTCATTCATGGTGCGATGTGCATCGCCTATTCAGGACGCTGCGTACTGAGCAATCACATGACGGCCAGGGATTCAAACCGCGGAGGCTGCTGCCAGTCCTGCCGCTGGGATTATGACCTGTACCAGACGGACGGGGCAAATGCGCTTCCGCTTTATCAAGAAGAAGATGAGCCGTTTGCAATGAGCCCCAAGGATCTGAAGCTGATCGAATCGATTCCGCAAATGATTGAAATGGGCATTGACAGCTTGAAAATTGAAGGACGGATGAAATCGATCCATTATATTGCAACAGTCGTCAGTGTCTACAGAAAAGTGATCGATGCGTATTGTGCAGATCCTGAAGGCTTCGTCATCAAGGAAGAATGGCTGAAAGAACTGGACAAATGCGCAAACAGAGACACGGCGCCGGCCTTCTTTGAAGGAACACCGGGCTATGAAGAGCAAATGTTCGGCGTACACGGCAAAAAGACGACATATGACTTTGCCGGCCTTGTCCTTGATTATGATGAGGAAACAAAAATCGTGACGCTCCAGCAGCGCAACTTCTTTAAAACCGGAGATGAAGTTGAATTTTTCGGTCCGGAAATTGAAAACTTCACATGCAAAATTGAAACGATTTGGGACGAAAAAGGCAATGTACTTGACGCAGCCCGCCATCCCCTGCAAATCGTCAGATTTAAAGTGGACAACAAGATCTATAAGAGCAACATGATGAGAAAGGGGCAGTAATGGCATGGGGAAGAAACCGGTAGTCATTGGAATAGCGGGAGGCTCAGGATCCGGCAAGACGAGCGTCACCAGATCCATTTATGAACAGTTCAAGGGCCACTCCATTTTAATGCTCGAGCAAGATTTGTATTATAAAGATCAAAGCCATCTGCCATTTGAAGAACGGCTGAACACAAACTATGATCATCCGCTTGCATTCGATAATGACTTTTTAATCGAGCATTTAAACGAATTGCTGGCACACAGGCCGATTAAAAAGCCGATTTACGATTACAAGCTGCATACGCGCTCAGAAGAAGTCGTGCATGTCGATCCGAAAGATGTTATTATTTTGGAAGGAATCCTTGTTCTCGAGGATGAAAGGCTCCGCGATTTAATGGACATCAAGCTGTATGTCGATACGGACGCCGACCTGCGGATCATCAGAAGAATGCTTCGCGACATTAAAGAACGGGGACGCTCGATTGATTCTGTCATTGAACAGTACATCTCCGTCGTCAGACCGATGCACAATCAATTTGTAGAACCGACAAAACGCTATGCTGATATCATAATTCCGGAAGGCGGCCAAAACCGCGTCGCAATCGACCTGATGGTTACAAAAATACAAACAATTCTTGAACAAAACGCGATTTTATAATAACATAGCATAGACAAAGTCAACTCTGACCATATTATGTATAGAAAATGAAGGGATCTCGCTCGAGCCCTTCTTTAACTGTATAACCACGATTAACCGGAGCCTTCCATCCGGTTTTCATTATACTTTACAAATATGGGAGAGAAGAAGGGGACATGGGTTGTCCTCATTCTTGTATATTCAAGTCTATACTCTCACATACAAGTGATGAGGGACCAACTAGAAGGAGTGAAGGAACATGGCACAAGAGAAAGTATTTCCAATGACAGAAAAAGGGAAGCAAAAACTTGAAGAAGAACTTGAGTATTTGAAAACGGTTAAACGGAAAGAGGTTGTGGAGCGGATCAAGATTGCAAGAAGTTTCGGCGACCTTTCTGAAAACTCCGAGTATGATTCGGCAAAAGAAGAACAGGCCTTTGTAGAAGGGCGTATTACTACACTTGACAATATGATTCGAAATGCAAAGATCATTGAAGACGATATTGAAAATTCAAATATTGTCGGACTTGGCAAAACCGTCACATTTACAGAACTTCCTGACGGTGAAGAAGAATCTTATACGATTGTGGGCAGCGCGGAAGCCGATCCGTTTGAAGGAAAAATCTCAAACGATTCCCCAATTGCCAAAAGCCTTATCGGCAAACAGGTCGGAGACGAGGTTACCGTACAGACGCCCGGCGGAGAAATGCTTGTAAAAATTGTGAAAATTTCATAAAATTTGTTTAGCAAACCATGACCTCGTCCACAATGTGGATGAGGTGTTTTTATAATGAGAATACGAAAGCGTATGAGATGGGTGTCGATTTTAATTTCGGCTGCATTATTATTTTTGCTGATCAGACTGGCGGAAATTCAATTGTTTTTTACGGAATCCTTTTCAAAACGGAATGTGAACTTAATTCAGGAAAGCGTCAAACAGCGCACGGAAGAGGTTCAGATTTCAGACGGGAGAGGATCTTTTTTAGACCGCAACGGCGAACATTTGTCCGTCAGCCAAAAGCCAGCCATTGTCTTATTTCCTTTTTTAAAAAAGCAGCCATGGCCGATTGAAGAAGCTTCAGACATTTTAAACATGTCTGAAGCAGAGCTCAATGAAAAGCTGGAAAAGGCGAAAAAACCCGTCATTCTCACCAAAAATGAAGAAAAGACCTTTTCGAAGACGGCGCTCGAAAAAATCAATCAATTGAAATATCCGGGGATCTACGGCGTATACATAGAAGAAACAGAAAAAAACAGACTGGCTTCCCATACGATTGGAATGACAAATCAAGACCCGGACCTTCTCCGCAGCAAATATCCGCATAAAGACGGGCTATCCATCAGCACGAAAATCGGCACCTTCGGGATGGAACGGACATTTGACGAGTTCCTGCTTCCCGAGCAAGATACAAAACTGTTATATCATGTCGACGGATTGGGAAACCCTTTGTTTGGCATGGACGTCAAATATACGGCAGATGCCAATCCATTCTATCCGCTGCAAATCAAAACAACGATCGATAAGCAGGTTCAGCAATCGCTGGAAGATGTTTTGAATGAACACAAGTTGCAAAAAGGCGGGGCTGTTCTGCTCGACATTGAAAACAGCAGTGTGCTGGCCATCGCCAGTAAACCCGATTTAAACATGGCTTCACAAAAAACACGGCAGAACTACATGATGACTCCGATGTATCCGGGTTCCGTTTTTAAAACCGTGATCGCTGCAGCAGCCATCGAAAACGGCTTGGACCATCCATCAAAAACATTCAACTGCAATTTGAATCTGTACGGTGAACCCGGGGAAGACAAAGGGAAGCTGAACCTGGCAGACAGTTTTGCAGAAAGCTGCAATTACACCTTTACGAATCTCGCTGGACAGCTTGTGGAAAAAAACAGCTCCATCATCGAAGATACAGCTCAAAAGCTTGGCTTGACCGAACGTGTCGGGTGGGAAGGGAAGCTTTATCATCAAGACCATTTCAGGCAGTTTTACCATGAAGTCACCGGGTCAATCTGGGGGGATGAACGAGATAAAAAAATCAAAAAAGCAGTAGCGCAGACCGCCATCGGCCAAAAGAATGTAAAGCTGACCCCTTTGGAGATCGCCAATATGATGGCGACCATCGCGAGAGGCGGGGAGAAAAAGCAAGTCAAAGTCGCAGACCAGATCGAATACAAAAACGGCACAATGATGACGACTTTTAAAGATCAGAAGCTCTCAGGAGAAATGATCGATTCATTTACAGCCCAAAAGCTGCAAAAACTGCTCAGAAAAGTCGTTACATCTGATAAAGGGACAGGCCGGCGCTTCAGCGATCTCCCCTTTGATGTAGCGGGGAAATCGGGAACGGCGCAGACAGGCCGGCAGTCAAAAGATAAAAAAACGCTTTATCATAAGTGGTTCGCCGGCTATTTTCCGGCGGACAAGCCGAAATATGCGCTCGCTGTCGTCCATATGGACACGCCGGATGGCAAGGCTGCGACAAATGCTGCATTTTATGATATTGTTAAAAAAGTATATGAAATTGAAAAGAACCAGACATAGAAGAAAGCCTCAGGTGATGATAAAATAAGAAACGAGGCAAGAGGGAGTAAAGGAGTGCAAAGAATTGAGCAAAACAAGGGAATCTCGATTTGAAAATCGTGATAAGCGCAGGAAAGCGAATCTTGTGCTTAACATTTTAATAGGCATTGTGTTGGTGTTAATTGTTGTCGTTGCCAGCAGCCTGATGATGAACAGCCCGAAAGAGCAAGCGCAGCAGGATGTCTCGAAAAACGATGAACAGACGACAGAAGCGCCTGCATCTGGCAATAAAAAACAAACCTCTGATGAAGATATAAAAGATGAGAATAAAGGAAAAAACGATTCTGCTGACAAAAAAGACGCCGAATCAGATTCCGAAAAAGATAAAGATCAAGAGAATGCTTCAGACGACGACAAATCAAAATCCGATGATCCGTTTGAAGGAGCTGAAGTGACAGAAGGAGGCTCCAGCGGCAATGTCGAAAAGACGATCATCAATCCGAACTGGGAGCCTGTTGGAACAAAACAAAGCGGAGAACATACGGCCACATATGATTCTTCATCACAAGACTGGACGGAGATGCTTGAGGCGATCTCTTATGCAACAGGTGTTTCCAAAGACAACATGACGGTGATCTGGCTCGGAAACAACGGCGGTCCTCAAGATGCAAAAGGAACGATTCAGGCTACGGACAGCGGAGATAAATATCAGGTAGCCATCACATGGGTAGATGAAAAAGGCTGGAAGCCGACAAAGGTGGAAAAGCTGAAATAAAGGAAAAAGCGGCGGTTTAATCAAACCGGCCGCTTTTTTATGATTCAGCTTTAAAATGAACAGCTGCATTGTATATCATCCGTCCGTCAACGACTGCCGTCTGGTGGGAAACCGAATGGACCCTCAGCAAAAGGGCCAGATTATTTTCAATTTGTTCGTTCACCTTCTTTTCAAGCTCCTCTACGGTCGGCGCTTCAAAAAACTCAATTTTATCTTTGATCAGATCCAGTTTGAATGACATAAACCAATCCTCCATGTGTTTCAAGTCACTCTTATTAAATCAGAGAAGCTCTAAGGAGGCAAGGAAAATATAACCAAGCCGTTTTTCTATCCAAAATGAAGAACTTATGATAGGATAAGAACTAATTAATGATTTAATCATACTATACTTATAGGAATTGTAATAATAAATGGAGAGTGGATAAAATGGGAAGAGAGTTCATTTCTTTATTTGAGAATTGGGCAGATTCTTATGATGACACAGTAGTCGGGCATGACCTTCAATATAAAGAAGTATTTCGTAACTATGACGGCATTTTGGACGATGTTGTGAAACGTTCTGGTCATCAGGTGATCGAGTTCGGTGTGGGCACTGGAAATCTGACCGCTAAATTGCTGGCAGCCGGAAAAAAGGTCTGCGGTATTGAACCGTCAAAAGCGATGAGGGAAATGGCCGCAGGCAAGCTGCCGAAAGATGCAGCCGTTTTAGACGGGGATTTTCTCGACTTTCCAGCACCTCCGTTTTCACCTGATACGATCGTCAGTTCATATGCTTTCCACCATCTGACAAACGAAGAAAAGCGGGAAGCGGTAAGGCAATATGGAAAAATGCTTAGAAAGCATGGTAAAATAGTATTTGCTGATACCGTCTTCAAGGACCGCAAAGCCTTTCATTCCGCCGTCAAGGATGCGGAAAAAAAAGGGTTTCACCAATTGGCGGAAGACCTTGAAACGGAACATTATCCGACGCTTTCCGAGATGGAAACGATCTTTACCTCAGAACATTTCAGTATCGCCTTTCAAAAGCATAATGATTTTGTCTGGGTAATGGAAGCGGCAAAATTGTAAATTTGAAGGGAAGTTTTATGATATGAAAATAGCAGTTATCGGAGCAATGGAAGAAGAAGTCACAATTTTGCGAAGCAAATTGGAACAGACAAATCAGGAAGTCATTGCAAACTGTGAATTTACAAGCGGACTTTATGAAGGAAAAGAGGTTGTGCTTTTGAAATCCGGCATCGGCAAAGTCAATGCAGCCATGAGTACGACCATTCTGCTTGACCGTTTTAAGCCGGACGTTGTGATCAACACCGGTTCAGCCGGGGGCTTCCATCATTCGCTTAATGTAGGGGATATCGTCATTTCCACCGACGTCCGCCATCATGATGTTGATGTCACGGCTTTCGATTATGAATATGGACAGGTTCCAAACCTGCCGGCCGCTTATCAAGCTGACGGCACATTGGTCACAACAGCAGAAGAAGAAGCGTCTGAACTGGGGCACATTCAGGTTGTCAAAGGAACGATAGCGACGGGTGACTCCTTTATGAGCGACCCTGAACGCGTGGCCTTCATCCGCGGCAAGTTTCAAGACCTTTATGCGGTTGAAATGGAAGCGGCGGCCGTCGCTCAAGTCTGCCATCAATTTGATACCCCGTTCGTTGTCATCAGGGCGCTCTCAGATATTGCCGGAAAAGAATCTGAAGTATCATTTGACAAATTTTTGGAGCAGGCTGCAAAGCATTCGACAGACCTCGTGCTCCGCATGATCAAAAGAATCAATTAAAGCAGGGGGGACACCCCCTCTGTTTTGCACCTCTTGAAGGAGGAAGGAACATGAATGTGATCACAGATATCACACAATTAATCGGCAAAACGCCTCTGCTGCAAATATTGAATTTCCACATACCTAAAGGTGTCAACATATATGCAAAACTTGAAATGATGAATCCGGGCGGGAGTATTAAAGACAGGCTTGGAGAGATGCTGATTGCCGAAGCGCTCAGTTCAGGAAAACTTAAACCGGGCGGTACGATTATTGAAGCGACGGCCGGCAATACGGGAATCGGATTGGCACTGGCCGCCAGAAAACACAGCATCACACCTGTTTTTTGCGTCCCTGAGCATTTCAGTATGGAAAAGCAATCGATCATGAAAGCCCTTGGAGCAAAGATTGTTCATACACCGAGAAGCGCAGGAATGAAAGGCGCGATTGAAAAGGCGCTTGAACTTGAGAAGGAGACGTCCGATTCTTATTGTGTTTTGCAGTTTAAAAACCGAGTAAATCCATTGGCTTACTATAGAACGCTGGCCCCCGAAATATGGGATGACCTTGACGGACAAATTGACGTGTTTGTCGCCGGAGCCGGATCGGGCGGCACTTTTGCAGGGACTGCCCGGTTTTTGAAAGAAAAAAATCCGTCCATTAAAACGGTCATCGTTGAACCGGAAGGCTCCATATTGAACGGAGGGGAACCGCGCGGGCATAAAACCGAGGGAATCGGAATGGAATTCATTCCGGAATACATGGACGAAAACCATTTCGATGAGATCTACACAGTGTTGGACGAAGATGCGTTCCGGCTTGTAAAAGAAGCCGCCGAAAAGGAAGGGCTTTTGATCGGAAGCTCATCAGGCGCGGCTTTATTTGCGGCATTAAAAGAAGCTGAAAAAGCCAAGCCAGGCACAAATATTGTGACGATTTTTCCTGACAGCAGCGACCGTTATTTAAGCAAAAAGATATATGAAGGGGGAATTTGACATGAAACAAAAAACGAAAATGATCCACGGCGGTATTACTGGAGATGAACAAACAGGCGCTGTCTCAGTTCCGATTTACCAGGTCAGCACGTACAAACAGCCGCGGGCCGGAGAGCATACGGGATATGAATATTCAAGGACGGGAAATCCGACGAGAACCGCGCTCGAATCTTTAATCACAGATCTTGAAGGCGGTGCGGCAGGTTATGCGTTCGGTTCAGGCATGGCGGCTGTAACGGCGGTCATGATGCTGTTTGAAAGCGGTGGCCACATCATTTTGACAGATGATGTTTACGGCGGCACTTACCGGGTGATGACAAAGGTGATGAACCGGATCGGCATTGAAGCGACCTTCAGCGACACGAGCAGCATAGAAGACATCGAAAAAGCCATTAAGCCGAACACGAAAGCGATTTATGTCGAAACCCCGACAAATCCGCTTTTAAAAATCACCGATCTGCAAAAGGTCTCTGAAACGGCGAAAAAGCATGGTCTTTTGCTGATCGTGGATAATACGTTTTATACACCGTATTTCCAACATCCGCTTTCCTTCGGAGCCGATATCGTACTCCACAGTGCGACAAAGTATTTGGGTGGACATAGCGATGTCGTCGGCGGATTGGTTGTGACGGCAGAGAAAGAGCTTGGGGAAGAGCTTCATTTTATTCAAAATTCGACAGGCGGCATCTTGGGGCCGCAGGATTCATGGCTCTTGATGAGAGGAATGAAAACACTCGGTTTGAGAATGGAAGCGCATGAGAAAAATGCCCGGAAAATCGCCGAGTTTTTGGAACGTCATGAAGCTGTCCAAAAGATATATTATCCAGGCTTGCCGTCCCATCCCGGCCATGAGCTTGCCAAACGCCAAAGCGCGGGATTCGGCGGAATGATCTCCTTTGATATCGGCAAAGAAGAGAATGTGGACATCGTTTTAGGCAGGCTAAAGCTGTTTACCATTGCCGAAAGCCTTGGTGCGGTTGAAAGCCTGATCTCCGTGCCGGCCCGGATGACGCACGCATCAATCCCGCGTGAACGCAGGCTGGAGCTGGGCATCACCGACGGCTTGATCCGCATTTCTGTCGGTATTGAAGATATTGATGACTTATTGGATGACTTAAAACAAGCGCTGGCCCCGCTTTCTTAAATTGGCTGAATTTGCATGTCTGGTCAACTGTTAAACTATGTTATTCTGATTCATATCCACAATGAAGCGGAGCAGGTGATCATGATATGCAGCAGAAAAAAGTCAAGTCTTTAATGGAAGACTACAAGCAGTTTGCTTTTACACTTCTCAGTGTGAGCGCATTTTTATATATCGGTTCCATCATCCCTGACCATGGACTGGGAACAGGCCAAAAAACGATGATGATGTTCGCAACATGCGGTTTTTTGGCAGGCGCTTTCTTTTGTGTGAAACGCTCGCTTAAATATAAAAAACAATTGGATGAAATGGAAGAATCATAGGCAGAGAAACTCCGGGAGAGTTCTCTGCTTTTTTTAAAGCGTCTATTTTTTGAAAAAACGGTTTACAAACAGGAATTTGATGGATATACTTACAAAGTAAACAAAAAGCAGAGGAGGTTGATGAACATGAAAACCCTAATGACTACATACACTAGACGTTGTGAATACCATGTTACATTCAACCTGTGGGAGAAATTGTGCCCTTCCTTAACCGATGCTTTATCAGCACAGTGAAACGTTAGGAAGTCAAAACAATTACGCTGCTCCTCCCGCAAGATAAAGACACGATTTGTTTTTATCTGGCGGTTTTTGTTTGCGCCCGCAGGTTTGTCAGATGATCTGCGGGTTTATTTATTAGAAGCGAACTTGAAAGGAGGTGAGCGACATGACGATTAATTTATTCTTCTTAACATTGACCATTCAAAAAAAATTTAAAAGTCCGGAAGAGTACGAGCGAGAACACGAAATTGAACAAATGTACAATGAAATGAGAGACTTGCAGTTAAAATATCTTTATATGAACAGCCAGCGCTAATGGCGGCGGCAAAAAAATAAAAAAAGGAGGAGATGATCATGATGCAAAGAAAGGAACTGCTGGCACATTACACACAGGAGAAGGACCAGGTTTAGCGTGGGCTGCCCAAGTTCCGCATGGTTATGGGGCTGCATAATATGGATGAAGAATGCAATAGATGAATGCAGGTGATAAACATGCAGAAAAACGGCAGAATGCCTTTTATCGGCCACGGTTATACATCAATGCCCCATTCTTTTAAACACGGCTACGGGAATCCGTATCGCCGTCTAAGAATGGAAAGAGCGCGCCAATTCGGCTATTGGCCGCCTTATTGGTACTATTAAGAAGGAGCAAAAAAAGGCTGTCGAGAATTTCTCGACAGCCTTTTTTACATTTTAAGTTCACTATATATAGAATGAAGCTTGTGAAATAGAAAAGGTGAGGGACACTCGAAGTTTTCTCTTTTTAGCTTGCGCCAATATAAATAAAGGGAGGCGAAAACGCCCCCCACTGTTGATTTAGCAGACATAGCAAGCGCCAATAATAATCAAAAGAATGAACAGAACCACGATAAGCGCAAAGCCGCCGCCATAGCCGCCGCCATAGCCGCCGCCGTAGCCATAACCGCCATAGCCGGCTCCGCCGTAGCCGCAGCAGCGGCCGAAACCGCCATAACCAAAGCCCATGAATAGCACCACCTTTTAGTGAAAGTTCCATACATCCTATGCATTTATATGAAAGGTTGAAAGGGCGGATAGACCATTTCATCAACGCCTTTTTTGTACCATGGGATTTGATTTGTTTTTTTAAGGGCGAAACATTTTCAATGAAGAAGCCGTCTAGTTATGGAATGCAGGAAAAGAATCAGTTCATTTTTGCGATTGCTTTTAATATTCGGTTAATTTGCCGATGTGATTGGAGTAAGGCCCGTTTTGTCCTCTGGTTTGTCCACACCTAAAATCGGGCTAAAAAGAATTAAAGCAGGTGTTTTGACGTGTTTGAACAATGGCTTGGAAAACAATTGCGGAGTCCGAGAGGCATTTTAGCAAAATGGGTCGCTTCTTATATGGAAACCGGAAACCATGATATAAATGAATGGACCATTCATTTATTGGATGTCCGCCCGCATGAACGCATCCTTGAAATCGGAACGGGAAGCGGTGCGGCTCTGTGCCGGATAGCTGAACAGCTTGAAAGCGGCAAAGCTTGTGGAATCGATTCCTCCAAAAGCATGGTCAAGCAAAGTTTGCGCCGCACCCGGAATATAAGAGAGGAAGGGAAAGCGGAATTGAAGCTCGGCTATGCCGAAAACATTCCTTTTGATGATCGTTCCTTTCATAAAGTATTCTCAGTCCATACGATTTATTTTTGGACGGATGTTCAGCAAGCTTTAAAAGAAATTTACAGGGTTTTGCAGCTTGACGGCACTCTTTATCTCTCTATCCACCTAAAGGATCAAATGAAAAAATCGAAAAAAACAAAGGACTTTGCTTTATACACTGAAGAGCAGATCAAGCGGCAGCTTGAAGAAAGTCATTTCAGGGAAATCACCGTACATATGCGAAAAAATGATTGCTGCATAACGGCGGTAAAATAAAAAAATTCTCTCAAAATAAGACGTTTCAGATTGTTGACAAAATCCTATAACGGTTTAAGGATTTTGTCATCTTTTTTTCGCTGGAATCCAAGCTTATGCTCGGCTTGATAGATTTGACAGAACAAATCAGGTATGAAAATTAATATATAAGAATACCATCAAGTGAACAGAGCGGAATGGTTCTGTTCGCTTTTTAAATGTGTATTTTAGCACATGCTGGAAAATGGGTCTATCATCCTCATTTTGATTTTTATTTAAAAATTTTTATATTAAAAAAGGAATTTTCGAATGATCTGTCAAAAGGGAATATAAAGAAATTTGCGGAATGAACATTCATTCCGAACTGCGGGGGGCGAATTTACGTGGAACAAGAAAGTAAATATCAGAAGATCATTGAGGCTTCGCTCGTTCTTTTCGCAGACAGGGGCTTTGATGCTACAACCATTCCGATGATTGCCGAGAAGGCGGACGTTGGAGCAGGCACGATTTACCGATACTTTGACAGCAAGGAAGGGCTTGTGAATATTCTGTTTCAAGACAGTGTGAAGCATTTTAAAGAAAAGATAGAGGAAGGCTACCCGGAGTATTCAGCAGGCATACATGAGCAGTTTCAGCATATTTTCCGCTGCCTGTACAAGTTTTCGCAGGAAAATATTCACGCGCTTTATTTTTTGGAAATTGATAAAACCTCACATTATCTGAATGAAACAAGCCGGGCTGTACTGAATGACCTTTTGGATTTTATCTATTTATTTTTTGAAAAAGGCAAAGAGAGGGGCATCATTCGTTCGCTGCCTTCCCATATCTTGTCCGCGATGGTGTTCGGCTCTTTTGTCCACATTCAAAAGCTGGTGAGAGCCGGAGAAATCGAAGACCCTTCCGGACTGATGAAAGAGATTGAAGCGTGTTCTTGGCATGCTATCAAACATCGCGGGTGAAAGCTATTTTTTCAAAAATAGAAAGGATGATTTTCATGAAGAAGTTAAGTTCAATTCCAATCCCTAAAACATATGGACCGCTTGGCAATCTTCCTTTGATCGACAAAACCAAGGTCTCTCAGTCCCTTTGGAAAATCGCAGACGAGATGGGACCGATATTTCAATTCCAATTTGCTGATGGGATCGGTATCTTTGTTTCAAGCCATGAACTGGTTTCAGAGGTCTGTGACGAAACCAGATTTGATAAAAACATGGGGAAAGGCCTTTTAAAAGTTCGCGAATTCAGCGGAGACGGGCTGTTCACAAGCTGGACGGATGAGCCGAACTGGCGGAAAGCCCACAATATTCTTCTGCCGAGCTTCAGCCAGAAAGCCATGAAGGGATACCATTCTATGATGCAGGATATTGCGGTTCAGCTCATTCAAAAGTGGTCCCGGCTGAATCAAAATGAAAGTATCGATGTGCCGGAGGATATGACGCGGCTGACGCTGGATACGATCGGCTTATGCGGGTTCAACTACCGCTTTAACAGCTTTTACCGCGAAGGGCAGCATCCGTTCATTGAAAGCATGGTACGCGGATTGAACGAAGCGATGAGACAGACAAAGCGCTTTGAATTGCAGGATAAGCTGATGGTCAAAACGAGACGCCAGTTTAACCGGGACGTTGAATCGATGTTTTCCCTTGTTGACCGGATCATCGCCGAACGAAAACAAGCCGGCGGCCAGAGCGGCAATGATCTGCTGTCCCTCATGCTTCATGCGAAGGATCCTGAGACGGGTGAAAAGCTTGATGACGAAAATATCCGTTATCAAATCATTACATTTTTGATTGCGGGGCACGAGACGACCAGCGGTTTATTATCATTTGCACTTTATTTGCTCCTCAAGCATCCGGATAAGCTCCAAAAGGCATATGAAGAAGCAGACCGTGTGCTGACCGAACCTGTTCCGTCGTATAAACAAGTGCAGCAGCTGAAATACATCCGCATGATTTTGAATGAATCGATAAGGCTTTGGCCGACAGCTCCCGCCTTTTCTTTGTACGCAAAGGAGGAAACGGTGATCGGCGGAAAATATTTGATACCAAAAGGGCAAGGCATAACGGTATTGATTCCAAAACTGCACAGGGATCAAAGCGTTTGGGGAGAAGATGCAGAAGCGTTCCGGCCGGAGCGGTTTGAACAGATGGACAGTATTCCGCAGCATGCGTACAAACCGTTCGGCAATGGGCAGCGGGCCTGCATCGGGATGCAGTTTGCCCTTCATGAAGCGACATTGGTGCTTGGCATGATCCTTCAGCATTTTGAACTGGAAGATCATACGAATTATCATTTAGCGGTAAAAGAATCACTCACCTTGAAGCCTGAAGGATTCACCATACGAGTGAAACCGAGAAAAAAACAAATGCTGATGACATTCCCTGCACAGACAGCAGAACAAAAAGACCCGCAGGAAGAACCGCAGACTAAACCAGCGGGGGAAAACACGCACGGCATTCCGTTTCTTGTACTGTATGGATCAAACCTTGGGACGGCCGAAGGGATTGCAAAAGAGCTTGCCGATCAGGCGCGTTTGCAAGGCTATAAGTGTGAGACGGCAGAGCTTGACCAATATCAAGGAAGGATTCCAAAAGAGGGGGCGGTGATCATCGTAACGGCTTCTTATAACGGAAATCCGCCTGATAATGCTAAAGATTTTATGGATTGGCTTGAGCACGGTCATGAAGAAGATTTGTCAGGCGTCAAATATGCTGTGTTCGGATGCGGAAACCGCAGCTGGGCCAGCACTTATCAACGGATTCCCCGCCTGATTGACAGCGAATTGGAAAAGAAAGGCGCACATCGGCTGCTAAAGCTTGGTGAAGGGGATGCGGGCGATGATTTTGAAGGACAGTTCGAAGCCTGGCAAAATGATCTTTGGCCAGTTTTAAGAAAAGCCTTTTCTTTAGCAGAACTTATTCACCAAGAGGCAGACAGACAAGAACTGTCCGTCGAGTTTGTCAGCACACCTGCTGCTTCGCCGCTCGCTAAAGCGTATCAGGCATTTACAGCGCAAATATCAGCAAACCGTGAGCTACAGTACGAAGACAGCGGGAGAAGCACAAGACATCTTGAAATATCATTGCCTGAAGGCATCTCATTTCTGGAAGGGGATCATCTCGGAGTGCTGCCGCAAAACAGTATGGAGTTGATCGAGCGGGTCTTCAGCCGATTTGGATTAAGCGGAAATGAACAAGTGCTGATCACAGGAGAGCATCACACCGCCCATTTGCCGCAAGGCCGTCCAGTCGATATAAAAGATCTCTTTCAAAACAGTTTGGAGCTGCAGGAACCGGCCACAAGAGCGCAGCTTCGTGAATTGGCTGCACATACAGTCTGTCCACCGCATAAACGGGAGCTGGAAGAACTATTGGAAGCCGGAGTCTATAAGGAGCGGGTTTTGAAGAAGCGTGTGTCGATGCTTGATTTGCTTGAGCAGTATCCGGCTTGTGAACTGCCGTTTGCTCGCTTTTTAGCACTTCTTCCTTCACTCAAACCAAGATATTATTCCATTTCAAGCTCGCCTTTGCAAAATGAGCGGCAAACAAGCATCACCGTTGCCGTTGTAAGCGGTCCGGCGCTAAGCGGACGCGGGCAGTACAGCGGGGTCGCCTCAAACTATTTGGCAGGGCTTTCCCCCGGAGACAGCATCGCATGCTTTATCCGCTCGCCTCAGTCGGGATTCCGGCTGCCCGCTGACCCTGAAACACCAATCATCATGGTCGGTCCGGGGACGGGGATCGCGCCTTACCGAGGCTTCCTTCAGGCCCGCCGTATTCAACAAAATGCCGGCATAAACCTTGGAGAAGCACACTTGTATTTTGGCTGCCGCCATCCTGAACAGGATTATCTCTATCAGAGGGAGTTAGAAAAGGCAGCACAAGACGGACTCGTCCATTTGCACACAGCATTTTCACGTCTTGAAGGCCGGCCGAAAACATATGTCCAAGACCTGATGAAAGTGGACAGCGAAAGGTTGATTCACCTACTGGATAACGGCGCCCGCCTGTACGTTTGCGGGGACGGCAGCCGCATGGCTCCTGCCGTTGAACAAACGCTTTGTGAGGCATACGAACATGTATATCAGGCAAGTCAAGAGGAAGCACAAAACTGGATCTCCGCCCTGCAGGAAGAAGGACGCTACGCAAAAGACGTCTGGGATGGAGGCGATGTTTCAGGCGGTGTATTTAAAGCCTTCGGGGCAGAACATACTGTAAGAGCATAATGCTGAAAGAAGCAGAAAAAAAGAGACATTCTGAAATCAGGATGTCTCTTTTTGATAAGGTTAAACATGTTTGAAGCGGCAGCCTTCCCTTATGATTCAAATTGAGAGGTATAAGGAAAAAAGCCAACATGACCGGCTGCATTCAAACTTTCTAAAAACGGCTGATCTTCAGAAGGAATTGCCATGCAGGCTTTGATTTATGTATCGGCATATTTTGAAGAAAGTTTAGCTTGGAGTCTGGCTTTTATGTCGGTTCGAAATATTTTTGGATTGTTCTGTTCCGGCAAAGAGAATAACCGGATAAGCAAGAAAAAGCAATCCCATAATGAAAGCGATGATTCCCGTCCATTTAAAATGAGTCCAAAAAAACCCTCCGAATGAACCGGCCAGACTGGAGCCGAGATAATAGCTGAGCAAATAAAGAGAAGAGGCTTGAACGCGCTGTTCATTTGCCGATTGGCCAACCCAGAAGCTGGCGATCGAATGCGCTCCGAAAAATCCGAAGGTGAAAACAGCGATACCGGCTATTTTCAGCAGGAGCTGGGGAAGTAGTGTAAGCAAGGCGCCTCCGGCCATAATGCCGATGGCCATTTTCAACATAAATGAGCTTCCTAAGCTGTCGGCTTTCTTTCCCATATAGACAGAACTGAACGTACCCGCCAAATAAACGATAAAGATCAGCCCGATGACCGTATGTGACAATTGATACGGCGGCTCCATCAATTGAAACCCGATGTAATTAAACAGCGTCACAAAACTGCCCATCAATAAAAAACCAAGAGAAATCATCAGCAGAAGCCGTTTATTTGCGAAAACCGCAGCATAGGCGAGGCACATCTTTTTCACATTGGTTTGTTTTTTCACAAAGCGCCGGGGCCGAGGGAGCAATAGCCAAAACAAACAGCTTAATAACAGAGATAGCGCACCGATGATTCCGAGCGCTTCCCTCCAACCGAATAGGTCTGTCAAAAGGCCGGTTAAAAGCCTCCCGCTCATGCCTCCCAGGCTAGTGCCGCTAATGTACAGCCCCATCATTTTGCCGAGCCCTTTCGGATCAAATTCTTCACCGACATAAGTCATCGCAATGGCCGGCACCCCTGCCAGAACAAAGCCGAGCAGACCTCTCATCACAAGCAGTGCGGCAAAGCTTGGACTAAACGCTGTCAAGAGGCCGAGAATGGACGTTGCAAAAAGCGAAAAGGTCATGATATTTTTTCTGCCGAATCCGTCCGACAATGCTGCCGCTGTAAGTAATGCAAATGCCAATATGCCCGTTGAAATGGATAATGTTAAGCTTGCCGCCGCCGCTGATATGCCGAATTCCTCAGCAAACATCGGCATCAGAGGCTGTGTAGTATACAACGTCGCAAAAGTGACAAAACCGCTGATAAATAAAGCAATACTTGCTTTTTGATAATCCTTCGTATGCGGCTGAATGTATTTCATGGTGGTCCCTCTTTTCGTCAGTGCTGATCTATGATCCATCCTACGCTTTCAATTGTAATGTGTCTAATTTATAATAATTATGATTATCATGCGTTTCAGTTATGAAAGAAGGGGTGGGACAGTGGAGCTCTATCAAATCGACAATTTTATTGCCGTAAGCAAACATCGGCATTTTACAAAAGCCGCATTGGAACAAAACATTTCCCAGCCGGCCTTGAGTCGATCCATCAAGAAACTTGAGGAAGAACTGGGCGTTCCTTTATTGATGAGAAAAACGAAATCTGTCCGGCTGACAAAGTATGGCGAGTTGTTTCTCATCAAAGCAAAGCAAGCGCGCCTTGCACTTGATGAAGGTGTTCAGCGGGTCAGACAAAGTGCAGACCCCGATTGCGGCGACATTTCCGTGTCTTTTTTGCATACGCTCGGATCGCGGCTGATGCCGCAGATCATAGCCGAATTTAAACAGCAGTATCCGCAGGTTGCTTTCCGACTTTATCAGGCTGCGAATGAACCGCTTCAGCACATGGTGGAGACGGGAGAAGCCGATATGTGCCTGAGTTCTCCGCCGCTGCCGAACGAACTGCTTGATTGGACGGTCTTGGATAAAGAACCGCTTTATTTGGTGCTGCCCGCCGATCATCAGCTCGCAGGCCGGAAAGAAATCGCGATCAAAACAATAGCGGATGAAGATTTTGTCGGTTTTAAGCCCGGATATGGGCTTCGCTATGTTTTTGATCAAATGTGCCGGGACTTGAATATCAATCCGAAACTTGCGTTTGAAGGGGAAGAGGTTTCGACGATTTTGGGGCTTGTATCAGCGGGACTCGGGGCCGCAATTTTGCCGAAAACGGCGGAGCATGTCCATTCTCCTGTCGCATTTTGCCGCGTATCGGATTACAAATGCGAACGGACGATAGCCCTCGCCGTCTTAAAAGACCAATATTTATCGCCTGCGGCTTCCAACTTTAAACAGTTTGTTATCGAATATTACCGGCGGAAGCAGAAGGCCTGAGCAGTCAGCGGTAAAATAAAAACTTCCCATTGAAATGAATATCGTGTATATTGATAATGATAATCGTTATCAATGGGAGGTTTGTTATGTATCGGAAGTATGATTTTGCTGTATTTGCTCTTTTGCTCGCTTTTGCCGTTTTTCTTTCAGCATGCCAAAGCAAGACTCAAACAGAAGCCTCAGGGAAAAACGCGGAAGAAAAAAGAGTGGTGGAAACGGTCAACGGGGATATTACAGTACCCGCGAAACCGAAGCGGGTCGTTACGATAGGGTATGCGGCAACAGTGCTGGCATTTGGAATCAAGCCGCTTGGAGAAACGGGAAAATACCTTAAAAGCCCCTATATTAAAGATCAAGTATCCGGTGTTAAAAATATCGGAGCAAAAGACGGTGTTTCCGTGTCTGTGGAAAAAATTCTTGAGCTTAAACCCGATTTGATCGTGTCGATGAACAACGATTCAAAAGTCTATGAAAAACTGTCAAAAATCGCTCCGACCGTCGTCTATCCGTTCGGCACATTTAAAGATGCCCGCGAAGAAATGAAAACATTCGGCGAACTGCTCGGCAAAGAAAAAGAAGCTGAAGAGTGGACGAAAACATTCAATCAAAAAATGGAAGCAGCCCGTGCGAAAATCAAAAACGCAGCTGTTCAAGATGAGACATTTTCTTTAATCGGCGCCTATGCAAAATCGCTGTATGTCTATGGCGCTTACGGGTATCGGGGAGGAGAAGCCATCTATAGACAGCTCGGGCTGACACCGCCTGATTCGGTCAAAAAAGATGCCATTGAGGCGGCAGACGGATACAAGGTCATTTCCTTCGAAGTCCTCCCGAAATATGCCGGAGACTACATATTTGTCGATGAATCCTACAACGGCACCCTTGATCAGGACAATCCAGTCTGGAAGTCGCTTGACGCAGTGAAAAAAGGCCGGGTATTTTTCCTTGACCCTGACAGGTTCTGGCCCTATGATCCAAACGCCGTTCGAGCACAGGCCGAAGAAATTGCGGACATGATCGTGAAGCAAAAAAAGCAGGCTGAAAAGTAGCTTGAAAAACAGCGGGAAATCAGCATCTCACACGCTGGCTTCCCGCTGCAACCTTTCCTCATCTTTTTCCCCCGTAATGCTGAAATTGAATATCCAATGTGCGAAGGTAGGTTTGCAGGCCTGCATCTTGAATCGGAATAATGTATGCCGGTTCATCTGATTCATTATGATGAGAATGCCACAGCCCAGGCGGAGTTATAAAGGCTTTTCCGGTCACCCAGTCCACTCTTATGGGGTCAATGATTTCCTTTGTGACAGGATCGATTTGGGTTCCGACCAGTGTGTACGTACCGGGAGCGGCATAGGCGACAAAGTCAAGAGCCACCGATTTATGGCTATGAGGCGCTTGATTGGAGCCGGGCGGAACGATCCCGAACATCGCCCATAAAACATGGGTGATCGTCAACGTTTGATCGAATGTATCGTTGTTTAATAGAACGGAAATCCGGTTTCGTAAATGGGCGTCAGGGGAATCGGCCGCTTCAGCTAATTTGGCTTTTGCCTGTTCAGCGGTGTAGAGCGTTGGTTTGAAGCGTGCTTCTGCAGGTCTCACTCCTAAATAATGAAGGAGCGGTGAATCGGTAATATAATAGATTGCCGCATCTTCTGTTGCGGTATGCCGGCTGCTTGAGCCTGCCGGCAAGGTTAAAAAATCTCCTTCTTTCCAGTCAATCGCTTCTCCGTTCACTTCAGTCCTCCCCGCACCTCCAATGATGTAATATAATTCGCTTGTCGCATGGGGTTCAGTATTGACCGTCTCACCCGAACGAATCTTGAGGAAATGGGCGAGGAGGGAAGGGCTTGACGCAGGATAATCTGTTTTGAGCTCCTTGGAGATGTCCAATGGGATGATCCTCGTTTCGCCGGACTGGTATAATTCAGGACCGAATTCCTTTACAGGCACCTGACTGATTATTCCGCTTCCAATCGGGTCAGAGGCAGTGGTATACTCGAAAAAACGGGCATGTTTCGTCAAATGCTCGGCTCTGGTTTCAAATTGAGGATGAGTTGACATGAAAAAACCTCCTGTTATTTTTTGATAATTCAATCATATCTCATTTGGAAGATGTTAGTAAACTCCTGTGTGGAAATAAAACGATACAGAAAGAGGGATTGTCTGTGGGAAAAGGATTGAACGGCAAGCGAATTGCCATCGGCGCATCTCGAAAAACTGAGGAAATGAGCACACTCATCAAAAAGCAAGGCGGAATCCCCGTCGTCCGCTCCCTCCAGGGAACCGTATTTTTGGCAGACAAAAAAGTCGGGCCTGATTTGCAGGCTTTTGTTGAAACAGGAGCCGACTGGGTGATTTTTACGACTGGCATCGGAACGGAGACACTTGTCAGCCTGGCCGAGAAACTCGGTATCGGCGAGCGTTTTCTTAAGGTGATCCGCCAGGCGAAAGCGGCATCAAGAGGATACAAAACCATTTCTGCTTTAAAGAAGCTTGGCATCACACCGATTGCGGCGGATGAAGACGGCACGACGAAGGGGCTGATCGAATCGCTTGCATCCCATGATTTTGCCGGAAAACGGGTCATGGTCCAGCTCCACGGCGAAAACGCACCATCATTGCTGACATTTTTGGAAGAGAAGGGCGCATCTGTATTCCCGCTTCTTCCATATCAGCATGTCGCGCCAGATCAAGAAACCGTCGCTTTATTGTGTGAGGAGCTGCTCAATCATGAAGTTGATGCGGTCTGCTTCACAACGGCCGTTCAAGTCCGCTCGCTTTTCAAGTTCGCGAGGGAAAAAGGATATGGAGAAAAAATTGTCCAATCCTTTCAGGATCATGTGTTGGCAGCTGCTGTCGGAAAAGTGACGGCAGAGGCATTAAAAGAAGAAGGAGTGAAGCGGCTGCTCGCTCCTGAACTTGAGCGGATGGGCGCGATGATTGTTGAGCTGGCCCGGCATTATGAAGCGGAAAAGGATCTGAGCGGGAAGGAAGTTTAGCGCTGTATCATACGGTGCTGCTCGTCAAAGACCGTTTAAAAAAGCCCTCTTGCCAGGGCTTTTTTTAGTTTAATAGAACCTAAGTTTTGATGAAGAAGAGCTTGGATATTTTCCATTTCAAAATCGCATAAAATCAACTTCCGTAAATTTACCCAATCGGCTGCGGGGACTAAAAGATTGTATTCATTTCGCCAAGTTTTCCATGGGCTAAAACATTAGGGTTTCCCTTGTTTATATAAAATGATTCTCATGGACAACGGATTTGTTTACATCACTAAATACATAGGCGGGCCTGACTCCAATTACCTGCATCTCTTGACCGTTGACGGCAATTCCTGTTTCTTCAGGCAAAGCAATCACCGGAGTTTGAAAGGTTGTCATAAATCTTTTAATTAACGTGTCATGTTCCTGTTTGTAGTGGCACCAAATCGAGTATTCTTCTGTCAGCTTTAATCCGCTGAAATGGTTTAATCCAGCATTGTTACAATCCATATGGGAACACGTCATGATGTTTTTGCCCAAAATGATGGCGCCTGCGCTTCCGCCATAGATGATGCCGTCTTTTTCTGCATAGCTTTTTAAAATATCGATAACATGACAATCCATCAAACTTTTAAGTAAATGGAATGTGTTTCCTCCTCCGATATAAACAGCAGAAAAAGCATCTAAATCTTGTATACTCTTGTTTCTAACATTCGTCCACATTGTAATGTTTTCTATGCCCAGCGGCTTCAACATTTTGTTGATCCACTCGAAGCAACTGTCAAATCGTGAGGCATCCATGGCAATAGGAATATATAATAAAGGCTTATTTTGATCGATTTCTTCTGCAAAACGCCGATCCAATGCTTGCGTCTGATCTGCATCTCCGCCTCCGGAAAGAAACAATTTTCCCATAAAAAACCTCCAGCCCTTTGCTGTTTTAAAAAAGCGATCTGCCAATCATTTGACGAACTGCTGTTTGATCGTAACCTCATTCATGATCCTGCTTCAATTTATCATTCAGGACACTGTCCTCCAACACAGCAAATTTATCTCCGTATACTTTTGTAATATGTTTTTCACCCCAGGCGCAAAGCGAGTCCAATATGCCCTGCAGCGTCCATCCGTATTCGCTGAGTTCATATTCCACTTTTGGAGGAACCAGCTGCTCGATCATCCGCTTCTGAAGGAAATCGCCAAAAAGCACGGCAAAACCGCTGCCCAAGTCATTTTGCGCTGGGACTTGCAAAACGGCGTCATCACAATTCCAAAATCGACAAAAGCGCAGCGGATTGCGGAAAACGCCGATATATTCGGCTTTGAACTGACGGCCGAGGAAATGATTTAAATTGCCGGATTGAATGAAAACACCCGTATCGGCCCTGATCCTGACAACTTTGATTTTTAAAATGAGACACCGTTCGAAGTTTCGAACGGTGTTTGTTTTAGGCTAAGCTCCGCATTCCCCGGTACCGCTGCCTTCCAGTCTGAGCAGATGCTGTTTCATCTCTAAGCCGCCCCGGTATCCCGTTAATTTACCGTTTTTTCCGATGACCCGATGACAGGGGATCACGATTAATACTGGATTGGCGCCGATCGCCGCCCCCACGGCCCGAACAGCGCCCCGTCTTTGGATATGCTCGGCGATTTCCGTATATGAGCTTGTTCTGCCATAAGGAATCTCGCGCAAGGCATGTAAGACGGACAGTTGAAAGGGTGTGCCGTAAAGATCAACAGGCAAACTGAAATACTTGCGCCGCCCTCTCAAATACGCTGTCAATTCATCGGCATACGGCTCAAGCTTTTTATCATCGCGGATGACAATATGGGACGGACATCTTTTTTGAGCCCAGGCGGCCAGCTTTTCAAAATGATCTGAACCTGTATAACAAAGCCCTTGCGATGTTGCCGCAAGATAGAGATTCCACGGTCCGCATTCATGCAGACCCCAATAGATGATTTGTTCGGACATATGCTATCACCCCTGTTTTATTTGCCGGTACTCCGTCGGCGTTTGTCCCGTCTTCTTTTTAAACAGCGCGGCAAAATAGTCCGCATTCAGAATGCCTATTTTCGCAGCAATTTCTGCAATTGCTTCATCTGAAGAGACGAGCAGCTCACTCGCTTTGGAGATTCTTTTCTCCCAAATATATTCGATGGGAGAAACACCCTTGATTCGTTTAAATGTCCGCTGCAGGTGAAAGGGACTGACATGGCACAACTCGGCTAAAGCTGTGAGCGTCAACGGCTCACGAAAATGTTCGCTGATGATGTGTGCAGCTCTTACCGCCAGCTCTTCACTGGGAAGCAGCGGCCCGTCCGGCTTACAGCGCTTGCAAGGACGAAAGCCTGCTGATAAAGCTTGCTGTGCATCCGGGAAAATCCGTACATTTTCAATCTGTGGAACTCTCGATTTACAGGAAGGCCGGCAAAAGATGCCCGTTGTTTTCACCGCATAGAAAAACGTTCCGTCAAAAGCTGAATCGTTCCCAACAATCGCCCGCCACTTTTCAGGCGTCAAGCCGGATTGGCTATTCATACGATCACCCCGCTGTATGTCAGTATAACCTGAAAAAAGCCAAATGTGTGTGTTCAAAGAATGGAAGCGCAAGATGACAAAGAAAAGAGATCACTTCAAAAGCCTTTCCATAATTGATTGTGAATCTTTAAAGGGTTACACTTAGGAAAAGGCACACGAGGTGAGACTGTTGCTGAAGTCAGAGAAATTTGCCTCCTAAAATAGACATTTTATGATTTTAGGAGGATGAAACATGAACTTTCAAACAATCAATCTGGAGCACTGGAATAGAAAACCTTATTTTGAACACTACATGAAAGAAGGGAAATGCTCTTTCAGCATCACGGCAAACGTCAATATAACCGTATTGCTGGAAGTGCTGCGTCAGAAGAACATCAAGCTTTATCCTGCTTTTATCTACATGGTGTCAAGGGTTGTTCATTCCTATGCTGAATTTAGAACCTCATTTAATGAAAAAGGGCAGCTCGGTTATTGGGATCAGATGAATCCTTGTTATACGATCTTTCATAAAGAGGATCAAACCTTTTCTGCCGTATGGACGGAATATTCTAGTCGATTTTCGCGTTTTTATCATAACTATCTGAAGGACATGGAGCAATTTGGAGACAAAAAAGGACTATGGGCAAAGGAAAACATTCCTGCCAACGTGTTTTCCGTTTCCTCCATTCCATGGGTTCCCTTTACAAGCTTCAATCTGAACCTTGCCCGCAGCGGTCATTTGCTTCCTATTATTACAAACGGGAAATTCTTTTCAGACGGAAAAGAGACATTTTTGCCCGTTTCTCTGCAGGTTCACCATGCAGTATGTGACGGTTACCATGCAGGTGTTTTTATGAATGATTTGCAGGGGCTGGCTGACTCATGTGAGGAATGGCTGGTTTGATGAAAAAAAGAGGCCGGGTTTTCACCCGGCCTCTTTCCTTCATTATGCGGCTGTAGAAGTTGTTTTCTCTTTTCTCACCAATCCCATAATGCCCGCGATCAACAGAAGGACACCCGGTAAAATGTAGAACATAAAAATACAAATAAATCCGCCGACAGCAGAAACAATGAGTAAAATACCGCCAAGCTTCGGTTTGCTTTTCACCAGGACAGAGGCAACAATGCCGAGAATGGAGAGGAATACCGCTCCCCAGCCTAATCCAATGATTTGACTTGTTCCAGATGAACTGAATGATGCATCGATGCCGCCGATCATCAATGCAATAAAAGCTCCGATAAAACCGAAAATACCGCCTATTAAACCTAATACAAATTCCGTCGTTCTTTTCATGATGTAAAAACTCCTCTGTTTCGCCTGTACTGAAATGGATACAGGTTTATTTTTTCTAAAAAACCGCCAATATTGAATGTGATGTTTCACTGCCAATTGCTTTGCCCTTTGGAACGGAACTGTTTAACGCTCTCTGTACTTTGCCTCAAGCATCATATCCACTTAAAAATATGTTTGTTTATAATTGCATATAACCTTGATCAGGATAAAAATGAAATAAACGTATCGGTTGTATGTAGATGTTGATACCACGTAATCCTTGATTCCTAAACTTCAGCCGTTGGCTGCTGTTTAGAATGATGAACGATCACCGCCGTTTTAAAACATCATCAGCCGAGCGGGATGCTATCAAAGCACAAACACTAAAAAACAGGGGCAAAAAACTTTTTGATCAACACCTCCAGTCAAATGAACACTTCTATTATCATAGGATGAATTACCCATTTTTTCAACCGTTTTTTTGGAAAAACGATCATTTCAGAGCTTAAATACCCGAATGTAACATCGGCTGCCGCTTCTATTTCTTTAATTAGATCATGAGATGTGGATATTTGAGAGAAAATTCCCTCTAGAGGAAGTACGTGGTTCTTGGTCGTGGTGATCTGTGAGAAATTAAAACGATGCATCCTTAAATGGATCTACCTTGAGGAATAAAAATAAGCCTTCTCAAATGAGAAAGGCTTATTTCACTTATGCAGCGACTGTAAAAAGCCAGGCCTTTATTTTGTCAGCCATTCTTTAATAACCAAGGTGGAAGAGCCGTTTTCAATGAGCGGATCAGACTCTCCGATTTTTTTTGCTTCTTCAAAAGAATGAGCTCGGACGAGATAGGCGCCGCCGGTTTTATCGCTAAAAGGGCCGTACATCTCCAAGCGGTTTTCCGCTTTTAGCCGATTTAAAAAATCATAATGAGCCGGTACATATGTATCATTAAAATTTTCAGTCCGGGTTGTCATGAGTAAATATCTTTTCATCATAGATTCCTCCCCAAAAAAGTACCTCTATTTTAGCACAAAAAGGAAAATCAATAATAAAAACTAATCGGCTGGAGGTTGATACCTGTATTGATGCTTAATGTGCCTTCTGTAATGAACATCATGAATCAAACGGATCGTCGGCCTGATTAAGAGCTGAAGGCTTCCGATCGCAAACAGCCAAATTCCCGCCGGCTCTAATTGATCAAAAAAGAAGAAAAAGCTTCCGACAAAAAATAAAACGCCAATGATAAAATCGTTCAATGTATAAAGTACCTTATATCTTTTTTTGAAAAACTGTTCGTATCGATTGATTTTCTCCTTTAGCTCATTTGCTTCTTTTGACACAGCTTCTTTCCCCTCCCATCTCTTGTTTCTTTCCCTCTTTGAAAGCGTCTATAAACATACCCATACCGCATCAATCGCGGTCGACACCCCTTGGCCTGTATGATGTATATGGAGCAAAATATACGATGCACCTGATTTAAAGCTTCCGGTTTACAGACCTTTGGAAAAGGAGAATGCGATTTCTAAACTCGAAAAATGATTATTTGTTCAATAAATGAGCCGGAAGATATCGATTCGGGGCTCATTCTGCTGCATGCATAGTTCATATAAACGGGGATAACATATTGAAAAATATAATGCTGGAGGTTCTGCCATGATGAAAAAAATCCTGTTTACAATATGTACATTATGTTTTGCGGGCTTTTTCGCACAAGCTGCGGAAACAAAAGCTCTGACCTTTAAAGAACTGCCTGTCAAACAAGCCACAAACCAATGGGCGGTTGCGATTAGCAAGGCTAAGGAAGAGAAGGGATTGGCCAAACCTGAGAAAGGCAAATATCAAACGTATTCTGTCGAGGTTAAGAAAATCGGTGGTGATGCAGCCGCTGCTGAAATTCATTTATTTAGAAATCATCCGCATTCTGCAACTAAGTTTTCACTTTTCGGCAAGCGTCATCAAAGCGACGATAATGAAGAGGCGATTTCTTTAGCAAAAAGCTTGAATAAGGGACTGCCTGTCCGCTACAACAATATACTGTTGGCCGAAAAAGCGACTGAATTAGAAGTGGACATCATTTGGACAGAAAAGGGGAGCGAAGGGAGAGCCTTGAAAGAGACATTTACATTCACCGGAAATGACCGCAAATGAAAAGGGTGTCGGGCAACCCACAGCCTTTTTCTGTTTTGAACAGCAAGGCGTTTTTCAAATACCTGATGATGAAACTCCGCCTTCATATCAGCTGCACCGTTCTTGACGCATTGACCTGGATGTCTGGGATATTTATTTTAACTTTGAGACTGTTCTAAAATCGGTCTATTTTGATCAAGCGGACACTTCATTTTGGGGATGAGGTCATGATTTTGAGCGGTCCCTCATGAATCCGTAAATAGCCGCAGAAAGCAGAAAGACGCATAAAACCGTAAACATTATGGCGAATCCGATGTCATCTGCGCTGAAAAAATTGAAAGCGAATATTCCCATCGAAATCGAACTGATCAATAGAGTCAAGAGCACCAATAAGCTCATTCTTGTTTTATCCATTGTTTCCCTCCTCTGGTTATCAGTCTATATTTTACTCTGCAAGTGCGCCAACCAAAACCCCCTTTCATTTGATTGCAAAGTTTGCTAAATTGATATTGGAGAATGAAAAAACACGATTCGGTTGGTAGTCCGGATGCATTTTATCATGTCAGTAACCTTCCCCTCCTCGGGATGTCCATCATTCTTCGGTTATTTTTGATGAGGAGGGAATCGTTATGAAATTAACGATTTATTATGACGGCCAGTTCTATGTAGGGATCATTGAAGTTGTGCAAGAAGGCAGGCTCAGGGCATTTCGCCATATGTTCGGCAAGGAGCCGAAAGATGTGGAAGTACTGGATTTTGTCCATCATCAGCTCTTCCAGATCGTCTCCCGTTCTGAACAAGAAGGAATTCGTATAGAAGCTGAAGCTAAAGGGAAGATAAATCCAAAAAGATTGCAGCGCCAAGTTTCTAAAGAAATGAAAAATGCCCCGATATCTACCAAAGCTCAGAATAGCAATGAAACAGGACCTTGAAGCAACTAAAGAAAAGAAAAAGCGCTTGAATAAACAGCAGCGGGAGGCAGAAAAAGAACAAAAACACCTTTTGAGAAAACAAAAGGCTAAAGCTAAGCATAGAGGAAAGTAGCGGAAAGGTTCAGAATATTTCCGTTATGTACTACGATCCGTAGACAAAGCTGTTCAAGGCTCTCAAATATTGAGGGCCTTCTTCATTATTTCTTCAACTTTCCTGCAGAAATACTCCATGACAAATCCGTTTGACGGCTTTCTTTTTTAGCTTTATCCAGCATTCCTTCCATCATCCAATCAAATGTACTGAATTCGTCTCTTCCTGTCCCGCTGCTTTCTCATATTCGAATATAAATTGCTGAGTTCCTGATGATAGTCTGTAAGTTTGAAGTGAAACACTCCGCCAGAGGGCAATTTATTTCCAGACATCAGGAAGATGATGCGAGGCTGTCATTGATTGGGTTTTTAGACCTATTCTATAAGTTTCATTTTCATCGATATCGGGATTTTTCACCAATGCATTCTCGGAGGATGGTAAACTGTTGACAAGTTATTACTTTGGGAGGGGGGAGCTATGAAAATATATGAAGCAAAAACACTAGTTACAGTGATTATAGATCGCTAAGATGAATACAAAATCATAAGAGAGAAGTTTGTCAATCTGTAAAAGGCCTTTCTCGATGCGGCCGATTGGGGTCATTTTCATGAGGAAGGCGCAGACTTAAAATTCGTCAATGGTCTTTGATAGAACGACTGACCAAATGAAAATAAATAAATTCTGAATTTTTAAAAAACAGGGCAGGGACATGTCAATCCTAACCAGGAAGCAAAGGCCTGGAAATCGAATCGGCAATGGAAACGGATGTCCGGTCTTGATGCCAAACCAGCTTTTCCAACACTAAAAAAGGATGATATACATGAAAAGAATCGATAAAATATACCATCAGCTACTGGATAATTTTCGTGAATCTACTATAAATCAGCTTTTAAAGGTGCAAGGAAATTCAGCAAAGGAAATTGCTCAACAATTGCAAATGGAGCGCTCCAATGTCAGCTTTGAATTGAACAACCTCGTTCGATCCAAAAAGGTCATCAAGGTTAAAACGTTCCCTGTTCGCTATGTCCCGGTTGAAACAGTGGAAAAAACGTTCGGCTGCAAATGGAATACAGACGATATGGAAGTGGAAGAGCTGAAGCAGCATTCCGGTCATCCAAAAAGGATGCGCCAAGACATTTCTACGAATCCTCTGGAACTCATGATCGGGGCAAAAGGCAGCTTAAAGAAAGCGATCTCCCAAGCAAAAGCAGCTGTTTTTTATCCTCCGCACGGTCTCCATATGCTGCTTTTAGGGCCGACGGGTTCCGGTAAATCGCTTTTTGCCAACCGGATTTATCAGTTCGCCATTTATTCTGAAATTTTGAAGCCGGGCGCTCCATTTATTACATTTAATTGTGCAGACTACTATAACAATCCCCAATTGCTGCTCTCTCAATTATTTGGACATAAAAAAGGGAGTTTTACCGGAGCGGGCGACGATAAAGTCGGCTTAGTCGAACAGGCCGACGGAGGCATCCTTTTCATGGATGAAATACACCGCCTCCCTCCGGAAGGACAGGAAATGCTGTTTTATTTTATTGACAGCGGCACTTATAACCGGCTTGGAGAAACAGAGCATAAAAGGACATCAAAGGTATTGTTCGTATGCGCGACTACAGAAAACCCAAGTTCTTCCTTATTAAAAACGTTTTTGCGAAGAATTCCGATGACGATACATATTCCTTCGCTTGAAGAACGCTCTCTGCAAGAAAGAGTCGAGCTGACGACGTTTTTACTGGGGAAAGAAGCGGAGCGGATCAAGAAAAATTTAAGCGTCCACATTGATGTCTACAACGCGCTGATTCATTCTGCGAAATTTGGAAATGTGGGCCAGCTGAAATCGAATGTACAGCTGGTTTGTGCACACGGTTTTTTAAATAATCTGGACAGGGATGATATTGTGGAACTGACCGTCCGGGATCTGCCGGAGGACATCAAGCAAGACTGGATTTCAAGCAGCAAAAATATTGAAAGAAGCAAAATGATTTCTGAATACGTCAACATTACAACCATCATATCGCCGATTGTGGAGGATGAAACAACGAAGATTGATGAAGACCTTTCGTTTAATTTGTATCATTTGATAGAGGAAAAAGTCAAAATGTTAAATAAAGAAGGCTTATCAAGAAAGGATATTAATCAGTATATTTTGACGGATATCCATTTGCATGTTCGAAGTTTTTTTAATCAAAGAACGTTTCAAAACTACAACTTGCTGAAATTTGTTGAAGACGATGTGCTTCAAATTACGAAAGAGCTGAAAGAAGTGGCCGAACATGAGCTGAATTGCAAATTCGACCGTAAATTCATCTACTTCTTAAGCATGCATATTGATTCATTTTTAAAGCGCGGAAAGCAAATCGATGTTTTAAATACACAGGAGACCGACGAAATCCGCGATACCCATGTGAAAGAATATCAGGTCGCACTGATTTTTAAAGATAAGATTGAAGAATATTTCAGAGTCGTCATTCCGGAAATAGAAGTCATCTACTTAACGATGCTGATTCATTCGATCAAATCATTGGAAGAAAACAAAAGGGTGGGGATTGTAGTCGCTGCGCACGGCAACAGCATGGCAAATTCCTTGGTTGAAGTGGCGACTGAACTTTTAGGCAGCACCCCTATCGTCGCAGTCGATATGCCTCTTGCGGTTTCCCCATCAGAAATCATCGAATGCCTGGCGGCTAAAATTCAGGAGGTTGACGAAGGGGAAGGCATTTTAATGCTTGTCGACATGGGATCGCTTGCGATGCTGGAAAGCAGACTCGAGGAAAAAACCGGCGTAAAGATCAAAACAATCAGCAATGTTACCACATCAATGGTGCTGGATGCCGTGAGAAAGGTGAACTATTTGAATTTAAATCTGCATGCGATCTATGATTCAGTTAAAAAGGATTTTATCGAATTATGGGACAAACAGCCGGCGGCATCCGGCAAAAAGAAGGCATTGGTCTCCATTTGCACGACAGGCAGCGGAACGGCCAAAAAGCTGGAAGAGATATTAACAACAATCGTAAACAAGGCTTCTGATGATCCAATTAAAATCTTGACCGTTTCATCGATTAAATTGGCAAACAGCATAAAAAAGATCGAACAAGAGTATGAGATCGTTGCCACAGTTGGAACGAAAAACCCAAAAATTGATGCTCCCCATGTATCTTTGGAAGTATTAATTGAAGGAGAAGGAGAAAAGATGATTCAACAGGCGATCACAAAAGGCCATGCTCCGATAAACGGCGGATTAACCAGCCCGAATATCATTGTGCGGGAGCTTTGCGAGGATAGTTTGAAAAAATATCTCGTGTTTTTGAACCCGTATCATATTACAGAAATTTTACTGGAGTGGCTGCAAACGATCCAGGACGAATTAGGCATCATATTAAACAATTCAGTGATGATCAAAGTCATCGTGCACACGGCTTTTGCTTTTGAAAGGGTGATTAAACAGAACCCGATCGCTTTTTCGGATGAAGAAGAAATTACCGATGAACTGGAAAAGGTCTATCACGTGACTGAGCAGACATTAATACCTTATGAAGAAAAACTTGGACTCAACATAAGCCGTGATGAAAAAATGTTTATCGCTTCGATTTTTGCTGAAGAATTGCAGCCATAGTCAAAAGCAGGCTGTTTTAAATACAGCTTTTTCCCGCGAACCTGTATTAAATGGAACCCCATTTTAATACAGGTTTATTTTTTTATGTGAATGTGTTTCGTCAAGAAAAAATAACCGACTTAAGATTCAATAAAAATTCTTAACACTCCTACCTTGGCACGATACTTGCATTATAAATAAGCGAACGAAAAAGGAAAGGAGCAAACATCATGATTTCAGTCATTATTAGTGGTCATGGACATTTTCCCACAGCATTAAAAGAGTCTTCGGGCATGATATTCGGCGAAGAAGACAACCTCATGGCGGTGCCGTTTTTAAAAGGGGAAGGCATCCAAACATTGCAAGAAAAATATAAACAGACGCTGAAGGGCATTCCCGAAGAACATGAAGTGCTTTTTTTGGTGGATATTTTTGGAGGGACGCCATATAACGCGGCCACACCGTACATCGTCGGCGATCGAAGAATGGATATGGCCGCCGGTGTGAACCTGCCGATTTTGTTGGAAGCCTTAAGCCTGAGAGGACATATGCCTCTTAAAGAATTGCTAAATCAATTGAAAAACATGAGTCAACAAACTTTCCAAGTGTGCAGCGAACATTTAGAAAACATAAAAAGCGCCGATCAAGAAAGAGAGGATGAATTATTATGAAAATTATTTTGTCAAGAATTGATGACCGCTTCATTCACGGCCAAGTTTTAACACGGTGGATTAAAATTCATGCCGCTGATCGAATCATCATCGTTTCAGATGACATTGCCGCTGATGAAATGAGAAAAACGCTGATCCTTTCGGTTGCACCTTCAAATGTAAAAGCGAGCGCCGTCTCTATTTCGAAGATGGCAAAAGCGTTTCATAGTCCCCGCTACCAAGATACAACAGCGATGCTTTTATTTGAAAAACCGGGCGATATTGTATCAATTATTGAAGCAGGCGTACCCATCGATACAGTCAATGTCGGAGGGATGCGCTTCGAGAATAACCGCCGGCAAATTACGAAATCGGTAAGCGTCACAGAAAAAGATATCGAGGCGTTTGAAGCATTGTATGAAAAAGGCGTAAAACTGGAATTGCGGCAGCTTCCTTCAGACAACAGTGAAGACTTTATGCAGATTGTAAGAAATGTCATCAATTCATAAAGGGGGAATTAGAAGATGACTACAATACAAATCATTTTGTTGTTGATCATCGCCGCCATTACAGGCATAGGAAGTGTACTGGATGAGGGGCAGACGCACCGCCCGCTGATTGCCTGCACCTTGGTCGGCTTGGTGCTCGGGGATCTCAAGACAGGAATCATTCTGGGCGGAACGCTGGAGCTGATGGCGCTGGGCTGGATGAATGTCGGCCTTGCGATGGCGCCTGATACTGCCATCGCTTCTGTTATTTCAACCATTTTAGTCATTACGGCTGATCAGGGAATCGGCGAAGGCATTGCCGTCGCTGTCGCTTTGGCCGCTGCAGGGCAGGCGCTGACCATTTTTGTCCGCACGATCACGGTCTTTTTAATTCACCGCGCTGACAAATACGCAAAGGATGGCAATTTTAAAGGAATCGAAATCATGCATATCACCGCCATGGCGTTTCAGGCGCTGCGCGTCATGATTCCTACATTGATCGTGGCATTGATCAGTGTCAGCGCCGTTCAAGCTTTCTTGGGGAATATTCCGGAAGTCATTACAAAAGGTTTGCAGGTAGGAGGAGGAATTATCGTTGTCGTCGGGTATGCCATGGTGATCAATATGATGAACATTCCTTATTTGAAGCCATTCTTCTATATCGGCTTTTTATTGGCGGCATTTACTGACTTTAACTTAGTAGGATTCGGAGCCCTTGGACTCTGTCTGGCATTTTTATATCAGCAGGTCATGCAAAAAAATCAGGCGCAGGGAGCAGTCGCCGCAGCTGCGGACAACAACATGGCCGTCTATGATGATGATGATGATCTTGATGCCTAACATTAAGGAGGGATGAAATGATGGAAACAGAAAAAAGATTGACGAAAAGAGAAATTTTCAGCATGTTTATTCGTTCAAATTTTTTGCTCGGATCTTTTAACTTTGAGCGCGTGCAGGCAATGGGCTATTGCTATGTCATGATACCGGCGATTAAAAAGCTGTACGGTCCGGGAGCAAAAAGAAGCGAAGCACTCAAGCGCCACTTGGAATGGTTTAATACACATCCGTGGCTGACAGCGCCCATATTCGGTGTGACAGCCGCCATGGAAGAACAAATGGCCAACAATAAAGGAATTGATGCAAAAGCAATCAATGGGATGAAAATCGGTTTAATGGGCCCGTTAGCGGGTGTGGGCGATCCTATTTTTTGGGGGACATTGCGTCCGGTACTGGCCGCTTTAGGAGCCTCGCTTGCCTTAGGGGGAAACATCGCCGGGCCTTTGCTATTCTTTTTCTTAATTAACGCCGTAAGATTAAGCACGAAATATTACGGTTTAAAGTACGGCTATGTTAAAGGAATGGAAATTTTGCAGGATTTGGTTGGGAATCGCATTCAAAAACTGACGGAAGGCGCTTCCATACTCGGGCTGTTTGTGATGGGGGCTCTGGTCTCAAAATGGACCACCATCAACATTCCAATCGTTGTTTCAAGAATTAAGGATGAATCCGGCAAAGTTGATGTTCAGACCGTGCAGAATGTTTTAGACAGCATCATGCCGGGTGCACTGCCTTTAGGGTTGACCTTGCTCGTGGCGTGGATGCTGCGCAAAGGAGTGAATCCTCTTCTCATTATATTCGGCATCTTCATCATCGGAATTCTTGGCTATTGGGCCGGATTTCTGAAATAAGCTGTTTTAGGCGAGATTGAAAATTAAGCAAAGTGCAAACCGAGACAGTCAGGCCCTTCCGGCAGGGCAAAAAATTTACCGTGAAATGAAATATGCTGTGCGGCCAATCAACGACAGAACCTTGGCTGCAGACAGCGATTTTAACAATCATAGCAGTTTAGCGGCAGCAGAAAGCGGCGTCGGAAAGATGAAAGTATAAGGAGAGGAGAGAAGTTTGAAAGTGGAGAAAAAACTCATGCAAATTGGAATCATGTTGATGCTGCTACTTTCTGCGGCCCTTCCTGTTTATGCAGCCGACTCAAGCTACTATAATGAAGAGCATCGGCCGGCGTACCATTTCACCCCTGAAGCAAACTGGATGAATGACCCAAACGGAATGGTTTATTATGCGGGGGAATATCATCTATTCTATCAATATCACCCCTATGGATTACAGTGGGGGCCGATGCATTGGGGGCATGCGGTAAGCAAAGATTTAGTCAGATGGGAGCACCTGCCCGTTGCATTGTCTCCGGATGAGAAAGGCACGATTTTTTCAGGCGGCGCAGTAGTGGATTGGAATAATACAAGCGGTTTTCAGACAGGGGAGGAGAAGCCGCTTGTAGCCATTTATACGCAGGATCGGGAAGGCGTTCAAGCGCAAAGCATCGCCTACAGCAATGACAAAGGGAGAACATGGACGAAATACTCAGGCAATCCCGTCATTCCCAACCAGGGAAAAAAGGACTTTCGCGATCCGAAAGTATTTTGGCATGAAGAGACAAAAAAGTGGGTAATGGTGATTGCGGCCGGTGATCGAATCCTCATTTACACATCCAGCAATCTGAAGGAATGGACTTATGCCAGTGAATTTGGACAGGGACATGGAAGCCATGAAGGAGTATGGGAATGTCCGGATTTGTTTGAGCTTTCTGTAGACGGCAATCCAAATCAAAAGAAATGGGTGCTGCAAGTCAGTGTTGGAAACGGGGCTGTTTCAGGAGGATCAGGCATGCAATATTTCATAGGGGATTTTGATGGAACGGCTTTTAAAAATGAAAACCCGCCAGAACAAGTGTTATGGACGGATTATGGTAAAGACTTCTATGCGGCTGTCACCTGGTCTGATATCCCGTCATCAGACGGACGGCGGCTTTGGCTGGGATGGATGAGCAATTGGCAATATGCAAACGATGTTCCTACATCCCCATGGAGAAGTGCGATGACGATTCCACGCGAGCTAAAATTGAAAGCGCTTTCTGAAGGGTACAGAGTCATTCAATCCCCAATAACAGAGCTGCAATCCATCCGGGGGGCGTCTCGAGGGTGGAAAAACAACATCATATCGCCTGCAAGCAGTCATTTGCTGCCAGGTCAATCTGGCGACGCCTACGAAATCAATGCAGAATTCCAAGTGCATGCCGGATCGGCTGCTGAATTCGGTTTTAAGGTTCGAAAAGGAGGAAATCAATATACAAAAATCGGCTATCACAAAAACAGCGCTTTATTGTTCGTTGACCGGAGCAGGTCCGGAAACGTTTCCTTCAATCCGAGCTTTAACACCGGGAAGCATGCGGCTCCACTGCGTCCGGTAAATGGAAAGGTAAAGATGCGCATTTTTGTTGACCGCTCTTCAGTCGAGGTATTTGGAAACGATGGGCGGCAGGTGATCACCGATATCATTCTCCCGGATCAATCGAGCAAAGGGCTAGAAGTGTATGCGTCGAACGGTTTTGTAAAACTGAACTCTATGACGATCCATCCTCTGAAAAAAATATGGGGACAGTCGCCATTTACATCCAATTTGTCCGGCTGGACGACTGTAAACGGTGTTTGGGCGGACACAATTGATGGAAAGCAAGGGCGCTCTGACGGCGATTCCTTCATTTTATCTTCATCATCTGGATCAGACTTCACATATGAATCTGATATCACGGTTAAGGATGGAAATGGAAGAGGGGCGGGAGCTCTCGTGTTTCGGGCTGATCAAGAGGTTAAAAACGGCTATCTTGCCAATGTCGATGCCAAAAATGACGTCGTCAAATTTTTCAAGTTTGAAAACGGGATGGCCGCTGTCATTGCCGAACACAAAACACCGATCGATGTCAATCAAACCTATCACTTGAAAACGGTGGCCAGCGGCACCAACTTTAAAATTTATCTGGATGATCGATTAGTGATAGATGCCGATGACTCTGCATTTGCAAATGGAACATTTGGTTTAAACGTTTGGGATGCGACGGCAGCTTTCCAGAATGTTTACGTTAATCAATGACAAAGAGGCTGGAATTCCAGCCTGACAGTCCGGATTTTTATAATCCGGACTGTTTATGTTTGAAACCGTTTCTGGTGCCAGTAAAAGTAAATAAAGACCGGCAAATAAACGAAAAAACCTCTTTTTTTCAGAGAAAGGAGGGTTGATGAACATCACACTCATTGAGGGTGCGAATAATACAAGAAGGAAATATTTATATTCTATAAAAAACGTACATATGGAGAGAAAAATAGAAATAAAGAAAACCGCAATAAAAGCTGTTCCAAACCTTTCATTAGGTTCTTCTTTGTTTTTTTCAAGCGGCTTATCTATCTGTTTTTTATTACAAAACATCATAACATCCTATGAGAATTTATGTAATAAGTAAGAGATCACTAGTGTATATATTTAAGAATACTTAGATCGAACCAGCATTTAAAAGTGTCATGCCCTGATAAAATGAAATGTTCGAATGCTGGTTATTGATAGCATAACAAACCGTCGTGGTTTATAATTCTATTAAAGGCTTATATTAACAAAGATGGAGGTTGTCTGAATGTCTTCAAAACATGAGAAGAGCTCCACCATATTGTCGGAAAGTCAATTGTCTTCGGCGGCATTTAAAGATGAAGCGTATGATTTTTACAAAGAATGGCGCGCATCTCGCTCTCTTTACCCTGTATCTTTGAGAGATCTGGGGGAAGGCTGGCTCATTACGAGATATGATGATGCCATACATCTATTAAAGGATGCAAGATTAAAGAAAAACTATGAAAATGTATTTACCGAAGAAGAAGAGAACCGTCCCGTTCTATTGGAAAATGAAGAGCCTTTATCAAAGCATATGCTCAACTCAGACCCCCCTCATCACAGCCGCTTGCGCTCCCTTGTTCAGAAAGCATTTACTCCCCGAATGATTTTGCAGCTTGAAGACAGAATTCAACAGATCGCCGATTCTTTATTGGATAAAGTACAACCCAATCATTCCATGAACCTTGTCGACGAATTCGCTTTCCCTTTGCCGATTATCGTGATAAGTGAAATGCTTGGCATTCCCCTTGAAGATCGTCAAAAATTCAGGGTTTGGTCGCAAACGGTTATTGATTTTGCAGATACACTTGAAAGCATGGAGGAAAACAATCATAAAATAGGAGAATTCGCTGAATACCTGGAATACTTAGTTCATAAAAAAAGGAACGAACCTGCAGAAGATTTAATCAGTGCATTAATTCAGGCAGAAGACGAAGGAACAACATTAAGTACAGAAGAACTGTACTCGACAATTATGCTGCTTATCGTTGCAGGGCATGAAACAACCGTAAATTTAATCACCAATATGACATACGCATTGCTGAGTTATCCCGATCAATTGGAGAAACTTCGCCAACAACCGAACTTGATGGATTCAGCCGTAGAAGAGGCATTGCGGTTTCACAGTCCCGTGGAATTAACGACCATTCGCTGGGCGGCTGAACCGTTTGTATTGCACGGGCAAGAGATTAAACGAAAAGATTTAATCATCATTTCATTAGCATCCGCCAACCGTGATGAAGAAATATTCCCGAATGCTGAGATGTTTGATATTGAAAGAAAGAACAACCGCCATATTGCCTTTGGCCACGGGAGTCACTTTTGTCTCGGCGCACCGCTTGCCCGTTTGGAAGCAAAGATTTCCATTTCCGCATTATTGCGCCGCTGCCCAAATATAAAGATAAAAGACGAAAGGGAACAAATGAAATGGAAAGGGAACTTTCTGATGAGAGCTTTAGAAGAGCTGCCACTATCTTTCTCATGATAGTGACGTCACTTAGAATCTGCAGGAAGAAGAGTCCTTAGGCTATCACAAAAGGACTCTTTACATTTTTCACTTCAAAAGCGGATGGATCTTGTTGGATAAGTTTTATTCTAACTTAAAAAAGCCCTGAAAAGGGCCGTCTTTAATGATTCACTTTAATAGTGTGTTTTACATCTTTTCCAAGAGGTTCAAAATCGTTGTTTGTCGGAGCATTAATCCGTATTTCAATTGATTTCAAGTCTTGAACAGACGATTTTTTCAAAATGTAAACATTTGCACCTTCATTTTTAACTTTTCCTAGATATTCTCCTTCAATATGTTTGGAAATAAGCATTTCAGGCTCAAGCTGTTCTTTAGTATTAGTGACAATTGTTGCCTGTCCCAAATAGAAATTCACATCATCATCTGATGTATTTTCACCTGACATTTCAATTGTTACGGCATTAACAGTATCGCCAACTTTAACACCGAGTAGAGAGGCTGTTTGTTCATTTTTCGGCTGCATTTCTTTTAATTGAATACTTTTGATAGTATATTTCATAGGGCCGACAGTGCCATCTATATTCAATTTATTATTAGTATAGACATCTTTCCCTTTAAGATTTTCATCTTCCTGTACATTCTCATTTTCTTTTTCGCTATCAGAATTTTTGTTTTCGTTTGTGTCCACTTTCTTAGTATCCTCGCTGTTTTTTGCGGTTTCTGAAGAACCACAAGCCCCCAAAATAACTCCTAAACAAATAGTTAAAAATAAAATTAATACTTTTTTCATGATTAACCTCCAGATTATAATTGTATGTACGTCTTTAATCATAGGATAAAATTCCTAAAAATTCAATAGATAATTTCCATTTTTGTAAAACGCTTCACAGCTGTTTGCCGGGCTTTCAGTGTGTGAATCTCGAATTCAGCGTACACCGCTTTTCGATTAACGACGATGATGCCTTATTTTAGTGATCTAATTTCATCACGCAACAGGTATCAGTGAATGCTTTAGGCAGGCTCTGGGTCAATTTCAGGGATTTTCACAGGATAAAAGATAAACGTCAGAATATATTGTTTTACTCGACAGCCAGGCAGCAGTAAAAAGGGGGCGAATAAGCCTCCCGCAAGACCCTGAAGTCCTTTGCGGTTTGCCGCTGTATTTTTTCTTTCAGCAAATCAAGGCCGAAGCGGTCGACAGAGAATGTCGATGATGTCTTCGTTTCTCGTTGCCGCTTGTCCGTTTTTAATAGAGCTAAAGTGATTGGAGGATCTAGATATATTTGACTAGTTAAAAACAATTCTTTCTTTTTATCGAGTATCGGAAAATAGTTCCGCATTTAAATTGAAATTTGTGTATAATTTTATTCAAACTGAACATAACAACATGGCCAGAGAAGAAAGGTGTTTTAAATTTGAGACGAATAATCAAATGGGCAGCATTAGTCACTTTATGTATTGGCTTATTCGCATGTTCTGCAAACAAGAATGCAGAAAATATTCATTACGCAAATGACGAAAAGCAGACACTGGATATCTATACACCGAAGACGGTGAAGAAAGAGAAACATCCCGCTCTCATCTACATTCATGGAGGAGGATGGACAGGCGGGGACAAAGGCAGGGCTGCCTCAAAGCCGGCGTTTTTTACAGAAAACGGCTATGTTTTCGTGTCTGTCAACCATCGGCTTCATCCTGATGTTCAGTATGATGATATGGCCTATGATGTTGCAAAGGCCATTAAATGGGTTGAGAATCATGCAGATGAATATCAAATTGATCAATCGAAAATCAATGTAATGGGGCATTCGGCAGGGGGACACTTGACGGGCTTAATTGCAGCAGATGCAAAATATTTAAACAGCGTCGGCCTAAAACCGGAATCACTCAATTCGATTGTTATATTAGATGGACCTTTGAATATCAAGGCATTCATCGAAGCGATTCCATCTTACAAAAAAGTGTATGGCCCTGATGAAAAGGTGTGGACAGAAGCATCACCGCTCACCTACATAAACAATTCAAATTTGCCGCCGGCTTATCTAGTGACCCGCTGGGAAGATCCTTCTGTTTACAAATTTGCAGAAACCGCAAACAAAGCGACAGGGTCTGATTTTGTTTATCAAGTCAAGAACTTATCTCACAGCGATTTAAATAAAATGTTCGGTTCTCCGGATGGACCAAAAGAAGCGCAGGATATGACAAAAGCTGTGATGGCGTTTTTAAAGAAGGAAAACGAGTAAGCTTGAAAGAGCTGGTTCTGCTCAGACCCTCTTCATGTGCCGCCTAACATGAAGAAACATCCGATCATGTTTTAAAGGGGAGAGGGAATTCCAAATGAACGCTGATAAACAGCATCTGCATATTAGTTGCAATAGAAAAGGGTTAGATCTGGAAGAAGCGGGATTAAAACAACTAGACGCAGATGTATGGGACATTTATTTCAATTTTCAGGATCATGCTATGAATGAACAAGATTCCGTGTATTTCAAAAATTGGATTGAAATGGAGTTAAATCAATAATTTTTATGAGAGTCCTATTTATAGATAGTGGCTCTTATTTTTTCGGTAATTCGTTTAAATTGGCTTTTAAACTAAAAAAGTGGCAGGAATTTTGTTTTCCGGCCTTTCAATTTTGAAACTTATTGACTTTAGGGAATATATGATGACAAAAGTATTGTGTGAAATAAAACCTTTTTATAAGATAAAAGGAAATTCAACTGAAAAGGGAGGAAGAAATGTGAAAAAGAAAATAAGATTATTCATAGTGTTCATTGCAGACGCTTGTTTTTTGGCTCCGTATGAGTGCCTGCCGGAACATTGTTTGTTAAAGTATCTTGTATTCTGACACGCCAATTAACCATATAAATATAATTAACAATTCTAAAATAGAGTCATAATGATTATCATTCCGAGCCTCTTCAGATCCTTCTTCTTCGCCCTATACAAACCCTCTTCAATCCGCGGGGTTCCGAGCTCCTTCGAGATTTCGCGCTGCCTTTTCTCTTTCTTCAACTCAAAGACTAACCCATAGGATTAGATGCAACAGAAGGGAAGGCTGTGGTAACCCCTGTACTGTTGTCAAAAAGGAGTCAGTGCACGTAAAGCTGCTAATTTAAAAGCCGGTGGCGACATTTTTTCATTTCCGTTTTTCTTTAGTCAGCCTTCGATTGTTTGACACACATATTAGACAGAGCTAATATGATATCAACAGAACATATTAGCTCTATCTAATATGTTAGGGGGGATAACATATGGAACATAACAAAATAGACACAAAAGTTAAATTAATTCACGGCTTTTCAAATAAAACAAGGCTTCAAATTCTTGAATGTATTAAAGACAAAGAAAAAACAGTCTCCCAGATTGTAGAAGAGATCAACGGTAATCAATCAAATATCTCACAACACCTCGCCTGCTTAAAAGGTTGTGGAATGATTGTTAGAAGGAATGAGGGGAAATATGGCTACTACAGTTTACGCAACCAGCATATAAGGGATTTGTTGGAAATGTTCGATGTTGTTCTAGATGATGTTCAACATGATGTGGCGTGCTGTGACCGGCATATAGATTAGGGGGATTAAAAATGGCTGACAAATGTTGTAGTACAAATAACAGTATCGAAAGAACTGAAAAAATGGAGACGAGTTGTTGTAACACTCACAAAGATTTATTAAACGATTCTTCTTCAGTATCTGATGTCATGCAGGATGAAGCTAATTGTTGCAGTCATTCTCAATCCATCAAGAGTACACAAGAAGCCGATAGCTGTTGCAGCAGCAAATCAACGATGAAAGAAGCTGACCGTTCAGAAAAGCCTCATTGCTGTAACAGCCATGATCAAAAAGTAACGATTGCGAGCTCCAATACGATTGAAGAACGGAAAGAATTTAGAGTTCATGGCATGGATTGTCCCGCTTGTGCAAAAACAATTGAAAAAGGTTTAACGACCTTAAGGGATATAGTTGATGTAAAGGTTAATTACAGTACGGCAAAAATGCAAGTGACTGCAAATAACGCAGATGCTTTTATTCCCATTGAGAATGAAATGAAAAGACTCGGATACTCTATAGAACCCATAAATCAGAATAACAATATAAAAATATACAATATCGAAGGCATGGACTGTGGAAGTTGTGCTAAAAGCATTGAAAATCATTTTAATACTCATCCATCAGTTCAAAATGTCAGTGTGAATTTCTCCACTGGGAAAATGAAAATTGAACATACCAGCAGTGTCGAAGAGATGATTTCTGAAGTATCTAAAATCGGCTATAAAGCTTCATTACATTCAAAAAATCAACCACTACAATTGAATAAGGGTAATAAGGAAAGCGGCTTAATTATCATGTCCAGTTTATTAATAGCTTTTGGTTTTATCGGATCCTTTACTGGTGTTTCAGCATTAATGTCTGCTTTGCTTTACGCCACTGCAATGGTGATTAGTGGTTATAAGCCAGTTAAGAGTGCTTTTTATGCAATAAAAAGTCGGTCACTTGATATGAATGTTCTGATGTCTGCTGCGGCAATCGGAGCTGCTCTTATAGGTGAATGGCTTGAAGGTGCTACTGTTATCTGGCTGTTTGCCATCGGTAACTTTCTGCAAACAAAATCAATTGAGCGTACAAGGAACTCGATACGAAACCTGATGGATCTAGCTCCTCCTGAAGCTTGGGTCAAAGTGAATGCCGAGATCATGAAGAAGCCTGTTGAAGAAATATCTATAGGAGACACCATCATCGTGAAGCCGGGTGATAAGATTCCTTTAGACGGTGAAATCATACGAGGAGAATCAAGTGTCAATCAGGCTCCTATTACAGGAGAATCCATTCCTGTGGATAAGGAGCTGGGTGACACAGTATACGCAGGGACGATAAATGAAAATGGATCACTGGAGATAAAAGTTTCAAAGCTGGTTGAAGATACAACCATATCAAAAATCATCCACTTGGTTGAAGAAGCACAGGAGCAAAAAGCACCGACTGAAGCATTTGTTGATCGGTTTGCAAGTATTTATACACCTATTGTCTTTATTTTAGCTTTAGCAGTCATGGTGCTGCCCCCGTTCCTTGGATTTGGCACTTGGGGAGAATGGTTTTATAAAGGGCTCGAACTATTAGTTGTTGCTTGTCCTTGCGCCTTAGTCATTTCTACTCCTGTTGCAATCGTATCTGCCATTGGGAATGCCGCAAAAAACGGGGTCTTAATCAAAGGTGGAACATTCTTAGAAACCGCAGGCTCCATCAATACGATTGCATTTGATAAAACAGGGACTTTAACCGAAGGCAAGCCCAAAGTTTCAGAAATGAAAGCGTTGAATGTGACAGAAGAAGAATTACTATCAATAGCTGTAACATTAGAAAATTACTCCACACACCCGATTGCAAAAGCGATTGTTGATCATGCGAATGAAAAAGGAATTCAAGCTAAAAATGGTGAGCTATTCAAAAATATTGTTGGAAAAGGCATTCAAGCGACAATTGATGGAACCCTTTTTTATGCCGGAAATCCTAAACTATTTACTGAAATGAATATATCTTTAGAGAATGTAAAGAAACATGTTCAAGAGATACAGAATAAAGGAAAGACGGTCGTGATGATAGGTACACAACATCAAGTGATAGGGTTGATTGCAGTTTCTGATCCAATTCGTGAAACAACGGCTTCTGTTTTGAAAACATTAAAATACAGCGGAGTGAATCAAACTGTCATATTGACCGGAGATCATGAAGGAACTGCAAAAATGATTGCTTCAGAAGCGAAAGTCAATCGTTATTTTGCAGAATTATTACCGGAGGATAAAGTTGATATCATAAAGAAACTACAAAATGAGGGACGTAAAACGGCTATGGTCGGAGACGGCATAAATGACGCCCCAGCCCTAGCAACGGCAGATTTAGGGATCGCTATGGGCGGTGCAGGAACCGACACAGCAATGGAGACGGCCGATATTGTGTTAATGGCAGATCACCTTGATCAACTCCCACACACAATAAAACTAAGCAGAAAAGCTTTAACCATTATAAAGCAAAATATATGGTTTTCTATCATTATTAAAATTATTGCGCTACTCTTCATCTTTCCCGGTTGGCTTACCCTTTGGATGGCTGTTTTAAGCGATACAGGCGCAGCCTTAATCGTCATTTTAAATGCGCTAAGGTTGTTAAAATTTAAAGGATAGATGTGATAAGGATGTTTCTTCATAGAGACATCCTTATATTTTTGAGAATAAGAGAAATGGACAGAGAGGATGAGCGAGAGGTACACAACATGTGACAGTTACAGAAGTGTACCGCCGAATACTGTGTTAAAAGAGTGAGAGAGTGAATCGGAGGCCTAAGGATGTGGGAGCATTTTATCAAGCTCCATGCCTGAGCTGCATCGCGTCGATGACGTCTTCGTTTTCCGAGTCGAAATTGACAGTAGGTATGCCTTCTGGAAGTTCATAAACAATGTCTACACGATCCGTTTGCTTATCAAATTTGTTTATAGTTTCCGAATCTGTTTGATCTGTGTGAATGCTTTAATATTAAATGAATTAAAGCCATTGATAAGTCTGCTACTAAATTCCTGCTTTTTTATAATACGGTTCTTTTATATATTATTGTAACGTATGTTATAATGTTATATAAAATGATCTAATTCTATATAAATTTACATAAAAGGAAATAATATGAAACCAGCGAGAAAGAAAGTATATTCTCTTCTAAGCTTGATTACAATTGTTAGCTTATCTCTTATTCCTGGAATAGGACTTCGAACAGATAATGAATTTTCTGAGACTCATTATTTTTTTGGTTATCCAGCTGAATGGTTTGGTTATTCCGGAGATTGGTTATTTGGTTTTCAAGTATTTAATTTGTTGTTCAATTTTTTTCTATTCTATTTTATTTTTTTCCTATTGGATAAACTGCGGAAAGTTCTATTACAGTTTAAAAATGGACTATAATACAGGAAAGAACAGGCCGCTTGGCCTGCTCCATCAGATAAAGTAAGCGATTCTTCACTTAGGCTGATTGATATTAATGTTTACGAATGTCCGACCTGAATTAGGCAGATAACCCGTTAAGCCAGAGTCATGATATAAACCATTTTGCACATACTCAAATCCGGGCTGATTAATTCCGGGTACTTGGGTGCTGCCATTGTTAAAAATCACTTTGGCGCCGGTTGTATCAGTATCAGCTGGTAACGTCAAAGTGTAAATTCCATCTGCATTCTTAGTCATTGCTTTTCCCGGCCAAGATCCGGTCAATTCTATTGCCTGACCTCCATTTTCCTTATATATATATGCATTTACTTGGCCCCAATTATTTGGATTTTGATAGCCAATTGTTTTTACGGAAGATGGGTCTCTTTTAACAAAAGTGTATTCATTTGTCCTGCTTACTCCATTACTGTTCGTTCCTGTTAAAGTGACCTTGTATGTTGTGTCAAATGGTTCTCCTTTTCCAAGGGTTAATCGATCTCCATCCTTAAACTCTGCCTCATCACCATTATTTATTTGATAAGCAGCTTTTGTTGTTTTAGCATCTGCACGCAGAGTGATCGTCAGTTGATCATCATAAAAAGAATGTGTCACACCTGTTTTATAGTTCTCGATGAAGACATTAGGTGCATTTGCGATATCGTCAGGATAAAGAACGACCACAGCTCTGCTGCCGATCGTACCTGTAAGGTTACCATTCGTTACTTTAAACGAACCATCCCCGGCTTTATTATCATAATCACCATCAGGTAAATCTGTTGAAGTATGGATAGAAACCGATGATGAACCTACATTCGCTAAAACTACGCCTTCAGATCCGCGCTCATTCATGAATATCTGGTTGTTTCCATTCGGGTTAGAGAGTTTCTCAGGCTTTCCAGTCATTACATTATGAAATTTATTGACCGCTGTGATGGCTTGATCTTTAAACAAGGCACTCCCGCGATCACCTATTTGACTTTTTCCAGGGAATCTTACGCCATTTCCGCCGCCCTCAGGTCTGGAGAAAAAGAGAGGTGTACTCCCTGAACGAGAAGCAATAACCGCCCAGCCCAAGCGAATATCATCATCGCTCATCCATGTTGATTGTTCATCATCATTGGCATACGTATCATGTGATTCCACCCATGTGACCAGATCATCTGCAGGCACATCTGATGCATAATTGGAGATATTCGATGTACTAAAATTACGATTCTTTAAAGCAGACCTTATGGTATGCCCATAGTTAGATGCTGTTACATTCATATAATTCGCATATGCAGCGTCCCTGGAGGCACTGTCTTGTAATATTTCTCCATATTGAAACTCTGCAGATGTATCTGTCATATTCGGCCAAAAATCACTGCCGTGATCACCATCATCCGGAAGCTCTATATGTTTGGCCGCGTCATACCTAAACCCGGCGGCACCATCATTCAATACTCTCTCTAAGAAATGTTTTAGATATGACTGTGCTTGTGTATTCTGTGTATTCCAGTCGTACAGCCCCAGCAATGAATTCTGTGTAACATCTTTTCGATCGGACCAGTTTTTAATTTGTGTATTTCCATGGGTCCAATTTGGAATACTCTTAATTTCACTCGAAATCGCAGCATAGTCACTTGTTGTGTGATTTATGACTGCGTCAACAATGACCTTCACACCATATTCTTCAGCCGCGGCACACATTTCTTTAAATTCTTTTTCAGTCCCTAAGTAACTGTTGCCAATTTGATAAGAGGTCGGCTGATAGAGCCAGTACCAGTTCGCCATTCCTTTATCCCCATTATTTCCTTCCTTCACTTGGTTTACCGGAGACGTCTGAATCGCTGTATATCCCGCATCATGAATATCTTTCATATGATTTTTTAAAGTGTTAAACGACCAATTCCAAGCATGCAGAATGGTTCCGCTTTCTATTGATGGCGCAGTATACTCATCAGATTTGTTCGTTGCCCCGGCATTGGCTGCCGCGGGTCCTCCTAAAATCAAATGAAACAATAACAATAATCCAGCGAAAATCGGAAGTAAAGAGGTATTTAATAGTTTTTTAAACATTCCGAACATTCAAACACTCCTTGTTTCTTTTTTCATTTTTAAAGACTTTCTGGCGGTCAAAAATCCCTCGTACTCAATTCTTCCCTTTCCTCCTTTCAAACTCTTGTGAAGACTGGATAATTTTAGTTAAGCGCTTACATTTTAAGTTATCACATGATATCTATTAATACAACTTGATAGAGTGATTCCAAGCAATCATTCTCTTATCTTCATTCAAACACCCAGAGGATTGATCCAGCAACCCGGCATCGCGAACCAGTTCGGATGGGAGGGTTTTTGAAAGATTTGACGAAAGCAAAAAAACATCCACAATATTTGTTCAGCAAATCAGAAGAATGATTAGCAATGGCACCGCGTGCTGCGAAAGTTTGTGCGGAATACGGGGGAAAAAGGAGCTGGTCAAACCGCCTCAAGAGTTATGTCCAAAAGAGACCCCAATTGCAATTTCGCGCTGCGTTTTTTCTTTCTTCAAATCAAGGCCGAAGCGGCCGGCGATGACTCCTTTTTCACTACGGTCTGAGGAGTCGATGACGTCTTCGTTTCCGATTTGAGGACATTGGTGAGGCTGAGTGAACATAGTTATGTACTTTTAGACTGCATGACACTGTTCTTTTTTTGTCAAACAAAAAAATACACATAAAATACAAACGAAACAAAGTTATTAGTGTTGATTTATTTTTGTTTTAGGATTAATCTAGACTTGCAGGTTTCAATACACATTCCTCAAGATGTGAAAGGCAAGGTGAAAGCGAAATGAATCAAGTATACGTCTCTGTTGATATAGGCGCTTCCAGCGGACGACTCATACTCTCCAGCATGGAGGAGGGAAAACTGCAGCTGCAAGAAGTTCACAGGTTTGCCAATGGCTTCACCAACCACCATGGAAAATGTGTTTGGGACATAGACCACTTGTTAACGGAGACCATTAAAGGACTGGCGATTGTGAAATCTCACGGGCATAACAGTTGTATGGTAGGGATTGATACTTGGGCAGTTGATTATCTCCTTCTTGGCGATGATGGAAAGCACTTGCAGGAAGCGTTTTCTTATCGGGATTCACGTACGGCGGAAACGATGGGAAAGGTATTCAGCAAAATTCCGCAGGAAGAAATTTACCGCAAGACAGGCATCCAGTTTCTCCAATTCAACACGTTGTATCAATTGTATGAAGAAGAAAAAGATAAGCTGGCACAAACCAAGCAAATTCTTTTAATTCCTGACTATCTGAATTACCGGCTTACCGGAAAAGCTGTTCAGGAGGTAACAAACGCCTCGACAACGCAACTCTTTAATTTGCAAACACGCACATATGACGAGGAACTGTTAAAGGTTATTGGCTTAAAGCCCGATCAGTTTCCCGAGATTGTGGAACCAGGCACTTTCATCGGCAAGCTGGATCCAACCTTGTTTCCTTCTTACGACCTTCCCGATTGTGATGTGTATACTGTAGCTTCCCACGATACGGCATCGGCCGTTGTCGGTACGCCCGGAGAAGGAAACAATTGGGCTTTCCTTAGCAGTGGCACCTGGTCTTTGATCGGGATTGAATCGGCACATCCAATTGTAACCGAAGCGGCTTTCAAGGAAGCTTTTACGAACGAAGCCGGAATGAACAAGACGACGCGTTTTCTCAAAAATATCATCGGTATGTGGGTGATGCAAGAAATTCGGAGAATACTGCCGCAAGATTACAATTTTGCTAGATTCGTTGTTGAAGCCAAAAAGGAAAAGCCATTTCAGCAATTTGTTAATTTCAATGAAGACCGCTTTTTGAATCCACACAATATGGTGGCTGAAATACAAGCATACTGCGTGAGCACAAATCAGAAGATTCCAAAAACAGCAGGTGAGCTTGCGGGATGTGTTTACTCGAATTTAGCGATTATTTATGCCATTGCGATGAACAAGCTTACTGAGCTGACAGGCCAATCCATTGAAAGCCTTCATATTGTCGGGGGCGGAGCAAATAACGCTTATCTCAATCAGTTGACCGCCGATGTAAGTGGAAAAACCGTATATGCCGGACCTACGGAGGCAACGGCGATTGGCAACGTACTGGTGCAGATGATGGCGGCTGGAGAGGTGGCGTCAATCGAGGAAGCCAGACGGCTCATCCGGAGTTCATTTGAAATTAACAAGTTTGAGCCGCAGACTCTGGATCGCGAAAAACTGATAAAACAATTTAAGGAGGTAACAAATGATGAGTACGTTAATTAAGCAAAATTACCAGCAGGTAAAAGAGTTGTATGCGTCTCATGTCAATCGAAACAGAGGAAGTGATTAAGAAATTAGCGGATCAAGGTGATGATGTACGCGGTTTTATGAATCAAGATCAAGAATTGACCGGCGGGATCTCTGTCACAGGTAACTATCCAGGGGTGGCGACCACTCCGGAAGAGCTGCGTCAGGATCTGGAAAAAGCATTCTCGCTTATTCCCGGAAAGCATAAGCTGAATCTGCATGCGATTTACATGGATACAGAAGAAAAAGTTGATCTTCATGAAATCGGAACCCCGCCATTTTGAAAAATGGGTATCTTGGGCAAAAGAACTGGGATTGGGACTGGACTTTAATCCAACATGTTTTTCACATCCGAAATCGGCCGACGGGTTTACATTAGCCATCCGAATTCGGACATTCGTTCATTCTGAATTGAACACTGCAAACGGGCCAGAAAAGTAGGGGAATACTTCGGAAAAGAAACGGGGCAAACATGTATTACAAACGTCTGGATTCCTGACGGATTCAAGGATGTCCCGGTAGACCGTTTAGGGCCTCGGAAGCGGCTTGAAGCGGCACTGGATAAAGTTTTCGCTGGAAAAATTGATGAACGCTATAATCTGGATGCTATAGAAAGCAAGCTGTTCGGGATCGGTTCCGAAAGCTATGTGGTTGGTTCACATGAATTTTATATGGGATATGGTTTAACCCGTAACAAGTTGATCTGCCTAGATGCCGGACACTTCCACCCAACAGAGGTTGTATCCAACAAACTTTCTGCCTTGTCTATATTCGCTAACGGCATGCTGCTGCATGTGAGCCGTCCTGTACGCTGGGACAGCGACCATGTTGTTACGCTCGATGACGAGCTGCTTGAAATCGCACGTGAACTGATCACACATGATCTGCTGCCCAAGACGGCGATCGGCCTTGACTTTTCTGACGCAAGCATTAACCGGATTGCCGCATGGGTTATCGGAACACGGAACATGCAAAAAGCGTTGCTGCGCTCTATGCTTGAACCGACCGATCAGTTGAAGCAGATGGAACTTGCGGGTGATTATACGTCGCGTCTCGCGCTGCGTGAAGAATTGAAAATGTATCCGTTGTGAGCAGCAAGGTTTGTCAGTCCGTGAGCAATGGCTGCAGGAAGTTAAACAGTACGAAGAAAGTGTATTGAAACATAGAGCAATTTGAAGGAGGAGTTAGATTATGATGCTGGATATTTTAACTGCACCATTTATGAAAGAAATGACGAAAACCACCTCTAACTTGTACCGTTTGGGATGGGATGAACGAAATGGGGGAAACATCAGTTATTTGCTGAACGAAGAAGAACTGGCTCCATATCTCGATCTGAACAGTGTGAGACGGGTAGTTCCAATGAATTTTGACGCTTCCGCTCTTGCTGGACGTTATTTTATCGTAACCGGGTCAGGAAAGTACTTTAAAAACGTGATTGATGCGCCTGCCCTGAATCTCGGCATCATCCGTATTGCCAAAGATGGCCGCGCTTACGAACTATTGTGGGGTTTTGAAGACGGCGGACTGGCAACAAGCGAGCTTCCAACTCACTTGATGAACCATGCGAAGCGTTTATCTGTTGACCCAACTCACCGTGTAATAATTCATTGTCATGCAACCCATTTGATTGCGATGACATTTACGCATGATCTTGATGAAGTAGAGTTTACACGCACGTTGTGGCAAATGTGCACGGAATGCTTGGTTGTGTTTCCGGAAGGTGTCGGAATCATTCCTTGGATGGTGCCTGGTACGGATTCGATCGGTAAGGCAACCGCCGAGAAAATGGCCGATATGCGCATTGTTTTATGGCCTCATCACGGTATCTTCGGGGCAGGACCGACAATGGACGATACGTTCGGTTTAATCGAGACCGCTGAAAAAGGAGCCGAGGTATATACAGCCGTTTGCTCACAGGGCGGTATTAAACAAACAATTACAGACCGCCAGCTTCAGGACTTGGCGGACGCATTTCAAGTGACGCCCCGCGCTGGAGTATTACATGTTTAATTCATATTCTGACAGGAGGAATGCCGTTTGATCCGCGTAGCGAGTATCATGTATCTTTTTCCGGAACATTATGAGGAATATGCGAAGCGTCATGATGAATTGTGGCCTGAAATGAAGAAGGAACTGAAGGCTCATGGCGCACAGAACTACAGTATCTTTCTGGACGAACAGTCCGGCCAGCTGTTTGCTTACTTGGAAATTGAGGACAAAGACAAATGGACGCAAATGTCTGATACGGCAATCTGCCGTAAATGGTGGGATTACATGGCGCCGTTAATGAAGACGAATGTGGACAACAGCCCGGTATCGACAGACTTAAAACAGGTATTTTATTTGCGGTAATTTCTTTTCCGTGTTCCCGCTTTCGTGAACACACCTCTGCGAATAACAGTTATTCCTGAAAGGGGAAAGAATCATGTCCGATTCATCGAAAGGCAGTTTGAAATCAACGATCACTGTCGCTATGTCGAATTTTTTGGAAGCCGGTTCGATTGTGGCTGGAGCTGGCGGCCTGTCGTTATGGGTCAATTACTTGCATTTGTCCGATTATAAAGTAGGCCTCCTTGGAGCCCTCAGTGCCAACGGATTTGGTGCGGCGGTCGGAGCATTGATTGGCGGGGCGCTGGTAGACAAATACGGTCGGAAATTCATTTACAAGTACGATCTGATTGTCTATATGCTGGGTGTTTTGCTCATTGCATGTTCAGTTAATTTCCCGATGCTTCTAATTGGTTATATCATTACAGGTATTGCCGTTGGTGCGGGTATTCCGGCGGCATGGACTTATATTGCGGAGGAAGCTCCTGACGGGGAAAGGGCAGCACGTGTAGGATGGGGACAATTAGCATGGTCAGTAGGACCGGCAATTGCGCTGTTTCTGTCCGTGTTTCTTGCTCCGCTCAATCTGCTGGGCAGCCGTATCATTTTCTTATTACTATTTGTAATCGCTTTAATCACTTGGATCATGCAACAGCAAATCAATGAGTCTAAGATATGGACAGAAGAAAAAGAGCGTGAACAAGCAGGTAAATTAAAAGGCAATGTGGAGTCAAGCGGCATCAAAGAGCTGTTTACGGTTAAAGCAAACTTGAAAGCGCTCGTCTTGCTTGTAGGAATCTACTTTTTCTGGAACCTGGTCGCAGGAACAATGGGATATTTCATGCCGTTTATTTATGAAACTGTCGGGGGGCTTTCCGCAGCGCAGGCAAACTTGCTGCAGGGAACTCTCTGGATATTTACGGTACTGTCAACATACATTGTTTTTATCAAGTTGGGTGACAAAGTAAATCGGAAATTTCTGTTCTCGGTCGGAGCGATCATGGGGATAGCAGCTTGGGCTGTGCTTGTATTCGGCGGCATGGGCATAACAGAACTTTGGCTGTTTGTCTTCCTTTGGGGTGTGGCAGCCGGCTTCGGAGCGCAAGCTTTTTACGGCTTGTGGTCTAGTGAATTATTTCATACCCGCTATCGCGCCAAAGCGCAAGGCTTCATGTTTTTCCTCGTCCGCATCGGCGTGGGCCTGATTTCTCTCGTCGTTCCGGTTATGATTTCGCAACTGGGCTTCAAAACTTCCGGACTGATTATGATTGGTTTTCTGGTTCTGCATGTCATCATCGGGGTACTTCTGGCGCCTGAAACACGTGGAAAATCGTTGGAGAACATTCAACAGGAACGCTATGGAACGGATGCCGGTATCGGAAACTGAACAATATTGTTCTGGTAGGTTAATAGGGTTCAGGCTAGTAGTGTTTATAGATGGATAAACCAAGTGGCCGAAAGCATCTGTATTCGATGAAATCCGGAGACCTTACTTCAAAATGTCACCGACACCATTCATCGAGATGTTTTCCCACATGTTTAGACAAATCCAAAACGGTCGGCGCTGTAACAAATAGTTGTGATTGGTGTCAAGATGTTGTCTCTAATACTTCGCTATGTTGAAGTTGCTAGAAAAGACTTATGGCTTGTTTTCTCGTTGTAAATTGCGATTTATGGTTTAAAAAGCCGCAAGTCAATAAAAAACCAGAAAGGTCGATAAAAATGACGACAAGTAAAACATTCTATGTTCCATCCGTCAATTTAATAGGTCAAGGATGTCTGCATGAAATGGGTGATTTCGTTCAGGCAGCTGGGTATAAAAAAGCATTTGTCGTTACGGACAAAGTGTTGGTGAAAACGGGAATTGTGCAAAAGGTGCTGGATGTTCTGGACGGCATCAATGTCTCCTGCAGCCTGTTTGATGAAGTGCAGCCGAATCCGACAAGCGCTATCGTGCATCGCGGCCTTGAACTGCTCAATGAGTCGGGCAGTGACGTGATTTTGTCGATTGGCGGCGGTTCTCCTCAGGACTGTGCGAAAGCGATCGGTATTATCAAAACAAACGGAGGACATATCCGCGATTATGAGGGGGTGCATAAATCGATCCACCGTTCTTTTCCGGTCATCGCGGTTAATACGACTGCCGGCACTTCGAGTGAATTAACGATTAATTATGTCATTACAGATGAAGAACGACAGGTTAAGATGGTCATGGTCGACAAAAACAGCTTGGTTCAGTTGTCGGTTAATGATCCAACACTTATGATCAATAAGCCAAAAGAGCTGACTGCGGCGACAGGAATGGACGCGCTGACCCATGCAATCGAATCGATTGTTACACCTGGCAGCTATGCGGTAACCGAAACGCTGGCGCTGGGAGCTGTTGAGTTGATTTTCGAATATCTGCCCCGCGCCGTGAAGAACGGTCAGGACATAGAAGCGCGTGAACAGATGGTGCATGCTATTTTCCTTGCCGGCCTGGCGTTTAATAACGCAGGATTAGGCTTTGTCCATTCCATGGCTCACCAGTTGGGCGGAGTCTATAACATGCCGCATGGCGTCTGCAACGCAATGCTTTTGCCGATCGTTGAAAGAGAGAATGCCAAATATGTCCCGCAAAAATTTCGGAAAATAGCTAAAACAATTGGAGCAGACGTGAAAGAACTTAACGATGCGGAGTGTGCGGAATATGTCATTATGCAAATTGAACGCTTATCCGAGGAAGTCGGCATCCCTAAAACACTGTCCGAAATTGGATTGACAGATGTTGATTTGGATAAACTGGCGGAAAACAGTCTGCTCGATGCATGCGCGCCGGGAAATCCGTTTATGCCAACGAAAGAAGAAACGATCAAAATGCTTGAACAAATTCTATGATCATGATCAGATATTAAGGCGCTAATGGCATAATTTATGACCATGCAGATCTCCCACACATGCTAGATGGAGGCAGCCTTCTGCCGTTGGTATGTAACCGAAAGCCTGTCTCGTTAGATTTATTCGTTAAAGGTTTTGCGCCATAAAAGGTTGTCACTGCGCCAAGTGGCTGTGCAATGTGACGGGATGAAACAGCCGGGCCGCTGGTTCAAATGGAAAAACAGGAATGAATGCTAAAATTGATTCTAAAACTGGACGAGATTCTGTGCTTGTTCTACTTCAAGATAAGCGGTAACGATTGATACGTCTAAACCGGGGGAAGGGTCCAGAAGTTTTTTTCCGGCTCCTTCCTTCTCAGTCCGATAAAACTCATGAAACATCTTCAGCAGCAGCTTCTCAGGTCCGGGACACATAGCTCCGCGAAATCCCCAGCTCCTTCGTCATTTCACGATGTTTTTTCTATCTTTAAATCAAGGCCGAAGCGGCCGACAAGGATTTCTTTTTTTCTGACGCCTGACGATGGTGTTAATGAAATCTTCGTTTTCCGATTTGTTAGCACTTAGAGGTTATCCGTTTTTGCTTGAAGCCAAATAGATGGCGATAAAACAAAAAGTTTTACACATGGGGAAGTCAATTGGTATCAAAAGGATGACACATATCAGTACATCCCTTAACATGGAAAAACATTCATTATATTATTTAGGAAGCACATTATGCTAGTCATGTGTAAATTTTAATAAAGGGTTGAGGGATCATGAGTTATTTGAGAAAATTCTACTTTTCGTATATTTTTCTTGGATTGACAATCTTATCATTTTCGCGAGCATTCATAGGCGAAGAGAATGGATTGTATTTAACGTTAATTTTCTTATTTCTCGCCAATTTCACTTGTTTTGCTACTGAGTATTTAGTTATTAAACATTTCGAAGAGAAAAATCAAGTGAGTTTTCGTAAGCGAAGTGAATTTTATAAGGATAAGCAAATTCGTAATGTGTATGTGTTATTTATATGGAGCCAAATCGTCACAACTTTAATTATTTTCTTTGTGTTTAAATTAGTATTTTAATATGTCAGCGCAAGTGTGTTAATGCTTAGGGAAAAAGGGCTGTAATCTGCCAGTCTCTTTCTAATTGATCCATTGTATAAAAAAGCTCCCATTCAGGAGCTGCAAAACTTTTCATTATTTATTTCCAGGGTCATGGTTAATCCAAACATAATATTTAGAATAGAAAAATGTTAAAAAACAGTCGGTACCATTCCCCCATCCATTCGGATTGGAGAACCTTTAAATGAGGATGCATAAGGACTACACACAAATGCAGCTAGTCTGCCTATTTCAATAGGCTGGATAAATCGCTGTATTTCAGATTGAGGCAGGTTTGCAGCCATAAATTCTTTCTCTTTTTCTGAAAACGTCATCTCTTCATTAGGGTACATACCCTCAATGATTTGTTGCACATGTTCAGAGAGTGTCGGTCCCGGCATGATCGTATTGACTGTAACTTCTGTTCCTATTGTTAATTTAGATAGGCTTTTTGACAATGATAATAGCATTGATTTTGTCATACAATACTGAGGCATTTGTCCTGAAGGCATAATGGCTTCTTCACTCGCAATGAAGATAATACGGCCATCATTATTTTTCAACATTTTAGGTAAATAAAATTTAGATAAACCATTTGCGGTAAGAACATTCGTACGGAAGTATTTTTCCCAGACTTCATCGTCAATGTCCTCATACTGCATGATTTCATAAATCCCCATATTGTTAACTAAAATATCTATATTGGGGTATCTTTCAAATAAAGCTTCTCTTTGTTCAATATCGACAATATCGGCTGCAGCATTTTGAGGAGAGGTAGCCGGGAAATCTGATTTGATTTCATTTACTGTTCGTTCTACATCTTCATCATTTCGGCCATTAATGAGTACATTCACACCTTCTTTGGCAAGCTCAATGGCAATTGCTTTACCTATACCTTTCGTTGATCCGGTAACAAGAGCTGTTTTATTGTTTAATCCCATCTCCATCATACATTTCTCCTTTTCATTCAAAGTCCACAATGTTCAGTACGCCAATTTGAAGGCGTATCACCTTCCCAAAGTCGGAAGGCCCGGTAGAATGAATTCTGGTCTTCATATCCAATCAGGAAGGCCACTTCTTTAATATCGAGCGAAGGGTCTGCCAAGTACTCTCGCGCCTGCTCATGCCGGACTTGTGTCAACAGCTGTTTGAAGCTTGTGCCTTCGTCAGTAAGCCGGCGCTGCAAGGTGCGATCGCTCATTCCCAACTCGCTCGCGACAGTCTGAATGTCAGGGCGTCCTCCTGTTAGGCTGCGTTTCATGATCCACTTGACCATCTCGGTGATTGAGAGGCTGCGTTGCTGTTCATTCAACGATTGATCCAGTACAGGAGTCAGAATTTCCAGCAACTCTGCGTTGTACGAGACAAAGGGGCGGTCCAGATCTCCTCGATGCAGCGTCAACCGGTTACAATTTGCACCGACCCTGATACGGCAGCCGAAGTAAGCTTCAAGTGCCTGTACGTCACCCATTGAGTGCGAAAATTCGACTGACCTTGGTTTCAAAGGCTGACCTGTGCCCCGGCGCCCAAGCTCCAGAAGAAATGCCAGTGTGATACCAACCAGCATCGGGGGACCGGGTTGCTCGCTATCCAGCCATTCCAGTTCGATTGTACAGTGCTCACCTTCCTCGGTGATGCGCAAGCTTTCGGGAGGACACAGTTGTTTGTACCGGGCCATTCGCTTTAGAGCGTCACGGTAGTCACGAGCATGGTAAGTCGCTAAGACGGCCGGTGGGTAATGTGCTGTCTCAAAGGCGGCCGTAAGCTTGATGATTCCTTCGGCAATGTCATCCATGAGATCGGAATAAGCCTGCCAGATCGCGAAATATTGGGCGGTAGTGACAACTGGTTCAGCCATAATAGTGAGCGGCAGTCGTGCTTTTCGAATCACGTCATGGGCGGCAATCCCTAATTGACGCAATCCTGCCCAAAATCCTGCCGGCATTTTAATACGAGTATGAGATGTCATACAGATGAGCACTCCTTTAGCTTTCTGCACATTCGCTAGTTTTGGCTGTGATTGCGTCCTGCCTTGTTGGCGGGACAGTTATTACTTTACCTATCCAATGGCGCTGTGTAACTAGCAAAGTGCGACATTTTACTTGCCGATTACGTCGAATAAGTCTGTTGGTAATGGTACCCCAAGCCTGCTTCTATCACTAGAGCCGGCGCTTTATTCTATCATTAACCTCTAATATGCGGGGGAGACTTTGCAATTTAAACAGAGATGAAAGGATTTTATCCTGGAGATCAAAACTGGCGGCTTTGCACATTCAAATGAAAAGAAAGACCAGAGTGGAATGAGCAATGGTTAAAGTCTACCAAATAATTTAAGTAATAAGCAGTTATTTGTTGAAGTTTTCCTGCTAAATGTTTCCTGTGGTTTAGTTTTTATGAAAATCTCGTGGAATAAGTTGGATTTATAAGAAGGTAGGCGATTTTTAAATGGCAAATCATAAGAATAATTAATAAACAGCTGGTTATCTTTGACCGTTCTCTTTCCTTTTTGAGTCATGCTTCTTGTAGGAAAGCTGCGTTCGCGCAAAACAAAATACAAGCCCGTCTTTAACGCCTTGTAAGCACGTGAAGCTGTCGTCATGCTCATTCTTGTGGCGGCGGCATATTGCTTGTTTTCGCCGTCGGGAGCGGCTGATTAGAAAAGAGGACCTTGGGAGATATGACAAGATCCTCTTTTTATTTAAACCAGCCTTTTTCCTTTGAACGAGTAATGGCTTCTATTCGATTTTTCACTTCAAGCTTTTCAAGAATCATTGAGATATAATTTCGCACCGTCCCGCTTTTGATGCTGAGTTCTTGGGCGATTTCTTTTGTGTTTTTTCCGTCAGCCACAAGTTCGAGCACTTCTTTTTCTCGATCTGTGAGAGGGTTGGCCTCACTGTACATATCCTCCATCAATTCAGGTGCGTAGATACGCTTTCCGTTCATGACACTGCGGATGGCGCTCGCGAGCTCTTCGCTCGGGCTGTCCTTTAACAAATAGCCTTTAACACCGGCTTTAATGGCTCGCTGAAAGTAGCCAGGGCGGGCAAAAGTGGTTAAGATGATAATGTTGCAGCCTGTATCTTTTAATTCCTCAGCAGCTTCAAGCCCCGTCTTTCCGGGCATTTCAATATCCATAATGCATACATCAGGCTGATGTTTTTTTGTGAAATCAACGGCATCCTGTCCGGTTGTTCCTTTGCCGACGACTTCCATATCATCTTCTAAATTCAGAAGCGATCCTAAAGCGCCCAGCAGCATCTGCTGATCTTCCGCAATAAATATACGAATCATGTAAGCCATCCTTTTTTGTTTATTTTGAGTTATTAGGGATTGTCATAGTAAGCTTGGTGCCGTTTTTGGTATCGATGTGAAGGCTCCCGTTTGCAAATTCAAGCCGTTCTCTCATACCGAGTAAGCCATGTCCTTTTGAAAAGTAATTTTCTTCATCTTGAAACGTTCCATCGTCAGCCACTGTAATGACAACTTCTTTCCAAAGCTGCTGAATGTCAACACGGCATGTTTTAGCCTGACTGTGTTTGACGACATTTGTGACAGCTTCCTTTAAGCACATGCTCAAAATGTTTTCATTAAGCAATGAGATGTTGTCCGGCAATTTCTCATCTTCATAGATAAACGCAATGTCAGCTGCTTCAAGAATTTGTTTGATGTTTATGATTTCATCTTTGAGCCGGATGCCTTTCATGGAGGATACGATTTTTCTTACTTCATTTAAAGAAGTTCTCGCAGTTTGCTGAACGCTTTTCAGCTCACGCGCTGCTTGTTCGGGATCTTTGTCTATTAATTTTCTCGCCAAGTCGCTTTTTAAACCGATAAGAGACAGCTTTTGTCCAAGTGTATCGTGGAGGTCGCGGGCAATCCGCTGCCGTTCTTCTAACTTCACCAAATTGGCGATCCGTTCATTTGCATACTCGAGTTTTTCTTCCAGCCGTTCGCGCTCCTTGCGGCTTCTGATACTGAATGGCAATAAAATCGCGCTGATGAGCGTAATGACGACAAAAGGAATTTGTGTCAGAAAGAATTCTTTTTTTAACACGAGACTGAAGTTGGCAGCGACGGCTGCGCTTATTAAATGAACGTAATATAAAATGTGAAAAGGAACGCGTTCTCTAATGTTTCCTATAAAATATGCGATAAAAAAAGCAAAATAAATATAACTGAACAGCATAATCGAGGCGGTTGAAATGCCGATTAAAGTAAACGCCCACAAATAAACGGCCCAGCCTTTTGAGATAAAAGCAAATCTGTATATCGAAAAAAATAAAAGTGTCAAAATGATGCCGACGACGATAACAAATGTAGATGATGATTTCCATATGAAGTAGAAGGGGAGGATAAAAAATATCGTCCATATATATGGCGTGATCCCGCTTAGTTTTTGAAATCTAAAATGCTTTTTGACCATGATATAACCTCATTTTCAGCTTTTCATCTTAAACGTAACTTTACCATACCATTGCCAGAGTGTCATTGCATCTTCACACAACAAAAAGGAAGCCTTCTTGTTGTATAAGAAGACCCCCTAATCGTCAGGCGTTCTTCCGCAGTTGCTGTTTTTCTGTTAAATCAGGCGGAAGGTGGATAGATTTTGTTTTGATGTCCCGAAATGTCACAAATTTCTTTTTTTCTTCATCCCAAAGGCGGAATGCAAGTGATTGCAGGCTTGTTTTTAAAGTGATGGTCGGGACGTTTTTTAATGGTTCGTGTTGATCATGTGCTGTTTCTAGTTTATAGTTAGGCACCTTTGGACTCAAATGATGAACGTGATGGTATCCGATATTGCCTGTGAGCCATTGAAGGAGTTTCGGGAGTTTATAAAATGAACTTCCTTCCACAGCGGCCTGAACATAGCTCCAGTTTTCATCCGCTTCAAAATAAGAATCTTCAAATGTATGCTGAACATAAAACAGCCAAACGCCGATAGAACCGGAGATCAGAAAAATCGGACCCTGTACAAGCAAAAACGATTGCCAGCCAAAGATGAGACAGCATAGAGCAGCCAATGCCACGATTGCAAGGTTCGTGAGATATGTGTTCACACGTTCCTTCCGTCTTGCACCTTTTTTGTTAAAACGGTTTGTGATCAGAAAAACATAAATCGGTCCGAGAATAAACATGATAAACGGATTTCTGTAAAGTCTGTATGCGATTTTTGTTCGCAAAGGTGCGGCTTTATATTCGGTTACCGTTAACAGCCAGATATCACCCGTTCCGCGCTTATCCAGGTTGCTGCTGGTCGCATGGTGAATCGAATGGCTGTGCTGCCATTGAAGATAAGGAAATAAAGTCAGAACACCTGTCAGAAAACCGAGAATATGGTTATAGCGCTTTTGTTTGAAAAAAGATTGATGGCAGCAGTCATGAAAAATAATGAAAATTCTAGTCAAAAACCCTGCGGCAATCACTGTTAATCCTAAAGTAAGGAGATAGGAGACATTGAGGCTCAGATATGCAAGAAACCACAGTCCGAAGAAAGGAATAAACGTATTGAAGAGCTGAATCAGACTGTTTTTGGTATCAGCCTGAGCAAAAGCAGCAACTTGTTTTGTTAGCTGTTTTTGTTTATGTGCAATGATTTGTTCAGTCATAGTAAAGGATCCTCTCATTAATGGGTCTCGGTTAAGTATACGCCAATGAGAGAAGCCTTTTGTAGTAGCACACATCATGCTTCATACATGACACTTGTCATGTACCCTCGTCTGGCTTGCGTTAAATGCCGCTCTAAAGTAGCTTGTGAAAAGGATTTTTGATGTTTGCTTTAACAGATTTAATAAATGTAGAGAACTCTAAGATATTTATTTTCAAGCAATTGGGAATGACCAAAAGGTGAATTTTTTCTCAATAATCGATTGTAAAATTGAAGAAGTCTAAAGTATACTAAGTGATAATGATAATCATTTGCGGTATGGCGATATGAACTTAATAAGCCATGCACTATATATACTGGGAGTGAAGAGCCATGAGCAGGAATGAAGTGTTTGATGTGACTGTTATCGGCGGAGGGCCGGCTGGGTTATATTCCGCGTTCTATAGCGGACTGCGGGGAATGAAAACAAAGATTATTGAATATCAGCCGATGCTGGGCGGAAAGGTTCACGTTTATCCGGAAAAAATGATCTGGGACATCGGAGGGCAAACACCGATTCCGGGAGCCAAGCTGATTGAACAGATGGTGCAGCAGGGATTAACGTTTCATCCCGAAGTGCTGCTGAATGAGAAAGTGGACTCAATTGCCCGCAATGAAGAAGGGCTGTTTGAATTACATACGGCTGCAACGGGCGTGCATCTGTCTAAGACGGTCATCGTTGCCGTGGGCGGCGGTATCCTGAATCCGCAAAAGCTTCAGATTGAAGGGGCAGAGCGTTTTGAAGTGTCCAATCTGAATTATACGGTCAAGTCACTGCAGCATTTTAAAGATAAAGCGGTTATTGTATCAGGCGGCGGCAATTCGGCTGTCGACTGGGCCAACGAACTTGAGCCTGTAGCGAAGAAGGTCTACCTCGCTTACCGCAAAGAAGCGCTCAGCGGGCATGAGGCCCAGGTGGATCAGCTTCTGAACAGCTCGGTGAGCTGCTTCTTCCATACCGAGATTACAAAGCTGATCGCTTCGGACGATCATGAGGCGATCGAACGCGTGGAGCTGACGAACGCTCAAACCGGTGAGGTTACAGTGCTGCCTGTGGACGAGGTGATTATTAACCACGGATATGAACGCGACAAATCGCTGCTGGAGAACAGCCGGCTGGATATTACCCGGGTCGATGACTATTTTATCGCGGGTACCGCCAACTGCCAGTCTTCGGTGCCAGGGCTGTATGCGGCGGGAGATATCCTGCATTACGAAGGCAAACTGCACCTGATCGCCGGAGCGTTTCAGGATGCAGCAAACGCGGTGAACAGCGCCAAGCGCTTTATTGATCCTGAAGCGCACAAGAGCGCGATGGTGTCATCGCATAACGAGGTTTTCAAAGAGCGCAACCGCGAGCTTGTGAAGAAGATGTTTGGGTAGGTAAGACTCAAATACAAAACGTAAGTCAAAAGGGCGTTCGCCGGCTCTGATATTTCAGACCGCGGAACGCCCGTTGTTAATTTTAAACTGATTTCACCTTTTATACATATATCGAATCTAAGCAGGGCGGGACAAACCGAAGGCGTCCATGTTTTCGACTTCTTTCATTGTTTTGTCTTTTATAAGATCAGTCATAATGGATGAAGAAGCTTACTAATTGATTGCTTCTTTCCTTTAACATTGAAATTATAAAAGAGTACATAGAATCCGCCATAAGTTTAAGGAGAGCATCGCTTTTGCTATAATGACCACTATGTAGCTTTAATTTTAATAAATAGGAAGTGGAATATGGAAAATAACGTTTTTGAACAGATGGCAAAACGATATGATACAGAAGAAAGAATTGAATTAGCTAAAGTGATAGTTAATGAAGTAAGACCGGAATTACGAAATAGTAAATCAAAATCTTTAATTGACTATGGGAGTGGTACTGGTCTAATTAGTTTAGAATTATCAGATTTAGTAAATTCTATTTTGTTGGTTGATTCATCAAAACAAATGTTGGAGGTGGCGAAAGCTAAAATTTCTCGCAAAGGAATTGCCAACGCAAAAGTGCTTTATTCAGATTTTACCCAAGAAACTCCTGAACTGAAGGCAGACATCGTTTTAATGTCACTCGTCCTTCTTCATATTCCGGATACGAATAAAATTTTACAGGAATTGTTCGGCATTTTAAATAATGGCGGTAAGCTCATGATTATTGATTTTGACAAAAACGATAAAATACAACATCCGAAAGTTCATAACGGTTTTTCGCACGAAGAATTGAAAAAAAGATTATCCGATGTTGGATTTAAATCAACTGAAATTAAGACATTCTATCACGGTCATCGTATTTTTATGGATCAAGATGCCTCAATGTTTATATCCAGTAGCATAAAGTGATTTCTTGTTTTTTTTATAACTCCATATATATGTCATTACGATAAGTTTTAAAAGAAACAAGCCGGAAAATTAGATCCGGCTTCTTCTGCATTTTCCCCTCCGCCATCTTTCGCTTCTCCTTCTCCGCCCGATAAAACTCATGAAACATCTTCATCAACGCACGCTTTTCAATCCGCGACACATAGCTCCGTGAGCTCCCGAGCTCCTTCGCAAGCGTCTTCTCTTTCTTCAAATCAAGGCCGAAGCGGCCGACGATTTATTAGATGATAAAAGGCTTGGATGGATATGTATGGAGCCAACCTTTCTAAAAATTCGTGGAAAAGATATGTCTGTGAAAGCATCTCAACTTACCAAGGGACAACAAGCTTTATGCATGTTTAGAGTATTGTACGATCATGCAAAAAATTCGGTGAGTGAGTACTATACTTGGATATCCTATTTGCTGGATAAACCCAGTTATTGGATTGGAGTGACGGGTAGTTTACGTTTCTTTGGTGATACTTCCATGATTCGCTTGCTTGATGAAACGAAAGGAGTTCTCGAAGCAAGGAACCGCATGAGTGGTCTTCAATGGAATGAAGCTACTTTTAAAGACTTGGATCACGATCATCAACTCCTAGTCACTGTAAGTTCTTTGTTTGAACGTTTCATGGAGATTTCTCCAAATAGTCTGAAACAAATTAGCACGTATATTCGATCTAATCCGCAAGAATTTGTCAAAATAGAAAGCTAACACGTACTCCTAGTTTAGAAGGGATAATACTACAAGAGTATATAGATATATTGAATAATTGCGGGTATAAAGCAATATGAATTCTTAAATAAGGAGCCATCCCCATGTCATGAAGGCTCCTTTTCAACACGTAAAAAAGGTGTTGCCAAACCTCATACAGTCGCAGTGGATACAAGACACCATTTCTAATTTCAGGACGTCGAACAAGCTGATTTCGATACCACTCACAGGTTGGCCAACGCTTTTCCATAAAAACAGATCTCTTTAAGGCTAATATCGGTCACTGGGAAATCGAAAGAAAACATGAAAGACAGGGTCTATATCGATGTAGAAAGATATTGAAAAACGGTAAACCATCAAAAAGTAAGGTTAATATAAGGGTATTTAACTCTATGCAAATTAAAAGTTCATTGGAAGAGACATGAGGGCCCCGGTACATATCGGGGCTTTTTTATCGACTTCACCATACTTCTCAAGGGGATTTTATGAAATAAAATACAGTGTTCCGCCGTCAAATACAAACGCTTTTCTTGTCAACAAATCTGGGAAGTAAACAATTGTTTGTTTCATTTTTTGTATTGCAGTCATTCAGAAACAAATGCCGAGCCCTGTGTTCTGGTGGCGAACACAGGGCTTTTTGCACGTAAATAAGATGGGGCTGCTTCCTTTTATAAGTAAAATAGTTTATGAAGTTTAATATTAAGTTTAGTTACATTGTACGTTGGCAAGCATCAGGTGGAAAGATAAAATATGAAATAATCGGTTTTTATTTTGCTGTGAAAGGAAGGGGTAGCATGAAACTAACACCGACAGAACAGGAAAAACTATTAATGTTTACGGCCGGGGAACTGGCAAAACAACGAAAAGAGCGGGGGCTGCTGTTAAATTACCCAGAGGCTGTCGCCTATTTGACATGTTTTATCATGGAAGGGGCGCGGGAAGGGAAGAGCGTCGCAGAGCTGATGGAGGCGGGACGGCATGTGTTGTCAGCTGAAGAACTGATGGATGGCGTGCCTGCAATGATTGACAGCATTCAGGTTGAAGCGACATTTCCTGACGGTGTGAAGCTTGTAACGGTTCATCAGCCGATTGTCCAGGAGGTGAAGTCATGAAGCCGGGAGCTTTTCAAATTGTTGACGGATACATCACGCTTAACGAGGAACGAGAAAAGACAGAATTATCTGTAAAAAACACTGGATCACGGTCTGTACAAGTCGGATCGCATTTTCATCTTGCGGAAGCTAATCGCGCCCTTTTGTTCGACCGCAAAAAAGCAATCGGCATGCGGCTTGATATTCCGTCAGGCACTTCAGTTCGGATTGAGCCGGGTGAGGAGCGAAAGGTAACACTGACAGCTATTGGCGGAAGAAAAACGGTGCGCGGTTTTAACGGACTTGCTGATGGGTGCATGGATGAAAGAGGGCGGCAAAAAACGATCGAGCGCTTGCATGGCGAAGGCTGGATTGAGGGGGTGGTTAAATGAAACTGACGAGACAGCAGTATGCAGAATTGTTCGGACCAACGACAGGAGACAAAGTGCGGCTTGCCGATACAGATTTATGGATTGAGATCGAAAAAGATTTTACCGTATACGGCGAGGAAGTCATCTTTGGCGGAGGGAAAACGATCAGGGACGGCATGGGCCAAAATGGAAGGGTGACAGGGAAAGACGGAGCGCTCGATCTTGTGATTACAAATGTAATCGTGCTGGATCACTCAGGGGTTCTGAAAGCTGATATCGGGATCAAAGACGGCCGGATTGCCGGCATTGGAAAAAGCGGAAATCCGGATATCATGGACGGAGTCGAGCCGAATATGATCATCGGCGCCGGAACGGAAGTGATTTCAGGCGAAGGGAAAATTTTGACTGCCGGTGCGGTGGATACACACATTCATTTTATATGCCCGCAGCAAATGGAATCAGCCCTCTCTTCCGGTGTGACGACGTTAATTGGCGGGGGAACGGGGCCGGCGACAGGAAGTAAAGCCACGACATGTACATCAGGCGCCTGGTATATGGCGAGAATGCTTGAAGCAGCCGAGGAGTTTCCCGTGAACGTAGGTTTTCTCGGCAAAGGAAACGCTTCTCATCCGGCGCCCCTGCTTGAGCAAATCGAAGCGGGCGCGGTTGGTCTCAAACTTCATGAAGATTGGGGCACAACGCCGAGGGCGATCGAGACGTGTATGGAAATCGCTGAAGAAGCCGATGTTCAGGTTGCTATCCATACGGATACACTGAATGAAGCGGGCTTCTTGGAGAATACGCTTGAAGCGATCGGTGATCGTGTCATCCATACGTACCATATCGAAGGAGCGGGCGGCGGACATGCCCCCGATATGCTGAAGCTTGCCTCCTATTCAAATATCCTGCCGTCTTCGACAACTCCGACGCTTCCGTATACAGTCAATACGATGGACGAACATCTGGATATGATGATGGTCTGCCACCATCTTGATGCCAATGTGCCTGAGGACGTGGCTTTCAGCCATTCACGAATCCGGGCGGCGACAATTGCAGCGGAGGATATTTTGCACGATATCGGCGCGATCAGCATGACTTCCTCTGACTCGCAGGCGATGGGCAGAGTCGGTGAAGTTATCATCAGGACATGGCAAACCGCCGATAAAATGAAAAAGCAGCGCGGCCGGCTGGCGGGAGAAGATCAACATGACAATGTGCGCGCCAAGCGCTACATTGCAAAATATACGATCAATCCAGCCATTACCCATGGCATCAGCCATGAGGTAGGCTCTGTTGAAAAAGGAAAGCTCGCTGATCTCGTCCTCTGGGACCCGGCCTTTTTGGGTGTCAAGCCTGAACTCGTTTTAAAAGGAGGAATGATTGCCCGCGCTCAAATGGGTGATCCGAATGCTTCAATTCCGACACCTGAACCCGTGCTTATGAGAAAAATGTACGCGGGTTACGGCAAAGCCAATCAGTCAACATCCCTGACCTTTATGTCACAGCGAAGTATAGAGCGCGGTGTGCCTCAATCATTAGGACTGACAAAAATGGTTTCACCTGTGCGTCATATTCGCGGATTGAGCAAACTGGACATGAAGTTAAATAGCGCACTGCCGAAAATCGAAGTCAACCATAAGACTTATCAGGTGTTTGCCGATGGTGAGGAGCTTTCCTGCCAGCCTGTCTGCCAAGTTCCACTCGCACAGCGCTATTTTTTGTTTTAAACGAGCACGCTGCCTTCGGGCAGCTGTTTTCATATTTTTACGGCATCATAAATGTTTCTTTTCGTGAGGAACATCATCCATCTCCCCAAAGTCCATTACTACCTGCAAAGGAAAGCTGTGTAAGTAATCGCTTTGTCTGTTCCCGTTTGCGGATCATTAAACGTTCCATAGGTAGATATCTTCTCACATTTTAAATCGTAATCATTACTATTTACTTCAAGGAAGCACTGTGATAAAATCTATTGATCGTGTTGAACAAAAACACGACATCAATTGAAGTGATTTCGTTTAAGAGGTGATAACGTTGCATGATTGCGAAATCGTTATAGTCGGAGCGGGTCCCGCAGGCATTGGGATGGGAATCGTTCTGAAAAAACTCGGTTTTGAATCGTTCGCGATTTTAGAAAAAGACCGTGCAGGGGCCTCGTTTAATCTATGGCCCGAAGAAATGAAACTGATTACACCTTCCTTTACAGGACAGGGTTTTGGCGCTTTAGATTTAAATGCCGTCGCTCCGGGTACATCACCGGCCTTTACATTTCAGCGCGAGCATTTGAGCGGATCGGAGTACGCGGAGTATTTGTCTCTTTTAGCCGACCATTTTCAGCTGCCTCTTGTCGAAGGCGCGGCAGTTCGGAAGGTGCATAAAGATGACGCCGGCTTTTTGCTTGAAACGGATCAAGGCAAGATAAAAGCAAAAGCGGTGATTTGGGGGGCAGGGGAGTTTCAGTTTCCGAAGCATTCGTTTCCGGGCGCTGAGCTTGGATTGCATAACAGCAAAGTAACTGCATGGAGCCAATTTGAAAAAGCTCATTATTATGTGGTCGGCGGTTATGAAAGCGCGATGGATGCGGCTTTTCAGCTGGCGGAGTATGGAAGTGATGTGACGGTGATTATGCCGAATTCGATAAAAGAAAACGCTGAGGCCGACCCGAGCCTGTCGCTTTCTCCGTATACATGGGAGCGCATTGAAGCGGCTTATCAAAAAGAGAAAGTGCAATTCTTAGAACACGCCAAGGTAGAGAAAATGACGAAAAAGGGATGCTCAGCATATGATCTGTACTTGGCTAACGGCAGAAAAATTCGTTCTGATACACGGCCGATTATTGCGACCGGATTTCATTCGGGAGCCAAACAAATCGAACATCTATTTGAGTGGGCTGAAAATGGCAAACCGTTGCTGACAGAAGCGGATATGTCGACAATCACGGATGACCTCTATTTAATCGGGCCCAGTGTCCAGCATCAGAAAGCCGTCTTTTGTTTTATCTATAAATTCCGGCAAAGGTTTGCGGTGATTGCAGAGCACTTGCTGAAAAAGTTAGGCTATCCGCCGGATAAAAAAGTATTTTCAGAATACAGAGAGAATCAAATGTTTCTGACTGATTTGAGCTGTTGTGAGGTTCATTGCGAATGTTAAAAAAACCGAAGCAACAGCAGCGCCTGCTGCTGATCGGACTGGAGTCAGTCGGAAAAACGACGCTGTTTTCCTCCATCACAGATCAGCAAGTCGGAGAAGAGACCAATGTCAAAGGTTCGACGGCTTTTGTGACCGAAAGGGAGATCAAGAGCCTTCCAGGCTGGATGATCGTCGATACGCCTGGGATTAGGCTGGATGATAGCGTTGCTCAAAGAGCGGTGAAGAGAGAAATTGAAAAAGCGGACCACACGATAGCCGTTTTGCGCGGCACGCATTTTTCCGAAGAGCTTCAAACGATCCTCGGGCTCATTCCCCCGGATTGTCAGCATGTCTATTTTATCGTGACCTTTAAGGATAAAATGACGCCGAAGATGCGCCTTAAACTTTCTGATCAAATCAATCGATACGATTTGCCGGTTTTGCCCATCGATTCGCGAAAGATGACGGAAAGTAAAAGAGAGCGCCTCTTCGCTTTTTTAAGAAAGGATGCTTCATTTCATCCGCTGAAACGCAAACAGATCGAATGCTTAAAGCTTGAATCTGCGCCGCCTCAAAACATGTGGTTGGATCATCGCATCTGGGGGCCGTTCCTTTCGTTGCCGGTTTTATGTGTGTTGTTCATGCTGCCGGTTATGTTGGCTTTTCATGTTTCCGAATGGGCCCAGCAGTATGCGGACGAATGGCTGATCGAACCGCTAAAAGAAGCGGCGGTAAGCTGGCCGTCCTGGCTTGAAGCGATATTGGCGGGAAGCTATGGCCTTTTTTCTCTCGGTATTTATTCATTCGTCTGGGCGTTTCCGGTCGTCTTATTTATGTCCATCGCAAATGCGGCAGCAGATGATTCGGGCTTAAAGGATCGAATTGTTGATTCATTGGACCCCTTCATGAGAAAAATCGGTATGAACGGCCAGGATTTAGTGCCGCTGCTCACCGGATTTGGCTGCAATGTCGTGGCTGTTCAGCAGACCCGCGCCTGCAGCATGTGTACCCGGAGGCCATGCATATCAATGATTTCTTTCGGTTCTGCATGCAGTTATCAAATCGGAGCATCGCTGTCCATTTTTCATGCTGCGGGGCAGGAGTGGCTGTTTATTCCATATCTTTTGACTCTCGCGGCAGTCGGTGCCGTTCATAATCGTTTTTGGTATCCAGTTGAGCAAAAGTGGTCCGCCTATTTTAAAAGCAGAAAATCCTTTTTGCAGCGGCCTTCATGGAAAGGAACCGTATTTCGGGTGAAAACGGTGCTCAGGCAGTTTATATTTCAGGCTATGCCGATCTTTTTTGTCATTTGTCTCGCGGCAACGATATTACATGAACTCGGTGTGCTTCGTTTCTTCACAATGCTTGCATCGCCGGTTTTAAAAGCGTTCGGCGCCCCGGAAGAAGCTGCGCCCGGTCTTGTCTTCTCAATGATTAGGAAAGACGGTATATTGCTTTTCAATGAAGGCGGCGGAGCCCTTCTGCATGCTTTATCTGGAGGAACGCTGTTTTTGTTGGTTTATCTTGCATCGACCTTTTCATCCTGTATGGTGACGGTCTGGACAATTGCAAATGAATTGGGAATCAAAGCGGCTGCCGGGCTCATCGGCAAACAGATGCTGACAGCGGCGGTTTCAGCTCTTGTGCTGCTGTGCATGTTTAAGCTGCTGTCCTTATAAATGTGTTTCATTTTACTTGCAATGTAGTGAAATAACATAAAAATCGTAATTGTTTCGATTTGTTTGATGTGAGGAAGAAGGAGAACGAAATGAACAAAAAATGACTGTAACAGTTTTGATGAATACCTGGTGGCGGGCCAAACGACTTTGCTAGTTACATATTGCAAAATCGCCAGGGCATGAAGGTGACCGTTAATAACAAGAGTGAAGTCAACATTGACGCCGGACTTGTCAAGCAAGGCGGAGGTCTTGCGCGGACGGATGAAAAACCGGTCGAAATGTCAAACGGCTGCATTTGCCGCACTAGATGCTAGATGTTAGGAATATCGATTGAGTGAACCGGGATCAGCGAACTGATTCCGGTTGCACAACCTTTTCCTACATCGATGAGGGATTGGGTATTGATTTAACCCGATTTTGCCGGTTGTGAACGCCAATCGTTTTTGGCAGTTATTCCGGGGACAGCCTTTTGGACTGAAAAGAAAGCTGTCTGTGAAGAAGATGAGCGGAAGGCGGGACAAGCGAATTGGCTAGAGAGCTAAGCAAAAAATATTCTATTTATTGATTTGAAGGACTAAAAAAATCTCATGGAAATAAAGATTTGCATATTACTAGTGAAAACTTTGCTGAGCTTGCTGCTTAAAAAATGGCTGCCAAAAACGTTTATAACTCAGATGGCCCGATTTTCAAGTCAAACAAAAAGACACTGACCAGCATCTAAGACTGAAATAAAAAAACATACCAATATCGTGTGGTATGTTTCTCGATAAATTTTGGACTATTTATTAATAACAATCGACAATTTATAATTGACATGCTTGTCTAAGCCTACCAGAAATTCATCTAACAATTCAATAGATGGAAATCTACATTCAAGAAGATAACAGCTATCGCCACTAATTTTATAGTTATTGATTACATATTTCTCTTGCAAATTGATATATGAGAGATAAGGCTCATGATAAGAGCTTTTTGTCCAAATATGAATCAAAGCATGTACAAAATACCCTAATTTAACTTGATTCACTTTAATCGTATATCCTTCAATCACTCCGTTATCTTCTAATTTGGCAACCCTTGAGGCAGCTGCTTGCCCTGTCAAATGAACTTTATCTCCCAATTCTTTCATCGTAATCCGACTATTTTGAGATAACTCTTCTAATATTCGCATGTCCGTGTGATCCAACATAAAACCAAATCCTTTCAAACCGAAGTTACAATTTGTGTATATTTTAGACCGCTTTGATCATTTACACAAAATAAATACATTCTTTCGAAATTCAAGTCAAACGGCCAAAAGACTTGATTTTATCCATGTATTTGAGAATGGGTCATCGTTTAAACTGTACGTAAATTGCAAGAAAAGGAGCTTTAAACATGAATATTCAACAAATTCGAAATGCAACACTTGTTGTCGAATATGCGGAAAAAATTCCTATTAAATCCAATGTTGGCGTAGATAGGGATTTGCCCTCCTTTCCCAAATTCAGCAAGACAAGATCAAAAAAATCCTTTAGTCAGCTTACCAACATCTGTTGATAAAATCATCAATCATGTTGATACGGTCATTGTTACTCACCTGCATTTAGACCACTTTGACGAGGCTGCTCAAAAAATATTACAAAAGATATTAAAATGTTTGTTCAGAATGAAGCAGATGCTGAAGAAGTGAGAAATGCCGGTTTCCAAAATGTTGAGGTTTTAATAGAAGAGACTGTTTTCGAAGGTATCCAGCTCATCAAAACAAGAGGCGAACACGGAAGAGGAGAAATATTAAAACTAGCTGGCGAAGTGTGCGGTGTTGTTTTCAAACATCAAAATGAGAAACCGTTATATGTAGCTGGAGATACGGTATGGTATGTTGCGGTCCAAGAAGAGATTGATACACATCAACCAGAAATCATTGTAGTAGATGGCGGAAATAATCAATTCTTTGAAGGCGGTTCTCTCATCATGGGGAAAGAAGATATCTATGAAACGTACTAGGCAGCTCCTCATGCGAAAGATTATCGTGAGCCACATGGAAGCTGTTAACCACTGGGAAGGATACTTATTCATGCACCTAATACGACTACGTTCGTTTCATTTTGAAACCTTACGAGACGAGGGAAAGCACAAGTAAATAGATTGGGGAACACTCAGAATTTCCTACTTATTCTATTCGTATGTCACGATCATGAACAGTCCAGAGATAGAAAAGGTGCTGGTTACAGGTTTCATCACCGGGTTCTTCCTACTCTTGCCCTTCTTCACTTTATTGATGAAAATAAAATATGTAGAAGGAAAGAAACGGGAATGATTTAAGAACCATTACGTGTGGAGGATTCGTTATGTGTCAAAACCTAACTTTTTTTGAACGGTATGAAGAAAAAGGAAAGACAATGGAAAGCGGCTATTTGAAGCAGATCTTCGACCACTTGCAAGATGGAATCATTATCATGGATCAGGAACGAAGAATTTTGGTGATGAATCCGTCCGCAGAGAAGATGACGGGGTGGAAATTAGAGGACAAGGTTCCATACTGTTCCTACTGTCAAACGAGGAAACTGAAAGCGGGAGAAGATCGTTGTTACTTGCTGGCCAAGCGTGAAGTCCCTTATTTTCCTTCTTCAATGCCCACCTATGAGGGGCGATTCGTCGACATGGAGATGAGCACGGCTGTCATCTATGAAAACGGCGAACAAATGAAGCAGGAAGTCCTTTTGGTCCTGAAAGATTTAACGATGAAGAAAAAGGAAGAGGAAGCCAGGACCTCCAAGCTGGTTCTGCAAAAAACATTGGAAGCCCAGGAAAACGAACACAAACGGTTGGCTCAGGAACTGCACGATGGTGTAGGACAATCGCTTTATTCGATTTCAGTAGGCATTCAAGCGATTCAATCACGTATTCAGCAGGAAGAAAAATTTAGAGAGTACATGCAGGAGATCGTGGATGAACTGGAAAAAGCGATACAAGACGTCAAGCTCTATTCTCTCCAGCTGCGTCCGCATAGTCTCGATCAGCTTGGGCTGCCTCCTACTGTCAAGCACCTTGTTTCCAGCTTGAACAAGACTCATAAGGATGTTTCCATTACGTTTACCTGCAGCCATGTCAGCGATCGCTTGCAGCCGATTTTGGAAATTAATTTGTATCGTATCATTCAAGAGGCGCTGCATAATGCCCTGAAATATTCGCAAGCGACACTTATTGAAGTCATACTGTTCAAAGAAGGCGACGAGCTGATTTTGATGCTTCGGGACAACGGTATCGGTTTTGAGCGCGATCTAGTAGAGGAAGGTCTGGGACTCAAACATATGAAAGAGAGAGTCGATCAGATGAAAGGAAGTCTTCAAATTCACTCCATCCCCCAGGAAGGTACGTCTATTAAAGTAATAGTACAGTGCAAGGAGGGTGAAGAGGGTGATAAGGGTATTGTTGGTAGATGACCACACGATGATTCGGAAAGGCATACGTATGCTTTTGGAAGGTTTTCCCGAAATCAAAATTGTGGGGGAAAGCCACAATGGCAGCGATGCCATCCTCAAGACCAGTCAGTTGGAACCGGATGTGGTGCTGATGGATTTGTCGATGCCAAATGGATTGGATGGATTTACAGCGAGCAGTGAGATCCGAAAGTTGAATCCATCGGTTAAAATCGTGATTTTGACGATACATGACGAGGAAATTTTTGTCCATAAAGCAATCGAGGTGGGGGCTCATGGATACATCTTAAAGAACAGCCATTGCCAACTGCTTTTTCAGGCGATTGTCGAGGTGTACCGAGGAAAACACTTTTACAAGACATCCGTATCGCAAGACATCATCAGTCAATGGCTGAATACGGAGCCCAAAAAGCCGCCTTCTGTTTTAACGGTTCGCGAAAAGGAGATTGTCAGACTCATTGTGCTGGGCTATGCCAATAAGGAGATCGCCGATAAACTCTCGATCAGCGTCAAAACCGTGGAAAACCATAAAACGAATATCATGCAGAAGTTGGAGCTGGATTCGAAACACGAGTTGATCCAATATGCGATCAAAAACAAATATCTGGATTTGGCGTTGTAACACACTGTTCCTTGACCTGCCTTTTGTCAGCTTGAGAAGACGGGGGCTCACATAAAAGTAGGGGAGTTCCCCTATATAGAAAAAGAGAGATCAGTGTTAACTTAAAAACAGAGATACGCATCTTTAAGAAAAACATCAACTTTCTAAAAGCAAAAGGGGGTTGACTATGGCAAGACAAGTTCATTATTCCGTTGTCATTGTAGGAGCTGGGACTGCTGGCATCTCTGTAGCCGCCCGTCTCGTCCGGGCTTCTAAAAAACTCAAAGGACAAATTGCCATCATAGACCCACAAACAAAGCACTACTACCAGCCTTTGTGGACGCTAGTTGGAGCTGGCGCAGCGAAGAAGGAAGAGTCGGAGCGTGATCTGTCCTCCCTGATCCCCGCCGGCGTTGACTTGATTGGCGATGCCGTAACGGAGTTTCACCCGAAACAGAATGCACTCCTTACAAAACAGGGAGCGATCGTTTCCTATGATTACCTCGTCTTAGCCGCCGGGCTGCAAATCAATTGGGACGGGGTCAAAGGCTTGAAGGATGCTGTCGGAAAAAACGGAGTTTGCAGTAACTATTCGTATCATACGGTGGACAGCACTTGGGAAAACATTCGCAACTTTAAAGGTGGAACCGCCATTTTTACTCATCCGGATTCTCCAGTGAAATGCGGGGGCGCTCCACAGAAAATTATGTACCTGGCAGACGACTATTTTCGCATGTCCAATGTTCGCAATCAGTCGGAAATTATTTTTGCATCGGCGAAGACAATGATTTTCGATGTCGCGAAATACGCAAATACGCTCAATAAAGTCGTCCAGCGTAAGGGCATCCATACGATGTACAAAAGAAACCTGATCGAAGTTAGAGCAGATTCAAAAGAAGCCGTGTTCGAGAATCTGGAGACCAAAGAACAGGAAGTATTGAAATACGATCTTCTTCATGTGACCCCTCCGATGAAAGCGCCCGAATTGATGAAAGAGAGCGCGTTGGCGGATGAGGGTGGATGGGTGGATGTTGATCCGTACACTCTGCAACACAAACAGTTTGCCAATGTTTTCGGAATTGGCGACTGCACCAACTTGCCGACTTCCAAAACGGGAGCGGCGATTCGCAAACAAGCTCCGGTTATAGTACCAAACTTAATTTCCTTGATGAACGGCTCGTCATTAGATGCAAAGTATGATGGGTATACCTCTTGCCCGCTGGTTACAGGGTACAACAAAGTAGTACTTGCTGAGTTTGACTACAACAAGGTTCCGCAAGAAACGTTTCCGTTTGATCAGTCTAAGGAACGGCTCAGCATGTACATGTTAAAAAGAAGATTGCTTCCTATTATATATTGGAATGGCATGTTAAAAGGACGGATGTAAGGGAGGATTCGAAGGGAAAGACGAAGTTTTGAACGACCATGTCATTGTATGATTTGTTTCCAAAAGCTCAGTAAGCGATTGTTACGTTGATTCACAATGAATGTGCTGAAATTGGGGACGGCGATCTGTCACTGAATGATCTTTTTGAGGAAACTGGAACAATAGTTTTTATCGTAATGTAGATCTTCAGTTTAAAGACGCTGTGTTATTCAATCGTTGCGTAAAGTGCTCACAGAAAAAAAAATGATGATGTAAGAGGAGGAATGCAAAATGTTATTGCGCTACTTTTACGATGAAAAGCTGGCCCATGCATCATATCTGGTTGGCTGCCAAAAAACCGGAGACGCGATTGTGATTGACCCCGGCCGCGATCTGAAACCTTATTTTCAAGTAGCCAAAGAAGAAGGGCTAAATATCTCAGCGGCCGCAGAAACCCATATTCACGCCGACTTTGTCTCCGGTGCCCGCGAACTTGGTGTTACGTATCAAGCGAAGCTGTATCTTTCCGATGAAGGCGATGCAGATTGGAAATATCAATATGTCGATGATTTGAAACATCAGCTTGTGACAGATGGCGATCGCTTTTTCATCGGAAAACTGATTTTTGAGGTTATGCATACTCCCGGCCATACACCGGAAAGCATTTCCTTCTTATTGACGGACCGTGGAGGAAATGCGGACCGTCCTATTGGTATCTTTACGGGAGATTTCGTCTTTGTAGGTGACATCGGCAGACCCGATTTGCTGGAAAAAGCAGCGGGGATCAAGGGGACGTCAGATTCGGGAACAAGAGCAATGTTCAAGTCTCTCTTGAAATTCAAACAAATGCCGGATTATCTTCAGGTCTGGCCGGCTCATGGTGCGGGCAGCGCTTGCGGCAAGGCATTGGGAGCGCTTCCTTCTTCGACTGTTGGTTACGAAAAGCTGTTTAACTGGGCAATGGCTTATACCCACGAAGAGGAATTTGTAGAAGCCTTGCTTGATGGGCAACCAGAACCACCAAAATATTTCTCCGTGATGAAACGAGTCAATAAAGAAGGTCCTGTGCTGCTTAAAGATTTGCCTGCTGTGCCAGAGATAACCTCGATGGAACAAGTGAAAGACTTGCTGGAAAACGGACAAATTGTGGATACCCGTCCTTTCCAAGAATTTGCCAAAGGGCATGTGGAAGGTACAATCAACATTCCGCTTAACAAAGCCTTTACCAACTGGGCAGGCTGGATTATCGACTACAATCGTCCTGTGTCCTTCATGACGAACCCGGATGAAGTGGACGAACTTCTAAAAGCGCTGCACTCTGTAGGCATAGACAATGTGGCAGGGTTCATGGACAGTGCCAAAATCCTTGCAAGCGGTGCGTTTTCACTCGAATCATATGGGGAGGTAACACCGTTGGAGATGGCAAAAACAGTGGAAGGCGGATTCGTGCACGTGGTTGATGTTCGCAATCTGACTGAATGGCAAGAAGGCCACATTCCGAACGCACAGCATATCATGCTGGGAACACTCCAAGAACGGCTGGATGAAATCAAAAGAGACAAGCCGATCCTTATGCAATGCCGTTCCGGAGCTCGATCCGCCATTGGTGCCAGTATCCTGCAAGCTAACGGTTTCAAAAAAGTATTGAATTTGAGCGGCGGCATGGCTCAGTGGCAGAAAGAAGGTCTTGCGATCGTGTGACAAGCCATATATGAGTAATATTCCGTCTTAAGATATATTGTCTTGAACAGATATTGGACTTATCAGTCCAGAAATGTTATATTCCATTTTGAAAGGAGGGATGGCATTGGGACGTTCGAAGGAGTTCGTTCGTGAAGAGGCACTTAGAGCCGCTATGAAGACCTTTTGGAGTAAAGGATACGATGGTACTAGTATTCCCGACTTGATGCAGAGCATGGGTATTAGCCGGTCGAGCCTATATGAAACCTTTGGTGATAAGCAGTCATTGCTCAATGAAGCTGCAATATATTACTCTCAACTGGTTGGTGAGAAAAGACGAAGCATTTTGGCGAATGCTAAAACCGTCAAGGAGGGGTTGACTGACTATTTCCGTTATCACAGGGAGGTAGCTTTGGCCGAAAACTGGCCGGGTGGCTGTCTGATTACTAATTTATCTATTTATTATGCCTACTTGGATGAGGAAACAAAGACACTTGTAATGGAAAGTATGGGGAAGCTGGAAGAGGCTTTTTATAACTTCCTAGAGAAGGGGAAGGAGACCGGTGAACTCTCATCTACATTGAATAGCCGAAAAACTGCTCGCCTACTGTTAGCAATCAATCATGGCATGAACGTGGTGTCGCGTGTCAAAGGGGAATCGTGTTTCCTCGAGGACATTTCAGAGAGCATTTTTCACCTGTTTACGTAACAGGTGGTTCTTTGTGAGTTTTTTGGACTTTTCGGTCCGAAAAAACTTAAGTCAGATCGGTGGTAAGTCAGTTAAAAGAAGTTTTTTTATCCTTTTTGAACTAAACAGTCCAAAAAGGAGGTTTTACTAGCCATTCATTACAAAAAGGGTCCAAATTAAAATAATTCAATTGATTCAAGTTAGATTTGAAAAAGTGGGTAAATGCCCTTAGAAGCTTCTCAGCAAAATGATAGCCTTGACCCTAACAACTAAGGCGCTCTGTGCCAACTATTTTTTACTTACAGCATCAATATGGTATCTCCAAGGTGAAAACATAATATAGCTTACTAGACAAATTAAGGAGTGTTAGCGATGAGTTCAAATGAAAATCGAAAAAATGAGAAAAACCAAATGACAGGGAAGGAGTCTGCCACGCCCCGGGCTGAGAAGAGGATGATTGAAGCGCTTCCGGCGCATCGACTCGATCCGGCATTGGCCGGCTTCAAGCACTACTTTCAGACTGTTGACGGTGTAAGGCTTCATTACGTAGAAGGCGGTAATGAGAACGGTGAAGTGGTTGTGCTTCTTGCTGGGTTCCCGGAGAGTTGGTTCGCATGGCGTAAAGTGATGCCGCTGCTCGCTCCGACCTTCAAGCTCATTGCACTGGATCTGCCTGGACAGGGTGATTCCGATCGGCCTGCGGTCGGCTATGACACGAAGACCCTTGCCATCATGGTGCACAAGTTTCTTCAGCAGCTTGGCACAAAACGATATTTTCTCGCCGCTCACGATGTTGGTGCGTGGGTCGCCTATCCTTATGCGGCGCTGTTTGGCGATGAGGTTCAACGCTTAGCTCTTATGGATGCAGGAATTCCAGGCATCACATTACCGGATGCTCTTCCAACCGCCCCCGAGCATGCATGGCGAACTTGGCATTTCGCATTTCATTCAGTTCCGGATCTTCCCGAACTGCTGATCGCCGGTCGAGAGCGTGAATATCTCGATTGGTTCTTGCGCCGAAAGGCGGCGAACCCAGAGGTGTTTTCAGAGGCTGACATCGAGGAATATCTGCGCGTTTTCAAGAAGGCAGGCGGGCTGCGTGCCGGCCTCGCCTATTACCGCGACGCATCCATGTCCGCTCAACAAAACCGCGAACTAAGCGCCTTGGGAAAACTAAAGACACCTATTCTCGCTCTTGGCGCTGATCAGGGTTCTATCGCAGATATGGTTACTCCCCTCAGAGCTTTTGTACAAGATGTACAAGGCGGCAATATAAGCTTCTGCGGACACTTCCTCCCAGAAGAGCAGCCAGAAGTGGTGGCCGGAGAACTGACGGCCTTTTTCAGTCTCGATTGAGGCGTGACAGCAGAGACGATCATGGCTACGATTGAGGGTTTTCAAACTGTTCGGGTTAGACTCAAGAGCGATTCAGAACGGGAAACGTACTATCACTATCACACAGCCTGACTGCGTGATTGGCCAGACGATTGAGTTAACGGGGCAGAAAAATAGAATAAAATAATTTAAAGGTGAAGCGTTATGACAACAGCAAACTTCCAATATCCACGTACAGGATTAGGTTGAAGGTGTAAAAAAGTATTTTCCTATACTCATCATTGCAGCCGGACTCGTTTTTACAGGCTATGGAGTCTGGAAGGCGACGGATATGCAAGAAGACAGAACAAACATTAGAGGAAGGCTAGTTTGCAAGCATCTCCGTCTTTCACATAACGGGAGAGCTAAAAAGAACGATCAATTAAAGAATATGGACCTTCAGAAATGAATTCCATCTTTACGCTGCAGCATGACAAAGAGGACTTACGATCCCTTTTCTTATAACGGCCGTGTGCCAAAACGATACATCAATTATGGAAAACGAATTTGATAAAAAGACCGGATTTTTCAATCCGGTCTTTTAGTGCTGTTTTTCTTTTGTTTAGAACCTTTCGGGCGTTTCTAGATAAGTAATGACATTCAACTTTTTGAATGGAAAAAGAGTGATGACCATCTGCCATATACAAAATTGAAGGATCGTTTGAATAGCATTCTTCACGAAATGGCATGTATTTGCTAATGGAACCCAAGTTTAAAAGTTATTCTAAGAATACAAAGTGAAAAAAGACAAAGAGACCGGATTTATCTTATTACAGCCTCTTCGCTCGCCTCCGCCCGATAAAACTCATGAAACATCTTCATCAGCGCGCGCTTCTCAGGTCCGGACATATAACTCCGCGAGATCCCGAGCACCTTCGTGATCTTGCGCTGCGTTTTTTCCTTCTTCAAATCATGGCCGAAGCGGTCGACGATGACTTCTTTTTCTCTCTAGGCCTTGAGGATGTCGATGTATTTTTTGACTTTTTCTAGCTCCGTGCCTGAGCTGGATGGTGTCGATGACGTCTTCGTTTTCCGATTTCAGGACATCGATAAGGCTGATTTCGTTTACTACTAGATGTTATCCGTTTTTATTCCCTAAAAGTGAACGCTTGTCGTCAGTTTCAAAAGCCTGCTTAAATCAAACGTTTGAAGTTTATCATTAACACAAAACGGGCACTGTTTTTCACTATAAAAAATTTCGAATACTTAATGCATTCTCATTGGTGCCATGTTCGTTTACAGCAAACAACACAGTCAATTAACGTTACATCTCTTTAACTTGGAGGAGGATTTTGGTGATTTGATTTTCAAATCCATCGACCATCACTTCATCAAGCATGTACTCTTCATATGCATACTCACCTATCTGCATCCCGTTCTTTTCAATGAATTGAATCATTCTGTTGTAGGTATTTTCAACTTTTTCATCCTTTTGGTATCCAACTACATACAGACCTTTTGGTCTCACATGATCGTTTATCTTATCTTTTCCTTCCTTTACTTTTATATAAAAGTGATTGTAATTATAGAAGTCTTTTTTAAGAATTTGTTCCCGTGAAAAGATCCCGCCGACAGGATACCCCTCATTTAATGCATGAGACTCTACATAGTGAATGAGTTCTGAAATGGCTGCAATGTATTTTCGTTCCGGTAAATGTAATGTATTTCTGCTTATCATAAATTTTTCTTCGTCTAAATATTGAAATGAAACCGAGGAGAAATCGGTTTCTAACGCTTGTTCAGTTAAAGTCACTTTCGTCTGTATGATCTTTTGCAAATACTTCAGTTTTTTAATTTCGTTCTCAATTTCAGCCGACTTTTCTTTAAGAAGCGGAACGATCCTGCCTGGTGTTTTCCCTTTTAAGAGAGCCTTGATTTCTTTTAATGGTACACCAACCTCTTTAAACAAATTGATAACTTGAAAAAGTTCAAACTGATTATATGAATAATATCTATAACCATTCTCTTTTTTTATTTCTGGAGAAAATAGACCAATCTCGTCATAGTGAAACAAAGTTTGTTTTTTTATGCGGCAGAGCTTGGCAAACTCACCTGTGGTGAAATACTTTTTTAAATCTTCGCTCATAAAAACCTCCTTGACTATACGGTAACCATATACTTTATGATTTTATTGTACTTGAAAGAAGCTTCGACCATCAAAGAGATGGATAGATAAAAGAGGAGTTTTAAGATGAAAAAATCAATTAAAGAACAAAAGACGGTATTCATTATACTATTAAGCAACATTTTCATAGCATTTCTTGGCATCGGTTTAATTATTCCGGTTATGCCTTCTTTTATGAATATCATGAATTTATCCGGCAGCACCATGGGTTATCTTGTTGCAGTTTTTGCTATTTCCCAGTTAATGATTTCACCTTTTGCGGGAAGATGGGCTGACCGTTTCGGGAGAAAAAAAATGATTGTCTTCGGATTACTGATCTTCAGTATTTCAGAGTTGATTTTCGGCTTAGGAACCCATGTTTCAATTCTTTATTTATCGAGGATATTGGGCGGCATAAGCGCCGCTTTTATCATGCCTGCCGTAACAGCGTATGTAGCAGATATTACAACCCTAGAGGAAAGGTCAAAGGCTATGGGGTATGTTTCTGCAGCGATTAGTACCGGCTTTATAATTGGGCCTGGGGCTGGAGGGTTTATTTCCGGCTATGGCATTCGCATGCCGTTCTTCTTCGCTGCAGCCTTAGCATTTTTGGCCGCTGTCTCTTCCGTTTTTATATTAAAAGAGTCATTGCCGAAAAAAGAGCGCGAACAACTCTTGTCAAATACAAAGGAATCCAATTTCTTCAAAGACTTAAAAAAATCCATTCATCCAGTCTATTTCATTGCATTTATTATTGTCTTTGTACTGGCTTTCGGCTTATCAGCCTATGAAACGGTATTCAGCTTGTTTTCTGATCATAAATTCGGCTTCACGCCAAAGGATATCGCCACCATTATTACGATTAGTTCGATCGTTGCCGTCATTATTCAAGTTTTATTATTCGGGAAATTGGTCAATAAACTTGGAGAGAAAAGGGTGATTCAACTTTGCTTAATCACCGGTGCGGTCTTAGCTTTCGTATCTGCTGTCATATCAGGGTTTTTAGCCGTTTTGCTTGTAACTTGTTTTATTTTTCTGGCGTTTGATTTGCTGCGCCCGGCCTTAACAACGTTTTTATCCAAAGTTGCCGGCAACCAGCAGGGTTTCGTAGCAGGCATGAACTCCACTTACACCAGCTTAGGGAATATTTTCGGCCCGGCTCTGGGCGGTATTCTGTTTGATGTTAACATACATTATCCTTTCCTTTTTGCAGGTATCGTTATGATTGTCGGCCTGAGTCTTACAATGGTTTGGAAAGAAAAAACGAATGAGGGTTCAGCCTTGAATGAACCGCTTTAAAAGTGTGAGGAACCATTTTTGATTTTATCAGCTGGACGAAAAACATGAGAATCATGTATTTCAAGTAGGCAGGGGGCAGCAGTTTTGGTAAATTCAATAATTGAATAAGTGGGTGACTGAGGCTTGGGGGAGTGAAGATGTTGATACTTTTTTTGAAGTTTTAAATACTCCAGAGGCTAAAGAGACGACTAGAGCTGCTGCTGAAAACATCAGACTTAGACATCAAGGAAAAACTCGTGTTGTGCGGAAAGCTGATCTTGACCCACGATTAGATGAAAATTGGCAATTAGGTGGAGAAAGAAGGTCATGATGCCTTTTTTAAAAGTGGCTTTGAAATAAAGTTTGATAATTTATAATAAAGATTGATCATTTTAAATAAAGTTCGATAACTCGTTTGATACAATTACGTTAATAGCTGAATTGTGACAATTCAACAAACGGGCCATTTAACGGTTTAGGGAGGATGTATCATGACCAAACATCAGATTTATACAATGAGTGTCGCAAGAGTCTACCCCCATTATATTTCGAAAGCAGAGAAAAAAGGACGTACAAAATCAGAAGTCGATGAAATCATCCGTTGGTTGACCGGATATAGCCAGGAAGAATTAGAAGTACAACTGGAAAAACAGACAGACTTTGAGACCTTCTTTGCGGAAGCTCCCCAATTGAATCCTTCACGGGCATTGATCAAAGGTGTAGTCTGCGGCGTCCGAGTGGAAGATATTGAAGAACCAACGATGCAGGAAATTCGCTATTTGGATAAACTAATCGATGAGTTAGCAAAGGGAAAAGCGATGGAGAAGATTTTGCGGAAATAATAATTAAAAACGAAGAAACACTGATTCCATTTATATAGCTTTAGTTTTAAGTAATTATTAAAAGCAATTGTGATAGATCACAGCCCTGAAATGATCAAACTTTTTATAAAAAATGTATACTAATTTTGAAATGTTTTCTAGCGGCATATTAACTGCGTCTTCCATTTGTTTAATGCGCCGAGAGATCTTTCTCTCAATGCGTGCCAATTCCTCTTTTTTCAGTCAATTTCAGTTTGCTGGTCCTTCAGCAAGTGAATCAGAGTATATACCTCAAGAGAATATAAAAATCAAGTAGTTTATTTATTGGCAAACCTAATGTCCTCAATGACGACACTCTCACCATGAGCCAAAAAGAACCTTCCTTCAGCATGAAGATAGACCAGCTCGATTTTGTCGCAAGGATGCTCAATATCCAAGTGGAGGATATACGGACAGATTATTCTCTCTTTGGATGGGTATTCTAACAAACATGGCACCAATGGCTAGTTGAACAGCCTATAAATAAAGGGAGTACCATAACAGGGACTCCCTTTATTTATAAATTGTAGAATCAACCTTATGACTTAATGCCTCATATGAATTTTTTTGTATGATAATGGTGTCATTTTCATAGCTTGTTGAAATTTACTTATGAAATAACTAGTACTGTTAAATCCAACTTGATAAGACACTTCAGTAACATTGGTTTCAAGGTGTTGCAGTAACAATAAGCTTTTTTGGATTCTATAATCCATTACATAACCTAATGGCGTCTTATTTAGCATTCGTTTAAAATAACGACAGCACTCAGAACGGCTTAATTGGCCAGCCTTTGCAATGTCCTCTAATGTAATTTTTTCAGCATAATGGAGATGTATCCAGTTTAACATTTGTTTCATTCGATGACTTTTTATCATTTCAGATTGATCGTACTCCAATTGAAAACCATTAACGACTAGGTTTTTCCACATTAAAGTTAATTGCATGGTAATTTCAATTTCATAGAGTGATGTCTTTTGTTGAAGCAATTGATTTATTTTTTTTACAGCCTGTAGAATGTTATTTGCCCAATGTTGATTTCCATCCAAAAATAAATAGGGTAAATTGGTTGAAAAAATATAGGGCTGAACATAGCTTGAATACAGCTCTTGAGCTACAACGAAGTGAGGTGAAACATTTAAGCAAATATAAGTGCAATCCGAGCCCTCCTTTTCTTCTGCCATGTGCAGGCAGCCACTGTTTATAAATAATCCATTCCCTTCTTGAACCACCATTTTTTCTTCATTTATTTGAAATACGGCTTCTCCTTTTAAAATCAGTACAAATTGAATTTCGTCATGCCAATGAAGCGGTATATAGCCATTTATATTTTGATTGATCCTTGTCTCGTAACATGCAATCGGTAACTCTACCGTGCGGTGTTCTGTTAATTCCTTGAAGCTTGGATCAATCATAAAATCTTTTATTTGCAACTGTATCACCTCAATATATTTATATTTTTTCATTCAATTTAAGTATTTTTTATGTGATTTTGAACTTATTATAACACTATTATTATATTTATTAGCGAGGGATCAGATATGAATAATTCAAATAGGAGAATGGGATTGTTCTTTGTTATAACAGGGGCAACATGTTGGGGAATTGGAGGTACTGTAGCCAAAAAACTTTTTCAAGGATATCAAATTGATGTCAATTGGCTTGTAACGATACGCTTGCTTACGGCTGGCATTTTACTCTTGATGTTCCAATTGTTCAGAAAAGATCGGTCTCAGGTTATTAAGGTTTGGAAAAACAAAGCGTCAGCTTGTCAGCTTCTTATTTTTGGCTTATTTGGAATGCTCGCTGTACAGTACACATATATGGCATCCATTGAACATGGGAATGCTGCCGTTGCTACGTTATTACAATATTTATCCCCAGTAATCGTCATTATCTACTCGCTTTTGCGAAAACGAACTGTTCTTACCAAACAAGATATCATAACAGTATTGCTTGCTCTGGCGGGGTGCTTTTTTCTACTAACAAATGGTTCAATTTCTCAACTTTCAGTACCAGCAGCTGCAGTAATATGGGGAGTTTTATCAGGATTCGCGGCAGCTTTTTATACTTTATATGCCGTTGGTTTATTAAATAAATTTGATTCTCTTGTTGTTGTAGGTTGGGCTATGATTATCGGTGGTTTTGCATTAAGCTTTATCCATCCGCCATGGCAACTGGATTTTCAAAGTTTAACTGCTGAGGCATATGCATATATTTTATTTGTTATATTATTTGGAACAATGATTGCGTTCTTGTTCTTCATAAAAAGTTTGGAAAGCCTTTCTCCCAAAGAAACAAGCCTATTAGGCAGTTTAGAACCACTATCAGCAGTTGTCACAACTGTTGTTTGGTTAAAGGAACCATTTGGTTATTTTCAGTGGATTGGTGCTGTATGTATTATAGGAATCACTCTGATATTGGCTTTACATAAAGGGCCTTCTAAGCGGAGTGAAAAATCTATTTTGAAGATTGGGGAATCTTGCAAACGCTAAAGTTAAAAGAAAAAACGAACCTGTGGGATTAACATCTTACTATTTAGCCGCCCTTAAAGAGGGCTTTTTTTGTAAACACTTTGTGGTCACTTTAGCAGACATGGTACCAGTGACATGTACATACGACAACAATTATTTAGTGGTTTATTTACAGCTCAAAAACCAGTGCCCATTTTGTGGCCAAAATAAATAAAAAAATGCAAATGAGTGTAATGAATGATCAATCCCATGTATAAAAAAATATATTTTTATTTCATTTTTGTATAAAAAATTATATAATGAATTCAAGAATTAAATCACATGAGATGAATGCAGGAAAATGAAAGTTAGGTGTTTAGGTTTGACTGAAGCAAAACAGATTTTAAAAAGTTATATACCATTTGCAAAAACGATAGGGGAAATGTTTGGTCCATATTGTGAGGTTGTCATTCATGATTTGACAACACCACAGTCCTCCGTCATTTTTACAATGAATAATCACGTGACAGGAAGAGAGGTTGGACAATCCTTTGATCACTTGGTGAAAAAGGTTCTTTTATCCGATGAATTTAAAGAGGATTACTTAGCTGGATATGAAATCCAAACAGATGATCAAAGAACAATAAAATCATCGACTACCCTCATTAGAGATGGCCAACAGCAGATGATTGGGGCTTTTTGCATCAACTATGACATGAATGTCTTGATTCAAATGAAAGAAATGTTAGATACATTTATGCCTGGCACTGAAAAGAAAAATCAAATACAAACTCCGAATACGACGGAACAGGAAGCCTCCATTCAGAATGTAGAAGAGATCACGAATCAGTTAATTGAACAAATTGTAGCGAATCGCAAACATTCCCTGATGAAACGCCGGGAAAAAATCGAGCTGATCAGATTTATGGATGAAAAGGGGATATTCCTCATGAAAGGTGCCGTTGATAAAGTAGCAGAACAATTAGGCATTTCAAAGGTAACAGTCTATAGCTACTTAGATGAAGTGAAAAAAAGACAATCGGAGTGAGCGGAGTGGAGAGTATTTTTGAAGCAGGGAATTTAAAATCGAACGGTCATTATGCCCTAGCTGTGATTCATAAAAACACGGTCTATGTATCAGGGCAATTTGCCATTGATCCAATGACTCAGAAAAAGAAATTTGGCACCATTGAAGAAGAAACTTTACAGGCATTGTCAAATATAGAGTATATCTTAAAAAAAGCCGGCAGCCATAAAGGCAAAATTTTAAAGATGACGCTATATCTTCACGATATCAATTTATTAGACCGTGTTGACAATGTCTGTCAGGGTTTTTTTCACGATTATCGCCCAGCACGGTCAGTTGTTCCGACGAACGAGTTGCATTACGGTTTTCAGGTTGAAATTGAAGCAATCGCCAGTCTGTAATATATTTTTTTGTCTATATCATATAAAAAAATATATAAAATATAAAAAAATATATAATGGAAGGGTCTGAAAATAATGGAAAAGTATCAATGTCATTCTTGCGGAACGAGATACAAGGTGTCTGAACAAGTATGGAAATGTCAGTGTGGCGGAGTGTTAGACCTTGTAAAAGAAAAAGTAGAATGGTCCGATTCAAAAGTGCTCAAAGATATTCCTTCTATGTGGAGATATATTGATGCTATGCCATTTGATCGTGATTCCGCCATATGGAGCGGCATCACGATGGGGGAGGGGTACACACCTTTCATCGTGTTAGACAGCGGGGAGCCGAATACTCTTGTGAAAGTGGATTATATGATGCCTACTTTGTCTTTTAAAGATCGCGGTGCTGCTGTATTAATGGTTAAGGCAAAGGAGCTGGGAGTGAAGCATGTGATAGCTGACAGCAGCGGAAATGCAGGGACATCTATTGCAGCTTACGCCAAGCGGGCTAACATCGCATGTGACATATTTCTTGGGAAGGGTACATCGCCTAAGAAAATCGCACAGGTGAAAGCGCATGGAGCCAACGTTCGCGAAATTGAAGGCACAAGAGAAGATGTGGCTGAAGCAGCGCAAAAGGCTGTGAATATAGAGAAAAAATTCTATGCCAGTCACGTGTATAATCCATATTTCTATGAAGGAACAAAAACGTATGCCTTTGAGATTTGGGAACAAATGAATGGAGCGCCGGATACGCTTATTATTCCAGTTGGCAATGGTACGTTATTACTTGGGGTTTACTATGGATTTAAAGAATTACTAGAGAACAAATGTATAGACAAAATGCCAAGACTGGTTGCGATACAGGCAGAGAATTGTGCGCCGTTGGCAAAGGCATTTATCAACAATCAACAAGCTGCTCAACCCGTCGAAAACAGCGGAACACTTGCAGAGGGCATCGCGATTGCCAAACCGGCAAGATCTGCTCAAATATTAGAAGCCATCCGTGCCACAAACGGCCAAATCATTACAACCAATGAGGAAGAGATTCTAAAAGCTCGTACAGCATTAGCTAGTAAAGGCTTTTATGTTGAGCCAACAACAGCTGCTAACTATGCAGGTTATTTAAAATACAATCGTGCTTTTAATGAAAAAATCGTGATTCCATTATGCGGTGCTGGGATTAAATCTAATTAATATCTAAACGGAAATCTTACTATTGAGAAAAGGGGAAAATCATTTTGCTGAGTACCGGCGGTACAATTGCAAGTAAGCCTGATCCTGAAACAGGTCTATTAGAAGCAGGTGCTATGACAGGTGAAGAGCTTTCTAAAATGTGTCGACTGCCTTCTCATATAGAGATTGAAATCAAGTCAGTCTTTCAAATGTCAAGCAGTCATATGACTTTTCATCACCTTGACATTCTAAAAGAAAATATAGAGCGTTTTTTTCGGAGTGAGGATGTTGCTGGTATTGTGATATCGCATGGGACAGATACCCTTGAAGAGACTTCATATTTCCTTGATCTGGTTATTTCTGACGAAAGGCCGGTCGTGTTAACGGGGTCACAAAGAGGACCGACACTTGAAGGAACGGATGCATTTGTGAATTTAAGGCAAGCTTTCTTATTAGCGGCACATCCTGATGCGAGAGGCTTAGGGGTAACAGTGTTGTTTAATGAGAGGGTCTTTGCTGCTCGATATGTGAAAAAACAGCATGCGTCAAATGTTGATGGGTTTTTCTCACCGGGATTCGGTTATTTGGGAACGGCCGATCAAGATGAGATCGCAATTCATCAAAGATTAATCAAGCGTGAGGCGTATCAGCTGATTCAACCATTGCCAAATGTAGAGCTTATCAAGTGTGCACTTGGATCAGACGGAAAGTTTATAGATTATGCAGCTGAGTGCGGAAGCGCAGGAATCATTATTGAGGCGCCGGGAAGAGGCCATACGGCTCCAGCAATATTAGAAAGTGCAAAGAAAGCAGTAGAGATAGGGATTACTGTCGTTCTGACAACAAGTGCTGACGAAGGTGAAGTCAAGGGAGTATATGGATTCCAAGGAAGTGCTTCAACATATGAAGATGCAGGAATCATACTAGGCGGCAGCTATGACAGTAAGAAAGCGAGGATCAAACTGGCTGTTTTGCTGGCTGCTGGCCAGAAGATTGATGAGGCTAGCTTTAAATATTAGGAATGATAGGAGGAGATTATATTGAAGCCTGTACACACAAAATATTCAACACGTGATGGGGGTCATTATGTGCCAGCCATGGAACACAATGGTGTTCTCTATATTTCAGGACAGTTGTCGATGAATCCGGAAACCGGAAAAATTCCAGCTGGGGGCATAAAAGAAGAAGCAAAACAGGCATTGGCAAATATGGAGCTTGTCCTCAAAGAGCGGGGATTAGACAAGGAAGATGTGATATTATGCAGACTTTATACCCCAGACGTAGGGTATTGGCCGGATATCAATGAGGTTTATGCTCATTTCTTCGGCAATCATAAACCGGCAAGAGTTGTTGTTCCATCAAATCATTTATATGCCGGGTGTCTTGTTGAAGTTGAAGCCATTGCAGCGATAAAGGAGGAGGCACAATGAATTATTTAGAATTAGATACACCAGCTCTTCTAATTGATAAAGATATTCTATATAAAAATATTAAATTCATGCAGGAATATGCTGATCATTATAAGGTTAATTTACGTCCTCATACGAAAACTCATAAGATGCCTAGACTGGCGAAAGTACAAGAAGAAGCCGGGGCTGTTGGAATTACCGTTGCCAAAGTGGGTGAAGCAGAGATAATGGCGAAAAGTGGTTTGAAAGACATTTTTATCGCCAATGAAATCGTGGGTAAAACAAAGATTGAGAGAATTAAAAAACTGTCAGAAACCATTAATATTTCATTTGGAATCGATAGTGTTTATCAAGTAAAAGAAATTGATGAGGTTTTTACAGGACATCACAAAAAAGCACAAGTTCTAGTGGAAATAGAAGTTGGGGAAAAGCGGTCAGGCATCATTGAGGAAAAGGATTTTCGTACATTAGTGGAAGCTGTGAAAAAAAGTGATAATGTGCACTTAAAAGGGATTTTTTCTCACGATGGACATACGTATAAAGCTGAGAGTGTAGAGGAATGTAAAGAGCTCTATACTGCCAGTGTAGACAGGACGTTACATTTTGCCGAGTTAGCAGCTGAAATAGGACTTAAACCAGAGGTCGTCAGCATAGGATCTACTCCTCCATTTATGTTTCAATTCGATATCCCAAAAGGGGTAACAGAAATCAGACCTGGAACGTACATTTTAATGGATGCCTCACAATCAAATGTCATTGGATCGTACGATAAGTGTGCGGCAACTATACTCACAACCATCATCAGCAAACCAACAAACGAACGTGTCATTACGGATGTGGGAGCAAAAGGAATTACTGCCCAAACAAGAAATAAAGGCCTGACAGCAACGAAAGGTCTAGGCAAAATTAAAGAATTTGAAGATGTCTATATTCATGATGTGTTTGACGAACATGCTATTATTTATCATGAAGAATTCAATAAACAAGTAAACATTGGAGATAAAGTCCGGATTATTCCAAATCACATCTGTCCGGTATGTAACTTGCATGAAAAAGCCTATCTTATTTCGGAAGGTAAAGTCCTTGAAGAGATTTTGGTAGAGTGCAGAGGGAAGCTACAATAATAACAGTATTAACTTATAAACAAATAATTTAAAACATAAGAGACCTTCTAAAACTGAAGGTCTCTTTTTAATACTAACCAGTTTTTAACGAAACGTTTATAAAGATTCCTGATGGCTATTCTGATGAATTTGTCATCAGTGACAATACATAGCTATCTAAAGTTTATTTTTAGATTAAATCAGTATCCATTTTAGAAATGATGAAAATAAGTGTAAATAATAAAGTTGAAAAATATAAAAATAGGTATATATAAGAAAGGCTAAGCTTGCAGATTTTTGAGGGTTTAGTGAAATGCAATTGAAAAAAGCCGGAATTTTAGACCGGCTTCTTCTTCATCATTTCCCCTTCGCCTTCTTCCGCTTCTCCTTCTCCCCCCGGTAAAACTCATGGAACATCTTCATCAGCGCCCGCTTCTCAATCCGGGAGACGTAGCTCCGCGAGATCCCGAGCTCCTTCGCGATTTCCTGTTGCGTTTTCTCTTTCTTCAAATCAAGGCCAAACCGGCCGACGATGACTTCTTTTTCTCTGCCGTCCAGGATGTCGATGTATTTTTTCACTTTTTCAAGCTCTGTGCCTGAGCTGGATGGTGTCGATGACGTCTTCGTTTTCCGATTTGAGGACATCGATGAGGCTGATTTCGTTGACTCCCAGAGGTTATCCGTTTTTGTTTCGTTAAAGCGATAAAGAGTTTGACTGTTTTTGCTCAAATAAAGTTTAAGGTAAATCACCAGTAGACACTAGTGCAGCAATAATTGAACGAGGCAGGAATGAAATACCCAAGCCTGCACTCTACTAGTAATGTGAATATTAACAAGTTTTCGTTAGCAGAAAAAGGCAATAGGGCACCGCAATTTAAATTTTCAGTGAGACCGCAATAACTTTTTGATTTGCATGGCAACTCTCTCAATTGGTAATTAAGCAGTATTTGGAGATTAGTTTATTAAAATTCACTTTGTTGATGCAGACAGTGCTTCAAATGGCGGTTTCAAAATTGCCGCAGATCGAGTTGGTGCATAAAGAGGAAGGTGATTAGACCTTCCTTTTCTATTTGGATGGATTCCTGAACTTGTGCCCATTTTGTGCTTAAAATGAATATAAAACTGTGTAAATGGATGTAATGAATGACTTCAAATTTACTGAGGGCCTAATGGACGAAGTAATTGTCCGAGAAAACACTGGTGGTTTCAAACTATCGGTGTTTTTTATTTGCCTCATATTATTGGGGTAGTCCCACTTACATAAAGTTCTTTTATGCCCCTTAGAGAATATACATGTAAAAATATTTTTCATACGGGGGATTATATGAAGTTGCAAGGGAGGATAAGTTTAAGCGTTGGTTGGATAACTTTGTTTCTAATGGGTACTGATTTATTTGTGGTATCCCCATTATTACCGTTTATTTCAGAGGTATATAAAGTTAGTGCATCGACCACTGGATGGATGGTAACTGTTTTTGCAGTTACATATGCTTTTTCGGCTCCTTTCTTCGGTTGGCTTTCAGATATAAAAAATCGGAGAACATTGATTACATTTGGCTTATTGCTGTTCGCTATTTCTAATACGCTAACTGCATTTTCTCCTTCATTTTTATGGCTGATTGTTAGCCGTATTTTAGCTGGTTTATCCGTTGCTTCAATCACTCCTTTGATATACGCAATCATTGGAGATACTGCCCCACCCAATCGAAGAGGTACATGGCTTTCGATTGTTGTCTCAGGGCACTTGACTGCTCTTTGGGCAGGAGCGCCAATCGGTACGTTATTAGAGCATTTTCTTGGATGGCGCTCAGTATTTGTTGTAATGGCAATCATAGGAGCCATATTGGCGGTAGTGAATTTTAAAACATGGGAATCTATTCCTAAAAATGATTTAACAAGAAACCTATTAGAAGGAAATCTGCTAAGAATACTTGGTTCTGTAAGTGTTACTACCATTTGGGCGATTTCAATGTATACCCTTTATGTTTATCTAGGTGCAGCTCTTTACTCCAAAAATAAATTCTCATCATCAGAAATCGCACTAGCTGTTGCTTTTTATGGTGTCGGTGCTGTTTTGGGGAGCCTTACGAGTGGGCAATTAACAGATAAATTCGGAGAAGTGAAAATTTCGAAGGCTACGCTAATTTTCTTAAGTTTAATACTCATTTGTTTAGGGACATTCTTCTCATCTGGTGATTGGGTTTATTTCTTTCTTTTTATGTGGGCTTTAGTTGGGTATGCAGGATTTACATCATACCAAGCACGATTAGCTGTGGAATATCCAAAAGAACGAGGAATTGTTATGGCATGGAATAATACGGCTCTGTATATTGGTATTACCATTGGTTCAATGATTGGAGGTTATGTCATATCTAATTGGGGATATTCTTTACTTCCATATGTTTGTAGCGTTGCAGCAATCGTAAGTTTTGTGCTTAGTAACCAAAAGGTACAAGAAGCCAAAAAAGAATCAGCTTTTTCAACAGATACATGACCACGGAACGAGGTCTATTTGGGGTTCAGCCGAGACGGGTCATAGGATTGTTTTTATTTCCAAATTTCACGATATCAAAAGTGACATTAGGAAACGTGGATTTTTTGCACAAAGCTTAACTTCAAACTAAAAAAGTCAAATTTCCTGTACGTTTTCAAATGAGGCTGACTTTTTTTATTTGACTTCTTCAAGGTGGACCACCTACAAAAATTGCGGATTTCGCACGCTAAGCCACTTTTCATAAAAAAGCCGGATTCCTGCTCAACAAGAGGCTCCGGCTTATGTTCATTACACTCTGATTCTCGTTCGCTTTACTCAGTTATATTTTTCAAGCCGATCTTTGAGATTTGTACGCACCGCAGGCCATTCTTCGGCAATGATTGAAAAATAAGCTGTATCCCTAATGCTACCATCACTTGCAGGGAGGTGTACCCTGCGAATGCCTTCAAAAGTAGCACCAAGCCTTTGTATAGCAGAACATGAACGTATGTTACGAGCGTCAGTTTTCAGTGTGACTCTTATCGTATTCCACGAATCAAATGCATGGGCAAGCATCAGAAGCTTGCACTCTGTATTAACACCAGTGCGTTGAAACGAAGCTGCATACCAGGTGCTACCGATTTCTGCCACAGTTGGTGGCGTCAAATCTGTGGGTGAAGGCCCACTTGCAACGCCCGGTGGTCATGAAAAAACTTCTAGATCAAGAAATCGTGTTGTTCCGACAATACGGCCCGTATCGAGTGACGAACTACAAATGGCAATGCACGGCCTTTCGAAAAGTCGGCTAGAGCAATTTCAATGTAACGTTTAGTATCTTCTTGTCCATTTGGAACATAAGTATAGGTGTAAGTTGACCTATCTTCTGAGGCCGCAGCAAGAGATCATTAACGTGGTCAATCGTCATGGGTTCTAAGCAGACTAAGCGACCACGAAGTGTAACTGGCATTAGCATGGTGTCACATACTTTAAATTACATAATTTAGTTTGTTTTGCAACGTATCTTTTACTTTAACATTGCTTTCAGAGAGTTGAATATATTTAGTGATTAAGAGTTGTATTTGTCCCGATGAATCTCCATTGACAATGACAAGTGGAATTACATAACATTTCCAGTGCGATTTCAGCTACTGTTGGGTGATTATTGTCTGTTGGTAATGTCCCTATAGCAACACTGTGTGACCAGAGAAAACTTGTTCAAAACTGGTTGTCTAGTTTTGAAATTTGATTTCCATATTCATCAAAATTGCTTTCCAAAAGCCACTTTTGGAACCGATTTTTTATATTGGGCCATTCTTTATCAATTATCGAAAACCAAGCTGTATCTCTATTTCTTTGTTTGTATACAAGTGCTTGCCTAAAAGTTCCTTCATATTGAAATCCCAATCTTAGAGCTGCCTTTCTAGAAGGGTCGTTTAAACTATCACACTTCCATTCATAACGTCTATAGTGCAGCTCTTCGAATACGTAACGCGCCAGTAGAAACTGTGCTTCAGTAGCAATTCTAGTTTTTTTTAGTCTTTCAGAGTATATTACATGTCCAACTTCCACTGAACTATTTTCGATATTGATCCTCATTAGTGAAAAAGAGCCCAGTGCCTCGTTAGTGTCATTGTCAACTATTGCATAGTAAAAAGGGTCTTCTGATTTTATTAATTTTAATAAGAAAATTTCGAATTCCTTTTCACTTGTAAATTTTTCGGTTGGCAGATAGGTCCACTGTTTATCGTCACTATCGGGCCCATAAACATTTTTGTACAGATCATCAAAATGCTTCATTGATACCTTTTCTAACGTACAGTATTTTCCTGCTATTGTGTTTCTTGTTGGAACTAGCGGATGTTGATACCCCTCAACTGGCTCACCGATTTTTTGTCCAAATTGGTTAATTTGCATACTTAACATATCCTTTCTTAGATCAACCCACGAAGTAGGGAACTTATGCTTGTTAATATTACATTGAATGTTTAATAAGATTGATTTCTCTAACTTTTCGGGATTCCATCAGCGTAAGAATTCTCCCAATAAAGTACCTAGTTCAAGAATAATCCAAACAATTTATCCGATCGTATCTTGAGTAAAATCAATCCTCTTATTATCTGTACATATTAAATTTCTTGGCGGATCTTATGCATTTTTTTATCCCAACTTTCTTTATAAATGATAAAATCATTTTAGAGAATTTCTGTACCTAATAAAAGTGACAGAATTTAAAAAATCAATAGGGACAGACGGAGGGTTAACAGTGGAAATTACCCCATTTTTACATAGGGAGTCGTCTGAGCCGTTATATAGTCAATTGTATCATTGGATTAAGAATGAAATTGAGGAAGGTAGGCTCTTGCCAGGAATGAAGATGCCATCAATTCGTCAGCTAACGGCTCATTTAAAGGTTAGCCGAAACACGGTTGAGACAGCATATCAGCAGCTACAATCAGAGGGATATCTAGAAAGTGTCCCTAAAAGTGGAATATGGGTAGCTGAGATTGAGAAACCTTTACTACACCCGATTGTAGTGGAACATCCTATTAGGTTGGAAAGTAAACAATCGAGCGAGGTCCTTGTGGATTTTAAATATGGAAACATCGATCTTGACAAGTTTCCCTTGAAGCAGTGGAAAAAATGTCTGTCAGACGCAGTTGATCAAGTATTTCATTATGGGGAAAATCAGGGTGACTTTGCATTGAGGAGAGAGATTTCAAACTATCTACTGCAATCCAGAGGTGTACGCTCTACACCAGAACAGATTCTTGTAACGGCCGGAACACAAGCCTCCATGGCGTTAATCTGCCGTCTTTTAGCACTCCAGGAAAAAACCGTGGCCATGGAAGAACCCGGTTACAGTGGAGTTCGATCAGTCTTAAAAGACCAAGGATGCCAAATTGAACCAGTGCCTCTTGAGAAGGACGGATTGTCAATGGAGCATATTCAAATGAGCAAGGCAAAAGCCGCGTATTTAACGCCTTCTCACCAATTTCCATTTGGTATGATTATGTCCATATCGAAAAGAATGCGTTTACTAAAATGGGCTTATCAAACTGGGGGATACATTATTGAGGATGATTATGACAGCGAGTTTCGATACAGGGGACAGCCGATTCCTTCACTGAAATCCTTGGATGAAGAGGAAAGGGTTATTTATTTAGGTACATTTTCTAAATCATTTCTACCTTCAGCCCGATTAAGTTATATTGTATTTCCATCTTCTCTAATGGTTCAATATACACGAAAGTTCGCAGCTTACAAACAATCTGCCTCTCCTATTATTCAGAGGGCTATGGCCCTGTTTATGCAATCCGGTGAATTCGAGAGGCATATACGAAGAATGCGCAAGATTTATCAAAGAAAACATCAGACTCTGTTAAGGAGCATTGAACAGTATATGGGCACTCAAGTAAAAATTGTTGGAGAAAAGTCAGGCTTACATATCTTATTGAAACTAAAAGGCGTAGCAGCCTACGAGTTGATCGAAGCTGGTTTCCAAAAAGGTGTCAAAGTTTATTCTCCGTCAAGGTTTTGGCTTCATCCAAACCCCGAAGGTGATTCCTATATTATGTTGGGATTTGGTGGATTATCAATTGAAGAAATTGAAAATGGAGTCAGATTACTTGCTAGCTGCCTCCCATCAAGAGAGAACAGTAAGTAATAAACATGTTGGCTTAATCAATATATCCAAATAAGAGGATAGTAGAAAAACTCATTTATATACGTTAAGGTGAACTGTATCATAAATAGGAAGAGTGGTTTATTCAACAATCGGGCGCTTCAATTGAAGAAATGAAAAGCACATATTATTCATGTAAATATGTGCTCTTTTATATTTTTTAAGGACTTTTTTAATTTAGTCTTGATAAACGGTGTTTGATTGTGATGACTATTATAGCTAAAGGTGCATTGCTATCTCTATACTAAACGTGTAAAGATTTAAACGGGACGGCTATTAATGATGACTTAACATCTGAAACAGAAAACTAGTTTCTTTTTAGCTTATAAAAGAAAAAACATACCAATAAATATAGTATGTTTTTATTTGACATCTTATATATTAAGTTCTCTTTTAACTCGGATATTCATGTATTTAGAACCAGCCTCTGGCTTCTTGTGCAATTCTTAGAAAGACACTGGCAAGGAGGTTAGTCCTTGTGAACTAAGCATAAAATGCCAATCGACATCTTCCCGAGGGATGCTAAGCCTGAGATTTGGCATGCGTTTTAAAAGAGTTGTAAACGCAACGTCGCCTTCTACACGTGCTAAAGGTGCTCCCAAACACATATGAATGCCGTGGCCAAAGGCGAGATGACGTTTCATTGTGCGTGTAATATCAAGTTCTTCAGGATCTGCAAACTGTAACTCATCCCGGTTTGCAGATTTTAATACAGGAATTACCACATCACCTTTTTTGATCTGCTGGCCAGCGAGCTCGATATCTTCAGTGGCAAAACGCGGTCCTGCAATTGTGGCAGGGCCATCAAAGCGCAGCAGTTCTTCTACAGCTGCGGGCACCAAATGAAGGTCCGCTTTTAGCTTCTTTAGTTGTTCCGGGTGATCGAGTAACATCAGAGAGCCAGTCGCAATTAAATTAGAGGTTGTCTCATGACCTGCAAAAATCAATAGCGAAATTAAGGAGAGCAGTTCTTCTTCACTGAGCCGGTCACCTTCCTCTTCAATGGCAATCAATTGGCTAATTAAGTCATCTGCAGGCTGCTGACGTTTGTCGGCTACAAGCTTTGCGATGTATTCCCCAAAGGCGCGTATCTGCTCTGCCACTCCCGGGTCTTGCCTCCCCAGTCCCAGGCCATGTGCAATAGCAGCAGACCAACTACGAATTTTTCCTTGGTCTGTTTTCGGAACACCAAGCATGTCAGAAATGACATTAATCGGCAGGGGATAGGCATAGTCTTTGACAAGGTCCATTTCTCCTTTATGTTGGACTTGGTCAAGTAATTCGTCAGCAATCTTTTGTACACGAGGGCGCAAGCTTTCCATATATTTAGGTGTAAAAGCTTTGGATACTAATCTGCGTAACCGCCGATGATCAGGATCATCAACAGAATTTAAAGATTTTCTAGTCAAGAAGGTAGGAGGGGCAGATGAATCAGCTTGGGCTTTCCACATGTTGCTGGTACCGTCGATAGAGCTCTCATCTACAGTAAAGCGGGCATGATCTTTTAGCACTTGCATGGCTTCATCTATACGCGTAACCATCCAAGCTTGGCGTTTTGTCTCGCCCATTGGAAACGTGACAGGAATAACGGCGCCCATGTTGCGCATCTTTGTGAATATATGAAACTGATTTTCTTCACTTCTACCGCTAAATACGTCCAATATGTTTTGCTCAGGTAAGATGTTCTCTGAATTTGAATGATTCATCATAGCCTTCCTTTCTCCATGTGTTTATTAGCAAAGCTTCTGCTGACTCAATTACAAAATAAGAAATCTTTAGATAACGTTATATACCATATAATGACCTCCTTATTTCAAACTTCAGTTCTTTCCTTCTACATTTCAGCTGTTTTTTTTACAGTCATGTCTCCAGAAGCTTTTTTAGCACGTTTGATAAAGAAGGAAAGGACTAAGCTAATGATTCCAATGATCAGAATGACAAGGTATGCGTCATTTACCCCTTTGATCGAAGCTTCCATCATCATATGCTTGGATGTTTCACCGGCCTCATCCTGAAGGAAATTCTTTGTGCTGTTTGTCATAACAGTTACAAGCAATGCAGTTCCGATTGCACCGGCTACTTGTCTAATCGTGTTTGAGATCGCCGTGCCATGTGCATACAATCCCGATGGCAATTGGTTTAAGCCTTCAGTCTGAATAGGCATAATCACCATTGCCACTCCAATTCGGCGCAATGTTGACATTAGGATGAGATACGTATAGCTGGTTGAATCCGTTAAACTAATAAAACTTATCGTTGATAGGATGATAATCGTTATACCGCTGATGATAAGCCATTTTGCTCCAAACCGATCAAAAAGCTTTCCAACTGCTGGACTTAGCAAGCCCATGAGAAGTGCGCCCGGAAACATCAGGATTCCAGACTCCAGTGCCGTAAACCCGCGAGCATTTTGAAGGTACAGGGGAAGAATCATCATATCTGCATACAACATCATGGTAATACCTAGATTTATAATGGTGGTCAAGGTAAACATTTTGTATGTAAATGCTCGGAGATCCAGCAGTGGATTTTGAGAGGTGAGCTGTCTCCACGTGAATAGGGTAAGGGCGATAATTCCTGCAAAGATGGAAACTATCACTTCTGTACTTGACCAGCCATTGTTACCAGCTTCACTAAATCCGTATATTAAAGCGCCAAATGCAATAGTGGAAAGAATCACACTTATCATGTCAACATGAGAACGGACAGTTTCGGATACGTTTTTCAGATAAATAAATCCACAGATGATAACAATAGCTGCAAAAGGGATCATTCCGTAAAACATAGCCTGCCAAGGAAATGTCTCCAGAACATAACCGGCAAGAGTCGGTCCGATTGCTGGCGCAAAGATAATGGCTAATCCTACCATGCCCATTGCAGACCCTCTTTTCTCTGGAGGAAAGAGGGATAGCACAACATTCGTGAGTAAAGGCATAATAATTCCAGCGCCGGCTGCTTGAATCAACCGTCCGGTTAACAGTACAGCAAAATTGGGTGCCATTGCAGAAGCAATTGTTCCGACAAGAAAAATAATCATAGAGCTCTGGAATAATTGGCGAGTTGTAAAACGTTTCATTAAGAAAGCTGTAATAGGAATCAAAACCCCATTTACTAACATATAACCTGTTGTGAGCCATTGAGCAGTTGAAGCATTAATATGAAAATCATTCATTAATTTCGGAATGGCAACGCTCATAATCGTTTGATTAAAGGTAGCAAGGAAAGCGCCTATTATCATCACAAACATAATAGGTCCTTTTTTGATAGAGTCGTTGATGGCAGTACTCTTACTCAAAATGTATTCATCCTTTCAAATCCATCATAGAACTAATTTACAAAATGTTGTATAATTAACAGTGTGTAAATGAAATTATACGGACAATGTAAAGAGTACACAAGCTACAAATATCCATGAAGTGTAAAATAATTTACATATATTAGTTTTGTGTTGTTTACTTTAGAGAAATACGACATATCTCTTTAAAATGTAGCTTTGCGACTCGGGAAGAAAGGAAACAAGATATCATGGAAAAGAAAAAGTCTCAAACAGATCCCCGCGTCATCCGTACACGGCAATTAATCAAAAATGCGTTTGTTGAATTACTTGAGGAAATGGACCTCCAAAAAATAACTGTCAATCGTTTGGCTGAGAGAGCAACGATTAATAGGGTTACTTTTTATCTTCATTATCGTGATATTCCAGATATGCTGGAAAAGATGGCTGACGATATGATTGAGGATATATCATTTCTTTTTAAGACACCATTGGATCATGTTCCAACAAATGAGTGGAGTTGGAGCATTCTGGAACATTTACTTGAGCATATAGCTGAACATAAAACGTTTTATAAGAGTATTCTAGCTTCTAGGAAAGTGCCTATTTTTAGAGAACGGCTATCGATGTTTATGAAAGATGTATTAGTTTCCAGGTTAGAAAGAAGTGAGAAAGAACCTCACATGATAACCAGTATGGTAAAAAAAGACATTTTTGTTTGGTATGAATCCTCAGCTTTAATAGGGACAATTATTTCATGGCTTCAAAACGACATACCATATACTCCATCATTTTTAGCTGAGCAATTTTCTCTCCTTCATTATAGAGGGATTCATGATAAGGTTTAAATTGTTAAGTTTGCTTAATCTATATGGACACAAATTTAATCACTATTTTTTAACCATAAATTCGTGAAAACATATAGAAATGATGAAAATGGAGATGAATATCTAAATAAAAAACCCAGCTTCATCTTTACAATAGAGAAGCTGGGTTAATTATTTCAGGTAGTTTTTAAAGTGTTAAAAATATTACATAGTTGTTTTCAACTCATTTACTTGAAAATTAGATTCTTTCTTCTTCCTAACTTTTAAAGTTAATAGCATTAATATGATTGAAACAAAAAGTAATAATAAGAATGCAAAATTATAAGAGTGTGTTATATCTTTTGCAACCCCAACGAGTATAGGGACAGCACCACTTATAATGTAACCATCGAATTGAATCATAGCAGTCCATTGACTAGCATCTCTTGGTGTAGTTGTTGCGTCTAAAGGAAGGATCATTGCTATTGGAAATAATCCTCCGGCACCAATCCCAGTCAAAATAGCACTAATAATGGGTGAAATACTTCCAGCTATTAACGTGATTATCCCGATAAAATAACATAAAGTACATAGAATGATCCAAGGTTTTCTATTTGAACTATTATTAATTAAAATAGGGATGAAGCTGAAAATCATCTGTATGATTGAAAAAACAGTAGCAGTTGTTGCTGCGTATGTGTCACTAAAACCTACTTCTTGTACTTTTGGAGCTAGCCATGTTGTAAAAGAATAATACATGCCAGACTGGAGGCCAAAAATCACCATAAGCAGCCATACATATCGATTTCTCCAAGGTAATTGGTTTTTTTGTTTTACAGACTTCCCTTCTACACTTTTCTTTAGTTTAGATTTTTTAATTATTGGCATTCAAACAATTATTCCAATTCCAGCGAATAAAGCCCATATTGCTAAAGCGATGTTCCAAGAATTATTAAAAGAATGCATAGCAGGCACTACCAACCCAGAACTTAAGGATGCTCCAACGTCCATTCCAGCTGAATAAACACCAATCATTGAAGATGAATATTTAGGGAGTTGTTTTTTTATATATCCAGAGATAAGTGGACCGGCTATTAAAATCCCAATTCCGGTAAGTACAGCTGTCATTAATAATAGAAAAGGGAAGGTTGCCATAAAGCGCAACGCTGTTGCTAATCCAATTAATAAGACTGAAAATGCAATGGTCAATTCAATTCCCCATCGTTGACTAAGCTTTGCAGCCACAGGAGCAAATACCTCCATACAAAAAACTGGGAGGGCTGTAAGTAAACCAACCGAAACATTAGACATTTGTAAGTCTGCCTGAATAGTTTTTAAAACTGGAGAGATTGATGTAATGGAAGCACGTAAGCTCATGGATATAACAAACAAAGAAAAGATGCTCCAAATTATATAAATGTTTCCCTTTTTTTCATAATTATAAACGCTCCTTTTATGAGTTTAGATGATTATTTGATATAATATAGTTAACTTTTTTGTTTGGATGTATACTATAGTTATATATTAGGTATACTATAATATATTTTTTGGATAGAATCAATGCGAAAGGTGTGAAAAAGTGAAGGAAGAAAATATTGACTTATCCAATCAGGTAGGGATTAAACTTAGAGAAATTCGAAGAAGTAAAAAAATTAGCTTGGAAGAGTTGTCTAATTTAAGCAATGTCAGTAAATTAACTCTAGGTAAAATTGAAAGAGGCGAAGCGAACCCAACAATAAATGTCTTATGGAAAATATGTAGAGGATTAAATATTCCATTAGCATCTTTACTAACTTTTGAAGAGGAAATTGAAGTACACCGATTTGTGCCTCCCCATCACTTTGCGGGACAAAATAATGATTGGTTTATCAACCCATTGTTTAAGGCATTTGGCACGCTTGAATGGTATAGAGCATGTATCGATCCAAACAGTGAGTACAGTGAGTCACATTTGGCTGGATCTGAAGAAATCGTACTTGTATTAAATGGTCAATTGGAAATGAAAGTTGGAGAGGAAAAACACCAACTAAACAAGTGGGATGTCATTAAATTTAAAGGTGAAGAGATTCATACGTACATAAACCGTTCAGACGAAAAAGTGTACTTAATGATCTCTTTAACCTATACAAGCTCTTAAGCCTAAACTTTTCAAGAGAGGGATTTTTTGTTTATCACTGGTTATTTTAATACTACCGGATGAGGATAATCTTAATTCGAAAAGCAAGTTAATTTAAGATCAGGCTACCACATGTGGTAGCTTTTTTATTTACAATAGGGGCAGTATTCTGTTATATACCAGGGTTTCTTCTAATTCTTGCCCTCTTTCTTTCATGTTTTCTTAAATAGTCCCTTCAATAAAAATTTGTAATATTGAAATTGCATTAATTAACTGGCAATGAAAACACTACTCTCATTTTTACTCTCAAATAAGAATAAATCTTTGTAAACGATAATAAGCGCATGTTGATTTAATAGGCTTTGAATAGAAAATAAAAACTCTCCTATTGAAGATCTAAGGAGTGTAGAAATGTCTCAACAAAACATCGATTGTTTCAAACTATCGGTGTTTTTTATTTTTTGCATATTCATTGAAACGTTTAATAAAACTGTAGTTTAATTTAAAATCTCCTCATTTGGACAAACAGCTGTTACATAGCATTACCCAAAGGGTGATGCATGTTGAAGGTGATAATCATCGAGGGACCGCAAGCTGACAAATGCATTAACGATTGCTATCATTATTTAATAAAACTTTATAGGAAGGAGATCCAGAGTGATGGAAATATATGTAAGGGTATCGGCCGAGGAACAAGCGATCAAGGGATCAAGCATCGACAGCCAGATCGAGGCCTGTATAAAGAAAGCAGGGACTAAGGATGTGCTGAAGTATGCCGATGAAGGATTTTCTGGTGAGCTTTTAGAACGTCCGGCTTTGAATCGCTTGAGGGAGGGTGCAAGTAAAGGACTTATAAGCAAGTCATTTGTTACGATCCTGACCGACTTTCTCGGAGAGTTTATCATCGATGACAAAAAATGTTTTTAATAACACTTTCCTATATTTCTTTTAAAAGAAACTTTAATGAAATAGAGAAAGCCGGAATATTAGATCCGGCCTCTTCTAAATTATTTCCCCTTAGCCTTCTTCCGCTTCTCCTTCTCCGCCCGGTAAAACTCATGAAACATCTTCATCAGCGCGCGTTTCTCAATCCGGGACACATAGCTCCGCGAAATCCCGAGCTCCTTTGCGATTTCGCGCTGCGTTTTTTCTTTCTTCAAATCAAGGCCGAAGCGGCCGACAATGACTTCTTTTTCTCTGCCGTCTAAGATGTCGATGTATTTTTTTACTTTTTCAAGCTCCATGTTGAGCTGGATCGTGTCGATGACGTCTTCGTTTTCCGATTTGAGGACATCGATGAGGCTGATTTCGTTTCCTTCTTTGTCTTGGCCGATCGGATCGTGAAGGGAGACGTCTTTTTTCGTTTTTTTCAAAGCGCGAAGATGCATGAGGATTTCGTTTTCAATACATCTCGCAGCATACGTGGCAAGCTTTGTTCCTTTTCCGGCCGAATAGCTTTCGATCGCCTTGATCAGCCCGATTGTTCCGATGGAGATCAGGTCTTCGGCATCTTCCCCGGTGTTTTCAAATTTTTTGACGATATGGGCGACAAGCCTGAGGTTATGCTCAATCAGCATGTTTCTCGCGTGCTCATCCCCTTGGGCCATCAATTCTAAGTACTTCTTTTCGTCGCTGCTTGATAGCGGTTGTGGAAAGGCATTGTTTTTCACATATGATACTAAAAAAACAAGTTCCTTGATGACATACCCGAGCGCTGCAAAAACACCTGTCATTAATCGGCACCTCCACAAAATGTATGTAGGCAGAAGCCTATATATAAATGTATGTGGGAGGGGGGCTGTCTGTGTCTGTACGGGGCAAAATTACTGTTGATCAATTTAGGCGGATATGAAAGCTGCATCCATTCCTCATCTATGGAGAATGAGCAATAGTTAATAATCGTGATATTTGACTCAATTTAAAATTAGACTAAAGTTGGATTGACTTGTTTCTATTAAAAGTAAAATATTTTTTCGACATCGATAGACAAAACTAGGCAAAAATCACTGTTGAAATTCAGTATGGACTAAAATACCATTTACAGTAGATTTGATTGAAGGACGGTAGAAATATGCTGAATAGTAGAGTGAAAAAACTCTCCGTTTGTGCAAAAAGATATTTTTCCAAGAAGGAAAACGGTTTTATTGACATCTATATGCTTTTTTTTAGCTGCTGTTATTGAAAGTTTGATTTCAAGGGGGTGAATACATGCTGACACGATTAAAACGGCATGTTAATACGATCATTTTGATTTTGCTATATACAGTGGGGATTCAGATTGTATCTCAATCCATCCTGTATTCAAAAATAGATGAATTAGAAAACTCAAATATTCAAAATATTGACCTTTTTCTTTTTGTGATCAATTTGCTTATCGTTATATTTTCTGTGTTGTTTATTTTCTTTCAATCTTGTTTGTATAAAATCTTTTTAGTCTTTTTTCAGTTTGATAAAACGATATCTTTTATGAGAAATTTTTCACATGTATTAAAAGGAACAATGCCGTTTGTGATTGTGTGTTTGATTTATGAATGGTTTCCGATCAAAGGCAATGCATTCGAGCTGTTAAATCAACCATTTATTAATGCGGTAAATGTCATTGTGACAAATGCCATATATGTTATTTTTCTGAAAAGGGACTTGGAAATAAGTGCAGGGAAGGCATTTATCATTGGATGTATGCTCGTTTTCTTTAATCTGCTGTTTATCACGATCAGCAAATTTTTTATATCATACTGAAAGCCGATCATTACCTCATGATCGGTTTTTTGTTTCCACCCATTCCGCACCTTTTGCAACCGCTTCCAACTTTTGTTCATTTACAAAAGTTAACAGGTGAGCGATAATAAAGATGAGGGGGTGAGGGTGCCGGACGGCCAAGAAAAAGGGGTAAAAGTTATTAAAAAAGTCTGGCACGGCAGATGAAAAACAAACGCATTTTCATTCTTTCATTGATTGTGTTGAGCGTCATTATGATCGGAATTCAGGAAACATTTGCGAACCCGCTGACGACAGGTTTAATGATTTTAGTCCTTGTGACAACTGTTTTTCATATTTTAAAAGAATCGCTGAACAAACAGGATGAAACACACGGCAAATGAGGCGCTGGAAGCGGCAGACCGCTTTTATGGCCAATAAGACAACCGGCTCAGGGCCATGAAAGGGTGAGCCGGTTGTCTTATTTTTATTCTTTCAGCGCTTTTCCCATGCCTTTTAAAAACTGAAGACCGAAACCGACGGCCCGATTGATGTCCGGGTCATTCATGGCTTTCAGCAGATCAAGGATGCCGACTTTTTTATCGTCTTTTAAAAAATCCTGTCCTTGTTTTGTACCGGCGATGATGCCTTCCAAGAGTTTGCCCATGACTTCGGGATCGGCTTTTGTGAGGGCCCCGCCGGCCGCGATCGCCGTATTGATCAAGTTTTTGGCGGGCTCCCGTGACAGCTGGTCGAGGGCGATTTTGGCGATGTCTTCTTTTGCCTGAACCATGCTGTCTGCGGCGTCAAGCACGCCAAGGCCGTTCAGTTCGCCGAGCAATTTCATCGTTTTTGAGACGGCGTCTTCATTCTCTGCTAAAAGCGCTTTTAGTTCTTCCAGCTTTTCAAGCTTGGTTTCCTCATCAGAATTGTTTTCCTTTTGGATGGCAGTAATCGGAGTGGCCATTGTGTGATTTCCTCCTTGCATTTAGTCTGTCAAATGGATGTATCCCGGCCGCTTCCATTTCCGTTCGACTTCAGCCCCGTTTTGCGGATGGCGTTTTTTGTTCCGCGGATTCGTTTTCGGCAGCGGCGGCGCTTCACAGGATCCGAGCACTTCCATACGCACTTTTGTCTGTTTATAAGCGGGCGTATTTGTGCGCGCATCGACCGCCGGGCCGGTTAAAAAGTTAATCGCTGACTCTTTGCTGATCGAATTCATGGGCAGGTACAGCTCATTTGACCGCACCCGATCTGTAATGAGCGCAGTTAGTTTAACGGCTCCAAACGGTGAGATGAGCCTGACAAGCGATCCGTCGCAGATTCCCCGTTCATTTGCAAGCTCTGGAGAGACCTCAACAAATACGTCAGGCACTTTCGCTTGGATTCCGGATGATTTATTGGTCAAATTGCCTTCGTGGAAATGCTCAAGCATCCGGCCGTTGTTGATATGAAGGTCGTATGCTTCAGGGAATTCGGCCGGCTCCGTCCAGTCTGCGAGCACAAAACGCGCTTTTAGATCAGGGAAGTTAAAACCGTCTTCATAGAGGAGCGGTGTATGTTCTCCAGTTAAGCTGCCCCATAGAAAGCTGTTCCAGCCTTCAAGCACCTCATAGCTTGCTTTTTCGAATAGGGGAGACAGGCTCGCCATTTCTGAGAAGATGTCCCCCGGATGATTGTAGTTCCAGCCTGCTCCTAAGCGATTGGCGATTTCCTGAATAATGCGCCAGTCAGGCTTTGAGTCTCCGAGCGCCGGAAGTGCCTGATACAGCCTTTGGACGCGGCGTTCTGTATTTGTAAAGGTTCCTTCTTTTTCAAGCGAAGGTGCCGCAGGCAAGACAACATCGGCGTACTGAGCTGTTCTGGAAAGAAATATATCCTGAACGATGAGAAAATCAAGTCCTGATAAAATATCATGGACACGGTTCGCGTTTGAATCGACAAGGGCCATATCCTCACCGACGATATACATCGCTTTCATATCGCCTTTTTCAATCGAATGAAGCATTTCGATATTATCGAGTCCCGGTGTACTGTCGATTGCCACGCCGTAAGCTTCTTCGAATTTTCTCCGCGCCTGATCATCGCTAATATGCTGATATCCCGGCAGCCAGCCCGGAAGCGTCCCCATATCGCATGCGCCTTGGACATTATTGTGGCCGCGGAGCGGGTATGCGCCTGCGCCTGGCCGTCGGTAGTTTCCGGTTGCTAAGAGCAGATTTGAAATCGCGGCTGACGTATCGGAACCGCCGGTATTTTGGGTGACACCCATTCCCCAGAGGATGCAGGTGCCATCGGCGTCGCGGATCATTTCGGCGATGTCGATCAGCGTTTGTTTTTCAATGCCTGTCATGCTTTCTGCATATTCAAGTGTATAGGTTTCAAGGGATTGTTGATATTCTTCAAAGAAATTCACATTATTTTCAATAAAAGCTTGATCATGCCAGCCTTGATCGATCATATATTTTGTCACAGCCATTAGCCATACCTGGTCTGTTCCTTGCCGCGGCCTGATGAATAAATCTGAGCGCTCGGCCATCTCGTTTTTGCGAAGGTCGGCTACGATCAGCTTTTGTCCGCTAAGTTTATGGGCGCGCTTCACACGGGTTGCTAATACCGGATGCCCTTCGGCCGGATTGGCGCCGACGATGATCACAAGGCCGGCATTCGCGATATCTTTAATTGTCCCTGCATCACCGCCCATTCCGACCGTGCGGAACAGTCCGTCTGTTGCCGGAGACTGGCAATAGCGGGAGCAGTTGTCGACATTGTTTGTGCCAAATACTTGCCGGGCCAGCTTTTGCATCAAATAGTTTTCTTCATTTGTAATTTTCGAAGAAGAAATAAAGCCGACAGCATCTTTTCCGTACTGCTGGTGAATTGAATCTAAACGCCGGGCGATGAAATCGAGCGCTTCTTCCCAAGTCGATTCGACAAATGTATCGTTTTTGCGGATCAGCGGTTTTGTAATCCGCTCTTCAGCGTTTACGAAATCCCATCCGAATTTCCCTTTCACACAAGTTGAGATGGCGTTGACGGGCGCCTCTGAAACAGGCTGAATCTTCAAGATATCCCGGCCTTTCGTCCAAACTTCAAATGAACAGCCGACACCGCAAAAGGTACAGACGGTTTTTGTCTTTTTAGTGCGTTTTGATCGCATGGCCGCTTCTACTTCAGAAATTGCAAAAATGCTGCTGTAGCCCGGTTCCACGTCTTTGACGAGATCAATCATCGGTTCCATGACATCTGTTTTGATGCCTGTCAAAAAGCCCGCCTGGCCGAGCATTGATTTTTCCATTAAGGCGTTGCACGGACAAACGGTGACGCATTGTCCGCAGCTGACACAAGAAGAGTCATTGATAGAAACGCCGTCATCCCAGATCACTCTGGGCCGTTCCCGTTCCCAGTCGATGGAGAGCGTCTCATTGACCTGCAGGTTTTGACAAACTTCAACGCATTGTCCGCAAGCTATACACTGGTTCGGGTCATAGCGGTAAAAAGGGTGTGACATGTCAACGGCAATAGAGGGATCTTCCTTCGGTGCATATGGGTATTTCTGCTCTTCAATCCCCATCATTTCCGCTGTATTATGCAGGGTGCAGTTGCCGTTATTGTTGTCGCAAACCGTGCAATAGAGCAAATGGTTTTCAAGAAGGCGGTCCATCGCTTCCTTCTGCGCTTCTTTCACCTGTTCTCCTGACAGATTGATAGACATTCCATTCTCTGCTTTGAGGGAACAGGCCCGTTTTAATTTGCCGTCTGCTTCGACAATGCAGGTATCACAAGTTTGAATCGGATCTGTCTCAGGAACATGGCAGATCTGCGGATGTTCAATTCCATTTTCATTCAAAATGTCCAAAATTGTTGCCCCGGCCTGCGCTTCAAATTCTGTGCCGTCTATTCGGACACTGATCGACTTTCCATCCATCTTTGTTTCCCTCCATCAATGTGTAGAAATCACAAAAAAGCCATGTACAGATATACCGGCCCCTTCCTGGATGACGGCATAAACATACATGGCGGAATAGTTCACTAGCAAGACTTACTAACAGACCAATCCTGTATTTTGATAATAGATAGATTCATAACACGGTTCTTATTACAAATCCATCAACTGGGTTTTATTATAAAGTGATATTTATTATAATTCAATAGAATAGGAAAATTTTAACCAAGTTAAGTGTTTGTGGGGACATACAGGGTTTTAGCGGAAGGGGTACAATGATGGCTAAAAAAATACACGAGTTTAATGATATGATTCGCAAGCTTCGAAAAGAGCTGTTTGGAAAAGGGCCGGAACGGATTCACACGGTATTTGTCGACAATATGGCGGTTTCGACGCTTTACGGCAACTTGACCGCAAGCGAGCAATTTATCGCAAGTACGCCGGAAGGGAAAGAAATGGTGCATGCGGCAAGGACGAGCCTGATTCAGAAGCACTATTCAAATCATGCGCCTGAGGGTATGGAACAGCTAGTCGGCGCCAAGCTGGAGCACCTATTTACAGACATTAAAATTCAAGAAGACATTGCCGTTTCTGTTTTTATATTTGATCACAACATAGATGGCGAAAATTGCGCAAACGGGTAAGAACACCATGTATGATGGAACACTCGAGCTCTACGCACGCGGTTTTCTTTCAGATAGGAGGGAAAGAGACGGATGATACAACTGACACCGGCAGACATGTTAACAGCCAAACAAATGTTAACAGAGGGAAGTCCGACATTTTCTCATGCTTTAGCCGAAGGAATCATTCCCGGGAAAATTTTTGCCGACGATCCCGCATACCCGCGTACAGCGCTTTTTCAAACCTCGTCAGGCATTTACTACCTCGCAGGGACGCTTCCTGACACCGGAGGGGACAAATGGCTTCATTATTTGAATGAGCAGAGGAATGGCGGGCGCTTTACCGTGCTTTCGGCTTCAGAAGATTGGGATGCTTTTTTAATAGGCGGATTGAAGGAGCCGCTAAAACAAATGAAGCGCACAACTTTTTCTTTTGCGGATGAACGCAGCAATCCGAGGGAAGAAATCGGTGTGAAGATCGAAATGTTTCATGAAGCCGACTGTAAGCAGAGTGTGCATTTCTCCGAAAAATATGCTGATGAATATTGGGGAGGAACCGCGAATTTTTTAAAGAACAGCTTCGGTTTTAAAGTGCTGCATGAAGGCAGGACGGTCAGCGAATGCGTCGCCATCTTCCGCTCGGAGCGTTTCGCTGAGGTTGACATCGCTACACATGCGGATTTCAGGGGGAAGGGATTTGCCGTGCACTGCGCCCGAGCATTCATCTCATATTGCAAAGACCATAAGCTGGAGCCGCGCTGGGATTGTGACCTTCACAACAAAGCGTCAATCCGCCTTGCAGAGAAATTGGGCTTCTGCCCTCTCAAAACCTATTCTCTGTTTGTCGAAAAACGGTGAACGAATGCGAATGTTTTTAAACGGAGGGGACAGGTTAAAGGCGTAGTATCATTCATTATCCGATTGGCCATAGAGAGCCCTCCCGTTGAAATCGCCGAATCTCTTCTATATGATCGTATTATTGGCTTTTGGAGGTGAAACGATGAAAAAAATGTTCGCAATGGTCCTCGTTATCTTGCTGCTTCTTTCTGGCTGCGGAAAGGACAGCACGCGAAAAATCGTTGCATTTGGCGACAGCAATACACGCGGTTCAAATTGGCAGTTTCGTGATTATCCAAAAGCGGAAAAATGGGTTAATTTACTTCAAACTTCACTTCGTGGAAAGTACAAAATAGACAATGCGGGAATTGGCGGAGAAACGACTGAAGATGCCAGGTTTCGTTTCAAGAAGGATGTGCTAGACAAGCGGCCGGCATATCTGTTTATCATGTTTGGAACGAATGATGCGGCAATTTTTGCAAAAGGGGTTCCGCGCGTATCAAAAAAAAGATTTAAAGAAAATCTTTTTTATTTCGTCAAAGAAAGCCGCCGCCATGGCATAGAGCCGGTTTTGATGACATGTCTTCCGCTCGTTGAAGGGAGCGGGAACAACATCTTTTATTATGCGAGATATCGGGCTGCTTCGTTTGAAAAATACGGAGGAGCGAGGAAGTGGCATGATTCCTATAATCAGGTCACAAGGGAAACGGCCCGCAAATTGGACGTAACACTTATTGACAACTGGAAAAACATCGTGAACAAGGCAGGCGGGGCAACGGATGAGAAATTGATCAAATCGGGGTTTATCGACCCATCGGGAAATCACTTAACCCCAAAAGGCGCTCATATTATATTTGAAGGAATTAATGAAAGCAAAGTCATAAAAACTTCTTGAGACACGGTCAACGGCCTAACCATTTCTCCTTTTTGTTCATAGGCTGTTACTATAACTGTCCAAAGGAGGAATGTGCAATGACCTGCGGATATCCTTTTCCTGCTGGTCCATGTTCTTATCAGCCTTATCCCGGATATTCAGGCGCAGCATACGGCTATGCTTTTATTGTCGTTCTTTTGGTCGTCCTGCTGGTTATCGGCGGGTTTTACTGGCTTAGTCCTTACGGATTCTTCAAATAGCACCTCTTTAGCCGGAGGTGTTTTTTCATGAAAACAGTAGTAAGCGTATTATTCAAGTGATATAATATCAACTTAAGTGAAAAAAGCGGCAGAACGCCCGGAAGTGCTTAACTACGAAGAGACTGAAAGCAGATGACCGAGCGACCTTCTTTTAATTTCAGTTTCAATCAGCTCGATGAATTCGCGGTTTAAATTCATCTCATTCGCTTTAATGTATGATTCTATTAAAAGTTCATCAGACAGCTTTCTCATACTTGGTACCCATTTAATGGGGAAGACACCTCCTCAAGAAAATTGGCATAACCTGTTTTGAACCTACATAGAATGTTAAGTTATATGATCTCTGTTTGAAGTACCTATAATCTATCATGAATATTGGGCAAGAACAATCGTTCTGTTATCCACACCAAAAAGTGGATAACTTGTGGGTATCATGTTTATAATTTAATAAAAGGTCGATGAAATAAGAGTGGATACTGTGTGTAATTTTATCCACACCTGTTGAAGAATCCTATTATATGTCGAAAACTTTTCGGACAGCCGATTTTTTAAGACACTTTTAGATTTGATTCGACACATTGAAAAAGAAGCAGTAAGTGAAAGGAAAGGTGCGGCTTGTGTTAAAAAAGTTTTTTCTGCCGGATGAATTTGTTAAAGATATTTTTCATATTACCCCTGAGAAGCTAAAAGAACGCAATGTAAAAGGGATTATTACGGATTTGGACAACACGCTTGTTGAGTGGGACAGGCCAAGCGCCACACCGCGTCTCATCGAGTGGTTTGAAGAGATGAAGGAGAATGGCATTAAAGTCACAATTGTCTCCAATAATAATGAAAAACGCGTCAAATTATTCTCTGAACCGCTTAATATCCCATTTATTTATAAAGCGAAAAAGCCGATGGGCAGAGCATTCAGGAAAGCCGTAAAAAATATGGGCCTTAAAAAAGAAGATGTCGTCGTCATTGGGGATCAGCTTATGACCGATGTTCTCGGAGGAAACCGCAATGGCTTTCACACGATTCTGGTTGTACCCGTGGCCGCTTCCGATGGCTTTTTTACGCGTTTTAACCGCCAGGTGGAACGAAGAATTCTCAGCGCATTAAAACGGAAAGGCCATATTCAGTGGGAGGAGTAAAAAATGGAAAAGGTAGTTTGCGTCGGATGCGGAGTCGCCATCCAAACCGAAAAGAAAAATGAACTGGGCTACGCGCCTGAAGCATCTCTGCTGAAAGATGATGTGATTTGCCAGCGCTGCTTCAGACTGAAAAATTATAACGAAATCCAGGACGTCTCCCTGACGGATGATGATTTTTTGAAAATCCTCCACGGCATCGGGGAAACGGATTCGCTTATCGTCAAAATCGTCGACATCTTTGATTTTAACGGAAGCTGGATTAACGGATTAAACCGTTTTGTCGGAGGAAATCCGATCTTATTAATAGGAAACAAAGCAGATATACTTCCGAAATCAGTCAAACGCGAGCGTCTCGTTCATTGGATGAAACGCGAGGCAAAAGAACTTGGTTTAAAGCCTGTTGATGTCTTGCTTGTCAGCGCAGGGCGCGGACAGGGAATGAAAGAAGCGATCGAAGCGATAGAGCATTACAGACAGGGCAAAGACGTATATGTCGTCGGATGCACGAATGTTGGAAAATCAACGTTTATCAACCGGATTATTAAAGAGGTATCAGGGGAAGAGGATATCATCACAACATCCCAGTATCCGGGGACAACCCTTGACGCGATTGAGATCCCTCTTGATGACGGTTCATCGATGTATGATACCCCGGGAATCATCAACCATCATCAGATGGCCCATTATGTCGCTAAACGCGATTTGAAAATATTGACGCCGAAAAAGGAGCTGAAGCCCCGCACTTTTCAGTTGAATGAAGAACAGACGCTGTTCTTCGGCGGGCTGTCCAGGTTTGATTTTGTATCTGGAGAGAGATCTTCGTTTGTGTCCTATATGCCCAATGAATTAAACATTCACAGAACAAAGCTTGACAATGCGGATCAGCTTTATGAAAAACATGCGGGAGACATGCTGGCGCCTCCTGCCAAAGAGGACCTTGAAGCGTTTCCGGAGCTTGTCAGACACACATTTACGATCAGGGAGCCGAAAACGGATGTGGTGTTCTCAGGATTGGGATGGGTGACTGTCCAGGGTGCGAATCAAAAAATTGTCGCTCACGCTCCAAAAGGTGTCCACGTGTTTTTGCGCAGATCTTTAATATAAAAGCTAAGGGGAGAGGGTTATGAAACCGATATATGGGCTGATTGGAAATCCTGTTGCGCATTCCATGTCTCCAGACATCCATAATGCGGCTTTACAAGATCTTTCTTTAGATGGGTATTATCATGCTTTCCATGTTGAAAACGCCGATCTTGAAGATGCGGTGAAAGGAATGCGGGCGCTTGGTGTTCAAGGATTTAATGTGACGGTTCCCCATAAAGTATCGATCATGAAATACCTTGACCGCATTGATGACAGCGCAAAAGCGCTCGGAGCGGTAAACACTGTCAGACGAGAAAAAGAAGAGTTTGTCGGATATAATACAGATGGAGAAGGGTTTTTAAAATCGCTGGAACAATCTCTCGATAAGCCGGTTCGCGAGCTCTCGCTTCTGATTATCGGGGCCGGCGGTGCAGCGCGGGCCATTTTTACAACACTTGCGTCAAAGCTGCCGAACCGGCTTGATGTGGCTAATCGCACGCCTGAAAAAGCAGAAGCGTTCGTCAAGCTTTTTGAAGGAGAGGCGAAAACGCTGACTTTGCAAGAAGCGGAAACGAATCTGTCAGCGTATGATGTAGTGATTCAAACGACTTCGGTCGGCATGCACCCGAACGTCGGTGCTGCCCCGCTTTCTTTAGTGCAGGCAAAAGAGACTTGTCTTGTTTGTGATATTATCTACAATCCGCTTAAGACCGCTTTGTTAAAAGAGGCTGAGGCAAAAGGCTTAAAAGTACTAGACGGAGTCGGAATGTTCATCGGTCAGGCGGCACTATCCTTTGAGCTGTGGACCGGACATGAACCGAATATGGAAAAAATGAAATCAATCGTTTTGCGAAAATTAGGAGGAAAATAATGTTAACAGGAAAACAAAAACGCCATTTACGGCGGGAAGCGCATCATCTGTCACCGATTTTCCAAGTCGGAAAAGGCGGAGTCAACGATAATATGGTAAAACAAATCAGTGAAGCGCTTGAAGCCAGAGAATTGATTAAGGTGAGCGTGCTGCAAAATTGCGAGCAGCCCAAAGATGAAGTGGCGGAAGCTTTAGCAAACGGAGCGGGCGCCGAGCTGGTGCAGACGATCGGAAATATCATTGTGCTGTATAAGGAGTCAACAGAAAATAAACAAATTGAACTTCCTTAAGGCTTTAAAAGGTGGTTGACATGAGGAAAATCGGGGTTTTTGGGGGGACGTTCGATCCTCCGCACAACGGGCACTTGCTGATGGCAAATGAAGTGCTTTACAAAATGGGGCTTGATGAAATATGGTTTATGCCCAATCAAATTCCGCCGCATAAACAGGAGAATTCCTTTTCATCAAGCCGGCACCGGGTTGAAATGCTGAAGCTCGCCATTTCAGGAAAAAAGCATTTTAAGCTGGAGACGATCGAGCTTGAAAGGGAAGGCCCTTCCTATACATTTGATACGGTTTGTCTGTTAAAGGAACGGTATCCGGATGTCAAATTTTATTTTATTATCGGTGCGGACATGATCGAGTATTTGCCAAAGTGGTCTAATATTGACGAATTGACCAAATTGATCCAATTTGTCGGGGTCAAGCGTCCAGGCTTTCAAATTGAGACGCCTTACCCGCTTGTTTTTGTAGATGTGCCGGCATTTGAAGTATCTTCATCTTTACTCAGGGACCGCATTAAAAATCGTCAGCCGACAGATTATTTAATTTCTGACGAAGTAAAGGCCTATGTAAAGGAGAATCATTTATATGAAATGTGAGGAAGCACTTGCCTGTGTAAAAGAACAGCTGACAGAGCAGCGCTATACGCATACAATCGGAGTCATGGAGACGGCTGTAAAACTTGCCGAACGATTTGGCGCAGACGTGAAAAAAGCGGAAACCGCGGCGATTTTTCACGACTATGCTAAATTTCGTCCGAAAGAAGAAATGAAACAGATCATTTTGAATGACGGCAGGCCACTTGATGTGCTTGATTTTCATCATGAACTATGGCACGCGCCAGCCGGTGCGGTGCTCGTTAAAACGGAAGTTGGAATTACAGACGAAGACATTTTGTCAGCGATCAGATATCACACATCTGGAAGGCCGAACATGACCCTGCTCGAAAAAGTGATTTATGTTGCTGATTATATTGAGCCGGGCCGACGCTTTCCAGGGGTTGAAGAGGTTCGCGCATTGGCAGAAGAAGATTTGGATCTTGCGCTCATCCAGGCATTGAAAAATACGATCACTTTTTTATTATCTAAAAACCAAGCCGTTTTTCCGGAAACGGTTGCGACATATAATGCTTTTGTAAAAGAAAGATACTAGGAGGAATTTGTGAATGGATCAAGCTTCAATATTAAAAATAGCTGCCGAAGCCTGTGACGATAAACGTGCAGAAGATATTATCGCCATGAATATGCAAGGGATTTCTCTTGTGGCTGATTATTTTCTGATTTGCCACGGCAACTCCGATAAACAGGTTCAAGCTATTGCCCGGGAAATTAAGGATCAGGCTGAAGAAAATGGGATTTCAGTGAAGAAAATGGAGGGCTTTGATGAAGCCAGATGGGTCTTGATTGATTTAGGCGATGTCGTCGTCCATGTTTTCCATAAAGAGGAAAGAGGCTATTACAACCTTGAAAAGCTGTGGGGAGACGCCCCGCTTGAAGACCTTTCATTTGGAGTCAATTAATGATATATCAAGGGTTTTCCGGCGTTTATGACAGCCTGATGGCTCATGCTCCTTATGATCAGTGGGTCGAATGGATTGAAAAATCGATCAGTGCACAGCAAAAAGAGAATGTGCGAATTCTTGATCTAGCATGCGGAACCGGTGAAATATCGGTGCGCCTTGCTGAAAAAGGGTATGATGTCACAGGCGTTGATATAAGCGAAGACATGTTGGCCCAGGCTCAGCAAAAAGCGGCTGACCGCAAGCTGCAGATTCATTTTTTTCAGCAGGATATGCGCGCCTTAACCGGACATGGCCAGGAATTTGACGCAGTTGTGATTTGCTGTGACTCATTAAATTATGTCATTGATGAAAAAGGTGTTTTGGATACTTTTCAAAACGTTTTTTCGTTATTAAAAGATAACGGTCTTCTTTTATTTGATGTTCATTCTGTATATAAGATGGATCACGTATTTCCGGGAAGTACGTATGCTGACCAGGATGAAGAAATCAGCGTGATCTGGCAAAGCTATGCAGGTGAGGCGGTGCATTCGGTTGTTCATGACCTGACATTCTTCCTGGAAAATGGAGGCGTGTATGAACGCTTTGATGAATCCCATGAACAGCGGACATTTGAAGCTGAAGAATACAGCCGCTTATTAGAGACAGCGGGCTTTAAAGTAGGGGAAATAACAGCAGATTTTTCGGACCTGAAACCCGGGGCAGAAACGGAACGGCACTTTTATATAGCAAAAAAAGCGAAAACCATCGTTTAATATGACGATGGTTTTAAAAATGCCATTTTCCTTTGTTGAGAAAGCACCACGGATATGGAACAATGAATCACACAGGAAATTGCTTCTTGACTGCGGCAATATCCTCTTCATACTTCAAATGCGTGTTCCTGAACATTTGCCGGAACATATCCTGGGCGCCGTTTTCCAGTGCTTTTAAACCCTCTCCGGTCACTCCGCCTTTTACACAAACCTTTTCTTGAAGCGCCGGCAATGTGTAAACTTCTGTTTCAAGGAGCCGTCCGAGACCGACCAGCATCTCCTTTGACATCAAAATGGCGTCCTCTTTTGTCACAGATGTTTCTTTCACAGCTGCATGAATCAATTCTTGAATTAAGTAGCTGATAAAGGCGGGGCCGCAGCTGACGATATCTGAGGCGACTCGTGTAATTCCGCTTTCGATTTCCAGTGGAATTGATATTTTTTTCATTGTATCTGTGATCTTTTCTTTTGCCTCGGCATTGCAGCTCTCACCGAAAGTTAAAAGCGAAACGCCTGACAAAGCCCTGTTTGTAATGCTCGGAATCACTCTTGCCGCCTGACAGGAAACGACGCTTTCCAGCTGTTCGACCTGTACCGGGCTGGTTATGGTGATCAGAATCTGATCTTTGGAGAAAGCGGGTGCCAGTCGTTTTAACAAAGGGTAGATGTCCAGCGGCTTAACACAAATAAATACGGCCTCACTTTCCGAAATGACTTCTTCCGGCCGCTCTGCAACCTGAATGTCTGGAAATCGCTTTTTTATGTTTAACGCTTTGTCGATCGTTCGATTTGTAATTGTTAAAGATGAGGGAATGACTGCTTTAGATTCAATTAACGCCTCAATTAGTATAGTCCCCATATTTCCTGTGCCGATAAAGCCGATATTCAATCGTTCTCCCCTCCTTTAAACCTGTATCTTTTAAACGATATGAAAGTGCCAGTCAAAATATGTATGAAAGCAGGTGAGCAGTTTGCCGAATTGGCTTAAGCAATACAAATGGTTTGCAGCAGGGGGATTTGTGCTTGTTATAATCATCAGTGCAATCATCGTCATGCAAAACGTCAAGCATGAACCCTCCGCAAGCCCGAGTGTGCCTGATGAAGCTGCGGCTCATTCGTCTGACCGGCCGCAAACTGTAAAAAAGGATGAGAAAGCCAAAGAAGCAGAAGCGATAGTGATAGATCTGAAGGGGGCTGTGAAACAGCCGGGCGTTTATGAGATGAGGGCCGGCGACCGAGTGCATCATCTACTAAAAAAAGCTGGCGGCACAGTGAAAAAAGCAGCTGAGGAACAAGTCAATCTGGCTGCCGTTTTACAGGATGGCATGGTTGTTTATATTCCATATGAAGGAGAAGAAGCCGCTCCCATACCTTCTGAATCCGTAGCATCTGCCGCAGATGGCGGAGCGGGTCAGATGATCAATATTAATACAGCTTCCTCTGAAGAGCTTCAGGAGATTCCGGGTGTCGGGCCTTCAAAGGCGGAAACGATCATCACATACCGGGAGGAAAATGGCCCCTTTCAGACAATAGAAGACATTACAAATGTTTCGGGAATTGGAGAAAAGTCATTTGAAAAAATAAAATCCTCAATCTCGGTAAAGTAAATTGACGTTCTTGGATAAACATAGGTACACTTAGGGAAGCTTACATCGTATTTTTGGAGGGAAAACAAGTGGAACGCATTTCATGGGATCAATATTTTATGGCGCAAAGCCATTTGCTGGCGCTTCGCAGCACATGTACAAGACTTGCTGTAGGAGCAACGATTGTCAGGGATAAACGCATTATAGCGGGAGGGTATAACGGATCGATCGCAGGAGGCGTCCATTGTGCGGATGAAGGCTGCTATATAGTGGACGGGCATTGCATTAGGACGATTCATGCGGAGATGAACGCGATCCTGCAATGCGCGAAATTCGGCGTACCGACTGAAGGCGCAGAAATATATGTCACTCATTTTCCGTGCATCCAATGCTGCAAATCAATTATTCAAGCAGGCATTAAAACCATATATTATGCGAAGGATTATAAAAACCACCCTTATGCGGTGGAGCTGTTCGATCAGGCTTCCGTTAAAGTGGAGCAGGTAGAGCTGGACGAAATGATCATTGATTTGAAAAATCAAGAAAAACTATCATTTGTAGCCGATCTTATCAGACAGCTGTCTGAAAAAGGGCTTGAGGAAGAGGAAATCAGAAAAATACATGAGCAGGCAAATAGACTGTTCACAAGCTATGTTTAATTTGAAATGGCTAGATACCGCCTCTTCCCCTGCGGGGCAATTTCAGCGGCAGCTGGAATTGCTTTCGCTCAATCTTCATCTTTTATCTCCTTATCCGTCTTTTTATGTCTGCTTTTGATCTTCTGTTTGATCAAGAAACAATTTCTCCTCTTTATGATCTGTACAATGCTTTGCGGTTTTTACTTCATTTACTTTTTGATCGTTGACAACTTGAATGCCACTATTTATCAGGAGGGTGCATTTCATACGAATGCGGCTGTTCAGGATATTCCGAGAATGGATGGAGACCGCCTTACCTTCATAGCTGAAACATCTGCAGGAGAGTCGCTGAAGGCGGGCTATATCATCCAGTCTCCGGAAGAAAAAAGAATGCTTAAAGCGCTTGAACCAGGCAGCATGTGTTTCTTGAAAGGCGAATTAAAAATACCGAAAAGAGCAACGGTGCCGGGGACGTTTGATGATAAAGAGTATTTACGCGCAAAAGGAATTCACTGGAACTTTACGGTTCAATCGGTCGAAAGCTGCAAGCCCGGAAGCGGTCTTTCTTCATTTTTATTAAAAATCCGAAAATCCGGACTTGCTTTCATTGAAGACAGCATGCCTGAAACATCTGCCGGTATTGTACGGGCGCTTGCTTTCGGCGATCGTTTTCTCATTGAACAGGAAGTGCTGGACGGCTATCAAAGTCTTGGAATCATCCATCTTTTAGCGATTTCGGGATTGCATGTAGGCATTCTTTCCGCCGCCGTTTTTTATATACTGCTGCGTCTCGGCATCACGAGGGAAGGGGCAAAATGGGTTCTCATCATAGGACTTCCCGCCGCCGCCGTTTTAAGCGGCGGAGCTCCATCAGTGCTGAGGGCGGCGTTCATGACGGAAATATACCTGATCTCTTCTTTGTTTACAAAGCGCTTGAAGAGTGCCGAAGTTCTCGGCATTGCCTGCCTTGGTTTGCTGCTTTACAAGCCCTATATGCTTTTTCAGGCCGGGTTTCAGCTTTCCTTCGCCGCTTCCTTCGTCTTCATTCTTTCAAAAGAGATATTGGCCAAGCAGAGAAATCGAATTGGTCAATTGCTAATGGCTTCTTTTTTGGCTCAGCTCGGTTCCCTTCCGATTCTCCTCTTTCATTTTCAAGAGTTTTCATTTCTCAGCGTTCTCATGAATTTATTTTTTGTACCGTTTTATGTGTGCATCGTTATGCCGCTGTCATTTGCCAGTTTACTGGCTCTGTTATTAGTGCGCCCTGTGGGTGAAGCTGCGGCCGGCATGCTTGATGTGCTGCTTGGATGGAGTCATATGGCGGTAAAAACTGTTTCTTCCGCAGATATGTTTACGTTCACTGCCGTCAAACCGGATGGTATTCAACTGCTTTTTTATCTCGTGTCTATCTGCATGCTTCTGATATCTATGGAAAAAGCGCTCTCTTTCAGAAGACTCGTCATTCCGTCCTGTCTGCTCGCCGCTGTTTTGCTGTTTCATGCGGCCAAGCCGCATTTAACTCAGGGTGGGGAGGTTACAATGCTTGATGTCGGACAGGGAGACAGCATGTATGTCAGTGCTCCCGGACAAAACGGCACTGTCTTAATCGATACGGGGGGGATCGTTTCGTTCAAGAAGGAGCCATGGAGAGAAAGAAGAAAAGCTTTTTCCTTGGGAGACAGTGTGCTGCTGCCGTTTCTTAATTCAAAAGGGATTAAAAAGCTTGATGCTTTAATTCTGACGCACGCCGATCAAGATCATGTCGGAGAAGCCGAGTTTTTGATGAAGAAACATAAAGTAAAGCAATTGATTGTACCGAAAGGCTATGCGGCGGAATCGTCAGATCAGGAACTTCTCCGCCTTGCATTAAAAAGAGGTGTTGATGTTAAAGTGGCTAAAAGAGGCGACCGGCTGAACATAGGCGAGCTGGAGTTTTACGTTCTTTCCCCGGAAACGGCAGACGGCAGCAAAAATAACAGTTCTCTCGTTTTGTGGATGAAAATGGGCGGTTTATCCTGGCTTTTGACAGGCGATTTGGAAAAGGAAGGCGAGCGGGAGATTGTAGAAGTCTTTCCCCGTCTGAAAGCTGATGTTCTAAAAGTCGGTCATCACGGCAGCAAGGGTTCGACAGGAGAGGAACTGATCGAGCAAATCGAGCCAGAAACAGCTCTTATTTCAGCAGGGGAAAATAACCGCTACCGCCATCCGAACAAGGAAGTGCTGGACATTTTAAACCGGCATCACGTCAAGGTCTTCAGAACAGACCGCGACGGAGCGATTCAATACCTATTTAGAAGGGGGAACGGAACGTTTTGGCTCCATCCTCCATATGATAAAGTACATTCCCCATAATAAAAAAGACTGCTGTTCAAGCAGTCGTTGGCTGATGGAAAGTGAAAAGGTTCCTTCTTAAGCAAGTCGTCGATCGGAGTAAAATCCTTTTGTCGCATTATGCGGCCAGATGGATAACAGTAGCGATGATAAACATTGTAGCGAAAAATCCAAAAGTCACGACAAAACCGACACCCGAATCTACAAGATCGTTCCGTTTGCTTTGTACGTCTTTTTCAAATTCATTCACAATTTACCCCTCCTATTGATATCCAGTATAATTCAATTCTTTGCAAAAATCTAGAAGCTTCCTGCAACCGTTTTCTAAAATTTATGAACATCGTCTTTTATAAACTGACCCGGGGGTTTATAGAAGGCGTTTATTATAAATGAGAGAGCGGATGACTCCGCTTCTCTCTTTACTAATTGGGACACACGATTTAGGATAGAAGGGAAGGATGAAAGAGAGGAAAGTACAGATGATGGTATTTGATGTTTGGAAAAGCTTAAAAAAAGGCGATATTCATCCTGTTTACTGTTTGTACGGAAAAGAGACATACCTCCTGCAGGAGACGGTCCAAAGGATCAGACAAGCAGTCGTTGATGAAGAAACGAAGGATTTTAATCTCTCCGTTTTTGATTTGGAAGAAGAGGCACTGGATCTTGCCGTTGAAGATGCTGAAACCTTTCCGTTTATGGGGGAGAGGCGTCTTGTTGTTGCCAAAAATCCGTCTTTTTTAACGGCTGAAAAAAAGAAAGAAAAGCTTGAGCATAATCTTGGGGTTTTGGAGGCTTACATTTCACAGCCTGCTCCTTATTCCGTTTTTGTTCTGCTCGCCCCTTATGAAAAGCTTGATGAGCGAAAAAAGCTGACTAAGCTGCTGAAAAAACACGCACACATGGTTGAAGCGAAAGAACTAAACGGCAAAGAAACGGCTGACTTTGTCACAAGCCTTGCGAAGTCAGAGGGGAAACATATTGAAACTGAAGCGGCTCAGGAGCTTGTCATCCTGTGCAATGCCAGCCTGTCATCCATTGCCCAAGAGGTGAAAAAGCTCAGTACATATATCGGTGATCGGGATTCGATCATGCTGGATGACGTCAAAAAGCTTGTTGCCAGAGGGCTTGAGCAAAATATTTTTGAATTGATCAACAAGGTCGTAAACCGCAAGCGGACAGAAGCGCTGCAGATTTTCTACGACCTCTTAAAGCAAAATGAAGAACCCATTAAAATGATGGCGCTGATTGCAAATCAGTTCAGGCTGCTGCTGCAGACCAAATATTTTTCGCAGCAGGGATACGGACAAAAGCAAATTGCTTCAAACCTTAAAGTCCATCCGTTCAGGATTAAGCTGGCGATCGACCAGGCGAAGCTCTTTTCGGAACAAGAACTCAAGAGCATCATTGAGCAGCTCGCCGTTATGGATTATGAAATGAAAACGGGCAAAAAAGACAAACAGCTTTTGCTTGAACTGTTTCTGCTGCAGCTTTTGCAGCCCAATGAAAAAAACGGCTCTCTTTAAAGGAGGGCCGTTTTTTCGAATGCAAGCAAAAAAGCTTGGCCAGGCCAAGCTTTCTATTATGCAGAAAGTCCGTTCACTTTTTTAGCTAGATTTGATTTGTAACGAGCTGCAGTATTTTCGTGGACAAGACCTTTTTTCGCTGCTTTATCGATTTTCTTCGCTGCTGCAGATAGAGCAGCTTTCGCTTTGTCTGCTTCGTTGTTGCTTACAAGTGTTTCAACTTGTTTGATAGCAGTGCGCATTGCTGATTTGATCGTAGCGTTGTGCGCGCGGCGCTCGTTGTTTGTTTTAGTGCGTTTGATCGCTGATTTAATGTTTGGCAATGTGTTTCACCTCCTAAGACATAACCTCTGTTCCGTTTCTATAGGTTAGATCTCAACAATAGAACAAATTGTATTCTATCAAACACACCCTTAGATTGCAATATAAATGTAAAGTATTTTTATTTGAAAGCGGCGCTCTCGGGGAATGTTTGCAGACCAGCTGGGCAACACTAACAGCAGTTATGTTTTTGGAGGGAATGCAAATATGGAAAACAAAAAGCTTGATTTAAGTCAATATACCGTTCGGACAGATTTGGCCGTTGAAGCGAAGGACCTGGCGCATGAAAAGGAAGCCTCTCCCAAAAAAGAGCTCAAAGGGTTTACAATCAAAGAATATGAAGAAGAAGGAATAAAAGTTCAAACGATGGATATTGATGAAGAAGGCGCAAAGCTGTCAGGGAAAAAAGCAGGGCGCTATTTAACGTTTGAAACACAGGGCATCAGACAGCAGGATTCAGCACTGCAGGATAACGTGATCAATGTGTTTGCAAAGGAATTTTCCGCTTTTCTGGACTTTTTGAATATTTCAGAGGACGCCAGCTGTTTAATCGTCGGGCTTGGCAACTGGAATGTCACACCGGATTCACTCGGACCGCTTGTAACTGAAAGCCTTTTGGTTACGAGGCACCTGTTTAAGCTGCAGCCTGAAAATGTCCAGGACGGATACCGGCCGGTCAGCGCGCTTTCTCCGGGTGTGATGGGCTTGACGGGGATAGAGACGAGCGATATTATTCAAGGTGTGATCGACCGGTCAAAGCCTGATTTTGTGATTGCGATTGATGCCCTCGCATCAAGAGCGATAGAGCGGGTCAATTCCACCATTCAAATTTCCGACAGCGGAATTCATCCCGGATCAGGGGTGGGGAATAAAAGAAAAGAGTTGAGCAAGGAGACGCTCGGCATTCCGGTCATTGCTATCGGCGTACCGACGGTTGTCGATGCGGTGACGATTACAAGTGATACGATCGACTATATTTTGAAGCACTTTGGAAGAGAGATGAAAGATGAAAGCCCATCCCGCTCTCTCGTGCCGGCCGGCATGAGCTTCGGAAAAAAGAAGGTTCTCACTGATGAAGATCTCCCTGATGAAGAGCAGCGCAAGTCGTTTCTCGGCATTGTCGGAGGTCTGGCAGAGGATGAAAAAAGGCAGCTCATTCATGAAGTGCTTGCCCCGCTCGGCCATAATTTAATGGTGACGCCCAAAGAAGTCGATACATTTATCGATGATATGGCAAATGTGATTGCAAACGGACTGAACACTGCTCTTCACAGCAATGTGTCACAGGAAAACAAAGGGATGTATAATCACTAACACAAGGCGGCTTAACCAGCCGTCTTTTTAATGTGTCCATCGAATATTAGAACTTGTTCTACTTCCTCTATCTTGTACATAGTCTATTTACTAGACAAGCTCTGGAGGGATTTACGATGAGAAAAAGAGGCAGGAACCGTCAGTTTGTGCTGGCTGTAAATGGAAGGACCGCGGTGAAGACAGTCTTCTTGTTTATCGTCAGCCTGCTGCTCATTTTTATTTTATCAGGGGTGCTCACATCTCTCCGCCCTGAATTGCGGCCGTCTTCATCATTGTATCGGGTGGCAGATGAGCTGGCGGGGGAGACGTTCGGACACATTTTAGGGATGGAAAACCACTACTTTGCATCAGCACTGCCTGAACCCAATAAAAAGTTTGAGCTTTCTCCCTTGGTTTTGAAACTGGCGACAAGCATTAATTTAAAAGATCCGCGAAGTTTTCTGGGCCGCGAGCTCCCCGGTTTTTCACATTTTGATTCAGACATTCTCGTTGCCGGGCAGGGGACGGATTATACGAATATGCCTTCTGAATCTCAGCCGCCGGCTGAGGTTTTAAAAGAAGAAAGAGAAGCAAATCTTGCAGAGCTTGAAGGGAAAAGCAAAGAGAAAAAAGAGAATAAGAATCCTCCTGAACAGTCAACAGGTGATAAAAAAGTGGTGTTTATTTATAACACTCATAATACGGAATCCTATCTTCCCTTTTTAAAAGGTGAGACCGATCCCGATCTTGCTATACATTCGAAAGCCAATGTCACGCTTGTCAGCGATATGCTGGGTGAAGCGCTGAAGTCTCAAGGGGTGGGCGCCATGGTTGATAAAACAGATGTCCAGGCGAACCTGAAGAAAAAGGGCTGGGATTATTCGCGGTCCTATGACGAATCAAGACCGGTTGTCAAGGAAGCGATGGCTGAAAATAAAAACTTGCAATATTTTATAGACATTCACAGGGATGCAACGCGCAAAAAAGCGACGACAACGACGATAAACGGAAAAAGCTATGCGCGGCTCGCATTTGTAATCGGCAAAAAAAGCTCCAATTTTGAAGCCAATTTCAAGCTGGCAAAAGAGCTCCATGAAGAGCTTGAAAAAAAATACCCCGGTTTAAGCCGAGGCGTTATATCAAAAGGCGCTTCTGGGGATAATGGGGTGTACAATCAGGATTTAAATGAACGATCCATCTTAATAGAGTTTGGCGGCGTGGACAATAACCGCGAGGAGCTTGAACGGGCCGCGGACGCTATGGCAGACGTTTTCAGCGGGATGTACTGGGAGGCTGAGAAGGTAGATGGTCATTCCGGCGAAGACGATAAGAAAAAACAATAGGAGCAGGTGATAAAAGTGGCTTCTTTTATAGGAAAATGCATATTGGCCTGCGCTGTCATGTTTTTCGGTGTTCTCGTCGGCATGCAGCAGGCCAATAATGGAATGCTTGAAATGAAAGGATATCAAGACCCTGATTTAAAAGGAGCGCTCAGTATTTCTGAAGGAGACGCAAAAGAGGCTTCCATTCTCGGTCATGAGATCGACTTGGAAGAAAAACAGAAAGAGCTTGAACAACTGGAAGCATTCAACCTTTTTTCTTCGGCGGGCCGCGCGCTGGCCGATTCCGTCACAAACTGCGCCAAGTCAGTTTATGGTTGGATAAAGGAGAAAACCGAATAAAGAAAAAACGAGGCTGCTAGTTCCTCGTTTTTTCTTTTTTGGGCCGCCGCCATCCGCAGCAGGCCGTCCACTTTCGCCACGTATTGAATCTTGCCACCCCTATTGATATAATCTAAGCTAGCGCATGTGCGTTTCATAGTAGGAGTGATTAGTGTGACAGACAAAGAAAAACGATTACAAAGACAGTCGAGAATTCGCAATTTCTCTATTATCGCCCATATCGACCACGGAAAATCAACGCTGGCCGATCGAATATTGGAAAAAACGGCGGCAATCACTCAAAGGGAAATGAAAGAACAGCTGCTCGACTCAATGGATTTAGAACGTGAAAGAGGAATCACCATTAAACTGAACTCCGTACAGCTTAAATATAAAGCAAAAGACGGAGAGGAATATATTTTTCATCTGATCGATACCCCGGGACATGTCGATTTTACCTATGAGGTGTCAAGAAGCCTTGCCGCATGCGAAGGTGCGATTCTTGTCGTTGATGCAGCTCAAGGAATTGAGGCGCAGACGCTGGCAAACGTTTATCTTGCGCTTGACAATGACCTTGAAATTCTGCCTGTCATTAATAAAATCGACCTTCCGAGCGCGGAGCCTGAGCGCGTCCGCCAGGAAGTGGAGGACGTCATTGGTCTTGATGCTTCCGAAGCCGTCCTTGCATCTGCTAAAGCAGGTATCGGTATTGAAGATATATTAGAACAGATCGTTGAAAAGGTTCCGGCTCCAAGCGGGGATCCTGAAGAGCCGCTGCAGGCTTTGATTTTTGATTCCCTGTATGATGCATACCGGGGCGTCGTGGCCTATATCAGGGTTGTTCAAGGAACCGTAAAGGCCGGCCAAAAAATTAAGATGATGGCGACCGGAAAGGAATTTGAAGTCACTGAAGTCGGTGTGTTTACACCTAAGGCTGTTCCAGTAGACGAATTGACGGTGGGGGATGTCGGATTCCTGACGGCGGCGATCAAAAACGTCGGAGACACCCGTGTCGGGGATACGATTACGAGTGCGGAAAACCCTGCGCCTGAAGCCCTGCCCGGCTATAGAAAACTGAACCCGATGGTATACTGCGGGCTGTATCCGATCGATACCGCGAAATACAATGACTTGCGGGAAGCGCTTGAAAAACTCGAGCTGAATGATTCCTCCCTTCAGTATGAGGCTGAAACCTCGCAAGCCCTCGGTTTTGGTTTCCGCTGCGGTTTCCTGGGAATGCTCCACATGGAAATCATTCAGGAGCGGATTGAGCGCGAATTTAAAATTGACCTGATCACAACCGCACCGAGCGTTATTTATGACGTGTATATGACAGACGGCGAAAAGGTCGTCGTCGACAACCCGTCAAATATGCCCGATCCGCAGAAGATTGAACAGGTTGAAGAGCCGTTCGTGAAAGCGACGATGATGGTGCCGAACGACTTTGTCGGGGCGGTCATGGAGTTATGCCAGGGCAAGCGCGGACAGTTTATCGATATGCAATATCTTGATGCAAACCGCGTCAGCATTGTGTATGAAATCCCGCTCGCTGAAATCGTTTATGAATTTTTCGATCAGCTCAAATCAAACACGAAGGGCTATGCATCATTTGATTATGAATTAATCGGATATAAACCGTCTAAGCTCGTGAAAATGGATATCATGCTGAACGGCGAAAAAATCGATGCCCTATCCTTTATCGTTCACCGCGACTATGCATATGAACGCGGGAAGGTTATTGTCGAAAAGCTGAAAGAACTGATTCCGCGCCAGCATTTTGAAGTGCCGGTTCAGGCTGCCGTCGGCCAGAAAATCATCGCACGGTCAACGATCAAGGCGATGCGCAAAAACGTTTTGGCGAAATGCTACGGCGGAGATATTTCCAGAAAGCGCAAACTGCTTGAAAAGCAAAAGGAAGGAAAGCGAAGAATGAAACAGGTTGGCTCTGTCGAAGTTCCGCAGGAAGCCTTTATGGCTGTCCTGAAAATGGACGACAGCGGCCAGAAATCATAAACCCTTTTTCGCCGCAGCTTAACACCCTGCGGCTTCTTCCTGTAAAGAAGGTGAAAACAATGAAATCAGCATATATCCATATCCCGTTTTGCGAACATATTTGCCATTATTGCGACTTTAATAAGTTTTTTATTCAAAGCCAGCCCGTTGATGAGTATTTGCGCTCATTAGAGAAGGAAATGATCAATTCAATGGAAGCGGCCGGTCATCCGGAACTGAGAACGATCTTTATCGGCGGCGGGACACCGACATCTTTGTCAGCCGGACAGCTTGAACAATTGCTTGATTCCATCCGCAGGATTTTAAAACCGTCTGAAAGCCTTGTTGAATTTGCGGTGGAAGCCAATCCCGACGATTTATCCGCTGAAAAGCTGAACGTCTTAAAAGCAGCAGGAGTAGACAGACTGAGCTTTGGCGTTCAAACGTTTGAAGACGATCTGCTGAAAAAAATCGGCAGGGTCCACAAGCAAAAGGATGTGCTCGTTTCCTTTGACAGAGCAAGAACGGCAGGCTTTGGCAATATCAGCTTAGATCTTATGTTCGGTCTGCCGGGACAGACGATTGACCACCTTGGCGCTTCACTCGATACAGCTCTCGCGCTAGGGGCAGAGCATTATTCGGTCTATTCACTGATCGTCGAGCCGAAAACCGTTTTTTATAATTTGATGAAAAAAGGCCGGCTCCGCCTGCCGCCGCAGGATCAGGAAGCGGAAATGTATGAACTGGTCATGCAAAAGATGAATGAAGCGGGCATCAGCCAATATGAAATCAGCAACTACGCCAAAAAAGGGTATGAAAGCAAACACAACCTTACGTATTGGAGCAATGAAGAGTATTTTGGTTTTGGAGCGGGGGCACACGGTTATATCAATGGCGAAAGAACCGTAAATGCAGGTCCGGTCAAACATTACATCGATTTGATTGACAAGTGCGGCTTCCCTTATAAGGAAAGCCATCGAGTCACAAGAAATGAACAGATTGAAGAGGAGCTGTTTCTAGGTCTCCGAAAAACAGCTGGAGTAAGCAAAGACCGGTTTTTTGAAAAATACGGAAAACCCCTTGATGACCTCTTCCCCGAGGTGCTGCATTCGCTCGAACAAAAAGGGCTGATCATGAATACGGATAAAAACGTGTTTTTAACACATCATGGAAAATTATTGGGAAATGAAGTGTTTCAAGCGTTCTTAGGTGAGTTATAATTGACATTTTGATTTCGGTTTGGTAATTTTGATATACAATTAGCACTCATTGGTTGAGAGTGCTAACAGGGGTGATATGGATGTTAACAAATCGTCAGCTGCTAATCTTGCAGGTTATCGTCAACGATTTTATTCGTTCAGCTCAGCCGGTTGGATCAAGAACGCTTTCCAAAAAGGAAGATATCACATTCAGCTCAGCTACAATCAGAAATGAAATGGCTGACTTGGAAGAGCTCGGTTTTATCGAAAAAACCCATTCTTCTTCAGGTCGGATTCCTTCCGAAAAAGGCTACCGCTATTATGTGGATCATTTGCTTTCTCCAGGGAAGCTGACAAAAACGGATTTGAGATTGATCCATTCGATCTTCAAAGAAAAAATCTTTGAACTTGAAAAAGCCGTGCAGAAGTCAGCCAAAGTGTTATCTGACCTGACGAATTATACATCGATTGTCCTCGGTCCAAGACTGAGCGAAAACCATTTAAAACAGATCCAAATTGTACCGATCCAGCCCGACAAGGCCGTTGCCATTCTCGTGACGAACACCGGCCATGTCGAGAATAAAACGATTAATTTTCCGGCCGAGGTCGACCTTTCAGACCTCGAAAAGCTGGTGAATATATTAAACGAGAGCTTGGCAGGCGTACCGATATCCGAGCTAAAAGACAGGATTTTCAAAGAGGTTGTCATCTTTTTGCGGTCGCATATTCAAAACTATGACCAGATCCTGAATGCACTCGGCGCTACGTTTGACTCTTCAGCTCAAACCGACCGGCTGTTTTTCGGCGGCAAGATTAATATGCTGAATCAGCCCGAGTTTCACGATATTCACAGGGTGAAATCCCTTTTGTCGCTTATCGAGAAAGAACAGGAGATTCTGAGGCTTTTTCAATCGACAGATTCCGGAATCACCATTAAAATCGGTAAAGAAAATGACTATGAAGAAATGGAAAACTGCAGCTTGATTACCGCAACATATACGGTCGGATCAAAACAAATCGGCTCCATTGCGGTCATCGGACCGACGCGCATGGACTATTCACGTGTCGTCGGCTTGCTTCAGCATGTATCATCTGACTTGTCAAAAGCGCTGACAAGTTTGTATGATGGGTAAGGCAGTATTGAAAAACAGAAAGAGGGGATCATTCCCTTCTCTTCATGATCGAACGAACCTTTGAGGGAGGTGAACACAGATGGCAGAAGAGAAACAAAACCAAGAAGAGCTGAATGAGCAGGAAGAACTGAACGAGACAGAAGCGGAAACAGCCGAAGCAGAAGGTGCGGCAGTGGAAGCTGATGATCGGACAGAAGAAAATCAACTGCTTGACAAACAACTAAAAGAACTTCAAGAACGCCTTGAAGAAAAAGAAAATAAACTTTTACGTGTTCAGGCGGACTTCGAAAACTATAAAAGACGGGCCCGTCTTGATCTTGAGGCTGCGGAAAAATACCGTTCACAGCGCATCATCGGCGATTTGTTGCCGGCGCTGGACAATTTTGAACGCGCCCTCCAGGTCGATCCCGACAATGAGCAGACGAAAAGCCTGCTGCAAGGGATGGAAATGGTGCACCGCCAAATTTTGGAGGCTCTGAAAAATGAAGGGGTTGAACAAATTCCTTCAGTCGGCGAACAATTTGACCCGAATCTTCACCAAGCCGTAATGCAGGTTGAAGATGAAGCATACGAGTCAAATGCAGTCGTTGAAGAGCTGCAAAAAGGCTACAAACTTAAGGACCGGGTGATCCGTCCTTCTATGGTAAAAGTAAATCAATAACAGAACTACATAGCAGGAGGTAATATTCATGAGCAAAGTAATCGGAATCGATTTAGGAACAACGAACTCATGCGTTGCAGTGCTTGAAGGCGGAGAGCCGAAAGTCATTCCCAACGCAGAGGGAAGCCGCACAACTCCGTCAGTTGTAGCATTTAAAAACGGAGAGCGCCAGGTTGGTGAAGTGGCAAAACGCCAGTCCATCACAAACCCAAATACAATCATGTCAATCAAACGCCACATGGGCACTGACCATACAGAAGAAATCGAAGACAAAAAATACACGCCTCAAGAAGTGTCTGCCATCATCCTTCAGCATTTAAAATCCTATGCTGAAAGCTATCTTGGCGAAACGGTATCAAAAGCCGTAATTACCGTTCCTGCATACTTTAATGATGCAGAGCGTCAAGCGACAAAAGATGCCGGTAAAATCGCCGGACTTGAAGTTGAACGGATCATCAACGAGCCGACTGCAGCTGCGCTTGCTTACGGCTTAGACAAAACGGAGGAAGATCAGACGATCCTTGTATACGACCTTGGCGGCGGTACATTTGACGTTTCAATCCTTGAATTGGGAGACGGCGTATTTGAAGTCCGCTCTACAGCGGGTGACAACCGTCTTGGAGGAGACGACTTTGACCAAGTGATCATCGATCATCTCGTTTCCGAATTCAAAAAAGAAAACGGCATCGACCTTTCAAAAGATAAAATGGCGCTTCAGCGTTTGAAAGACGCGGCTGAGAAAGCGAAAAAAGATCTTTCCGGCGTATCTTCTACGCAAATCTCTCTGCCGTTTATTACAGCAGGAGACGCAGGTCCGCTTCACCTTGAACTGACGCTGACCCGTGCGAAATTTGAAGAGATTTCTTCACACTTAGTGGAGCGTACTATGGGGCCTGTCCGCCAGTCGCTACAAGATGCAGGACTTTCTGCAAGCGAAATCGACAAAGTCATCCTTGTCGGTGGTTCAACACGTATCCCTGCTGTACAGGAAGCAATCAAAAAAGAAACAGGAAAAGAAGCGCATAAAGGCGTAAACCCTGATGAAGTTGTAGCGCTTGGTGCAGCGATCCAAGGCGGCGTAATCACTGGAGACGTAAAAGACGTTGTCCTTCTTGACGTTACACCTTTATCACTAGGCATCGAAACAATGGGCGGCGTGTTCACAAAGCTGATTGAGCGCAACACAACAATCCCGACAAGCAAATCCCAGGTGTTCTCAACAGCAGCTGACAGCCAAACAGCAGTTGACATTCACGTGCTGCAAGGTGAGCGCCCGATGGCTGCCGACAACAAAACACTGGGACGTTTCCAGCTGACAGATATTCCACCGGCACCACGCGGTGTTCCGCAAATCGAAGTATCATTTGATATCGATAAAAACGGTATCGTAAATGTAAGTGCGAAAGATTTGGGAACAGGAAAAGAGCAAAACATCACGATCAAATCTTCTTCAGGCCTTTCTGATGACGAGATCGATCGCATGGTGAAAGAAGCCGAAGAAAACGCAGAAGCCGATGAGAAGAAAAAAGAAGAAATCGAACTTCGCAATGAAGCTGATCAGCTTGTCTTCACAACTGAGAAAACACTCAAAGACCTTGAAGGCAAAGCGGACGAAGAGCAAGTGAAAAAAGCCAATGAAGCAAAAGACGCGCTTAAAGCAGCAATCGAAAAAAATGATCTTGATGACATCAAGGCGAAAAAAGATGAGCTGCAAAATATCGTTCAAGAGCTTTCAATGAAGCTTTACGAAGAAGCTGCCAAGCAAGCTCAAGCCCAGCAAGAAGGCGGAGAAGCCAAAAAAGCGGACGACAATGTCGTAGACGCTGAATATGAAGAAGTAAACGACGACCAGGATAAAAAATAAGAAAATAAAATTGCTGTGCAGCCCCGTGCCGCACAGCATATGACCTTACAGGCGATAAAAGTCAAAGTCAGGATCTCTTGACTTTGACTTTTTTCTTCCTGGGGGCCAAAAGGAATTGAAAAAACATAATTTGAAATGATACAATCTAATTTATGTGAGAAAATCGGGAGTGTGAAGAGATGAGTAAGCGTGATTACTATGAGGTGCTTGGGGTAAGTAAGAGCGCTTCTAAAGATGATATAAAAAAAGCTTACCGCAAGCTTTCTAAAAAATATCACCCTGACATTAACAAAGAATCCGGAGCGGACGAGAAATTCAAAGAAGTCAAAGAAGCCTATGAAGCGCTTTCTGATGAACAAAAACGGGCGCATTACGACCAGTTCGGCCATACCGATCCGAACCAGGGATTTGGCGGAGGCGGCTTCGGAGGAGGCGGCGACTTCGGCGGCTTTGGTTTTGACGATATTTTCTCAAGTATTTTCGGAGGCGGCGCAAGGCGGAGAGACCCGAATGCCCCGCGTCAGGGAGCGGATCTGCAATACACGATGACGCTGTCATTTGAAGAAGCGGCCTTCGGAAAAGAGACGACGATCGAAATTCCGCGCGAAGAAACGTGTGAAACATGTCACGGCTCAGGAGCCAAACCGGGCACAAAAGCGGATACATGCTCACACTGCGGAGGGTCCGGCCAGCTGAACATGGAGCAGTCGACACCGTTCGGCAAAGTCGTCAACAGGAGAGTATGTCATTACTGTAGTGGAACGGGCAAGCAAATCAAACACAAATGTTCAACATGCGGCGGAACAGGAAAAGTGAAAAAACGCAAGCAAATCAATGTCACCATTCCAGCGGGTGTGGATGACGGGCAGCAGCTTCGGGTGCCTGGACAGGGTGAACCCGGTGTTAACGGCGGACCGTCTGGTGATTTATTCGTCGTTTTCCGCGTAAGAGAACACGAATTTTTCGAGCGCGACGGAGACGACATTTACTGTGAAATGCCGCTGACCTTTGCACAAGCTGCACTCGGAGACGAAATCGAAGTGCCTACTCTGCACGGAAAAGTGAAGTTAAAAGTGCCGGCAGGAACACAAACGGGTACGAAATTCCGTTTAAAAGGAAAAGGTGTTGCGAATGTCCGCGGCTATGGACAAGGCGACCAGCATATCGTCGTCCGTGTCGTCACACCGACGAATTTAACGGAAAGCCAGAAAAATATTCTCCGCGAATTTGCTGAAGTCAGCGGAAATAAGCCAGATGAACAGGAAATGAGTTTTTTTGACAAAGTAAAGCGCGCATTTAAAGGCGATTAATGATTGGATGAGGAGTTGGTAGTATGAAATGGTCCGAAATCTGCATTCACACAACACATGAAGCGGTTGAGCCCATCTCGAATATTTTGCATGAAGCTGGTGCAAGTGGAGTGGTAATTGAAGATCCGCTTGATTTAATAAAAGAACGTGAGAATGTATACGGAGAAATCTACCAGCTCGATCCAAATGATTATCCTGATGAAGGGGTCATCATCAAAGCGTATCTCCCGATCAACAGCTTTTTGGGAGAAACCGTAGAGGGAATCAAGGAAACCATCAATAATCTTCTGTTATATGATATTGATCTTGGCAGAAATAAAATCACCATCAGCGAGGTCAATGAAGAAGAATGGGCGACAGCCTGGAAAAAATATTACCACCCCGTTAAAATTTCCGGAAAATTTACGATTGTTCCGACATGGGAAGAGTACACGCCGGTCCATACGGATGAACTCATCATCGAGATGGACCCCGGAATGGCGTTCGGAACAGGAACACATCCGACGACCGTTCTTTGCATACAGGCGCTTGAGAGGTATGTGAAAGAAGGGGATTCAGTCGTGGATGTCGGAACGGGGACAGGTATTTTGAGCATCGCTTCCGCCATGCTCCGCGCCCAAAAGGTGGAGGCGTATGACCTTGATCCGGTAGCCGTTGAAAGCGCCCGCTTGAATACAAAGCTGAATAAAGTCAGCGGCAGCATCGCCATTAAACAGAACAATCTGCTCGACGGCGTCGAGGGAGAAAAAGATGTCATCGTCGCGAATATTTTAGCGGAGGTTATTTTGCGGTTTACGCATCAGGCCTACAATCTGTTGAAAAATGAAGGATACTTTATCACTTCAGGGATCATTCAGCAGAAAAAACAGGAAGTTAAAGATGCTCTTGTGAAAGAAGGATTCACGATCATTGAAGTTCTTTCGATGGAAGACTGGGTCAGTATCATCGCTAAAAAATAATCGTTAGTAGGTGTCGAAAAGCGTATGCAACGATATTTTATCGAACAGACAAAACAAGAGGTTACAGCAGCATCCCCCGGGCTCGTGATCAAAGGTGAGGACGTCCACCATATCGCTAATGTGATGAGAATGACGGCAGGCGATCATGTCATTTGCTGTGCAAAAGACGGGCATGAAGCAAAATGCCGAATCGTGTCGTTATCTAAAGAAGAGGTTGTTTTGACCGTAATAGAGTGGACCGGAGAAAATCGTGAACTCCCCCTTCAGGTCCACATTGCAAACGGCCTTCCAAAAGGTGATAAACTGGAATGGATCATTCAAAAAGGGACGGAGCTGGGAGCAAGCTCGTTTATTCCTTTTGAGGCATCGCGCTCTGTTGTAAAGCTTGACGATAAAAAGGCAAAGAAAAAACGGGAAAGGTGGGCGAAAATCGCCAAGGAAGCTGCGGAACAGTCCCATCGAAACAAAGTTCCTGAAGTGAAAACCGTTCATACTTTTCAGAGCTTGCTGGAGAGCCTTCACGGCTTCGATAAATGTGTCGTTGCATACGAAGAATCATCTAAACAAGGTGAGACGAACCAGCTGCAATCCGTGATCAAAAGCTTGCCGGAAGGTTCTTCCGTTCTCATGGTATTTGGCCCTGAAGGCGGATTTACAGAAGGCGAAGTTGAGGCGCTTAAAGAAAAAGGAGCCGCAGCCTGCGGGCTCGGCCCGCGGATTTTAAGGGCTGAAACAGCTCCGCTTTACGCTTTGGCGGCAGTTTCTTATCATACAGAGTTATTAAGAGGTGAATAACAATGGCAACCGTTGCATTTCATACACTTGGCTGCAAGGTCAACCATTATGAAACAGAAGCAATCTGGCAGCTTTTCAAAGAAGCCGGTTATGAAAGAAAAGAATATGAAAGTACTGCTGACGTATATGTCATCAATACGTGCACCGTCACGAATACGGGGGATAAAAAAAGTCGTCAGGTGATCAGACGGGCGATCCGTCAAAATCCTGATGCCGTCATTTGTGTGACAGGCTGCTATGCCCAGACCAGCCCTGCGGAAATCATGGCGATTCCTGGCGTTGATATCGTCGTCGGTACTCAAGACCGTGAAAAAATGCTAGGGTATATTAAGCAGTATCAAGAGGAAAGACAGCCGATCAACGGCGTCAGCAACATTATGAAAGCAAGGGTGTTCGAAGAGCTTGATGTTCCCGCATTTACAGACCGGACACGGGCCTCTTTGAAAATCCAGGAAGGCTGCAACAATTTCTGCACATTCTGCATCATTCCGTGGGCGCGCGGCCTGCTTCGCTCCCGCGATCCGGAGGAAGTCATCCGCCAGGCGCAGCAGCTTGTTGATGCCGGATATAAGGAGATCGTTCTGACCGGTATTCATACAGGCGGCTATGGAGAAGATATGAAGGATTATAACTTTGCACAGCTGCTGAACGAATTGGACAGCCGTGTCAAAGGTCTGAAAAGAATCCGCATATCTTCAATTGAAGCAAGCCAGATTACCGATGAAGTCATTGAAGTGCTGGACCGTTCCGATAAAATCGTCAGACATCTGCACATTCCTCTTCAGTCCGGTTCAAACAGCGTCTTGAAACGAATGAGAAGAAAATATACGATGGAATTTTTCGCAGACCGTTTAACAAAGCTTAAGAAAGCTCTTCCGGGACTTGCGGTTACTTCCGATGTCATTGTCGGCTTTCCGGGAGAAACGGAAGAAGAGTTTATGGAAACATACAACTTTATTAAAGAGCACAAGTTTTCCGAGCTTCACGTCTTCCCATACAGCAAACGGACCGGTACTCCTGCCGCGCGCATGGACGATCAGATTGATGAAAACCTGAAGAACGAGCGGGTTCACAAATTGATTGCTCTGTCAGATCAGCTTGCAAAAGAGTATGCTTCCGGCTATGAAGGCGACGTTCTGGAAATCATTCCTGAAGAGCCGTTCACAGAAACAGGCGAAGACAACTTGTTCGTCGGTTATACCGATAACTACATGAAAGTTGTTTTCGAAGGGTCTGAGGACATGATCGGCAAGCTTGTCAAAGTCAAAATTTTAAAAGCAGGCTATCCGTATAACAGAGGGCAGTTCGTCCGTATTGCAGAGGATGACATGCCTGAGAGCATCCGCCTGTCTTCATAAATAATGGTTAAAGCCGGTTCACAAAAAAGGTGTGCCGGCTTTTTTTGCGAATATAACAAGCATTAACCTTTGAAAGGAGTCAGGTCTAGATGAAACAGATTGCGCAAATGATCGACCACACCGCATTAAAGCCGGATACCGTCAAATCCCAAATTGAAACGCTCTGTAAAGAAGCGGTGGAACACGAATTTGCTTCTGTCTGCGTCAATCCCTATTGGGTACCGCTTTGTGCCAAACTGCTTCAAGGTTCCGATGTGAAAGTGTGCACAGTTATCGGATTTCCTTTAGGTGCATCCGCAGCGGCAACGAAAGCTTTTGAAACAAAACAGGCGATGGCATACGGTGCCGATGAAATCGACATGGTGATGAATATCGGCGCTTTGAAAGACCGTGATACAGGCACAGTTGAGAAGGATATTCAAGCGGTGACGGATGCGGCAGAAGGCAAAGCACTTGTCAAAGTCATCATTGAAACAGCACTTTTGACAGATGAAGAAAAAAAGCTGGCATGTGAACTGTCTGTAAAAGCCGGAGCCGATTTTGTCAAAACATCGACAGGCTTTTCAGGCGGCGGGGCAACCGCCGAAGACATCAGGCTCATGCGTGAAACCGTCGGCCCGAATATCGGTGTCAAAGCCTCAGGCGGCATCCGCGACAAAGAGAGCGCACTGGTGATGATTGAAGCGGGCGCGACAAGAATCGGGGCAAGCGCAGGCGTGTCGATCATCAGCGGTTTAAAAGCGGATCAAGGCTACTAATCACAAAAAAACCAGGCGCTTAGCGGGCCTGGTTTTGATTTGGAAAGAGAAACATAATAAATGAATGAAAGATATTTGTCAGCGGCAGAAACAAAATCGAAGTCACAATGTTGAATAACAGGCTGAAATGAGCAATCTGCTGCGCCGGGCTTGCTGAAAGACCGGAAATAATCCCGGTTAAAGATGAAAGAGCGGGATAGACGGCCGCCACGCCGATGACATTAAACAGCACATGAGCATAAGCCGTTTGTTTGGCGGCGGCGCCTCCTTTGACAGCCGCCATGACAGCTGTGATGCATGTCCCGACATTGGAGCCGAGAACGACGCTCATCGCTTCGGTCAGCCCGACAACCCCCTGGTCCATAAAACTCATCAGGATGCCCACGCAGGCCGAGCTTGAATGAATGATAGCTGTCAGCACCATGCCGATGATTAAGGCATAGAGTGATGAATGTTCGACCAGATGAACGATATATGCGCCTGAATCAAGCTGCGACAATGGCACAGCAAGCCGGCTGAACCCGCTGATACAGAAAAAAATCACGCCCAAACCGATCAAGCTCACCCCAACATGCTGAAAAGGGGGTTTTCTTGTTATGACAAGAAACGCTCCTAAAGCAAAAAGGGCGAAAATCAAAAATTCGAGCTTTACCGCCAAAAACTCCGTGGTGAACGTGGAGCCGATGTTTGTCCCCAAAATGAGCGGGATTGAACGTTTAAATGAAAGGGCGCCAATGCTGACAAACCCGATGACGATCACCATAAATGCCGAGCTGCTTTGCAGAATGCCTGTAAACACAATGCTGACCAAAAAAGCTTTTAATGGATGATCCGTGAAAAAAAGCAGGCGTTTTTCAATTTTTTCAAACGTCAGGGAAATCAGGCCTTTCCTCAGCATGCTCATGCCTGCGAGAAAAAGAACGATCAATAACACAAATAAAATAAAGATCATCATCAGATTTTCCAACAGCCTCCTTTTTAGATGTATACAGACAAGCTGCCGGAATCATGACTAAACAATAAAACAATCTCGTTTGGTTGACCTTACCGAAGGCTTATATTATAATGTCAAAGTACATGTTTCAATGTATGTCTTTTTTTAAAGCAGTCGATTGGTGTATTCGGAGGGAGGGAAAGAGAATGTCAAAAACGGTCGTTAGAAAAAACGAATCGCTTGAAGATGCTCTTCGTCGCTTCAAACGCAGTGTATCAAAGACAGGTACTTTGCAAGAAGCAAGAAAGCGCGAATTTTATGAAAAACCTAGCGTAAAGCGCAAGAAAAAGTCTGAAGCCGCTAGAAAACGCAAATTCTAAAAGAGGGTGGATTTATGAGTCTTCTTGAGCGACTTAATCAGGATATGAAGCTCTATATGAAAAACCGTGAGAAGGACAAACTGACTGTCATTCGCATGGTAAAGGCTTCGCTTCAAAACGAGGCAATCAAGCTTAAGAAAGACAGGCTGACCGATGATGAAGAACTGACTGTTCTTTCTCGTGAATTAAAACAGCGTAAAGACTCCCTCCATGAATTTTCAAACGCTAATCGTTCAGATTTAGTAGATAAAGTTCAAAAAGAGTTAGACATTTTGGAAGTTTATATGCCTGAACAGCTGACAGAAGAAGAGCTGCTGGATATCGTCAATGAAACGATCGCCGAAGTCGGCGCCTCTTCAAAAGCGGACATGGGCAAAGTGATGAGCGCTGTCATTCCGAAGGTTAAAGGCAAGGCGGACGGCGGCCTCGTCAATAAGCTTGTCAGCAAACAACTGTCTTAAAGAAAAAGACATCTTTCATCATTTGAAAGGTGTCTTTTTTTATGTGCCATCATAAAGTAGTAGAAAACTGAAACCTTTGATACATTTGTAACGTATGTAATGTTAATGATAATAGAGGAAGGAGGAGTCAAAAGCCGTTGATATTGAAAAAATTTAGAATTTTAGTTGCTCTGGCCTGTGGTTTTGTTTTATTCTTATTATTAGGCGTTCATTTGACCGTGAAAGCGGACGGAGAGACTGTATATGTGATTCCGATCGAAGAAACGGTTGAAAAGGGACTTTCTCAATTTCTTGAGCGCTCTTTTCAGGAAGCAAAAGATATGAATTCCAAGCACATTATTCTGGATATCAATACCCCTGGCGGAGCGGTCGACGCAGTCCTTGACATGGCTGATACGATACATAACTCCGACATTCCGGTGACCGCTTATGTCAATAGAAGAGCACTTTCCGCAGGCGCGTATCTCGCATTGAACGCAGATGACATTTATATGGCGCCGGGCGGGAAAATGGGAGCCGCAGCAATCATTGACACACAGGGAAATGCCGCTGATAAAAAATCGGAATCTCTGTGGCTGGCGGAAATGGAGGATGCGGCCAAAAAAAACGGCCGTGATCCAAAATACGCGCTCGCGATGGCCGATGATGACGTCGATGCCAAAGAAGTGGGAGCGCCAAAGGGGGAATTGTTGACCTTAACTCCTGATAAGGCATTGAAAGTCGGCTACTCGGAAGGCACAGCCTCAAGCCTTGATGACCTTTTACAAAAGCTGAATGTAAAAGATGCCAAGATTGAGCGGGCTGAGGTGAGCTTTGCCGAAAAAGTGGCGCGGTTCATCACCCATCCGGTTGTGATTCCGATCCTCCTTTCGATCGGAAGCCTGGGTCTGGTTGTGGAGCTTTATTCACCCGGTTTTGGAATACCCGGCTTCATGGGTCTTACGGCGCTGATGCTCTTTTTCTACGGCCATCTTGTGGCAGGGCTTGCCGGAATGGAGACACTCCTTCTTTTTATCGCCGGAATCATTTTGATTTTTTTAGAGATTTTTCTGCCGGGCGGAATAGCAGGAATTACAGGCCTTATAGCCGTTGTTGCAAGCCTCTTTTTTGCTTCTGGAAGCTTTACGGTGATGGCCGTATCCATTTTGATTGCAACTGCTGTTTCGATAGCGGCATCCATTCTACTGACAAGGGTGTTGGGGAAACGAATGAAATTTTTTAAAAAATTGATATTAACCGACTCAACAAATACGGAAAGCGGATATATTTCAAACGAGAGCCGGCATGATTTAGTCGGAAAGGTCGGCGTCACATATACACCGCTCAGACCTTCAGGTACGGTCATTATCGGCGATGAAAGGCTCGATGTCGTTTCTGAAGGCTCGTTCACCGCAAAGGATAGAAAAGTCAAAGTGGTTAAAGTGGAAGGCTCACGAATTGTTGTGAGAGAAATATAAATTAAATCTTTTTTAGGAGGAATACTATGGATCCGTCAACTCTATTACTTTTAGCATTAATTGCAGCCGGGATCATTTTATTAGCTGTCTTCTTTACATTTGTTCCAGTCATGCTGTGGATCTCGGCCTTGGCCGCAGGAGTTAAAATCAGCATTTTTACGCTGATCGGAATGAGGCTTCGCCGAGTGATTCCAAACCGTGTCGTCAATCCTTTGATCAAAGCACACAAAGCGGGATTGGATGTTTCTATCAACCAGCTTGAAAGCCACTACCTTGCAGGCGGTAATGTCGACAGGGTTGTCAACGCGCTGATCGCTGCCCACCGTGCAAACATCGAACTGACTTTTGCTAGATGTGCGGCAATCGACTTGGCTGGCCGCGATGTTCTGGAAGCGGTTCAGATGAGCGTTAACCCTAAGGTCATTGAAACACCGTTTATCGCCGGTGTTGCGATGGATGGGATCGAAGTCAAAGCGAAAGCAAGAATCACCGTTCGTGCAAATATTGACCGCCTTGTCGGGGGAGCCGGAGAAGAAACGATCATCGCCCGTGTTGGCGAGGGGATTGTTTCGACAATCGGTTCGTCACACAACCATAAAAAAGTGCTTGAAAATCCGGATATGATTTCGCAGACCGTCTTGAGCAAAGGCTTGGATTCAGGGACGGCGTTTGAAATTCTATCGATCGATATCGCTGACGTGGATATCGGCAAAAACATCGGAGCCATTCTTCAGACTGACCAGGCTGAAGCGGATAAAAACATCGCACAGGCTAAAGCGGAAGAACGCCGCGCGATGGCGGTCGCCCAAGAGCAGGAAATGCGCGCCCGCGTCGAAGAAATGCGCGCCAAAGTGGTCGAAGCAGAAGCCGAAGTTCCGCTTGCCATGTCTGAAGCCCTTCGCAGCGGAAAAATCGGTGTCATGGACTACCTCAATATGAAAAACATCGATGCCGACACGGATATGCGCGATTCCTTCGGAAAGATGACGAAAGACCAAAATGAAGAGGATCATAAATAAACAAGCCCCTGTAAAAAGGAGGGAGCTCATTGCTTGATATACTGTTCGACAATCCGATCATAATGGCGGCTATCATCGGAATCATTTCCGTCATATTTAACAAGATAGGAAAAAATGATGAAAGCGAAGAAAAAAATCGCAAACCAGCATCTGAACGGCCCAAAACACAAGCGCCGAAGCAGCCGGAAAAACGCCGGCAAACAGCCGGAAAAGCTGCCCCGCAGCCAGCCGCTATGAAAAAGAGCAATGACCTGGTCACCGAGCTTGAAAGGATCAAAGCGGATGCTGAGCGGTCGATGCCGGCTGTTGAACGGTCGATAAAAAAGAAAAGCAGCCAGATGATGAAACCTAAAAAAGAGCTGCTTGACATGAATAAAAACACCGTTGTACAAGGAATTGTCCTCGGTGAGGTATTCGGCCCTCCGCGTGCGCGAAAACCGTATGACACAATGAGGCGCCGCCCTTAAAAATTAAAGTGTTAGAACCCCCTGTTCACTCATACATATGAGATGAAAGGGGGTTCTTTTTTTATGGCGCAAAGAAAAAACCGCATCAAAGCGTGGCTGACAAGAACATTGGAAATTCCCCCTGATGTCATGATGGATCTTCCGAGAATTACAATGATAGGGAGACTTCACATATATATTGAAAATCACAGAGGGCTCTTGCTTTTCAGCGATCGTGAAGTCAGACTGATGCTGAAACAGGGGCAATGCATTATTCAAGGCAAAGACTTTGTCATTAAAACGATTTTGCCTGAGGAAATTTTGCTTGAAGGCACAATCGAGCTCGTTCGCTATATCGATTCATAAGTCAGGGGGAAGAGACGTGAAGAATAAATGGCTTTCTTTTTTTTCGGGAAAGATTCAGCTTGAAGTAACGGGAATGGGAATCGAACGTTTATTAAATGAATGCACAAGGCGCGGCATCCCGATGTTCAATGTGAAAAAAAAGAAAGACGCTGTCTTTCTTTATATTCTGCTTTCTGATGTACATGCCTTTCGAAGAGTCATCAAGGATTTTGACTGCAAATGCCGTTTTGTCAAACGGAAAGGCCTCCCCTTCGCAGTGCAGAAATCAAAACGAAACAGCGGGTTCACTCTCGGAGTTGCAGCCTTTTTCATCATCATGTTCATTCTTTCCAATATGCTGTGGAAGATTGAGATTTCCGGTGCCAATCCAGATACAGAACATCAAATCAGACAGCAGCTGGATCAAATCGGTGTGAAAAAAGGGCGCTTTCAGTTTACCATGCTGACCCCCGAGAAAATACAGCAGTCGCTGACGAAGAACGTTGAAAATATCACTTGGGTAGGCATCGAATTAAACGGGACAGCCCTTCAGATGAAAGTGGTTGAGAAAAATGAGCCTGACAAAGAAAAATACATCGGTCCGAGGCATATCGTCGCCAAAAAAGGGGCGACCATCTCCAAGATGTTTGTTGAAAAAGGCGAGCCGCTCGTCATGGTGAATCAGCACGTCGAAAAAGGCCAGATGCTCGTTTCAGGGCTGATCGGAAGCGAGGATGAACAGCAAAAAGTCGGAGCCAAAGGAAAAATCTACGGTGAAACATGGTACAAATCGAAGGTGACCGTTCCGCTTGAGACATCATTTGATGTTTTTACGGGTAAAGTAAGGACAAGGCACAAGCTCTCCATCGGCTCTCTTTCCGTGCCTTTCTGGGGATTTTCTTTCAAAAAAGAAGAGTTTTCGCGTCCAAAAACGGAAGTGGAAAAACATACGTTTCATTTTATGAATTTTAAACTCCCCATCGCTTATGAAAAGGAATCGACGAGAGAAAGCGAGCAGGTCAAAAGGGTATATACAAAAGAAGAAGCGGTCCAGGAAGGGATCAAAATGGGAAAAAGAGACGTCCGGAAAAAAATCGGCGAAGATGGGGACATTATCAGTGAAAAAGTTTTGCACGAAACGAGCGAGAATGGTAAAGTTAAATTGATCATCCTTTACCAGGTTATTGAAGACATTGTTCAAACAACACCAATTGTTCAGGAGACTAAAGAATGACAGAACATTTACTTGCGATTAATCAGCAACTGGAAAGTCCGAATGAAGCTCAGGCGCTGTTTGGAAATCAGGATTTACATCTGAAGATGATGGAGGAAGAGCTGGGCATCTCGATTGTCACACGGGGTGAAACAGTATATGTGACGGGTGACGAGGATACATTTCAAATCGTGGACAGTCTGCTCGCTTCCCTCTTGAATCTGATACGCAAAGGAATTGAGATATCTGAACGGGACGTCATATACGCGATTAAAATGGCGAAAAAACGTAAGCTTGAGTTTTTTGAAAGCATGTATGAAGAGGAAATCACGAAGAATGCCAAAGGAAAGCCGATCAGGGTCAAAACGATCGGCCAAAGAGAATATATCAACGCTATGAAAAGGCATGATTTAATCTTTGGCATCGGCCCTGCAGGAACTGGAAAAACCTACTTGGCGGTCGTAAAAGCCGTTCATGAACTGAAAAACGGACGCATTAAAAGAATTATTTTGACGAGACCAGCTGTTGAAGCAGGAGAAAGTCTCGGTTTTTTGCCGGGGGATCTAAAAGAAAAAGTCGACCCTTATTTAAGGCCTTTGTATGACGCCCTCCACGATGTGCTCGGTACGGATCATACAGCGAGGCTCCTTGAAAGAGGAACCATCGAAATCGCGCCGCTTGCCTATATGAGAGGGAGGACGCTTGATGACGCTTTTGTGATTTTGGACGAAGCGCAAAATACAACACCGGCACAAATGAAAATGTTTTTAACTAGATTGGGTTTTGGCTCTAAAATGGTCATTACAGGCGACATTACGCAGATCGATCTGCCGAAGGGAGTCACATCAGGACTTGCCGTCGCAAAAAGCATGCTCCTTGATATTGAAGGGATTTCATTCGTTGAATTGGATCAGACAGATGTGGTCAGACATCCGCTTGTCGCCCGAATCATTGAAGCATACGAAAAGACAAAATAACTGGAATGACCCGATCACCCGCTATCGGGTCATTTTTTAGTTTCCCGCCGAAAAGAGGTGCTTTTTTTGAAGAAGAAAAAAAGAGACGGAAAGAATGGGCTCATCCGGATGAAAAACGTCCGGTTTCTCCCTGTCGTTCTTTATGCAGCCATATCCGCGCTGATGTTTATCCTGCTTTTTTTTCATGTCAAACCAGAATCGCTTGATCTTGATTTATTTTCAATCAGTGAAAATACAATTTATGCGCCGGCAACGGTCGAAGATCAAAAGGCGACAGCCGCTAAAAAGCAGGAAGCAAGGGAGGAGGTGCCTGATCAGTACACCCTTAAAAAAGAGTATTCCGACAACAGGGTTGATCTGGTATCTTCTATATTTGACATCATCAAAGAAGTGAAGAAAGAGAGTACAAAGGAATCTGAAAAAGAGCAGATCAAATCTGTGGAAGGCAAGCTGACTTCCGATGTGACGGACTCGCTCTCACAAGACTCGGTCAAAAACCTGTTGGGGGCAAGCGATGGAGAGCTTTCCATGACGCAGGATTCGGTCATTACGGCTGTCAATGATGTCATGAGCGAAGAAATTCCCGCCGGAAAACTTGATCAAGCAAAAGAGAATGTCACAAAAGAGCTCAAAGGCAACTCCGTCCCATCCAAATTAAAGAATGCCGCCAATGAAATCGGACGATTCGCCATTATCCCCAATTATGTTTATGACCCTGACAAAACGGAGCAGAAGCGTCAAGAAGCGGCGGACAGCATTCAGCAGATCCAGATTAAGCAGGGGCAGATTCTTGTTGAGGAAAACCAGCTGATTGACAGGGAAGTATACCGTAAGCTTGAATTGACAGGGCTTTTAAGCGGAGCCAATATATTTAAGCCGGTCGGTGGACTGCTGCTTTTGATCGGGCTTTTCATCTCAGCTTTGGTTTACTATTTTGAAAAACAGTATAACAACCGGCTTCCGAAGAACAAATCGCTGATGCTGTTTTCATTGGTAACGGCGATGGTATTAATCGTGATGGAAGTGATCAGCCTGTTTCAGGAGCTCGAATTCAGCCATATCGGATACATTGTGCCAATCGCGATGGGCGTCATGCTGATAAAGCTTTTAATTAACGAACGGCTGGCGATTCTGGCGAGCATGATGTTTTCCATCTGCGGAAGCATGATGTTTAATCAAGGGGTTACAGGCACGTTTAATTACGCGATCGGAACGTATTTCTTAATTAGTTCGATTGCGGGTATACTGTTTTTAGGAAAGCATAACGCGAGGGCAAAGATCCTTCAGGCGGGACTGTTTGTTTCGTTTGTCAACATTGTTGTTATGTTTACCCTGCAGATGATTCAAAATACGGCCCAATCCGGTCTGGAGATGGGCACATATCTCATCATGGGAGCTGTTTCAGGCATCGGGTCTTCCGTTCTTGTGCTCGGCTTTATGCCGTTTTTTGAAAGCGGGTTCGGTATTCTATCGACGATGAAGCTTCTCGAGCTCTCAAATCCGAATCATCCGCTGCTCCGCAAAATCCTGACGGAGACACCCGGCACTTACCATCACAGCGTCATGGTCGCCAATTTGTCGGAGGCGGCGTGTGAAGCGGTCGGTGCAAACGGATTGCTGGCAAGGGTCGGTGCATATTATCATGATATCGGAAAGACGAAGCGGCCCCAATATTTTATCGAAAACCAAATGAACATTGACAACCCGCATGACAAACTGTCTCCGCAGCTAAGCAAAAACATTATCATTGCTCATGCGACAGACGGGGCGGACATGCTCAGAGACCATAAAATGCCGAAAGAGCTGGTCGATATCGCCGAACAGCATCACGGCACGTCTCTGCTGAAGTTTTTCTACTATAAGGCGAAGGAAAAAGGAGATCAGACGACAGAAGAAGAGTTCCGCTATCCGGGGCCTAAGCCGCAGTCAAAAGAAGCGGCGATCATTTCGGTGGCAGACAGCGTGGAAGCAGCCGTCAGGTCGATGCACAACCCGAATCCGGAAAGGATTGAAAAGCTTGTGCGCGGCATCATTTCTGATAAACTTCAGGACGGACAGTTTGACGAATGCGATCTGACGCTAAAGGAACTCAATTTGATAGCCAAGACGCTTTGCGAAACGTTAAAAGGCATTTTTCATTCCCGGATCGAATATCCGGAGGCTAATCCAAAACAGAAGGTGAGACATTCATGAGTTTAATACTTGATATCGCAGATGAGACAGGGCGCCTTTCAGATGAACAGCTTGCTGAAATGGAAAAGCTCCTTCAATTTGCTGCAAAAGAAGAAAATGTCGCCGATCAGGCGGAAGTATCCGTTACGATCGTGACGAATGAGGAAATACAGAAAATCAATAAAGAATACCGGGGAAAAGATTATCCGACCGATGTCATCTCATTTGCTCTTGAGGAAGACGGCGAAGGAGAAGTTGAGATCATCGGCGCTGATATGCCGACCGTTCTCGGCGATATTATCATCAGTGCGGATAAAGCGAAAGAACAGGCTGAAGAGTACGGACATTCATTGATGAGAGAATTGGGGTTCCTGACGGTTCACGGCTTCTTGCATCTGCTCGGATATGATCATATGACAGAGAAAGAAGAGAAAGAAATGTTCACTAAGCAAAAGGAACTTTTAAATCGATATGGGCTCTCAAGATCCTCATAAACAAACAGAATGGCGCCGGCTCAAAAAAAGCTTTTCACACGCCTTTACTGGAATTTTCAAGACGTTCATTTCCGAGCGCAACTTTCAAATTCACACCGGAGCCGCAATCATTGTGATCAGTTGCGGCTTCATCTTTAGGCTGACTGTTTTGGAATGGGCCGTCATTTTTATCCTCATCGGCGGAATGTTCGCATTGGAGTTGATGAACACTGCCGTTGAACACGCTGTCGACCTCATCACAAAAGAGAGCCATCCGCTGGCAAAAGCCGCAAAAGATGCAGCAGCAGGTGCGGTTTGCGTGTTTGCCGCTGTTTCGTGTATCATTGGGTTACTCATCTTTTTGTCAAAATTATTTTGACCAATACTTCCCGCCCCTGGCAAAAGATTCTTACAAAAATTTTACATTTGCGATTTGGGCGTGAAATAACAGCCATTTTTATGTAAAATAAAAGTGTTAGCGGTATCATAGCCGCTATAGGAAGGGATACAGATATTGAATAAACAAGAATTGATTGCAGAAGCGTTAAAAGCAAGGGAATTCGCATATGTTCCGTATTCAAAATTCAAAGTCGGAGCTGCTCTCCTGACAGAGGAAGGTAAAGTGTACAGGGGCTGCAACATTGAGAATGCTTCATACAGCCTGTGCAATTGCGCCGAGCGGACAGCATTATTCAAGGCTTGCTCTGAAGGCGAAAAAGCCTTTAAAATGCTCGCCGTTGCCGCTGATACGCCAGGCCCCGTGTCACCGTGCGGAGCGTGCAGACAGGTGATTTCTGAACTTTGTTCACAAAACATGCCTGTTGTTTTAACGAACCTGAATGGGCAAGTGAAAGAAATGACCGTTCAAGAATTACTGCCAGGAGCATTTTCATCGGAGGATTTACATGACACAGGAAAGCTTTAAATCAGGATTTGTGTCCATTATCGGACGACCAAACGTAGGAAAATCTACTTTTTTGAATCGCGTGATCGGCCAAAAAATCGCCATTATGAGCGATAAACCGCAAACGACAAGAAACAAAGTGCAGGGCGTATTGACAACCGGCACATCCCAAACGATTTTTATCGATACGCCGGGCATTCATAAACCAAAGCACAAACTTGGCGACTTCATGATGAAAGTCGCGCAGAACACGTTAAAAGAAGTCGACTTGATTTTGTTCATGATCAATGCGGCGGAAGGCTACGGAAAAGGCGACGAGTTTATTATCGACCGCTTGAAAGGATTGAACACCCCGGTTTTCTTAATCGTCAATAAAATCGATCAGATTCATCCTGATCAACTGCTTCTGCTCATTGATGAATACAGAACCAGGTACCCGTTTAAAGAAATCATCCCGATTTCCGCTCTTGAGGGAAACAATATTGACACTCTTCTAAAGCAAATAGAAGAATATTTGCCGGAAGGTCCGCAGTTTTACCCGAGTGACCAGGTAACCGATCATCCAGAGCGTTTTATCATTTCTGAGCTGATTCGGGAAAAAGTGCTGCATCTGACAAGGGAAGAGATCCCTCACAGCATTGCGGTCAGCATCGATTCCATCAAAGAACGGGAAAACGGTTCTGTTCATGTCAGTGCGACCATTGTCGTTGAACGCGATTCGCAAAAAGGCATTGTCATCGGTAAAAGGGGCAGCCTGCTCAAAGAAATCGGCAAACGGGCAAGGGCCGATATCGAAGCTTTGCTCGGCTCATCAGTTTATTTAGAACTATGGGTCAAAGTGCAAAAAGACTGGCGCAACAAGATGTCTCAGCTTCGTGATTTTGGATTTAGAGAAGACGAGTATTAACCGGCAGAACTTGACCGTGGTTGAGTCGTTACAAAATCTCTCGAAATCAAAGCGATATTAGAAAAAATTGTTTAACATGAAATGGAGGACACAAGGTCAAGATAATCTTAAGAATTTGGATGTTTAAAAAGCTAGTTATAAACAGAAAGGTGGGGCTTTTTATGTTGAATTTTACTTGGAATGTATTTTCACAAACAGGAAACGTTGATACGTACCTCCTTTTTAAAGAATTGGAAAAGGAGAACCTGGAAAGACCCGAAGCACTTGAGAAAGAGCTAGCGCAAGTTGACTTTCCAATTTTGTGATAACGCTTGACCCCTCCAATTTTGGATGGTGCACATATGCTAACGAAATGTGAAGGTATCGTCCTTCGTACAAATGACTACGGTGAATCAAATAAAATCATCACATTATTGACCAGGGAACATGGAAAAATCGGCGTGCTGGCAAGGGGCGCAAAAAAACCGAACAGCCGCTTGTCGGCCATTTCCCAGCCGTTTCTCTACGGTTCGTTTTTATTCCGGAAATCATCAGGCCTTGGAACTTTGGAGCAGGGAGAGATGATCGATAGCATGCGGACGATCCGGGAAGATCTGTTTTTAACAGCGCACGCGGCATATATCGCAGAATTAATCGATAAAGGAACTGAGGAAAAGAAACCGAATCCGTTTTTATTCGAACTGCTTCTTCAGTCGATGAGGAGGCTGAACGACGGTACAGATCCCGACATCATCACCAATCTCATCGAAGTCAAAATGCTCAGCGTCATCGGCCTGTACCCGGAATTGAACGAATGTGTACACTGCAAAAGCAAAGATGGCACATTTCATTTTTCAATCAGGGACAACGGCTTTATCTGCCACCGCTGTTTTGCGAAAGATCCGTACAGAGTACCAATGTCTCCTGCTTCCGCAAGGCTCTTGAGGCTGTTTTTTTATTTTGATCTGTCAAGGCTTGGGAATGTATCGGTCAAACAGGAGACAAAGGAAGAGCTGAAAAAGGTCATCCAGCTTTATTATGATGAGTACTCCGGGATTTTTCTAAAGTCGCGGCGCTTCATCGAGCAAATGGACAATATGAAAAAAATGCTCGGTAAAGAAAACAAAAGTTGACATCCTCTTCATCTTTTTATAAGATCATGTCATAAAGATCGCGGGCTTGCCCGCTTTTTAGATTCAATAAAGACGTTGCGGTGACGGAAAGAAGTAGTTGCGCCGCCTCATTGAAGCGACCTCGGAATGGTGAAAGCCGGGGATGAGAGCGTAATGAAAGGCATTCCATGAGCAGCTTTAAAAAAAGAGGCTGAGAGATGTAGGATCTCAGCAATTAGGGTGGAACCGCGGGAGAACTCTCGTCCCTATGTTTGTGAGAAAACAAGCATAGGGACGGGAGTTTTTTTTCTGCCCAAACACAGCCCTATGCGGAAATGTAAAATCTGAAAAAACACGTTTTGTGGAGGTGCTTCATTTGAATATTCAAGATATGATTCTTACACTGCAAAAGCATTGGTCTCATGAAGGCTGTGTACTTTTGCAGTCTTACGATGTGGAAAAGGGAGCTGGAACGATGAGCCCCTATACATTTTTACGGAGCCTCGGGCCAGAGCCGTGGAAGGTCGCTTATGTTGAGCCGTCAAGGCGTCCTGCTGACGGCAGATACGGAGAGAACCCAAACAGGCTTTATCAGCACCATCAGTTCCAGGTCATCATCAAACCGTCTCCGGATAACATTCAAGAGCTGTATTTAGATTCATTAAAAGCGCTCGGAATCGACCCTTTGGAGCACGATATCCGCTTTGTTGAAGACAACTGGGAAAACCCTTCGCTCGGCTGTGCCGGACTTGGCTGGGAAGTATGGCTTGACGGCATGGAAATCACTCAGTTCACTTATTTTCAGCAGGTCGGCGGGCTTGAATGCAAACCGGTTTCCGTTGAAATCACATATGGCATTGAGCGCCTGGCCTCATATATTCAGGACAAAGAAAACGTCTTCGATCTGGAATGGACCAGCGGCTATACGATCAGAGACCTGTTTATGATGGCTGAATATGAGCATTCTGTTTATACGTTTGAGACGTCTGATGTAGAGATGCTGTTCGAATTGTTTGCCACATACGAGAAAGAAGCCAACCGTCAAATGGATCAGGGACTCGTTCACCCAGCCTATGATTATGTCCTGAAGTGTTCCCACACGTTCAACTTGCTTGATGCCAAAGGAGCCATTTCTGTTACGGAAAGGACAGGATACATCGGAAGGGTCAGAAATCTGGCCAGAAAAGTAGCCAAAACGTACTACAATGAACGCGAAAAGTTGGGCTTTCCAATGCTGAAGGAGGAAGAGGCTTCTCATGAGTAATAAAGATTTGCTTTTAGAAATCGGATTAGAAGAAATGCCGGCGCGTTTCATGCTCGACAGCATGACTCAATTGGGAGATAAGCTTGAAGGCTGGCTGAAAGACAAAAATATCGCCTACGGTGAAGTCAGACTTTTTAACTCACCGAGAAGGCTGGCCGTCCTTGTTAAAAACGCAGCAGAAAAACAGGACGATGTGAAAGAAGAAGCGAAAGGACCTGCCAAAAAAATCGCCCTTGATGAAAACGGCGAATGGACGAAAGCAGCGATCGGCTTCTCACGGGGACAAGGAGCAAATCCGGAAGATTTATATTTTAAAGATGTTAAAGGAACAGAGTATGTGTTTGTACAGAAATTCCAGAAAGGCCAGGATACGGTGACATTGCTTCCCGAGCTTCGCGATTTGGTGGCAAGCCTCCACTTCCCGAAAAATATGCGCTGGGGCAGTGAAGATCTTAAATATATCAGGCCGATTAAATGGATTGCTGCCCTTTTCGGCAGCGAAGTTATTCCTTTTTCTGTCGCCGATGTCGAAACCGGCCGGGTGACACAGGGGCATCGCTTCCTCGGAAAAGCGGCTGAGTTAAGCGCCCCTTCAGAGTACGAAGCAAAACTGGAAAGCGAGTTTGTCATAGCTGATCCAGAAAAACGGAAACAGCTGATTACAAAACAGCTGGACGAATTGGCCGCAGAAAAGTCATGGAGTATTCCGAGAGATGAAGGTTTATTGGAGGAAGTCAACAATCTTGTTGAATATCCAACCGTTCTGTTTGGAGCATTTGAAGAGGCGTTTCTTTCAATCCCTGAAGAAGTTCTCGTGACGACGATGAAAGAGCATCAGCGCTACTTCCCTGTCAAAGATGAAAGCGGCAGTCTGCTCCCTTACTTTGTGACGGTGCGCAATGGAAATGACCACGCTCTGCAAAACGTTGCGAGAGGAAACGAAAAGGTATTGAGAGCAAGGCTTTCAGATGCCGCCTTCTTCTATAAAGAAGATCAAAAACTGGATATTGATGAAAATGTGAAAAAACTTGAAAAGATCGTCTTCCACGAGGAGCTCGGTTCACTTGGGGACAAAGTAAGGCGGTCAGCTGCCATTGCCGAACGCATCGCGCGAGAAATCAGCGCAGATGAAGAAACGGCCGGGCTGATTAAGCGCGCTTCACACATTTCCAAATTCGATCTTGTCACCCAAATGGTTTACGAGTTTCCTGAGCTGCAAGGCATCATGGGCGAAAAGTATGCGCGGATGCGCGGTGAAAAAGAAGAAGTGGCACTCGCGGTCAACGAGCATTATATGCCGAGACAAGCCGGCGGGGAGACACCTTCTTCAGTTGTCGGCGCTGTTGTCGCTTTAGCTGATAAACTCGACACCGTTGCTTCATTTTTCAGCATCGGGGTGATTCCGACAGGATCTCAAGACCCGTACGGATTAAGGCGGCAGGCGAGCGGAATCGTTCAAATCCTGCTCGACCGAAATTGGGGCATTTCGTTTGAAAAACTGGCTTCTTTTGCAGAACAGGGAGAACACAGCGAGCTGCTTGATTTCTTTAAACAGCGCCTCAAATATGTGCTGACAGCAGAAAACATCCGCTATGACGTTGTGGACGCCGTGCTTGAAAGCACCGGTCTTGAGCCATACTCAGCGCTTAAAAAAGCGGCTGTGCTGAAGGCAGCGGCAGGCGGGCCGGAATTTAAAGAAACGGCCGAAGCGCTCGCAAGGGTGATTTCCATCAGCAAGAAAAGCGGGACGGGCGCCATTGATGAGTCCCTGTTTGAAAACCCTCAAGAAAAAGAGCTCTTTAAAGCTTATGGAGAAAGCAAACAGCAAATCACCGCTCTTTATGAAGCAAAAGATTATGAAGGCGCCTTCCGTGAGCTTTCTAAACTGAAAGAGCCGATCGAAGCTTATTTCGATCATACGATGGTACATGCCGAAGATGAAAGATTAAAAGAAAACCGCCTGGCGCAAATGGCAAGTTTGGCGGAGCTGATCCGATCTTTTGCAAACATAAATGCCATCATTGTAAAATAAACGGCAGAAGACGGTTGCTGGCAGGCTGGCAATCGTCTTTTTGTAAAACAGGAGCTCTCTTTCACAAGCTTGTCAAAATGTGCCTGTCTTTTTCATAGAATTCAAATATAATGGCTGTTATTTTAGCCTTCATATGCGTTATAATATGTTATCGACTTTTATACATATTGCACGAATTGTAAGCTTTGGCTTAAAGGTGGTGAGTACGATCGAACTAAATAAACGTCAGGAGCATATTTTGCAGATTGTCAAAGAAAACGGACCGATTACCGGAGAGCATATAGCCGAGAAACTGAATCTGACAAGAGCAACCCTTCGCCCGGACTTGGCGATTTTGACGATGTCAGGCTTTTTGGAAGCGAGGCCGAGGGTCGGATATTTTTACACAGGAAAGACAGGCACACAGCTCTTGGCCGACAAGCTTAAAAAGCTGCAGGTGAAAGACTTTCAGTCAATCCCGGTGGTGATTCATGAAAATGTTTCCGTCTATGATGCGATCTGCACGATGTTCTTAGAGGACGTAGGAACGCTTTTTGTCGTTGATGATAATGCCATCTTAGTCGGTGTACTTTCACGAAAAGACTTGCTCAGAGCAAGCATCGGCAAACAGGAGCTCCCTTCTATACCCGTCCATATTATTATGACGAGAATGCCGAACATTACTTTATGCAGGCGTGATGATTTTATTTTGGACATTGCCAAAATGCTGATTGAAAAACAAATTGATGCACTGCCCGTTGTAAAGGATACAGAAAAAGGCTTTGAAGTGGTGGGAAGAATCACCAAAACAAACATGACGAAAATCCTTGTCGGCTTATCCGAAAATGAAATCATGTAGTGTGAACAACAAATGGGGGGATATCATGAGCAATCGGACGATTTATGTTGTATCCGACTCTGTCGGCGAGACCGCCGAGCTGGTTGTCAAGGCGGCCATCAGTCAATTTAACGGTTCATCTGAACAGACCAATATCAGGCGTATTCCTTACGTGGAAGACCGCGGAACAATCAGAGAAGTGATTTCTCTGGCTGAAGCGGACGGCGGCATCATCTGCTTTACGCTCGTTGTGCCGGAGATTCGCGAGTTTTTAATTGCCGAAGCTGAGAAAGCAAACGTCGTGTATTACGATATTATCGGTCCATTGATCGAAAAAATGGAGTCGGTGTACGGTTTCAGCGCAAAATATGAGCCGGGCCGCGTTCGCCAGCTTGATGAGGATTATTTTAAAAAGGTAGAGGCGATTGAATTTGCCGTAAAATATGACGACGGCAGAGATCCGCGGGGGATATTGAAAGCGGATATCGTGCTGATCGGAGTGTCAAGAACGTCCAAAACCCCTTTATCACAATATTTGGCGCATAAACGCTTAAAGGTGGCAAACGTGCCGATCGTTCCGGAAGTGGATCCTCCTGAAGAGCTCTTTACCGTTGATCCGGCCAAATGCATCGGATTGAAAATCAGCCCTGATAAGCTGAATCATATCCGCAAGGAGCGCCTGAAATCGCTTGGACTCAATGATAAAGCGATTTATGCGAACATTAACCGCATCAAAGAAGAGCTTGAATACTTCGAAAAAATTGTGGGCCGGATCGGCTGCGATGTCGTAGATGTATCAAATAAAGCGGTGGAGGAAACAGCCAACATTATTCATAACATGATGACAAAAAGGGTCTAAAGAATAAAACTCAGGACACCACATCCTGGGTTTTTGCTTTGACGGTTTTGGGAAAAGTGAAAATGATAGCATCTTTGACCCATTTGTATTATAATAAAAAATTGTGATAAAATAATTAACTTTTAGGTTTAAGCTTAGTACAGAACGAATAAACTATTATGGGTATCGTGTCAAGAATTTCAAGAAAAAAACTTTCGACAAATTCTTATAGAGCGATTATTTTGAAATCTGTGTGATTTTGCCTGTATTTATAGCAGGAGATTGATGGAGGGATGGAGAATTAGTCTTCTTGAAAAAGAAAGGACGATTTTTGTCGATGCAGACGCATGCCCTGTGAAAGATGAAGTGCTGAAAGTAGCGGCGGACTTCCGAGTGAATGTAATTTTTGTGGCCTCATTCGAACATTTTCAAGTCACAAGGAAAGAAGAAGAGAATTGGAAATATGTCGACCCGCATAAAGAAGCTGCGGATCTGTATATAGCCAATCATGTTCGCCCCGGCGATTTAGTCGTCACACAAGATATCGGGCTGGCATCACTCTTGCTTGGCAAAAAGGTCTTTGTGATGTCGGAGAGAGGATTTCTTTTCGAAGAGAATTCCATCGACCTTGCTCTTTTCCGCCGTCACATCTCACAAAAACTGAGAAGAAGCGGACATTACACAAAAGGCCCAAAAAAACTGGTCAAAGAAGACCGGGAGCGATTTGTCAAAGAGCTGCAAAAAATCTTGTCGAAAAATGAAGGATTTACGTGCTAAAGCAGCGAATTATGTACGACGGAGTGTTGGAACATGGGCAATCGTATACCAGATGAAATTGTGGAACAAGTTCAGAAATCAGCTGATATCGTTGAAGTTATTGGAGAGTACGTCCAGTTAAGAAAACAGGGGCGTAATTATTTTGGACTTTGTCCATTTCATGGTGAAAATACACCATCTTTTTCCGTTTCTGGAGAAAAACAGATTTTTCATTGCTTCGGGTGCGGAGCCGGAGGAAATGTCTTTTCATTTTTAAGACAAATGGAAGGTTATTCATTCACTGAAGCAGTGTCTCACTTGGCGGACAAATACCACATAGATCTGCCGGATCAGGTAACTGCTGTTTCAGCAAACAGTGCGGGCAGCTCAGATGAACAGAAAATGGCGGAGGCTCATGAGCTGTTAAAGAAATTTTACCACCATTTGCTGGTCAATACAAAGGAAGGACAGGAAGCGCTGGATTATTTGCTCGAGAGAGGCTTTAAGATGGAGCAAATCGAGCAGTTTGAAATCGGATGCGCTCTTGATTCATGGGATTTCATAACAAAATTTTTGGAACGGAGAGGTTTTGATGCCGAACTGATGGAAAGAGCAGGGCTCATCATCAGGCGCGAAAACGGGGATGGATATTTTGACCGTTTTCGAAACCGGATTATGTTTCCGATTCATGACCACCACGGCAAAACAGTCGCATTTTCCGGGCGGACTTTCACAGGTGAGCATCCGAAATATATGAACAGTCCGGAAACACCTCTTTTTCGCAAAAGCAGGCTGCTCTATCATTTCCATCAGGCCCGCCTTCATATTCGAAAAGAAGAAAGGGCTGTCCTTTTTGAAGGATTTGCAGATGTCATTTCCGCCGTCCGTTCCGGCGTAAAAGAATCGATTGCGACGATGGGAACATCGCTGACTGAAGAGCATGCAAAAATCATCAGGCGAAATGTCGGTGAAGTCATCCTTTGCTACGATTCGGATCAGGCAGGTTACGAAGCTACGCTTAAAGCAGCTGACGTTCTTCAGAAAAAAGGCTGCACTATCAAGGTTGCCATGATACCTGACGGATTGGATCCCGATGACTACATCAAAAAATTCGGCAGCGAAAAGTTTAAGCAGGATGTCATAGGGGCCAGTGTAACCTTGATGACGTTTAAAATGCATTATTTTCGCAAGGGCAGAAATCTGTCAGATGAAGGAGACCGTCTAGCCTACATCAATGATGTACTCAAGGAAGTCAGCCTTCTCAGCGGGCCTTTGGAGCAGGAAATATACATCAAACAGCTTGCAAATGAATTTTCAATCTCATTCGATTCCCTGAAGGATCAGCTTTCTGTTTTTGAAAAGCAGGCTGCCGGCCGCAGCAAGGAAAGCAGCCGCCAGGAATCAAAAGAAAGACGCGCGGCCGTCTCGCGTTCCCCGCGAAAAAGAACAGGGCTTCGGCCGGCCCATGAGAATGCGGAACGAATGCTGATCGCTCACATGATTCATGACCGGGATGTCATCCGAAAGGTTTTGGATCGGGTGGGCTTTGAATTCAATCTTGATCAGCATCGCGCTGTAGTCGCTTATTTGTATGCCATGTATGAAGAGGGAGCTGAAATTTCCATCCAGCAGCTCTTCAAAAGAATCGAGGATCAGGAGTTAAGCCAGCTTCTGACGGATATTTTAATGCTTCAGGTCAATGAGGAATTGGGCGAAGCAGAATTATCTGATTATGTAAAAAAAGTGTTGAATCATCGAAATTGGTCAATGATAAAAGAAAAAGAAGCTGCAAGAGCCGAAGCTGAAAGGCAAAAAGACTTCATCAGGGCGGCAACCTTGGCTCAGGAAATTATAAAGTTGAACCGTTCGCTAAAATAAACCGTTATATATAATAGGAAAAGCTTTTGGCAATGAATCCTTAAGGAGGAGCAAAAGCTGCGAATCCTAATCACATATTGTCAATTTATGATTTGCTTTACGTTAAGCTCTAGATTAGAAATAAGGCTTTAACCGTGAAATAGGAACAAAATAAAGCGAAACGCTTTTTAGAATTCGTCTGTAAGTTTTGGAAGGAGGGATCCATGAATGGCTGATAAACAAGCACCAGAGACTGAAACTGAATTCACGTTTGAACAGGTCAGGGACCAATTGACAGAGGCCGGAAAAAAACGTGGGGTGCTCACATATGAAGAAATTGCTGAGCGCATGTCCAGTTTCGAGATCGAATCAGACCAAATGGATGAGTATTATGAATTTTTAGGAGAGCAAGGTGTTGAATTAATTAGTGAGAACGAAGAAAACGAGGATCCTAATATTCAACAGCTGGCCAAGGCCGAAGAAGAATTTGACCTGAATGATTTAAGCGTGCCCCCGGGCGTTAAGATAAACGATCCTGTCCGGATGTACTTGAAGGAAATCGGACGGGTAAACCTTTTGTCTGCTAAAGAAGAAATTGAATACGCGAAAAAGATTGAGGAAGGCGACGAGGAATCAAAGCGGCGTCTGGCTGAAGCCAACCTAAGGCTCGTCGTCAGCATCGCAAAACGGTATGTCGGCCGCGGCATGCTTTTCTTAGACCTCATTCAGGAAGGAAACATGGGTCTGATGAAGGCGGTTGAAAAGTTTGACTACCGTAAAGGATACAAGTTCAGCACATATGCCACATGGTGGATCAGACAGGCGATTACAAGAGCGATCGCTGACCAGGCGAGAACAATCAGGATTCCTGTGCACATGGTTGAAACCATCAATAAACTGATCCGTGTTCAGAGACAGCTTCTTCAGGATCTCGGCCGCGAACCAACGCCTGAAGAAATTGCAGAAGACATGGATCTGACACCGGAAAAGGTTCGTGAAATCTTAAAGATTGCCCAGGAACCAGTATCACTCGAAACTCCGATCGGAGAAGAAGATGATTCACATCTTGGAGACTTCATTGAAGATCAGGAAGCGACTTCACCGTCAGATCATGCAGCATATGAATTGCTGAAAGAACAGCTTGAAGATGTGCTTGATACACTGACAGACCGCGAAGAAAACGTATTGCGCCTTCGCTTTGGTCTTGATGATGGACGGACAAGAACATTAGAAGAAGTTGGTAAAGTGTTTGGGGTAACAAGAGAACGAATTCGTCAAATAGAAGCTAAAGCACTTCGTAAATTAAGACATCCAAGCAGAAGCAAACGCTTGAAAGATTTTCTCGAATAAATTTGAACGGGTCACAAGATCCGTTCTTTTTTATTGCCTGACTGCCTTTCTTTTGTATGAAAGCGCTATTATTGGTAAACTCGATTATATTTTACTTAATTTCTTTCGATTTTGCAAATATCCAAAAGTCTATTTTAAGACATTATAACCTTGAGATCATAGGAAAAGCCCTTTATAATGATTGTTGTAACCGTATTCAAAAAATGGATTTCAGATGGCAAATCAAACAATCAGCTTCCTCATTCATCATTTTGTCTAAAATGTGAACTTCATCAGCTTTTGTTTCATAACCGGTTTACTTTTTGTAAAATTAAAGTAGAATTAGAATTGTTTACATAAGGGGCTGGGGTAAATTAAAAAGGGGGATGTAAAATGAACCGCAATCCATTGATACCATTTTTGTTAATTGCCATTATGGGAATAGGCCTGGTTTTTATCCTATCTATTAAAGGGCTGTATGATGAAAAAGAAATTGCCGGCGAAGGGAACAAGACCGCTCAAGAAGACAAAGCGGATGCCTCGCCTGAAGAAATTTATAAGGCGAGCTGTGTATCCTGTCACGGTGAAAATTATGAAGGGGTATCAGGTCCTAAACTGCAAGGAGTCGGGGACCGCATGGATACAGGAGCAATTAAAGAAAAGATTGAAAAAGGCGGAAACGGAATGCCGGCCGGCCTTGTCCCGCAAGAGAAGCTTGATGATATGGCCAAATGGGTTTCCGAAATTAAATAGCAGCAAAAAGTCCTTTATTCAAAAGGACTTTTTTTGTGCAGGTATAGGCGCTTGGAAAATAAGCAATTTTTTAATATGATGGTAAGGGATAAAATGAATATAGAAAAGTAGTGATGGTTTAGTGAATGAATTAAAGTTGTCAAAAAGACTTGAGACGGTGGCAAAATACATACCTGAACATGCGGTGCTGGCTGATATCGGATCAGATCATGCCTATTTGCCTTGCTATGCCCTTTTAAATGGATTGGCCAAGCGGGCGATCGCCGGCGAAATTACAGACGGCCCGTTCAATTCTGCCAAAAATCAAGTGGAACGGCTCGAGCTGTCCGAACTCATATCGGTGCGGAAAGGCGACGGCCTTGAAGTGGTCAAATGCGGTGAAGCGGATGCGATTACGATTGCAGGAATGGGCGGAGCCTTGATCGCCGATATTCTGGAAAAAGGAAAGGACAAGCTGGAAGGGGTTAGGCGTCTGATCCTGCAGCCCAATATACATGCTTATCACATCAGGGAATGGCTCTACAAAGAGAACTATGAACTGTTAGATGAAGAGATTCTTGAAGAGGACGGCAAATTTTACGAAGTCCTTGCCGCTTCACCGGGCGACAAAGACCGTCCGTATAAGGGAATCGATTTTGAGATTGGCATGTTAACAGGACCGTTTCTGTCCAAAGAAAAAAACGCCGTTTTTATTAAGAAATGGTCAAGGGAGCTTCATCATTTGGAAGGAATTTACCGAGGCCTGGAAAATGCGGCTCCGTCAGCAGAAAATCAACAGAAACAGGAAGACATTCTAAAACGCATGAAACAGCTGAAGGAGGTTCTCGATCGTGGTTAAATCGATAAACGGAAATGAGATCATTCAATTGTTTGAACAATTTTCACCAAAATCTTTTGCCGTTGAAGGGGATAAAATCGGCCTGCAAATCGGCACGCTCAACAAAAAAATCAAAAATGTCATGGTCACACTTGATGTGCTTGAAGAAACAGTGGATGAAGCGATTGAGAAGAACGTTGACTTGATCATCGCCCATCACCCTCCGGTTTTCAGGCCGCTGAAACATGTCATCACAGATCAGCCGGGCGGGAGGCTGATCGAAAAATGCATCAAACATGATATTGCGGTTTATGCGGCTCATACGAATCTGGATGTTGCCGACGGCGGCGTCAATGACATGCTTGCAGAAGCATTGGGTTTAAAGGAAACAAAAGTGCTGGTTCCAACCTATGAAGAGCCTCTCAAGAAGCTTGCCGTCTATGTTCCGACAGATTATGAGGAACAGGTGCGGACGGCGCTTGGCGATGCCGGAGCAGGTCATATCGGCGCATACAGCCACTGTGCCTTTTCCGCAGAAGGAGTCGGCAGCTTCCGTCCGCTCGAGGAAGCTGACCCGTTTATCGGCGAGTCGGGCAAGCTTGAGCGGGTTGAGGAGGTAAGGGTTGAGACCGTCTACCCTTCAGGCATCGAAAAAGCCGTTATAAAAGCGATGAAGAAGGCTCATCCGTATGAAGAAGTCGCCTTTGACATCTTTCCGGTCGAGCAGACTCCGCTTCAAAAAGGGCTCGGACGGATCGGTGAACTGCAAGAAGAAATGACGCTTCAAGAATTTGCCCGCCATGTAAAGGAAAAGCTTCAGGCGAATGGAGCCCGGATGGTCGGAAAGCATGATGCAAAAGTGAAAAAAGTCGCCGTGCTAGGCGGAGATGGGAATAAATATATCCACCAGGCGAAAAGAATGGGAGCCGATGTGTATGTGACAGGTGACCTTTATTTCCATACCGCGCATGATGCCATGATGATCGGCCTGAATGTCGTGGATCCGGGGCATTATGCCGAACAGATCATGAAAGACGGGGTTACAAAAAAACTGTCGGCAATGTGTGAAAAGAAAAAGTACGATGTTGCGATTTTCCCTTCGGAAACCAATACAAACCCGTTTGCGTTTATATAAAAAGAAAACCTGAAGCTGATCAGCGGCTTCAGGTTTTTGTTTTTACTTTAGGAAGTATTTTTTGCAGCGGAACATGATGACCGATGCTCCATGTGGATGGATCATCATGGTCAAACTGCTCTAAAAAGCGTATGACTTCTTTTGTAATCGGCGTCGGTGTCGACGCTCCGGCTGTCACAGCCACCGTCTCAACACCTTCAAGCCATTCCAGTTTTAATTCGCTTAAATCCCCGATCCGATATGCTTTCGTCCCGGCAATTTCTTCAGAGACTTGTGCGAGGCGATTGGAGTTATTGCTTTTCGGATCGCCGACGACGATCGTCAAATCGGCTTTTTTCGCCTGTTCAGACACCGCTTCTTGCCGAACTTGGGTTGCCAGGCAGATTTCCTGGTGAAATTCGACGTGCGGGTACTTTTCTTTTACCATTTCCATAATATCATAGACATCCCATTGAGACATCGTTGTCTGGTTTGTGACGATCAGTTTGTCTGATTCAACCTCCAGGCGCTCCACATCTTCCACGGTTTCGACAAGATGAACGATATCAGGGGCGACGCCTACGGCGCCTTCGGGTTCAGGATGCCCTTTCTTTCCGATATAGATGATGTGGTAGCCTTCCGCCTTCATTTTCCGGATTAAGTCATGTGTTTTCGTTACATCAGGGCAGGTGGCGTCAATGGCGACGAGCCCCTTCTCTTCAGCCGCTTTGCGGACTTCTGGAGATACACCGTGAGCGGTAAAAATAACGGTTCCTTTGTCAACCTTATTCAAAATGTCAAGCCGGTTTGGACCGTCAAGCGTATAGATGCCCTCTTTTTCAAATGCATCTGTGACATGTTTGTTATGAACGATCATTCCTAAAATATATATAGGTCTTGGCAGACTTTTATCAAGAGCCGCGTTTTTAGCGATGACCATGGCATCAACGACCCCATAGCAATACCCGCGCGGCGAAATTTTAATTACGTCCATCCTTTAGTCCTCCTAAAAAGAAGTAAGAGCCGGGCATGATAAAAAGCCGTAAAAAACGGCTCCCTTATATTGTTGCAGTCTCTTAGACCTCATTATATCTGATCCAGGAGGAGATATCAAAGAATGTTATATATACAGTTTAGGTTTTGATCCTCCGGTTTTTCTTTGTTTAGGCGAAGGCGCAGAGCGGCCGGATGTTTGAAGACTGTCTTTTTCCGGTTTTGCGGACTCCTTTTTTTCCTCTTGCTTTTTACTGGTTTCTGCTTTCACTTCCGGTTCGTCTTTTTCCTTTTCATGATCCTCCGTTTCACTGTCTTCAGAATTCAGCTGTCTAAACATTTTCACCATTCCCGGCAGATTGCGGACGAGCGGGCCGTATTGCTGAATCATCGGGGTCACTTGCTGGGCCACTCCCAGCGCTTTTTGCACATTGCCGAGCAAGCTTGATAGTGAAGCAGGGTTGGCGAGCCCCTGTATTCCCCCAAGGCCGCTTCCTGTTCCTCCGAGGCCGGCTCCTGTTCCTCCTGATGCAGCTGATCCGCCGGGCAGAAATTTGGACAGCAATCCTTGAATCCCGCCTCCGCGGGTTCCGGCTTGCTGCTGAGCCTGGCCCATCTGATTCAAAAATGGCTGAAATCCCTGCCGCTGTCCGTGAGGCTGGCGCACCCCCATTCCTGGATTTCTCTGCAGTACAGTTCTGCTTGGCCTCTGCGGCCCAGGCGGTCTGGGTCTCATAGGCTGCTGTGAAAACATACTTGTACCCTCCTTTCAAACTCCTTCTCTTGATAGGGTATGCAGACCTTGCACAAAGTGCTTTTGTCTCGGGCCGCAGAGCTCGGCGGCAAAGATGGTTTTTTTCCGCAGAATCAGTTATAATTTAATGATGGACATGATATCAGCCTTTTTTTAGCTGTCCGGCATAAAAAAGGATACATAAGCGCACAATTCAGCCATATAGGATAAAGCTTGGGGCGTCTTTCAAAACAGGCGGTTTCCAAGAAGGAGTTGGGAAAATGAAACAAACGAAATTCGAAATGTATGATCTAAAGCCGTTTATCATAGAGGCCGTTCACCAATTAGGGTTTTATGAGCCGACAGATATCCAAAAAAGATTAATCCCGTCAGCACTGAAAGGGGAAAGCGCCATCGGGCAGTCGCAGACAGGGACAGGGAAAACCCATGCTTACCTGCTTCCGCTTTTAAGCAGGATCGATCCCAAAAAAGAGTTCGTTCAAGCCGTGATTACGGCTCCGACAAGAGAGCTCGCAAATCAGATTCATCAGGAAGTGCTGAAAATCACCAAGTTTTTAGGCCCTGATGAAGCGATTCGCTCAAAATGTTTTATCGGCGGAACGGATAAGCAAAAATCGATCGATAAATTAAAAACACAGCCTCATCTTGCAGTCGGAACGCCGGGAAGGATCGCCGATTTGGTCAGAGAGCAGGCGCTGAGCGTGCATAAAGCGGAATCGCTCGTCATTGATGAAGCGGATTTAATGCTGGATATGGGCTTTTTAGAAGATGTTGATTTTATCGGATCACATATGCCTGATCATCTGCAAATGCTTGTGTTCTCTGCAACGATTCCCGAGAAATTGAAGCCTTTCTTGAAAAAGTATATGGCCAATCCGAAATATGCGCACGTCGAGCCGATGCATATCACAGCTGAAAAAATAGAGCATGTTTTGATTCCTTCGAGACACAGAGATAAAAATCAGCTTTTGTTTGAGGTTATGACGCATTTAAATCCATACTTGGCGATTGTTTTTGCCAATACAAAAACAACGGCTGACGACATCGCCGCCTCTCTGGCCGAAAAGGGGATGAAAGTGGGGCTTCTTCACGGCGGCCTTACCCCGAGAGAACGCAAAAAAGTCATGAAGCAAATCGGCGACCTTGAGTTCACCTACATCATTGCCACTGACTTGGCGGCAAGAGGCATCGACATTAAAGGCGTCAGCCATGTCATTAACTATGAGCTGCCGGAGGACCTTGACTTTTACGTGCACCGCGTCGGCCGCACAGCGCGCGCAGGGTCATCGGGAACGGCGATGACGCTTTATGATACATCTGATGAAGATGCACTCGCAAAACTTGAACAGATGGGAATTGTGTTTGAAAACATGCGGATTGAAAAAGGCGAGTGGAAAAAGATCGACGACCGCAAGCGCCGTCAAAATCGCAAGCGAACGCCTGATGAGACGGATGAAGTCGCCAAACGGCTTGTGAAAAAACCGAAGAAAGTCAAGCCGGGCTATAAGAAAAAAATGAAAACAGAAATCAATAAAATAAAAAGACAGGAAAAAAGAAAACAATTCAGAAAAGGAAAGTAGGGGAAACAGTTTTGTTGAAAATCGGTTCACACGTCTCAATGAGCGGAAAACATATGCTGCTTGCCGCCAGCCGGGAAGCAAGCTCTTACGGCGCCAACACGTTCATGATCTACACCGGGGCGCCGCAAAACACGCGCAGAAAAAAAATAGAGGATTTGAATATTGAAGCGGGACGGGCTCACATGGAAGAGCACGGCATTTCTGAAATCGTCGTTCATGCGCCGTATATCATCAATATCGCCAATACGACAAACCCGGCTACATTCGAGCTCGGCGTTGATTTTCTCCGTTCTGAAATTGCAAGGACGGCGGCAATTGGCGCTAAACAAATCGTCCTTCACCCAGGAGCTCACGTAGGCGCAGGAGCTGAAACAGGCATAAAAAAAATCATCGAAGGGCTGAACGAAGTCATAGACCCGGACCAGGGTGTGCAAATCGCCCTGGAAACGATGGCGGGCAAAGGTTCGGAATGCGGCCGGACATTTGAAGAGCTTGCACAAATCATCGACGGCGTCACTCACAATGAACATTTGTCCGTCTGCTTTGATACGTGCCATACCCATGATGCAGGCTATGATGTGGTTTCAGATTTTGACGGCGTGTTAAACGAATTTGATAAAATCATCGGGATTGACCGTTTAAAAGTGCTTCATATCAACGACAGCAAAAATGTAAAAGGTGCAAAAAAAGACCGTCATGAAAACATCGGTTTTGGGGAAATCGGCTTTGATGCACTTCAATATGTCGTTCATCACGACCAGCTTGCAGATATTCCAAAAATCCTTGAAACGCCTTATGTAGGAGAAGATAAAAAGAATAAAAAGCCCCCATATCGGTTCGAAATCGAAATGCTCAAGAATAAAGCGTTTGACGAAGGGCTTTTGGAGAAAATTAAACAGCAATAACAAAAGGGGCCTTATTTTAGCCCCTTTTTATGATAAGTATTGTGCGAACAGCTGATTCAGCAGCTGGACGGCTTCTTTTGAGGTGACCGCCTCAACCTGCCTAAGCAGTTTATTTCGCTCTTCTTCATTAAAAATATTAATGTTTTTTCCGTTGACGAGCTTTTCCACCTCGAGCGCCTGCTGTTTTGTCACATGAATTTCGTATTGTTTAGCGTACTTCAGCACCTCATCAGCCGTCACCTGATTTAAGCGCTGCAGTACGATTTTTTGAAATAAAATCACGTCCCATTCCTCCCCTCTGAACTAATGTATGGCGGAAAATTAAAAATGTGTCATTTTTTTATTTCTCCCTGTTAAATGATATGATGATGAATAGGAGCAGTTGGCCAGTTCGGATAAAAAGGAGAGACAGCATGGCAACAAAAAAACAGCATAAAAAAGAATCAGCGGTCCGTTTGTTGTTTCGGATCATCATGATTCTGATCGGTGCTGCCTGTGCAGCCGCAAGCATTGAATTATTTTTAGTTCCTAATAACATTATCGACGGGGGCATCATCGGGATTTCTTTAATTTTAGACTATATTTTTAAAGACACTCCTTATATCAATTTTGCCCTGCTCGTCGTGGTCCTCAACATTCCATTCATGATTTCCGGATACAAGCATATCGGAAAAACGTTTTTAATCTCCACGCTGATTGGAATCGTTAGTTTGTCAATTATTGAAACGTTGTTGCATCATGTAGAAGGGGTTACGACTCAGCCCGTTTTGGCAGCCGTTTTCGGCGGTTTATTGCTCGGATTTGGCGTAGGGCTTGTCATTCGTAATGGCGGTTCTATGGATGGAACGGAGATTCTCGGGATCTTGCTCACAAAAAAACTGCCTTTTTCAGTCGGCGAATTTGTGATGATGGTCAATGTCTTTATTTTTGCCTGGGCCAGCTTTGTATTTGGCCTGGAACAGGCGATGTTTTCAGTCATGACGTACTACATTGCCATGAAGACGATCGATGCCGTTATCCAGGGGCTTGATGAGACCAAAGCAGTCATCATTGTATCTGACCAATATGAGGAAATCTCTGATGCCCTTTTGCATCGTCTTGGCCGGGGGACAACAAAGCTCCGAGGAAAAGGCGGCTATTCAGATGAGGACACAGAAGTGATTTACGCCGTTGTCACAAGGCTTGAAGTGACAAAGCTTAAATCAATCGTATTCGATATTGATAAAAACGCTTTTATTACGATTATGGACACGCATGAAACGCGGGGAGGCAGGTTTAAAACGGCCATCCATTAGGCTTTTATTTACTTTTTTAAAGATTATATGTATAATTGAACTGGTCAATCGGTGAAAATGGCTTGCTGGAATTCGGCTGCCATTTTCTTTTTGTGTGATAAATCGTAATGATTCTGGAGAATTTGAAGGTGAACGAAGTGAAACAACCCATTATCGAAATGAGACATATATCATATTCCTATGATCATCGCAATGTGATAGAGGATATTAATTTAACGGTTGATGAAGGGGCTTTTCTCGGTTTGGTCGGTCCGAACGGATCGGGAAAAACAACTTTGTTGAAGTGCATACTCGGTCTGATAAAACCGCAAAAAGGGGAGCTTAAATTATTCGGTGTCCCTCTTAAAAAATTCAAGGACTGGAGCAAGATCGGTTTTGTTTCCCAAAAGGCAAACAGCTTTAACACCGGGTTCCCGGCATCAGTGCATGAGGTGGTGGCAAGCGGTTTAACCGCAAAACTCGGCTTGTTTAGACGAATGTCAAAAGCTGATAAGCAAAAAGTGGCAGAGGCGATTGAGGCTGTCGGGATCACTCCGCTGAAAGACAGAAACATCGGCGAGCTATCCGGAGGGCAGCAGCAGAGAACATTTATCGCAAGAGCGCTCGTAAGCGAACCAAAGCTGCTTATTCTTGACGAACCGACGGTCGGAGTCGATCAAAAAACGGTTGAAGGCTTTTATCAGCTCTTGGAAAAATTGAATCGGGAAAAAGGGATTACGTTGATTCTTGTCACCCATGATGTCGGTACAGTTTCCGATAAAGTCACACATGTTGCCTGTATGAATAAACATCTTCATTTTCATGGCAATACAGACGAGTTTGAGTCGATGACAGATCAAGACCTCTCGCAGTTTTACGGGCATGATGTCCAGGCCATCAGCCACAACCACCATCATCATGGAGGACACGAATAATGCTGACACCTTTTTTTCATTATGAATTTTTGCAAAACGCATTTATTTCAGGAATATTAATCGGTCTTATCGCACCGCTGCTCGGCGTCTTTATCGTTGTCAGGCGCCTCTCGCTGATCGCTGATGCGCTCAGCCACGTTTCTTTAGCCGGAATTGCTGCGAGCCTATATTTAGGGAAGCAGTTTACGATGCTGGCAGGAGTCAGCCCGATCTATTTCGGAATGATGTTTTCGGTTGCTGGGTCTTTAATTATTGAAAGGCTCAGGACGGTTTATAAGCATTATCAGGAGCTGGCGATTCCAATCATTATGTCGGGAGGCATCGGTGTTTCCGTTATTTTTATTTCGCTTGCGGAAGGATTTAATACAGATCTCTTCAGCTACCTGTTCGGCAGTGTGAGTGCGGTGTCAAGGGAAGACCTGCTTGTGATCATCGGAATTTCCGCCGCAGTTCTGATCGTGATTTTCTCCCTTTTTAAAGAGCTGTTTTTGCTTTCGTTTGATGAAGAGCATGCCAAAGCATCAGGAATTTCCGCCAAATGGATTCATTTTATTTTTATTTTGATCGTGGCGCTTGTGATTGCTGCTTCCATGAGAATCGTTGGCACATTGCTCGTTTCTGCGCTGATGACGCTCCCTGTAGCGGCAAGCATGCGGATTGCAAAAGGATTTAAGCAGGCGATTTTCTTTTCCGTTTTGTTCGGGGAGCTGTCCGTCATTATCGGACTCGTGCTCGCTTATCATTTGGATCTTGCGCCGGGCGGAACGATCGTGCTGCTGTCTATTTTGATACTGGTGTTATGCATCAGCTATAATAAAATCAAAAGGAGGGTTCGCCGTGAACGTACAGGAAGCGCTTGATTTACTGAAGGAAAAAGGTTATAAATACACAAGCAAGCGGGAGGATATGCTTCAGCTTTTTAGTGATTCTGATAAATATTTAACGGCGAAAAATGTACTTTCCGCTTTAAATGACGATTATCCGGGTTTGAGTTTTGATACCATATACCGAAATCTGTCTCTGTTTGAGGAGCTTGGCATTTTGGAAACGACAGAGCTTTCAGGTGAAAAGCAGTTTCGTTTTAAATGCTCTTCTGTTCATCACCACCATCACTTTATCTGCATGGTTTGCGGCAAAACGAAAGAAATTGAATTGTGCCCGATGGAAAAGCTGACCGATGACCTTGACGGCTATCATATCAGCGGACATAAATTTGAAATCTACGGCACATGCCCCGGTTGTGAAGCGAACAGGATGGAAGCGTAGAACTTATCCGGTGCGATGGATGGTGATTCATCGCACCGGTTTTTTTATTGCAAAAAAGCATGTAAGGCGCTTACATGCTTTTTGCGGTTTCAATGGACTTCTCGTTTTTCCTGAGCCAGTCTGCTGCTTCATGCCAGCTGTTGACTCTGATAATATTTGAATCGATCGGCAGCTGATTGTAAGGCGTATTGAACAGCAGGACGGGGATATTGGCTTCTTTAGCGATCATTGTAGCATTTCCATGGTGATCTTCAAAGAAAACATCAATTTTATGTTTAAACACGGCTTCCAGTTTATCATGGCCGCCGACGTGTTCAATATGGTCGTAATGAACGTCTTTTTTGTGAAACCAGTTAAATGTAATATTTTCAAGGTGGCGTCTTCTCGCTGTAATATATATCAGTTTGTGCTGATTTTTCAGCTCATCAAGCGTCTGTTTGGCGTATTCTGCAAGCAATGCTTCCTGATAGATGCGCGGTTCGTTCTCATTCATCCATTCCCAAAAATCTCCATCGGAAATGTTCAAAATTTTTGTCAAGTCATAGTCTTTTATATCTTCCAATGTGATGGAAAGGCTGAATGACTCGTTTAAGTAGGGAACAAAAGTATCCTGGGCTGTGATCGTTCCATCAATATCAATTCCTAAATGTAACATGTCCACACTCCTTATCATCCATTCCTTCAGTGTATCATAAACTTTTAACAATTACAGTAAAGTTTAGCAAACATGAATTAGCTCCGGAATGTTTAAACTATAAATGCTCCTTTATGGACTAAAGAGGGGGGATAACGAATGGAAAAAGAACGAAAAGTTCAAGATCGTGGCCGCAACGGTTATGATGCTGATTTAGTCGATGCGACTTTAGATAATGATGAATTTTTAGAAGAAACAGCAGCAGAAGTTGCGCCGCAGCCGTATCGCGCGGAAAATGGCCGCAATGGTGAAGCGGGCAATGATGATGCCAATGTAGCTGGCGGACGTGTAACCGGATATATCGCCTTAGCGCTTTCGATTATTTCTTTGTTTATGCTTCCTGTACTGTTGGGAATTGCAGGGATCATTGTCGGTTATATAGCCAGAAGACAAGGAGCAGCTGGCTTAGGAGCCTGGGCGATGGGTATCGGTGCAGTTTCTCTCGTGCTTGGCATATTTATAGCACCATTTTTCTAACAGAAAAGCTTGACGGATTTCCGTCAAGCTTTTTGTATGTCATGTGTTTAATTTTTGTTTTTCAGCTTCCTGTTTGGCATAGTGTTCTTCGGCAAGCTTGTCGATTTCTTTCTTCAGCTCTTCTACCATTGTTTCCTCAGGTACTTTTCTTACGATTTCCCCTTTGCGGAAAAGAAGACCTTCGCCGCGGGCGCCTGCGATGCCGATATCCGCTTCACGGGCTTCACCCGGACCGTTTACAGCACAGCCGAGTACCGCGACTTTGATCGGTGCCTTAACTTTTGCGATATATTCTTCGACTTCATTTGCGATGCTGATCAAATCGATTTCGATCCGCCCGCAGGTCGGGCAGGATATCAATGTCGCCGCATTGGATGCAAGACCGAAGGATTTCAGCAATTCTCTTGCCACTTTCACTTCTTCAACCGGGTCTGCACTTAAAGAAATGCGAAGGGTGTTGCCAATGCCTTTGGAGAGTATTGCGCCAAGACCGGCGGCGCTTTTAACCGTTCCGGCAAACAATGTCCCGGATTCTGTGATCCCTAAATGAAGCGGATAATCAAATGCTTTTGCCGCTTTTTCATAAGCCTCAATGGCCAGGTTGACATCTGAAGCCTTCATGCTGACGATGATATCATGAAAATCCAGATCCTCAAGAATTTTGATGTGATGGAGGGCACTTTCTACCATGCCGTCCGCTGTCGGATAACCATATTTCTCAAGAATCCGCTTTTCAAGAGAGCCTGCGTTGACACCGATGCGGATTGGAATGCCTTTTTCCTTCGCGGCATTGACGACAGCCTCGACTTTTTCACGGCGGCCGATATTCCCCGGGTTAATGCGGATTTTATCGGCTCCGCCTTCGATCGCTTTCAAGGCGAGTTTATAGTTGAAATGTATATCCACGACAAGCGGAATGGATATCCGTTTTTTAATTTCAGGAATGGCGTCGGCCGCCCGTTCATCCGGACAGGCAACCCGGACGATTTGGCACCCGGCTTCAGCAAGCCTGTTGATCTCAGCGACCGTTGCCTCGACATCATGCGTTTTGGTTGTTGTCATGCTTTGAATGACGACTTCATTATTGCCGCCTATTGTTAACGGCCCCACTTTAACAGGGCGCGTTTTTGTACGATGTGTGATTTCACTCACTTGAATTCGCTCCTTAAGTATAATTCTGGAGCCGGCTGCTCCTTTTCTTATACCAAATCGTTTACAAGTCTTATTGTAACAGCCCGTTCATTAAACTGACAAGAAATTAACGTTCAATCCGGATAAACGGGGAACTTGTAGGTAGCCCCGGCCTGAATGCTGCCCGCCTTTACTTTCGGATTAAGTGCTTCAAAGTCTTCGGCGATTTGGTCTGCGGGAATATGTTTTTGTCCGATGATTGAAAAGACTGTCTGGCCGGGTTTGACGGTGACAGTCTTATATTGGAGGCTGTCTGCGGGAGCTTCCGCTGCCATAGTCGATACAGGCAGAGCATTTGGCGGGATGGTGCCTGATTTCAAGTCATAGTAAACAATGAACAAGGTTAGCAAAATGGAAAGGAACACGATAATACGCTTCATTAAACTTGTCCCCATTTCATTCATTTTTTACTATTTTACGCTTGTCCTCTTTTTAACATGACAACAAAATGAAGCACCAACCAATTAGGGCATCGTTTATCCTGCCGTTTTTTGTGACGGTGTTTCTTTAATGGCAAGAAACAGCATGATGAAATTGACAGCCCAATTTAATAAAAATTCACTCGGAACTACCGCTTGCAGACTGTCCATAATCGCAAAAAAGACAGTCGCCAGTGTGATGGAATATGCCGACATGACCCAAAGCTGCTTATAAGCAAGCTTTTTCTTCAGTCCGTTTCGAACCAATAATCCGATCACGGCAAGCACTGTGACATCGATAAATTTGCCCGCTGCGGTTGCCAAGAACAACAGGATGCACAATACCGGGACAATCACGGATTTATTTTGTTCGACGAGCGTCAGGATGTCCTGTTTTGTCATTTCCTCGGGCAGCATCGTATACGGCATTTCCTGGACTTGTCCGTCTATGGCGATGACGAACTTATCTTTCAGAATACCGACGGAATTCTGCTTGTCTTTAATCTGTTTTGTTCCATAAGAGTCGGTCGGATCAAAGACAATAACAAATCCGAATGACTGTGATTCAGTCGCTTTCTGTGCATCTGTGTGCAGTGAGCTGTCTTTAATGGAGAAATCGGGAATTTCTTTAACAGCAGATTGAAAGCTGTTCATTGTCTTCACGACACCGCTGCTCATGTGGTAAAGGTTTGGAAGAGCGGCAATGACGCTCAGTAAAAACACATATAAAATGGTTTTTCCTATTCCCTGAAATCGCGTTTTAGCAATCGCAGGAGTCGAATATGTACTTTTGTAAAACTGCTGGAATAAATTCATTCGGTTTTCACTTCCTATTTATATAGTGTATCTGCATTATTGTATCGTCAGGAAAGAATGAACACAAGGAACTTATGCCGGAAAGAGTGTTCCTGAAAAAAATAAGGTATAATAAAAACCATCATCATGATTGGAGGTGATCTGGAATGGACATTTTATACTGGCTCATCATTGCGGCAATGTTTGGAATTGCTTTTGTCGGCCTCGTCTATCCAATCATTCCGAGTGTCGTTTTTATCGTTGCCGGATTTATATTGTATGGATTTTTATTTACATTCGGGCATTACTCATACATATTTTGGATTATCGAAGGGGTTTTTACCGCTGTTTTGTTTGCGGCCGACTACATCACAAACCTTCTCGGGATTAAACGTTTCGGCGGCAGCAGGGCAGCGATATGGGGCAGCACGATCGGGCTTCTCATCGGGCCGTTTGTGATCCCTGTGGCTGGCATTATTCTCGGCCCGTTCATCGGAGCATTGGCAGGGGAGATGATCGTCCATCGAAAAGACATCAAAACCGCGGCCAAAATAGGAGTCGGTTCACTGATCGGCTTCATCTCGGGCGTGTTTGCAAAAGGCGTGATTCAGCTGATCATGATCGGCTACTTTTTATTTGCGGTTTTAAAATAATGCCGAATGATGTTTAAAATAAAGAGGGAAAGGTTAAAGTTTAGTATGTCCGCTGAAATGATTTGTGATCATTTTGTGAGCATTATCATTGAAACAAGCCCTTTCTTTTGATAAATTGAAATAGGAAAGGCTTGCTAAATGGCGGCATTTCAATACATACAACTTTAAGGAGGAATTGATAATGGCTTACAAACTTCCAGAACTACCTTATGCTTACGACGCGTTAGAACCGCACATCGACAAAGAAACGATGAACATTCACCATACGAAGCACCATAACACATATGTAACAAAATTAAACGATGCAGTGGCAGGCAAACAAGATCTCGAAAGCAAATCTGTTGAAGAGCTTGTAGCAAACCTTGATGCTGTTCCGGAAAGCATCCGCACAGCGGTCCGCAACAATGGCGGCGGACACGCCAACCATTCACTTTTCTGGACGCTTCTTTCACCAAACGGAGGCGGCGCTCCTTCCGGCGAATTGGCTGAAGCGATCGATAAAAAGTTCGGCAGCTTTGATCAATTCAAAGAAGACTTCGCTGCTGCTGCGGCAGGACGCTTTGGCTCCGGCTGGGCATGGCTTGTTGTCAACAATGGAGAGCTTGAAATCACAAGCACACCAAACCAGGATTCTCCGCTTTCAGAAGGCAAGACGCCTATTTTAGGCCTTGATGTATGGGAGCATGCTTATTACCTAAATTACCAAAACCGCCGTCCAGACTACATTAAAGCATTCTGGAATGTCGTGAATTGGGATGAAGTAGCACGTCTTTACAGCGAAGCAAAATAATATAGGCTGCAAAAAGGTCCGCGAAAAGCGGGCCTTTCATATTGTTGACAAAATCCTAAAACGGTTTAAAGTTTTAGGATTTTGTCATCCTTTCAGCTCAGAGTGATTGAAAACCTTTGCAGTCTAGGAAGGGCGAGCATCGGAGCAGAGCGAATGTTGGAATTCGTGAGCACCGACGCACAGGCCTGACAACGAATGCGAAGGTTTGTCAACACGCTGAAAGGTCCGCGAAAAGCGGGCCTTTTTTGTTTTTCGATTCTTTTGTTCTCAAGTACATAACTGACTTTTGATGAGACAGACTAATGTGTATCAGTAAAGGGGAGTCAGTTATGAGCAGAATCAAAAACATTATAGGCGATGTTGAAGTAAACAGAGATCTGCTGCTTTTGCTTACTGTCGGCGGCCTTTATTCGCTGAGCATTGCGCTTTCAAATACGTTTGTAAATGTGTACCTCTGGAAGCAGTCGGGAAAGTTTTTTGACTTGGCCATTTACAATCTGTCAATTGTTGTCATGCAGCCGCTGACTTTTATGCTCGCCGGTCGCTTGGCGAAGAAAATCGACAGAGTCTTTATTCTGAGGTTCGGCGTATCTTTTTTAGCCGTCTTTTATCTAACCGTCCTTTTGGCGGGAGAAAATGCCGGATCACGGCTGATCCTGCTTGGCGGTGTGCTCGGAATCGGCTACGGGTTTTATTGGCTTGCATTTAATGTGCTGACATTTGAAATCACTGAACCGGATACAAGGGATTTTTTTAATGGTTTTCTCGGCGTTTTAAACTCAGGCGCCGGCATGATCGGCCCGATCGTCGCTGGTTATGTCATTTCGAGACTTGCCGATAATACCGGATATACGGTGATCTTCAGCCTTTCTCTGGCTTTGTTTACGGTGGCCGTCGTCACTAGTTTCTTTTTAGGCAGAAGGGAATCGCGCGGCAGGTATATTTTGAAAAAAATCTGGGCGGAGCGAAATTCGGATGCCAACTGGCGCAGCATTACCAATGCCCACTTTTTCCAGGGGCTGCGAGAAGGGATTTTTGTTTTTTTAATCAATGTCTTTGTCTTTATCACGACAAAAAGCGAGCTTGCCTTGGGAAAATTCGGACTGGTGAATTCGGCTGTATCTTTTTTTGCCTACTATTTTGCGACAAGGTTCATTAAAAAAGGAGGGCGAAAAAAAGCCATTCTAATGGGCGGTCTCGTCTTATTTGGAGCCCTTTTCCTGATTTTGTTTCATATGACTTATGTGACACTGCTGCTTTACGCTGTGGCCATTGCGATCGGCTATCCGATTCTGCTTGTTCCTTACTCATCGCTGACGTATGATGTCATAGGAAAAGCGAGGTATGCGAGAAAGGCAAGAATTGAATATATTGTCGTAAGAGAGGTTTTTTTAAACATCGGGCGGATTATTTCCATTTTAGTTTTTTTGCTGCTTGTTTCGTTATTAAAAGAGGATTTAGGCATTCCGGCCTCTTTAGTGCTGCTTGGTGCCGGCCATACGCTGATTTATTATTTCATTAAAGATATTCGCTTGACAGAGCCGGCCCGGGAAACGGTCGGAAAGGATCCGCATAAACAAACAGCGGAGCCTAACTTTTTAGAAGGAAAAAGATAATTCATTTTTAAATCCAAGTGAAAATAGTAGAAAAATGCCGAAAAAAACTTTACAATATAGTTGGCACCTTTTCATAAGGTGTCTTTTCTTTATTTAAAGAAGGTGATGCATATGATGAAAAAGAAACAGAAAACTGAAAAACGAAAGTCGCTGCCAATCAGGCTGAATATATTGTTTTTCATGGCGTTTCTAATATTTACAGCTGTGATCGTGCGCCTTGGAATGGTGCAGATCGTGTTTGGCGAAGACTATACAAACGAAGTCCAAAAACAGGATGAAGTAGAAGTCTCTGCGACCGTCCCAAGAGGGAAAATATATGACAGGAACTTAAATACCATCGTAAAAAATAAACCGCTTAATGCTATTACATATACAAGAACATCGTCAACCTCACAGAAGGAAAAGCTGAAAGTGGCCAAAAAACTGGCGGATATGATCGATGTTGATTCTGATAAAATTACGGAGCGGGATAAAAAGGACTACTGGATTTTAACAAGGCCGAAAAAAGCTGCAAAACTGATCACCGCTCAGGACCGCCAGAAAGTTAAGGACGGAAAAATCTCCGAAGATGATTTATATCAGCTTCAGCTTGACAGAATTACGGAAGACGTGCTGAACGAATTAACCGACGAGGATTTGGAAATACTGGCGATCAAACGTGAGATGGATTCCGGTTATGCGCTGACACCGCAATATATTAAAAATAAAGGTGTAACCGCAAAAGAAATGGCCGTTGTCAGCGAACATCTTGACGAGCTTCCGGGTGTGGACGTGACTTCCGATTGGAAGCGCGATTATCCTTACAATGGGCTGCTCAGAACGATGATCGGCAGCATTTCCGACTCGAGTGAGGGGCTGCCGAAAAACCTGCTTGATCATTATTTGTCGCTCGGCTATAACCGGAATGACCGGGTCGGAAAAAGCTACCTTGAAGCTGAATATGAAGATGTGCTGCAGGGCCAAAAAGAGAAAGTGAAAAATATTACCGATCAATTAGGCAATGTCGTCGACACAGAAGTCGTTTCGGAAGGAAAAAGCGGAAAAGACTTGGTGTTAACGATCGATGTCGAGATGCAAAAAGAGATTGAAAAAATTATCGGGGATGAGCTGAAAAAGGCAAAAACTCAGCACAGCGCGCCTTTTCTCGACCGCGCATTCGTTGTCATGATGGATCCTAGAAATGGCGAAGTATTATCGATTGCCGGCAAGCAGCTTAAAAACGAAGGCGGCAAATTAAAGCTGGACGACTATGCCCTTGGCACGATGACATCCTCATATGCAATGGGTTCGGCTGTCAAAGGAGCGACCGTTTTAACGGGTCTGCAAACGGGAGCGATTAATTTAAATACGTCTTTTCTTGATGAACCGCTTTATATTGGAAAAGGTAAACCGAAAAAATCATGGTCAAGCAACTTGGGAACTCTGGGCATCCAGAAAGCCCTTGAGCAGTCTTCAAACGTGTTTATGTTTAAAACAGCGATAGCTGTCGGCAAGGGGCAGTATAAGCCGCATCAGCCGCTTGATCTGAACACGGAAGCGTTCGATACATTCAGATATTATTTCAATCAATTCGGCCTGGGCGTTAAAACGGGTATCGACCTTCCGAATGAAGCAACAGGATACAAAGGCTCTCAAAGGTTGCCTGGTTTCCTCCTCGACTATGCCATCGGTCAGTATGATACGTATACACCGTTGCAACTGGCGCAGTATGTCTCAACGATTGCCAACGACGGCTACCGGATGAAGCCCCGGATCGTTAAGGAAATCAGAGAGCCTGATTCGAAAAAAGGCATTGGAGCCGTCACTGAGTCGGTGCAGCCTGAAGTGTTAAACAGAGTGGATATGAGCAAGGAAGAAATTGAAACCGTCCAAAAAGGATTCAAACGAGTCATGACAAATGGTACGGCAGCTGGGCAATTTGCTTCTGCAACATATAAACCTGCCGGTAAAACGGGAACGGCTCAGTCTTTCTATGATGGACCTGACAAATCGAAAACCGGAGAGTCCACATACAATACAACACTTGTTGCCTATGCGCCTTACGACAACCCCGAGGTTGCGATTTCCGTAGTTGTTCCATGGGCTTATAATGATTACAGCAAGAGATATACAATTACGAACGATATCGGCAGAAAAGTGCTGGATAAGTATTTTGAACTGAAATCTAAACAAGCCAAAAATAATACAATCGAAAAAAATAAAGACAAGATAGAAGAAGAAGCAAATGAATAGGTCTTAAGTGCCTTTTTTCGAAAAACACCCGCATCATGCATGCGGGTGTTTTTTTGCTCTCTTTTACTTTCTTTCGTGCGGCCATTTATACAAAAATCAAGCTTATTTTACAAAACCTTAATAATTCATTTAAACAAGATTAACACTGAAAAGTTACGCTATACACGTAGGACAAATTACACATTTACGCGGGAGGATTAAGAAGTGAAACCATTTAAAAAAATCACACTGATGTTCATCATGTCCGTTTTAGTTGTCTTCGCAGCAGCTTGTGGGAGCGGTAGTACAAACGGCAGCGCAGATGAAGGCAAACAAAACGATAAAACAGAGGATAAGGCTTCAGGATCGTTAACGATTTCCGGATCTTCAGCGATGCAGCCGCTTGTCTTAGCCGCGGCTGAAAAATTTATGGATGAGAATCCAGATGCCGATATTCAAGTGCAGGCTGGAGGTTCTGGAACAGGCCTTTCTCAAGTGGCTGAAGGAACCGTTCAAATCGGAAACTCCGATGTCTTTGCTGAAGAAAAAGAAGGCATTCCTGCAAAAGAGCTGACTGATCATCAAGTAGCCGTTGTCGGAATGGCGGCAGCCATCAACCCTGAAGTGGGCATCGATGATATTTCACAAGATGATCTTAAAAAGGTTTTCACAGGGAAAATCAAAAACTGGAAAGAGCTTGGCGGGAAAGATCAACAAATCACTCTTGTCAATCGTCCGGATTCTTCAGGAACCCGCGCGACCTTTGTAAAATATGCCCTTGACGGAGAAACACCTGCTGAAGGAATCACTGAGGATTCTTCCAACACGGTGAAAAAATTAATTTCTGAAACGCCGGGAGCCATTGGATATCTTGCTTTTTCATATATCACAGATGACTCTGTCACTGCCCTGTCTATTGACGGCGTGAAACCAACTGCTGAAAATGTACAAAAAGGCAAATTTCCGATTTGGGCTTATCAGCATTCTTATACAAAAGGTGAGCCTGAAGGTTTGGCCAAAACATTTTTGAATTATCTGATGAGTGACGAAGTTCAAAAATCCATCGTTACGGATCAGGGCTACATTCCAGCGACAGATATGGAAGTAAAACGTGACGCAGATGGAAAGCAAACCGATAAATAATGAAAATTGAAGCAGGGAAAGTGTGCTCCTGACACTTTCCCTATTATCACTTGTTTTTATAGGAGTGTAAAAAATGGCTCAAAAAATAGAGAAACTGTCCGCGAAAGAGCGGCTGATCAGCTCCAAACAAAATCGTAAAATGGATGAATTCCGGGGGAGAATGCTTGTTGCTTCATGTGCTTTTATTATGATGGCAGCTGCGATTTCAATCACCATCTTCCTTGGAAATAAGGGGTTGCAATCTTTTCTGGCCAATGGTGTAAGCCCAATTGAGTTCTTAACCAGTTTAGATTGGAATCCAACGAATCAAAACCCTCAATACGGGGCGCTTCCGTTTATACTCGGATCTTTTGCAGTGACCCTTCTTGCATCTTTGATTGCTGCACCGCTGGGAATCGGGGGCGCGATTTTCATGACGGAAATCGCACCTTCATGGGGAAGAAAAGTACTGCAGCCGGTTGTGGAATTGCTTGTTGGCATTCCTTCCGTCGTTTATGGATTCATAGGCCTTACAGTATTAGTGCCGTTTATTTCACAGTTTAAAACAAGCGGGTCAGGGCACAGCCTGCTGGCAGGAACAATCGTCCTCGCTGTCATGATTTTGCCGACGGTCACCTCTATTTCAACGGATGCGCTGATGTCTCTTCCGAAAAACCTGCGGGAAGGATCATATGCATTGGGGGCGACTAGATGGCAGACGATTAGAAAGGTTCTGATTCCGGCAGCTCTGCCATCGCTTCTTACAGCGGTCGTGCTGGGAATGGCAAGGGCATTTGGCGAGGCTTTAGCCGTTCAGATGGTCATCGGAAACTCACGGAACCTTTTTGAGAGCTTGTTGGATCCTGCAGGGACATTGACAACGATTATCACGTTAAACATGGGTCATACAACTTACGGAAGTGTGGAAAACAATACGCTTTGGTCAATGGGACTTGTACTGTTGCTCATGTCGTTCTTGTTCATTCTGCTGATCCGTTATCTGTCATCCAGGAGGAAACTGTAATGAACAGCAAAGTAACCGATCGTATCGCAACAGGTGTATTTGGATTGATTGCCGCGGTCATTACGGCCATTCTTGTCGGCTTGTTTGCTTATATTATCACAAGCGGTGTTTCACACATCAGCCTCGACTTTCTCACATCGCGCTCCAGCGCGCTTTCAAGCGGGGGAGGGATTCGTGATCAGCTGTTCAACTCATTTTATATTTTAGTGCTGACAATGCTGATTACCGTTCCGCTTGGGGTCGGCGGCGGCATCTATATGGCTGAATATGCGCCCACCAATAAACTGACGGATTTTATCCGCATCTGTATTGAAGTTTTATCATCCCTTCCTTCGATTGTTATGGGGATGTTCGGCATGCTGATGTTCGTCAATCTCACCGGCTGGGGATACAGCATTATCGGCGGAGCCCTGGCATTGACAGTCTTTAACCTTCCAGTGATGGTGCGGGTGACTGAGGATGCAATCCGCTCCGTACCAAAGGAACAAAAAGAAGCTTCTCTTGCTTTGGGCGTATCCAAGTGGCATACGATCAAAACCGTTTTGATCCCGGGTGCCGTTCCGTCGATCATCACAGGTGCAATTCTCGCGTCAGGGCGTGTATTTGGCGAGGCTGCTGCATTGCTGTTTACAGCCGGCCTGACAACGCCGAGGTTGAATTTTGGCGATTGGAACCCATTTTCGGAAACATCTCCGCTTAATATTTTCAGACCGGCAGAAACGCTTGCCGTTCATATTTGGAATGTTAATACACAAGGCATTATTCCCGATGCAGAGGCGATTGCAAACGGTGCATCAGCAGTGCTCGTTTTATCCGTCTTGCTCTTTAATCTGGCTGCAAGATGGTTCGGCTCCTTTATTCACAAAAAATTAACGGGAAGATAAATGAGAAGGAAGGGTGAAATTTTATGGTTCAGGTCCAAATTCCGACTTTGGAAATCGTGCGTGAGAATATCGGAATTGCCCCGTTTCCTGAAGCGAAAGAGCACATTTTAGAAGTGCAGAATTTAAATATTCATTATGGAGAAAAGCGGGCTGTCAACAACATTTCTTTCAATATTGACAAACAGGCTGTAACGGCGCTGATCGGCCCCTCAGGCTGCGGAAAATCGACTTTTTTGAGAAGCATCAACCGGATGAATGATCTGATTCCATCCGCCAAAACGACGGGGGCAATATTGTATGAAGGACTGAATATTCTTGATTCCAATATTAACGTTGTCAATCTGCGGAGAGAAATCGGTATGGTTTTTCAGAAGCCAAATCCTTTTCCAAAATCGATTTACCACAACATTACCCATGCTTTAAAGTATGCCGGGGAACGAAAGAAATCAGTTCTGGATGATATCGTGGAAGAAAGCCTGACGAAAGCCGCGCTGTGGGATGAAGTGAAAGACCGCCTTCATCAGTCAGCTCTTTCACTGTCAGGCGGTCAGCAGCAGCGCCTCTGCATCGCAAGGACGCTTGCCATGAAACCTGAAGTGCTCCTGCTGGATGAGCCTGCTTCTGCGCTTGATCCGATCTCAAACTCGAAAATAGAGGAATTAATCGTCGCTTTAAAAAAGGAATATTCCATCATTATTGTCACGCATAATATGCAGCAGGCTTCAAGGATTTCAGATCAGACTGCATTTTTCCTAAACGGAGATTTGATTGAATATGACAGAACGGAAAAAATCTTTATGAACCCTTCAGAAAAAAAGACGGAGGATTATATCAACGGCAGATTTGGATAAGGAGGACGGCATATGAGCGCTCTAACGGCAGCAAAGCCAAAAGACGTGTACCGGATCAGCGATTTGAATTTATGGTACGGAGAACATCACGCATTAAAAAACATTAACCTGACAATTCCTGAATATGAAATTACGGCGATTATCGGACCGTCCGGCTGCGGAAAGTCAACTTTCATTAAGACGTTGAATCTGATGATCAATATGGTGCCGAATGTCAAAATGACCGGCCAAATCAGCTATAACGGCAGCAATGTGCTGAACAGCAAAGTCGATCTTGTAGAATTAAGAAAAAAAGTCGGCATGGTTTTTCAAAAAGGAAATCCATTCCCTCAGTCCATTTTTGATAATGTCGCATACGGACCGAGAATTCACGGGCTGAAAAATAAAAAAGAACTGAATGAAAGGGTGGAAAAAGCGCTGGTTGATGTGGCGCTGTGGGATGAAGTGAAAGACCGTCTCCATGCCCAGGCGCTCGGACTTTCCGGAGGGCAGCAGCAGCGCCTCTGCATTGCAAGAGCGCTGGCGACAAATCCGGATGTATTGCTGATGGATGAGCCGACATCTGCTCTTGATCCCGTCTCCACTTTGAAAATTGAAGAGCTTATGCTGAAGCTGAAAGAAAAGTATACGATTGCCATTGTAACTCATAACATGCAGCAGGCCTCCCGTATCTCTGATCAAACCGCTTTTTTCCTCATGGGAGAGCTCATTGAGTGCAATGATACGATCAAGATGTTTTCAAGTCCTGATGACTATCGGACAAAAGATTATATAACCGGCCGTTTTGGCTGAAAAAACAGGCTGTCGATCTGATCGGCGGCCTGCTTCTTGGTGTGTGGAAATGAGAGGTGAAAAAAACAGGCTGAACTTGAACAGCCTGTTTTTTTATTTGGACAGCGTTTTGACAATGTTTTTTAAACTGTCTCCGCGTTTTAAATCATATTTACCTGCGCGGATCTTGGATTCGTTTCCGGTTTTTTTCACATAATCTTTGAAGTCGTCAGCAGAAGAGATCACCTTTTCTTTTGCAAGGATGTCAGCAACCTCTGCAGTGCTCATGCCGCTCTTAATTTCAAGCTTATATTTGGAATCTTTTTTGGTGTTTTCTTTATCTTTTTCTTTGTCTTCTTCTTTTTGCTTCGCATCATCCTGCTTGAGTGCGGTCTCTTTATAATTCAGAAGCTCTTGATATTCTTCGCGCTTAAGCGAAACTTGCTGGTTGGCCTTCAAATACGTTTTGACGTCTGCTTCACTGATCTTTTGACTGTCTTTTGAAGCCTCGGCTTTTCCGTTGTCGGTCAGGTAAAATGCTCCGGCAAGAACTGCCGTAGCTAAAACCATTCCTCCGGCAAAGGCCTGTACACTTTGTCTCGTCATACAAGCACCCTCTCGTTGTCTTTAATGATCGCTTTTACATCTTCAACAGAGACATGCTCCGCTTTCGCGATGGCATCCACCGACATGCCGTTTTGATACTTTGAAAGAATCTGTTTTGCGATATGCTGGCTGATTCCTACGTTTGGTCTGCGGACGACAACATTTGAATCGATAAGCTCTTCTTCAAGCACCTTCATTTTCTTTTTCAGCTTATAGATTTCCTGCATGGCCGACAGCTGAAGTGTTTCCAGCTCTTGTTCAACTTCTTTAATCGGTTCTCTTTGAAAATATGAGAATGCGATCAGCGCAATACTGACAACAATCAGCGCAATGATAGCAACTTCCACGTTCATCACCTTCAATTCTTATTTTCTCCTTCTTTTTTATACCATAAAAACGCTTGCTTCAAAAGGAGTTAATGAAAAAAATAAAAATTTTGTCGAAAAAATTAATTTTCATTGCGTCCCAGAAGACGTTTCAAATAGGATAGGAAATAAAGGGTTTCCAGGGAGGGCATGGCGGTGAAAAGGAAATACGGGAAAAAACCTTTTCAGAATAGTATTCGAAATGATGTATTGTTTTCTAACGATATTTTAAAAATATTTTCGGAAGAACGTGAAGAATTGACACTGACATGGGAATTGACAGAGGCTTCGCTTGCAGCTGCCGAAGCTGTTCTGTTTGAAGATATAAAAGATGTAGAAAAACAAATTTGGCTCATGTGTATAAAAGACGGGCAAACAAAAGTGCGAACCATACATACCGGGGCGTTTAAAGGAGAAGTAACGGTTTCTCCAGCCTTAGGGGACGCTTTTTACAAAGCGGAATACCGGATTTATAATTCGCTGAACATTTCGCTGACGGCTCTCGCCTCTGACCGTTTTTATCTTAAGAAAAACAGAGTCAAATCCAATGAGCGTTTTTTCATCCAAGATAAACGGCATGACTGGACTGATCAATTTTCCGCATATACATGCTATTCTCTAAAAGAAGGAAAGGGGCCTGCATCTTCGTGAACATTTTGGTGCTGTCGCTTGAAAATCCGTGCTCGCTGAAAAGCGGGGCAGGCCGTTATTTGAAAAACCAGCTTGAATTATTGAAGGATGATATCATGTTTACGGTCTGCACGCTGCGTCCAGAGGAAAGCTGTTTCGAAAATAGCGACGGGGCATGGAAAACGATTGAGATACCGCTTAAGTTCGGGGCTTGCGCTTCTTTTGAAGATGCTTTGGCAGAGATGAATTTTCAGATGATCAAAAAAGTGCTCGAATTTGCAGGGCGTTTTGATCTGATTCATGCAAACGATGATGTCACGGCTCCTGCTGCCTTCTACCTTAAACATGCCTTGCAGCTTCCGCTTATTTCGACGATACATGGCCTTGAAAGCGACCGAAAAAAAGCGGCTGGCGAAAAAGCGCATCCATACAGGATGCTGCTTGAACGTTTGATTTTGAAAGAAAGCCGGCGAGTGATTGTTTTGAGCAGCATGATGAAGCAGGCGATAAAAGAGAAATCTTCACATGCCGCGGAAAACGTTCAAATCATTCCAAATCCGTGCCGAAAGACAAAAACGGCAAAAAAACAGCTGAAAGCCGTCCCTTATCTTTTTTCTTACGGCCGATTTGTTCCGGAAAAAGGATTTTTCCGACTGCTCCGCACTTTTAAAGAACTCGCCATGCTGCAGCCTGATCTTGAACTTGTCATTGCCGGAGAAGGCCCCCTCAAAAGCGAATATGAGAAAGAGGCAAAAACGTTGGGAATCGAGAGGCGTGTCACGATTCTTCCTTTCATCTGTGACCAAGAAAGGGAAAGCTGGCTCGCTTACAGTGAAATGGCTGCTTTCCCAAGTGCATATGAACCATTCGGCATTGCCGTTCAGGAGAGCATGACGGCAGGCGTTCCCGTCGCCGCGGGAAAAAATGGGGGGTGGAATGATTTCGTCATTGACCGTGTCACCGGCTTTCGGGTCGATTTTGAGAATCCGTGCCAAGCCGCCCGGACGCTGGACGACCTTCTTCGCAGCGAAGCGATCAGGAGGAAAGTCAAACAGACGGGACAGGCGTTCATTTGGCAGCTTCATAACCCTGAGAAGATAAGAAAATTGTTTTTGGAACGCGTATATACACCGTCTTTTTAGCAAACAGCAGGCAAACTAAAAAAAACGCCTGGCATTCCGGCGTCATAAGTGGTATTATAGATAAGTCTGAACAGCAAATGATATATAGTTTGGAGGGAAAAATAAATGCGCGTAAATATTACTTTAGCTTGCACTGAATGCGGCGAGCGTAACTATATTTCTAAAAAGAACAAGCGTAATAACCCAGATCGCGTTGAATTCAAAAAGTATTGCCCACGTGACAAAAAATCAACTTTACACCGTGAAACAAAGTAAGCAGCAGGGATTTTCCTGCTGTTTTTTCAATTTTATAAGGGGGGAGAAAAGTGAAGCGCGTTTTAAGGAACGATGTCAAAAAAGCGCTTGCGAAGCTGACTGACCAAGAATTTCGGCAAAAAACGCAAGCGATTCATCAGTCTTTTTTTCAATCAAAACAGTGGAATGAAGCCTCTGTCATCGCTCTTACCATATCGAAAAAGCCTGAAGTGCCGACAATGCCGATTATTGAACGGGCCTGGCGGGAAGGAAAGACGGTCTGCATTCCAAAATGTTTGCCTGAGACAAAGGACATGCACTTTCGCCGGTTCAAAGATGAGAGCGAACTGGAAGTCGTTTACTTTGGTTTGCAGGAACCGATCGCTCATAAAACCGAGCTGATCGCGTCCGAAGACATCGATTTCATGCTTGTTCCAGGCATATGCTTTGATCGAAGGGGGTATCGAATCGGCTATGGAGGCGGATATTATGACAGATATTTGGCCGATTTTACGAAAGAGACGGCATCCCTCGCTTTTCATTGCCAAATCATCGGACAGGTTCCCTATGAAGTGCATGACATACCGGTCAAACAAATTTTCACTGAAGAAACAACCTTCATCTGCGGGGCTTCTCCTGAATAAATATTAAAAAATGAGATACGATACGGTTATAGGAGGGATCATATGAGAAAAGTTACTTTTATTGTATTAGGCGCACTCGCCGCTCTCGTGTTTTTTCAAAACCGCTATCGTGTCATCAATTTCATTCTTGGTCAGAACAGAATCCGCCACTATTTCATTCATTGGATGATGAGGATTCCGTTTATTCGAAATAAATTTATCCAGCAGGCTTTTTAAATCCCGGTTCAAGCGGGATTTTTTTAAAATACCGAAGGCGTTCATGCCAAGCAATCAGACGTGTTTCCTGTTATAATGGACAAAAACAATTGTGGAGCGTCGCGATGTATTCATTTGATTATACGTACTGGAATTTAATCGGGAACCTTTTGAAACGGGATTTTGAGCTTGTCCAGGCGCCTGCTTCGTACGGGGAAGCGTGGCTTGATGCGAGGGGGAACGCCCCGTATGATTTGATCCGCATATACCGAAAGGATGTCGATTTCAGGCAGGAGCTCGTTCGTGATCTTGAGTCTCTTTCTGAAAGGGCAGAACGGCTGAGAGCGGCTTCGGGCAGACGAAAGCTTTCTATATTGAATGTGTATTTATCAATGCAGGCGCCGGTTGATGAATGGGAGGATGTTGTCAGCCATCCGGTTGCAGATAAGCGAGTCAGCATTGTGCCGATTTTTATTGATCAGGCATCAGCTGAAGAGGGCTGCCGAAAAATCGCCCTGGCATTAAACTTGAACCCCGATGATTTAACAGGCCTCATCCGGGATGCTTCATATGAAGAAGTGGAGCAGATCAAAGCTGAGGTTTTAGCGGCCGCTGAGAAGAGAGAGGAAGAAAGGCGGCGGGAAGCGGCGATGTTTGATAGAGGAAAACCGATTCTTACTTGGTTTTTCGCCGCACTTCAAGTGATCATGTTTCTCCTCTTGGAAATATCAGGAGGGAGCCAAAATACCGATACGCTGATTCGTTTTGGGGCCAAGGAAAACAGCCTGCTTTTAGCGGGTGAATGGTGGAGGCTTCTGACGCCGATCGTCCTTCACATCGGCCTTGTCCATCTCATGTTTAACACATTCGCATTATTGTCGGTAGGCGCCGCTGCGGAAAGAGTTTACGGTTCGTTTCGTTTTCTTGTGATTTACATATCAGCCGGCATCTTCGGTTCGATCGGCAGCTTTTTGTTTAGTCCATACCCTTCAGCAGGAGCGTCAGGAGCCATCTTCGGCTGCTTGGGCGCCCTTTTATATCTCGCTTTTTCGAATCGGAAAGCTTTCTTAAAAACGATCGGAACGAATATTATGGTGATTATCATCCTGAACCTCGGGCTGGGCTTCACCGTTTCAAATATTGATAATGCGGGCCATATCGGCGGATTGATCGGCGGGCTTTTGACGGCGCTTGCGGTCGGACTCCCGGGAAAAAGAAAGCCTGTCCAGCGGCTGGCAGGCTGGACCTTAGTGCTGGCCGTAGGCGGAGGCGCCCTATATTGGGGAATACATTCAGCGCCAATGCAGGAAAGTTCCATGCTGTATCAGGCAGGGAAATGGTATAAAGAAGGAGAGTATCAGAAAGTAAAAGAGGTGTTGCAGGATGTCGCTGAACAGCCGGATGTTTCAAGCGACGCATTGAGGCTGCTCGCTTCTTCAGAAATTCAGCTCGGCCAATATGAAGAGGCTGAAAAGCGGCTGGAAGTGATTGTGAAAAAAGACCCTTCAGACCATGTCTCCCTCTATAAACTGGCTGTACTCTATGCAAGAAAAGGCGAATTGACAAAAGCGGAGCAATCCGTTGAAAAAGCTTTAAAAGAAAAACCAGATGAAGATATGTATCAAACGCTTCGGGACAAAATAAAAAAAGAAACAGCCCAATAATAAAGTATGAAAAGCTTCCGTTATGTTAAAAATGGTTTGAAGAACAGATTCATTTGACGGGAGCTTTTTATAATGGAAAAAAAGCATTTTGTTCAGGAGAATTTAGCTGAAAATGTCGACTATTTAAATGAAAAGCTTGGGGTCGATAAGAGCTTTGACATGATCAGGCTCGATGTGGTTTATGCGGGGAGAAACATGGCGCTCTATTTGGTCGATGGATTTGTAAAAGACGATATTATGCACTATCTGTTGAAAAATCTGTCAAAACTCTCTCCGGATTGTTTAGAAGAAGATCCGCTGGAAAAGCTGATTAAAACCCACATTCCCTACGTTGAAATTGATACCGAGGAAGACCTTGACAAAGTCGCTGACCAGGTGTTGTCAGGGCCGACCGTCCTGCTTGTCGACGGCATTGATCACGCAATTATTATAGACGCGAGAACATATCCGGCCAGAAGCCCTGAAGAACCTGATAACGAACGTGTTGTCAGGGGATCAAGGGACGGTTTTGTCGAAACGATTGTATTTAACACCGCATTGACGAGAAGAAGAATCCGCGATCGATCATTAAGAATGGAATTCCTTCAGATCGGCAGAAGAAGCAAAACAGATGTCGTCATCTCCTACCTCGAAGACATCGCCGATTTAGAAAATGTAAAAAAGCTCAAACAATCATTGGAAGCGATCGATACGGATGCCCTGACAATGGCGGAAAAAACGCTGGAAGAATATATCGGCGGCAGACATTGGAACCCATATCCGACGGTCCGTTATACAGAAAGGCCGGATACTGCGGCCGTTCATTTATATGAAGGGCATATTCTCGTCTTTGTCGACGGCTCGCCAAGCGCTTTGATTACCCCGGCTACCTTTTGGCACCATTTGCAGCACGCTGAAGAGTACAGGAACAAGCCTCTTGCGGGCGCTTATATGAGAATGGTTCGTTTTATATCGGTACTGGCATCAATCTTTTTGCTGCCTTTATGGTTCTTGCTTTCTATTCATCCTGAACTGCTGCCTGATGCCCTTCAATATATAGGCCCTGAAAAAAAAGGAGCCCTTCCCTTGCTGGCGCAATTTTTAATCATCGAAATAGGCGTCGATATGATGAGGATGGCCGCGATTCACACGCCATCGTCGCTTGCTACAGCTCTCGGTCTTGTGGCGGCACTAATGATAGGGGAAGTTGCTGTACAGGTTGGACTCTTCTCACATGAGGTCATCCTGTACTTGGCTGTCGCGGCAATCGGCACATTTGCCACGCCAAGCTATGAAATGAGTGTGGCAAACCGGCTCGTCAGAATCGTGCTTCTCATCGTTGCCGGAGCATTCGGCCCGATCGGATTCGTCATCGGCATATTCTGCTGGATTGTTTATTTGGTCAGGATGAAATCTTTCCATGTGCCTTATCTGTGGCCGTTTATTCCTTTTGACTACAGAGCGTTTCGCGATATTGCGATCCGCACGCCAATGCCTTTAAAGAATAGAAGGCCCGTATTTTTAAATCCCCAAGATCCGGACCGCTAAAAGCCTGCTTTCATTCAGAAAGCTGGCTTTTTTTTTGCTTGACGCAAGACAGCTTTATTTATAACCTATTGTTAGACGTGAAAAGAATGGTGAATAAGATGAAAACAGCATATGATGTCCAGTTATTTCTGAAACGATTCGGATGCTTTGTTTATTTCGGAGATCGCGAGCTGGAGCTCGAGTTCATGATGGAAGAACTGAAAGAAATGTTCCTATCAAATCTGATCGAAAAAGAACAGTGGGCGCAAGCCATGTCAATTTTGCAGAATGAACTGACAAATATAAAGAGAAAATAAAACAGTTGGAGTAGGGGGATTTAAACATGAATGACAGCTGGCTGGTCGGGATCGACCTTGGAGGAACGACCGTGAAACTCGCTTTTGTAAGCGCTTATGGCGAGATACAGCATAAGTGGGAAATCCCGACGGACAAGTCGGGAAACACCGTTACATTAAGCATTGCCAAAGCGATTGACAGCAAACTGGAGGAAATAGGAAAGCCGAAGCGGATATTGAAATGGATTGGTATGGGAGCACCCGGGCCCGTCGATACAGAGACAGGCATTGTTTATAAAACGACCAATATGGGCTGGGAAAACTACCCTTTGAAAGACCACTTAGAGGCTGAGACAGGATTGCCGGCAGTCATTGAAAATGATGCGAATATCGCCGCTCTCGGCGAAATGTGGAAAGGGGCCGGAGACGGCGCAAAAGACTTGTTCCTCGTCACTTTGGGAACCGGAGTCGGCGGCGGTATTATTGTAAACGGTGAAATTGTCCACGGAAAAAACGGAGCGGGCGGAGAAATCGGCCACATCTGTTCGGTTGCCGAAGGCGGAGCGCCATGCAACTGCGGCAAAACAGGCTGTATTGAAACAATCGCATCAGCTACCGGGATCGTCAGAATCGCCAAAGAAAAAGTCGAGGGCGGCGGCTGTGAATCGGTCTTGACAGGATTCCCCGACTTAACGGCCCGCCATATCTTTCAAGCGGCTGAACAAAACGATCCGGCTGCAGTGCAGGTCGTCGAATATGTCACAAACCATTTGGGGCTTGTCCTCGCCAATTTGGCGAGCTCTTTGAACCCTTCCAAAATCGTGATTGGCGGCGGCGTCTCCAAAGCCGGCGAAATCCTTCGCTCAAAGGTTGAAAATTCGTTTGGAAAATATGTATTCCCAAGAGCCGGAGAAGCTGCTGATATTGTCATCGCTTCCCTCGGAAATGATGCGGGCGTCATCGGGGGCGCATGGATTGCAAAAAACGCATGGCTGAAAAGTGAGGCGCAGCCTGTTATATAAAGCTTTTAAGGGTCTAAAAAGGCGTTTTATTAACACTTTTAAACAATTGTTAAAAATGATTGATTTTTTTGTACAGACAGGTTAAGATATGGTTTAGTAATTTTAGCGATTTTTCTAAAAAAAACAATATGTGGAAATAACATTTGCTGAAACATGTGTCTTGCTGCATAGGGAGGTTTGGAATGCGAAAGCCATTTTTATCGAAAATTTCATTTTTGCTAGTTGCGACATTGCTGATGTGGCTGAAAACGTATGTCGTCTACAAAACCAGCTTCAATATTAAAATAGAAAATTTCATGCAGGAATTTATATTGTTTATCAACCCTTTAAGCTTTTTGCTTTTTGTATTCGGAATCGGCCTGTTTTTTAAAGAGAAAAACAGAAACCGGTTTATCATTGGAACAAGCATCGTTCTGACGTTCGTTCTCTTGGCAAACATGGTTTTCTACCGTTTTTACAACGACTTCTTGACGATTCCTGTACTGTTCCAGACGAATAATATGGGTGATTTGGGGAGCAGCATCAACTCTTTGTTTATGCCCACTGATCTGCTCCTCGCCGTCGACATTGCCATTTTGATTTGGCTGTACAAGCGCCAGACGGATAAAACCGGCCGTACGGCGACAAGAAAAGAACGAGCGGCTTATTTTCTATTTGTCGCTGCTGTTTTCTTTTTCAATTTAGGGATATCGGAGACAGAAAGACCGCAGCTTTTGACGAGATCGTTTGACAGAGAAGTGCTGGTAAAGAACATCAGTCTTTACAACTTTCACATCTATGACGGCCTTATCCAGTCAAAGCAGACTGCCCAGCGCGCTCTCGCTGACAGCAACAGTCTCACAGAGATTGAAAACTATGTCGATGCGAACCGGACGGACACTAACAAAGATTTGAACGGAATTGCCAAAGGGCGCAATGTCATTCTCGTCTCTTTGGAATCCACGCAAAGCTTTGTCGTCAACCAAAAATTGAACGGTAAAGAAATCACCCCTTACTTGAACGACTTGATCAAGAAAAGTTACAATTTTGAAAATTTTTACCATCAGACAGGCCAAGGAAAAACCGCCGATTCTGAATTCATCGTCGATAACTCTCTTTATCCGCTGGGAAGGGGAGCGGTCTTCTTTACGAATGCAGGAAATGAATATACGGCGATGCCGGAAATATTAAAAAATCATGGCTACTATTCTTCGATCTTCCATGCGAACAACAAAAGTTTCTGGAATCGGGATATCATGTATGAAACTTTAAAGTATGATAAATTTTACGATATCAATTCATATGACGTAAATGAGGAAAACTCCGTAGGATGGGGATTAAAAGACAAAGAATTTTTTGAGCAGTCGTCAAAGCTGATGAAAGAGCTGCCTCAACCGTTTTACACCCGTCTCATTACCTTGACGAATCATTTTCCGTTTGAACTTGATGAAGAAGACAAAATGATTGACGAGTTTGATTCAAAGAGCCGAACGTTAAACAGATATTTCCCGACTGTCCGCTATCAGGATGAAGCACTCAAGCGCTTTATTGAAAAGCTGAAAGAGGACGGCCTTTATGATAATTCAATCATCGTTTTATACGGTGATCATTATGGAATTTCCGAAAATCACAATGAAGCAATGGGGCAGTACCTCGGAAGAGAAGTGACGCCTTTTGAGGAAGTTCAGCTTCAAAAAGTGCCGCTTGTGATTCACATTCCTGGAGTAACCGATAAAGATCCGAAAACGATTGATACGGTCGGGGGCCAAATTGATATCCGTCCGACTCTGCTGAACTTGCTTGGAATTGATTCAAGCGATCAGATTCAGTTCGGAAATGACCTGTTTTCCAAAGACAAAGCGGCGTTCACAGTGCTCCGTGACGGCAGCTTTATCACGAAAGACAAAGTATACACTGACGGTGTATGCTATGATAAATCGACTGGACAGCCTTCGAAAGATAAAGAAAGCTGTGAACCGTACATTGAAAAGGCTAAACAGGAGCTTTCGTTCTCAGACCAAATCATTTACGGCGATTTGTTGAGGTTTTATGACAGTGAACGATTAAAAAAGCCATCTGATCAAAAGAAGGACAGTGAAAAAGAATAAAAAAGCTTCCAGCCTTTACGGGCGGCAGCTTTGATGGGACGGTTTCCGAAACCGGCCTATTTTTTTATTACGTGGTTTCATAATGATCTGATATATGATCCGGTCTGTACCGCTGCAGATATAAAAAAACAGTGTGCCATCCATGAATTGCCATGGTATAATTGATAATGATTCTCTTTATCGTATTTATCGCGGAAAGAAGGTATGGAAGATGACGTTTCAATACAAAAAATTCGGAGCTGCTTTTTTCGTCTTATTATTGATTGCGGCATTGGCGGCATGCGGAAATAAATCAGAAAGCAAGGGATCTTCTTCTGAGTCAAATCAGGAAGAGACGATTACATACGAGGCTGAAAACGGATCGGTTAAAGTCCCTAAGCATCCTAAAAGGGTGGTTGTTTTGGCCGACGGCTATTACGGCTATTTCAAGACACTCGGCATTAATGTCGTTGGTGCGCCTGATAGAGTATTCCAAAACCCGTACTTCAAAGGAAAAACCGATGGCGTTGAAAACATTGGAGAGGGTACCTCCGCCGAAAAAATCATTAAATTAAAACCCGATCTAATTGTCGTTTGGACAACTCAAGGGGCTGATATTGACAAGCTTGAAAAAATTGCACCGACCGTGGCTTTGAAATATGATAAGCTGGACAACATCGAACAGCTGAAGGACTTTGCAAAAATGACAGGCACGGAAGATAAAGCAGAAAAATGGCTGGACGAGTGGGACAAAAAAATTGCCGCGGCAAAATCAAACATTCAAAAAGCTGTCGGGGACAAAACGGTTTCCATTATGCAAACAAACGGCAAAGATATTTATGTTTTCGGTGATAAATTCGGAAGAGGCGGCAGCATCATCTATAAAGACCTTGGACTAAATGCTACAAAGCTGACAAAGGAAAAAGCCATGCAAAAAGGCCCCGGATATGCAAGCATTTCTATCGAAAAACTGCCTGAATTCGCCGGTGATTATATTTTTATAGGCCCTTGGGAATCAAGCGGAGACGATGAAGGCGTGTTTGACACTTCCATCTGGAAAAACCTTGGTGCCGTCAAAAATGATCATGTCTATCAAATCGATCCGGTAGCCTTCTATTTTTCTGATCCGATTTCATTAGAAGGTCAGCTGAAGTTTATCACTGAAAGTTTAACGAAGTAGACTGAAAAACAGAACCTTTAATTTTTGACGCTTCCGCATGACGCGGAGGCTTTTTTTGCAATGTTTGAAATCGCTCTCACTTTTGATAAAAAACGCTTTTTAGTTGCAAACGGGGAGAGTAGTTAAACAAGCATGCTTCATATGCTATTGTGGGAGGGATCATTGATGGCATTCATCAAAATAAAACCGGATTTAAAACAAAACATGTCAAGGCTGTCTGACATCCTGAACATACCCGAACAGCTCTTAATCAGCGCAAACCTTGGCGCATCATTAGACGAATTTTATTTTCCGGGAGTGAATCAGCAAGCAGGAAAAGATGCTCCACCAGCAGAAACATATGAACAACTGGAATTATTGGTGAATGAACGGCCAAGGCTTGATGAAGAACAATGGCTGACAGAGACGATTGTTTATGATTCAGCAGCGCTGAAAAATGAAATCGAAAAGTTAACGGAATGCTTTCCGTTTGTCACTTCTCACATCCTTGGCCGCTCTGCATTAGGTCAGCCTATTTATGAACTGTGCCTTGGTGCAGAAGACGCTGAAAAAACAACCCATATCAATGCTTCTTTTCATGCCAATGAATGGATTACCACATCAGTGCTCATGAAGTGGCTTAAAGAATATTGTCTGTTTTTATGTACCGGCCAGCATGTTTTAGGTTTTTCGCCGCCCGAGCTTTTTCGCCAAACGAAGCTTTCAGTCGTTCCGCTCGTTAATCCTGATGGGGTTGACCTTGTTTTGCTCGGCCCCGAACATCTTGGCATAGAGCGTGATGCGTTCGATGAAATGAATGAGCATCAGCCCGATTTTAAAGAGTGGAAAGCCAATATTAACGGAGTTGATTTAAACAATCAGTTTCCGTCTGATTGGGAAATAGAAAAACGGCGTAAACCCCCTAAATCACCATCATATCGGGACTACCCCGGAGATGAACCGTTGACCGAGCCGGAGGCGATTGTCATGAGGGACTTAATAGCCAGCCAGCCGCCTGATCGTCTTGTAGCTCTTCATACACAGGGAGAGGAAATTTATTGGGGGTATAAAGGACTTGAGCCCCCTGAATCTAGCAAGGTGATTCAAACATTTGAGCGTCTCAGCGGATATAAGGGAGTCAGATTTATTGACAGCTATGCCGGTTTTAGAGATTGGTTCATTCATTTTTATCAAAAAGAAGGGTATACAGTTGAACTTGGAAAGGGAAAAAACCCTTTACCGCTGAGCCAATTTGACGATATATATTGTAAAAGCAGAGGAATACTTTGGGCATCCTGTTTTTTTGAGAGCTGAAACTTTTTGCTCTGCAGATCGTAAAGTTAGACAGCCAATCATTTATGGAGGGAGAATGGCCGGTTTGAGAGTTTCATTATGGATCATTGCCGCTGTGATGATGGGGTTAACAGCTGCCTGTGCTCCTTTACACAAGGGCGGCTCAGAAAGCATTTTTCAGGATGAGTCCGAAGGAAAGCGGAAAAGCGATGGAGAAGTTCATGAAAAAAAGATTATAGCGCTCAATGACCGGCGATTTGATGAGACGGCGGGTTGGCTTGATAATGAAACGATTTTATATACAAGAACAGATCCGATTGCAGGAAGTGAAGTAAGATCATATGATATATTTAAAGGGGCGGGCGAAACGATTTACAAAACGGATGACAGGCTGATATCTGCGGAATTGAACAGGGAAAAAGGCATGATTCTCATCCAAACCATGGGAAATGACTCTGAAATCAAATTGATGTTGATAAATTTGCAGGGTGAACAGCTGTTTGAAAAAAGGTTTCACAGCCATGAACTACAAGTCGACTGGAATGAGTACGATCCTTATCTTTTATATGTGACAGCATTTACGAAAGATTGGAATTTTGATTCATTTTTGATCAATGCAAAAGAAGATAAAACGGAAAAGGACGTCGCTCAGGCGGCATTTATTCACTGGACATCCTCAAGCTCTTTCGAATATATCAAATGGAATAACCAGGACCGGGAGAAGCCGGCTCCTGTTTATTCCAATGACATAAACGCCGGACGGGAAAAGAAAGTCGCCGATGATGCCATACTGCTCGACGTTTTCAAAAATCTGCGGATGATCGTCACTTCATCAGCAGACAGCGGGAACGGCACTTACATATTTTCAGATGTGTCTTCTTCGAAAAAGCGGCTGTCTTTCACGCTTCCGCTGTTCTCGCAATATTCAAGTCTTTCTCCGGCGGAATACAGCTATGATGACAAAAATGAATTGTTTTACACATATCAGCCGAGTGAATCCAGCTCTCTGTTTGATCTGATTGCCATCAATCTCAGGTCGGGGGAACGGCAGGTCATTCGTAAACATGCAGAAATGCTTCCGATTACAATATCTCCTGACGGGGAATATGCATTGTACGGCTATACGCAAAATGAAATTATATCACTCGGCTCGAAAAAATCCGAGCCCCTTGTGATCAAGGAATAGAGAGGAGTATGAAACAGTGGCAATAGCAGATGTAACCATTATACCGATAGGAACAGAAACTCCGAGCGTCAGCGCCTATGTTGCGGACATTCAAACGATCTTAGAGGGATTTGAAAAAGAAGGAAAAATCAAATACCGGCTGACACCGATGAATACTCTAATTGAAGGGGAATTAAGCGATTTATTTCAGGTGATTCAAACGATTCACGAAGCGCCTTTTCAAAAGGGCATCCACAGAGTGGCGACAAACATCAGAATCGATGACAGACGCGATAAGAAAACGACGATGGAAGGAAAGCTTTCAAGCGTTCAACACCATTTGAATCAATAAGAAAACAGCCTTGTTCCGGAAATGACGGAACAAGGCTGTCCATAAGGGAAGGCCGCTTAGTGCGCTGTCGGGTACCCGCTGTTTATGATCGTCATGACTGTAAACCAGCCGAAGACGATAAAAGCCGCTCCGCCAAACAATATCCCAAGAAGATTGATTTGTTTAAGCGAACGAAGAACCCCAAAAGCAGATAATATTGTGACAAGGCCGAAAATGATCACAAGCAACATCAATATAAACCCCCTTCGTTTGGATCCCCTGCAGTTTATTTCCAATTTCATTTTAACCGTTTTCATCCCTTTTGTCGAGGGCAACCTGATTGATTGAAAGTTTCTCACAAAACCTTCATAATGGAACAAAGACAGATCATTTCGAGGTGAAAAGAATGAAGTGGAGAAGAATGCCCTTAGGGCCTATTCAAACAAATGCGTATATCTTAGCAGATGACGATGGCACATGCCTAATATTTGATCCTGGCAGTGAAGCAGGCAAATTAAACGGATACATAAAAGAAAAAGGACTTAAACCGCTTGCTGTCCTTCTGACGCACGCTCACTTTGACCATATCGGAGCGGTGGACAAGGTAAGAAAAGAATGGGGTATTCCTGTATATGTACATAAAAATGAAGCTGACTGGCTGCAAGATCCATCATTAAACGGTTCAGCTCTGTTGACGGGGCAGCCGATCACAGCGGAGAAAGCCGATCATCTCATCGAAGAGGAACAGGAGCTTAAGATCGGTTCATTTAAACTCCGCGTTTTCTTCACGCCGGGCCATTCCCCGGGAAGCATTTCTTATTATGCGGAAGAAGAACAGCTGATCATCTCCGGAGATGTTTTGTTTAAAGGGGGCATCGGCCGTACAGATCTGCCTGGAGGAAATCACGAGGTTTTGCTTGACAGCATTCATAATAAGCTTCTCTCGCTCCCTGAAGAAACGCTTGTGCTAAGCGGGCACGGTCCTGAGACAGATATTGCGACAGAACAGGAACAAAATCCGTTTATCAACGGATTCACCATCTAGCCAAAAAAAAGAGACGTATCCAAGAGGATCGTCTCTTTTTCTTAATGGCCGCCTTGACCGGGAACCATAATAAAAACAGAATAGTATGTAAAAGCAGCAAAAAAGACAGTCAAGTATGCCCCGAAAATATAAATATACATCCGTTCAGTCAAGTTGAGATACGACAAGAAAACGAAGAACACCGTTTGACCGAAAAACAGCAATGATGCATCTTTCATATTTCCTAAATAAAACATGACCGCAAAGATACCTGTCCAGAAACCTAATACGCGGAACATGCGATTCATTGATATCCCTCCCAAAAGCCCCTTTGCCTCTATTATAAATCAATTTATCTTAAAATGTAAACATTTTCATTTTGGGAAAATCAATTCATTTTTTTCAATTTTGTGATGGAATCGAGGATCGAAAAATAATTCAGATCGTGTTTAATGAAAAAAGATCACGGGTACTACACATAACAAAGACAAAGGCAGATCAATCAAAGGAGGAGCAATAACATATGGAAGAGCTGATTTTTTATTCATACCCAAGCTGTACATCTTGCCGGAAAACAAAACATTGGCTGAAAGCAAATCAGGTTGAATTTACTGAGCGCCATTTATTCAGAGAGACACCAAGTCAAGAAGAACTAAAACATATTTTGTCGCTCACGACTGAAGGTATTGATGAAATATTGGCGACAAGGAGCCAGGCATTTAAACAGCTTAATCTGAATATTGAAGAATTAAAGGTAAGCGAAGTATTGGAGCTATTAATTCAAAAGCCGAAACTGCTGAGACGGCCAATTATTGTTAATGGGGAAAAGCTGGTTGTCGGATATCATCCGGCCGAGCTGTTAAAATTAAAGAAAAACACGCTGCATCGATCTGTTTCATGAAAAAAACGAAGATTGCTGAAAGGACATTTCAGCAGCATATCTTCGTTTTTTCGCCTGGAAAGACTGGGCTAGCTGGATTCGAACCAGCGCGTCACGGAGTCAAAGTCCGTTGCCTTACCGCTTGGCTATAGCCCAACGCATGATAGGACTAGTTTTGGCAATATGTTTTGTTTTATACATATGTATGAAAACAAATTCAACCTTAAATGCCCGCTGTACAAGCCCGTGTTAGAAGCAATTCAATGAGGAGGATTGGCATGGAAAGCGAAAATTCAGCCCTTTATGATTATCTGATGAAACAGACGGACAAGATGGCGGATGAATGGCTGTCCCAAACAAAGGCTGAAAAAGAAAGCACTGCAAAGCAATATCACAATTTTATTCATGCGGTTTTGAATATACTAACCGAAAGAAAATCGACGAATGATTGGGAAGAAGCTGTAGGATGTACGAAGGAAATGGCCCATGACAGGGCGGTGAACCAAATTTCCGTCATTGAAAGCATAAAAGGATTTAAAATTTTCCGCAGTCTATTGATGGATGAAATCGAGGCGTTTTCAAATGAATATGAACCCGGCTGTTCAAAAAAAAATATTTTGGCTTGGAATAGACGTCTTCACTTGATCATTGATGAAATCGTTGAACAATTTATTGCGGAATATGATCAGACGACGACAAGCCAGCTGAAAGCCCAAAAGGAAATGATTCATGAATTAAGCGCTCCGGTCATTCCAATATCGACACATATCGGTGTTCTGCCGCTTATTGGAGAAATTGATACACATCGGGCAAGAGTCATTATCGAATCGGCTCTCGGTCAATGTGCAGAACTCCGCCTGTCCCATCTGTTTATTGACATTTCGGGTGTGCCGCTTGTCGACACGATGGTTGCCTATCAATTATTCAAGGTCGTTGACAGCACAAAACTCTTAGGCATTGAAACGATTGTTTCCGGCATCGGTCCGGAAATCGCCCAGACGGTCGTTAAGCTCGGCGTCGATTTTTCACATATTAAAACGGAACAGAGTCTTGCGAAAGCTCTTCGCAATAAAGGTTTCTGTATCAGGGAAGAGGATGGTCTGCCTGAAAATGAAAACAAAGTCGGTAAAAGTATGATTTGATGAGACGTTTTTTTAAAATGAGTGCGGAAAGCTCTGCAAAATAGCAGATTCCACCGTATAAAAATTATTTTTTTCCTTGTCATCAACCCGATTTTCGCTTTTTGATCATTTGAGGCCTCTGGTGCTTTTCGTTTAAACTGCGATTAGAAAGGAGGCGCAAGGATTTTGTACACGATTGAATCATTAAGCGGGAAGCTCATTGAAGAGGCATGTATGATGAATGCGTCGGATATTCATATTGTTCCGGGAGAAAATGACGCGGTGATACGTTTCAGAATTGATGATGAATTATTTAGAAAGCACAGTGTGACGAGAAATGAGTGTGCGCGGCTCATTTCTCACTTTAAATTTCTATCTTCCATGGATATTGGTGAACGAAGGCAGCCGCAAAGCGGTGCGTTAACCCTGTATGTCAAAAATAGGCCGGTTCATTTAAGAATGTCCACTTTGCCAACCATACATGAAGAAAGCTTGGTGATCCGCATTCTTTCGCAGACAAGCACCCAGCCGCTCGCAAAGCTGTCATTGTTTCCGAGCGCAACGGCTAAGCTGCTGTCTTTCCTGAAACATTCCCACGGCCTGATGATCTTCACTGGTCCGACCGGATCAGGAAAAACGACGACCCTATATTCGTTGATTGAATATGCGAAGCGGCATTTTAACCGAAATATTATTACTCTGGAAGATCCGGTTGAATCACGCAGCGAAAATGTTTTGCAGGTACAGGTGAATGAAAAAGCGGGCATGACTTATTCGGCAGGTTTAAAGGCCGTGCTCCGCCATGATCCTGATATGATCATTTTGGGGGAAATCCGCGATGCCGAAACAGCCAAAATCGCAGTAAGAGCCGCGCTGACAGGACATCTCGTATTATCGAGCATGCATGCGAAAAATGCAAAAGGGGCGATTTACAGACTGCTTGAGCTTGGCATTGATATAACTGAAATCGAGCAGACACTAATCGCTGTCAGCGCTCAGCGTCTAGTCGGGCTAACCTGTCCTTTTTGCGGAGACAGGTGCTCCTTATATTGCAGGCTGTCAAGGTCTGTGAGAAGAGCAAGCATCTTTGAGCTTCTGTATGGGAAGAGCCTCCAGCTTTGTGTGAAAGAGGCGAGGGGCGAATATGTCATCAGCCGTACAGAAACCTTGAAATTGCTGATCAGAAAAGGTATAGCGCTCGGCTATCTGCCGTCGGAAGCCTATGAACGCTGGGTTTATGATGAGACAGATTAAAAACAGGTGGCCTGTCCGGGAACAGGCGGAGCTTCTCGAAAAGCTTGGTAAGATGATGGTAAGTGGTTATACGCTTCTGGACGCTTTAAAAATGTTAGAACTGCAATTGAACAAAAAACAAAGAGCGGACATATCATTCGGGATGCGAAAACTGACTGAAGGGTACCCGGTTTTTCAAGTGATGAATCTGATTTCGTTTCATAAAGATGCCGTCAGCATCATTTATTTTGCCGAACAGCATGGGAATCTGGCCTTTTCTTTCAGCCAAAGCGGAGAGCTGCTTCAACGCAAAATCGATCAGGCCGAAAAAATCAAGAAGGCTGCGAAGTATCCGTTATTCTTAATTATGACAGTCTGTATTATTGCTTATATTTTGAAAGCTGCTATTGTTCCGCAATTTTCCGCGATTTACGACTCCATGAATATAGAAACACCCTTTCTGACAGCATCTATACTTTCACTTTTCGACAGCTTCACGTTTTTGTTTATTATGATGCTGCTCATGTTTATGGCTGCGGCTGCGTACTATTTGTTCCGCTTACGAAAGCAATCTCCTGAAGCCCGAATGCTTTTTTTCATCAGAATTCCCCTGTTGGGCAGAATCCTCAAATTATTTAACAGCTACTTTTTATCGCTTCAGCTGAGCAATCTTCTAAAATCGGGCTTATCGATATACGAAAGTCTAAAAGCGTTTGAAAGCCAGCCCTTTTTGCCGTTTTATCAAAAGGAAGCAAAATGTTTTATCAAGAGACTTAAACAAGGGGAAGCGATCGATGAAATTTTAAAAGGGCGTCCGTTTTATGAAAGAGATCTGTCAAAAGCGATCGCTCACGGCCAGTTAAACGGTCAGCTTCACAGAGAGCTGTATTCATACAGCCAATTTTTGATCGGCCGGCTGGAAAAAAGGGCTGAACAGTGGACGGGCATCATTCAGCCGCTGATTTACGGGTTTACCGCGGCCATGATTTTAATTCTTTATCTGTCTATGCTTTTGCCAATGTATCAAATGATGAATCAATTATAAAGGAGGTCGGCAAATTGAATGAAAAGGGATTTACATTAATTGAAATGCTTGTCGTCATGCTTGTCATATCCATCTTGCTACTGATTACCATCCCAAATGTCACAAAGCATAATCAAAGTATTCAAAAGAAAGGCTGTGAAGGCTTGAAAAATATGATTCAAGCGCAAATCACGGCTTATCAGATGGATCATGACGGTCAAACGCCGAGTATCGGAGATCTTGAATCAGAAGGATATATCAAGAAGAATTCAACATGTCCCAACGGGAAAGCCATTGTGGTTTCAAATGGCAGGGCGCAGACTGAGTAATGGCGATAGATCATAAAGGGTTTACCCTTCTTGAAAGCTTAACCGTTTTAATGATCAGTTCAATTATGATGATCACTTTGTTTTCCGGACTGCCTCCCATTTATGAAAAAAGAGTCGTTCAACACTTTGTTTCCCAGCTTGAAGAGGATTTGCTTTATGCCCAGCAGACTGCTCTTGCTCAAAATGCAAAGGTGAAGGTGCATCTTGATTTCGACCGTTTCAAGTACGCCATTATGCCCGCGGACGAAAAGGCAGATCCTTATCTTGTCAGAACTTATGATCATAAAATCGCCATAAAGGAATCGACATTGAGACAACATTTAACATACAGTCCGAACGGAGTTCCGAATCAAGGAGGAAAAATAGTGATTGATACGCCTTGTGCCTCTTTTCAACTGACGGTTTATTTAGGGAGCGGAAAAATCAATGTTCAAAAGAAATAAAGGCTTTACGACAATTGAAACGGTTTCCGCACTCGGAATATGGACGATGATCACCGTTTTGTTTATTCCGATGTTCCATCAGCTCGCATTAAAAAATGAAATGGCAAGAAAAGAGGAAGAGGCATACCGCCTATTGGATGAACAGATCAGCCGCTATACGCTGACCGGTTCCTTTCAGCCGCAGGAAACCGCGGTTTATCAGGGAACCGCCTACTATATAGAATGGAAGGAGAAAGGAGATGACTATAAAGTCTGTATTTCCATCAAGCCTGGAAAAGAACAAAAGCACTGTCTCTCGATTTTGCAGACAAAAGGGCTTTACCCTTCTTAATGTTTTAGCCGCATTAACGGTTTATATGTTTATTGCGGGGACAATGGCATCGATTTTTCATCTGTTTTTATCTCAGGAAAGAAAAGAAACAGACATTCATCCGCAGGAATGGACCATAACGGCAGAGCAGATTTTAAAGGAATGCAGAAATGCCCTTGATATAAAAGCAGCAAATGGCCATCATGCGCTGGAGATGACGAACTCAAAGGGTGAAACGGTCCGCTATGAACAATATCAAACAACCCTTCGAAAAAGGGTCAATTCTAAAGGTCATGTGCCGATTTTGCAGCATGTCAAACATGTCACGTTTAAGATACAAGATCATCAATTGATGATTGAAGCTGTTAGTCTCAGCAATAAGACATATCATGCAGCATTTCCAATCTATCATTCAGCTTAAGGGTGGTTCATGTGAACAATTCAAAAGGGTTTATTTATCCCGCAGTAGTTTTTATGGCTGCTGTCTGCATGCTGTGTGCTGGTCATTCGGCTGTCTCCTTTATGATCAAGCAAGGCTTTGCCAAACAAACAAAAGAGTTTTATACTCAGCAAAATCTCCTGCAAAATGGAATTCTCTATTCCATCAGGCATATTCAAGAAGACACGGAAGGAGAGGTGAAAACGGCATATGGAGTGGTAACATATGCTGTTTCAACTACTGCTGATAAGCAGATGAAGGATGTGAAAATAACGGTAAAGACGACACCTGGAGCAATGAGAAGCGCCGAATTTCAATTTCATCTGTCGGAAAAGAAAATCACTCATTGGAAGGAGTATTAACATCTTGGGTGTAAGATGAAGAATGTATAAAAAAAAGGCCGTGGGACAACACTTCATCATATAGGAATGATGAGGTGATCTGATGAAAACGAACGATTACGTAAAATATATGACCGAACAGCTAGTTAAGTATATGGACACACCAAAACATGAAAGAAGAGAAATGAAAGAGAAGAGAAAAGAGTCTAAGCCCTCGTCAAGGGTTTATCGATGGTTCGGCATAATTCCGATCGGCTGTGCTATGTTATTCAAGCGCCATAAATAAGGCAGCAGCCCGATCAAGAGATCAACTTAGTCAGGTAAGAACGTGGATTTTCTGCATTCAGTGTGTAGACAAAACCTCGTATTCGTTGTCAGGTCTGCGTGTCGGTGCTCCTGTCCAAGGAAGGAACGGCGGATAAATCGCTCCAGTCGTCCTGCCTGAACGCCGCCGTGAGAAAATCCGCTCCGATCACTCCCTAAAATCCAAGGGTTTTAAGGTCACACTGAAAAGATGACAAAACCCTAAAACTTAAACCGTTTTAGGATTTTGCCAAACAATCTAAACCGCTTTGCATCGCAAAGCGGTTTATTTATATTCTTCAACGACTACCACTTTATTCACTTTATGTGTTGTGGGTTCATATGAGATGGTGACAAAAACTCCAAAGTGTTTATTTCCTTCGCTAAGAGTCACGTGATATTGTTTGACTGCTTCGTCTGTGCGTTTTCGATCCCATACTTTTTTTGTGAGGAGCACTTCGGCTGTCGGATACCGTTTTTTCGCTTCCTCAACAGCCCTCTCTTCCCATTTTGACATGCGGGATGTTTCATGAGCTGTTGCATGAGCATTCAGCGGTCCGAACCCTGCAGATAGCAAAAAAAAGCATAACATGATGTTTTTCAGCATGGGTCATCATCCTTTCTTCACTATTTTTTTCCTTGTCAACACGATTTATACAAAAAATAAGAAGAAATTTGTACACTATAAAGAACTTCAAAGTTTTCAAAAAGATGAGAATTTGAGAGGTTTTTTGAGGAATTAAACGATAATGTTCTATAAAACGAACTCAATCGACTTTTTTGACAGTTTTCAACCTTCCTCTTGTTCTTTATACTCTAACTATAAAGTTCTTTAAAACGAACGAAAGCCACTTCAGACTCACTAGGAGGGTAGTCATGATCCGATTATCTCGAACTAGGAGATGCCGAAAAAGAGACAAAAAAACAGTCATCGGTTTTCAAATGATGTTGATCATTTACCTTTTGATTGGTTTGGCTAGTCAGCTGAATCAACATACAACCGCATCCTTTCATGATGTGGAAAAATACAGCATGCCAATGAAAGCGTCTGCAGTATTCGATCATCCGGATGACAAACAGTGGGACGGAAGCGATCTGAAGCTTCAAAAACAGACAAAGACGAAAGGAACGGTATGTGCACCTTTAACCTTATTTGCAGAATTTAAAAATCGCGGTCAAAAAATAACCAGCTCCGACTGGAACTGGGAACTGCATAAAATAGAGAATTCCGCAAAGCCGCTTAAAGATGGAGTTGTCATAGACAAAGGCGCGGTTTCAAAAGAGGGCACAGGCCGTGAGTACAGGATAGAGTCAAAACGTGCAGTAAAGGGAGGATTATATGCCTTTAAATTGATCAAACCTGAAGGCCATCCAGATTATAAACGTGGAAAGTCCGTCATTTGGTCAAAGGTAATGGAACTTCAAGATTGCAAGGAAGAAACGCCAAAGCCTCCTAAAAAAGCTTCTTCACAGCCAAAACAAAAAGAACAAACACAAGCACCGCAAGAGTCTGAACAAGAACAAAAAATACAAAAAGAAACGACAGACGAGAGTCGTTCCGTAAATGAAGAAAAAAGTAAAGAAGAACATTCATTGGAAAGCGGGGAAGCGTCATGAAAAAAGTGATGAAATGGGTCAGCAATTTCTTGTATGTGATTATTTTCACGCTGATCATCGCGGCGATCATCGTCGTAATTTCAACAAAGTCGTCCGGCGGAGAGCCGCAGCTGTTTGGCTATCAATTGAAAACTGTTTTATCCGGATCGATGGAACCGGAGTTTCAGACAGGTTCTGTAATCGCCGTTCAAAAAATGAAAAATCCCGAGAATTTGAAAAAGGGAGATATCATTACATTCATGCAAGACCAAGACACAATGGTTACCCACCGAATTATCGGTATAACAAAAAATAAATCAAATCTTATGTTTAAAACAAAGGGTGACAACAATCAAAACCCTGATTCCGATCCTGTTTTGGCGGAAAATGTAGTAGCTGAATATTCGGGAATTACGGTTCCGTATGCCGGATATTTGCTGGATTTTGCAAGTAAACCTATCGGCACGGCCATCTTGTTAATCGTGCCTGGACTCTTGTTGATTCTTTACGCAGTCATTACTGTGTCAGCGGCTTTGCGAGAAATAGATCAAAAAGCAAAAGCGATCGAAGCCGCCGGAAAAGATCAATCAGTCTCCATGTAATCTTCGTTGGCAACCTGATATTCAGGTTCCATATATAGCAGTTTTCTTATTATAAAAGGAGGAGTTATCAATGGGTACAAAGAAAAAAATCGGATTGGGCGTTGCGTCTGCTGCGCTGGGATTGGCATTAGTAGGAGGAGGAACTTGGGCTGCGTTCAATGATATTGAAACAACTCAAGCAACATATGCAGCAGGGACGCTTGACTTAAATGCTAAAGATACATCTGCAAGAGTCAGCTTGTCTAACTTAAAACCGGGTGATAAATTCAAAAAAGAATTTGAATTTAAAAACGACGGCTCGCTAGCTATTAAAGAGGTGCTGATGCAGCTTGGATACAGCAATTTCGTTGATGCAAAAGCGAAAAACGGCGGGAAAAACTCTGCTGAAGACTTCCTGAAACAATTTAAAGTCAGCCTGCTGACAGTCGGGGTTGAAGGCGGAAACGGCTATCCTAAAAACATCATTTTAGATTCCGCAAACCTCTATGACCTGTACAATATGTCTGCGAAAAAAGACAAAGCTGCATATGAAAAAGTCAAAAAATTAATTGAGCCGGGCTTCTTGCATGACAACGGCAAAATCAATGTGGCGACAATCAACGGAAAAACTGCGCCAGAATATGATGGAGTTCCTAAAGATCCATTTGATTTTGACAAAGTGGAAATGGTCATTGAATTTGTCAATGATACAACAACAGACAGCAGCGGCAAAATGCTTCAAAACAAATACCAAGGAGACTCTGTAGAGCTTGACTTCTCATTTGAAGCCACTCAATGGAACGGCTTAACAATCGACGGCAAAAAACATGCTGATGAAAACGGATATGTTAAAGAGAACGAAAGAGCTCACAGTGAAGATAAATAAGAGGAAAGCAGAAAAAACGGATCTTTCAGATCCGTTTTTTTTTATGTCATTCATAAGGAATTGGCGCTGTATCCGCTTAAAAAATACCAAAGGGAGTAAGATATGCGGCCCCTTACTCCTTTTCCTGTCTTTTCTTCCATTTTTGATAATCTAAAAATTCTCGAAATTGTTTTTTAGAAACCCCTGAAGCCATAGCATCACGTACTAGATTTTCCCATTCACTATCTAATTGACCATCGTATTCGGTTTCATCTTTTTCATCAAGCAGGGTATGAACCGAGACGTCCAGAACTGCGGAGACTTTTTCTAGAAATTGAATGGAGGGGTTTGTTTGTAAGTTTCTTTCTATAGAACTTAAATAAGACTTCGCTACCCCAGCCTTTTCAGCTAGTTCAGATAGTGAGTAGCCTTTTTCTTTTCGATATTGTTTAATACGCTGGCCAATCAATGTCATCACCTTCCTTTCGATATTATAGCACATTCAGAAAGGATTTATTGAATGACTTCTTTCAATTGATGTGGAAGCTTTGGAAGACTTCTTTCCTAAATTGAGAAAAAATCGTATTTCATCTGGACTAATACCTTCCTTCAGGGCGTTTTTTATCAGCTCAGCCCACTCTTCATCCAATTCTTCTTTCTCATTTTTATCTTTATTCATACATTTCCCCTCCCAAAATACTTGATTATGTATTTCAGTCAACCGTGCTGTGATAAACAAAGATAAATCTCAAGACTCAACACTTTTCCATCCTTGTCCAATTCATGTTACGAAAGTTTTCCTTGTCTCCGTAGTTCTATTATAAGCTCCTCTTCATGAATAAAAACAAGAACGGTGTCGAATCGGAAGAATTATCCTGAGATTTTTTTCTGTAAATAAAATAATCCTCCGTTTTCAACCTTAATTTCGATTTTTGGCTCGTAAAGCGCTTGGAGCGCTTTTTTCTCAATTTCATATTCTTCCGGTTTTTCTTCTGTTTCTTCATAAAATTGATTCAGCAGCGCAAGGTCATTTTTCCATCTTTTAATGGAAGCTTCCGCCCAATCAAGCGGTTCATTTCTGGCGGACTGTTCGATATACCGCTCAAGACGTTTGATGCCGCTTTCCGGTTTGATCAAAGGCGACATGGTGTAGCAGTAGTCGGATATTTGCGAAGAAAGCGGCTGGGCCTCCATTTGCTCTTGAAACCCCTCTATGAGCTGTCCGCTGATAAGATGGAGGCCGAGAGACAGCAGCTTATCTTTTTTCTTGTCAGACTGATAGGAGATGGTCACATTTATGCCGAGCCATGGTTCAAGGGGAATGTGCGCCCCTTGTGAACAGATTTTTTCATACAGGCGAATAAATTTGCCGTTCTTTTTAACAGCCTGAAACATTTGAAAAAGTCTTGGAGAGCCAAAATGAATAAATTCACCTTCTGTATCAGCCGGAGCCTGATCTTCATCCGTAATCAGGGTGATTTTCATCGGATTCGGCTCGCCGCCCGTCTTTTCAAGCCAATGCCAGTAAAATGGCCTGTTCATGATTTGCTTATCGACTTCAGCCGTCAGCTGCACGGTTAAATGGCCGGCGCTTTTGTCTGTGATGGTGCAGCCGTTTGCTGTGAAAAAGCGTTCCAGAAACCGGTGTATTTCTTCCTGCCGCATATGTTAGCCTCCAATCTGTTTGTGGTTTGAAACGGCGTCATTCCCATAGGAAATGAATGATGTCAGGTTTTCCATTTTGATTTTCATTTCTTCGTCCGTAGCCGAATAAAAAAGGATGTCATGCAGATGCTCTTCGAAATTTCCGACCTCTATTTTTGTTAAAATATCATCTAAATCACCGACTACTTTTTCGAACAAATGAATTTTTTCATAGAGCAGTTTTAAAATATGTTCCTCAACCGTATGCTTTGTCGCCATATTGTAAATGTACACGTCCCGTTCCTGGCCGAGGCGGTGAATCCGTCCGATCCTCTGTTCAAGACGCATCGGATTCCACGGGAGGTCATAATTGATGATTTTGTTGCAGAATTGAAGGTTGATCCCTTCACCGCCAGCTTCGGTCGCGATCAGAACCTGAACTTTGCCGCGGAATAAGTCTTTCATCCAGTCTTTCTTTCCTCTTTTAAAACCGCCTCTAAACGGAACAGAGCTGATGCCGTTTTGCTGGAGAAACCATTGCAAGTAAATTTGCGTGGCTCTGTACTCTGTAAAAATAATGACTTTGTCATTGAGTTCTTGAATCAGTTCGACGACTTTCATTGCTTTTGAATTTTGCGCCACTTCATTTACCTTGCCGATCAGATGATGAATCACAGCTTCTCCGATAACGGGGGCTTCGCGGTCTTTCCGGTCAAGCATGTTTTTCAGCGTCATGTAGACGGCCTCTCTGCTTGAACAGCATTCGCGCTCCAATGTCATAATCGAAAACATGCTTGATGAATGGAGATGATCTTTTTTCAGTTTTCTAATCTCATCATATAAAGCCTGTTCAGTCGGTGAAAAAGAAATGGGCACGGTTTCGACGTGGCGTTTTGTCCAGGTGATGCCCGTATCCTGCCGCCTGTTCCTGATCATGACTTTATTGACCAGGGATTTCAAGCGTTCATGCGTTTCCGCTGAATTGATTTGTTTTGAATAATCTTTGTTAAAATTGCTTTCATTGCCCAGATGCCCGGGCTTTAATAAGGAGACGAGGTTGAATATCTCGTCAATCTTGTTTTGGATAGGTGTAGCCGTGAGCATCAGGCAATATTTTTTCTTTAAATTGCGGACGAACTCGTAGTTTTTGGTTTTATTGTTTTTCAGTTTGTGAGCTTCATCAATGATCACCACATCATATTGAATGGATAAAACGGTTTCCCTGTGCGGCGATCTTTTGGCTGTATCGAGAGAGGAGACGACAACGTCACACTGCTCCCATACATAGCTTTTTTTCTGTTCGACAGCCGAGATTAAGAACTTTTCGCGCAGCTCTTTCACCCATTGGGATACAAGGGAGGCAGGCACGAGAATTAAAATTTTCTTCGCCAGCCCGCGAATCATGTATTCTTTTAAAATCAGCCCGGCTTCTACGGTCTTCCCGAGACCCACTTCATCGGCTAAAATGGCTTTTCCGTTCATCTGCTCGACCACTTTCTGCGCGACTTCGAGCTGGTGGGGAAGCGGGGTGAAATCAGGCAGGTGAAACGGAGCCTGCAGTCCTTCAAAGGTTGGAATCGCCAGCCTTTTTTGCACCTCACAGGAAAGTTTGTAAAGCTCCCAATTCGCCCATGGTCCGTCCTTATCAAGGTGTTTTTTGAACTGTTCTGGCCACTCATTGTCAAAATGAATGTCTGGTCTCATCATAACGCCGCCTTTCCTCTATCATAAATCAAATAAAATGTTCTCTTTTTTAAGGGAATCTTGTGTGAATGAAGCTGATTTTATACAGAAATCAATAAAAGACGAACATTTCGATCGTAAAATAATTGAATGTTAACGATTTTTTCTATTGCCCAAACGCTTTGATGATGGTAGGATATTTGTAGATCATCAGTGAAAAAATCGTAAGCTTTATTTAGTATGTCCATGATAAGAAATGAATATGAGCGAATGACAGCAAGGGGAGAGACCGATAGGGGAGACCTTACCACGGCGCCGAAGGAGCAAACTAGAGAAATAGTGAATCTCTCAGGCAAAAGAACTCTTGCTTGACGCAACTCTGGAGAGAGTTTGTATCATAATCATGTTTAACAAACCGCCAAAGGGGACATCTTTGCTTTTACGCAAAGTAAACTTTCAGGTGCCAGGACAGAGAACCTTCGAATTGTCAAAGGGGGTTCTCTGTCCTTTTTCGTGCTGTCAAAGCGACAAACTTTTTAAAAAATGGTGACGGAATCTTTCGCGTTTTCTGATGATTGGCAAACTTGTTTCTAGTTTGAAAAACAAAGGGGGAAGCAGAATGCTTAAACGAACGCCTTTATTTGATCTTTATAAAGAATATGGCGGGAAGACGATTGATTTTGGCGGCTGGGAGCTGCCTGTTCAGTTTTCATCGATTAAAGAAGAGCATGAAGCGGTTAGGACAAATGCTGGACTGTTTGACGTTTCGCATATGGGGGAAGTCGAGGTTTCTGGAAGCGACAGCCTTCCGTTTTTGCAGAAACTTTTGACCAATGATGTTTCCGCCTTGGCGGAAGGCGGTGCACAGTATACGGCAATGTGTTATGAAAACGGCGGGACGATTGATGATCTTTTGGTTTATAAAAGAGGGCACAGCCGCTATCTGCTGGTTATCAACGCAGCCAATATCGACAAGGATATCGATTGGCTGAACCGGCATGCCGAGGGCGATGTTTCGGTCAAAAACTTGTCTGACGAGATCTCATTGCTCGCGCTTCAAGGACCGAAAGCCGCACAGATTTTAAAACATGTGACAGACATTGATCTTGCCGCGCTAAAGCCGTTTACCTTCAGGGATGAAGCAGCGGTCGGCAGTGTTCGGGCGCTTGTGTCCAGAACGGGGTACACAGGAGAGGACGGCTTTGAAATGTATTGCAGGAATGAAGATGCGGCCTGCATTTGGAAGCTTCTCCTGAAAACAGGCAGGGACGACGGCTTGGTGCCGTGCGGCCTCGGGGCAAGGGACACCCTCCGGTTTGAAGCAAAGCTGCCGTTATACGGGCAGGAGCTTACAAAGGAGATTACGCCGATTGAAGCGGGCATCGGATTTGCCGTAAAAATAAAAAAAGAGTCTGATTTCTTCGGCAAGTCCGTTTTGGCAAGCCAAAAAGAGCATGGAGCAGACAGAAAACTGGTCGGCCTTGAAATGCTTGATAAAGGGATTCCGAGATACGGATACACCGTTTTTTATCAGGGTGAAAAAGCCGGTGAGGTAACAACTGGAACACAGTCGCCGACTTTGAAAAAAAATGTCGGCCTTGCACTGCTGAAAAAAGAAGCCGCTGACATCGGCACCGTCGTCGAAGTGGAAGTCAGAAAAAAGCGGCTCAAAGCAAAAATTGTGAAAACCCCATTTTATAAACGGCAGCCGTAAGTTTGCCATGATCATGAAAGGAGACTGAAGATGAAGCACCGCTACCTGCCAGCGACAGATCAGGATAAAAAAGAAATGCTTGAGGCGATTGGAGTCGGCAAGATTGACGATTTATTCTCTGATATCCCGGAAAGCGTCAGATTTAAAGGCGAATATCAGATCAAAAAGGCAAAGTCCGAGACGGAGCTCACCAAAGAGCTCGTAAAGCTTGCGGCAAAAAATAAGGACACGGGGGCATACGCCTCATTTTTGGGGGCGGGCGTTTATGATCATTATCAGCCCGTTATCGTCGATCACGTGATTTCGCGGTCTGAATTTTATACGGCCTATACACCGTATCAGCCGGAAATTTCTCAAGGAGAGCTTCAGGCGATTTTTGAATTTCAAACGATGATTTGCGAGCTGACGGGAATGGATATCAGCAACTCATCGATGTATGACGGAGGAACGGCATTAGCGGAAGCCGCGATGCTTGCTTCAGGGCATACGAAAAAGAAAAAAATCGTCGTGTCCGAAACCGTTCACCCGGAATCGCGCGAAGTGTTAAAAACATATGCAAAAGGGCAGTACATCGATGTGATTGAAGTCCCTTCCAAAAACGGAACAGCAGATCTTGCGGCCCTCGATGAGGCAGTCTGTGAGGAAACCGCTGCAGTGATCGTCCAATACCCTAACTTTTTCGGACAGATTGAACCGCTGAAAGAGATTGAGCCGATCGCCCATAAAGGAAAATCCATGTTCATTGTTTCCGCCAATCCGTTGGCTCTCGGCCTCTTAACACCGCCTGGGACATTCGGTGCGGACATCGTCGTCGGAGATGCCCAGCCATTTGGGATACCGGCCGCTTTCGGTGGGCCGCACTGCGGGTTTTTTGCCGTCACGAAAAAACTGATGAGAAAGGTCCCGGGGCGTCTGATCGGGCAGACTGAAGATGAAAATGGCAAAAGAGGCTTTGTTTTAACACTGCAGGCGAGGGAACAGCATATCAGGCGCGATAAAGCGACATCAAATATTTGCTCCAATCAGGCGCTCAATGCGCTTGCCGCTTCTGTAGCCATGACGGCGTTCGGCAAAAAGGGCGTCAGAGAGATCGCTTGGCAGAACATGCAAAAATCGGCTTATGCAAAAGAAGCCGCTAAACGGGCGGGCCTTGCAGTCGCCTTTGAAGGACCGATGTTCAACGAGTTTGTTGTCAGGCTGAATGAGCCTGTTTCAGAAGTTAACGAACGCCTGCTTGAAAAAGAGATCATCGGCGGCTACGACCTCGGCGCTTCATACCTTGATTTAAACCAGCATATGCTGATCGCTGTCACAGAGCTCAGAACAAAAGAAGAAATTGATACACTCATGAATGAATTGGGGGATCGCCATGAATAATCAGGATCAATCGCTTATTTTTGAAGTATCGAAAGAAGGCCGGGTCGGCTACAGCCTGCCTGAGCTGGACGTCCCTGAAACAGATGTATCAGACCTCATTGCTGGAGCGTATATCAGAGATGAGCCGGCTGAGCTCCCCGAAGTGTCTGAGCTCGATATCATGCGTCACTATACCGCTTTATCAAGGCGCAATCACGGCGTCGATTCTGGCTTTTATCCGCTCGGTTCCTGCACGATGAAATACAACCCGAAGCTGAATGAAAAAATCGCGAGGATTCCCGGTTTTTCTTCGATTCATCCGCTTCAGGATGAACGGACTGTGCAAGGGGCACTAGAGCTGCTGTATGACTTGAGCAAGCATCTGGAAGAGATTACAGGAATGGATGAAGTCACACTTCAGCCGGCTGCTGGGGCGCATGGAGAGTGGACCGGGCTGATGATGATCCGAGCTTTTCATGAAGCAAACGGCGATCATAAAAGGACAAAGGTCATCGTTCCAGACTCTGCACACGGCACAAATCCTGCATCGGCAACGGTTGCCGGTTTTGAAACGGTTACGGTCAAATCAAATGCTGACGGGCTTGTTGATCTTGAGGATTTAAAGCGGGTCGTAGATAAAGAGACAGCAGCTTTGATGCTGACCAATCCAAACACCCTCGGCCTTTTTGAGGAAAATATTTTGGAAATGGCTGAAATCGTCCACCAAGCCGGAGGAAAGCTGTATTATGACGGAGCGAACCTGAACGCAGTACTCAGCAAAGCGCGACCGGGCGACATGGGATTTGACGTCGTGCATTTAAACCTCCACAAAACCTTCACAGGCCCTCACGGAGGCGGAGGACCAGGCTCAGGGCCCGTTGGTGTCAAGAAAGAGCTGATTCCGTATCTGCCGAAGCCTGTTCTAGTGAAAAAAGACGGCCGCTATACATTTGACAATGACCGCCCTCAATCAATCGGCAGGGTCAAGCCGTACTACGGAAATTTCGGCATTAATGTAAGAGCCTATACGTATATTCGCTCAATGGGGCCGGACGGGCTGAAAGAGGTCACAGAAAACGCCGTATTAAATGCGAATTATATGATGAGAAAACTGGCACCTTATTACGATCTGCCGTTTGACCGCCATTGCAAGCATGAGTTTGTACTGTCGGGAAGGCGCCAGAAAAAGCTTGGAGTCAGAACGCTGGATATCGCCAAGCGTCTGTTGGATTTCGGTTTCCATCCGCCGACGATATACTTCCCGCTTAATGTTGAAGAATGCATCATGATCGAGCCGACAGAAACAGAATCAAAAGAAACGCTCGATGCGTTTATCGAAACAATGATCCAGATTGCCCGAGAAGCGGAGGAAAACCCTGAAATCGTTCAGGAAGCACCGCACACAACCGTGGTCAAACGAATGGATGAAACGAAAGCGGCCCGCCAGCCCGTGCTTCGATTTGAATAGGTGAATGAAAGCCGGCGAATTTGATTCGCCGGTTTTTTTCATTTTTTATAATGAAAGAATCCATTCGGTGTAAGCGGATTCTTTAGCGGGTGAGAAGGATTTTACCTTTATCAAGCAGTTAAATTCATAAAATTTAAATTAAAAATGATAATTATCTTCGAAAACATGATAGTTTCAGTGTTTTCTCATGATGTAATGGTTTAATTTACCTTAATAAAAGAGGATTGCAGAGCATTTAGAAGCATTTGCAAGGTTGCAGAGGGATAATCGATTATATGAAGGTATGATACAAAATTAAAGCGAATATGCCGTTTGTCTCATATGTTACATAAATGTTACGGTATATTAGATTGCTTAATACGGGAGGAGAAATATGAGTCTAGACGATAAATCAATTAAGATAAAAGTCGAAAAAGTATCCAAGGTTTTTGGAAAGCAGACAAAAAAAGCCACACAGTTGCTTGCCAGCGGTAAAACCAAAAAAGAAATTCTGAAAGAAACCGGAGCAACCGTTGGGGTGAATCAAGCAGACTTCAGCGTATACGACGGCGAGATATTTGTCATCATGGGTCTATCAGGGAGCGGTAAATCAACTTTGGTTCGGATGTTGAACCGGCTGATTGAACCGACTGCCGGAAATGTATATATAGATGGTGACATGATAACAAATATGTCCAAAGACCAGCTTCGTGAAGTGAGACGAAAAAAAATCAGTATGGTCTTTCAAAAGTTCGCTCTCTTTCCGCATAGAACAATTCTTGAAAATACCGAGTATGGATTGGAGCTGCAGGGAGTAGACAAAAGCAAACGCCAGCAAAAAGCGCTTGAATCCTTAAAGCTCGTCGGCCTTGAAGGATATGAGCAGCAATATCCTGATCAGCTGAGCGGCGGGATGCAGCAGCGTGTCGGGCTGGCCCGTGCCTTGACGAATGATCCCGATATTCTGCTGATGGACGAAGCGTTCAGCGCTCTTGATCCGCTGATTCGTAAGGATATGCAGGATGAACTCTTAGATCTGCATGAATCGGTGGGAAAAACGATTATTTTCATCACTCACGATCTGGATGAAGCATTGCGAATCGGCGACCGCATCGCGCTGATGAAAGACGGAAACATCGTGCAAATCGGCACGCCGGAAGAAATCCTGATGAATCCATCAAACGAATATGTTGAAAAATTCGTTGAAGATGTTGATTTATCTAAAGTGCTGACGGCCGGACACATTATGAAGCGTGCGGAAACCGTGCGTGTTGATAAAGGCCCGCGCGTTGCATTGACGCTGATGAAAAATCTGGGGATCTCATCCATTTACGCTGTCGATAAACACAATAGGCTTCTTGGCACAATTGATGCGGAGACCGCCAAGAAAGCGGCTGAAAAAGGCCAGGTTCTTGAGACGGTGATTTCAAAAGAAATGAAGACGGTACAACAGGATGTTGTACTGACTGACATTTTTGAAATGGTTTCTGACGCCAGCATTCCAATCGCTGTTGTTGATGAAAAAGAGCGGATGAAAGGCATTATTGTCAAAGGCGCTCTGATCGGAGCCCTTGCCGGCAGTGACCAATATATCAACGTAAATCATGTATCAACTGATGAAGTTGAAGCCGTTATGCAGGAGGTGAGATAAAGCATGTTTACATTTTCCTCACTTCCCCGTATTCCTTTAGCCGATTGGATCGATCAGTTTGTGGATTGGCTGACCATGTCGTTCGGAGGCGTATTTGACGGAATTGCAAAAGGGGTGGAAGCTTTTGTTGATGTGATTGTCCAAGGCTTAGGCTTTATTCCGCCGGTGTTATTGACCGTTATATTTGCGGCTCTCGCTTGGCTGATCAGCAAAAAGGGAATTGCACTCTTTACATTGATCGGATTTTTTATTATCGATTATTTGGGTTATTGGGACGCAATGCTGCAAACATTGGCACTTGTCGTCACTTCCGTCCTGATTTCAGTCATTATCGGAATTCCGGTCGGTATCTGGGGTTCTCAAAAGAAAACAGTCCAGAGAATCGTTACGCCTATCCTTGACTTAATGCAGACGATGCCGGCATTCGTTTATTTGCTTCCAGCTATTTTCTTCTTCAATATCGGAGTTGTTCCGGGTGTTGTGGCTTCCGTTATATTTGCGATGCCTCCAACCATCCGGATGACGATCTTAGGTATTCAGCAAGTGCCTGAGGATCTGATTGAAGCAACAGAAGCCTTTGGTTCGACAACAAGTCAGCGGCTCTTTAAAGTTCAGCTGCCGCTCGCAACAAAAACCATTTTGGCGGGTATCAACCAAAGCATCATGCTTGCTTTGTCAATGGTTGTTATCGCATCTATGGTGGGCGCTCCGGGACTCGGAGAAGAAGTCTATCGCGCTGTCACACAGCTGAAAACAGGTACTGGTGTAGAAACCGGGCTTGCGATTGTCATTATCGCAATCGTACTGGACCGGGTTACACAAAATATAAGAATGAAAAAAAGCAGGGGGAATGCGTAATGTGGAAAAAGATAGCAGGAATTGGCGCCGCAGCCGCACTGACATTAGGTCTGGCTGCTTGCGGCAGCAGCAATGATGAAAATGCTTCAGTAGGTGATCAGGTCGATTATAAAATTACAGGCATTGACCCGGGTGCAGGCATCATGACTGCGACGGATCAAGCGGTGAAGGACTATGATCTCAGCAAATGGACAGTAACATCTGGGTCAAGCTCAGCGATGACCGCTGCTTTGAAAAAAGCGTACGACAAAAAAGAACCGATTATTATTACGGGATGGACGCCGCATTGGATGTTCTCAAAATACGATTTGAAATACTTGAAAGATCCTAAAGGTTCATACGGTGATGCTGAAGAAATTCACACTATCACGCGCAAAGGGTTTAAAGATGATCATCCAGGCGCAAACAAACTGCTGAGCCAGTTCAGCTGGACAGAGGATGATATGGGTGAAGTCATGCTTGCCGTTCAGGAAGGCAAAAAACCGGAAGAAGCTGCAGCTGATTTCGTGAAAAAACATCAAGATCTCGTTGAAAAATGGACAAAAGGCGTCGATAAAGCAGACGGCGAAGAAATTAAGCTCGGCTATGTCGCGTGGGACAGTGAAATTGCCAGCACACATGTAGTAGGCAAAGTTCTTGAAGATCTGGGCTACAAGGTCACGCTCAGCCAAGTTGAAGCAGGCCCGATGTGGACCGGAATTGCAGATGGAAGTGTCGATGCTTCACTCGCTGCATGGCTTCCGCAAACGCATAAAACATATGCCGAAAAATACGATGGCAAATTTGAAGATGTCGGTACAAGTATGACAGGCGTAAAAATTGGCCTTGTCGTTCCGACATATATGAAAGATGTCAATTCAATTGAAGACTTGAAAAAATAATGAACAAAGCCGGCGAAACTCGTTCGCCGGCTTATTTTTGTTTATAAAAAGGCTGTCTCAGATCAAGACAGCCTTCCATTATTTCTTCGTTTTAATTTTTCCGCCCCATTTTTTAAAGCCGCCTTTCAGGTTGTAAATCTCCTGACAGCCGTGTTTGCGCAGTGTCTGTGCGGCTCGTCCGCTTCTGACATTGTTTTGGCAGTAAAGATAAACAGGTTTGTCAGGACGGACTTCGATTTTTCTTTGCTTAAGCTGTGAAAGCGGAATGTTTCTCGCACCTAAAATATGGCCGCCTTCAAATTCGTTCGGTTCACGCACATCAATGAGCTGTGCTTTGCGATAGCCGGCCCGGAATTCTTCTTCTGACAAGGTTTTCATAATGCGCTGCTGGTAGATGTATGAAACCACCGCGTAAATGATCAGCGCGGCGCAAATGATGAGAACGATAATGCTGCTGGTAGACAATCTGATCCGACTCCTTTTTGAATCATCCCGCCTGAATGCGGGAATTTTTTATCGATATGTTAAGACACATACTATTATAGTAAAGGCTAGGAAATCTGTCATCTGATTAGCCCGAATTTATTTTCAATTTTAAGAGGGAATGGTAGACTTATTTTATACCAAAGAAAAAGAGGGTAGGTTATGGAAAAAGAAACATGGCGTTTTATTGACTCGGGACGGCAGGCTCCCGCTTTTAATATGGCTCTTGATGAGGCGCTGCTATATTGGCACAGCCAAAAAAAAATTCCGCCGACGATCCGCTTTTACGGATGGAACCCGCCAACGCTTTCGGTCGGCTATTTTCAAAATATTGAAAAGGAGATCGATCTTGAGGCTGTCAAAAAACACGGTTTGGGCTTTGTCAGAAGGCCGACAGGCGGAAGAGGCGTTCTCCATGATCAAGAGCTCACCTATAGTGTGATTGTATCTGAAGAACATCCGGAAATGCCGCAGACGGTGACAGAAGCATACAGAGTTATTTCTGAAGGCATCCTTGAAGGGTTTAGAGAACTGGGGCTTGATGCATATTTCGCAATTCCGAGAACGGAAAAAGAAAAGCAGAGCCTCAAAAGCCCAAGGTCATCCGTCTGCTTTGATGCGCCGTCCTGGTATGAGCTCGTTGTCGAAGGCAGAAAGGTCGCCGGAAGCGCTCAGACGAGACAAAAAGGGGTTATTCTGCAGCATGGATCGATTCTGCTTGATCTGGATGAGGACAAGCTGTTTGATCTGTTTATCTACAAAAACGACCGCCTCAGGGAGCGCATGCAGCGGAGCTTTAAACAAAAAGCGGTTGCCATAAATGAGTTGACAGCTAAAAAAGTGACAATTGAAGAAGCGAGCACAGCGTTTAAAAAAGGGTTCGAAAAAGGCCTGAACATCCATCTGCAGCCTTATGAGCTTACGAAGGAAGAAACGGAGTTTGTCGAGGATCTGTCCCGGACCAAATATGCGACAGATGAATGGAATTTTAAAAGATAATACCGGCTGAAAACGTTATCCGATTGCTTGTTTTTTACATGCACATAGTGTAAACTTGTTATGATTTGAATAGGTGTGATTTGGAGGGATTTGATGACAACACCGAGTATGGAAGATTACATAGAACAAATTTATATGCTGATAGAAGAAAAAGGATATGCCAGAGTCTCAGATATTGCAGAAGCTTTAGCCGTCCATCCCTCCTCGGTTACAAAAATGGTTCAAAAACTCGATAAAGACGAATATTTGATTTATGAAAAGTATCGCGGCCTCGTGCTGACGCCTAAAGGGAAAAAAATAGGCAAACGTTTAGTATACAGACATGAATTATTGGAGCAGTTTTTACGAATCATTGGTGTTGACGAAGAGAAAATTTATGATGATGTCGAAGGAATTGAACATCATTTAAGCTGGAACAGCATTGACCGTGTCGGAGATCTTGTGCAATATTTTGAAGATGACCGCAAAAGAATCGACGACTTGAGAAACGTTCAAAAAAGAAATGAACAGGACAATCAATAGAAAAAGCTGACCGGATCACCGGCGGCTTTTTTCATTTTGCCGGCTTCTTGTCTCATGGTCTTTTTTAACCGTTCCCTTCTTAAAATGGTGTTAGGGCCATCTTTTAAGGGGGGAGAACGACATGTACATAGACGGGGTTTTCTCAGGCGGCGGAATGAAAGGCATTGCACTTGTAGGGGCATATGAAACGCTTGAAAAACGCGGCTTCCGTTTTAAGAGACTGGCCGGAACAAGCGCCGGTTCGATCATTGCATCACTTATCGCAGCCGGATATACGAGCGCGGAGATCAGCCGTATGATGGAAGAATTAAATGAACGTGAGCTCCTCGATCCGAGGTTTTCATTTTTGCCTTTAAAAATGCTGCAATGGGCTTCAATTTATTGGCGGCTTGGCCTTTATAAGGGAGATAAATTAGAAAACTGGATTTCCGAAAAATTAAAAGCAAAGGGCATTTCGGTGTTCGGCGATTTTGACAAAGGAAAACTGAAGCTGATCGCTTCAGATTTAACGAATGGCAAAATGCTTGTTCTGCCTGATGATTTAAACAGATACGGCTTGAACCCCGAGCGTTTTTCCGTCGCCAGGGCGGTGCGGATGAGCTGCAGCATCCCTTACTTTTTTGAACCGGTTAAACTGAAATCTTCCTCCGGCATCTGCACAGTGGTTGACGGCGGGGTGCTGAGCAATTTTCCGATCTGGCTGTTTACCGCCGAAAAAAAACGGCCGGTTTTAGGTGTTACATTAATGCCCAATGAAAAAGAAAGACCGAAGAAAACGATCGGTAATGCGTTTGAGCTGTTCGGAGCGCTTTTTGAGACGATGAAGGAAGCCCATGATGCCAGACATATCGCAACTAAACATGAACGAAACATTATTTTTTTGCCGGTTGAAGAAGTGCTGTCGACAGAATTTGCGATTTCGGCAGAAAAAAAACTAGCTCTGATTGAGCTAGGAAAAAAACGAACAGAATTATTTTTGAAACAGTGGACGTATTAAAAGAAAGCCCTGTTTTTCTTTTTGCTTTTTTTGCCTTCAATCACCGTCAGCTGAGTCTGGCTTTTTTTCTTAACCGAAACGGGCTTGGATTTATTGATAGACGGCACGCTTCTAAGATGATTGACCCGGCCTTTTAAGGAGCGCTTTTTATGATCCTGAAAACGCCTGTTGGATTGTTTGGCTGCTTTCTTAAAAGCGGCTCCTTCACTCCCTATATCGCGATTGGAAATGCGTTTGATCACAAAGTAAATGATCGCGCCGACCGCGGCAAATACAAGCAGGTATTGCAGCAGCCGGCCCGGACTTGTGATAGCGAAATAGACAAACCCAAAAATTCCAAGCGCAATAACTAAAGCTGAGACAGGATGTACGCGTTGCTTCATAACTGTCCACCTCCCAAAAAATTAACCAATTCGTTAGAATTTAAATTACGATATTAGAAGGTTCCTTCTGTTCGTCCTCTGCTTTGGTCTCCATATGAAGAAGTTCGTTAAAGCTTTCGATTGCCACTTCCACCTGGTCGTCAGACGGCTCTTTTGTCGTCAAAAGCTGCAGCCAGAGGCCTGGATAGCCCAAGACCTTAAGCACTGGTATGTTTCTCACTTTGTTTGTCAGCTGCAGCACTTCAAAGGAAATGCCGAGAACAACCGGTATCAGCGCGATTCTATTCAAAATACGGACCCAGAGAGGGTCAGCAGGAACAAGCAAGTAAACAAACATGCCCACGATCACGGTAAATAAAATGAAGCTGCTTCCGCATCTGTAATGAAGCCTTGACTGGCGCTGAACATTTTCAACCGTAATCGGCAAATTTTGTTCGTAACAGTTTATGACCTTGTGTTCGGCTCCGTGATATTGAAAAACCCTTTTAATAAAAGGAGTGCACGATATCGCGTAAATATAGCCTAAGAGAAGGATCAGCTTAAAAAAGCTCTCGATCATAATCTGTGCGACGTCAGACTGGAAGACCGGCCGGGTGAGCTCCGCTAGAAAAACGGGAACAAGTGTAAAGATAAATTTGCTGAAAAGGAATGAAAGCACACCGACTGCGGCAAGGCCGAAGATCATCGTTAGTTTTGACTGCTTCTCTTCTTGCAATTGATCATCTAAAGAAGGGTCGCGGTCATATCGTTCACTTGAAAAGTTCAAATGCTGGGTGCCGTTTGCGCTGGCCTCAACAATTGCGATGATCCCTCTGAGAAAAGGGATTTTCTTCAATTTTTCAAGTGTCGGGTTTGTTTTGCGGCGCAGCCTGAAAAATTCAATGCTCCGGTCTTTCCTGCGGATCGCGGTTACATAATGGCGTCTGCCGCCAAACATAACCCCTTCGACGACAGCCTGCCCTCCGTAAGCGGGCCGTTTACTTTGATTTGACATATGCATCAACCTATCTGTATCAATCTATGATTAAATTAACCATTTCCTTACACCTATTGTACAGGAAAAATGCTGAAACCTCTAGATTGACGAGCCTAAAAATTTAAGAATTTCGAACTCCTGCGAATGTCAAATCTAATTAAAGTATACCCTTTTTCGTTATTTTTACACGCCGGTTTAAAAAACTTGGCAAAATGATGTTGGCGCCGCTGTTTTTGGACATACTGGAGATGGAGGTGAACGAGAGCAGTATGAGCAATGAAGACAATCAGAAACAGCCGGAAAAATTGGAGCAAAATAAGCGGGAAACCCCTATGTCCTTCACAGGACGGGTGATCACGACGGGTTTTGTCGGCGGCGTTCTCTGGAGCGCTTTAGCTGAGCTCGCCTATCTTTTTAAGTTTTCAGAAGTCAATCCGAACATGATTCTCCAGCCTTTTGTACTCGGTGAGTGGAAAAACGGATTTCTTGGAACGGTAATCAGCATTCTTTTGATCGGGGTTATTTCCATCGGGGCGGCATTGATTTACTTCGGCTGCCTGAAACAAGTAAAAGGCATATGGGGCGGTGTGGTATTCGGAGCTGTTTTGTGGGTCATTGTGTTCTATCTGTTTAATCCGATGTTTCCAGATGTTCAGACTGTGCCTGAATTAAAGAGGGAAACGGTGGTGACGACACTTTGCATCTACTTGCTGTACGGTTTGTTTGTCGGCTATTCGATTTCATTTGAATACAATGAATTGAATTCTGAAAAGCTTTCGCGGGCGCTTGGAGAATCAAGAGAATAGTGTTGATAAGTAAAGCAATATGATAAAATGTTCACTGTAAGTGGACATTTTTTTTGGCGTGAAGTTCTTGAATTAAAAAAGGAGGAAAAGAGTTGCCGCATATTTTAATATTGAACGGTCCGAATTTAAACCGATTGGGAAAGCGCGAACCTGAAGTTTACGGGAAAGACACATTAACCGATTTGGAAAAAAAGCTTTTTCAATTTGCTGAAGGCGTTCAAGCTGAGCTGACTTTTTTTCAATCGAATCATGAAGGAGATATCATTGATGCGCTTCATGAAGCAGAGGAGCAATACGATGGCGTTGTTTTAAACCCGGGTGCTTTTTCGCATTACAGCTATGCCATCCGCGATGCAGTGGCTGCCATCAGCATACCGGTGGTCGAAGTTCATCTTTCAAATCCTCAGGCAAGAGAAGCGTTTCGCCATCAGTCAGTCATTGCTCCTGTCGCGAGAGGCCAGATCGCCGGACTTGGTTTTGAAGGCTACAAGCTTGCCGTCTGTTATTTTTTGAACAATAACAAATAGGGGGACTTAAGACAATGAAACTTAATAAATTGAGAGAGCTTTTCAGCGGTCTTGGAATCGAAGGGCTTTTGGTTACGAGCAGCATCAATTTGCGGTACATAACAGGGTTCACCGGCTCTTCAGGTCTTGCGGTCATTTCTGAAGACAAAGCGGTCTTTATTACGGATTTCCGTTATATGGAGCAGGCGAAAAAACAAGCCAGCGGCTTTGAAATCGTTCAGCATTCCGGCGGAATCGTGCAAAAAACCGCTGATGTGATCAAAGAAATGGGACTAAATAAAATCGGATTTGAGCAGGATAAGATGACATACGGGACATATGCTTCCTACAAAGACAGGCTTGGTGCGGCCGAGCTTGTTCCGGTTTCTCAATCGGTGGAAAAGTTGCGCTTGATTAAGTCAAGTGAAGAGATTAAGATATTAAAGGAAGCTGCAAAGATTGCAGATGATGCATTCAGCCATATTCTGACGTTTATCAAGCCCGGCATCGCAGAAATTGCAATCGCCAATGAGCTTGAATTTTACATGCGAAGCCAGGGGGCGGATCATTCTTCATTCGATATGATCGTTGCTTCAGGATTGCGCTCAAGTCTGCCTCACGGCGTGGCAAGCGATAAAGCCGTCGAGAAGGGCGACCTTGTGACGTTGGATTTTGGGGCCTACTATAAAGGATACTGCTCGGACATTACGCGTACGATCGCGGTAGGCGAGCCGAGCGACGAACTGAAAAGCATTTATCAAACCGTATTTGAAGCGCAGGCTATCGGCATGCGGAATATCAAGCCGGGAATCACCGGAAAACAGGCTGACGCTTATACAAGGGACTATATTTCTTCAAAGGGCTACGGCGATTATTTCGGCCATTCAACAGGCCACGGCCTCGGCATGGAAGTACATGAAAGTCCGGCGCTTTCAGCACGTTCAGATCAGCCTCTTGAAAAAGGCATGGTCGTAACGGTTGAACCGGGAATCTACATACCTGGCACAGGTGGAGTCAGAATAGAGGATGATATCGTGCTCACTGACGGAGGGAACGAGTCCCTTACCCATTCCGCAAAAGATTTAATTATTTTATAATCCGTTGATTGGAGCAATAGGAGGATAATCATGATTTCAGTAAACGATTTTCGCACAGGTTTAACAATTGAAGTAGACGGAGGCATCTGGCGCGTTGTTGACTTCCAGCACGTCAAGCCTGGAAAAGGTGCTGCCTTTGTCCGTTCAAAACTGAGAAATCTCCGCACAGGCGCGATTCAGGAAAAAACATTCCGTGCAGGGGAAAAAGTGGCGCGCGCCCAAATTGAAACAAAAACGATGCAGTATTTGTATGCAAACGGCGATCAGCACGTTTTTATGGATACAACCAGCTACGAACAGCTTGAGCTGAATGCGTCGCAAATCGAACACGAGCTCAAATTCTTGCTTGAAAACATGTCCGTTCACATCGTGATGTATCAGACGGAGACACTCGGAATCGAACTTCCGAATACAGTCGAGCTGAAGGTTGTGGAAACAGAACCTGGCATTAAAGGCGACACAGCGTCTGGCGGAACAAAACCAGCAAAAACTGAAACAGGTCTGGTTGTCAACGTGCCTTTCTTCGTTAACGAAGGGGATAAGCTCGTTGTCAATACTTCTGACGGATCTTACGTATCAAGAGCATAAATCATATTAGAGAGACAAGAGCCGGCTTTTATAAAGCCGGCTCTTTTTCTGCTGCCTGAATCTTGCATAAGAGCTCCCAATAGAAAAATCAGAAGACTACTTTTTAAAGAGAGAGCATAGATTGTAAAAAAAGCCCGAAGTGTTACTGGAGGTTTAAGATGATGAAGTTTTTCTTTGGACAAGTCAATCCGACGGTATTGTCAATGGCGGCTTTAAGAGTGGTGTCTTCCCTGATCGAGCTGACGGCGGCTGTTGTGATGCTCTTGACGAACGATGTCCGTAAAGCCGTGGCGGTGAACAGCGTTCTTGCAATGGTCGGACCGCTGATCTTTATTATTACGATGACAATCGGAATATATCAAATTGCAGGGCAGCTTTCATATGCAAAGCTGATATTGATTTTTATGGGAGTTGTTTTCATTATTGCGGGCATCTACAAATAAAGAAAGCAGGCTGAGAGAGTCCGACTTGTCATAAAGTCTTCCTTTGATCATACATTTTTATAGAAGACAAGCTAAAAAGAGGAGGGAGTGTTTTTGCATCACATCACAGAGATTCTCCCTGATACGATTAAACGTGCGCTTAGCGGAATTAAAGAACATGAAGTTGATCAGATAGAAGAAATTCGGATTAGGACAAGTCGTCCGCTCGAACTGGTCAAGAAAGGCAGTCCGCTTTTTTTGAATTATGCGGCAACATCTGAAGATGCAGCGCTGCTCTTGAACAGGCTGGGCAATTACAGTATGTATACGCTTGAAGAGGAATTGAAAAAAGGATATGTCACCATCAGAGGCGGACACCGCGTAGGTCTTGCCGGGCGGGTTGTCGTAGAAAATGGAGCTGTAAAAGGAATCAGGGAAATTTCATCATTCAATATTCGCATTGCAAAAGAAAAAATCGGCATATCAAAGCCGTATGTGCCGCATTTATTTCAAAGCGTCTGGCTGAATACGCTGATCATCGGCCCGCCTCAAACTGGTAAAACAACCTTGCTCAGAGATCTTGCAAGACTGATCAGTACGGGAAGCGGCAGCATCCCCGCCAAAAAAGTCGCGATCATTGATGAAAGATCTGAGATTGGCGGGTGTGTAAACGGCATCCCCCAATATCGGTTTGGTGACCGCGTAGATATTCTTGACGCCTGCCCAAAGGCGGAAGGTCTGATGATGATGATCCGGTCGATGAGTCCGGAGGTGGTGATTGCAGATGAGATTGGCAGAATGGAAGACGCCGAAGCGCTTTTAGAAGCGGTGCATGCGGGTGTTTCGGTCATCGTCTCCGCCCACGGATTCACATATTCAGATATCGCAAAGCGGCCTTCGCTGAAACTGCTCAGGGAATACGGTGTTTTTCAGCGGATCGTAGAGCTTTCCAGAAAGAACGGACCCGGCAGCTTAAGCCGCATCTACAACGGAGACGGAGAGCCGCTCAAAACGAATCAGAGGGTTTTATCATGCTGAAGCTTTTGGGGGCCGTGCTGATTTTGGCCGCTGCCACATGGACGGGATTTGAAATGGCCAAACCTTTCAGTGAAAGGCCGAAGCAAATCCGTCAGCTTCTTGCCGCGTTACAGTCATTGGAAGCTGAAATCATGTACGGACACACACCGCTCCGCATGGCTTCAAAACATATCGCAGAACAGCTGTCGAAACCCGTTTCCTCCTTGTTTGAAACATTTTCAGAAAAACTGGAAGAAGGCAGCGCTTCAGCCGGAGCAGCCTGGGAGGAGAGTTTGCAGACCGTATGGCCTGAAACGTCTCTTAAGAAAAAAGAATTTGATATTTTAAGGCAATTTGGAGAAACCCTTGGCCGTCATGATCTGATTTCTCAGCAAAAGCATATCAAACTGGCGTTAACCCATTTAGAAACGGAAGAAACTGAAGCAAATCTCGCCCAGGCAAAAAATGAAAAAATGGTCAAAAGTCTTGGGTTTTTATCGGGACTTCTGCTGATTCTTCTATTGATGTAATGAAGAGGGGAGCATACATGAAATGGGAGTAGACGTAAATATTATTTTTCAGATAGCCGGCGTCGGAATCGTCGTCGCATTTCTCCACACCATACTGGATCAAATGGGGAAGAAAGAATATGCCCAATGGGTCACGCTTTTAGGATTTATTTATATTTTATTCATGGTGGCTACTGTCGTCGATGATCTGTTCCAAAAGATAAAAGCTGTCTTTCTATTTCAAGGATAGGGGGGCTCACTCATTGAAATCGTTCAAATCGTAGGATTAGGAATGATTGCAACCTTCCTCAGCTTGATTGTTAAAGAGCAGAAACCGACATTTGCTTTTCTGATTGTCGTTTTTGCAGGCTGCACGATCTTTTTATTTCTAGTGGACCAGGTCTACGAAATCATCCGTATGATTGAAAAAATAGCCGCCAATGCAAATATCAATATGATGTATGTCGAAACGATTTTAAAAATCATCGGAATTGCTTATATCGCGGAGTTTGGCGCGCAGCTGACAAAAGATGCCGGGCAGGGGGCGATTGCCTCGAAAATTGAACTGGCGGGAAAAATCCTCATTTTAGTCATGGCCGTTCCCATTTTAACCGTTATTATCGAAACCATCATCGGGCTGATCCCTTCCATGTCATAGTCAGAAAGGAGGATTTCCTGAGTATGAAGCGTTTTCTGTTCTGGCTGTTTGTCATCGGAATCATCTGTTTCGGAGCGCGTGATGTACAAGCTGTGCAAAAAGACGGGGAAGAGCCGCAGGCTGAAGCGGGAGCAGCTGAGAAATCAGCCGAAGCGATGGCGGAAAAGCAGGCTGAAACACTGGAACTCGACCGGGTCGGAGAGTTTTGGAACAAGATTATGACAGACTATGGCGGACATCTTCCTGAAAGTCAAAAAGGAAGTTTACTGGAATTTATCAAGGGAGAAAAGCATTTTTCGCCTGAAGAGTGGGTCAAGGCGCTTTTTTCCTACATGTTCCATGAAGTGCTGGCAGGAGGCAAGCTGCTCGGAACCTTGATCCTCTTAACCATTTTCTGCGTGTTGCTTCAGCTTTTGCAAAATGCGTTCCAGCAAAGCACCGTCAGCAAAGTCGCCTATGCGATCGTTTACATGGTTCTGATCATTCTTGCGCTGAACAGCTTTCGGATCGCTGTCACATATGCGAATGAAGCGATCCAATCCATGACAAGCTTCATCTTATCGCTCATTCCCCTGCTTCTCGCGCTTATGGCGTCCTCGGGAGGGGCTGCTTCAGCCGCTTTTTTTCATCCTGTGATTCTCTTTTTAATGAACTCAAGCGGTTTGTTTATCCAATTTGTCGTCCTGCCGCTTTTGTTTTTATCAGCGATTTTGAGCATTGTCAGTACCATGACAGAGCAATACAAAGTCACACAGCTCGCCCAGCTTTTAAGGAATGTGGCAATCGGGACGCTGGCCGCTTTTTTAACCGTATTTCTCGGGGTCATATCGGTTCAGGGCGCATCAGCTGCTGTCACGGACGGGATCACGTTGAGGACGGCGAAATTCATCACCGGCAACTTCATTCCCGTATTGGGCCGCATGTTTACGGAAGCGACAGATACCGTGATCAGCGCTTCTCTTCTGCTCAAAAACACCGTCGGGATTCTCGGGGTTGCGATCTTGATTTGCATCGCTGCTTTTCCTGCTATCAAAATCCTCTCGCTTGCGCTGATATACAAAATAGCTGCTGCTGTTTTGCAGCCGCTTGGGGGAGGCCCGGTCATCAGCTGCCTTGATGTCATCAGCAAAAGCGTCATCTACATTTTTGCGGCGATGGCTATTGTGTCTCTCATGTTTTTCTTAAGCTTAACCGTCATTATTACAGCCGGGAATCTGACCATGATGATGAAGTAGGGGAGGGTCTGATGTGGGATTTTTGACGGAATGGCTCACAAATATTATTTTATTTATTCTGCTTGCCATCGTCATCGATATGCTTCTGCCGAACTCCAGCATGCAAAAATACGCGAAGATGGTCATCAGCCTGCTGCTGATCGTTGTCATACTGAATCCGATCTTCACGTTATTCCGTACAGATCCTGACGTCATCTTTGAACAGCTGACGAAAAACGGACAAGTTCAATCAGGAGAAATAAAAAATCAGCTGAATTCAGAAAAAAAAGAAATACAAGCCTCACAACAAGCATATATTTTAGAACAGATGGCTGCCCAATTAAAAAAGCGTGCAGAGGAGATGTTCAATCATGACAAATATATGATAGAACAAGTGAAAATCTCTTCAGACGGACACTTGAAATCTGAGAAAGACATCGCTGAACATATGAAAGTCTCAGTCTTCATGAACTCCGCTTCCGAAAAAACGGTCCAAGCCGTCGCTCCAGTTGACATCAACCCGGGGGAAAGCTACGAGTCCAAGCGCGGCGAACAAAAGAAAGAGGCCGCGAACATTCAAGAGCAGCTTGCAGGCATATGGGAAATGAACCCCGAGAAGATTACAGTTCATATAGAAGGGGGAGAACAAATCGGCGATGAATAAAAGAAACTGGATCGAGAAGCTGATCGGGCATCTGCTCCCGAAAGAAGAGAAAGAAGGAAAAAAGCTTACGAAATATCACTATTTCCTGCTATTGTTTGTTCTCGGTGTTTCCTGCATGCTGGTAAGCCAGATCTTTTCTTCCGAACCTTCCCAAGATAAAGCGGATCAGCCAGTATCATCATCGAAATCTCAGCCTGAAAACAACGGACAGGGCCAGGAAAAGGAAGTGTTTAAACCGGCTGGTGATGACAAACCAAAGGACTCTATCAAAGATTATGAACAAGAATACGAGAATCAGCTTAAAGAGATTTTGGAAACGATTATCGGCGTAGAAGATGTGTCGATCATCGTCAATGTTGATGCGACATCATTGAAAGTGTTTGAGAAAAATAAGAAAACGCAGGAGACATCGACAAGTGAGACAGACAAACAAGGAGGAAAACGAACCGTGTCTGAAATCTCTTCCGATGAAGAGATCGTCATCATCAAAAACGGCCAGGAAGAGACACCGGTTGTTGTTCAGACGAAAAAGCCCGATATCAGAGGTGTTCTCGTTGCCGCTCAGGGAGTCGACAACGTTCAAATAAAAAAGACCATTATTGAAGCAGTGACAAGGGTTCTTGATGTTCCGAGCCATCGTGTCGCTGTTGCCCCTAAAAAAATGAAGGAGGATTCATAAAGTGATGCTGAAAAAACAAACGGTCTGGCTTTTAACCATGTTAAGTCTTGTCGTTGTGCTGAGTGTTTATTACATCATGTCGCCTGAAGGAGAGAATGTCGTCTCGGTCGATGATGAAGGACAAGTCGCCGCAGAAAAGGAAAAACCAATGGAAGAAAAACCGATGAAAGAGGAGCCGGCAAAAGATAAAGGTGCAGAGTCCGAAAAAGGCAAAACCGAGGGGAAAGAAACAAAGGATAAAGAAACGTCAGCCAGCGAACAAAGCGGTGAGAATGGAGCGGTTGTAACAGAAGAATCTTCGGGCGAAGACTTATTTACGACCTACCGCATGGAAATGGATGATCAGCGCAGCAGGGAAAGAGAGGAATTAACCGAAATTGTCAGAAGCGACAAAGCGACAGCAAAGGAAAAAAGCGAAGCCTACGATAAAATGACTGAGCTCAGCGAGGCGCAAGGAACGGAAAAAACGCTTGAAACCTTGATCAAAACAAAAGGGTACAAAGACGCTTTGGTTAATGCGGACGGCGACAAAGTCAACATTACGGTAAAGGCGAAAGAGCATTCCAAAGCTGCTGCTACCGATATCATTGACCTCGTCGCAAAAGAAGTAAAGAACCTGAATGATGTGGCCGTTACGTTTGAGCCAGCAGAATAAGAACATTTCCCGCTTGCGGAAAGCGGGTTTTTTTATGTCTTAAGTACCGACTAATGAGGCGCTCTTATGATAGTAGTTGAATTCGCCATTCCTCTCCTGTAAGATAAATATAGTATGTACTTTTAGTACTAACTGATAATAACCATTGATAAATTTCTCATTAGGGGTGCGATAGCATGTTAAAAATTGATGAAATTAGAGAATTGATAAAATTAATTGATGAATCTTCGATAAATGAATTTACATATGAAAGCGAAGGATCGAAGGTTGAGCTGAAAAAACAGAGCAATGCTGTACAGACCATTCAGCAAGCGCCGGCTGTTCCTGTTCAGGCGCCGGTTGCAGAAGCTGCCGTTCAGGCAAAGCAAGCACCTGTCCAAGAGGCGCCGGTCAAAGAAGAAGCTGCGCAAAATAACGGAAACCTTCATAAAATCACGTCTCCGATGGTTGGAACGTTTTATGCGTCTTCTACGCCTGAAGCTGATCCTTATGTAACCGTAGGTTCAAAGGTTGCGGAATCTTCTGTTGTCTGCATTGTCGAAGCGATGAAGCTATTCAATGAGATTGAAGCGGAAGTAAAGGGCGAAATCGTTGAAGTCTTGGCTGAAAACGGCCAGCTTGTTGAATATGGACAACCTTTATTTTTAGTAAAAGCAGAGTAAGGAGCAATAAGATGATCAAAAAGCTATTAATTGCGAATCGGGGAGAAATTGCTGTCAGAATTATCAGAGCTTGTAAAGAAATGGGGATCGATACGGTAGCCGTCTTCTCAGAGGCCGACAGAGAGGCGCTTCATGTTCAGATGGCGGATGAAGCATTCTGCATCGGACCGAAGCTTTCAAAAGACAGCTACTTAAACATCACCAACATCGTCAGCGTTGCTAAGATGACCGGAGCGGATGCGATTCATCCGGGCTACGGCTTCCTGGCGGAAAACGCGGATTTTGCCGAGCTTTGCGAAGAAGTAAACGTAACATTCGTAGGGCCGACGTCGGAAGCGATCTCCAAGATGGGGACAAAAGATGTCGCAAGAGAAACGATGCAGCAGGCCGGCGTTCCGATCGTACCTGGATCTAAAGGAATTATTGAAGAAATTGAAGATGCGGTTTCATTAGCACGCGATATCGGGTATCCTGTGATTATAAAGGCAACTGCCGGCGGCGGCGGAAAAGGTATCAGGGTTGCCCGAACAGAAGAAGAGCTGATCAACGGAATCAAAATCACCCAGCAGGAAGCAGCAACAGCATTTGGAAATCCAGGTGTGTATATTGAGAAGTATATAGAAGATTTCAGACACGTTGAGATTCAAGTACTTGCCGACACACAGGGAAACACGATTCATTTGGGTGAACGTGACTGCTCGATCCAAAGAAGGCTGCAAAAACTGCTGGAAGAGACCCCTTCACCTGCGCTGGATGAAGGGATCAGGGAACAGATGGGCCAAGCGGCCGTCAAAGCGGCGGAAGCCGTTCAGTATACGGGTGCGGGAACAGTCGAATTTATTTATGACTACCGTGAGCAAAAATTTTACTTCATGGAAATGAATACGCGGATTCAGGTTGAGCATCCGGTGACAGAGATGGTGACAGGCGTTGATTTGATCAAAGAGCAGATCAAAGTGGCATCAGGCGAAAAATTAAGCCTTACACAAGCGGAAGTTACCTTTAACGGATGGGCGATCGAATGCCGGATAAATGCGGAAAACCCTGAGAAAAACTTCATGCCTTCCCCGGGGAAAATCGAGATGTACCTGCCTCCTGGCGGCCTTGGCGTCAGAGTGGACTCAGCGGCTTATCCGGGCTACTCGATTCCCCCTTATTATGACAGCATGATTGCGAAAGTCATCACCTACGGACAGACGAGGGAAGAAGCTGTTTCTAGAATGAAGAGGGCTTTGAGCGAATTTGTGATCGAAGGTGTTCATACGACGATACCTTTCCATTTGAAACTGCTTGAGCACGAGACATTTGTAAGCGGAGAATTCAATACGAAGTTTTTAGAAATATATGATGTAATGGGGTCGTAATTTTTACGGAGGTGAGCAAATTGAAAGACGACAACAGCTTATTGGAAATGAGCCATGAAGAAAATCATTTAGGGAAAGTGGAGATCGCTCCGGAAGTCATTGAGGTGATTGCCGGAATCGCAGCTTCCGAAGTCGAAGGCGTGGCCGAGATGCGCGGCAATTTTGCAACAGGCGTTGTAGAACGCTTTGGCAAAAAGAATCACGGAAAAGGCGTCAAAGTTGATCTGTCTGACGGCGGAATTACGATTGATGTATACTGTGTGATGTTATTCGGCGTTTCCATTCCGAAAGTTGCAAATGCTGTCCAGGATAATATCCGCCAGACACTCCTCAATATGACGGCTCTTTCGATTAATGAAATTAATATTCACATCGTTGGAATTCAATTTGATTCAAAAACACAAGAAGTGGAAATTGATCAAGAGATGTAGCGCGGTTGAATGGGAGAACCAAGGGGAATGACGGCCCTTTGGTTTTTTCATGTTCCGTGTTTCTAAAAAATCATTTTCATAAGCATCATTCCGGCGGTGTCGATCAACAATAAAAGAAATGGCAATAAGATTTAAAAACGAATGATATAAAGTATTTTTTATTTATTATTCGGTTATAACCGATAAAACCGTGATTTTTCCATGCGAAAAGACCAAAAATATGATATGATCTCTTTGTGGCTTAAGCGGCAGCAGCAAAGAGGATTAAAGGAGAAAAAGTAAGAATGAAAAGAAGAACAGCAAGAGAAAAGGCTTTGCAGTCACTATTCCAGATTGATGTCAGTGATATTGAACCAATAGAAGCGATGCAGCATGCCCTTGATGGCCAGGAAAGCGACGCTTTTTTCGAACAGCTTGTTTACGGGGTCTTAGAGAACAGAGAAAAAATCGATGAGATGATCACGCGCCATCTCGTCAATTGGAAGCTTGACAGGCTCGCCAATGTGGACCGTGCGATTCTGCGTTTATCTGCTTATGAAATGGTGTTTTTAAACGACATACCTGTCAATGTCTCTATGAACGAAGCGATCGAACTGGCAAAACAATTTGGGGATGACAAGTCGGCGAAGTTTGTAAACGGTGTTCTTTCTAACATTAAATCCGATCTTGAATAATTTAGGAGGAGAGCAAATGACAGCAACCATCATCGACGGAAAAGAAACAGCAAAAGAAAAGCGCGGGCAGCTGGCCAAGGAAGTTGAAGAGCTAAAAAAACAGGGAGTTACCCCGGGACTGGCCGTTATTTTAATTGGTGACGATCCGGCGTCCCTTTCATATGTACGCGGAAAGAAAAAGGCAGCAGAGGCTATGGGGATGCGTTTTCAATTGGATCATTTTGACGCAAGCTTCTCTGAACAGGAGCTTCTTGAGGTCATTGACCAATACAACAATAATGACGACTTTCACGGAATTCTTGTCCAGCTGCCTCTTCCGGAGCATATTTCCGAACAAGCGGTGATTGAAAGGATATCTCCTGATAAGGATGTCGACGGTTTTCATCCGTTGAACGTAGGGAAGATGCTGCTTGGCGAAGATACATTCCTGCCTTGCACACCTGCGGGCATCGTCGAGCTGTTAAAGAAAACCGGCATCGATCTGTCAGGGAAAGAGGTTGTTGTCGTCGGCAGAAGCAATATCGTCGGGAAACCGGTAGGTCAGCTGCTTTTGAACGAAAACGCAACCGTCACATATTGCCATTCAAGAACGGCCGATATTACGGCGCACACGAAGAAAGCCGATATTCTCATTGTGGCTGTGGGGAAAGCCAATTTTATCACAGCGGATCAAATCAAAGAGGGAGCAGTTGTCATTGATGTCGGCGTCAACCGTCTTGACAACGGAAAACTCGCCGGAGATGTGGCGTTTGACGAGGCAAAAGAAAAAGCCTCCCATATTACACCTGTACCGGGCGGCGTCGGTCCGATGACGATCACAATGCTGGCCCATAACACGGTTAAATCAGCGAAACGTTTTAAATAACGCGAAAGCCGTTCACCCGCCAGAATTGATCTGGCGGATGAACGTTCATTGTGTCCGCATAAGAAAGGAGACTGTGCCATGAGTGAAGTATCATTTGTCACGGTCACGGCATTGACAAAATATATTAAACGCAAATTTGACGTCGACCCCCATCTCGATGATCTGTGGATCAAGGGTGAGCTGTCAAATGTTAAAATACATAGCAGAGGCCATATTTATTTTACGCTCAAAGATGACAATGCCCGCATCCAAGCCGTCATGTTTGCCAGACAAAACAAAAGCCTCAGCTTCACTCCCGAAAGTGGAATGAAGGTGTTGGTAAGAGGCGGCATTTCGGTCTACGAACCAAGCGGCAGTTATCAGCTTTATGCAAAAGAAATTCAGCCCGACGGCATCGGCGCGCTTCATCTGGCTTATGAAGAATTAAAGAAAAAGCTTTCACAAGAAGGTTTGTTCGATGAAAAACATAAAAAGACCATCCCCGCCTTTCCATCTGTCATCGGTGTTGTCACTTCTCCTACAGGAGCGGCTGTACGGGATGTCATCACCACCATTAAAAGACGATACCCCCTCGTAAAAGTCATCGTCCTCCCAACTCTCGTCCAGGGAATAAATGCGAGCCAGTCCATCGTCAACAGCATTGAAGAGGCCAACCGCAGGCAATTATGCGATGTATTAATTGTCGGGCGCGGCGGAGGATCGATTGAAGAGCTGTGGGCGTTTAATGAAGAGGCTGTCGCCAGAGCCATATTTTCTTCCGGCATACCGATTATTTCCGCTGTCGGGCATGAAACGGATTTTACAATCAGCGATTTTACGGCTGATCTGCGCGCGGCTACTCCGACGGGAGCTGCAGAGCTTGCGGTCCCTAATGTGCTTGATTTGTTGGAGCGCCTGAAAACGCTGGAAGCAAGAATGACGAAAACGATGCAGCAAGATTTGAGAAAACGGCAGGAACGAGTGAAAAACCTTCAGTCTTCTTATGCTTTCAGATATCCAAAACGGCTTTACGCGCAAAAGGAACAGGAGTTTGATCTCGTATTTGACCGTTTTCAAAAACAGCTTGCCCTGACACTAGATCGAAAAAAGCAGAAGCTGAACGAACAGACTTACAAATTGGAAATGCTTCATCCTGCAGAACAGCTGAAACAAGCGAAAAAGCACCATGTAGAACAGACAAACCGGCTGAAACGGAACATGAATGTGCAGCTCAAGCAGATTCACTCGCAGTTTCAAACGGTTCTTGGTAAACTGAATGCATTAAGCCCTCTCGAAGTCATGGAAAGAGGGTACAGTCTGACATATAAAGAAAATGAACTGATTAAAAGTATTGAACAGGTTCAGGAAAAAGATGAACTCCTGATTAAATTAAACGACGGGACGCTGACCTGTGAAGTACAGCAAAAGAGAGGCGAAACAAATGGCTGAAGATAAGAAGAAAAACCAAGAAGATCTAACCTTTGAAGAGGCCATGAAAGGTCTTGAAAAGATCGTATCAAAGCTCGAAGAAGGGGACGTGCCTTTGGAAAAAGCGATCGACTATTTCCAGGAAGGCATGGTTCTTTCGAAAATGTGCCACGAAAAACTGCAGAATGTCGAAAAACAAATGGACTACATTTTGCGGGAAAACGGGGAATTAGCTCCTTTCAGCGTTCGGGAGGAGGAAAAAGGTGAGAGTTAAGCTGGATGGTTTTTTAAAAACAAGAAAAGCATTAATCGAAGAGCGCCTTCCTTTATATATTCAAGATTTGCAAGCGCCGTCAACCCTTAAACAATCCATGCTTTATTCTTTGGAAGCAGGAGGAAAAAGGCTGAGACCGATTTTGGTGCTTGCGCTTCTTCATGCTTACGGCAAAAAAGAAGAGAATGGAATTCCGGTCGGCTGTGCGGTCGAAATGATCCATACGTATTCATTGATCCATGACGACCTGCCTTGTATGGATGATGATGATTTACGGAGGGGAAAACCGACAAACCATAAAATGTTTGGAGAAGCGACGGCCGTTCTTGCAGGAGACGCATTATTGACTGAGAGCTTTAAATTGATCACCTCCCATATGCCGGCTGAAGTGCCGGCTGAAAAACGCCTCAGGCTTGTAAATGAGCTTATTTTAGCCGCTGGAGCTGAAGGAATGGTCGGCGGTCAGATTCTAGACATGGAAGCGGAATCAAGATCCATTTCCCTGCAAGAGCTGCAGTCGATTCATGAAGGCAAAACGGCCAAACTTCTCAGTTTCAGCGTGATTGCTGGAGCTGTGCTTGCGGATGCTCCTGAAGAAGAAATTGAAAAGCTTCGCGAATTCAGCCATCATATCGGAATCGGCTTTCAAATCAGAGACGATATGTTGGATCTGGAAGGATCCGAAGATAAAATCGGCAAACGGATCGGGTCTGACACAACCAATGAAAAATCAACCTATCCGGCAATCCTTTCGTTAGAAGGAGCGAAACAAAAGCTGGACGAACATATTGAACAGGCCAAGCAGCTGATTTCAGAGCTATCCCTTGAAAAAGAGCTCCTTTATGAATTCTGCGACATGATTGCCCGCCGGGATCATTGAAATACCGGGGCTTCCATTTGAGCATTAAAGGCTGATTATGATAAACTGTAAACAGTTGAACAATCAAACGCCGCGCCGTTATCACGATGTGTTAGCGGCTGTTTTTTCAGACTGGAGCGTCCGCATATGCAAGTTTGCGCACGAGGGTGAGTTCATCATATAATAATCCAAGCTGGCAAAATGGAAGCTATCCTTTTTAAATAAATTTTAAAAATGAGCAAGGCGCATACTTGCAGAAATCATGCTGAAAGTGAGTTGATCCGATTGGATCTGTTATCTATAAAAGACCCTACGTTTTTAAAACATCTTTCAAATCAAGAATTGGAAAGCTTGAGCGCTGAGATTCGCCGTTTTTTAATTGAAACGCTTTCTGAATCTGGGGGCCACATCGGTCCGAATCTTGGCGTCGTTGAGCTTACCATTGCTTTGCATAAAGAATTTAACAGCCCGAAAGATAAATTTTTATGGGATGTCGGGCATCAATCTTATGTACACAAGCTCTTGACCGGCCGTGGAAAGGATTTTGCGACGCTGCGTCAGCATAAAGGATTGTGCGGCTTTCCGAAACGGAATGAAAGCGAACACGATGTCTGGGAAACAGGCCACAGCTCAACCTCTCTTTCCGGAGCCATGGGAATGGCAGCTGCAAGGGACTTAAAAGGAACAAACGAATATATCATCCCGATCATTGGAGACGGCGCTCTCACGGGTGGTATGGCACTTGAAGCGTTAAACCATATCGGACACGAACAAAAAGATATGATTGTCATTTTAAATGACAATGAGATGAGCATTGCTCCGAATGTCGGAGCGATTCATTCCATGCTCGGACGGCTTCGTACAGCCGGGAAATATCAATGGGTGAAAGACGAGCTCGAATATTTGTTCAAACGGATTCCCGCTGTTGGCGGAAAGCTTGCTGCAACAGCTGAGAGAATCAAAGACAGCCTGAAATACCTTTTGGTATCAGGGATGTTTTTTGAAGAGCTCGGTTTTACGTATTTGGGGCCTGTAGACGGACATTCCTACGATGAGCTGTTTGAAAACCTGCAATATGCGAAGAAAACAAAAGGCCCTGTACTTCTTCACGTCATTACAAAGAAAGGAAAAGGGTATAAGCCTGCCGAATCCGACAAAACCGGTACATGGCACGGAACAGGCCCTTATAAGATTGATACGGGAGACTTCGTAAAGCCGAAAGCGGCTGCTCCGTCATGGAGTGCGCTTGTGAGTGAAACGGTCCGGAGGCTTGCCCGGGAAGATGAACGGATCGTAGCCATTACCCCGGCCATGCCGGTTGGTTCAAAGCTTGAAGGTTTTGCGAGTGAATTTCCGGAGCGAATGTTTGATGTCGGCATTGCAGAACAGCACGCCGCCACGATGGCCGCCGGTCTTGCAACACAGGATATGAAGCCGTTTTTGGCGATCTATTCCACCTTCCTTCAGCGCGCTTATGACCAGGTTGTCCATGACATATGCCGGCAAAATTTAAACGTATTTATCGGAATTGACAGAGCGGGGCTTGTCGGTGCGGATGGCGAAACCCACCAGGGCGTATTTGATATTGCCTTTTTAAGACACATTCCAAACTTGGTTCTGATGATGCCGAAAGATGAAAATGAAGGCCAGCACATGGTCAACACGGCAGTCAAATACGATGACGGCCCTATCGCTATGCGCTTCCCGCGCGGAAACGGACTGGGCGTCAAGATGGATGAAGAGCTGAAAACGGTTCCGATCGGTACATGGGAAGTGTTGAGGCCTGGAACAGACGCTGTGATTTTAACGTTCGGCACCACCATTCCAATGGCGCTTGCGGCTGCGGAAGACCTTCAAAAAGAAGGAAGGTCGGTCAGAGTGGTCAACGCCCGTTTTATCAAACCGCTTGATGAAAAAATGCTGGGGGATATTCTGCATGAAGGGCTTCCGATTTTAACCATTGAAGAGGCTATGCTTCAAGGAGGATTCGGCAGCTCCATTCTAGAATTTGCCCATGACCATCAGTCATACAGCCCAATGATTGACAGGATGGGGATACCTGATCAATTCATCGAACACGGAAGCGTTGCAAAGCTTCTTGAAGAGATCGGTATGACGAAAGAAGATGTCATCAGACGAATAAAGATGCTGACCCCCGTAAAGACTCATAAAGGAATTGGATCATGACAGCTAAAAAAGAACGGCTCGATGTTTTATTAGTAGAAAGAGGGTTAATGGAAACACGGGAAAAAGCGAAAAGAGCGGTCATGGCAGGCATTGTCTACACGAATGAAAACAGGCTGGACAAGCCGGGTGAAAAGGTTGACCGCACCATTCCGTTAACCATTAAAGGAAACCCGTTAAAATACGTCTCAAGAGGCGGACTAAAGCTTGAAAAAGCATTGAAGGAATTTCAGCTTTCCGTCCGCGGCAAAATGATGATCGATATCGGCTCGTCAACAGGCGGCTTTACAGACTGCGCCCTGCAAAACGGAGCTGCATGCTCTTATGCGGTCGATGTCGGCTATAATCAGCTTGCTTGGAAATTGAGGCAGGATGAACGCGTCATCGTGATGGAACGCACCAATTTCCGGTATTGCACACCTGCCGATTTTATGGCGGGGCTTCCGGAGTTTGCAACAATAGATGTTTCTTTTATATCGCTTAAAATCATATTGCCTGTGCTTAAAACGATTTTAGTGGCGGGCGGCGACTGCATCGCTTTGGTGAAACCGCAGTTTGAAGCCGGACGGGAATCGGTAGGAAAAAAAGGAATTGTCCGAGATCCTCTCGTTCACAGGGCTGTGCTGGATGACATCAGTCAGTTTGCGGCCCGGGAAGGCTATCATTGCAAAAGCGCATCATTTTCTCCGATTACCGGCGGCGACGGAAATATTGAATTTCTTCTTCATTTGCATTGGAGCGGGCAAGATCAGCCCGGAACACCAATATCTGAGGATATGATCAATCAAATTGTCGAAGAGGCTCACAAGACATTAAAAGCGAAAAAGTCGGTTGAAAAGGAATAATAGTGGGCTATTATTCCTTTTTTACTGTAAACATGTACTTTCTCGTCAAAATCGTATAACATAATTGTATAAACATACACAATGGGTGTATAAACAGAGGTGTAAAATGAACAAAGGTCAAAGGCATATTAAAATCAGGGAAATCATCACTGCAAATGAGATTGAGACACAGGATGAACTTGTCGATATTTTAAAAAAGGACGGCTATAATGTCACGCAGGCGACCGTCTCGCGCGACATCAAAGAGCTTCACCTCGTGAAGGTGCCGACAAACAACGGTTCCTATAAATACAGCCTGCCTGCCGATCAGCGGTTTAACCCGCTCTCCAAATTAAAAAGATCATTAATGGATGCGTTTGTTAAAATTGATTCTGCAAGTCATATGATCGTCCTGAAGACAATGCCTGGAAACGCTCAGGCGATTGGTGCGCTGATGGACAATTTGGATTGGGAAGAAATCATGGGAACCATCTGCGGCGATGATACAATTTTGATCATCTGCCGGACAAATCAAGATACGGATTTGGTTCAGAAAAAAATCTTGGAACTTTTATAATATGAATGTCTGAAAAGAGGTGTCACAAAACCTTGTTAGCTGAATTATCGATCAAAAACTTTGCCATTATTGAAGAATTAACCATTTCATTTGAAAAAGGGCTGACCGTATTAACCGGAGAAACAGGCGCCGGAAAATCGATCATCATCGATGCCGTATCATTGCTTGTCGGAGGCAGGGGATCGTCTGAATATGTCAGGTATGGAGAAAAAAGAGCCGAATTAGAGGGGCTTTTTCTGCTTGACAGCGGACATCCGGTTTTTGATCTGTGCGGCGAACTCGGAGTTGAAGCTTCAGACGAAATGATCGTCATGAGAAGAGACATTAACGCAAACGGCAAGAGTATCTGCCGTGTCAATGGAAAACTTGTAACCATCGCCGCTCTTCGGGAAGTCGGCAGACTGCTGCTGGACATCCACGGTCAGCACGACAACCAGCTGCTCATGGAAGATGATCAGCACCTGCAGCTTTTGGACAGATATGCAGGCGAAGACATTGATCAAGCATTAAAAGCGTATCAAGAAGTATACAACCGCTACATGAATGTCATGAAAAAGGTTAAACAGCTTTCTGAGAGCGAACAGGAAATGGCGCATCGGCTCGATTTGATCCAATTCCAGCTCGATGAAATCGAATCCGCAAATCTCCAGCCGAAAGAGGACGAGCTCTTACAGGATGAACGGCAGCAAATTTCAAATTTTGAGAAAATATATGAAGCGCTGCAAAATGCCTATAATGCGCTGCGCCATGAGCGGGCGGGGCTCGATTGGGTCGGAATGGCTTCAAGTGAGCTTGAGAATGTCTCCGGCATTAACGATGGACTCAAAAAAATGTCTGAATCAGTTGCCAATGCATACTATATTCTTGAGGATTCAACCTTTCAGATCAGAAACATGCTTGATGAATTGGAATACGATCCTGAACGGCTCGATTTCATTGAATCGCGCTTGAATGAAATCAAGCAGCTAAAACGTAAATACGGCGCTACTGTCGAAGATATTCAAGCTTATTCGGCCCAAATTGAGGAAGAAATCGACCGCATCCAAAATCGGGACAGCCACCTTCAAACATTGCAAGCAGAGCTAGAGTCGGTCGGCAAAGATGTCGCGATTGAGGCAGCCAATGTATCAGACATCCGGAAATCCTGGGCGAAAAAGCTCGCCAAGCAAATCAAGCAGGAATTAAATGAGCTTTACATGGAGAAGTCGACATTTGATACAGAATTTCAAATCAAAACGGCGGATGCCCGTGATGATGCGCCAATCGTCAACGGCACTCCTGTCCAGCTGACAAAACAAGGTATTGACAGCGTTCGCTTTTTAATCTCAACAAATACGGGAGAACCGCTCAAATCTTTGTCAAAAGTCGCTTCAGGTGGTGAATTGTCAAGAATCATGCTGGCGATGAAAAGCATTTTTTCGGCGCAGCAGGATGTCACCTCGATCATTTTTGATGAAGTGGACACAGGCGTCAGCGGAAGAGTCGCACAGGCGATCGCCGAAAAAATTCACCGTGTATCGATTGGTTCTCAAGTTTTGTGCATTACCCATTTGCCGCAAGTGGCCGCGATGGCGGATACCCACCTTTTGATTACGAAACAATCGAAAGACGGGAGAACGACGACAAGCGTTACACCTTTGTCAAAACAGGAAAAAATATCTGAAATCGGCCGGATGATTGCCGGCGTTGAAGTGACAGATTTGACAAAGCGCCATGCAAAAGAACTTTTACATCAAGCCAACCTCGTCAAAACCACCGGATAAGCTGTTCATCGTGAACAGCTTATTTTTTATGGGCATTTTCTTATACACACGTTTCTTTATCATTTTATCCAATGATTTTCTTCCGTTCACAGTTATAAATCACTGTCAGGAAGGCAAAAGTAATGAATGTAGCGTAAAGAAATTTTCATGGTGTGGGTTAGGTGCGAGGAGAGTGAAAAGGTGGATGTTGAAAAAATCAGAAAAGCTGTGGGTATAATTCTCCTTGTTGCTTTAATAAGTGTAGGATTTTACAAACCGGTCAAAGAATACATTGAGATACCAAAAAACATGAACATTTTTGAGACGGGTTCACGAGCCATAGAAACAAGTTTATCCGTCCGTACTCCCCAAGATGAATCATCAGAAGCATTCACATTAAAAGAGAATCAACATGAAGTGGAAATCAAAGGCGAAAAAAACGGAAAGGCAGACCTCGTTTATGATTTTGCCGGATTTCCGGTTAAAAAAACAAAAGTAAATGTTCTGTCTGATTTAAAAGTCGTACCAGGCGGGCAGTCGATTGGTGTTAAACTTCACTCTGTAGGCGTATTGGTTGTCGGTTTTCATCAAATCAATACGGCTGACGGCAAAAAATCGCCCGGTGAAGCCGCCGGAATCGCGGTAGGCGACATTATCACCGAAATCAACGGCACAAAAATTGAAAAAATGAATGACATCACGCCTTTCATTCAAAAAGCAGGGAAAACAGGCGAGACCTTAAATCTGTTAATCAAGAGGGATAAACAGGAAATCAAAACAAAACTTGTTCCAAAAAAGGACCAAGCTGAAGATAAATACAGAATCGGCTTATATATCAGGGACTCTGCCGCAGGAATCGGGACGATGACCTTTTATGAACCGAAATCGAAAAAATACGGGGCGCTCGGCCACGTGATTTCCGATATGGATACGAAAAAGCCGATCGTTGTGGAAAACGGCCAAATTGTTAAATCGACGGTAACCTCAATTGAAAAAGGAAAGGGCGGAAACCCCGGTGAAAAACTGGCGCGCTTTGCTTCCGAACGAAAAGTGATCGGCGATATTAACAGAAACAGTCCTTTTGGAATCTTCGGCACGCTTCATGAATCCATCAAAAACCGTGTTGCCGACAAAGCGATTCCGATCGCATTTTCGAATGAAGTCAAAGAAGGACCGGCACAAATTTTAACAGTCATTGAAAACGATAAGGTTGAAAAATTCGATATCCAGATCGTCAGTACAACCCCGCAAAAGTTTCCTGCCACAAAGGGAATGGTGCTGAAAATCACAGATCCTAAGCTGTTGAATAAAACAGGCGGCATCGTTCAAGGGATGAGCGGCAGTCCGATCATTCAAAATGGCAAGGTCATTGGAGCGGTCACACACGTTTTTGTCAACGATCCGACGAGCGGCTACGGTGTTCACATTGAATGGATGCTGTCAGAAGCGGGGATCGATATTTACAAAAAGGATAAAGCGAGCTAAAAACTGCCGGAGACACCGGCAGTTTTCTGATTTCACCTTTTATTCTTCAGCATTGTGAGTTAAAATAAAAATGGAAAGATTTTTCGACAAATTCACGTTCTCCCGTTTGTCAAATCTCATTTCTAGTCGAAAAATCGAGAAAATCAGAAAAAAACTGAAAATAAACGAGATATACCACTAATATTGGAAAATTCATTTTTAAAAAAAGGGAATAAAGTGGTGCTGTCGAATTAAACATATTAGAAAAAGAATGATGAAATTTATCAACATACACATTGGGGAGGAAGAAACGTGGAGAAAATTAAAGTATGTGTTGCTGATGATAACAGGGAGCTTGTCGGCCTATTAAGCGAATATATTGAGGGGCAAACCGACATGGAAGTGCTCGGTGTGGCATATAACGGACAGGAATGCCTTTCTTTGTTTAAAGACAAGGAGCCTGATGTGCTTGTGCTGGATATTATTATGCCTCATCTTGACGGTTTGGCTGTGCTTGAAAGGCTGCGGGAGTCCCAGCTGAAAAAACAGCCGAACGTCATTATGCTGACGGCGTTCGGCCAGGAAGACGTGACGAAAAAAGCTGTTGATTTGGGTGCGTCGTATTTTATCCTTAAGCCATTTGATATGGAGAATCTAGTCGGTCATATCCGTCAAGTCAGCGGAAACGGTTCTCCAATGGCACACCGCGCGCCGTCTGCGCAAAGCAGTGTGCTTCGTCCGCAGCCGGAATCGCCAAAGAAAAACTTAGATGCCAGCATCACGACCATCATCCATGAAATTGGCGTCCCAGCACATATTAAAGGCTATCTCTATCTGCGCGAAGCAATCTCAATGGTATACAATGACATCGAATTGCTCGGCAGCATTACAAAAGTTCTCTATCCGGACATCGCCAAAAAATTCAACACAACCGCAAGCCGTGTAGAAAGAGCAATCCGCCATGCGATTGAAGTCGCATGGAGCAGAGGAAACATTGATTCCATTTCCTCGTTGTTCGGGTATACAGTCAGCATGACAAAAGCTAAGCCTACCAACAGCGAATTCATCGCGATGGTTGCCGATAAACTGCGGCTCGAGCATAAGGCTTCTTAAGCGTTGATGTAACGCGGGTTTGGCGCTGATTTATACGTTGAATTGACGTAGCTTTTCTAACGAAAAGTTTATCGTAATTCCGATGAATTTTTCGTCCTTATTGCGATGAATTTGTCGCTAGTTCTTACGCGATAAGGGTATTACTAAAAACGAAATAGCGCAAGAATTTTCGCCGTCCGCCGGTAATCGGGCGGTTTTTTCTTTTCGATGTTGCAATCGGTTGTTACAAGTTTATAATTGGGGTTTTCGCTGTGAACGCGGTCTTGCCGGCTACTACAACGGCGTGCTGGACCGGCTGTTACGAGACAAGATTCGATTCGTTACCCGTCTCGTTAACGCCCTCGTTCGTTAGTTCGTCGTGGAGCTCCGTCTATTCATCGTTCCGTTTTTCGTTAATATATTGTCTCTATTTGCGTTATATAGTTCGGTTTTTAATTGTGTTATTTGTTTTTTCTTGTGTTAAAAAGACTATATTTCGGTTTTTGCTTGAATCGCGAAAAAAGTTAAGCTATTCAGACATTGAGGAGGGGATGGAGTATACATGCGGGGGAAACAAAGGCCAACGATTAAACAAAATGTCGAAAAGAAAAATACATACAAAAGTAAGACCCTCTCTGATGTGTGTAAGCAGATATGTATTGTAAAGATGTCGGAAGGGCTTACGAAAGAAACAATTGATCGTTACCGACGGGTTTGTGAGAGCGTTGAAGAATTTGCGAAAATTAAAGGTCTGTCCACTAATATTGAGTCTATTGATGTTGGCTTTGCAAGGGAGTATATGACCTTTATATCCTGCGCGAGAAGAAAACATTTAAAGGACACAGATATAAACCGGATAGAGTAAAAACTCCAGGATGTTCTCCGACGTATGCAAATGACCACCTGAAAACTTTGAGAACCATTTTTACTTTTTGTGTTGAAGAAGACATGGTTAATGAAAATCCATTTCAAAAAGTAAATAAAGTTAAGCAACCGGAGAATATGGTTCAAATACTATCTGTGGACGAGATGAAAAAGCTTTTAAAAACACCAAACAAACGAAAATTCTTAGAGTTTAGAGACTACGTGGTTATGATGTGTTTAATTAATTCTATGGCCAGAATAGGGGAAATCGTCACCTTAGAAGTCGAAAATATAAATTTTGAATTGAATTATATTATCCTTGATGCGCGAAAAACCAAAACAAGAAAAGGTCGTATGATACCTTTAGACAAAAATACGATGAAGTTATTAAAAAAATTGTTGCTAAGGAATACACGATTTAAGCCTAGCAAGTACGTCTTCATATTAGAAGAAGGGACGAGACTAACGACTGACAATTTTAGAAAACGACTCGCGATTACGTTGAACGGACTGGAATAAACAAAAGAGTCCATCCGCATTTATTTAGACACACTGCACTAGTATGTTTTTGCAGGCTGGAGGAGATCTCAGGCGATCATCGGCCATAAAGATTTACGAATGGTGTTGCGCTATACTCACCTGTCGTTAGAATCGCTTACAAGGCAGCAGAATGAATACTCGTTAATAAATCGAGTGATAGATGACTTAAATAAATCAAGGAAGACAAAAAAGAAAATACGAAGGTAGGCGTTAGGATGACTCAAAAAAATTTTCACGGTAGAAGAAAGCCTTCCTGATCTTTCCGACATGTTTAGTAATTCCTCCGAATCACCTAAACCAAAGCGAATTACAATCGAACAGGCACTTGCGGTTATTCTCCGACAGATGGAAGTGGGCGGGAATAGGGAACGTACGATTAGCGATTATCGTCTTCATGTGTCTCATTTTAAGAAATCAGAAGAGTTAACATATCTGCACGAAATAACATACGAGTCAATTCATTCATGGCTTGAAAAAATGGACGTTAGCGCACAAACGAGGCTCACACGTTTGAAATGTTTTAAAACGTTTTTGTCGCCCTGTTTCGATAATGGATGGTTCAAATCGAAGTTTTGGAAGAACGTTAAGGTCAAAGTTGACAGGCGGATTAAAGAAGGTACGACGGAACTTGAAATCAAAATTTTACTTTCGGTATTAGGTTTAACCGATTTTGTCCAATTACGTGATGCGACAGCAGTGCTTCTCATGTATAAAACAGGTATGCGTGAGGGACGCTTGCAAATTTAAAAGAAGAACATATTGATTTTAGCGGGGAGTTGCTTCGGTTAAGCGGGGACATCATTAAAAATCGCGAGCCTTTACTATTACCCTTTGACGACATTCTTGCTCAACTTCTCTCCATAATGCTGAAGAAAAACGGCGAAATCCGCCGAGCGTACAATAAGGATAATACATTTGTTTTTATAACAAAGTACGGTAATCAAATAGCGGCAGGGCCATCGAATAACAATATTCAAAAACGATTGAACAGGTATGCGCGTGAGTACGGATTAAAGAATATAAATCCACACGCTTTACGGAGGGGCTTTGCGAAGGTTTTTATAGTAATGAAATTTCAAACTAACCACCTACTTATAGAAGTGAAGTACATCTACAGTTTTACACAATTAAAAGGGGGATATGATGAAGCGTTTTCCCCCTATGTTGAAATTTAACCTATATACATTGGTTTTGCATACGGCCACTTGGTATTCTTTAAAAATAGACAATAACATTCATGTTCAGGATTGATCACCAGGAATCCTGAATTTTAGTTTAAATGTTAGCTTGATAATGGCCAATGTACCAGCCGTTAGAATACTTAATGTCTTTTAAATACCACGTGATTCCATTTCTTGTGAATGAGTTAGCAAATTTATTCTCTCTACTATAAACGTAGTCATCAACGAGTTCTTGTGTAGAGGCATCAGATTGAATCGCAGCACTTTGAGTTTCAACATGACCGGTACTTGCAAAAGATGGAACACCAACTGTCAATAAGGAAAGAGAGAGAGCTGAGCACAGTAAAATTTTTTTACCATACATTTGAAACACTCCTTTAAATTTTTTGGTGATCAAATATATTAATTCGACGAATGGATGTATTTACCTTGTAAAAATGTGTAAACATTTTGTGAATTAAATTGATATGCTCATTAAACCGGTTTTTTTCCTCTTATGATAACTTCCAAAACGAAACTTAATCTTTTTTTATGCAACATCATTCATAAGTATGGGGGATTCTTTATGATACGATATCCGTTTTTAAAAGAGCGTGCAACGATTGGAGTTACTGCTCCATCTTCAGGAGTGCCGCATGAGCTGCATGAATTGCTGAAGGCTGCGTGTGAACGTATGGAAAAGATGGGCTTTAGCGTCATATGCGGCGATACGGTTTGGAGTCAGAATAAGGCGAAATCAGCTCCTGCTAAAAAACGGGCGGAAGAATTTAACCGTATGATGCGCTGTGAGGATATTGATTTCATTTTTCCTCCTTGGGGCGGGGAACTGCTGATTGAGACGCTTGAATATATTGATTTTGAAAATATGAAGAATAAGTGGGTGCTGGGCTATTCTGATGTTAGTCTGCTGCTTTTGGCTATTACATTGAAAACGGGTATAGCTACTGCCCATGGAACAAATTTGGTCGATTTAAGAGGAGAGTATTCTGATCAGACGACAGTCATGTGGCAAGCTGTTTTAACGACAAAAGAAAGTGAGTCAATCCTTCAGCACTCATCAGAAAAGTACCAGAAGGAATGGCAGTTTGATCAACCTACCTCTTGTATTTTTAATCTAACCGAAGAGACCGATTGGAAAACAACGATAAACAATAAAGTAAAGATAGAGGGAAGGCTGCTCGGCGGCTGTATTGACGCGGTCAGGCATCTGGTTGGAACACCTTATGGGGATGTGCGGAACTTTAAAGAAAATGTTATTCACGGAGATCCTCTGATTTGGTTTTTCGAAAATTGTGATCTGTCAACAACTGATTTGCGCAGGTCGCTCATCCAGATGAAATTAGCTGGCTGGTTTGAGGATTGTTCAGGCATTATGTTTGGCCGAAGCCCTGTTCATGCTTCTATTGAAGGTTACACAGCTGAAGATGTTTATCATGAGCTATCAGAGGAACTTCACATCCCGATTATATTTGATATTGACTGTGGTCATGTTCCCCCGCAAATGACGTTTATCAATGGAGCATATGCCGAAATAGAGTCGAATCATGGGAAAGGAACGGTTTTGCAGCATTTGAGATGAACATTCAAACTCATATAAGAGGGAGATTCTTATCAGAATGGGGTTTCCTTTTTAGTTTGCTGTGCATCTGTCTAAATTTCGATGATTGTCTTACGGGATTTCGTCCTTATCATAAACTGAATTATATAAAGCGAGAAGCCGCATGTGAAACGTCTTTTTCCAAAAGAAAAAGGCGTTTTTTTTATTCAGAAAAAAATCGATCATCGATGTCTTGTAAAAAAATGATGAAAAAGATCTGATTCCTTCCATTTCACATCCAATTTCCGCCTGTGTTAGATCGTTTTTCATGGACGGATCAGAGCGAATGGCTGCTAACAACCGGAAATCGCTGAGCCATTAGGCGGTGGAATGTCGGATATAGGAGATGGTGTAAGCAGCTTTACAGCTGAGGAGGATGAAAGATAATGTACATGGTGAAGAAAAATCCAGCGGATGAGGTGATCGACATGAAAAAGGGAGTCATCCTAGTTTTGTTCGCTATGCTGCTTTTGGCAGGCTGCGGCACATCGCAACAAAAAGGCCAGGAAGGAAATGGCGCAGAAACATTGACAAAGGAAGGCACCTTTGTCGGATTGGCGGATCAGCATACTGTCGCTGTCAACATTGACGGCAAAGAGACCATGCTGCAGGTCCCTCCCGAAAAACGGGACAAATATAAAGGAATCGAAGAATACACAAAGGTGGAAGTGGAGTATACGAAAGCAGAGGACGGAACATTACAGCTTGAAGATATGAAAAAGAAAGAATGATAGATGATAAAACGGAGATGTAGGAGGAAGAAACTGTGAAATTGCTAGCGAAGAGCTTGTTTTTACTGCTGTTTTCGTTTGTGATGATTCTTCCCGGTGCTTTTGCGGCAGAGACGCTTTCGGGAAAAACGATTTATATCGATGCAGGGCACGGAGGAGAAGACAGCGGTGCGGTCGGAAACGGTCTTTTGGAGAAGGATGTCAATCTCGACGTATCGAATTTGCTGAATGAAAAACTGAAAGATGAGGGAGCTGACACGGTCATGACCAGAACGGATGATGCGTTTTTGTCCCTTGAAGAGCGTGTGGCCAAGGCGAGCGCAAACGGTTCAGACCTTTTCATCAGCATTCATGCAAACTCTGCTGTTCCTGAAGCGTCAGGAACAGAGACGTATTTTGACTCCACCTATAAAGCGGCTGACAGCGAACGGCTTGCTTCAGAGGTTCAAGAACGACTTCCCGGTGCTTTGGACACCACAGACAGGGGAGTGAAAGAATCGGGGTTTTACGTCATCAAAAATTCAAAGATGCCGAGTGCTTTAGTGGAGCTGGGCTTCATTACGAATGACGCAGACGCCGATAAACTCAGAAGCTCGGAATCTCAGAAAAAAGCAGCGGAGGCGCTCGCTGAAGCGGTCGTTTCTTATTATGAATAAACCGAAAACCCCGGCATCGCCGGGGTGTTTTTAATGTTGAAGAAAAACGTTATATTTATGTTAAGAAAAGCCTTAACTGTGGAAAGAAAATGATAAAGCCTTCATAATGAGGGATAACTTATTTCTTTCAGGGGTGAACAATACATGACGAAAATTTTTGCACACAGAGGCGCTTCAGGGACGCTCCCTGAAAATACAATGACTGCATTTGAACATGCGGCCGCTGCAGGCGCCGACGGCATCGAGTTGGATGTGCAAATGACGAAAGACGGCCGACTTGTCGTGATTCACGATGAAAAGCTTGACAGGACGACCTCGCTGAAGGGCTATATTAAAGATTATACATATGAAGATATGAAACAGGGGGATGCAAGCTACCGATTTTCTGAAAAGACCGGTTTTGTCGCCGTGCCGACGCTCGAAGAAGTTTTTGATTGGGCGGCAAAAGGCGATTTTCTTCTTAATGTTGAGCTGAAAAACAGCATTGTCCGCTACGAGGGGATGGAAGAAAAAGTGATGTCCCTCATTGAAGCGTACAATCTTCAAGACCGGATCATTCTTTCTTCCTTTAATCATGAAAGCCTTGCTTTATGCAGCAGGCTCAATCCCGATATTGAATTGGCTGCGCTCTTTATGGATGTTCTATATCAGCCTGAACAATATATCGATATGATTCCCGCCTCCGGCTTTCATCCGTATCGCCGCTCCATGTCGGAAGACACGATTCAAAACGCCCATCTGAAACAAAAAGCCGTCAGGCCTTTTACCATCAACCGTGAGGAGGATATGAAAAAACTGATTGAAGCGGGAGTTGACGGCTTTTTCACCGATTTTCCCGAAAAAGCGCTGAAAATAAAGAAAGAGATGACATGAAAAAAGCCGCAGAATTCTGCGGCTTTTTGCTGTCTGATAAAGCGCTCATGCCCCGCGATCGCGCTGTTTTTTTCTGAAACGGGGGCTCACCTGGTTTCTTTTTCTATCTCTGTAAAAAATAAATCCGCCTAAAAGATAAAGCCCGCCCGCAAAAAATATGATGCCTGTCAGTCCCTGAAGCCAAAGGATCTGAAAAGGATTGATTAAAACCCCGAAAACAGTGTCTCTCATCAATTTAATGCCGGCGGCCGCCAAACATCCCGGAATCAGCAAAATCAGCAGTGCGATCAGTCTCCCCATACACGAATCCCCTTACCAAAGATTTACCTTTATTGTCTATTTGAAAAAAAAGTTTGTCAAGAAAGGAAAACGTGATAACATAGATGTTGTGCAAATTGTTGCAAATGAACGTTATGGTGTGCAAAAAATTTCATACAAAGGGGTTAAGGGATGATACAAAAAGTACTCATTGTAGGTGCTGGAAAAGGGGGAACAGCTCTCTTAGATTTGTTGCTGAAAACAAAAACGATGCATATTGCCGCCGTCATTGATAAAAACCCGAAGGCTCCGGGGCTGTTGTTCGCACAAAAAAACAATATCGAAACGGCTCTGGACTGGACGCCATACATAACAAAACAGATTGACATCATCATTGAAACGACCGGAGATTCTGATGTATTAAAGCAGTTGATGCAGAACAAACATGACAGAACGATTGTTGTGCCGGGATCGCTCGCCTATATTATTTCTCAGCTGATGAATGAAAAGCAGCAGCTGATCCAAATGCTGAAAGAACAAACCTATAAACATGACCGCATCTTTCATTCTATGAATGACGGTATGATCTTTATCGATATTCAAGAAGAGATTATTTTATTTAATAAAATGGCCGAAGAAATGACCGGAACAAAGCGCCATGAAGCAATCGGCCAGCATATTCAACAGGTCATACCGACCACGAAGCTTCCGCGCATACTGAATACGAGAGAGCCTGAATACAACCAAAAACAGTTTTTGCATCCAAACAGGCAGATTGTCACGACAAGAATACCGATCATTGATGATGGGGGAACGCTTTTAGGTGCGCTCAGTATTTTTAAAGACATTACCGATGCGGTCGAGCTGGCCGAAGAGGTGACAAACCTGAAGGAAATCAGGACGATGCTTGAAGCGATCATTCAATCTTCCGATGAAGCTATTTCTGTTGTCGACGAAAACGGAAACGGGATGATGATCAACAGGGCGTATACGAAAATGACAGGTCTGACGAAAGACCAAGTCATTGGAAAACCCGCGAACACAGACATTTCTGAAGGCGAAAGCATGCATTTGAAAGTGCTTGAAACGAGGCGTCCTGTCAGGGGCGTCAGAATGAAGGTCGGTCCGAATAAGAAGGAAGTCATCGTCAATGTCGCGCCGATTATCGTCGACGGTATTTTAAAAGGCAGTGTCGGCGTTATCCATGACGTTTCAGAAATTCAGTCGCTGACAAATGAGCTGAACAGAGCGCGCCAGATTATCCGCACGCTGGAAGCGAAATATACATTTGCCGACATTATTGGTTCAAGCGAGCAGATGCTCGTCGCGCTTGAACAGGCGAAATTGGGGGCGAAAACGCCTGCGACGATTTTGCTGAGGGGCGAATCGGGAACGGGAAAGGAGCTTTTTGCCCATGCTATACATAACGAAAGTGACCGAAAGTATAATAAGTTTGTCCGGGTAAACTGTGCGGCCATTTCGGAATCATTGCTGGAATCAGAGCTGTTTGGCTATGAGGAGGGAGCTTTTTCCGGAGCGAGGCGCGGCGGAAAAAAAGGGTTTTTTGAAGAGGCGAATAACGGAAGCATTTTCTTGGACGAGATCGGAGAGCTCTCGCAAAATACGCAGGCGAAGCTGCTTCGCGTTCTTCAAGAAAAAGAAATCGTCAGGGTCGGCGGGACAAAACCGATTCCTGTGAACGTCAGGATTATCGCCGCAACAAACGTCAATATTGAAAAAGCGCTGGCAGAAGGCAGGTTCCGCGAAGATTTATACTACCGCATCAACCGTTATCCGATATCGATTCCGCCGCTCAGGCAGCGAAAAGAAGATATTGATGCCTTAAGCCGCCATTTAATCGCAAAAATCAATCAAGAGTACGGCCGCAATGTAAAAGGACTTACGAAACATGCGCTCAAATCATTGACGGCGCGAAAATGGCCGGGGAATGTCAGAGAGCTTGAAAATGTCCTGGAGCGGGCCATGATCTTTTTAAAACCGCAAATGGAATGGATTGATCTTGAACATCTGCCTGAAGCAGACCGCCCGAAGAAAAAGGTTGAAGTCGGGCTCGCTTTTCCTGAAATTGAAAATGAAAAGCTTTCAGCCGCCGTTGAGCGGTTTGAAGCTCATGTTATTAAAGAGACGCTTGAAAAGCATCAGTATAACAGAACAAAAACAGCAAAAGCGCTTGGAATCAGCATCCGCAATCTTTATTACAAAATGGATAAATACAACCTTGCAAAAGACAGCATGCAATAATTTGCAGTCATTCGTGCAGAATCTTGCAAAATGTAAACAGGTTCACAGTACCGAACCGCTTTTATGATACTGGCACGAAACTTGCATAATGAAGAGAGCGGATGTTTGCTGAGAAAGGTGGGTACTATGAAGCTGACACAACTATTTCAAAAAGCGGCGGAGCTGGAAAATAAAACGGTCGCCGTCGCACACGCAGAAGATGATGAAGTGCTTCAAGCCGTCAAACTTGCGGTTGACAAACAATTCGCCCGATTTTTGTTGATTGGGCACAGAGAAAAAATCAGATATATGATGACAGAGCAGAACATTTCCAAACGGCATGTCGATATCATTCATTCGGAAACGCCCGCAGACTCCGCAAGAATCGCTGTTCAAGCTGTAAAAAGCGGAAATGCGGATGTTCTCATGAAAGGAAATGTCCCGACAGCCGTGCTTTTAAAAGCCGTTTTGAATAAAGAATACGGGCTGCGTTCCTCTCATGTGCTGTCACATGTTGCGGCATTCGAAGTCAATGGGTTTGACAGGCTGATTTATGTGACAGATGCGGCAATGAACATCAATCCGAAGCTTGAAGAGCTGAAACAGATTTTAGAAAATGCCGTGCGCGTCGCAAGAGCAGTCGGGGTCAAAATGCCGAAAGCCGCTTGTCTTGCCGCTGTCGAAACGGTGAATCCCGCAATGGAAGCCACTTTGAATGCAGCGGCTTTAACGCAAATGAATCACAGGGGGCAGATCAGGGACTGTATCGTTGACGGTCCGCTTGCTTTAGATAACGCGATATCAGAGCTTGCCGCCCGGCATAAAAACATTTCTGGAATTGTGGCGGGTCAGGCTGATATTCTGCTTGTTCCTTCAATTGAAACGGGTAATGTGCTCTACAAATCATTGATTCATTTTGCGGGTGCAAAAGTGGGGGCCATTTTAGCAGGAGCGAAAGCACCCATCGCCTTGACGAGCAGGGCCGATTCCGCTGAAAACAAGCTGTATTCGATTGCTTTGGCGCTATGTACGTCAGAAGTACGACATGAGGAGGAATAAAAAATGGAGTTATTTCGATATATGGAGCAGTATGACTATGAACAATTGGTGTTTTGCCAAGACAAACAGTCCGGTTTAAAAGCGATCATCGCGATTCATGATACGACACTCGGACCGGCTTTGGGCGGAACGAGAATGTGGACTTATGAAAATGAAGAAGCCGCAATTGAAGATGCGCTCCGCCTTGCGCGGGGAATGACCTATAAAAACGCGGCAGCCGGATTAAACCTCGGGGGAGGCAAAACAGTCATCATCGGAGATCCCCGCAAAGATAAAAATGAAGAAATGTTCCGCGCTTTCGGCCGCTATATTCAAGGGTTAAACGGAAGGTACATCACCGCCGAAGATGTCGGCACCACTGTTGAAGATATGGATATCATCCATGATGAGACAGATTTTGTAACAGGGATTTCACCGGCTTTCGGTTCGTCGGGCAATCCGTCTCCTGTCACGGCCTACGGTGTATACAAAGGGATGAAAGCAGCGGCGAAAGAAGCGTTCGGTACGGATTCGCTTGCAGGAAAAACCGTGGCGGTCCAAGGCGTTGGCAATGTCGCGTACAACCTTTGCCGCCATCTTCATGAAGAAGGTGCAAAACTGATCGTCACAGACATCAATAAAGAAGCGGTCGAACGCGCTGTTGCTGAATTTGGCGCACGTGCTGTCGACCCTGATGATATTTATTCGCAGGATTGTGATATATATGCGCCGTGTGCGCTCGGAGCGACGATCAATGATGATACGATTCCGCAGCTGAAAGCGAAGGTGATTGCGGGTGCAGCCAACAATCAGCTGAAAGAAACCAATCACGGAGACCAGATCCATGACATGGGCATCGTCTATGCGCCGGATTATGTCATCAATGCCGGCGGCGTCATCAATGTTGCCGATGAGCTTTACGGCTATAATTCTGAACGCGCGCTGAAAAAAGTCGAAGGCATTTACGGAAATATTGAACGGGTGCTTGAAATATCGAAACGCGATCGAATTCCGGCATATTTGGCGGCGGATCGGTTAGCCGAAGAGCGGATTGAGCGCATGCGCCAATCAAGAAGTCAATTTTTGCAAAACGGCCATCACATTTTAAGCAGACGTTAACCATCACAACCCTTTTATACTGGAGGCTTAAAGCAAATGCAGGTAATGGAAAAACGTATTCTCGTCATCAATCCGGGATCAACATCTACAAAGATCGGCGTTTTTCACGATGACCGTTCAATATTCGAAAAAGCAATCCGTCATGACGAGACAAAGCTTCAGCAATATCAAACAATCATTGATCAATATTCGTTCAGGAAGCAGGCTATATTGGAGACGCTGCATGAACAGGGAATCAATATATCAAAACTGAACGCCGTGTGTGCGAGAGGGGGCCTTCTCCGCCCTATCGAAGGCGGCACATATGAAGTAAATGACGCGATGATCGAGGATTTGAAAAACGGCTATTCAGGGCAGCATGCCTCAAATCTCGGCGGAATCATCGCCAGGGAAATCGCCGCCGGATTAAATATTCCGGCTTTTATCGTCGACCCCGTTGTCGTCGATGAAATGTCTCCTATCGCAAAAATTTCCGGCACACCGGCCATTGAAAGAAGGAGCATTTTTCATGCTCTCAACCAAAAAGCGGTCGCCCGCAAAGCGGCCTGGCAGTTTGGGAAGCGCTATGAAGATATGAAAATGATCATCACCCATATGGGAGGCGGGATTACGATCGGCGTCCATTGTAAAGGACGTGTCATCGATGTCAACAATGGCCTCCATGGGGAAGGTCCGCTCAGTCCAGAGCGGGCCGGAACCATTCCGGCTGGCGATCTCATCGATATGTGTTTTTCCGGCGAATATACCCGTGACGAGCTCATGAAGATGCTTGTCGGCGGAGGCGGTCTTGCTGGCTATCTCGGAACGACCGATGCGGTGAAGGTTGAAAAAATGATTCAGGAAGGCGATCAAAAAGCAGCGCTCATCTATGAAGCGATGGCTTATCAACTCGCCAAAGAAATCGGGGCGGCCAGCGCCGTTTTACAAGGAGAAGTCGACGTGATCATTTTGACGGGCGGCCTGGCTTATGGAAAAGCGTTTATTTCCTCGATCAGAAAATACATAGACTGGATTTCGGATGTTGTCGTATTCCCCGGCGAAAATGAGCTTCAAGCTTTGGCGGAAGGCGCTTTTCGCGTGCTGAATGGAGAAGAACAGGCAAAACAATATCCGAACTAGAGGAGGGAAAGTCATGGCAACTGAATATGATCTCGTCATCCTAGGTGGAGGAACGGGTGGCTATGTTGCGGCAATCAGAGCTTCGCAGCTGGGGCTGAAAACAGCCGTCGTGGAAAAACGAAAACTCGGCGGCACATGCCTTCATAAAGGCTGCATCCCGTCAAAGGCGCTGCTGAGAAGCGCCGAGGTATACCGGACGGCGAAAAAAGCGGAAGAATTCGGAGTGATCATTCCTGAAGTCGAACTGCGGTTTTCTCAGGTTCAAAGCAGAAAACAAAAAATTATTGATCAGCTTTATAACGGTGTCAAACATTTGATGAAAAAAGGAAAAATCGATGTTTACGAAGGAATCGGGCGAATTCTCGGACCGTCGATTTTTTCTCCGATGCCCGGCACGGTGTCCGTTGAAATGGCAAGCGGAGATGAAAACGAAATGCTCATTCCTAAAAACGTCATCATCGCAACCGGTTCAAGACCCCGCGCGCTTCCCGGGCTTGAGCCTGACGGGGAGAGCATTCTCTCATCAGATGAAGCGCTTGAACTTGAGCAACTTCCATCTTCCATCCTGATTGTCGGCGGCGGTGTCATCGGAATAGAGTGGGCTTCAATGCTCAATGATTTCGGCGTTGATGTGACGGTGATTGAATATGCGGAACGCATTTTGCCGACGGAGGATGCTGATATTTCTAAAGAAATGCAGACCCAGCTGACGAAAAAAGGCATCAACATTATCACCGGTGCGAAAGTGCTGGCAGACACCCTGAAAAAGGGAGAAACGATCAGCATTCAAGCAGAAAAAGGCGGAGGAGCGCAAGAATTTACCGCTGAAAAAATGCTGCTGTCAGTCGGAAGGCAGGCCAATGTTGAGGGAATTGGCCTGGAAAACACAGAGATTCAGGTGGAAAAAGGCTTTATCTCAACAAACAGCATGTATCAGACAAAGGAGTCCCACATCTATGCGATAGGCGATGTTATTGGCGGGCTTCAGCTGGCTCATGCGGCTTCTCATGAAGGGATTACCGCTGTTGAGCATATCGCTGACGGGGAGCCTCCTGCCATCGACTACTCGCTTGTGTCTAAATGCATCTATTCCAGCCCTGAGGCGGCGTCAGTCGGCTTGACCGAGGAAGAAGCAAAGGCGGAAGGCCGCAAGATCAAGGTGGGCAAATTTCCGTTTCAGGCGATTGGCAAGGCGCTCGTATACGGTGAAACAGACGGTTTCGTCAAGATAGTCGCAGACGAGGAGACAGATGATATTCTCGGCGTCCATATGATCGGTCCGCACGTGACGGATATGATTTCCGAGGCGGGGCTCGCTAAGGTGCTTGATGCGACGCCGTGGGAAGTCGGTCAAACGATCCATCCGCATCCGACGCTTTCTGAAGCCATCGGAGAAGCCGCTCTTGCCGTGGATGGAAAAGCGATTCATTTTTAAAAAGCATGAAGGAGTGAAAAGAATGAGCAATAATCGTCATGAAGCAGCGGGATTAACAGATGAACAAGCAATCGAAATGTACAAAACCATGCTTTTAGCCAGAAAGCTCGATGAGCGGATGTGGCTCTTAAACCGTTCCGGCAAAATCCCATTTGTCATTTCCTGTCAAGGGCAAGAAGCAGCACAGGTCGGCGCGGCTTTCGCTTTAGACCGCGACAATGACTATGTGCTTCCGTATTACAGAGATATGGGGGTTGTGCTCGCTTTCGGCATGACCGCAAGAGATTTAATGCTGTCAGCTTTCGCGAAAGCGGAGGATCCGAATTCAGGGGGCAAACAGATGCCGAGCCATTTCGGCCAAAAGAAAAACCGGATTGTCACAGGGTCTTCTCCTGTGACGACGCAAGTGCCCCATGCTGTCGGTGTAGCGCTTGCGGGAAGGCTCGACAATAAAAATATCGCGACCTTTGTCACCTTTGGAGAAGGGTCTTCAAATCAGGGAGATTTTCATGAAGGGGCCAATTTTGCAGCGGTTCATAAGCTTCCTGTCATTTTCATGTGTGAAAATAACAAATACGCGATCTCGGTTCCTTACGAAAAACAGGTGGCCTGCGAAAATATTTCCGACCGCGCCGTTGGCTACGGCATGCCCGGCCTGACGGTTGACGGAAATGACCCGCTTGAAGTATACAAGGCGGTGAAAGAAGCAAGGGAACGGGCCGGAAGAGGCGAAGGCCCGACATTGATCGAAACGATTTCATACCGGCTGACCCCGCACTCGAGTGATGATGATGACCGAAGCTACCGAGAACGCGAAGAGGTGGCGGAGGCGAAGAAAAACGATCCGATCATCAAATTCGCACAATACTTAAAAGAAGCTGGACTTCTTGATGAACAATCTGAAAAAGAAATTTCAGATGAGTTGACAAACATCGTCAATGAAGCAACAGATTATGCTGAACATGCTCCATATGCTGATCCTGAAGAGACGCTGCGGCATGTTTATGCAGAGTAAGGGGGAAAAACAATGCCTGTTATGTCATATATAGATGCTGTCACTTTGGCTATGAAAGAAGAAATGGAACGAGATCCCCGCGTCTTTGTGCTTGGCGAAGATGTCGGAAAAAAAGGCGGAGTATTCAAAGCGACTGCCGGCCTTTACGATCAGTTTGGAGAAGACCGGGTGATGGATACGCCTTTGGCTGAATCCGCGATTGCCGGAGTCGGCATCGGCGCTGCGATGTATGGAATGAGGCCGGTTGCCGAAATGCAGTTTGCCGATTTTATCATGCCCGCTATCAATCAGATTATTTCTGAAGCGGCAAAAATACGCTATCGCTCAAACAATGATTGGGATTGTCCGATTGTCATCCGCGCTCCTTACGGCGGAGGCGTTCACGGAGCACTGTACCATTCCCAGTCGGTAGAGGCGTTGTTTGCCAACCAGCCCGGATTGAAAATTGTAATGCCTTCGACACCTTATGATGTGAAGGGGCTTTTAAAAGCGGCCATTCGCGATGAAGATCCGGTTCTGTTCTTTGAGCATAAACGAGCCTACCGTCTGATCAAAGGCGAAGTACCGGATGATGATTATGTATTGCCGATCGGAAAAGCTGATGTTAAACGGGAAGGCGACGATATCACCGTCATTACTTACGGACTTTGCGTTCACTTTGCGCTTCAGGCTGCAGAGAGACTGGCAAAGGACGGTATTTCCGCCCATATCCTTGATTTGAGAACGGTCTATCCGCTTGATAAGGAAGCGATCATTGAAGCGGCATCCAAAACGGGCAAAGTTCTTCTCGTCACCGAGGATACGAAAGAAGGCAGCGTCATGAGCGAAGTGGCTGCCATCATTTCAGAGCATTGCTTATTCGATTTGGACGCGCCGATCAAGCGTTTGGCGGGGCCTGATGTACCGGCCATGCCGTATGCGCCGACAATGGAAAAATATTTTATGGTCAATCCAGATAAAACAGAAGCGGCAATGAGAGAACTGGCCGAGTTTTAAACATATAAGGAGGACAATCGTATGGCAGTGGAACAGATGACAATGCCCCAGCTCGGAGAAAGTGTGACCGAGGGAACGATCAGCAAATGGCTCGTCAGTGCCGGAGATCATGTCAACAAATATGACCCGATCGCTGAAGTGATGACAGATAAAGTCAATGCTGAAGTGCCTTCCTCATTTACTGGAACGATCACCGAGCTTGTCGGAAAAGAAGGGGAGACACTGCAGGTTGGAGACATCATCTGCAAAGTCGACACAAATGAAGAATCAAAACAAGATAGTAAGCCTGCTCCTCAGGAAGATCAAATAGCGGCTGAACCTGCACCGCAGAAATCAGCACCGGCAGACACATCCAATAAGAAACGCTATTCACCAGCCGTTTTGAGACTGGCAGGAGAACACAATATTGATTTGGAACAGGTGGAAGGAACGGGAGCCGGCGGCCGTATCACCAGGAAAGATATTCAGCGCATCATCGAATCAGGTGCCGTTCCTGCAATAGAGACAGCTCGGGAAAAACAGCCTGTTGAACATGCAAAGCCGGCTTCAGAACCTGTCCAAAAAGCTGCAGCGCCGTCTCCTCAAAGCGCAGCGGGCGACATCGAAATTCCGGTGACTGGCATCCGCAATGCCATTGCTTCCAATATGGTCAGAAGCAAGCATGAGATCCCTCATGCCTGGACGATGATGGAAGTGGATGTAACAAACCTCGTCAGCTACCGCAACGGCATCAAAGACGAATTTAAGAAGAAAGAAGGTTTCAATCTCACCTTTTTTGCTTTCTTCGTCAAAGCGGTTGCACAAGCGCTGAAAGAGTTCCCGCAGATGAACAGCATGTGGGCCGGCGATAAAATCATTCAGAAAAAAGACATTAACATCTCCATTGCAGTGGCGACAGAAGATGCTTTATATGTTCCTGTCATTAAGCATGCCGATGAAAAAACCATCAAAGGGATCGCCAGAGAAATTGCCGACTTGGCGAACAAGGTGAGAAAGGGCAGGCTGACAAGCGATGATATGACGGGCGGCACGTTCACAGTGAACAATACCGGTTCATTTGGCTCTGTTCAGTCGATGGGGATCATCAATCATCCACAGGCGGCGATATTGCAGGTTGAATCGATCGTTAAGCGTCCGGTCGTCATGGAACACGGAATGATCGCAGTCAGGGACATGGTTAATCTATGCTTATCACTCGACCACAGAGTGCTTGACGGCCTGATTTGCGGCAGATTCCTGGCTCGTGTGAAAGAGATTTTGGAACATATTGATGAGAATACATCTGTTTATTAAACAGAAAAAAAGCTGGCCCAATAAGGGTCAGCTTTTTTCTCTATCTGCCGGGGTAAGCATGCGGAGATGCCCGTTCAGCACTTCAATGGAAGCGGGTGCTCTTGTGCGAATTTCGCCGTCAGTATCGGCGTCCATCTGTTCAGCCGTTTCCACTTTGATTGTCTTTCCCTGATAATACGAAAGCTCTCCTTTAAAGGATTCAGGTTCCGGATCATCCATGGCAAAGAGCTCTTTTAATGCTGCAAGATTCGTGTTCCGGCAGATCAGGACATCTGCTTTGCCGTCATGGATGCTTGCTGCCGGAAGCGGAATCCGGTTGGTTCCGATGAACCGGCCGTTCAGCACCAAAACCATTACCGCTTCATCTGTCAAATCTTCCCCGTCGATCGACAGCTTGACAGGGAAAGGCTTGAGATTGGAGATCGTCCGCAATGCACTGGTAAAATAGCTGATTCTCCCCAACACCGCTTTTTCCGTCTGCTTGATGCCGCTCGAAGCTTCTGTAATAAACCCGATACCCCAAAAGTTTAAACAGTAATGATCCTCTGTTTTCAGCACATCGACCGAGACCGTCTTCCCGTTGACAAGCGCTTCCGCCGCCTTTTCAATGTTTTGCGGAATCTCGAGCGCCCTCGAAAAATCGTTGCATGTTCCGCCCGGGAGAATGCCGATCTCAGGCTTTTCATCCAGCTGGCTGATTCCGTTTATGCAATCGTGGACCGTACCGTCCCCGCCTAAAATAAACAGCCGGTCTATATCTTCTCCGATGTGCCGGCAAAAATGAAAAGCATCATCCTTTCGTTTTGTCGGTTTAATGATCAGTTCATCTATTGTTTGAGAAAGGATTGGCACCGCCATTCCAAGCGTTTTCTCGATGTTTTTTTGTCCGGCATTGCCGTTGTAAATCAACATGGCTTTTCGTCGGCTCATATGGTTCTCCTTTACCTGAATTGCTTTTTCTTTTTATTTTCCCCTATCGGTTCATTAGGTAAACCCCATTGAAATTGAAACGCCTGATTTGCGGTATGAACCGTTTCAAAGTATCATAAGAAAAGATGATCAAACAGCACTTGGCTTGAAACAATGCCAAGCGGCTAAAAAGGAGAGGTCTTAAAGTGAACATGGATTTTAATTTGTTTATGAATGACGTCGTACGCCAGGCCAGACAGGAAATCACAGCTGGCGGCTACACTGAGCTGACAACGGCTGAAGAAGTGGATGAAGCGCTGACAAAAAAAGGGACAACACTAGTCATGGTAAACTCCGTCTGCGGCTGTGCAGGAGGAATCGCCAGACCTGCCGCACATCATGCAGTCCACTATGATAAGCGCCCTGATCAGCTTGTGACTGTATTTGCGGGGCAGGACAAAGAAGCTACCGCAAGAGCAAGGGAATATTTTGAAGGATACCCGCCTTCCTCCCCGTCATTCGCTTTGTTAAAGGACGGCAAGATTTTAAAAATGGTTGAGCGCCATGAAATAGAAGGATATGAGCCGATGGCTGTCATAACGAAGCTTCAGGGATTGTTTGAAGAGTATTGTGAAGAAATATAAGATATAAGAGAACACAGAACACCGCCTGCCGAACATATACGGCAGGCTTTTTATATGTATAAAAATGCTATATATATGCAATTGGGCAGATGGGGACAACAGTCTTTCACCGTTTTATAGATGCTTTATACAAAGGTTTTTAATTATTTTTTAAAAGGGTATTGCATCAGACTGAGAAAATGTTTAAAATACATAACAACGAATAAATATTCAAACAGATTCAGGGGGATATACAACATGAAAAAATGGATTTTACTGTTAGTGACAGCTTGTGTCACAATTGCTTTGGCCGCTTGCGGGACGAGCAGTTCTGACGATAAAAAAACATTGGTGATGGGAACTTCTGCCGATTATCCGCCGTTTGAATCGAAGGACGGGGATAAGATCGTCGGCTTTGACGTTGATCTGGCCAATGCGCTCGCCAAAAAAACGGGCCATGAAATTGAAGTCAAAGACATGGACTTCAACGGTCTTGTAACAGCTCTTAAAACGAATAAAGCAGACATTGTGCTGTCCGGTATGACGCCGACTCCTAAGCGCAAAAAGCAAGTCGATTTCTCAAACGTCTACTATACGGCTCACAACATGATCGTCACAAAAAAATCGAGCGGTATCAAATCGCTTGACGACCTGAAAGGAAAAACGGTCGGTGTACAGCTGGGCTCCATTCAGGAAGAAAAAGCGAAAGAACTGACGTCTGACTACGATTTAAAAGTTGAAAACCGCAACCGCATTTCGGATTTAACAGAAGAAATCAAAGCGGGCCGATTTGATGCAGCCATTATTGAAGACATCGTGGCTGAAAAATACATTCAAAAAAACGAAGAACTCGTCGGCTACAACTTGCCGAAAGAACCGGATGAAAAGGCCGGATCCGCGATCGCGTTTAAAAAAGGAAGCGAACTGACGGACAAGTTCAACAAAGCGCTTGAGGAAATGGAGAAAAACGGAGAATTGGATAAGCTGAAAGAAAAATGGTTCAGCGGAGAAACAAAAAAGTAAGCGTAAAAAAGTTCAACTTTTTGTTGAACTTTTTTTTCTAAAGCGATTGTACGCCTCATTTGTTATCGAGGCGGGAGAGGGAGAGTCATCATGAATTTTCTTGATTTTTCAAGTACGATACCTGAGATGCCTTTTATACTGGAAGGCCTGGGCGTTACATTAAAAGTAGTCGCGGCTGCGGCGGTATTTGGATTTTTGCTCGGGGTTTTGATCACGCTGATGAAAATCAGCCCGTTTAAACCCCTTGCCTGGATTGCGGATTTTTACACATCGATATTCCGGGGGACACCGCTCGTTCTCCAGTTGATGATTGTTTATTACGGACTGCCTCAAGTACTGGGGTTTGATATTGATGCCTATTGGGCGGCTGTGACTGCGTTCGGCTTAAATTCAGCCGCCTATGTATCAGAAATCATCAGAGCCGGAATCAATGCGATTGACAAAGGCCAAAAAGAGGCGGCAATGGCTCTCGGAGTGCCATATCCGAAAATGATGAAGGATCTTCTGCTTCCGCAGGCCTTTAAAAATATCATGCCCGCTCTGATCAACGAATCGATTACCCTGACAAAGGAATCCGCGGTTGTCACAGTCATCGGGCTCGGCGATATTATGAGACGGAGCTATCAGGCCGGAGCGGCTATTTACAGCCCATTGGAACCGATGCTGTTCGCAGGACTCATCTATTATGTGCTCGTTCTTATTCTGACATTTGCCGGTAAAGCGATTGAAAGGAAGCTGAATATCAATGATTAACGTTAGCCATCTCTCAAAATCTTTCGGAAAGCACGAGGTGCTTAAAAATATTTCTGTTTCCTTTGAAAAAGGCGAGGTCGCCGCAGTCATCGGACCATCGGGTTCAGGCAAGTCTACATTTTTGCGCTGCCTGAACCTGCTTGAAAAACCGACGAAAGGAAGCATTTACATCCAGGATGCGGAGATTACAAACTCAAAAACAAATGTCCTGAAAGTCAGAGAGAATATCGGAATGGTCTTTCAGCATTTTCATTTATTTCCGCATAAAACCGTTCTTGAAAACATTACGTATGCGCCTGTTCATGTAAAAAAAGAAAGCAAACAGGCGGCGGCTAAAAAAGCGGAAGAACTGCTTGAGAAAGTCGGCCTTCTCGATAAAAAAGACGATTATCCAAACCGTTTGTCAGGCGGCCAAAAGCAGCGTGTCGCAATCGCGAGGGCGCTGGCGATGAATCCGGATATCATGCTGTTTGACGAGCCGACGTCAGCCCTTGACCCTGAGATGGTCAAGGAAGTGCTTCAAGTCATGCAGGATCTGGCGAAAACCGGAATGACGATGGTGATTGTAACCCATGAAATGGGATTTGCAAAAGAAGTCGCGGACAGAGTGCTGTTTATGGATGAAGGGACGATTGTCGAAGACGGAGATCCAAAAGCATTTTTTTCGTCTCCGAAATCAAAAAGAGCTCAAGACTTTTTAGAGAAAATACTATAAAATAAGCTGAAGAAGATCAAGATCTTCTTCTTTTTCATTTTAGCCAACTATAGAAGAAAAGATTGGGGTTTACGATGTTTAAAATAGGTTATCGCACATTAAAAACAGCGCTTGGAACAGCATTGGCCATCTATATTGCGCAGCTCTTGGGCCTTCACAATTTTGTTTCAACAGGCATTATCACCATACTCTGTATTCAAGTGACGAAAAAGCGGTCTCTTCAGGCGTCATGGGCCCGTTTTGCCGCATGCTGTCTGGCGATTGTTTTTTCATACTGCTTCTTTGAACTAATCGGCTATCATCCGATTGTTATCGGGATCATGCTGTTATTTTTTATTCCCACAACCGTTTTTCTCAAAATAAAAGAAGGGATCGTCACAAGTTCCGTCATCGTCCTTCATCTTTATATGTCAGAGGGAATCAGCCTTTCCCTTATTTGGAATGAATGTTTAATCATTATCACCGGCATCGGTGTCGCCCTTCTCATGAACTTGTATATGCCGAGCATGGACAAGCACCTCAAGCAGTATCAGCAGAAAATCGAGGACAATTTCGCTAAAATCTTTGAAGAAATCGAACGCTACTTGCTGACCGGGGAGCAGGACTGGACGGGAAAGGAAATCCCTGAGACGCACCGTTTGATCGATGAAGCGAAAACATTAGCATACCGCGATGTTGAAAATCATTTTCTGCGTCATGAAAATCTTTATTACCACTATTTTGAAATGCGGGAAAAACAGTTTGAAATTATTGAAAGAGTGCTGCCGAAGATCACTTCGATTTCGATGACGGTAGAACAGGGGCATATGATCGCAGCGTTCATCCATGACTTGAGAGGAGCTATCCATCCCGGAAATACGGCTCATAAATTTTTAAAACGCCTCGTCAAGATGAGAGAGGAATTTGAAGAGATGGAACTCCCCACGACACGCGAGGAATTTGAAGCCCGAGCAGCTCTTTTCAACTTTCTCGGGGAAATGGAACAGTATTTGGTGATCAAAAGCTATTTTAAAGGAATTAAATCTCCTGCCTGAATCGCATGAGTTTCTCCTTCATTGGTCAATCTAATGAAAAAGGAGGAGCTTATGCGATCTTTTTTATTTGCACTGTTGATTGCCGGACTGTCGCCAATCTGGCCGCTCGGGCAAAATCCGCTTCCGGGGGATCCGTATGTCATCGTCAATAAAGAGACGAACCGGCTGGCTTTTATTCATGAAAATAAAGTGGCCGCCGTGTATGAAGTGGCGACGGGAAAAACAGCTGATCTCACCCCGGAAGGTGAGTTTTCGATTATTGTGAAAGCCAGAAATCCTTACTATCGAAAGAAAGACATTGAAGGCGGTTCGCCTGATAATCCGCTTGGGCCGCGCTGGATCGGTTTTGATGCCGGCGGCACAGACGGCAGAATGTACGGGATACACGGCACCAACCGGGAGCATTCCATTGGCAAATATATGACATCAGGCTGCATCCGCATGCATAACAAAGACGTGATTCATTTATTTGACCAGCTGCCGATTGGAACAAAGGTGCTGATCACGAAAGAAAAACGGCCTTTTGCCGAAATGGCCGCTGAAAAACACGCCTTGACAAAAAAGCAGGCCTCTCCATAAGAAAGCCTGCTTTTTCAGCCGGATGTATGCATATTAAAATATCATGCTGATTCCCGCAAGCAGGCTCGTCAGCACCATGACACTGATCATGACAATAACCATGATTTTAATGAATTTTTGAGACAAGCTGTTCACCTCTGTTTTTTATTCTTCCACTATTTTATCCTGCTTTTCTTCATCGGACAAGTTTCGCGAGAGAGCAGCATTATTAAGAGAAGGAGCAAATATGATGGATATGTTTGAAAGAGTCGATGGTTTATATAACAGCCGCCGAATGGCATCTCTCGGGGGAGGAAAGGAAAAGATCGACAGACAGAAGCAAAAAGGGAAGCTGACTGCCAGGGAACGAATCGAGCTGCTGCTTGATCAGGGAAGCTTTATGGAACTGAACGCCTTTGTGAGAAGCAGGCAGTCAGGCGGCCCTTTAGGCGACGGCGTTGTAACGGGTTTTGGAAAAATCCACGGGCGGCCGGTTTATTTATTTTCTCAGGATTTTACTGTGACCGGTGGAGCGCTTGGGGAAATGCACGCCAAAAAAATTGCGGCCGTCATGGATCTTGCCCTTAAAAATAAGACCCCTTTCATTGGCCTGAACGACTCAGGTGGTGCGAGAATTCAAGAGGGTGTGCTATCATTAGATGGATACGGTCATATTTTTTACCGAAATGTCCTTTGCTCTGGCGTCATTCCGCAAATCTCTGTCATTCTTGGACCTTGTGCCGGAGGAGCTGTGTATTCTCCGGCTTTGACCGACTTTGTCTTTATGAACGAAAAGACCGGGCAGATGTTCATTACCGGGCCGAAAGTCATCAAAACAGCAACAGGAGAGTCTGTCAGCGCCTGTGAATTGGGGGGCGCGTCTATACATAATTCAAGCAGCGGAAATGCACATTTTTCCGCTGCTTCTGACGAAGCCGTCCTCAAGGAGGTGCGGAAGCTGTTATCCTACATCCCCCAGAATCACGAAGAAAAGCCTCCTGCTCAAGCGAGACCTGAAAAAGATGATGATATGAGACCTGCCCTGATGACTGTATTGCCTGAAGACGTCCGGCAGCCGTATGATGTGAAAAACGTCATTTTCGAAATCGCGGACAAGGGTACATTTTTTGAAGTGCAGCAGCATTTTGCCAAAAATGCCGTGGTCGGTTTTGCAAGAATTGCCGGAGAAGTGGCCGGAGTCATCGCCAATCAGCCGAAACATTTGGCCGGCAGCCTGAATATGGATGCTGCTGATAAAATTTCTCGATTCATCCGTTTTTGCGATTCTTACCAAATCCCCATTTTGACATTGGTGGATGTTCCCGGTTTTCTTCCGGGAATACGGGAGGAGCACGGCGGGGTGATCAGGCATGGAGCAAAAATCCTTTATGCATATGCAGAAGCCACCGCCGCCAAGGTGACGGTCATTTTAAGAAAAGCGTACGGCGGAGCATATGTGGCCTTAAACAGCAAAGCGCTTGGAGCAGACGCCGTGTTTGCCTGGCCGAATGCCGAGATCGCAGTGATGGGAGCGGAGGAAGCCGCTGATATGCTGTTTGCCAATGAAATAAAAAGCGCGGCAAACCAGAAGGCGGCAAAGGAGCAGAAAGTCCGGCAATGCATGCAGGCTGCAAGTCCCTTTATCGCCGCCCGCCACGGGATGGTCGATGATATCATTGACCCGAAAGAGACGCGCAAAAAGCTGATTCAAACTTTCGAGATGCTAAAGAGCAAGCAGGAAAATCGGCCGAAAAAAAAGCATGGCAACATACCGCTATAAAACTGGAGGGGAACAAGCATGAATGAAAAACGCCTACTGGAAGAGTTTTTAGAACTTGTGCAAATCGACTCTGAGACTAAACATGAAGCAGACATCTGTAAAGTGCTGAAAGAAAAATTTACGGCTCTTGGAATGGATGTCGTTGAAGACGACAGTGCGCCTTCAACCGGGCACGGAGCCGGCAACCTGGTGTGCACGCTTCCCGGAACAAAAGAGGCAGACACGATTTACTTTACGTCGCACATGGATACGGTAGTGCCGGGCAAAGGCGTAAAGCCTGTTATTGAAGATGGCTATGTCAAAACAGACGGCACAACGATTTTGGGAGCGGATGACAAAACAGGACTTGCAGCCATGCTGGAAGCTGTTAAGGTGCTTAAAGAAAAGAACATCCCGCACGGAACGATCCAATTTATCATTACAGTCGGTGAAGAATCGGGGCTTGTCGGCGCGAAAGCATTAGACCGTTCACTGATCAAAGCGGAATATGGATATGCCCTTGATTCAGATGGTAAAGTCGGCAATATTATCGTGGCTGCGCCGACACAGGCGAAAATTAAAGCAACGGTCTACGGCAAAACCGCCCACGCCGGAGTTGAACCGGAAAAAGGAGTCTCCGCGATCACGATCGCTTCAAAAGCGATTGCCAAAATGCCGCTTGGCCGCATTGATGAGGAAACGACAGCAAACATCGGCCGCTTTGAAGGCGGAACACAAACGAATATCGTTTGCGATCAGGTTGACATTTTGGCGGAAGCCCGCTCTCTCGTCCCTGAGAAAATGGAAAAGCAAACCGAGAAAATGAAGCAGGCGTTTGAAACGGCAGCCGCCGAAATGGGCGGCAGAGCCGAGGTGGAGATAGACGTCATGTATCCCGGCTTTAAATACAAAGACGGGGATCTCGTTGTTGAGGTCGCAAAAAAAGCCGCCCAAAACATCGGCCGTCCATATGAGCTGCTGACAAGCGGCGGAGGGAGTGATGCCAATATCATCGCAGGCCACGGCATTCCAACCGTCAACCTTGCAGTAGGATACGAACAGATCCACACCAAAAATGAAAAAATGCCGATTGAAGAGCTGGCGAAAACAGCGGAAATGGTCATTGCGATTATTGAGGAAGTGGCAAATCCATCATAAAGGCAGGGGTTTTACATGGAAAATCAACATGCCATTCTTTTTCAAGTGAATCAGGAAGAATTCGGGGTGGGCATCCGTTATATTCAAGCGATTGAACGGATGGGAAATCTAAAAGAGATCAGCGGACTTCCGAAAGAAGTCCGCGGAATCACCAATACTAGAGGTGAAATGATCCCGGTGATTGACGCTGGCGTCATTTTGCATCATCAACCGCTTTCGATTGACGAGAAAAGCAAGCTGCTGATTTTTTCATCAAAAACAGGACCGGCCGGCTTGCTGGTAACAGAAGCAAAAGAGATGATAGAGATCAATGAGGACGACATCAAACCTTTTCATCTGCAGGCTGATGAATTCAGCGGTGTTCTTGAACGAAACGGACAGCTGATCATTCAATTAAACCCGGATGTCATCGTGCAAAAAATCGAAGGTTTTGAGCATATTTCCGATCAGTTTGAAGCTGAAGAAACGGCGGCCGGATAAAAGTAAAAAAAGGCTGCGCCTTGTTAAAGGCGCAACCTTTTTATTTTGATGCCGGTTCAGCAGTGTGAACCGCTTTTTTATTCTTTTGATACACTTGATGAAAGACGACGGACTGAACGGTCAGGAGCAGCCCGCTTGTCATCCAGTAAAGCGGCAGAGCTGCCGGGACGTTGAGAGAAAAGATCGTCATCATGACCGGGAAAAACAATCCCATAATCTTCGCAGACTGCTGAGCCGCCGGATTTGATTGGGCAGATGACTGCGCGTTCAGCTTTTGCGACACATAAAACTGGATGAAATACATCAAGCCTGCGCATAAAGACATAATCATATCCGAATGCCCCAAATTAAACCAAAGGAAAGAATGGGAAGCAATTTCAGGCGTTGACCGAATGGCGTAATAAAGACCGATCAAAATCGGAAATTGAATCAGCATCGGAAGACAGCCGATTGCCAGCGGATTGATGTTGTGTTTTTGGTATAGCTGCATCATTTCCTGCTGGATTTCCTTTTGTTTCACATGGTCTTTCGTCTTTTTTAATTTGCTTTGAATAGCGTCCATTTCAGGCTTGACCAATGCCATTTTTTCCTGCATCGCCCGCTGTTTTTTAAACTGGTTGGCAAACAGAGGCATGACAAGAAAACGAACGATGATCGTCACAACAATAATGGACAGTCCGTAGCTTCCGTGGAAAAAACCCGCGATTCCCTTGATCAGCTCAGAAAAAGGAACCACCACATACTGTTGGAATATGTTGCCGCTCTCTGCCGAAGCATTTCCGGTGGCAGCAGAGGCATGCTCCCCAATCATCATGGTCATCAACAAAAACATTGCAGTCGTAAATATTCGCTTTAATTTCGTGTTCAACACGTTCTCCTCCTTCTTCAATGAGGCGCTCTTCATCCGAGGCCCCTTGCACGTTTTAAAATGAAAGAAGAAGGGAACGATGGTCTTCATCATCATTCGATGAAGCCTTCATGCGTATAACTTTACTTATCCATACCGTAATGCGATGATATAGGATAACGAGAAAATCAATTTTGCAGATAAAATGAATCGCTTTATATTCTTCAAACCGTTTTGTTTTCCAATCTTCACCCGTATTGCAATCCCTTAAGATAAGGGCGATGCCAATGGCGGTCAGTGCGGGAAGAATGATTGTGAAAAACTCAAACAGAAAAAAAGCATCATTAAAAGATTCGAGAATCATCATTATCACTTCCGTTTCAATAACATCTTACTATATGAACGTTTGTATGTCTAATGAGAGCATCAGGAGGGAGCCGCTTTGACTGCAGGAAAACAAAAGGGAAGAGTCATCTTTCATATCGATATGAACAGTTTTTACGCATCTGTTGAAATGGCGTATGACCCTTCGCTGAGCGGCAGGCCGCTTGCCATCGCGGGAAATGCGAAGGAGCGCAAAGGGATTGTCGTGACATGCAGCTATGAGGCGAGAGCCCGCGGCGTCAAGCCGCCGATGCCGCTTTGGGAGGCGAAGCGCATCTGCCCCGAACTGATTGTAAAGGCGCCGAATTTTGACCGCTACAGAAGCTCTTCAAAAGAAATGTTTCAAGTGCTCAGGGAGTACACGGACTTAGTGGAGCCCGTTTCGATTGATGAAGGATATATGGACTTGACACAGACGCCTTATCGAGATCAAGCATATGAAACAGCCGTGAAAATCCAAAAGCGCCTTCAAAAAGAACTCTTGCTGCCCTCAAGCATCGGAATTGCGCCGAATAAATTTTTGGCGAAAATGGCTTCGGATATGAAAAAACCGCTCGGGATTACGATTCTAAGAAAGCGGGAAGTACCTCAATTGCTATGGCCCCTCGATATCAGCGAGATGTACGGAGTCGGCCAAAAAACCGCTGAAAAGCTTAAAACGCTGCAAATTGAAAAAATCGGGGATTTGGCTGCCGCTGATGAGCACGCTTTAAAGCAGCTTCTTGGCATCAACGGCCCGAGGCTGAAAAGGCGGGCAAACGGCATCGACTTTGGCGAGGTCGATCCCGACAGGATTTATGAATTTAAAAGCGTCGGCAATTCCTCGACTCTTCCGTATGACAGCACAGATGAAAGAGAGCTCACCGGCCTTATCGACAAACTGTCCGTTTCAGTCAGCAACAGGCTGAAACGCAAAGAAGTCATGGCTTCAAAAATCTTTATCATGATCCGCTATGCAGACTGGACGAACATAACGAGAAGCAAGACGCTTCTAAATCCGTCCGATGCCGCAGACGAGATTGCGAATGAAGCGAAAGCGCTTTTTAAACGGCATTGGCGCGGAAACGCCGTCAGGCTTTTAGGGGTAACGGGAACAGATCTTGTCAAACGGAAAGAAGCTGTCAAACAGCTTGATTTGTTTTCATTTCAGGAGGATGCCAAAGAGGAACCGATCCAGAAGCTGATGGAGGAACTGAATGAAAAATACGGAACAGACCTCATCCAAAAAGGGATCAAAATCGTTAAAAAAGAGAGCAATACGAGCGGAACAAGCTTTAACAAAGATTTTTTCCAGGACGGGAGAAAAGATCAATAGCTTGAAAAGGTAGGTCAAAGTGTGGTAATTTCAATTTAAATCAAAATTAAATTATGATGCTAAACGCTTTAGAAGGGACGTTAGACATGGCAAAACAACAAATTGGTGTAGTTGGTTTAGCAGTTATGGGAAAAAATTTGGCTTTAAATATTGAAAGCCGCGGGTTTTCGGTTTCTGTCTACAACAGATCAAGCGCGAAAACAGAAGAATTTCTCGAAGAAGCGAAAGGGAAACAAGTTGTCGGCACATACAGCATTGAAGAGTTCGTTGAATCTCTTGAAAAGCCGCGCAAGATTTTGCTGATGGTCAAAGCCGGAACACCGACTGATGCCACGATTCAATCGCTTCTGCCTCATCTTGAGAAAGGCGATATTTTGATTGACGGCGGAAATACATATTATAAAGATACACAAAGAAGAAATAAAGAGCTTGCCGAAAGCGGCATTCATTTCATCGGAACAGGTGTTTCCGGCGGTGAAGAAGGCGCGCTCAAAGGCCCGTCTATCATGCCCGGCGGACAGAAGGAAGCTCATGAGCTTGTCAAACCGATACTCGAAGCCATTTCCGCAAAAGTGGACGGAGAACCTTGTACGACATATATCGGACCGGACGGTGCCGGCCACTATGTGAAAATGGTCCATAACGGCATCGAATACGGCGACATGCAGCTGATTTCAGAGTCTTACTTTATCCTTAAGCACCTTGTCGGTTTATCCTCTGATGAGCTTCACGAGGTATTTTCAGAGTGGAATAAAGGAGAGCTTGACAGCTACCTGATCGAAATCACAGCAGACATCTTTACGAAAAAAGACGACGAAACGGGCAAGCCGCTTGTTGACGTGATTTTAGACAAAGCCGGCCAAAAAGGAACAGGAAAATGGACGAGCCAAAGCGCACTCGATCTGGGCGTTCCGCTGCCGATCATTACTGAATCCGTTTTTGCCCGCTTCATCTCTTCCATGAAAGAAGAGCGCGTCAAAGCAAGCAAGATTCTGGCAGGTCCTGAAGCCAAAACAACTGCGGAGAACAAAGAAGAATTGATTGAAGCGGTCAGAAAAGCCCTCTTCATGAGCAAAATTTGTTCTTATGCACAAGGCTTTGCCCAAATGAAAGCCGCTTCAGAAGAATACGGATGGGATTTGAAATACGGTGATATCGCAATGATTTTCCGCGGAGGATGCATCATTCGCGCGGCCTTCCTGCAAAAAATCAAGGAAGCGTATGACCGCGATCCGGAACTCGATAACTTGCTGCTTGATCCATATTTCAAGGATATCGTTGAAAGCTATCAGGGAGCACTTCGCAAAACGATTTCCCTTGCCGTTGAACAAGGGATTCCTGTACCTTGCTTCTCAAGCGCTCTCGCTTACTTTGACAGCTACCGCACTGCAACACTGCCGGCCAACTTAATTCAGGCCCAGCGCGATTACTTTGGCGCGCATACGTATGAGCGCACAGACAAAGAAGGCATTTTCCACACTGAGTGGATGAAATAAACGATGAAAAGATGACAAAATCCTAAAACATTAAACCGTTTTAGGATTTTGTCTACAGTCTCGAAAACCGCAGCCAGAAGGCTGCGGTTTTTTTGATGCTCTCCCGAATGCATGCTTTAAACCAATCTGTGGAAACCTATCAAAGCAAAAGCGTTAAAAGGAGGAATCAATACGATGTATCCAAATTTAGAGGGAAAAACGGTTGTCATCACAGGGGCGGGCACAGGTCTTGGAAAAGCGATGGCACTGCGCTTCGGAGCGGAAAAAGCCAATGTTGTGATCAATTATTTTAAAGAAGAAGAAAATCCAGAGGAAACGGTTAAAGAAATAGAAAATGGCGGTTCCCGTGCGGTTGCCATTCAAGGAGACGTTTCAAAGGAAGGGGATGTGAAAGCGCTTATTGACAAAGCGGTTGATACATTCGGTTCAGTTGATGTCATGGTCAATAATGCTGGCGTAGAAAATGAAGTCCCTTCGGAAGATTTATCCTTGGAAGATTGGAACCGTGTCATTTCAACAAATCTAACCGGTATGTTTCTGTGCTGTCGGGAAGCGATTTCTTATATGCTTGAGCATGACATAAAAGGATCTGTGATCAATATGTCATCCGTTCATCAGGAGATTCCGTGGCCTCACTTTGTCCATTATGCGGCAAGCAAAGGCGGCGCCAAATTATTGACGGAAACACTAGCCCTTGAATACGCTCCGAAAGGCATTCGGGTAAACGCCATCGGGCCTGGTGCAATCGATACGCCGATTAACGCTGAAAAGTTCGCGGACCCCGAATTAAAAAAAGGCGTGATTGAACTGATTCCAATCGGCTATATCGGAAAACCGGAAGAAGTCGCAGCATGTGCAGCCTGGCTGGCCTCGGAGGAAGCGAGCTATGTTACTGGGCTGACACTATATGTGGACGGCGGAATGACACAATATCCGGGCTTTCAAGCTGGAAAAGGGTAATGGTAAAGAAGGCGTGAAGCCTTCTTTTCATCATAGGACATAAAAATTTACATAAGATTAATAGACGGTAAAAGTCCTGTTTACATTGCAGTGATAGTGTAGGCTTGTCAACAAAAAAGCAGGTTTTTGGAGGGAGTACATGATGAGTTTTATTCGCAACAGGATCATCGGCTTTACCTTGGCGGGCGCTGTGGCATTAGGATCAGTGGGAACAGGCAGCGCAGCGATGGAGACGGCGAAAAAAAAGGAAGATAAAAAAGTCAAAAACGTGATCATGATGGTGATGGACGGAACAAGCTCCACGGCAACAACTTTGGCACGCTGGTACAAAGGCGAACCTCTTGCATTGGATCAGATTGTCACTGGGGGCGTCAGAACGTTTTCGGCTGAATCGGCGATCACAGATTCAGCGCCAGCCGGAACGGCAATGGCAACGGGACGCAAATCGAACTCATCTTATGTCGGTGTACTGCCATCAGTGGTCAATTCACCGGGAGCAGATCCAGTCAGCAAGGAAGATCATTTCCGTCCTGTCGCAAATGTGTTGGAGGGAGCGAAGCAGACAGGCAGAGCGACCGGGCTTATCGCAACATCGGAAATTCAGCATGCGACACCTGCGGCCTATTCCGGCCATCATATGAATCGAAATAATTTTGAAGTACTGGGCGAACAGCAGGTTTATCAGAACATGGATGTTGTGCTCGGCGGAGGAAAAGAATCGCTTCTGCCCGGAACGAATGAAAAAAGCCGCAAAGATCATGAAGACCTCGTAAAAGTGATTAAAGACAAAAAATATGATTTCGTTGAAACAAAACGCGATCTGAATCAGTCAAAATCGAAAAAAATCTGGGGGGCTTTCTCTCAGCGCGATCTCGCTTATGATATGGACCGCGGCACGACGAATCCCGAACAGCCGACACTGGCAGACATGACGAAAAAATCGATTCAGACGCTGTCAAAGGATAAAGACGGTTTCTTCTTATTCGTGGAAGGAAGCAAACCGGATTGGGCAGCCCATCAAAATGATCCGATCGGCATCATTAGCGATGTCCTGGCATTTGATGATGCGGTGAAAGAGGCATTGGAATATGCCAAAAAAGACAAAAACACAATGGTCATTGCCGTCGCTGACCATGGCAACAGCGGCATATCGATCGGCAACAGCAATACGACAAAAGGATATGATCAAACACCTGTATCGGCATATATTGATCCGCTTAAAAAAGCGAAAATGACGCTGGAAGGTGCAACAGGCAAATTAAAAGATGATTTATCAAATATAGAAGAAGCCGCACAGCTCTATGGTCTTGACCATTTAACAGCATCAGAAAAGGAACAGCTTAAAGACGTGAAAGACAAAAAAGCGGCAGCTTCCGTATTTAGCAAACTGCTTGCTAACCGGGCGAATCTAGGCTTTACAACAGGCGGCCATACAGGGGAAGATGTCTTCCTTTACTCCTATGGACCGAAAAAACCGCAGGGACTTCTTGACAATACCGACATCGCCAAAACGATGGCGAAGGCAATGGGCTTTCATCTAGACAAATTAACAAGCGAATTGTTTATGGATGCAGAGAAGGCATTTCAAAAAGCCGGAGCCCGTGTGACAATCGATAAAAAAGATCCTGCAAATCCAGTGCTGGTTGCAGCGCGCAAAAACATAAAAGCAGAGATGCCGGTCAATAAAAACATCATCAAGATAAAAGGGAAAGACTATGAATTAGACAGTGTGATTGTAGAAAGCAACGGAACATTTTATGTGCCGAAAGAAGCAGTCCGTTTGTTTAAAAAATATGCCCGTTAACTCTTTTAAAACCCCTCTCAAATGAGAGGGTTTTTTTATGGTTCGAAATAAATACAAACATTTATTTTTAAATGTCTAGACATTTAAAAATAAAAAGATATAATAATAGTTATTGAAAGCGCTTTTAAAAAAGAAAGGAGATTTCATCATCATGAAGAAAATTTTATTGGCATGCAGTTCAGGAATGTCGACAAGCCTCCTTGTTACCAAAATGGAGGAATACGCCAAATCGATTGGCGATGAGGTGAAAATTTGGGCGGTCGGACAAGACCAGGCCAAAAAAGAAATGGAAGAAGCGCATGTGGTGTTAATAGGGCCGCAAATGAGCTTTTTGAAAAGCGAAATGCAAAAGGAAGCGCAAGAATACGGAATTCAGGTTGATGTGATTGATATGGTGGCATATGGAATGGCAGACGGCAAGAAAGCATATGAGCAGGCATTAAGCCTGATGGGGGATTGACTGTGATGGAAAAAACAGCGTTTGGTGAATTGACAGGCGAACAAGTATGTTTTCAGCTGATTCTCCACAGCGGAAATGCCCGCAGCAAAGTCATCCAGTCCCTCAGGGAATACCGGGCCGGCAGTGTACAGAAAGCAGAGGAGCTGCTCGTTCAGGCTGAAGAAGACTTGCGGCAGTCCCACGACATTCATTTTCAAATGATCCAAAAAGAAGCGGGCGGGGAGAAAAACGACTTTTCTTTGCTTCTGATGCATGCGGAAGACCATCTCATGTCAACGCTTACGATGAAGGAACTCGTATGTGAATTATTGGGGATTTTCAAAGAGAAAAATCTATGAGGGCTGCATTGCCAGAATAGAAGGGGGATAAGTGACGATGTTTGAAAAACTGAGCAATCTTTTGGTTCCGATTGCCGGAAAGCTGAATAACAATCGGTATTTAGGCGTGCTTAGAGATGCGTTTATGCTGGCATTTCCGCTGACGATTTTTGGATCGATTATCGTTGTATTAACAAATTTGCCGTTTCTCAATAAAATGATGAGCAAATCGGCGCTTGAAAATTTTCAGTCCATTTTAAGCATAGCGCCGAATGCCACGATCAATATCATGTCGGTGTTCGTCGTATTCGGGATTGGGTATTATTTGTCAAAACACTATAAAGTCGAGGCGGTTTTCGGAGGAGTCGTCGCGCTGGCATCATTCCTCCTTTTGACACCGTTTGTTTTAAACGGTGAAGGCGGGGAAGTGGTTTCAAATGTCATTCCCATTGACCGGCTCGGCGCGAAAGGGATGTTTCTCGGAATGATGACGGCCTTTACATCGGCCGAGATATTCAGATTTTTTGTCCAGAAAAATTATACGATTAAAATGCCGGCGGGTGTTCCACCTGCGGTTTCAAAATCATTTGCCGCACTGATTCCGGCGGTGATGACGCTCTCAGTCTACTTGATGATCAACATCTTGATCACCCAGGTATTCAGTACAAATATGCATGACTTGATCTACACCCTCGTGCAGGCTCCGCTTGTCGGTCTTGGAAGCGGTATTATTCCGACTTTGGTCGCGATATTCTTTACACAGCTGCTATGGTTTTTCGGACTGCACGGGCAAATTATCATCAACTCTGTCATGGACCCGATCTGGAATACGCTGTCTATTGAAAATTTGAACAGCTATACAGCAACAGGTGAAGTGCCGCACATCATCAATAAACAGTTTATGGAGGTTTACACCGTCGGAATGGGCGGCACCGGGATGACGCTGGCCGTCATCGTTGCGATCCTATTGTTTATGAGAAGCAAGCAGATGAAGCAGGTGGCGAAACTTGGTGCGGCTCCGGGCATTTTCAATGTAAACGAACCGATTATCTTCGGGCTGCCGATCGTTATGAATCCGCTGATTTTCATTCCGTGGGTCATCTCGCCGATGATCGTCACACTGATCACGTATTTTGCCATGGCCTCCGGCCTCGTCCCGCCGCCTACCGGTGTCACGATTCCATGGACAGTGCCGATTTTTATCAGCGGCATGATGGCCACCAATTCGCTTGCCGGCGGAATCTTGCAGATTTTCAATTTAGCCGTTGTCTTTACGATATGGTTCCCGTTTTTGAAATTCATCGACCGCATGAATATGAAAAAAGAACAGGAGCTCAATACATCTGAACAAAATAAGACGACGATAGGTTTGTAAAAGGAGACTGATGACATGACAAAAACAGAACTGAAAACTGAGCAGATTCAATACTGCTTTCCAAAAAGCTTCTGGTGGGGATCGGCAGCTTCCGCGACTCAAACCGAAGGGGCGGCGGACGAAGGAGGAAAAGGAAAAAATATTTGGGACCACTGGTATGAAAAAGAACCAAACCGGTTTTTTGACGGGGTGGGCCCAGAGAAGACTTCGCGTTTTTACGAGACTTATAGAGAAGATATTCAGCTGATGAAGGAGCTTGGCCACAATACTTTCCGGTTTTCAATTTCATGGTCAAGGCTGTTTCCGGAAGGAAATGATGAGTTAAACAAGGAAGGCGCGTCATTTTACAATCATGTCATTGATGAGCTGCTGGCGGCTGGAATCGAGCCTTTTATTAACCTTTATCATTTTGATATGCCGATGGCGCTTCAGGAAATCGGCGGCTGGGAAAACCGGAAAGTGGTTGATCATTTTGTTTCATACGCTGAAGCCTGCTTCCGTCTGTACGGAGATCGGGTTAAAAAATGGTTTACCCATAATGAGCCGATCGTTCCGGCAGAAGGCGGCTATTTATACGATTTTCATTATCCGAACGAAGTGGATTTTCAAAAAGCTGTGCAGGTTGCCTACCACGAAATCTTATCAAACGCCAAAGCAATCGAAGCCTATCGGAAGCTTGGCGGGAACGGGAAAATCGGCATTATTCTAAATTTAACGCCATCCTATCCGAGAAGCCAGCATCCGGCTGATGTGAAAGCCTCCGAAATAGCGGACGCTTTCTTTAACAAATCATTCCTCGACCCGGCCGTGAAAGGGGTGTTTCCTCGACTCTTAACCGATATTTTAAAAGACGAAGGATACATGCCTGCCATGGAACAGGACGACTTAGAGGTGATCAAAGAGAATACGGTTGATCTTCTCGGGATCAACTATTACCAGCCGAGGCGGGTAAAAGCAAAAGAACATCTGCCGCATCCAGATGCGCCTTTTATGCCTGAGCGTTTCTTTGACGATTATGAAATGCCGGGCAGAAAAATGAACCGCCACCGCGGATGGGAGATTTATGAAAAAGGCATTTATGATATTTTGATGAATGTCAAAAACAACTACGGCAATATAGAATGCTTTATTTCTGAGAACGGAATGGGGGTTGAAGGAGAGGAGCGTTTTCGCGGCGAGGACGGCATGATCCACGATGATTACCGGATTGCGTTTATTAGCGAGCATTTAAAATGGGTGCACAAGGCCATTCAGGAAGGTTCAAATGTTAAAGGCTATCATCTGTGGACTTTCATGGACAACTGGTCATGGACGAACGCCTATAAAAACCGCTACGGGTTTGTGTCTGTCAATCTTGATCAAAATGGCGAGCGGACCATCAAAAAGAGCGGCTATTGGTTTAAGCGTGTGACGGAAAACAACGGTTTTTAAGCTTTCACCGCTAGGGATTTAGAATCAACATACATGTTAAAGAGATGGTCTTATGGGCCATCTTTTTATTTCCCATTGGAAACCGATATAATAGTAAAGAAAGTGCTGACATAAAACAGAATCCTTAGTAATGGTGGTTAAAACATGAGAAAATACGAATATATTTCAAATGAAATGAGGAAGCGGATTCAGGGAGAATATTATCCGATAGACCAGCCCATACCTGATGAGCTTTCTCTCGCCAAAGAATTTTCATGCAGCAGAATGACGATGAAAAGAGCCCTTGATATTCTCGTTTCTGAAGGCATGCTGTACCGCAAACGGGGACACGGCACATTCATTGTCAAGTCGTCCATTCAAAATGTACCCGTCAGCGTGACGGACCGCGAAAACATTGGGCTGACAAAGCTTCTCGCCAACAAACAAATCGACAGCCATATCATTCAATTTGATGTTGAATTTCCGCCAGATGAGGTGGCAAAACGATTATCGATTGAAAAGACTGTGCCAGTGTATCACATCATCAGGCTTCGGAAAGTCGAAGGTGAACCGTATGTCATTGAAGAAACATACATGCCTGCAAATGTCATTTCAGAATTAAATGAAGAAGTTCTCCATGGCTCTGTCTATCGGCATATCACGGAAACGTTAAAATTGACAATCGCCGGCTCCCACCGGACAATCAGGGCGGATAAACCGACAGAGCTGGACCGGAAGTATTTGGAATGTGCTGCTGACGACCCGGTGCTTGAAGTCGAACAGGTCGCTTTTTTTAATACCGGAGAGCCGTTTGAATATTCATTTGCAAGGCATCGCTATGATAAGTTTGTGTTTTCAAGCGTTCATATTCGGAAATGAAAAACCTGCAAGAATGCAGGGCGAAAGGCGTGTTGCATAGCCGAAAGTGTGTCTAAAATGGAAAAGGATCGCTTTTTTTAAAACGATCCTTTTCCATTTTATTGTGTACTGCCTCTTCTATATAAGACGATTGTTAAAATATGGAATCAATCACGAGAGGCAGCTGCACTAATAAATAAAAAATTAGCAGGTTTGTCTGTTTTGTTAAACCAGTTGTGAGGTTTGGTTGATTCTATATGAATGCTGTCCCCGGGGAAAAGATCGTATTCTACGTCATCAAAAATGATGGTCATAGTGCCTTCGATGACGTAAATAAATTCCTGTCCTTCATGAGAAAAAGGTGTGCCTTTTTTATCTCCTGGCAATAAGGTAACTAAAATGGGCACAAACAAGGGATTCGATACATTGCCAGATAGATCTGAATACGTAAAGGACGTCTTATGTTCAATTTGTCTGTCAGTTGCTCTTCTAATCATGTCTTTGTCGATTTGTATAGTGTCAGGAAAGAAATAACTGGGACTGACCCCAAGAGCTTCAGATATTTTTCGTAAGGAGAGTAACGTAATGGAACAAAGAGAACGTTCTACTTGGGACAAGAAGCTGATCGATAAGCCTGTTTTTTCAGAGACTTCCTTCAATGTCATTTTTTTCTCTTTGCGGAGCCTTTTTATTAAATTTCCTAAATCTGAATCCATTTTTTACCCCCAAAAAATAAAAATAATATGAAATACGCTGATGTTAAATATGAGAGAAGATCCGGGTTAAATGAATGACTCTTATATCAAACAAGGCTTCTGAAAAACCTTTATGGTTAAGGGTTTAGTGATGAAATGAAATCATGTGTTTCATTTTAAAATTTAAGTTTCACTTAAAAGAATTAATTTTTAATTATTCTTAATTTTAACATATTAACCTGGGGAAGTGAAGCTGTCTCATTTTTAAAAACGACTGGACCAAAGTTCAGCTTTAAGAAAATCATAAAATGATTGAATTTTTAGAAAATGAAAAGTATAATAACATCAACGCTTAAAATTTAAGTGACACTTAAAATATTGAATTCGTTTTAATATATGTACCCTAGGGAGGTGAAGTTATCTAATTAGAGTTCTTCATTATATATATATATCTTATTTTTAGCCTAAAATTTAATTGTCACTTAAATTTTTAGATGTTGACTGCAGTGTCCATTCAATTCTTGGATTTTTTCGCTCAGGCGTTTGCAAAATGTTGTAATACCGCAGATAGGGTATCACTGGGGTGGCTAACCGTTTTTATTTTAGTATCTGCATCGAATTAAAAGCGATTACAAAGGGAGAACGGATGAATACGTAGAGAGAGGTTCTTTACATGATAAGGGGGACTTTAAATGAAAAATACTTTGTCGGCAGGAAAACTTATTGCTGTCGGTCTTATGTTATTGGCGATGTTTCTCGGGGCTGGTAACACCATATTTGCACCAATGGTCGGTCAACTTGCAGGAACGAACACGTGGATTGCGATGTCAGGATTTTTGGTCACAGGTGTCGGACTTGTCTTATTAGCCATTATCGCATTAGCCATATCGGGAGGTACGGTAGAGAACCTTGCTGCAAGAGTACATCCAAAGTTCGGTATGTTATTTTCGATCGCCCTTTTTTTAACTTTAGGACCAATCTACGTCATTCCAAGAACGACATCAGTCGTTTATGAAATATCGGTAGATCCAATCATCACTGAGATGACTCAGTCAAATTATGTTTTCTTATTTCTGTTTTCTTTTCTCTTTATTCTAATGACTGTTGTACTTTCTCTTAACCCAAGTAAGTTTGTAGATAGGTTGGGTAAAATGATAACGCCTATATTTGTTACGCTTTTAATGATCTTAATCGTTAAGTCATTTATGACCCCAATGGGGAGCTTTGGTGAACCCAGAGAACCGTATACACAAGATACGTTTTTTAAGGGGTTTGTTCAAGGATATTATACAATGGATGTTCTTGCCGCGTTTACATTCGGAGGAATTTTTATTAAGTCGATTAAAAATGTGGGAGTTGAAGGGAAAAAAGAAATATCCATTGTTTTTATGAAAGCAGGAATGATAACTGTAGTTGGTTTGGTGCTCTTGCAGTTATCTTTAGCTTGGATAGGAGCATCGAGTGTTGATGCCATTGGATATGCGAGCAATGGCGGAGAAGTGTTAGGAAAAAGTGCTATCCATTTATTTGGATATGTCGGAATATTCTTGATAGGTACTGTTATATTTTTAACCGGAATCACAACAAACATAGCGTGCTTATCATCAGTAGCAGAATATTTTAATAGAATCTATCCAAATATTTCTTATAAAAAATGGGTCATACTATTAGCTGTTATTAGTTTAATCATTACCAATTTTGGTTTGAATACAATACTTGAGTTAGCGTCGCCAATTCTGCTTCTTTTATATCCAATAGCGATTACGTTAATTATTCTTTCCTTTATCAATAATCTATTTAAAGGTTTTCAATCCGTATATATAGGTTCAATTATTGGGAGTGGATTTGTCGCACTGTTAGATGCTTTAAAAGAAGCAAATGTGTTTGCAGATTTTATTAGTCATTCTTTTTCCTTCATTCCACTGTTTAATATTGGGGCGGGATGGATCATGACTGGACTGATTGGAGCTGTTATCGGTATGATTATCGCTATTTTGAATAAATCAGAAGAAAGAAAGCTTGATATAGGGAATGAAGAAGTTTCCTGATATGGTTCCTTTAACATTGTAACTGTCTAACTATCATTTCAGTTTCATCCCGTATTCATAAAGTAGAAATTGAGGTGTTTCCAGTGAAAGAAGATGAAATGATCATATGCAGGTGTGAAGAAGTAAGTTATAAGGAATTGGAGAATACAGCTGCCAGGTATAAATGTTCGGCTCGGGAATTAAAGCTTCGTACTAGGGCAGGCATGGGCTATTGTGGCGGAAGATCATGCCGGAATATTGTAGATCAAATAGCGGCGGCAGCGAATGAGCCAAATCCGACATGTGTATCATTGAAATATCAGCCGCCTATACGACCGATTAGCTTCAAAAATTTAGGAGGGAAAGATCAATGACGCGCAGAATCTTAGACCACCCTATACTCGGAAAAATTGAGGATGATCATTATGTTTCCTTCACATTTAATCATAAGGTCTATAAAGGGCTGGAAAATGAATCATTGGCTGCGGCACTTTTAGCCAATGGAATTCGCACGCTTCGATACCATGAAAAGAGCGGGTCGCCAAGAGGTATTTATTGTAATATTGGCCATTGTTACGAGTGTAGAGTGTCGGTAGATGGTCAACAGGGTATACGGGCATGTCTTACACCTCTTAAAGAGGGAATGGTTGTCGAAAGTAGCGGCCAACTACAACCAGCCAGTAAAGAAGATGGAGGACTGGAAAATGGATAATGCGATTATTATAGGCGCCGGACCTGCAGGTTTAACAGCGGCAGTGGCTTGTGCAGAAAATGGAATAGATGTTGTCGTCATTGATGAATATATGAGAGCTGGCGGCAGGTTGCTCGGACAGCTTTATGAAGAACCGAATGGATCCTGGTGGAATGGGATTAAAGAATCAACTACATTATATGAAAAAGCAGTGAAGCTTGGCGTGAAGTTTCATTTAAATATAGCGGTAAATCATATCGAAAAATCAAATGGGCGATGGGTTGTTTATACAGAAAAACAAACATTTTATACCAATCATTTGATATTAGCAACCGGTGCTGCCGAATCTCCTCTACCTGTACCTGGTTGGACATTACCCGGCGTTATGTCGGTTGGCGCCGCACAGGTCATGACAAATGTTCATCGGGTCAAGCCCGGAGAACGTGGGGTGATGATCGGTGTTAATGTTCTCTCGGCTGCTATTGCGATGGAATTACAACTAGCTGGCGTAGAAATAGCTTGTCTTACTTTACCAAAGATGAACCGTATGACAAAGGGTGCTGGTCAACCAAGAGAAGTAATGGATTCACTTCTTCATGTATCCCATATGGCTCCGTCTCCATTTGTTCGGTATGGCAGCAAATTCATGAAGAATGATTTTATGAAAAAACTGGGCGTTCAGTTATACCCTAAAAAAGGAGTGAAGATGTGGGGTATTCCCATTCAACTGCGAAAAGCCGTCATCGAAATTTATGGTGAGAATGAAGTGGAAGGCGTTACATTAGCAACCATTAATGCTGATGGAGAAGTCGTTTATGGCAGTGAGGAACAGATTCAAGTGGATTTCGTTTGTATTGCCGGAGGTTTATACCCATTAGCTGAATTAGCAGCAGTTGCAGGCTGTCCATTTTATTTAGTGGAAGAATTGGGAGGCTATGTTCCTTTACATAATGAACGGATGGAAACCCCTCTAGAAGGACTGTATGTTGCAGGAAACATTACGGGTATTGAAGGAGCAAAGGTTGCTGCTGCACAGGGAAAAACGGCAGGTTTATCAATTGCGCGCCGTTCCGGAATGAAAGGGTTGGATATGAAGATTCAAGATTCTATTAAAATGACCGAACAGATCAGGAATAGCGCATATATACAATTCCATCCGGAAATAGAGGTAGGAAGAAAGAAAATCTTGCAGCAATGGGAAGCTTATCAATCTAATAAAAGAAAGTCCAGTTGATTGAACATACGAGGAGGAGTAATATGAATAGCACATTTCATCGCGATGTTGTTGTCATCGGAGGGGGAATTATCGGTTCATCGATCGCTTACTACTGCTCAACATCCGGTTTAGATATAACGGTTCTCGAAAAGCATGAATTGGCGAGTGGAACATCCTCTAAATGCGATGGAAATATTTTAGCAGTGGATAAAGATCCAGGTTTTGATAGTCAAATGGCTCTGCAAAGCCAACAATTGGTGCATGAATTAAGTCAGGAGCTTGATATCCCATTTGAATATCGGAACCCTGGCAGTGTTTTAGTTTGTGAAAACGAAACGGAAATGGAAGCTGCACAAAAATGGGTCCAGCAACAACAAGATGCAGGCCTGGATTTTCGAATGTTGGATCGGGAAGACCTGCGCAATGAATCTGCTTACTTTTCAGACGATCTCCCAGGCGGGCTTGAGTGCAGGACTGATTCTATCGTCAATCCCTATATGCTCACATATTCGATGATTCATCGTGCCAAACAATTGGGTGCGAAAATACATACGAATACGGAAGTGAGACATCTTTATAAAAATCAAGTCAATCAATTTGTCATTGAGACAAATAACGGAACCTTTACAGCGAATAAGGTTGTCAATGCATGCGGGGTATGGGCTCCGTTTATTGGAGAGATGTTAAATATAGACATTCCAATAAAACCGCGTAAAGGTCAGATCATTGTTGCGTCTAGACAACAGCCTGTTGGATTAAGAAATGTCATGGAATTTGGCTACCTCATTTCAAAATTTGGCGGGGAGAGGAAAGTAGATCCATTAACTGATCAATACGGAGTTGCATTGGTTTTCGAGCCTACCGAAAGCCAAAACTTTTTAATTGGCAGCAGTCGTCAATTTAATGGATATGACACAAAAGTGAATCATGAAGTAATGAAATGTATCGCAAAAAGAGCTGTGCGTTTTTACCCTAAAATTGCCGATATGACGGTGATAAGAACATACGCAGGATTACGGCCGTGGACTGCTGACCACCTTCCCATCATTTCACATGTTGAAAAGGTGCCGGGGTTTTATATAGCAGCGGGACATGAAGGGGATGGCATAAGTTTAGCGGCGATTACAGGTAAAGTAATTTCAGAAATGATCAATGAACATGATACATCGATTCCAATTGAACCACTCCGGTATGACAGATTCAATCTCAATGTAAAGCAGTGATCGTAATGAATACACAAAACATATTAGGAAAATCCAGAAACAAAATAACTGTTGTGACGGGAATGAGTCTTCCACAATTCCCCTATATCTATGATGTCTGCAGGAAAGGATGAAAAAGCATGTTAATCTTAAACACTGATGAACAAAAAAGTTTAGTCAATATGAATGAGATCATTGAATGCGCTGCTGTCGCATTGAAAGAATTTTCAGAAGAGAGAACAATTACACCGATTCGCGCCGCATTACAGTTTGATCGTGGTCAAAATACTGCATTAGTCATGCCTTCTGTGGCTGAAGAGCTCGGGACCCTTGGATTAAAAGTAGTAACCGTAGCTCCTCATAATAAGAACTTAGGGAAGAAAACCATAAATGGTGTTGTGATGCTGTCAGACTTCAAAACAGGAGAACCAATCGCTCTTTTGGAAGGCTCTTATTTAACGATGATGAGAACAGGCGCCTTATCAGGTGTAGCAACGAAATATTTATCCCGTCAAGATTCAAAAAAGTTATGTATTATCGGTACAGGAGAGCAAGCAAAAGGTCTGGTTGAAGCTGTACTTTCTGTTCGAGACATTGAAGAGGTTTCACTTTATAACCGAACAGAACAAAAAGCACAAGAATTTAATGAATATATTAAAAACAAATTTAATAAACGAGTACGAGTCTATTCAGATCCAAATGAAGCAGTACGCGAAGCTGACATTATTGTAACGACAACAAACTCTTCAACACCGGTTTTTTCAGAGCCATTAAAACAGGGGGTCCATGTCAATGCAGTAGGTTCATTTAGACCAGCAATGCAAGAGTTACCATCTCATGTCATGTCTCTAGCCGATAAAGTCGTAGTGGAATCCAGAGAAGCAGCATTAGAAGAGACTGGTGATTTACAAGTTCCGATAATCGAAGGCGTTTTTAAGCCTAGCGACATCTATGGAGAGCTTGGGCAAATTGTAAGCGGAGAATGCAATGGAAGAGTCAGTGATCAAGAAATCACTGTGTTTAAATCAGTTGGATTAGCTGTTGTGGATATTGTGGTAGCTAAATATTTTTACCAAAAGGCTATTGAAAATAAGGTTGGGACGAGTATTCATTTTTAAGTGATTTACCTTTCTTGAAAAATGTTTGATATTTTCATTTCTCTTTTGAGTGAGATTAAAAACTTTTTTTATTTACCATGCGAAATGCAAAAAAATTTTTATTGCACTTTTCATTTATTTCACATTCAAAGTGATCATGTTCTGAATGAGCATCTTCCTCTTTTTTTGGAGGCGGATGCTCATTTTTGGCGTGCTTCTTTATGTTGAGTTGTTGACAATCGTGTCATTTCCCACTTCGACTTTTTTCAAGACGGTGCAGCTTTTTTAAAGCCAATGATCGGATACTTCGTCATGTCATTTCGTCCGAGTAACAAAGCACTCAATATACCCCGCAGCGTGAGTTAACATTCGACTATGAGAGGGGACCAGCTGGTATACGTCCGGTTGATCCAGCTCGTGCAGCAGCAGGCGTTGACTTCAATTCACTCCTCCTTTTATCCCCGTCGTATTGCCATTTTTCGTGTCCCCCTTGTGTTACAATCATCGACTTTGCAGCTGGTGGACGAGCATAGCCCGGTGAACGGATTTTCCGAGGGCATGGCATATTAAGAACCGGACACACATAAAATTAACTAAACAATTAGAAATAAAAGAATATATTGACAATTCATACATTTTTCATGGTACGATAGAATTGTTATTTGTCCAACAAGAAAAGGGGGAAAATGAATGAAAAAGTGGAAAGGCTTATCAGGGATGGCATTGATGCTGACTCTCGTCATGGGGATGGCTGCGTGCGGAAGCAACAATGCATCAAGTGATAAGGACGGCGGTTCTGCGTCAAAAGGATCAGGAAACTACAGTCTGCTTACAGGCGGAACTGGCGGTACATATTACCCGCTTGGCGGCCAGTTTGCGAATCTTTGGGAAGATGCGACAGGCGACCAATTTACGACGCAGACAACCGGGGCTTCGGCCGAAAATATGGCCACTCTTCAAAAAGGAGAAGCTGAAGTCGCTTTTTCTCAGACCGATATTGCAACTTATGCCATCGAAGGCAAGGAGATGTTCAAAGAAAAAATTGACGGAATCAAGGCAATCGCCGCTTTGTATCCTGAAACGGTGCAGATTGTGACAACGGAAAAAAGCGGGATTAACTCGATTGAAGATTTAAAAGGGAAAACGGTTTCCGTGGGCGCTGCCGGAGCAGGGGTTAATATCAATGCCAAGCAAATTTTGGAGGTTCACGGGCTCAGCTTTGACGACATCAAACCGCAAAATCTATCGTTTGAAGAATCAACTGACGGCATTCAATCAGGTGCGATCGATGCTGCCTTCATTACAGCCGGAACGCCTACTGGCGCTGTTGAGGGGCTTTCTGCACAAAATAAAATCAAGATCTTAAGCATTGAAGAAGACAAACAGAAAGAGCTGATGGAAAAGTACCCGTTTTACGCTCAGGATACGATCAAAAGCGGAACTTACGGCATTGACAAAGATATCAGCACAGTGGCGGTAAAAGCGATGCTTGTTGCAACCGACAAGCTGGATGAAGACACGGTCTATAAGATGACAAAAGGGCTGTTTGAAGCTGATAAAATCAATCATGCAAAAGGCGAGTTTATTAAACCTGAAACAGCTCTTGAAGGATTGGGCGATATCGACATTCATCCGGGAGCCGCCAAGTATTACAAAGAAAAAGGGATAGAAAAATCGTAAACCGTGGACCGTTTTACTAATGAATAAGCCCGGAAATCGATAGACCGTTGCCAGAAAACTTCGGTCTATCGTTTTTCTGTTCGGCAGGGGATATGGAAAAAATGGGGAAATTTAAACTGGTGAAATGGCTGTGTGCTTTAGTGTTGATCATCATGTTGTTTGCGGCGTGTCTGATCCCTTATCAACCGGCCGTTGTGTTCATGAAAGAAGACAGCGGTGATGTTATCGCTTTTCTTCCCCTCCAAAAGAAGAAAAACTTTGATGTGATCTATACGCATTCTATCCATAAGACAAAAGTGATCGAATCGTACGTGCGGGAAAATCAGATGATTAAGCAAACGGCTCTGAGCTACCATGATCCGGCAGTCGGAATGCCGGCAAACGCAGAAGAAGGGGAACAGCTCGTCATCAAAGATGGTATATATACCATTTTCAATATGAAGCGGACGTTTCCATATATCGATATGAGAATCGGAAGAGTAAGGGCGAACCACCGAATCAGATACAACGGCGACGTATATGAATTAAAGCGGTATATCCGCCCTGGGTCTTGGACAAGGATGTCCGTGCTAAAAATCAATGTCTTGCAACAATTGAGGGGAGTGAAGATAGATGGCTGAGCAAAAGGAACACGGCCTCGAATTTTCGGAAAAAGAGCAGCAGGAGCTTCTGGAAAAATATGATCCAGAGGCAGGAGCGAGAAAGCTGAAGGGATTTGCCGGGGTTATTGCGTTTATAGGGCTGCTCGCTTTTTCATTGTTTCAATTATATACAGCCATTTTCGGAGTTTTACCAGCACAAATCCAAAGGTCCGTTCATTTAGGATTTGCGCTCGGTCTGATTTTTTTATTGTTTCCGGCGACAAAGAGCCTGCGAAAAACCGGAAAGTTTAAAGTGGCCTGGTATGATGTGATATTAGCCGTTTTAGGGGCTGGCGTCGGCGCTTACTGGGTCATCAATTATGAAACGATTGCAGGCGGGATCGGCCTGATTACAACTAATGACTTTTATGTCGGTCTGCTGGCTGTCCTGCTTGTATTGGAAGCGACAAGAAGAGCGGTCGGCCTGCCGATTACGATCATAGCCGGCTTGTTCCTTCTTTATGGACTATACGGCGCTTATCTGCCCGGCTTTCTGTCTCACAACGGCCTTTCACTGGAAAGGCTCGTGCAGACGATGTATTTTACGACAGAAGGTATTTTGGGAACGCCGCTTGCTGTTTCCTCGACCTTCATCTTTCTGTTTATTTTGTTCGGCGCTTTTCTTGTGAGAACCGGTGTGGGACAATATTTTAATGATCTTGCCGTTGCCATCGCAGGACGGAGCACCGGGGGGCCTGCAAAGGTGGCGATCTTTTCCAGCGCTCTGCAAGGAACGATCAGCGGCAGCTCTGTTGCCAATGTGGTGACTTCCGGATCGTTTACGATTCCGATGATGAAAAAACTGGGCTATAAAAAGGAATTTGCCGGTGCCGTCGAAGCGTCCGCTTCAACAGGCGGACAGCTGATGCCGCCGATTATGGGTGCGGCCGCCTTTTTAATGGTGGAATTCATCGGCGGCGGGATTACGTATTGGGACATTGCAAAAGCGGCGATGATTCCGGCCGTCCTTTACTTTACAGGAATCTGGATTATGACGCATTTTGAAGCAAAGCGTCTCGGATTAAGGGGACTTTCGAAAGAAGAGATGCCGAATCGGAAGGAAGTATTCAAAAAGATTTATCTTTTGCTTCCGATCATTTCAGTCGTTTTGCTGTTAATGTCGGGAGTCATCGTCATGCATGCCGCGCTGTATTCCATCGTTTTGGCCATTATTGTCGGCTTTTTCAACAAAGAAACAAGACTGGGGCTCAAAGGGATTGTGCTCGCTTTGGCAGAAGGGGCGAGAATGGCGCTTTCGGTTGCGGCGGCAACCGCTGCGGCCGGCATCATCGTCGGCGTCGTAACAAAGACAGGGCTCGGGCTTAAGCTGGCTAACGGACTGTTGGATTTGGCGGGCGGCGCTTTACTGCCTTCGCTTTTCTTGACGATGATTGCCGCTCTGATTCTCGGAATGGGATCGCCGACGACGGCGAACTATGTCATCACATCCACGATTGCCGCGCCTGCGCTGATCTTGCTGAATGTGCCGGATCTTTCGGCCCACTTGTTTGTGTTTTATTTTGGAATTGTGGCAGATATCACCCCGCCTGTTGCCTTGGCTGCTTTTGCCGCTGCAGGTGTTGCAGGAGGAGAGCCGATCAGGACGGGAATCAATTCTGCCAAGCTGGCCATTGCTGCCTTCATCATCCCGTATATTTTCGTTTTGTCTCCGGAGCTGCTCATGATAGATGCGCACTGGTACGAAATCATCTGGGTGATCTTTACCGCATTGTCGGGAATGATCGCCATCGGGGCGGGGATGATCGGTTTCTGGATGAGAAAAGTGTTTTGGTTTGAAAGAATACTGGCGGCTCTTAGCGGTCTCTTGCTGATTTATCCTGAAGGATACACGGATATAATTGGACTCGGGATGTTCGTTCTTCTGTTCGTGCTTCAGCTGATGTGGAAGCGGGACAGAAGCCGCCCGGAAGAAATCTCGGCTTTAAAAGCGTAAATAAAAACAGCCTTCAAAGAAATTTCTTTGAAGGCTGTTTTTGAGATTAAAGCGGCCACCACTGAAAGCCGTCTTTTGCAAGAAGATCGTCAGAAGCTTTAGGCCCCATGGAACCTGCTTCATAGTTAGGGGAGAGTGTTTTATGCCGCTCCCAATTTTGTGAAATCGCATCAACAAAGCTCCAGGAGAGGGCGACTTCATCCCAATGTGCAAAGTTCGTTGCATCACCGTGCAAACAGTCCAAAATCAGTTTTTCATAAGCTTCAGGCGTGTTGATTCCGTCTCCGCAGTTATGGCAGTAGTCCAGCTTAATCGGCTGAGCAAATGTGCCGCCTCCAAGCTTTCTCGCATTTAAATGAAGAGTGATACCTTCATCCGGCTGGATATGAATCACCAAAAGGTTAGGATGCATCGTATTACCGTTTCCGTAGTAGAGATTCATCGGAATGTCTTTAAACTGCACGACGATTTGCGTTGATTTTTTCTTCATGCGTTTTCCTGTTCGGATATAGAACGGCACTCCTGCCCAACGGAAGTTGTCAATCAGCAGCTTTCCGGCAACAAAAGTTTCCGTATTTGAATCCTCGGCGACATTTTGTTCATCGCGATAGGCGGGAACCTGTTTTTCATCCATAACCCCTGCATCGTACTGTCCGCGCACGAAATATTGGTCAACCTCATCCTTTTGAATAGGGCGGAGGGCTCTAAGCACCTTTACTTTTTCGCTGCGGATTTCTTCGGTGTTCAGTTTGATCGGCGGCTCCATCGCAAGCAGCGCCACCATCTGCAGGATATGGTTTTGGACCATGTCCCTAAGCGCACCTGATTTTTCATAGTATCTCGCCCGGTCTTCAACACCTAAATCTTCGCTTGATGTAATTTGAATATTCGAGATATAGCGGTTTGTCCAAAGCGGCTCGAAAATCGCATTGGCAAAGCGGATGACTTCGATGTTTTGAACCATTTGCTTGCCTAAGTAGTGGTCAATTCGATAAATCTGATTTTCTGTGAAGGCTTCGCGAATTTCTTGGTTCAGTGCCTTTGCACTTGGCAGATCGTGGCCGAACGGCTTTTCAATGACAAGCCTTGACCAGCCGCTTGTGGAAGTGACGCCTTCCGACTTTAAAAACTTAGCAATTGTCCCGAAGAATTCAGGAGCCATCGCCAAATAAAACATCCGATTATTCGGGATATGATATGTACTTTCAAGTTTTTCCAAAAGTCCGTTCAATTCTTGATAAGAACCTGGATTAGTCACATCGAAAGGATGGTAGTAAAAGTGAGATGTAAACTCATCCACATCCTTCTCGTTTAACGGAAACTTTGAAATCGATTGTTGGACGGTATCGCGAAAATCTTCATTTGTCCAAGGCCGTCTTCCCACTCCGACGACAGCGAATTCATTGCCGATTTGATCATTTTCGTAAAGCCTGTGGATTGATGGATATAGTTTTCGTTTTGCCAAATCCCCTGTTGCGCCAAATATAACGATAACTGCTTTTGGTTCCATTTGATCTTTTCTCAACTAAACGTACCTCACTTTATTCGAGCATAAGTTTATTTTCTTCATTTTAAAGCTAATAGTCCTTTAAAGCAAACATTTGAGATTATTTCATATGAAAAGATTACCGAAAATAGACGGGGCATTTGACTTAAGCTGGGATTGAATACTGCTCTGAAAGGCCTGCATTTCTTTTTTTTCAGACTTCCTGTATGCTTGTAGTAAGATGTTTGATCAGCTACAGGAGGAAAGGATATTGGAATTATTATTTTTAGGAACGGGGGCAGGTATTCCTGCAAAAACGAGGAATGTTACATCTGTCGCACTGAAACTTTTAGAGGAAAGACGGTCTGTTTGGCTGTTTGACTGCGGGGAAGCCACACAGCATCAAATATTACATACATCCATTAAACCGAGGAAAATCGAGAAAATCTTCATCACCCATCTTCACGGCGACCATGTGTACGGGCTTCCGGGACTGGTCAGCAGCCGCTCTTTTCAAGGAGGGGAAAGCCGTCTGACCGTCTATGGGCCGAAAGGAATCAAAACATATCTTGAAACGGCGCTTGATTTGACGGGAACACATGTCACTTATCCATTGGCCATTGAGGAGATTGAAGAGGGAACAGTCTTTGAAGATGATCAGTTTATCGTAACGGCTAAACCCGTGTCACACGGAATATCGGCTTTTGGCTATCGGGTGCAGGAAAAGGATATTCCCGGCGCTCTTTATGCTGATGCACTAAAAGAGATTGGGGTTTCTCCAGGCCCGGTTTATCAAAAGCTGAAAGACGGCGAAACGGTGACATTGGAAGACGGCCGGACGATTAACGGTTCAGATTTTATCGGTCCGCCGAAAAAGGGACGTGTTGTTGCCTTTTCCGGAGATACGAAGCAATGTGAGAATGTCAAAGTGCTGGCGGAAGAAGCAGATGTCCTTGTGCATGAAGCGACATTTGCCAAGGGCGATCGGGAGCTTGCTGGCGATTATTTTCACAGCACAGCGGAGCAGGCGGCCGAAACGGCTAAAGAAGCCTGTGTCCAAAAGCTGATTTTGACTCATATCAGTGCGAGGTACCAGGGAGAAAGCGTGAATGAATTAAGCAATGAAGCAAAAGAGATTTTTCCAAACAGTACGGCAGCCTATGATTTTTATGAGTATGAAGTGAAAAGAAGATAAGCGGTGAAAGAAGCTTCTTGTTCCGTTTGAGGAATATAAGAAGCTTTTTTTGTTGACAATGTGCCATGGTCCTGTATAATAAAACGTAATGATTACGCTTTATTGAGGAGGATCAGCATGAGAGTTAAAATTACATTGGCATGTACTGAAACAGGAGATCGTAATTATATTACGACAAAGAATAAGCGCACGAACCCAGACCGGCTTGAATTGAAAAAATATTCTCCGCGTCTGAAAAAATACACGATTCATCGTGAAACCAAATAATAAAAAAGCCGGCAGTCGACAATCTGCTGGCTTTTTTTATTTTAGTTGGCTGTTTGATAGACAAACCCGTGCTGCTGTGCAGCATACCACACATCATAAATCGCGAGCTGCACGATATGAGGTTCGTCAAAGTGGATCAAATGTGAGCTGTTTTTCGCCTGAATCCAGCCGCTTTGATGAGAAAGCGACAGCAGTCTGCTGTGCAGCTTCAGCCATTCATGATGGGCGTTTTTCATTGCTGCCGACCGTCTCCCTGCCGAGAGGACAAGCAAAGGAGCGGCGCCTAGGTGCTTCTCCTCTTGCTTCAGCCTTTTCAAGCTTTGCTTAAATTCTTCATGCGAAGCTTCGAGAGAAAACTGTTTGTAATAATCCTCCTGCGCTTTTTCCGGCAGGAGCGGCAGCACTTTCTGCTCCTGATCTTCACAAGCGGGATCAAGCAGCACCATGCCGATGATGTCATCATGGTATCGGCTTGCAAACAGCCTTGCAATGACGGCGCCGAACGAATGGGCGACAAACAGGTAAGGGGGGGTTATGTCAGCTGCTTCCAGGAGCGCTTTTAATTCCTTGACCATTTGATCCGCCGTTCTTTTTTCACCGCTCGGCCCGCTGTTTCCGAGCCCGGCACGATCATATGCAAAAAGGCCGAGATCTTCGTCTATATCAGGTAAAATGGGCTGCCACGTATCTGAAGAGAAACCATAGCCTGCTTCAAAGATAATCGTTGCGCACTTGTTTCCTTTTCTATGTTTTGTATAAAATGTACACCCTTCAACTGTATATGTTCTTTCCATTAAAGCTGGATTCATGGAGGTCATCCTCTCTCTGTATATGGTGTTCTATTAGGGAAGACGCATAAATAAGGCAAATCGTTTCTCTCAAGATAAAAAAAGAAAATATCCCGTCAACAGACGGGATATTTGAAAAGGAAAACTACCAGGCTCTGCTGTACTGAACAGGCCCTTCGATTTCTGTATTCAGCTGTTTGGCGGCCGTTTTTGGCCAATACGGATCTCTTAGCAGCTCTCTTGCTACAAATATGAGGTCTGCCCGTCCATTTTGAAGGATTTCTTCAGCCTGCAATCCGTTCGTGATTAATCCGACCGCGCCTGTTTGAATGTCGGCTTGTGCGCGGATCGTATCGGCGAAGCCGACTTGGTATCCCGGGAACACATTGATGTCTGCAGGCACAACTGCACCGGAGCTGACATCGATCAAATCAACGCCTTGTTCTTTCATCCATTTGCCGAAACCGACATAGTCGGCAACATCAAGGCCGTTTGTTTGATAGTCAGAAGCTGAAACCCGTACGAATAAAGGCCCGTCCCAGACTTCTTTTACCGCGTCGATCACTTCGCGGAGCAGGCGGTAGCGGTTTTCCGGTGAGCCGCCGTATTCATCTTCGCGCCGGTTGGAAAGCGGGGATAAAAATTCGTTGATCAAATATCCATGCGCTCCGTGAATTTCGATGATATCAAAGCCTGCTTTTTTCGCCCGTTCAGCACCTTTTTTGAATGCCTGAACAGTATCTTGTATGTCTTCTAATGTCATTTCAACTGGCGTCCTCGCGTTTTCGTCAAAAGGAATTGCTGAAGGGCCGTAGATTGCGCCTTTCACTTCGGCTTTTCTTCCGGCGTGGGCCAATTGAATCGCCGTTTTGCTGCCGTAAGGCTTAATTTGCGATGTTAAAGCTGCCAGGCCTTCAATATGTCCGTCATCCCAGATCCCCAGATCCTGATCGGAAATTCTTCCTTCAGGCGTGACAGCGGTGGCTTCAACCATGATCAGCCCGACTTGTCCGATAGCGCGTGATATGTAGTGCGTCATATGGAACGGCTGCACTTTTCCATCCTTTTCGTGGGAGGAATACATACACATTGGCGACATCACGATCCGGTTTTTTAGTGTAACTCCTTTTAAACTCCATGGTGAAAATAGTTTTCGATTGCTCAATCTCTTTCGCCTCCCGTAAGTTTTCGAATCGATTATACCAATTATGACCATTCTCGTCATATAAACTGCTCAAGTCATTCTCAAAAGAAAGAATCTTCAGTACAATAAAACCATTCATATTCTATTTTTGGCAAAATATGATATGGAATACATCACAGGGAACGAGGGGGGCTTGCTTCGTGAAGTGGCAGACAGAAGAAGAATTAAAGCAGCTGTTAATTTCTCTCATTCAATATGAAAGCATATCAGGTACAGTCGGGGAAGTAGCGCTTGCGGAGTATATGTACTATTTATTAAAGGATTGTACTTACTTTCAAAAACATCCTGAGCATTTAAAACTTCATCCGATGAAAGACGGCCGCTCTTTTTTGACCGCTCTTGTCAAAAAAGAGGCGAAACAAAATACAGTGCTCTTACTGAGCCATTTTGATGTCGTCGATACGGCAGACTACGGGGAATTCAAACATATGGCATGCAAGCCGGTGGAGTTAATGGATTCATTAGCTGAAAAAAAAGAATTGCTGCCAGAGCGAGCCAAAAAAGATTTGGAGAGCGGCGATTGGCTGTTTGGAAGAGGAAGCATGGACATGAAAGCCGGCCTTACGGTTCAGTTTTCCATGCTTGAACGGGCCATGAACGGAGAATTTGACGGAAATCTTCTTCTAATATCAGTTCCCGATGAAGAGGTCAATTCACAGGGGATGCTTGAGGCGGTGCCAGTGCTGAAAGCATGGGAAAAAGAGTTTGAGCTTCACTATACATCTTGTTTAAACTGCGAGCCGATGTTTGAAAAATATCCGGGAGATCAGAAGCAGTACGTATATTCAGGAAGCATCGGCAAAGTGCTGGCCGGTTTTTTCTGCAAAGGAATTGAAACCCATGTGGGCGAACCGTTTTCAGGATTAAATGCAAATTTAATGGTATCTGAAATTAACCGGCTTCTTGAATTAAATGCCGGATATTGCGAAGAAGCAGACGGAGAAGTTACACCTCCTCCGGTCAATCTGATGCAAAAAGATTTGAAGGAGGCCTACTCTGTACAGACTCCGCATACGGCTGTGTCGCTGTTCAATGTGCTGACAATGAAACGGTCGCCTGGGGAGCTTCATAAGATGTTGTTGGACACCGCTAAAAAAGCGGCCATCAACATCAAAACGAATATTGAACATAAAACACTCGATTATCAGCGGTTTGACTCATTTACGCCAATTGAGCGCCGCGTCACTGTGCTGACATTTGAGGAGCTGTGGAACAGGGCCGAAAAAAAGGCCGGCAAGGCTGAGACGGAGCGCATTCTTAATTTTGCATTCGCCAACAGAGGGGAGCTTGGAGACCGGGATTTTTCAACGAAAATCGTTTCTGAACTGGCCTCGCTCTGCAAGGAAGATGCACCGTTGATCGTTTTGTTTTACAGCCCGCCGTTTTATCCTGCCGTTTCTTCAAAAGATGACCCGCTCATCCGTGCGGTGATCGGCGATGTTGCAGAATATGCGGCTCAACGGTACGGGCTTGAATTTAAAGAAGTTCAATATTTTCCCGGACTCTCGGATTTAAGCTATCTCCAGCTGCAAAAACAGTCGGTTGACGCCTTTACAGCCAACATGCCGCTGTTTAATCAAGGCTATTCACTGCCTTCCGGACAGGAGAACGCGCTGTTTGTGCCGGTCATCAATATCGGCCCCGCCGGCAAAGATCCGCATAAATGGACAGAGCGGCTCCATGTGTCTTTTTCATTCGGGCAGCTGCCTGATTTGCTCCAGCTTGCGATTCGCAAATTGCTGCAGTGATCGGGCGAATATGTCTTTATCCCAAAAGAACATAAAAAACCGGAACAAGATCAAAATTGTTCCGGCTTTTTTTATATTTTCACCGCAAACTGCTCCCTGATTTCAGCAGAGCGATGAGCCGCTTCTTTCACGCATGATATCACGGTTTCTTCAAATTGAAGCTCATCAAGAATTCGAATGCCGGCTTCTGTCGTACCCCCTGGGCTGGTGATGTCCCTTCGCATTAAAGAAGGGTCTTTTCCGGTTTCCAGCATTTTGGCCGCTCCTGTCATCATATCGATGATAAGCTTTTTAGCTGTCTGTTCATCAAGGTCCAATTCCCGCGCAGCTGCTTCCATTGCTTCAACAAAACGATAAACAAAAGCCGGACCGCTTCCTGCAATGGCTGTTACCGCATCGAGAGCGGCCTCTTCAACGATTGTCACACTGCCGATCGCTGCAAAAAGATCGGCTGCTTCCCGAACCTGTTCCTTTGAGACGAGCGGACTGACTGCGAAAGCAGTAGCTGATTTTTGAATGGATGCCGATGTATTTGGCATCGCTCTGACAATCGGCAGTTCCTGTCCTGCATAATGCTGTATGGTATGAATCGGAATGCCGGCAAGAATCGAGATCAAAAGCTGTCCTTCTTTTAAGTATGGCCTGATGCCGGCAATGCCGTTTGCAGCATCCTTCGGTTTCATTGCTAAAACAACTGTATCCGAAAAATCGATGACTTTTGCTGTATCTGATTCGCCGCGAATCCCGTATGTCTTCTCAAGCTCCTCTAACCGGGCGCTGTTTGAATGATTTGTAGCAGCAATCTGTCCCGGTTCAACCGAACCGTTTTTGACAAGTCCTTTGATCATCGCTTCGGTCATCGAACCTGCTCCGATAAATCCAATTCGCTTCATCTTGTTTCCTCCTTCTACCAAACAAAAAACCTCTCCGTCTTCTTAAAGGACGAAAAGGTTTCGCGGTACCACCTAAATTAGCATATCCATGCTCAGCTCTTGTCCCATAACGCGGGAAACGTTTAGGTTTGCCTAAGCGCTCTGAGGGCAGGTTCAACAGGAAAGCGGGCTGTGAAATCTTTCAGCCGGGAATTTCACTCTCTTTCAGCCATTGCCTGTTTACTATTCCTCTTCATTGCGTCTTCTGTCATTTTAGCATCCTATGTTTGTTGTTCATTATGCTATGAGGGAAGAGCATATGTCAACAGGCATTTGAAGCAAAAATGACACACGCGGGAGAAAAAGGTAAAATATGATCAACATCAATTTGCGAGGAATGAGGAGAAGAATATGATAACAGATGAAAGGATCATACCCATTTCGCTGCCGACTCCTTTTGCAGTCGGAGACGTCAACATTTATTTGATAAAAGGAGAGGCGCTGACATTGATTGATGCAGGTCCGAAAACAAAGGAAGCTGCCGATGTTTTAAAGAACAGGCTTAGCGGGCTGGGGTTCACATTAAGCGACATCGACCAGGTGGTCCTGACCCATCATCACGCAGACCACGTCGGACTGCTGGATGAATTTCCTGACGGCGTAAAGATTATCGGCCATCCGTTCAATGAACCGTATATCAGCAAAAATCCCGTTTTTATCGAAAACCAGCAGTCCTTTTTTACATATTTATTTAAACAGCTCGGCGTACCTGTCGACATGGGTTTACTAAGTCTTACAGTGAAGCGATCATACCGGTTTTCCTGTCAGCGGTCATTGACGGAAACCATTTTAGAAGGGTCTCAGATTGATGGGCTTGAAGGGTGGCGGGTCTTGGAAACACCAGGTCATGCATCTTCCCATATTGTCCTCTTTCATGAGGGAAACGGAAGCATGATCGGCGGAGATTTGCTGTTAAAGCCGTCTTCTTCCAACCCTTTATTGGAAATGCCCCAAACAAGTGAAAAACGTCAGGCTCCGCTCCTGGATTATGTGGCCTCGCTTAAACGGCTGCTTGAGCTCCCTGTACGGGTTATGTTTCCGGGGCACGGCGAAAAAATAACCGCTATTCAAGAGCTTATTGCAAGACGGCTGGAAAAACAGCAAAACAGGGCGGAAGAGGTGTACCGGCTGCTTGCTGAAAGTCCGCAAACCGCATTTGAACTATGCCGAAAGCTGTTTCCCGCCGTCTATGAGAAAGAGCTGTTTTTAACAATGTCTGAAACGGTCGGGCAGCTCGATGATTTGGAATCGCGCGGCCGCATGACTAGCAATGAAAAAGACGGTATCCTTTATTATTGTACAAAGTAGGTGAAGAAGATGGGAAGAAGTTTAAAAGACAAAAGGATTCTGATTACAGGCGCCTCTGGCGGTCTTGGTGAGCGGATCGCTTATTATTCCGCCAGGGAAGGAGCAGAAGTGATTCTGGCGGCGCGCAGAGAAGAACGCCTTGATGCATTAAAGCAAAGAATGTCTGATGAACTTGATGCAAAGTGCCGAACGATCGTTTTAGATGTCAGCAGGACGGATGAAATTGAAGCGGTGTTTCAAACGATCGGGCCGATTGACATTCTTGTCAATAATGCGGGTTTCGGCATTTTCGAACCTGCCCTCGAAGCGTCTCTTGAAGATATGAAATCGATGTTTGAAGTCAATGTCTTTGGCTTGATCGCTTGCACGAAGATGGCGCTCCCTCATATGATCGCGCAAAACAGCGGCCATATTATCAACATCGCTTCACAGGCCGGTAAAATTGCAACACCAAAGTCAAGCTTTTACGCTGCGACAAAACATGCGGTGCTCGGCTATTCCAACAGTCTCAGAATGGAGCTTTCAGAAACAGGGGTCTACGTGACAACGGTGAATCCGGGACCGATCAAAACCGAGTTTCTCAAAAGAGCTGATCAAAAAGGAGAGTACGTGAAAAGCGTCGGCAAGTGGATGCTTGACCCTGATCAAGTGGCCGGGAAAATCGTTTCGATTATGATGACGAACAAGCGCGAAATCAATCTGCCGGGCTGGATGAACGGCATCAGCAAACTCTACCAGCTGTTTCCGGCTCTCATTGAAAAAGCCGGCCGAAACGCTTTTCATAAAAAATAGGGTTGTCGATAAAATGCAGAATGGCAGTTTATTGAGAGCTGGAGCTCCGATTATACTTTAAGGGAACAGATTTGCCTGAGGCAAGTCTGTTTTTTTTATTAAGATTATCCCTGTTCAGCTAAAATGGGTGATGCAATATATCATATAAAAGCAGGAAGACTTTATCCCCCTTGAAAACAGGAAACGAATGCCCTCTTCAAACTTTATCCTCCCGGTGATCTAAAGGCACCTGGACAGTGTAAGGCGATCGATATAAAAACTGCGCTCCAAAAGAGATTCTGTGCCTCAGGAAACACGTACGGACCTCTCGTGAAAAATAAGGTAAAGGTCGCTTTCATTCCGTCGTTCTCGTTATATAAAATGGCAAATGAGTGAACATTATAAGTAAATATTTACCAATTTTTCGAAAGTATCTCTGTTTTAGGGTGAATTGAGAGGAAGAAAAACGCAGCACAAAATACAATAATGAAGGAGTTTCTAACGTTGCAGGAAAAATGGAACCAATTGATGAAAAAACGATGCATCATATGGTTGATAATGGGAGTGTGCACAGCCGTCATTTGTCAATGCCCGACGAATAGCCAAGCGTCTCGAATTCTCGATAAGTACGCAAACTTTGCAGAGCTTGCTGAAAACGAAATAGAAGGTGAGGATTACCGTATAGAGTATACAGACATGGGAACTGATCTGCTGATTTTATCCCCGCACGGCGGCGGGATCGAAGGCGGAGTCAGCGAACTTGTACATGCCTTCAGCAATGAGTATTCAACCTATTTGTTTGAAGGAATAAAACCAGCGCAAAATTGGGATCTGCATGTTACGAGCAATCATTTCGATGAGCCGACAGCATTGGAAAAAGTCAGTGAACACCGCTATGTTTTAGCCTTTCACGGATATGATGATACAGAAGAGCATACCCTTGTAGGAGGAACAGACAGGGAGGGCGGCCAAGCAATTGCCGATGCGTTGGAGGAACATGGCTTTTCTGTCGAACTGGTGGGGGAAAACCACAAATTTGCCGGAACAGATCCGGAGAATCTGAATAACAAATGCAAAACAGGTTTAAGCATTCAATTGGAGATCAGCACTCCTCAACGGGAGGCTTTTTTTTCGCGGTTTGGACTGTGGACGAGGGAAAGCTCCTATAATAAATTGTTTTATGATTATGCCGCAGCGATTAAAGAAGTGCTGGAAGAAAGATATAAATAAGAAATGTATGTTTGGGTCACATTAAAGGCAAGACGTCAAGCGGAGGGTGAGCATGTTGATCTATATTTATAACTGTTATGGCGGCACCCATTCATCTGCCCTGGCCGCCGCTTATCATCTAAAAAAACTTCCGTTCGGCAGAAAGCCGACCAAAAACGAAATTTTAAACACGGATTGTTTTAATCGATTAACCCCGAAAGAAATGGGGAAATTAATCTTTCACGGCCTTGATGAAGAAGGCAGCGAGGTGTATACCATCGGCAGAGGTTCGTCAAAAGCTGTCATTCCGGCAATGCGGTGCGTTCTTGAGCGGTTTGAAAAAAATGAAATGCTGGACGAGAGAGTGATTTTTTCAAACACGTCCCCCACAGTGCCTTTGGCCATGACCTTTGGAGGCTTGTTTTCCAGGAGGCTGAAAATCGATCCGCTTGGAGTCCCTTTATTGGTTTTAGGTTCACAGCAAGCCTATAAAGACATCATCAAACTGGTTGAGCGTACGAAAGCTCATGCCAAAACAACCTCGTCTTTGATTGAAGTGCTCGACAACGGCTTTATGAGCCAGTCTGTGAAATGAGAGATTGAATATGATTCAAATGCTTCCCGTATGCGGAATTGTCAGTTGCACCTGATGGGGCAGACATGCATACAGGAAGCGTTTTTTATTTAAATTTCATTTTATTTATATAATATTTCTTTTTGAGAAAGGAGATTTTCTAAAAAATTGAATATGAATAGAGGATATTGTTGAAATAGAACGAACCTATAACCTTAGAATTATTTTCATTTTTTTATAGACATTGTAAATTAGAGGGGTGATATATGTAAATTTCGCTTTTTTAGATGAACAATTGTATTTTTGAAGAGGAATATAAGGTGTAGAAAACATCATGGCATACAAGATTCTACATGTAAAAAACGACATCTGCCGAATATTAAACAATAGAAGCGGAGCAGAAAAAATTAAAAATGAGAGGCGGGGAGGTGACAGAATAGCGGGCGTCATTTTCTTGAAATAACAAACAGAAACGGCTTGTCTGAAAAGGTGTCTACATAACATGTTGAAAAACAAATAAGGGGGTCCCTATGCAAAAACTGTTTTCCATTTTTCAAAATAAAAATTATGCGCTGCTTTTTTTAGCATCTTTCACTTCGCAAATGGGAGGAATTATTGGACTAACTGCACTTCTGTTTTATCTCCTTGATCGCTTTTCAGAGCAGCCTGCATATGCCACGACAACAGAGCTGATGCTATCTTTGCCTGCATTGGCTGTATTTTTTCTTGTCGGTGTTTTCGCCGATAAGTTTGATCGGCAGAAAATCGCCAAGAATTGCGACTGGATTTGTGCAGCATTATCAATATTATTACTGTTCTCTTTATATATTGAATGGCTGCCGTTTACATTTGCAGTGTTATTTTTAAGAAACGCTGTGAAAAGCTTTTTCACCCCCGCCCAAACGTCTCTCATACAAGGAATATTATCTGAAGGCGAGTACTCGGTGGCTGTCGGATTGAATCAAATGGTGGCCAGCTTATTTATGCTGTTCGGCAATGGGCTTGGCGTATTTTGTTATTGGACACTTGGAGTAGAAGGCGCCGTCATGGTTGATGCAGCCAGTTTTGTCGTTAGCGGCCTGCTTATTCAAGCCTGCCGGATCACCAAGGAAGTTCGAATGCCGAATGGAAAACATTCAATTAGACAATTGAATGTAGGAAGTGTATGGAAAGATTTTAAACTTGGCCTCAGCTATATTTTAAATCATAAATTACTGCTGGCCCTCGTTTCAGGATTCAGCCTTTTCGGAGTAGTAAATGGGGGGCTTTCGGTCATGCAGGTGTTTATTTTAAAATACAAGCTTGCTCCCCGAAACTATGAAGAAATGTCCATCCTGCTCGGCATCGTGTTCGGTGCAGGGTTCTTGCTGGGCAGCATCGCTGCATCCATACTTTCTCAAAAATTAAAGCTCCATCACCTTTTGATTTTGGCGCTGATTGTTTCCGGAAGCGCCACGATTTCGGGTGCCCTGGTCAGCAATATTTGGCTGTATATGGTCAGTTCATGCTTAATAGCCCTTTCACTCCCCAGTATCAATGTTGCGATTGGCGGTTGGATACCAAGTATCGTAAACCCGAAAATGATGGGAAGAGTGCAGGGGTGGGTCAATCCGCTCATGATGCTGTCACAGTCGCTGACTCTCCTTTTCATTGCAGGGCTCTATCCCGCATTTATAGCACTCGAAAGCCTTTATTGGCTCGTCGGAGGCAGCCTCATTGTTGTCGGCGTATTTTACATGATCATCCTTCCGAAGTTTTTAGAGTTGAAACAGACAGCTGACGTCACGATAGATTGATTGTCGAATATGTGAGCGCTGCACTGAAATATCACATTAAATCATATATAAATGGAGTGAATGATACAATGATCTTATTTTGTTTGCCGTATGCCGGAGGATCTGAAGTGATATTTTATTCATGGAAAAACGATGTCCATCCGGACATTGACATTTATCCGATACAGCTGAAAGGACGGGGAAGACGCTTTAATGAACCTTTTTATGAAAGCTTGGAAGAAGCGGTTCAAGACATTTTTGAGCAGATCCAAGGCACAGTAAAAAATCATGATTATGCTGTTTTCGGACATAGCATGGGAAGTCTTTTGGCGTATGAACTTTATTATCAATTGAGCAATGCGAATGTAAAAATGCCGACCCATCTTTTTTTCTCGGGCTATAGAGCGCCTAATCGAATACGGAAAAAAGTAAAGCTGCATGACCTGCCAGATCATGTTTTTAAGAAGAAAATCATAGAGCTTGGGGGAACGCCGGAAGAGCTGATCAATAATGAAGAACTGTTTGAATTGTTTATTCCTCTGCTGAAAAGCGACTTCAAAATGGTAGAAAACTATATTTATCAAGAAAGAGCAGCCAAAATTGAATGTGACATAACCGTTCTCAACGGTAAGGAAGATTCAATGGATGAACAAGATATCTCAGATTGGAAAAAACATACTGATGGAAACTTTAAAGCTCATTATTTTGAAGGGAATCATTTCTTTATCAATCATCATGCTGAAAATATCATCAACATCATCAACCGTACATTGACGGAAAGCCGGAAGCACCACCAATTTTATTAGGGGAATTTTTTCTATCATTCATGTTAAAGCTTTGTCCAATTGTTGATCCTGCTACACTTTCCTAAAAGCTTTTATGATAAACAAAACAGTTCATTTTTAGGTCTTTTCGATCAGATATTGATCAGCCCGACTTGTAAATGCATGTTTCTCACTCTTTTATCTTTGTTTCAAATGTAAACTACTAAATATCCAAGTTTATAAAAAATTAACCATTATTAAACAATATTCCCATGGAAAATAATCAATTTTTTTGATAATCTGTTTTCACAAGACGGAGGTTCGCTAAAAAATCGGCAAAAGAGCAACTACAGACCAATATTAAGAAAAATATTTTATCAAAAGGAGAATTAAGTATGGTTGCTAATCAGTCATTAAAAAATGGGGTATTTAACAAAATGACAGAGAATGAAAAAGAATTGATACTCAATCATTTTAACAATACGAAAACCGATTATCCAAAAGACAAGACGATCCATCAACTTTTTGAAGAACAAGCGATGAAGACGCCTGATCATACAGCCGTTGTGTTTGGCAGCCAAAATATGACATACAGAGAGCTGGACGAAAAATCAAACCAAGTGGCAAGGCTTCTCAGGGAAAAAGGTGTAGGCGCCGGCTCGATTGCGGCGCTCCTGTTAGACCGTTCTTTTGAGATGATCATCGGCATCATGGGGATTTTAAAAGCGGGAGGCGCGTATTTGCCGATTGATCCTGAAACGCCTAAAGAAAGAATCTCCTATATGCTGAAAGACACGGAGGCGGGTGTGCTGCTTACACAAGGTGAAGCGGCAGACGGAATCGATTGCGAGGCTGAGGTCATTCATTTGGACAAGACGGCATTCGACAGATTCAGCGAAGAGCGGCTGAACGCTGTCAATGACTCCGGCGATGCCGCCTATATCATCTACACATCCGGTTCAACAGGAATGCCGAAAGGCGTAGTCACCCCGCACTACAGTGCGGTGCGTGTCGTGCGGAATACCAACTATATTGACATCCGAACGGACGACGTCATTCTCCAGCTGTCCAACTATTCGTTCGACGGATCGATATTCGATATATTCGGAGCTCTTTTAAACGGCGCATCACTCGTCATGATTGAGAAAGAAACGGTATTGAATATCAATGAGCTGGCCGATGTGATCGAGAAAGAAAAGGTCAGCGTAATGTTCATGACGACGGCGCTGTTCAATACGCTCGCCGACATCAATATCGACTCTCTCGCCAATCTGCGAAAAATCCTGTTTGGCGGTGAAAGAATTTCGATTCCGCATGCGAAAAAAGTGCTCGACCGCGTTGGCCAGGACAAGCTGATCCATGTATACGGCCCGACGGAAAGCACGGTTTATGCGACATATTACTTCATCAATGAGATTGATGAAGCAGCGGAAACGATCCCGATCGGCAGGCCATTGGCGAATACATCGGCATTGATCATGGACGAAGACGGCAAGCTTCTTCCAATCGGCGTTCCCGGTGAGCTGTGCATCGCTGGAGACGGCTTAAGCAAAGGATATTTAAACCGGGATGAGCTCACATCGGAAACATTCATCCCGCATCCGTTTATCCCGGGAGAAAGGCTTTACAAGACGGGCGATTTGGCGAAATGGCTGCCTGACGGCAACATCGAATTTATCGGGCGGATCGACCATCAGGTGAAAATCCGCGGCTTCCGGATTGAACTCGGAGAAATCGAAAGCCAATTGGAAAAACACGAAGACATAAACGAGACAATCGTCACCGTCAGGGAAGACGGGGAAAGCAGCCCGTACATTTGTGCCTACATCACCGCAAGCCGCGAGATGCCGGTTGAAGAGCTGAGAGAATTTTTGGGAGAAAAGCTGCCGGACTACATGATTCCCGCCTATTTTGTCAAACTGGACAAGCTGCCGCTGACCAAAAACGGAAAAGTGGACAGAAAAGCCTTGCCGGAGCCTGACAGAACGGCAGGGGCGGAAACGGAGTATGAAGCGCCGCGAAATGAAACAGAAGAAAAGCTGGCGGCGATTTGGTGTGAGATTTTACATGTGGAAAAAGCGGGAATCAATGATCATTTTACAATGATGGGCGGCCATTCGTTAAATGCTATGGAGCTCATCGCGAAAATAAAAGAGAATATGAATACTGAAATCCCGTTAAACCAATTATTTAAGCTGGCTACCATAAAGGAATTAAGTGCATTTATTGAATCAAATAAAGAAGAATCTAGGGACGACAATCATGTAATAAGAGCAGCCGATCCGGAAAATATGCATGAAACCTTTCCGCTTACAGGCATTCAGTTGGCTTATTTGGTTGGAAGAGATGAAACATTCGAAATCGGCGGAGTGGCTACAAATCTAACTGTTGAATTTGAAGCGGATGTCGATTTGAATCGATTTCAACTGGCATTGCAAAAACTGATTCACAGACATCCGATTCTCCGGACCATCGTATTTGAAAACGGAACACAAAAAATAATTGAAGAAGAACCATATTATACGATAGAAACCTTGGATTTAAGACATTTAACAGCAGAAGAAACGAAAGAAAAGATTTTAAAACAGCGAGAGAACATGACTTCAAAAATAATAGATCCAAGTGTATGGCCGCTGTTTGAAATCAAAACGTTTATTTTGCCGGAAGGGAAAAAATATTTTTTCCTCAATGTAGACCCGCTAATTTGCGATGACAGCAGTATGAAAATATTAATCAGAGAGTTTAAACGATTTTATGAACAGCCTGATGTTCAGCTTCCCTCCTTAGAATTCAGCTTCAGAGATTATGTTTTGGCATCGACTGAATTTAAACAAACGAACAGATATAAAAAAGATAAAACATATTGGATGGATAAACTGGACCATTTCCCTAGTGCACCTGAGCTCCCTTTCAAATATGATCCTGCTTATGTGAAGAAGCCTGCATTCAAGAAATTTTCAACATTTTTAGATGAGCCTACCTGGAATGAATTAAAGAAGAAAGCAAGGAATAAAAATCTGACGCCGACATCCGTCCTTTGTGCCGCTTATGCCTATATTTTAGCTTACTGGAGCCATCAAAATCATTTTGCTATTAACTTAACCGTATTTAACAGAATCCCGTTTCACCCAGATGTGAAGAAAATGATCGGAGATTTCACGACATTAATGTTGTTGGACATCAACGCAGAAGATGAGTTGAACTCTTTTTGGAGCTTTGCTTTAAACGTTCAGGATACGCTCTTGGAAGCACTTGAACACAGACATTATGACGGTGTTGATTTGATAAGGAACATCGCCAAAAAGAATGGCATGAATAAGAAGGCTGTCATGCCTATCGTATTCACAAGCGTACTCAGTGAAAATTCCGAAGATTCATTTGACCAGTTAGTGGATTTTGAAAAGATTCATTTCTTTAGTACAAGAACGTCTCAAGTGTACATTGATAATCAGGTTTATGAAATAAACGGCGGCCTCTATATCACATGGGACTATGTTGAGCAGATTTTTGAACATGAAGTGATTGAATCGATGTTTGACCAGTACATCGATGTCATCAATCAAGTCGTATCGTGCGAGGAAGTAGAACATATCCAAATTGATGAAAAAAGCCGTCAAGCCATACAGGATTATAATGATACAGATCAATCTTTCGAACCGCTGCCACTTCATGAATTATTGATCAACCAAGTGAAACAAGGACCTGATCGTATCGCGGTAAAACATCATGAAGAATCGATGACTTATCAGGAGCTGGATGAAAAATCCAACCAAGTCGCAAGATATTTAATCGAAAAAGGTGTTGAAAAAGGCGACTATATAGGCGTTATAGGCAAAAGAAGCCCAGGCACGATTATCAATTTGTTTGCTGTATTAAAGTCGGGGGCGGCATACATTCCGCTTGATCCGGATTACCCGGAAGAAAGGAAGGCGTACATCAAATCAAAGAGCAGCTGCAAATTCTTCATCAGCCCTGATATTCATCAAAACGAACATATGGAACGCTTCTCTACAGAACCAGTTGATATAAAAGTCAATCTGGAGGATATGGCATATGCGATATTTACATCCGGAAGCACTGGCAAGCCAAAAGGCGTTCAGATTACTCACGGAGCCGCAGCAAATACTATTCTCGACATCAATGAAAAGTTCGGCGTCTCAGAAAATGATAAAATCATGGGCATTTCCTCATTGTGCTTTGATTTATCTGTTTATGATGTGTTTGGCGCTTTAAGCAGCGGAGCCGCGCTGGTCATTATTGATGATCAAAGGGATATATTCCGTTTGAAAGAGATAGCGGAAAAAGAGCAAATCACGATATGGAACTCTGTACCGGCGATTATGGGAATGACGGTCGATTTATATCAGGAGCACGAACTCAATCATCATTTAAGACTAGTGCTGCTAAGCGGAGACTGGATACCGCTTCAGCTGCCTGCAAAAATAAAGAAAACGTTTAAAAACGCCGAAGTGATTAGTTTGGGAGGCGCAACGGAAGGATCAATCTGGTCGATCTACTATCCGATTCAAAAAGTGGAGGAGAACTGGAAAAGCATCCCTTATGGAATGCCGTTGGCAAACCAAAAAATATACGTCCTAAACCAGCAAAAACAATTATGCCCCCTCGGTGTAGAAGGAGAGCTGTACATAGGCGGTTTGGGGGTAGCCAGCGGATATATTAATGATAAAGAAAAAACGAACAATGCATTTATATGGCATCAAGAACTAGGCTGCATTTATAAAACGGGTGATCACGGCGTATTAAAAGAGGACGGCTATGTCGAATTTCTCGGAAGAAAAGACAGCCAGGTAAAGATCAGAGGATATAGAGTGGAATTAGGGGAAATTGAAAATACCCTCCTGAACCATAGAGATGTCAGCAAAGCAACCATTATTGATTATACGAATCGGGATGGAATGAAAAACTTATATGCTTTTGTTGTGACAGAAAGAGAGATCAATCAAAAAGACTTCAAGGGATTTTTGCAGAAAACGCTGCCTGACTATATGATTCCTGTGAAGTTTGTGAAACTTGATGAAATCCCGTTAACAGTAAACGGAAAAATTGATAAGCGTATTTTGCAAGAATTGGCTGAACAGCAAACAATAGATGAAGGCACAGCAGGCGGATTGATACATCCGGAGAATGAAACACAAGCCATGCTCCTGGAGATTTGGAAAGATATATTCGGCCTGGATAGCATCAATCTAGACGTCAGCTATTATGAAATAGGCGGAGACTCGCTCAAGGCGATATCGATTATTGCTGAAATCAATAAACGAATGAATGTTGAGATGCCGATAGGTGAAATATTCAAAAATGACACGATTATCGCTTTGGACCGCTATTTGAAAAATAGAGAAGACCATCATATTGAAAAACCGATTAAGAAGGCTGCCGTTAAGGAATATTATGCGGCATCACCTGCTCAAAAAAGAATGTATATGCTTTCGATGATGGAGAATGAAAGGGGAGCATATCATATTCCGATGGCGCTTCTTGTCGAAGGGCAATTGAACCTCGGCCGACTTGAAGGTGCATTGAAGACATTTTTGCAAAGACATGAAATTTTGCGAACCGGATTTGAGATCCAAAACAATGAACTCGTACAAAAAATTGATGATGATGTTGAATTCCGAATGGAATACGAGTGCTTAGACGCTCCCATTACAGATCAAAACACTTTAATGAAGGTAACAAGTGCTTATTGCAAAGAATCGATCAAACCGTTTGATTTAAGGCGGCCGCCCCTTATGAGGGCCAAGCTGATCAAAATCGGCGATCACAAACACATACTGGTCATTAATTTTCACCACATCGTTAGTGACGGTGTATCTCAAGGCATACTGATGAACGAAATATTGGAGCTGTACAGCCATACTCCATTGCCTGAAGCGAACGTGCAATATAAGGATTATACGGAATGGAATCATACCTTTAATCAATCCGCCGCGATGAAAAAACAAGAAAAATACTGGCTGGATGTCTATCGTGACCTACCGGAAAAGCTGGACTTTCCATATGATAATAAAAGGCAGAACATCGACACTTTTGAAGGAAGTAATGTGTACGTGGAGATGGACCAGAAGCTGACTCAAAATATAAGAATGTTGGCTAAAAAAACCGGAACCACCCTTTATACGGTGATGTTGAGTGCATATTATGTACTTTTAAATAAATACACAGATCATACGGATATTGTTGTGGGAACAGCTGCCGCGGGAAGGCTGCATCCAGATCTTCAAAATGTTTTCGGCGTTTTTGTCAATACACTCGCTTTGCGAAACGAGATTGACACTTCAAAGCGTTTTAAAGAATTTTTGAATCAGACAAAAGACCGTACGATCGCGGCCTTTGAACATTCTGAATATCCGTTTGATGATTTGATCCGAAAACTCCATAATGTACGGGAGCCTAATCGAAATCCTTTATTCGACACGATGTTTGTCCTGGAAGATGCAAGGATGTTTACCAAACAGAAAGGCGATGTCAAGCTTAGCCCGATCATCTTCGAACTGGACAATGCAAAATTTGACATGATCTTTAATGTTTTAGACTTTGAACAACAGATCGTCTTGAACATTGAATACTCGACGAACTTACTTAAGGAAGAGACGACTTTAAGAATAGCGGAAAATTATATCAGGATTTTAGAAGAAATTTCGGCAAATCTTGATGTCACTTTAGATCAAATCGACATGATTTCTCATGAAGAAAGACGGATGCTTGTAGAGGAATTTAACAATACGGAGGCCGCTTATTCAAAAGAGAAAACGGTCCACCAGCTGTTTGAAGAACAGGCAAAACGAACACCTGATCAAACTGCAGTTGTTTTTGAAGACCAGAAGCTGACTTACCGGGAGCTGAATGAAAAAGCAAATCAATGGGCAAGGCTGCTAAGGGAAAAAGGAGTGCGGCCGGATACGATTGTCGGGATCATGATGGAGCGTTCGGCCAATATGATCGCTGCGATTATGGGTGTCCTGAAATCAGGAGGCGCTTATTTGCCTATTGATCCTGAGTACCCTATTGACCGGATCAAATACATGATGGATGACAGCGGGGTCAAAGTCATCCTCACCGATGATCCGTTTGGCAAAGGGTTTGAGACAGGATCGATCGAGTTCATTGATATTGAGGATGAAAAGATTGATATGCAGGACCCATCTGATGTGGCAGATGTCAATCAAAGCGGTGATCTTGCATATGTCATCTACACTTCGGGATCAACCGGGAAGCCAAAAGGCGTAATGATCGAACATCATTCTTTGGTTAATTTATGCTGCTGGCATCAATATCGTTTTGAAATCAGCCCAAACGATAACAGCTCGATTTATGCAAGCGTCAGCTTCGATGCTTTTGTCTGGGAACTCTTCCCTTATTTAACGGCGGGAGCAGCCGTTCACGTCTTAAATCAAGAGACGCGGTTGGATGTCGAACAATTAAACCGATATTTTAATGAACATCATATATCGATCAGCTTTTTGCCTACACCGGTTTGCGAACAGTTTATGCTGCTTGACAATCATTCTTTGAGGACACTGTTAACGGGCGGAGATAAATTAAATGTTTTTAAAGAAAACAACTATCAAATCGTAAACAATTACGGACCGACTGAAAACACAGTCGTTTCCACAAGTTTTAAGATAGACAAGCCATATCACAATATTCCGATAGGCAAACCGATCGATAATGTGAATACTTTTATATTGAATCAAGACAATCAGCTTTGCCCGCTTGGGGCTGTCGGCGAGCTCTGTATAGCCGGAGGGGGCTTGGCCCGCGGGTATTTAAACAGACCTGATCTGACCGCAGAAAAATTCATCCAACATCCGTTTGTTCCCGGAGAAAGAATGTACCGGACAGGGGATCTTGCCAAAATCTTGCCTGATGGAAACATTCAGTTTTTAGGGCGGGTTGACCAGCAAGTGAAAATACGCGGCTACCGCATTGAACCGGGTGAAATAGAGACTCAGCTGCTCAAGCACGAAGATATCGATGAAGCAGCGGTTATGGCAAGAGAAGACAGCGACCATGACCATTATCTTTGCGCATATGTAGTGGCCAAAAAAGAAGTTGAACCGGAAGAGATCAGAGAGTTCTTAAAGAAAAATCTTCCGAGTTATATGGTGCCTGCGCACTTTGTCATGCTTGACCAACTGCCGCTGACTGTGAATGGAAAATTGGATAAGAAAAGCCTGCCGGCTCCTGAGCGAAGCATTGAAATGGAGCATGGCTATGAAGCGCCGCGGGATGAGACGGAAGAAAAACTGGTCTCAATTTGGGAGGATGCATTAGGCATCGAAAAAATCGGGATCAGCAGCAATTTCTTTGATGCAGGCGGACATTCGCTCAAAGCAGCCGCTTTATTGTCAACCATTCATAAAGAGCTGAATGTAAAGGTGCCTTTAAGACAAATATTCGAAACACCGACGATTAAAGGGCTTAGAGAATTCATCGGCTCAACAAAGGAAAGTGCTTTTACATCCATAAGGAAAACGGAAGAAAAAGCATATTACCGTCTATCTTCAGCACAGAAAAGGCTGTATATCCTTAATCAAATCGAAGGCAGCGGAGTTGCTTATAACATGCCTTTTGCCATGACAATTCAAGGCGATTTTGATGTGCGCCGGTTTGAGAATGCATTGAACAAGATGATCGAAAGACATGAATCACTTCGAACTTCCTTTTTCATGATCGACGGCGAACCTGTGCAAAAGATTGAAAAAGAGATCGATTTTCAAGTGGGATACAGTGATGTCGGTGAAGAAAGCGCTGAGGAAAAAATCAAAGGCTTCATCAGGCCGTTTCATTTGAAAAATGCGCCGCTTTTAAGGGCGGAGATCGTAAAAGTGAATGAAAATGAGCACCTGATGATGTTCGATATGCATCATATCATTTCAGACGGCGTGTCCATGGACATCTTGATGAAAGAACTGACAGTATTATATGAAGGAAAATCATTGCCTCCATTAAACATTCAGTATAAAGATTACGCAGAATGGGAAAAAGGCATTGATCAGGATCATCAGTTGAACAAGCAGGAAGAATTCTGGCTGAATATGTTTAAAGATGACATTCCTGTGCTTGACATGCCGGCAGATTATAAAAGGCCGCTCGCCCAAAGTGCTGAAGGGGACACCGTAACTGTAACAATCGAAAAGGAAACATTCAGTAAGCTTCAACAAATGGCCAAGGAAAACGGAGTGACCATGTACATGCTCCTTTTGGCCGGCTATACAACGCTGCTTTCCAAATATACAGGTCAAGAAGATGTCATTGTCGGCACGCCGATTGCAGGAAGAAAACATGAGGATGTCCATCATCTTATCGGCATGTTTATCAATACTTTGGCGATAAGAAATCATCCGGTAGGGAAAAAGACATTCAGAAACTATTTACATGAAGTAAAAGAAAACACACTGCTGGCTTATGAAAACCAAGATTATCAATTTGATGATCTTGTAGAAAAGGTCAATATCAAAAGGGACATCTCGCGAAACCCGCTGTTTGATACGATGCTGGTGTACCATAACACAGATATGAAGCCGTTTGAAGCAGAAGGGCTGAGAAGCAAGATGCTTGAGATCAAGCGCGGAATTTCTAAGTTCGACCTCACAGTGACTGCGAGTGAAGCACTGGCTGGATTAAGATTGGAAGTGGAATATTGCACGGCGTTATTCAAAAAAGAAAGAATAGAAAGACTATCAGAACACCTGATCAGCGTATTGCAAAAAGCAGCGGAAAATCCAGACATTGAATTAAATCAAATAGATGTATTAACAGAGTCTGAAAGAAACCGGATTCTGTCTGAATTTAACCGCACTGACCGAGCATTCTGCAAAGAAAAAACGATACCGGAGCTGTTTGAAGAACAAGCGGAAAAGACGCCTGATCATCCGGCGGTTGTCTTTGGGGATAAAAAGATCACGTACAAAGAACTAAATGAAAGAGCGAATCACCTTGCTTTCATCCTGCGTGAAAAAGGAGTAGGCCCTGACACGGTGACAGGGATCATCACAGAACGCTCAATCGACATGATTGTCGGCATGATGGGAATCTTGAAAGCGGGAGGAGCCTATCTGCCAATCGATCCGGAGTATCCGCAGGAAAGAACAAGCTATATGTTAACAGACAGCCGTGTCAATGTGTTATGTGTGACAGGGGATGTCCATCCAGGTGAAGCTTTTAATGGAGAAATCGTCAGACTTGATCAACTCCATCAAAAAGACCATTCAGCCAACTTAAAGCATCACATTAAGCCGGAAAATTTGGCATATGTCATTTATACATCAGGATCTACCGGAAAACCAAAAGGCGTGATGATAGAGCATCACAGTGTGATTAATCTTGTTCAGGGGCTTCATGAAAGAATTTATCAGCAACTCGCCCCTCAATTAAACGTCGCACTGGTCGCGCCATATATATTTGACGCCTCTGTCAAACAAATATTCGCAGCGCTGCTGCTTGGGCATACCCTCTGCCTTGTCCCAAGGGAAACAAGCTGGGATGCCATGAGTTTAATCGATTACTATTCGAAGAACAAAATAAACGTATCTGATATGACGCCTGCTCATTTAAACATGTTGACGTATATCAACAAAATGGAACTGGAATTGGATATGAACGAATTGATTGTCGGCGGAGATGCCTTAACACCCGATTTAATAGCCGGTCTATTCGAAAAACTGCCTAATCTGACGTGCAATATCACAAACGTATACGGTCCGACAGAGTGTTGTGTAGATGCGGCTTCACATCAAATTGAATGTGGAAAAGTGCCGCAAACACCGTCCATTCCGATCGGCAGACCGCTTTTAAATACAAAAATATATATTGTAGACCAAGAACATCATCCTCAGCCAATAGGAATTGCCGGAGAACTGTGTATAGCTGGAGAGGGTGTGGCAAGGGGATATCTCAATAGACCAGAGCTGACAGCAGAGAAATTTATCGATCATCCATTTGAGCCAGGCAAAAAAATGTACAAAACCGGAGATTTGGCCATGTGGCTGCCGGATGGAAATATTGAGTTTTTAGGAAGGGCCGATCATCAAGTGAAAATTCGCGGCTATCGAATAGAGCTTGGTGAAGTGGAAATTCAGCTGCTAAGACATGAAGAGATAAAAGAAGCAGCAGTGATTGCCAGAAAAGATCAACACGGCAACAGCTATTTGTGCGCTTATATAACGTCTGAAAAGGAACTGGCCGCAGAGGTTGTCAGACAATTCCTTGAAAGAGAAATCCCGGATTATATGATCCCGTCATATTTTGTCAAGCTTGATCAGCTGCCTCGAACATCAAGCGGCAAAATAGACAGAAGCGCATTGCCGGAGCCGGACAGCAACATGATGAATGAAGGAACTCGGTATGACCCTCCCCGGAATGAAACCGAACGAAAGCTGGTGCAAATCTGGAGGGAGATTCTCGATGCAGATGACATAGGCATCAACCACCATTTCTTTGCAGCAGGGGGAGATTCGATCAAGGCGCTCCAAATCGTATCAAGGCTGTCAAGGATGAACCTGAAGCTTGAGATGAAGGAGCTGTTTGCAAATCCTAAAATAAAAGATCTCAGCAAATATATCAAAGAAGAAACAAGAGCGTATAAACATAACGAAACTGTGACAGGGGAAACAGAGCTGCTTCCTATACAGAAAAGATATTTTGCGAAAAACAAGGAGGAGCCAGACCACTTCAACCAGTCCTTTATGCTCTTTAGAAAAGAAGGTTTTGATGAAAACTGCGTAAGAATGGCCTTCAATAAAATATTGGAGCAGCATGATGCATTAAGGATGACATATGAAGAGCAAGACGGGGCTGTCATTCAATATAACAGAGACTATCAGGAAAACCTTTTCGGTCTAGATGTGCATCAGATGAAAGGATTGAAGGATAAAGCGCAAAGAATTCACAAATTGGCGACGGACATTCAAATGAAATCCTCTATCAAAGACGGCAAACTGGTTAACCTCGGCATCTTTCAAACAGATGAAGGAGATCATCTGCTCATTGCGATCCATCATCTAGTCGTTGACGGTGTATCATGGAGAATCATCCTTGAGGATTTCGAAACATTGTACATTCAGGTATTAAAAGGTGAAACGCTCGAAACCGGATATAAAACCGATTCATATCAAGAATTCGCCCGCCAAATGAAACATTATGCCGCCAGCCGCAGGCTGTTAAAGGAAGCAGAGTATTGGAGGGAGACGGCAAATGCCGATGTTCAATTCATTCCTGCAAATCAACAGCAAAAAAGAGATCGATTTGAAGACAGCACGACACTAAGCATCACATTGGATCAAGAGGCGACTAAAAGCCTCTTGAGAAAAACGAACAGAGCTTACAACACGGAAATCAACGATATTTTATTAACGGCATTATTAGCCGGAATCAGAGACATCACCGGACAACACAAATTGAAGGTCATGATGGAAGGCCACGGCAGAGAAGACATCCTGGAAGGTGTTGACATCAGCAGAACAGTTGGCTGGTTCACGACGGTTTACCCGGTATTGATCGATTTGGGAGAAGCAAAAGACATATCCCAAAACATTAAAATGGTTAAAGAAACGTTGAGAAAAGTACCGAACAAAGGGATCGGCTACGGTGTATTAAAATATCTGACCCGGGAGCTGGATGAATTAAACGAAGTTCAGGCCCCAATTTCTTTTAATTATTTTGGGGAAATGAACAAAGATATTAACAGAAAGGGATTTTCCCAATCACCATTTTCATCAGGCGAAAGTGTCGGAGGCAAAATCTTGCGGCATTGCGCCATTGAGATGAATGCTATCGTGACAAACGGCGAATTGACCATTTATACCACATTTAATCAAGAACAATATCACACAAACACAATCCAGCAATTCAATCAATCATATAAGGAAAACCTTGAAAAGATCATTGATCATTGCGCCGGAAAAGACGGCGTGGAAATGACACCGTCTGACTACAGCGATGCTTCGCTCAGTCTGGAGGAACTGGAGAAAATCAAGAACAAGCATGGTTCATTAAAGATCGAGAACATTTATCCGCTCGCCAATATGCAAAAGGGAATGCTGTTTCATGCCATTAAGGATCAAACATCCAGCGCATACTTCCAGCAAATTGTCATCGATTTAAAAGGACAGATTCATGCAGACATTTTAGAAGCAAGCTTTAATGACATCATCAAGAGACATGAGATATTGAGGGCATCATTTGAATATGAGGTCGTTGAGGAACCGAGACAGATCATTTCTGCAGAGCGAAAAATAGCTTTTAAATCTATTGATCTCACGGAACACAACAATGTTCAAAAAGAAATCTTAACGGAAAAATATTTAAAAGAAGACAAAGAAAAAGGGTTTGACCTTGGAAGCGAATCTCTCATGAGAGCATGTTTGATCAGAATGAATGATCAATCATATCAACTCATTTGGAGCCATCATCACATATTGCTGGACGGCTGGTGCTTGGGCATTATTTTAAGCGAGCTATTCAGCATCTATGAAAAAAGGATGAAAGGCGAAACCTATCAATTAGAAGCGCCGAAGCCGTATAGCGACTATATCAAATGGCTGGAAAAACAGGACAAGGACGAAGGTGCAGCGTATTGGAAGACATATTTGGAGGGGTATGAGACTAGAGCCGAAATACCAAAATTAAATAGCGGCAAACCTGCTGGTGAATACGGCGACAAAGAGAGAGTCATTGCGTTTCCAAAAGAACTGACAAACAAAATCATCGAAATCGCAAATCGAAATCATGTGACCATCAATACCATCCTCCAGAGCATTTGGGGCGTTGTTCTGGCTAAATATAACAATGCAGAAGAGGTTGTATTCGGAACCGTTGTATCAGGACGGGAGGCCCAGGTAGACGGTATTGAAGAAATGGTTGGGCTGTTTATTAATACAATACCGACCAGGATCAGATTTGGAGGCGGTGCGAGCTTCAAAGAAGCATTGAGAAATACTCAAGCCGAGTCCATTGAAAGCAGCCGGTACAGTTATATGAATCTATCAGAAATTCAAGAACTGAGTGAACTGAAGAGAGAGCTCATCAGTCATGTCATGGTTTTTCAAAATTATGCGTTTGATCAACAGATGTTCAGCCGCCAAACTGGTAAACTCGGCTTTGAACTCGAGGGCGTACATGGAAAAGAAAGGACAAACTACGATTTTAATATGATTGGTGTTCTAGAAGAAGAAAAGCTCGCGCTTAAAATGACATATGATGAAAATGTTTATGACGAGACAATCATCAATCATATCGAAAAGCATATCATCGCAGTCACAGAACAGGTGACGGAAGATGAAGAAAAAACATTAAGTGAAATCGATCTCGTATCAGAGGAAGAAAGAAACACCCTGTTATACACATTCAACGATACAAAAACCGATTATCCAAAAGACAAGACGATCCATCAGCTTTTTGAGGAACAGGCGGTGAAGACGCCTGATCATACAGCCGTTGTGTTCGGTAGCCAAAACATGACCTACAGAGAGCTGAACGAAAAATCAAACCAAGCGGCAAGGCTTCTCAGGGAAAAAGGCGTAGGGGCCGGCTCGATTGCGGCGATCCTATTAGACCGCTCCTTTGAGATGATCATCGGCATCATGGGGATTTTAAAAGCGGGAGGCGCATATTTGCCGATTGATCCTGAAACGCCTAAGGACAGAATCGATTATGTTTTGGAGAATAGCGGTGCAAAAGTAGTGTTAACCAAAGAACCGCAGCTTGAAGCATTTGATATTGAAGCTGTTGATCTGCGCTCAGACGATTTGCAAATGATCAGCAGGGAAAACCTTCCGCTTGTTAGTCGATCAAATGATACAGCATACATTGTATACACGTCCGGCTCTACCGGAACGCCAAAAGGCGTGGTCATCCCGCACTACAGTGCGGTGCGTGTCGTGCGGAACACCAATTATATTGACATCCGAACGGACGACGTCATTCTTCAGCTGTCCAACTATTCGTTTGACGGATCGGTATTTGATATCTTCGGTGCTCTCTTAAACGGTGCGGCGCTCGTCCTGATTGAAAAAGACACGGTATTGAATATCCGCGAGCTGGCCGATGTGATCGAGAAAGAAAAGGTCAGCGTAATGTTCATGACGACGGCGCTGTTCAATACGCTCGCCGACATCAATATCGACTCTCTCGCCAATCTGCGAAAAATCCTGTTTGGCGGTGAAAGAATTTCGATTCCGCATGCGAAAAAAGTGCTCGACCGCGTTGGCCAGGACAAGCTGATCCATGTATACGGCCCGACGGAAAGCACGGTTTATGCGACATATTACTTCATCAATGAGATTGATGAAGCAGCGGAAACGATCCCGATCGGCAGGCCATTGGCGAATACATCGGCATTGATCATGGACGAAGACGGCAAGCTTCTTCCAATCGGCGTTCCCGGTGAGCTGTGCATCGCTGGAGACGGCTTAAGCAAAGGATATTTAAACCGGGATGAGCTCACATCGGAAACATTCATCCCGCATCCGTTTATCCCGGGAGAAAGGCTTTACAAGACGGGCGATTTGGCGAAATGGCTGCCTGACGGCAACATCGAATTTATCGGGCGGATCGACCATCAGGTGAAAATCCGCGGCTTCCGGATTGAACTCGGAGAAATCGAAAGCCAATTGGAAAAACACGAAGACATAAACGAGACGATCGTCACCGTCAGGGAAGACGGGGAAAGCCGCCCGTACATTTGCGCCTACATCACCGCAAACCGCGAGATGCCGGTTGAAGAGCTGAGAGGATTTTTGGGAGAAAAGCTTCCGGATTACATGATTCCCGCCTATTTTGTCAAACTGGACAAGCTGCCGCTGACCAAAAACGGAAAAGTGGACAGAAAAGCCTTGCCGGAGCCTGACAGAAATGCAGGGGCGGAAGCTGAGTATGAAGCGCCGAGGAACTTTGTGGAAAAACAAATCATCTCCATATTGGAAGAAGTGCTGGGGACAGAACGGATGGGCATCTCCTGCCGTTTCTTCGACAGAGGAGGGAACTCACTAAAAGCGATGCAAGCTGTCAATTCAATTAACAAAGCCTTTGGCATCAATATGGGTGTAAGTACATTCTTTGAGAATCCGACTGCCAAAAACTTAGCCCATTGCGTATTACATGCTGAAGCCGAATCAGACGGCATGGTTGAGTACGCCGAGGAGGAAATATAATCCTTAAAAAGATGGAATAAGCAACTGATGGAGCTTGCTTATGGAGTCATTATATTCAATTTGGCCGTAAGAACCTTTCCAATCACCCGCACTGTACAATCTATTTCCTGGAGATAGATTGTACAGCTGCCCTATTTTACGCTCAAACTATTCTTATTTTAGCGCCGCAAGTCTGATAAATGGAGTGATGATTGATATGAGTATAATAGGCTTCATAAATGATTTAAAAAAGAAAAATATTTTCTTATATCATAACCAAGGAAAAATTAAAATCATTGGGCCTCAGGAATTATTGACAGCTGAGTTAAAACAAAAAATAAAGCGATATAAACAAGAAATCATAGCTGTTCTAAAAAGCGCCGAGGAGAAAAACGAGCGCGGTATTCCGAAAGCGGATCTGTCGGAAAATGGATGTTACCCTTTATCAAGGGAACAAAAGAGGATGTTCGTTCTAAATAAGCTTGACGAGAGCGGAACCGCATACAACATGCCTTTAGCGGTGAAACGAAGAGGCAGCGTCCAAATCAGTCAGTTTAAAGATGCTTGGAGGCAGTTAATCGCCAGGCATGAAGCATTAAGAACTTCCTTTGTAACAGTCGATGGCGAACCGATGCAAAAAATCGCACAGGAAGCCGAGTTTCAATTAGGATACAGCGAATTAGGAGAAGAAAGCATTCAGGAGAAAATCGGCGGGTTCATCAAACCTTTTCATTTAGACAAAGCCCCGCTTTTAAGAGCCGAGATCGTAAAAGTCAATGAGGCTGAGCATATGATGATGGTTGATATGCACCATATCATCTCAGACGGTGTCTCTATGGGAATTTTAATGAAGGAATTGGCTGATTTATTGGAAGGTAGACCATTGTCTCCGGTGGCGGTGCAATATAAAGATTATTCGGAATGGCAGAGAGAAATCGAGAAAACAGGCGGCTTAAAGAAGCAGGAAGATTATTGGCTGAATACCTTCCAAGGTGAAATTCCGGTTTTGAATATGCCGCTTGATTACAGAAGGCCAAAAACCCGAAGTTTTCAAGGAGACAGAACGGTTTTTGAATTGGATCAGGACATCACGAAAAAACTCAAAAGCATAGCCGGAGAAAACGGTGTGACGATGTATATGCTTCTGTTGGCGGGCTACACAATCCTGCTTTCAAAATACACCGGGCAAGAAGATATCATTGTAGGCTCCCCAATTGCGGGAAGATCACATGCCGATTTAAACAGGACAATCGGAATGTTCGTGGGCACCCTTGCGATGAGAAATCATCCGAAAGGCGGCATGACATTCAAGGAATACTTGCAGATCGTAAAAGAAAATACATTAAACGCATACGAAAATCAAGATTATCAATTTGATGCATTGGTAGAAACATTGGGCTTGAAAAAAGACTTGAGCAGAAACCCGCTGTTTGACACGATGTTTGATATGCAAAATGCAGATGATTTCACACCTGAAGCCGGCGGAGCCCTCTTTGAGACATACGACTTTGCCTTTGATGTTTCGAAATTTGATATAAGCCTTACCGCATATCATCATGGGGATCATATAAAGTTCGATTTACAATATTGCACTAATCTGTATAAAAAAGAAACAATCGAAAGAATGGCCGGACACTTTTTGAATGTTTTAAAAGATGCCGCTCATCATCCTGAACAGACATTAAGCGAGATCAGGATGATGTCTGAGGAAGAGAAAGATATCGTATTACATACATTCAATCAAGCGAAAACAGACGATCCGAAAAATAAAACAGTCAGCCGGCTGTTTGAAGAACGGGCGGAAATAACGCCGGATCACACCGCCGTTATTTTTGGAGACAAGCGATTGACATACAGAGAGCTGAACGGAAAAGCCAATCAGCTGGCCTGGCTCCTCAAAGAAAATGGAGTAACACCCAATACAATAGTGGGCATCATGACAGAACGTTCACCTGAGATGATCATTGGGATCTTGGGCATTTTAAAAGCAGGGGGAGCCTATTTGCCGATTGATCCGGATTATCCCTCAGACAGAGTGAAGTATATGCTGAGAGACAGCGGAGCTGATGTGATCGTCGCTCAGGAGCATTTAAAGTCCAGAATAGACGGAGGCCGGTTGATTACAGTTGATGATGAGGCGATTCAATGTTGTGATAAAAAAAATCCGCCAATGATAAACGGCGCTTCTGATTTGGCATATGTGATTTACACATCGGGCTCTTCAGGCAGACCAAAAGGTGTGATGACGACTCACCGGAATGTCATCAATTATATTCATTCATTTACTAAAAGGGTTCCTTTAAGTGAAAACGATACAATCCTGCAAGTCGTATCATTTTCATTTGATGCATTCACTGAAGAGGTTTATCCTATTTTAGCCTGCTCAGGGCGTCTGGTGATCAGCAAAAAAATCGGCGATATGAACATCGATGAACTGATGGAAAATATCAAAAAGCACCGCGTCACGCTCGTCAGCTGCTCCCCGCTTTTATTAAATGAAATCGATAAACATAAACATTTAACCTTTCATCCGCATATGAAATTTATCAGCGGCGGGGATGTTCTAAAATATGAGTATATCGAAAATATCATAAAAGGTGCCGATGTTTATAACTCCTACGGCCCGACGGAAGCAACGGTTTGTGCAACCTATTATAAATTAAGCAGCGAAGATCAGAAAAAAACGAGCATTCCAATCGGCAGACCTTTACGTAATTATAAGGTGTATATCGCTGATCAATACGGACGGCTCCTGCCGATTGGAATACCGGGCGAGCTTATGATCGGCGGCGACGGCCTTGCAAGAGGATACCTGAATAATCAAAAATTAACAGATGCCGCGTTTGTCCAGAATGAATCAGGTGAGAGGGTGTATCGTACAGGTGATTTGGCGAGATGGCTCCCTGATGGAAACATCGAATTTTTAGGCAGAATCGATAACCAAGTCAAAATTCGCGGCTATCGGATTGAGCTTGAAGAAATTGAACACCGCCTATTAAAGAACGGCAATATAAATGAAGCGGTCGTTATAGCAAAGGAAGGCGAGAACAACAACAAATATCTATGTGCCTATATCACCTTACATCACAAAGGTGCCGCCATTGATCAAATCAAAGAATTTCTGGCGAAGGACCTCCCCGAGTACATGATTCCGTCACACTTTGTCATGCTGGATCAAATGCCGCGCACGATCAATGGCAAGGTGGATGTCAGGGCATTGCCTGAGCCGGATGTAAGGGAGTCTGTGGCAGCAGGCTATGAAGCCCCGAGCAATCAAACGGAAGCAGCGCTTTTATCCATCTGGGAGGACATATTAGGCCTGGAGAAGATTGGGATAAACGATCATTTCTTTGAAATCGGCGGACAGTCATTAAAGGCTTTTTCAATGGCCGCTAAGATACAATCAAAACTAAATGTAGAGGTAACGTTAAAAGAAATATTCAGCCATCCGACGATTAAAGAAATCGCAGCCTATGTCCAACAAAAACATAAAATGGTTCATTCAGACATTAAAAAAGCGGAAAAGAAAGAGTATTATCCTCTTTCATCCGCTCAAAAAAGACTGTACATTCTCAATCAAATTGAAGAAGGCCAAACCGCTTACAACATGCCATTTGCAATCAAAATAAAGGGTGAGCTCCAAGCGGTGAAGCTTGAGCATGCTTTCAAAACATTAATCGACAGACATGAAGGGTTTAGAACATCCTTTGTCACAATCAACGGCGAACCTGTTCAAAAAATAGAAGAGGATGTCCGGTTTGAAATCAAATACGATGATTTGGGGAACCGGAGCCTCAAGGAGCGAATGAATCAGTTTATCAGACCGTTTGATTTGGAAAAAGCCCCCCTTCTAAGAACAGAGCTTCTTAGGGTGGACGCGGAAGAACATATCCTGCTGTTTGATATGCACCATATCATTTCAGACGGGGTGTCAATAGGGATATTCATGAAGGAATGGGCTGCCCTATATGAAGAAAAGGAACTCGCGCCGTTAACCATCCAATATAAAGACTATTCGGAGTGGCAAAGAGAATCCTATCAGAAAGACAGTTTGAAAAAGCAGGAAGAATACTGGCTGAATGTATTTCGCGATGACATTCCGGTTCTGAACATGCCGACAGACTATCCAAGGCCGCAAATGCAAAGCTATGAAGGGGACAGACTCATATTTGCTATCGGCAGAGAGCTGACAGAAAAGCTCAAAAGAATAGCCAATGAAAACGGCGCTACGATGTATATGCTTCTGTTGGCGGGATATACAACACTGCTTTCAAAATATACAGGACAGGAAGATGTAATCGTAGGTTCTCCGATTGCCGGAAGATCTCGGGCCGATTTGGAAAACACAATTGGAATGTTTGTTAACACGCTTGCGATGAGGAATTATCCAAAAGGCGGCAGGACATTCATTGAGTATTTAAAAGAAGTGAAAGACAATACGTTGAATGCCTATGAACATCAAGACTATCCATTCGATGAGCTTGTTGAAAAATTAGATTTGGAACGGGATATCAGCAGAAATGCATTGTTCGACACGATGTTTGATATGCAGGCTTTGGATGATGCAGAACCGCATATCGAAGGATTGAATGTAGAAACATGCGGCATGGAGTTTCCTATTTCAAAATTTGATTTGTCTTTAGCAGCGGCAGAATCCGCAGGTGCAATGACTTTTCATCTGGAATTTTGCACAAAATTATTTAAGAAAGAAACCGCTGAAACGATAGCGGAGCATTTCATTCATATACTGGAAGACATTGCTGATCATCCTCAACAGACGCTAAGCGAAATCAATATGCTTTCAGAAGAAGAAAGAAGCACCATCCTGTATCAGTTTAATGATACGAAGACCGAACATCCGACAGGGACTTTGCCGGAGCTGTTTGAGAAACAGGCTGAGACATCACCGAATCATCCGGCAATTGTCTTTAAAGAACAAACATTGACTTACGGGGAATTAAATGAAAAAGCGAATCAACTGGCAAGAACTTTACGGAAAAAAGGTGTTCAGCGAGAGTCTATAGTTGGAATCATGGCAGATCGGTCATTGGATATGGTGACAGGCATATTGGCGATTCTCAAAGCCGGAGGGGCATACCTGCCGATCGATCCGGACTATCCGAAAGAGCGCATCGAATATATCCTGATGGACAGCGCCGCCGATGTTTTGCTTATCCAGCGCCATCTCATCGGCAACATGAACTTTGCCGGCGAAATCGTGCAAATCGATCAAGCTGATGCTTATGATCCAGATGGAAGCAATTTGGACCATCTCAATTCTTCCGGTGATTTGGCATATGTCATTTATACATCGGGTACGACAGGAAATCCAAAAGGCGTTATGGTGGAGCATCGCAATTTAATTCATGCTCACTACAATTGGAGAAAGCACTATGGATTAGCATCATTTAAAGTCAACCTGCTTCAGCTCGCCAGCATTTCTTTTGATGTATTTGCGGGAGATTTATGCAGAAGCCTCTTCAACGGCGGAACGATGTATATTGTGCCAAACGACGTCAAACTGGAAATGAATCTATTATATGACATGATCAAAAAACATGACATCCACATCTTTGAGTCGACGCCAAGCCTTATCATTCCTTTTATGAAATATGTCCATCATCACCAATTGGATATATCCAGCATGAAACTGCTGATCATGGGTTCTGATAACTGCGCTATCAAAGATTATAAGTGGCTCGTTGAACAGTATGGACAAAACATGAGAATCATCAACAGCTACGGCGTTACTGAAGCATCTGTTGACTCCGGCTATTATGAGGAAGCGTTGGACCATATTCCGGATATTGCGAATACCCCTATAGGAAAACCGCTGGATAATACAGCATTTTATATATTGGATTCTTCATTAAACCCGCAGCCTATCGGGGTTTATGGCGAGCTGTATATCGGAGGTGAGGGGATCGCAAGAGGATACTTCAACAATCCTGAACTCACCAAGGAAAAATTTGTTCCGCATCTTTTTGAACCCGGGGGAAACATGTACAGAACGGGGGACTTGGCAAGATGGCTGCCAGATGGAAATGTTGAATTCCTTGGCAGAATCGATCATCAGGTCAAGATTCGCGGTTTCAGAATCGAAATCGGTGAAATTGAAACCAGGCTGCGAGGTAAGCAGGATATTAGCGAAGCCGTTGTCATTGATCGCGAAGACAGCAAAGGCCATAAATACCTGTGCGCCTATATCGCTTGCCCAAAGCAAATCATTGCAAATGAACTAAGGGAATATTTATCCAACCATTTGCCGGACTATATGATTCCTTCCTATTTTATTCAAATCAACAAGATGCCTCTTACACCAAACGGAAAGGTCGATCGAAAAGCGCTCCCTGAACCTGGCGAAGATGCGGCAGCAGCAAGCGAATACGAAGCGCCCCGAAATGAAACAGAAGAAAAGCTGGCTGCCGTTTGGCAGGAAGTGCTGGACAGAGACAAAATCGGAATCAATGATAATTTCTTTGAAGTCGGGGGAGATTCAATCAAGGCTCTGCAGATCGTTTCAAAATTATCAAGAGCCGATCTCAAACTTCAGGTTAAAGATCTGTTTACCAATCCGGCCATCAAACACCTCAGTAAATATGTGAAAAAAGAGACGAAAATGCGCGGCAAAGACGAAATCATTCAAGGGGAAGTACCGCTGACTCCGATCCAAAGGTCGTTTTTTGCGGCAAATCAAGAAGAGCAAAACCATTATAATCAGGCGTTCATGCTCTATAGAGAAAATGGATTTGATGAAAAAATCGTTGAAAGAGTTGTCCGTAAGCTCACCGAACAGCATGATGCATTAAGGATGATCTATCAAGAGAAAAACGGTGAAATCATTCAGCATAACCGCGGTTTAGAAGGCAGCGTCTTCGATCTGTATGTCTATGATGTCAAAGCGGCAGAGAACCCGGAGGAAGCCGTTTATCAAACAGCGACAACCATTCAAAAAGAGATTTCAATCCAAGAAGGAAAAATGATGAAACTCTGCATTTTCCAAACAGATGAGGGCGACCATCTTCTGTTCGTGATTCACCACCTTTTGGTAGACGGAGTGTCTTGGAGAATCATATTCGAAGATTTTGCGGCCGCATACAGCCAAGCACTGCAAGGCAATACAATTGAGCTCGGCTATAAAACGGATTCTTACAAGGCGTTTTCAGAAAAACTGGCAGAGTACGCCCACAGCAAAAAGTTGTTGAAAGAAAAAGAATATTGGAGGGAGATAGCAAAAGGAAAGATGGAATTTATCCCTAAACATTATAAGGCAGCACTTGATAACTATGAAAATAGCAGAACACTCAGGGTTTCCCTCGGTAAAACGGAAACGGAACAGCTGCTGGGCGAGGTGCATAAAGCATACAACACGCAAATCAACGACATTCTGTTAACAGCTTTGTTAATGGCAGTCAGGCGGTTAACCGGGGAAAACAAGCTGAAAATTCTCATGGAAGGCCACGGAAGAGAAGACATCTTGCAGGATGTAGATATCAGCAGAACGGTAGGCTGGTTTACCTCGATGTATCCGGTATTCATCGATTTAGAAGAAGAAACAGAGCTGACCATGGCGATCAAGATAGTGAAAGAAACATTGAGAAAAATACCGAATAACGGCATAGGGTATGGCATCCTGAAGTATTTGACAAAAGACCAAAAGCTCTTCAAGGATGAAAAGCCACCGATATTATTCAATTATCTAGGTGAACTCGACCATGATATGACGACTGAACAATTTTCATCTTCGAGGCTCTCTACAGGTCAAAGCATCGGAGCAAAAAGTGCAAGAGATGCTTCCGTCGAAATCGACTCAGTCGTTGTTGATCAACAATTCATGATCAGTACGACATTTAACGAATACGAGTACACCGATCAGATGATCAGCGATTTTAATCAAACGTACAAGGAAATTCTTCAGAAGGTCATCAGTCATTGCATGAGTAAAAATGAAACTGAAAAAACGTCCTCTGACTACGGTTATGACAAAATCTCATTAAAAGATCTTGAGGAATTATTGAATGAATATGAATCTGTAGACAGCTAGAACCTCCTGACAAAAAAAGTTTTATTGCAACCCGTAAAGCCTCCGGGAAGTTATGGAAAACGCTGCTGCCAAAACCCTGTTTAACTGGCGGCAGCCCACATGGTCGGATGATGTGGTTCCGGAAAACTAAAGGAATTCTAGGAGATGAGATTACGATATGAAAACCAAAGTTGAGAAAATATATCCGTTATCAAACATGCAAAAAGGAATGCTCTTTCATGCGATGGAGGACGAAGCGTCAAATGCATATTTTGAGCAATTAATCATTGAGTTAAAAGGTTATGTAGATGAACGGGTGTTTGAGGATAGCCTAAATGAAATCATGAAAAGACATGAGATATTAAGAGCATCATTTCATTACAGATTGGATGAGCCGCTGCATGTCATTATGAAAGATCGAAACGTAAAGTTTGAGCACAGGGATATACGCAAGCAAAACGATCAAGAGGATGTTTTGGAAAGTTATTTAAATGAAGATAGGCAAAAGGGTTTTGACTTAGCTAAAGAAACGCTGATGAGAGCCTGTCTCTTTAGAACGGCTGAGGATTCTTATCAATTTGTCTGGACGTATCATCACATATTGCTTGACGGATGGTGCCTTGGAATTATCCTGGATGAACTGTTTACGATTTACGAAAAGAAACGAAAAGGCAAAGGTCTTCAATTGGAAGACCCGAGACCGTACAGCGACTATATCAAATGGCTGGAAAGCCAGGATAAAGATGAAGCTCAGGAATATTGGGGTAAATATTTGAACGGCTATGACCAAAAGACTCTGATTCCAAAGCTTCGCACACATTCTGCATCTGCTCTATTTAAAAGAAAAGAAAAAACAATTGAATGTTCCAAAGAACTCACAAATCGCCTCATAAAACTGGCGAATCGAAATCATGTGACCATCAATACCGTTTTACAAAGCATTTGGGGCGTGATTTTAGCAAAATACAACAACAGTGAAGATGTTGTTTTTGGAACGGTTGTCTCTGGAAGAGATGCGGAGGTCGAAGGAATTGAAAAAATGGTCGGCGTCTTCATCAACACCATCCCGACCAGAGTCAGGCTTGAAAAAAACAAGCGCTTTAAAGATGTCTTAAGAAAAACGCAATCCGATGCTTTGGAAAGCAACCGCTACAATTACATGAATTTGGCGGAGGTTCAAGCGCTGAGCGAATTGAAAAACGATTTGATCGATCATGTCATGGTCTTTGAAAATTATGCCGTTGATCAAAAAGCATTTGAACAGAAAAATGATGTCGGTTTTGAAATGGAGAGTGTCAGCGGAGAAGAGCAGACAAATTATAGTTTCAGCATTTCCGCAGGACTGGACGATCATTTAAAGCTATTGATCATCTATGATGAAAATGTTTATGACGAGACAATCATCAATCATATCGAAAAGCATATCACCGCAGTCGCAGAACAGGTGACGGAAGATGAAGAAAAAACATTAAGTGAAATCGATCTCGTATCAGAGGAAGAAAGAAACACCTTGTTATACGCATTCAACGATACAAAAACTGATTATCCAAAAGACAAGACGATCCATCAGCTTTTTGAAGAACAAGCGATAAAGACGCCTGATCATACAGCCGTTGTGTTCGGCAGCCAAAACATGACCTACAGAGAGCTGAACGAAAAATCAAACCAAACGGCAAGGCTTCTCAGGGAAAAAGGCGTAGGCGCCGGCTCGATTGCGGCGATCCTGTTAGACCGCTCTTTTGAGATGATCATCGGCATCATGGGGATTTTAAAAGCGGGAGGCGCATATTTGCCGATTGATCCTGAAACGCCTAAAGACAGAATCTCCTATATGCTGAAAGACACGGAGGCGGGTGTGCTGCTTACGCAAGGTGAAGCGGCAGACGAAATCGATTGCGAGGCTGAGGTCATTCATTTGGACAAGACGGCATTCGACAGATTCAGCGAAGAGCGGCTGGACGCTGTCAATGACTCCGGCGATGCCGCCTATATCATCTATACATCCGGTTCAACAGGAATGCCGAAAGGCGTGGTCACCCCGCACTACAGTGCGGTGCGTGTCGTGCGGAATACCAACTATATTGACATCCGAACGGACGACGTCATTCTCCAGCTGTCCAACTATTCGTTCGACGGATCGATATTCGATATATTCGGAGCTCTTTTAAACGGCGCATCACTCGTCATGATTGAGAAAGAAACGGTATTGAATATCAATGAGCTGGCCGATGTGATCGAGAAAGAAAAGGTCAGCGTAATGTTCATGACGACGGCGCTGTTCAATACGCTCGCCGACATCAATATCGACTCTCTCGCCAATCTGCGAAAAATCCTGTTTGGCGGTGAAAGAATTTCGATTCCGCATGCGAAAAAAGTGCTCGACCGCGTTGGCCAGGACAAGCTGATCCATGTATACGGCCCGACGGAAAGCACGGTTTATGCGACATATTACTTCATCAATGAGATTGATGAAGCAGCGGAAACGATCCCGATCGGCAGGCCATTGGCGAATACATCGGCATTGATCATGGACGAAGACGGCAAGCTTCTTCCAATCGGCGTTCCCGGTGAGCTGTGCATCGCTGGAGACGGCTTAAGCAAAGGATATTTAAACCGGGATGAGCTCACATCGGAAACATTCATCCCGCATCCGTTTATCCCGGGAGAAAGGCTTTACAAGACGGGCGATTTGGCGAAATGGCTGCCTGACGGCAACATCGAATTTATCGGGCGGATCGACCATCAGGTGAAAATCCGCGGCTTCCGGATTGAACTCGGAGAAATCGAAAGCCAATTGGAAAAACACGAAGACATAAACGAGACGATCGTCACCGTCAGGGAAGACGGGGAAAGCCGCCCGTACATTTGCGCCTACATCACCGCAAACCGCGAGATGGCGGTTGAAGAGCTGAGAGGATTTTTGGGAGAAAAGCTTCCGGATTACATGATTCCCGCCTATTTTGTCAAACTGGACAAGCTGCCGCTGACCAAAAACGGGAAAGTGGACAGAAAAGCCTTGCCGGAGCCTGACAGAACGGCAGGGGCGGAAACGGAGTATGAAGCGCCGCGAAATGAAACAGAAGAAAAGCTGGCAGCGATTTGGCGAGACATTTTAGGGATGGAGAAGATCGGCATCAACGATCACTTCTTCGAAATCGGAGGACATTCTCTCAAAGCGGCCGCGATGGCATCAAAAATCCAGAAAGAGCTTAAGACGGAAACACCTCTGAGACAAATATTTAAAACCCCTACAATCAAAGGACTGGGAAAATATATTCGGTCAACAAAAGAAACGGTTTATTCATCCATTCAAAAGGTGGAGGAAAAAGACAGCTATCACCTTTCCTCTGCCCAAAAAAGATTATACATTCTCAATAAAATCGAAGGCAGCGGATTGTCCTATAACATACCTTTTACAATGAAAGTAAAGGGCGGCTTTGATATCCGCCGCTTTGAGAACGTTTTGAAAAACATAACGGGAAGACATGAGGCATTTAGAACCTCCTTTTTGATGGCAGAAGGAGAGCCTGTTCAAAAGATTGAAAAAAATATTGATTTCAGCATCAAATACAGTGAATTAGGATCTTCATCCATTTCAGAAAAAATAAAAGCGTTTGTCAGGCCGTTTGATTTGGAAAAAGCGCCGCTTTTTAGAGCGGAAGTGGTAAAGGTCGATGAAAAAGAACATATCCTGCTGTTTGATATGCACCATATCATTTCAGACGGCGCTTCTATGGGCGTTCTAACAAAAGAAATTTGTGATTTATATGATGGAAAAGAATTGGAGCCGCTCAACATTCAATATAAAGATTATTCAGAATGGCAAAGAGCATTTTATCAAAAAGATGAAATAAAAAAACAGAAAAACTATTGGCTGAATGTCTTTAAAGGCGAAATCCCGGTTCTCAATATGCCGACAGATTTCCCGAGACCGCAAATGAAAAGTGTTGAAGGCGACAGAATCAGTTTTAATGTAGACAGCGAATTGACGAAAAACCTTCATCGAATCGCCAAAGACAACGGGGTTACAATGTATATGCTTCTTCTGGCGGCCTATACGGTTCTGCTTTCAAAATATACCGGACAAGAAGATTTAATCGTCGGATCACCGATCCAAGGAAGACAGCACCACGATCTGAAACATGTGATCGGGATGTTTGTCAATACGCTTGCGATGAGAAACTATCCAAAAGGTGAAAAGACATTCACTGAATATTTAAAAGAAGTAAAAGAGACGGCGCTCAAAGCATATGAACATCAAGATTATCAATTTGATGATCTTGTTGAACAGCTTGATGTCAATAGAGACATGAGCAGAAACCCGCTGTTTGATACAATGTTCGTCCTGCAAAATCTTGATCATGCGGATGCCGAAATAAAAGGGCTGACATTTGAAACATATGAAAGCGACGTGCATATTTCCAAATTTGACTTCACATTATCGGCAATCGAAAAGGACGCCGGCATAGAGTTTGATTTGGAATACTGCACAAAGCTATTTAATAAAGAGACGATTGAAAGAATGTCCGAGCACTTTGTTCATGTTTTAAAGGAAATCTCCAATCATACAGACATGCCGCTGCACAAAATAGAGATGATGTCAGGCAATGAAAGAAACACGTTATTGTATCAGTTTAACGATACAAAGACAGATTTCCCAAAAAACCAAACCATTTGTCAGTTATTTGAGGAGCGTGCTGAGAAAACGCCGGACTATACAGCGGTCGTGTTTGAAGAACAAAAAATGACATATCGTGAATTAAATGAAAGGTCAAATCAATTGGCCCGGTTTTTAAGAGAAAAAGGAGTAAAACCGAATTCGGCAGTTGGCATCATGGTCGAACGTTCTCCTGAAATGATCGTTGGAATCCTGGGAATTCTGAAGGCCGGAGGCGCGTATCTCCCGCTTGACCCGGCATATCCCGAAGACAGGATCAAGTACATCCTTGAAGACAGTCAAACGAAGATTCTCCTGACGCAGGATAAGCTCATAAAAGAACGGACTTCTATAAAAGATGCCGATTTTATTAAAATAGACATTCACGACAAACAAATTGCCAAGCAAGACGCAGATCGTTTGCTTCCTGTCAATCAGAGCGGGGATCTGGCCTATATCATCTATACTTCAGGCTCCACCGGAAAACCGAAGGGTGTATTAATCGAACAAAAAGGGTTGTGCAATCTGGTTCAGGCGGTCATTGAATGGATGCATTTAAAACCGGAAAGCAGAGCGATACAATTTGCTTCTCTTTCATTTGATGCATCAGCATTTGAAATATTTCCAGCCCTTGCAGCCGGGGCGGCTTTGATTCTCGGCCGGCAAGAGGATCTGATGCCGGGACAGCCGTTAACAAGCTTTTTAAGGCATCATGAGATCACCCATGCTACGTTGCCGCCGACGGTTCTGAATGTGTTGGATGAATCTCAATTGGAGCATCTCCAAGTCATCGTATCCGCTGGTTCTGCCTGCAGCGAAGAACTTGCAAAAAGATGGTCTGACAGCAGAGTGTTTATCAATGCTTACGGGCCAACGGAAACGACTGTTTGTGCAACGGCGGGGGTTTACAGAGGAACCGGCCGCCCTCATATCGGCAGTCCGATTGGAAATACAAAAGTATATGTATTGGATCAACATCAGCAGCCCGTCCCGACAGGCGTTGTGGGAGAGCTGTGTGTCGGCGGAATCAGTCTGGCCCGCGGATATTTAAATCAACCTGAACTGACCGCTGAAAAGTTTATTACAAATCCATTGATATCGGAAGAAAGACTGTACCGGACAGGAGATCTGGCCAGATGGCTGCCTGATGGAAATCTCGAGTTTTTAGGAAGAATAGACCATCAGGTGAAAATTCGCGGATACCGGATTGAACTCGGCGAGATCGAGAATCAATTGCTCAAGCATGACAATATCGAAGAAGCGGCCGTCATATCCAGGACTGACGACGCCAATAACCATTATTTGTGTGCTTATATCGTCTCCAAAAAAGAATTGACGGCAACAGAGGTTAGCGAATGGCTGGAAAGAGAGCTTCCTCATTATATGATTCCGGCTTATTTTGTCAGACTTGATCAGCTGCCGCTCACCTCAAACGATAAAGTTGATCGAAAAGCACTGCCTGAACCTGCCAGGCATGTCGGCACAGGAGCGGAGTATGAACCGCCGCGGAATGAAATAGAGGCAAAGCTTGTCGACATTTGGAGGGATGTGCTCGGCGCAGAGGACATAGGCATCAACCATCATTTCTTTGCAGCAGGGGGAGATTCGATTAAGGCGCTGCAAATCGTATCAAGACTCTCAAGACTTGACCTGAAGCTTGAAATGAAGGATTTGTTTGCGAATCCTAAAATCAGGGATCTAAGCAAATATGTCAAAAAGCAAAATAAGCGGCAAAAAGCTTATGAAATGGTTGAAGGACAAACGGAGTTAACACCGATTCAAAAATGGTATTTTGCAAATAACAAAGAAGAGCTCGACCACTTCAACCAGTCCTTTATACTCTTTAGAAAAGACGGCTTTGATGAAAACTGCGTAAGAATGGCCTTCAATAAAATATTGGAGCACCACGATGCGTTAAGGATGATATATGAAGAAAAAAACGGGACCGTCATTCAATATAACAGAGACTATCAGGAAAACCTTTTCGATCTGAATGTATATGATGTGAGAGGGCTTGGGCATAAATCGGAAAAGATTCATGAACTGGCGACTAGCATTCAAAAAAAATCATCCATTGAAAAAGGGAAGCTGGTTAACCTCGCCATCTTTCAAACAGATGAGGGCGACCATCTGCTCATTGTCATCCACCACCTTGTCGTTGACGGTGTATCGTGGAGAATTCTATTCGAGGACTTCGACATATTGTACAGCCAGGCATTAAAAGGTGAAACGCTCGAAGTCGGATACAAAACGGATTCCTATCAGGACTTCGCCCGCCGATTAAAGGCGTATGCCGGCAGCCGCCGATTACTGAATGAGGCGGAGTACTGGCGGAATATCGCAAAGGCTGAAGTCCCATTCATGCCTCAAAACCAAACATTAAAGAGGGATATATTCGCCAACAGCACGACACTAAGCATCACGCTGGACAAACAAACGACAGCGAGCCTGCTGAGAAAAACGAACAGAGCTTACAACACTGAAATCAATGATATTTTGTTGACGGGATTAATAGCCGGAATCAGGGACATCACCGGCGAGAACAAGCTAAAGGTCATGATGGAAGGCCACGGCAGGGAAGACATTCTGGAAGGCGCTGATATCAGCAGAACGGTGGGCTGGTTTACGACGATGTATCCAGTGCTCCTCGATTTGGGGGATGAAAAAGGACTCTCTCAACATATAAAAATGGTCAAAGAAACGTTGCGAAAAATACCGAATAAGGGAATAGGCTATGGAATATTAAAATATTTAGCCGAAGATCCAGATTTCATGAATGAAGAAAAAGCCAAGATTTCTTTCAACTATTTAGGCGAAATCGATGCGGACATTAATCGCGGCGAATTTTCAGGGTCAAACTTTTCTGAAGGCGAAAGCATCGGCGGGAAAATTTCAAGGAGCCATTCAATTGAAATCAACTCCATCATCATCAACCATGAGCTGGTGATTCATACAACCTTTAATCCATTAGAATACACAAAAGATACGATCAGCCTACTGAATGAAACATATAAAGAAAGCCTTGAAAAAATCATCGACCACTGCACAAATCAAGCGGAAAGTGAAAGGACGCCGTTTGACTACGGAGATACAAACATCAGTTTAGACGAACTTGAAGAAATAAAGGGCAAATACAAAGAAGCCCGAATTGAAAAAATCTATCCGCTGGCCAATATGCAAAAGGGAATGCTGTTTCATGCCATCGAGGATCAAACATCAAGTGCATATTTTCAGCAGACGGTTATGGATATTGAGGGATATGTTGATCCAGACATCCTTGAGAAAAGCTTTAATGAGATCGTGAAAAGACATGAAATATTAAGGGCTTCCTATGAGTATGAAATCGTTGAGGAACCGAGACAAATTATCATTGAAAATCGGAAAATAGATTTTTACTATTATGATATCGAGAACAGCGCCTCTCCTCAAAAAGGTGTGGTCATTGAAAAATATATCAATGAAGATCGGGATAAAGGCTTTGACTTAAGCAAAGATGTGCTCATGAGAGTTTATTTGATTAAAACAGAACGTGGATCATACCAACTGATATGGAGCCATCATCATATTTTATTGGACGGCTGGTGCCTGGGCATTATCATCGGCGAGCTGTTTGCCGTCTACGAAAAAATGATCAAAGGCGAAGCCCTCCAGTTAAAGGAACCGAAGCCGTACAGCGATTATATTCAATGGCTGGAAAGACAAGATAAAGAAGAGGCCCGTCAATACTGGCAAAAATATTTGGCAGGATATGAGGAACAGGCGCAAATTCCAAAGTTCAAGAAAGGGAAAAAGAACAGCCCGTATGACAGACAAGAAAAAGTCATCAGCTTTTCAAAACAGCTTACAAATCAAATGAAGCAATTGGCCGGCAAAAACAGCGTAACCCTTCATACGGTGCTTCAGACGATCTGGGGTCTTATTTTAACGAAATATAACAATATAGAAGATGTAGTGTTTGGAACAGTCGTATCGGGAAGGGAAGCAAAAGTAGACGGAATAGAAGACATGATCGGACTGTTTATCAACACGATCCCGACAAGAATCAGGTTCAATCAAAATGCGGGATTTAACGATGTCCTCAAAACAGTGCAGGCAGAAGCGATCGAAAGCAATGGCTACAACTATATGAATCTTGCTGAAGTCCAGGCTTTGAGCAGCTTGAAAAAAGATCTGATCGACCATATTCTTGTGTTTGAGAACTATGAAGTGGATGATCAGCTTTTGGAGCAAAACCAAATGGAGACGGGTTTTGAAGTCAAAGCGATCAGCGCTGCAGAACAAAGCAATTACAGCTTTAGCATGTCAGCAACACCTGGTGAAGAGCTGACTTTGGCATTAACATATGACGGAAATGTCTATGACGAGGACACCATCGATAACATCGGAAACCATATCAAAAGAGTCGTTGAGCAAGTGGCGGCAAATGAAAATACGAAAATAAGCGAAATAGACATCCTGGCGGAAAAAGAAAGAAGGACGCTCTTGTACGATTTTAATGATACGAGCGCCGCTTATCCAAAAGATAAAACGATCCAGCAATTGTTTGAAGAACAGGCAGAACGGACGCCTGGCCATATGGCGGTTGTATTTGAAGAAGAGAAGCTGACTTACAGAGAACTGAATGCCAGAGCAAATCGGCTGGCGCATGTCCTGCGGGAAAAAGGTGTCCGCCCTGATGATATTGTAGGAGTGATGATGGAACGTTCTGCCGGCATGATCGTCGCTATGCTTGGCACTCTAAAAGCAGGCGGCGCATATCTGCCAATCGATCCGGATTATCCGGAAGAACGGATTCGGTACATGCTTGAAGACAGCGGGACGGGGATTTTGCTGATTCATTCGGAGACGTTTTGCCCGAAATCTTTCTCCGGAATCTTGTTAGACATAGATGATCTGAACGCGGATGAGCCGGCAGATGCGAAAAATCCCAAACCGGTCAATCAGCCGGAAGACACCGCTTATATCATCTATACGTCAGGAACGACGGGCAAGCCGAAGGGCTGTATGATCGAGCACCGAAATGTGGTCCGCTTGCTGGTGAACGAAAAGCAGCAGTTTGACTTCAATGATCGTGATGTATGGACGATGTTCCACTCCTACTGCTTCGACTTCTCGGTATGGGAAATGTATGGCGCTCTGCTTTATGGCGGAAAAGTTGTGGTTGTACCGAAATATACTGCGAAAGACAGCAGGGCTTTCCTTAAGCTGCTAAGGGAAAACATGGTGACGGTGCTGAACCAGACTCCGACCGCTTTCTCTAAGCTTGTGAACGAAGAATGCAGGCATCCGGAGGCGCAGCTTCACATCCGCTACGTGATTTTCGGGGGAGAGGCGCTGAATCCTTCGATGCTGAAGCCGTGGCGTCATAAGTACCCGCAGACAAGGCTGATTAATATGTATGGCATTACGGAGACGACCGTGCACGCTACATTTAAAGAAATGACAAAACAAGATATTGAAGCGAATGTGAGCAATATCGGCTGTCCGATTCCGACGCTGACCTGTTATATTTTTGATAGCCAGCGGAAACTGGCGCCGATCGGAGCGCCCGGAGAGCTGTACATCGCAGGGGAAGGCCTGGCGCGCGGATACGTAAACAAACCTGACCTCACCGCTGAGAAATTTGTTTCAAACCCGTTTGTTCAGGGGGAAAGAATGTACCGTACGGGAGATCTTGCAAGGTTTCTGCCTGACGGGAGCATCGAATATTTAGGAAGAATCGATCACCAAGTCAAGATACGCGGATACAGAATCGAACTTGGGGAAATAGAAAACCGATTGCTTACATTTGAAAGCATTCAGCAAGCCGCAGTTATAGCAAGAGAAGATCAAGACGGCGGCAAATACCTTTGTGCGTACATCGCTTTAGAGAAAGCATCAAGCATTTCAGATATCAGAACATTTTTGTTAAGAGAACTTCCGGAATATATGGTTCCGCAGTACTTTGTTAAGCTTGATCAACTGCCGCTTACAGCCAACGGGAAAATCGACAGAAAAGCGCTGCCGGAGCCGGATGGCCGCGCGGGTGCTCAAGCTGTATATGAAGCGCCGAGACATGCAGCGGAAGAAAAACTTGTCTCGATTTGGGAGGACGTTTTAGGGGTCGAAAAAATCGGGATCAGCGACAATTTCTTTGAGCTCGGCGGACATTCTCTTAAAGCTGCGGCTTTGGTTGCAAAAATGCATAAAGAACTGAAGATTGAAGTGCCTTTACGACAACTATTCGAAACACCGACAATAAAAGATCTCGGAGCATATATCGATTCAACGAAAGAAAGCCCTTATGCGTCCATAACGAAAGCGGAAGATAAAGAATATTACAGCTTGTCATCGTCACAAAGAAGGCTGTATATCCTCAATAAGATCGAAGGCGGCGGCACTTCTTACAACATGCCTTTCGTCATGAAAATTGAAGGTCATTTTGATGTGCATCGGTTTGAAGAGGCATTTCAACAATTGATTCAAAGACATGAGGCCTTGAGGACGTCGATATTGATGGCAGACGGCGAACCTGTGCAGAAGATCGAAAAAGACATCGATTTTAAAGTGAAGTACGGCCAACTGGGAACAGAGCGGCTGGAAGAGAAAATCAAATCGTTCATCAGACCGTTTGACCTCGAAAAAGCGCCGCTTCTAAGAACGGAACTATTAAAAGTGAATGATAACGAACATATTATGATGTTCGATATGCATCATATCATATCAGACGGCGTATCACTGGCCGTTTTCACACAAGAGCTGGCCGAGTTATATGAGGGGAAACAACTGCCGCCGTTGCCGATTCAGTACAAAGATTTTTCAGAATGGCAAAAGCAATTTTACCAAAAGGATGAGATCAAAAAGCAGGAAGACTACTGGCTGAATGTCTTTCAAGATGAAGTGCCGGTCCTGAACTTGCCGACCGATTATCAAAGGCCGCAAAAACGCCATTTTGAAGGGGATATCTTTGAGTTTGAAATAGACGGTGAAACGTCCGCGAAGCTAAAGAAGCTGGCGAAAGAAACTGGCGTCACGATGTACATGCTGCTTTTAGCGGGCTACACAACACTGCTTTCTAAATATACCGGTCAAGACGATATCATCGTTGGCTCACCGATTGCGGGAAGACACCACAGCGATTTGAAACATGTCATCGGCATGTTTATCAATACACTTGCGATGAGGAATTATCCAAAAGGCGGCATGCTATTTACCGATTATTTAAAAGAGGTAAAAGAAACGGCGCTGAAAGCGTACGAAAATCAGGACTATCAATTTGACGAACTGGTTGAAAAACTGGATGTAAAACGGGATATGAGCAGGAACGCGTTGTTTGATACAATGCTCGTTCTGCAAAACTTTGACAGTGATGAATTTGACATAGAAGGCCTAAAATTTAAACCGCTTCAAACAGATATGCAAATATCAAAATTTGATTTAACGCTCACAGCTGCTGAAACAGATGAAGATATTCAATGCGTTCTCAATTACTGCACAAAACTATTTAAGAGGACAACCATTAAAAGAATGGCAGAGCACTTTATCCATATACTAAAAGAAATAGCAAACCGTCCTGATATGCAATTAAACGAGATCAATATGCTGTCAGAAGAAGAAATGAATACGCTTCTCACTAAGCATCACGGGAAACAAGCTGATTATCCAAAGGATAAAACCGTTCATGAGCTATTTGAAGAACAGGCTGAGCAAACGCCTGACAAAACCGCAGTCGTGTTTGAGGATAGAAAGCTCACGTATAGGGAACTAAATGAAAGATCAAATCAATTGGCGAGACTTTTGAGAGAAAAAGGAGCCGGAGCCGGTGCAGCCGTCGGCATCATGATTGAACCATCGCTTGAGATGATCGTGTCCATGATGGCGGTGCTGAAGGCCGGAGCGGCATATTTGCCAATAGATACGGAGCAGCTGTCCAAACGGACAAATGAGATTTTACAAGATAGTGCAGCGAAGATATGGCTGGTCAAAGGCTCTGTCATGGAGAACGTCATCTTCCATGGAGAAGTCGTCAATGTTGAAGACAGCAGCATCTATGCAAAGGATTCGTCAAACCTGTCTGCATGCAGTGCAGCTGAAAACAATGCATATATCATTTACACATCAGGCTCCACAGGAAAACCAAAAGGGGTTTTTGTCAGACATTACAATGTGGTGAACTACACAGCGTGGTTTATAAAGGAAGCGGGCCTGAAAGAAAACGATAAAGCATTGCTTGTGTCTTCCTATGCATTTGATTTGGGCTATACGGGCATATTCTCAGCTCTTTTAAGCGGAAGCGAACTGCACATCGCAAGAAAAGCAGTTTATTCAAATGCCCATCGAGCACTCAAATATATGAAAGAAAATGAGATCACTTATCTGAAATTGACGCCGTCTCTGTTTCATATTTTGGTCAATGATCCGAGCTTCTCTGCCGAAAATCATTGCGAAAAACTCAGGCTGGCTGTTTTGGGCGGAGAAATGATCAATACGCGGGATGTAGAGGCGTATTACAAGCAATATCCAAATGGTGTGATCATGAACCATTACGGGCCTACGGAAACGACAATCGGATCGGTCTTTAAGGTGATCGACCCGGAGCGGCTTCAATCTTTCAAAGCGTCTCCGGTCATCGGCACGCCGATTCATAATACGAAGGCATATGTCTTGGATCAAAACATGAAACTGCTTCCGGAAGGTGTATTCGGAGAGCTGTGCATCACAGGAGATGGAGTGGCAGGCGGCTATGTGAACAGACCTGATGTAACGGCTGAAAAATTTGTCGAAAATCCGTTTGAACAAAATGAAAGAATGTACCGGACAGGGGATCTGGCCAGAAGGTTAAGCGATGGAAACATCGAACTTTCAGGCCGGATCGACACCCAAGTGAAGGTGAGGGGCTACAGAATAGAAACGGAAGAGATTAAAAACAGGCTATTAACACATGAAAAGATAAGGGAAGCCTACATCGCTGTAAAAGAAGCTGAGGAAGGCAGCAGACAGCTTTGCGCCTATTTTACAGCAGATGTGAGAGTGACATTCGAAGACATCAGATCTTATCTGAAAAATGAGCTTCCTGACTATATGATTCCGTCCTATTTTGTCCAGATTGAACACATGCCGCTGACCGCCAACGGAAAGATCGACATGGCCGCACTGCCTGAACCGGAGCTGAGCACAGAGGCCGAATATGAAGCACCGCGGAACCTTACAGAAGAACAGCTGGTCATGGTATGGAAAGAAGTGCTGGGAGTCGAAAATCTAGGGATCACACATCACTTTTTTGCAGCGGGCGGCGACTCCATCAAAGCGCTGCAGATTATTTCAAGATTATCAAGAGAAGGCATTGCACTTGAAATGAAAGATTTATTTGCAAATCCGCAAATTAAGTCTTTAAGCAAATATGTCAAGGCCGAAACAGGCAAGACGGCATCCTATGAAACGGTTCAAGGCGAGGTCCTGCTGACGCCAATTCAACAAGAATACTTCACACGGAACAAAACGGACAGAAACCACTATAACCACGCTGTCATGCTGTTTAGAAAAAGCGGATTCAACGAGGACATTGTCAAACGTATATTTGGAGAAATCGTAAAGCATCACGATGCACTGCGGATGGTGTTTAAAGAAGAAAACGGAAAAGTTCTGCAATATAACCAAGGGCCGGACAGCAATCAGTTTGATTTATTCGTCTATGATGTCTCACATGAAAAAGAGCTTTATCAAAAGGTTCATCAATTGGCAACAGAGCTCCAGCATAGCATCGACATCAAACGCGGCCCTCTAGTGAAACTGGCGATATTCAAAACGAATGAAGGAGACCATCTTTTGATCATCATCCATCATCTCGTGATCGACGGGATCTCCTGGAGAATTTTATTTGAAGATTTGGCGCTGGGGTACAGCCAATTATTAAACGGAAGAAAAGTCGAATTCTATCCAAAAACAGCTTCCTATCAAGAATATGCACGACAAATGACGAAGTATTCGCAAACTGAAAAGCTGCTGAAAGAAAAGAATTATTGGAGCCAGTCATTGCAAGAAGACATCGAATTCTTAGAAATGAATGAAGATGCCGGCATCTTCAAATTTGAGGACAGCCAGACATTAAATACACAACTTGGGGAAGAAGAAACAAGGCAGCTTTTAAGAGAAACAAATCAAGCTTACCATACCGAAATCAACGATATTTTGATCACAGCGCTTTTGATTGCGGCAAGGGATATGACAGGTCAAAACAAGTTAAGAATCAGCATGGAAGGGCATGGACGAGAAAAGGTTGGAGACGGCATCGATATCAGCAGAACAGTAGGCTGGTTCACATCAAAATATCCGGTATTGATCGATTTAGGAGAAGAAACAGATATTTCCAAAAATATCAAAATGGTCAAAGAGCATTTGAGAAAAGTGCCAAATAAAGGAATAGGATACGGGATATTAAAATATTTAACTAGAGACCCAGACATCATAAAAGGTGCGGCATCTCCAATTTTGTTTAATTATTTAGGACAGCTTGATGAAGATATCAACAGCAAAGCGTTTTCTTCTTCGCTGCTGTCACCGGGAGAAGTGATCGGAAACGGCATCATAAGAGAACACCCGATGGAAATAAATGCAGTCGTGTTGAATGGACAGCTAACCATTCAAACGACATATCATACAAGAGCATACAATGAAGACATCGTCAAAACCTTTACAGAAAAATATAAAGAAGCCCTTAAAACGGTGATCACTCACTGCGTTTATCAAGAAGAAGCGGAAAAAACGCCGTCCGATTATGGAGATAAGAACATCAGCATATCTCAGCTGGAGGAAATCAAGCTGAAATATAAAGGGATGGAAATCGAAAAAATATATCCGCTCGCAAACATGCAGAGAGGCATGCTGTTCCATGCGCTTGAAGACGCGGAATCCAAAGCGTATTTTGAACAAATGGCAATAGACATTAAAGGATATATAGACGAAAAGATATTTGAAGAAAGCTTCAATGACATCATGGCTAGACACGAAATCCTGAGGGCTTCGCTTGAGTATGAAATAACGGAAGAACCAAGAAATATTGTCATTAGGGACAGAAAGATCAATCTTTACTATCTTGATTTAAGACATCAAAGTCCCGGTCAACGCGAGCTGACGATTCAAAAATATCTCAAAGCAGACAGGGGGAAAGGTTTTCATTTAAGCAGAGAAGCATTAATCAGAGCGGCGCTGATGAGAACCTCAGAGGACAGCTATACATTCATATGGACAAACCACCACATCCTGCTTGACGGCTGGTGCCGGGGGATTATTCTTGGAGAGCTGTTCCGCATTTATCACAGAAAAGCAGCAGGCCAGCAGCATCAGCTTGAAGAGGCAAGACCGTACAGCGATTATATTAGGTGGCTGGAGGAACAGGACAAAGAAGCCGGAAAAGCCTATTGGAAAAAATATTTATCAGGTTTTGCCGAAAAATCACAAATTTCGGTTTTGGAAAACAAATCTGGAAATGGTGAGTATCACAGAAAAGAAACGGCAATTGAATTCTCAACAGAATTGACCAGTCAAATCACACAGCTTGCAAATCGCAACAGTGTAACCTTCCATACGGTGCTGCAAAGCATTTGGGGCATTTTGCTGGCAAAATACAACCAAATGGAAGACGTGGTATTCGGAACCGTCATCTCTGGCAGGGATGCGAATGTAGCCGGTATAGAAAAAATGGTCGGGCTTTTCATCAACACAATACCGACAAGAATCAAAATGGAAAAAAATAAAAGCTTCAGGGACATCATAAAGAAAGTTCAAGAAGAAGCTTTAGAAAGCGGCAAATATAACTACATGAACTTGTCGGAAGTGCAGTCGCTCAGCGAATTAAAAAGAGATCTGCTGGACCATGTCATGATTTTCGAGAATTATGCGGTTGATAAGAGCGCCTTTGAATCTGTTGAAAAAGGCGGACCGGAGTTTGTTTTTGAAGAAATACACACTGAAGAACAAACAAATTACGGATTCAATATTGTGGCAGTTCCAGGCGACCGTTTGGTCATCAAATTCACTTATGACGGAAATGCATATCATGATCAAGTCATCAACAACATCAAAGAACACCTCCAGCATGTGATGGAACAGGTTGTCCGGAATGAAAATCAAACATTGAACGAAATCACGATCCTTTCGGAAAAAGAAAGAAACAGGCTGCTGTACGAATTGAATGAGACAAAGAGAGATTATCCGAAAGATAAGACCATTCACCAGCTATTTGAAGAACAAGCCGAGAGAACCCCTGAGCTTCCTGCGGTTGTGTCTGACAATGACAAGCTGACGTATCGTGAGCTAAATGAAAAATCAAACCAGCTCGCAAGACATCTGAGGGAAAAAGGGGTCAAATCGGACACAATTGTTGCCATCAAGGCAGAACGCTCACCGGAAATGATGATCGGGATTATGGGGATTTTAAAAGCCGGAGGAGCCTATCTGCCGATTGATCCTGATTATCCGAAAGAGCGAATCAAGTATATGCTGGAAGACAGCGGTGCGGATATCATCCTTCTGGACAACGAGAAGGGCCTGAGCGGGCCACGGCAAGAAGCCGTCTATTTAGACGGAGACTTCAGCGCCTATCCTGCCGATCAGCTGGAACCAGCCAGCGATGCCGACAGTCTCGCCTATATCATCTACACGTCTGGATCTACAGGCAAACCGAAAGGGACGATGATCAGGCAAAGAGGATTAGTCAATTATATCGCGTGGGCTGATCAAGTATATGTTCAGGGTGAAAAGCTCGATTTTGCCCTCTACTCATCAGTTGCGTTTGATTTGACGGTGACATCTATCTTTACACCTTTAATCTCAGGCAATAAAGTGATTGTCTATCAAGAGAGCGATGATAGCGAACCGATCATCAGAAAAGTATTCCAAGACAAAAAAGCCGGGATTGTAAAATTAACCCCGTCGCATTTAAGCCTGGTAAAAGATATAGATGGCCGCGGCTCCAGCATCAAGCGGCTGATCGTGGGCGGAGAAGATTTAAAATCTGAATTGGCCAAAGAAATCACTGAGAAATTCCAGCACAAGATTGAGATTTATAACGAATACGGGCCTACTGAAACAGTTGTCGGCTGCATGATTTATCAATATGACGCCGGACGAGATCGCCATGTATCTGTTCCTATCGGCAAGCCGGGTCAGAATGTCCAGCTTTACATTCTGGACGCCCAGCAAGAAGTGCAGCCGATCGGGATTGCCGGAGAGCTGTATATTGGCGGAGATGGAGTGGCAAAAGGCTATCTGAACAAACCGGAGCTCACGTCAGAAAAATTCCTGCCAAATCCGTTTTTGCCTGGTGAAAGGATGTATCGGACAGGAGACCTCGCAAGGCTGAGACCGGATGGGAATATAGAGTTTTTAGGCCGGGTCGACCACCAAGTCAAGATACGGGGCTACCGCATCGAGCTTGGCGAAATAGAAAATCAATTATTAAGGCACCTGGATATCGAAGATGCAGCAGTTGCCGCAAAAACAGATCACAACAACGATCCATATCTTTGTGCATACGTCGTTTTACAAAGAGACATCACACATGCAGCAATAAAAGAGTTTTTAGCAAAAGAGCTTCCGGAATATATGGTGCCGTCCCATGTGCTGAAGCTTGATGAATTGCCGCTTACGCCTAACGGTAAAGTGGATTTGAAGGCACTTCCTGAGCCTGATGTAAATCTGGGTGCGGCAATAGAATACGAGCCTCCAAAACATGCGCTCGAAGAAAAGATGGCCCGCATCTGGGAAGACATTTTGAATATCAAACCGATCAGCATCAATGCCAATTTATTCGATATCGGGGCCAACTCTTTACATGTCATGTCATTTGTTTCAAGACTATATGCAGATCTGGGCTTCAGAGTCCCGTTTAAGGACATTTTCTCCAAGCCGTCCATTAAACAGCTGTCTGGCTTTTTGAAAAATGCACAAGAATTGCTAAAAGACTATACAGATGATTGTATTCAGCTGAGCGGTGCGGAAGAAGGCAGCAAAAAACTGTTCTGCTTCCCGCCGGCCGCTTCGATGGGCATCGCCTACATGGGCTTGGCGAAACATTTGGAACAGTATTCAGTTTACAGCTTCAACTTCATCCAATCCGAAAATAGGATTGAAAAGTATGCAGACATCATCAAACATATTCAAGGAGATGGGCCATATACGTTAATGGGATATTCGTCGGGAGGAGTACTGGCATTTGACGTAGCAAAAGAATTGAACCGGCAGGGATATGAAGTTGAAGATTTGATCATCATCGATTCAAGATACCGTACAGAAGCGGAGAAGCATCAGTACACAGAGGAGGAGTACAGGAAGGAGATCTATCAAACATTTGATCTTGAGAAATATGAAGATTTAGAGAAATTGATGAGCGACTATTTAGTTGAATTGATTATGAAGTCTTATTTATATGTCCAAAATGCGGTGACAACCGGCACAATTGACGGAAATATAAGCTATATCAAATCGGTGAAAGACCGGCAGGATGAACAGATCATGATGTGGGAAAAAGCGGCGGCCAAGACATTTACAGTCATGCAAGGAGCCGGAGAACACATGCAGATGATATCCAAATCCCATCCTGAAATTCTTGAAAAAAACGCAAAATTAATTCATGATATCATCAATAAGACTGTCAGAATTTAAGCAAAAAGGCATCCTTCCGGGATGCCTTTGCTTTTCCCGAACAAATCAACTCTCTGCTATAATGGAAAGCAAAGAAAAGAGAGGAAATACTTCAAAAAACAAGCAGCGGTCTGTGCCGCAAATGATGACATCGATCAAAAGAGGATAGACATATAGATGGAATTCGAAGAAATCAAAACATAAAGCGGGTGAAACCATGGAAGCCATACGAGTGCTCATAGCCGATGATGAAAAAGAAATCAGAGATTTATTGAAAACCTATTTAAAAAGAGAGTGGTATGAGGTAGATGCGGCAGTAGACGGGGAAGATGCCCTAAGGCTGTTTGAACAGAACCATTACCACCTGATCATATTAGATTTGATGATGCCTAAGATCGACGGAATAGAAGTATGCAGAAGAATAAGGAGTCATACGAATGTTCCGATTCTGATGCTGACGGCCAAAGACCTTGAAGGCGATAAAATATTAGGGCTGTCGATGGGTGCTGATGATTATATTACAAAGCCTTTCAGCATGAACGAAGTTCTGGCACGGATCAAAGCTCTGCTGAGGCGCTTTTTAGTCCTCGGCAGTGAGACTCGCACGGATGAAAAATCGCTGATTCAATTTAAAGGATTAACCATTGATTTGAAAACATATACGGTCACGGCTGAAGGGCGAGAGATCTCGCTTACAGCGAAGGAATTTGAACTGCTGAAGTTTTTCGCCGCAAATCCGGGCCAGGTATTCACGAAGACGCAGCTGTTTCGAAACGCTTGGGGCAATCAATACATAGAAGATGATAATACTGTCATGGTGCATATCAGAAAGCTCAGAAAAAAAATAGAATCTGACCCTTCTGATCCTCAGTTTATTCAGACTGTGTGGGGCATCGGCTATAAGTTTGTAGGTGAGAAAGATGCTGAATGATAAAAAGATACTCCTTCTCATCCTGCAATTTGCAGCGGCTGCCGCGCTTTTATTCACTAATACCGGCTCTTTCGGGATGTTCAGTGTTATATTGTTTATTTTTCTATTCGGGAGCACCGCACTTTTATTCGTCTCAAGGCTTCGTTTTATCAGCCATTTAAAATGGATTGATGCCGAGCTGAAGCGCGTGGCAGACGGGAATGTAAGTAGAAGGCTGCTTGCCAAAGACAACCGGTTATTCAATGAAATCATTTTTTCGATGAATGAATTGATTGAACAGCTTGAAAAAGTACAAATCAACGCCGCCAAATCAGAAACGGCGAGAAAAAGACTGCTGTCTAACATTTCCCACGATATCCGGACGCCGCTTACATCTATTATTGGCTATGTAGATGCTTTAAAAGACGGGGTAGCTTCTTCTGAAGAAGAAAAGCAGGAATATCTTCAGATTATTTCTAAAAAATCCAACAGCTTAAAGCAATTGATCGACGAAATCTTTAACATGGCAAAACTGGATGCAAATGAAATCCAATTGAATACCGATTCCTTTGACTTTGCTGAAATCGTTCGGGAAACGCTGATAGACTTTTTACCTGAACTGAAAAAACAGGATATTGAATTGGAAGTTCAGATTCCGGATAAAAAGTGTTTAGTCATGGCGGATCGGCTGAGTCTGATCCGCGTGATAGAAAATATCGTGAAAAACGGCGTCCATTATGGAAAAGAGGGGAAGGTGCTGGGAATCGAGCTGACAGAATCAGAGCATGAATATCAGCTTCTGATCTGGGATCAGGGACCGGGAATTCCGGAAGGCGATCTTGAACATGTGTTTGAAAGAATGTATCGAAGAGACCGCTCGAGAAGCCTTGATGACGGCAGCGGTTTAGGACTTGCCATCGCCAAATCCCTAATCGAAAAAAACCGCGGAAGCATCTGGGCGGAAAGTGTCCCTTGGAAAAAAACGACTTTTGGTTTTTCACTTCCTAAACAAAACCATCGCCATTCATTTAAGAAATAATTAAGAATTGGTTAAGAAGGAATTAAATCCTTCTGTTTATGATGTAACTATAAGGTTAGTGAAAGCGAGTGAACCAGTTGAGCACAATCATAAAAACGACGAATCTCACGAAAATGTACGGGTCGCAAAAATCTGTAGATCACCTTAATATAAACGTAAAACAAGGAGATATATACGGTTTTTTAGGCCGAAACGGCGCCGGCAAGACAACGACAATCAGAATGCTGCTGGGATTGATCAAACCCACCCATGGGCAGATTGAGATTTTTGGAGAGAACTTTTTCAAGAATAAAAAAGACATTTTAAGGAGAATCGGCTCCATTGTTGAAGTCCCGGGTTTTTATGCAAATTTGACAGCGAGGGAAAACCTATTGATCAACGCGAAGATCATCGGTGTCCACAAAAAAAATGCGATCGATGAAGTATTGGAAATCGTGGGGCTGCATAATGAAACGAAAAAGCTCGTCGGCAAATATTCCTTGGGAATGAAACAAAGATTAGGGATTGCAAGAGCCCTGCTTCACTATCCGGAGCTGCTGATATTAGACGAACCGACAAACGGCTTGGATCCGATCGGCATCAAGGAAATGAGAATGCTCATTCATTCCTTGGCCAAAGAAAGAAACATCACGATCTTCATTTCAAGCCACATATTATCTGAAATCGAACAGCTCGTCGATCATGTTGGGATCATTCACGAAGGAAAGCTGCTTGAAGAAACCCCTTTTGATCATCTTAGGGAAAAAAACCGCAAATATCTTGAGTTTCAATTATCCGATCAAAATAAAGCGGCCGTTCTGATGGAACAGCATTTTGATATTCACGACTATGAAGTTCACCAGGACGGAATCATCCGGGTCTATTCCCATTTGGGTCAGCAGGGGAGGCTCAATAAAATGTTTGTCGAAAACGGCATCGAAGTATTGAAGATTACGATGAGCGAGGACAGTCTTGAGGACTACTTCGTGAAATTGATAGGGGGCGGGACGATTGGTTAATTTGCTATACACGGAACTGCTGAAGCTTAAGCGTTCACAGATGTTTTTAGTCAGCATTCTGGGAGCGGCGGCAGCCCCTTTCATCTGTTTTATATCGTCTTTAGCCAAGAAAGCCAAGTACCCTGATGTACCCATTCGATTCAGCGAGACTTTTTCCGATACCAACCTGTATATTGTCCTGCTGATCGGAGTCCCTTTATACGGCGTTATTACTTCGTATTTATTCAATAGGGAATATACTGAAAGCACGCTGAAGAATCTATTAACGATTCCTGTTTCAAGAATCAGCCTCATTGTCAGCAAATTGGTTCTGTTGTTTATTTGGATCATGATGCTGACTTTAATCGCTTGGGTTCTGACCTTTTTGTTTGGACTGGCCGGACAGTTTGAAGGGCTGAGCTTCCAGGTTCTTCTAGAATCGTTTATACAATTTATCATCGGAGGCGCTCTTCTCTTTTTCCTGATCACTCCGATTATATTTGTCACGCTGCTGTTTAAAAATTATGTGCCCACTATTATATTTACGATCATTATTTCAATGGTCAGCATTATGGTGTATGGTACGGAATACAGTGCATTATTCCCTTGGTCAGCAGTATGGGTGATAGCTGCCGGTACCTTCTTTCCGGAGTATCCGCCGGAATATTCTTTTATCAGTGTTTCTGCTGCAGCTATTCTTGGATTAATCGCGACGATCGTTTACTTTAAGAAGATCGATATTCATTGATATGGCGTATAGGGAGTTTGCAATGATGCGACCTGCAAATTCCTCTTTCAGCCTTGCTGTAACTTTCCGGTTTTACATATATGACATTCGATAAAGCGCGGGAGTGAATGATCAGTGGCCTTTCTGCGCAGTTGAAATGGATATATTGTCTATAAAAGTTTAAAAAAGGAGATGTGGAAATGTCTTTTTCAGAGCTGAATATTGATGTTTTTCGTGCCATTAATGATTTAGGAAAAGAGTATTCAATGTTTAATCCAGCTGTTTATTTTCTGGCGGAATACATGATGTATATTCTCGCGCTGGGTCTTGTGGTTTATTGGTTGACCCGAACCACCAAAAACAGACTGATGGTTATCTATGGAGTCATCTCATTTGTGATTGCTGAGATTCTCGGGAAAATCGCCGGCTCTATTTATTCGAACTACCAGCCCTTTGCAGAACTTCCGCATGTCAATCAGCTGATTGAACATGAAATTGATAATTCGTTTCCGAGCGACCATACGATTTTATTTTTTTCAATCTGTTTTTTGTTCTTCTTATTCTACAAGAAGACGGGATGGCTGTGGCTTGTACTCGCTTTCGCCGTAGGGGTTTCCCGGATTTGGTCAGGCGTCCACTATCCTTTCGATGTGGCGGCCGGAGCTCTCTTAGGAGTTTTATCAGCCCTGTTTGTATTCTGGACAGCACCAAAGCTGGCGTTTATCAACCAATTGCTTGCTCTTTATGAAAAGGGAGAACAGCGGATATTTCCTTCCAAAAATAAATCCAATGATAAATCGAAAAACTTTTAAGCATTAGGCTGCCCGGTTTTCTCAGGCAGCCTTTTCCTTTTTCAAGATGGTATCCGAGCGGATGCGCCGTTCTAGATTTCCTCTATATACAGCTTGGCGATGAACTCATCAAAAGAATCGGCCAGTCTGAAATCCTCCTCATCTTCCAAATCGAAGTAATGGACAGGCGGATTCTCTTTCACTTCTCTGTAGTCAAGAGCGATCCAAGTATGACCGTCTCCATGGAGGAGAACGAGACCGTCAGGCAGTTCCCACTCTTCAATCAGATCAGCGCTTTCCAGAATACCGTCTTCTTTGCCTATCCCCAGCAGAAGTCGAACTGGATATGGTCTTTCGCCCAGGATGTCGGACGGTCTGTCGGAAAGGCATTGTATTTGATGAATCCTCCGTTCTGCAGGAGCACCAATTTTTTGTACGATTCAGGAAGATTGACCCCAAGTTCTTTTTCCGCTTTGAGAATGGCTTTCTCGTTTATTTTCTGCAAAACATACGGGTCTTCACTTTCGGTTTTCCACATATTCTCCCATCCTTTTCTGTCATTGTTTTGAACCATTTCTATTATAAATGGAGCATGATGTTTTTGGAATGTATTTGTCGAAAATGATATTTTTGTAAATATAATAATGGAAAAAACAAGAAAACTAAATTGATAATAAGGTAAAATATGTTATAATATCAATAAATGAGGAGGGGATAATTTCCAATAGGCAATGATTAAATGGTCTGATCTGCTAGGAATCTACCTTTTAATCGATTAAAATAATAGAATGCGCGACCTTAAACCGTTTTTTGTATATGGAAAATGATGATGGGTTCCAGCTCAGACATACATAAGAATATTTTAAAATACGGGGGGAGTAACATGAAAAAAGCGATTTTAGGATTTTCTTTGTCAGCAGCACTCTTGATTCCATCCTCATTTGCTGCGGCTGCGGAAGGCGGCCAGCTGACAGATGAGCAGAAAGAACTGCTTGAAGCCAAAACAGAGTATGTCCAATCACTTCCGAAACAAGCATCTGTTCAAAGCAATGTGACGGCTTATTCGGGAAAGAGGCTCACGATTAAAAGAGGGAGCTTTCTCGCCTGGTCAAAAGATTATATTGACTGGTACTACAACGGCAAAAAAGTGTCCAAAAGCAGCGGCTCGCAAGATGTGGGATATATTTTTCCGAACGTCGTGAGAGCAAAAGGGATTAAAAGGTATTACAAATCTTCCGGGCTTCACAAATGGAGAGCCAAAAAAACACACAGCATCGGGACCGTTACACCTTGGGGAGATGTGGAACTTGCAAGCACTACATTTACGGACAGAAGATGGGTCAACAAAAAAGGCAAGTATGGAAAAGACTAATTTGAAATAAAAAAAGGGCATAAAACGCTGCCAAAAGACTATTTTGAAAATCCTGGCAGCGTTTTATAATGAAGAATGTTGCAACACATCCTGATGCAAGAAAGGATTTTTTAAATTGATCAAAATCAGCGATTTAACAAAAGCATATGGGAACAAGGCGGTTTTCAATCGCCTCAATATGAACATCGAAAAAAACAAAATCAGCTTTCTGATGGGGGAAAACGGCGCAGGGAAAACGACCTTGCTGAAATGCCTGCTTAAGCTTGAACATTTCAAAGGCGACATTTTATATAGCGGCGAGCCGCTTGAAGCGGTCAGAGATCAGGTGCACGTCATTTATGATGATTCTCCGTTCTATTTCAATCTAACGGGATACCAAAACATCAACATATTATTGAACAAACGGGTTGAAAAAGATGAGCTCGAACAAATCTCGCAAAAGTTTCTCGATCATGCGCTCTTGAAAAAGAAAGTCAAAACCTATTCCTATGGACAAAGAAAAAAGCTTGCTTTAATGATCGCCGCCTTAAACAAACCGGCATACTTGTTTTTGGATGAGATTTCAAACGGCCTGGACTACCGTTCAATGATGGAGCTTCAGGAAATGATCAATAACTGGTCAAGTGAAATGACCATTGTAGCTGCCGGTCATCAATTTGAATTTTATTCATCGATCGTCGATCAATTATTTGTGCTAAAAGACGGTTCGGCTTTGCATGTGGAAAATTTTAAAACGAATGGAGCAGAATTGGGCGATGTCTATAAAGAATATTTATAACATTTTTAAGAAAGAGCTTGCTTATCAATCCTATTCCAAAATGCTCTTCATTTTATTCATTCCTCTTCTATTGATTTCATCAGGATACATATATTTTCAGTATAAGAATACGGTCAGCAGCTATCAGTTGTTTAAGAAGACAGAAGCAGAATATGAAAGCCTCGGAATCGATATTAAGCAGGCGCTGGGCTCGCCCGTCAAGGTGAAAGAAGGAGAGCTGAAGAGCAAGGATGGCGACGGAGAAATCGTTGAAAACATTTTAAGGTATGATTATGAGCAGTTCGTATTGTCCCTTCACCATCTTCAGCCAAAACAATCGGTCATCATCACGATGGAGTGGATGGGCTTCATTGTTTTTCCTTTGGCTTTCACGCTTTATGCCATCTATATTTCCTCATATGATATGAGATTTAAGACGGTGAAAGTCAAGGCGGTTAAGCATGATTGGAAGTCGGTTTTGCTTGCCAAACAGTGTTCGGTTTATATGGTGATGCTAGCGGCAATGGCAGCTGTTTTATGTACGGCATATATGTCAAGCTTCATTTTTTATTCCCTGGCATCCAGAGTCATCCCGGTTGATCAGTTTTCAATATCTGCTCTTCCAAAAGCCAATATCCTTCTTCAATTTATTGTCGTTCTGACCGTCAGCTTTATTTTTGCAACGATCGGGTTTTATTTAGGCGTCCTGTTCAGAAGTTTTATTACACCAGCTTTGCTGTACATCATTTACAGCCTGCTCGTTCCTGCACTTGGCAAATTTGATCTGAAAAATCTGCTGTCCAATCTGGGGCATGCGGTTTTTAATTTCAACGGCAACTTCAGACTGTTCACCCCGGTGAAGGTTGACATGTTTCCGATCATCATCATTCTGGCCGCGTCTATCGGATTGCTGTCCGCCGTCACCTATTATATGGCACACAGGCAAAGCAAGTATGTCGTGTGAATAGCAGGCTGTTTGAAAGAGAGTGCGGGCCCGCACTCTCTTTTGTTCAAACGGGGCCAGGATATTTTTTTGAATTGAAAAAGGAGCGGGTGTAAAACGAAGGACCCGCTCCTTACATGATTGTCCAGAAATTCTGTAAACTCCTTGATATACTGACCCGTTCATTTCTAAGCACTTGTCTCTTTAAATGTTTCACGTAATGGCTTTCTCAGCTACATGAAATCCCGGTGCTTCGACTGTAATCGCTTTTTCAAGCGGACTGAAAGCAAAAGTGATTGTCAGGATGCTTAATATTCCGATGATACTAAGTTTTTTCATGCTAACGCCTCCATAACTTTCATCATTTGATTTTTTGCTTTTATTGCTCTTTTAAAGTATTCAACAGACCTGGATAAATTTCCTTGTTTCAAATAATATTCTGCAATTTGTTCATCAAGTTCCGAGGTATCCGGCCATAAATTTTTTTGTTCAAGGAATTGTAAGGATTCATTGATTACAGAATCATTATGGCAATCATATAAAGAGTGAATTAACTTTAACTTTGCTTCGTACTCCTCTTCTCGAAATGTTTTGGCATATGCAAGTCCTTTATCATACCAGCTTCTTGCTTCGGCAGTCCGGTCACTTCTGTATAGAACGTTTGCCATCATATATAAAGTTCTAATGCCATTAATTGATTCCATATGTTCCGCAATGTTAATCGCTTTTTTTAAATATTCTTCAGCAAGTTTAGGAATATTTTTTCTGTCATAAATTAACCCGAGGTTATGATATACGATACCGACTTCCTTTGGGAATCCCGCGGCTTTAGCTTCATTCAGCGCTTTTTGATAATGTTCTTCCGCCGAGGTGAATCTATACATATCATACATATTGGCTCCGAGAACCATCTCACACTTTATGGATCTATGCCTATAATCTTCCCATTCTCGAAAAATGCTTCTTGCTTTTAAGGCATGGCTTATCGAAATGAGATGCTGGTCTATCTGATAATAGGCTTCGCTAATTTTATAATGAAATTCTGCGTGTTCTATTTGGTCGGGGACATTGCGGAGTTTGGCTTCTGCCAGCTGATAAAAATTGATGGCTTCAACATAATTTTTTTTGTAAAATTCATATACCCCTGAGAAGAACAATGAATAATAAACGATCATGTTATCGGTGTTTTCTTCTCCAATTGCCTTGATGGTATCATAAACTTTATCAGTATCCTCAAGTTTTTCTTCAGTCAAAACCTTATAGCGAAAATCTAATAGATTAAAATATATGAGCAAATCCTGATCTTCATCCATATGCGGCAATAAGCTGCGGATTTCCTCTTTTAAGGCTGCTGCTTCTGTCGTTTGATGGCGTTTAATCATGCCATACCATTGATTCAGCATTTTGGCAATTTGTTCAGATGCTATTTTTGTGACCAAGCGGTATTCATCCTTCCTTCTGATTGTTTATAATATTTTGAATTTTTATCCTGGATGTCATTTCCTTATGTATTATTTTACAAAAAAGCCTTTAGACTTACAATCATTATCTTTTTTCTATTTTGTGAAAGATGTTGGAAAAGGGGCTTTGCCCTAAACAATATGATTCATTTTGAGGTTGATAAAAGTTTATACGTTCATCCATCAATAAAAATAAGAGCAATCATTCAAGGTGTGAAGTTCTTTTTCAGGAGCGTGTGAGTTGGAAATTGATCCTGATACATTTCATCTCAACCTTACGAGATGAAAGAGGGATTATCTGGGAATATATTTGACTTGCTGGCTGCAAATAAGATAATGTAATATAATAACATTATTTATAATGATAGGAAATTTGAGTGAGGGGGGACGGAGAGTGAAAAGAGAGAACAGCGTTTGGCAAAAAAACTTTATTTTTCTTTTTTGTTCAAAGCTGATAAAAATCACTGCGGACAGTTTCGCATTTAATTCTATTCTGTGGTTTCTGATCTTTGAAGGAAAAGGGGCGATAGGAACCGCTTTATTAATAGCTGTATCTTTTCTTCCTCAAGCCTTATTAGGGCCAGTGATCACTCCGCTCATGAAAACAAACACATTGAAGTTTTGGATGTTCTTTGCGGACTTAACCAGAGCATTGCTGATGTTTGTTATTCCAATATGCTACTTCAATGGATTTTCACCGCTGTGGTTTATTATTTTGATGACGCTCATACATTCAGCTACAGGAGCTTCTTACAACCCTGCATCTGTATCATTGATTCCGAAAGTTGTGAAAGAAGATCTTATCCAAAAAGCAAACGCAATAATACAGTCATCTGAACATATGATAAGACTGGCTGCGGTTACACTTTGCGGAGTCTTGATCGTTATGATCGGGGCGTCATATACAATGCTGATCCCGCTTTCACTGTATATCATTTCAGGCTGTTTAGTCTTGTTCATTCATTATGCAAAGAAAAGCGATAGAGTTGAAGGTGAAACATCAACGACACAAGGTACATATTTCAAAAAATTAAAAAGGGGATTTGCACTTGTTCGTCGGCATCATATTTTATATCCGTTGGCGATTTATTGCGTATTTTCAAATATTGCATCTGCTCCTTGGGAAGCACTGTCCGCATTCTATATATCAGAAGACTTAAACGGAGGGCCTATCGTTCATTCTTTATTAAAAGTCACGACGGCCGGCGGAGCATTTTTGCTCGGATATGTGCTGGCTAAAGTAAAGGTGAATCGGTATGGGCTATTGTTTGTTGCTGCCGGCATGATTGAAGGAGCTGCATTTTTCATTACAGGCATGAACGCGTTCTTGCCACTGGTGTTCCTCGCGGCATTTGCACTAGGGGCTACTGTCAGCGCCATAAATGTACCGGAACATACCATTATTCAAATGTCAGTTGAAGATGAGGATCAACCGCAGGTTTATGCAGTCATCAGCATGATCTCATACGTTATGATTCCAATCGGTGCCTTGCTTGGAGGATACGCAGCGACTTTTTTTGGAGCGGGGAAAGTGATTGCTGTAGGGGGGCTTGTTGAAATCCTTGCAGGCATAGTCATTCTTTTGTTTACAAAGCTTGGGAAAGCTCAACGAACGGATCTGATAAAAGAAAAAGAACTCGACTTGAAGATTTAATGATCATATCAAACTGAGGATCGCTTTATTTGTCTTTTTTTGTGGATGAAACAGCAATGGAGTAATTTGAAGGCATTTAAAATATCATAACAAAACGGTCTGGAATTTCATAAACAGACAGTTTAGCGAATTTGGACGGGCATATGCCGGTTGAGATGACGGAGAGAAGCGAAGGGGTTCCAAGATTACCAGACTATTTGTCGTAAGCATAAAAGAGTGCAGAAGGCGCGTTTTTTATTTTGTAAAGGCGGAATGATATTCTATTATTTCATTGAAGACTTAAATGGCAAAAAGGAGCGGTAAACATGAATGTTATTGTAACGGCCTATAATGAAAAATGGCCCCGCCTGTTTCAGGAAGAAGCGCAAAAATTGAAAGCCATTTTCGGCGGTGAATTGATCGATTTTCATCATATCGGCAGCACGTCTGTACCGGGGCTTCAAGCCAAGCCGATCATTGATATGATGCCGGTTGTCAAAAATATCGAAAATGCTGAAATCTTCAACAGAGAAATGATTGCGTTCGGATATGAGCCGCTCGGGGAATTCGGTATTCCGGGAAGGCGGTATTACCGAAAAGGCGGAGACAAGCGGACCCATCAGATCCATATGTTTCAATTCGATAACCGTGAAGAGATTGACCGGCACTTGGCGGTCAGGGATTATTTAAGGGCGCATCCCGAGGATGCCGAAATGTACGGTCGTTTCAAAGCGCGGCTTGCGGAACAGTTTCCTTTTAACATTGAAGCTTACATGGATGGCAAAGATACGTTTGTCAAACGATTGGAACAGCGCGCGCTTGATTGGAAGGCGAACCACAGCAACCGTCTCAGATGAGGCGGTTTTTTATCTGCAGATATTAAAAAATCTTGATCTCTCGTCAATATTCAAAAAATTCTATATAATATAATGGCGGTCTGGAATCAATTTCAAAAAAATTGGTCAAACAGTGTATGACAGAGGGACAGGTGAGAAATGTGGCGAATCAAGATTTAAATTTGCAAACGTTATATACGAGTCATACCCGTGATGCCTGGGCGCAACTGGGCGGCCATATGTCAGTGCAAATCACGGAAGAGGAAGCGAAAGAGCTTGAAGGTTTAAATGATTATCTGTCATTGGAGGAAGTGGAAACGATTTATGTTCCGCTGGCACGGCTTCTTTATTTGCATCGGACTTCTCAGTATGAGCGGAACATCCGGGTGAACGGTTTTCTGAATCACCCCCATGCAGCGAAGATTCCGTTTATCATCGGGATAGCCGGAAGTGTGGCGGTCGGAAAAAGCACAACCGCCCGGATCATTCAAACCGCACTCTCCCGCTTGCAGGAACGGCTGAAGGTCAGCCTGATCACAACAGACGGGTTTCTTTATCCAAATGCAATTCTCGCAGAAAAACAGATGATGTCGCGGAAGGGTTTTCCTGAGAGTTATGATGTCAAGGCGCTGCTTGAGTTTTTAAACGAATTAAAGTCAGGAAAGGAAAGCGTCAAGGCGCCTGTCTACTCCCATTTAACTTACGACAGAATGGAAGGTGTCTTTGAAACGGTGAAAGAGGCGGATATTGTCATTATTGAAGGCGTCAACGTACTGCAAACGCCGACGATTGAAGATGACCGGACAAAGCCGCGTGTTTTCGTATCTGATTTCTTTGATTTTTCGATTTATGTAGATGCCGAGGAAGATCTCATCATCAAATGGTATCTCGAGCGGTTCCGCATGCTCAGGGAGACGGCGTTTCAGGACCCGACTTCTTATTTTCATAAATTTAAAGATCTGACAGACGATGAAGCGGATTCGCTGGCGAAGTCGATATGGGAGACGGTCAACCGCCCGAACTTGTATGAAAACATTCTGCCTACAAAATTCCGGTCGGACTTCATCCTGAAAAAAGGAAAAGGCCACAAAGTCGAAGAGATTTTGGTCAGACGGGTGTGACATCAAGGAGATAGAAGCGGGAGGATAAGAGCGTGATTCATCATATTGAACTATATGTTTCAAATGTAGAAAGATCAAAGCGTTTTTGGGGGTGGTTTCTAAAAGAGCTCGGCTATGAGGTTTATCAGCAGTGGAAAGGGGGCATCAGCTGGAAAGCGAATGGCGCCTACATCGTCCTTGTTCAGGCAGAAGCGCGCTTTTTAGAGGCAGGCTACCACAGATGCCGGGTCGGTTTAAACCATCTCGCCTTTCAAGCGGCTTCAAGAGCCCAGGTGGATGAAATGACAGAGCAGCTGATTGTACGCGGCTATCGGATGTTATACGAAGACAGACACCCGTTCGCCGGCGGAGCCGGACATTATGCGCTGTACGCGGAAGATCCCGACCGTATCAAGGTTGAGCTTGTGGCTCCGGCTGACGTCCGCCCGACCATTTAACCAGAAGGCCCTCCGCCGAACGGAAGGGTCTCGCTCTTGCGCTCTTTTAATTTTGCAATGTGTTTTCTGAATGCATGTTCACTTTTGCGGCTTCCATCACTCTGACTTTTCTGAAGGCCGCAATGAGAAAAGGCACTCCGCAAAGGGTCGCGAGGGCCAGGATGGAAAAGGTGAAAAAAGGCTTCCCTGCTCCGAAAGCATCCAGCAGCATGCCGCCCGCCCACGGACCGATGACGCTTCCCAGCTGGGTAAAGCCCATCGCTCCGAAATAAGTCCCTTTGAGTTCAGGGTGTGCAATTTGGTCAATCAATAGATCCATCATAGAAAATAACAAAACTTCTCCTGTTGTAAACAATACAACAATGAAGATGATGGATAAAAGGTCATGGAAAAACGAGAGGCTGAACAGGCTCATGCTAATCAAAACATTTCCCGTGATCAGCGACAAAATCGGTGAAAACCGTTTTGCGATATGGACGATCGGGTACTGTATGACCAGCACGACCGCAGCATTTAACGTCAGCATCATCCCGAATATCTTCGTCCCATCTGCAATGAAAGGACTTGCCGACATGTACTGTGCAAGCGTCGATGTGAAGTGGGAATAGCCGAACAGACAAAGAATCGAGCCGATCAGCGTGATTGAAAACACCCGGTCTGTTCTTGTCACCTGCAAGGCATCTCTTACTTTAATGCGCTTATTCGTCTCCCTTACCGGCACAGTGTGATTTTGAAATTGAACCGCCAGCACGGCCCCGTAAATGAAATAAATAAAAGCCGCGATGAAAAACGGCAGCGTCGTTTTGGAAGAGCCGAGGTACAGGCCTAAAAGCGGACCGAAGACGACGCCGAGGTTGATCGCTGTATATCTAAGATTGAAGACAAAGAGGCGCGTCTCAGGTTTGGATACATCGGAAAGCAGCGCTCTTGAAGTCGGTTCAAAAAGCGCGCGGCACAATCCGTTCAAGGCATTCATCAAAAAGAAGGTCCAGACGCGGTCGGCGAGTGCGAAGCCGGCAAACACGAGCACCCAGCCAAAAATCGAGAGCAGCATGATCTTTTTCCGGCCGAACCGGTCTGATAAATACCCCCCATAAAAGCTCGCCGCAATTCCAATCAGGGAGCTTGCCGCTATCACGGCTCCCGCAAAAGCGGCTGAAGCCCCCTTGACCTGTGTTAAATAAATCGCTAAAAAAGGAATGCTCATTGTGGTTCCCATCCGTCCGAAAATCGTTCCGACAATAATGGTCCAGCTGAGCGGGTGGATATTTTGCCATTTTCGTTTCATGATGAACGCTCCAGATAATCATATTTTATTGTATTATCATACATGAAACAGATGGTGATGAATAGAGGAATTTCTAAATCTTGGGGCGAAGGCGGGGGAAAGCTTCCTGGCTTTGGAAGCCGCTCCGGGAAGCATTTATCGCATTATGAAAACAAGCCTTGATTTGTGACATAATCATAGACGACATCCTCAATATGAGCATGCAGCCCCTCGTCCGGCTCCTCCGTCCGCCTTTCTTGTAAAGCCAGCTTCAGGATTTGTTTTTCATGGGGGCTGAGGGGGTCGATTGCGATGTTGCGGCCGTATTGCCTGAGTGCCTGTCCGAGCATTTTTTCAATCAGTTTTTCATCCATTTGCCTTCTCCTTTAGGAGCGATTTTTCTTTTATCTTACTAGGAAAAAACGATGTTCTCAACAGGTTTCGGGACTCCGGATGTGAAAGTTTTTTGATGAGAAAACGCGAGGGACGCTCATCGCTGTGAATGGTCTTGCACATATCATGATTAAATAAAACTGCTAAAATAAAAAAGAATCGGAATGAGGCAGCATTCCGGCTTTTTATGAGTCTCGTTAAAATAGACCATTCCTCGAACTTGTCAGGGCTCAAGGGATGGTCTGTTTGCCTTTTTTGACAACACGGCAATGCAACAAGAGATTGTTTCATATGCAGTCATCCGCACCACCCCCTTTCCCAGATGGGGTATTATACCATATCGCCATCTTTCAAGAAGGTGTTTTTTGCGGCCCGTGCCAGTTCTTTAACCGCCAGCAGGAATTTGACCGGATAAGCCTGATGCTTTAAAATAAAAGTAATAAAAATGAATACTCCAAAGGGGAGTAGCTGTCACAGTAAAGTCGTCATTACGGGATATCTTAAATCCTCGGCTTTGCTGGCAATCTAATTGTTAGCGAGACCTTTGCCAAATCTGATTTGGTGAAGGTCTTTTTGTTTATCAACTTCACCAAATCGGTGGAGTTTTTTCATTTTTATCAAAAAGGGAGAGGGGAGCTGATGATGTCCAGACATGAATTGACGAAGAAAGGTCTGCCATGGGCGGAAAAAACGATAAGGAGGCAAACAATGAAAAGAATTCTCACAGTTCTGGCCGGAATCGGCCTTTTCGGAGCGAGCGGATGCGGAATGCTTGATCAGGTGAATGACGGATTGAACTATACAAATGAAGCGGCCGGCTATATCCAAAAAGTGAAAACATTTGCGGAGGAGGCGCCTTCCTTGGCTGAACAGGCTGTAAACGATGCGGATGCAAAAGAACAGCTGGAAACACAGCTTGAGTCTATTCAGCAGGCTGCGGCCGATTTTAATGAATTAACCCCGCCCGATGCTGCAGCCCAGATTCATGACACGATCGAGAAGCATAATGAAACACTGCAAAAAAGCGCTGAGGATGTTTTGAAAAGTGTTGAGGAAGGAAAATTAACAGTCGAGAAGATGCAGCAGTCAGAATTGGTGCAAAGCGCTCAGCAGATCAGTGATGTGATGGGCCAGATTGAAAAATTGACAGAATAGAAAAAAGCATCCCGAAAATGGGGTGCTTTTCTGATTGCTCAAAAATCGAGCTCATACCGCAGACGAGGGTCGGTCAAAAACCTCTTTTGCCTCCCAGCAGCAAGAAACGATTGGCATGTTGAAAACGGCAGAACGTCAAAGGGAATATTTTCTTTGGATAAATTTACGCCTGGAAATCGAACGCATATTCGCAGTATAGTATTCATACACTAATGATGCGAACGTCAGTTCCTTTTTGGGGGTTAGATGATGGACTATAGTCAATATCCGGCGCGCTCGATTTTGTGCGTTGATATGCGGAGTTTTTATGCCAGCTGTGCCGCCGTTTTGCTCGGGCTTGATCCGATGACTTGCTTCTTAGCGGTTGTCGGAAACACAGAGCGGCAGGGCAGCATCGTTCTGGCTGCCTCACCGGCTCTCAAAAGAGAGTTTGGCGTTCAAACGGGGACAAGGCTGTATCAGCTGCCAGACGACCCGCGCATTCGGCTTGTCAATCCGAAGATGGGGCTATTCGTCCGTGTTTCAACAGAGCTCACCCGGCTGTTCTGCCGCTATGTGCCGCATGATGCCGTTCATACATACAGCGTCGATGAAAGCTTTATCCAGGTGGACGGCGTGAAGAACATGTGGGGAGATGCACGGACGATTGCCGCGAAAATTCAAGATGACATGGCAAGGGAGTTTGGGCTGCCCTGCACCGTCGGCATCGGGCCGAACATGTTGATGGCAAAGCTCTGCCTTGATCTTGAAGCGAAAAAAACGGCAGACGGGGTGGCCGTTTGGGATTATGAAGATGTAGAAACAAAGCTCTGGCCTTTGTTCCCGCTGCGGCGGATGTGGGGGATCGGCTCCAGGCTGGAAAAGACGCTGAACCGCATGGGGATTTTTACAGTCGGCCAGCTGGCACACTATGATCTCAAACGGCTTGAGAAAACATTCGGTTTGATGGGAAACCAGCTTTACTATCACGCTTGGGGCATTGATCTTTCAGCCATCGGAGCGCCGATCATGGCGGGGCAGGTCAGCTACGGAAAGAGCCAGATCCTGCTTCGCGATTATCCGAACCCGGATGAAGTCAAGCATGTCATTCTTGAAATGTGCGAAGAGGTTGCCAAAAGGGCGCGTGACCATCAGCAGGCGGGGCGGACCGTCAGCCTCGGAATTGAATACAGCCGCGATGAGTTTGGCGGAGGATTTTATCGTTCGAACACGATGGAAAGCCCTTCAAATGTCACACTTGATCTTTACCATACATGCCTCGCATTGTTCGAGCGCTTTTATGAGGGGAAAACGGTTCGGAAAGTTTCCATTTCTCTTTCCAACATTGAGGATGACACCCATATGCAGCTCGACCTTTTTCGTCCGGATCAGGAAAAAAAGCGGATGCTTGGCTATGTGATGGACGGCATCAGAGAACGGCACGGCTCAACAGCGCTTTTGCGCGCCGTTTCCTATACAAACGCCGGAACCGCCCGTCTGCGGTCAAAGCTTGTCGGCGGACATCAGGCATAGAAAGGAGAATCTGCGGATGTTAAAAGACAGAGGCAACATCAAATGGGTTTCCATGATGCTGCCGGAGCACGTGGAATTGCTCAGGGAATATCATGAAAGCCTTCAAAAACACGAGAAACCGATTTTGGATGAACAAAAATATGAAGAATTCAATGACATCATTTGTGAAGCGATGGCGGAAAACAGACTTTTGCAATTTGCCTATTACCGGCAGGGGGAGGTCAAAACGCTTGTCGGCCGCATCCATTATGTTGACGCTCTGAAACGGGAGCTGCGCATTGTAACCCCTGCGGATGAAATATGCATGTTAAAGATGGATGACATGATTGAGATTGAATATGATTGTCGTGTATAATGAAGAAAGTATTCGGAGGTGTATAAAATGGTAAATGACATTCATTTGCCAGCTGCAGCGTCTCATGCAAAGCCTGTTATCTTAAAAAGGCGATACTTTGCATGAGGTGGAGTTTTAAACAAATCGCCTGAAGAGCAAGGTATCATTTCTGATCATACGGCTTTGCACCTTATTTCACATATATATAAATAAGGAGCTGGCAGAAATGAAGAATGTAAATACAGTGAATATGAACCCTTTTATCAGAAATGATCAATATAATTTTATTAAGTTTCAAACGGACAGTCTTGTCCAAGGACATGCGAACATCAAGGACGGAAACGTGCTTGACGCTTTGAAATCCAATGCGTTGGATCAAGTATTAAACCTGTTTCCTGATCTCAGCAATCAGCAAAAGAATTTGCTGTGCCAGATGGTTGAAGTGGAAGACAGCAGCGAAGCCATCCGCTTTTTAGCTGAGTTAAAGCATGATGTGATACCATTTCAGCATGTAACAGTAAAGGTCGCTAAAAAACTGTTTTCTAAAGTGAAAAAGTTAAAGACTCCCGAATTTGAGCAGATGGATTTCCGCGGATATTCCTACTTGGGATGGAATGATGCGGGATCAGGCAGGAAATACATGATTGTGGATATCGGAGGAAGACTGATAGGCATACACGGCACGATCAAACCCAGCCATAAAAAAGGGATCTGCTCGATATGCAACAGGGCCGAAGCGATCGGACTATTCATGGCCCGGGTGAAAAGCGGTAAAGAAACCTATACGGACAGAGGCAATTACATTTGCTATGACAGTGAAAAATGCAACCAAAATATGATGACATTAGATCATCTGAACGATTTTGTCGTGCAATTAACGAAATACTGATCTAAAAAACCCGGCTGAGCTCAGCCGGGTTCTTTATGATTCGGCCTTAAGCCTTCCACTGTACTGCTCCCCGAAAATCCGGGCGGCCAGCCCTGGCACGGCCATACATAAGAACACAGAGCGGCCGAGGCTGAATAAAGTAAAAGCGAGCCACAGCCCATGGTTTCCGAAAGCGGGTACAGCGGTGAAAAAGGCGGCCAAAAAACCAAGGGCGGCCAAAAGCATCGAATTTCTGACAGGGCCTATTTCAGTGGCGCCCGTAAAGATTCCGTAGAAAATCAATCCAAAACCTGCGGTTACAGGATACAGCATGATCCAAACATCGTATGTTTTGGCAGCTTCCAGGACGCTTTCAAGCGGTGTAAATAAAGGAATGATCGCATCTTTCAAGAGAAAATAGCCGGCGGCAAGAACCGCTGACGAAATAAGCGACCACTGGAATGAAAGAGAAAGCGTCCGGGAATAGAGGCCGCGATCCAAATTCCCTACGGCTTTTCCGGTAAAAATACTTGATGCATTGGCAAATCCGTCAAAAAAGTACGCCATCATATAATGAATTTGAATCAAGATGGCATTGGCGGCCAAAATTTCAGAACCAAAACCGGCGCCTTTAGCTGTAAACAAATTGAAAACCGCCAGAAGGCACAATGTTCTGATCAATAAATCCCGGTTGACCGCCATCATTTTTTTTAACGGCTTCGGATCGAGCAAAAGTTTGACAGGCGGCAGTTTAAACGGTATGGCAGCATTTGTTTTCACAAGCCAGCAGCCGATCAGACAGCCCGTTATTTCAGAAATCACGGTAGCCGCGGCGATGCCGTATACTTCCATATGAAAGACATAAACAAAGACGACATCAAGGACGATATTCAAGACATTCATCGAAATTTGCAAAAACAATGTCACTTTGATGAGTGACATTCCTATCAGCCAGCCGAGAATACAGTAGCTGACTAAAGCGAAAGGGGCTCCCCAAATCCGCAATGAAAAATACTGGGATGCAAATTCAGCCGTATGCGCATCCGGCTGAATCAGCATCAGCGCTGAATATTCAAGCGGTTTTTGCAAGATGATGAAGATCAATCCGGCAAACAGCGCGATACAAACGGGCCGTGTGAGCGCCAAAACGCTCTCTGAGCTGTTTTGAGCGCCGAGCGACTGAGCGGCGAAGCCTGAAGTGCTTACCCGCAAAAATCCAAACAGCCAATACATCGTGTTGAAAATGATCGTTCCAACTGCAACACCGCCAATGTAAGCAGGGGAAGAAAGCTGTCCGGCCACCGCCGTATCAACCGCTCCGAGCAGCGGGGTGGTAATCGTTGAAATGATCAGCGGAATGGCGACCGCAAGATAATGTCTGTGGTTCATGTTTTACCCCCCTTATGATTCAAACACCTGAAGCAGCTTTTTTGCATAGGGGTGCCTTTTTTCGGAAAACAGCTCTTCTTTTGCAAATTGATCTGCAATCTGCCCGTCTTTCATGATCATGATGTGATGGCTCATAAAATGAACAGCGGCGAGATCATGTGAGATAAACAAGTAAGAAAGGCCCATTTCGTCCTGCAGATCCTTCAGGAGATCCAAAATTTTCGCCTGGCTGGTGACATCGAGGCTTGCGGTCGGCTCGTCAAAAATGATTAAAGACGGCTCGATGCTGATGGCTCTGGCGATCAAAACCCGCTGCCGCTGTCCGCCGCTTAATTCATGCGGATAGCGGTCAAGAAGGTGCGGCGGGAGGCCGACCATGGCAAACAAATGTTCAGCGGCAAGGCGGCGATTCGCTAAAATTCCCCGCAAAAATAAAGGGGCGTCTTTTTTAGAGACATCCAAAGGCTCCATTACAGAATCAATCATTTTTAGCTTTGGATTTAATGAAGCGGCCGGATTTTGAAAAACAGCCTGAAGCTTTCTGCGGTAAAGACGGGCGTCTTTTTTGTTTATGCTGCTAAGCGGGTGTTGATGAAGCCAAATCTCTCCCTGATCGATGTTTTCCAGCAGCAAAAGGCAGCGGGCAAGCGTACTTTTCCCGCTGCCGCTCTCGCCGGTCAGGCCGAGGCACTCGCCTTTCCGAATGGAAAAGGATACATTGTCAACGGCCTTGTGTCCGCAAGAATAATGTTTTGTCAGGTTGCTGACCGCAAGGACGGTCTCTTCTTTTCGGGTCATGAAGCTCCTCCTGTTCCTGTGAGCGCCGTGTCCTTTTCTGACGCGGCCATCAGCCGCAAAGGTGGGTTTTTCAGCGGGGGAACTGCGGCAAATAAACGTTTTGTATACTCGTGTTGCGGATGCTTCATTAAGCTCGCGGTTCCTCCGCTTTCAACAATTGCTCCGTTCTGCATGACAGCTGCCTGATCGGCATATCTCTTGACAAGCCGCAAATCATGCGTGATAAAAAGGACAGCGCAGTTTGTTTTATCGCGAAGCATGGCCAGCTGCTGTAAAACGTCGGCTGCTGTGATGCTGTCTAAGGCCGTTGTAGGCTCGTCGGCGATTAAGAGCTTCGGCTTGAGCACCATGGCTTGAGCGATGGCTGCTCTTTGCAATTGTCCGCCGCTCAATTGAAACGGATAACTGTCATATACTCTGTTTTCCGGCAGGCAGACCTCTTGAAAAGAGCGGAGAATCTCTTCTTTTCGTTTTTTCCTAGGCCAGTCGGTGTGCGCTTTGACCATCTCATCGATTTGTCTGCCGATGCGAATGAACGGCGTAAATGCGCCGTGGCAGTCTTGAAAAATGCAGGCAATGTCTTTGCCGCGAATATCCCGGAGCTGTTTGCGGCTTGCCTCGAGCATGCTATGCTCTCCAAATCGTACATTTCCGGCGGAAATCGCTAATCCGCCGGGAAGCAGCCCTGCGATAGCAGAAGCGGTCAGGCTTTTTCCGCTCCCGCTTTCTCCTAATAGAGCAAACCATTCTCCTTCATGGATCGAAAGAGAGACGTTTTTGACAATCGCGTGCTGCCGGCGGCTGATCGTTAAGCTCTCGATGGACAAAATCGGCATTTTAAGAAACTCCTTTCTTGTTTTTGACATCAAACCGGTCTCTTAAGGAATCGCCGTAAAGGTTTGATAATAAGACAACAAGCATGATCGCCAAGCCGGGAATCACCATCAGCCAGGGAGCGTGTAAGAAATAATTTTTGCCGTCGTTCAGCATGGCGCCCCATTCAGGATGTGGCGGCTGAGCGCCCAGCCCGATATAAGAAAGAGCTGCGATCATTAAAACCGTTTTTCCGATATCAAGTGTCGCAAGCACAGATACATTCCCAAGCACGTGGGGAAGAAGATGCTTTTTAAGAATGGCCGCAGGATGCAGGCCGGTCAGCTCGGCCAATGCAATATAATCTTTTTGTTTTTCTGAAAACACAGTGCTTCTGACAAGCCGTGCATAACCGACCCATTTGACGGCGACGACCGCCAAGATTAAATTCATAAGCCCCGGGCCAAGCAGCCCGCTTAAAACGATTGCGACAATATAATCAGGAAAAGCCATAACGGCATCAACGATTCTCATCATGATCCGGTCCAGCCGTCCGCCGAAAAAGCCTGAGATCAGTCCGATGGGAACACCTATACAAAGGGAGATCGCAATCGCAGCCAAGGCTGTGCCGACTGTCGCTTTCGCCCCCGCCATCATCCGGGAAAAGATATCTCTGCCCAAATGATCAGTCCCAAGCAAATGATCGGGGCTTATCGGCTGCAGCCGGTTTGCCATATCTGTGCGAAGCGGATCAAAGGGCACGAATAAAGGAGCTGAGAACAGCGCCAAAAAAAACAGCGCCAGCACAAGTCCGATCAGCCTGGCCTTGTTCTGAAACACTTGTTTGACAGCTTTTTTCAACGGCGTCCAGCCTCCTTTAAGCGAATTTCCGGGTTTAGATATTGATAGGAAAGGTCAACTAAAAGATTGATCAGCACAACGGTGACCCCCATGAATAAAATGTAGCCCTGAATGATCGGGTAATCCCGCTGAATAATCGCATCAATGACGAACTTGCCGACGCCGGGGTATGCAAAAAGAACTTCAATAATCACCGTTCCCCCAAGCAAGCTTCCCAAACTGACCCCGAAAATCGTGATGACAGGGACAAGGCAGTGGCGAAACGCATGAAACAAAAAAATTCTCGTTTCGCTGATGCCCCGGGCTCTGGCTGATCTGACAAAATCCTGTCCCAAGCTTTCAATCAGGCTCGACCTCACAAGGCGTACATAAACGCCTGACATGGCGATGCCAAGCGTGAGAGAGGGGAGGATCAAATGCTTAAATGTACCCGCCCCCATTGACGGCAGCCATTTCAGCCTGACGGAAAACAGATCAATCAGAATAAAACCGAGCCAAAAGCTGGGAAGTGCAGCTCCGATTAAAGCGAGCAAGCGGCCGATATGGTCGATCCACCGATCCTGATATAAAGCCGAAAGCGTTCCGATCGGCACCGAAATCAGAAGCATGACGAGAAGCGATGTGCCGGTAAGCAGCAATGTCGCCGGGAATTTTCGGCTGAGTTCATCAATGACGGGTTCGCCGGTTGTATAGGAATGTCCGAAATCAAACTGGAAAAATCGTTTGAACCAGTTCCAATATTGAATGTAAATCGGCTTGTTAAACCCGAGTTCTTCTCTAAACTCCTCAATTTGTTCGTCCGTCACTGCGACATCATCAACCCGCAGCATTTGTTTCACCGGGTCGCCGGGCGCCGCTTTCATAAAGACAAAGCTGATGAAAGAAAGCAGGAATAGGAACAAAATCAGTTCAAACAGCCGCTTACTGATCTGTTTCATTTTGTTTTCACATCCAAATCTTTTGTCAGCATATAATACTCGCTTTTGCTTGTTTCCCAATTTAAAACATGATCTCTGTAAGCTGTTATGTTTTGCGGAGTGACAATGAAAGAGTTCAATGCATCCTTCTCGATCAGCTCAGCCGCTTTTTTGGCGAGGCGGTTTCGCTTTTCTTCATCAATGGTGCGGTTGAATTCCTCAATCCATTTGATCAATGTTCGATGTTGGATCCCGCTATAGTTTAAAGCGCCATTCGGCATATAGGCGGTATTCAGAAAATAGCCGGCATCTCCTCTTGGGGCGGTCATTGCGCTGTATGTCGCCAAATCCCAATCCTCGTTTTCAGACAGATACTCATCGATATTTTCCACTTGCTGAATCTTGATGGATATCCCCAATTCTTTCGCATTCGACTCCAGGACTTGGGCGATTAAAGGCAATTCCGGACGTGACTGATAAGTTAACAGAGTAAAAGATAAAGCTTTTCCATTTTTCACGGCTTTCCCATCTTGCATTTGATAGCCTGCTTTTTTCAGTTCGGCTTTGGCCGCTTCTAGTCCGCTCGGTTTCTGGACCTTGCCGGAAGCAAACGGGAAGCCGGCTAAAAACGGGCCGTCAGCTGCTTGCGCATGTCCGCCAAGGATGCTTTTCGCTATTTCTTTTCGATCCAGCAAAGCATCCAGCGCATGACGAAGATGGACATCGGCCAGACTGTCTTTTTCTGTATTGTAAAGCAGCTGGTGAACGCGCAGGCTTGGAACCGAATCGACAATGATTGACGGATCTTTTTGAATATGGTCAATATTCTCAACACTCGGCCTGTAAATAATGTCGGCATCTTTTGACTGTAAAGCCATGACGCGTGCGTTTGCATCTTCGTTAAATGAAAAAGTGACGCGCTCGAGCTTCGGCTTACCATCCCAATAATCTTCATATCGTTTCAGTTCAATTTTATTTCCCGATTCAAATGTAGACACTTGAAAAGGTCCCGTTCCGACCGGTTTTTGAGAGAAATTCGTTTCATTGACGTCAATGATCGATGTATTGGGATGAACCAGTTCAGAAGGAAATTCGGGAAAAGGCTCATTTGTCGTGATCGATAATGTTTGTCCATCCGCTTTGATGTTTTTAATCTTTAAAGCGTTCTTCATGGCCGCGCTGTCGCGGATCGTCCTTTCCAAAGAAGCCTTTACGGCTTTGGCGTCTGCTTTTTTGCCATTTTGAAAGGTTATGTTGTCTTTTATTGTGAATACCCAGGTTTGTCCGTCTTCACTTTTCCAATCCTTTGCCAGCCAAGGCTCAATCTTGAGGTCTGGGCTGATCTTTACGAGTGTTTCGCTGATGCCCGCCCGGACGGACGTGTAGTTGACATCCAAATGAGGGTCAAGCGTCTGACTTGGGATATTAAAAAGAAAGGTGAGTTTTTTATCATCACCTCCCCGGTTTTCAGCAGCGGATTCACCGCTCCCGGAAGAGCAGGAAGCAAGAAATAAAAGGAAAACAATCGGCATGATCAAGCGTTTTGCTATGTAAGTCATATATGACACCTCCAAAAAGTAATAGTTACGATTTGCCCTCACTATCATATGAGATATTTCCTCCTTTGTAAACAGAAATTTTGGAGCGGGGAAAACTCTTGCTATAAATAGAAGGTTTTGTGAATGCGTTTTTAAGCTGATTGCACGATTTATAGTCAATGTCCTATAACTGAAAATTCAGATGATAGCACAATCAGTTCATAGAAGAGTGGTAAGGCCTTTGTTAAAGACAAAATGCTCGATCAGCAAAATACCATTCTGATCAAGGATTTGTCAGACGAATTCAAAGCGAGCACCAGAACCATCGAAATGGTGTAAGAGACTGGCTGAACCAAAAAATCGAGCTGTCTCCCAGCCAAACCGGGGCATCTGGCTTACATGTTCGGACAGGAAGCGCCTTCAGGCCGAAAAACGCCTCCGGCAGCTCAAGAAGAGAATCTTCGCATTAAAAGGAAGCTGTTTTTTCTTTATTACAGGAGTGACGGCTTCAAAAATGTCAAAGGTTCTGAATGTCAGCCGCAATCCGGTTTTAAAGGATTTAAATCAGGAGCTCTAATGGCGTAGGCAGGCGCAAAAGCCTTTTTGTCAATGCCTTAATCGAACCCTTCGGCGTTCTGGGAGAGGGTTTGATTTCAACAGGATCGAAAAGCTTGGCATGCAAGGAAAGGGTCTCATCATGAAGGACGGGGTCAAACCATTCGATGAAGTGACGGTCATTGCAGAAGGTGATACAGGTTATGAAGATCTGAAGGTTATAACATATTTTGAATAAACATGAAGCCGGAAAGCTGCCACTTGAAGCTTTTCCAAATAAAATAGGTCTGTAAAAAAGAGAGCCCGAATAATTTGAAACAAAGGAGTTAATGGCACGATTTACTCAGACAAAAAATATGCTGTTAATAAGATGTTGAAACAGCAAGTGAAAGGAGCCATAAGTGATGATGATCACAGTAAAAATACGCCATACTGCTGAAACCGAAGGCACAGACATAGGTGACTTCACTCCCGCTGAAATTGAAAGTATCGTCCAGACGATCAGAAAATACGGAGCTTGGCTTTCACCTGATGCCGAAACAGATGACTATAAATTTACCTTTCAAGATGCGAAATACAACCTAGAACAACGCGTATTCGAAATTATCGTGGAATAATAAAATGCCGGGGGGCTACGGACACTGAATGAACGATCAAAAGGCGTTTATTTAGAGTCCTTTTTATTTACATGACGCCAATGAACAGGGAGACAGGCTCTGTGCAAAAAAACATCTCTCTAAAAGGAAGTGAAACCTTGAAGAGGCTTGTCTCTCCAAGGTTTTTCACTTTAATTGGCATTTTGGCCGCCGCCGGTAAGACCCTCTTTGATCAGGGTATCCACTTTGCTGCTAAACAGAAGGCCGACATGGCTTACACCTGAAATTTGCACATTTTTAGCGCCGTCCAATTTGGACAGGCTGTTTAAGACGATGAAATCACTTGTGCTGTAGATGGAAGTGTACAAAATCTTTTGATGCGGATCGGTTCCCGGCAGTGCGGTGTTTGTAACCAAACGATTCGCCCCTCCGATCGTCACCACATTTCCAACCTTATCTCCGCCGTCCAGATGTTTAATATAATAGAGGGTATTGGCGCCGCCCATACTGTGGGCGACAATGTCCACTTTCTCTGCCCCCGTTTCTTTTAATACTTGTTTGACGTATTCAGATAATTTAGGACCGTTGTTTCTGTTGTTTCCGGTTTTATCCAAAAAATTGATGGTATAAAGCTCATTGCCTGACCATCCTTTAGATTGCAAATAGGTTTTAATTCCGATGAAATTGTAATCGGCTCCACCTATGCCATGCACCATGACAACAGGGTTTCGGGAAGCGGCAGCTGTTGAAGTCTGGAAGGCAAACACAGAAACAACAGACAGCATGCCAATCAATAAAATCGATAAAAATTGATGATGACGCATTATCTCTCCTCCTACATATCATAAATTCACAACGATAATTCTATAAAAGGAAAATATGAAAACGAAGTGCAAATTTATCTATTTTTCTGCCCGAAAAGAGAGCAGTATATGAAACAGCGATTTTTCCTTGCATACGAACGAACCCCTATCAAACAAGGGCGCTTTAGCTTTTTTCCGAAATCGCAAAATACTTGATTGATTGAATAAGAACTATGTACTTTATCCTATTACTTCACTGCCGTGGTGAAATGGTGGATGAAAAACAAAAAAAGTATAATAATAAAATGGGTGAGATTTCAGATTGATCACTCAGAAAGATTCGCATATTGATTGACTGTCATCCGTCCCGATTAGAGCCTCTTGGACCATTTATCAGAAAAACAAAGGAGGAGGAAGATTCATGCCGTCATTGAACAAGATTTTTAGTAAAACCATTGCCATTGTCATGCTGCTCTTATTTGCCGCGCTTGCCGGCTGTTCAGACGATCATTCCGATTCGGCTGCACAAAACAATCAAGAAACTGTAAACACGGGTGATTTTGCCAAACTTGAAGATCAATTTGATGCCAGACTCGGCGTCTTTGCATGGGATACCGGCACAAGCGAAACTATTGCTTATCGAGCAGATGAACGCTTTGCCTATGCGTCTACTCATAAAGCGTTAGCTGTCGGAGCCCTTCTGCAGAAGAAGTCAATAGCAGACTTAGACAAAAGAATCACCTATACGCGTGATGACCTTGTAAACTATAATCCGATTACAGAGAAGCACGTTGATACAGGAATGACTCTTAAAGAGCTTTGCGATGCTTCTCTAAGGTACAGCGACAATACTGCGGAGAATCTGATCCTTAAGCAGCTTGGCGGACCTGCCGGCTTAAAAAAATCACTCAGGGAGATTGGTGACAATGTGACCAACCCGGAGCGGTTTGAGCCGGAGCTGAATGAAGTGAAACCGGGAGAAACCCATGATACCAGCACCCCGAGAGCGCTTGCCGAAAGCCTCCAGACCTACACAATCGGAGACGCACTCCCAAAGGAGAAACGCAGCATGTTAATAGATTGGCTGAAGAGAAACACCACCGGAGATACATTAATTCGTGCAGGAGTGCCGAAAGGGTGGGAAGTAGCAGATAAAACTGGATCAGGCTCATATGGAACGCGAAATGACATTGCTGTTATTTGGCCGCCGAAAGGAGACCCGATTGTACTTGCCATACTTACCAGCCGCGACCAAAAAGACGCCGATTCTAATGATAAGCTGATTGCACAGGCAGCAAAGGAAGTCATTGAAACCTTTAAAGCGAGGTATAAGTAGAAGGAAACATGTTATGCGTTTGTCAAAACGTTTTTTGGCTCGCGGAGAAAATTCACTGATAAAGGGGAGTTTGCAAAGGATGAACATTCGTCATGCCGAACCTTCAGATTATGAAAAAGTTGCACCGGTTATTAACGATTGGTGGGGCGGAAGACAAATGAAAGATAAGCTGCCGAGGCTGTTTTTTAAACATTTTCAAAATACGAGTTTTATAGCTGAGGCAGACGAGAATTTGATCGGTTTTCTCACCGGCTTTTTATCGCAGACCAATCCGGCTGAATCGTATATTCATTTTGTCGGCGTCCATCCCGATTACAGAAAAGTCCAAGTTGGCAAGAAGCTTTATGAAGCCTTTTACCGCGAAGCGAAGAAGGCGGGGGGCAAGACGGTCCGCTGCATTACCTCGCCTGTCAACAAAGTATCGATCGCTTACCATCGGAAAATGGGATTTTCAATTGAAAAGGGAGATAAAGTTGTTGAAGGCGTTCCGGTATTTTCGAATTATGACGGGCTGAATCAAGATCGTGTGCTGTTTGTCAAAGAGCTGTGAAGGAAAGGGGAATGAAAATGATTTCCAAAACGCCGGAGCCGCCGTATTATGCGGCGATTTTTACATCTGTCAGAACATACGGAGATAATGGCTATAAAAAGGCGGCTGAAAAAATGCTAAAGCTCGCCGCAGAACAGCCCGGTTTTTTAGGAGCCGAAAGCGTGAGGGACCAGAACGGAAACGGAATAACGGTTTCCTATTGGGAAAGCCTTGAAGCGATTGAAAAATGGAAGTTTCACAGCGAACACCAGCAGGCGAAGGAAAAAGGCCGAAAAGAATGGTATTCTGACTTTGCCGTGCGCGTTGCAAAGGTAAAAGCCGCCCGGATTTCGGAGCGGACCGGCCATATCACGTCTGATGGCGTCAACGAAGAGGAAGCGCCGTGATTCACTTATTAAATCAAAAAGATTTGCACATGGCCCGCCGCATTTTAAAAGTTCAAAAGCCGGCTTATAAAAGAGAAGCGGAAATCATTCAATTTAAGGGTATCCCGCAGCTGAATGAAACGGTTTTTGATGTAATGGATTCCCGCGAAACGTTTATTGGCTGGTTTGAGGGGGAAGAATTAGCCGGAATCGCTTCTTTCACACATTCGGCCGAAAAACTGACAATCTGCAGGCTGGCCGTTCATCCCGCTCATTTTCGAAAAGGGATTGCTATGGCCCTGCTTCACTATGTATTAATGGAAGAGGAAGCGGAATCGATTGAAGTGACGACCGGAACGCACAATGAACCGGCAAAAGCGCTGTATCAAAAATTGGGGTTTTCTGAGATTGAGACATACGAGCCTGAAAAAGGGGTTGTTCTCTCAAGGTTTATGCTGCATGAACCAAGATAGGTTGAAGTCTTCTCCTATCGGCCGGAGTGGAGGGACGAGTTTTTCAAAGAAAAAACAACTTGAAATCCTTTACTAAGCTGAAGTCATTCAAGTCCGTCATATCGGGAAGCACGTCCATTCCGGGCATGAGCGCCAAACCTATCATTGATAGAATGCGTGATATCAGGCGGCATCTGCTGTTTTGGGACTATTTAATGTCCATCCCAAACGGGCGGAAGAATATGCAAAGCTGAAGATGAAGCTGGCGAAGATGTTTCCCTTCATCATAAAGGGCTATGTCGATACTGAATAAAAGAGGCTGAACGGCTGGCTGAGGAATGGGGCGAAACCGGGGAGGATAGATGATATCCCCGGCTCGCGTCTCTTAGGCCCTGACACAAGAGTCAAACGTTCCTTTATGGTTTCCGTCACAATAGGGCATTTTCAGCGATTGTCCGCATCTGCACAACGAAAAAGCCGCTTTTTTAGGAAATGGATTTCCCTCCATATCCATCAGTTCAACTTCTCCTGTGACTCGGAATCCGCCATTGTCCATCACTTTAATCTGCACTTTTTTAGACATCATCCCACCCCCGAATCTCTATATATGTATGTATAAAAGCGGGAAACAATGCGCTTTCGGCTGATCCTGTGATACAATGTCCGTAAACTAAACAAAAGAAGGATATGATATCATGCAGCTTGAAATAACCGAACAAGCGAGACAAGCCATTGAACAAGCGAAAGAGGCTTATCCTGATAAAAAAATCCAGCTTCGCTATGATTCCGAGGGTTGCGGGTGCGCGGTCAGCGGAGTTCCTGTCATTTGGCTGACCGACGAATTGTCGGGGAATTGCGAACCGCTTAAGACAAACGGGATTCCAATGTATATCCAGTCATCGCAAAAAGTCTTTTTTGATGAAGTGATGACCATTGACTATCATGAGAAAGCGGGTGCGCTGATGCTGAAAAGCCCGGCCCAGATGCTTTCTCCCAGAATGAGTATTTTAGTAAAATAGGGTGGCGTTCTTTTTGAATCAAAAGGTGAAATCTTTAAAACAAACCGCTCAAAACAAAACATGGGTATCGTTTTTAAATCAAAATCATCCATACAGCCTTCTCCATTGGTCTATCGGAGGAACAGAATCCGTCAAAAAGGATGTTTGGCTTCTTCAGGATGAAATGACCTTTGAAACAAAGGAATTTGATACGATTGAGAAGGCGATTGCCTGGATCGGCGAGAATATGAGCGATATTACGGATGTTCTGTAATCAAAAAAGCGAACGAGGCTTATCCCCGTTCGCTTTCTTTATGCTGGTCTGTGATATCCTGAAGAAAGTCCCGCACCGTTTTTTTATACCCTTCCCGGTTATGCGTATAGCTCATTGCGTGCGCCCCTTTTTCAGCGATATACAGTTTTTTCTTTCCGGTCTTTTTCTCGTAGAGCATTTCACTGGAATCAGCCGGAATATAGTCGTCATATTTGCTGTGGATGAACAGCACCGGTTTCTTGATCCGGGTGATGACAGACAGAGGAGAGACATCGCGAATCCGGTAGCCGTCCCGCCATTTCAAAAAGAGATTAGCAAGCGGCAGAATCAATGTTCCGGGAAGACGGAAATCCTCTTTCAGGCGGTAAATCAGCTGTTCTTCAAATGTGGCGAACGGACAGTCAGCTACATAAAAATCTGCGTCTTCGCCCGGCATGCCCGCATAGAGGAGCGTTGTCACGGCACCCATTGATTCGCCGTGAATGCCGATGAGCGCATCTTTTCCGTTTTTTTCTCTCAGCCAGTCCGCAACGGTTTTCAGGTCATGTTTTTCATAATAGCCATAGCTTGTCGTTTTTCCGCCGCTCATCCCGTGTCTTCGGTGGTCATAGATGACGGCATTCCAGCCCAGCTCCAGAAATAGATTCATATATTTGATCGAATTCAGCAAATTCATTGTGACCCCGTGGCAGATGATGATGGTATTTTTCGTCTGATGCGGGTGAACATAATACCCTTTAATATCGTATCCGTAAGGAGAATGCAGGCAGATCTCTTCTTTTGGAAGAGCCTCAAACGCCTCTTGCGCATAATGGCCTTCCGCCGTTTCCCGTTCAATAATGAATTGGTTTGTCCGCTGTTTAATATACATGATTTGATTCGTAAAAAAGATTCCGAGTGCAAAGAGAAACAGCAATACCGCTCCAAGCACACTAAGCCAAATGAACATCCTTCGTTTTCTTCCTTTCTCTAAAGCTTCTGTAGTCTATCTTAGCACATAAAAAGTTTAAAACACGTAAAAAGCTTTCATGCCTTCGGTTTGCCTGAACCCGGCGATTCCTGATAAACTATCATCACAAACAGGGAGAACGGAGGCCGTGCCGTGGGAAGGAAAAAATCAAAAAACGAGGACAAACAGCTGTTGAAAGATGCGCTCGCCGAAGATTTGAAACATAAGCTTCAGCAAATGAAAAGCGACTTAAAGGAAGAAGACGAAAAAAGAAAAGAGCGAGAGAAAGAGCGCTTCATCAAACAGAGAAAAGAAAAGGAAAAAAACAAAAGCTTTGAAGAACTGCTTAATGAAAGCGGACTCGACTGGCGACAATATAAATGACAAAGCACCGTTTCAATGAGACGGTGCTTTCCTTTGTCCTAGCCGCGATGGGCGGTGTACACATCGCGTTTCGTATAAAAACGCAGCGCTTTGATTTCCTGTTCTGTCAGCCGGCGGCCGCTGACTGACTTGATATTTTCCCGAAGCTGAGAGACTTTGCTCGCCCCAGGGATGACTGCACCGACAGCCGGCTGGGAAAGGATGTATTTCATCGCGGTTTCGGTTGCTGTCAGATCAGGCGCCGTTTTCTCGATATCCGCTTTTGTCTTGACGAGCTCGTCATAAGAATAAGATAAATAGCCGTTTTTCTTTATATTGGCGTTCGCCTGTGAGACGGGTCTTTCCGTGAGAAGGCCTTTTGCGAGCGGTCCCCTTGCAATCACGCTGATCCCGCGCTCTTCAAGGGAGGAAAGCCATTCCTCGGGACGGCGGTCCAAGAGACTGTATTGCATCATCACCGTGATGATGTTTGATTTTTTGGCATATTCTTTAATGACATTCGGGCGAATCGAAGAAATTCCGTAATAGCGGATGACACCTTCTTGTTTTAATTCTTCAAAAGCTTCAACCGTTTCATCGATATTGTCTTCGATCGTTCCGCCGTGAAGCTGGTAAAGATCGATATAGTCCGTCTGCAGGCGCTTTAAGCTGCGCTTGACAGCTTCCTTTATGTACGCTTTTGAAGGGTCCCAAAACCAGCCCGGCTTTCCTTCCTCCCAGCGGTTTCCCGCTTTTGTGGCGAGGATGATCTCATGGCGCCTCGATTTGATCGCTTCCCCGACAATTTCTTCATTCGTTCCAAAATCGTACAGGTCGGCAGTATCCAAATAATTGATGCCAAGCTCCAGCGCTTCATCCACAATCGATAATGCGTGCTGTTTTTCCGTGCCGAGAGACATACAGCCGAGGCCGACTTCGCTCACTTTTAAATCTGATTGTCCAAGCGTCCGTTTATTCATATCCTCACTCCTCCTTCTATGTATATTGAACGTAATACAAAGAAGCGAAGTTTTCAACTCATCGGCACTTTGACATTTGCTGTGAAACAAAGACCGGCCAAAAGATTGTTTCTTTATACGTTAGAAGTTTATTAACTCCCACATCGTGATGGCGATAGAGCATATGAAACAGAAAGCAGCAGGGACGGCCATAAAAAGTGATTGGCCGGCTCGAAACATGTGGGCATGAATCGCTCCTATCATGAGAATACAGAACAATACCCCTGATCCAACAGCGAAATACCGGTTCCAAATTCCCGCTGTCATGCCAAGCGCCCCAACGATTTCGAGACATCCTGTAACAGAAAGAAACCACAATGGATAGTCATAATGACGCCAGTGTTCTACTTGAAATGGAACGTGTAAAACCTTTATAACGCCTCCTGCCAACATAAAAGCTGCCAAACTCACTTTCATGAAAATAGATATCATCTGATCTCACTCCGTTTCTGAGGCTTGTCCGGGAATACTCTGATTCGGCAGCATTCCATGGATCAACAGGTCAACGACTTCTGCTGAGAGATTGGCCGGATCTTTTATTCCGGGCAATAAGTATAGATCTGTAAGGTGTATGATCATGCCGATCAGACATTCAGCAACGGTTTCCATTTCCAGTTCGGAACGAAAATAGCCCAACCGCTGCTCTGCTTCTAAGTTCTCCTTCAACGCCAGCGTAACATCTCTTTTCATTTGTTTAGCTTCTGGATTGAGAAAAAAACCGATGCGGGTTAAATCCGGATTCGCAGCCAGAAACTGAAAGACGGTTTCCACAGTTGCCAATACCCGTTTTGAAACATCTTTTCGTTTGTCGCCATTTTCTAAGCGGAATGATGTGATCAGCTCTCTTAAATGAGTGTGAAAATCAGCTATCAATTCCTCGAAGATGGCATCCTTGCTTGAAAAATAAAGATAAAAGGACGGCTGTGTCAGCCCTGCTCTTTTCATAATTGTACTGACCTTGGTGTCGTGAAATCCCCGAATCGCAAACTCGTTTGCGGCAGCTTCAAACAATCGCTTTCGGCTTTCCTTTGCGGGCCAAAGTGAATCGCCCCCTGAAAAATAATACTCGATAGTAATGTTACTCGCGAGTATTATTCCGATATGGTCCGATTTTTTGTCAACGCAAAGCTATTTCTACAGTTGAGGAAAAAGCGAGAGGATGTTTGCAGCAGCAGGCTCTTATTTTCATTCATATGAAATCCAATCTTTCACATATTGATATGTTCGGCCGTATTCCTTCAGCTTGGCGCGGATTTCCCAAGCCTTTCCCGATATCACGATTCTGTCTCGCAAACGGTAGACCTTCATGGCGACATCCCCCTCTCATGGTGTATGATAAAATGTATGGGATAAACAGCAGCAACAGAACTTAGGAGATGATCAAACTGAAGCATTTAGAGGAGAAAACCATATCAAAAGAAAAGCTCTTTTCAGGAAAGGTAATTGATCTTTACCTTGAAGATGTCGAACTCCCGAACGGTAAAACAAGCAAGCGGGAAATTGTGAAACATCCCGGCGCTGTGGCGGTGCTGGCGCTGACTGATGACGAAAACATCATCTTGGTCAAACAGTATAGAAAGGCGCTTGAGCGGACAATTGTTGAAATTCCGGCAGGCAAGCTTGAAAAAGGGGAGAAGCCTGAATATACTGCATTGCGGGAGCTTGAAGAAGAAACTGGATATACGGCGGCTGAGCTTAAAAAAATCACCGCTTTTTATACATCTCCGGGGTTTGCCGACGAATTGGTGCATCTGTATTTGGCGGAGCAGCTGACCCCTCTTGATGAAAAGCGCGAACTTGATGAGGACGAATTTGTAGAAGTAATGGAGGTGCCGCTTGCCGATGCACTGAAGCTGATGGAAAGCCAGGATATTTATGATGCGAAGACGGCTTATGCCATTCAGTATCTGGAGCTGCAGAGAGCTATGCAAGCAAAGAAATGAAAGAAATATTCGCAGACATGCACATCCATATCGGGCAAACCGAATCAGGAAGGCCTGTTAAAATAACGGCGGCGAAAACATTGATGCTTGATGAGATTTTAATTGAAGCAAGCGAACACAAAGGGATGGGGCTGATCGGCATTATTGACTGCCATTCGCCCGAGGTGCTGGCCGAAATTGAAAAAGGGATCTCAACAGGCCGTTATACAGAGCTTGAGGACGGCGGAATCAAATATAAAGAAACCGTTCTGCTGTGCGGGGCCGAATTGGAAATTTATGATGACAGGTGCCGGGGTCCGATTCACGTCTTGGCATTTATGCCGACGATCGACAAAATGAAGCGATTCTCTGCATGGCTTTCCGAAAGAGTGACAAATATACATCTCAGCTCACAGCGCATCTATGAGACGGGGATCCGGCTTCAGCAGAAAGTCAAAGAACTCGGAGGGCTATTTATTCCCGCCCACATTTTCACCCCGCATAAAAGCCTGTATGGAAAAGGCGTCAAGTTTTCCTTGAAAGAGGTGTTTGACGAGCCGATGATTGACGCGGTCGAACTTGGGCTGAGCAGTGACACGGATATGGCGTCACATGTGGCAGAACTGAATCCTTACGCTTTTCTGACCAATTCGGACGCCCATTCTCTTGGGAAAATCGGCAGGGAATATAATCAACTGCTGCTCAAGCATGCGAGCTTTAAAGAATTCTCGCTCGCTTTAAAAGGCGAAGCTGGCCGCGGCATTTCCGCCAATTATGGGATGAATCCGCTGCTGGGCAAGTATTATCAGACCGCTTGTGAAAAATGCGGCCGTCTGAAAGAAAATGAGGACACGACATGCAAAACGTGCGGCAGCTCAAAATTTACAAAAGGGGTCAGCACCCGTTTAAAAGAGCTCTACGATCAAGACATAAGCCCTGTCCAACGGCCGCCATACGTCCACCAGGTGCCGCTTCAGCTGATACCGGGCATCGGACCGAAAACGATTCAGAAGCTGAAGCAGGCATTTGGAACTGAGATGAACATTCTTCATCATGTGAAGGAAGACGACCTTCTTGGCATGCTTCGGCCGCAAACGGCAGAGCTCCTTATCAAGGCGAGAAAAGGAGACATGCAATTAAAAGCCGGAGGAGGCGGGACCTACGGAAAAGTACAGAAGTAAAAGGGGCTGAAGAAAAGGGATGGAGTGGAAACTGAAATCGTATGAGGAATTATCTAAAGAAGAGCTATATCGAATCATAAAGCTGAGAATAGACGTCTTTATCGTCGAACAAAACTGTCCATATCAAGAGCTTGATGATATGGATGAAAAGGCGCATCATTTATTTTTAGATCAAGAAGGAGAAATCTCGGCGTATTGCAGGCTGTTTTCAAGCGGTGTGGTTGGTAAGGAGGCGTCAATCGGCCGGGTGATCGTCCGCAAACAGGACAGAGGCAAGGGCTGGGCAAAGACGCTTCTTGAAAAAGCGCTCGGCTTTTTGGAAAGCGAATGGGGAGAGACGGCGGTCAAGATCAGCGCCCAGGACTATCTGCGCTCTTTTTACGGTTTATTCGGATTTAAGGAAGTATCAGAAGTCTATTTGGAAGACGGCATTCCACATGTTGACATGGTCAAGACTCCTTGAACGGAAAACTGAAATAAGAAACCCCCTTTGGAATAAAAGGGGGTTTTTGGATTGAATAACCAGAACCTGTCATTCGTATCGCTCATAAGATGCTAAAGAAAATGTTGAGCACAGGAGGCTTTTAATGATATGGAACAGGCTAAGCAAATGTATTTGGAGTTATTAAAGAAAGCGATCCTGTTTGAAATTTGGCAGGAGCATGAAAGATATTTCCCAATTTCTGCACCGGTCCCGGAGTCACTGCAAAAACAAATCGGATTAAACAATTTAAGAATCGTCCGCTATGTGATTCCTGATCCCGAGTCCCGCAGAGCGGGAATAGATAAGCCGCCAATTGCACACAGTATGATCGGTCGTGTGCGCATGGACAATTTGCAAATGTGTATGGAAACGGTTTTAAAAGAAAACATCGCGGGAGACTTTATTGAAACAGGTGTATGGCGGGGCGGTGCTTGTATCTTTATGAAAGGCTTCTTGAAAGTACATGAAGTCGATGACCGCACAGTATGGGCGGCCGATTCATTCGACGGTCTGCCGGCGCCAAACATCGAAAAATATCCTCAGGACATAGGAGACCGCCACTATAAGGTTGATTTTCTGAAAGTGTCACTTGAGGAAGTGCAAAATAACTTTAAAAAGTACGATTTGCTCGATGAGAACGTTCAATTTTTGAAGGGTTGGTTTAAGGACACGCTGCCTGACGCTCCTATTGATCAACTCGCCATTTTACGGCTTGACGGCGATATGTATGAATCAACAATGGATAGCCTCTCAAACTTATATGATAAAGTATCAAAGGGCGGTTTTGTCATTATTGATGATTTCACGCTAAAGGGATGCCGCGCGGCTGTGCTTGATTTCCTTAAAGAACATCACCTTGATGAGTCTGTACTTGTTCCGATCGACCCTTATTCAGTCTATTGGCGAAAACCATAAAAAAATAGATTCACTCCTTCATCTGTTAAGTGCGGGCAGGCTAAAAAATGGCTGCGTATATACAAGTATCCCTGTATTCCGTAAAACCGCTTCGAGCTGAAAACCGAGGCGCTCAGCCATTTTTCTGCTTTTCAGATTCAGGCTGTCACAGCATATTTCAAGCCGTTTTGTATTGAGATGTCGTCTGGCGAAATCAATAAGCCCTTGCAGCGCTTCTGTCATATATCCCTGTCCCGCAAATTCGAAATGGCACCAATAGCCGATTTGAAACCGTTTCGCTTCCCATTTCATCCGGAGAAGGCCGGTGCACCCGATCCATTCCCCTGTTTCTTTATGGAAGATACGCATCCTCAGGTCTTTCCGCAAAATAAAATCAGCCTGCGCCTGTCTGGCGTTGATTTCAGTTTCTTCCGCCGTTGGAAGCTCTCTGGCAAATAGCATCCAGGATTTAAGCACAGGCAAAGATGTTCGAATGGCATCATCACGGCCGCTCCGTCGTCTGCCCGCGGAGAAAAAGACGCTCGGTTTTAAAGCTGTCCGGAAAATCCAACAGTATCGGATTCATACGGATTCCCTCCGGGTATTTTGGCTATCATCATATGACTTCATTCATGACATCTTCCCATCACAATCGTGTTATAGTACTTGCCGTCAGAAAGGAGCTTGTCTTTTTTTAAGATGCCTTCTATTTCAAAGCCTTGCTGTTGATACAGTTTGATCGCTCTCTCATTTGTTTCTAAAACACACAGCGTCATTTTTTTTATTCCGGTGGAATCAGCCCAAAAAATAGATTCTTTTAAAAGGTTTCTTCCAATGCTGTATCCCCAAACATCTTTTAATACGCATACGCCAAACTCTATTTTATGAGAGGTGCGTTTTAACTCATTGCCTTCACATCTTGAAAATCCGACAATCCGGTCGTGAACAGCCGCTACTAAAAAGAAGCTTCTTTGATGTTCACGGTCTTTTTTAATCAGCTCTTCAAAACCTTTTGCATCTATAAAAGCTTCTCCCTTTTCTCTATCTAAATGTTCTGTCTCGCCATCAATTTGCAATCTTAAAGCAGACAATTCTTTTGCATCTTGTTCAAGGGCGGGTCTGACAGTGAAGCTCATTCCTTTTACATAAAAGCGTTTTTTCATTATCAGGGTATACTCCATTCATAGTGATATTCATTCAAAAAAAGCGGCACCAATAGGAGTCTATCATATACTTTAACTTCCGCATCATCCATCTATATAGAAAAAATAACGAACAGCGATCAACATTCGATTCGCTGTCCATTTCCATCTGATAAAATTCCCGGATGTGAATTAATCGGGCCGATGCCTCCTGCGATATCGAGCGCCCGCCAGACCATGCCGCCAAGACGAGATAAACAAGGGGACCAGCCCAGACTTCAAGTTTTCGAGTCGGCTCCATGCCGGGGTGAAGGACGAGGAGGTGCCCAAAAGAAAATAAATGATAAAAGGCCTGATAAATGAAGGCTAAACAGGTTCCAATTCCCCGCCTATGTCTTTCAAGCCGCTCCACACATTTAAAAGCAGGATGTTCATCCGCCGTACTTCCCGCAAAAGTTTGAATGCCAAACCAAACCGCATGACAGCGGCAAAACCGTGAAGAAACGCCGGGATATTAGCCCCGTAAATGGCGAAAGAAGATCTGATCAATCCGGGAAAAGGAACGCCGTATTTCGCCTAAACATCGCCATTTTAGCGCAAGGGTGATGCAGAGCACGAGTGAAGCGGCGGCGATAATGCCTAATATCTGCCATGGCGAGAGCCCGATCGGAATGAACCCGCCTACCTTTGTACAGTCTGGGGTATTATGGATGTGACCTGTCCGAATCGATGCAAAATTGCTCGCTTGCCAGGTGCGCTCCTTAGGCGCTAAAGGCATTAAATCTTTGTTGCTGAGTATATTTTCTCCTTTCATGTCAGCTCCCAGCAATGATAACTTTCAGACAAACTAAACAATTTTTTTCGGCGTTTATGGAGGCTGGCTAAGACAGAAGGGTCAGTGAAAAAGCCGAAACAAAAATATTAGCTTTTTATGAAACAGTTGTCTATTTCCTTCATAGGATAAAAGACCGGGATGACGCTTTCCTGAAATATAATGAAAGCGTTTTCTGAAGTGGGTAGCCGGCAGCTAAAAACATGAGGAGGGACTTGAAAATTGAAAAAAATAGTATTGGTTTGTGCCGCAGGTATGTCGACGAGTCTGCTTGTCAGCAGAATGAAAAAACATGCAGAGGTGATGAAGGAAGATGTCGAAATCATCGCATTGCCTGTTTCTGAAGCGGGAAGTGTCGCCTCTGAAGCGGATGTCATTCTGTTAGGTCCGCAAGTCAGGTATCAAAAATCCCAGGTTGAATCAATCGCGGGAGACATTCCGGTTGAAGTGATCGATATGCGCAGCTACGGAACAATGAACGGCGAAGCCGTGCTGGAGACAGCTTTGCAGCTTATAAAATAAAAGGGGGAGGTCAGTTTTGAGCGGATTCATGGAGAAATTTGAACGGACCGTTGAGAGGTTTTTAGTTCCGGTTGCGGCAAAGCTGAATTCACAGCGGCACATATGTGCGATTAGAGATGCTTTTATTTTATCATTTCCGATTATTATGGCAGGATCTATCATCATCTTGTTAAACTTTGCCATCCTATCGCCGGACGGGTTTATCGCTAACATCTTATTCCTTGACAAACTGTTTCTGAATTTGGCCGATTATCAGGCGGTCTTCACTCCTGTGTTGCGGGGATCGCTTGAGATTATGTCCATATTTGTCGTGTTTCTTGTTGCGCGCAATTTAGCCATCTCAATGAAAGCCGACGAACTTTTGGCAGGTTTGACGGCTGTCTCCTGCTACTTCATTATTTATTCGCCGTATCGCCTGATCGAAAACGAGAGCTTTTTAGCGATGAAATGGCTCGGGGCTCAAGGGCTGTTTGTCGCTTTAATCATCGGCATCATTGTCGGTGAAGTGTTCAGCAGGCTCTCAAACGCGAAGCGTCTGCAGATTCATATGCCACCGCAGGTGCCGCCAGCAGTTGCCCGGACGTTTAAAGTTCTGTTCCCGATTATCTTCATCACCATCGGCTTTGCCATTTTGAGCTTTGCGCTGATGTCCTTGACGAAAAATGGACTTCATGAACTGATTTATACCGTTTTGCAAGCGCCTTTAAGAGATATGGGGACAAATATTTTTACGGTTGTCTTTCTCGGCATCGTCGCCAATTTTTTATGGCTGTTCGGCATTCATGGCCCTAATACGATAGCCGCCATCAGAGAGACGATTTTTGCTGAAGCCAACCTTGAAAATCTCGCTTTTGTGGCGAAGACGGGGTCTGCCTGGAATGCTCCTTTCCCGGAAACGTGGGCCCTCAATGACGCATTTGCGAATTACGGGGGCTCAGGTATGACGCTTGGGCTCTTGATTGCGATCTTTATCGCTTCAAAGCGCCGCGATTATAAAGACATCGGCAAGCTCTCGATCGGTCCGGGCATATTTAATATTAATGAACCCGTCATTTTCGGGCTGCCGGTCGTGTTGAACCCCATCTTTATGATCCCCTTTATCATCGTGCCGGCAGTGAATACGGTCGTCGGGTATTTGTTTATCAAATTTCAGATCATTCCGCCGATCGCCTATGCCGTTCCGTGGACGACTCCAGGTCCGCTGATTCCGTTTCTCGGCACAGGAGGGAACTGGATCGCGCTTGCTGTCGGGTTTCTCTGTCTCGCCATTTCCACGGTAATCTATCTTCCGTTTGTGATGGCTGCCAATAAGACGGCGAATATAGACAAGGAACAGTCTTTGGAAAATAGAGAGTCATGAAGCTGTTAGGGAGGCGCTTTTTACGGGCGCCTTCCTTTTTTTAAAAAAAGTCATGCCGCTCTCTTTTCTCTCATACAATCTATTAAAATCAAAAGCACGCCTGGGAGGAAGGTACATGCGGAAGCCCACAATGAAAGAACTGATATTTCAGCATATGAAAGACCATCTGTCGATCTATTTATTTGTTTCTGTGTTATTTTTAATGGGTGTGATTTTCGGCGCGGTGATCGTCAACAGTATGACGATCAGCCAAAAAGAAGATTTATTTTATTATTTAAACCGATTTTTTGGACAGCTATCAGAGGGGAAAGCGGCAGGCTCAAAGGAAATGTTTGGGCAGAGCTTTCTTCATAATATGAAATATTTAGGTTTAATGTGGATTCTCGGCATCTCGATCATCGGGCTGCCCGTCATTTTTATCATGGTCTTTTTAAAAGGGATCGTCGTCGGATTTACAGTCGGTTTTTTAGTCAATCAAATGGGAATCAACGGTTTTCTTCTGTCTTTTGTATCCGTGCTCCCGCAGAATGTCCTGTTGATCCCGGCTTACCTGATCATGGGCACATGTGCAATTGCTTTTTCACTAAGGCTCATCCGCCAGCTCTTTGTCAAACGCAGCCTGTCGGAAGCGCCGATACAATGGTTCGGAAGGTATGCGTTCGTACTCGTCCTGATTCTCGCAATGGCTCTTGCATCCTCTTTCATAGAAGCTTATCTTTCACCGCTGTTTATGGAAAAACTGACAGATTATATATTGCCGAAACAGCATTAATTTAAAATGATTATTAAAAGATATTCATTTTGTTTATCAATTTATAATGATTATAGTTGGCTCTCTGCGCTCGTTTTGTTATAATAAGCTAGGTAATGCGGCGTAGGAGGGAAAGCCAATGGAAAACCGTATTGATCGAATTAAAAAACAATTGCATTCTTCCAGCTATAAACTCACCCCTCAGCGCGAGGCTACTGTAAGGGTGCTGCTTGAGAATGAGGAAGACCATTTAAGCGCAGAAGATGTATACCTCCTCGTAAAAGAGAAATCTCCTGAGATTGGTCTTGCAACGGTATATCGGACTCTTGAATTGTTAACTGAACTAAAAGTAGTGGATAAAATCAACTTTGGCGACGGTGTGTCAAGATATGACCTCCGCAAAGAAGGAGCTGCCCATTTCCATCACCATTTAGTGTGCATGGAATGCGGATCAGTCGTTGAAATTGAAGAAGACTTGCTTGAAGATGTTGAAGATATCATTGAAAAGGATTGGAAATTTAAAATAAAAGACCACAGGCTGACATTTCATGGCATCTGCCATAACTGCCAGGAAAAAGAAGCGGAATAGACCGGATTAGAGAGAACCCTTTCATTGCTTGAGCGGGTTCTTTTTTGATTCACACGTATAAAACTTGTCTCATTTGGCATAAGTTTTAGTAATTGAATCAAAAGAAGGGACGGTGAAAACAGTGATGAAAATGCTGAAAACGGCTGGCGATATGATCAAGGTGTTTGTGCTGTTTACCGGTTTTACCGTCTTGTTTTATTATGCTATGATATGGATAAATTCTGAGTATGAAGACTATCATCGGTATGATAAACCTGAAGGAGCCGCCCTTAAGGTCGCCTCGATGGAAGGGGACGAACAGGGCAGCTGGTTTGACCGGTTAATCTTTTTTTATTTGAACGGGGAGTAGGATAGCGTGAAAGTTCATATTAAAGATTTTATCCACTATGCCGTTGTTGAACGGGGGCTGTCCCATAACACGGTTGTGAGCTATGAACGGGATTTGAACAGCTATGCCGCCTATTTAGAGAAAACAGAAGGTCTGGATTCTCTCAATCAAGTGACGAGGCTGCACATCATCCAGTTTTTAAAGCATTTGAAAGACGCCGGAAAATCCGGAAAAACAATCGCCAGACATCTTGCTTCCATCCGCGCCTTTCACCAGTTTCTGCTGAGAGAAAAAGTGACGGCTCAAGATCCGTCCGTCCATATTGAATCACAAAAAACGGAGCGGACGCTTCCGAAAGTTTTGTCATTGCAGGAGGTGGAAACCCTTCTGGACACCCCGAAGCTGACCAGTCCGTTCGGCTACCGGGATAAAGCGATGCTGGAATTATTGTATGCGACGGGGATTCGCGTCAGCGAGATGATCGAATTGAAGCTGTCTGACGTCCACTTGTCCATGGGGTTTATCCGCTGCTTCGGAAAGGGAAGAAAAGAGCGAATCGTCCCGCTTGGCGAAGCGGCATCCCATGCGGTCGGAGAATATCTCTCAAAGGCGAGGGCCAAGCTGCTTAAGAAAAACACAGAGGACGCTCTGTTTCTGAATCACCACGGCAGACAGATCAGCCGTCAGGGATTTTGGAAAAACTTAAAGAAAATCGCCTTGGAAGCGGGGATCAAAAAAGAGCTGACTCCCCATACATTAAGGCACTCATTTGCGACGCATCTTTTGGAAAACGGAGCCGATCTCCGGGCCGTTCAGGAAATGCTCGGCCATGCCGACATTTCGACGACGCAAATCTATACACATGTGACGAAAACGAGGCTGAAAGACGTCTATAAGCAGTATCATCCCCGGGCATAGGCCGCGCGAAGCCAAAGCGCGGTTTTTCATTTGCCGGCAAAGAGATGTGACATGCTTAAATTGCGGGAAGTTTCTCACTATTTCCGTTCGTATTGTCAACCGTTGTGTAAACGGTTTATACTTGGCTAATAGCGGTATTTTGGTTTTTTTATGCCAAATGTGACAGCCTAAAGATCAATCATATGAAAGAAAAAAAGGAGGCCATCAAATGCCTGCATATCATTACAACCGCGTGTTTTTAATCGTTATGGATTCTGTCGGTATCGGCGAAGCGCCCGACGCTGAAAAGTTTAATGACAAAGGCGCGGATACATTGGGCCACATTGCCGAACATATGGGGGGCATCAGCCTGCCGAACATGGCGAAGCTCGGGCTCAGCAACATCCGTGAAATCAAAGGAGTGCAAGAGACAGACCAGCCGCTTGCCTATTATGGCAAAATGAAAGAAGCCTCAAATGGAAAAGATACGATGACCGGCCATTGGGAAATCATGGGGCTTTACATAGACAAACCATTCCGGGTATTCCCCGAAGGTTTTCCAGACGAATTGATCAATGAGCTTGAAAAGAGATCAGGAAGAAAAGTGATTGGAAACAAGCCTGCTTCAGGTACAGCGATATTGGATGAACTTGGAGCAGAACATATGGAAACCGGTGCGCTTATCGTCTACACGTCAGCCGACTCCGTTTTGCAGATTGCTGCACATGAAGAAGTGGTGCCTCTTGAAGAACTCTACAAGATCTGTGAAATCGCGCGCGAGCTCACCCTTGATGAAAAATATATGGTCGGACGCGTCATTGCACGGCCGTTTGTCGGAAAGCCGGGCGAATTTAAACGGACGCCGAACCGGCATGACTACGCGCTAAAACCGTTTGACAGAACCGTGATGAATGAACTGAAAGATGACAGCTTAGATGTCATAGCCATCGGAAAAATCTCCGATATCTACGACGGCGAAGGAATTACCGAATCGCTCAGAACAACATCGAACATGGATGGGATGGACAAACTGATTCAAACGCTTGACCAGGACTTTACAGGCATCAGCTTTGTGAACCTCGTTGATTTTGACGCGCTGTTCGGACACCGCCGCGATCCTGAAGGGTACGGGAAAGCGCTTGAAGAATTCGATGCAAGGCTTCCGGAGGTATTTGAAAAAATGCGGGAGGATGATTTGCTCATCATCACCGCCGATCATGGAAATGATCCTATTCACCACGGAACGGATCATACAAGGGAATATGTTCCGCTCCTCGTTTACAGCAAAAAACATGAAAACGCGGCAGAACTTCCGCTCGCTGATACATTTGCGGATATCGGAGCGACGATCGCCGACAATTTTAAAACGAAAATGCCGAATTACGGAAAAAGCTTTTTATCCCTGCTTAAATAGGAGGAAACGACGTGAAACAGATGATTGCAAATGCCGCTCAATATGTCAAAAGCAAGACAGAACACAAACCGGCAGTCGGCTTGATTTTGGGGTCAGGCCTCGGTGTGCTCGCTGAAGAAATTCAAGAAGCCGTTCACATTAAATACGAAGATATCCCCGACTTTCCGGTCTCTACTGTCGAAGGCCACGCCGGGCAGCTTGTCATCGGCAGACTTGAAAATGTTCAAGTCATTGCGATGCAAGGCCGTTTTCATTTTTATGAAGGCTATTCGCTCGATAAGGTTACATTCCCTGTCAGGGTGATGAAAGAGCTTGGCGTCTCGACTTTAATCGTCACGAATGCTGCAGGGGGCGTGAATGAGTCTTTCCGTCCCGGCGACTTGATGGTCATCTCAGATCACATCAACTATATGGGAACAAACCCGCTGATCGGTCCGAATGATTCAGCGCTTGGCGTCAGATTTCCAGACATGTCGTCCGCTTATGATAAAGAACTTCGTCATCTGGCGAAACAAACGGCCGAAGAATTGAACATCAGCGTGCAAGAAGGCGTGTATACAGCGGTTTCCGGTCCGTCATATGAAACACCGGCAGAGGTCCGTTTTCTCAGAACGATCGGTACTGACGCCGTCGGAATGTCAACCGTTCCTGAAGTGATTGTCGCAAGGCATTCAGGGCTTCGGGTGCTCGGCATCTCCTGCATTTCAAATGCGGCAGCCGGGATCTTGGATCAGCCGCTGTCACATGATGAAGTCATGGAAGTAACCGAAAAAGTGAAATCCGACTTTTTGCGATTTGTCAAATCAGCAGTAGCGAAAATCGGTTAAATCGGATAAACCGCCAATATAAGCCAATGTAAGTTCAAGCCAGAGCTTACATTGGCTTTTTCTTTTATGTTTTACGAGGAATTTTTTCCAATTGATCCGTATAAATCCATTTAATTTGGAAAAAATAGAAAGGATTACGAAATGGAGGTCTGGGTGATGAAACGTCATTTATCCAAATTGCTGATTTTTACGATAATCCTTATGACAGCGCCATCCGCGTTTGCGAAAGAAAGTGAAAAGAAATCCTCTGAGCTTGCTCATGAAGCGAAATCTGCCGTTCTGATCGAGCGGGACACCGGAAAGGTGATGTATGACAAAAACAGCCATGAGAAGCTTCCCCCGGCCAGCATGACAAAGGTGATGACCATGCTGCTTGTCATGGAAGCCCTTGATAAAGGCAAGATTCAAATGAAAGATAAAGTCAGAACAAGCGAGTACGCTGCATCAATGGGCGGTTCACAGATCTTTCTTGAACCAGGCGAAGAAATGACCGTTGAAGAGATGTTAAAAGGGATCGCCATCGGATCTGGAAACGATGCTTCTGTTGCGATGGCAGAGCACATTGCCGGATCTGAAGAGGAGTTTGTCAAAAGGATGAATGAAAAAGCAGCTGAGCTTGGTCTGAAAGATACATCCTTTAAAAACACGACGGGGCTCCCTGAAGAAGGACATTACAGCACAGCCTACGACATGGCCCTCATGGCGAAAGAGCTCTTAAAATATGAAAGAATCACGAAGTTTACGGGAACGTATGAAGACTATCTGAGAGAAAATACCGATAAAAAATTCTGGCTTGTCAATACAAACAGGCTGATCAAATTTTATCCGGGAGTCGACGGGGTCAAAACAGGATTTACAAATGAAGCCAAGTACTGTTTGACGGCTTCGGCGAAAAAAGGAAACATGCGCGTGATCGCCGTCGTATTCGGCGCCAGCACACCGAAGGAACGGAATACGCAAATCACCAAAATGCTTGATTACGCGTTCAGCCAATATGAAACACATCCGATGTATAAGCGTAATGAAGTCATTTCAGAATTAAAGGTCAATAAAGGCCGCCATCAGAAAATCAATCTCGTGACATCAGAACCAATTTCTCTTTTGACGAAAAAAGGTGAAAATATGGAATCTGTCAAAAAAGAGATCAAACAGAAAGAAGATATCCATGCTCCTGTCAAAAAAGGCACCGAGCTCGGGACGCTCGTATTGAAAAAGGATGGGAAGGTGCTGCATGAAAGCCCTCTTGTCGCAGAAAAAGACATGGATAAAGCGGGGATGTGGACATTGTTTAAACGGACGATGACAAATTGGACAAAGTGGAGTGAATAATGCCGAACGATCACTAGTTTTGTCATGGTGAAGGAATTTATAAAGTTTAAATCGAAACACTCATTATCCGATTTAAATCAAGGAGGAATGAGGATGAGCCTCGGAATCGATTTTAACGTCAAAGAATCCGTGCTTTGCGTTCGGTTAACAGGTGAACTTGATCACCATACAGCTGAAACCTTGAGAAAACAAGTCAGTGATCATTTGGAACAGTACGACATTTGCCACATTGTCTTGAATCTTGAAGACCTTTCGTTTATGGACAGTTCAGGACTTGGCGTCGTGCTGGGCAGATATAAGGAAATTAAGCAGCTGGGCGGAGAAATGATCGTCTGTGCGATTTCTCCTGCCGTCAAACGCCTATTTGATATGTCGGGTCTGTTTAAAATCATCCGTCTTGAACAATCAGAGCAGCATGCTCTGGAAACACTGGGGGTGGCGTCATGAAAAATGAAATGAACATTCAGTTTTCAGCGCTCAGCCAAAATGAATCATTTGCCCGGGTGACAGTTGCCGCTTTCATCGCACAGCTAGACCCGACAATGGATGAATTGACCGAAATTAAAACGGTTGTGTCAGAAGCGGTGACGAACGCGATCATCCACGGCTATGAAAACTCCGGGGAAGGGAATGTATATATTTCCGTTACCCTTGAAGACCATATCGTCTTTTTAACGATTCGTGATGAAGGAATCGGCATCACGGACTTGGAGGAGGCTCGCGAACCGCTGTTCACGACAAAGCCTGAACTTGAAAGGTCTGGAATGGGATTTACAATTATGGAAAATTTCATGGATGATATCACGATAGATTCCTCACCTGAGATGGGAACCACAATACACTTAACAAAGCACTTATCAAAAAGCAAAGCGCTTTGCAATTAAGGGAGATTTGTTATGGATGTGGAGGTTAAAAAAGAAAACCAGAACACTCAGCTTAAAGACCATGAGGTTAAAGAACTCATAAAAAACAGCCAGAACGGCGATCAAAGAGCAAGGGACCTCCTCATAGAAAAAAACATGCGTCTTGTTTGGTCTGTCGTTCAGCGTTTTTTGAACAGGGGCTATGAACCTGATGATCTTTTCCAAATCGGCTGCATCGGGCTCTTGAAATCGGTTGACAAATTCGATCTGTCCTATGATGTACGATTTTCCACCTATGCCGTTCCGATGATCATCGGAGAAATTCAGCGGTTTATCAGGGATGACGGGACAGTTAAAGTCAGCCGATCGCTAAAGGAACTCGGCAATAAAATCAGAAGGGCAAAAGACGAGCTTTCAAAGTCAAACGGGCGGATTCCGACCATACAGGAAATCGCCGACCATCTGGACATCAGTTCTGAAGAGGTCGTGATGGCCCAGGAAGCGGTTCGCTCTCCTTCGTCCATTCATGAAACCGTTTATGAAAACGACGGAGATCCGATTACACTTCTCGACCAGATCGCCGATCAGTCTGAGGACAAATGGTTCGATAAAATCGCTCTGAAGGAAGCCATCAAAGACCTGGATGAACGGGAAAAGCTGATCGTTTATTTACGATACTACAAGGACAAGACGCAATCTGAAGTAGCCGATCGACTCGGCATCTCGCAAGTCCAAGTCTCAAGGCTTGAGAAAAAAATCTTAAAGCAGATCAAAAACGAGATGGACCATTCAGAAAACTGAGACTGCCAAAAACGGCAGCCTCAGCTTCTAAATACCGCTGATCGGTTGAAGCCGGACTCGCTTGACGAGCCGGCTTTTTCCGCGTGTGGTAATTTATGGTCTTTCACAGCTCGCTGAATGATAAATGAGATCAACCTCATACTACAACTATAACCATCATATAGGAAGTGATCCAGATGGAACGTCAAGTTTTTATTAGACTTCGCCACCGGCTCGAGGCAGATCCAGATGAATTGATCAGACTCGGACATCTCGCACAGGTGGCGGGGGATCGCCGGTTTAAAGAAAAGCTTGAACAGCTGCCTGTGTACCAGGTAAGCAAATCGGATCAAAGCATGGTCGTATTGGATGTAATGAAGGTTATTGAAACTATACATAAATCGTTTCCAGACCTTGATGTCCAGACCGTCGGCGGTTCCGAAACCATCGTGGAGATCCAATATCCAAAACGAGGCTTATCTCCTGTTCTGTTCATCTCTGTCTGGCTGCTTTTGTTTGTCGGGGCAGGTCTTGCCGTGATGAACTTTCATGAAGATGTCAGCATGAGGGAAGTGCACATCCTGCTCTATGAAATGGTGACGGGAAAAGTAAACCGCTATCCTTACCTTCTGCAAGTTCCGTACAGCATTGGACTGGGGCTGGGCATGATTTTGTTTTTTAATCACTTATTTAAAAAACGCTTTAACGAGGAACCAAGCCCCCTTGAAGTTGAGATGTTCAAATATCAGCTCGATTTGGATCAATATGTGGCCATGAACGAAAATAAAGAAACGACAAAAGATATTCATGATCATTAGCACGCTGTTTATCATCTTTCTCGGCCTTGCAGGAGGCGTCGCAGTAGGATCGGGATTTGTCGCTTTCCTCACGGTGCTTGGCATTATCCCGAGGCTGACTCAGCTCACCAAAACGGGGGCGTTTATCCAGGCGTACGAATGGGCTGTCATTTTGGGCGCAGTTTTCGGAGGATGGGAATCGCTGAATTTAAGCCGGTTTTTTTTATCGAAATGGGTGCTGATTCCAATCGGTCTTCTGGCGGGCGTCTTTATCGGAATGCTTGCGGCGGCGCTTACAGAGGTGCTGAATGTATTGCCGATTTTGGCAAAGCGAATCGGCATGGGAGACAGGATATTAATTCTTTTGATGGCCATCGTTTTCGGAAAGATTCTCGGATCGCTGTTTCAATGGCTTATTTTTGTTCATCTGTCATAAAAGGAGGATTATGATGTCAGGTTTAAAAGATAATTATCAGTCAAAAGTAAAGGTGTACCAGCCTTCCCCGCCTTACTTCCTCAATTGTGTAAAAGCTTTTCTTGTCGGGGGGCTGATCTGCACGATCGGTCAGGCGTTTCAAAATTTTTATATGGCCGTATTTCATTTTGATGAAAAAACGGCGGGAAACCCTACGGTTGCCACTCTTATCTTATTATCGGCTCTTTTGACAGGGCTGGGCGTCTACGACAGGATCGGACAGTTTGCAGGCGCGGGTTCGGCCGTACCGGTTACAGGGTTTGCCAATAGCATGACGAGTGCAGCGCTCGAGCACAAAAGCGAAGGATACGTCCTCGGAGTGGGAACGAATATGTTTAAGCTGGCCGGAAATGTCATCGTCTTCGGTGTCGTGGCCGCTTATATTGTAGGAATGATCCGCTATGCTTTTGACAAGCTGTTTTAGGAGGAAAACATCATGAAAATTAAGGGAAAACAAACATGGGAGTTCCAAAATCCGCTGTTTGTTAATTCGAGCGGAACAGCGGTCGGCCCCAAGGAAAAGCAAGGTCCTTTAGGACATTTATTTGATAAGACATATGATGAAATGCACTGCAACCAGAAAAACTGGGAGATGGCTGAGCGCAAATTGATGGAGGATGCGATTCAGAGTGCATTGTCCAAACAAAATCTTAAAAAAGAAGACATCGATATATTTTTAGCAGGCGACCTGCTCAATCAAAATGTCACAGCCAATTATGTGGCGAGGCACTTAAAAATTCCTTTTCTTTGCTTGTTTGGGGCATGCTCGACTTCGATGGAATCGATCGCCATCAGTTCGGCATTGATTGACGGAGGCTTTGCAAAACGTGCGCTGGCGGCGACAAGCAGCCATAATGCGACGGCTGAAAGGCAATTTCGCTATCCGACAGAATACGGCGGGCAAAAACCGGACACCGCGACTTCGACCGTAACCGGAAGCGGGGCGGTTGTGCTCAGCCAGCAGCCAAGCGGAATTCAAATCACTAGCGCAACAGTCGGGAGAGTCATTGATCTCGGAATCACAGATTCACAGGACATGGGATCGGCAATGGCGCCTGCCGCTGCGGATACGATTAAACAGCATTTGCAAGACCTGGGGCGCACCCCTGATGATTATGATTTAATTTTGACTGGAGATCTCTCGGGCGTCGGCAGCCCGATTGTCAAGGACCTTTTAAAAGAAGAAGGGATCAACATCGGGACGAAACATAATGATTGCGGGCTGATGATCTATACCCCTGATCAGCAGGTATTTGCAGGAGGAAGCGGCTGCGCTTGTTCGGCTGTCGTTACATTTGCCCATATCTTTAAAGAAATGGAAGCGGGAAGGCTCAACAGGGTGCTTGTCGTAGCGACCGGAGCACTTCTGAGCCCAACCATCATACAGCAAAATGAATCGATTCCATGTATCGCGCACGGCGTCGTGTTTGAACGATCCGAAAGGGGGAACGGGTAATATGGAGTATGTCATTGCATTTATTGCGGGCGGCTTAATTTGTGTTATCGGCCAGCTGCTGCTTGATGTATTTAAAATGACGCCGGGCCACGTTATGTCCACCTTTGTCGTTTCAGGAGCGATCCTGGACGGCTTCGGCATCTACGACAGATTTATCGATTTTGCCGGGGCTGGTGCAACGGTGCCGATCGTCAGCTTCGGACACTCCCTTTTGCACGGAGCAATGCATCAGGCTGACAAACACGGCTTTATCGGAATCGGAATGGGAATATTTGAATTGACATCTGCCGGTATTTCTTCCGCCATTTTATTCGCTTTTCTTGTTGCCGTGATTTTTAAACCGAAAGGATAAAGAAGGATGACAGCAAAACGCAAGGTCATTTTGGTCACTGACGGCGATGTATATGCTGCCAAAGCAATTGAATATGCAGCAAAAAAGACAGGCGGCCGTTGCATTTCCCAATCAAAGGGGAATCCCAGCATCAAAACCGGCTCAGAACTAGTCTCTATGATTTTAAAAACGCCTTATGATCCCGTGTTTGTGATGTTCGACGATTCCGGTCTGCAAGGCGAAGGGCCGGGAGAGGCGGCGATGAAATATGTGGCGCAGCATCCCGATGTCGAAGTCCTTGGCGTCATCGCCGTCGCCTCAAAGACGCATTACGCAGAGTGGACCAAAGTCGATGTCTCGATTGATGCTGAAGGTGAGCTGACAGAATACGGAGTCGATAAACACGGTGTCAAAGAATTTGATGTCAAGCGCATGAGCGGTGATACAGTCTATTGCCTTGATCAGCTGGATGTCCCGATTGTCGTCGGCATCGGCGACATCGGGAAAATGGGCAGGAAAGACGATGTGAAAAAAGGTGCGCCGATCACAATGAAAGCGGTCGAGCTCATTTTAGAAAGGAGCGGGTATCATGAGTGCTCAGGCAAACGAGAAAGAGAAGACAAAAGTATTCCTTGATCCTTCTAAGAATGAAGCGTATTTCAAAAAGTATGTCGGCATGGGAGAAAGCTTTGACCTAGGCGTCCGCAAGGTCTTTGTCCTAGACCGTGAAGTTCAGCTTTATTATGTAAACGGATTATGTGACACACAGTACATCATTCACCTTTTAAGAGAACTGGTCCACTTGAATGATGCAGAAAAAGAAACGGGCGACACGGAAGAAATTGTTGAAAACAGGCTGTTAAATCAGCAGGTATCAAAAGCAAAAACGCTTGATGAAGCGGTTGATCAAGTATTATCGGGACTGGTCGCCATCATCGTAGAGGAATCGGATTTTGCTTTTATTGTTGATGTCAGAAGCTATCCTGGAAGAACGCCGGAAGAGCCTGATACCGAGAAAGTCGTACGAGGGGCAAGAGACGGGTTTGTAGAGAACATTATTGTCAACACTGCCCTTATCAGAAGGCGTATCAGAGATGAACGGCTGCGCTATAAAATGCTTCATATCGGAGAACGCTCCAAAACCGATATCTGTCTTTGCTATTTGGAAGATGTGGCAGACTCGGGTCTTGTCGAGGTCTTAAAAAAAGAAATTGAGAACGTGAAAATCGACGGTTTGCCGATGTCTGACAAATCAGTTGAGGAATTTCTCGTCGGCCAAGGCTTTAATCCTTTTCCGCTTGTCAGGTTTACAGAAAGAGCCGATGTTGCCGCGAGCCACATTTTGGAAGGTCACGTTATTGTGATAGTCGATACATCGCCAAGCGTTATTATCACGCCGACTACTTTGTTTCATCACGTTCAGCATGCCGAGGAATACAGACAGACCCCGGCCGTCGGCACGTTTTTAAGATGGGTGCGCTTTTTCGGCATTTTTGCATCAACCTTTTTGCTTCCGCTTTGGCTTCTGTTTGTCATTGAACCGTCGCTCCTGCCTAAAAATCTTTCATATATCGGCTTGAACAAAGATACCCATATACCGATTATCATGCAAATCTTTTTGGCGGATCTCGGGGTCGAATTTTTAAGAATGGCGGCTATTCATACCCCGACGGCGCTTTCCACTGCCATGGGCTTGATAGCCGCCGTGTTGATCGGTGACATAGCCATCGATGTCGGATTGTTTTCCCCGGAAGTCATTTTATACGTCTCCTTGTCGGCAATCGGTGCATATACAACCCCGAGCTATGAGCTGAGCTTGGCGAATAAAATGGTAAAGCTCTTTATGCTCATTTTAGTTGCCATCTTTAAGGTGGAGGGGTTTGTCATCGGACTAACGATATTAACCATTGTGATGGCCTCCATCCGTTCATTGAGAACGCCGTATCTTTGGCCGCTTCTCCCGTTTAACGGAAAAGCGTTTTGGCATGTTCTTGTGCGCACATCCGTTCCGGGGGGGAAAGTGAGGCCGAGTATCGTGCATCCGAAAAACAGAATCAGGCAACCAAAAAATTCTTAACCATTCATGTTTAAAAGAGGCTTATCATCAATGAAAAGGCCTCTTTTTTAAAATCCGTGTCTCTGCATGCCTCTGTATTCATTGGCTGATATCGCTACGGCCCGCAGGCTGCAGACATTGTTCTGCCGTCTGATCGGATAGACGATATAAAGCATTTCCCGGCCGGAAGGATCAATTGCTGATGAGTGAAGGAAAACCTCAGTGCCTCTGCGCCAGAATCTCGTATTCGCCGGAGCTGTAATAATCTGGCCTTCATAAGGCTCATAAATTCTCTGTTCATAGTACGGACGGTAAGGGTCGTGCATGTCTTCTTGTATATAACTTGAAGCAGGAGGATAAGGGTTAAAGTTCGGGTACATAAGATAACCTCTTTCATTTTTTCTTGGCTTTATGTTTATGTGTATATTCAGGTAAGTGCCTATTTGTATAGGCGAAATCCCCAAGGTGTAAAGTTTTTCCGGCTGCTTCTCCCGCCTTTTTCTATCAAAACTTTGCAGGTATTCCATAGATGTTTGAATGCCTATTTCTATCGATTGCTGTTTTCTGTTATTCTATAGATGATAGAGACCATACTGAATGGAAATCATTTTCAATTTAAATCAAGAAAATTTGGACAAATGATGGTTTAGATTTTTATGCGAAATGTTATAATACAACATAAGAAATTTGACTATCATAAAGCGGAAGATGTATCGGGCAGTGATCCGGACTGTCCCTTTCACCTTTGTAGATAGAGAAAGAGGGAATGACAATTGTTTTTACATGGTACCAGCAGACAAAATGAAAGAGGACATCTCGAAATCGGCGGCATCGATGTTCTATCATTGGCAGAAAGATATGGAACTCCTCTTTATATATACGATGTCGCTTTGATAAGGGAACGGGCCCGAAAATTCCAAAAAGCTTTTCAGGAAGCCGGTTTGAAGGCGCAAGTCGCGTATGCGAGCAAGGCGTTTTCATCGGTAGCGATGATTCAGCTTGCCGAAGAAGAAGGGCTGTCGTTGGACGTGGTATCAGGCGGAGAGCTCTTTACTGCGATCAAAGCAGGGTTTCCGCCTGAACGGATTCATTTTCACGGAAATAATAAGAGTCCGGAAGAGCTCGAAATGGCTCTTCAGCATAAAATCGGCTGTATTGTGCTCGATAATTTCCACGAGATTGCAATAACCGAAGAGCTTTGCAAACGAGCGGGACAAACTGTGGACGTTTTGCTCAGAATCACGCCGGGAGTTGAAGCGCACACACACGATTACATTACGACAGGACAGGAAGATTCCAAATTCGGCTTTGATCTGCATAATGGGCAAGTAGAACAAGCTATCGAACAGGTTCTTCAGTCGCAGGCTTTCGAGCTGCTTGGCGTGCACTGTCATATCGGTTCGCAAATCTTTGATACGGCGGGATTTGTTCTGGCAGCAGATAAAATTTTTGAAAAGCTCGCAGAGTGGAGGGAAACCTACTCATTTATACCTTCAGTGCTGAACCTTGGCGGAGGTTTTGGCATCCGCTATACAAAAGAGGATGAGCCGCTGCCCGCTGATGTTTATGTCGGTAAAATTATTGAAGCGGTCAAAGCGAATGCTGAACATTTCGGCTTTGACATCCCGGAAATCTGGATCGAACCCGGCAGGTCCTTGGTTGGAGATGCGGGAACGACCCTGTATACGATCGGCTCGCAAAAACAAGTCCCCGGCATTCGCAAGTACGTAGCGATTGACGGGGGGATGAGCGACAATATCAGACCGGCGCTTTATGAAGCTAAATATGAAGCGTCAGTCGCCAACAGAATGAACGCTGGACGTGATGACACCGTGTCCATTGCCGGAAAATGCTGTGAAAGCGGAGATATGCTGATTTGGGATTTAGAGGTGCCGGAAGTTCGCGATGGCGATGTTCTCGCTGTTTTTTGCACCGGTGCATACGGCTACAGCATGGCCAACAATTACAACCGCATCCCGCGCCCGGCCGTCGTCTTTGTTGAAGACGGAGAAGCGCAGCTTGTCATCCAGAGAGAATCTTATGAAGATATTGTCAAACTGGATTTACCGCTGAAATCGAAAGTGAAGCAATCATAAAACAACGGGAGGTGCCTATCAGGTATCTCACGTTGTATGTACACTTCCTGCATGCCGGGAAGTGTTTTTTTATTAAAAAGAACATGTCATACATAGAACGGCATGTGGGTCATCTGTATATAATATTGGGAATTTAACAAAAATTTAACAAAGGAGATGGTTCACTGTATGACCCCACTGCGAAGGAAGACAGCAGCTGTTGTTTTGGATTTAGAGGCGGAGTAGATGAAACCGGCCAAAGTATCCCTACTCCACCGTATGCTCCATGGCTTGAAGCAACGTGTTGATTGTAACACAGCAAACCATTTTACAGCAATAAACAGATTTGTGAATATTTTATTAATTTCAGCTGTGATTTCATTCCCATCTTTCGCAATGGCTCACGGCATTACATTTCAATCCGGTGATAAATATACAAGCTTTGAAGAACTAAAAAACAATGAAGATCCTTCAGATTACCGAATTGCGACAAAGCAGGCCGGCAGCCAAATGCTGATTATGGCGATCCATGGAGGCGGTATTGAACCGGGAACAAGTGAAATTGCAAATGAACTGTCCCAAAGCTATTCCATGTACCTGTTTGAGGGGCTGAAACCTTCGGGAAATACCGATCTGCACATTACAAGCACCCGTTTTGACGAACCTATAGCGCTCGATATGGCCGCAAGTCATCAATATATCATGTCGCTGCACGGCTATTATGAGGAAGATCGCAACATTAAAGTGGGCGGTACAGACCGCGTGAAAATCAATAGATTGGTCCAAGAATTGAAGCAATCGGGATTTCCTGCTGAAATGCTGAAGACCGATGACAAATATGCCGGAACCCATCCCGATAATATTGCCAACAAGTCCATTTCCGGACTGAGCATCCAGCTTGAAATGAGCACCGGCTTTCGGAAGTCTTTATTTGATCAATTCACATTAAAGGACAGAGCGTCAACGCAAAACGAAACATTTTATCGGTTTACAAAGCTTTTATCAGATTTCCTTCAGGAAAACTATGAAGCCGGAGGAGGATTCTCCTCCGGCATAACAAAACACCTCCTTATATGGTTAAAGGAGGTGTTTTGCGGCTGAAATCAACCAGTGGATTCTGATGTCCCGCCTCCGGTAAATATGGAAACGATGGCGTTCCATAGAGAGACAAAGAAATCAATCAGTTTTTGAATGAAGTTTTGCCCTTCTTCAGAATCGAGAAATTTTGTGATTTTATCTTTGGCTTTGTCAAGCTGGTCTCCGACCTGATTCCAGTCAATATTGATATTTTTCATGTTATCAAACAAAGAAAGAAGCGATTTTTTCTGATCTTCCGTCAATGTAACGCCTAAATCAGAAGCGGCCTGGTCAATCGTTTTTTCCAGTTCTTCCTGTGATGGAGAACCGCCGTTTTTAGCGATTTCTTCTTTCACTTTGGCCATCAATGCTGATGCGTTTTCACCGCCGATTTTCTCGCCGAGTTTAGAAGTGGTGACAAGCTCTTCATTGGCGACCTTTTTGACATCTTCGGAAATCTTTTCACCGGAAGTTGTTTCATAGGCTTTCATCAGCCCGGTTAAAGCGGCTGTTCCGGATACTTCAAAAGGCGCCGTGACATAAATTTTTGCATCCTTGACTCCGGCCGTCATCAGCGCATTTAAATACATTTCATCTGTAATCGTGCTGATGTTATTCGTTTGCACCTCCAACCCGGTGCCTTTTTTCGCGATGGTAATCGAAGAAGATGAAATCGCTCTCGATCCGATTTGCGATTTCGGTATATAATCTCCTAAATATTTGTGCTCCTCATCATTTGTCACCTCAATGATCATTGCATTTTCAGGCGCATTCATTTCTTGTAAAACCTTTTGCCTGTCTTGGCTTGATAGGTCTTTGCCGAGTGTGACAATCACGTCTCCCACTGCGGCATCAGCAAAGCTGACCTGCGGAAAGATGAGCAGACACAATGCTGTGCAAATTCCAAGTATCGTTTTTTTCAAGCTCGATGCCCTCCTTAAAAATGCAGGCTTCAGGCAGAAATTGCTGTATGTGTAAAGAAGCCTGCCGGAACGAAATTTAGCCATTCCGACAATATAGACGGATCAAAAGCGGGGGAGGTTTCAAATAAAAATCAGAGAGTATGATTTCATTGCTTCTACGACTTTAACAAACACAATTGTTGAGAAAATATCATGATATAGGAAAAGTCACAAAACAAGGAGGATTTTATCCTCCCCTTACTTTTAAGACCTATTTTTTAATTCCTTTTTGATTTCATTCAGAGAATTTAAAATTTTTTCATCTTGGTCAACAATTGCACGAATCTTAGTGTCAACAAATACGGTAGCTTTTTGCCACCTAGTAACTACATTTAATTCAATATTTCTGTAGTAATCATTGATTTAATAGGTTTTTTGTTTTGAATGATAGGTGTTTTTTTAAGGTTAACTTTTTAGTCGATTATAATTTTGTTCGTTGAATTATTCTTTTGGTTTTGCAAAGTACCCATGCTCTTTTTTTAAAGAGTGCTATTGGCTCTGTGATTCCCTTCTGTGATATAATGAGCCTTGTTATAATGAAAGGAGAGAATCAAGATGGCTAAAAAAGGATACATACAATTAACAAACGGCAAAAAAATCGAGTTTGAATTATATCCGGAGGCGGCACCCGGCACTGTCGCCAACTTTGAAAAACTTGCAAACGAAGGATTCTATGACGGCCTGAAATTCCACCGCGTCATTCCGGGCTTCGTCAGCCAAGGCGGCTGCCCGCACGGCACTGGGACAGGCGGTCCTGGCTATACGATCAAATGTGAAACAGAGGGAAATCCCCATACACATGAAGCCGGTTCTCTCTCAATGGCACATGCCGGAAAAGATACAGGCGGCAGCCAATTTTTTATCGTGCATGAGCCGCAGCCGCACCTGAACGGTGTTCACACTGTATTTGGCAAAGTCACATCAGGCCTTGAAGATGTTACTTCAATGGAGCAAGGACAAGGAATGGAAAAAGTCGAAGTATTTGATGCGTAAACAGCGCATGTGTGAAACGGCCCGTATATGCGGGCTGTTTTTTTGATGCAGTCGAATCGGCGCTAAGGATCTTAGCTGAAATCCTCCCCGCACCATTCCCTAAAAGCCAAATAAAAACAATTCTCAACAAAAAACAATTGTAAAAAAATGACCCTTTATGTAAAATATATTCAAGTGGAATCTTGGATAAAGAACGGTAAAGGAAGGGGCGTAAGGGGTGAGCGTTAAAATCCCATCGGCTGCAGTCGGGGTTAAAATCAATGAGTGGTATAATGCAATCCGCAAGTTCAATGTAACAGATGCGGTAATGCTGAAGGCTGAAATTGAACGCGAGATCTTTCAAATGGAAGAAGACCAGGACTTGCTGCTGTATTATGCGTTAATGGAGTTTCGACATAGAATGATGCTTGATTATATAAGACCTCTGGAAGAAGGGGAAGCATCGCTTGACTTTTCAGAAATATTAAAAGATATTGAAGATAAGCAGGACAAGCTGACAGGTTTGCTGGAATACTATTTTAATTTTTTCAGAGGAATGTATGAATATCAAAACCATGATTACATTAAAGCGATCTCATTTTACAGACGTGCGGAAAAGAAGCTGCTGCATGTGCAAGATGAAATAGAGAGAGCGGAATTTCATTTTAAAATGGCTGAAATATTTTATCAAATGAAACAGAGTCATGTGTCTATGAACTATGCGCTTCAAGCAGTTGAAACTTACCAAGCGCAAGAGACTTATACGGTGCGAAGAATTCAATGCGAATTTGTGATTGCTGGAAATTACGATGATTTGGAGTCGCATGAAAAAGCATTGCCTCATCTTGAAAATGCACTGAAGCTTGCTCAGGAAGAAGATCAGCGTATTTTAGAAGGACACACATTTTACAATTTGGGAAATTGTTATTACAAGATGGGGAATACTGATCAAGCAGCTGAATACTTTAACAAGGCTATTGTTATTTATAATGAAGAGAAATCAGACATACTATCAAAAGCATTTTTCAGTCTTGCACTTGTTTACTTTAAGCAAAAGCAAAATGAACAGGCTAATCAAATGGTTAACAAAGGTGTTGAAATAGCAGAGCAATCAAGCGATATCATATATATAGCAAAATTTCGTTTTTTAAAAGCTTTGTATATCGATGAAGCTGGTGTGGATTCATTATTGGAAACTTTTCATTTGCTTGAGGCCAAAAAGATGTATCCAGACATAGAGGACTTGGCTTTTGAAGCAGCTGAATATTATAATGAAATTGGGCGCTGCAGTGACTCGGTTTATTTTTATCAAATGGTATTCAGTGCTCGAAAACAAATGAAAAAAGGGGACTGGTCGTATGAAGTCTAAACTTTTGTTAACTGCCGCTGCTTCAGTCATTGGGTTATCTTTAACAAGTCTTGCATTAACAGCTAATACAGTGGATATGAACATAGCAGAAAGAAATGTGACATCCATTCCATCCAAACAATCGATCCACATAGCAGAAAGAAACGTGACATCCATTCCATCCAAACAACCGATCCACATAGCGGAAAGAAATGTGACATAATGTATGAATCGCCGAGAACATTTCGGCAAAAAGCAGTGCTTTGTAATAAGCACTGCTTTTTCATTTGTGCTTTAAATCAATCCTCATCATAACAACAAAATGTCTCTAAGCATTTCACATGAAAACAGGTTGATCAGCTGCACAGAAAAAACCGTTTTCCGCTTCTGAAATGCATAATTTAAAAAGACCGTGAAAACCATAAGGCTATCAAAACATCCAGGAGGAAAGAAAATGCCGCTCGTACCTTATGAACCATTTAAACATTTGAATACGATCAGAAGGGAGTTTGACAGGGTTTTTGCAGATTTTCCGGCAAATTTCGGAGGTGAGCACGGTTTTGGGGATATTCGCGTGGATGTTCACGAGACCGAAAATGAAATCGTAGCGTCCTGCGATATTCCCGGCCTTGAAAGCAAGGAAGATGTTCAGATTGATGTTGAAAATAACATGCTGCATATCAGCGGGTCTATCAACAGGGCAAATGAAGTGAAAGAGGAAAACATGCACAGGAAGGAGCGGTTTGTCGGCCGGTTTCACAGGTCCGTCATGCTTCCGAGTGCAGTCTCTCACGAGGGAATCAAGGCATCCTATAAAAACGGTGTGCTTGAAGTGAGAATGCCGAAGGAGAGACAGGGGCAGAAAAAGAGAATAGATGTAGAATTCCACTAGGACGATGGCACACATAAAAAGGATCCTTAGGCAGGGATCTTTTTTATTTTTCCGTCAATAAACAGAAAACCGCAATTCATTTTTCAAAATGTGTAAAGGAGGCTTTACGTAAAGTTACCTTTACGTTAGAATATAAATGACTAAGGAGGAATGCTTTTGAAAAACAGGGTGATGGAATTTAGAAAAAAGCACGGCTATTCACAAGACAAACTGGCAGAAATACTGAATGTAAGCAGACAAACGATTATTTCTATCGAAAAAGGCAAATACAATCCTTCGTTACCCTTGGCATTGCAGATGGCCAAGACGTTTCATACCATTGTTGAAGAGATTTTTCAGTTGGAAGAATAGGGGGATGATGATGAATTCAAGAAGAACTTTTTATTTTATCGGTGTTTTGTTTTTAACGATTTTTGCGATCAGAACGTTTATCGGGATTGCAACAAATACCTTGTCATTTATAGAATGTTTGATGTATGGAACTGCCGCGTTTATCTGCTTTGCCGGAGGTTATATCTTTCCTCACTTCAAAGAGAATGACGAAAGAACGAGCTTCATTAAGCAAAAAGGGATGAAGTGCTCATTCATTGCGCTATTAATTTATATGGTCATCATCTTGTACGGATCATATTTTCATATTATGACGCTAAAGACGTTTGATATAATTACCCTCCTGATAGCACTTACTATCATGACGTTATATTCTTCATGGATCATTTTGTCAAAAAAGTATTGAGCATCAGATGTGTTTATTACACAAATCACAAGCATGCGTATATTCCTTGAGATGGGATTGAAAGAGGCTTTCTAGCGAATATAAGAAAATTGCCGCATCTTTTGAGATATGTTGTCAAACCTGCATCAAATGGCCCGTCGATCTATTAAAGAGGAGGACATCGGATTGAAGGTTCTGCCGGTTTTATGACAAAGTGAAAGCTTCTTTGCGATCCATACTGGAAGTTGAAACATCAGCCCGTGTATCGTATCCGAATGTTTTGTTTCAGCCCCGCAGCTCATCCTTAGCTTCCCGAAGCGTCTGAAGGCCATTCTGTCAGCAATTTGCAACGACTCGAGTAAAGTGATGTAGTCGGCGTCATAGTCCTTTAGTCTTGTTTTTGGTCTTATTTTCTCATCCTCCCCTAAAACAGAATGTACATTCGTAGGTTATAAGGAGTATTTCGCTTGAATATGAAACGATTTGTCTTCATTATGCGTTATACTTAAAAACCACATATTTTTCCGTCTGAAACGAAGATGTTTGCTTTCATCAAATAGAGTGAAAAAACATATAATAGTTCAGAATGTGTTCTGGAGGTTTTGATCATGGGGAAAATAAGAGTCAAGCTCACGGTTTTACTCGTTTTGGCTGCCGTGCTGGCAGGAGGCTACTACTTTTTAAAAAATGGAAACATGCAGGATGCTTCGACGGCGCTCAGCCAAACGGTTTCATCCGGGGAGAAGGACTATACGATTCATCAATATAAAATCACCAAAATTGACGGCACAGAGTACCATGGAATGGCAGACAACGGAACAAAAATCATTTTTGATGCGAAAAAACTCGACCAGGATCTGTCCGACATTAAAGAAGGAGACAAAGTAAAAGCTTATTTCAGCAATTCAAACAGGATTGACGGATTGATTAAAGTCGTCAAGGTGACAAACTAGCGGCCCTCTGTTTTCAGAGGGTTTTTTCTATGCAAAGCGGTTTTCATTGCAATTTCAATATCCGGCCGCTATAATACGCATAAGGACAAGAAAATATCGATTGTATCCTTCGGGGCTGGGTGAAAATCCCGACCGGCGGTAGTAAAGCATGCAAGAGCTTTAGAGCCCGTGACCCGCGAGCCTTCTGGCAAGCGGTGGATTCAGTGAAAAGCTGAAGCCGACAGTGAAAGTCTGGATGGGAGAAGGATGAAGAAACTATGTCGAAAAAAACGTTTTAGCATAGTTTTATTTCTCATGCATAAAAAACCAACCCCCGGAACAACATTCCGGGGGTTATTGCGTTTATTCTGCAGAAGAAAGGAGGGACGAATATGACCGACGAGCATTATATGAATCTCGCATTAGAGCTTGCAAAGCAGGGCGAGGGACAGACGGGCGCGAATCCGCTTGTCGGAGCCGTTGTCGTCAAAGACGGACAGGTTGTCGGAATGGGCGCCCATTTAAAATACGGTGAAGCGCATGCCGAAGTGCACGCCATTCAAATGGCCGGCCGCCATGCTGAAGGTGCGGTGATTTATGTTACGCTTGAACCTTGCAGCCATTACGGCAAAACGCCGCCTTGTGCAGAACTGATCATCCGCTCCGGTTTGAAAAGGGTGGTTGTGGCAGCTGAAGACCCGAATCCTCTTGTCTCGGGACGAGGCATCAGCATAATCAAACGGGCGGGGATTGAGGTGACGACAGGCGTTTTGAAAGAGCAGGCGGAAGAGCTGAATGAAAAATTCATGCATTTTATGCGGACGGGACTGCCGTATGTCACATTAAAAGCCGCTGCAAGTCTTGACGGCAAAACGGCCACCCATACCGGTGACAGCAAATGGATTACCTCTCATGAAGCAAGGCTGGATGCTCACAAGTATCGAAAAAACCACCAGAGTATTTTAGTCGGTGTGGGCACAATAAAAGCAGATGACCCAAGTTTGACATGCCGCCTGCCTGGAAAGGTGAATCAGCCGGTGCGTGTCGTTCTGGATACAAAGCTTACGATTCCGCTTCATTCAAAAGTGATTCATGATCAAGAAGCGCCCACTTGGATTTACACGACTTCCAAGGCTGATCCCGAAACCGTTCGCTACCTGGAAAACGAAGGTGTTCAGGTAACTGTGCTCGATGCCGAGACGATTTTGGTGCGCGATGTGCTGCAGCACCTGGCTGAGAACGGCATCACCTCGGTTTATGTCGAAGGAGGGTCCGCTGTACATGCGAGTTTTGTCAATGAAGGACTTTATCAGCAAATGATCTTCTATCTTGCCCCAAAATTAATCGGAGGGCTGCATTCTCCCAGCATCATCTCCGGTGAAGGCTTTCAATCGATGAAAGATGTCCCCTTATTACAATTCACAACCATTACAAGAATCGGCCGCGATCTCAAACTAGCGGCAAAACCTATAAAAGAATAGGGTGGTGACCCATGTTCACAGGCATTATTGAAGAAGTCGGAACGATTCTGGACATGAAAAAGACGGGAAACGCCATGTCTTTAGTCATTCAAACAAGCAAAGTGACGGAAGATGTCAAGCTCGGTGACAGCATTGCAGTCAACGGAGTCTGTCTGACCGTCAATGATTTTAAACAAGGTCAGTTTACGGCGGATGTCATGCTTGAAACGATGAAAGCAACATCGCTTGGCACTTTAAAAAAAGGCAGCCTCGTCAACCTTGAAAGGGCGATGGCTGCAAACGGCCGATTTGGCGGACACATGGTGTCAGGACATGTTGACGGCACTGCATCCATCGTACGGATAGAAAAAGCGGAAAACGCCATATACTATGATTTAAAGCTTGATCCTGCACTGGCGCAAATGCTTGTGCTGAAAGGCTCGATCGCCGTAGACGGCGTAAGCCTGACGATTTTCGGACTGACAGATGATCAAGTCACGGTCTCGCTTATTCCGCACACACTGGATGAGACGATTTTTCCAGTCAAAAAGACCGGTGACATCGTCAACATTGAGTGCGACATGATCGGCAAATACATTTATCGTTTTCTTCATCAATCAAAAGAAGAAAAGCAGGCAAAAACAATCACCGAAGCGTTTTTAAAAGAAAACGGGTTTTAGACGAAAGGAGGCGCGGGTCTTATGTTTCATACAATTGATGAAGCGCTGCACGACCTGAAGCAGGGGAAAGTCATCATCGTAGTGGATGATGAAGACAGGGAAAATGAAGGAGACTTCGTCGCGCTGGCGGAATATGCCACACCTGAGGTGATCAACTTCATGGCGTCCCACGGAAGAGGCTTGATCTGTGCGCCGCTCGGTGAAGAGATTGCATCAAGGCTTGATCTTCATCCGATGGTGGAGGAAAATACGGATTCTCATCATACCGCCTTTACGGTCAGTGTGGACCATCGCGATACAAAAACAGGAATCAGCGCTCAGGAGCGGTCATTGACCGTCAAATCGCTTATCGATGAAAACGCCGTCCCGCTCGACTTTAAAAGACCGGGGCACATTTTCCCGCTGATCGCGAAAAAAGGCGGAGTATTAAAAAGGGCTGGGCATACGGAGGCGGCTGTTGATCTTGCTGCGGCATGCGGCTCTGCACCCGCCGGCGTTATCTGTGAAATCATGAATGAAGACGGCACGATGGCAAGGGTTCCGGAACTGAAGCGGATTGCTGATCAGCACGGCCTGAAAATGATTACGATTAAAGATTTGATCGAATACCGCTATAGCAAGGGAACGCTGGTCAATCGCGAAGTGAACATTACACTTCCGTCAGATTTCGGCGCTTTCAAAGTTTTCGGCTACACAAATGACATTGATGATAAAGAACATATCGCACTGGTCAAAGGGGATATTCCTTTTGGAGATGAGCCTGTTCTTGTCAGGGTTCATTCAGAGTGCCTGACAGGGGATGTTTTCGGGTCTCACCGCTGTGATTGCGGCCCGCAGCTTGCCGCCGCCCTTGCGCAAATTGAAAAAGCGGGCAGAGGTGTGCTGCTCTATTTGAGACAGGAAGGAAGAGGCATCGGCCTGATCAATAAACTGAAGGCCTATAAACTTCAGGAAGAAGGATATGACACGGTGCAGGCCAACGAAAAGCTCGGTTTTCTTCCCGACTTGCGCAACTACGGAATCGGTGCGCAAATCTTAAGGGATCTCGGCGTCAAAAACATGAAGCTTTTGACAAACAACCCAAGAAAAATCGCGGGGCTTGAGGGCTACGGGCTGACAATCGCCGATAGAATACCGCTGCAGATGGAGTTCAACAAAGACAACGAAAACTATTTAAAAACAAAAAAAGCAAAATTGGGGCATATGCTTCATTTTTAATATGAAAACAATCACAAAAAAGGACGGGATTCATATGAATAAAATAGAAGGCCATGTAATTGGAACAGATTTGAAAATCGGCATTGTCGTTTCAAGATTCAATGATTTTATTACAAGCAAACTGTTAAGCGGTGCAGAAGATACGCTCATAAGACATGGGGTTAAATCTGATGACATTGATGTCGCCTGGGTTCCCGGTGCATTTGAACTTCCATTGATTGCGAAAAAAATGGCAGAGACCAAAAAGTATGATGCCGTGATCACATTGGGTACGGTCATCAGAGGAGCGACAAGCCATTATGATTATGTATGCAATGAAGCGGCGAAGGGAATCGCAGGGAGCAGCATGTCAACCGGTGTTCCGGTCATTTTTGGAGTCGTGACGACAGAAACGATCGAGCAGGCGATTGAACGCGCCGGAACAAAAGCCGGAAATAAGGGCGCCGAAGCTGCTCTAGCAGCGATTGAAATGGCGAACCTGACCCGGTCGCTTCAATAATTACCGAAAAAGAGTTTAAAAAGGGTATAAAAATGTTTATAATGTGATGTGAAGCGACTAGCCTTCGTTAAGATCCACATTTTGATATATTGAGGGGTATTTATGTTAATTCGTTATAAAAAGTCATTCGAAAAGATTGCGATGGGTCTCCTTTCGTTCATGCCGAATGAGAAGGACGTCAAGCAGCTTCAGCAGACAATTAAAGACTATGAAACGGACACTGAAAGACAGCTGTTCCTATGGAAAGAAGGCGAGGATATCGTCGGCTGTGTAGGAGTCGAAAAAAGGGAAGAAGAAGTTGAAATCAAGCATATCAGTGTAAACCCGTCTCACCGTCATCAAGGAATCGGCAAAAAAATGGTGTCAGCCATTTCCCAAATGTTTGAACCTAAACCGCTGGTTCCGAATGAATTAACTAAAGGATTCTTTGAGCGCTGTCAGGATCAAGAAAATGAAGACATCACATATAACAAATGAGCAGAGGCTGTGATTAGCCTCTGCTTTTTTTTCGCCGCGCCATTTCCTTTTCTCTTTCAGCCAGCACTTCAGTCCGGTCTCTCAGCCGGTGTTTATGGATGAGGAAGGCGTCTGAAGCGGGGCTGTTCTGCCCCCATTGATACGATTTTTGCCCGCACTGTTTTCGGCAGGATTGGATCAACGCTTCATCTGCGATGGGAAGCATGATGCTTTCGTAAGGAGAATGCGACTCTATTTTTCGATAAGTATGTTTTAACAGACTGACCAATCGTCTGTGATCCAAACCAAGTGATTCGATGGCGTTTTTCTCAGCCTCCAGAATACGGATGCTGTTTGCCATTAATTTTTTTGCTCCGGTGAAGTTGTTTCTCCGCTGATGATAGAGAGCCACGGCCAGCTGAATCAAACCGACCCAGTACAGCTTCCGTTCTCCCGGAGGATCCTTTTTCCAATGCTCCTCCAGAATTTCATGACACTCAAAATAATCCCTTGCCCCATGAAATTCGGTCAGGTAATCGATATATGCTTCGGGATACATCTGACATCCTCCTTTACCCGTTCCGTTAAAGTGTATCATAAGTGTTGATCAGAGGAAAAACGACTTCCCTTTTAGCCGAAGCGACCACCCGCCCGCGCTTTACAGTACAATGAGCGCCCGACAAAACGGACGCTCACGGCATTCAATCCTTTTATATTAATAGATCCATGCTGCTCCTACAATAATCAGTAAAATAAACAGAACCACAATCAAAGCAAATCCTTCGCCGTAGCCGAAGCCTTTACCTCCCATGCTGTTCCCTCCTCTTTTCATAAGAATTTTACACAGTATTCTATGTGCGTCTGCCTCAATCTGTATAGGCAGATGCCGACACTTCTTAAATTATATTGGACTTCGGATAGACGCGTAATTTATACTAAAGGGTAGCCAGTTTAGGCCGGCAAAGAAGCGATTTTGAAAATGGTGAGAAATGATCATGGAATATCAGGTGAAAATCGAGGCGTTTGAAGGACCTTTGGATTTGCTTTTGCACTTAATCAACCGGCTCGAAATAGACATTTATGACATCCCTGTTGCGAAGATAACTGAGCAATATTTATTATATGTGCATACGATGCGCGAGCTTGAGCTGGATGTGGCAAGCGAGTATTTGGTGATGGCTGCAACCCTGCTCAGCATCAAAAGCCGGATGCTCCTCCCGAAACAAGAGGAAGAACTTTTTGACGAGGAGTTTCTTGAAGAAGAAGAGGATCCGAGAGAAGAATTAATTGAAAAATTGATAGAGTACAGGAAATATAAGAATGCTGCGCAAAATTTAAAAGAACGGGAAGAAGAACGGCAAAAATCGTTTGCCAAACCGCCGAGCGACTTAAGCGACTATGCTAAGGAAATCAAACTGAGCGAACAAAAGCTTTCCGTCACGGTTTATGATATGCTCGGCGCTTTTCAAAAGGTGCTGAACCGAAAAAAAATCAGCCGTCCGTCTGAAACAAGAATTTCAAGACAGGAAATACCAATAGAAGAACGTATGACCCAAATCGTCGACTGCTTGAAATCGGCCAAAAAAAGAATGCACTTCATGGAACTGTTCCCGTACGAACAAAAAGAGCATTTGGTCGTGACCTTTTTAGCCGTCTTGGAGCTGATGAAAAACCAGCTGATTATCATTGAGCAGGAACACAATTTTTCTGATATTTACATAACAGGGAGTGAAGTGATTCATGACGCTTGATATCGTGAATTGGAAGGCCATTGTTGAAGCATTGCTGTATGCGGCGGGCGACGAAGGCCTCACCAAAAAACAGCTATTAGCCGTTTTGGAAATTGAAGAGACAGAGCTTCAGGATATTATGCTCGACATCAAAGAGAGCTATGAACAAGAAGACAGGGGTATAGAGCTTGTCGAATACGCAGACAACTATATGCTTTCCACAAAAAAAGAATTCGCCGTCTATTTAAAAAAGCTGATTGAAGCACCTTCAAAAGGACTTTCCCAGGCGGCTCTTGAAGTTTTGGCGATCGTATCATATAAGCAGCCGATCACAAGGGCGGAAGTAGAAGATATCAGAGGGGTTAAATCCGAACGGATTCTCCAAAGCCTTGTCGCAAAAGCGCTGCTGTGCGAGGTTGGACGAGCGGATGGTCCGGGCCGGGCGATTTTGTACGGAACAACTGAGACGTTTCTTGAACAGTTTGGATTAAAGGCGCTTGAAGAGCTTCCGCCTCTTCCTGAAAACGTCGAGGAAGACGGGGTGCAGGAAGAAGCAGATTTGTTCTTCGAGAATTTCAATCAGACGTTTGAAGATTTAAAATAGATTCACCTTAAGGACTGAAGTATGATAATATATATTATCGTATTTTTCATGTTTAATTTAATCAGTGAAAGAATACGATTGTAACAAAGCGATGAGGAGAGGGTGCCGACACCAATGGAAAAATCTATGGCAAAAGCCCAAACCGAGCAGGCGGGAGAATTTTTATCACAGGCCGTTCAGACGCTGAGCGATTATTTAAATGAAACGACACTGTCATCCTTGGAAACGGAGGAACCTGGGCGAAGCGCTTATTACAGGGAAGTCCTCAGCAACTTAAGAAAACTGGCGGTTTACTGTGAAGAAGGGCTTGCGGCCTGCCGAATCATGCTGCAGCAGGAGCCTTTTCAGGATACTGCAGCCGAAAAGACGCTCTATCAGATATATCATCGATGCATAGAGGAATTTTTTACTCCGAAAAAAGATACGTGGTACGAAGACAGCAGAGCAGCTTACACGGGGAGGCATGCCATTCGCTTTCACGAACCAGCACCAGCTTCATTAAAAAAACTGATGGCTTCACTTGAATCAGGGTACCAATCGATGAGAGAAGAATTGGAATACTATGGGACGGATTATCGGATGAAGATGGTTCAATCCAGATAATGCTTATACAAAAGCTCTCCCTTTTGAGGGGGAGTTTTTTTATGCATCGCTTTTCTGAAATGGCATAATTGATGTTCATAACGATAAGACAAGCGCATAAACTTGTACAAACAACAACAAGGACGTGAGAAAATGCGCTTTCTAAAACGAGCTGCACCAGTAATCATCATTTTTGTTCTTTTCTTCTCTTCTTTTCAAATCGTGAAAGCAGAGCCCTTTATCAGTGTCAGCGCAAGAAGTGCGATCGTCATTGACGGCCATTCCGGCAGGGTTTTATTTGCAAAGGATGAACATGAAAAGCGGCGCATTGCAAGCATCACGAAGATCATGACGGCCATTTTGGCTGTGGAATCGGGGAAATTGGAAGAGACGGTGACGGTCAGCGGTAGGGCAGCAGGGACCGAAGGATCTTCCGTTTATTTGAAAAGCGGGCAAAAGGTAAAGCTCAAAGACCTTGTATACGGTTTGATGCTAAGGTCGGGAAATGATGCAGCTGTGGCGATTGCCGAACATGTCGGCGGGAGCCTTGAAGGCTTTGTTTATATGATGAATCAAAAAGCAGCCGATCTCGGCATGGAAAACACGGTGTTTCATAATCCCCACGGCCTTGATGACCATAAAGAACTTTATTCAACAGCATATGACATGGCGCTTTTGACGAAGTATGCGATGACAAACCAGACATATCGAAAAATTGCCGGAACAAAGCGCTATAAAGCTGAAACGATGCAGGGAATCTGGAAAAATAAAAACAAGCTCTTAACAGGCCTATACCGGTACAGTACAGGGGGCAAGACGGGATATACAAAGCTTGCAAAGCGTACGCTCGTGTCTACTTCATCTAAAGACGGAACAGATCTGATCGCGGTCACGATCAATGCTCCCGACGATTGGAATGATCACATCAATATGTTCAATTATGTATATGAACACTATAAAACCTATGTCATTGCCAAAAAAGGCGACATCCCCAAATTGAAAGATTCTTTTTATGGAAGCAAAGCTTTTATTAAACGGGATGTCACCTATTTATTAAACGATGAGGAAAAAGAAGAGGTGAAGATCGACATAGAGCTTCTGAAGCCGAAGAAATCATGGCGGAAAAACGAAAAAGCGATTCCGGACATCATCGGTAACTTGAAGGTGATGCTAGGCGGAAAAACGATTGCCGATCTGCCGGTGTATTATGAAAATGAACGAAACAAAAAGCCGAAAAAATCGTTTTTGGAGACCTTTAAATCTGTATTTAAAAAAGCGTCGGGCGGTTCAGTATGGTCAATATAATCTGGGTTGCCTTAACAGTCATCGGTCTTGTTTTTGCGCTTTTTAACGGAACGGTTCAGGAAGTAAACGAGGCTGTTTTTAAAGGAGCGAAAGAGGCGGTCACGATCGCGATCGGACTGATGAGTGTCCTTGTGTTTTGGCTTGGGCTGATGAAAATAGCCGAGCAGTCCGGGCTGCTGGACAAATTCAGCCGGATGTGCCGTCCGTTCATATCGAGGCTGTTCCCTGAGATTCCTCCTGACCATCCGGCGATGGGGTACATCTTATCCAATTTAATGGCCAATTTTTTCGGGCTTGGAAATGCGGCGACACCGCTCGGCATTAAAGCGATGGAACAAATGAAGTCGCTCAATCAAAACCGTACCGAGGCCAGCCGTTCGATGATCACCTTTTTAGCGGTCAATACTTCAAGCATCACGCTTATTCCGACAACGGTGATCGCGGTCAGAATGACATATGATGCAAAATCGCCCACAGATATCGTCGGGCCGACGATTTTGGCGACGCTGATCTCAGGAATCTTCGCCATCTTGATTGACAGATATTTTTATTATAGAAGAAAAAAGAAGGGGTGAGCATTTGGAATTCATCAATTGGCTTTCTTTAGCCCTTATCCCGTTTATTATCGCCTCGATTCTTTTATACGGCACATTTAAAAAAGTTCCGACTTACGAAGCTTTTGTTGAGGGTGGAAAAGAAGGAATTCAAATTGCGTTTTCCATTATCCCCTACTTAGTCGGAATGCTCGTGGCGATCACAGTCTTTCGGTCCTCAGGAGCGCTCGATTTTTTTATGGATCTTTTAAAGCCGGCATTTTCAGCCATCGGCCTGCCGACAGAAGTTGTTCCTCTTGCTCTGATCCGGCCGATTTCGGGAACGGCTGCGCTCGGCATGACGACCGATTTGATCGCCGTTTACGGACCGGATTCTTTTATCGGCCGGCTGGCTTCTGTCATGCAGGGATCGACAGACACGACCCTTTATGTTCTGACCGTCTATTTTGGGGCGGTTGGAATTAAAAAAATGGGGGATGCTTTAAAGGTGGGACTGCTTGCCGACTTAGCGGGGATTATCGCGTCTGTTATTATCGTTACATTATTGTTTGGAAGCGCCTGAAAGGGTGCTTTTTTGCTTTTCTGCTAAAACTGTTTTACTTTTGGGGCAAGAAAGGATACATTTAAGGGCGGAGTTCTGCTTTTCAAACATACAGGCCGTATGAATGCTTGTTTGTTGGTTTGGAAAAAAGTAAGATAATACATGAGGTGAAAGAAATGGAACGACTTCAAAAAGTGATCGCCCACGCAGGGATTGCATCGAGAAGAAAGGCGGAAGAGCTGATAAAAGAAGGAAAAGTCACGGTCAATGGCAAAACAGTCAGAGAGCTGGGCGTCAAAGTGGCGAGCTCAGACCGGATTGAAGTAAACGGAATCCAGCTTGAAAGCGAGGAACCTGTTTATTTTCTTCTTTATAAGCCGAGAGGCGTGATTTCCGCAGTAAAAGATGATAAAGGCCGTAAAGTGGTCACAGACTTTTTTAAAGAGATTCCGCAGCGGATTTATCCGATCGGACGGCTCGACTATGATACGAGCGGACTGCTTCTTTTAACGAATGACGGGGATTTTGCCAATAAGCTGATGCACCCGAAATATCAGATTGACAAAAGGTATGTGGCAAAGCTAAAAGGCATTCCTGCAAAAGAAAGCTTAAAAAAACTGGAGCGGGGCCTGCATCTTGAGGAAGGAAAAACAGCTCCGGCAAAAGTGAAACTGCTCTCGCTGGATAAGAAAAAGCAAACGAGCATCGTGCAAATGACCATTCATGAAGGACGCAACCGCCAAGTGCGGAGAATGTTTGAAGCGATCGGCCATGAAGTGCTGAAACTGAAAAGGGAAGAGTATGCTTTTTTGAACCTAGGGGGGCTGAAAACGGGAGAAAAGAGAGAGCTGACGCCGCATGAAGTGAAAAGGCTCAGAGCTATGGCAGAACACGGCAAACATGCTTTCTAAATTTTCACACAACCTTCAAAAAAAGAAAAATGGCTGCTGTTCTCAAGATGCTATAATAATACTGAGTGTCTAAATGAGGGGGCGGAATATGAAGAAAAAGCGTTTTTACATTCGGACAGGCATTCTCCTTGTTTTGCTGGCGGCGCTTGGCTATACGCTTTACAGCGCAGTATTTCAAAACACAGAAAGCGCAGCGGTGGGAGAGAAAGCTCCCAATTTTTCGCTTGAGGATGTTGACGGAAACCGTCTCAAGCTGGACGAACTAAAAGGCAAAGGGGTATTTTTAAACTTTTGGGGGACATGGTGTGAGCCATGCAAAAAGGAATTTCCTTATATGGCGAATCAATATAAGGAGTTTAAGGATCAAGGAGTTGAAATCGTCGCTGTCAATGTCGGGGAATCAAACCTCGCTGTTCGCAACTTTATGAAGGCGCACGGCGTCAATTTTCCGGTGGTGCTTGATAAAGACAGGCAGGTGCTGGATGCGTATGATACCATACAGCTTCCGACAACGTTTTTGATTAATTCAGAAGGCGAGATCGTGAAAGTGATTACAGGGACAATGACGGAGCGTATGATCCATGATTATATGAAGATGATCAAGCCTGAGGGGTCGTCATGATGAAAGAAATCAAATGCGAATGCGGACATGCGAATCCGGCGGGAACCGTTCTGTGCGAATCTTGCGGAAAGCCGCTGCAAAAACAGGACGCCAAACTCCTTGATATGCGATATGACGGAAGCGCAAGACGCTCTCAAACATACAATAAAACGATTATAGATAAAATCTGGAACTTTTTCTCGTCTGTCAAGGTCGGCGTCTGGCTGATCGTGATTACGCTGACAGCATCTGCTTTCGGCACGATTTTTCCGCAGGAAATGTTTCTGCCGCCGGGCGCGCAGGCTGATACATATTACAAAGAACAATACGGACTGATGGGCCAAATCTATTATACTCTTGGATTTCACAATCTCTACGGTTCATGGTGGTTTATTATTCTGGTTGCTTCAATCGGCGCCTCGCTGGTGATTTGCAGCCTTGACCGGGTCGTTCCGCTGTACAGGGCGCTGAAAAATCAGGGCGTCACCCGAAATCCGAACTTTCTGGAGAGGCAGAGGTTGTTCAGCCGGACGGAAACGGAAATGCCTGAAGGCATCAGAACACAAATCATCGCAAGGCTGAAAAAAAAGCGCTACCGCGTAAAAGAAGAAAACGGCCATCTGTTTGCTGAAAAAGGCCGTTTTTCGAGGTGGGGCCCTTATGTTAATCATATCGGGCTGATTATATTCCTGATCGGCGTCATGCTCCGGTTTGTTCCGGGTATGTATGTTGATGAAACCCTTTGGATCAGGGAAGGGGAAACCGCGCCCATTCCGGGGACGGACGGGCATTACTACTTGAAAAACAACCGGTTCAAGAAGGACATGTATAACAGTGAAAATGAAAAAGAAGTATTTTCAGAGGCCATCAACAAAGCCGGTGATGGAATGGTTGCGAAAATGTTTCAGACAGATGTTGAACTTTATGAAAGAAAAAACAACAGCCTGCCCGGCGAAGCGCCTGAATTAAAGAAAGTGGAAAACAGCACGATCAAAGTCAATGATCCGCTGAAATTCAATTCCTTTACGCTCTATCAGGTGAGTTACAAGGAAGGCGAGCTCGACAAGATGGTGTTTCAGCTGATCGAAAAAGACGGCGGCAAATCGTTCGGCAAGGTGTCGATCGACCTTTTGGAGCCGAAATCGGACTATGATCTTGGCAACGGTTACAAGGTTCATCTTGCAAGCTACCTGCCGGATTTTTATTTTAATCAAGATGGAGAGCCGAGCACGAAAACGAGAAATCCAAACAATCCGGCCTTTGTTTTTCAGATAACAGCACCTGACAAGCCTAAAGGGGAAAAAAGCTTTGTGGCGATTCAGGAGACGATAGAAGGCTCTGATAACAACAAGTACAAAATGAAGTTTGATCATGTTGAAACGAAGAACATCTCAGGGCTTACAGTCAGAAAAGATTTGACGTTGTGGGTGCTCATGGTCGGCGGCGCCATTTTTATGATCGGGGTCATCCAAGGAATGTATTGGCACCATAGAAGGATTTGGCTCAGGTCTCAAGACGGTCATGTGCTCGCTGCCGGGCATACGAACAAAAACTGGTATGGACTGAAAAAAGACTTGCAGACAGTACTGGCGGACACGGGAATATCCGAACCGGCCGATCAAAAAGAACTGTTGAAGGAAAAAAAATAAGCGCCATCACAGGGAGGGGTTTTCATGGCAGAGCTTAGCGGCAATTTATTGTACGCGGCATTTCTTTTGTATCTCGCAGCGGTTTTCTTTTTTGGCGGCTCAATCAGAGGCAGGGTTTCAGACCGCAAAAAGAAAAACAGGTGGGCGTCGATCGCCGTTTTGATCACGGTCTGCGGGTTTGTTTGCCAGATTGGATACTTTATTGCGAGATGGATTGCATCAGGGCATGCTCCGGTCAGCAATCTCTTTGAATTTACAACGGCATTCAGCATGATGCTCGTTTTTGCGTTCATCATCATCTATTTCATTTACAAACTGTCCGCGCTGGGGCTGTTTACACTGCCTGTTGTACTGCTTTTAATCGCGTATGCCAGCATGTTTCCGACCGACATTTCACCATTGATTCCATCGCTGCAAAGCAACTGGCTGTATATTCATGTGACAACGGCAGCGCTCGGCCAGGCGATACTCGCCATCAGTTTTGTCACCGGGGTTATCTTTCTGCTCAAGCATGTGGATCAATCAAAACCGGGCAAAAAAACGTTTTGGCTTGAATTTGTCATGTTTATGCTCGTGACAACACTTGCCTTTATTCTCGTGACCACCGCGTTCAGAATCGGCGGCTATGAGGCGCAGTTCAAGTGGATCGATAAAAACGACCAGGAAGATGTCATGATTTACGAGCTTCCCGCACTCATCGGGCCGAACAAAGGAGAACTTTTGACAGAGGGAAAAATGGAGCCGCTATTCAATGTGCCGCCTGTTTTTTCCGGCCGGAAATTAAATACCGTGCTTTGGTCGTTCGCTGTCGGAGTCTTGCTTTACGGCATGATCAGATTGATCATCAGAAAGCGAGTCAGCGCCCTGTTGCAGCCGCTGGTGAAAAACGTGAATCTCGACCTTGTCGATGAAATAGGCTACCGTTCTGTTTCCATCGGCTTTCCGGTATTCACGCTGGGCGCGCTTATCTTTGCGATGATTTGGGCGCAGCTCGCCTGGACGAGGTTCTGGGGCTGGGACCCGAAAGAAGTATGGGCGCTGATTACCTTTTTATTTTACGCCGCCTACCTGCATCTCAGGCTTTCACGAGGCTGGCACGGTGAAAAATCGGCATGGCTTGCTGTCATCGGCTTTGCCATTATTATGTTCAATCTCATTTTTGTAAACCTTGTGATCGCAGGGCTTCATTCCTATGCGTGATCCCCTGGGAAGGAAGGTTCAGGGCGGATTCCTGAGCCTTCCGGATTTTCAGATGTTAAATAACGGAAAGGGAAATCTCAGCTTGGATTACGATAATTTTTCTAATAAAATGAATGTAAGAAGATTCAATTCAGGAGGTTTACGATGGAACAGACAAAAGAGACAAAAATATTAGTAGTAGATGATGAGGCAAGAATCAGACGTCTATTGAAAATGTATCTTGAAAGAGAGAATTATTTGATTGAAGAAGCCGAGAACGGAGATGAAGCCATTGATAAAGCTCTTGGCAATCACTATGATTTGATCCTTCTTGATTTGATGATGCCGGGAACGGACGGTGTTGAAGTGTGCCGCCAAGTAAGAGATAAAAAAGCCACTCCGATCATTATGCTGACGGCAAAAGGAGAAGAAGCGAACCGGGTGCAGGGATTTGAAGTCGGTACAGACGACTACATTGTAAAGCCTTTCAGTCCAAGGGAAGTGGTGCTGAGGGTTAAGGCGCTCTTAAGAAGGTCATCGCAAACCTCTTACTTGAATACAGATACAACGGCAAAGAACGTCCTTGTTTTTTCTCATTTATCAATTGATCATGATGCCCACAGAGTCATGGCAGACGGAACTGAGGTCAGCCTGACGCCGAAAGAATACGAACTTCTTTACTTTTTGGCTAAAACCCCTGATAAAGTATACGATCGCGAAAAGCTGCTCAAGGAAGTTTGGCAATACGAGTTTTTCGGGGATTTAAGAACGGTCGACACTCATGTCAAACGTTTACGTGAAAAACTGAACAAGGTCTCTCCGAAAGCGGCGAAAAAAATCGTAACAGTCTGGGGTGTCGGTTACAAATTTGAGGTTGGAAACGAATGAAGTTTTGGAAGAGCGTCGTTGGTAAACTATGGTTTACCATTCTTCTCTTAGTTTCATTTGTTTTATTTATTCTGACTGTTTTCCTGCTTGAATTCATTGAAAACTATCATGTTGATGAAGCGGAGGCTGATTTGACAAAGCTCGCCGACAAAGTGGCCGTCATTGTGGAAAACCACAAAGATCAGGAAGTGGCCAGGTCGATCACATGGGAGCTTGCGGATGAGCTGACGACCATGGCCATTATTAAAAATGACGACGAATACTGGTATTCGCCGCACCAGAATCAAAAGCTGTCTTCCATCACCTTAGAAGAAATCAAACAGGATTCGGATTTGAACGAAGCGCTGGCCAATCATGAAAAGGTGCAAAAGAGGACGGCTCTGAAAAACCAAAAAAACGATCAGCTGATTGTCGGGGTTCCTTACGGAAAGGGCGAAGATAAGGGGATGGTGTTTATTTCCCAATCGCTTCTTGCCGTCAAGGATACGACACAGCACACGACGAGGTATATCCTCTTTGCTGCGGCCATCGCTATTGTCTTAACGACGATCTTCGCTTTCTTCCTGTCAAGCCGGATCACCTACCCGCTCAGAAAAATGCGGGAGGGGGCACAAGATTTGGCGAAAGGAAAGTTTGATACGAAAATTCCGATTTTAACCCAGGATGAGATCGGGGAGCTTGCGATTGCTTTCAACCAAATGGGACGTCAGCTGAAGTTTCATATTACGGCTTTGAATCAGGAAAAAGAGCATTTATCAAATATTTTAAGCAGTATGGCGGACGGTGTCATCACCATCAATATCGATGGCACGATTCTTGTGACAAACCCTCCTGCCGAACGTTTTTTACAGGCGTGGTATTATGAGCAGAACATGAATGTAAAAGAGGGAAATGAACTGCCGCCTGAAGCGAGGGAGCTTTTTCAAAACACTGTCAGCACAGAGAAAGAACAGATAATTGAAATGACTTTGCAGGGCAGAACCTGGGTGCTCTTGATGAGCCCTCTTTACAATCAGTCACACGTTCGCGGAGCGGTCGCCGTCTTGAGGGATATGACGGAAGAAAGGCGGCTCGATAAGCTGAGAAAAGATTTTATCGCGAATGTCAGCCATGAGCTGAGAACGCCGATTTCAATGCTCCAAGGATACAGCGAAGCCATCATAGACGATATCGCAAGCACAGAGGAAGAAAAAAAGGAGATCGCCCAGGTGATTTATGATGAATCATTAAGAATGGGCAGATTGGTGAACGATTTGCTCGACCTTGCCAGAATGGAAGCCGGTCATATTTCCTTAAACGTTGAAACAGTGGAGCTCCGTGAATTTTTCGAAAGGGTATTCAGAAAGTTTTATGGAGTGGCGGGAGACAAAGACATCACACTCTCGCACAACCTCGATCTAAAGGAAGCACAATTTGTGTTTGACCCCGACAAGATGGAGCAGGTTCTGACCAACCTGATTGACAACGCGATCCGTCATACAAATGCAAAAGGCACCGTTCATATTGAAGTGCAGTCTGCCGAAAGCGGATTGAAGGCCGCTGTAAAAGACTCTGGAAGCGGAATACCGGAAGAAGACCTTCCATTTATCTTTGAACGTTTTTACAAAGCCGACAAAGCAAGAACTAGAGGGAAAGGCGGAACAGGCCTCGGACTTGCCATCGTCAAAAACATAGTCGATGCGCATAACGGTTCGATTACGGTCCACAGCAGATTGAATGAGGGGACGACCTTTACGTTCTATATTCCAAGAAAAAAGCAAGATGCTGGCCAAATTTGACGAAGAATATTGTTCCATAAGAAACAGAGAGCACCTGTTCATTTAGAACAGGTGCTCAGTCATTTGAGCAAATGCAACCAATTTGTAATATTTTGCTGTCCCCTGAAACGTTTAGACCTAAATTGCCGTTAAAAGAGTTGAAACAGGGAAGTACGATGTCAATTTTCAAAAAAGATATTGAATCGGATGAACTTCAAAGATCAAGGGGAAATGTATGGAGAATTGTTCAGCAAACTTACGCCTGTTGGGTCACCGCGGCAATTTATCATAGTGAAAACTGCGATATGGAAATGGTTGTTCTCATTCTGGTAAGCTATAGAAGGTACTAGGGTTTCTAAACCTTTAAGCGGTGATAGTCTTTAAAGTGATGATGCGATGTGAATTCTAATTTCTCGTTTGGTAGCCATGCCCTTATTGATGAAAAAGTTGCTTTCCTTATTTTACGAGAGTGAATGAATCGCTTGAAAGCCATCAAACGAAAGACTATGGTCGTGCAGGTTGGGTGTTGTGTGACCTGAATTTATGAATAGTCTCTATAGCAAATCCACAGTGGGAAACCGAAGAGGTATCGAGATAAATATAAGCATGAAATAGGGAATGAGTGATTTTTTTATGGCTAAAACCAAAATACTTATTATTGAAGATGATGAACCAATTGCTGATTTGCTTTCATACGGGCTTACGGCGGAAGGTTTTCAAACATGTACTGTGACTAGCGGGGCTCTGGGAATGAGTAAATTAGATCAATTCAAACCCGATCTTCTGCTGCTTGATTGGATGCTGCCGGATTGCAGCGGATTGGATATTTGTAAAAAGGTGACCGAGATCTATAATATTCCTATATTTATGATCACAGCAAAGTCAGATATCACTGATAAAGTACTTGGATTGGAATTCGGGGCGGATGATTATATTACAAAGCCATTTGATCTGCGCGAAGTTGTGGCTAGAATTCGCACGATACTTCGGCGTCTGGAACAAGCTCATCATTTGAACGAGCGGGGACCGGCAAAGGAGGATGTTATCCGGTTTAAAAATATTGTGATTGTTCCAGGTGAAAGGCTGGTAAAAAAAGATGGGATGACCGTCGAATTGACTCCTAAAGAATTTGATCTCCTTATGACTTTGATTGACCATCGGGGGAAAATCTTTACGCGTTCAGAGCTTTTGGAATTCATCTGGGGATACGATTTTTTCGGTGACACCCGTACAGTTGATACCCATATTCAAAGACTCCGTAAAAAGCTTGATGCAAGCGATTTGATTACAACGGTTTTTGGTATCGGATATAAATTCGAGAAGCAGGAGGAGTAGAGAGTGTTACGAACCATCAAGGGTAAATTTATCGTTGGCTTTTTTCTGATTTTTTCTCTCTCTTTCCTTGTGCTCAATCACACGGTAAAGAACATCATTTGGTCGAGTAATGAAAAAATTGTGACCTCGGATTTAGACGAACTGAAAAAAAACAGTATCGTGTATGTAAACCAAGCATTTTTAATCAATCATTATAAAAACAATGAGCTTTATTTCGGCGATATGGCCGATGAAATGGTAGATAATTTAAATCACTCCACAGGAAGCAATGTAAGTGTTTATACCGTGGATGGCGCTTTGCTGTCTTCTTCTGATAAGAAGGTGTTTTCCGGAGGGAGTGACGATGATCTTAAACAGGCTATCAAAGGAAAGACTGCCTATCATATCACCTATGATAGAAATAAGGCAGAGGTGTTTTTCTCATATCCAGTTGTCATTGAAGGTACAAAAGTGGGCATATTACGTTTTTCTAAAGATTTTAACCTGCTATATCAGCAAAGCGGTGAGATTCTGGATATTGTGTTTTATATCGCACTTGCCATATTTGTGGCGGCGTTCCTCTTCTCCTATATACTCTCCAGACATATCACGATTCCGCTCATCAAGCTGACAGAGGCCTCCTCACAAGTCAAAAAGGGCGAGTTGGATGTGGAGATCCACTTTCGCAGAAAAGATGAGATCGGTCAGCTTGCCGTCAATTTCAATGATATGATTCACAGAATTAGAGATCAAATTTCAACCATCGAAAGTGATCGGGATCGGTTAAAGGAACTTAACGAACAAGAAAAACGATTTTTTGACAATATGACGCATGAGCTAAAAACACCTCTGACTTCCATTCAAGGATATGCTGAAATCATCAAAGAAAAAGGGGAATCGGATCAGACATTTTTTGATAAAGGAATGAATCACATTGTTGAAGAAAGTCGACGCCTGCACAATTTGGTGATCAAACTTCTTGAAGTATCCCGGGAAACGTCCAAGGATGATCAATTTGACAGGATCGACGCAGGAGAAATTTTAAAAGATGTATGCGAATCGATGAAGTTTCGGGCAGAACGGTATAAGAAAAGGATCACCTGTGAGATTGAAGAAGACCTGTACGTTCACGGTCAGGTGAACCGGCTGCGCCAACTTTTTATCAATCTGCTTGACAATACGATCAAATACAGCTTATCTCATTCGGAAATCAACATTAAGGCCGGGATCGTTGGAGAAAAAGTTCTTTTTACGTTCAAGAATCCGAGTGCTCCATTTGCAAATACCCAACATTCTAAGATGTTCCAGCCTTTTTATTCGGTAAACCAAAAGATCAAGGAAGAGGGAAGTGTAGGTTTGGGATTAAGCATTGTGAAAACAATTGTTGACGAACACGGAGGAACAATCGAGATGTTCTACAAGGAAAACTATACAGTGATTCACGTTGAATTAGCTTACGCAAAGGTTGAGAAATGATGAAGAACAAACCGTTTATGATATGGGCAGGGGCGCTGTTGTTCCTCGTTATGATCGTGTTCAGTTATAATGTGGGAAAACGCTCGGAAACCATTATAATACCAAGCAGGGAAGAGAATGTTCAGAAGAACCGCCCTTTTCAAGTAAAGACAATATATCGCCTCCCAAAAGCAGATCAGTTGCTTGGATGGTCTTCATCGGACTCCGTAGTTGGTTTTTTTAAGGGAGATGAGACACCTGAACGTGCTACGCACCGTCTTCAGCGTCTATCTTCCCCCTATGAAAAAGCTGAAAATCTGAAAGGGATTGAAAGCAATACGTCGAACCTAAAGATGTCTCCAAATGGAAAGAGTATCGCAGGGGTAACCGTGTCATCAAATAAGGCATCAATGAAGCTGATCTCGTTGGCAAACGGGAAAAAAACGGAAATCGCAAGCTTCACCTCCAGCACTGAGGTCTATGTCCAAGATGTTTCATGGTCAAATAATAGCAGATACGTATGTTATCTAGTCATAGATGCTGCGAAAGATGGTCACGCTACCATTCATGTTTTCGATACAGATTCCGGAACGCTCAAAACGTATCCATTGGAGGATTTTGCCGAGAAAGGTTCGCTTACGGGAGTTAACATCTCTGAGAATGGACGCGGATTGCTGCTTACCGTGTTACAGAAATCCTGGCAGAAAGAAAGCATCTTGATGGGAACCATTAGCGGCAATCACATCAATATTCAGGACAAGCGCCAGAGCAGCCTTGGCGAGCCTGTTTGGTTAAACAATGATCAATTTGTATTCCTGGGTATCGGGGAAACACTGTACGAATACGATTGCCGAAACGGAGAGCTTTCTGCTCTGCTCGAAAAAGTAGCCACTTTCACATTCTCAAATGACCGAAAGAAAATCGCTTACTCTTTGTATGATAAGGACAGTCTTTATGCTGGTAAGCTTCAAGGAAAAAATATCCTGTATGAAGAACCGGTATATCACGGCACCATACCGTCAGAAACAGAAATATATTGGAGTCCGGATGGCAACAGCCTGCTCGTTAATGCTCAAAACCAGCATTCTTCTATGGAGAGTGCTTCAGCGCGATTTTTTGATAATCAAGCTTATATCATAGCATTTAAATAACCGATCGTTCATTTTTAGGCGAAAAAACCTTATTTCAGTTAAATACCGAAATAAGGTTTTTTCTTATACCTCGTGATTTTCTTCTGTTTATTCCTATCACAGTATGAATTACAGGGTAATAAGTCCCTGTTTGCGATCCCCGAAAAATGATGTTTTCCTTGTTTTTGTGACATTTTGTTTACAAGTTGGTCGAACTTCTGCGATATCTTCACTTTATATTAAAAGAGCATCCTTCTTATAGAACTTTGTTTTTAAACATCAAAACTGAAAAATTGTCATTTTTGTGTGAGGAGTTTAAAAGAAACCTAGTGATGATATCTACAGTTGAGGAGTTGGAAAAAGTGTCAAATTCACCAAGAAAAGTTCATAAATTGAACGGACTAGGAAAAATAGTGTTGGGTATGTTGATTGTCCTGGGTGTAACTTTGTTATGCATTTCTTGGAATGCACTTGCAGGTTCAAAGCAGGAATCAATAAAAGGAAACACCACCACTTCAGAGCAGATGTTGGCGGGCAAACATACAGCAGAGAAAAAGGAAAGTAAGCAAACATCGCCGGAAATCGGAAAGGTCGTCTATTTGACTTTTGATGACGGGCCAAATCCGACTGCTTCAGAAAAAATCTTAAGTTTGCTCAGTCAATATCATGCAAAAGCAACGTTTTTTATGTTAAAACCTCATATCGATCAAAATCCGGATATCGTGAAGAAAATGGTGGAGAGCGGTCACTCCGTCGGGTCTCACGGTGTGACGCACCAAGTATCGAAAATCTATCAATCTCCCGAAAGCTTTGCAGCGGAAATGAACGATACGCTTAAAACGATCAAAGAAACGACCAACGTCAACACAAATTTGATCAGATCGCCTTATGGATCAAAGCCTTACATTACCGGTCCATTTCAAGAAGTTATTAAGCGCGAGCATTTTAATCTTTGGGATTGGACTGTTGATTCAGAGGACTGGAAGTCTGCAAATACAAATGGTCAATTCGTCAATAATGTGATTCAGCAAGTCAATAACCTTACCGAAGTTGAACCGCTTGTCGTATTAATGCATGAAAAACCGACGACGGCGGCGCATTTGGAAAAATTACTAAAATACTTTCAAGAAAACGGATATGAAATGAAAGAAGTTAATGATTCGATGAAGCCGCTTCATTTTAGATGGAACTAATCAGAAAATATAACGAGTTCGACTGCGAAAGCAATATTAGCAGCATCGACAAGGAAGGGATAGTGAAAATGAGAAAAAGAAAATTAAAAATGAAAAATATTTTATTGCTGGTTCTAGTTCTATTGATAACTAGTGGCGGTTTGGCTTCTTACGGCATTTACCGTAACGTGGCAAAATCAATAAATAACATGTACGAACCTCTTCATCGTGATTCCGAGCAGCAGAATACAGCTGCTTCACACGATCCTATATCCATTCTTTTATTAGGGATAGACGAGCGCCCCGGTGATAAAGGCCGCCCGGATTCTATGATTGTGATAACTGTTAATCCGAAGACAAAAAAAACCACAATGACAAGTATTCCGCGTGATACCAGGGTATTTATCCGATCAAAGAACACCTTTTCTAAAATGAATTCGGCATACACCTATGGCGGAATTGAAGGTACCGTTCAAACGGTAGAACAATTGTTGAACATTCCCATCAATTATTATATCAAAATAAATATGGAAGGGTTTAAAGATATCGTAGATGCGGTTGGCGGAGTCACGGTGAATAATCGTATTGATTTCACTCTTGAAGGTGTGCATCTATCAAAAGGGAAACAACATCTTGATGGTAAGACTGCTCTTACATATGCTCGGATGAGAAAAGACGATCCTCGTGGTGATTTTGGACGTCAACAGCGTCAGCGTGAGATCATCAACGAAATGATTCATGAAGGTGCACAATTAAAATCATTAACAAACTATCAAAAGATTTTAACGGCATTAGAAAAAAACGTAAAAACGAACTTGACACTGGACAAAATGATCGATATTCAAAGTTCTTATAAGGAAGCTGTTAAGGATGTTAAACAAATAGAAATTCAAGGTGAAGATAAAAAAATTGATGGCTTATGGTACCATGTTGTGACTGACGAAAAGAGACAGAAGCTGTCAAAAAAGCTTCGCCGGCAATTGAATTTAAAATCATAGCACGATGGAAATCAGTCAATCTCAGGAGTATTAACTTTATTTGCTTGTCAAGATCAACAATGCTGTCCGCGAGAGCAACAAAAGCCTAATTCAGGCATAGCTTGTAATGAAACTTTGGTTTCTCTGCAAGCTTTGGCACCTGTTCTAAATGAACAGGTGCTTTTACGCTAGGGTAAAGTTAAATTTAACCTTAACTTTAGGAAAATTCTCTTCCAATTTTCATATAACCGTAATATAGTTGTAATAGTTGTAATGTAACTTTTTACGATTGACAAACGACAATAAATTGAACGGAGGGGTTTCAGGTGGAAGAAACCTTTCAGAAAATATATGATCGGTATCATCAGGATTTATTTCAATTTTTATTTTACATGGTGAAAGATAAAAGCCAGGCAGAGGACTTGGTGCAGGAAGTATATATCCGCGTTCTGCATTCATATGAAACTTTTGAAGGCAGAAGCAGCGAAAAAACCTGGCTGCTTTCGATTGCACGGCATGTTGCAATCGACTGGTTCAGAAAACAGCAGACGATCCGCCAGCGGGTTTTGGGGACGTTTGACTGGGAGAAGCAAGAAGTAAAAGACCGTGAGCCTCTGCCTGAGGACATTGTGATGCAGCATGAAGACCTGAAAGAAATCTTTGAGGCGCTTGATAAATGTACGCTTGACCAAAGATCGGTCATTGTTTTGCGGTTCATTCAAGGCTACTCCATCACAGAGACGGCCAAAGCCTTACATTTTTCTGAAAGCAAGGTGAAAACCACTCAGCACCGCGGTCTGAAAGTGCTTCGCAAACAGATGGAGCTTTTGAAGGAGGATCTAAAGAATGAAGAAGTCAGAATGGAACGAAGATCGGCTGAAGGCGTTACTAAGCCAACTTCCAACGGTTAAGGATAACCGTTCGGCAAATCAGGTCTATCAAAAGCTGATTCTCACAAAACCAAAAAGTAAATCACCTAAAAAGCGGGCGGGCGCATTTGCTGCGACGGTTTTGGTGCTCTTTCTTCTGATGCTGATGACTCCTCAATTAATCGAACAAATCAGATCCCAAAACGGCACTGATGCGAATATTTCTTCAGACGGCAAACTGGAAAGCGGCAGCATGGAGATGGCTGATGCAGCTAGATCAGAACCAGCAAGTACTTTTGTCGTCTCGCCCGAGCAAAAAGACAACTATATCACCTTCGCATTTCTCGACGAATCCAAGTCCGTCGTTGTGCCGGTCAGCCTTCAGAAAAACGGCAGCATAACGGATATTGAAGACGCGCTCAGCGTCTACACAGACCTGGGTGTCGGCCAGTTCACATCATTCAACACCACTTATCTTCAGCAGGTTGAACTCAACGAAGAGAAAATAAGCAAAAAAGTGAAGATTCAAGTCAATGAGAAAATTCCCGGACTGTCGGTCGAGGACTTCGAACTGCTCAAGGAAGTCATCAATCAAACCTTTAAATGGGATTCCTACGACTCTGTATTTTTTGTCTCAAAAGAAGGCGAGCAGGATGTTGACTTTGATTCATTCGGAATGCTTGCAGATATGGCGATTATACATGAGACACAAAGAGGCTATTTTTTATATGAAAGTTCAGACGGCAGGCCATTTCTCGCCCCGTCAACCGAATCGTACGAAAACATACAAGAAGCGATCAAAGATATGCGAAATGAAGAAAGCGGCTCTCATTTAAAATCTATTATGACCGGCGACATGCCGATTCAAGATGTTCAGGCGAAAGGTAAAGAGCTGACCATTCGATTTTCTTCCGCAGCGGATATCCAAAATCAAACCGCAGATATATTAATGGTCGAAGGTCTGCTCTTGACAGCCAAAGACTTTGGTTTCACAAAGGTTAAATTTAAAAATGCAAATACCAACAAGGTCGGAAGCTATGACTTGTCAAAATCTGTACAGGTTCCATATGCACCGAACCCGATGACGATAAAAGGATGAAGAAAAGACTCCGGGCAGGAGTCTTTTTTGATGTATAAAATGTATTGATTTGGAAGAATACTAAGCTGTCTCCATAAAGGAGACATTTTTACCAAAGATGCATGTAATAGGAGGATATGGAAAACTTGAGACAGCTTAGACATCTACACTTCCTGTTAGTGATCATATGGATGGCGGCGCCGGCCTTCATGATAAACGTGCCGAAGGCGGCAGCCGCAGAATGGACCGAGCCGATTAAAGGGGAGATTACAGATCAGTTTGGCACAAGAGGAGGCAGGCATAGAGGGCTCGATATCGCTGCACCTGAAGGAGAGAGCGTTATGGCAGCAGCCGATGGAACGGTCAGTAAATCATATAGATCCGATTCTTACGGCGAAGTGATTTTTATCAAGCATGATAATGGATACGAAACCGTATATGCTCATTTAAGCAAACGTCTGAAAAAGGAGAATGACCGAGTTAAAAAAGGCGAAGAAATCGGAGTCATCGGCAATACCGGAATATCGACCGGAACCCATCTGCATTTTGAAATGCATGAAGGCTCATGGACAAAGAATAAAAGAAATGCGATTAATCCGCTGACGGTTTTTAGTGAACAGGCGTTTCAGCAAAACTCAGTTCATGTTCATAAAGGAGAGGCTGAGACAGGCCGTTCGGTAACTGTCAAAAAAGGGGACACCTTATGGAAAATCAGCAAAGAGAGCGGAGTATCGGTAAGAAGAATAATGGATCTGAACGGATTGGCGGATTCACATCTTTACATTGGGCAAACCTTGCGTCTTCATGACGGTCAGGCGAAGCGAGGCACTTATATTGTGCAAAAAGGAGATACACTTTATCAAATTGCTGAAAAAATGGGTGTGACCGTTCAGCATATTCAAGCATGGAACGGTCTGAAAGGGGAGCAGATCTATCCTCAGCAGTCATTGAAGATCAGGGAAGCGCCTGAAAGAAGTACATAAAAAACGGAACCCGAAAGGAGAGTGTTTCCCTTCGAGTTCCGCCGGCTTTCTATGGAAGATCGATCACTTTAACTGATACGATATCAGCGATATTTTTCAGTTCATTTACAATGTCGTCTTCCAGGTGACGGTCAAACGAAAGCATCATGATCGCTTCGCCGCCCTTTTCTTTTCGGCCCACCTGCATCGTTGCAATATTGACGTCGTGATCTCCGAGGATCGCACCCACATGCCCGATGACGCCAGGTTTATCCTGGTGGTGGATATAGACAAGATGTCCGGCCGGATAAAAATCGATATCAAAGCCGTTTAAAGCGACAATCCGTCCGCCGAAGTGAGGAATATAGGTTGCCCGTAAAGAAAATGTTGTTACGTCTCCGGTTACTTTAACGGAAATGCAATTTTCATATCCTGATTCATTGGAAGAAATCTTTTCGCTGAAGCTGATGCCGCGTTCTTTTGCAACGGTTCCAGCGTTTACTTCATTAACTGTAGCCGCAACCCGGGGCTTCAGGAATCCGGCTAACAGGCTTTTCGTAATAAATGATGTTTCAAGTTTTGCGATGGAGCCTTCATAACCGATGGCCACATCTTTAACCGGTTCATTCATGCACTGTGATACAAGATTTCCGATCGTATTGGCAAACTGATGATAAGGCTGGATTTTTTGGAAAGAGTCCTTTGTCATGGCCGGAAGGTTGATCGCAGACATCACCGGATTCCCTTGTGCGTACTGAAGGACTTCTTCAGAAACCTGTGCAGCTACATTCAGCTGGGCTTCTTTAGTCGAAGCTCCTAAATGCGGAGTCGCGATGACCAGCGGGTGATCGATCAGTTTTGAGTCCACTGGAGGCTCAACTTCAAAAACGTCCAGTGCCGCACCTGCGACATGTCCGCTTTCAAGCGCATCAAGAAGTGCCGCTTCATCTATGATTCCGCCTCTTGCACAGTTGACGAGACGTACGCCTTTTTTTGTCTTTGCAATCGTTTCCTTGTTCAAAAGCCCCTTCGTTTCTTTTGTCAGCGGAGTATGAACGGTAATGATATCCGCGCATGCAAGGACTTCTTCAAGGCTGTTGACGTTGACGCCCAGTTTGTTCGCTCTTTCTTGGGTCAGGAATGGATCAAATACGTGCACCGTCATTCCAAACGCTTTTGCTCGGTTAGCAATTTCGCCTCCGATGCGGCCCATTCCGACAATGCCCAGCGTTTTGCCGTAAAGCTCTGAACCGACATAAGCCGAACGATTCCATTCCCTTGACTTGACTGAGATATTCGCCTGCGGAATATGCCTCATTAACGCTGAGAACATCGCGAATGTATGCTCAGCTGTTGAAATTGTATTTCCGTTTGGCGCATTTACGACAATCACGCCGTGTTTTGTCGCCTCGTCAATATCAATGTTGTCTACGCCAACGCCTGCTCTGGCGACAATCTTCAATGAGGTCATCTTATTAAACAGTTCTTCCGTCACTTTTGTGGCGCTTCTTACCAAGAGAGCATCGAACGTATGCAGTTCATCCTCTACTTCTGTTACATTTTTTTGAATAATTTCAATAAAATCTGCTTCCATTAATGGTTTTAGGCCATCGCTTGACATTTTATCTGAGACCAATACTCGAAACATGTAAGATTTCCTCCTAAATAGACGTCATAAATATCTGATAATTTACCATATTCCATAAAAGGTGTCAATGAGTTTTGCGCAAAAGACGAAAATTAAAAATGAAAAAACTGTGAATGTGCGGTTTTTGGCATTGAGAAAAAACGCGCTTTCAGAAAACGCCTTAATGAAACGGCTGAAATTGCCAGGCTGAGCTTGAATCTGTACATTTCTTCACAATTCATTTATAATGATATCAAAATCTAAATATATAAGATCAATCTTCGGGGCAGGGTGAAATTCCCTACCGGCGGTGATGAGCCTGTGCTCTAAGCCCGCGAGCCGCTTTTCGCGGCAGGATTCGGTGCGATTCCGAAGCCGACAGTATAGTCTGGATGGGAGAAGATGGAGGTTCCTTGCGTTTTGAAATCGCATTTTTCAAGCGTTTATTTGACCTGTCTGCTAAACTGCCCCGCTTTGTAAAAAAGCGGGCTTTTTGTTTAGGACGGGAGAAGAACCATTCCTCTTTTCGTGAGATGTGATCGAAAAGGAGAGAGTGACACAATGAAACACACTAAAGTGAGACGTCTCGTCTCCATCAGTATGCTGAGCAGTATTGCATTTATTTTAATGATGCTAAGTTTTCCGATTTTAGGCGCATTTCCATATCTAAAGATCGACTTCAGCGACATTCCTGCATTGATTGCAGTTATATTGTATGGCCCAGGAGCCGGAATTGCCGTTGAAGCGGTTAAAAATGTGCTCAATTATTTCATTGCGGGAAGCGCTTCAGGTGTTCCGATCGACCAGACGGCGAACTTTGTCGCCGGAACCTTGTTTATCCTGCCGGCCGCTTTATTGCTGAAAAAATCAAATTCTGTCAAAGGATTTGTCACAGCTCTTTTTGCAGGGACGATTGTGATGGCCATTTCAATGAGCATTCTCAATTATGTTTTGTTTCTCCCTGCTTACACCTGGTTTTTAAATGCTCCGGCTTTATCGGCAGGCGCGCTGAAAACGACGATTCTGGCAGGAATCTTGCCATTTAATATTATCAAAGGCTTTGCTGTCGCTTTGGTGTCCACACCGATTTTTCTGCAGCTGAAGCCATGGCTGAAAGAAAATGTACGCATGGCCAAACAAATATAAAGAGTAAGAAAGCCCGGCGTTTTCTCGCCGGGCTTTTCCCGTAAAAAAATCCGGCAGACGATGTGCCGGATTTTTCTTTTCTCTATTCGTGTTTAAGCGGGTCGCCTTCGAACGGCTCATCCGCAACTTTAATCGAATCGGTAGGACAGCCTTCAAACGCGTCCATCATATCTTCTTCCAAGACGTCAGGAACTTCGACGACACCTTGATTGTCATCAAGGGTGACAAACGCGATTCCTTCGTCGTCATAGTCGTAAATATCAGGAGCCGCTGCACCACAAGCTCCGCACGCGATGCACGTATCTTTGTCTACAATTGTATATTTTGGCATGAATAAAAAACCTCCCAGATTGTTCTTCGTTGGAACAAATGGTTTAACCCTCTATCTATCCGATATGAAACCTATTCCCATTCCTTATTGTAATGGTGTTAATCTGACATTTCAACTCAAAAATATTGAGAATGCTTATCACATAAGGGTTCTACTGCTAACATACCCCTTTTAAATGACTTTAAACATCGATTTCTCCGCAAAATCTGTTAAAATAAAAAGAAGAAAAATATCGAATGTTGGCCTAAAAGAATGCAGGTGATGCTATGTCGGTTTATTTTTTTGACGCCGTTGTGCTGGACATCCTTTCTTCAATGAGAGGAGAGCGGTCGCCGAGCGCCGTGTTCCATTTATTAAAAGGGAAAAGGTCGTCACAGACGATACAAGACGCCGGTTTATTTGCTGTCTCAAAGTATTTCGGCTTTAGTCCGTCCCTTTCAAGAGACCAATTGAACAGCAGTGTTCAAAAGTTGAAGCAGAAATCTTTTATTGCCGAAAAAACGGGGACTGACGCTTATGCCGTGACTGAAAGCGGTCAACAAGAGCTGGCCCGCTGCTTCAGTATGCATCCATGGCCCAAGCACTTTCACGGCGCATATTATCAGGCAGCCGCTAAAATCATGTGGGGGAGGATGTCTCTTTTGCTTCAGGTGATCTCAAACAGACGATATCGTGAGCGCGCTTATTTGCCGATCACAAAAGATTACCAGATTCAAAACTGGGTCAGACACTACTTGAGAAGCCGGAATACTGAAGAAATGGCTGCGCGCCTCCACAAAGAACTGAAAGAAAGGCTGTCGGCATTGAACGATGATGAACAGGCTTCAGTTTTTGTACATTCTCTGACATCAGCCAGAAAAGCAGGCTTTACATTTAAACAGCTTGCGGAAAAAATGCATCGGGATGAATGGTACATATATGCGTTGTTTTGGGATGTGCTGCACTATTTTATTCAATCCGCCCAAAATGGTGAGAGTCCGATATTGCAAACGCTGATTCATGATATGTCTTTTCAAGATGCGCTGACGCAATCGACGAGAAAAACGCTGCTTCTCATCAAAGATGGCAAATCAATTGACCGGATTGCAGAAATCAGAAATCTGAAAACGGCGACGATCGAGGATCATATAGTGGAAATCGCGATCCGTGAGCCGGCTTTTTCCATTGAAAGATATGTTTCAAAAGAGGAGCAGAAAATCATTGCCGATTATGCAAAAACCAATCAAACCAATAAAATCAGACATATTAAAGAAGGCCTCGGGGATAGATACAGCTATTTCAAGATCCGTCTGGCCCTGTCGAAAACGGTGAGCCGGCATGGATAAACTTCATCAGGCCCTCCGCCGCCATTTCGGATACAGTTCGTTTAAAAAAGGTCAGGAAACGATTATGAAAAGCGTTCTTGAGGGGCAGGATACGGTGGCGATGCTTCCGACAGGAGGGGGGAAATCATTATGTTACCAGCTTCCGGGATTTTTGACAGACGGAACGGTTTTGATTGTTTCCCCGCTGCTTTCTTTAATGGAAGATCAGGTGCAGCAGCTGAAGATGCGGGGCGAAAAAAGGACGGCAGCGTATAACAGCGTCTTGACGTATCAAGAAAGAGACTATATTTTAAAACAGCTTCACCGTCTTAAATTTCTTTATATTTCACCTGAAGCACTTCAGTCTGAACAGATCATCAAACGTCTTCAGACGATTAAAGTCAGCCTTTTTGTCGTTGATGAAGCCCACTGTATTTCGCAATGGGGACATGACTTCAGACCCGATTATTCGAAGCTCGGCGAGATCAAAGCGCTTCTCGGCAATCCGCCCACACTGGCGCTTACAGCGACGGCAACAGAAGCGACATTAAAGGATATATCCCAAATGCTCGGGCTTGCGGAAGCCAGTTATTTCATCTATTCTGTTGATCGCCCGAATATCGCCCTTCATATTGAAAATCTCCAGGATACAGCTGCAAAAACGGAAAGGCTGATTGAACTGGTTCGCAAACTCCAAGGGCCGGGCCTTATCTATTGTCCGACGAGAAAATGGACTGAAGAGCTGGCTGAGAGGCTCGCCGAAGAGACAAGGCTGAGAACGGGCTTTTATCACGGGGGGATGGAATCTGGTGACAGGATGCTGATCCAGCAGCAGTTCATCCGTAATCAGCTAGATGCGGTCTGCTGTACAAATGCCTTTGGAATGGGGGTCGATAAGCCGGATGTCAGGTATGTGATTCATTTCAACCTCCCGCAGACCGCAGAGGCCTATATGCAGGAAATCGGCCGCGCAGGCCGGGACGGACAGCAGAGCATCAGCATCCTCCTGAAAGCTCCAGGAGATAAAGGCATTCAGGAGCAACTGATTCAAACGGAAGCCCTTAGTCAACACGATATTGACTTTTTATATGAAAAGCTTGCCGATGTGAAGGATGAACGCGCTTTAAGGGACATTCTTCAGCAGTCAGGCCTATCAGAAACACAGGCCCGCCATTTTGTACACCTTTACTTAAAGGTTCATCATTTAGGTGATGACGGAAGAGAGCTCATCTATCGGGAAATGGACAGCCGAAAACACCTGAAATTAAAAAAGATGGCCGGCTTCGCGTCCATCACCGAAAGCGAAGGATGCTTCCGCAGAGGCCTGCTGGCTTATTTTAATGAAGAGCTAAAGCCCCGAAAAAACAGCGGTGCAGCTTGCTGTACATATTGCGGTTTAGATCTTGATGCATACGAAACTAAAGGAGACCGCCCATTTATGAATGAATTGACAGCCTGGGAAGAAGAATTGGATGCGATATTCGCCGCCGGCCGTGATCGTTTATGCTGAAAAAACAAACTGAAATCATTAAACGGCTGTCAGACAGGGAAATGTTGAAACAGCTATATGCTTCACAAGCTTTGATGCTCGTTTTAGCGCTGCTGTTGGGAATCTTTTTATTTGATGATATCGGCGGTTTTTTCTCGCTTTGGAATGGGTTCGATCCGAACATCCTGACTTATGGGGTGCCGTTATCGGTTCTTGTCATTTTGATTGATCTGGCAGTGATGAAATGGGTTCCCCGGCATATGTATGACGATGAAGGGATTAATGAAAAGCTATTTCGCAATCGGTCATACCCGCATATCCTGTTCCTTACCCTTTTTATAGCATTTACCGAAGAAATATTGTTTAGAGGCGTCATCCAGACCCATTTCGGCATTTGGACTGCGAGCATCATTTTCGCGATTTTGCATTTTCGTTATTTAAAAAAGTGGCTGCTTTTTGCAATGGTTGTTTCGATCAGTTTTCTGCTCGGACTGAGCTTTCAGCAGACTCATAATTTATTCGTGCCTGTCACGGCTCATTTTTTGATTGATGTGGTATTCGCGTGCCAGATTCGTTTTCAACACGTAAGGAGGAGTTCACATGGCGGAGATGTCCAGGATAGAGAGGAAGAAAAAGGAGCAGGGGGAGGAGAAAGCCCGCGCTGAATTCGACTGGGAGGTTCCGAAAGAGCCGGAGCAGGCTGAAGATGAGCTCCCTTCCAGACAGTCATATCGTGAAAAAAAGAAAAACAGCAAGAATAAAAACAGAAACCCTTTGTTTACATCGCTTGCTGTCATGTTTTTTTTCATCCCGATCATCGTTTTTCTTGTGTTCATGTATATGCTGAACCAAAACGATGCTGATACTAACCCTGGACAATATGACGACGTGTTTTATGAAAAGTCGGATGAAACAGGGATGCTCGATGAAAAAAAAGACGGTGAACAGTCCGTTGAAGAAGAGAAAGATTCACAGCATACAGCCGCCGCCCTTGAAGAAGAAAAGCCGAAAGAAGACAGCAGCAAATCGGAAAAAAAAGCGGATGAATCCCGGCAAAAGACTGAAAAAAAGCAGACTGAAAAAAAGAAAGAACCAGAAGAAAAGGAAACGAATAGAGCTGAGGAAAAGCCTGCTGTAACAAAGAAAAAGGTAGCTGAAACAACGCCGCCGGTGCAAAAAGCCGCCGAACCGAAGCCGAAAAAGGTGCTCAAGCACACAGTTGCTGAAAAAGAAACGCTTTTCAGGATCTCACTGAAATATTATAAGGACCGGTCAGGAGAAGAAAAAATCCGCAATTACAATCAATTATCCGGCAACAATGTCTACGCGGGACAGGTGCTGGATATTCCTATTTATTAACCCATGGTATGATTTGGGCCGCATCTACATATACATTGTACTAACAATTAGGACAAGGTGTGAGGACTGTGGGGAGCGAGCTTAATCAGCTGGACCGTTTCGCCGACGAACCTACAAGACAAATGCTTCGCGGCTTAATTAAGAGAAAACAGAAGTATGAAAATTATGCTAGGCAGACATTCAGATGGCAGGCAGCCGCCATCATTTGCGCGGCTTCGTTTTGTTTGTTTATAGCGGCAAAAGGGCTGGGGCAAAGCGGTTTTCTGTCCGAAATGCTCAATGACTCCATTTATCTGTTTTGGATATTGTCCGCCGCTTTCGCCTACAGCACCGCTTATTATTTTAAAAAGAAGGAAGAAAAAGCGGAAGGGGAATATCATAAGCTGAGATGTGAGATTATTCAGAAAAGCACGGATTTATGGCCTCAGCCTGAAATGTGGAAATCACGGGAAACGGTTTTTAAGTTAATGAAACAGCAATATGACATCAACCTTTATTTCGAAAGCAAATAAAGTTAAAAGACGTTTTCTTGTGAAAAGAAACGTCTTTTTTCGTCAGCCGTCTTATGAAGAAAGAAAACAAGATTGGAGAATGATTATGATCTATTTGCTCAGTCTCATTTTTGCAGCTTTGATTTGCTTTTTCGCCTTGCTTTGGAAAATGTCTGCTATCGCTAAAGAAAACACGGTGGTGCGTGCAGAGTTTCCCGTCGGACGCCTCAAAGAACCGCTGAACCTCTTTTTTATTTCAGATATTCACAGGAGGACAGTCAGTACAGAGATCATCCAAGAAGTAAAAGAACACGGGGTTCACCTCGTAGTCATCGGAGGCGACCTGGCGGAGCACGGCGTCCCGTTTCCGACGATTGAAGAAAATATAAAAAGGCTGGCAAGTTTGGGAAAAACGTATTTTGTATGGGGAAACAATGATTATGAAGTCGATCAGCAAAGATTGACCGCCATTTTCAAGAAATACGGCGTGACAGCCTTGCGCAATGAGTCGGTTCTTTACGAACATAACGGACAAGCCGTCAATATTTGCGGAGTCGACGATATCAGACTCGAATTGGACGATTACCGAGAAGCTGTGCGCCGACTCCAGAGCAATGCTCCGACTCTTTTAGTTTCACATAATCCGGAGATTCATCATCAAATACATGAGACGGATGGAATTGACGCCGTATTCAGCGGACATACACACGGGGGGCAGATCCGCATCGGCAGGCTTGGCTTGTATGAAAAAGGGGGGATGGGAACGGTTCATCAGGCATGCTACCTGATCAGCAACGGCTACGGGACGACAAAACTTCCTTTAAGGCTTGGGGCACGGCCTGAAACACATCTGATCAAGCTCGTTCCGAAGCAACAGCACTAAGCTTTTTCCTCTGAAAAGAAACGAAAAGACGGCATAGTGCTTGTCTTCCAGTGAAACACAGTGTAAACTGGTATCAAAATTAAGAACCTATGACTCATCATCTCCATATAATTAAGATATATGATGTGTGCAAGAAGAGGCAGGAGGGAACGTTATGCGGCTTGAGCGTCTAAATTATAACAAGATCAAAATCTTTCTGACACTTGATGATCTGACAGACCGGGGGCTGACGAAAGAAGACCTTTGGAAAGACTCATTTAAAGTTCAGCAGCTGTTTAAGGACATGATGAACGAAGCGAATACAGAGCTCGGGTTTGAAGCGAATGGCCCAATTGCTGTGGAAGTGTATTCTCTTCAGGCGCAAGGAATGGTTATCATTGTCACCAAAAACCATGAAACAGATGAAGACGATAATGAGTATGATGAGGATTATATAGAAATGCAAGTCAAGCTTGGGGAAAGTGTTGACATAGTATATGAGTTTCAAACGTTTGAACATCTGATCGAGCTGTCCAGAAATCTTGACCGCATCGGCATTCAAGGCGGAACAGTCTATCATTATGGAGACAGATATTTCTTAAGTTTGGATGACTTTGATTCCCACTCTGTTGACGGCGTGATTTCGATTTTGGCCGAATACGGAAGCCCGACGACTTTAACCATTTACAGGCTTCAGGAATATGGAAAGAAAATCATGGATAACAATGCCGTTCAGACGATTCAGACATACTTTAAGTAACCCGCATCGCAAAAGATTTTCTGCTGTGTTAAACAGCAGTTTTTTTCTGCCGAAAATAAGAATATAACAAAAAAGATTTTTCTCGAATATTTTCACGAAAAATGGTTGTTTGTTCTTTGCATGATTGGTGCAAGGGTGTATACTATTCTCTGAAAGGACAACATGCCAGAAAGACTTTAGGAGGTTAACTTATAATGGTAGCCGATCAAAACACCGGTCATACTGAAGAAAATACACATGACGTTTTAAAATCAACGCAAACGGTGATACATAAGGCGCTTGAAAAATTGGGGTATCCAGAAGAAGTGTATGAATTGTTAAAAGAACCGATTCGTTTTCTAACGGTTAAAATTCCGGTTCGCATGGATGATGGATCTGTGAAAATCTTTACGGGATACCGCGCCCAGCACAATGATGCAGTAGGGCCGACAAAAGGCGGCATCCGTTTTCATCCGGGGGTTACAGAAAAAGAAGTTAAAGCGCTTTCTATTTGGATGAGTCTGAAATGCGGAATCATTGACCTTCCATATGGAGGCGGAAAGGGCGGGATCATTTGTGATCCAAGGGATATGTCCTTTCCTGAACTGGAACGTTTAAGCAGAGGCTACGTCAGGGCGATCAGCCAAATTGTCGGACCGACAAAAGACGTGCCGGCTCCCGATGTATTTACTAATTCTCAAATTATGGCATGGATGATGGACGAATATTCAAGAATTGATGAATTCAACTCTCCGGGTTTCATTACCGGAAAACCGCTCGTTTTAGGTGGTTCTCACGGCAGAGAATCTGCGACAGCAAAAGGGGTTACAATCTGTATTAAAGAAGCAGCGAAGAAAAAAGACATCGAAATAGAAGGGGCTTCTGTCGTTGTGCAGGGGTTCGGAAATGCGGGAAGCTACCTGGCGAAATTTATGCATGATGCAGGTGCAAAGATTGTCGGCATTTCTGATGCATACGGCGGCTTATATGATCCGGACGGCCTTGACATCGATTATCTGCTCGACCGTCGCGACAGCTTTGGAACCGTCACCAAGCTGTTCAACGATACGATTACAAATCAGGAGCTGCTGGAGCTGGAATGCGACATTTTAGTGCCGGCTGCGATTGAAAACCAAATTACCGCGGAAAATGCACATAACATTAATGCGAAAATCGTCGTCGAAGCGGCCAATGGACCGACAACGCTTGAAGCAACGAAAATTCTTTCCGACCGCGATATTCTGCTTGTGCCGGATGTGCTTGCGAGCGCAGGCGGTGTGACGGTATCTTATTTTGAATGGGTGCAAAACAATCAGGGCTTCTACTGGACAGAAGAAGAAGTGGAAGATCGATTGGAAAAAATGATGGTCAAATCATTTAACAATATTTATGAGATGTCCCACAACCGCAGAATTGACATGCGGCTTGCCGCCTACATGGTGGGAGTCCGCAAGATGGCGGAAGCTTCACGCTTCAGAGGCTGGATATAGATTCTAGCATTTGCAACAAGCAAAAAAATCTCCTATCATGAAATAGGAGATTTTTTGTTTTTCGGATATGACAGGAGATGAATGGAACATGAAAGAAGAAAAAGTCATCATTATCGGCGGCGGCCCCTGCGGGCTTTCGGCGGCTATTGCGATGCAGCAGATCGGAATAGATGCCCTCGTCATCGAAAAAGGGAATATTGTAAACAGCATTTATCAATATCCTACACATCAAACGTTTTTTAGTTCGAGCGAAAAGCTGGAAATCGGTGATGTGGCATTTATTACTGAACATCACAAACCGGTCAGAAATCAGGCGCTTTCTTATTACAGAGAAGTCGCCAAACGGAAAAATTTGAGAGTCAATGCTTTTGAAAAGGTTCATTCTGTAACGAAAACCGAAAAGAATCAGTTTATCGTGGAAACATCCAAGGACACCTACCTGGCTTCATTTTGCGTCGCTGCGACGGGATACTATGACAACCCGAATTATATGAATGTACCGGGCGAGGATCTTCCAAAGGTGTTCCATTATTTCAAAGAAGCCCATCCGTATTTTGATAAAGATGTTGCGGTCATCGGCGGCAAAAATTCAAGTGTTGACGCGGCTATGGAGCTTGTCAAAGCAGGCGCGCGAGTGACGGTTTTATACAGGGGAAAAGAGTATTCCTCAAGCATAAAACCGTGGATTCTTCCCGAATTCGTCTCCCTTGTCAAAAACGGAAAAATACGGATGGAATTCCGTGCAGCCGTCAAGGAAATCACGGAAGACCGGCTGATTTTTTCTGTTGACGGGCAAGAGACCAGCATCAAGAATGATTTTGTATTCGCGATGACGGGCTATCATCCCGATCACAGCTTCCTTCAAAAAATGGGCGTTCAAATTGATGCTGAAACAGGCCGTCCATTCTTCCACGAAGAAACGATGGAGACGAATGAAGAAGGCATTTTTATTGCAGGCGTCATCGCCGCGGGGAACAATGCGAATGAAATCTTTATTGAAAACGGACGTTTTCACGGCGGTTTAATTGCAGCTGAAATCGCGAAACGGATTTAAAATTTCCCACGATATGATTTGTTACATGAAAAAGAGAGCATATCTATATATAGATGTGCTCTCTCTTTTTTTCTGCACACAAATCACGACGTAAAGGGGCATCGTAAAGATGAAAAACAAAGTAGCTCTCATCACCACAGGAGGGACGATCGCCAGCCGGAAAACCGAAAGCGGAAGGCTGGCAGCGGGCGCCATCAGCGGGACAGAACTCGCCGAAATCTGCAACCTTCCTGAAGATGTTGAGATCGATGTATATCCGACTTTTCAGCTTCCGAGCATGCATATTACATTTCAAGATTTATTGGAACTGAAAAAGGCCATTGAAAAGGTTTTTGAGGACAAATCATATGACGGGGCCGTTGTCACGCACGGAACCGATTCACTTGAAGAAACGGCCTATTTCTTAGATTTAACCATACAGGATGAAAGACCGGTTGTTGTTACAGGCTCGCAGCGCGCCCCGGAGCAGCAGGGCAGTGATGCATATACAAATATCAGACACGCGGTTTATACGGCCTCAAGCCGGGATATAAGGGGAGCGGGCACAGTTGTCGTTTTTAACGAAAGAATATTTAATGCGCGCTATGTTAAAAAAGTCCATGCCTCCAACCTGCAGGGCTTTGACGTATTTGGCTTTGGCTACTTAGGCATCATTGACAATGATCAAGTGTATGTTTATCAAAAGCCCTTAAGACGAGATGTCCATCAGCTCAAAAAGGCTCTGCCAGAAGTGGATATCATTAAATGCTATCTCGACGCAGACGGAAAGTTCGTGCGCGCCGCTGTGCATGAAGGAGCCGCCGGGATCGTGCTTGAGGGTGTCGGGAGGGGACAGGTGACGCCGAAAATGATGGCCGATATCGAATATGCATTAAATCAAGGCGTTTATATTGTCATCACGACAAGCGCGGAAGAAGGCGAAGTCTATACGACATATGACTATGCCGGGAGCAGCTACGATCTGGTGAAAAAAGGCGTCATTTTAGGAAAAGATTACGACAGCAAAAAAGCGAGGATGAAATTGGCTGTTCTGCTCGCCAGCTATGAGAGCGGCATAAAGGACAAGTTCTGCTACTAGGAGAATCGCAGCATATCTTTTCAATTTCAAAACAATCAGAATCATGGTAGGATAGAATGAGATGATAAAGAAAGAGGTTTCCTCATGCTCGGAATTATCTCCGCAGGCTTAGCTCCCGGAATCGCATTGTTAATGTATTTTTACTTAAAGGAAAAGTATGAATCAGAGCCCATTCATATGGTGGTCCGCCTCTTTATACTGGGGGTTTTGCTCGTCTTTCCGACGATGTTTATACAGTATGTATTGGAAAAAGAACACATATCAGAAGGCAGTTTCTTCGTTTCTTTTTTATCTTCCGGGTTTTTGGAAGAATTTTTAAAATGGTTCCTGCTGATGGTCAGCGTTTTTCAGCATGTTGACTTTGATGAACACTATGACGGAATCGTATACGGGACAAGCATTTCATTGGGGTTTGCCACGCTGGAAAATATATTATACCTCATCGGAAACGGGGTTGAATACGCATTTGGGCGCGCTTTGCTTCCGGTATCAAGCCATGCTTTATTCGGCGTTATTATGGGCTTTTATATCGGCAAAGCTCGATTTTCCACAAGTAAAACGAAGCTGAAATGGCTTTTGCTCTCGCTCTTTATACCGGTCGTACTGCACGGCCTTTACGATTACATCCTGCTTGCCTTGAAAAATTGGATTTATTTTATGCCGCCGTTTATGATTTTTCTCTGGTGGTTCGGCCTTCGGAAAGCAAAAAAAGCCCGCTCGGTCAAAGCCGGAGAACAGCCGCTCCATCATTAGCCGCCTTTTTTAAAGGCGGTTTTTTATTGGCCGAAAAAGCGGATGGGACGTAAAAGCCGATTTTTTGCCTGAGATGAAACAGAAAGGAAATCGTGCATAAAATCTGCCTCGCTACAAAAGATATGGTTACAAAAATGCTGGAGGAGGCTTAAAACATGAAGTCGAAAGGTTCTTTTTGTTTGAATGTCATTCTTTGTACCATTATGGCAACCAGTCTTTCACTTCCATTCAGTCAAAAAAGCTCTGCCTTTTCTGAACAGGTGATACAGCGGGGGGCAACAGGTAATGATGTGATTGAACTGCAGGCAAGGCTTCAATATAACGGCTATTATAATGGCAAAATTGACGGGGTGTATGGATGGGCTACATATTGGGCTGTCCGCAATTTTCAACATCAGTTTGGATTAAAAGAGACAGACGGCCTTGTCGGTCCGAAAACAAAACGATTTTTGATTAATCATTCGAAATATTACAGCGATTTTGTACACAGACAGCTTAGAAAAGGAAACAAATTTACACATTACGGCGGCCTGCCGCTGAAACATCAGACGAAGCCTTCAAAAGAGGTGCAAAAGCAGGCAAGAAAAAAAGCGGAAGCCAGACAGCAGCAGCCCGCTCCAAAGCAGGATACGGCCCAAAAACAGCCGCAGGCTCCTGCGCAGCCTAAAAAACAAGAAAAGCCGAAAGCTGCTGCGCCTAAAAAACAGGACGCAGTTGCAGCAAACATGCCGGGCGGCTTTTCAAACAATGACATCAATCTATTGGCGCAAGCCGTTTACGGCGAAGCGCGTGGGGAGCCGTATGACGGCCAGGTCGCGGTTGCAGCCGTCATTTTGAACCGGATTAACAGCTCGACTTTCCCAAATACGGTTGCAGGCGTCATATTTGAACCGCTTGCATTTACAGCTGTAGCCGACGGCCAAATTTATATGACGCCGGATGAAACAGCGAAGAAAGCCGTTCTGGATGCCATTAATGGATGGGACCCTTCAGAAAGTGCTATGTACTATTTCAACCCTGATACGGCCACAAGCTCTTGGATATGGGGAAGACCTCAAATCAAAAGGATCGGCAAACACATTTTCTGTGAATAAAAGCGAGGTGTTATAAATGATCAGAGGAATTTTAATCGCCATTTTAGGTATCGCCATAGTCGGAACAAGCTACTGGGGTTATAAAGAGCATCAGGAGAAAGACGCGGTTTTATTGCATGCGGAAAACAATTATCAGCGGGCGTTTCACGATTTAACCTATCAGGTGGATCAGCTTCATGATAAAATCGGCAGCACGCTTGCCATGAACAGCAAAAAAACGCTGTCCCCCGCTTTAGCGGAAGTCTGGAAGACGACGTCTGAAGCGCACAACAATGTCAGCCAGCTCCCCCTTACTTTAATGCCGTTTAATAAAACGGAAGAGTTTTTGGCGAGTGTCGGGGATTTCAGCTATAAAGCAGCCGTCCGGGACCTTGATAAGGAACCGCTCAACAAAAAAGAGTACGCTTCTTTAAATAAGCTTTATGAAAATGCAAAAGATATACAAAATGAACTGCGGAATGTTCAGCATCTGATCCTTGACAATAATTTAAGATGGATGGATGTGGAACTTGCGCTTGCCTCAGGGCAAAAGCAAAGCGATAATACGATAATCAACGGCTTTAAAACGGTGGAAAAAAGCGCAACAGCGTTTTCGGAAACCGATTTTGGCCCGGCGACAATGACGAGCATGAAAAAAGAGAAGCAGGGATACGATCATTTAAAGGGCAAAAAAATAACCGAAAAAGAGGCGCGCAAAATTGCTCAAAAGTTCGCTCCAGACAAAAATCATCATATCAAAGTGGCGAAGAGCGGCAAGAAAACGAACAGGGACGTCTACAGCATCAGCATGCAGGACCCTGACCAAAAAGCGGATATTTACATGGACATTACAGAAAAAGGCGGATATCCCGTTTACCTGATCCAAAACAAAAAAATTAAAAAAGAAAAAATAAGTTTAAATGATGCATCAAACCGGGCGCTTCAATTTTTGAAAAAGAACGGTTATAACATAAACGATCTTAAAATGGATGAAAGCTCGCAATATGACGGGGTCGGCGTTTTCTCATTTGTCCCTATTCAGAACGATGTGTGGCTGTATCCGGACAGCATCCGGATCAAGGTAGCCCTTGACGACGGTGAAATTGTCGGCTTTAATGCGAAGGATTTCTTGACCTCACATAAACAAAGAGATCTGCCGAAGCCTAAATTGACGCCGGAAAAAGCAAAAGCGAACCTCAATTCGAATGTAAAGGTTCAGGAAACGCGCCTCGCCCTGATTACGAATGAGCTTTCTCAAGAAGTCTTGTGCTATGAAATACTCGGTACGATTGAAAACGATACGTTCCGCATGTTTATCAACGCCAATGACGGCAGTGAAGAGAAAATAGAGAAAATGAAAAGCGCAGAACCGATATATAAAGACCTGTGATGGAGAAAGGAAAAGGCTTAAAAATGGCCTTTTCCTTTTTGGTATGCGGAATAATCAGACCTAAACATTTCCATACTGAATGTATGGGGCTTGAATCTAACGTTCCCGGAAATTGAAAAGGCCTGACCCGGCGTTTGCCTGCCAGGCATCGGAGGAATCATATGAAAACCATTGAGCGGTTATTGTTTAAAATTCTTGTCGTACAGGGCGTTATTTTAATTTGCGTTCAGCTTCTGTTTCATTTTTCAAAAGCTGAACCTTATCTGTCAAAGGTCGTGCAGTATGAAGGAGTAAACAAAATGAAAATCGGCGAATGGATCGAGACATTTAAGCCGTAAATCACGTGAAAATCTCCCCTTTTTCGCTTCGAACATGATACAATCCTATAAGGAGTACCAGAGAGCAAGGAGAGGAATTATGGAAAAGAAATTATGTATCGCAATCGACGGCCCTGCCGCAGCAGGAAAGAGCACAGTGGCTAAAATCGTGGCAAAAAAAAAGGGCTATATTTATATTGACACGGGCGCTATGTATCGGGCCATTACGTATTTAGCGCTCAAAAAGGGCGTTGAGCTGACCGGTGAAGCCGGACTGACGACATTATTAAAAGAGTCCGCCATCGATCTCTCTGTTTCAGAAGAAGGGGAGCAGAAGGTATATATCGCAGGCGAGGATGTAACAGAAGCGATCCGCACGGACGAAGTAAGCAATCAGGTTTCGATCGCCGCCAAGCACGGAGGCATCCGCGAAGAAATGACAAAAAGGCAGCAGCAGCTGGCCGAAAAGGGCGGGGTCGTCATGGACGGCCGCGATATCGGCACCCATGTGCTTCCCAATGCGGAAGTGAAAATTTTTCTGCTTGCATCAGTAGAAGAGCGGGCAAAGCGCCGCTTTGAAGAAAACGTCAAAAAAGGGTACAATGTAAATTATGAAACGCTTGCAGAAGAAATCAGGCGCCGCGACAAGCTTGATTCCGAGCGGGAGATTTCTCCTCTGAAAAAAGCGGATGACGCGCTTGAAATCGATACGACTTCATTATCCATTGATGAAGTGGCTGAGAAAATCTTGCAAGTTGTAGACAAAATGGCTCAAAAATAAAAAATCCGGGCAAATTACTTATTGTCTGCATGTTTTGACTTGACAAACACAGGCTTTTATTAGAAGTTAGTAATAATAAATCATTTTATAGAACATTCAAATATCCATTTTTGAATGGTTCTCTAATACATATCGGCTTTTCGGACTGTTAGACATTCAGTTCGGAATAACCGTTTTCACAAAAGCTGTGTAGGTTTGGACCAAGGAGGTTATTGAAATGACAGAGGAAATGAATCAAATTGATGTTCAAGTACCAGAGGTTGGAGATGTGGTGAAAGGTATTGTAACGAAAGTTGAGGACAAGCATGTCGATGTTGACATCCCCAACTGCAAGCAAACCGGTATTATCCCAATCAGTGAATTATCAAGTCTCCATGTTGAAAAAGCATCAGATGTCGTCAATGTTGACGATGAGCTTGAATTAAAAGTAACAAAAGTGGAAGACGATGCATTGATTTTATCAAAACGTGCTGTTGATGCAGACCGCGCTTGGGAAGACCTAGAGGAAAAGTTTGAGTCGAAAGAAGTGTTTGAAGCCGAAGTGAAAGACGTCGTCAAAGGCGGTCTTGTAGTCGATATAGGCGTGCGCGGATTCATCCCTGCATCACTTGTCGAAGCACATTTTGTTGAAGACTTTGCAGATTATAAAGGAAAGACGCTTACATTAATCGTTGTTGAGCTTGACAGAGATAAAAACCGGGTGATCTTATCCCACCGTGCGGTTGTTGAAAAAGAACAAACCGAAAGAAAACAAGGATTCCTGCAGACATTGGAAGCGGGACAGGTTCTTGAAGGAAAAGTTCAGCGCCTGACAGACTTCGGTGCTTTCGTTGACATCGGCGGTATCGACGGACTTGTTCATATTTCCCAGCTTTCACATTCACATGTTGAGAAACCGTCAGACGTTGTCGAAGAAGGCCAGGAGGTAAAAGTGAAAGTTCTTTCCGTTGACCGCGATAATGAACGGATATCACTGTCGATCAAAGAAACCCTTCCTGGACCATGGGCCAATATCGGTGAAAAAGTGAAACCGGGAGACGTCCTTGACGGCAAAGTTCAGCGCTTGGTAAGCTTCGGTGCATTTGTTGAAGTGCTTCCGGGAGTAGAAGGACTTGTTCATATTTCTCAAATCTCAAATAAACACATCGGGACGCCTCACGAAGTGCTTGAAGAAGGCCAGGAAGTGAAAGTCAAAGTTCTCGATGTCAATGAAGAGGAAGAGCGAATTTCTTTAAGCATGAAAGAGCTTGAAGAAAACAATGACAAAGCAGAACAGGAAAATTACCGTCAGTACCAAGCGAAAGAAGAATCTTCCGGATTCCAGCTTGGCGAAATGATTGGAGATAAACTGAATAAATTAAAGTAATTTGGTGATGATGGTGACGCGAGCCGAGAGAAAAAAAGAACACATTGAACATGCCCTGTCCACAGGACAAAAACGTCAGACGGGGTTTGATGATATCACGTTTGTTCACGTCAGCCTTCCGGAAACGGCATTGTCACAAGTTGATACTTCAACCAAAATAGGCGAACTGCTCTTAAGTTCGCCTATTTTTATCAATGCAATGACCGGCGGCGGAGGGCAGGCGACACTTGAGATTAACAGAGCTTTAGCGCGAGCTGCAGCGGCAGCAAACATCCCTGTTGCTGTAGGATCTCAAATGTCCGCGATAAAAGACCCTGAGGAGCGCCCTTCTTATGAGATTGTCAGAAAAGAAAACCCGAAGGGGCTTGTGTTCGCCAATTTAGGCAGTGAAGCGACGGTTGAGCAGGCTCAGAGAGCAGTCGATATGATCGAAGCGGATATGCTTCAGATTCATCTGAATGTGATTCAGGAAATGGTTATGCCTGAAGGCGATCGCTGCTTTATCGGGCGATTGCGCCGGATTGAGGATATCTGCCGTACAGTCAGTGTCCCTGTTTCTGTCAAGGAAGTGGGCTTCGGAATGAGCAGCAACACCGCTGCACAGCTGTTTCATGCGGGGGTCCATGCAGTTGATGTCGGCGGCTTTGGCGGGACGAATTTTTCAAAAATCGAAAACTTGCGCAGGGACAAAGCAGTTGGGTTTTTTAATCAATGGGGCATATCAACCGCGGCGAGCTTAGCCGAGGTCAGCTCCGCATTCAGCGATCGTCCGGTCATTGCCTCCGGCGGCATTCAGGATGCGCTTGATCTGGCAAAATCGATCGCTTTGGGAGCGTCTGCCGCAGGGATGGCCGGCCATTTTCTCAAGGTGCTGACAGACTCAGGCGAAGACGCTTTGGTCGAGGAGATGACGAGCCTTATCGAAGATCTGAAAAGAATCATGACTGTATTGGGCTGCAACACAATTGAGGAACTCAAAAAAGCCCCCCTTGTATTAAAGGGGGATACCTATCATTGGCTGAAAGCAAGGGGAATTGATCCTTCCGCTTACAGCGTGCGTTAAAGAGCCGGCTTATCAAAAAGCCGGCTCTTTTTATGGATTACGCTTTCGCGCTTCTTCAGCGCTCTCCAGAGAGGAAGCTCCGTTATGGCTGATCGCTTGGTCGCGGTCTGATTCGGTGCGCCTTTCTTTCTTTAGTTTCTTTTCCTGCCTGTCTTTTCCCATTGTTGTTCGCTCCTTCGCATAGGTTTAAAAATCCATCAGTCACTCCATACTAAAAATGGAGGACGAAAAAATATGGAAGAATTTTATTACTATTGGTCAATGTGGTTTTTGTGGGTTTTGACAACTTTTATCCTTGAGAAAAACAGAATCCGATTGTTTGCCTCGGCATTTATTTTGCTCAACATCATTTTAAGTATGTATCAGCTCCAGTTCATCTTGTTTTTTAATGCCGCTTATTTGCTGTTCTATACGGGTGCATATTGGCTGAACGGGTATCTCTCGATCTACAAAAGCGTCAGGCGCTTATTGCTTCATCTTGCCATGGTGTTTGCTTACGGTTTTTTATTTCTTTTTGCATTATATGATCCGGTTTGGTTTATCCTAAAGCCTGAATGGCTGATCATCATGCTGTTTGTGATCATGACGGCGGCTTTTGAAAAAAGCTTCGCCAGCCGCCTGGCGCTGTTTGTACTTGGCATGTGCCAGGGAGAGCTGTTGTACTCGCTCATCATCAGAAAGCTTTATGGAGACATTGTTGTCGGTGGCTTCTCTTGGCTGTCAATGTGTTCAGCCGGCATTGTTCTGATTTATGGAATGTCCCAATGTGAGCGGCTTGTACATCAGATCCATCAAATATGGAAGCGATTGAATAAAGGAGCAACCAAAATGTCATGAGTCAATATACTTATCCGATTCTCTTGGGAATTATCGCCGGTATTGGAGTCAGAGTGTATATGCTAAGGACCGATTACCGCCAGTACCCGACCTATCTTCACGGGAAAACGATACATATCGCACTGGCGATGATCGCTGCAAGCATCGGAGCGGTCATCATTCCATCTATATTAAAATCCGATTATACAGCCATCACGTTTTTAACGTTGGCCGCAACCCAATTCAGGGATGTCCGCAATATGGAAAGGGAAACATTGACACAGCTAGACGGCTATGAACTCGTTTCAAGAGGAAGCACGTATATTGAAGGAATTGCGATAGCTTTTGAAAGCCGGAACTACATTGTCATTTTTACGTCGCTCTTAACGACTTTGGCCTATATTCTTTTTTCATCTATATGGGCCGGGCTTGCGGTTGTGCTCATTTGTTTTATCGCCGGAAGAATCTTAATGTCCGGAAGCTTTATGAAGCATATTGTGGATATCGAGTACAAAAAACCGCACTTTGAAGGTTCAGGCCTTTATGTCGATAATATTTATATTATGAATATCGGTATTCCTGAAAAGCAGAAACTGATTCTCGAACACGGCATGGGCTTCATATTAAAACCGAAAAACTTCAATTCGGCGGTGACGATCGCCAATCTCGGCCAAAGGCAGGCGATATTATTCGATGTGTCAAACGTACTCGGCGTTTATCGGGATTCAGGCGAACCGTCGCTTACCCCTTTGGCCAAAAGGGATCTAAATGACGGACGAGTCGCCGTATTTGTCCTTCCGATCATCAAGGATAAGGACACGGCCATCAGGGTGATCGGGGACGTGCCGACACTTGAGAACGCAATCCGTATACCCATGGAGTTTATTAAAGAAAGGCACAGCAAGGTGATAAAAAATGAGTGAGTCGATCGAAAAATTTATCCTGGCAGTCGTTACGACCAGGCGGGATCGGGTTATCGGCGGTACATCTGTATTTTTTTGCGACAATCAGGAAGAGATGAATACGTATGCCAAAAATCTTGAAGCCATTCTTGACGGAATTGCCCACGGAATAGGGGATGACCTGTATTTGATTGTGAAACATTTTTAATTAGAGTTGTGCTCTCTTTAGAAATTGATATAATATATGAGTTAAGCCCTTCTGCATGAAAAAAGAAGGGTTTCTTTCTTCACGATGAATTTTGAAATGAAAAACTATGATCATTCATTTAAAAATGGAATGAATGCTTGGAAGAGAATTGAAAGGAAGGGTACTATGGGAAAACCTGTCGTAGCCATAGTTGGAAGACCCAATGTGGGAAAGTCGACAATCTTTAACCGGATTGCAGGCGAAAGAATTTCGATTGTGGAAGATACACCCGGTGTGACACGGGATCGGATATACAGCTCTGCTGAATGGCTGAACCATGATTTTAACCTGATTGACACTGGCGGGATTGAAGTTGGTGATGAGCCGTTTCTCGCGCAAATCCGCCACCAGGCCGAGATCGCCATGGAAGAAGCCGATGTGATCATTTTCATGACGAACGGCCGCGAAGGCGTCACAGCCGCCGACGAAGAAGTTGCAAAAATTTTATACCGCACAAAAAAACCGGTTGTTCTGGCGGTCAATAAACTCGATAATCCGGAAATGAGAGCGAATGTTTACGATTTTTATTCACTCGGATTTGGCGAGCCGTATCCCATTTCAGGAACGCACGGGCTCGGGCTTGGCGATTTGCTTGATGCGGTCAGCGAACATTTTAAAAACATACCCGAGACGAAATATGAAGATGAAGTGGTTCAATTTTGTCTCATCGGCCGGCCGAACGTAGGAAAATCATCTCTCGTGAACGCCATGCTTGGAGAGGAGCGCGTCATCGTCAGCAACATCGCCGGAACGACGCGGGATGCCATTGACACGAGGTTTACGTATAATCAGCGGGACTTTGTCATCGTCGACACAGCCGGGATGAGAAAAAAAGGAAAGGTCTACGAGTCAACTGAAAAATACAGTGTGCTCAGAGCCTTGAAAGCGATCGACCGTTCGGAAGTCGTCGCCGTCGTTTTGGATGGCGAAGAAGGTATTATTGAACAGGATAAACGGATCGCCGGTTATGCGCATGAAGCAGGGAAAGCGGTCGTTATTGTTGTCAATAAATGGGATGCGGTCGACAAAGACGAGCGGACAATGAAAGAATTTGAGCAAAATATCAGAGACCACTTTCAATTTTTAGATTATGCGCCTGTGCTGTTCATGTCCGCATTGACTAAAAAGCGGATTCATACGCTGATGCCGGCTATCCTGACGGCAAGCGAAAACCATTCGATGAGGGTGCAGACCAACATCCTTAATGATATCATTATGGATGCGGTGGCTATGAATCCGACGCCGACCCATAGCGGAAACCGCTTGAAAATCTATTATACGACCCAGGTGGCTGTTAAGCCGCCGACTTTTGTCGTGTTTGTCAATGATCCGGAGCTCATGCACTTTTCTTATGAACGCTTTTTGGAAAACCGGATACGCGATGCGTTTGGATTTGAAGGAACACCGATTAAGATTTTCGCAAGAGCAAGAAAATAAAGAGGTGTAGCAGAATGACTAAAGTATCGATTTTAGGAGCCGGAAGCTGGGGAACAGCATTGGCCCTTGTTTTGGCGGACAACCAGTACGATGTTTGCGTATGGGGCCACCGCGAAGAGCTGATTGAGCAAATCAATGAACATCATGAAAACAAAGATTATCTGCCCGGCGTCAAACTGCCTGACAATGTCCGCGCGACAACAGACCTGCAAGGTGCATTGGCTGATGTTAAAACGATCATTGTCGCCGTTCCGACGAAAGCGATTCGGGAGGTTCTCAAAGAGGCGGTTTCCTTTATCAAGCAAAAGGCGATTTTTGTACATGTGTCAAAAGGAATAGAGCCTGATACACTGCTCAGAATCTCAGAGATGATGGAAGAGGAAATCCCTGCTGAATTAAGGGAGGATATCGTCGTTCTTTCCGGTCCGAGCCATGCCGAGGAAGTCGGGTTAAGACACCCGACGACAGTAACGGTTTCATCGAAAAACATTGAAGCCGCTCAGGCGATTCAAGATATGTTTATGAATCAGCATTTTCGCGTCTATACAAATCCCGATATTATCGGAGTCGAGATCGGCGGTGCGCTGAAAAACATCATTGCACTTGCCGCTGGAATCACGGACGGCTTGGGATACGGAGATAATGCAAAAGCCGCTTTGATTACAAGAGGCCTCGCGGAAATTGCCCGATTAGGCACAAAAATGGGCGGAAATCCGCTGACATTCTCAGGGCTTACGGGAATCGGGGATCTGATCGTCACCTGCACAAGCGTCCATTCACGAAATTGGCGCGCCGGTAATATGCTGGGTAAAGGCTTCAAACTTGAAGAAGTTCTTAAAGAAATGGGGATGGTCGTTGAGGGGGTACGCACAACAAAAGCGGCATATCAGCTTTCACAGAAATATGATGTCAAAATGCCGATCACAGAAGCCCTGCATAAAGTTTTATTTGACGGCAAAAAAGTTGAAACAGCTGTTGAATCATTGATGGCAAGAGTCAAAACACACGAGATGGAAGATCTTGTGAACACGTTCGAGAATCAAATGAAATGACCACCCCAAATTCGATTTGACACTCTCCTCTAGGTTCTTTTTTAAAAACCTGAAACATTTTGGAGACTTAGGCAAGAGAGGATACATTTGTCCGAAGACTTGCATAAAATAGAATCGAAGTCTGGAAGAGCTGTATCTAATCATTTGGGTTTTATAGTCATCATTTACATCGCCTGAAGCAAAGTCCCCCTCTTTGCTTCAGGCTTTTTTTGCGCTTGTTCTTCATTTCGAAAAATTGGAAAACCTGTTGAACTTCTGGTTTTTCTTATATAAAATGAAATATAACGCTTACATCATAAGAGAATGATAGAAGGAGGGCTTTTAGTGTGAATCTCGGTCTGTTAAAAATGTGGTTTGCCTTAGGGGCCATGGGCCTGATGTTCATAGCGGTGATCGCCATATACATAAGCAGGTATAAGTTTCAGAATCGTTTTCTCAAAATCATCACTTCGTCTCTGGCTTATACATGCATGCTGATCTCGGGCGTGATCGTCTTTTTCGTCGTCTTCAGCGGTCCTGTCAATGAATAATGTCTTTAAAAGGAAGATTCATATGAAAAAAATAAGCGTACTGCTCACACTCATGTTCACAGCAATCTTTTTAAGCGGATGTTTATACCCTGAGGAAAGAAAGGCGAAAAACAGCGCGCCTTATCAAAATCAGCTGAATGAAGTACAGGCAGCAGTTGATGAATTCCGGGAGGCGACAGGGGGGCTTCTTCCGATTAAAACAAAAGATATGTCCGTCCCAATCTATCAAAAATATCCTATTGATTTTAACAGGCTGTCTCCGCGGTATTTGGCTGAGCCTCCTGGCACCTCCTATGAAAATGGCGGAGAATATTTATATGTTCTCGTAGATGTTGAAAAAAATCCGACGGTCAAGCTCATTGACGTGAAAATGTCGGAAGCCATCAGAGATTTAAAACTTCGAGTCGAAATGTATAAAGAGCAGCATAAGTATCCGCCATACGAAAAAGTCGTAGCCAAAAATTTATTTATGCTCGATTATCAAAAGCTGGGCCTTAAAGAGGCGCCTTCTGTCACAAGTCCGCTAACAGGCACTTCGCTTCCGCTTCTCGTCGATCAAAAAGGCGACATCCAGGTAGATTATCGGGTGGATCTGGCCAAACTGGCAAAACAGTCAAAAACGGCCTTAAAACCGGGCGAGGAAATCCAGGATTTAATGTGGAAAAAAACGCCTTTCGTACCGGCGTTTTCGGTTCAATATACTGTCAACGACAAACAGGAACCCGTTTTTTTGCCATAGCAAATACACGAATTAGTCATGAACCTTTCTCCTCAGCATACAATTAGGAGAAAGGTTTTTTCACGCATGGCGAAAAAATTTCCCTGAGCTGTCATATTGAAATGGGACAACGTCATACAATGTAATGTCCTGTTTATGATTGATGAAGAAGTAAAAAATTGAAAAGGATTGGAAGTCCGGGAGGGGATCACTTGGAAAAGGTCGATATTTTCAAGGATATCGCTGAACGAACAGGAGGCGATATATACTTAGGTGTCGTAGGAGCAGTACGCACAGGAAAATCTACGTTCATTAAAAAATTTATGGAGCTAGTGGTGCTCCCGAATATCAACAATGAAGCAGACCGGGCGCGCGCGCAAGATGAGCTCCCCCAAAGTGCCGCTGGCAAAACCATCATGACGACCGAACCGAAATTTGTTCCGAATCAGGCGATGTCAGTTCATGTCAGTGACGGACTCGATGTGAATATAAGACTTGTTGACTGTGTCGGCTACACTGTACCTGGAGCAAAGGGCTATGAAGATGAAAACGGCCCGAGGATGATTAACACGCCTTGGTACGAAGAACCGATTCCATTTCATGAAGCTGCTGAAATCGGCACGAGAAAAGTCATACAGGAGCATTCAACCATCGGCGTCGTCATTACGACGGACGGCACGATTGGAGAAATCGCCAGACAGGATTATATTGAGGCGGAAGAGCGGGTGATCGATGAATTAAAAGAGGTTGGAAAACCGTTTATCATGGTGATCAACTCTGTACGCCCATATCATCCTGAAACAGAGGCGCTCCGAAATGAGCTGATGGAAAAGTACGACATTCCAGTGCTTGCGATGAGTGTGGAAAGCATGAGGGAAGCTGATGTCATGAGCGTTCTCAGAGAAGCGCTTTACGAGTTCCCTGTTCTTGAAGTAAACGTCAATCTTCCGAGCTGGGTCATGGTATTAAAAGAAAACCACTGGCTGCGTGAAAACTATCAGGATTCAGTGAAAGAAACCGTCAAAGATATTAAAAGATTAAGAGATGTCGATCGCGTCGTCGGCCACTTCAGCGAATTTGATTTCATCGAGCGGGCGAGCCTCGCCGGAATTGAGATGGGGCAGGGAATCGCGGAAATCGATTTATATGCGCCAGATTACCTGTACGATGAAATCTTAAGGGAAGTCGTCGGCGTTGAAATCAGAGGAAAGGACCACCTGCTCCAGCTGATGCAGGACTTTGCACACGCCAAGACGGAATATGATCAGGTGTCAGATGCTCTGAAAATGGTAAAACAAACCGGCTATGGAATTGCTGCGCCGGCATTGACCGACATGAGTCTTGATGAGCCTGAAATCATCAGACAGGGATCAAGATTCGGCGTGCGCTTGAAAGCTGTAGCGCCATCCATTCATATGATCAAAGTCGATGTAGAAAGCGAATTCGCTCCGATTATCGGTACAGAAAAACAAAGCGAAGAGCTTGTCAGGTATTTAATGCAGGACTTTGAAGACGATCCGCTGTCCATCTGGAATTCCGATATTTTCGGAAGAAGCCTCAGCTCGATCGTCAGGGAAGGCATACAGGCAAAGCTGTCTCTCATGCCGGAAAACGCAAGATATAAGCTGAAGGAGACCTTGGAGCGCATCATTAATGAAGGCTCAGGCGGCTTGATTGCGATCATCTTATAAAAGGTAAGGCCTCTTATCATACGGGAGGTCTTTTTTTGTATGTTTAAGACTCGCTCACAGGTCGCGTGGAATCCCAGGATATAGAAAATCCAAAGGCGGTGTGCGCTGGAAATATAGGAAAGAATATGATTAAAAAAGGAAAAATAGGAATATTTGTTCGTTGCATTCAGCTTAAACCTTGACGAATAAGGGATCATAGCTTTAAAATGCTTGATATGGCTTTTCATATGTGTTAATCTACATACAGAAAATCTTCACTTTATTGGACAATCGTTCCTCTGAACGTGAAATTTTCATTGAAAGCTGTGAAATGCCTTTTCTATATTTATTTGAAATTTCTGTTCAAACAGGTATAGAAACAGGTTGAACTGTGAAGAAATGATGATAATCTATTGATTGTTACCTTTTGGGAGGAGGTGAAAGGCATGAACAAGACAGAACTAATCAATGCGGTTGCAGAAGCAAGCGAACTATCTAAAAAAGACGCTACTAAAGCAGTTGATTCTGTTTTTGATACAATTTTAGATGCACTAAAAAACGGTGAAAAAATTCAATTGATCGGTTTTGGTAACTTTGAGGTTCGTGAGCGCTCAGCTCGTAAAGGACGTAATCCTCAGACAGGTGAAGAAATCGAAATCCCTGCAAGCAAAGTACCTGCTTTCAAACCAGGTAAAGCGCTTAAAGATGCTGTAGCAGGCAAATAATCGTATGTATAGGCCGTTTTCTACGAGTTATACATACCGTATTGTTTCTTCACAGGAAAGCCCCTTTTAAAAGGGGCTTTTCATATTTAAGAGCTCTTTTCAGAAGAAATTCTTTTTGCCGGTTAAAACCTTTCATTTTGCTTTTATAAGCTGAAGTGTGCTAGAATCTGAATTAAATGTATGCGTTTCTGGAGGATATAAAACAATGAGAGAAATCAATAAAGAACAAATTGAACAAGCTGTCCGGCAAATTTTAGAAGCAATCGGAGAAGATCCAAACCGTGAAGGTCTTCTGGATACACCAAAAAGAGTCGCGAAAATGTACGCTGAAGTGTTTGCAGGATTAAACGAAGACCCGAAGGAACATTTTAAAACAATTTTTGGCGAAGACCATGAAGAGCTTGTTCTTGTTAAAGATATTCCTTTTTATTCAATGTGTGAACATCATTTGGTTCCTTTTTACGGAAAAGCCCATGTGGCATATATTCCTAAAGGCGGCAAAGTCACAGGACTCAGCAAACTGGCGAGAGCGGTTGAAGCGGTCGCAAAACGCCCGCAGCTGCAGGAACGGATTACCTCAACGATTGCAGACAGCATCGTTGAAACGCTGACGCCTCACGGTGTAATGGTGGTCGTTGAAGCGGAGCATATGTGCATGACGATGCGGGGTGTGAAAAAACCCGGAGCAAAAACCGTCACTTCTGCTGTAAGAGGAACGTTCAGACAAGATGTAGCCGCTCGTTCCGAAGTATTGGAGCTTATTAAACATCATGATTAAAAATGAGAAGGTGTGCGATAAACATGACCAATAATCAATCGAATGATTTTGTGGTGATTAAAGCCGTTGAGGACGGCGTAAATGTGATTGGCCTGACAAGAGGAACAGATACGAGGTTTCATCATTCTGAAAAGCTCGATAAAGGCGAAGTGATGATCTGCCAGTTTACCGAGCATACCTCCGCTATAAAAGTCCGCGGCGAGGCTCTTATCCAAACAGCCAACGGCGAGATGAAAAGCGAAGCGAAAAAATAGTGCAGCCATCTTTCGGCCCCTTTCATGGCATAAGCCGTTCATTTTCATCATATTATGGTATACTTAAACTTTCTCCGCTTCAAAAAGATTCATAATCAATCAAGAGAAAAACTGCGAATTTTGGGACAAGGGTGATATCTTTGCAAGACATCTACGGACAATTATCTTATTTGAAAATCAAGCTGAATAAAAAGCTTTCACATCCTTATTTGGCTAAGCATTTAACTGCGCCAAAAGTTGATGAGGATAAGCTGTTTCTGTTTTACGCTCTGTTTGATGAAACGGAATTAATAGAAGCTGACAAAGAAAATTACATTTTAACGGCGATGCTTGTTCAAACAGCCCTTGATACCCATGATGAAGTCACGACCGCAGCTTCAATTAAGCAGGATGACTATAAAAACCGCCAGCTGACGGTTCTGGCCGGGGATTATTTCAGCGGCATGTACTACTCCCTGTTATCGGGTATGAAGGATATCTATATGATTCGGACGCTTGCTGCGGCCATTAAAGAAATTAATGAACATAAGATAAGGCTTTATGATCATTCCGCAAAAGACCTAAACAGCCTGGAAAAAAGCGTCAGCATAGTGGAAGCTGCACTTTTTCACCATCTCGCCGACCACTTTTATCTGCCTCACTGGAAAACAGCCGCCAACGACTTTCTTGTGTTTAAAAGGCTTGCGGCCGAAGAAAAGGCTTCAGACTCCCGTTTGCTGGAGACGATTTTAAAGGAAGAATTTCCGGAAAATCAGGTTTCATGCGGGCAATTGGCCGGTGCGGCTTATCAAAAAGCGAAGCTTCAGATTGACCAATGCCTTGCCAAAAAGCCTGCCGTTCAAAAATGGCTTTTGGACCGCCTGCAAGCGATTAGGCCTGAAAAACGAACCTATCATCAGAAAGTGGAAGAAGGGTAACCGTCATGGAGCAGTCAAAAGAACAGCGCGTACACGGCGTGTTTGAAAAAATCTACAAAAATTATGACCAGATGAATTCCGTCATCAGTTTTAAGCAGCATAAAAAATGGCGAGATAAAACGATGCGGATCATGAAAGTTCAAAAAGGAGCCAAGGCGCTTGATGTCTGCTGCGGGACGGCGGACTGGACGATCGCGCTCGCGGATGCTGCAGGAGAGACGGGCGAGGTCAAAGGTCTTGACTTCAGCAAAAATATGCTGAGCATTGCCGAACAAAAAACCGATCAATACACCCAGATTGAATTGATCCACGGCAATGCGATGGAGCTGCCTTTTCCCGACAATTCGTTCGACTATGTCACGATCGGCTTTGGACTCCGTAATGTCCCTGATTATTTAACGGCCTTAAAAGAGATGGCACGCGTGGTGAAACCCGGCGGTCAAGTTGTCTGCCTTGAAACGTCCCAGCCGGAAATGTTCGGGTTTAAACAGCTGTACTTTCTTTATTTCCGCTTTATTATGCCTGTGTTTGGAAAGCTCTTTGCGAAAAGCTTTAAAGAGTATTCCTGGCTTCAAGAATCAGCCAGGGAATTTCCGGGTATGAAAGAGCTTGCAGACTTATTTGAAAAGGCTGGGCTAGAAAATGTTCAATATCATCCATTCACAGGCGGCGTAGCAGCTACACATGTCGGCTGGAAGAAGCGGTGATGACTACTGAAATACTCGGGTGAATTAAAATGAAATTGACAACGTTATATTCTTTTTTGAATAACGATATTGATTTAATAGAAAAAGAGCTGGAAAAGACCGTGCACTCCGACTATCCTTTGCTGAGTGAAGCAAGCCTTCATTTACTGCAGGCCGGAGGCAAACGGATCCGTCCGGTGTTTGTTCTGCTTTGCGGCATGTTCGGGGAATATGACATTAACAAAATTAAAAATGTCGCGGTTTCTCTTGAACTGATGCATATGGCTTCGCTCGTCCATGATGATGTCATTGATGATGCTGAGCTTAGAAGAGGACAGCCGACAATCAAAGCAAAGTGGGATAATCGCATTGCAATGTATACAGGCGATTATTTGTTTGCCCGTTCACTTGAATCCATGACAAAAATAAACGAGCCGAAAGCCCACGAAATCCTGTCGCAGGCCCTTGTTGAAGTATGCCTTGGAGAAATCGAGCAAATTAAAGATAAATATAATATGGAGCAAAACCTCAGAACCTATTTAAGAAGGATCAAGCGGAAGACGGCGCTTCTGATTGCAGCGAGCTGCCAGCTTGGCGCCATTGCCGCGGGAGCAGGGGAAAAGGTTCATAAAACACTTTATTGGTTCGGCTATTATGTCGGAATGTCATATCAGATTATTGATGACATCCTCGATTTTACGGCCAGTGAAGAAGAGCTGGGCAAACCTGTTGGCGGGGATTTGCTTCAGGGGAATGTGACGCTGCCTGTTCTATACTCGCTGAAATCGCCTGAATTAAAAGCCCGTTTAAAACTGATCAATAGTGAAACGACCCCTGAACAGATCAAACCGGTCATCGAAGAGCTGAAAAAAACCGATGCCATTGAACAGTCGTTCAAAGTCAGTGAAATGTATTTGAACAAGGCATTCCGCCTGCTTGAAACGCTTCCGAAAAATCGCGCAAGAACAGCTCTGGGGCAAATTGCGAAATACATCGGAAAGCGAAAATTTTAGAGAAATAAGTCAAAAGTATGAATATTCTCCACCCTTTATTGATTATTTGATTGAAAAATGTTATATTTCCGATGTAGTGTTGAAAGCCTATACATAACAGTGGGGTGGAGAATCGACTATGGAAAAAACCTTTGTAATGGTAAAACCTGATGGCGTTCAGCGTCAGCTGATCGGCGAGATTTTATTAAGATTCGAACGTAAGGGCTTACAATTGGCAGGAGCCAAGCTGATGAAGGTCTCAGAGGAGACAGCGGGCGAGCATTATAAAGAGCATAAAGAAAAGCCGTTTTTTGGCGAGCTCGTTGACTTTATCACATCCGGTCCCGTTTTTGCCATGGTATGGGAAGGTGAAGACGCGATAGCAATCGCCAGACAGCTGATCGGAAAAACGAACCCTAAGGAAGCTCTCCCGGGTACAATTCGCGGAGATTTCGGCATATTTGTCGGAAAAAACATCATTCACGGTTCAGATTCTCCTGAAAGTGCACTTCGCGAAATCAATTTGTTTTTTAAACAGGATGAACTTGTAAAAGCAGAAAAATTAATAAATCAATGGATCTATTAAAATCAGCTGAAAAGCTGATTTTTTACATGGAGCTAAACAGCCGTTGCCCCCTTTTTTAAGAAGCGGGCGTTTTTTTATTTTAAACATACAAATTCTCAAGAAAACAGGCTATAATTGTACTCATATCAGCATGATGGATTAGGAGAGAAAACATGGACAATTACAGCTTCTTCGTTGATAAATGGAAAAAAATAACTGGTGTTGACTTGACATTGTATAAAGAGGCGCAGATGAAAAGAAGATTGACGTCTCTTTATGAGAAGAAGGGCTTTGGCGACTTTCGGGAGTTTGCGCTCGCCCTCGAAAAAAATGACAGTCTTCTTCAAGAGACTTTAGACAGGATGACGATAAATGTTTCTGAATTTTACAGAAACTATAAAAGATGGGATGTGCTCGAAAAAACGATTCTACCGCTGCTAAAGCCCGCCAAAACGCTTAAGGTTTGGAGTGCGGCGTGCTCAACGGGAGAAGAGCCGTATACATTATCCATGATTTTAAGCAGGCAGAAGAACCTGGCAGACTATCAGATTATCGCTACAGATATCGATGACAAAGTGCTGGCCAAAGCAAAAGAAGGGACGTATCAGGAAAAATCCTTGCAGGAAGTACCGAAAGAAATGAAAGAACTGTATTTTACCCAAAACGGAAGCCGATTCACCGTCAAAGATGAAATACGGAAAAACATCCGCTTTCAAAAACACAATTTATTAGCTGATTCCTATGCGAAAGATTTTGATATTATCGTCTGCCGCAACGTATTAATTTATTTCACAGAGGATGCGAAAGAGACGATCTACCATAAGTTCAGCCAAAGTTTAAAGCCGAACGGCGTTTTGTTTGTGGGAAGCACAGAGCAGATTTTCAATCCGGAAAAATACGGTTTTCAATCAACGGATACCTTTTTCTATCAAAAAAGTTAGCTGACTTTTTATGAAAGGTTATGTTATAGTTTTACTTAAAAGCGTTAATGTGATGAAGGGAGAACGAAAGCATGAGGTATTTAACAGCCGGAGAATCTCACGGCCCGCAGCTTACAACAATTATTGAAGGAGTTCCGTCAGGGCTTTATCTCACAAAAGAAGACATTAATCGCGAGCTTCTCAGGCGGCAAAAAGGACACGGCCGCGGACGCCGGATGCAAATTGAAACAGATCAGGTGCAGATTACAAGCGGTGTAAGGCACGGGCGTTCCCTTGGATCCCCGATTGCTCTTGTCGTGGAAAACAAAGACTGGAAACATTGGACAAAAATCATGGGTTCAGAACCGATTACAGAAGAAGAAGAGAGCGAAATGAAGCGCCAGATTTCCAGACCGAGACCGGGGCACGCCGATTTGAACGGCGCGATCAAATATGGACACAGGGATATGCGCAATGTGCTTGAGCGTTCTTCTGCCAGGGAGACAACCGTCCGGGTCGCGGCAGGAGCTGTTGCCAAAAGGATCCTCTCCCAGCTCGGCATTCAAGTGGCCGGACATGTGCTGGAGATTGGCGGGGTAAAAGCCGAACAAACAAATTACGAGTCTATTGAAGATTTGAAAAAAGTAACAGAAGAGTCTCCTGTCAGATGCTATGACGAAGAAGCAGGCCAAAAGATGATGGTTGCGATCGATGAAGCAAAAGCAAACGGAGATTCTATCGGCGGAATTGTCGAAGTGGTCGTTGAAGGGGTTCCTGTCGGAGTCGGCAGCTATGTTCACTACGACCGCAAGCTGGACAGCAAGCTGGCGGCAGCTGTATTAAGCATCAATGCCTTTAAAGGTGTTGAATTCGGCATCGGCTTTGAGGCGGCAAGAAAAAATGGCAGTGAGGTCCATGACGAAATCATTTGGGATGAAGAAAAAGGCTATACACGGGCAACGAACCGTCTCGGCGGGCTTGAAGGCGGAATGACAACTGGGATGCCGATTGTTGTCAGAGGCGTCATGAAACCGATCCCGACTTTATACAAACCGCTGAAAAGCGTTGATATCGAAACGAAAGAGCCGTTCAGTGCAAGCATTGAACGTTCTGATTCCTGCGCAGTGCCTGCTGCAAGCGTTGTGGCAGAAGCGGTTGTCGCATGGGAAATCGCAAATGCGATCGTTGAACAGTTTGGCGTTGACCAAATGGATCGAATCGCTGAAAATGTCGAGAACATGAGAAAACTTGTGAGGGAGTTTTAATGAGATCACTTCAAATCGAGACCGCTTCCTTGTCTTATCCGGTTTTGATCGGAGGAGGCATCAGAAAAAATGCGGCTGAGCTTTTGTCGACTTTAAACCTTCCGATGACGAAACTGCTCTTGATTACCGACGAAGAAGTAGATAAACGCTATGGAGAAGAGCTGTTCAATCTTCTCCAAGGGAGATGGCCTGTAAAAAAAGTAGTTGTGCCAAGCGGAGAACAAGCCAAGTCTATCGATATGTATATGAAGCTGCAGACGGAAGCCATCCAGTTTCAGCTTGACCGTTCGTCATGCATTTTGGCGCTTGGGGGAGGTGTCGTCGGCGATCTTGCCGGATTCGTAGCTTCGACGTTTATGAGAGGCATCGATTATGTTCAATTTCCGACGACACTGCTGTCCCATGACAGCGCAGTCGGAGGCAAAGTCGCCATTAATCACCCGCTCGGCAAAAATTTAATCGGCGCTTTTCATCAGCCCAAAGCGGTGATTTATGATACGGAATGCCTGGCAACTCTTCCTGAAAAAGAGATGAGGTCAGGGATGGCGGAAGTCATAAAACATGCTTTTATTCATGATGAATCGTTTGTGCACGACCTTCTCAAGATCGATTCAATTGAAGCGGTAACAAATGAACAGCTGAATGAAATGGTTTATAAAGGCATTTCGATAAAGGCTGCGATCGTTTCAAAAGATGAGCGGGAGGAAGGAATCAGAGCCTATTTAAATTTCGGCCACACGCTGGGCCATGCTGTTGAAGCCGAATACGGCTATGGAGACATCACCCATGGCGACGCCGTTGCCTTAGGCATGCAATTCGCTTTGTTTGTCAGCGAAAAGGTTCTGAATTGTCCGCTTGACCGCAGGCCGATTTCAGACTGGCTGCAAAAGCTCGGATATCCGGGAAGCGTGAAACAGGAGATTCCCACAGAAGCGCTTATCAGCCGAATGATGAATGATAAAAAAACGCGCGGAGGAGTCATTCAGTTTGTCCTGCTAGACCGGATTGGCAGTGTGCGTCTGCACTCCTTTAAAGCCGAAGAAATCGAACGATGGCTGAATATGTGGAGATTGGAGGGAGACGAATGATGATGCGCGGGATTCGGGGGGCGACCACTGTTGAACAAGATACAGACAATGACATTACGGCAAAAACGAAGCAGCTGATTGAAAAAATGATTAGTGAAAATGAAATCGAACCTGAGCAAGTGGTGCAGATTTTGATTTCGGCAACTTCCGATATTCATGCGGCTTTTCCTGCAAAGGTTGTCAGAACAATTGACGGCTGGCAGCATGTGCCGGTGATGTGCATGCAGGAAATGGATGTTGAGCATGGCCTTAAGCAATGCATCAGGGTGATGATGACTGTGCAGACTGAAAAGCGGCAGGATGAAGTCCGGCACGTCTATTTGGAAAATGCAGTCATACTCAGACCCGATTTATCATTGACAAAAAAGACTGAATTGTAATACGATTGTATAAACCAACCTTGGAAATACACAGGAGTGTGTATATGAGGTTTTTAAAAATGAAAGCTGAGTATGAGACTAGGGTAGTTTGAGAATGAGTTTAGATGAGCTGAGACAAAACGTTTATTACTCCTACCCAAAAGACGCTGTTCTTTTGGGTTTGTTTATTTTAACCCCACATGTCAAATCAATTTATTTGCCTCTCAGGCTTTCTTCTCATTCTCCTCCGCCTTGATAAGGAGTGAGAAAAAAATTGAGTTTTCAAACCGATTTTTCCTCTTTTATGGAGGATACTTCACATTTTAAAACGATTCCTATTATTGAAAGTTTTTCTGTCGATACGCTGACCCCTGTTCATATGGTGGAAACGCTGCAGGACGATATCGTGTATTTGCTGGAAAGCAAAGACGATACATCCGCATGGTCGAGATATTCTTTTATCGGACTGAATCCTTTTTTGACAATTAAAGAGGAGAGCGGTCAATTTCATGTCTGCGGAGAAGAAATGGAGAAGCTTTACACCGCTTCACAGTTGAAGGAAGTTCTCCAATGGATGTCGGATACGTGCTTCATTAAGGCGCCGAATCTGGATATACCATTTACCGGCGGGGCCGTCGGCTATTTGAGCTATGATCTCATGTCTCTTCTTGAACCGTCCATCGCAAAACACAAAAAAGAAACAGAGATGGCAAAATGTCTGCTGTATGTCTGCCGGACAATGATCGCCTATGATCATGAGCTGAAAAAGCTGCACTTCATTCAATATGTGAGACTGAACGGGAGTGAAACAAAGGAAGAAAAAGCCCTGCACTTTCAGCAGGCGAAGCGGGAGCTGAAGAAGCTTACACAGAGGCTCTCAGACGGGAAAACGGCGAAGGAGCTGTTTCTCCCGCAAGGACGGCACGGGACCCCAAGCTTTGAAAATGTTCAATCCACCTATGAGAAATCGCAGTTTTTAGCCGATGTTGAACGTTTGAAAGCGTACATTAAAGCGGGGGACATATTTCAAGGGGTGCTTTCCCAAAGGTTTGATATTCCGGTGAAAGTCAGTTCCTTTGCATTATACAGAGTGCTGAGAATGATCAATCCGTCGCCTTACATGTACTATATCAAGCTGCCTGACCGAGAGCTTGTCGGAAGCTCCCCTGAACGCCTGATTCATGTTCAGAACGGCCACCTTGAAATCCATCCGATCGCCGGAACGAGAAAAAGAGGCCATGACCAGGCTGAGGATGAACGGCTTCAAAAAGAGCTGTTGGCAGATGAGAAAGAAAAAGCAGAACATTATATGCTCGTCGATTTGGCGAGAAATGATATCGGCAGAGTTGCTGAATACGGATCTGTTCAAGTTCCCGAATTCACAAAAATCGTCTCTTTTTCCCATGTCATGCACATCATTTCAATCGTAACCGGTTCAATAAAAGCCGGCGTTCATCCGGCCGATGCCTTGATGAGTGCATTTCCGGCCGGGACGCTGACAGGCGCTCCGAAAATCAGGGCGATGCAGCTCTTAAATGAGCTTGAACCCGCCCCTAGGGAAACTTATGGCGGATGTATCGCTTATATCGGCTTTGACGGCAATATCGATTCCTGCATTACGATTCGCACAATGAGCGTGAAAAACGGAGTGGCGTCCATCCAAGCCGGTGCGGGGGTTGTAGCTGACTCCGTGCCTGAAAAGGAGTGGGAAGAGACATGCAATAAAGCCGGCGCTTTGCTTAAAACGATCCAAATCGCAGAGGAAATGTTTCTGGAAAAGGAGGAGGGCGGCAATGAACAAACTGTTGAAATCATGCGTTAATGGCCGAACAATGAATGAAACGGAAGCGAATGAGATCATGCATCTTATGATGAACGGAACACTGAGCGCAGCTGAAATAGGAGGACTGCTTTCCGTTCTCGCCTACCGGGGAGAGACCGTTGAGGAAGTCACAGGCTTTGTCAGAGCGATGCGGGAGAAGGCTTTTACAATGGAGGGCCCTGAACATGTTGTCGATACGTGCGGTACGGGGGGCGACGGCATTTCCACTTTCAACATCTCCACCGCTGCAGCGATTATCGCCTCTGCGGCAGGCGCTCAAATTGCCAAGCATGGTAATCGTTCAGTTTCTTCTAAAAGCGGGAGTGCTGATGTATTGGAATACCTCGGCGTTTCCATTCAGACAACACCTGAGGAAACAAAGCGCAGTATTGAACGGCGGAACATGGGCTTCTTATATGCGCCAAGCTATCATTCCTCCATGAAGCATGTGGCAGGCGCGAGAAAGTATCTGGGGTTTAGAACCGTCTTTAACCTGCTTGGTCCGCTCAGCAACCCGATGAAGGCCAAACGCCAGGTGATCGGCGTCTATTCAATTGAAAAAGCGAAGCTGATGGCCAGTGCTTTAGAATCCTTTGAGCCTGAGCACGTTCTGTTTGTTTCAAGCCGGGACGGACTTGATGAGCTGTCGATCACATCACCGACAGATGTGATTGAACTGAGAGACGGCAAAAGAATCGAATATACGATCGAGCCGGCCGATGCTGGACTGCCGTTTGGCAGGCTGAGCGACATCCAGGTGCAGACACCTGAAGAAAGCGGCCGCCTTATTGTGGATATTTTGAAAAACCAGAGTGCTGAATCAGCTCTTCACATCGCTGCGTTTAATGCAGGCGCTGCCCTTTATGTCGCAGACCAGGCGTCCGGTTTAAAAGAAGGGGTTGACATGGCATTGAAAACCATCAAAAGAGGTGAAGCGCTCAACCAGCTCGAGCGATTAAAACAGAAAGAGGAAGAAATGTATGCTTAATCAAATTATCGAAAGAAAACGGGAAGATCTGCTAAATATCGTGCTGCCGGAGGACCTGAAACTGCCGAAGCGATCATTTAAAAAGGCTCTTCTTTCTCCGAATCGATTCGTGGCTTTAATAGCTGAGGTGAAAAAAGCTTCTCCTTCAAAAGGAGTGATCCAAGCGGATTTTCAGCCTGAGAACATCGCAAAACAGTATGAACAGGCGGGAGCAGATTGCTTGTCTGTCCTGACTGATACTCCTTTTTTTCAAGGGAAGAATGATTTTTTGTCAGCGGTCAAGCGCACGGTTTCCCTCCCTGTACTGCGCAAGGACTTTATCATCGATTCCATTCAGGTTGAAGAAGCAAACCGCATCGGCGCCGATGCGATCCTGCTGATAGGCGAGGCCCTTGAACCAGGGGAGCTCTTTGAATTGTATGAAGAAGCCGTTCAAAAAGGAATGGATGTGCTTGTTGAAGTTCATGGAGAACAAACGCTTGAAGGCATCTTGAACGTCTTTACGCCTGAGATGATCGGCGTGAACAATCGAAATCTAAAAACCTTTGAAACTTCCATCAGCCAGACGGAACGGATCGCGAAAATGGTTCCTGACGGCACCGTTCTTGTCAGCGAAAGCGGAATCGGCAGAAAAGAGGATTTGTCATTTGCAAAAGCTTGCGGCGCGCAGGCTGTTCTCGTCGGGGAATCACTCATGAGAGAACCGTCCCAGCTAAACGCGGTCCATGCTTTATTTGGAGAATCAAATGATGAATAAACCAAGCTTGAAATATTGCGGAATTCATTCTTTGGCAGATTTGCAGGTGACTGCACGCTCCAATGCGGACTATCTCGGATTTATTTTCGCAGAAAGCAAACGAGCCGCAGATCCCGCCGATGTGAAAAGCTGGCGCGAGCAAATTGATACGGAAGAAAAACAGCTTGTCGGCGTTTTTGTCAATGAGGATGTTCGCCGGATCGCCCAAATCGCGGAAGATGTGGAATTAGACGTGATTCAGCTTCACGGGGATGAATCGGCCGAAGACATTAAACGGCTGAAAAGCATGACAGATTGCGAGATTTGGAAGGCGCTCCACCATGGAAGCGGAACTGTACAGAAAATGAAAACCATCGCACCTTATATAGACGGATTTGTCATCGACTCTTCCGTCAAGGGCATGAGAGGAGGAACAGGTATTTCATTTTCATGGGAAAGTGTCCCGTTATATAAAGAGGCGGCAGCCAGGGAAGGGAAGCGCCTGTTTATCGCGGGCGGCGTCAGCCCGAAAAGCATAGGTGATCTTTTACGGTGGAGCCCGCCTGGAATTGATCTGGCAAGCGGAATTGAAGAAAAAGGCCAAAAAAGCGAAAAGCTGATGAACCTTTTAGAAGAGAGGATGTTCGATCATGTATTCATATCCGAATGAGCAAGGCAGATTTGGAGATTTCGGAGGGAAATTTGTTCCGGAAACACTCATGCAGCCTTTAGAAGAAATTGAAAAAGCGTTTCTTGAACTGAAAGACGATCCTTCATTTCAAGAAGAATATCAAAAGCTTTTATTTGACTACTCAGGACGCCCGACGGCTCTGACTTTTGCCGACCAGCTGACAAAGCAGCTCGGCGGGGCCAAAATCTATTTAAAAAGAGAAGACTTAAACCATACCGGCGCCCACAAAATCAACAATGCCCTCGGTCAGGCGCTGCTCGCCAAAAAAATGGGGAAAACGAAGCTGATTGCTGAAACCGGTGCAGGTCAGCATGGAGTAGCCGCCGCGACTGTCGCCGCAAAATTCGGGTTGTCATGCGTCGTGTTCATGGGTGAAGAAGATGTTGCAAGACAGTCGCTCAACGTTTTCCGGATGAAGCTTTTGGGGGCGGAAGTCGTACCGGTGTCAAGCGGAAATGGCACGCTGAAAGACGCCACAAACGAAGCGATCCGCTACTGGGTTCAGCATTGTCAAGATCATTTTTACATGATTGGTTCTGTTGTGGGGCCGCATCCGTATCCATATATTGTACGGGAGTTTCAACGGATGATCGGTGATGAAGCGAAAGCGCAGTTTTATAAAGCGGAGCAATCTCTCCCTGATAAAGTGATCGCCTGTGTCGGAGGCGGAAGCAATGCGATCGGGATGTTCAGCTCATTTATTGAAGAGCCTGTCGAGCTGATCGGCGTTGAGGCCGCCGGGAAAGGCGTCAACACGTCCCTTCACGCCGCTACGATTACAAAAGGCACTAAAGGCGTCATACACGGTTCTTTGACCTATTTGATTCAAGATGAATACGGCCAGATCATTGAACCTTATTCGATCTCGGCCGGACTCGACTATCCGGGAGTCGGTCCGGAGCACGCCCATCTTCATCATAGCGGACGCGTCCGCTATGAATCTGTAACAGACGACGAGGCTGTCGCGGCATTAAAACAGCTGGCGCAAACTGAAGGTATTTTGCCGGCGATTGAATCGGCCCATGCTTTGGCAAAAGCAGTTGAAATGGCAAAAGGCATGCCGAAAGAGAAACGTATTCTGGTTTGCCTTTCAGGCAGGGGAGACAAAGACGTCCACACCTTAATGAAGGTGCTGGAAGAAGAGGTGAATAAAGATGTTCAATCTGAAAAATCAGCCGTCCGATAAATTATTTGTTCCGTTTATTACAGCGGGAGATCCGCTGCCGGAGGTTTCGATCGAATTGGCAAAATCCCTTCAGGAGGCGGGCGCATCGGCTCTTGAACTCGGTGTTCCTTATTCTGATCCGCTTGCAGACGGGCCTGTTATACAGCGCGCTTCAAAACGGGCGCTTGAAAATGATATGAACATTGTAAAAGCGATCAGGCTTGGCGGTGAAATGAAAAAAAACGGCGTTCACATCCCAATTATTCTCTTTACGTATTACAATCCTGTGTTACAATTAGATACAGATCACTTTTTCGCTTTACTGCGACAAAATGAAATAGACGGACTTTTAGTACCGGATCTGCCTTTTGAAGAAAGCGTATATTTGCAGCAGGAGTGTAAAAAACAAGGGATCACATATATTTCCCTAGTAGCGCCGACAAGCGAAAGCCGCATTCAAAAAATTGCACAGCAGGCGGAAGGGTTTGTGTATTGTGTATCTTCGCTCGGCGTGACAGGTGTGCGCAATGAATTTGATGATTCTGTTTCTTCATTCATCAGATCTGTAAAGGGAATCAGCTCCGTCCCTGTTGCTGTCGGATTTGGGATTTCCAGCTCCAAACAAGTGGAGATGATGAATGAACTGGCGGACGGCGTTGTCGTAGGAAGCGCTCTTGTCAGAAAGATCGAGGAGCTGAAAGATGACCTCGTCTGCTCTGAGACAAGAGAGCAAGCCTTAAAAGCGTTTGAAGAATACGCTAAAACATTCAGCGTATCGTACATGGTAAAATGAGGTGACAGAATGTTGCAGATCAAAGAGCAATTAAAACAGTTAAAGCCTTACCAGCCCGGCAAGCCCATTGAAGAAGTCAAAAAAGAATTCAATCTGGATGCAGTCGTAAAGCTTGCTTCAAACGAAAATCCGTACGGCTGTTCTGAAGCGGCAAAAGAAGCTCTCCAGACCGAAGTTCAGCAAATGGCGCTTTATCCCGACGGCTATAGTGCGGCGCTTAGAACAAAGCTTGCCGGACATCTCGGCGTAAATGAAACAAACATCATTCTAGGAAACGGAACAGATGAAGTCATTCAAATTATTTCCCGTTCACTGCTAGGCGCGGGCACAAATACCGTGATGGCGAATCCGACATTTTCTCAGTACAAACACAATGCTGTCATCGAAGGCGCTGAGGTTCGGGAAGTCGCCCTGCTTGAAAACGGCTGTCATGACCTTGATTCCATGCTTGAGGCGATCGATGAACAGACAAAAGTCGTCTGGGTCTGCAGTCCGAATAACCCGACCGGAACGTATGAACAGGAGCAAAAGCTGATCCGTTTTCTTGAAGAGGTGCCTGAACACGTTCTCGCTGTCGTTGATGAAGCGTATTATGAATATGTAACAGCAGAAGACTACCCTGAGACCATTCCGCTTTTGAAACGCTTTCCGAATCTGATGATTCTCAGAACATTTTCAAAGGCATACGGATTGGCGGCTTTAAGGGTTGGCTACGGCATAGCTCCAGAACAGCTGATTCAGGCGATTGAACCCGCGAGACAGCCGTTTAATACAAACCGGCTTGGGCAGGCTGCGGCACTTGCCGCGCTCGGCGATCAGACGTTTATTGAAGAATGCGTGAGAAAAAACAACGAAGGGCTTAAGCAGTACTGCGATTTCTGCTCTGAGCACGGGCTGAAGTATTATCCTTCACAAACAAATTTTGTGCTGATCGATTTTAAACGGGATGCAGACGACCTGTTCGGCGAACTGCTCAAAAAAGGCTACATCGTCAGATCTGGGAATGCGCTCGGCTTCCCGGCCCATCTCAGAATATCCATCGGTACGAAAGAGCAGAATGAAGGGTGTTTAAAAACTTTAGCTGATTTGTTGTAAGAGGTGATGCTTCAGTCACCTCTTTAGTCTATTGAACTAGGTGATAATCATGAATCAATCGAATGAAACGATTTTTTTGGCTGGCTTAGGCTTAATCGGCGGTTCTATTGCTCTTGCGATTAAAAAGGAGCATCCGGGGAGACGGGTCATCGGCTTTGATGTGTCTGACGAACAGGCCAGAGCCGCACAGAAGCTTGGCGTGATTGACGCCCCGGCCGTTTCTTTTTTAGAAGGAATCAAAGAAGCATCGACCGTTATTTTAGCTGCGCCCGTTGAGCAGACACTTCACATGCTCGATGAACTAGCCGTTTCAGGCATCAAGAAAAAACTATTGATTACCGATGTCGGCAGCACAAAACAAAAGGTTGTCAGCCATGCTGAAAACGTTCTGCCGAAAGACTATCAGTTTATCGGCGGCCATCCGATGGCGGGCTCTCATAAATCAGGTGTGGCTGCGGCTAAAGATCTGTTGTTTGAGAATGCATTTTATATCCTGACACCTTCCCGCTCCGCAAGCATTGATGCTGTCGCCTCTTTAAAAGAACTATTAAAAGGGACAAATGCGAGATTTGTAGAAATGTCTCCGGAAGAGCATGACGCGGTCACAAGCGTCATCAGCCATTTTCCCCATATCGTGGCGGCAAGCCTCGTTCACCAGACAGTCAAATTTGAAGACCAATTTCCGCTCGTTAAGCGTTTTGCAGCGGGAGGATTCCGCGATATAACGAGGATTGCCTCAAGCAGCCCGGCGATGTGGCGGGACATCCTTTTGCATAACAAAGATAAAATTTTAGAGCGGTTTGACGAATGGAAACACGAACTGGACAACATTCAGTCTCTTGTTAAAAATGAAGATGCAGACGGGCTGTTTGAATTTTTCCGGCAAGCAAAGGAATATCGCGATGGCCTGCCTTTGCGGCAAAAAGGCGCGATTCCATCTTTTTATGATCTTTATGTCGATGTCCCCGACCATCCCGGGGTCATCTCCGAAATTACGGCGATTCTCGCCGATGAACACATCAGCATTACGAACATCCGGATTATCGAAACAAGGGAAGAGATAAACGGTGTTCTCAGGATCAGTTTTCAATCTGATGAAGATCGCAAACGGGCTGAAAAATGCATTCAAACCCGCGCAAAATATGAAACATTTTACGCTGATTGAGGTGGAATAGATGAAAAGAGGAAAAGTCAGTTCACTAAAAGGAGAACTTCATATCCCGGGGGACAAATCGATCTCCCACCGTTCTGTTATGTTCGGCGCCCTTGCAGAAGGCAAAACGGTCATCAAAAACTTTTTGCCGGGAGCAGACTGTTTAAGCACAATTGCATGCTTTAAAAAAATGGGAGTTGAAATCGAACAGGACAAAAGCGATGTCACGGTTTACGGCAAAGGGCTTGATCAGCTGTCTGAGCCTGCAGAACTCCTCGATGTTGGGAATTCTGGAACAACGATCAGACTGATGCTCGGCATTTTAGCCGGACGCCCGTTCCACAGCTCAGTAGCGGGGGATGAAAGCATCGCCAAAAGGCCGATGAAGCGTGTAACAGAGCCCCTTAAGCAAATGGGGGCAAAAATCGACGGCCGGGCAGGGGGAGAATATACGCCGCTTTCTGTCCGCGGCGGGAACCTGGCAGGGATTGATTTTCAATCACCGGTTGCCAGCGCGCAAATTAAATCGGCCATCCTGCTTGCAGGGCTTCAGGCCAAAGGAACTACAACAGTGACTGAGCCGCACAAGTCAAGGGATCACACCGAACGGATGCTGTCGATGTTCGGCGTTAAGCTTGATGAAGATGAAACATCTGTTTCAATTGCCGGAGGGCAGACATTAAAATCGGCCGATGTTTTTGTCCCGGGAGACATCTCATCGGCGGCATTTTTCCTGGCGGCCGCTTCGCTTGTCCCGAACAGTGAGGTCGTCCTTCGCAATGTCGGACTGAATCCGACGAGGACCGGAATCATCGATGTTCTTAAAAAAATGGGCGCACATCTCGAAATTGAAAAAAAAGACGCCGGAAGCGCTGAGCCGTATGGTGATCTGAAAATAAAAACCGCTTCTCTACAAGCTGTCGAAATTTCAGGAGACTTAATTCCGCGGCTCATCGATGAAATCCCGATTATCGCGCTGCTTGCTACACAGGCTGAAGGCACAACGGTTATAAAAGACGCCGCCGAACTTAAGGTGAAGGAAACAAACCGCATCGATACCGTTGCTTCAGAGCTGGAAAAAATCGGTGCGCACATCGAGCCGACAGAAGATGGGATGAAGATTTACGGTAAGACGCCATTGACAGGAGGAGCGGAAGTCTCAAGCCATGGCGACCACCGGATCGGGATGATGCTTGGAATTGCAGCCTGCATTTGTGAGAATCCGATCGACATTTCGCACCCGGAAGCCGTAAGCGTATCGTATCCGACATTTTTTGAACATATCGAAAAGCTGACTCAAAAAGTCTGAAGCCCTGTGCTTCAGGCTTTTTTGCCTGCAAACGCCGGGCGGCCCGGTTTTTAACATATAATCAAAGCTCGCGGCATAGCTTGTCTTAAGCAGACTTGAAATCCGCTTTCTTCAAAAAATGTCAGGGCAACATATTTGCCGGCAGGCACTTCCGTGAATTATGATAATAAATATCTCACCGCGATTTGCCGGCGAAAGATGCAGGCGACGATTTGACGAAAGAAAGGGACGTTTAGATTTGAATACTTCAATTCAAGAAGCCATAAAATTAGTTGAAGCAGGCCATACTGAAAGCGGATTGAAAAAACTTGCTGATGTCGAGCCTGACCTTCATGATGAAGACAAACTGGTAGCAGCCCAGCTGTACTACGAATGGGGAATTGTTGATAAGGCCATTGCCATTGTGAATGATTTGCATGAACTTTATCCGGAAGAAACAGAACTGACTTGTTTTTATGCCGAGCTCCTTATTGAAACCGATCAGGAAGAGAAAGCGCTCAGCGTTCTCGAAACGATTCCGGAAACAGACCGGGCATATCCGGAAAGCCTGCTCTTGATGGCCGATCTGTATCAGATGCAGGGGCTGTTTGAAGTCAGCGAGCAAAAACTGCTGAAGGCGAAATCGATTTTGACAGATGAACCGGTCATCGACTTTGCTTTGGGAGAGCTGTATTTTACTCAGGGAGCCTACGGAAAAGCGGTGCAGCAATTCAAAAAAGCGGCCCGCGAAGAAGCTGTCATCGGAGGTGTCAATCTTTATCAGAGGCTGGCCGAATCATTAAGTTCGTCAGGGGAGTTTGAAGAAGCGCTCGAATGGTATGAAAAAGCCGTCCGGGAAAACCCGGAGCCCAATACACTGTTTGGATTTGGTTTTACCGCTTTAAAAGCGGGGTATTCTAAAACTGCGATCAAACAATTAACAGAGCTCAAAGAAATGGATCCGGCCTATTCTTCGCTTTATAAGCCTCTAGCGAACAGCTATGAAGCAGAAGGGCTTTACGAGGAGGCATTTGAAACGGCCAAAGAAGGGATCGGCGTAGACGAATTCAATAAAGAGCTGTATCTTTCTGCAGCGAAAGCAGCCTTAAAAACGAAAAGGCATTCGGACGCGAAAGATCTGCTTCGCGAAGCGCTGGCGCTTGATCCCGGATATATTGAAGCCGTCCACACCCTGCTTGCTCTTTTTCTTGAAGAAGAAGACCATGAGGCGATCATTGATCTTGTTCATGAAGTCCGCAAATACGGTGAGGACGATCCTAAATTCAGCTGGTTCCTGGCTTCAGCCTACGCGCAGGAAGAAGAGTACGGGAAAGCCCGGCAGGAATACGAGAACGCGTTTTTGCATTTTCAGGAGGACGGAGACTTTCTCTACGAGTATTCAGGGTTTCTGCTGGAAGAAGGGAGACGGAAAGAAGCTTTGCCGCTTCTGAAAAAACTGGCTGAGCTTGACCCCGCAAATGAGGAGGTCCAAGAGACGATTTTCCGAATAGAAGATGAAAATTCCTTTGAATAAGCAGGATATGATCGGTTTGTGTGGAATTATTAAAGTAATACACAAGAGGCGATAGAGGAGGGAATAACATGCAGACCCCTGTTTCTGTCAATGAAAAAAAAGATTTTATCCGCTGGTTTTTAAACCACTATCAGCTAAAACGAAGAGAATGTGTATGGATTCTCAATTATTTAATGAGCCATGACTCGCTAATGGAGAAAGTGCATTTTGTCGAGCAGGCCGAATTTTGCCCAAGAGGTATTATCATGTCCACCCACTGCGTTGAAGAAGTGCCTTTTCGTTTTTATAAAGAAAATGTCATGACAACTGATGCAGAAAAATCATTTCATGATATCAGGCTGAATAAGCAGCAGGATCTTTTCATCCAGCTGAATTTCCGCTCAGCCTATAACTCTCCGGAATACGCGGCTGTTTTGGAAGCCAATCCGCATATTCCGAAAGACCTTTACGAAAATGAAAAAGATAAAATTGTCGCTGAACAGATTTTGGAGCACTCCATTTCCACTTTTCAGAGACAAAAACTGCTGCGGGAAATAGACGAAGCGCTTGACCGCCAAGATAAAGAAAGCTTCGAAAAACTAGCTAAACAACTGAACCAGCTGCGATAGATCCGCCGCTAATCAAGCCTTGCATAATGCAAGGCTTGTTCAGCTATGGAGTAAGCGCTGTCAAAAAGGGGAGGAAAAAGAGTGAAATGGAATGCGCAAGATGCGGATGTTTATCTGAATGCAAAAGAATATATCGATACAGCCGTCATTCCGCTGATTTCTGTTCAATTGGGAGATCAGTTTAAATCGGCCGTATCAAAAGGAGAATTCACGTCTATACTGGCAGAAGAACTTGAGAGGCAGCTGAAAGGCCGCGTCTATCTGTTTCCGCCTTATACATACTTACAGGCTGATGAGAAATCAGTCAAGGATATTGCTGATTTAAAAGAAATGTCGGAAAAGCATTTTCGGCACACCGTTTTTTTAACGACTGATGAACAGTGGAAGCAAGTCCTCAAAGATGAGCAAAAACTGCTCTGGATTCCGGCGATTCCTCTCGAACATATGAAAGATTCTTTAAAGCAAAAGCTTTTGGAAGACCAAATAGAGCAAATATTGAACATTTTGTTACAATATTGGAACTCTTAATAAAAACACTTACATTTCCTTTGTATAATGATTTTGGGAATGTTGACCTTCCTAAAATATTGATATATTATGAGGGTGTCCTAGTTTCATGAATTTTTTTCTATTTCAGTTATATTGTAGCTGGGGACTTGAGGGGGGATATGAAGATGAGCGAAAAAAGACATCGGGTATCCAGACGTCAATTTTTAAACTATACGCTGACTGGCGTCGGCGGTTTTATGGCGGCCGGAATGCTCATGCCTATGGTTCGCTTCGCGCTCGATCCGGTTTTAAGACCGACTGAGGATCAGGACATGGTTCAGGTTGTCAGCGTTGATGAACTGACGAATGAACCGCAGCGCTTCGACTTCAAGATCAAGCAAGTGGATGCTTGGTACGAGTCTGAAGAATCGAGGTCGGCGTGGGTTTTCAAAAATGGGGAAGAAATTGTAGCTTTATCACCGGTTTGTAAACATTTGGGGTGTACGGTCAACTGGAACAGCGATCCTAAAAATCCGAACAGGTTCTTTTGTCCGTGCCATTACGGGCTTTATGAAAAGGATGGTACCAATGTACCCGGAACTCCGCCGCTTGCTCCTCTAGACCACTATGAGCAAGAGGTTAAAGACGGCTATCTTTACTTAGGAAAAGCCATGCCGAGGAAGGATGGGTGATCATGCTAAACAAAATTTATGACTGGGTTGACGAACGACTCGATATTACGCCGCTTTGGCGGGATATTGCCGATCATGAAGTTCCTGAACACGTAAATCCCGCACACCATTTTTCAGCTTTTGTATATTGCTTTGGGGGACTGACGTTTTTTGTAACAGTGATTCAGGTGCTTTCCGGCATGTTTTTGACGATGTATTACGTTCCGGACATTAAAAATGCCTGGGAATCGGTTTATTATCTGCAAAATGAAGTAGCATTCGGACAGATTGTAAGGGGAATGCACCATTGGGGGGCGAGCCTGGTCATCGTGATGATGTTCCTTCATACGCTGAGGGTTTTCTTCCAGGGGGCTTATAAAAAACCGAGGGAGCTGAACTGGATTGTCGGCGTGCTGATCTTCTTTGTCATGCTCGGTTTAGGTTTTACAGGCTATCTTTTGCCTTGGGATATGAAAGCTCTGTTTGCGACGAAGGTTGGTTTGCAGATCGCTGAAGCGACGCCGCTGATCGGTCCGGAAATCAAAACGCTGCTTGCCGGTCATCCGGATATTGTCGGCGCCCAGACGTTGACGCGCTTTTTTGCCATACACGTCTTTTTCCTGCCAGCCGCTCTTTTCGGCCTTATGGCTGCACACTTTATTATGATACGCAAGCAAGGTATTTCAGGCCCGCTGTAAAATGACGACATAAAAAGAAGGAGGGGATGGCATGAAAAGGGGAAAAGGGATGAAGTTTGTCGGAGATTCAAGGATTCCGGCCGAAAGAAAACCGAATATTCCAAAAGATTATTCGGAATTTCCGGGAAAAACGGAAGCGTTCTGGCCGAACTTTCTGCTGAAAGAATGGCTCGTAGGAGCGGTTTTTCTGATCGGTTTTCTTGTGCTGACCGTCGTTCATGAGCCTCCGCTGGAGCGGATGGCCGATCCGACAGATACCGGTTACATACCTTTGCCGGACTGGTATTTTCTATTTCTGTACCAATTGCTCAAGTATGAATATGCTGCTGGACCATATACGGTGGTCGGCGCCATTGTTATTCCGTCAATTGCTTTCGGCGCGCTCTTACTGGCGCCGTTTCTCGACAGAGGTCCTGAGAGAAGGCCGTATAAACGCCCGGTTGCAGTAGGTCTAATGCTTTCGGCGCTGGCGGCTTCGGTTTTCTTAACATGGCAGTCCGTTGCCACCCACGATTGGGCCGCTGCTGAGGAGCAGGGCAAAATCAAGGAAGAGGCTGATATTGATACAAGTGCAGCAGGATTTAAAGTTTATCAGGAGCAAGGCTGTATCTCATGTCACGGAGATAACATGCAGGGAGGAGCTGCCGGACCGTCTCTCGTCGATAACGGCTTGTCTCCGGAAGAAATTGCGAAAATCGCCAAGGAAGGAAAAGGAGAAATGCCTGCCGACGTTTTTAAGGGTTCTGATAAAGAGCTGGAAGAACTGTCTAAGTTCATCTCGGAAACAACAGCGAAGTAAAAGTGTTGTCAAGATGATAAAGGCAGGCTATACTCATGATAGAGCTGAAGCTGACGCCTGGTCAGCCTCTCGAGGCTGTCGACTATGTCGATGGCCTCTTAACATTTGGCTGCGCTTCCTAAGAAGGTGCAGAAGCCGGAGGGCGTCTGCATCCTGCCGTGTGGTTTGAGGTCAGAATAGCGAACTCGGCGCCGGCTTTTTTTATTTAAAGAGACTGTGAGTTGATTGCTGTGAAATTGATTTCCTACATACTCGGACAAAAACCGATGCTTGCCCTGCTTTTGATCATTAATTTTTTCGGCACGGTATACGGATATTATTGGTACCTTCCGCAGCTGATGGATACACCGGCAAAATTTCTGATCTTTGTTCCGGACAGCCCGACAGCGACCTTATTTTTTTTATTTGTTTTGATCGGTCTTTTATTCAAAAGAAATGCTTCTCTGTTTGAAGCGCTTGCGCTTGTCACGCTTGTCAAATACGGGCTGTGGGCCGTTGTCATGAATATTCTTGTGCTTGTGACGACAGGAAGCCTTCATTGGACCGGATATATGCTGATCGCATCTCATTTTGCGATGGCTGTCCAGGGTGTTCTGTATGCGCCGCATTACCGGTTTAAAGGATGGCATTTGGCGCTTGCGGCAGTTTGGACACTGCATAATGACATCATTGATTATGTGTTCGGGATGATGCCAAATTATTCGATGCTTACCCAGTATATGCCGCAAATCGGCTATTTTACGTTTTGGCTCAGCATCGCATCGATCGGTCTGGCATATTATTTTGTGCTGTCACGGAAAGCTTTTAAGCTGTAAGCTTCGGTCAACAATCTTGGTCTAACCTTGTCCCTCTCTTCATATTCTTTAATAGAAGGAGTAGGAGGGACCGTAAATGATACGAAAGGTGATCCTTTGCATACTGCTTGCGCTTATGTTTCCTGCGGACGGTTTGATAGCCGAAGAATCATCCGCTTTACAGGAATTGACCGAGCTGTCTGATACGGTATTCCAGCTAACAAGACAGTCTCAGTATGACGAAGCAGTTCAGATTCTTCATTATTTTGAAGAGCGGCTGAAAGCAGCAGAGAGAGACGGGGCAGAAGATGTGATGACAGGTTCCGAGATTCGCCAGGTCAGCTTGGCATACCGCGACATGCTGAAAAGCCTGGAAAGCGAAGAGACGGAGAAAAAAGTCAAGTTTAAGGCCGCAGCACAGTTTAGAATGCTGATGGACGCGATCGAATCCGATCATGACCCGCTCTGGGGCTCTTTGAAAAAACCGATTATGGATTCCTTTAGATCGCTGAAGGCTGATATTCAAAAAGAAGACAATCTGACGTTTCGGGAACAGTGGAATCATTTTTTGTCATTGTATGATACGATTTATCCGAGTTTAACGATTGATATTTCGCCAAAACAATTGAGAAGTGTCTCCAACCATATTGAAGTTGTCGAGCACAGAGATTTTCAGCAAATGACGGAAAGCAGCAAGCTTGAACGTCTGACGCTGCTGGAAAAAGACTTGGAAGATGTGTTTAATCAAGTAGAAGAAGATGATGCAGACCCCTCCCTTTTATGGGTCATCCTGACAACCGGAAGCATCATCCTTTCCACGCTGACATACGTGGGATTCAGAAAGTATAAAGCTGAAGGGGACAGGCACAAAAAAAGAGAAAAAGATTGGCCGAAATAAGAAGCTCTGCTGATCGCGAGCTTCTTTTTGCTTGATGGAATCAGCGGGAAATGGGATTTTTATTTTCGTCTAGTGTAAAGCCTTCTCCCAATACATCGTGAACATCGCTGACAGCAACAAAGGCATGGGGATCGACGGAAGTAATCACATTTTTTAATAGAAAAACTTCATTTTTCGGGACGACGCAGTATAAAACATCGCGCTCTGTTTTTGTATAAGATCCCTGGCCTTTTAAAACGGTCACGCCTCTTTCCATTTCCTCGATGATTTTTTGCTGGATCTGCTCGTTCTTTTCAGAGATAATGGTGGCGCCTTTTGCTGCGTATCCGCCTTCCTGCATGAAATCAATCACTTTGGAAGCAACAAATACGGCAACTAGCGTGTACATCGCCTCTTTATAGGAAAGGTAAAAAATTAGAGACAGTGTAATCACGCAGGCGTCAAAGACAAACATGGCTTTTCCCATCGGCACTTGAAAATATTTGTTGATGAGCCGTACGATAATATCGACGCCGCCTGTCGTTCCGCCGTATTTGAAAATAATTCCCAATCCAGTCCCGATAAAAACGCCGGCAAAAAGCGCCGCCAGCGCGAGATCATGCTGAAGCGGCATATGTATTTGGAAGCGCTGAAAAATCCACAAAAACATAGACAGGCTGACGGTTCCTAGAATCGTATACATAAAAACCGTTCTCCCTAAGAGCTTCCAGCCGATAATAAAAACCGGAATGTTCAACACCAGATTGGAAATCGAAGGATCGATATGAAACAGAAAATAAAGCAGCAGGGTGATGCCGGTAAAACCGCCTTCTGACAGGTTGTTCTGCATATTAAAATGAACGAGTCCAAAGGAAAAAACAGCGGCTCCTGCTAATATAAACAAGACATTTTTCATTCTGATGTCTCCGAACATAAAAAAACCCCTTTCCTTCCATAAGCTGGCGTTAATATTATAGTGTATCCATTTCAAAACAGCAAACCCGTTTTAATCATTTGTCAAACTTGTTTGAATTCGCTAACATGTAAGAGATGACAGGAGGTTTTACCGTATGACGAAAGAAAAAACGATGAAAGATATACAGCGTGAGGTTGATGAATACATCGGCCAATTTAAAGAGGGCTACTTCAGCCCGCTTGCAATGATGGCCAGGCTGACAGAAGAACTCGGCGAACTCGCCAGGGAAGTCAATCATCATTACGGTGAAAAACCGAAGAAAAACACCGAAGCTGAAAAAAAGATGGAAGAAGAAATTGGCGACGTGCTGTTTGTTTTAGTTTGTTTAGCCAATTCGCTTCATATATCATTGGATGAAGCACATGATATGGTCATGGAGAAATTCAACACCCGTGACAAAAACCGCTGGACAAGAAAAGAAGAAGGAAAGTAGAGGAGATTCACATGTCAAAGGAAACCATCAAAATCGTAATCGCCGGACCGCGCGGAAGAATGGGAAGCGAGGCTGTCAAGCTTGTTGAAGACACCCCTCATTTCGAGCTTGCCGGTGCAATAGACCGTACATATAACCGTGACAAACTGTCAGATGTTTTACCATGCCGTTCAGATGCCGTCATTTATACGGACATACACGAATGCTTTTCAGAAACAAATCCAGATGTGCTCATTGATCTGACAACGCCTGAAATCGGCAAAGTTCATACAAAAATCGCCTTGGAGCACGGCGTCCGTCCTGTAGTAGGAACGACAGGTTTTTCTGAAAGCGATTTGAGCGAACTGATGGAGCTGACGGACGAAAAAGGAATCGGTGCGATTATTGCGCCAAACTTCGCGCTCGGAGCCGTCCTCATGATGAAATTTTCGCAGATGGCTGCCAGCTATTTTGCCGATATCGAAATCATTGAACAGCACCATGATCAAAAGCTTGATGCGCCGAGCGGAACAGCTTTGAAAACAGCGGAAATGATTTCGGCTGTCCGCGAAGCGAAACAACAGGGGCATCCGGATGAAACAGAAATTTTGCCGGGGGCAAGGGGCGCAGACCAAAACGGAATCCGCCTGCACAGCGTCCGCCTGCCGGGATTGATCGCCCACCAGGAAGTAATGTTTGGAGGAGACGGACAAACCCTTAAAATTCGTCATGATTCATACAATCGAGCATCCTTTATGTCCGGTGTGAAGCTGGCTGTTGAACAAGTGATGAAAATCGATCAGCTTGTCTACGGCCTCGAAAATATAATAGAGTAACAAAACAAAGGGGGAAATCGCAATGAAAATCGCCTTAATTGCCCATGACCGAAAAAAGCAGGATATGATTCAGCTGACAACGGCTTACAAACACATTTTAAATAAGCATGAATTGTTTGCGACGGGAACGACCGGTACAAAAATTACCGAAGCGACAGGACTGCCGGTCGTGCGTTTTCAATCCGGGCCGCTTGGCGGGGACCAGCAGATCGGCGCACTGATCGCAAAGAATGAAGTCGATCTTGTGATTTTTTTGAGAGATCCGCTGACAGCTCAGCCGCATGAACCGGATGTCTCTGCATTAATTCGTTTGTCTGACGTATATGCAATCCCGCTTGCGACCAATATGGGGACGGCGGAAATTTTGATCCGATCTGTTGAGGAAGGCGCATTTGAATTCAGAAAAATGGTTCATGGCGGGGATCAAGATGCTTGATATACTGGCTTTCGGCGCGCATAGCGATGATGTAGAAATCGGCATGGGGGGAACCATCGCCAAATATACTAAGAAGGGCTTTCGAATTGGAATCTGTGATTTAACCCAGGCTGAACTGTCTTCAAACGGAACGGTCGAAACGAGAAAAAATGAAGCAGCGCTGGCCGCGGAAATTTTAGGCGCCAGTCCGCGGATTTCCCTTGCCCTGCCTGACAGGGGGCTGTTCCTCAACCAGGCAGCCGTCATGGAAGCCGTCTCCGTCATCCGGATGTATAAGCCAAAGCTTGTCTTTGTTCCATATCAAAAAGACCGGCATCCGGATCACGGACATGCGGCGGAAATCGTCGAAGAAGCGGTTTTTTCCGCCGGAATACATAAATATGAAGATGCAAAAAAACAGCCGGCCCATAAAGTGCAAAATATGTACTACTATATGATCAACGGCTTTCATAAACCTGAATTTGTCATCGATATTTCTGAGACGATGGCTCAAAAAAAAGAGAGTCTCGGTGCATATCAAAGCCAGTTCAGCCGTTCGGAACAGTCGGTGGAAACCCCGCTGACGAACGGCTATATTGAAACGGTCGAAGCCCGGGAAAAGCTTCTTGGAAAAGAAGCCGGCGTCACATACGCGGAAGGTTTCTTCTCCAAGCGGATACTTTTGTTAAACAACGATTTATTTGGGGGCGGATGATGAAAAAATTAAAAATCGGAATCACGTGTTATCCGAGTGTAGGCGGATCAGGAATCATCGCGACAGAGCTCGGTAAACTGCTGGCGGAAAAAGGACATGAAATTCATTTTATTACATCAAGCGTTCCGTACAGGCTTAATAAAGTGTATTCCAACATCTATTTTCATGAAGTCGAAGTCAATCAATATGCTGTGTTTAAGTACCCGCCGTATGATTTGGCTTTGGCCAGCAAAATGGCGGAGGTGGCAAAGCGGGAGCAGCTTGATGTTCTGCATGCCCATTACGCGGTGCCGCACGCGATTTCCGCTTTTTTGGCAAAACAAATGCTGGACGGAAACATTAAGACAGTTACAACACTGCACGGCACAGACATTACAGTTCTCGGCTATGACCCGTCTTTAAAGGATCTGATCAAGTTTGCGATTGAATCCTCTGATCGTGTCACAGCAGTTTCATCTGCTCTCGCAGCTCAAACCTATGACTTAATCAAGCCGAACAAAAAGATCGAAACGATCTATAATTTTGTCGATGAGCGGGTTTATTTAAAACAGGAACAGCATTCCTTGAAAGAGCAGTACGGGATTGCCCCGGATGAAAAAGTGGTCATCCATGTCTCGAATTTCAGACAGGTCAAGCGTGTACAGGATGTGATCCATGTATTCAGCCGAATTGTCAAACAAATGAAAGCGAAGCTGATCCTGGTCGGGGATGGGCCTGAAATAACCGTCATATGCCAGCTTGTCAGGCAGCTCGGCATAAAAGACGATGTGCTGTTCTTAGGCAAGCAAGACAGTGTAGAAGAGCTTTACGCCATCAGCGATTTAAAGCTTCTCTTATCTGAAAAAGAAAGCTTCGGCCTTGTTTTGCTTGAAGCAATGGCCTGCGGCGTTCCGTGCATCGGCACTAACATCGGGGGCATTCCCGAAGTGATAAAAGACGGAACGTCCGGCTATCTGGTGAATGTAGGCGATGTTGAAGATACGGCCGAAAAGGCGCTTCAATTGCTGACGGATGACAGGCTGCACCGCCGCTTTGCGGAAGCAGCGCTGAAAAACATCAAAGAGCGTTTTTCTTCAAGCCACATCATCAGCCAGTATGAAGATGTTTATCAACAATTAATAGACTGGGAGTGTGACAATGGAGGATCTCTTTTTAAAGGCTCTTCCTCTCCTTCATGAGCTGAAAAGACACGACTGGCAGGCTTACTTTGTAGGCGGAGCGGTAAGGGACACGTACATGAACCGCCCTGTAGGTGATGTGGATATCGCAACTGACGCACCTCCGGAAGAGATTGAAAGCATTTTTCCGAAAACGATCGATGTCGGCAAAGAACATGGAACGATCATTGTTCTCTTTGACGGTGAATCTTATGAGGTGACAACGTTTCGAGCAGAGCTTGAATACGAGGATTTCAGAAGGCCGAGCGGTGTTCAGTTTATTAAGTCGCTGAAGGAAGATTTGAAGCGGCGCGACCTGACGATCAATGCCATGGCTATGGATGCGGAAGGCCGGCTGATCGATTATTTTGGAGGCCGGCAGCATATAAAAGAAAAGCTGATTGAAACGGTCGGCGACCCGGCGGAGCGCTTTCACGAAGACGCGCTCCGTATGCTGCGGGCGCTCCGTTTTATGAGCCAGCTGGAATTTACGCTTTCTCAAAGTACAAAAAAAGCGATTTGTGAAAATGGCCATCTGCTGGCGCATATCTCCACAGAGCGTAAAACGGTTGAATTTGAAAAGCTTTTAAAAGGAAATGCAGCTGGTCAGGCGCTTAAGGCAGTGGCTGAGACAGGACTTTACACAGAGCTTCCGGGATTGGCGCACAAAAAGGAGCGCATTCTGACAGCCGGCGGCTTTCCTTTTTTTAAGCTGGAAAAAAGAGCGGACGTCTGGGCGGCCTTCATTTTCATGATGTCGATCGGTACAGATGAAGCTCACGATTTTTTAAAGGCGTGGAAGCTTCCCGGAAAAGTCATCAAGCAAGCGACTCAGGTTGCGGGCCGCATTGACCAGCAATGGGACGTGCTTGCCATGTACGAGGCGGGAGAAGAAACGCTGATTTCTGCATGTACGATTCAAATGCTGAAGGATGATCAAGCCGTTGATGAACGCCGTTTGACTGAAGTGAGGAAGGCGTATCAGGCGCTTCCGATCAAAAGTTTGAAAGATTTGGCCGTGACCGGCGGCGATCTGCTGCGCGTCAGGGAAAAGCCGCCTGGGAAATGGGTAGCTGATGATTTAAAACGAATTGAGCGGGCCGTTTTAAACGGTGAACTCGCCAATCAAAAAAAAGCCATAGAGGAGTGGCTGGATTCATGCAATCAAATTTGAGAAAAAAACTGATTCAATTGTTTACAGAGGCTGACGGTGAATTCATCTCGGGCCAGAAAATCAGCGAAGAGCTTGGATGTTCCAGAACGGCGGTTTGGAAGCATATCGAGGACTTAAGAAAATCAGGCTATGAACTTGAAGCCGTCAGGAAGCTCGGCTATAAGATGAAAAAAAAGCCTGACAAAATCAGTGAAAACGAAATCAGGCTCGGCTTAAAAACGAAAAAAATGGGACAAACCATTTATTTTCAAGATGTCGTGCCTTCGACCCAGAAAATCGCTCATGAACTTGCGAACAACGGGGTGGAGGAAGGAACGATCATCGTTGCCGACAAACAGACGGAAGGAAGGGGGAGAATGGCGAGAGCATGGCACTCCCCGGAAGGCAACGGAATTTGGATGAGCATCATCTTAAGGCCGGAAATTCCCGTTCAAAAAACCCCTCAGCTGACTCTTTTAGCCGCTGTCGCCATTGTACAGGCAATCGAGGAGCAAACGGGGATAAGCGCGGAAATTAAATGGCCGAACGATATTTTAATCGGCGGCCAAAAAACGGTCGGAATCCTGACCGAACTGCAGGCTGAAGCGGACCAAGTCCACTCCGTCATTGTCGGAACAGGCATCAATGTCAATCAGCTGGAAGGCGACTTTCCCGATGAATTAAAGGAGACGGCTACAAGCCTGCGCCTGGCGAGCGGAAAAAAGGTCGATAGAGCAGCCTTGATTCAGACGATTCTCCTAACATTTGAAAAAAGATACAGCGATTATATCGCACACGGTTTTCAGCCGATCAAGCTTCTATGGGAGAGTTATGCGTTGACTCTGCACCGCAATTTGACCGCGAGGACGCTAAATGGAACGTTTCATGGCAAAGCGCTTGGCATAGACGATGAGGGCGTTTTGCTATTGGAAACAAGTGATGGCATTCAAAAAATATATTCCGCCGATATCGAAATCAGTCCGTCATAGTTGGAACGAACGCGGGGTTTTTGGTATACTTCGGTTGGGCAGTATCCTTAGGAGCTGCACCTGGAATTAAATGTTACTGATAAAAACACAGTCTGCCTTGATCCAAAAAGGACTGGGACAGAGGGATGATTCTTGCCGATCTCTTGAGGACGATCAAAATCCTTCTTTCTTAGCGGAAGGTTTTTTTACTGTCCGAAAAAGATGCATGATGAAAAACGGCAGCTCATCTCCTCTGAATAAGAGGAGGAGAAAAAACTTGAAGACAAAGCTTGATTTTTTAAAAATGAAACAGCAAGGGGAACCTATCGTCATGTTGACGGCCTATGATTACCCGGCGGCAAAGCTTGCCGAACAAGCGGGAGTGGACATGATCCTTGTCGGAGATTCTCTCGGAATGGTCGTGCTCGGCCTTGACTCGACTGTATCTGTCACGGTCGCGGACATGATCCACCACACAAAGGCCGTCAAACGCGGTGCTAAAGATACATTTATCGTGACCGACATGCCTTTTATGTCCTATCACTGTTCTCAGGAAAGCGCGCTGAAAAACGCCATGTCAATCGTTCAGGAAAGCGGGGCAGATGCCTTGAAGCTTGAAGGCGGCGACGGCGTGTTTGACACGATTACGGCTTTAACCCGGGGCGGAATCCCCGTGGTCAGCCATTTAGGACTGACCCCTCAATCTGTCGGTGTCCTGGGAGGCTATAAAGTTCAGGGGAAAGATGAAGAAAGCGCCCAAAAACTGATTGACGACAGCAGACGTTGTGAAGAAGCGGGAGCTATAGCACTCGTACTTGAATGCGTCCCTGCGGCTCTTGCGGAACGGATTTCGCAAGAGCTATCGATCCCTGTCATCGGCATCGGAGCAGGCGCTGGCACAGACGGACAGGTTCTCGTTTATCATGATGTTGTCGGGCACGGGGTCAGCCGTACGCCTAAATTTGTGAAGCAGTATGCTCAAATCGATCCGCCGATCGAAGAAGCGCTTTCTGGTTATGTCAAAGATGTCAAAAACCGCTTTTTCCCTGAAGATGTCCATTCCTTCCACATCGATCAGCAAGTGCTTGAAGGGTTATACGGAGGAAAATAAACATGATTGAAGTCCATACAGCAAAAGATATTCAAAAGCTAGCGAAAAAATATCGAAAAGAAGGAAAAACAATCGGTTTTGTGCCGACGATGGGATTTCTTCATGAAGGTCACATGTCTCTTGTGAAAAAAGCGCGCAAAGATAATGACATTGTGGTCATGAGCATTTTTGTCAATCCGATGCAATTCGGTCCAGGAGAAGATTATGACGCATATCCGAGAGATCTTGAAAGGGACCGGAAGCTTGCGGAAGAAGGCGGGGTGGATGTGCTGTTCACACCAGGCGCCGAAGAAATGTATCAGCAGGAATCAACGGTCATCGTAAATGTCAAAAAAAGAACGGACGTCCTCTGCGGCCGTTCAAGGGAAGGGCATTTTGACGGGGTTGCAACCGTGCTGACAAAATTATTCAACCTCACGTCTCCGACAAGGGTTTATTTTGGGATGAAGGACGCACAGCAGGTAGCTGTTGTCGACGGACTGCTCAATGATTTCTTCATGGATATCGAATTGATTCCGGTTGATACGATGCGGGAAGACGACGGGCTTGCGAAAAGCTCCCGAAATGTCAACCTTTCAGCGAGCGAGCGTAGTGAAGCACCGGCTCTTTATCAGGCCCTTCAGCAAGGAGCCCGGCTCATTCGCGAAGGAGAGCGGAACCCTGATGCGATTAAAAAAGAGATCCGCACCCTTTTAGAAAAAACGAGCGGTGTCATCGATTATGCAGACATTTATTCGTACCCCGATCTGGAGACGATGGAAACTCTGAGTGGAAAAATCATCATAGCGGTTGCCGTTCAATTCTCAAAAGCCCGCTTGATTGATAATATCATCGTCAATATCCCGCTGGATCAAAAGGAGGATTTATGATGTACCGTACGTTAATGAGCGGAAAGCTTCACAGAGCGAGAGTGACGGAAGCCAACTTAAACTATGTTGGCAGCGTGACAATAGATGAAGATCTACTGGATGCTGTCGGCATGATGGTAAATGAAAAAGTGCAAATTGTAAATAATAATAACGGAGCCCGGCTCGAAACATACATTATTCCTGGTGAAAGAGGGAGCGGCGTCATTTGTTTAAATGGCGCGGCCGCCCGCCTCGTTCAAGAAGGGGATATCGTTATCATCGTTTCATATGCGATGATGTCTGAGGAAGAAGCAAAGACGCACAAGCCAAAGGTTGCCGTTTTGAACGAAAAGAACGAAATCGAGCAAATGCTGGGTCAGGAGCCGGCCCGTACCATTCTGTAGCCCCCTTTGCCTTTAGGGGGCTTTCATGTCGTTTAGAAAGAAATTTCAGTGCCGGAAGCCTGTTTTTTCGGGACATCGCTCCCGAATCTTTCTAAAACGTGTTACACTTTTGTCGAACGTATCAAAATTGAGGTGTCCATTTAATGAACAATCAACGATATGTAGTTATTGATGTGGAAACGACAGGGAATTCGCCGAAAAAAGGCGATAAAATCATTCAAATTGCAGCGGTTGTGATTGAAAATGGACAAATTACCGAACGTTTCTCCAAATATATTAACCCAAATCAGCCTATTCCCGCTTTTATTGAGCAGCTGACGGGAATCACAAATGAAATGGTTGAACATGAAGAGCCGTTTTCGGCTATTGCCGAAGATATATATAGACTCCTCAATAACAGCTGTTTTATTGCCCATAATATCCACTTTGATCTCGGATTTGTCGAATATGAATTAAAGCGGGCCGGCTTCGGTGAACTTGAATGCGATGTTCTTGATACGGTAGAGCTGGCGAGAATCGTATTTCCCCGCTTTGACGGATACAAACTGACAGAGCTGAGCGAAGAGCTGAAGCTTGAACATGAAAATCCGCACAGGGCAGATAGTGATGCAGAAGTGACCGCTTTCATTTTTTTACATATGATAGACAGGCTGAAGCAGCTCCCGCTTCCCGTTCTGAAAGCGATCAGACGTTTATCTTGGCATTTGATCAGCGACGCACAGGAACTTTTGGACAGTTTGATCATTGAAAAGGATAGCCGCACCGATCTTGAAGCAGGCTATATAAAGGTCGGTTCATTTGTGATTAAAGCGCCCGAGTCCACCCATGAAGAACCTGAGGAAGAGGGCCGCAGCGTCAAGAAAGACACGCTCATATGGGAAGAAGCCGGCGGCCTCTCTTCTTTGCAGAAGCATTTTGAAAACAGGGAAGGGCAAACAAAAATGATGAAAGAGGTGTGGACCGCTTTTGACAATCATGAGCATGCCCTAATCGAAGCTGCTACAGGAATCGGCAAAACGCTTGGATATTTATTGCCTGCAGCCGTTCATGCCAAACAAACAGGAAAACCGGTCGTCATCAGCACATTTACGACATTGCTGCAGCAGCAGATCTTGAATCGGGATATTCCGCTTATGGAAAAGATCTTTCCGTTTCCGGTTAAGGCAGCCGTTTTAAAAGGCCGTTCCCATTATTTGTGCATTCGCAAATTTGAGCATATTTTACATGAGGATGATGATAATTACGATGCCGTCCTTGCAAAGGCGCAAATTCTCGTTTGGCTCACAGATACAGAAACAGGCGATTTGTCTGAAATCAATCTTCCTTCAGGCGGCAAGCGGCTTTGGGACAGAATAGCTTATGATCATCAGTCGTTTGCGCGAACCCATCCAATAAGGGAATTGTGTTTTTATGAACGGGCAAAAGCGAAGGCAAAACAGGCCGATATGATCATTACCAATCATGCCCTGCTTTTGACGGGTGAAGCCAGCCAAAGAGTTCACACAGTTGATGCGGATACATTTATCATCGATGAAGCCCATCACTTTGAACGGGTTGCGGGCGAACAATATGGAACGAGAGCCGACTACGTTTCCCTGCACAAAAAATTGATGCAGCTCGGCACCCTGAAACAGAAGGGGCTTTTAAAAAGAGCGGAGCGTCTGTTTCGTTCTGCCGGCATCTCAGCCGACTCTTTTTTTCAAATGGATGAGCGGCTCAGCCTTCTTTTTGAAGAAAGCGATATGTTCTTTACAGCTGTCCATTCTTTTGTGAAACGGAGGAAACCAAAAAACGATCTAAATCGTCTGTTATATAAGGTCGGTCCTGAAAATGAAAACAGAGCGTGGAACCGGCTTGTGGAAGGGGCCAGAAGGCTGTGCTCCATGCTGTTTGATATGCATGAGCTGTTTGTCGAGCAAATGGAGAATCTCGACGAAAAAAGCATGTCTTTTACAAGCCGCCAGGCGTTTCTTTTAGAAGAATATCAGTCCTGCATGAACCATCTAAAAAAGTACGGCGAAAAGCTCGGCCGTTTGTTTTTCGAACATGTGGAGGATGAGGTCGTCTGGATTGAAATCGATGCCAAAGGAGCAAAAAATGCCGCCTCGGTTTATGCTCAGCCGCTTGATGCAGGAGAAATGCTGGCTGACCGGTTTTTCACCGAGAAAAAAAGCGTTGTGATGACATCGGCAACCCTTGTGGTTGAAAATTCATTCAGCTATATGATCAAAAAGCTCGGCTTAAGCGACTTCTATCCGAGGACCTTGCAGATTGAATCGCCTTTTTCTTATGATAAGCGTATGAAAATCATGATTCCTAAAGACATCAGTCCGATTAAAAACGATCAGTCTGAAGATTATATTCATGATGTTGCCCGGTATATTAAGTCGCTCGCCAAACAGCAGAATGCTAAAGCGCTCGTTTTGTTTACGTCTCATGACATGCTGCGCGCCGTATATCACGCATTGAAAAATGATGCTGATTTTCCTTGTCAGCTGCTGGCTCAGGGTGTTTCAGGAGGAAGTCCCGCCAAGGTCATGAAATTGTTTAAATCATATCAGCATGCTGTCCTTCTCGGAACAAATCATTTTTGGGAAGGTGTTGACTTTCCCGGTGATGAGCTGACAACGCTGGTGATTGCAAGGCTCCCTTTCAGGCCGCCCGACCATCCGGTTGAATCAGCCAAGTGTGAAAGGGCGAAGAGAAGGGGAGAAAGCCCGTTTCAAGCGGTTTCTCTTCCTGAAGCTGTTTTGGCTTTTAGACAGGGCATCGGCAGGCTGCTGCGTTCTGAGGAAGACAGCGGGACAGTCGTCATCCTTGACCGCCGGATTCGAACTTCTTCCTATGGCAGGGTATTTATGAAGGCGCTCCCCCCGGCTCCTGTCGAAGAACCGACATTCCTTGAGATGGAAGCCTATATTTCCGGACTGAATGTTAAAAAGCCGCATTAAGCGGCTCTTGGAATGGTGTGGATTAAGGTTTTATTTTTTGGCTGTCTATTTAAACGGTTTTTCCCGTTGTAACAACTAGTATGGCTTTTGGCAGACAGAGTATGAATGACAATTATTGTTTCGTGCGGAGGTATTTGAAAATGGATAATAAAATCGAAATTCTTTCTACAGTAAGTGTGCAGCATTCAGAAGATCTTTACAAAATCGTCGATCTGTTAAACCGGACGCTCAAACGCGATGATTTAATGTTTGGGCTCGCTCTTGATGAAGAAGATCAAAAACAGGCAATTTTTACGATTTATCGTACATAGGAGCAAACAATGGGCAAAAAAACATTAATTTTCACACTGATATTTGGTATTATTTTTGTAACAGCCATTCTTGCGGGGGCGAATGTCTACCAGACAGCAATGAATCAAAAAGAGAGCGGCCACAAGCAGGCTGCTGAAACTGCAAAGAAGGAAGCTGACTTAAAAGAGGTTGGCAGCGTGGAAACATTTGTCGGCAAAGAAAAACAGTACATTGTGGCGGGGAAAAACCAAAAAGGTGAAAAAATGTACGTTTGGGTGCCGGCTGACAACAAGCAGAAAACGATTTTTAAAAAGGCGGCGGACGGCATCACAAGCCGGCAGGCTGCGAGAGCGGTGCAGGATGAAGGCCTTATGTCAACACTTAAAGAGGTGCACTTGGCAAGGGAAGGCAATGTACTATTGTGGGAAGTTACATACTTAAATCAAGATGAACAATACAGTTTAAGTTATGTCGACTTTATAAATGGAAAAATTCACAAAAATATTACGCCTTAAGATGAAACAGGGGGAAATCAAGTTGAATCTAGCTAAAAGAGTATCAGCGTTAACACCGTCTGCAACATTGGCAATCACTGCAAAAGCAAAGGAATTAAAAGCGGCAGGGCATGATGTAATCGGCCTCGGCGCAGGAGAACCGGATTTTAATACGCCTGAGCACATCATCGAGGCGGCTGTCCGTTCCATGAATGAAGGACACACAAAATACACGCCGTCCGGCGGTCTTGCTGCGCTTAAAGAAAGCATCAGCGAAAAGTTCAAGCTTGATCAGGGAATTGAATACAGCCAGTCGGAGATTATTGTATGTACAGGTGCAAAGCATGCTCTTTACACTCTTTTTCAAGTGCTGTTGGATGAAGAAGACGAAGTGATCATTCCGACCCCATATTGGGTCAGCTATCCTGAACAGGTTAAGCTTGCCGGAGGAAAGCCGGTATTTGTGGAAGGGCTTGAAGAAAACAGCTTCAAGATTTCTCCGGAGCAGCTGGAAAAGGCCGTGACGGAAAAAACAAAAGCGGTCATCATCAATTCCCCAAGCAATCCGACAGGTATGATGTATACCGAAGACGAGCTTAAAGCCCTTGGGGAAGTATGTCTTCGCCGCAATATTCTCATCGTTTCCGATGAAATTTATGAAAAGCTGATTTATGGAGGCAGAAAACATGTGTCGATTGCACAGCTTTCTCCTGAGCTTAAAAATCAGACGATCATCATTAATGGTGTGTCAAAATCACACAGCATGACCGGATGGAGAATCGGGTATGCCGCAGGAAACGCAACCGTGATCAAGGCGATGACAAACCTTGCCAGCCACAGCACATCTAATCCGACATCTGTCGCCCAATACGGAGCCATTGCCGCATATAACGGACCGTCCGAGCCTGTTGAAGAAATGAGAAAGGCTTTTGAAGATCGGCTCAACAAAGTGTATGAGCTGCTTGTCGATATTCCGGGATTAACATGTTTGAAGCCTGAAGGTGCTTTCTATTTATTCCCGAATGCGAAAAAAGCGGCGGCAAACTGCGGTTTTAGAAGTGTTGATGAATTCGCAGAGGCGCTTCTGGAAGAAGAGAAAGTTGCGATTGTTCCGGGATCAGGGTTCGGCGCACCGGACAATATTCGTCTCTCATATGCCACGTCGTTGTCACTTTTAGAAGAAGCGGTGAAACGAATCCGCCGCTTTGTGGTCAGCCGCAGCAGCTGAGATAAAAAAGCGTCCACTCATCCGGACGCTTTTTTGATGACAGATGGCGCGCTTTGGGAACTGCATTGACCTTATCCGATGAAAAAAGGTATAATATACGTTATGGACGTCAGAGAGAAATGGGGCATGCCCCTTTTCTTTCGTGTTTTGGAGGGAAACAACAGTGAAAACAACAATAAACCAAGTGTACAAGCATGTTGGTAAAGAAGTGACAATCGGTGCTTGGATCGCAAACAAACGTTCAAGCGGTAAAATCGCATTTTTACAGCTTCGGGACGGTACCGGCTTTATTCAAGGGGTTGTCGTCAAAGCGGAAGTGGATGAAGAAATCTTTCAAACCGCTAAATCGGTCACACAGGAAACATCTTTATATGTAAAAGGCATTGTCAAAGAAGATGAGCGTTCACCGCTTGGCTACGAGCTTGCCGTGACTTCGCTTGAAGTCATCCATGAAGCGACTGATTATCCGATCACACCGAAAGAGCACGGAACTGAGTTTTTAATGGATCATAGACACCTTTGGCTCAGATCAAAGCGGCAGCATGCGACAATGAAAATACGCAACGAAATCATTCGTGCTACATACGAATTTTTCAATAAGGAAGGCTTTGTCAAAGTCGATCCTCCGATTTTGACGGGCAGTGCTCCTGAAGGAACGACAGAGCTTTTTGCGACAAAGTATTTTGATGAAGACGCGTATCTGTCGCAAAGCGGACAGCTCTATATGGAAGCCGCCGCGATGGCTCTAGGAAAAGTCTTTTCATTCGGACCGACTTTCAGAGCTGAAAAATCAAAAACGAAGCGCCATCTGATTGAATTTTGGATGATTGAGCCGGAAATGGCGTTTGTCGAATTCAATGAAAACCTTGAAGTACAGGAAAATTACGTCTCATTTATCATTCAAAGCGTACTTGAAAACTGCAAAATCGAGCTGAATACGCTTGGAAGGGATACTTCCAAACTTGAACAGATCAAAGCGCCGTTCCCGCGGATTACTTATGATGAAGCGATTCAGTTCTTAAAAGAAAAAGGCTTTGATGACATTGAATGGGGAGATGATTTTGGGGCGCCTCATGAAACGGCGATTGCCGAAAGCTATGACAAACCTGTGTTCATCACACATTATCCGACATCTTTAAAGCCGTTTTATATGCAGCCTGCGCCTGACAGGGAAGACGTTGTCCTATGCGCCGATTTGATTGCGCCGGAAGGCTATGGTGAAATTATCGGCGGATCAGAACGCATCCATGACCTTGAGCTTCTTGAAGCGCGCCTGAAAGAGCACGGTTTGGAATCAGACACATATCAATGGTACGCTGAGCTGAGACAATACGGATCAGTTCCGCATTCCGGCTTCGGCCTCGGTTTGGAGCGGACTGTGGCCTGGATCAGCGGTGCGCCGCATGTACGGGAAACGATTCCGTTCCCAAGACTCTTAAATCGTTTATATCCTTAAAAAAAAGTCTCCTGCTTTTAACAGGAGACTTTTTCACAGTCATCCATGATATACTGAAAGGTAAGAGGTGTATCGAATGAAAAAACAGCAATTTATTAAGTTGCAGGAAATGGGATCTGTCAGTGTTCCAAATCTGCTCTTCGTGAATTATCGGGAGCTTGGCCTTAATGAGACAGAGTTCATGCTGCTGTTAAACATTAAAATGCATGTGGAAAGAGGCTCTTTTTTTCCAACGCCCGAAGAATTAAGCAAAACGATGTCGATTGCGACTGAACAGTGTATGCATATGCTGAGAATGTTCATACAAAAAGGCTTTATCTATATAGAAGAATGCGAAGACCAGCACGGCATCAAGTTTGAAAAATATTCGCTCGAGCCTCTTTGGGGCAAGCTGTTTGAATATCTTGAAATGGCCGAGAAAAAAAAGCAGGATGAACGGCATGAAGGCGAACAAAAAAGTCTTTATACGATTTTTGAAGAAGAGTTTGCGAGACCTTTGTCTCCGTTGGAATGCGAGACGCTCAGCATCTGGCTTGACCAGGATCACCACGATGTCCAGATGATCAAGCAGGCATTAAAAGAGGCTGTCATGTTAGGAAAATTGAATTTTCGCTACATTGACCGCATTCTTTTCGAATGGAAGAAAAATGGAATCACAACAATTGAACAAGCCGCGAGCTACAGCCAAAAATTCAGACAGAAGTCGCCACGGCAAAGCGAGCAAAAGGAGTATACAAGACAGGTTCCTTTTTACAATTGGCTTGAACATTAAAGTGAAAAGGTGAAGAAATGTTAACGAAAAAGCAGATCGAGTTTTGTTTAGAAACAATTGGTGAGATGTTTCCGGATGCAGAATGCGAACTGGTTCATGACAATCCGTTTGAACTGGTCATCGCTGTCGCTTTATCCGCGCAATGTACAGATGCCTTGGTAAACAAAGTAACGAAAACGCTCTTCCAAAAATATAAAAAGCCTGAAGATTATCTTGCTGTCCCGCTGGAAGAGCTTCAGCAGGATATTAGATCGATCGGCTTATACCGCAATAAAGCGAAAAACATTCAAAAGCTCTGTAAAATGCTGATTGAAGAATATGGGGGAGAAGTGCCGCGGGACAGAGATGAGCTGGTGAAGCTTCCCGGCGTAGGGAGAAAGACCGCCAATGTCGTTGTTTCGGTTGCCTTTGGCGTGCCGGCCATAGCCGTGGACACCCATGTGGAGCGTGTCTCCAAAAGGCTCGGTTTTTGCCGCTGGAAGGATTCAGTTACGGAAGTTGAAAAAACATTAATGAAAAAAATCCCTGAATCCGAATGGTCTGTAACCCACCATCGGCTCATTTTTTTCGGACGGTACCACTGCAAGGCGCAAAGGCCGCAATGTGAAGAATGTCCTCTGTTTTCTTTGTGCAGGGAAGGGCAAAAACGATATAAAAAAGGGCTGGTGAAGCTGCCGTGACAAGCGTTTCACTTTTAGATGCATTTGAAAAAACTTTGAGGGAGCGAAAGCCGGAAAGCTCAGAAAGGCTTGCCGTTCTGTCAGAAAATCCACTTTACTTTGATTTTGCCGGAAAAGTGGGGGCCCTTAAACCATGGGAGCAAGAACTGGAATGGGTGCCGCTCCTTTTTCAAATATGGGAGAATACGAAAGAAAGGCTCCTACCCGTATTTCAAACGAGGAAGTCAAGATGCAGTGAAGAAGAGATGCTAAGCGGGGTATGCTGTTTAATTGCAAGCTTCCACTGGACGATGGGGGAACCGGTCGAAACGCTGAATTGGGAGAAGCTTACTCAGAAAAATTTTCCCGTAAAGCCGATCAATTGGGCGGAGCGCCTCGAATTCATCCTGTTAAAGCCGACCCAATACCATTGCTTTATTCAGCTTGATGAATTATTTACGGAAATGAAAAAACAGTTTTATAAATATGCTGCGATGAAGCAAAAAAAAGCCACTCACTGACTGTGAGTGGCTTTTTAGATTTAATCTGAAGTGCTGCCTGTTTGGCCGCCGGAATCTGTTGGTTGATCATCTGTCTTATCTTTGTTGTCCTTATCTTTATCTTTATTTTTGTTTTGATCATCGGTATCATCTTCATCTCGGCCCTTGTTATTGTTGCCTGGATTTTGATTGTTCTGATCTGTATTGTCTGGGTTTTGATCGCCCGGCTGATTTTGATTGCCGTTATTTTGTTTGTCTTTATCCTTGTCTTCATCAGCCTTCTGTTTCTCATCATCCTTGTTTTTCTCGTCATCATCGGTTTTTGACTCATCATCAGGCGTGTTGACTTGAAGCGTGACAGAAGCAGGATCACTTTCACTGTCTTCGGTAACGGCTGTTACTTGGAATTTGTAGACAGATCCTTCTTTCGCATTCGGAATGACCGCTTCTTTGGCGCTGCTGTTTTGAACCTCGCTGTATTCTCCGCTGTCAACAGACTGTTTGACTTTAAATGAGACGGCATCGTCATCTTCTCCTGAGTATGACCATTTCAGCTTGATGCTTTTTGAAGCTTCATCGTATTCTGCACTCAGCCCGGAAGGCTTAGCGGCATCTTTTTCTTCATATTTTTTCGAAACGGTCGTCGGCTGTGTGCCTTTTACAAAGTACTCAGTGACCTTTTTATCGCTAGGCGTATTGCTGCTGGCGAGTACAGGCGGGTTCGACCCTTTTAGAACGGTCGCTTCGACGACGCTGTCCGGCTTCTCAAATGAGCCGCTGCCGTCGTCAACATTGGCGATCAGCTTTTTAAACATGAGCTTGGCGATTTGCTGTTCGCTCGTATTCAGCGAATTCCATCCATCTTTTCCGGTCCAGACGGCGGCCGTATATTGAGGCGTGTAGCCGACAAACCATGAATCTCTCGCTCCTTTTGGATTTAAACCGTGCTTTTTAATGTCAGATTCGTTAAAGTTTGTTGTACCGGTTTTTCCTGCAACAGTGACCCCAGGGACTTGGGCGGCTGTACCAGTTCCTGTCTGAACGGCTGTTTTCAGCATATCTGTCATCATAAATGCGGTGTAATCGCTCATTGCAGCTTTTGATTCAGGTGTTAGATCGAGCTTTGTGCCGTCATTGAATTCCACCGCTGTGACGGTATGCGGTTCATTATAGTAGCCATTATTTCCGAAGGCGCTGTATGCACCGGCCATTTGTATAGGTGATACGCCTTTCTTGAAACCGCCGATCGCATATGATTCAACCAATTCATCTGAATCAATCTTGAGGCCGAGATTGTTTGCAAACTTGCCGACGTTATCTTTTCCGGCTGCCTGGAACGCTTTTAAAGCCGGGATGTTTCTTGAATCGGCAAGCGCCTGTCTCATCGACATCCAGCCTTTGTAGCCGCGGTCATAGTTATGAATCGGCGTACCCGTTGAATACGTATATGCTTCATCTTTAATCTGCTCAAACGTTGACCATTTTTCATTTTCAATGACAGGGCCGTAGTCAAGGACCGGTTTAATCGTTGAACCCGGCTGACGTTCTATTTCAGTCGCGTAATTGTAGCCGCCTGGCGTCATATTGCCGCCCAGCGCTCGGACTTCACCGGTTTTTGTATCAAGCAGTGTTAAGCCGGCCATCATTTTATCGCTGAGCTGAACGGTATCACCGTCCATCAGTTCATTTAAATAATCCTGTGCGTCTGTATCAAGCGTCGTATATATTTTTAGTCCATCTGTATTAGGATTAACATTTGCTTTTGATTCGACTTCATTGATGACCTCTTCGACAAATGCGTTGTACTTGTTGGAAGTTGTTTTAGCGTACTCCTTAGCAGACACAAGGCCTTTTTTGACCGATACTTTTTTCGCTTTGCTGTAATCTGCGTCAGATATAAACCCGTGTTTATTCATCAGGCTTAGGACTACATTACGCCTTTTCTCAGCTTTTTCCGGATGTTTAATCGGGTTATAGTTGTTCGGGCTTTGCGGCATGCCGGCTAGTGTTGCGGCCTGCTCAATCGTCAAGTCGTTAAGATCTTTGACCCCGTAGAACTGTTCCGCGGCTTTACCGACGCCGTAGGCCTGCGGTGAGAAGTAAATCCGGTTTAAATACATTTCAAGAATTTCGTCTTTTGAATATTTTCTTTCAAGCTGGAATGAAAGCCATACTTCCTGGACTTTTCGTTTCACTGTTTTTTCATGTGACAGAAGGGAGTTTTTAACGACCTGCTGTGTGATCGTACTTCCGCCCTCAGAGCCGAATCCGCCTTCAAAGTTGGCTAAAAGCGCTCCTCCGATCCGGATTGGATCCACTCCGTGGTGATCGTAGAAACGGGCATCTTCGGTCGCGAGAAATGCGTTTTTCACGGAATCGGGTATGTCTTTAATCGACACGTATGTCCGTTTTTCCGAACCGATTTCCGCTATTTCTTTTCCGTTTTTATCATAAATGGTGGAAGAGTACGGCGTTTTCAGTTTTGCTTCGTCAAGGGACGGTGCGTCAGCAACCATGACTGCAAAAGTGACGCCTCCGGCGATCAAGCCGATGACACCGACGATTAAAATGGATAAAAGAATTTTCTTAAAGAGTCCTGCTTTCTTTTTTTTCTTTGGTTTAGTATGAGTATTAGACCTGCTTTTGCCCTGCTGGGCTCTTCGCCGTTCCTGGCGGCTGTTAAATTGATCTGACATAACATCTCAACCTTTCGTAGTTAAACCTTTCCCGCTCACATGACTTTAAAATCATAATTTATGATGGCGAAAAATACAACTGGTCAATAACTTTAATATAATCAATTCTTGGCGAGTATCCAAGCGAAATGGGGTGAGCGGCTTCCTGCAGTTCATCTTTTCGAATCGATTTTCTGCCGTTTTTCTGCTTGCGCTCCCAGAAATAAAATAATTTTTCTGCTTCCAAAATATAAATTTCGTCAAATGCGGATATAATAACAAAACAAATACCGTCTTGAGCTACGACCTGCTTCATGTGTTCGATCTGGTGATCGTGAAAATTCTGCAGGGGGAAAGATGTTCGGTTCTTCGTTTCTTTTGCTTCAAAATCGATGTAGCGCCCTTTATAAATCCCATTATAATCAGTAGTTGACGACTGCTTGAAATATGCTTCTTTTATGACCGCGGCGCTTCGTTTCGGGTAATCGACCTGTACAATCTGAACAGGTGTCGGTTTTTTATGAATCACCGCAATCGAATGAGACAGATAATACATATTCGTTTCATTTAGATCGTCTTCGAGGGTCATCCCGCGATTGCTATATGACGACGGCTTCTTATTTAAGGATGAGGCAGCTTGTTTCGGCTGATAGGTTTTGCCGTTCGGATATCGAATCACTTTCTTCATCCTCCTTTTAGAGAAATCTGGATACAAACGGAAGTGTTTAATTTGCGCAACACAATGTCCGGAGCAGAACTGACGCGCCACATACAAGAGCAAACCGGAAAACTGAATAAAGATAATATTTCCCGGACAAATGCATACAAAAGCTACTTTGACCGCCACCCGGAGATCAAGTGGTCGCTTTTGGCTTCATTTGTTTCCCGCAATGCCGGCTGGTCGATGACTGATTTAAAAGGGCGCCTCTTTCAGCTCGGTCTTACGGATGTTCAGCAGAATTGGCTGTTTATCATGTATGAAAGAGCGAACTGGCTGATTTTTTCTGATGCATACCCGCAGCTCCTTTTATATCAGTGGTCCAAACTGCTCGGACGGCCTCTTTTCCATTTGCTTCCCGCTTTTGGCGTTTCTTCGTTTATGAAAACGGAGTGGGAGCGATTTTGGCATGAGCACGATCAAAAAAGGCTCATGTATGCTCTCATTATAAATGAACAAAACACTATCCAAACTCCTATTATACAAAATCCTCTGTTCAAAAAGAATGTTTTTCGCACGATTCCTTTTCAGGTTTGTGAATGGCTTCATTTCAACACGGTGATTTTCCCGACGGTTGAAGGCGTTTTTTACGGCGTGTCTGTTAAACGGTTTTCAAGTTTAAAAGAAAGGATCAAACTTGGCAAGCAATTAAGCCAGCTGCTGTTCAGGCCTGAGCTTTTTCCGGCTTTCTTCCATTTTACATCCTGTGTGCCGCATACCGGGTCGCGTTTTGATATGGAGCGCTGGGCTGGGGTTAACACCAGGTCCTCGCCATTTTTAAGAACCTGCTACCCCGTCATCACCCATTCATTAGACGGATCAAAATGCGATTGGTTTCGCGGGGGAAGCAGGGAGGGGATGTTTCGAGATGAAAAGCTGCCGAAAACCATCGAATTAACGGAATGGTATTTTCAAAAAAGAAGGCAGCTCCAAGCTGTTTTTTCGCTGGAACATTGGCTGAAAAAGAAATAGGAAAGAAAAAAAGCAAGGAATTTCCTTGCTTTTTAAGTGGACGGCCGGTTTGGTCCGCCTAATTTTTTATCCAATGTATCTGTCTGTTTCGTATCTGGTTTGGTTTTTGCAGGGGATTTCTTTTTGTTGTTTTCCACAGCAGGCACCTCCTTACCTTTATAGATTTCGCAGAAAAAGTGCCGTTCATACCATTTTTCGCGGAGCCGTTTTGTCGAAACGGAAGCGTCCTGAGGGAAATTGAATTTCTTTGGCGGTTTCCTTCTAGTTTTGTCAACTGTGAAGGAGAGGCGGCAGGAGAGGGAGAATGCATAGATGGCCATAAAAAAGGAGGGAAGCAAATGAGCGAATTTGCAAGCAAAGACTCGGTCCTTCAAATGCTTTTGGAAACGGAAACAGAACTCGCTTCTGCGGAAACAGCGCTAACCGAAGCCGTAAACAGGCTAAAACATGAAAAAAGCACCGCCTGGAACGAACGGCTTGACCTTATCGAAAAAGAACTGACAGAGCTCTCATCATGCTTAAACAGCACGCTGATGGGAGTAGAGCCTCATGGAGAGTCCGCTTAAATGAATTCGTTGTGTTGAACCTTTTCCTTTGGTACGATAGCCTTCGAGGTGAACATGTTGGATATACAATCTTTTCTTGCAAAGACACAGGAATTAATCGCCCTGACAAAAGAAGCGGAGGAACGCTATAAAAAGGGCAGGGAGGAAGGCGGGGAACACGATTTTTTCAACGTTGTCAAACCTTCTGTCGAGCGGTGTGAACAGGCAGTGAAAAGCTGGCTGCGGGAAAGCTTTTCATATATAAAGGAATACCGTCCAAAATACATGTATGAAGAACAGCTGAATTCGGTTGAAGAAAATCTGAATGAGATCGTTTTGCAGTCGTATTTCTGCAAAATACACAAAAAGCGCTTTAAAGATCTTGCTGAATCTGTGCTTTATACACTGAAAAACATTGAAGACGATATATTAAAAGGAGACCGGGCATAATCCCCAGTCTCCTTTTCTAAATCTTTATTCAGCTGGCGTCTGAATTCATGTCATAAGCAGGGTGCTGTGCTCCATTCGCTTCAAGAACTTTCATACTCGTGCGAAATTCGTTTAATGTCAGATGTCCCTGGATATACAAAAACTTGGCAAAATCCATCAGCTTATTCATACAGTCTGTCTCGTACTGCTTCATCTCGGCAAAACAATTTCTTAAGTATGATACGTTCATATGGTGCATCCCCTCTCGTTCTTATTAATAATATAGTACCATAACAATTCGACTTTTTTCTGTTTTTCAAAAATTAAAACTTTCGACACTTTTTGACAGAATTGTGACATTCGCTTTGGAACGGGAAATGCTGTCGTGTCATACACTTATAAAAAAGGGGCTCTAGAAGGAGAGATGAATGATGGAAGAGAGGAGAGCCGCCAGATATCCCTATTTAGGCCCGCAGGCGTCCTACCCTGCATATCCGGAGTTCCAGATGAACCAGCCTGTTCAGCACTACTACAGCCAGGAACAGGCGCCTGTCCAGCGTCCGCCGGCTTATCAGCAGCCGTTTGAGCAAAATGTGGATCCGTTCTCAGCTTACCAGCAACCTGTCCAGCAACCTGTCCAGCAGCACATGCAGCCGTTTCATCCATTTCCTTACCCGAACCCATATCCTTCACCACGGCCAAACCTCCATCAGCCTGCCCAATTTCAGAGCTTTCTGTCGCAATTTAAGAAAAAGAACGGCCAGCTTGATTTTAGTAAAATGATGGATACGGCAGGCCAAATGATGAGTACGGTCAATCAGGTGGGATCGCTGGCAAAAGGCTTTATCGGATTCTTTAAGTGAAAAAAAGCATGGATGAAGATCATTCATGCTTTTTTTGCGTCTGGAAATGATATGGTGAGAACGTTGCGATTCCACGCAGTTTTCATCGTTTCTTCACGCACAGGATACGGAAGCAGAACAGTTCTTGACAGGCTTGTAAATGATGCCGAATCCCCGTTTTGCGCCGCCTCTTTTAATGCGACATGCAGATACCTTGATTTCGCCTCGATCATGATGTCGCCATTTTGAAATGACTCAGGGACGGTAATATCGACATAGAGCCCTCCTTTTTCGTCTCTGATGTTCATCGAAATGCTTGAATTCTCAAGCTGGTCAGATATGAGCTTTTGGAACGAATTCAATATTTCGTGAAAAGGAGAGGCGTAAAATAATTGTTCTACGGCTTCTTGAAAATCGTCTTTTTTGCTGAGTGAATGGCTGTCGTTTTCCTTGGAATCCATTCTCCATCACCTCGGATTTTTTATTTTCAGCTTATGCAAGGGCAGTTGATATGGTTATCAATTGATGGGAAATGGAAAGTGTGGTTAAATAGTGGGGAATCTAAAGAATTAATATTCAATCTGTCCCTCTTTTTACAGCGAGCATAAAGAGGCATATTGAAAGGAGCCCAATTGTATTGCTGAAAAAATTATTCGGTATTGGTCAAAAACAGGATGAAGTGAAAGAAGAAACCGTTTTTTCACCCGTTGACGGACAAGTATTGGAACTTTCGAAAGTGCCGGATCCCGTTTTTTCTCAAAAGATGATGGGTGACGGAATAGCAGTCGAACCTTCCAGCGGCGAGATCGTATCACCGGTTGACGGTGAAGTGATCCAGCTGTTCCATACAAAGCATGCCATCGGCATTCGCTCATTGTCTGGAGTGGAGCTCTTGATCCACATCGGACTGGAAACCGTTGCTATGGAAGGAGAAGGCTTTACCGCCCATGTCAAAGAAGGCGACAAAGTAAAAGTCGGCGATCCTATCATGACATGCGACTTGGAGCTGATCAAGGAGAAAGCGAGCAGCACGATTACGCCGATCGTCATTATGAACGGCGATGTGCTGGAGCGCATTACAAAGCATGAAGAGGAAAAGGCGAAAAAAAGCGAGACAAAGCTGATGGAGCTTAAAGTCAAGTGAATCAGAAAAGGCAGAGAGCGCTTCTCTGCTTTTTATTTTTCTTCATATTCACCTCTTCCAGAACGAACTGACATTCGCTAAAATAAAAGAGAAGAGGTGACAGCGTTGTTTCAAAAACGAAATTTAACCGAAATGATTCAGTTTCTGAAAGAAGACGAAGCTTTCAGCAAACAAATTGTTCATTGGCATACAATCGAGGAAAAAGAAGCGGATGACCGCGATTTTCCGGAGCATTTGCATGAAAAAATCGTTCATGCTTTACATAAAAGGGGGATTGAAAAGCTGTACTCCCATCAGGCTGACGCGTTCTCGCACAGTCAGAGCGGCAAAAACGTCACGCTTGTGACGCCGACAGCGTCGGGAAAAACCCTCTGCTACAATCTGCCTGTCGTTCAGCGGATGACAGAAGATCCAGATGCTCGGGCATTGTACCTTTTTCCTACAAAGGCTTTGTCACAGGATCAAAAAAGCGAGCTTAATGAGTTGATCGATGAGATCGGCGCATCCATCAACTGTTATACGTACGACGGAGATACATCGCCTGCGATCAGGCAGAAGGTCAGAAAAGCCGGCCATATCGTCATCACAAATCCGGACATGCTTCATTCGGCGATTTTGCCCCATCATACAAAATGGGTATCATTGTTTGAAAACCTGAAATATATCGTGATTGATGAGCTTCACGTTTACCGCGGCGTTTTCGGAAGTCATGTAGCCAACGTCATCAGACGGCTGATGCGCATCTGCGAATTTTATGGGTCGAAGCCCCAGTTCATTTGTACATCGGCGACAATCGCCAATCCTTTGGAGCTTGCTGAGACGCTCACAGGGCGGCCGATGCACCTTATCGCAAACAACGGTGCACCCGCGGGAAGAAAACACTTTTTATTTTACAACCCGCCGATTGTCAACCGCTCCCTGAACATTAGAAAAAGCGCCACATTAGAAGTCAGAAAGCTCGCCTCTGAATTTTTGCAAAACCAGATTCAAACGATTGTTTTTGCGAGAAGCAGAGTCCGCGTAGAAATTATATTGACGTACTTGCAGGAAGTCATGAAGCCGATTGTCGGCACCCACTCGATCCAAGGATACAGAGGAGGATATCTCCCAAACGAACGGCGCCTCATTGAAAAAGGGCTTCGCAGCGGGGAAATCAAAGGCGTTGTCAGTACGAATGCACTTGAACTAGGCGTTGATATCGGCCAGCTGCAAACCTGTATCATGACGGGGTATCCGGGGACGATCTCAAGCGCCTGGCAGCAGGCGGGCCGGGCCGGAAGAAGGCATAATGAAGCGCTGATCGTCATGGTCGCAAGCTCAGCGCCGCTCGATCAGTATATTGTGCAAAATCCCGACTATTTCTTTAAACAAAATCCCGAGACGGCTGTCATTAATCCGGATAACCTTGTGATCCTCGTTGACCATATTAAATGCGCCGCTTTTGAACTGCCTTTTAAGCGAACCGAGACATTCGGCGAGACGGAGATCGAAGATATTCTAGAATATTTGACTGAAGAAAGGGTGCTTCACTTAAGCGGGGAAACCTACCATTGGATGAATGACGCTTTTCCGGCTCATGGCATCAGCCTGCGGTCGGCTTCACAGGAAAATGTCGTCATCATTGACCAGTCAAGCCGCGAGAAGGCGAAAGTGATCGGCGAGATGGACAGGTTCAGTGCGATGACACTGCTGCACGATGAAGCGGTCTATTTGCATCAAGGGGTTCAGTATCAGGTTGAGAAGCTGGATTGGGAGGAGAAAAAAGCGTTCGTCCGCGAAGTCAAAACCGATTATTATACAGACGCAAATCTTGCCGTTTTGCTGAAAGTGCTTGAAATTGACAAGACGAGACAAACAGATGCCGCAGCTTTCGGTTTTGGCGATGTGACAGTCCAGGCAAAAGCGACTATTTTCAAAAAAATAAAATTTGAAACACATGAAAATATCGGCTCCGGACCGATCCACCTGCCTGAAGAAGAGCTGCACACAAATGCGGCTTGGGTGCAGCTCAATGATGAAGAACGCCGAAATTGGAACGAGATCAAACTGGAAGAAGCTTTATTGGGGGCCGCAAATGTTATCGGCTATGTCGCCGCTCTCAAGGTGATGTGCGATCCGTCTGATCTGCATGTTTTTCCGCAAATTAAAGCGGTTCATAATGAAAAGCCGACGATCTTTTTATATGACCGTTATCCCGGAGGCGTCGGTTTGTCCCAAAAGGTTTATGAGCAAATGCCGCAAATTATCAGTGAAGCGCACCAGCTGATTGCCAAATGTCCGTGTCGTTTTGGATGTCCGTCATGCATCGGAGTCCACGGTGAGAGCAATCAGACAAAAGACAATGCTTTGCGTCTTTTAAAAGGCTGGAAAGGTTGAGGTATAGATGTCTTTAAAAAGAAAGCTTAACCGCTATAAACATCACCTGGGAAATACAGAAAAAAGAGATGGGAAAGATGCCGGCTCTTCTTCTCAAACGTTATCAGCCCCGCCTCTTTCATTTGACAAAGAATGGGCTGCACTCGGCGTCAGGCCATATGTGTTTGAAGAGTGCTGCTGCCTGATCCGCGAAGTGGTTTATCCGCTGACACATGTTCACGGGAACTACTCGTTTGCAGAGCTTCACGACACAGTCAGCAAATGGAACGAGAGCGGTGTTTCACACGTTCTTTCAAGCAAAGGGTACAACCCGAGCCAGCTTTTTTTCTTTGATACAGAAACGACAGGGCTCGGTGGGGGAGCCGGCAATACGATCTTTTTGCTCGGCCATGCCAGAGTGTATGATGATCGAGTCGTCGTCAAACAGCATCTGCTGTCCAAACCCGGAAACGAAGCGGCCCTTTATCACAGTTTTCTGAGTGAAGTCGATATTCAATCACTTGTTACCTACAACGGAAAAGCGTTCGATTGGCCTCAGGTCAAAACGAGGCATACGCTGATCCGAGACAGGGTTCCTGAATTGCCGGATTTCGGCCACTTTGACTTGCTTCACGGGGCACGCCGGCTCTGGAAGCATAAACTCGATCGCGTTTCTTTGAGCACCGTCGAAAAGGAGGAGCTGGGCGTCATCAGAACAGAGGATACGCCGGGATATTTGGCACCGATGATTTATTTTCAATTTTTAAAGGAAGAACGGCCGGAAATCATCGAGGGCGTTTTGCATCACAATGAGCTTGATGTGCTTTCTTTAATTACGCTTTATATCCATATATCGAAGAAGATCCTTTCCCCTGATCAGACGGCGGAAGCAAATGAAAAATACGCGATGGCCAAGTGGCTCATCGCCAATCAAGAAACAGAGCTTGCGACAGAGCAGTTAAAAGAGCTTGAGCTCAAGTCTTTTGAACAGTCTGAACGGGCGTCCTTCGATTTATCAATGCAATATAAAAAGCAAGGCATGCTGGAAAAAGCCGCCGGGCTCTGGCTGAAGCTGCAAAATGGAGCTGACGGGAAAACCGCCTTCCGAGCGGGCATCGAACTGGCCAAATATTTTGAGCATCAAGTACGGGATATCCCGGCTGCTTTGGAAATAACCCGCAAGCTTCATGGCCAATACGGCACTGGGGAGCTTGTACTGACTGAAAGGGAAGCGGACGCTCTTGATTTCCGCCAACGGCGGCTGCTGCGGAAATACGGGCAAAATATTCCCCGGGCAAGCGCAGTAAGCGACGATGTTCGCCGGCAAACATGTAAAGAACGTTTTGAATTGTAGAAACTGATCAATTCTTGTAGAATAAACGTTAGAAATGTTTGAAGGGAGCGTCGATATGTATAAGGGGCTGTTTTATTTGTTTTTTATCGTTGTACTGTTTATTGTATTTGTTTTGACTAATTTCAAGGAAAGCTTTATGGCTTACTTTTAAAATAGGTTTTTATATTAGTACATGTTTCCCTCTTGCTTCATAGTTTAATAGTGTATATAGAAGCTTTAAGAAAGGGGATTTGTTCATGCACTGTAAACCACACATGATGAAGCCGATTGTTCATCCGACTCAATGCTGCTACAACCATACGCAAAGCAATACTGTTGTACCGCACATTCATCCGCAGCACGCAACCAATATTAATCATCAGCATTTTCAGCACGTCCATTACTATCCGCAGACTCAATCATCTGTCAACGAAGCATCTCATCAGCACTTTGTCAGCCCAGGACCCGGCCCAATGCAGGGACCGGGAGCAGGACCGATGCCAGGACCTGGAATGGGAATGGGCCCTTACTAATCGCAGCGGACGAAGGAAGTTTTGTCAGGGTGTATCAAGGCCGGTTTTGTGTAGCAAGCAGAATATCTTGAAAAAAATGGGGCGGAGCAAAGCCCCATTTTTTTAGCAGGTGATAAAATGAAAGTGTTGGCTGTCACAGGGTACAAGCCGTTTGAAATGGGGATTTTTAAACACGATGATCAAGCTCTTTTTTACATAAAAAAAGCGATTGAAAACCGGATTCTTGCTTTGCTTGATGAAGGGCTGGAATGGATTCTGATCTCAGGGCAGCTGGGGGCAGAATTATGGGCGGCGGAAGTCGCTTTTTCCCTTCAGGAAGAATATCCGGATCTGAAAGTAGCGGTCATCACGCCTTTTTTGGAGCAGGAAAAGAAGTGGAATGAGCAGAATAAGGAACATTATGAATCCGTATTGGCCCAAAGCGATTACACAGAAAGCCTGACGCACAGGCCTTATGAAAGCCCGGTTCAATTTAAGCAGAAAAACCGGTTTTTCATTGAAAAATCTGATGCCTTGCTGATTCTTTATGATGAAGAAAAGGAAGGTTCGCCTGTTTATATGCTGAACGAGGCCAAAAAGGCCCGGGAAAAACGCGATTTTCCGATCTACATGATCACGATGGATGATCTGAGAATGACCGTTGAAGATTACAGCTTTTATGAAGAATAAAATGTGGAAGAGAAAATTTGACATCGTACACGTTTTCTGAAAAAATATAAGATGATGATTCACGATATGAGGTGAAAAAGATGCTTGCTGATAAAGTGAAGCTTTCTGCTAAAGAAATTTTGGAAAAGGAATTTAAAACAGGAGTCAGAGGCTACAAGCAGGAAGATGTTGACAAATTCCTGGACATGGTCATTAAAGACTATGAAGCTTTCCATCAGGAAATCGAGGAATTGCAGCAGGAAAACCTGCATTTGAAAAAACAGCTGGAAGAAGCCAGCAAGAGACAGCCTGCTCAATCCAATACGACCAATTTTGATATTTTGAAACGACTATCTAATTTGGAAAAACATGTGTTTGGTAGTAAATTATACGATTGATGAAAAAGCCTTGCCCTATACAAAAATATAGGATATAATAGTGGATGTCTTAACGTTCGGGTAATCGCTGCAGATCTTTGAATCTGTAGAGGAAAGTCCATGCTCGCACGGTGCTGAGATGCCCGTAGTGTTCGTGCCTAGCAAAACCATAAGCTAGGGCAGCCTGTTTTTAGGCTGACGGCAGGAAAAAAGCCTACGTCTTTTCAGATATGGCTGAGTATCCTTGAAAGTGCCACAGTGACGAAGTCTCACTAGAAATGGTGGGAGTGGAACGCGGTAAACCCCTCGAGCGAGAAACCCAAATTTTGGTAGGGGAACCTTCTGGACGGAAATGAACGGAAAGAAGGACAGAGATGACTCTGTAGATAGATGATTACCACCTGAGTACGAGGCTGAAAAAGCCGATGGCAGTACGATGGAACAAAACATGGCTTACAGAACGTTACACACACTATTTATGATGACAATGTATAAGCTCTCCGCCAATAGGAGAGCTTTTATCATGTGAAAAACAAACATACATAAAACAGGTGATATGATGAAAACCTTTAAATTAATCGCAACAGCGCCGATGGGAATCGAGGCGATCGTCGCCAAAGAAGTGCGGGAGCTCGGATACGACTGCACCGTTGACAATGGAAAAGTGGTTTTTGAAGGGGATGCTCTCGCCATCTGCAGAGCCAATCTGTGGCTGAGGACAGCGGACAGGGTGAAAGTACAGGTTGCCGAGTTTACGGCGAAAACATTTGATGAATTGTTTGAAAAAACGAAAGCCATCGATTGGAGTGCCTTTATTCCCGAAAATGCAAAATTTCCAGTTGCGGGAAAATCAGTGAAATCGGTTCTGGCCAGCGTACCAGACTGCCAGCGCATCGTCAAAAAAGCGATTGCCGACAAGCTGAAATCGCAATATCAAAAACAACACGAGTGGCTTGAGGAAACAGGTCCGGAATACAAAATTGAAATCTCGCTTTTAAAAGATAAAGCAGTGATTACGCTTGATTCATCAGGGGTCGGACTGCATAAACGGGGTTATCGAACAGGCCAGGGAGAAGCTCCGTTGAAAGAAACCCTTGCAGCTGCGCTTATTCTGCTGACAAACTGGACCCCTGACAGGCCGTTTGTTGATCCGTTTTGCGGTTCGGGAACGATTCCGATCGAAGCGGCGCTGATCGGACAAAACATTGCGCCGGGATTCAACAGGGACTTTGCCTCTGAAAAATGGGAATGGATCGGAAAAGAACTTTGGGATAAAGCGAGGATGGAAGTGGAGGAACAAGCGAATTATGATCAGCCTTTGTCCATTTCCGGATATGATCTCGACCACCGCATGATTGAAATTTCAAAAGCAAATGCCGAAGAAGCGGGGCTCGCTGATATCATTCATTTTAAACAAATGCAGGTCAAGGATTTTACGACAAAAGAGGAATATGGCGTGATTGTTGGAAATCCGCCGTACGGCGAACGCCTCGGCGAAAAACAGGCGGTTGAAAACATGTACAAAGACATGGGAAAAGCATTCTCAGGGCTTGATACATGGTCTGTTTATATGCTGACTTCAAATGAGCAATTTGAGGAATGCTACGGAAAAAAAGCGACAAAAAAACGAAAGCTCTTTAACGGCTTTATTAAAACAGACTATTATCAGTACTGGGGGAAAAGGCCGCCAAAAGCAAATAAAGAGTATACAAAGTAATGGTCGCTGTGCTGTCGGCAGCATCGACGATCTTTTTGTTCCAAATGAAAACCCCCGCTCTTAAAAGAGCGGGGGTTTTTATGCGTGCGTTCCGTTTTAGGCATGTGACCCCTTAGGAACACACACGAAACATTAATAAATCCATGAATCATTTTTCTTTTTGCAAGGCTCATGGTAGTAGTAGTCTTTTTTGCAATGGTCATGGCCGTAGTCTTTTTTGCAAGGATCGTAGTAGTAGCAGTCTTTCTTTCCATGGTCATGATGTTTCTTGCAAGGATCATGATAGAAGCAGTCTTTCTTTCCATGGTCATGATGTTTCTTGCAAGGATCATGATAGAAGTAGTCTTTCTTTCCATGGTCATGATGTTTCTTGCAAGGATCATGATAGAAGCAGTCTTTCTTTTCGTGATCATGATGTTTCTTGCAAGGATCATAATAGAAGCAGTCTTTCTTTTCATGATCATGATGCTTCTTATAAGGATCATAATCATAGTCCCAATAATCTTTCTTAACCGGTACGTAATAATACATACATTTCCACCTCAGTCTATAAATTTTTAATTTCCCTACAGGATATGATGAAAAAATGGAATAGATTGGGTTGTTGCTTTGGATCAAAAGCACATTGTCTGTAAAAATGCCCTCTATGAACATCAAATTGAGAGAGTTCTTGATCAAACGCGTGTGTTCAGTTTCTATAGAAAAGCTGAACACAGATAAGCACAATCCATATGGCACTGCCGAATATAAGGTTGAATATATCTTTCTTTTTGGTCAGTTTGCTTGGAAAAAAGATCAGCCTGATGGCTGTAAAAGCCGTCACAATGAAGATCAAACAACCAAGAACAAGGCATTTGATAAAAACTGATCCCGGATAAAACGGGGTGCCGCAAACAAGGAAAATCACCAGCAAAGCGGCAGCTTGTTTGGCTGTTTTCTGTTGATCAGGATCAAAAATGGCAGGGCTTTCTTTTACCTTAAGCTTGTTTTTCATGATAGCACCGTCCTTTTTCTGGATATGATCGTGATTTGAATGCTAGAGAAAACAGGGGGATCATGCATGCCGGCTCTCCCCGGCTTTGATGTGAAGGGAAAAGTGAAATCAGCCTGTATAAAAGGGGATGATCCTGCATATACTCGGGATTATTCAATTTGTAAAGAGGTGATTTCATGTTAAACAGCGAACACATCCACATGATTCAAAAGGCACTGGAGGCGTCAGCAAGCAGGCTGGAAAACCTTGGCGAAGAGCGTCTTACATATGCAAAGGAAGATCTTCATAACGCGATCAGCCATATGGAATCAACAGATCATCCTTTTTTAACGTATTCGATTAACCGGAAATAGTCCAGATCCTCAGATCGTCATCACAAATCTTTCTTGTTGAATTCTTGCAGCCATAGTGATAGGATAGAAGTTCTGAAATCTCGATAGTTGGGGGTTGGAGCAGGGTGACAGCATCTCGTCTGCCTTTTTCTTTAACAAAAACAAAAAACTTTTATGAAGAACTAAACAATTGGATCGGTGATGTCTTTTACGATATTCTCCCTGAAAAGGGCTTTGATTTACGGGATGAGCAAATCTTTATGGCTTTTCAGTTAGAACGGGCATTTAAAGAAAAGAAAGTGATGTTTGCCGAAGCAGGCGTCGGAACCGGGAAAACGCTTGTTTATCTGCTGTTTGCGCTCAGCTATGCCAGATATACGGGCAAGCCGGCGGTTATTGCCTGCGCGGATGAGACGCTGATTGAACAGCTCGTCAAAAAAGAAGGAGACATTTATAAGATATCAGAGCATCTGGGCCTGACGATAGATGCACGGCTCAGCAAATCCCATGATCAATATTTATGTCTGAAAAAACTGGAAAAAACGATGCAGCGCTCTGATGATGAGAAATGGCTTGACCTTTATGAGGCGCTTCCGCCATTTGTCCATGAATCACAGGGCATGCAATCATTTTATCCATACGGTGACCGAAAGGAATATTCGGCACTGTCAAATGATGAGTGGGCCGACATCGGGTATGATTCATTTCAAGACTGTCTCACTTGTGATATGAGACACCGCTGCGGGCTGACGCTCTCAAGAGACCATTACCGGAAATCAACGGATTTTATTATCTGTTCTCATGATTTCTACATGGAGCATGTCTGGACAGAAGAAGCGAGAAAACGGGAAGGGCAGCTTCCGCTTTTGCCTGAACACAGTGCAGTCGTATTTGATGAAGGGCATCTGCTTGAATTTGCTGCGCAAAAAGCGCTGACATACAGAGTGAAGCAATCCACATTGGAGATGTTTCTTGAACGCCTCCTCGGAAATGAGATCAGAGAGGAGTTTGCCGAGCTTGTTGAAGAAGCGCTCCGCGTCAATGATGAATTTTTCGCTTTGCTGTCAGAGAACGCTGAAAAAGCAGAAGGTTCAGACCGACTGCGCATCAAGGATGATGCCGAAGTGAAAAAAACGGCCGGCGAACTTTACGAGTTGCTGGAAAAAATCGGCGAAGCGCTCGTTTTTGAAGGAGAATTGTATACGATTGACCAGTATGCTTTGACAGTCGTCGAGGAATATCTTGAACAAATGGCCTATTCTCTTTCACTCTACAGAAAAAATGCAATCAGCTGGCTTGAACATAAAGAGCTTGAATCGACATTTGTGGTCATGCCGAGGACGGTATCAGAAGTTCTTGGAGAAAAAGTGTTTTCCAAAGAAATTCCGTTCATTTTTTCTTCTGCGACATTATCGGAAAACGGCTCATTCGATTATTTGGCGAACAGTCTTGGCATTCGCGACTACTTATCGTTTACGGTTGATTCCCCCTATGATTATGAAGAGCAGATGAAAGTGTATGTCCACCGCATGGAAGAAGCGGTAGATAAAGGGCGTGCGGCGGTCAACAGCATGAAAGACTCCGGGGGAAGAACGCTGATCCTGTTTCCGTCTTTTGAGGAGCTTGCGGCGTTCAAACAGCAGATCGGCGGGGAAAGCCTTCCGTTTCCTGTATATTTTGAAGGAGACGAAGAAATCAGTACAATCGTAGAAAAGTTTCAAACCATTGAAGAATCGGTTCTATGCTCTGTACACTTATGGGAAGGCCTTGATATTCCCGGCGCCTCGCTTCAAAACGTCATCATTTGGTCGCTTCCTTTTCCGCCTCATGATCCGGTCTTTGAAGCAAAACGGAGCGGTGTCGAAAACGCCTTTCGCGAAGTCGACCTTCCTTATATGCTGTTAAGACTGCGCCAAGGCATCGGACGTTTGATCAGGTCCAATGAAGACCGCGGCACGATCCATATCTATGCAGCGGATATGAAAGAATGGAATGTGATGGAAGAGGTCGAGGCTGTACTTCCTGTTCAGCCTGTCTAAAAGAAAAGCGGTTTTTTCCGCTTTTCTTTTTTGTTATCTGCCGGCTAAAAAGTTGACTTTCGTAAATATTTCCATTAGTCTGATTACAATTCGTGGGAAGAGGAGGATAGGATATGAGCATCAATACATATGAAAAAGAGTTTTTAGAAACATTGAAAAAAATCAGCCAATATGAGCAGGCGATTAATGTGATGTACTGGGATATGAGGACAGGTGCTCCGAAAAATGGGGAAGAATACCGTGCTGAAGCGATCGGCCAATTATCCGCAGACGTCTTTCAAATGAGGACATCAAAGCGGATGAAAGAGCTGTTGGACCATTTATGGGAACAAAAAGACAGCTTGCCGCATGATACGCAGAAAGCGGTCGAAGAAGCAAAAAAAGAATATGATTTAAACAGCAAAATTCCCGAAGAAGAATTTAAAGAATATACGACACTGACATCCAAAGCCGAATCCGTTTGGGAAAAAGCGAAAAAAGCATCTGATTTTTCGCTGTTTTCCCCTTATCTGGAGAAAATCATCGACTTCAAAAAACGGTTTATTACATATTGGGGATATGAGGGACATCCTTATAATGCGCTTTTGGATTTATATGAGCCAGGCGTTACGGTAGAAACTTTGGACAGCCTTTTTGCCGAATTGCGCGAATCGATCGTTCCGCTCGCCCAAAAGATCGCTGCAAGTCAGAAAAAACCGGATACAAGCTTTGTACATGAGCATTTTCCGAAAGAAAAGCAGCGCGAATTATGCCATTTCTTTTTAAAGGAGCTCGGCTATGATTTTGATGCGGGCCGCCTTGATGAAACGGTTCATCCTTTTCAAGTGACGATCAGCCAGGGCGACGCGCGGGTGACGACGGCCTTTAACGAATCCGATTTTCGCTCAGCTGTCTTTGGAACCATTCATGAGTGCGGGCATGCCATTTATGAACAAAACATTGATGAAGCATTGAGCGGAACCAATTTATCAGAAGGGGCTTCAATGGGAATCCACGAATCTCAATCTCTGTTTTACGAAAACTTTATCGGCAGACATCAAGGGTTCTGGAAACGTTATTTTCATAAAATGAAAGGGTCCTGTCCAGAACAATTTGAAGGGGTTACAGCTGATGGTTTTTACAGAGCCGTGAATGAATCAAAACCTTCATTGATTCGAATTGATGCCGATGAGCTGACATATCCGCTGCACATTATGATTCGCTATGAAATTGAAAAAGCGATTTTCAGCGGTGAAGTGGCAGTTGAGGATCTTCCGAAGCTGTGGGATGAAAAATATGAGGCATATCTTGGCGTTACGCCGCCGGACGATGCCAAGGGAATATTGCAGGACGTCCACTGGTCGGGCGGTGATTTCGGTTATTTTCCTTCATACGCGCTCGGCTATATGTATGCGGCCCAGCTGAAATCAAGCATGCTGAATGACCTTCCGGAATTCGACCGGCTGATTGAAAACGGTGATTTTCAGCCGATCAGACAATGGCTGACAGATCACGTCCATGTCCACGGCAAAAGAAAAAAGCCGCTGGAGATGATCAAGTCAGCGACAGGTGAAGAGTTAAATGTACGTTATTTAATTCGCTATTTAGAGGACAAATATACAAGCTTGTATTTGTAATCCAAGAGCCCTCCCGAAAACGGGGAGGGTGTTTTTGAATCTGAATTTTCTGTTAAATACGAACGATTTTCTCAGAAATAAGTCATGGAGTTCGTCATTTTTCGTTTTTGGTCTTCCCAATCCGCCTGAAAGTTGCTATAATTTGATACATTATAGCACTCATATAATCGCGTGGATATGGCACGCAAGTTTCTACCGGGTACCGTAAATGCCCGACTATGAGTGGGCAAAAGGAAAACGAACGTCTTTTAAGCAGCAGACGGCTTTTCGTCTTTTTCAGCATTGCCCGCTCGATTGAGATCTACGAGCGGGCAATGCTTTTTTTATTAAAGGGCACCTGAATAAACGGAGGGTTATACATGGAACAGCTAAAACGAAAAATTGCAGAGGATGGCACTGTTTTGTCTGATGAAGTGCTCAAGGTTGATTCTTTTTTAAATCATCAAATTGATCCGGAGCTCATGCTGGCTGTCGGAGAGGAGTTCGCCTCTCTTTTTCAAAGCGAAGGCATTACAAAGATTGTCACGATTGAATCTTCAGGAATTGCACCTGCCGTCATGGCCGGATTAAAGCTTGGCGTGCCGGTCATTTTTGCGAGAAAACGCCAATCTCTCACATTGACGGAAAATCTTTTGACGGCTTCTGTATACTCATTCACGAAGAAAACGGAAAGTACGATTGCCATTTCTGCAAGCCACCTGTCAAAGGATGACAAGGTTCTTGCTATCGATGACTTTTTGGCGAACGGACAAGCCGCAAAGGGCCTCGTCTCCATCATTGAACAGGCCGGGGCAAAGCTCAGCGGCATTGGGATTGTGATCGAAAAGTCATTCCAGTCCGGACGAAAGGAGCTTGATGAACTCGGAATCAGAGTCGAATCCCTGGCAAGAATCGCATCTCTTGCCGGCGGCAAAGTCACCTTTTTAGAGGAGGTTCGTTCATGAAACTCACAGCCGCTAAAACCGTTTCACTAAGTATTCAGCATGTCCTTGCGATGTATGCGGGAGCCGTCGTTGTTCCTCTTATTGTCGGCGATGCTCTCGGATTGACTCCGGCACAGCTCACTTATCTTGTATCTGCGGATATCTTGATGTGCGGGATCGCGACATTGCTCCAAGTCTGGAAAAACCGCTTTTTCGGAATCGGTTTGCCCGTCGTATTGGGATGTACGTTTACAGCAGTTTCTCCGATGATTGCCATTGCATCAAAATACGGAATACCCGCCATTTATGGAAGCATTATAGCCGGCGGTGTCATCATCATCATTCTTTCCTTTTTCTTTGGAAAGCTCGTCCGTTTTTTCCCTCCGGTCGTCACCGGATCTGTTGTGACGGTGATCGGTATAACGCTGATTCCGGTCGCTATGAACAACATGGCAGGCGGTGAAAACAGCAGTGATTTCGGTGCGCTGTCAAATCTTGCTTTGGCATTTTCAGTTTTGTTGGTGATTGTCCTTTTATACCGTTTTACAAAGGGATTTTTGAAATCTATTTCCATTTTGATCGGACTGCTAGTCGGAACGGCTGCCGCAAGTCTGATGGGAAAGGTTGATTTCACTGAAGTGGCAAATGCAAGCTGGGTGCAGATGATCCATCCTTTTTATTTCGGAACTCCAGTATTCGAGATTACACCGATTATTACGATGACACTTGTTTTAATCGTCAGCCTCGTTGAGTCCACAGGCGTTTACTTTGCATTGGGCGATTTGACAGACCGAAAGCTGGCGGAGAAAGATTTAGCAAAAGGATACCGCGCTGAGGGGATTGCCGTATTATTCGGCGGCATATTCAATGCTTTCCCATATACGGCTTATTCGCAAAACGTCGGCCTCGTTCAGCTCACAGGCGTTAGAAAAAACAGCGTCATAGCTGTTGCGGGAGGATTTCTGATTCTATTGGGGCTTTTTCCAAAAGCCGCCGCACTGACAACGATTATTCCGAAACCGGTATTAGGCGGGGCTATGGTGGCGATGTTCGGCATGGTCATTGCCTACGGCATCAAAATGTTAAGCCGGGTTGATTTCGCAAAACAGGAGAACCTTTTAATTGTTGCCTGCTCAGTCGGAATCGGCTTAGGTGTGACAGTCGTACCGCAGATGTTTCAAAATCTCCCTGACGCCATCAAACTTCTGACAGAAAACGGGATTGTCGCAGGAAGCTTTACCGCCATTTTATTGAATGTGATTTTTCACATCCATCCGTTTTCCCGGGCGGCTGAACGGCATGAAACTGTTCCAACTGAAAAATCCGCTGTTTAAAACCTCACGATCGTGGGGTTTTTTGATTTGGTGTGTTTTCTCCTTCTGCACAAGACATACTATCGGTATAGAAGAGGAGGCATATCCGATGAAAACAGTGAAAGAGCTTGTCGAACACATCAGCACAAAGGACGGCGGCGAGGCTGTCATCCGCCCCGTCAGGCAGGATGATGCTGCTGACATTATAGAAGCGGTCAAAGACGTGATTGAAACGGGTGTTTACATCCAAAAGGAGAGGCCGCGCACGTTTGAGGAAGAACAGGCCTTTATTCAGGAGATGAGAGAAAAAGACAATATGTATGCCGCCGTTGAAATCGATGGGAAGGTTTATGGAATCGCGCGGGTGATCCGCGGCGAGCTTCAGATGAAAAAGCATACCGGGCTTTTTAGAACCTGGCTTCACAGGAGGGCGCAGGGCCTTGGCATCGGTAAAGAAATCATGTCTTACACCCTCAACTGGTGCAGGCTCCATCAGCTGCATAAACTGTGCCTGACCGTGTTTTCTTCAAACGAAGCGGCGCTTTCCCTGTACAAGAAAAACGGGTTTATTATCGAGGGCATTCAGAAGGAGCAGGTGCTCTCAAACGGAGTTTTTGAAGATGAAGTGCTGATGGCTTGCTTTTTTAAGCGTTCTACATAAAGGTGCAAATTTTGGAGACGCTTTAGATAGAGGTGGTGTTATGGCCTATATCGTATCGGCAGGAACAAGTGTACCCCGCTGTCATGTCAATCAATGGCAAGCCGCCGGGTTTGCGCGAGAGATGTTCAAAGATTCATTTAAAGACATTGACCGGCTGCTGGCTTCATTTAAAAATGGAGAGATTGAATCAAGGCAGTTTGCCATGCCTTTGGAATGGTATAAAGAAGAAAAGAGCTTTCAGGAAAAAAATCAGGCGTATATTGAGATGGCTGTCCAGCATAGCGCTGATGCTGTGTCAAAGTGTTTGGCAGATGAGCGCTTTCTAAAAAAAGAGATCCCTTTTGAACAAATTGAAGCGATATTTTTTGTGTCTTCAACCGGGATTTCAACGCCGAGCATTGACGCAAAACTGATGAATATCCTTCCGTTTTCAAAGCGGACGAAGCGCATTCCCATTTGGGGCCTCGGGTGTGCGGGAGGAGCGTCAGGCATCGCCCGGGCCTTTGAATACTGCAAAGCTTTTCCGAAGGCTTTTGTTCTCGTGATCGCGGCAGAATTGTGCAGTTTAACATTTCAAAAGCATGACAAGACGAAAAGCAATCTCATCGGAACGTCTTTATTCGGTGACGGGATTGCCTGTGTTTTAATGTGCGGCAGGGAAGCGGACACCGCAGATTCAAGGTTTCAAGTTCTTCCGGAAGTCGTGAGCTCTCAATCGACTACATTAGAACACTCGGAAGATGTGATGGGATGGGAGATCAACAATAGCGGTTTTCAAGTGGTTTTTTCGCGGGATATTCCGTCATTGATCAGGACAAATTTAAAAAAAGACGCTGAAGCATTTCTTCAAAAGGAACATGTCAGGCTTGAAGATATTCAAGTTTTTCTCGCCCATCCTGGAGGGAAAAAAGTGCTTGATGCATACATTGAAAGTCTCGGCTTCTCAGAAAAACATCTCGAAAGTTCACGGCGGATATTGGCGAAACACGGAAATATGTCATCAGCGACTGTCATGTATGTCATAAAAGATGATATGCTAAACAACTGTCCCCAGCCGGGGAGGTTTGGCCTATTAGGAGCGCTTGGCCCCGGGTTTTCATCAGAACTTCTTTTAATGAAGTGGAACAAAAAAGCGAGTGGTTGACATGTTTTGGACGATTTTGATCATATTTATCACACAGCGGCTTATTGAACTCGGAGTCGCCAAGCGGAATGAAAAAAACGCGATCAAGCAGGGGGCCGTCGAATATGGAAAACGCCACTACCCGTTCATCGTAGCGATGCACGTGCTCTTTTTCATTTCTTTCATTTGGGAAACAGCCGTTTTTCAACGCGGAATGACACCCTTTCCGGCACTCGTTTTGACAGCGCTTGTCCTTACCCAGGGACTGCGCTACTGGTCGCTCTTTTCTTTGGGGAGATGCTGGAATACAAAAGTTCTCGTCATCCCCAAAACCGATCTGATTCGTAAAGGGCCTTATCAATGGATCAGGCATCCGAATTATTTGGCTGTGGCGCTAGAATTATTTCTCCTTCCGCTGCTGTTTCAGGCGTATTTGACGGCTATTTTATTTACGGTTTTCAACGCCGTCTTGATTTTGATCCGCATTCGTGTAGAAGAACGGGCATTGAAAGAATGGTGTCATTGAAAATGATTCTCATTTTATGTATAATGGTAATGAAAAGCATTCTCATTATAGGATGGTGAACATTTATGACGATGTTTTTTCTGCTCGCAGCTGTTTGTACATACAGCGTATTGATTGGATTTGTGCTAAAAGGAATCGCAAAACGTTCCGCATAAAATAAATAGAGATGAATTCAAGCTGCTATGAAGGCAGCTTTTTTCATGTTTTCTTTCAATTGTGAACAAAAATACACAAATGTTGTGTAAAATGGGGGAAAGGGGCTGAATATATAAAACAACGCTTAAAAGGGGTAGGAATCATGGCACATATAAACACAAAAGACGATCTCATGAAAAGAGCCGGAGCTGTGTTCAGCGAGTTGAAGAAAAACGGGGATGAAATGCGGGCAGCCCAGCTGGCGGGGATCATCCGAAAATGGACGCACAAAGAAGTGTACATCGCTTTTACCGGCCATTATTCAGCAGGAAAATCTTCTATGCTGAACACGCTTCTTCAGGAAGACGTTTTACCGGCAAGTCCGATTCCGACGAGCGCGAATCTCGTCATGGTCCGCCGCGGAGAATTGAAAACAGCGCTTCATACGACAGACGGCAGATACGCCGAGTTGCAGGGCGCTTATGATAAACAGAAAGTGCAGGCGTACTGTAAGGATGGGAGCCAAATCGAAATGGTGGAAATCGAAGGGCCATTTTCCGGGATAGCGCCACAAGCCGTTCTGATCGACACACCTGGAATCGATTCCACAGATGATGCTCATTTTCTGTCGGCATCATCTATTTTGCACCAGGCAGATGCACTGTTTTATGTTGTGCATTATAACCATGTCCATTCTGAAGAAAATGTGAATTTTCTTCGTTTAATAAAAGGGAAAATTCCGAATATTTATTTCGTCGTCAACCAAATTGACCGTCATGATGAAACAGAAACAGATTTTCAAGGCTATAAAAAACAGGTCCTTGATATGCTGCTAAAAGAGGGAATCAGTGAAGAGTATCTCTTTTTTACCTCTGTCACAGAAAAAGATCATCCGCTTAATGAATTCACCCGGCTGCGTGAATTGCTGAAACGCCTGCAAAATCAAACGGAGCTGCAATTATTCACATACACGGAGCAAAAAGTGACACGGTTGATTGATGAGCATGTTGAGATGCTCATCAGTGATGGGGATTCATCCTTATCTGAGGAAGCCGCTTCTTTGGCCGAAAAAGTCCAGTCGCTGGAAGAGCAGCTGGCCGAATCAGCAGAGCAACAAAAACGAACGGGGGAATCATTTCAAAAAGAAGTGCAGACCATCATCAAAAATGCAAATTTGACCCCGTTTGATATGAGGGAGCTTGCGAAGTCATATTTGGAATCAAGCGAAAAAGGCTTTAAAAAAGGATTTATTTTTAGTAAAACAAAAACGCTTGAGGAAAAAGATAAGCGCAAAGAAGCTTTTCTTGCAGACGTCCAAAAAAGGGTTCAGGCTGAAATCGACTGGCATATCATTGAAGCGTGTAAAACGTTTATGAACCGATTTGAAATAAAGAGTGATCAACTGCTGCAGCACATCCTTCAATTCAGCACAAAAATCGATGAAACCCATTTGCTTCGTTCACTGAAAAAAGGAGCGGAACTTACGCCTGAATATGTGTTGAACTATACAAAGGAATTGGCCGAAAACATCAGAAGAGAGGCGAAAGGCAGCGCCAAGCCGCTCCTTGAACAGCTCAAAAGCCTCATAGCAGAAAAGGAAGAGCGCAAGTTTGAGTCGGCAAAAGCCGAGTATGAAAAGGAGAAAGCGGCTCTCTCCGGATTGGAAGAACGGCTGACAGAGCAGCGCCTATCATATGAAAAAGCGAATCTGATCTGGGATCAATGGGAAAACGGGAGGGATGACGGCGGTCAAGCGGAAGACTGGTATGCGGCCGAAAAAATAGCGCTGCAAAAACCGCTTGAAACCGAAACGGCTGATGACAGCATGAATCTTCATGAACAAAACAGGCCTGAGCAGACATTAAGAGATGCAAAGAGCGTTTCAGAATATATGGCACTGTTTGAGAATCTCGCCCGGTATTTAGAGGGCATCCCGGTCTTAAACAAGCAGAGGGAAGCATTTTTGGCAAAAACAGAGCGGCTTCATTCAAGACAGTTTACATTGGCGCTTTTCGGGGCTTTCAGCTCTGGCAAATCTTCTTTTGCAAACGCGCTTTGCGGACGAAAAGTCCTTCCGTCATCTCCGACACCGACGACGGCGACGATTAATAAAATCACAAAACCACAGGGAACAAAACAAGACGGGACGGCTGATGTGACGTTTAAAACAGAAACGGAGATCACCGCCGAACTGGATCAGCTTTTAGATGGGAAAATGTCGGAAATAAAAGGCAAAACTCTTGTCGAGAAGCTCGAAAAACTATTGCAAAAAGGCATGCTTCATCATGATGAACGCATCATCACAGAGAACTTTCTAAAGGCATATGAACGCTTCGGCCAATATATTGCAGACCAGGACATATTAACAATATCCGCGGGCGAACTTGAGCCATATGTAGCCGAAGAGGAGACGGCTTGCGCCGTCCGTGAAGTAACCGTTTATTTACATTCACCTGTCACGAATAAAGGGATTACAATCGTCGATACGCCGGGCGCCAGCAGTATGAATAAACGGCATACTGAGCTCGCTTTTCAGTACATGAAAGACGCTGACGCCCTCCTTTACTTAACTTACTATCAGCATGCGTTTTCAAAAGCGGACCGGTCGTTTTTGCGGAAGCTCGGATTAATCAAAGACGCTTTCAGCATGGATAAAATGTTTTTTATTCTAAACGCGGCAGATCTTGCGGAAAGTGCCGGCGAATTGGAAACGGTTGAAGCCTACGTAAGGGGAGAACTGCTCAAAGAAGGGATTCAAAACCCGCATTTTTACCATGTCTCTAGCAAACAGGAACTGAGCGGAAAATCATCGCCTTTCAATGATTTCAGCCGCCTTAAGAAAGAGCTCGATGAATTTATCGAAAACGGTTTGACAAAAGCGGCTGTCGATCAGCTGCTATATGAAGGCAAAAAGCTTTGTGATACAGTGATTCAGCTCCGCCGTTCTTTGCACCGTTCCGTCAAAGAGGAGGAAGCGGAGAAAAAGCAAATCGAGAAAGCTTTTCAAGCAGCATGCTCCGCCATTGATGAGGTAAATAAGGGATCTTCCATTTTTCAGCTGACCGAAAAGGATATTGAAGAGCAATTTTATTATATGAGGCAGCGTCTTTCTTATTATGCGCACGATTTGTTTAAAGCAGCCATTCATCCCGGTCTGCAAAACGGGAATTGGCAGGATAATCTGCAAAAAGCCTTGAAAAGCTGTCTGAAAGAGTATGAATTTGAATTTTTGCAGGAATTAAAAGCGCTCGACATTCGGATTGAAAACATGGTGGTTAAGTATGCTGATGAACAGTGGGCAGGGACAATCCGGCAAAAGCTGGCTGATAATGCTTACTTTTCTGTTCATATCGCACCAGAGCCTCCTCAAACAGACAGCTGGGATACGGCTGAGGCTGCAGCAGATGAAAGAGCATTTGCTGATGAGCTGAAAAAATTCAAAACTCCAAAAGCATTTTTTCAGCAAAATGGAAAGGCGAGATTGATCGAATCGCTCGCTTCAAAGCTTTCCGACATCACGGCCGGCTGGATTCGACATGAAAAACAGGCCTTTTTCAGCCGCTGCCAAAAAAGCGCCGAACTTTTGCAGAAGTCCGTATCTCAAACAGCTGCGGAACAGATCAAGGAGCAAAAAGAAACGTATTTTCACGAGCCTTTGGAAAGCGGTGACAGGGATAACATCGAAAAGGCATATACCGCTGCAAACAAATGGCTCCGTGAGATTGAATCATAACCATTGATGGTGGCTGCACCAAAAGCATGGTAGACTGAATAAAAAAGAAGGGATTTAAAACGATGACAAACGTTCATGAAGCGATTACTGCACATTCAAAAAAACAGCACCAGCAAATAAGCGAGTTCGTTCTCCTGGAACAGGAACGTGAAAAAGCGATAGACGAGGCCGTTGCCAAGTGTGAACGAAAAGAACCATTTTCCACAGACCGCATCAATCAAATTACAGTGAAAATGAATGAGCTGTCCAAGAAAGGAATCGTCCCGAAAAGACGGCTGGTCTCTAAAGAAATGGTCGAGGAATACGTCAGCCGAAAAAACGCCGGCCAATAGTTGGCTGATCCTTCCGTGAGTGGATTCGGGCCTTTTTGCAAACAATAGACCTGAACCGCCCGCTGGAGGTGAAGGACAATGGGAAGAACAAAGCTTGGCAATGCAAATGCGCAGCGAAACAACAACGCCAAAAAGAAAAACGGCTTTAATACCGAGTTTTCTACCGAATCTTATGCGCAGATGGAAGCTGCAAAGATGATCTCAAACAAGAAAAAACATGAAAAATAAAGACATTCAAAACAGCGTCCTTTGACGCTGTTTTCATCATTTTTGCTCCTGTGGTACAATAGGTGCATTGTATGATGAAAGGAAGTTTTCGTGATGAAAAAGAAGTTGCTGCTTGTTGACGGGATGGCGCTGTTATTCCGGTCATTCTTTGCGACAGCGGTTCACCGCAATTTTATGATGAATGACAAGGGAATTCCCACAAACGGTGTTCACGGCTTTTTGAAACATCTGCTGACCGCAGTGACGGCGTTTGAACCGAGTCATGTCGTCTGCTGCTGGGATATGGGAAGCAAAACATACCGAAATGATTTATTTAAGGATTATAAAGCAAACCGCGGCGAGCCGCCGCTTGAATTAATTCCGCAATTTGACATGGCAAAAGAAGCCGCAGAAGAGCTGGGCGTTTTGAATATCGGCCTCGCAGGATTTGAAGCGGATGACTGCATCGGTACGCTGTCAGCGCTGTTCCGTGAAGAAGCGGACATTACAATCGTCACAGGAGATAAAGATCTGCTTCAGCTTTTGGAAGGGACTGTCAAAGTGGCATTGATGCAAAAAGGCATCGGCAACTACAAAGTGTATACGAAAGAAACCTTTATGGAGGAAACCGGCATCGAGCCGCTGGCTTTGATCGATATTAAAGCGCTGATGGGGGATCCGAGCGATAATTATCCAGGTGTTAAAGGGATCGGCGAAAAAACGGCCTACAAACTGATCAGGGAATATTCGACCATTGAACAGCTGCTTGAAAACGTAAGCCGGCTGACTAAAGGCCAGCAAACGAAAATAACAGAAAATCTCGAAGACCTGAAACTGTCAAGAATACTTGCTGAAATCAAATGTGATGTTCCGCTTTCCTGCTCATTGGAAGAAGCGGATTTTACGTTATCGCATGACAGGGCCAGAAACATGCTGAGGCTGCATCAGATCAGAGGAATTGAGCCGCTGCTTGCGAAAATGGAAAAAAGAGAGATCGGCTAAAAATCGATCTCTCTAATGTTTTGTATTGCTTTTTTTCGCACGGTTTTCAAGCTCGGTTTTTGGATCGGTGTGCCGGTTCATTTCAATGTCTCCCTGCGGAGTGACACCGCCGGTCAGACGCCCTTTCCCGGCAGGCTTCTGCTTTTCCACATTAACCACCTCAAGACTTATCATGCTCAAAGGGAGAAGCTTTTACTCGGATTGATTCAGCAAAATCGCTTTTTTTGCCAGCTTGTCCGCTGTCTGGTTTGCTTTTGAAGGGACCCACTTAATAAAAAACAAATCAAAATGGGATTTTAAGCGGAGAATGTCAGCAAGATAAGGCTTGAACGCCTCGTTTTTAACGAATTCCAAATCTGCCGCTCGTTCAACGATCTGAGAATCGGTACGAAACGAAACAATCCGATACTGTCTTTCAGCACAGAGCTTCATCCCTTCGATCAGCGCCATAAATTCAGCTTCGTGATTGCTTAAGCGGCCGGCGGGAAGGGAAAACGATTCAGATTTCCCGCCATTTTTGATAAAGATGCCCAGTCCGGAAAGGCCTGGATCACCGGCGCTTGCTCCATCAACATACACTTCAACAGGCATTTTTTTCACTCCTTTCATCCAAAGGGGTGATCTTTTTGGCAGCATAAGCATAAGGTGCTGCGAAAAGAGCAACGACAAATTTTAACGCGTAAGTGGTGATAAAAATCTCCACCCATACATCAAACGGATATGTGCCGATAAAGGCGACGCTTGTAAAAATGAATGTATCGAGAAGCTGGCTGACAGCTGTGCTGCCGCTGTTGCGCAGCCATAATGCACGATCGGAAGGAAATAACCTTCTGATCCCCGAATATACATAAACATCAAGTGTTTGGCTGATGATATAGGCAAGCAGGCTCCCGAGCGCAACGCGCGGCAAAAATCCGAATATCGTCTCAAGCGCCGGCTGTGCGATGTCTTCCGGGTTCGGCTCAAAGAGGAGTGCTCCCTGCATGACGGCAGTCAGGCTGATGAGGATGAAAAAACCAAGAGAAACGGCTTTTTTCGCTTCTTTTTTGCCGTATCTTTCATTGATGATATCGGTCGCGAAAAATACGCTGCCGTACATGATATTGCCGAGTGTTGAGGTCAGGCCGAACAGCTCGACTGTTTTCGCGACTTCAATATTGGCTGCGACTGTGGCAAATCCGATCCAGACAAATAAACCGGTTTTGCCAAATCGTTTAAAAAAGAAGAGAACAATGATAAAATTAATGATCGCAAAACTAATCCATAATATCTCATTAAACAAGAACAGGTACTTCCTTTCTGAATAAACTGTTTAGATTATAGCATATCAAGCCATCATTTGAATAAAGGTGATTTTGTGAAACTTAGAGCATGCATGAAAATAAAAATGAAGGCATCTGCATCCGTTTCTTTTACGGCTGACGATTGGATAGAAGTAAAAGATGCCGTGGTTTTCGGCCGTCAGTTTTCTCAAAATCCATATGTCACAGAGCTTGAGTTTGAGGATGAGAAGGGAAGCTTCTGGACATTGAAAGAACTTGAAAAATTAAAAGAAGAACTGGCGCATGAACCTGATGAAATCACGGTGTTTTTTGACGGGAGCTATGATAAAGAAAGCCAGCTTGCCGGTTTGGGCATCGTGATTTATTATTCTCTCGGCGGGGAAATGTATCGGTTAAGAAAGAATAAAAGCTTTCGTCTGACGACGAACAACGAAGCGGAATATGCTGCTCTTTATGAAGCTGTAAACGAGCTGAGAGACCTCGGCGCCAGCAGAAATTCTGTCGTCATTAAAGGAGATTCGCTTGTCGTATTGAACCAGCTCGAAGGAAACTGGCCGTGTTATGACCCGGTTCACTCGAAATGGCTGGACAAAATCGAAAAGCAGCTCCATAAATTAAAGCTCACGCCGACCTATATCCAAATCAGCCGCAAAGACAATAAGGAAGCGGATCAGCTTGCGAAAAAGATGCTTGAGCATACCATTGTGGAAAGCCGCATGAAACTAGACAAATAACGGAGATGAAAACCTTGGATAAGAAGGAGATCTTTAAGGAACTGACAAATTTGCAGGATACCTATTGTGAAGGGTGTTTTATCAAAAAACATTTTAGAAAAGAATACGGAAAAACGTATGCCCATGCATTTTGCATTTCAACATGCACAGTCGGAGAAAAGCTCCGCACGTATGGAGAAGTGCTGACAAATAAAAACTGACAGACAAAAAACCGCTTAAATGCGGTTTTTTTGCTTTTAATGCTGTGCTTCATCAAGCTGGTGCTGACAATCATTCAATATCGCCAGCTGCTGATTTAAAAAGGCTTCATCCAATGCGGATAATTCTTCAGCCTGTGAGAGCTGTCTGGCGTCTTCAATCGATTGATAAGCCGATTTCAGCAAGGTGGAGCTGTTTTGTCTTGTCGCCATGCCCGTCGTTTTTTGGGCGGTTTCAACGGCTAATTCAAGCTGCTTTCGCTGATTAAACCCCGTTTTGATGTCCCCGCGATGTTCTGAATTCATGATCATACACCTCCAGTGATTATTTTTTATAAAAACAGGCAATATTATGTGCAAAAAAAGAACAAATATAATAAAATTAATCCGATATAACTATTGAACCTGAAAAATATAAGTCAATATTACTATTTTAGGTATCTTATAAAAAAGGAGCCTGTGACAGTGGAAAGCAATGAATTGCAAACCGTCCTTCACAAGACATTTGTGGAGGTATATAAAGATCTAGAACAGCTTGTTGATATTGCGAAAAAGGGCCGCCCCTCTTTGGAGAAGAATATTGAGGAAATCGAACAAAGGCTGAAGCAAAATATTCTGGCCATTGAAATTCAGCTGAAAATTAAATAGGAGAGGCATAAATGCCTCTCCTCTTATTTTGAAGTCTCATTTTGTCTTCAGTCTGTTAAATCTTTACAACGTTAGATGCTTGAGGTCCACGATTACCTTCAACAATTTCGAAAGAAACTTCTTGTCCTTCTTCTAAAGACTTGTATCCATCACCTTCGATTGCAGTGAAGTGAACGAATACATCGTCTCCGCCTTCAACTTCGATGAAGCCGAAGCCTTTTTCATTGTTAAACCATTTTACTTTACCATTTTGCATATTGCTTAATCCTCCTAGTACTGTAGCACAAAGTGCTAAAAAAAATTTTCATCATCTAGCGTGTTCTGCTAAATGATGGTTTCACTATACACTATCTACAAGGACGCGTCAAGCTGTCAAGAGAAAAAAATGAACTTTTATGCTGTTTTTAGGAATTTTGTTGAAATCGTTTTCAATTTTATGGCTATTCATGCTCATTTTCCCCGTATTCAAACGAAACAAACAAATGCGTCCATCCGTATATAAGAAAACCGTAAATTTATGAAGAGGAATAGGAGTGATAACCATGAATCGTTATTCGATTAATGAATTTGTCGAAAAAACCAAGCAGGAAGATAAAGGGGAAGGGTTGTTTGAACTTGAAACACCGCGCCTGCTTGAAGTCAATCTTGATGGGAAAGTATGGGCAAAAGCCGGTTCAATGATTTCCTACAGGGGGAAAATCAAATTTGAACGTGAAGGCGTGTTTGAGCATGGGCTTGGACGCATGATGAAAAAAGTATTCAGCGGGGAAGGCGCTTCACTGATGAAGGCAGAAGGGGACGGGAAATTGTACCTCGCTGACCAGGGGAAAAAGATATCCATTTTAAATCTGAATGATGATGCCATTTTTGTGAATGGAAATGATCTTTTGGCATTTGAGCCGGCTATCAAGTGGGACATCAAGCTCATGAAAAAAATCTCAGGCATGCTTGCCGGCGGCCTTTTTAACATCAAACTTGAAGGTACGGGGATGGCGGCGATCACAAGCCATTATGAACCGCTCACCCTGATTGTTTCGCCGGGCAGTCCAGTTTATACTGATCCAAACGCTACTGTGGCCTGGTCGGGTGGTCTTCAGCCTGAATTCGTCACAGATGTTTCGTTCAAGACTTTCATCGGCAGGGGAAGCGGCGAATCGATCCAAATGAAGTTTTCAGGAACCGGATTTGTGGTTGTTCAGCCATATGAAGAAGTGTATTATGCGGAGTCTTAAATCCAATAGAAAAAAACACTTGCCGAAACAAGTGTTTTTTTCTTAGCGGGCGCTTAGGATAGAGCCCTTACAGCCTGCTTTTTATTCATGATGATCTCAGACTGCTCAACAATATCGTTTAAGATGACTTCAGATGAATTGGATAAGTGCAGACTTTTAATATTCTTTTTCATTTCGTTTAATCTCTGTTCGTCTGCCAAAAGGGAAGAGACGGATTCAAGGATCTCCTCATGACGGTTTACGACGATGGCAGCGCCTCTGTCTTCGAAGAACAAGGCATTTTCTTTCTCCTGTCCGGGCACCGGTCTGTACAAGATGACAGGTACGCCGATTGCGGTTGCTTCTGTAAGTGTGATTCCGCCTGGTTTTGTGATCATGCAGTCTGCGACCCTGAACAGCTCGTCAATTCTTTCGATATATCCGAGCGTTTTCAGTTTTTCAGGATGCATGGCTTCAATCTCTTCCAATGAAGTTTTTAACAGCGTGTTTTTTCCGCAAATGACTACGACTTGGACGTTTTCTTTCGTCACGAGGGATTCACACAGTTCCTTTACATTTTTAAGAACTCCGTGGGCGCCCGCCATGATCAGCAAGATCTTTTTATCTGAAGAAAGCTGATACTTAGCATAGATCTTTTCTTTGTCCATTTCTTCTTCAAACTGCCGGCGGATCGGGATGCCTGTGATTTTGACATGACTTGGGTGAGTTCCGATTTCCAGCAGTTTTTCCTTCACATAATCAGTCGCCACATAGTATTTATCGATGTGTTCGTGAACCCAAATTTTATGAAGGCAGAAATCAGTCATGACGTTAAATGTCGGTATTACTTTACCCATTCTTCTTCTATATTCAGGCACGACGATCATCGGAAACGTATTGATGATGATATCGGGCTGATGTTTTTTAACCAGCTGGTCAAGCCGCTTGTTTCCCATCTTAAAATAAATATTAAATTTTCTTTTATTGTAAATTTTATCGACACCATAGTAAAAAAGGCGATAAAACTGCTTTCCGATTGAAAAACTTTTCAGGTAAAGATATTGGGTAATATCAGACACAATCGGATTTGATTCTTGATACAAATTCGAAACAGTTACATTCTTAAAACCGAGCCTTTCACACTCTTTGTAGAGCGTTTTGGCTACTTGAACATGGCCATTTCCGTAATTTGCAGTCAAAATTAATATATTTTTGTTGGTATTCAAACATATTCACCTCAATTAATTCAAACAACAAGAGCTATAATAGTAAAATAACAGGAGTCAATGTCCAATCATACCATACCATAATTATTATTTTAATTATAAATGATGAACAAAAATTAAGGTATTTTTAAAGTTTGGATCGACAGGAAAACAATGGATGCTGGAACTTTCCTTGTTCCGGGGAAATTCGTCCGAAACAAAATGGACGCTGTCCAAAACTTTTTATGGAATCTTAACCCAACTGTATTTTATCACATTTTGTATATCTTGCATCAGACCAGAGCATGAGAATTTCATTTCCACTCATACGGTGTTTCCTGGTAGACGTAATAGTTCAGCCAATTCATGAACAAAAGAGCAGCATGGGCTTTCCAGCGATTGACGGGCACTGTGCCGTTCGCTCCTTCGTTAAAATAGTGAACAGGCGGATCGATTTTTAAGTTTCTGGATAGGTCTCTTTCATACTCTTCTTTAAGAGTATCGGTATCATACTCAGGATGTCCAGTCAAAAAAACCTGTTTTTCATCTTTTGAAGCAATTAAACAAACGCCTGCTTCATCAGATATGCTGAGCACCTTTAAATCGGGAACGGCTTTTAAATCATCCATATTTATATCTGTATGCCTGGAATGCGGGACATAGTAGAATTCTTCAAACCCTCTGACCAATCTTTCGTTCTTTTCTAAGATTCTGTGTTCAAAAACGCCAAATGCCTTTTTTGGCAGCCTGGTTTTGCGGATGCCGTAATGATGATACAGCCCCGCTTGCGCCCCCCAGCAGATGTGAAGCGTTGATGTGACATTTGTTTTGCTCCAGTCCAAGATTTCCTGAAGCTCTTTCCAATAGGACACTTCTTCATACGCCAGATGTTCGATCGGTGCCCCTGTAATGATCATACCGTCGAATTTTTTGTCCTTGATCGAAGAAAAAGTTGTATAAAACTGTTCCAAATGCTGCCTTGGTGTATGTTTTGGCGTGTGTGTAGACGGTATTAAAAAAGTGAAATATACCTGCAAAGGAGAATTTCCGAGCATCCTGAGAAGCTGTGTCTCCGTTTTGATTTTCTGCGGCATCAGATTGAGAATCACGATGTTCAAAGGTCTGATGTCCTGATGGAAAGCCCGTTTTTCATCCATGACGAAAATATTTTCACTTTCAAGAATCTGCTTTGCTGGCAAATCAATAGGTATGTTGATAGGCAACACGCCACCTCCGGTTTTCTCCGCTGATTTTTCTTCATTATAGGAACTTTTTGGCGATATTTCAATGTGTGAATTGTGTTACAATGAAAGAAGTATGTGAAAAATATGGAAACCCATCATGTGATATCCAAAAGGAGGCTTCTCTTTTTTATGAAATCCCGCTTATCAGACATTGAAATCGCTCAAAGCACTGATTTAAAACCGATTGCTGAAGTGGCTCGGCAACTCTCTATAGATGACGAAGAATTAGAGTGTTTTGGTTGCACGAAAGCGAAAATTTCTTTAAAAATATTTGAGCGCTTAAAAGATAAACCTGACGGAAAAGTGATTTTGGTGACGTCCATCAACCCGACTCCGGCCGGTGAAGGGAAATCAACCGTCACCGTCGGGCTGAGCCAGGCGCTCTGGCAGGCTGGCAGGCAATCGATTGTTGCGCTGAGAGAACCGTCTCTCGGACCGACTATGGGTTTAAAAGGCGGTGCAGCAGGAGGAGGCTATGCACAGGTTCTTCCGATGGATGACATCAACCTTCACTTTACCGGTGATATGCATGCGATTACATCCGCGAACAACGCTTTAGCCGCTTTTATTGACAATCATATTCACCAAGGAAATGAATTAAACATTGATATCAGAAAAATTGTCTGGAAAAGAACCCTTGACCTTAATGACAGGGCGCTCCGTGAAACCGTCATCGCCCTGGGCGGCAAAGCGAACGGATTTCCACGTGAAGACGGCTTTGACATTACGGTGGCCTCTGAAATCATGGCCGTTTTATGCCTTGCCACAGACTTGGATGATTTAAAAAAACGCCTGGCAGCGATGATCGTCGCCTACACTGCTGATCAAAAACCGGTAACAGTCGAGATGCTCGGGGTGCAAGGCGCACTCGCCCTGCTCCTAAAAGACGCGATCAAGCCGAATCTCGTCCAGACGATTGAAGGAACGCCTGCGCTCGTTCACGGCGGGCCGTTTGCAAACATCGCCCACGGGGCAAACAGCCTGATCGCGACGAAAATGGCTGCGAAGCTTGCTGATTATGTCGTCACTGAAGCGGGTTTCGGCGCTGATTTAGGGGCTGAAAAATTCATGCATATCAAAACGAGAGCGGGCGGATTTACGCCGGGAGCGGTCGTGATTGTGGCCACGGCAAGAGCCCTGAAGATGCACGGCGGAGCATCAGCTGAAGATTTGAAAAAAGAAGGGTTAGAGCCACTGAAAAAAGGAATCGAAAACCTTGAAAAACATATCGAAACGATTTCCGCCTTCGGCCTCCCATATGTTGTAGCCGTCAACCGGTTTGTCCATGATACGGAAAAAGAGCTTGAAACCGTGCTTGGCTGGTGCAGGGACCACGGCCACCCCGCTGCCTTGTGCAATGTGTGGGAAGAGGGCGGAAAAGGCGGGCTGGATCTTGCCAAGGAAGTCATCCATGTACTGGAGAATAAAGATCATCAGTTTTCTTATTTATACGAATTAACCGACTCGGTCGAGGACAAATTAGCAAAGGTTTCACGCATCGTTTACGGAGCTGAAGGAGTAAAGCTTACAGAAAAGGCGAAAAAGCAGCTTCAGGAGATTAAAAAGAACGGTTTAGGAGATTTGCCTGTATGTGTTGCGAAAACCCAATATTCATTATCAGATGATCCGGAGAAAACCGGAAGGCCGAAAGATTTTTTCATTACCGTCCGCGAATTAAAACCGTCTGCAGGCGCCGGCTTTATCGTGGCCCTGACCGGCAGCATTTTAACGATGCCGGGACTGCCCAAGCGTCCAGCCGCACTTCAAATGGATGTGGATGAAAACGGCAGGGCAAAAGGGTTATTCTAATAGGAGGGATCGGCATGTCGATTTATGATATCAGCGTCAAAACGATAAAAGGCGAGGAAACGACGCTTAAGCCTTATAAAGGGAAGGTTCTTCTGATCGTCAACACAGCCAGCAAATGCGGGTTCACGCCGCAGTATAAACAGCTCCAAGATCTGTATGATACATATCAAGACCAGGGGCTTGTGGTCTTGGGCTTTCCATCCAATCAATTCATGAATCAGGAACCTGGCGATGAAAAAAACATCGAGGAATTCTGCAGTTTGAATTACGGAGTGACTTTTCCGATGTTTGCCAAAGTCGATGTCAAAGGGAGTGGGATACATCCGCTGTTTCGGCATTTAACAAACCGGGCAAAAGGGATGCTCGGAATCAAAACGGTCAAATGGAATTTTACAAAGTTTCTCGTCGATCAAAAAGGAGAGACCGTTGTGCGCTTTTCTCCGCAGACCAATCCTAAAGAAATGGAAGAGACGATACAAAAATGGCTGGGATGAATCGGCAAAAAGAGCAACAGATCAGCCGGATGGCAAAGTGGGTAAAGGAAAAGCTCGCACATGAAGGCACAGGACATGATTGGCTCCACATTTCAAGGGTCCGCTCCTTGAGCCTTGTGATTGCAAAAGAGGAAGGCGCAGACCTGTTTATTACAGAAGCAGCCGCTCTTGTACACGATTTGATTGATGAGAAACTGTCCGAAAAGCACCGGGTTCCGCTCAGGGAACTGGCCAGCCGCTTTTCAGAATGGAATGTAGAGAGAGAGGCTGCCGAGAAAATCCTCGGCATCATTACGAGAATGTCCTTCAGAGATAGAGAAAAATATAAAGATACAGAGCTTTCAAAAGAAGGAATGGCTGTACAGGACGCAGACCGGCTTGATGCGATCGGTGCCGTCGGAATTGCCAGGGCATTCATGTATGCGGGCGCCAAAGGCCATTTGCTGTATGATGAGGAGGCTTCTGAAAAAAACATTCCTTCTGCGGCGAGCCATTTTGATGAGAAACTTCTTCATTTAAAAAATCTGATGAATACTCAAACCGGCAGAACGCTCGCTGAAAAAAGGCATGATCTGATGCTTACTTTCCTGAATGAACTGAAAAATGAGTGCTCTATGACGGGCAAACCGCCTTTATAGATCAAGAGTAGGGGTTATGGTAGAATAAGACCCTGATCTTTTAACAGAGGGGGACAATCATGAAAATTAAATCAATAGAACCGACGCCAAGTCCAAATACGATGAAGGTAATTTTGACCGAAGAACTGCCCGGCGGAAAAAGCAATAACTACAAAAAAGACCAGGCTGAAGGTGCGCCTCCCGTCATTCAGCAGGTTTTAAACATAGATGGGGTAAAAGGCGTCTACCATGTGGCAGACTTCTTGGCTGTAGAACGAAATGCCAGATTCGACTGGAAAGACATCCTTCCGGCGGTTCGTTCTGCATTCGGAATGGATGATGGGGAGGAAAGCGGTGCAGCTTCCGAAGAAAAAGAATCATTCGGTGAGGTCAAGGTATTTGTGCAAATGTTCAGCGGCATTCCGATGCAGGTCAAATTGACTGACGGTGAGCGCGAGGAGCGTTTTGGCATGCCTGAGCGGTTTCAGGAGGCGATTCTAAAGCTCAAAACGGCATCTTCCAATGTCGTGCTTGAGCGTTCTTGGAAGGAACAGGGAGTCAGATTCGGCGATTTTTCCGAAATCGGCCGTGAAGTGACAGAAGAACTCCAAGCCGCTTATGATGACGAACGGCTGCGAAAACTAACGGAATCTGCCGCCTCACAGGATACGGAAGCGAAAAGGCATACCGTGCAGCGAACATCTTACAAAGTGACGCTTAGTATGCTTGATGAGGAAGATTGGCAAAAGCGCTATGCTCATTTGGAACAAATGGATCCGAAGGAGGAGGACATTCCTGTGCTTCAAAAAGCGCTCGATGATCCGAAAACATCCATCAGAAGACAGGCCGTCGTTTATTTAGGCATGATCGAAACGCCTGACGTTCTTCCGCTCCTATATAAAGCGCTGGAAGACAAAACGATTACCGTCAGAAGAACGGCGGGGGATTGTCTGTCAGATATCGGAAATCCCGAAGCCATCCCGGCAATGATCAAAGCTTTGAAAGATCCGAGCAAGCTCGTCCGCTGGAGGGCAGCCATGTTTTTATACGAAGTCGGCGATGAAAGTGCACTTCCCGCTTTAAAAGAGGCTGAAAATGATCCGGAATTCGAAGTCAGCCTGCAGATCAAAATGGCGATTGAACGGATTGAACATGGTGAAGAAGCGAAAGGATCCGTTTGGAAGCAAATGACGGAAAGCCGCATGAAAGAAAACGGTTAAAAACAAAGACGCTGGAAACAGCGTCTTTTTTATGGATTCAGAAGAGATTTTGGAAGCATTCCCCATCAATCGTTAAACACGGGCAATGGCTATTGGATGATCTCTGAAAAAAACCAGTGTCTTGTTATAAAATATCACTTTTTCTATAAAAATATTTCGAATATTGTTGAAAAACAGTCTGAAAATATATATAGTAGTTAGCAATCATATGGAATGTGGAGGTTCTGATAAATGGGGAATGATTGGCAAATGGATGTCATAACAGCTGCCATCTTGAATGTCAGTCCAAGAAGCGGTTGATAGACAGTTTTTAAAACTGAATATTCAGAAAATATAGAATGTAAAAACGAAGGTTTAGGAGGATCACCATGACAGGTTTACGCAGTGACATGATTAAAAAAGGAATCGACAGAGCGCCGCACCGCAGTTTGTTACGTGCGGCAGGGGTAAAAGAAGAGGACTTCGGCAAACCATTTATCGCCGTTTGCAACTCATATATTGATATCGTACCGGGTCATGTCCATTTGCAGGAGTTTGGAAAAATTGTCAAAGAGGCGATCAGGGAAGCCGGCGGCGTGCCGTTTGAATTTAACACGATCGGAGTCGATGACGGAATTGCAATGGGGCATATCGGCATGAGGTATTCCCTTCCAAGCCGTGAAATCATCGCAGATTCCGTTGAAACAGTTGTCTCAGCGCATTGGTTTGACGGGATGGTATGTATTCCAAACTGTGACAAAATCACGCCGGGCATGATCATGGCGGCGATGCGGGTCAACATTCCGACCGTTTTTGTCAGCGGAGGACCGATGGAAGCGGGAAGAACTAGCGACGGGCGGAAAATCTCGCTTTCTTCTGTATTTGAAGGTGTAGGCGCCTATCAATCTGGCAAAATCGATGAAGAGGGGCTGCAGGAGCTTGAACAGTTTGGATGTCCAACCTGCGGATCTTGCTCAGGAATGTTCACGGCCAACTCGATGAACTGCCTTTCTGAAGCCCTGGGAATCGCACTTCCAGGCAACGGCACCATTTTAGCGACGGCTCCGGAAAGAAAAGAGTTTGCCAAACAATCGGCACGTCAGCTGATGGAATTGATCCGCTCAGATGTAAAACCGCGCGATATTGTTACAGAAAAAGCGATTGACAACGCGTTTGCTCTGGACATGGCGCTTGGCGGATCGACGAATACGATTCTTCATACGCTTGCGATCGCCAATGAAGCAGGTGTCGACTATTCGCTTGAACGGATTAATGATGTTGCGGCAAGGGTTCCGCATTTATCAAAACTCGCGCCTGCATCTGATGTGTATATCGAAGATTTGCATGAAGCAGGCGGCGTATCAGCGGTCTTAAACGAACTGTCGAAAAAAGAAGGCGCGCTTCATTTAGATACGCTGACGGTTACGGGAAAGACGCTCGGAGAAAACATTGCCGGCCACGAAGTGAAAGACTCAGGGGTCATTCATCCAATCGATGAGCCGTTTTCAGAGCAGGGCGGGCTTGCCGTATTATTCGGCAACCTGGCGCCTGACGGAGCGATCATTAAAACGGGAGGCGTCCAGGACGGCATTACCCGGCACGAAGGTCCCGCTGTTGTCTTTGATTCTCAGGAAGAGGCGCTCGATGGCATCATCAATCGCAAAGTCAAAGCAGGAGATGTTGTCATCATCCGTTATGAAGGTCCTAAAGGCGGGCCTGGTATGCCTGAAATGCTTGCGCCGACTTCACAGATCGTCGGAATGGGACTCGGTCCTAAGGTCGCTTTGATTACAGACGGCCGTTTCTCAGGAGCTTCCCGCGGCCTTTCCATCGGCCACACCTCCCCAGAAGCAGCCGAAGGCGGTCCGCTTGCATTTGTAGAAAACGGCGACCATATTGTGGTGGATATCGAAAAACGGATCTTGAATATTGAGATTTCTGATGACGAATGGGAAAAAAGAAAAGCAAACTGGCCGGGTTTTGAGCCTAAAGTGAAAACAGGCTACCTTGCCCGCTATTCCAAACTCGTCACTTCTGCCAATACAGGCGGCATCATGAAGATTTAAGGCTTTTTCTTTAGGACGTTTGAAATTCCGTCCCCTCTATAGTATCCTTGACATCAGTAGTCAAAGGTTTATAGAGGGGGCTTTTATATGTCAACAGCTTATGAAGAATACATGCGCCAGCTCGTTGCTCCAATGCGTCAGGAATTGGTGCAGGCCGGCTTTATGGAGTTAACAACCGAAGAAGAAGTGGAGAATTTCATGGAAGCTTCCGAAGGCACAACGTTCGTCGTTGTCAATTCAGTCTGCGGATGTGCCGCTGGACTGGCAAGACCTGCCGCCGTTCAGGCTGTCTCAGGGAGCGAGAACGGACCTGATCAGACCGTTACCGTATTCGCGGGGCAGGACCGGGAAGCGACGGCAAAGATGAGGGAATATTTTGAAGGATTTGAACCTTCTTCTCCTTCCATGGCTTTGCTGAAAGGAAAAGAAGTCGTTCATTTCATCCCGCGTGAAGAAATTGAAGGCCGTGAGATGACAGAGATTATGAAAAACATCACGGACGCTTTTGAAAAACATTGTTAACATGCCCTCTGGAAGGGCATTTTTTACGGAGAAAAATATGATTATCACAACAAGCTACAGACCCTCAGAGGAGACCGTATTCACAGCAAAAAACATCAGCCGGACGCTTAATGGCCGTTTTTCCGAACGGAGAAAACGGCCGATCTATCAAATTCAGCAGATTGAACAAGATCAGGTTCTCGTGGTCGGGAAAGAGCGTTTTGAGCTTTATTTCACGGATGGAGAAAAGTTTTTCTTTCATCCCAACTCGGCGATGTTTCGCGCCAAGCGGTTTTTAAAAGGGGAAGCAGATCCGTTTATCGAAGCGGCTCAAATTGAGCCGGGCGACAAGGTGCTTGATTGTACACTCGGGCTCGGCTCAGATGCGATCATTGCGAGTTTGGCCGCCGGTGATGAGGGAACAGTCCGCGGAATTGAAAAAAGCCCGCTCCTGGCCTTCCTTGTTAAAACAGGGCTCCAGACATGGGAAACGGATCTTGTACCTATGAATGAAGCCATGAAAAGGATTCAGGTGCTGTCTGAGGACAGTTTTGAATACCTCAATCAGCTTGATGATGATTCAGCAGATGTCGTCTATTTTGATCCGATGTTTGATGAAGGAATCAAAGAATCTGACGGCATCGCTCCTTTAAGAAAACTGGCGCACTCTGATTTTACGCTTTCCGCAAGTTTGAAAGAAGCCCTTCGGGTAGCCAGAAAAAGAGTGGTCCTGAAAGACCACTGGAAGAGTGCGCGATTTGAGAGATACGGTTTTCGCGTGCAAAAACGAAAAACCGCCCTGTTTCATTACGGGGTTTTGGAAGCTAAGCCGAACGATGAAAGCTCAAGGTGTTAAACCCTTGGGTTTTTTTAGTCTGCGATTTCCATGACAATAAAATAAGCGAGGGTTATTAATGAAGCTGTGATTAAAAGCCCTTCTACCATAAAGGATCACTCCCAGTTTTGGAATTTTCATCTTTGATTGTAAACGTTTTAGCGAAAAAAGAAAAGGCGCTTTTGCTTTTCATGTCCATTGTTTATTGAATGACTGAAAATTCAACATATGATAGAATAAGAGAAAATGAATGTAATCAGAAGGGAATTAATCAGTCATGAAGATGTGGATGAGAAAATCTCTTGTAGCCTTGTTTACAATTGCGACGTTCGGTCTTGTGTCTCCTCCTGCCGCCTTAATGGCGGACAAGCCGACTGAACATCAGAATATCAAACAAACCGGATATACGGCTGTCTATCAAAAGCAGGAAGAATCACAGCCCAGCGGGGAACAGGAGTCTAAATCTTCTTTTAACCTCTACAAGAATGAACTGCTGAATGATGCAGAAGACCAATCATTTATCAAATTTGGAGACCGGATTTCGCCTGTAATCGAAGAGGAGTACAGGGAAGAAGTCCTTCCAAAGATTGAAGAGACCATCGTCAGCCATCTCATGACACTAAAGGACAATGATGACTACCAGGATCTGGTGATTTCCAAAAGGCCGGCAGCGGGAAAATCAGAGAAAATCTTCCATGTGTATAACCGGAAGACCGGTGAAGATGTCTTGAGATTTCATGTGCGCAGGGACAAGCCCCCGCATAAAGGCTACTGGTTTAATTTTCATTACCACACCGCAGAAGACGGGTTTCAAAAACATCATGATCTTGGCAGCATTTACTGGGATCGCAATACACCGCCTAACTGGATGAGTCACTAAAGGAGATTGATTGCAGATGAAGAAATACACGATGAATGAAATGGTCCATCTGACAAAAAACATGCTGAATGAGCGTGGAGTCAAGATTGAAGATATCGGGCTCATCGTTCAAAAGCTTCAGGAAAAATATCACCCCGACCTGCCGCTCAGTGTATGTATTGAAAATGTCGAGAAAGTGTTGAACAAAAGGGAAATCGTTCATGCCGTTTTAACGGGTATCGCGCTTGACCAGCTCGCTGAGAAGAAGCTGCTGCCTGAACCGCTTCAATATTTGGTGGAAACGGATGAACCGCTTTATGGAATAGATGAAATCATTCCTCTTTCTATCGTAAACGTATATGGTTCGATCGGTCTTACAAACTTTGGCTATTTAGATAAAGAGAAGTTTGGAATCATTAAGGAGCTTGATGATTGTCCTGAGGACGAGGTTCATACGTTCCTTGACGATATCGTGGCAGCGCTGGCCGCCGCTGCTGCAAGCCGCATCGCCCACACGCATCAGGATCTTGAAGATGAAGAGCAGGAAGAGAAAAACGAGCAGCCCACCATAAAAAGCTGATGACAATAACAAAACCCGCCATTCGGCGGGTTTTTTATGTGGGCATATTTTATGATGGTTTTCTGAAAAATGTCTTGTTTTCCAAAGGCTAATCGAGATACACTACAAAAGGATAAAAAAAATGAAACAAAATCGGGATTTATGCCGTCATATGTTTAGATCACGGGGAACAAAAAAGCATTCAACAAGAACGGGGAATTCAACAGTGCGTTCGGCTGCCTGGTCGGATCAGCCTCCTGTAGGCTTGCCTTGATTAACACAACTCCATCTTCTGCATTACTGTTCATTGATGATCATAAAAAGAAGACAATTGCATGATCCGTTATTGCCCAGTATTTACATATTATAGATAAGGAGCTGTGAGCACATGATCTCGTTCATCACTGCAATGGACCGAAACCGTCTCATCGGTAAAAACAATGATTTACCATGGCATCTGCCGCAAGATTTGAAATACTTTAAAGAGGTCACAAACGGTCATGCCGTCATCATGGGAAGAAAAACATTTGAATCAATCGGAAGGCCGCTGCCGAACCGGAAAAACATTGTCGTCACAACTGATAAAGGGTTGGATATACCGGGCTGCGAAGTGCTGCATTCGGCAGAGGAAGCGGTACAGTATGCAAAAAACAGAGATGAAGAATGTTTTGTCATCGGCGGTTCAAAACTATATACAGAGCTCCTTCCTTTTGCGGATAAACTGTATGTGACAAGAATCGATGAAACCTTTGAGGGAGACCGCTACTTTCCGGCATTCGGCGAAGATGAATGGGACGTCGTCTCAAGGCAAAAAGGTATAAAAGATGACAAAAACCCTTATGACTACGAATTCCTCGTTTATCAAAGAAAAGGATAGAGAGGAGGGATTTTCTTGATTCGCTATGGTTTTCTGTTGATTTATGCGGCATATATGCTCATGAAGCATATCAGGCTGTTAAATGAGCTTCAGACGCTTGATCCGCGCCTTTCCTACGCCAATCAGATGAAGGCGGTTTATGATAAACCGAAAGCCTTTATGAGAGGATGCATCGGCCTCACCGGTTCAACCGTATCCATTCATCAGTTCGGAAAAACGCCGGCGGGTCCTGTACTTTATGTCCATCCGAAGCTTAATCTGGCGGAGCTGGCTCTCCTGCTCGGCCACCTCGACAAAACCGCCTCATTTTTTGCAGATCCGCGCGCATTTCGTTATCCGCTGATCAGGCAGTGGCTGAATAAAATGGCTGTGGTTAAAAAAGGCGCGGACAAAACAGCAGCAGTTGAAGAAATGGAAGAAATCGTGCGTAAAGGCCAAAGCTTCATTCTTTCAGAAGATGATGGAGTCGATTACCAATCCTTGTCAAAGCGGCTTGGCGTTCCGATCGTTCCGATCGAGACAGCCGGTATCGCTGATATGAAAAAAGGTGTGTTTTTCAAAAGGCTCAAGCCTGTTGATATCGATTTGACGATCCATCCGGCCTATGTCATTTCCGAAAAAGAGCAGCTTCAAGCTTAGTGCAGAAGGTGTCAGATTCAAACAAAAAACCAGGCTTTAAAAAGGAGCCTGGTTTTTTATATTATGCGACGTAAAAGAGCACACAGAAAAACATTGAGGCGCTGCCTCCGAGTACGAAAGTATGCCAAATCGCGTGGTGGTAGGGGATCTTTCTCCATAGGTAGAAGATCGTTCCAACAGAGTACAAAATGCCTCCTAAAAGAAGCAGGGCAAAGCCTTCTCCTGTTAAAGCCGTATAGAGCGGTTTGATGGCGATGATCGCCATCCAGCCCATCAATAGATACATCAATGTACTGACGACGATAAAACGTTTGACAAAAAAGATTTTAAAAACGATGCCGCAAAGGGCAAGCCCCCAGACGATTGCAAGCATCGTATAGCCTAGCGCGCCTTGAAGCGAGCTGAGAAGAAGCGGTGTATAGGTACCCGCAATCAAAACATAAATGGCTGAATGGTCAATGATCTCCAGGATATCTTTCGTTTTTTTGTGCTGAATGCTGTGCAGAAGTGTAGAGCTTAAATAGAGAAACAGCATTGAAGCTCCGAAAATCGAAAAGCTGACAATGTCCAGCGGATTTCCGTAGCGCACCGCAAATATCACTAAAAATACAATGGCGGGAATCGACAGCAAGACGCCGATTCCATGTGTAATGGCATTGGCGATTTCCTCTTTGATTGTGTACAAAACGAGTCACCCTTTCTACTCTTGGATAATGTGATTTTTTAACGAGCTTAAAAAACGCAGGCCTTCAAGTGTAATTTTTGTTCCGGCTCTTCCGCGGCCTTTTGTGACATACTCCCTTTTTTCCAAATAATCCAGTCTGCTGCGCACCTGCTGAGGTGTGAGCTCTGATTTTCCGCTTTTGCTTTGTTCAGACAGCACCCTCCGGCTGGCCGGCTCCCCTTTTTCATTTAATTGCTTAATCGTTTCCAGAAGGTAGGCAAATTCCTCTTTTTCCATTAATGTGAGCGATTTTGCAACCGCTTTTTTATCTTTGGTCTTGTTCTTTTCAACCTGTTCTCTTAAAACCGGGGGTGTGTCATAAAGCTGAATGGTTTTTTGGTCTGAGACGGTTTTCATGTATTCCGTCATGTTTTTCAGCTCTCTGACATTGCCTTTGAAATCGTACTGCTCCAACGCCTTCCAAACGATAGGTTCGACATATATATCATGATCTCCGCTTTTAAGAAAATGATGTACGAGAAGAGGAATATCGCTTCTTCGTTCTTCAAGAGAAGGCAGCCGCAGATCAAGCACATTGAGTCTGTAATACAGATCCTTGCGGAACTGATTTGTTTCAATCCGCTCAATAAGAGGGATACTTGAAGATGAAATCACTCTTTTGTGCACGCCTTTTTCAATTGCTGCCAAGAGCTTTCCCTGAAGGGGTAGAGAAAGACCCCACACCTCATCGAGAAACAAGGTGCCAGGCTCATTTTCGGGATTGCGTAATAGCTCTTCTGCCGGATCTTCTTCATGCAGCGTACTGCAGCTGACCTGCACGAAAGGACCCTCTCTGAAAGATGATTCATCATGAATGGCCTTCGCAAACAGCCCTTTGCCCGTTCCGGTTTCTCCATGGATGAGAACCGGGTGAGCAGACTGTGCAAATTTTTTTGCTCGGTTTTTCGCCAGTAAAAAAGAATCGCTTTCCCCGATAAGCTCGGCGACTGCAGAAGAAGGATGTTTGCTTTGTATCATAACTATGCTCCTTTTGGTTCCAATTGGTTATATTATAACACCCAATTGGAACAAATAAAGACTTTTTTGAAAAAAGATTCGGCTCGCTGTCATAGTGCATGAAACATTTGTGGTTATCGTATATATAGAAAAGTGTATAATATTCAGTAAATAACAAAGAATCGCCCTTTAAATTTTGAATATTCATGATATAATGGCGTATTAAATAAAGCTTTATAAAGAAAGGATCCTATACATGAAACCGTTGCTTAAAGAAAACTCTCTCATCCAAGTCAAAGATATTTTAAAAGCCCACCAAAATGTAAAAGATGTTGTTATTCATACCCCTCTTCAAAAAAATGAGAGGCTGTCTGAGAGGTACGATTGCAACGTTTACTTAAAAAGGGAAGATTTGCAGGTTGTCCGCTCATTCAAGCTGAGAGGCGCTTACTATAAAATGAAGCAGCTTTCAAAAGAAACGACGAAAAACGGCGTTGTCTGCGCGAGTGCCGGAAATCATGCACAGGGAGTTGCTTTTTCGTGCAAGCATCTCGGCATTCACGGCAAGATTTTCATGCCTTCGACAACCCCGCGACAAAAAATTTCCCAAGTCGAACTGTTCGGGAAGGAATATGTCGAGATCATTCTGACCGGAGATACATTTGATGACGCATACCAGAGCGCCGTCGCCTGCTGTGAGAAAGAAGAGCGCGCATTTATCCATCCGTTTGATGATCCTGCGGTCATGGCCGGCCAGGGAACGGTCGCTGTTGAAATATTAAACGATATCGAAACAGAGCCCCATTATTTATTTGCAAGTGTGGGGGGAGGCGGTCTTCTGTCAGGGGTAGGAACCTACATGAAAAACGTTTCTCCTGAGACAAAGCTGATCGCGGTTGAGCCTAAAGGAGCGCCTGCACTTTTTGAATCCAACAAAAAAGGCGAAGTTGTCACGCTTGAAAAGATCGATAAGTTCGTTGACGGAGCAGCCGTGCAAAAAATCGGCGAGCAGACCTTTAAAACGCTTGAAACCGTCGTGGATGATATTTTGCTTGTTCCGGAAGGCAAGGTATGCACCGCCATTCTTGAATTGTATAACCAGTGCGCGATTGTCGCTGAACCGGCCGGAGCCTTGCCGATTGCCGCTTTAGATCTGTATAAGGATGAGCTTAAAGGGAAAAATGTCGTGTGCGTCATCAGCGGAGGAAATAATGATATCGGCAGAATGCAGGAAATCAAAGACAGATCGATGATGTACGAAGGGCTTCAGCATTATTTCATTGTGAATTTTCCGCAAAGGGCCGGAGCTCTGCGTGAATTTTTGGATGAGGTGCTCGGGCCTAATGATGATATTACAAGGTTTGAATATACAAAGAAAAACAATAAAAGCAGCGGGCCAGCCCTTGTCGGCATCGAACTGAAGCAGCGGGAAGACTACGATCCGCTGATTGAGAGAATGGACAGAAAGGGATTCCGGTATGTTGAAGTCAATAAAGACGAAGGGCTGTTCAATCTGCTGATTTAAGAACTTTTTTTGAAAACGTGCATCATTCAAAGACAACGGCTCCTCAGATTATGTATAATAAAGAAAATATCAAAAATGAGGATTGATAGCTTGTTACTTAAAAGCCTAGAGTTCAAACGATCGGATGGACAGCAGGTGAAGGTGACGGAAATACCTTTGTTAAAGGAGGACGACCCGCATTTTTTCATGGCGAATCTGAGGCTTGAAGCGTATTTAAAAGAGCTTTATGGCTCGAAGCGGAAAAGGAGCGTCTACTCCTTCAGGGAATACTTAAAAAGAGCGTTGAAATGGCAGGATTATCTGGCCATTTATCAACACGAAGAACTGAAACATAATGCATAATATGTAAAAGCATTCTTTGCCGGCTAACAAGGAAAGCCGCTTGAAAAGGCGGCGGGTGGCTTATGGCCGGCAAAGAATTTTTCATGCGGTTTTTGGCCGGCACCATGTATGACATCATTTGAGACTGACAGGATGTGAAGGGAATTGACAAGCATTAAAATTATAACGGATTCCACAGCTGATTTAGGCGAGGAAACACTGCGCAAATACAACATTTCCGTACTGCCGCTTTCCATCGCGATTGACGGAATTGTATACAGAGATCAACTGGATATTCAATCAGACGAATTTATTGAAAAAATGGAGTCCGCGAAAGAACTTCCGAAAAGCTCGCAGCCTCCTTTGGGCGCTTTTATTGAGCTGTATGAAAAGCTTGCGGCAGACGGGAGCGAACTGATCAGCATCCATCTTTCAAGTGAATTGAGCGGTACGTTCCAAACGGCTGTAAGCGCTTCGAACATGGTCGACGCCAGCATTACGGTAATCGATTCCATGTACATCTCAAAAGGTTTGGGTTTTCAGGTTGTCAGGGCGGCCGCGCTTGCCCAGCAAGGCTGGACGGCCGATGCGATTATAAAAGATCTTGAAGATTTAAGAGACCGCATTTCCTTGTATGTGACAATCGACAATTTTGAAAACTTAATAAAAGGCGGGCGCATCGGGAGGGGAAAAGCGCTGCTCGGTTCACTGCTCAAAGTGAAGCCGATTGCAAGGCTTGAGGATGGCATCTATACACCTGAGAAAAATGTCCGCAGCACCAGCCAGCTTATCCGTTATTTAACAGGCCAATTTCTTTCAGCTGTCAAAGGCAGAACTGTGCAGGCGATCGGAATCGCCCATGCCGATGCATTGGATCTGGCAAATAAACTGAAAGCTTCTTTGCTTGAGCATATACCCGGGATCGATATTGATGTTTCCTATACGACGCCGATCATCTCGGTTCATACGGGCAAAGGAGCGATCGGCTTTACCTTTTATACCGATTGATAAAGGGGATGGGAGGATTTGAAAAACGTTTTCACCATATTTTTTGCAGGCGTGCTCATCGTCATCTTATGCGCTTGCGGAAACAGCAAAATAAAAGACCCTTTGAATTATGATGTTGAATCGTTTTCTTTTCAAAATCAAGAGAAAAAAACGGTGTCGCTAGAAAGTTTAAAAGGGGAAGTTTGGGTGGCGGATTTTATTTTTACAAACTGTGAAACGGTCTGCCCGCCGATGACCTCGCATATGGCAGAACTGCAAAAGCAAATGAAACAAGAGAATGTACAAGCCAGGATTGTCTCATTTAGTGTTGATCCCGAAAATGACACTCCTGAAAAATTAAAGAAATTTGCGGCTAACTATCCGCTCACCTTTGAAAACTGGGACTTTTTAACCGGGTATTCACAGGCTGAGATCGAAAAATTTGCGCTGAAAAGTTTTAAGGCAATCGTAAAGAAGCCTGAAAATGATGATCAGGTGATCCATCAAACATCATTTTATTTAATCGACCAGGAAGGGAAAGTTGTTAAAGATTATGATGGTGTGAAGGATACGCCGTACACCGATATTATCGCTGATATTAAGACGCTGGAAAACCGTTGATGAGGGCGGGGGCACCGGCAATTAAGCCTGTTTCGTAAACACGGAAAACAGGCTTTTTTTTACACCTTGCAAACGATTTTCAAAAGAATCAAAACATGGTACACTTTTTTTTAGGTCATCAAGAAGGAAGGGGCATCGTTATTGAACATACGGTATATATCACTCATGATGGCCCTTATCTGTCTGCTCTCAGCCTGTGTAAAAGGCGGCACTGGAGCCGAAAAAACATCGGCAGCACCTAAGCGCAATATTGTCATTGCCGCATTGGGCGATTCGATGACAGAGGGCGTAGGCGATCAAGAAGAAAAAGGCTATATCGGCATGGTTGCCGAACAGCTGGAAAGCCGAAGCGATGTAAAATCGGTCACGATTAAAAACTATGCCGTTAAAGGCTATCGGACTGATCAGCTGCTTGAAAAACTGCAAGATCAAGAGGTTCAGCAGGGATTGAAGGATGCAGACTATATCCTGTTTACAATCGGGGGCAATGACCTGATGAAGGTGGTCCGGCAAAACTTTGCACATTTAACGCTGAAACCCTTTCGCAGCGAACAGAAAGTTTTTGAGAAGCGGTTTGCGAATATTTTGGCAGATATCAGAAAACAAAACGGCAGTGCCAAATTGATATATGTCAGCATGTACAATCCGTTTAAGTTCACACTGTCTGAACTGAGGGAAGTTGATCAAGTCGTAGAGGAATGGAATCAAGGGGCTGAAAAAAAACTCAAAAAAGTTCCGGATGCAAAGATGGTGGATATCGCTGATATATTTGAAGAATACAGCGATGAAAAAAAGATTGCAGATGATGAATTTCATCCCAATCAGTATGGGTATTCATTAATAGCAAAGCGGGTGTACGACCAGATTAAAAAAGAAGACCTCCCAGCAGAATAAGGTGATAAGATGAAGAAATGGAAAGGCTTATTTTTTATTTTAGCAGTAGTCAACGTGATCATAATCATCGGGGTTTTGATTCTCATATTCCTTCCCGGCGCTCAAAAGGAACAAGCCAAACCGACTCCAAGCGAGTATGAATTAAATGTGACCAGCACGAAAGAGTCTTTGGCGGCATTCATTAATACGTATTTAGAAAAGGAATCTTCGCCAGATCTTGACTACAAGATAGAAATTGATGATGAGTTCCACATTGTCGGTGCGATCCGCGCCTTTTCCTCAACGGTCGATGCAAAGGTTTCCTTCCGGCCGACGGTAGAAAAGAACGGGGATGTGGTCCTTGAAGTGACGCGGTTTTCGATAGGCAAATTAAATGTTCCCATTTCCGTTGTATTAAATTACATGGATCAGTTTTATGATCTTCCGGATTTTGTGCATGTCCGGTCAGGGGCTAAAGAAATTCAAGTCCGTCTGTCAGAGATGCCGCTTAAAAACGGGATGTATATTAAAGCAAAAAACATTGATTTAGAAAAAGATCAAATCGAATTTATCTATTATCAGCCGGCTGTATCGTCAGATTCATAAGGTTGACGAAAGCTGTAAAATGAACGAAAATAATAAACAATTGATCTGTTCTTTTTAAATACAGGGGTGAACATATGGAACGCATCTACGGATATTTCAGCTTGCTGTCGCTGTTATTTTCACTGTACTTCGGCAGCCTTGCCGCTTTCAGTTTTTTCGATGAAAACATGGATAAGTTGTATTTAAATATCGGCTACTGCGCTTTATTTTTAAGCATTATGATCTTTACACTTGATGTGAAAAAACACAAAAAAACAGACCGGACCAATCAATAAAAAAAGAGACATGAGAGTCTCTTTTTTTTCGCTTGTATTTAAGCTTCCTTCACTTTAAGTGAAGGAGCACCGTTGGCAAAGCCGAGGCAAAACAAAGTGACGTGCCGGCCGGCCTCGAGCTGGAGTTTCGGCACGTTCAGCAAGACGGTGTTTGTGCCGGCTGCCCTTATGTCCAGGTCGATTTTTTGCGATGCAAGCGCAACGTGCCGGCTGGCCTTTGCAAAGGGGATGTCTGCGAAAAGAACAGGTCCGTTTCTGACTGCAAGATCGAGAGCCGGAGCGTCCGGGGAGAGGTGGACGAATCTCATGCTGCGAATGTCCGGATCGGCCGCTTTATGGTCAGATACGCTGACCGGAAACAGCTGTCTCGCTGTGCCTGCGGCGGCGATCGTATAATATTCGCCAGGCATCACATGAACATAAGCTGTGAAGAGGGGACGGCGGAAACTGCCTGTTTTAAAAATGGCGATTTGAAGAGAGCCGCCGGGGAGCCGAACATAAGAAGACAACTCTCTGTACGATACATTTCGAAAAATCATCATCCCGTTGACGGCCACATCAATATTTTCCGTGTGGGGAGCGGCATGGAGCAGTCTGAGCATGACGGCTCCTCTGCCGCTTGCAAAAACGGGGGACGCCATTAAGTTTTCGACATGCCGATGATGATGCCTGTCTTCGAAGTCTTCTGCCAGCCGGGCATCTTGTATTGTACAGATCATCTTCTAAAACGCCCCTTTACATTCTTTCTGTCATCATATGAAGCCTGCAGGTCATCTGTCACTTCGCTTAAAAAGCCGGGAGAAGAAAAAGGAGAAACAAATGAAAATGGATTTTACATATGGAAATGTATTGAAACAGCTGATATTTTTCTCAGCGCCATTTTAGCCAATCTATTGCAAATCTCTTTTCAATTTATCGACAGCATGTGGGTCGGAAACCTGCTCGGCGCCCAAGCGCTTGGAGCCACAGCCGTATCCGGGACGGTGTTCTTTACGGTATTGTCATTTGTATTGGGGGTCAATAATGCAGCTCTGACGATTCTCGCGCAGCAGAAAGGGAAGGGCGATCAAGGAGAACTTGCCTCATATGTCAATGCGTTCGTCGTTCTGATGACGGTGATGAGTCTGCTGCTCGGCGTAGTCGGCTATGTGTTCACAGAACCGCTGCTTGCTCTCTTGCAGACGCCCGACAATATGATCGACTTAGCTGCCGGCTATTTAAAAATTCACTTTATCGGGATTATTTTTTTATTTGGTTATAATTTTATCAGCACCGTGTTACGGGCTGTCGGAGACAGTCAAACACCGCTGCGGTTTATCCTGCTTGCTGTCATCTTAAACGTTTTTATGGATCCGCTATTGATTTCCGTGTTTAAGCTGGGAATTTCCGGTGCGGCTTATGCAACCGTCATTTCGCAAGGGATCGCTTTTTTATACGGGATCTTCTATACGGTCAAAAAAAGACTTGTTCCTTTTACAATGCCGGCGCTTCCTTCGTTTAGTGAGACGTCCGTCATTTTGCGGCTCGGGGTTCCGGCAGGACTGCAAATGATGGTGATTTCCGGAGGTTCCATGGCGATTATGAGCGTTGTTAATTCATTCGGAGAAAGCGTTGTTTCCGGGTTTGGAGCAATCCAGCGCATTGACAGTCTTCTCATTCTGCCGGCGATGGCGATCGGTACAGCTGTCAACAGTATGGCGGGTCAGACAATCGGAAGCGGTGATATAGGGCGTACGAAAAAAATTGCAAATGATGGTGTACTTTATGTCATGATATGCATGCTGGCGATCAGCGCCATCATTTTCTTGACAGGGTATCATGCGGTAAGGCTGTTTATTTCTGAAGCGGAATCGGCGGCGTTTGGGGAACAGTATTTAAAAACAATCGCTTTTTTCTATCCATTTATCGGTATTAATTTTGTGTTGAACGGGGTGGTGAGGGCATCAGGTGCGATGTTCCAAATTTTAGTTCTGAATGTGATATCTTTCTGGGTTTTACGCTATCCGTTTACATACATGTTTTCGCAATGGATCGGAGAAAACGGCATTGCGCTTGGAATCGGAATGAGCTTTCTGTTAAGCAGCCTGACAGCGTTTTTGTATTACCGCTACGGAAAATGGAAGCAGCTAGTTCTTTTTGAAAAACAAAAAAGCACATCTGCTTAGGTGATGTGCTTTTTAGCGTTTATCGAATTCCGCAAGTTTGACGAATGTCTTTTCATCCTCGATTAATCCGCAAGCTCCGCACTGTACTTTCATAGCAGGGCCGCTGTACGGAAGGTGGAAAGGAGAGCGCTCGCCTTCTGAATACGTTTCCATAATTTCCCCCGTTGATGGGTCAAGTTTGACGGAGGTTGGCGACTGTTCAATTAAATTAAACCGCGTGCGGTTTGTTTTGCAGTTTGGACAGAGATAAGGAGCTGTCATCATCTTTGCACCCCTTTTTGATATTATGATGCGATAGATGAGCTCATTTTATGTGAAAACCTTTTTTGGTTTTAACGCTGTTCTCTTTTTTTGTCCAGCTTGCTGAACAAATCGATTAATGTTTTCAGCTCTTCATCGCTGAAGCTGCTGAATCGTTTAAAATAATATTCCGTTTTCTTTTCTTCGAAATATCTGATAATTTGTTTACCTGCATCTGTCAGGTGGATTTTGATAATTCGTCTGTCTTCTTTGGATCGGACTCTTGTAATCCATCCTTTTTCAACCAATGCATCGGTTACAGCGGTGATGTGGCTCGCAGAAACCCCCAAGATCGTTGCAAACTCTGTCACTTTTTTTGGACCTTGTTCACTGAGCAGGCGGAGGATCATAAATTCATTGCGGGACATCTCTTTTTCGAGCAGTTCATTTATTTCATCACGTATCTGTTTAAATACTGTGCGAAGCAACGCTTCCATATCATACATCATCTGTTCTCTAGCTTTCAAAATTTCGCCCCTCCATATTAATTAGCAAATTTCAGCTTTCGTTTTTAAAGGAATGACCGAATCAGCATGAATTTTATTTTTCATGAACATGATATCAATATGATACCATAATTTTTGCCTTTCAAGTGAATGTTTAAGAAGATTTTTAGTTCATTTGACCATCAATTGAATGAAGGTAAAAAGTGAACATGCCGGGAAATCTGCTGTTTTCTTTCAAAGGCGGGGATATTAAAGGACAAATTTTTGTCACAGTTTTGCTGTCATCACCATGACGAGCTGTTTCACGCTATGAGCAGCAGAAAGCGGGAAATATAGCGGCTATGATATAATAATACCCATCAGTTCGAATAGAAGGAGGCAGAAACGAGATGGCTGAAAAACGGGAACTCGCTACATTTGCCGGAGGCTGTTTTTGGTGTATGGTCAAGCCTTTCGACGAACAGCCGGGCATTATAAAAGTTGAATCCGGTTATACTGGCGGCCGTACGGAAAAGCCGACATATGAAGAGGTTTGCAGCAATACGACAGGACATAGGGAAGCGGTTCAGATTACATTTAATCCGGATGTATTTCCATATGAAAAACTGCTTGAACTGTATTGGCAGCAGATTGATCCTACAGACAATGGGGGGCAGTTTGCAGACCGCGGCGAGTCTTATCGGACGGCGATTTTTTATCATCATGACGAGCAGCGGAGGCTTGCCGAAGAATCAAAGAAAAAGCTTGAAGAAAGCGGCATTTTTAAAGATCAGATCGCTACCGACATCCTTGAGGCCGGGCCGTTTTATCCGGCGGAGGAGCATCATCAGGATTATCACAAAAAACATCCGGAGCGCTATAAGAGATACCGTGTCGGCAGCGGCCGGGAAGGGTTTCTTTATGAGCATTGGGGGCATAAGGCATGACAGTCAATAAAGAAGAACGGTTGAAACAGCTGAATCGGGTGCAGTATGAGGTAACGCAGAAAAACGGAACAGAACCGCCGTTTCAAAACGAATACTGGGCCCATAAGGAAGAGGGCATCTATGTCGATATTGTTTCCGGGAAACCGCTGTTTTCCTCCCTTGATAAATTTGATGCCCATTGCGGCTGGCCAAGCTTTACGAAACCGATCCATTCCGTCGAAGTTGAAGAAAAGCTTGACACGTCCCACGGCATGATTCGGACCGAAGTCAGAAGCAAGACGGCGGATTCCCATCTCGGCCATGTTTTTCCCGACGGCCCCGGACCAAACGGTCTGCGTTATTGCATTAACTCAGCCGCGCTTCGTTTTATTCCGAAGGAAGAGCTTGAGAAAGAAGGCTACGGAGAATACGCCGAATGGTTTAAGAAGAACTCGAAGGAAGAAGACTGAGGGCTCAGGAAGATGATCCTTCTCCGTGAAGGATCATCTTTTTTCTTGACTTTTCTAACAGGAGGTCTTCCTCTTGATGGCGAAAAAAATAGGTGGAGAAATTGACGAAAAGAGGCTGCCATCATGAAATCCATTTCAAAAGCGGAAGAAAACTATCTGTTATTGACATGCAGCAAACAAACTAAACCATTCTATGATGTATATACTGACGATCAGCTGCCGCAAATGTTCGCTTTTCATTTCATACAATTGCAAGACGCTTATCGGCTCGCAGATTTATACTCGTTATTGGTTCGAGTTCCTGTCATATTAAAAAGAAATTATATTCATGTGAAAAGTTCATTTGGAACGGACATCCCCTATTCTATGAAAAAAGCTCTCTTTGACTTTGGGTATGTTCTTGATGAAGAGCTGTTTTACAGCATCAATCTATCTGATTGGAAAGAACCTCCCGTCGCCCGGCGAATAGAATGGGGGACGGAAAAATCGCTCCGCGATGCCTGCAAGGTGATGCTGATTTACGATTCTTTAAGCATAGATGAAGCATTTGCAAAAGAAAAGCTGCGCCGCAAGTATCCTTTTTATGAACAAGGCACCATCCAGCTGTTTGTCAGCTATTCAGATGAGGGGACCCCTGTCGGCTGTGCTGAGCTTTATCTCGATCACAGAGAGAAAATCTCTAAAATCGAAGAGGTTGCCATTTTAGAGCCTTATCAGCGTAAAGGTTATGGAACACAGCTCATTCATGGTATGCTTGCCGCATCCAAACAGTCGGGGATGGAGTCGAGCTATCTCGTCACATCTGGCAGCGATCAGGCGAAATGGTTTTATGAAAAGATCGGTTTTCAGGAGACGGAACATCTCACAACGATTTTTAAATATTTGTTTGGGTGAATGTAGGCAGGTGCACAAACCAATGACGACTTGGCCTGCATAGGCTGGGGTGTAGACTTTATAAGAAAGGATGATTGGCCTGTGCACCACTCCCATTATTGCTGCCCTGTTGGCGGATATGGCTATGGATTTCAGGGAAGAAGTACTTTCGTATTAATCGTCGTACTCTTCATTTTACTCATCATCGTTGGAGCCGCTTTTATTTGCTAAGCAATCAATCAAATACCGGTACTTGACATGCTCGCAAAACCTTCCATTTGGAAGGTTTTTTGCCGTGAAGTCAAAACGGATACCTGCCTCGCCTGTTAAATATTACATTTGTTTGTAAAATGATCCGTTTGCTATTCCTGCATCAAACGGAGGCATACGTATTCCGAACAAGCAAGGGGGATTCGATTGCAATATGCATGGGTCGTAAAAGGCGATTTTTTCAGATTATGGTCTGGGACATTTTTGTCTCTTTTAAGTTCCGTTCTTTTTTATTATTCATTGATGTGGTGGTCTTTATATGAAACCGGCAACGGGCTTCAGGGAGGTGTTCTGATCGGAATCGGGCTGGCCGTGTCTGTTGTGGTTTCATCGTTTACCGGATGGCTGTCTGACAGGTTTCACAGAGGGAAGCTGATTGCCGCCTCAGATATGCTCATATCGGTCATTTTTTTGCTATCGGGATTTTGGCCCCTCAGGGAGTGAATCCGCTTCTTTTACTGGCAGTTGCAAGAGTGTTGGTTTCCACTTGTCTGACCGCGATTGAACCGGCCGCAAGATCCCTGCTGCCTGATACGCTTCAGCAAGAACAGATTGAAAAGGGAGTCGCTTTTCAGGAGGTCATGACTCAGGTTATACAAGTGCTTGTGCCTCTTTTGGCCGGTGTGCTGTTTTCGTTTTTGCATTTTGGCTGGATTTGGATGATCTGCGGAAGCCTCTTATTCTTGTCGATTTTTTTAGAGTGGAGAATCAAAGACAACAGGGGGAATCAGCAGCATATTTTATTCACAAATAAACAGCTGTTCAGCGGTTTTTCCAGCCTTTTTCAAAACAAGCCGCTCAAATATTTATTGTATGGGACAAGCATACAGCAGCTGGTGTTCAGCGGCTTTCCGATCTATATCCTGATTTGGTCCTCAATGTTATTAAAAGATCAGGCCTGGTGGGAGGCGCTTTTCAATCTGTTTGGGCCTGCGGAACGCTCAGAGCGGCGCTGTTTTTATCATTTATTGCGAAGCCGGAGCATGCGAAAGCAGCTTTACCCGCACTGATGCTGATATTTGGCCTGCTTTTATTTCCGCTCGGCTGGATAGACAATGCCATACTCGCCGTCGCCATTCTCCTCTTGACTGGAATGATCAGCGGGGTTGTCAATATTTATATTGAAGGATATTTACAAAGATTGACTGAGGGTGAAACAGGGGACGCTCCTTGGGCGCCTTCTTTGCGGCGAACAGCGCATTGATGCCGCTCGGTTATGCGGTGGCCGGCACTTTGTCAGAGGCAGTCAGCCCGACATATTTATTTCTGATTGTTCTGTTGCTTTGCCCGCTCCGCTTGCCGCATTCAGTATGCTGAGATCCTTTTCTTTATGGGAACAACAGTCAGGGGGCAAGTTCACCTCTGAAAAAAAAGCTTCAATGTAAGAAAAACCCATTTCTAATTGGACAAACATCGTTACACTTCTTCCAATTCTTTCACAATGGCCGCCCAAAGTATCCGCATCTATTTCATTAAAAGCGAAGTGACTGAAGACTTCTCAGGAGACAGGTTCAATGAACCGAATTCCTCTTCCGTAAAGTAAAACCGAATCGGAATTCCAGCGCTTTTCTTGTAGCGGCCTGGTTTTCAATATGGCAAGTTCGCCGTTCTAAATCATTCTGACTGGCGAACCTGTTATGAATATAGAAGGATCGTTCGAATTTTCACTATAAACAATTTCTGCTCATTGCCGCTATGAAAAAAGAATGCCGCCTTTTCCCGCTTCATACAATGTAAAGAAAAACCTTTTCATTGGGAAGGGGGGATATTTGCATGTCATTTTTGATTAAGCCGGATTTTCATGAAAGCTATCCGGTCGTTCAGTATGCGAAAGGAAGCTATATCTTTGACCAGTCCGGAAAACGATATCTTGATGGCTGCTCAGGTGCTGTCACTTGCAGCCTCGGCCACGGCGCATCAGAGGTCATAGCCCCTCTTAAAGAACAGCTGGAGGCTGTTTCTTTTGTATATCGTTCCCAGTTTACAAGCGAACCGGCTGAACAGCTTGCTGAGCTTCTGGCTGAGGTTCTGCCGGCTGATCTAAATTGGTCTTTCTTTGTAAACAGCGGGTCAGAAGCGGTAGAAACCGCGATGAAGATCGCCGTTCAATATTGGCAGGAAAAAGGGCAAAACGATAAAACGATTTTTCTTTCGAGGTGGAACAGCTATCACGGAATTACAAATGGAGCCCTGTCACTGTCAGGGTTTTATGAACGCCGGTATCGGTTTACACAGATGCTCCACAAATACCCAGCGGCATCTGCACCAAACTGCTACAGATGTCCGTATAAACTGTCAGCGCCGGCATGTGAAGCTGCATGTGTAAAGGAGGTTGAGCTTGCGGTTAAAAGAATCGGCAAATCATTTATTGCTGGCTTTGTGGCAGAACCGGTGATCGGAGCCGCAGGAGCCGCGATGACACCCCCTGATGGATACTACAAAAGAGTCAAAGAAATTTGTGAAGAAAACGAGGTTCTTTTTATAGCAGATGAGGTGATGAGCGGCGCGGGCAGAACGGGGAAGATGCTGGCGGTCGAACACTGGGGCGTCACCCCGGACATTGCCGTTCTCGGCAAGGGAATGAGCGCAGGATACTCCCCGATTGCCGCTGCTGTGATAACGGATAGAATCATGAATACAATCAAAAATGGCTCGGGAGTGATCATGAGCGGCCATACGTACAGCGCAAACCCTTTTTCAGCAGCTGCCGCGCTTTCAGTTCTACGCTATATCGTAAAGCATGACTTGCCAAGACAAGCTGAGACAAAAGGGATAAAGCTAAAGACAAAGTTAAGAGAGGCAATGAAACAATCAAATATCATCGGAGACATTCGCGGCAAAGGGATGCTTTTGGGTGTTGAATTTGTCGCCGATCAAAAAAGCAAAAAGATTTTTCCTTCAACAATGTCGGTGTCAGCACGAATCATTGCAGAAGCGAAAAGGAGAGGCCTGCTCATCTATCCGGCACAAGCAGGGATTGATGGCGGAGGAGGAGATGCCGTGATCATTGCGCCGCCGCTGACAATTTCGGAAACGGAGTTGGATGAACTTGTTCAACTATTCAAAGAGGCTGTAGATATGATTGAAAAACAAGCGGAAAAGGTGATACGGGCGGATGATGCTGTTCAATAAATGTATGTCAGTTGAAGATGCGGTTGCCGGATTAAAGGATGAATCGACCGTCATGTTTGGCGGGTTCGGCGGGGTTGGATCACCGCCGTCATTGATCAGCGCCATTTTGGAAAAAGGTGTGAAAAATTTAACGGTCATTTGTAATGATGCGGGATTTCCTAATATCGGCATCGGTCCATTGATCGTCAATAAACGAGTAAAAAAGCTGGTTGCTTCACATATCGGATCAAACCCTGTCGCAGGAAAACAAATGACAGACGGCATTCTTGAAGTTGAATTTTCGCCGCAGGGCATACTTGCCGAAAGAATACGCGCAGGTGGCATGGGTCTTGGCGGGATTTTGTCCGACATCGGGATTGATAATGAGATGGTGCTGGAAGGAAAAAAACGCGTTTCCTTCAATGGCCGCTCATATCTTGCCGAAGAAGCGTTGACTGCTGAATTTGCATTTATTTTCGGGAAAACGGCGGATGAGTTCGGAAATCTCACATATGACAAAACGGCCCGCAACATGAATCCGCTGATGGCGATGGCCGCTGACAAAACATATGCGGAGGTTGAGCAGGTTGTTTCGGCCGGGGAGCTTGATGAAGAGAAAATCGTGACACCCGGTGTTTTTGTTGCGGGAGTGGCTGAAACGGGAGGGGTGAATTGGAAATGGGTTTGGGAGTAATGGTGCGGGAACAAATCGCGAAAAGGGCGGCTGAAGAAGTGAAAAACGGGATGGTTGTCAACTTGGGAATAGGCATTCCCTCTTTAGTTCCGAATTTTATAGATCCCGGTGTCTCCGTCATGGTTCAGTCGGAAAACGGGGTGCTCGGCATCGGGGAATCGCCTGAGGAAGGAAGGGAGGATGAGAATCTTTGCAATGCGGCAGGCTACCCAGTCACCGTTGTAAAAGGCGCTTCTTATTTTGATTCTGCCCTGTCATTCGGCATGATCCGAAAAGGCTGCATCGATTTGACGATCCTCGGTTCCCTGCAGGTCAGCCAGTCAGGAGATCTTGCCAATTGGATTGTGCCTGGCAAAAAAGTTCCTGGAATGGGAGGTGCGATGGAACTTGCCCAAAAAGCGAAAAAAGTGATCGTTGTCATGAGCCATACTGATAAAAGCGGAGCACCAAAGCTCGTTAAAAACTGCACCCTTCCTTTAACGGCCAAAGGATGTGTTGATATGGTAATAACCGATAAAGCCGTGATCACTATTGAAAACGATGGTTTTGTTTTAAAAGAGCTGATGAATGAAGCGGATCTTGAAGATGTGCTGCGGCTGACAGACGGAAAGATCAAGATCGATCAGCCGCTTTCGTAAGAGGAGGAATTGGATGGAGAACATAGAGAGAAAAGTATGCGACTGGATCGATTCGCATGAAAAAAAAGCGGTTCGCCTTTTGAAAAAGCTCGTCGGTGAAAAAAGCACAAAGGGAGACGAGTTTCACGCCCAAGCCGTCGTGTTGGAAAAATTGCGGCAGTTTGATGCTGAAGTTGATGTGTGGGAGCCGAGCATCAAACAGTTGGAACAGCATCCGCTGTTTAAATCCGACAGAACCAGCTTCAAAGAAAGCCCGAACATCGCTGCCGTAAAACGAGGATCAGGAGGGGGGAAATCACTGATTCTGAACGGACACATCGATGTCGTGCCTGAAGGAAACCGAAAAGACTGGGACACCGAGCCGTTTCAGCCGATCATGAAGCAGGGAAGGATTTACGGGCGGGGCACCACAGATATGAAAGGGGGGAATACCGCGCTTTTAATGGCGATCGAAGCACTTGAACAATGCGGCGTCAAATTGAAAGGGGATCTCATTTTTCAAAGTGTTGTTGATGAAGAATGCGGAGGAGCGGGAACTCTCGCCGCCGTCATGAGGGGATACCGGGCGGACGGCGCTCTGATTCCGGAGCCGACAAACATGAAAATGTTTATTAAACAGCAGGGTTCGATGTGGTTCAGGATCACAGTAAAAGGGCTTTCCGCACACGGAGGCACAAGATATGAAGGTGTCAGTGCCATTGAAAAAAGCATGCTCGTCATCGAGTCCATCCGTCAGCTTGAAAGGGTGAGGAATAAAAGAATAACAGATTCATTATATGAAAATATCCCGGTTCCGGTACCGATTAACATCGGCACGATCAAAGGAGGCACATGGCCTTCATCAGTTGCTGACACCGTGGCGATTGAAGGAAGATGCGGCATCGCTCCGAACGAATCCCCTGAAGCCGTTCAGTCTGAAATGGAGAGCTGGCTCAAAGATCTCGAATATCATGATGAATGGTTCAAACATTATCCGACTGAAATCGAATGGTTTGGCGCCAGATGGATGCCCAATGACTTAGCTGAGAATCATGAATTAACGGCTGTCCTGACAAAAGCCTATCAAAAAATCACCGATGAACAGCCTGTCATAGAAGCTTCTCCATGGGCGACAGACGGAGGCGTCCTCTCACACGCGGGAAAGACACCCGTCATCGTCTTCGGCCCCGGGGAAACGAAAATGGCCCATCAAACCAATGAATACATCGAAAAGGACGCTCTCATCAAATCGGCGAAAATCATCAGTCTTTTTATTATGAATTGGTGTGATTATGAAAGGTGAAAAGACCAGCCGTTTTGGAGGGGAAGCCATGGCGGAAAAATGGAGCAATGACAGTTGCAGGCTTGAGATCGATCTTGATGTGCTGAATAAAAGAATCAGAATCATTCATTATGAAGGGGATGTGTGTACTTTTTTATATGACGTGCTGGAAACCGCAAAAGCGCATGATATTGAAAAAATCATCATGTTTGCGAAAAAATGTGACAGTACCGCTTTGCTGGAGCAGCTGTTTGAACCAGAAGGACAGATCGACGGATATTTTAACGGCCAAGATGCAGAAGTGCTTGTGAAATATTTAAAAGAAAGCAGACGAAAAACCGATGACTGGATGAAACAGGATCAAATGCTGGAAAAGTTGTTCCAATTACCGACCGAACATCATAAAAAACAGTGTTCATTTACGATCAGGCGGGCTGTAAGAGAAGATGCTCCTTTATTGGCACAGCTCTATAAGAACGTATTTCCGGTTTATCCGGCGCCGGTTTCCGACCGTGCATACCTAGAAAAGGTAATGGACGAAGGCAGCGTGTACTATCTCGCTTTTGACCAAACAAAACTCGCTGCGGCGGCATGCGCAGATGTCAATCCCGCTTTGGGGCATGCGGAAATGACGGATTGCGCCGTTCTGCCATCATACCGGGGCTTTTCTTTAACAAAGCGTCTCATCTCCGCACTTGAAGCCGATCTGAAAAAAGCGGGCATATTTTATGTGTTTTCAATTGCCAGGGCGGAATCCTTTGGGATGAACGCAAGCCTTTATCATTTATCTTACCGATACAGAGGGCGGCTCATCAACAACTGTCTCATCTACAAAAGCATTGAAAACATGAACATTTGGTGCAAGGATTTAAGCAAGTTCCCGGGATGACGGCAGTTTATTTCAAAAATGAAGAGGCAATATCCCTGCCGACCACATAAGTTGGAAAGTAATAGGGAAAATGCTGATAGGGGGATGTAATATGGCAAACGGCCTGTTCAAGCCGAAAAGACATTGGAAGGAAATTGAGCTTTGGAAAGATGTTCCCGAAGAAAAATGGAATGATTGGATATGGCAGCTGACCCATACGGTCAGAACGCTTGACGATTTAAAAAAGATAGTCAATCTGACAAAAGAGGAAGAAGAGGGAGTCAGAATGTCAACAAAGACAATCCCTTTAAATATTACACCTTATTACGCATCGCTCATGAATCCCGATGATCCCCGCTGTCCGATCAGGATGCAGTCGGTTCCGCTGTCTGAAGAAATGCATAAAACAAAATATGACCTGGAAGATCCCCTCCACGAAGATGAAGATTCACCCGTACCCGGTTTAACCCACCGCTATCCGGACCGCGTATTGTTTCTCGTGACAAATCAATGCTCGATGTATTGCAGATACTGTACAAGACGGCGGTTTTCCGGGCAGATCGGCATGGGCGTGCCGAAAAAGCAGCTTGACCATGCGATCGGATATATTCGCGATACGCCTGATGTCAGGGACGTCTTGATTTCAGGAGGAGACGGACTTCTGATTAACGACCAGATTCTTGAATATATTTTAAAAAACCTGCGCGCCATCCCGCATGTGGACATCATCCGGATCGGCACAAGGGCGCCGGTCGTGTTCCCGCAGCGGATTACCGACAAGCTTTGCGATATCTTAAAAAAGTATCATCCCGTCTGGCTGAATACGCATTTCAACACGAGCATCGAAATAACGGAAGAAGCAAAGGAAGCCTGTGAAAAGCTTGTCAATGCCGGTGTTCCGGTCGGCAATCAGGCGGTTATTTTGGCGGGCATAAACGACAGCGTTTCCATTATGAAAAAGCTGATGCATGATTTGGTAAAAATCAGAGTCCGCCCGTATTATATCTATCAATGTGATTTATCAGAAGGAATCGGTCACTTCCGAGCGCCGGTGTCAAAAGGTCTTGAAATCATTGAAGGCTTAAGGGGGCATACGAGCGGATACGCAGTTCCGACTGCATTTTTTATTTCATGTTAAGGATAAAATAGCATCGCCTTCGAGGAAAGGGAACAATTTTATGAAACGAACATTCGATCACATAAAACATGTTGCAATTTACCTAAGGATAAGTCAGGAAAAAAGGGGAGAAAATATCGAAACTCTTGAGAACCACCGTCAAATTCTTTTTGAGTTGTGTGACGAAAACGGCTATACGTATAAAGAATATGGAGAGGTCATTAGCGGAGGAAAATCTGAAATTGAACAAAGGAAAGAATTACAGAGGCTACTTGAAGACATTGAGAAATTTGACGCTATACTTTGTTTTGAATTAACAAGAATTTCACGTAATGGTTTGATCAGTCAGACTGTCAAACAATATTGCATTGATTATGACAAGCCTATTTTGACCCCATACCAAACATACGACCTTTCAAATTCAGAAACAGACAGACTTCTTTATGATGTTGGAAGTATGATTTCCAGTCATGAACATGGGACTATCGGTAAAAGAAGCAAGGCCAACAAAAAACAAATGTCTAAGGCTGGATTACATGTCAGCGGGAATGTTCCTTTTGGATACAGAAGAAACAATGAAACAAAAAAACTTGAAATTTATGAGGAAGAAGCTAAAGTGGTGAGGTACATTTTCAAACTTCACTCAGAAGGCTTGGGAAGCTTTAAGATCAGGGACATTTTAAACTCCGAAGGGTATAAATCAGCTACAGGAAAAGCATTTGAACTTCCAACAATTAAAAGGATAATAAAAAATCCTACGTATAAGGGTACAATTGTTTTTAATGATCGTAAAAAAATTAAAAAGAATGGCAAGTTTGTTTACGAGCCCGTAGAAACAATTCAGGTAGAGAACGCTCATCCAGCAATAATCCCTCCAGCTGAATGGGATAGGGCAAACAGAGAACGTGTAAACCGAGCCAAACAAGCAGCTATAATACGGGAAAAACCTGCTACCACAACAGGAACTACCATGCTTAAAGATTTGGTCTATTGCGGAGTTTGCGGAAGGAAAATGAGGATATTTTTTGACGACAGAAGCAGTACAGGCTATGTGATACAGCGGTGTTATCATTTATATAACGGAGAAAAGTGCCCTAACCGCGGAATCAAACTTGAATTAGTCGAAGAAGAAGTCGCAAAAGCGCTCCCCAATTTTAAGAAAAGGCTTGAGAAAAGTGTGGAAAGGCTTAAGCAAGAAAAAGAAGCCGGAGTAGAAACAGATATCAAGCGGAAAATAAAACAACAAGAAAAGAAATTAAAAGATTTAAATGAGCAGCAAGACAAATTAATAGACTTAGCGTTAAAAGGCATCTTCAATGATGAGGAGTTACGAAACAAAAAACAGGAGCTAATCGATGAGATTAACCATACTGAGTCAACGATTACTTCTCAGAAAGAAAAAATCAACAATATTGATGTAGACGACCAAATAAATAGCCTTATGAGTATTATCGGACTTATTGAGAAACTTCCTAATATGGACACTGAAGAAGTAAATAATTCATTAAAAACGTTTATTCAGAAGATAGTATACACCAGGGTTTTACCTCCAGAGCTGCTTAAAAAATCAACCCGAAACATAGAAAGAAAAGAATATCCATTTGAAATTGAAATTGAATTTATTGAATGAAGGCTAAAATAACTTTTAAGAAAAAACTTTGAGTAAGAAGGGTTTTTCTTTTTAAATCCTTATTTATAGAGTAATATGTTGAAAACCGTTCTGAGGCAGGGATTATTTATACGCTACAAAGGAGAAGGGGATAATGCGTAAACATAGGTGTCTTGTATACATTAATTTATAAAGTCAAAATCTAAAACAATAGGCAAGAGTGCAATACAAGGACAAATACCCCGAATAAAATAAAAAGAAAAGGGGGGTATCATGTATAATAACCACGCTTACAGTTCTTTTAACTACCTAAATCCATGTGAACAATGTCCGCCTGGTAGTCGAAGGGTAAAAAATTATTTCAAATACTGTTATTGGGGAATCTGTTTCTGTCAGGACGGCTGTTACCCTGATGACCCTGATGTTCCAGGGTGTGTAACGCCAATAGGTAAATGCAAACCCTGTATGACATGCATTTAATGTCAAGCACCTACAACCGTAGGTGCGCTTCAAAATGTAGACAAGCTTCTTTTTTCAAAAAGTCCTCTTTTCCCTTTTCAACCACACCTAAAATAAAACATCTACATACTATTCCCTCTTTTTAAAGGTCATGTATACCTCAAACACTTTAGTCTTGACATCTTTTTTGACTAAAGTAAAATCGACTTCTTTTATGGTGTATTTTTCCCTTTCGTCAGAATCGGGGACATCATAATTTAAGCCATACTGTTCTATGTACTGATGAAAAGTTTTAAAGTCCGAGAAAGTCATGTGCTTAATTGATATTGGATATGCCTCACCTGTTCTAAAAAGATAGACGTTTATTAATTCCCTTTCCATTGACTAGCCTCCTCTAGATGTTTTTTGATATATCTCTTATTAAATTTTAGTTTTTAACACTTAAGCTTCATTTATGCATGATACATAAAACAGAGGAATGTGAGATGCTTGTGTATTCCCGATAAAATCCTCATTTTATTAAACCTGAAAGCAGCTTGAATACATCTTAAATATAAAGTATTCTGTATCCAATTATTGTGAATTTAATTATTCTTTAATATCTTTGCATCTCAGTTTAAGAACTTTTCATGGTATGTTAAATTTTACTGAATCCATAGCCAAAAGGGGAATGTGATGATGTTAGGGATTAAAGTTGAAAAATCAAATGAAAACTTAATTATCAGTTGGTAGTTATCCAAAATTGAAATTCCAATAAAAGAAATAAACGATGTGTTTTTTTACCCGAACTATGGGGGAGAGGAGAAAAGCGCAGTAAGGATTGGGTTTCCTTATGGATCTACGGATAGAGTAGTGATAAAAACAGCAAATAACACTTATATTTTGTTCACCACTGATGCTGCTTCTATTATGAATAAGATCGTGTCTTAATAAAAAACTGGTGTCCATTTAAAATTTCGCTATTAAATGTTTTTGCGTGGTAAAATTTAGTGAGATCCTTTACAAAGGAGGAGCTTTTATGGAAGAAGGAAAGTTAGTTCAAATGACTCTAAATGGTATTAAGAAAGCAGTTTCTAAATATGGTACATTCCCTATGTTCCATCATGGGGGGTATGTCATGGAAGATGCTACTTTTCATTTCGAAGATCCAGCAAGTCCTCAAGCAATTAGCGACTTAGAAAAGAAGTTAGGTGTTACTTTTCCTAATGATTATAAAGAGTTTTTGTTGCAACACAATGGGATGGAAATGTTTGATGGCGTTGAAATACTTAACATAGAAGGAATCATTGAATATAACGAAGTTCAAGATTTCCCCGAGGGATACGTCCTAATTGGATATCATTTTGACGGAAGATATGTCATAGACACAAACAAATCAAGAAACGGATTAGGTTATATGTTATATCTAGATTCCATTGATGCTATAGAAGATGCGGTTAACTTAGATTCTAATTTTGAGATATGGTTTGATATGTTAGTGTCTTCTAACGGGACGAAATATTGGGAAGTGAGTCCGAATATCCAAGAGTATTATAAACTGGTTTCAGAATAAGAAGACTCCAAAAAGGAGTCTTCATCTACAGTTTTACTTCTTTTTTGAATAAGAAGCCCACCATGGATTTACTTCTTTCCTATGAAAATTCGCATCGATTGGAATTAAATTGCTTGTCTGATTACCTCCGCCATACTCCCTAGGTAGTTGATGATGAATCTCAAATTTTGTCCAAGTTTTTTTCCATATTTTTTATCATACCAATCCCTATACGCTTCGCGTTCTTTAGTTCCACATTCTTTTGGCACCCATTTAATAAACGCATTAGGTGGGGCTAATATATTTAATCCTGATTGCTTATCTGTGTAGTTGGAGGGGAAAAACATACCCTTCATATTTGTTAGGTATAATCCTTCAGTCCAAGTTAACGTTCTAATAGTTGGCTTTTTTCCAGCCCATGTAGCGATGGCACTTCCTGAGTATTTCCAAAAGGTTGTTGTATTTACGTTGATGAATTGATGAACTTCCGAGCCCTTTTTGACTTGAGACCCAATAAAGGTTTTTCTTATAACATGGGGACAAGTAAACTGTTTGTTATAGTAACCACTCTTGCATAAGGTTTGTAGCACCTCTACTTATATTCCCACTACTTTAGAAATTTCGACTCCGTGCCAGATTTAACTAAAGGTAACGACAAATACACTTCAGGTACCATGAAACACATTTATCATGGAGAAATAAATAGGCGTGGAAAAGCTGTAGGTTATTATCATCATGAAAGTATGATGGGTGGTAAATTATACCTGGAACTGAAACCAAATCTGATAAAAATGGGGTTTTTATGGCGAAGGTTGAGGTTGACGGTGTTGAAAAATTAGCAGAATCAAGTTTCTTCCCAAGAGAGTGGAACCGCGCTGATGTATTAAAAGCAATTAATGAAGCATATCAGTCTAAGAAACAAATTGGCCGAAATAAATATGTAGGTAAAAGTTCATCAGGGATTGATATAGAGATGTATTTGAATAAAGACGGCTCAATTGCTACAGCATATCCGTTATATATAAAATAATTTCCAAAGAGGATGAAAAACTAATGAAATATTTATACGAATTTAAAAGAGATCCGTTAGGATATTTGCGAATAGTTTTGCCGGCAGAAATTAGTCTTTTTTCTGACTTCATTGAAAATATTGCAAGGGAAGAACAGGCTAATGAGTATATAGAATGCATTGATAAGGTTTTAAAAGGAACATATGAAAATTTTGAAATTCAGTTAAATGCTATAAGTGTATTCATAAAAAAAGATGTGACAATTGTTGAAAATCCTTTTATGATTGAAGAACCTTATAAAAACTCAATAGAAACCGATCAATTTAGAGAGTTGCTATTAATATGGCGAAATAAAATTCCTGACAGATTCAAAGATTAATTATAAAACCTTGAGTGGCAGATCATTCGAGGTTTTAAACCCATAAACTGATGTGGATAATTAGGAATGAAAAATGGTCTGGGAGAAAAAGTTTTGATGAAAAAGAGAAAGATTAAATTTCTCAAAGAGTTGCTTTACAATACAGAGAAAGACAGTGCAATAAGCCAGATAAGTAACATTGCAAACCCTTTGATTCTTCATGTTTATGCAGCAAATTATAATTGGAATAGCGGCTTTGATACTCCAAAAGCAATCCTTGAAAATGAGAATTGCGATTTTGGGACAGGGTTATTAATGTTTCATTGTGCAGATGGTTATCGTATGTTGGAAAATCCAGACGATGTTAAAACATCTACTTTAGAAGAGTGGAAGGATTTTTTAGTCCAAATTTATAATAGGCTTATAAATTTGCAGTTTAAATCTCAGAATATTTCATTCGACCCTGAATTAACAAAGGTTCAAAAGTTTAAGTTGAAAAAAAATAACCCGAATATTCCCGATATTTTACTTGATAAGTCACCAGGAAGTATGGTTGATATTCCAAAAATTTAATGCATTTCAAAAAACCTTGAAAGGCAGTTGCTATCAAGGTTTTTATTATTCAAATCCGAAACAGGTACTGGAAATGGAGAGCTAAGCAATATGAAAATAGGGACTAGAGGTGTTATGTATTGACTTACGAAAAAGTAGAAAAATTAATTGATGAAAACAAAGACCATGCAACTATTACAGGAGGAGTCTCTGAAGAAAAGGTTAAATTTATTGAAAATGAACTTAATGTCAACCTTCCAGAGAGTTATAGATGGTTTTTAAAAAAGCATGGTTCGGGAGGTGTCTATGCTGCTAACATTTTGGGCTACGATCTGGTAAGTGCATCTGTAGTTGAAAAAACTAAAGAGTATAGAGAGCTTTACAACCTAAATGAAGGATTAGTAGTGATAGAGGATGTCGATATCTTTGCCTACTGCCTTGATACGAATAAAATGGTTGATGGAGAATGTCCTGTTGTTGTTTGGGCAACTCAAGCAGGTTATGGAAGAACTGTTGAACAAGATTTCTTAACTTTTCTTTTTGAAAGGCTAAAAGAGAAAAAAGAAATTTGGGAAGAAGACGAAGATTAGGACGATGAAGAGTGATTAAAAAACCCTCATCCTATATTAGGGTGGGGTTTTCTTTGGGAAATTATGAGACGGGCTTTTTTGTAAAAATAAATTAAAAATCAATTGTTAAAGTTAAAAAAGTCCTATAAACTAAAATTAAATAATTGTTTTAGGAGGTGAGATTATGTTCAATGAAATGGAAAGGGAAGCTTTACGTTTGAGACTGGAACAGCTTAATGATAAAGAGATTACTGTCATGCAAGAAATCCAAAAAGAACGTGATAACATCTATTCTAAGCTACGCGACTTGGATGGAAAAGACGTTGAATATCCTACAATTAACAAAAAGCTTTCATTAATCAATTTGGCTGGTGCTACAGCCCAAAAATTGAAACAAACCAAATATTCAAATCAGCAATCTCTTCCAACAAATAACGTATCTCCGTTAAACTCAGCAACACAAACACTTCATAGGTCTAAAACTTCTATACAGCGAGAGGAAGCATTAAAAATATTGAATAAGCAAGAAGAGGGTATTAGAGGAGCAAGACTCCGGACAGAAATTGAAAAAGAAACTGGTATGAAAATTAAAAATATGACTACTTTCATGGGCGGTCTTATGAAACACCATCCTGAAGTGAAAAAACCATATCGTGGTCAATATGCCATTCAGAATGAAAAGTCCTTTGAATAAGGGCTTTTTGTTTTGATGAAATAAATTAGTGTATAATGAGAACGTAAATTCGATTTCAAGGTGATGAGGCTATGAGACCAATTATTTTCGATGAACTTGCTGATGCAATCCATGAGAAAATCATAATTGATTTATGCATTCCGCTATGGAAACAAGAATTTCTAAAGCAGAATCTAATCAAAACAATGGGCTCATTGATTACTATGAGGGCAAATTAAAAAAGTTGATGCTGCTAAGGAAACAAACCAATGATTATTTGAGAAAACAAAACACAAAGATCCAAGAAACTGTCACAAGTGATGACATGTTTGTTGAATATCATTACTATATTAAAACTGAAGAAGGGGGGATCAAAGAGGGGCGTTCGAGGTATTGGAAAGAGGCTTTAAAACTTTATATGATGAAGGATTGTGAGAAAGGGCGATCCCTTGCTTACCTTAATATTTCTTAAATTATTTCTCTTCAACCTTGACCCAAAAACCAAAAATAGGATATGCTCATGAAATAGAGATTGTAAAAATGAGGGATTTTTGTAAGGGGGGATTTTTTGGGAAATGAATAGTGATAACAGTGTTTGGAAAAAGAATTTCACCTTTCTTTTTGGCTCTAAAATGGTGAAAATAATCGCAGACAGCTTTGCTTTTACTTCTATTTTGTGGTTTCTCATTTTAGATGGAAAAGGGGCTGTCGGAACAGGTATGTTAATAGCTGTCACCCTTCTTCCACAAGCTTTGATAGCACCATTAATTTCACCTTTAATGAGAACAAAAACTCTTAAGTTCTGGATGTTCTCTGCAGATATGACTAGAGCTTCACTGATGCTCATCATTCCAATTTTTTATTTTAACGGATTTTCACCATTATGGTTCATTATTTCATTAATGCTGATACATTCGGCAACTGGGGCTTCTTATGATCCTGCATCTGTCTCCATGATTCCGCAAATTGTTAAGAGTGATCTTATTCAAAAAGCCAACGCCACCATAGAATCTTCAGCCCAAATTGTAAAATTGATCTCGTTAATGATTTGCGGCATATTGATTGCCGTAATTGGGGCGGCTTATACAATGCTTATTATATTTCCATTTTACATTTTTTCAGCTTGTTTAGTTCTCTTTATTAAATACAGCTTAAAAGATGACAGTTCTCATGAACCAAAACCAAAAGGTACATATTTGAAAAAGCTAAAAAAAGGCTTCATACTTGTTCGAAATCATCATATTTTGCTTCCATTAGCTGTATACTGTATTTTTTTGAATCTAGGTTCTGCTCCTTGGGAGGCGCTCTCGGCGATCTATCTTTCAGAAGATTTAGACGGTGGATCAGTCATTCATTCTTTCATAAGAGTTGCAACAGCATCAGGAGCCTTTTTAATGGGGTTCATCTTAACGAAAGTAAGGGTGAACCGATATGGGCTATTGTTTGTAACTGCTGGGATTGTAGAAGGAACTGCTTTTTTCATTACAGGCATGAATTCACTATTGCTATTACTTCTTCTCGCAGCATTTGTTTTGGGGGCAACAATCAGTGCTATAAATGTACCCGAACATACCATTATTCAAACCTCAGTTGCAGATGAAGATCAGCCGCAAGTATTTGCTGTCATTAGAATGATTTCCCATGTGATGGTTCCATTAGGAGCTTTAATCAGCGGATATGCAGCTACTGCTTTTGGTGCGGGAAAAGTCATCGCTTTTGGCGGACTGATTGAAATTCTTGCTGGTATCGCTATTTTAACCCTTACGAAACTGAGCAAAACCAAGCGCTCAGAATTGATGAGGGGTAAAGAGGAAAGTTTAAAATTGTAAGAAAATTCACATTTTAAATACCGAATATTTCAAAAACATAGGCAATGAAATAAGTTAAAAAATAGAGAAGAAAGGGGTTTTTATTTTGGTCGATAAAAGTGTAATACCATATGACTTAGTCGCAACGAAAATGAATTATTGGTATGTTGCCCTTAAAAATAATTGGGTTGATGAAGCTGAAAAAATGAAATCTGAGGTCAAACAAGAGATAGCTATAATGGAAGAAAACCAGGATGTTCTTATCTATTTTTCATTGCTAGAATTCCGTCATAAATTGATGCTTGATTACCTTTGTCCAGATGCAGCAAGAGATATAGAGGTTCATTATGAAGAGTTAAGGGAAAAAACTAAGGGTGGAAAAAACTTAAATGGAATGCTCGAATATTATTATTATTTCTTCACAGGAATGTACCATTTCAGACAAAAGGAACTGCTCCATGCTTTGGGTTACTATCAGAATGCTGAAAATCAGTTGAATTCATTTGAAAGCGATGAAGTTGAGAAGGCTGAATTTTATTTCAAATTGTCAGAAATTTATTACTATATGAAACAAACATATTTTTCAATGTATTATGCTAATCATGCATATAAACTTTATTTGAAACAGCCTACATATGGTCAGCGTAGGGTACAATGTCAATTTTTGATGACTGGTAACTGGTTAGATAAAATGAATCCTGAGAAAGCCCTGAATCATACTAATAAAGCTCTGGCAGATGCAGAGGAGCTGAAAGTAGATTATTTAATCGGTTCTTCACATTTAAATATTGGAATATGTTATAATCAACTTGAAGAACTTTACAAAGCAGAAAATCATTTTCAAAAGGCTGCAGAACTTTATAAAAATGAAAAGCACAGCTTTTTACCAAAAGCCCTGTTTAACATTTCACATGTTAAAGCTAAGCAAGAGAAGTGGATTGAAGCAGAAGATCAGTACTTCGAAGGTAAGGAGTGGGCTCAAAAGTTTGGGGATCAAGAATTCCTTGCAAAGCTGAAGATGATTTACGGAATGTACTTATCATTTGACCTTGATGCAGTTCGAGAATCCTTTGAGTTCTTCAATAAGAAAGGGATGTACGCCGACATAGAAGAGTACGGAGTCATCGTGGCTGAATTTCTACAGGGGAAAGATATGCTACACGATTCACTTGAGTTTTATCGCAGGGTAGTTGAGGCGAGAAGACAAATACAAAGGAGTGGGATAGTGCATGAAAGCTAAGTTATTGATTTGTTCTATTCTGTTATTAGGTGCAGTTGGTGTGGTGGGGTCTTCCTATGTCCAATCAATAAATACAGCATATTATGTTGCTGACAGAGTAGCAATTTAAAATTGAGACCGAATGTTAAAATATAAAGCTCAGCTAAACTTTATTAGAGTATTTAAGAACAATTAAAATAGACCAGTCCATGAGTTTATGGTTGGTCTTTTTCATCATTTGGATGTAATACATTACATTTTATTTTGACATAGAAATAAAGTCCAGAGACACAGCCAGCAACAAAGACGCAATTGACGAAAAGTATACTTTAGTATTACTGGTTATCCAGGAGATCTTAATGATAGAGATGGTGCAGTATCACAATACAGAATGGCAGGAAAAGTCGCTTCCGAATCAAAAAATGTAGCATATTATACAATTGATACGTACAATGGACAATCAGGTTCAGCATTATTTAATACAAGCGGTCAAATAATTGGCGTACATAATGCCTGGTATGGTGATGTGAACGGTGGTCCCAAGATGACAAAGCCTTTCAGAGATTTTATTGCATTTGCGCACACTCAATAGTGTATTAATAGCTCTGTCATCCGACAGAGCTATTAAATTAAAACTGTCATTTTAATAGAATTGGAAGTGAACTAACGGTGGGGGAGTGATTCACGAGAGTATCCCATATCCTTTTTAATATCCGTAAAGATATTTGAATGATACCAGTTACAGAGTATTTTGATGTAGATAAGAAAAAGCCCCTAAGGGCTTTTTCTAAGTTGTTTTGATATTAATTAAAGCCGTCAATATCCAGGTTTTCTATGTCAAGATTCAGGCTTTTCAATTGTTTTAATAAAACTTCAAATTTTAAGCACTCGCCATTTTTTAATTCTTCTGGAATATCTTCAGGATGTGCTATTTTCATTCCAGCCTCTATCCATTGTTTACGATACAATTGAAATGCAGCTTCAATTAAATGATCTGGAGTTACAATAAAGCCTAAACTCACATCATGATCTTCACTGTAGCCAAATTCAAAATTGCAACATGGACAAATATCAAATGTTTTTTGATATTCGCCATTACATAAAAGATTTTCATTTAATCCTTTATATCCGCATACTAGACAGGAATATAATTCTTTTTCCAACATTGATCCCCCATTTATTTATTATCTACATTATTGACGTTTATAATATTCATAACCAGCTTTTTTATTTGGATGTTTTGGCTTGAAATATGTAATAATCACATCCTTATCCTTTTGTCGTTCTACTGCTAAAAACTCATTGGTCTTTTTATTATACTTATAATAACGATATTTTCCATTGAATTTTTTCTTACTTCTTTTTTGGAGAACTGTTTTGCTAGTAGCTTTCCCTAAAAAAGTTCGTGCTTTATTCAAATATGAGATTTGGAAATATTGCCAAACTCTTTTTTGTGCTTTTTGTAATGAGAATCTAATTTCGACATACTTACTTTTCTTACGGCTTTAGACGCGGAGGTTTTTTTACCATACTTTTTCGTTGCTTTGCTAACACTGGATTTTCCAAATTTCTTAATAGCTTGTTTAATGCCAATACGTGCAACAGTAATAGCAATTACAACTAAAGGATACCAGGAGGCTTGAACTTCAGCAGTATTTACTTTAAATTCTTCTCCTGTTTCAGTATCGGTTAAAGTTGCAATAAAATCTCCGTCATCATTTACATCTTGTAATTCCACTTCAAAATCGCCCTGGAAAAGTGTACCGTTATCATCTTCTGCTTCTGCGGAAACTATCATCTCACTAGTTTCTAAATTTAATTCTAGTTCACCGTCAACCGATAAATCATCTGTTTCAATCTTTGTTTCAATATTTGCTTCATCACCATCGACTTGGCTTTCTATGCTAACATTATCATCATCGACAGACTCACCAAAAAAATCTTCTGTTTCAGATTCTATTTCCTCACTATTAATTAGGTCTTCATCTTCCTCATTATTGTCTTGTGTTTGATTTGTTGTTGCAGAGGCAAAACTTGTTCCTACGTTATAAAATACAAAAACAGCTAACAAGAAGCTAATAAAATACTTCAATCTTGATTCTCCTTTTTCTTAGTTATATTGCGTTAACCCGTAACCATACTCCTCATCTTAACCAAATCTCTTGCTGTGCTCTTTAAAATTTTTAAGACATCTTGTCTTTCTAACTTTGGATTTTTAGATAGGATATTTGATACTATACCTGTGACATAAGCTGTTGCAAATGATGTACCATTAACAGTTTCTAATTTACCTAAAGGAGTTAAAACAGGAACCTGAACGCCAGGTACAACAAAATCAACTTTACCTTTAGCTGCAAATTTATCTCTTTTTAGGTTTTTATCAACAGAAGAAACAGATATGACATTTTGATATTTTGCAGGATAATCTGTTGAAAGACCCAATGTATTACCAGCAGAAGCGATAACTACAATATTATTCTCGATTGCTTTGTCAATAGCATGTTTTAACCTTTTGTCATATTTTTGAAAACCAAAGCTAAGATTAATAATGTCAACATCCTGCTTAATACTCCAATTGATTCCGTTAATTACATCATCAACGTCACCACCTCCTTTATCGTTAAGTACCTTAACATCAAATAATTTCACTTTAGGTGATACTCCATGAACTGTTTGCTTATTAGCAGGAGCTATTAAGATACTGGCTAAGGCTGTGCCATGACCTAAAGAATCTGTAGTAGTAGGTTTGTTATTTATAGCATCATATGAAATTATTGAACTATTCTTAAAAATTGACAAAGAACTACTGACTCCACTGTCCAATAATGCAACCCTATAAGTCTGCAGCTACTCATGATAAAGAAGAAGCTGACAAAGTTAGAGTAACACAAGGGAAAATTGGATTGAATGAATACTATGTCCAAGACAATTTAAAGTCGTTCCCGCAATTGTCCACTAACTTTGTTAACCGCCTAAAATCAGATGAAGAATACAATCCGAGAGCAGAATTTGAAGTTGAATTATTCGTAAAAGGGGTTAAAGAAGAAAAAGTGAAAGGGGAAGAAACGGGAAGAGTTTTATTGGAAGGGTACGTACCTCTATATGGAGGAAAGATTATTTCCTTTACATTCACGGTAACAAAAGAGGGGTCTGACTATGTAGAAAACAATTATGAAAAGGGGAACACTGTTAAGGTATTCGGAAATATCATCAATTTTAAAGAAATGAAAGTGACAGTTCAAGAATCGGCATTTGGGAAAGACAAAGAAAACATTACATATAATACAAAGCGCGAATTCTTAATTACAGGTGGCTTTGAGCCATATGACGAAGACGATAAAGCAGCTTATGACGCTGAAGCAGTTAAAGCAGCATTGACTGAGAGAGAGCTTCAATTAGAGAAAACGAAGAGCGACAGCAAAAAAAATAATAAAAATGAGAAGAAAACGGGATTTGGAGGAAAAGCAAGTACAAGTCCTTCTAAACAAATCTCTAAAGATGATCTGCCATTCTAATAATTAATTGCAGTTAAGAAAACACTATTAAACTATTTAAAAGGAGTTATGTTAATGGTTTTAAACATTTTTAATCCTCAGATTTCTGTAGTAGCAAAAGGGCTTGAGGGAAAAGTTATTACGATGTACGGATCTAACAACTTAGGAAAAACAAAACAAAGCACCAGAATGAAGAAACCACTTTATCTTCCATTTGAAAAAGGGCTGAACGCAATTGCTGGAGTTCCTTTCATGCCAATTAAAAAAAACACCTAAACAAAAGGAGATCGAAAAAATGACACTTCAAATCAAAATCAAATATGTAGATGAAACACAAGCACGAATTTCAAAAATCGAACAGGGTGATTGGGTTGATCTGAGAGCTGCGGAAGATGTATCTATTCCAAAGAATGAGTTTAAATTAATTCCCCTCGGAGTGGCGATGGAATTGCCTGAAGGGTATGAAGCTCATGTTGTTCCTCGTTCAAGTACATATAAAAATTTCGGTGTCATTCAGACAAATTCAATGGGCGTGATTGACGAGTCATACAAAGGAGATGACGATTTCTGGTTCTTCCCGGCTTATGCGTTGAGAGACACTGAAATTGAGAAGGGGGATCGGATTTGCCAATTTAGAATCATGAAGAAGATGCCTACAATTGAATTAGTTGAAGTTGATCATTTAGGCAATGAAAACCGTGGGGGACACGGCTCAACTGGGACTAAGTAAATAAAGAACCTTGGCTGATTTTCTGAAGGAAATTAATCATGGAGGTTGGCCAAGGTATAACTTATCGTATTCAAAAATGAATAATTTAATACGGAGGATTTAGTTATAAACAAATTTTAAAACGAGAGGTTTTGAAAAAGCGAAATAGTAATAACTAAAGTTGATAAAGAGCCTAAAGATATCAAAGATGCAATTTTTCGGTTGTTTTGCTTTTTTGAAGGTTTACTTAGTTCATGGGTTAATGCGCCCCATAAAAGCATGGATGCTAAAATAATAATACTCATATACATTTTAATCCTCCCCTTCTTATATTTTTATAGTTTTAACATTGTCACCGATTTTACCATATTAAGGCTTGACATGTCGATGAAATAAGCATCTCTATAAAAGAAGACTTTTATCGCTATTATTGAGGAGGTGCAAAATGAATAAAACGAAGCAAATTAAGCACCATTTAGAGAAGATTGAGAAACTCGAACAAACACTTACTGTATTGAGGAGTCAGATGAGCTGCATATCGATGTCTTACAAAAAACCAGGAGGAGTTTAATGAAATAGGCGACTTGGCTTTGGAGGCTTATAAAGACTTGACTGAACAAATACGCAATGTAGGAAACAAAACGATCAATGATCGAATTAAAAAACTTCCTGAGGCTGTTACGAATGGTGTTAGGGAGCAGATGAATGAACTAATAAATGAGTTGAAGGGAGAGGCCTAACATCATAAATGCTGCAGATTCAGTTTTGAAATCTAATTTAGACAAAGTGCTGTTTGAAGGAAAATCAGATAAGGGGCAAAAAATTCGCACTAAGTGGTCGGACGAAACGCCAGCATATACTTTAAAATGCTTTGGGGTTCTAAATGAGTATGATTTGCAAGAAGAATTTCCTATTGCGACTTTACGGCCAACAGCTTTCAAATCAGGACTGAAAGAAATTCTTTGGATTTATCAAGATTAATCTAACGATGTACAGTTGCTAGAAGAAAAATACGGAGTTAAGTATTGGCGTAGCTGAGCTAATGAAGATGGGAATCTTGGTTTAGCTTATGGAAGACAAATGAAGTATGAACATCAATACAAAGAAGGATACTTCAATCAGATTGACAGGTTGATTTGGGATCTAAAAAACAACCCATATAGCAGACGAATGATCACCAATTTGTATAATCACCAAGATCTTCATGGAATGACACTGTATCCGTGTGCTTTTTTGACAATGTGGGATTATGGTGGCGAATATTTAAATATGACTCTTGTTCAACGTTCTTCAGATTATCTTGTGGCAGGGAACATCAATGTAACTCAATATGCACTGCTGCAACATATGATTGCACAAGTATGAGGAGTGGTTGATTGGCAAGCAATCAAGGTAAAGTATTTGAAGTAAACGTAGAAAAATCAGCAAAAGACCAAAGGATCTTCTTCTACAGAATAAAAGATGTCAACCCCATGTCTTTGAAGAAAGGGGCGGCAGTATCCAAGAATAAATATGATTGCTTCTTACATTATAAAGGGTTCCTGTTTCCTGTTGAGTTGAAATCAACAAAGAATAAGTCCTTCTCTTTTAGCGAGAAAATTATAAAGAGTCAACAAATCAAATACCTAAAAGAAGCATCCAAATTCGATTATGTGATGCCTGGGTTTCTGTTTCAGTTCAGGGAACCTGAAAACAAAGTTTTTTTTGTACATATTGATGATTTCCTTACATATAAAACATAGCTGAAAATCAGTTAAAACATACATATAAGAACAAAGTGAATAAATCAAGTATACCGATCAAGATTTGTGAAGAGATTGGAACCGAAGTCAGATGGATGAAGAAAAAAGTCAATTATACATATTATTTGAACAAGCTCTGTGATGAGCTTATAAAACGACATAGTAATGAGACAAGTTTGAGATCGCATACCCTTTTGAAAAAGGGTGGTGATGCTTATTGAAATATGTCCCTGGAGTAAAGTATGAACTTGAAAGAGAAAGCAGCCCAAATTGCATTCTAAGTTTTAAAAATGAACCCAACTATGATCTCATGGCCGAGGCTTTTATAAATTTATATTATAGACTTAAACTGAAAGGAACAGTGGATTAAATCCATTGTTCCTTTAAAAATTGGGAGGCAATTTAACAATCTTCAGCTTTACTATGGTGTAATGGTGGCGGGATTAACCATCCTTTTTCTTTATTAAGTCGAAGAACTTTTGCTCCAAGCGCTGCTTTTTGAACATGAAATTGCCCGAACATCATAGCTATATCTTCTCGAATTGATTGACCCATAATCTGACTACATGAAACTAATCCTGTAGCGATGTCTTTAGACAAAGAAGCTGATATTTCTGGGTCTTGAAAACGTGCTCCAGTTGGAATATCGTCTAAACATGCTTTAGGCCGTTCAGGAGGAGTTGGGGGTAAACCGATACCATTTTGTTTTAATAAAGTTTCAATTTGTTTAATTTCTTGCTGTCCTCCCTGAATGGCTTCTTCAAGTAATTTTTGCAGGTCTCCATCACCAGCATGATTCAACTGTGTTTGATAACATGCAACCATTCCTTTAGCAGTTGTAAGAAATGACCATGCACCAAAAACTTCACCATAGTGCATCGGTTCATCAGTTGGATTTCCACTTAAGATTCCCATTAAAACACTCCTTATCGCTTTTGTAAAATACATAAAATACTTTCTCCTTGAAATTAAGTAACAAGCAAAGTATTTGCAAAGGAAGTAAGTCTTATTCTCATTTAGAAAGAAAAAGGTAAACACTCAAAAGAAACATACAATTTTCCCCATACAGATAAAGTTGTATATTATTAAAATAGCTTACAGATGGTAAACACATCTTTTACATGAAATAAAAAACGCTGTACCGACCTTTGTCGTTGACGCGCCTGGCGGGGGCGGGAAAATCGCCATTCAGCCAAACTATCTGATTTCGCAAAGTCCTGATAAAGTCGTGCTCCGCAATTTTGAAGGCGTCATTTCGTCATATCCCGAGCCTGAGAACTATGTGCCGGGCAGAGCCGATGATTATTTCGCCGAAATCTATCCTGAAGTGATGAAAGAAAAAGAGCAGATCGGAATCTCAGCGATATTTGAAGATCAAAGCACGTCCTATACACCTGAAGGCTTAGCCCGCTTAAAAAGAAGGGAAAGCTATTCCGACAGACCTGATCATGAAACATTGAAAAGCCGGCGGGCCAAGCGGGATGAATTAAAAGAAAAGAAATTTCTCGCTCAGCAGAAAAAAGACAGCGAAGCTGAGGGGCAAACGCAATGAACAGGTGCGACTGGTGCGAGGAAGTAAAAGCTGAGCACGATCAGACAACCGTTTATTGGGAGCTTCCTGACGGAATGAAAGCGATTGAAATTACCCATACTCCCGCAGTCAAATGCCGTAGCTGCGGGATGGTGTATCAGAAAGACGCCGTCATCGAAGAGATTGAAAACCAGCTCCTTCTGATCGATACGAAAAAACTGCCGTTGTCTGTATCGTTCGACACCCTGATGAAAACAGAGCGGATCCTCAAGCGCAATTACTTTGATTTCTCTTCATGAAGCCGGCTTTTGGCCGGCTTTTTGCATGGGCAAAGCGATTTTGTTTGTAATTTTCCCGGCGGGCTGTATAATAATACATCAAAAGAGGACAGGAGGGGAAACCGTGAAATCTTTTTATCATTATTTAATGAAACACCGCCATCCAAAGCCGAAAGACGCGATCAACGAATTTGCCAATCACGCCTATCTTGATCACGGATTTCCGAAAACATCAAATCATTACGATGAAATCAGTTCGTATCTTGAACTCAATGGAGATTATTTATCGTCAATGACGACATTTGATGAGGCTTGGGAAAAATATATATCGGAAACAAAGCAATAAGAAAGCCGCAGACATAAGAGCTGCGGCTTTCTTACTTGAGCTGCGCGCCCCTCGCACTTCTAGGTTTTTCGGAAAACTCACCAATGCGCTGTATCCTTGCCCATGCGAATTGACAGCCTAGTGCATACGATAAGCGTAAGACGGAAGTGTTAAGGCAAGGGGGAATCAAAATGAAGCCAAATGCGCCTAAATATAAAGTCGGGGATGTTGTCGTCGTCGTCATGTACGGAACGGTCGGAACGATTACGAAAGTTCATAAAATCGATAAGCATTTTCTTTATGAAGTGAATCAAAATGAAGTTCTTTATTTTGAGTCTTCTTTAGAGCTTTATAAAGATTATGATGGGGTTATCGTCGATACGGAAAAGCTTGATATCGAATATGAATTTTTAATCGGGGATGTCGTGTATGTAAAAGATTACGGCAAAGAATTGTTTAAGATCACCGGACACAGAACGGAAATCTGGAGATATGTAGATGACGGCTGGGAAGACATCATTTATGAACTGACCCGTTTGAAAGACGGAGAATGGCTTGAGACAGAAGAAGAAGATTTGACCCTTGTGCTCAGAACATACGAAATGGATCAGTTTGTTCATCAGCTTCTCTTTGTCCATTATGTCGGCGAAGCTGGACAGGAACTTGATGAACCGATTACAGAAAAGGTATTTCTGCCATTTGCAGGCGATCCAGAGGAACAAGAACATGAGCGTGAAGTGGCAGTTGCTGTGGTGGATGAACTGCTGGATATCTATAACGATTACAAAGTATTATATGAAATGTTTCACGATGCGGAATATAAGGAAATGATGGAATTTGTTTTAAACAGTCTGAAAGAATATTTCAGCTGAAAAACACCAAGTATAAAAAGTAAGGAAAACAGCCGAACAAAATGATTCCGAACATCGCTTTCAAGACCCTTTCCAACATCAGGTCGAAACCGTCCCCGTCAAGTGCTTCGATCACTTTTTGGATCATTTTCTCTACCCCTTCCGGCTTTGTTTTGTTACAACATGTATATGACCAGGGACAAACATTATGACAAACCGGTTATAAATCTGACGGCCAGCTCATACATCAGAATAAGGAGGCGATCAAAATGAAAGAAATTGAATTAATGATAGATACAGAAGAAATCGCTGATTTTTTTTATCTTGAGCTGACAAGAAGAGGCTACATACCGAGCGGTGATGAACTGTTCGAAATTGCCGATATCACCTTTGATTATTTGATTGCAAAATGTATGATAGATGAGCATATAGAGGATTAAGCGATAAGGACCGAGGGCTGCTTGCCTTCGGTCTTTTATCATATATTGCCCTGCGCGAGAGTCGGGGTGTACAATGTTTTACGAGACAATTCAAGGAGGCGCAGGCTTTTCATGAACAAAACAATCATTTCAGCCGCGGTTTTTATGATCATGGCTGTCCTTATCCGTTTTCAATCGGTGCAAATGATCGACGTCAGCATCTCTCAGGCTGTTGCGGCTGTCAGGCAGCCTTTTTTCACCCCGTTTTTTAAAGTGATGACTCATTTGGGATCAAGCGCCTTCCTGCTTGTGCTCCTGCTGGTTTTGACCCTGATACTTGCCGTTCGCAAAAAAGCGGCGGTATCAATGTACGTCTATCTGCTCTTTTTTGTTGAAAGAATGGTCAATGAAGCCTTAAAAGAATGGATTTCCAGGCAGCGGCCGGCGGTTGATCCGCTCGTACATGAACCGTCTTTCAGCTTTCCGAGCGGACATTCGATGAATGCGGCGAGCATGTACCCATTTATCGCATACATCCTTTTGATGCACGTTCCTTTTTTCAAAACGCACAGGACGGCAGTCTTGATTTGGACAGGCCTTTTCACCGGACTCATCGGAGCCAGCCGCATTTATCTCGGCGTCCATTACACAACTGATGTTATAGCAGGATTTTCTCTCGGTTTGGCGCTGTTTTTCATATTCAAGAAAATTGACGAAAACTCCCCGCTTGTTCGACAAAACTAGTCAAAGGGTTTGTCTGGCAAAACGCCAATAGTATAAAAAAAGGGAGGGATCGTATTGCCGTTAATGTTTCAAATGTTTAAAAAGAAGCTGACAGCTTATGACGTGACGATTTTTCAAACGCCTTGCTTTGGTGAAGATAAGGGATATGAGATGGTTTACAGAACAGAAATAAACGGCAGAACCCATGAAGATGCACTGGAACGGACGTTTTCTACCTTTAATGTATATGACACGGTGCCGAATGACTATAAAGCCAGATTTCTTGCTACAGGCGATATCGTTTTAATTGATGAAGGAAGAAAGGGAAAAACTTATTATAAACTGCTTTCAACGGGATGGAGCAAAATCAACCGGATTTTGCTGCAATCATCCTAAACGCAAAAAACTGCGGAAGCACTGTCCGCAGTTTTTTACGTTGTATCTTTTCGCTTTCTGGCGCTGAACTCTTTTTCGTGCGCTTCCTCCGCTGCAATCACATCTTTTGCAGGGATGTGATTGTTTTTTTTCAGCCCGGTTACTCTGTTTCGCTGTTTTTTGCCCATTGTGCGATAACCTCCTTCCTAAAAAATAGGATGACTAAACAGCTCATCATTTATCCCGGGGAAATCTTTACTCTGTCATATTGATAGACGACGGGTAAACATAAGGATGCTTCGGCTCCTTGATCACTTTCCGCTGTTTTGCCTGAATGATCGGAATGACGGTTCCATGATATGAGGCTTTGCCGAGGATTCCTTCTATCTCAATCCATGTGTCGCGCTTCAAGTCTTCGGCTCCGTCCCACTCGGCAAGAAAGCCGATCAGGCTTGCATCAGCAATGCAGTGCGTGATCAAAAAGCGGGAGACGACAAGCTGGTGCTCTTTCAGGCCGGCTTCTTTATGGACAAAGCCTTTGACCTTGACTTGTTTTCCGATATACCGATCCAGATGATCACTGATTTCATCATAATAGTCAGCAAACATATCGTCCTTCATCACAACGGGATTCTGTTGTTTAAATTGAGCCATTTTTCGGTCATAGGCCGTTTTCGGTATAGTGGATTCAGACCTTTCTTTTTGGATCTCCGGTGTTGTCACATGTCCGCTATTCTCAGCATCTTGATTGAGCTCCGTTTTGGTCAGCATTGTTCCTTTGTTCGCGGCAACAGATGAATTCAGCACGGCCGGTGCAAAGGTAAAACCAGTAATGAGCGGCAGTGCGATCACCGCATAATGGATCATTTTAATGAAGAAAGGCTTGGACTGGCCATGGTCATGATCACAGCCGCAGTTTTCGTGCTTGTCGTGCCGGGTGATCCAGATCCTTGACAGCTGAATGACAAACAGAAAAGCGAATGCGCCCGCGGCAATCATGCTCGTGTATTCATATTTCGGATTGATCAGCCTGTTGATTTCCCCTGTATGGTGGAGTTTGAAAATAAAGCCCGAAAACGCAGCTAAAATTAGCGCGCGCAAGAATTGCTGAGGCTGAAAAACCATATCAAAAACCTCCTCTCTATAGCAAGCTGACGGCTTTTACACAAATATAGACGATCAACGTGATCAAAAATGATAAACAAATCACAAATTTTGGTTTGAAAACATGCAGCATCATAATCGTGTTTTTCAAGTCGAGCATAGGTCCGTACACCAAAAATCCAAGGATGGAGGAAGCGGGGAACAAGCTGGTGAAGGAAGCCCCGATAAATGCGTCCGCTTCTGAACAAAGCGATAAAAAGTAAGCCAGCCCCATCATCACCAAGGCGGAGTCGACCATACCCCCTCCGATGAGGAACAAAGATTTTAAAGGAAGGTATGTTTGGACAAGAGCGGCGACTAAAGCCCCAATAATCAAATATCTTCCCATATCAAAAAATTCATCAATCGCATGTTTCAGCATACCAAAAAGCCGTTCTGAAAAAGGGGCTTTCGTATGGCCCGTATCATGCCGATGTCCGATGCTTTCTGTTTTCAGTTGATTGGACTTAAATAGAAAGCTGATGACCAAAGCGATCAAGACCGCGGCGGCAAAACCGGCCGAGACTCTTAATACCGCCATTCGGACATCATTGCCAAATGCCATATATGTCGACAGGATGACAATCGGATTGATCAGCGGACCGGTCAGAAGAAAGCCGACACCGGCATAGATTGGAACGCCTTTAGCAACAAGCCTTCTGACGATCGGGACGATGCCGCACTCACAAGCCGGGAAACATGCACCGAGCAAACAGCTGACGATCACTGCTGAAAACTTGTTTTTTGGCATTAGGGCGCGAATATGTTCTTCAGTAATAAAAATTTGAATGAACCCTGCGATGAAAACACCGATCAAAACAAACGGAAGCGCCTCAATCAAAATGCTGATGAAAATCGTATTTAACTGCTGAATGGAAGCCGGCACATGAAAAGAAAGCCCGGCCGTCAGCGATCCGCCGATTGAAACAAAGCATATTAAAATCCCGATTACAAGAATACCTGTAAAATCTATGATATAACTGTTGAGGGACCGAAACATATTTTTTCCTCCATCCTGATCTTTAATCGGAATGATTCTTTTTTAAAATATGCTTGTCCTTTTTTAAACATGACAAGTTTTCTGCAGAGGCTTTATTTTCTTTTTCTACCATGTTGGTTTATAATACATAATGCGAGTGGATGGTTACACAACAACATCACCAATCAGCTTGAAAAAGGCAGGAGGAATAATCATGAGCGTACATATTGGCGCGGAAAAAGGGCAAATTGCCGAAACGGTGCTGCTGCCCGGAGACCCGCTGCGTGCAAAATACATCGCAGATACATATTTGGAAAATGTCGAGTGCTATAATGAAGTTCGGGGTATGTACGGTTTTACCGGCACCTATAAAGGAAAACGCGTTTCCGTACAGGGGACGGGCATGGGCGTTCCTTCCATTTCTATTTATGTCAATGAATTAATCAGAAGCTATGATGTCAAAAACTTGATTCGCGTCGGTTCCTGCGGTGCAATCAGAAAAGATGTCAATGTGAGAGACGTCATTCTCGCGATGACCTCTTCCACTGATTCACAAATCAATAGGGTGGCGTTTGGATCAATCGACTTTGCCCCTTGTGCAGATTTCAAACTTTTAAAAGCGGCTTATGATGCTGCAAAGGAACGAAATATCCCGGTTACGGCAGGGAATGTGTTTACGGCTGATCAATTTTACAATGATGACAGCCAAATCGAAAAGCTTGCGAAACACGGTGTGCTGGCAATCGAAATGGAAACGACGGCGCTCTACACGTTAGCGGCCAAATTCGACCGGAAAGCTCTGTCGATTTTAACGGTCAGCGATCATGTGTTGACAGGCGAAGAGACGACTGCTGAAGAAAGGCAGACAACTTTTAATGATATGATTCTGCTGGCGCTGGATACGGCTCTATAACAGGGAAAGCAGATGATTAACCGCTGGAAAAAAGGATGGATCATGATGAACAGTAAGTACAAATACGTATCGATCGCTTCTTTGCTGAGTGCCGCGGTCCTGCTTGGCACGGGATGCTCCATGACCGAACAGAAGCAGACAGACTCCGCTCAAACGCAAAACACTGCAAACGCAGGCGAGGATGCGAATGATCAAAAAAGCGATCTGGAAGATCAAGATTTTGTGCTTGAAAGCAAGTACTTTAATCAAATTAAAGAAGTAACCGGCATGCCGACGATTCAAAATCCCGACAATATACTGGCGCTTGTCAATAAAGAATTTGCGCTTCCGGGAGATTATGCACCATCAGATCTGACTGTGCCTGACGTCGCATTTTCATTTACAGAGGATATCGATAAGCGCTATATCAGAAAAGAAGCCGCCGAAGCGCTGCAAGAGATGTTCACTGCTGCGGAGAAAGAAGGACTTGATCTTGTTGCTGTTTCCGGCTATCGATCTTATGACAGACAAAAAACGATCTATGATAATGAAGTAACCCAAAAGGGAGAAGAAAAGGCGAAAGAAGCTGTGGCTTATCCGGGGCAAAGCGAGCATCAGACAGGGCTTGCGATGGACATTTCCAGCAGAAGCAACGGCTTTGCTCTTTCCCAGGAATTTGGCAATACGAAAGACGGAAAATGGGTGGAAGATAACGCCGATAAATTCGGCTATATTATCCGCTATCCGAAAAACAAGGAACATATTACGAAATATAAGTATGAGCCTTGGCACCTGCGGTATGTCGGCAAAAAAGCCGCGAAGGTTATAAAGGAACACGACCTGACGCTTGAAGAATATTTTAAACAAGTGAAAAAGGTATAAAGGGGGAGGGCTTTCGCATCCGTGCGGAAGCTTTCTTATTTATAAAATGACAGGGCTGCAAGCCATCAAGAACGGCCAGTATCAGAGCGTTCTACCCGTCGGCCATGAGCACGAAGCTAGGGCTGTGCCGAGAAATAGAAGCGAAATGAAAGGCCGATGAATATCGGCCTTTCCCTTTACCAAAAAAACAACCCTGCAAGCGCCACGCCTGCGATTAAACCAAGGCCAAGCCCGTAAACCGGACCCCATCCCCACCAGCCTCCGTAATAGCCATATCCATATCCGAAGCCGGGGCGCCCTCTTCTGACCATCGGGGCAATGAAGACTTTATTTGGCGATACACGGACAATTCTGCCGACATGGACGCGGCCGCCCCTGTCGGTGATTCTGGCAACCCTGCCAACATTCTGCTGGCAAAATCTGTAGTAACGCTCCACTTGAATGCTCCTTCCATCATCTAGTATTCCTATTCAGCATATGACGGAATGAATAGAAAAGGTTGGACGAAAGAAGGAGGGTAAATGACGATTTATAGACGGCAGATAAAAATAATATGATCAAGAGATTGCTGATATTTTGCCAGCAGCAGCTCGTGCCGTTCCATCGTTTGATAGGCTTTTTCAGAAATGTCAGGCGACAGATCCATCTCTGCAGCTGCTTCTTCAAGATCAGCGATGTCCTCTAAGACGGCAGGAATGATTTCAACCTGTGAAAAACCCTCTTTGCGCAGTGTCCGCACCCAGTCTTTTTGATCATATAAACGAGTGAACCCGTAAAAATCCATAATTTCTTTTTTCTCCTCGTCTGTCAGTTCGCCGTTTGCAAGAGAAACTTCAATGCCGATCAGCATGCCGCCAGGCCTCAGCACTCGGCGGATTTCTTTCAAAGCTGATTCGAGTTGTGTGAAACTCAAGACTGATTCTGTTAATACACAGGCGAAGCTTTCGTTCTGAAAAGGCATTTCTTCGATATAAGCGTGAAAAGCAGGTATGGATAACCGTTCTTTTTCAAATCTTTTTATTGCCTTATCAATCATGACCGCATCCGAATCAAGGGCGGACACAGGAAACAGCAGGTGGCTCAAGTAGGCGGCAGTCTGCCCGGTTCCGCAGCCTGCGTCAAGAATCGGAAGCTCCGGATCGATATCAGCTTTGGCGAGTACCGCTTTTGTCAGTCCCATCCCGCCAGGATGGGCGCCTGAGACGCCGAAACTGGCGAGCATGTCTAAATAATCGCTCAAAATAAGATCCCTCCTTTTGTGTATGCATATGCGAGAAGCGAAAAATCGTTTAAGATTCCATGGCAAACAGCATCAGTAAAATCTGTTTTGAAGTGATGCGAGTTGACGAATAAAGATTCGTCCGTGATAATATGGTAAGAAGAAAAGGTGGTGTTCGTTTGAAACAGCAGTTAAAACTCTTTTTGGCAATATTAATTACGGCCGTCGCAGCATCGGCACTCACACTTTTTATCGTGGGGAAAGGAAACGACGGTTCGGTATATTCCGCTTCAGAGGGCGACAAATTTGCAAAGCTGATGGCGGCATACGACAAAATCAAGAGTGACTATTATCAAAACACAGACGATGAAAAGCTGACAGATGGCGCGATTAAAGGAATGCTTGAGGCTTTGGATGATCCGTATTCTACATACATGGACAAAAAAGAAGCGAAAAGCTTTGAAGAAAGCATTACCTCTTCTTTTGAAGGAATCGGCGCCCAAGTAGAAGAAAAAAATGGACAAATCTTAATCGTTGCGCCTATAAAGGGCTCACCGGCTGAAAAAGCGGGCCTTAAGCCGCATGATGAAATTCAGAAGGTGGACGGCAAAAGCGTAAAAGGCAAAACCGTCAATGAAGCGACCGCAATGATCCGAGGAAAAAAAGGTACAGATGTCAAGCTGATGCTGAACAGGGAAGGCGTCGGTCAAATCGATGTCACGATTAAACGGGATACGATTCCGATTGAAACGGTTTATTCAAAAATGATCGACGGCAATATTGGAGAAATCCAAATTACGTCTTTCTCCGAAAGCACGGCAAAAGAATTGACAAAAGCCATTGATGAATTGTCCGAAAAAGGTGCGGAACGGTTTGTTTTAGACTTGAGAGGCAATCCTGGAGGTTTAATGGACCAGGCGATTACAATGAGCAACCTGTTTGTCGATAAAGGCAAAACGATTATGCAAGTCGAATCAAAAAGCGGCAAGAAGGAAGTTTACAAAGCTGAGAATGAGCGCAAAGTGAACAAGCCGACCGTTGTCCTCGTAAACGGAGGAACGGCGAGCGCCGCTGAAATTATGGCCAGCGCCCTGCATCAGTCATCCGGCATTCCGATCGTCGGCGAAAAAACGTTCGGGAAAGGAACGGTTCAAAATGCGGAAAACTTTTCTGACGGATCGACTGTCAAACTGACGATTGCCAAATGGCTGACACCGAACGGAGACTGGATTCATGAAAAAGGGATCAAGCCTCAATACAAGGCTGAGCTACCAAGCTATGCCAAACTGCCATACCTCGACTCGAAGAAAGAGTATAAGTCTGGCAGCACCGGAGACGAAGTGAAAGCCGCCCAGCAAATGCTTAAAGCGCTCGGCTACGATGTGAAGCCGACAGGCTCATTCGATAATCAGACAGCAGCGGCTGTTAAGGCTTTTCAAAAAGATCAAAAGCTGAAAACAACCGGAATCATAACAGGAGAGACGACAATCAGCATGACAACCAAGCTGCAGAAAAAGCTTTCCGACAATGATACCCAGTTAGATAAAGCGATCGAGATTCTAAAAAAAGAAAAATAATCAAAAACCCCTTACGGCTAATACAGTCGTAAGGGGTTTTGCTATGTGATCATGCGCTTTTTTTCACGCTTTTCTTTCCGTCAAACAAATAGCTGATGACAGAGTTTGCTTTTACATTTTTCACAAAGAACGGATTCAGCAGCACGACAGACACGAGATTGGCCGCAAGCCCCCAGAACCCCTCATAAATGCCGAATGATGATTTCGTCACATAGACCGTAAACGTTACAGCCAGTCCGATTAACAGGCCGATGATCGTCGCTTCCTTCGTCTGATTTTTCCAGAACAAGCTGATGACGATGGCCGGGAAAATCTGCACCATTCCGGATACGCCAAGAAGCTGCAGCGTCACAAGCGCCGCCGGGAACAGCATTCCGAATAACAGCGCGAGCCCGATCACCACAAATACCATTGAGCGGGTGATCAAGGTCAGTTTATTTCCTGAAACACGGGGGTTGACCAAGTCGCGGTATAAATTATTGGCAAACAGATTTGAAGCCCCGATCGCCATAATCGAACATGGAATAAGACTCGCCAATGCGATCGTTGAATAGGCAAATCCTTGTGTGACGCCCCCGTAGGAGTTCTGTATCAAATAAAGTAAAGCAAGCCTTGGGTTAATGTCATCAGGAAGAATGAGAAACGCAATAAACCCAAGAAAGATCACTAAAATCAGCACGATATTATACAGCGGGAGAAACATGCTGTTTTTCCTGAGGGCATCCGCACTGTTCGCCGTAAATACTCCTGTTGCCGCATGAGCCCACATGAATAAGGCAAGGGCGGAAACGATCGAAGCCGTAATAAACCAAGCGATTCCCCGCGGCCCTTCTGAAGGGATTGTCAGCATGTGCGGCGCTTCACTTGTCAATTTGTCAATCATCGGCGTCCAGCCGTTAAAATGGATGAGCGGCAAAGAGACGACCATAAACAGCATCATCACCCAAACTAAAATGTCTTTAATAATGGCAGTATATGTAGGGCCTTTGATGCCGCTGAAAAAAGTGTAAAGCGCGACAAGAATGAATGAGATGATCACGACGACATTGACGTTAATGTAACCTGTTCCGGCTACCTGAAGCGTATCTTGAATTCCGCTGAGCTGCAGGCAAATATATGGAATCAGCATCAGGACGCCGACAATTGCCACGAGAGATGACAGCAATTTGCTGCTGAAGCGTTCCCTCGCATAATCAGCCAGAGTCGTCAGTTTATGTTCTTTTGCAACATGCCAAATTTTCGGCAGAAAAAAGTAGGCGATAAAATAGGCCAGCACAGAATAAGGAATCGCAAAAAAAGCGACGCTTCCGCTTGTAAATGCCGTACTTGTCAGTCCTAAAAACGTATAGGCCGTATATAAATCGGCGCCGACGAGAAACCAGACGAGAAGCCCGCCGAATCGTCTTCCGCCGACAGACCATTCTTCAACCGATTTGCGGGACTGCTTATTGCTGCCGGCAAGAAATCCAATGCAGACAACGGTCAGAATAATACCCGCCGTTATCAAAAGCGCTGTTAAATTTCCCTGCATCATTCATAACCTCCGTTTTTTTTCTCCATCTTGTAAATCATCAATGTAATCAGCGGTGTCAGCACGATCCATAGCACGAGCCAAAAATGGAAAAACGGAAGTCCGAAAATAATCGGATGAATCCGGTTTACGTACGGCAGCAAGACGAGCTGTCCGATAAAAGGGATGATAAAAAGAATCAATATGAAAAGCTGTTTGTTCACCTTTTTTCCTCCTTTAGCCATTTTAATGTTCATTATCATAGCAGGTGTCAGATTCAATCACAAGATAATTATTAGAAAAAAATGATTTTTTAAACTTTTTAAATAATACTTCTGTCTTGCATCAAGCGAAACATAACATTACAATAATTAATATCTTGAATTCGAGATAAAAGGAGAATGATGATGAAAACGGAAGGACTTCACCATGTTACTGCATTTGCGAAAGACCCGAAGGTGAATTTGAGATTTTATACAGACGTATTGGGGATGAGGCTTGTTAAAACAACCGTTAACTTTGATGATCCCGGCACATATCATTTTTACTTCGGAAACAAGACCGGTGATCCCGGCACGATTTTAACTTTTTTCCCCTTTCAGGGAAGCATGCGGGGTACCGTTGGAAACGGGCAGGCGGGCAGAATTTATTTATCGGTGCCAAAAGGTGCGCTTCCATTCTGGAAGATGAGGCTGGAACGTCTTGGCATCGATGTTCAGGAAACCGTGCTTTTTAAAGAAAAAGTACTTCTTTTTCAAGATGCTGAAGAGCTTCAGCTGGCCATCGTGGAAGATGAGGAAAGCGGACAAAGTTCATGGGGAACCGAGGAGATTTCTCCCGTTTATGCGGTCACTGGGATAAAAGGCGTCACATTAAACAGCTACAGACCTGAGGAGACGATTCGCTTTTTAGAAGAAACGTTCGGCTATCAGAGAAAAGAAGAGGAAGGGGAGTTTATCCGGCTGGAGTCCGGCGCGACAATCGGAAATCGGCTGGATGTCAAAATCAGCGAAAGCCCAAGAGGCATCGGCGGATACGGCACGATTCACCACATTGCTTTCAGGACGAACGGAGAAGAACAAAAGGAATGGAAAAAGCGGCTTTTAAAAAACGGATTTTCCGCATCGGATATTCTTGACCGCCAATATTTCACTTCAATCTATTTCAGGGAAAAAGGCGGAATACTATTTGAAATGGCTACGGATGAGCCGGGTTTTTTGGCTGATGAAACACTGGAAGGCCTCGGCACATCGCTAAAGTTGCCGAAATGGCTTGAACAGCATCGCAGTCAAATTGAAGGCATACTTCCAAAATGGGACAAGGAGTGATTTTAAGTGAACCATATTTTTGAAAGAGGGCAATCTGATGTCACGCTTTTGCTATTGCACGGTACCGGGGGGAATGAACACGACCTTTTGCCGATCGGCAGGATGATAGATCCGAATGCCAATTTGCTCGGTATCAGAGGAAATGTTTTGGAAAACGGCATGCCCCGTTTTTTTAAGCGCTTAAAAGAAGGTGTATTTGATGAGAAAGATTTGATGAAAAGAACGGAAGAATTGAATGCTTTTCTCGATCAAGCGGCAAAAGAACTGGAATTCGACAGGCGCCAGGTGGTGGCGGTCGGATATTCAAACGGCGCCAATATAGCCGGAAGCTTGCTGTTTCTCTATGAACACGCACTGAAAGGCGCTGTTTTGCATCATCCGATGGTGCCCTTAAGAAATCAAAAACTGCCTGACATGACGGGAATCCCGATTTTTATTGGAGCTGGAAAAACAGATCCGCTCTGTCCGCCCCAAGAGTCAAACGAGCTGGCCGGCTATTTCAAAAACGCCGCAGCAGACGTGTTCCTTCATTGGGAAGACGGGGGACACCAGCTCACGCATCATGAAATTGAAGAGGCGAAAATTTGGTATGAAACACATTTAAAAGCATAAAAATAAGCCTTAGTCCTTTTTTCAGGACTAAGGCTTTTCACATGTTTACAGCCATGTTGAGACTTCGGAAACATCGAAACGGCTGCTTTTATGAGCCGGTTTTGCCGGTTTTCCGATTGAGATCAGCATGACCGGTACATAGCGTTCATCAATGTTGAATTCTTTCACAAACGCCTCCTTGTCAAAGCCGCCCATTGCGCACGTATCATAGCCCATGGCTTTTGCGGCAATCATCAGCTGCATAGCTGCAAGCGATGCGTTTGTAAAAGCGGCATCTCTGGCAAATGCACTGTTTTGATAGGCGCCGTTAATTTGTCCGAGCAGCGTATGCTTGATTTCTTCCGTCATAAAACCGGCTTCTGTTAAAGGACCGTAGACGGCTTCACCGTTCAAGTTTGCTTGCAAGTCTCCCAAGACAGCGACCACCGCAGATGCCTGGCTGACTTGTTTTTGGCTGTAGGCAATCGGGAGAAGCCTGTCTTTTGATTCCTGGCTGTGAAATACAGTGAAATGCCAGTGCTGTAAGTTCCAGGCTGACGGTGCTTTTGTTGTGATGTTCAACAGCTCTGTCAGTTCCTCTTTTGAAATGGAAACGCTTGTGTCATATTCTTTAATTGATGAACGCTCTTGCAATAAATTAAGCGTAGTGTTGTCCGATAAAGTCATGTGACTTCCTCCTTTAGAATAAACGTGTTATGATAGAGCTAGATAAAAAGTTAGAAACTTACTTTTTGTAACTTCAAAGAGTATTCTAATGGTACACATTATATTTGTCAACTGGATATGGAGGGGTGAGAGAATTGGGGTTTACAATGTGTCCTAAAATGGAAGCCGCCTTTTCTTTGCTCGGCAAACGATGGAATGGACTGATTATCCATGTTTTATTGGATGGCCCTAAACGGTTTAAAGATTTGACCGAGATGATACCGATGATCAGCCAAAAAATGCTGGCTGAACGATTGAAAGAACTCGAACAGGGTGAGATAGTCGAACGCCAGGTTCTGCCGGAAACACCGGTGAAAGTGATCTATCAATTAACAGATAAAGGAATAGCGCTGAAGCCTGTGCTGAAGGAGATACAAAACTGGGCCGAACACCACTGTGATGCAGAAGGAAGCGTGTGAGGGGGATGAACGGTAAAGAAGCAGTCGTCATCACAGGCGGAGCAAAAGGAATCGGAAAAGAGCTTGTGCAGGCATATGCCGAAAAAGGTTATGCCGTGCTGTTTGCCGATGTATTAAAACAAACAGGCGAACAGCTGGAAAAAGAGCTGGCCGCTTCCGGATGCCAGGTGCAGTTTGTACATGCCGATGTTACTGACGAAGAAGACGTGAAGCGTCTGATGGATGAGGCTGTAAAAAACGGCCGTGCCATTTCAGCGCTCATTAATAATGCGGGCAAATCAATCTGGAAGCCGCCGCTCGATCTGACTTCAGAAGAATGGGACGATGTTCTGAACACCAATTTGAAAAGCGTTTTCCTTTGCTCAAGAGAAGCGGCTATAAAAATGAAGGAAGAAACAGGCGGGGCTATTGTCAATATTGCTTCGACAAGGGCGTTTATGTCTGAAGCGAACGCTGAAGCTTATGCGGCTTCAAAAGGCGGCATCATCGCCTTAACACACGCTTTAGCAGCATCGCTGAGCCAATATTCGATCGTCGTAAACAGCATTTCTCCAGGATGGATCGAAACGGAGCATGATGATTCCCTGAAACCGAAAGATCATGAGCAGCATTTTTCCAACAGAGTCGGCCATCCGCTTGATATCGTAAAGGCATGCTTTTATTTAACCGATCCTGACAACAGGTTTGTTAACGGGACGAACATAACAGTAGACGGCGGAATGACGAAAAAAATGATTTATGAAGAATAGCCCAAACGTTTCCCGACTTTATGAATACCTTGACTATAGGCAGACATAAAGGAGGATAAATGCCAATGAACCCTCATATGCTTTATGGATATTCGAGATCAGGTCCTGCCGGATACCCGGCTAGATTCCCGTTATTCTGGGGTTTTGGAGCGCCGCTGGTCGGCGGATTGCTGGGCGGATTTCTCGGAAGCGCGATTTTTAACTATCCAAGGCCGTACGCTTACCCGCCGCCTTATCAAGGACCATACTACGGAGGCGTACCTGGTGCGGGTCCATATTACGGAGGCGCCCCGGGAGGAGTCCCTTATGGAGGTGTTCCGGGCGGAGCTCCGTACGGAGGGGCAGGACCCGGCTATTGATAAAGCGGATTGGAAGCTTGATCAGATGAAACTTGATATGATACAAGACGAAACGGCGGTCAAAGCTGCGGATTTCCGCATTTGGCCGCCGTCTCATCATTTTCGGTTTTGCACTTGCTGATTAATCAGGGAACTGCACTTTCCCAGGGACGGTGTATGCACTGGATGTTCCGTTCTCTGGAAGTTTTGGAATCGTGTCTTTTACGACTTTTCCGCGGATATCCGTGATTCTGACCTTAAGAGGGCTTGTACCCAAATTGGTGCTGACAAAATGGTTGTAATCCATTTTCTCCATGTTGATCCACTTTCCGTCTTTATAGTACTCCATTTTCATAACGGGATATTTGTGATTTCTGACTTGGATCGCCGCCCACCACTGGCTGCTGCCTTCTTTGATCCGATATGTGAAATTTCCTTTGATCGGCGCTTTGACAACATGCCATTTTATATTGATTTTCCCGTCTTTCATATCGCCGATCTTGCGAAAAGCGTTGGGCGAAAGGTCAAGGGCCCCCGGAGCGCCTTCCGGATATAGATCGGTCACATAAACCGTCGTTTTTCCTTTAGGGCCTTCAACTTCAAGATAAGCCCCGGCGAGCGCCGCTTTTACGCCGCGATAATTTAAATCTGTCGGATTTAAAGCGGTAATCTCCATATTGGATGGAATGGGGTCAAGGAGTAACGCTCCGCCTGAATAACCTGATCCTGTATAGGTGGCATACCCCTTGTGCAAGTCATTGTATGCAGCCGAAGCCTGCGGTGAAAAACAAAGGATCGTCAAAATCATTGCGGTGAAAAACATGCTCATCTTCTTTTTCATATAAATCCTCCTGTGTTTTATATTTTCAAATGAGAATCATTATCATTATAAAGGTCATTTGACTTCCGCCGAAAGAGGAAATAGATACATAGATTTTTTGATCCAGATATACTAAAATAACAATTCAAATGGCACAGGCCGCATGGTCGAGGCAAATAAGATGATAGACGTTCAGGGCAAGTGTTAATATGTATCGGAGGGAGATTTTTTGCAGATGGAAAGAAAAACAGCCTGCTTTTGCCAAGCGCGGCCGTTTTTAAAAAGTAATGTCGATTTCAGACATGTTGAAGTCTTCGTTTTTTAAAAACATCACTTCTAATATGCCGTCCTTAAAGACGGCTTTGGTGCCTTTTCTGCGTACAAGAGAGGGCAGAATGACTTTTTTTTCCCGTCCATTTTCAGGGTAGTTTTCGATGATCAGGGCTTGTGAAGTATGTTTAATTTTCAATAGGTTAAGCTGTTCTTTTGTGAGCGGAATTTTGACAAACACATGACTAGTCGTTTCAAAGATGTCAATTGGATCAGATTCGTCTTCCGCCGGCGATTCTTTTGAGAGAGGGTCGCGGAAAGGAAATTGAACGGCATAGCCAGGTCCAAAGACGCTTTTCATCATTTGGTGGATATAATGTTCAACATCTTTCGGGTCAGCGTTTTTTAAGCCGTCCTTAGAAAATTGCTGAAAAGGAAAAAAGCGTTGCCAATCAAACACGGGTCACACTTCCTTTCACATAGACGGTACAGTATATGCAAAAAAGCGCGCAAAGTGATGAAGAAAGGAAAGAATCACTCATGAATCACTCATCTCAAATGAAAGGCATTTTTTACACAGCATCTTCTTATTTACTATGGGGGCTGCTTCCATTGTATTGGAAAGTTCTTGATCAGACAGCCGCCCTTGATATACTCGCGCATCGCATCATTTGGTCGTTTGTTTTTATGTGCGGCGTGCTCCTCGTTCTGCGGCAATGGAAAAACGGGGTTAAAGTGTTCCAGTCCCTTTGGGGCAATCGAAAGGCCCTTGTTCCGCTTATGTTTTCTTCTGTATTGATTTCGGTTAATTGGTATGTCTACATATGGGCCGTTAATCACGGCTATATTCTTGAAGCAAGCCTCGGATACTATATCAATCCGCTTGTTTCTATCGTGCTCGGAATCATATTTTTAAAAGAGAAGCTGTCGCGGATGCAGACAGCCGCAGTTCTGCTTGCCGCAGCCGGCGTCCTTATTTCCGCTGTTCAATACGGTTCTGTTCCGTACATTGCCCTTATGCTCGCTTTCAGCTTCGGGCTCTATGGATTAGCCAAAAAAAGGACGGCGCTGACGAGTGCCATCGGGCTGACCCTTGAAACGATGATCATCGCGCCGGTCGCCGTCATCTATCTATTGTTCTTCCGCCACCCTGAGCATTCACAGGCGGCATCAACCAGTATAGGCACGATGCTGCTGCTGTTTTTGGCCGGTGTTTTAACAGCCATCCCGCTGCTTTTCTTTGCAGAAGGAGCCAAAAAGCTTCCGCTCTACCAAGTCGGAATTTTGCAGTATATCGCTCCGACCATTACATTATGTTTAGGGGTTTTCGTCTATCATGAACCCTTTAGCAGCGCCAAAGCTTTTACTTTTTCCTGTATATGGGCTGCATTGGTATTGTTTACTCTTTCACAGTTTAAATGGAAAAAGCAGTCGAAGGTTTTTCTTAAAAGAAAAAAAACATACCACTCATAGGCCCTTTTTCTTTTCAAGAAGCGCCGGTCATGTATAATTAAACATGATTGAGAGGATTCGGAGGTCGATTTGGTATGGCAAACGAACCTGAACTTTTCAAGGCATATCTGACCCTCTGGAAGAACAGAACGATGAACGGAGAGGGGAAGCTGACCCTTTATCAGGCGATTGATGATGAACTGAATGACCTCAGAACACACCCAAGGCTCAGAAAGACGAGGTATGAAAAATATGTTCAATCCGTTCAGCGTATTTTAAATTCCGCCTTAGAAACAGATATAAAGCTAAACCTGATTGAGCTGCATACAGAACGCTTGCAGCTATTATCAAATGGAGAAAGCAGGGAGTAACATGAAAGCAATCAACAAGGAAGATGTACAGGCTTCATTAGACACGTTTTTACATCAGCCTGTCTACATTCATTTGGAGACAACAACCGGATCTTATTCTGCCCATAAAGATGAGCAGAACATGACGGTTGTTGCATACATCAGAAATGCGAAGGTCGCCTGCTCCCGGGCAAAAATAACGGGAAACGGGCCCTATCGTACAGGCTTAAAAACAGAAGACGGCTGGATTTACGCAGAGGGCCTCACCGATTATACAATTGATGATGAAGGACGGCTGCTTCTTGCCGGTTATTTGCCAGGCGGCAAGCTAGCCATTTCGCTTCAAATCAGCAAAAAGCCATTTGCAGTCTAAAAAGAAGGTGTTATAGATGGAAAAACATTTACTAGTAGTCCTGCCGCATCCTGATGATGAATCATTCGGAGTGGCCGGCTTGATGGCCTTAAACCGCAAAGAAGGAATACCTGTGACATATGCGTGTCTGACGCTGGGGGAAATGGGGAGAAATATGGGGGACCCGCTTTTTGCCAATCGGGAAACTCTTCCTCTTCTCAGAAAGCAGGAATTGATCGATGCTTGCCGTGCAATGGATGTTCAAGATCTGCGCATGCTCGGTTTTCGCGATAAAACACTCGAATTTGAAGATGAAGAAAAATTGGCCGATCAAATAGAGGCCGTCATCGATGATGTAGATCCGAGCCTGATTGTAACATTTTATCCCGGCCACGGCGTTCATCCCGATCATGATGCATGCGGCGCTGCGGTCATCCGTGCATTATCTCGCAAAAAGAAAGAAGACCGGCCGCGCGTTTTATGCATGGCGATCACTCACCACAGGGAAGAGGTGCTTGGCAAGCCTGATGTCGTTCTTGATATCAAAGAAGCAGCCGATGTTAAAATGAACGCTTTAAAAGCGCACAAATCCCAGACAGGTGGCATGCTGAAAGAAATCGAGAAAAAATTGGCAAATGGCGAGCCTGTCGTAGAAACGTGGTTTGAAAAAGAAACATTTTGGACCTATCAGTGGAATGATTGACATTCAAAATAAAAAGGTATAGAGCGGAATGCTCTATACCTTTTTATTGTTGACAAAATCCTAAAACGGTTTAAAGTTTTAGGATTTTGTCATCCTTTCAGCGTGACCCGAAAACCTTTGCAGTCTAGGAAGGGCGAGCATCGGAGCGGAGCGAATGTTGGAATTCGTGAGCACCGACGCGCAGGCCTGACAACGAATGCGAGGGTTTGTCGACACGCTGAAGGTATAGAGCGAAATGCTCTATACCTTTTTTAAGTGCCGTGGTAGCGAATGAAGCGGTTTTGGATAAGCTTGAGCCTGAAGAAAAGCCCGATCGCACCTGCGGCAAGCCCCGCAATGAGTCCGATCCAATATCCGTACGCTCCAAACGGCGTATATGTGCCGATGAAAAACCCGACCGGAAGCCCGATGATCCAGTAAGAAATCAAAGCTGTGACAAGGGTATAGTTGACATCTTTATACCCCCTGAGCGCTCCTTGAATCGGTGCGGCGATTGCATCTGAAAGCTGAAAAAACAATGCATACAGCAAAAAGTGTTTTGTCAGGAGCAATACCTCAGGGTCTGCTGCGTACATCCCGGCAATTTGCTGTCTGAACAATAAAATAATAAGCGCGGTGAATAATGAAAAACCAACCGCAATCGAGATGCCAAGGTAGCTGTAAGCCCTCGAATCTTTAAAGCGTTTTGCCCCGGCTTCAAATCCGACGACAATCGTCAATGTCATTGAGACGCTGAGCGGCAGCATATAAAGAAGCGAAGCGAAGTTCATTGCTGCTTGATGGGACGCAATCGTGACGGTGTCAAAGTGGCTCATCAGCAAGGTGACGGCCGCAAAAATACTCGTCTCAAAGAAGATTGCAAACCCGATGGGAAGACCGATTTTCAAGAGTTTCAAACTTTCGGCAAACGAATACGGGTAGAATGATTCGAAAACCCTAAACTGATAAAAAGGAGTTTTCCTATGAACGATGTATAAGGAAATCAGACAAATGCACCAATAGGTTAAAGCGGAAGCCAAGCCTGCTCCGGCTCCTCCCAATTTGGGAAATCCGAAATTTCCGAAGATAAATAGATAATTTAATGCAAAATTGATTGGCAAAGAACATAGTGTGATTAGCATTGTTACTCTTGTTTTCCCGAGAGAATCAATAAAACAGCGCATCACGTTGTACACAAACAGCGGCAAAATGCCGAACCCGAGATAAGACAAATATTGCTTCGCAATGAGAGACACTTTTTGCTCAAGCTGGAGCTTCTCCAAGATTGGATCAATCAGAAAAAAACCGGAAGTCACGATAAGAATGCTGAGTATACCAGCCACATAAATCGATTGAATCACAGTGTAGGGAACGTCCTTTTGCTGCTTGGCTCCCATCAGCTGTGCAACAATGGGCGTGACAGCCGTCAAAATGCCGGCCAGCCCTGTATAAACAGGTACCCACAAACTCGACCCGATCGCGACACCGGCGAGATCGGCGGCACTGACTTTGCCGGACATCACCGTGTCAAGAAACGTGATCAAAGATAATCCTACCTGTGTGATCAGAATCGGAATCAATATCGTTAAAAATTGCTTCGTTTTTTCCTGCAAATTCTTTGTTTCCCTCATATATGTTCCCCGTTTCTTTTGGATAACGAGAGAAATTATAACACGTTATGTATAAAATGCAATAAATGTCTGCTTAATCTTTCTTTGTCTGTTTTGTTTTTTTAAACATCTGTACGTAAATAAAGGAAAGAGATATGACACCCAGGAAGGAACATAAATACTGACATATTTTTTGAATGGTCATGACATCACCTCCATATCATTAAGATGCGACATGAAAGCAGGAAGAATACATAGCAGCCGCTAAAAAGAATGCGCCGGACAAATTTCACATTTTCATGATGTTCTATCATTCGATTGATGATGAATAGGTAATTAAGTCTAATAAAACGAAAAAAGTTCTAAGCATTAAGATATACTTTTCTATTTATTATTTTATTAAGATAGGTTTTAAGAACTGAATCCCAAAATGATAAAACGTCGTTTGATCTAAAAAAAAGACACTCCGAATTCCGGATGTTGGCAAAAAAAATGTATGATATAGTCAATTTATGGTTTTATGAAGGAGTTCTGTGCTGAAAAATAGAAATGTATGGATAAGCATCTTCGGAAGTTTGTCACTTGGACGCAGATGAAGATGAACAGGCGTTTGAAAAAGGGAATGAAAACGTTCTTACCTTTTCAGGTTCGCCTTGCCTTTCTGACAGCCGCATGATTCTAGAAAGACATTTGATCTGAAACTCGTCGAAAAACCGCGGTATAAAGCGTTTCTTCAGCGTGATCCGTCTCATGAATCATTTCTTCCGCCCCTTGAAATCCGTTTTTCACGCGGGATTTTCTGCTGAGTCATTGATTTTTGGAGTTGAGATGAAAAGCTGGTGTCTGCCGTTCGATCATCCGGAAATAGAAAGTTTGTTGAATGGTGTTGATTTTTGTCAATGTGTCTATCAGTCTGTATTTTGAATATAGAATTTGTAAAAAACTATTAAAAAATTTTAAAATCAGCCGATACAAATCGTGAATTGCATTTGTGCTTAAGAGTATAAAAGGGGGAATCAGCCAAGGACAAACATACGGTGATCAGATCACCAGCATGTGTTGATTGGGTGATCTTAAGCAGCGGCAAATGTAATGGCATACATAGAGAGAATGAAAATGAAAGAGGAGGTTAAAAGGTTATGAAGAAGAAGATAGCAGCAGGTTTGGCGGCCTCTGCGGTAGTTGGAACTTCATTGGCTGCATCACCGGTAGAAGCCCAGACCATCAAGGTGAAAAACGGTGACTCGTTATGGAAACTTTCAGCTGAGTACAAGACAAGTGTTTCTGCTCTGCAAAAAGCCAATGACCTTTCATCTACAGTCATTTATATCGGACAAACCCTGGAAGTTCCAGGCAGTACATCAAAAAGCAGCACAAAAAAGAAAAGCGAGCGCTCCAGTTCAAGTTCTGCACGGACAACCTACACGGTCAAATTGGGAGATTCTTTGTGGCTGATCGCTAAAGACTATAAGACGAGCGTGCAGGAAATCAAAAGCTTAAACGGTTTAAGCAGTGACATGATTTATCCCGGCCAAAAGCTGACTGTCAAAGGAAGTTCAAAAAGCAGCAGTTCAAGCAGCAGTTCGAAGACTTCAAGCTCCAGTTCATCTTCAAGCTCAAAAAGTTCAAGCGCTTCTAGCAGTTCTAGCAGCACCTACAAAGTCAAGCTGGGCGATTCTTTATGGAAAATCGCCAATGGTTTGAATATGACAGTTGCTGAGATCAAAATGCTGAACAGCTTGAAATCGGACACCATTTACCCGAACCAAGTCCTTAAAGTAAAAGGGAAGGTTTCCAGCGGAAGTCAATCATCTTCGGGTTCGTCTTCGAGTTCTAAAAAAACGAGCTCAAGCAGCAGCTCCAAAACGACGACTTACACTGTTAAGGCAGGCGATTCTTTGTGGAAAATCGCACACTCGCTGAACGTGACGGTACAGAGCATCAGAGAAAACAACAATTTGAAAACTGATGTGATACAAGTCGGGCAGAAACTGAAGATCTCCGGTGCATCAAATGCAGCATCTCCGGGAAGCTCTTCATCCAACTCATCGAACTCTTCTGTTTCAAGCGGCACTTCGACAAGCGCCAAAGTCGAGCGCATGATTGCGGAAGCGGAAAAACATATAGGTGTTCCGTACAGATGGGGAGGCAACAATCCATCAGGCTTTGATTGCAGCGGCTTCATTTATTATGCCCTGAACAAAGTCACATCTGTTTCAAGACTGAGTGCGGCCGGATACTGGAATACCATGACACCTGTCAGCCAGCCTTCAAGAGGAGATTTTGTCTTCTTCTCAACATATAAAGCAGGCCCTTCACACGTAGGGATTTATCTAGGCAACGGAACATTCATCAATGCTAACGATTCCGGAGTCAGCGTCAGCGATATGAACAATTCCTATTGGAAGCAGCGCTACCTCGGTGCTAAACGATATTCTTTTTAAAAAGCCATTTTATATGGCTTTTTTTGTTGCAGATTGTCCGAGCATGCTGCTTGAAGGAAAGGTTTATCAGATCCTTCCCTTGTCTAAACTAAGTGAAAAAAGATAAGGGGGGATCACTAGTTGAATCGTTCATTCAAAGTGCTGTTGGCGGGAATTTTCGTTTGTTCGGCATCAGCATGCACACAGCAGAAAGAGCTTGAGCAAAAGAATGCGGAACAAGAGCATACAGAAACATTTGAACCGGTGACACAGCCTTTGAAAGTGCCGCTCATTAAACGCGACGGTACTGAAACGGGCTTTATTGAAGTTTCTGAATCAGCGTCTGAAGGGCTTGATATTCGAGTTGCCGCATATGATCTGCCGCCGGGATTGCTTGCTTTTCATATCCATGAAACCGGTGAGTGCAGAAAGCCTGACTTTGAAAGCGCTGGTGCACATTTTAATCCTTCGCAAAAGGAGCACGGTTTTAACAATCCAAAAGGACACCATGCCGGCGACCTGCCGAATATTGAAGTCGGTGCGGACGGCAAAGTGGATGTCGTTGTGAATGCACCGGATGTCACCTTGGACAAGTCAAGCAAATTCAGCCTGCTTGATCAGGATGGGAGCGCTTTTATTATTCATGAGCACCAGGATGATGATTTGACGAATCCGTCCGGAAACTCCGGTGATCGAATGGTTTGCGGCGCTCTTACAAACAGCGGCAGGGAATAAACCGGTTCGGCGGGGAAAGGCAGCAGTCATATATATTGAGGAAATCGTCTGATGTTTAGTATACTCTTCATAGAAGACGCTTTTTAGAAAGGAACTTACAACATATGAAATATGATCTGCACGAACTAGAGCTGCCTGAGAAAATGAAAGAGCGGCTGATTCAGTCTGCCGCCAAACCGGCCGGCGAGGAGTTTCAATCATTGATCGGAACGCCCGGCTATGAAGCCGAGGACAGGGCCGTTCTTTACGATGCGTTGATCGCGCTGGCGCTCGGAAAAAATGTTTTATTAAAAGGCCCTACAGGCTCTGGTAAGACAAAGCTTGCCGAAACGCTGTCCGCTTATTTTCAAAAACCGATGCACAGTGTCAACTGTTCTGTCGACCTTGATGCGGAGGCGCTTGTCGGCTATAAAACGATCGAAAATACAGACGGAAACGCCTCCATTGAATTTATTGAGGGGCCTGTTACAAAAGCGATGAACCACGGCCACTTTCTATATATTGATGAAATCAACATGGCGAAACCGGAAACCCTGCCTATCTTAAACGGGGTGCTGGATTATCGGAAAATGATGACAAATCCGTTTACAGGCGAAGTCGTAAAAGCACAAGACGGATTCGGCGTCATTGCAGCCATCAATGAAGGATATGTCGGAACCGTTCCGTTAAACGAGGCATTAAAAAACCGTTTTGTCATTATTGATGTTCCATATATTAAAGGTGATCTGTTAAGGCGCGTGCTTGAGACACAATCTGAATTAAAAGACGAGAAGCTGCTCAGCCAGTTTGTGACCCTGTCTTCAGATTTAATGACACAGGCGCACAACGGACAAGTGTCTGAAGAGGCTGCTTCGATCAGGGCGCTGCTGGATACTTGCGATCTGGCGTCATACATTCCGCCGCTTCGCGCAATCGAGCGGGGCATTGTGGAAAAGCTTGACGATGAACGGGAAAAAGCGGCCGTCCGCAATATCGCCCAAACTTTGTTTGAATGAGGGTTCTTTCATGAAATTTATTAAATTCAATGACAGTAAGATCGACTCTCTTCTGTTTATGGAGCTGACGGATTTGGCAAAAACGCTGGCGAAAAGCGATCAGGTTGAAGTGGAGTATGGCGTTCAGTCGTATTACAATCCGTTTGAGAAAAAGGTCTATATGAGCCACTTTTGGAAAGACCGAGCCTATCGGGACATGGTAGCCGGCCTGAAAAGCGATGTCTACCTGCGGTCCATCGGCACCCGCTACAGCTCGATGAACGAATGTGCAAGTATGCTGGATGCCGTCCGGCATTTTCAGTTTAAGAGTCTAGCAAAGCAGCTGTTTATGCTTTTTGAGGATATCAGAATCGAAGAGTCCATCAAAAAAGAGCGGCCGGGAACAAAAGCGGTGTTTTCAAGCCGCAGAAGCATGTATCGAAAACATTTTAAGACCCAGCTGACCCTGAATTTGGAGCGGAGCATTTTTACGGATGCACTGTTTTGCGCAATCTATGTCAAACTGACGGCCGAGTCGCCGCTTGAAGACATTCCTGTTATTCATGAATCGATTGATCCGCTCAAAGGATTTATTGAAGCTCAGCTGAACCGTGTATATGAAGCACATTCGACCGGAGATGTCGTTTCAATTGTGAAACATTTAATGGAAGGCTTTGAAGAGGTTCTTCAAAAAGATATGCTGAATACGTACTTCTTTTTTCCTGAACTGGATTACGAACATGTTGATGAAGAATCTCTTTTTGATGATTTAAAAGCAAAGCCAAAGCTGAGCGAAGATTTGACATTGGAAGAGAAAAGCTCGGGGGATGAAGAAGTTCATGAAGAAGAAATGCCGACATGGCACAGGGAAACGGAAGCCCCAGCCAAGAGCTTTTTGCAATTTGACCTGGAGCACGGCGCAAAAACGGATATAACGGGAGGCGCTTTAAGAGAAGGAGAAGATGGCGACCAAGCGCTCGGTACAGTGCAGGGAACGGCGAAACAGACGAAAAGGAAAGACTATTCGAAGCTGGAATCGCTTGAATCTGTCCAAAATGAACCGAACACCGGCGGGACCAACGGCGGCAAAGAAAACCGCTACGCTTTTTCCATTTTTAAGACGCCTGATCAACCTTCAAATGAAGACGTCTTGGAATACCAGAGCCAGGCAAAGACAATCGAAGCGTATCAGAAGCGGCTGAAACAGATGATTCACAAAACATTGGAGCATAAAAAAACACTGCCCAGAACAGATTTGCACGCCGGAAGGCTGAACAATAAGCTGTTAAGGTATTTTACTGAGCGGAATCCGCGGCTCTTTTACAAAAAGCAAGAACCGTCGACTGAAATCGACGCTGTCTTTACATTGCTCGTCGACTGTTCAGCAAGCATGCATGATAAAATGGCGGAGACGAAAAGAGGCATCGTCCTGTTTCATGAAGCGCTCAAATCGGTATCAGTCCCTCATCAAATCGTCGGTTTTTGGGAGGATACGAATGATGCGACAGAGACGAGCCAGCCCAACTATTTTCATACGGCTGTCTCTTTCTCAGATTCCTTAAAAGAAGGCGCCGGGCCGCACATTATGCAGCTTGAACCCGAGGAGGACAACAGGGACGGTTATGCGATCAGACAAATGACGAAAATGCTCGTCCAAAGAAGTGAAGCGCAAAAATTTTTGATTGTCTTTTCAGACGGGGAGCCGGCCGCCTTTAATTATGAACAAAACGGAATCGTCGATACGCATGAAGCGGTGATGGAAGCGAGAAAAAGAAACATTGAAGTGATTAATGTGTTTTTATCAAACAGTGAAATCGAGGAGTCGCAAATCAAAACGATACAGGATATGTACGGAAAGTACAGCCTCTTCGTCCCTGACGTTGACCAGCTTCCAGATGTGCTGTATCCGCTCTTAAAAAAGCTCTTGAACAAAAGTATAAGATAGTGATGACAGGTGGCTGCACAACTCGCGGCCATCTGTTTTTAATAGAAGCAGAAGGATGAGATAAGCCAATTTTTATTATCTTTATCAACTTTAATTTTTAAAAATTGAGATTTGGAGTATACAGCACATTCAGTTATATTCTATCTGTTAAAAAATAGCCAAGAAGGGGAAATATAGTGAATATATAAAGCTGCTGACAAGGGTGATTGGTCTGAATGTTCAAAATTATAGAATTTTTTATTTTTCAAGATGATTTTTTAATTTTATTTGAACAATCTGTGTAGAAACAAATGAAAATCAGTGGTAAAATGTACGTGGAAGCGTTTTTATTACATATTTCTGGGCAAAGGGTTCAGAAGATATATTAAGATAGTGAATTGTTCACTTGATTATTAGGTTGGGGGTAATGTTCAAATGTTTCAAAATAATATGAAACAAAGAATGACTTGGGAAGAATTTCACGGTCCGAACCTCGGCTACGTGCTGGAGCTTTATGATCAGTATGTCAAGGATCCAGAGAGCTTAGATCCTGACTTGAAAGGGATGTTTGACGATCTCGGAGCTCCCCCGGGCGAAATGAGGGCCGCCTCTGAAACACAAGGAGAGGCAAATTTCACGGCTGAATCCATTGAAAAAATCGCATCGGCGATAAAACTTGCAGAAGATATTAGAACCTATGGCCATCTAAACGCTTCCGTCAATCCATTAAGAAAAACACAGGAAAAACAAGAGCTTTTTCCGCTTGCTGAGTACGGTTTAACCAAGCAGGATGTGGAAAAAATTCCGGCATCGGTCTTATGCAAAGATGCCCCTAAAGATGTAACAAACGGTTTAGAAGCCATCCAGTACTTAAAGAACACATACAAAAAATCGATTTCTTTTGAGTTTGACCATGTGCATATCTTTGAAGAGCGCAACTGGCTGATGAAAAAGATCGAGTCGGGAGAATTATTCACCCCAAAATCAAAAGAGAAATTAATAGAGGTTTTAAGAAGGCTGACAGAAGTTGAAGGCCTTGAACAGTTTCTCCACAAAACGTTTGTCGGACAAAAACGCTTTTCAATTGAAGGTCTTGATGCGCTTGTGCCAATGCTGGATGATATTATCGCCGAATCGGTTTCTTCGGGAACGACAAGCATTAATATCGGAATGGCGCACAGAGGCCGCCTGAACGTTTTGGCGCATGTGCTCGGAAAGCCTTATGAAATCATTTTTTCCGAATTTCAGCATGCCCCGAACAAAGATCTTGTCCCGTCAGAAGGTTCAATCGGGATCAATTACGGCTGGACAGGTGATGTAAAATACCACCTTGGTGCAGACCGGCAGATTCAGGATGAACAGACAAAAGCGGCGCGCATCACGCTGGCGAACAACCCGAGCCACCTTGAGTTCATCGATCCGATCGTAGAGGGCTCTACAAGGGCCGCCCAGGAAACGAGAACAGAGAGCGGCTACCCGGTTCAAGACGTCAAAAAATCTTTGGCGATCCTGATCCACGGTGATGCGGCATTCCCAGGAGAAGGAATTGTCTCTGAAACGCTGAACCTGAGCCAGCTGAAGGGCTATCAGGTTGGCGGAGCGATTCACATCATCGCCAACAATATGATCGGTTTTACAACCGAAAGCAATGAATCGAGATCAACGAAGTATGCGAGCGACCTTGCGAAAGGCTTTGAAATTCCGATTGTGCATGTGAATGCCGATGATCCGGAGGCCTGCCTTTCAGCGGTTCAGCTTGCCATCGAATACCGCGAGACCTTCAATAAGGACTTTTTGATCGATCTGATCGGCTACCGCCGTTTCGGACACAATGAAATGGATGAGCCGTCGGCGACACAGCCGATGCTTTATGATGCGGTAAGAAAACATCCGACGGTTAAGAACATTTTTGCAGAAAAGCTGATCACAAACGGCACGATTGAAAAAGAAACCGTTGATAAGATTCAGGAATCCGTCGTGAAGCGTTTAGAGGAAGCCTATCGTAAAGTCCCGGCCAAGAAGGAAGACATGACGCATGAAATCGTTCTTCCGGAACCGGTTTCCAACGGCTTTCCAGAGGTTGATACATCTGTTGAATTTGACGTCCTGCGCAAGATAAATGAAGAACTGGTTTCATGGCCGGAAGACTTCAATGTTTTCGGCAAGCTGAAAAGGATTCTTGAACGTCGCGCAAAAGCGTTTGATGATGACCGTAAAGTCGATTGGTCGCTTGCAGAAGCGCTGGCGTTTGCATCTATTTTGAAAGACGGCACACCTGTAAGGATGACCGGCCAGGATTCAGAACGCGGCACGTTTGCACATCGCAACCTTGTTCTTCACGACAGCAAGACAGGGGACGAATTCATCGCTCTGCATCGCCTTGCAGATACGAAAGCGTCATTTGCGGTTCACAACAGCCCGCTTTCTGAAGGATCTGTTCTCGGCTTCGAATACGGATATAACGTTTCTTCGCCGGAAACGATGGTGATCTGGGAAGCACAGTTTGGAGATTTTGCAAACGCAGCACAGGTTTACTTTGATCAGTTTATCTCCGCAGGAAGGGCGAAATGGGGGCAAAAATCAGGGCTTGTCGTCCTGCTGCCTCACGGGTATGAAGGTCAGGGGCCTGAACATTCGAGCGGCAGAACGGAGCGCTTCTTGCAGCTTGCAGCAGAAAATAACTGGACCGTTGCCAATCTGACAAGTGCAGCTCAGTATTTTCATGTGTTAAGAAGGCAGGCGAAGATGCTGCTTCGCGAGGAAATCCGGCCGCTGATCATCATGACGCCGAAAAGCCTGCTGAGGAATCCGAATACCGTCTCGGAAGTGCAGGAACTGAGCGACAGCAACTTTAAGCCGGTTTACGAAATGTCCGGTCTGTCCCATCAATATGAAAAAGTGACGCGCCTTGTCCTTTCAAGCGGTAAAGTTTCGATCGATATCAGCGATTACTTTAATAAGATGGAAACCGAAAAAGATTGGCTCCACATTGCACGGGTCGAAGAGCTTTATCCATTCCCGGCAAAACATATCAAGGCGTTCTTCGGCAAGCTGCCGAATTTGGAAGAGATCGTCTGGGTTCAGGAAGAACCGCAAAATATGGGAGCCTGGAACTATATTGAGCCATATTTAAGAGAAATCGCTCCAAAAGACATTAAAGTGCGCTATATTGGCAGAAGAAGGCGTTCAAGTCCGGCAGAAGGGGATCCGACCGTTCATAAAAAGGAACAGGAACGCATTGTATCTGATAGCTTGACTCGCAAAAATTAAGGGGGAACTGAAAAATGGCGGAAATTAAAGTACCTGAATTAGCGGAATCAATTTCAGAAGGAACGATAGCCCAATGGCTGAAACAACCGGGAGATTATGTGGAACAAGGGGAATTCCTGCTTGAGCTGGAAACGGATAAAGTCAATGTCGAATTAACGGCAGAACAATCCGGCGTTCTTCAGGAAGTGCTGAAAGAGTCCGGAGACACTGTTCAGGTTGGCGAAATTATCGGCACGATTTCAGAAGGCGAGGGAGAAGGAGGCAAAGCCTCAGCTCCTCAGGCTGAGGCTTCGGAAGAAAAACCGGCAGCACCGGAGAAGAAAGATGAGCCTGCAGCAGACGCGACTGATCAAACCGAGACAGCAAAAGCAAGACCGGTCGCTTCTCCGGCTGCCAGAAAGCTCGCCCGTGAAAAAGGCATTGATTTATCAGAAATTCCGACTGGCGATCCGCTGGGAAGGGTCAGAAAGCAGGATGTGGAATCCTACCAACAAAATGAGCAGCCGCCAAAAGCTCAGGCTGAGCCAAAACGTGAAGTGCAGGCTCCGGCCGCCAAACAAACTGAAGACGCAGCGAAACCGGTTGAACGGCAAAGAATGTCGCGCCGGAGACAGACGATTGCCAAGCGCCTCGTTGAAGTTCAGCACACCGCCGCTATGCTGACGACATTTAACGAAGTGGATATGACGGCCGTCATGAATCTCAGAAAGCGCCGGAAAGACCAATTCCTTGAGCAGCATGATGTAAAGCTTGGTTTCATGTCTTTCTTTACAAAAGCCGTCGTCGCTGCCCTGAAAAAATATCCGCTCCTCAATGCGGAAATTCAAGGCGATGAACTTGTCATCAAGAAGTTTTATGATGTCGGGATCGCGGTTGCCGCTCCTGATGGTCTCGTCGTTCCTGTGGTTCGCGATGCAGACCGCAAAACCTTTGCCGATATTGAAAAAGATATCGGAGAGCTTGCGAAAAAAGCGAGAAACAACAAGCTCACGCTCAGCGAACTGCAAGGAGGATCATTCACGATTACGAACGGAGGAACATTTGGATCGCTTTTATCAACTCCGATTTTAAACAGTCCGCAAGTCGGTATTTTGGGAATGCATAAAATCCAGCTGCGTCCTGTCGCAATTGACGAAGAGCGCTTCGAAAACCGTCCAATGATGTACCTCGCGCTCTCTTATGACCACCGGATTGTCGATGGCAAAGAGGCGGTAGGCTTTTTAGTCACAATTAAAAACCTGCTGGAAGATCCAGAACAGCTTCTATTAGAAGGATAAATAAAAAAGCTTTGACCGTTTTACGCGGTCAAAGCTTTTTGTCCATGATCTGCGGGACGGGAGAATGTTCGTCATTCTCCTGTTTTTTTATTTTTTTGGACCAGTATGTCGCAAGCCATGAGCCTGACAGGTTATGCCAGACGCTGAATACAGCGCTTGGAACTGCGGAAAGCGGAGAAAAATGGGCGGTGGCAAGCGCGGCCCCGAGTCCCGAATTTTGCATCCCCACTTCAATCGCAACGGCTTTTTGTGATGCATAATCCATTTTAAAGCACTTGGCTAACACAAATCCGAGAAACAAACCGAGGCCATTATGGAGAATGACAACGGCAAAAATCATCAGCCCTGACTGTATGATATTTTCCCGGTTGCCCCCGACAACGGCGGAGACGATGGCGACAATCCCGATCACTGACACAAGCGGCAGTATTTGCACCGTTTTTTCGACCTGTTTTTTAAAGAAAAACCTGACGATCAGCCCTGCAATAATCGGTATAAGCACCGCTTGCAAAATCGACACAAATAATGATCCCGGAGATACGGGAAGCCATTCCTTCGCAAAAAATAAAATAAGAAACGGCGTCAAAAAAGGCGCGAGCAAAGTGGAGACCGTCGTAATGGCGACAGACAGTGCCGTGTTGCCTTTTGCTAAAAATGTCATGACATTTGACGCTGTTCCCCCTGGACAGCATCCGACTAAAATGACACCGACTGCAATTTCAGAAGGCAGGCCGAGTCCATAGGCCAGTCCAAATGCGATTAAAGGCATGACGGTATATTGAACGAATACGCCGATCAGTACGTGCAGCGGATTTCTCAACAACTCTCTAAAATCATCTGCCGTCAGAGTCAGTCCCATGCCAAACATGATCACACCGAGCAGGATAGTGATATATGGGCTGATCCAAGTAAAGGACGTAGGAAATGCAAAACCAAGCACTGCAAATAAGATCACCCAGATGGCAAAGGTTTTTCCTGCAAATTGACTGATTTTGATGAAATGACTCATATATCCAGCTCCTCACTAGTAGAAAATCTAACATTCTCCTATTATAATTAATATTCTGAATAATTCAACATGAAGAAAAAATAATTATATAGACAATAATAATATTATGTAAACTGAAAGAAATGTTTGAAAACCTTGACGAATTCGTTTATGCTTTTTAAAATGATAATTTGTAGCCTAATGTGCAATTAGACCTGAGAAGAAGAGGTGCTTTAGTGGAAAATAAACAAAATATATGGTCATCAAAGCTTGGATTTATTTTAGCTTCGGCCGGCTCGGCAATCGGGCTAGGTGCGATATGGAAGTTTCCTTATGTTGCCGGGACAAGCGGCGGCGGAGCGTTTTTACTTATTTTTATTCTTTTTACTTTATTAGTGGGGCTTCCTTTATTATTAGCGGAATTTATTATCGGCAGAAAGACACAAAAAGATGCCGTTGAATCCTATAAGGAGCTTGCACCCGGTTCGCTTTGGCATTGGATCGGCAGGCTCGGTATTATCACATGCTTTATTCTGCTGTCTTTCTACAGTGTTGTCGGCGGCTGGATCATCATTTATATTTTCAAAGGATTAACGGGTGAATTGTCAAGAAGTACGGATTATGCGAACATCTTCGGAGAAACGATTGCAAATCCTTACCTCGTTTTAGGCAGTCAGCTGATCTTCATCATCATGACGATCCTGGTTGTTGCAAAAGGGGTCAGAAGCGGAATTGAAAAAGCGAGCAAGTTTATGATGCCGGCTCTCTTTATTATTTTCCTGCTCTTGATTGTCCGCTCGGTTACACTTCCTGGTTCAATGGAAGGGTTAACGTTTTTCTTAAAGCCTGACCTTTCCCATATCAAAACCGAGACGATTCTGTTTGCGATGGGACAGTCATTTTTCTCATTGAGCGTTGGAGTTTCCGTTATGGTGACGTACAGCTCTTATTTGTCTAAAAAGGAAAACCTGGCGCAATCGGCTCTTTCAGTTACATTGCTAAACGTATCTGTTGCTATTCTTGCGGGAATCGCGATTTTTCCGGCCGTTTTTTCATTCGGCTTATCTCCGGATGCGGGGCCGATGCTTTTATTTAATGTGCTGCCATCTGTTTTTCATCAGATGCCTTTAGGAATTGTCTTTTTATTGGCTTTCCTTTTGTTATTTTTATTTGCTACATTGACTTCAGCTTTTTCAATGCTTGAAATTCTGGTTTCTGCCTTATCAAAAGGAGATGCTAAAAAAAGACAGGTTTTCGCATGGATCGGCGGAATTGCGATTTTCCTATTCGGCATTCCATCAGCGCTGTCATACGGCGTGCTTCAAAATGTGATGATTTTCAATCTGTCCATCTTTGATGCAGCCGATTATCTCGTCAGCAATATTTTAATGCCGCTCGGAGCCTTGTTAATCGCCGTTTTTGTTCCGCTGAAAATACCGAAAGACGACTTGTTCGCAGAACTGAAAGAGGGCTCCAAGATCAGCAGAAAATGGTTTGCCGCCTGGCTTATCTTGATTCGCTACGTCGCGCCGATCGTCATTATCGTCGTCTTTTTAGATGTAATTGGTGTATTCAAACATTAAGAAAAAACCCCTAAACAAAAGGTTTAGGGGTTTTTTCATTATGATAGTTGATAAATGCGAACGAATGTTCTATAATCGTATTGAAAGCGCTGATGCAGTGTCTGCCAGTTCTCTTTGCCATCAGCTAATACCCTTAACATCTATTGGCCCATTAAGCAGGAACGTCTTAAAGCAATGAAAATTTTATATTGTGGAGGATGGAGATATGAGTCATCAGAGAAAACTGACATTTTACGGAGCGATAAGTGTAGATGGCTACATTGCGCGTGAGAATCATTCATTGGATTGGTTAATTGGGACTGAAGGCGAAGAAGACACGGGTTATTCAGACTTCTATGAATCGGTGGATACTATACTAATGGGCAGAAAGACTTACGATCAAATCTTGATTCTCTCGCCGCAAGAATTTCCGTATCAGGATAAGCAGTGTTATGTTTTTTCGCGTACATTGACAGGATCTACTGAATATGTAAATTTCATCAACGGGGATATTGCCGATTTCAGTAAATCCTTGAAAGGAAAAGAGGGGAAGCGGATTTGGGTTGTAGGCGGAGGGGAAGTGCTCCATCCGCTTCTTCAGGAAAAGCTTGTTGATGAGTTTGTGATTCAAATTGCACCATCGATTATCGGGCGGGGAATCCCATTATTTATATCAGGGGATTTGGAGAATAAATTAAAGCTGGTTGATGTTCGACGTTATCAACAATTTGCTGAATTGCACTATCAATTAAGATAAGTCCTCCGCCCATTGAAACAGAACAGGACTTCAACATGTTGAAGTCCGCTTATTCAACCATACTCTTTTTGCTTAGAAAGGCTCCCATTGAACGCGCTTTGCTGCAGCAAAGCGTCTTTCCGGCTCTCTCCAGTCAACGACATTCCACCAATTATCAACATATTTGGCTTTTTCATTTTTATATTGAAGATAGTAAGCATGTTCCCATACGTCGAGCGGAAGAAGAGGGATCACGTCCCACTGGCTCATGAGCTGATGCTTTTCGGCGATCAGGATTTCCAAACGGTGTGAACGAGGGGCCCAGACAAGAATGGCCCAGCCGACGCCTTCCACATTTTTTGCTGCTTCAGAAAACTGTTCTTTAAATGCAGAATAGCTGCCGAAAGAGCGGTTGATCATCTCCAGCAGTTCACCTGTCGGTCTTCTTTTGCCTTTGGGGTGCATCGCATACCAAAAAATCGTGTGCAAATAGTGTCCGGCTCCGTGGAATGCAAGCTCTCTTTCCCAATGATTCACAAGCTGAAACTGTTTTGTCTGCCGCGCCTTTTGCAGCTCCCGCTCAGCTTTATTCAGACCGTCGACATAGCTTTGGTGATGTTTTGTATGGTGCAGAAACATAATTTCTTTTGAAATATAAGGTTCAAGGGCCGAGTATGAGTAGGGCAGCTTTGGCAGACGATGGCCCCCGATCGGCACTATCCTGTACTGCTGATGGTCTGGAGATGCACGGCGTCCAATTTCTTGATACACGGCTTCCGCTTGTTCATACCACTCCTGTTCACTGGCATCAGGATCATCTAATGAACGAAAGAGTTCTTCTAAACGGCTTTCTAAAGAAGCGTCGTGTTTTACCTGATTTTTTATGTCCTTGGCCCAGGATGCTAATTCTTCTTTATATACTTCTCGATTCAATGTTTCTCCCTCATTTCCATTTTTTTAATAAAGGCGCTTGAAGCAAGCAATGAAAACACAAAAGGATAACTGTGATAGCGAATATAAAATTGTTTTGGAAGTCCGATGCCTGTCGGATAATCAAAGTGTTTAGACTGATGGCGGTCATCGATGAGAAAACGGAACCCTTTTTGAATCAGCTGTTCGTCAGGAGCTTCATATTGCAGCAAAGCCTCAAGAGCCCATGCTGTTTGAACTGCGGTTCCATAAGCAAGAGGTGCAAAGGTTTTCAACTCACAGCTTTTACATGATTCTCCCCAGCTTCCATCATCAAGCTGAATGGATTGAAGCCATGCAATTGCTTTTTTTACAGCTGGGTGTTCCCTGCGGACGCCGACCGCTTTCATTCCGGTCAGCGCCGCCCATGTTCCGTATATATAGCAGACGCCCCAGCGGCCGTACCATGCCCCGTTCTCTTCCTGGCTGCGGAAAAGCCATCCGAGGGCGCGTTTGACAGCCGGATGATCTTCTGTAAACCCCGCTTTGATTCCGAGCAGATGAAGAACGCGGCCGGTCAGATCTGCTGTTGACGGATCAACCGCTGCTTCAGCCGCTGATTCGATCGGCAGGTATCGAATGAAAGGGTGGTTGACGTTTTTTTCAAAGGCTGCAAATCCTCCATCTCTGTTTTGCATCGATAAAAGCCAGGAGAGCCCGCGCTTCCAGTCGGCAGGACGGTTTTGGGACGGAATCGCTTTTAATGCAGCGGCCGTATCGTCTAAATCGGGATTGTTTGTATTCATATGTGAAAAACCCCAGCCGCCAGGCCTTGCATGAGGATTGAAGACGGCCCAGTCCGCCTTTTTTATATGCTGTCGTTTTTGTAAGTAGTCAGATGCGGCTGAGATAGCCGAGCTTTTTTTCGAAAGCCCTGCTTCTTGCATCGCATAGCTCAACAATGCCGTATCCCAGACGGTTGACGTTGAATTTTCTAAATAAAGGCCGTCACCGCCGCATGGAGTAATCAGGTGTTTAATGCCTGTAATTGCTTTTCTGATGACAGGAGCGTTTTTTGAAATTCCCATTGCCAGCAGGCTGTAAATCATGAATATCGTCGCACTTGCATAGCTGTACAGTGTTCCGTCCTCTTCAATCCGGTCCAGCATATATTTCCTCCCCGCCTCGAACCCGAGCTGATGAAGATAAGCCGGCCATCTTAAGAGTTCTTTCCATTGCAGATTGATAGAATAAAAGTTTCTTTCATTTAAGGAATCGATGCTGAGCCACTCTAAAGGGTTTTTCGACATGTTTTCATCCAAGTGGTGAAGTGAACCGACCTGTTTGTTTTTTAAGGCGAATTTTCGATTTAACGTGATGGCCATCGGGACAAAATGAATTCTTGCATAAGCACTAAAATGGTAAAAATGCAGCGGGAAATAGGGAGGGATCATTAAAAATGAGAGCGGAATATACAGCCTCGGCCAAGGATAAAGTCCATTTGCGGCAAGCATCCATTTTGTCATAAAGTGGACATGTTTTAATCCGCCTTCGGATCTGATGAAAGCTGCTGCTTTCTGCATATGCGGGTCGTTTCGGCTGTATAGCCCTGAAGCGAGCATCCCGGTGTAGCCCTGTACAGTCGCGGTTAAATTGCCCTTCGCTTCATCAGGATAATTCCGAAACGTTCCATCTTCGTTTTGCTTTGACCGGATTCGTTTGGCAAGACTTGTGATAAGCGAGGAGTCATGATCTCTGAGAGAAGTCAGCAAAAGAATGAAAAAGCTGTTTGTCATCACCGGTCCTTCAAAACAAAATCGCCAAGATCCGTCCGGCTTCTGTCTGTTTTGAAGCTCTGCCACCACCTTTTGCCTGAAAGCTTTGACATCCTCCAGCAAAGAATGCATTCCTTTTCATCTCCTTCGTACCAATGTATTCGGCGGAAATATGTATCATGCATACGGGACAATGCTGCAAGGGGATTTTAAGAAACTGGAGAGTGGTGAGAGAAGGTGTGATAATTCATCATAATTTCACAATTTACAACACTGTGATATTGCTTCCTGCTTTAAAAACCCGCTATCCTTATATGTAATGAGATGCTTATAAGGAGGAACGGTCTGGATGAATGAAGCTAACAGCAAACCGCCATCATCAGCCGACGCGGGTAAGCGTTTTAATCCAACAATCTACCAAACTTTATGGAGGTGGCATTTTTACGCCGGTTTAATCATTGCACCTTTTTTGGTCTTGCTGGCCGTCACAGGGGGAATCTATCTATTTAAACCTCAGATCGAAGAACTGATTTATCATGATTACTATCATGTGAAACCGCAGAAGGAGAAGCTGTCTCCAGAGCAGCAAACGGCCGTGGCCGCAACCAGCTACCCTGATGGAAAAGTTGTCAGGTACAGACCGGGAGAACATGCTTCCCGTTCTTCCGAAGTCGGAATTGCAGCCGGTGATTCGACTTATACCGTATATGTGAACCCCTACTCTGGAAAAGTGATGGGGAAGCTCGACGATAATGAAAAGTTCATGAATCAGCTTGAAGCGCTTCACGGAGAGTTAATGGCGGGTGTGATCGGCGACAGAATTGTTGAATTAGCGGCATGCTGGTCCATAATTCTTATCATCACGGGGATCTATTTATGGTGGCCGAGAAAAAGCGGAAAGCTGCGCGGAATTTTGCTGTCGCGCCTTTCAAAGGGAAAGAAAATATTATGGAGGGACCTGCATGCTGTTCCTGCTTTCTGGCTGTCAGCCGGGATGTTTTTTCTCATTATCACGGGACTGCCGTGGTCGGGCTTGTGGGGAAATACTGTCCAGCACCTCGCCACAAATTCAGGAATCGGGTATCCCCCTTCGATTTGGATAGGGGAAAAGCCTGTTTCAGATGTAACGGCAAAAGAAGTGGCCGATGTTCCTTGGGCAGCTGAACATATGGCGGTTCCCGAATCCCGGCGGCAAAAAGATATGAAAATATCAATTGATGATGCTGTCAGAATTGCAGAGGAAAGAAATGTGCACCCGGGCTACAATGTCTTTTTTCCACAGGATGCAAAGGGTGTTTATTCACTGTCGGTATTTTCTCCGCGCGCTCAGGATGAAGCTACTGTTCATATTGACCAGTATACAGGCGGTGTATTGGCCGATTATCGTTTCCAGGATTACGGGGCTTTAGGGAAAATCATCGCGATGGGGATCACTTTGCATAAAGGAAGCCAATTCGGCTTCATCAATCAGCTAATCGGTTTGGCAATTTGTATCGGCATCGTCGGAGTCTCAGTGAGCGGCTTCATATTGTGGCGTAAACGAAAACCAAAAAGCGGACTGGGAGCGCCGCCAGCTCCCAAAAACAAAAAATCAATGAAGTACCTGGCCGGGAGCATGCTCTTTTTTGGCCTGTTCTTTCCGCTGGTCGGCCTTTCGCTGATCGTGGTCTGGCTGTTGGAACACTTCGTCATCAGGCGGGTATCCGCCTTGAAGTCCTTTTTCAGCGCGTAACGGGAGGTGAAGAAATGAATAAGAGTTTTGCGGGGGTTCTGAGCCTGGTTCTGGTGTTTTTATTGTCTGCCTGCTCGGCTACACAAAGCAAATCCTATCAAGAAGAAGTTCCGCCGAGAGTGATCAGCACTGAATTTCTCCTGCCTAAGGAGATTGATCCCCATCATAAAACAACCTTGAAGATTAAGCTGGCGCAAGGAAGCAAGGCTTTGAAAAGCGCGGATCAAGCCGTATTTGCCATATCAAAAGCAGCCAGCGGCGAACAGATTGGCGAAATCGCGGCCAAACACGAAGGAAAGGGCATCTACAGCGCCGAAACAATATTTCATGAAAATGGCGTTTATGATATTCAAGTCCATGCAAAAGCAGGCGATATGCGTGTGATGCCGATTAAACGGGTGATTGTGGGAGATGTATCTCATCAAGAAATCGAATCCCTTGATGGACACAAAAAAGATGATGAAAGCGGCCGCGAGCATCATCATTAAATCAGGCGCACGGAGTAATGTCCGGGGGCTGTTTTCTATGAAAATCGTCATTTACCTTCATCCCAAAAATGGGGTATCGTAAAAAGGAAGATTCAAATTAAGCATTTGCCAGGGGATGTGTCAGAATGAAGATTGAAAAGAAGCTTTATAACGCTGCTGTCGAATTGATAAAAAAGCGGTATCCATCCGGATGGGGCGGAGCGGCCGCGATGTATACGGAAGATGAAAGAATTCTGACGAGCGTTGCACCGGAAGTTATCAACGCTTCAACAGAATTATGCATTGAAACAGGCGCCATCTTAGAGGCGCACAAGCTGGATACGAGGATCACGCATTCCATTTGCGTCGTAAGAGATGATGAACATTCAGTATATAAAGTGCTAACGCCATGCGGGGTATGTCAGGAAAGACTTTTTTACTGGGGGCCTGAGGTGAAAGCGGCTGTTACCGCCCCAGCCGGCGGCCTTGTCTTTAAAGCATTGAAAGACATTCAGCCGTTTCATTGGTCTGCTGCATATCAGGAAACTGAATCGTGATGAAAGGAAGGGGGCATATGCAAAAAGGTCGCACCGTTTACTTAAGACCCGTCAGGAAAGAAGATATGGAGAGCTTTTACAAGGCTGTCCACGATGAAGATATCAGGTATATGACCGGAACAAAACGTGTCTTTACGATGGACGAATTATATGAACATTACGAGCGGATCACCAGTGATGATACACGGTTTGATTTCGCGATTTGTTTGCTGGACCGCGATGAGCTGATCGGCGATTTGTCGATTTTGGAAATTGACCGGTTCAACCGGAAAGCAGGATTCAGAATTGCGCTGCACAGCACAGACCATTTCAACAAGGGATACGGCACTGAAGCCGTACAACTGGTCCAGCGGTTTGTTTTTGAGGAGCTACAATTAAACCGGCTCCAGCTCGAAGTGTTTTCGCATAATATCCGCGCCGTGAAAGTATACGAAAAAGCCGGCTTTAAAAAGGAAGGAACGCTGAGACAGGCTCTTCATATGAACGGTCGATATTCAGATGAAATCATCATGGGGATGCTGAAACACGAATATGAAGAGCCCGGAACATAAGTGATTGGTTTAGGAGGATGCAGAAAACACGGATGCTAAAGAACTGTAAATTTGGGAACAGTGTTTTCCTGCGGATGAGGAATGAAGAAGAGGTTCTTTTAAGTAGTGCGATGATAGTTAACGGACAAGCGGTAAAAAAATATCGTCGATCATTTCTGTGATGGCGTTATCAGATAACATCCCATGGGTTATAAGCAATTCGTATCGGAGCAAATCAGCTGACCCTCTCAATGATTGGAGAACTTGTCTTGATAACGACGAGAAAGCGAGAAGAAAACGAAACAAGCTGACGCCGCTTGAATATCGTCGTCAGCTTGCAGTCTGGAGCTTTCTCAAATCACTGTATTAAATTACTGGCCGACATGAATCCAGACGCTTTTCACTTCTGTATAATTATCCAAAGCGTATGAGCCCATCTCGCGGCCGAGGCCTGACTGTTTATAACCGCCGAATGGAGATGCAGCGTCAAAGGCGTTGTAGCAGTTGACCCAAACGGTGCCTGCTTGAAGCCGGTCAGCGATATAATGGGCGTTTTTCAGGTTTTCCGTCCAAACACCAGCGGCAAGCCCATATTCCGTCCGGTTGGCGCGTTCAATGACTTCGTCAACCGTTTCATAAGGGATCGCTGCCAAGACAGGGCCGAAAATCTCTTCTTGTGCAATCGTCATGTCATCTTCGACATTTGTAAACACGGTCGGAGAGACAAAGTATCCCTCTTCATAAGGACATGTTCCGCCGGCGGCGACTTTTGCTCCTTCCTGGCGCCCTTTCTCAATATAGGAAAGCACCCGTTCATGCTGGTCTTTGCTGACGAGCGGTCCCATTTGTGTCCCTTCATGAAGCCCTGCACCTTGGCGAAGGGATTTGGAGTAAGAGACCATTTCATCTACCACTTTGTCGTAATGGTCTTTATGGATGAAGACGCGCGAACCGGCAGAGCATACCTGCCCCTGATTAAACATGACGCCGGTTAATGCTCCCGGAATCGCTTTCTTTAGGTCGGCATCAGGCAGTATGATGTTCGGCGATTTTCCGCCGAGTTCAAGGGTGACCCGTTTCACGGTTTTTGACGCTTTCTCCATAATTTTTTTGCCGATTTCAGTAGATCCTGTAAATGCCAGTTTGTCTACAAGGTCATGATCAGTAAGAGCTTCTCCCGCGGTTTCACCGAAGCCCGGGATGATGTTAATGACGCCTTTCGGAAAACCTGCCTCATCGATCAGCTCTGCCAAATACAGTGCGGAAAGAGGAGTCTGTTCAGCTGGCTTTAAGACGATCGTACATCCGGCCGCCAGGGCAGCGCCCATTTTCCACATCGCCATTAAGAGCGGAAAGTTCCAAGGGATGATTTGACCGACAACTCCAACAGGCTCATGCCGGGTATAATTAAAATAAGGTCCGTTGACAGGAATTGTTTGTCCGGTTATTTTCGTCGCCCAGCCTGCGTAATAACGCATATGTTCTATCGACAACGGAATGTCCCCGGCAGTCGTTTCACTGATCGGTTTTCCGTTATCAAGCGTTTCAAGCTGAGCCAGCTCATGTTTATGTTCCTCCATCAGATCGGCGAGTTTGTACATGACCCTGCTTCTTTCGGCCGGATTCATGGTCCGCCATGCCCCGTGATCAAAGGCTTCTCTTGCAGCTTTTACAGCTTTGTCGACATCTTCGGGACCTGCTTCATACAATGTCGCAAGTGTTGCTCCCGTAGCCGGGTTCGGGGTGTCAAACGTTTTGTTCGAAGCACTTGCCACAAATTCCCCGTTAATGTAAAGCTTTTTCGTTCCCTGCAAAAATGACTCCAGCTTCTTACTGACCTGCATTGTTAAAGAACTCATGTTTTTAAACAAACCTCCTTCAAAATTTTGGTCTGTCTTCTTGTGAGTTTTTCTTGCTGGTGGTTTATCTTGTGGTTTGTTCATTGCGCTGACAGAAGAGGGATATATTTCTGATTTTGGAACCATACACCATCATTCTATAACAGGGGATGAAATGAAATCAATATTCATTTGCATTTCGGCCGGGCGGCAAACTGACAACTGACATTGCATTCCAGCCAAAAAACGCTACAATGGAAACTATACATCGTTTTTTGAAAAGGGGACATCAACATGATTCATGAAAAATGGCAGAGCAATCAAACCATAAAAAAAGTAAAATGCGTTCATACCGATGCGAAAAAATACATTGTCAACAGGGCACTGACCGTCGGAAAAACATATGAAGTCAAAAATGAGACGGAAGAGTTTTTGTTCATCATCGATAATACAAATAAAGTGGGCGGCTATTACAAAGAATACTTTGAAGAAACAAATGCTAAATGATTCTCCCAAAGATCATCAATAATAAAGATGATCACGAAGGAGATGGTGAATGCAGGTGAAAAAAACCGAGGCTCTCATGAAGGACATCTTCAAGGCGAAGAAAGCCGGATGACCAAATCGGAAGGAATCGCTGTGGCAGAAGAGCAGGCGTCTGACACGTATATGGAAGGCACGATAGAAGACGAAGACCGGTAAAAAGGCCCGCAGGAGGAGAAATCTTTCTGCGGGTGTTTTTTATCATTTTATATGAAAACGATTTCTTAAAAACGTGAAGTTTATCGAAAATATCCGAAAAAACAGATAAAAAGATGAAACTTATCTTGTCCAGCGAGCGTATAAATGAATAGAAAAAACAAACATAGAGAGTTAAAGAAATGTAATCTGCTCGTAATTGTTTATCAAACAGGGTTGTCGTATTCTTATTAGTAGCTGACAGCATACTTTGCCTTGTGCATAAACATAAATTTGGACATGTAGAAAGAGGGGTTTTGATTGGGCGTTTTTTCAGCTAGCAAGACTGCAGACGGAAAAAAATTTGAACCGCTGCTGATTGAAGGAGAAAAAATTGAATCTGTATGCAGGTTAAGAATTGATCAAATTTGTTTTACCAATAAGCGGGTTATTTTTTTCGACAATAAATTGTTTACAAAAAAGAAAGTCCGCGTCTTTCTTCCTTACAAATCAATTGAAGGCTTTGCGATCAGGGAAATCAGCATGTTCAATCCCGACAGCTCTCTTTCACTGATGACAAGCAGCAAAATCTTTGACCTCGAATTTACCAAGGATACCGATATGCTTGAAATCCAAGCGCTTTTATCAAAATACTTATGTGCATAAACATTAAAGGCTGTTCACCGCTTGCTCGCGAATGAACGGTCTTTTTATTTTGGAATGGCGGGTTTTTCTCCGGAGAAATCGGGAAAGAAAAAAGAAAGGAGGAGGATCTGCCATGCCATTGACAAACGAACAAAAAAAGCGGCTCTATCATCAATTAATCGACTTAAAACATAGCATGTCTAGCACGGGAGGAACAGATCAGCCGATGAGGGAAGAATCAGGCGAACTGTCAAACGGAGTTGACAATCACCAGGCTGATCACGCCGGTGTATATACCGAACGAATGAGAGATCAGACCTTCCGGCAAACGGACAAGAATCGATTGGAAGAAGTGGAAGACGCCCTCAAGCGGATGGAGGACGGCACATATGGCATATGTGAAGCAACAGGCAAAGAAATACCTTATGAGCGGCTTGAAGCTCTTCCATATGCAAGAAAAACGGCAGAGGCTCAAGCTGAAACAGAAAAAAGGAATGAAGATGCAGAAAGATACGACAAGCAATTTACTCGGCAGATGCAGGATTTGACAAACAGCGAAACCATGGACCAAAAGCGCTCATATACTTATGAGCGGCTTGATGAGGAGCAGGATTCAACATAAGCACCCTTACAATAGGGTGCTTTTTTATGATAGAAAAATAGTTTGGGATAAAATAAATTAGTTGACTTTCTATTTAAAAGAAAGTAACATACTATTTGTAAGTAAATAATAAAACGTTAGCACGGGAGGAAAACAAAATGTCTAAAGTATTATTTGTTAAAGCAAATGACCGTACAGCTGAAGAAGCCGTATCTGTCAAACTATATGATGCATTTCTTAACAGCTATAAAGAAAATCATCCAAATGATGAAATCGCAGAGCTTGATCTTTACAATGAAAACCCGCCGTACATGGGCAGAAACGCCATTAACGGCACATTTAAAGCAGGAAAAGGCATGGAATTAACCGAGGATGAGAAAGCAGCTGCATCTGTTGCTGACCGTTACTTAGACGAGTTTGTCAAAGCCGATAAAGTTGTTTTTGCATTCCCTTTGTGGAACTTTGCGGTTCCAGCGGTGCTTCACACTTATATCGACTACTTGTCACGCGCAGGAGTTACGTTTACATACACTCCTGAAGGACCTAAAGGGCTAATGGGAGATAAGAAGGTTGCTCTTTTAAATGCAAGAGGAGGCTTCTATTCTGAAGGACCGATGGCATCAATGGAAATGTCGCTGAACTACATGAAAACCGTTATGGGCTTCTTCGGCGTTCAAGACTTGCATACCGTTGTCATCGAAGGACACAACGCTGTTCCGGACGAAGCGCAAAAAATCATTGAAAACGGCTTAGCAGAAGCTAAAAAGCTAGCAGCTGAATTTTAAGAGGGAACCCCCTGTTCTAAATCGATAGAACAGGGGGTTTTTTTATGAAGTCGTCTCATTCAGGTTTAATAAATAAAAGACATAATCGGTCGGAACGCTGGCGTGCCCCAATTGTCTAAGCATTGCTGAAATGTTGCCCCTATGATATGTGCCGTGGTTGATCACATGGTTCATCAACTCGCTGTAGCTTGTCTTCATCCGGCCGAAGGAAGGGTGTTCTACCGTAAAATCCGCATCGAGATCTTCAAGGCTTTCAAAAAATGTTTGATACTGAATCGCAGTATCTTCAAAAAAAGCGGTGATTCCTTCGATGCCTTTTCCTCTCAATTCTTGATTCAGCTGGATCGCTAAATTTTTTGATTGCTCGAAGCTGCCTCCGGAAAGAACCTTTAGCCACATCGCGTCAGCGACACACATATGAATGACGACTTCAGAAATAGAAGAAAAAACGCTCTTGATCTCTTGTGTGAACAGCTCTTCAGGCAGGTTTTTAAGATGTTCAAACACCTTTTGGTTTGCCCATTTATGGTATTCAAAATGTTTTAGTGTATCGTGCCTCATGTTTTATCCTCCTCCTTTTTTACAATAGGTTCGTCCAAACACCTTCGTTTTCCTTTAACAGGAAGAATTTATTTGCATTTATTGAGAACCTGTTATGTCAGGAAGAGAGGAGACATGAGATATTATCCGCTGCATTGCCCATATCCGCGCTGGCAATGGCAGGGAGGGAGAAGCGTGCTGCTTGAAACATCCGTTCCCCAGCATATTGCCCGTGCGCTGTCAGAAAAGGGGCATCAGGTCGAATGGGCGCTTGATTCCGGATCATTTGGAAGGGGGCAGGTGATTCATCCGCCATGAAAACGGCGTCCTGGCAGGCGGAACTGAAGCGAGGACATTGCCGCGTGGTAAAACAAAGAACCTGCCTTTCGCGGCAGGTTCTTTGCTTTATTCTTTGTCGCGTTTTTTTGAAGGGGTAACCGGATAAAGTTCTTCTGATGCTTCGTTTTGATATTGTAACGCACCCGTGTTTTCCCGTTTTTCGTTTGCCGTATCGCCCAAAACATTGGCTGCCATATAGCGGTGGAAGAAAAATTCGAACACCGTGACGCCTGCTGCTGAAATGATCGAAGCCAGAGCTAACGAAGCATAGGGAGGATTATTCTGCATGGCAAGAATCGCCCAAATCAATACAAGGGAAAGGCCGAAATCACCCATTGTCGCGGTCGTGTTGTTCGTTCTCGGAAGCAGCAATAGGTCACCGATCAGGTAGGAAATGACTCCCAAGAATAAAGTAAGGACAAACATATCGCCAAATGGAACGCCAAAAAACAGAGTTAGAATGACATATAAAAGAACAAGGCTGACAATGAACTTGAAACACAATGCTCTAACATGCTTCATAAAGTTTAATCCACCTTTTTAGCTTTATTTTAGATTCCTGTCGTTTTTCTCCTGTTTGCTGTTTTTTTGTTTCTGCTGGAATGCGCTTTCTGTTTCATGGTCATTTTTAAGCTGTTCGATACTGCTGTTTTGGATGCCTTTCTTCTGCATGATCTCACCACCTTTTTCACTATATTTTGGATTGTTTTTGATTTCTTATACGAAATAACTGCAAAAAGAAAAAGGGGGCATCAAATCCCCCTTTCATTTTTTTCTTAATCCAGCCGCATATGCAGGGCCCATTCCAGTCATTTTTGATAAAATAAGCGCCATTTCATGAGGCGTTTCTTTCATGCCGCTGGCCAGCCACCGCTGAAGAACGCTTACATGGGCTCCTACAATATAGGAGATCAGGTACTCTTCAGGCACCAGTGTATCCGCCCTGATTGTCTTTTTGATGCGCTTTAAGTTTTCGGATAAAACGGATTTGAACTTAATCGGAAATGAACCCGTTCCTTTTGGACCTAAAATCGCCTTCATAAAAACTGCATTTTCTTTAAAGTATTCAAAAATATTCACTACAAATGGAAGCGGTTTATCGATGATAGAGCCATTCAATATTTTCACGGATTGAAGCGATTGTTTTGAGATGTTCCTTATGTCCTTGATGATTTCGCTTTCGCTTTGTTCTAATAAATCGTATTTATCTTGATAGTGCAAATAAAATGTGCCCCGGTTGATATCCGCCTTCTGAGAAATATCTGTGACGGTAATCTCCTCGAACGTTTTTTCTTCCATAAGCCCAGATAAAGCGTCTCTGATCATCCTTTTTGTACGGTTAATTCTTCTGTCCGTCTGTTTTGTCATTTTTATCAGCCTTCCATTCAGTTATTTCCCTAAAAAATAAACAATGTTCATCTTGATGTTGAGTAATTAACATTTCCTCATTTCTTGTTCATTGAGTTTTGCTTTTATTCCATTATAATAAACACAACGAACATTAATCAACACGATGTTCATTTATATTCAGCGAAGGAGATTTGTCTTATGAAATTACGAAAAGAAAAACTTGTCATACTGGCACCGCTTATCGTATTGCTGGTGACTATGGTTTTTTCACTTACGTTGATTCCATCCGTTCACCCAACGCCGAAAAATCTGCCGATTGCCATCGTAAATGAAGATCAGGGGGTGGAATTGCCAGGACAGGGAAAAATAAATGTGGGAGCCGACATTGTTCTTCAAATAAAGAATTCCCAACAAGCTGAAGAGTCAGCGGTCAAGTGGATAGAAGTCAAAAATGAGAAAAACGTGCGTGAAGAGCTCAACGAGCGAAAGTATTATGCTGCACTGATCATTCCAAAAAATTTCAGCCGAAAACAATCATCATTTCTAACAGCGCACCCGGCTGGAGCTGAGGTGAAGGTCTTGATCAACCAAGGTGCAAACACAATGGCAGCGAATACAGCAGGACAAATGTTGAATCAAATCGTTGAAAACATCAATCAACGTGTCAGGGAAGATACGTTGGCAGCACTTGAAAAGCAAGGTGCGGCACTCAATGTGCAGCAGGCAGGTGCATTGGCGTCCCCCATCAGCAAAAAGACAGAAAATGTGAATGAAACCGGAGCGTACAGTTCAAATGGAAATGCACCGGTCTCATTGGTTCAGCCGCTTTGGATGGCGAGTATAGCAGGTGCTCTGCTTATGTTCACAGCTGTAAGAAAAATACAAGTCTCAAACCGGACCGAAGCGCTCTTGTCTCGACTGCTGCAAGTACTGATCGGTGCCGTGCTTGCGTTCACTGCCGGCTATGGCCTTGTGTGGATCGCCAGTGAATGGGTAGGTATGAACATTCCGCAATTTCATGATACGGCATTGTTTATCACGGTCTGTTATTTCTGTTTCTATTTAATGGTTGCTGCCGTAACAGCTTGGGTGGGATTTTCCGGAGCCGGAATGTTCGGTCTTCTTTTCTTCTTTGGAACCCCGCTATTAACAATGGCCCCTGAATTGATGCCGGCTTTATATCGCGACTGGCTCTACTCTTGGCTGCCGATGCGGTTTGCCTCAGAAGGGCTCAGGGATCTGCTGTTCTTTGATAAAGGTTTGAGCATGAATCAGCCTGTTACAGTTTTGCTGTCGATCGCGTCTGTGAGTTTTTTGGTCCTGCTGGCTTCCGTTTTGAAACGCCGGAATCTCTCTAAGAAAGCAGGAGAAAGGATTTCATATGAGGGGGGAGCAAGATGAAAAAATATGTCTTGAACTTTCATGAAATTGACAAAGACCAATTGTCTGAAGCCGGTGGAAAAGGGGCAAATCTCGGGGAAATGACAAAAGCGGGCTTGCCCGTTCCCCATGGCTTTTGCGTGTCAACATTTGCTTACCGTATGTTTATCAAAAACAGCAGGGAGATGGACCGCCTCTTCGATCAGCTTGATTCTCTTAAATATGATGATTTAGAACAGATTCGATTAATAGGGAAACGCATTCGGGAACATCTTGCTTTCATGTCGATGCCTGAGGAAATTCAAGCGGCGATTTTAAAGGCTCTTAATCAAACAGGCAAAGATAAAGCTTATGCCGTCCGCTCCAGTGCGACGGCTGAGGACTTGCCGACGGCTTCATTTGCCGGACAGCAGGATACCTATTTGAATGTCTGCGGACCGGAGCAGCTTCTCAAAGCCGTCCAAAATTGCTGGGCATCATTATTTACTGACAGGGCGATTTCCTACCGGATGAAAAACGGTTTTGACCATCGCACCGTTTTTCTTGCGGTTGTTGTTCAAGAAATGGTATTTCCCGACGTTTCCGGTATTATGTTCACGGCCGATCCGATCACAGGGCACCGCAAAACCATTTCCATCGACGCCAGCTTCGGATTGGGAGAAGCCCTGGTATCCGGATTGGTCACGGCTGATCTGTATCAGATTCAGGCAGGGGACATCATCCATAAACAAATTTCAAAGAAAGAAGCGGCAATATATTCTTTACCCGAAGGCGGCACCGTCACGAAAGAACTCCCTCACGAAAAACAAGAATTACAGGCTCTGCCGGATGAACAAATTTGCGAGCTGGCGAAGCTGGGCCAAAAAATCGAGGCCCATTACGGGCAAGAGCAAGACATTGAATGGGCTTTTGCCGACGGCCGGCTTTATATTCTTCAAAGCCGGCCGATTACATCTTTATATCCGGTGCCATCTATCTCTGATGATAAGCTGCATGTATTGATTAATCTCGGCTATATCCAAATGATGACCGATTCGATGAAGCCTTTGGGCATATCCGTTTTAAGCCGCATCCCCGACTTTTTAAAGAAAGACCCGACAGACCCGTCCATTACACGTGAGGCAGGGGGAAGGGCCTTTATTGATATTACCGGCGCTCTTGCAATCAAACCCATTCAAAAAAGGGTGCTGAAGGTATTACATGGTATGGATCAATTGATGGCAACCGCTGTGTCTGAAGCCGTGAAACGTGAAGAGTTCATACATCAAACCATGCGGAAACCGAAGGTGTTAGGCATAGCCAAAACATTGGCGCCGATTTTCATTCCGGCAGCTTTAAAAGTTGCCGGGAACCTATATATCAAAGATCCGGGAAAAGCCGAAAAACAAGCCGGGTACTTCATTGAACGAACCGTCAGGGAAACAGCCGAAAAACTCAAGGAGACTTCCGGTGCAGAGACGATTCGCCTGATTCAGCAAGACATGGGAAATATGCTTCCTCATGTGGTTTTTAAAGTTGCAGTGTATTTTTTAACCGGAGTGGTTTCATCTGGATATCTCGAAAAAAAGCTAAAAAACAAGGTTGGTGATGAACAAAGTACGGTTTTGCTAAGCAAATTGTATAAATCTTTGCCTCACAATGTGACAACCGAAATGGGGCTGGCGCTGGGCGATCTCTCTGATCAGGCAAGGCGGCATCCTGAGGTGATCCGCTATTTGCAGCAGGCAGACAGCACGGGTTTTGCCGAAGGGCTGACGGAGATTCCAGGAGGTGCATCGTTCAAACAAAAGCTGGACCATTTTATGGGACGATACGGGATGCGGTGCGTCGGAGAAATCGATATCACAAAGCCGAGATGGTCTGAAGACCCCGCCCAGCTCGCACCTTTGATCCTCAGCAACATTCAAACAGCCGGCGCGGGAGACCACAGAAAAAAATACAAACAAGGTGAAAGGGAGGCGGAGCAGGCGGAAAGAGAGATCGTTTCTCAATTTTCTTTCCCGCAAAAAAGATACATTTCACGGCTCGTCCGCGTCTACCGCAGCCTAATGGGAATGCGCGAGCATCATAAGTTCACATTGGTACAGCTTATGTTTCTCTATAAAAAAGCCATTTTAAAAGAAGCCCGGAGCCTTGTTCAAAAAGGAATCCTAGAAGATGAGGCAGATGTATTTTATTTTACCTTGGAGGAACTCATCGCATTGTTAGAAAGCCGTGAAATCGGATGTATTCAAGCCATTTTAGAAACAAGAAAACGGCAGCATGAGCTAAATCAAAAACTAAAATCCCCTCGTGTGATGACGAGTAAAGGGGAGGTTATCACAGGGAAACTTCACAATGCGAAAAGTCCTGAAGGGGCGCTCTTAGGTACACCGGTTTCTGCAGGAGTTATCGAAGGAAAAGCAAGAGTCATCACCAGACTGGAGGATGCAAAGCTGAATCCGGGTGACATTTTAGTGGCGCCTTATACAGATCCCGGATGGACGCCGCTCTTTACGTCAGCGGTCGGGCTGATTACGGAAGTGGGCGGAATGATGACCCACGGTTCGGTTGTCGCCAGGGAGTATGGCATTCCGGCAGTTGTCGGAATTGAAAAAGCTACTGAAATCATCAAGGAAGGCGCTTATATAAGAGTGGATGGAACGAATGGTTTTGTCCAAATTCTAGAAGTCGATGGAACCTGAGTATAAAGGACTTTTTCGGCGTTGGCCGCCAATACGATGGTGCAATCCCCGGTTCCCAGCCATTTCCCACAGGTTGTCTGCAATCCGCGGGAAGCTTTCCTAGAGCTCTGTGGTCAGCTATCTTAGAAAAACCTTGATTCCAGCGGCCAAGCTGCGGCGGCCGTGATCCCTGTCCTGATGTCTTTGATGCGGAGAAATGGACTCGTCCATTTGTTTCTCGCCGCGAATGCCGTTTTGGGGCTGTTTGCCGGTCTGCAGTACAAAGTTCGGCTAACTAAAAAAGCCAGCCTCAAAAATCAGGCTGACTTAAATCTTGTATTACCAGCTTGCTTTTTTCACGCCGGGAATCTGGCCTTTATAGGCAAGTTCGCGGAAGCAAATCCGGCAAAGCTTAAACTTGCGAATTACAGAATGCGGTCTGCCGCAGCGTTCACAGCGTGTGTATTCGCGCACTTTAAACTTTTGATCTCGTTTTTGTTTGACGATCATTGCGGTTTTAGCCATTGTTTTTTCCTCCTTTTATGGTTTTAATTTATATCAATAAAGGTATTTGATTTCTTTAAACAATTTATTATAACAGACTTGTTTGTTTTTGTAAATATATTGAAGAAACTGTCCGGCTGCATAAAATATTTGGCAGACCGACTTTTCTTTGTTAGACTGAAATCGTTTTTTATCCGGCAAAAATGTCTGAATGAATAAGACCGAAAAACGTAAGAGTCGACCATGTCCGCCAAGAAATCCCCTTATCAGTATCCAAATCTATCAAAAAAGACCTATTTTCCTTGTCTTGATGATCAATCTATACCATCCAATATATTGTCTCGCTTTGATTGTGATGATTTCGATTGATCAGAAAATAAATGGTTTGCATCATTATGATATGAAGAAAAATTTGTATACTTAACTTGTGGAGAAAGGGGGGAGCAAGAGGAAACTTGATTCGACTCCGTACCGTTTTTTGTCTATTCATTCTGACACTCTGTTTGACTAAATGATATGAGGAGGAACTAGAGGAAGAAGAAAACGATTACACTTTTCATTTCTTTCATGATCGGATCGTCTGCTCTTCCGCCTTTTGTTCAAGCTCTGTTTCAGCTTCACCCGCTTTGACTTAAACCATCGAGCCGTAAATGCGGCGGCTGTCAGCCTCAACGTTCATGTTGACGTGCTCGGCATTGCCAACTCCATAAGGGATGAAACGCGAATCGAAGCGAATTTGTTAAAAATATGATGGAATCGATCTTTTATTCTGCAGGACAGAGATATCATGTCATCGTTTTTAATCTAAGCAAAACTAGAGATCGTTTTGATGGCGTCAAATTTTACGGTTCTGCCGTTCTGAACGGAGTGGTTTACGGCATCTTGGTATTTGAAAGCGTGAATTTACAAATAAAGGAGACGATGGTTGGGATATCAGCCTTAAGATGATGTGAAAAGCGTGCAGTCTCACCTGGCTGCACGCCTTTTCTAATCGATAGAGATCCGCTTACTTTTGGCTGAGTGCGATTTTCAGTCCGATCAGTGCAAATAGAGATCCTTGAATCAAGTGAATCTTTTGAGAGATGGCGGAACTCTTGCGCAAAACATTCCCCACTTTTTCTGCAAAAATGCTGATGATGATAAAGATGGCCAGCGCTTGAATCAAAAATAACATGCCGTAAATGAGCATTTGCTTCGCTGCTTGACCAGCTCCATCATCAACAAATTGCGGAAGGAAGGCAAGAAAAAATAAAGAAACCTTTGGATTTAAAAGATTCATTATAACGCCTTTTTGATATAGCAATGTGCAGCTTAATGCAGGTTGATCACCGAGATCAAATCCTGAACTTTTTTCCCGAAAAGACTTATAAGCCAAAAACAGTAAATAAGCTGCTCCAGCATACTTAACGAAAGCAAACGCCAGGGCTGATTGATAAATAACTGCTGAAATCCCGCCTGCTGCAGCCGCAATGTGAACAATTAACCCTGTACAAAGCCCGCAAGCCGTTGATATCCCCGCATATTTGCCCTTTGACATGCTTTGCGCCAAAACGAAAAGATTATCCGGCCCGGGCATGAGGGTAAGCAATATGGACGCACCCAAAAAAGTAATGATCGCTGTAAAATCCACCATCGTCACTCCATTTCTAATACCTTGCGTTTTGTGCCATTATAACATGAGCGATCATTCCGAAATAGGACGGAAGAAAGGGCGCTCAATGCATAATTTTAGTTTTTTGCATTAGTACAAGTTTCCATGATTCAGCATAGATTAATAGTGAAGAAAGAAACCAAAGGAAGGGAGAACTTATTTATGTATGATTGCAAACCACGTGTGCTCCAGCCAATTGTGCACCCTACCAGGTACTGTGAGGACCATAGATTCTCTAAAACAATCGTTCCTCATATTCACCCGCAGCATACAAAAAAAGTGGACCACCATAAGTATGAGCACGTTCATTACTATCCGCACACTTATTCGAGCTATAAACCGGTTTCACATGACCATTCTTATTGCGGAAAACCTTGCTGCAGATAAATACAGTCATCGTTTAAGCATGACCTTTCTTTGATAAAAGGCCATCAAAAGTTGTCCTTTACGGAGCTTTTAGTGGCTTTTTTTAATTGGAGCATCTTCCTTAGGATAAACCGCCGCCCTATGATGAATGAAAGGATCTATGTTTTGAGCCGTCCTGATTGACTGCGGGCCGCTGCCATGCCGGGCAAAACATTAAATAGACATTCACCTATGTGTATCAGCTTGCGTATCTTAGTGTTAAAGACTCTTTATGGAGGAAACGAGATGGGATATTTTGTTCATGTCGAAACAGGAGTCAAATTATATGTGGAGGATATCAATCCTGAAAGCAGCAAGGCCATCGTTTTTTTACATGGCTGGCCGTTAAGCCATAAACAGTTTGAGTATCAGTTTAATGTTCTTCCGGCAAAAGGATACCGATGCATAGGAATTGACTGGAGAGGATTCGGCAATTCGGATAAACCGATGAACGGCTATTATTATAACCGGCTGGCGGATGATATCCGTGCTGCAGTTGGTGCGCTTCAATTAGATAACTTTACACTCGTCGGCCATTCCACAGGCGGAGCCATCGCGATTCGGTATATGTCCCGACACAATGGCTATGGAGTATCTAAACTTATTCTGGTAGATGCTGCAGCTCCCATTGGCTTTACAGAAGAGACAGCTGATCAATTGCTCCATGAAGCATCAAATGACCGTCCGAAAATGATGCGTGATGTAACCGACACCTTTTTCTTTCAGTATATAACAGAACCATTTTCAGATTGGTTTGTTCAATTGGGATTGCAGGCAGCAGGCTGGTCGACCAAGTCCGTTATCATGATGCTGAGAGATGAAAAGCTGTATCATGATCTGCCAAAAATATCTGCTCCTGCTTTAATCGTGCACGGCATTCATGATCAAGTGATTCCATTTGCACAAGCTCAGGAGCTCAATCAAAAAATCAAAAACTCACAGCTTGTTCCATTTCAATACAGCGGCCACGGTCTATTTTGGGAAGAACGTGAAAAGTTCAACCGGATTTTGACACAATTTGTTGGTTGATCATTCTGTACATGAAAAAGGTTTGCAGGAATCGTTTTAAGCACTGATTTAGTGCTTTTTTATTTGTTTACAAGAGGGGCCTTTTGTGATGTAAATGGCTTTCTCAAAAAGGATAGTCTCCAAAAAATTCAGTGCTGTAATCGAGATAACCCCAAAGAAAAAGGCCTTTTTAAGGGCCCTTTCTACGTATTCAACAACATGGGGGAGGATCGTCATTTTAATAAAACATATAACGGAGGAGTCATATGTTATGTTCTCTCCATATTGTTTTTCCGAGAGTGTTGGGATCATACGTCTTGCTCTTCTGCACTTCTCAAAAGAAGATAGGTTTCGCAAAGTATTCATTAATAGCCGCCATATCCGCCAGCCCAGCTAGCGCCGATAATGATTAAAAGAATGAACAAAACAACAATTAATGCAAAGCTTGTTCCGTAACCTCCGCTCATGCAGTTTCACCTCCCTAAAAGAGACATGGTTCATTCTATGTCAAATGAGAGGGTTTGGTATGGATGATTGATTGAGATTCTCAGGAAATAGTTGGATAATCAAACTGTGCTGGATGCTTTAACAAAAGCTAATAACCTTGATTTTCTGTTATTTAAACACCATTGTCTTTGATCATTTCCTTTGTATTAAAAAATGAAAAAAATACAAAGGTTAAAGTGAAAGGAGATGATCATTGGGAAAAAATCATTTTAATGGTGTTTTTCTGTTTTTCACTAAGTGCAATATCAGTAGCAGATGCCGGACAAAAACAACACGACGAGACAAAAGTTTCCCAACAAATCTTTGATCGTTTTATGCATCAGCTTTTTAGTAAAGAAATATTAGAAAATGTTAGGGGGTATTATAAAGATAATACAATGTCCGTTACCATTCAAAATGGTGTTGAGTTATCAGAAGACAGCAAAGGGGACTACATAATCAAATTCACTGTGCTGCCTCATTCAAAACGCTCAAAGATGTCAGAAACAGATACCATAACTTTCAGAGTGAACCCATTCATTTTGGCAACTGATAAAAAAGAAAGTGCGATCACATTCCTAAACCTTCACCATAACGATCCAACAAAACAAAGCAGATAAACTCATCGGCAATTGATATAGTACTTTTTTTGACCATGCAAATGACTTTTCATACAAAACGGCTAAGATTTACGCTGGGCAAAAAATCCGTGTGAAAAAGGGCTAAATGGCTTCTATTTCATGTTTAGCTCTCCTTCTGACTCACATTCCAGTCGATCAATCGCTTCCACGATTTCAACTTTTTCAGCAATTTTCCCTTCTCGTAGTTGGTATTATGTTGCCAAGTAGATTTTTCGCCATTTATCACACTTTTCTCCCGTCGTCAGGCTGTCCATATGTGAAAAATACCGACCTGATAGGCCTGAATAAGTATCATAAAAGCAAGATCACAAAAAGAAGCATTTCGAAGAGAGCCCAAATCGATCGGCTCTTTTTTTTCGTGTGTTTTTAAATAGGGTGTGTCAAGCAATGAAAAAGAAAGTCCTAAGCTGTTTTCACCATCAATATAGGATTTTCGAATCCAATGGGTGATGTAAAATACTATCTTCAGATCAGTGACTTGAAAAAAATGGGATGGATAAGATTTGAAAAGTAATTCACTCTACAATTAGATACAGTATTTGTAAATCAAGGAGGAAGATAACATGACTGTCATCAATCAGGTCAAACAAGCCTTAGCTAGTCTGAAAAGTGCCCAGGCCAGCCTAGAAACATTTTCTTTAAGCACTGATAACCAGGAAGCTAAGCAACTTTATCAACAAGCTGCTCAACAAACTCAGACTATTGTTGATTCAATTGAACCGCGCGTACAGCAAATTGAACAAGAAGAACCGCAATATAAACAACAGTAGGCATTTTAAAAAAGGTTGGTGAAACTGAACCAGCCTTTTTCCTGAAAGGACGGTGATGTGGATGAAGATTCTTTACAAATATCTCCCTATAGCAGTGTTTTTAATTGTTATCAATACCATAACCCATGGTTGTCAGCAAGCAAATGAAAACGGCAATCAAAACAAGCCGATGGCGGTTCGGCATGTTCATGTTCAAAATGAGAAAACCAATCAAACAGCAGCCAATAAAGCAAAGGATCAATTGTTGAAAAAAGAGGAAGTTACGGAAGTCAGAGGAGCCAACAGTGAAAAGGATTTAGTCCTTGCCGTTCAGGTCGAACAATTTGATCGTTTTCGGCTGAAAAACATTGAAAAACAGACCAAAGCAGCGCTAAAAAAAGATTTTCCCGATCACAGCATTGACATTTCGACAGATCAAAAAATCTTTTGGGAGTTAGACAAATTAGAAAAACAGCTTGAAAACAAAAAAATCAGTGACAAAAAACTGAAGAAAAAGCTGGGGAAAATAAAAAAATTGATGAAAGAAAAGCCTTAAGAGGTGGTCAAATGGCTGATCAAAAAAAGAAAGAATTAACGCCGGTTATGCAGGAATACCAACAATTTGCAAAAGAGCGGGAAGTCAAGCGGCCTGTTTTGAAAAATTGTTTGAATGCTTTTATAACAGGCGGAATCATTTGTTTAGTCGGACAAGCGATTCAAACGTTTTATATGTATTACTTTAATTTCACAACCTTGACGGCCGGTAATCCAACGGTTGCAACGATGATCTTTATCTCCATGCTGCTAACCGGGTTTGGGATTTATGACCGCATCGCACAATTTGGAGGAGCTGGATCAGCCGTACCTGTAACTGGGTTTGGAAACGCGGTGATTTCTGCAGCGATTGAACATCGCACTGAAGGATTTGTACTAGGCGTAGGCGGAAATATGTTCAAGCTGGCCGGGTCTGTCATTATGTTTGGTGTCTTCTCGGCATTTGTGTTCGCTACGATCAAAACCATCCTCATCCAATGGGGGGGACTGTGATGCTTTCAGGGCACCGTACATGGATTTTTGACCATCGACCGGTTATTGTCGCAACCGGAACAGTAGGGGGGCCGTTTGAAGGGAACGGCAAAATCCCGGATGACTTCGACCTTTTGCACAATGATATCTGGCTGAATCAAGATTCTTTTGAAAAAGCCCAGCAGGTTCTGTTGGAAGATGCCTGTGAAACGGTGATCAAAAAGGCGAACATCCAAAAAGATCAGGTGCAGTTTTTTCTCGGCGGGGATTTGATTAATCAAATCACTCCGACAAGCTTTGCTGCAAAAACGCTGGGGGCCCCTTATATCGGGCTGTTTGGAGCGTGTTCGACTTCCATGGAAGGTTTGGCTTTGGGCGCCTTTCTTGTGAACCATAAGGGAGCAGACTGTTTGTTGACTGGGGCTGTTAGTCATAATGCGGCAGTTGAAAAACAATTCCGCTATCCAACAGAATATGGCTCGCAAAAGCCGCCTACCTCGCAATGGACCGTTACAGCTGCCGGTGTCGCACTGTTAAAGAATAAAGGAGACGGTCCTGTGGTGACCTCTGCAACGATCGGCAGAATTATCGATATGGGCTTGACAGATCCTTTTAATATGGGCGGTGCGATGGCGCCAGCTGCCGTAGATACGATTGAAACTCATTTAAAAGAACGCGGTGTCGATCCTTCCTATTATGATGTCATCGCAACAGGCGATCTCGGACACATCGGAAGGGAAATTGCCTTGGATTTATTCAAAAAACACGAGACATCAATTAGTGAAACACAATTTCAGGATTGCGGCTTAATGATTTATAGGGAAGGGCAGCCTGTACTTGCCGGGGGAAGCGGAGCGGGATGCTCAGCAGCTGTTACATACGGGCATTTATTGAACCGGATGAAAAAAGGTGAATTCAAGCGTCTTCTTGTCGTTGCAACTGGAGCGTTATTATCACCATTATCATATCAGCAAAAAGAGACGATACCTTGTATTGCCCATGCTGTTTCAATTGAGCTCGGAGGTGAAGATAGGTGATCTTTTTTTGGGCATTTGTTGTCGGGGGACTCATATGTGTCGTCGGCCAAATTATGTTTGATGTGTTTAAGCTTACGCCTGCCCACACGCTGTCGACTCTCGTTGTCATTGGAGCTTTGTTGGATGCGTTTGGACTTTATGAACCATTTATTGATTTTGCAGGAGCCGGAGCAACTGTACCGATCGTCAGTTTTGGGAATCAGCTTTTTCATGGGGCGATGGAAGAAGCAAACCAATACGGCCTAATCGGAGTCATCACCGGCATGTTTAAAGTCACGAGTTCCGGTATTTCGGCTGCGGTTATTTTTGGGCTGATTGGAGCCCTTCTATTTAAGCCAAAAGGATAAGGAGGTTTTAAAAATGACAGTTGGCGCTCAGGTGAAACAATGTCTAGCCAGTCTTAAAAGTATAGAAGCAGGCCTATCGACTTTAGCACTGAAATCCAAGGATGAAGAAGCAAAACGCCTTTTTCATGAAACCATGATGATGAGCGAAGAAGTCATTTTAGATCTCAAAAAACGGGTCGGCGAGCTTGAACGAGAGGAATACCAATACAAAGGGTTCTGATTTGGAATTTATTTTTATGGCAGGAGGGATCAATGTGCCTGATTGGCTGGAAGTTGTCGTACGCTCTATTATTTTTGTGACCGTTCTGTTCGTCATGACGAAAATGCTGGGAAAAAGACAATTGGCAGAGCTTTCAGTTTTTGAATATATCGCGGGAATTACCATCGGGGGCATTACATCCGAGGTTGTCATGGGGCTTGAAAGAAGCATTATTAACGCTATTCTCGCTATCGTTATTTTTTCATCCGTTCCTTTTTTGGTGGAGTGGATCTCATTAAAAAATAAAAAAATGCGTGATTTTCTTGAAGGAACGGGTACGGTTTTTATTAAAGACGGAAAAATCATGGAAGAAAATTTAAAAAAAGAGAAATACTCGGCAGATGAGCTGTTGGAGCTTTTGCGAAAAAAGAATGTTTTTAATGTTTCTGATGTGCAATTTGCCATCCTTGAACAAAGCGGTGATTTGAATGTGCTGCTTAAAAAAGAACACAGACCGGTTACACTGAAGGATCTGCAGATGTCTTACCAATCAGAGAAAGAGCCGCAAACCGTGATCATGGACGGAGAAATTTTGGACGAACCGCTATCGCTAGCCGGATTGAATCGCCGCTGGCTGCACGAAGAGCTTGACAAGTTAGGCGTTACAAAGGAAAACGTGTTTCTTGGCCAAGTGGACTCAGATGGGCAATTAACCGTGGATCTGTACGATGATCAAATAAAAGTTCCGACGCCTCAGGAAAAACCGTTATTATTGGCAACGATTAAAAAATGCCAGGCCGATTTGGAACTGTTTGCTCTCGCCACTGACTCAAAAGCGGCTAAAGCGATGTATGCCCAAAACGCAAGCAAACTAAACGATATGCTGCAAAAACTTGAGCCTGTTTTACATGATTAATGGCTGCTAGTTCTGATCATCGACATCTTTTGTGTTGATGGTGAACGAATGATCGGTATCTCTGACAGAAGCGTAAAATACATCTTGGATTCGACCATATCCCTTTGCCTTTAGTTCGTTTTTTAACCATTTTTCGTCCTTGTTCAATAATTTTAAATTTTGTCTTTGGACTTTTCCTTCAATCACGACAGCAATCGGCAGTCCGCTGTATTCGGTTTTGATATGTAAATCCTTACGCGTAACCGGAACCAGCTCTTTCTTAGGTAAAATGCTGATTTCCCCATTTGCCTCTAATATTGCATATTCAATATCCTTAATATCGGGGTATCCAGAAGCCCTTAGATTTGACAATAGTTCAGCTAATGAATACCTGCTCTTCTTTAGATTATGATATATAATTTTGCTGTGTTTAACCAGAATCGTCGGCCGCCCGATAATAAAGCTGTTAAGCCAATTGAATAAGCTTAATCTTGAAATCAGAAGATGAACGCTTGTTATGACAACCATACCAACGATGCCTTCTTTCACTCCATCAATTTTAATCGGGCCAAAAGCTAAATAAGCTAAAAAGATAATAGCTCCGAAATCGTAAGGGGTGAGCTGTGCCAGTGCAGATTTCCCCAAAAGCTTAACCGCCAAAATAAACACTAAAAATAAAAGAATTAACTTAAAAACAAACACTTTAACACCTCATTTCAACAGTACTAAATATGCCCTCATTGTGGGATGAATAAAAGAAAAAAATCAGTTTTTCAATAAACTTTTACAAAGACGACGATTTTTGGAAATATGTACTGAAACATACCAACATAACAATGCGTATTTGGTGAAAATTAAATGGTGAAGTGAATCTTTTATGTTAAGGAAGTGAGGAAAATTGAATTTTCAGTGGATGACGGCTCTGTTTAGAAATAGAGATCTTCTATTTGGCAGAAGAAGAAACAGGGGAACCATGTGGATGACTTTATTAGGCCTGGGAATTAGTCTAGCTGCATTTCTGTTCAGAAGGAATGGAAACAAAAACAACCCCGTGCAAAATATAATGAAAAACTTTAACCAAAAAACAAATTCACCAAATGTTGCTTCTTCGCTCGTTAATGAATTTTCAAATGAATTAACACCGAACCAAAATGCGTTTAACAACAAGAAGAACTAACGGAAGCGGAATTACAACAAGAGCCGCCTTTAAAAAAGGGGCTCTTTCTCTTACCCGATCTTTAGAAAGGGGATGAAAAGAGACATTTTCCCACAATCCACCTCCAACTGTCAGGAAATCGGTGATCGGGCTGATTTTAGCTCGCCAGTTTCAGTGAAAATTTATTTCGTCCGTTGGGAAGGTTTGATGAATTGCACATCTTCTAAAGTCCGACAAATTATAGTTGAATGAGCTGAATCAACACATTTAAAAGAAAAAGGCTCTTTTTTAAAAAAAGGCCTTTTTATTATGCAATCATAACATGGGGAGGAGGTCAAAATAGGTTATGGAAGAATGGAGGGTGCGCTTACATCATTTAACAAGGTATAAGGAATGCCGCTCCTGTACTTCTCTAATTAAAAACCGCCTCCAAAACCACCACCATATCCGCCAGCCCAGCTAGCGCCAATAATAATTAAAAGAATGAACAGAACAACAATTAAAGCAAACCCTGTTCCGTAACCTCCGCTCATGCAGTTCACCTCCCTAAAAGAGACATGGTTTATCCTATGTCAAATAATAGGTTTAGTATAGATGATTGATTGAGATTCTCCGGAAATGGTTGGATAACCAATCCATGACGATCGAGGCATTGAAAAACCGTGCTCATTAAAAAAGCGGCCGGTAAGGTCTCCTAAGGCGCTGATTTGATTTCGGATGGAAAATGCTCTGCAAAACCTGAGCCCATCCCTGTAAGAAGCTTGCTGGCGTGCCATATGAATGTGTACATGCCGGGAATTGAAATTTTTCATCATGCAATTGCGCTGGCCATTGCTTTTGCAGGGAGATTGTTTTATACGCTCAATCAAAACGATGACATTCCCATGCTTTTGCGATTTTGCTATACTTTTTTATAAGAAAACCATTCAAGTTCCCTGGTAATGGAAATTGCGGACTGCAAAAGATACAAAAGGAACACCGGCTGATCCAGCTGCTGGTGAAAACAATTGCGCAAAAGAGAGAGGTAGAATGATGAAAAGAAAAATCATTTTTTTAGGGATGATTGCTGCAAGCATGTTTCCGGCCACTTCAGCATTCGCAGCCGAGGTGCAGTCATTTGGATGGAAAACACTTGCAGATGATCAACAGACTATTTCAAAAGAGGGAAACATGACTGGAGATTACAAATCAGACGGAGGCAATTATAGGATATGTGTTTTTCATATTAGAAGTGGAAATACAATGACGGTAAGTCTTTACGAAAGTGATCCCGAGTTGCCTTTAGATCGTGTAGGAAACAGAAAATACATTGCTGCACCAGGCGGCTGTGCCACATGGACCAACTTAAACAGCTGGATTGACGGCTCAAATAAAAAAGCAGAATTTAATGCGAAAATCGATTCTGAAACTGGACGTGACTCCGTGCAAGTGAAAGTTCAGGATTAGGGCACAGCAGGCTGGCAGTTGCAAAAAATCACTATTTTCTCAAGAAGGAATGAGAAAATAGTGATTTTGATACTTTTTCACCTGGTCTTTGGCAATCTCCCGTTACTTGATTTCGATCGCCGAAGCCTTGTTGTCCCAATCCGAAGCCATATTAGCAGTTTTACCATACCAGTCGGAATGTCTAAACAAGACTCCTTTGCCATACCCTTGTGATGAAGTATGCTCCCACAACGTCGTCGAATAGCTTGAAGAAGGTGACGCCGTACTTAAGGAGGAAATTCTGTCATTCCAGCTGGAAGGCAGGTTTTTAAACCCGTCTCTCCAATAAATATACTGCCCGCCTTTATTTTTATACTCATAGAAATCGGTGCAGCAAGGACCGCTGGCCATCGGCGTGAATTTGTTTTGAAGTCTCTGTTTATCTTTTTCGATAAATGCCTCTAAAGTCACCTTGCTCGTAAAACCATACGCCAACAAATCGCCCTTATTATTCTGTTTAGGCAGAACCATCGTTACTTTTATGCTTTTGTTGGATTTGTTATTTACTTTGGTCTGAGAATTCATATCTTTTCCATCCACAGTTACATAGTGAAACGATTTGATCGTATAATCATTCGGCTTGCCATCGCTTACATTTGTTGATGCAGCGCTTGCCGGCAATCCAGACATCAAACAGGCTGCTGCAACGATACCCATCCCTATTGTTTTTTTGAACTTTATTTTAAACATATGACAACACTTCCTCTCTTCATTTTCCTATTATTCAATAGGATGGAAAGATAATAGCATGAATAGAATAAAAATGATGTCTTTTTTTTGCAAAAAAAGATTAAATTTTCAAAACGAATATTCAATTGGCAGTCACTAAAAGATAAAATCAAATCGGCATGGCCGTCAATTTTACACTTATAATAATTCCTCAAACCCTTGATATACAAAGGTTTTATCCAATAGGCCCTTCCATTTCAAACTTGATTATTTTTGCAGTGATCAAAATTGAAGCTCTGCCTGAAGGGCTTAGGATAACAAAATAGGAGGATTTAAAATGGAACGAGAAAATGATGTATCATTATGGATTGGTAGTATTCAAACTGTTGATAAATTAAATGAATACGTTGAATTACCTTACGATGAAGAAGAAGGTGATTTCCTTCCATCTCCGTTTTTAAAAGATTTTTGATGATTTAGATGAAGATTTTATCGAAAAGGTTGTTCATGACCAAAATAAAGAATTTCTGCCCGAATTAATAGGTGGTTGCTCTTATGGTGAAATCATTTTATCTCGTTTTGAAGCGATTCAAGGAAAACGACTCCTGAAAAATATAAACGCTGTTATTTTACTTTATAACTTTGATTATGAAGGAAAAAGAAACGAATTTGTTAACAATGGTTATACTTTTAAATTTGTAGGATCTGTTCCATATGTTTGAAAATAATATCTAACAATATAATGATCAATTACTCGTTTTAACACTTAGCACTTAATCTCTGATTGAGTGCTTTTTTATGTTTAAAACCCGAGAAAAATTCGACAAAAAGGGGGATAAAATAGGGGAGTTTTTATATTCCATTTTGTCATAAGATAGAGACAAGAAAGACGAACATTAATATCGAGTCCAAGACGGAGAGTCTACGGACACTGATCTTTTGCACATTGATGTTGCGCCGCTTGCGGATGTATGGTGGGACTGGAAGCAAGATCAAGACGCAGAAGCGGTGCTGCTGGAAAAGCAAGAAACCGAGGCGACGGCTGAAGAAGAATCTCTCGGCGAAAAATGACAGTCAGGATGACCAGGAAGATGAGGAACATGGCGCTGCATGACCCAAAACCGTGGCAATTGTGGTTTCGCATAAAGGATGGATAAGCCGTCCACCTCTATGACTCTGAAATTAGCCAATAAAAAAGCCGAAGCAAATTGCCACGGTCAATAAGTAAATCCCAACATATTTATTTACAGGGGGCGACCTGCTTGGTTAGAAGAGGGAAAGAAGTAAACGTTCTAACTTTAAGGAAAAGTGACTCTCCTTGTGCTTGATAGACAAAATGACAAGGTGAAAAATATGATGCTGTAGAACATGGTTCTACTGTTGTCGAAACAATAAAAGGTAAGATTTTCAGGGTCAGATTTGATGATTACGAACTTTTTTAAAATGGAGAGATCAAGATTGAGAAAAATAATGATGTCAGGGGTGGTTGTCGGAATAAGGGCCACAGGACTCTTTGCATCAATAGGAACAGCCGGCACACTAGAAATCAATATACTGCCCGAGTCTATCCGGATGCGAGCACGTACACTTTAAGGGCTTCTTCCGTCGACTTTGAAGATTCAGAAGAAGGGTGGTTCATAGCTTTACTATACTGACCATATCTATAAATAGACAAGCAGCGGTTTATATAGTGAGGAAGGGCGGCGGGGTCCTTTAAATCTTCCACCCCCCATTAAAAAATTTAGTGTGCCGTCTGTAAGAAGAAAATTAGGCAGCGAAATCTATATGTCCGGGTGTTCTGTTATAAGGATTCAAAAAAAATCCGAATTATGGAAGATATTTAAGTAAGAGGGTTTCTGCCCCTCTGGATTGAGAGGGAATGATATGAAGTCAATAAAATCAATCACCGTTAATTCAAATACCTATATTGTGGGTGAACCATGCCACCCGCCAGGATTTAAAGATGGTGCTACCGTTATGAAGATTACAGAAAAAAACAAGTTTTTTGGATTGATTAGTGGCTTTGTTGTCCACTTTGATACGAAAGCAGAGCTACATATTCATTCGGGTGATGTCATTGTCCACTGGGGTCTGAAGACGGATAAGACATGAATGAAAACATTGTCAGGAATCGAGGATAATCGTGAAGCACTGGTCGTTACGTCTTCATTTTTTAATTAGCCAAGTTAAACATAAATGTGTAGGTGATTTATCTCTTATCAAAAAAATGTAAAAAGAACCCGCTTAAACAAGTGGGTTTTCAAATCCGAAAATGTTGTAAACTATTCTTCGTCTTCAAAGAAACCAAACAATTTCTCTTCGTCGTATTCATATTTTCGACCAAGATTATTAGTGTCTCTTTCATGTTGTAATAGAATCTTATAGTTTTGTTTCCCATTTGAGGAAACACTTTCAGTAACATTTAAAACCATAATTTTATCATTTTCATAAGTTTTTGCGAAAGCCCGGATTTCTTCAATTGTTTTTTGTAATTCATTTTTATCTCCATTAAAAAAATCCAAATTAACTTCAGTTGTGTATTTTTCAATCATATGATATCTCCCTGATTGATCGTATTCTATTTTTTAAATGACAAAGGAAATTGAGTATTCTTGCAATAATAACACGATGATGTGTTGTCGGAGTATCTTTTGTGCTTATGTTTTTATAAATTGTTTTCTGTAAAAAGTTCGCCATGGACCATCTTTATCACGATGCGACCAAGCCTGGTCAGGTTGAGACATTGTTAATTTTCTTAATTTAGCAACATCCACGTTTTTTCCATACTGTGTTCTGTTGTTACTAGTTGACTTTCGACTAGGATCATACTTATGTCTTTTATAAGCGTGTTCACTAATAAAATCTTTTTTTATTGTTTCACCGTTCTTTTTATAAGGGACATTTTTGGTGATCTTTGGTTTTTTAGGCTTCGGTTTAGGAAATCTGAATCTCGCCACACTCACCATTTTTTCTTGGTTCTCTACAGCAGCTGCAATAGATGAAGTTTTTTCATTGTCTCTCTCCTTATTTTGTTGTTTACCTATGTATTATAACTTGTTTAAAAGAAAAAAAAGGATTATTATCATTATTTTTCTTTTAAATGAAATTATTTGAGAGAAACAAAAATTGAGTCTATAATAAAATAGAAGGCTTGTAATTTTTAAAGAAAAAAATACTTTGTTTTGATAAACCGAAAAGAAACTTTTTAAATCTCAATAGGTCCAAGACGGAGAGCCTGAGGACACCAAATCAACGTCATGAAGCGTTTGTTTGATGTCCTTTTTGTTTTAGGAGGAGATTTGTTATGTCAGCTACACAATTGGCTTTTCTGCCGCCTATAGACGAAAAGGAAGTCAGAAATGCGATCATAAAGGAGCTCAAAAGATATAAGGCTTTGAAGGTTCAGCTTGAAAACAGGAAGGAGCGGGAAGCAGCTGGGATGACTGGTCTTTTCCCAAGGCTGAGGGATCAGCACTGTATAAATGAATTGAAAGTTTGTCAAATAGATAGGGCGCTCAAACAAAGTCTTGATGATGATGAATTGAAGATCATAAAGGCCAAGTATCTTTCTTCAAAGAAAATCAAGGATATTGAAATTTATATGGAGATGGGGTTGAAAAAGGACAAATATTATCAGATCAAACGGCAGGCCATTGATAATCTGGCGACAGCTCTCGGGATTATCTGAGCTAAGACTCTTCAAAAGCCGCAATACCATTTACTTTAGTAGTCTAAAATCATCTTCTTTAAATCAATGATTTTCAATCCCTTATCAATTTGCTATTGCGGTGGCCCAATACCTTTTTCAAACGGTGGAATATAGTTAAAAATTTACATATTTAGCATGCTTAATGGAAGGGTGAAGAGGTTGGATGGAATCTCATCTGCAGAAGTGGGGATGAAAATAACTGAGTGGTATCATTACACTCAGAAATTCAATGAAGAAACACTTAATTTAGGCGGAATACTTACCAACATATGTACATGATCTTTACACGCTGTCGCTTCGATAATCTCCACACCTTTTCTTTCACATAATGTACGTAGTATTTCTCCAATGTCCTTTTTAATTTCCCCATAAATAACTTGTCTTCTGTACTTCGGCGTAAATACGATGTGATACTTACAATTCCAAGTTGTGTGCTAAACTATTAGTGTCTTTTGACATAAAAACTCCTCCGTATGCTGATATTTTGGTTGGCGAACCAAAAATATTTTAGCACCCAGGGGGAGTTTTTCTTAATACCACGCTGAAAGCTTTTTGGAACCCTAGGACTAACCTAGGGTTTTCTTTTTCATAATCAAAAACGGAACTAACTTACTCTTTCAAAGTTAGTTCCGTTAGAATGACTAGTCCAAATTTTGATCGATAGTCCCTTCAAAATAGTCATCACTGACCTGTTCATGAGTTTCTGCCAATCCTTTTTCCAATTGCGTGGTTCCTTTATAATCCGAGGCGTTGAAATGTTTCCCAGCCACATCAGTGGTGTCATTTATGTTTTCTTTGTTATGAGTTTGTGTGTCAGTGTTTACATTCTCTGTCTTAGCGCTGCTATCTAAAGATTGCTGAAAATCATCATCCTTGTCTAATGAAGAAAATCTTTTGTAATCATCCGGTCTGTCTGCTCCATTTTTTTGAGTCACGTTACTCACTCCATATTTGAAATTTTACTTTGTCAGATGGGATTAAGACAAAAACTTATTTATTTTGTTCTTTTAGGATCATTTGCTTTGAAAGCTGTTTCAGTCTCACGGTCATTTCTATTTGAATTCCTTTTTACTCAATGGTTTCACTCCTTTACGAAATGTGTTGAAATATCAACTCTTCTTATTCTGTCAGTTGAGATGGTATTCATTCGCTTTTTTTCGTTGACTCTTTCCCATTAGGCAAGAGAGTAGTTTCAAGCTAGCGTATTAGAACCCATATCAAGGTCATTTTGATACCTTTCATTTGCCGAGGATAAAAAGAAAAGTGTGCTTTTTAATTCAGCTAAGGGAAAAGTAAATGCTGTTACTAAAGGTGAAAAAGAAACGATAAAAAGGTTTACAAAAGAACAATTGGCAACTAAGCCTAAAAATTCCCCTGTTCCAGAAAAATGGGAGAAAAAAGGCGGAAAAGTAGAGATAGATAAAGATGGTACTTGGGTATATACAAATAAAAAAGGAAAAACGGTTAGATATACTGGAGGTTATCCGGACTTCACCCCATATATGCATCCTACTGTAAAACCTATAGAGATTGAGGTTGCAAAACCAACCAATCGTTCAGCAGACTTCAAACAGGCAAATTTAAAGGCTGGCTTAAATAAGGACTCTGATCCGCCGGTAGCTGCTTTAAACGAGCCACCAGAAGGATATACCTGGCATCATCACGAAGATGGAAAAACAATGATGTTGGTTGATAAAAAAGTGCATAGAGAATTTACTCACGTTGGTGGGGTTAATACTGTTAACGGTAAATAAAGAGGAGGAAAGGTAAGATGGCGCAAATTATTAATTCACACCATCCACTTTCATTGGAACAAATAGAACAATTTGAATCAGAAAATAGTGTTAAGCTGTCGGAGCTTTATAAAGAATTTTTATTAAAATGGAATGGCGGTAAAGCAAGACCAAATATATTTAAACTTTCAGATGAACAAGGTTCCAGTGTCTTAAATGTTTTTTATGGAATTGGTGATATGTATGATAATTTAGAGGATTTCTTGGACATAATGGAAGACCGTTTGCCTGAAGGGTTTATTCCTATTGCAGAAGATCCCGCAGGAAATGTTATCTGCTTAGGAACCAACGAACCTTATTATGAAAAAATCTACTTTTGGGATCATGAAGAAGAGTCAGAGAATCCTGATGACATGAGCAATATGTATTTCTTAGCTGATAACATCAATGAATTTTTGGACAACCTTTGTGAAGATGAGGAATAATAAAATGTAATTTTAGAACCTTGATTGGCAATGCCTATCAAGGTTTTTTTATGTTCAAATCCGAGAAAACTCCGACAAAAAGGGGGACTTTTTATATTCCATTTTGTCATACGATAGAGACAAGCTATTATGGGCCAAGGACAAAGGATGCGTTCAGACGCTTCCAACTAATGAACGGATTATCTGCTGACGGCATTTACGGACCGAAGACAAAAGCAAAAATTGAAGCGTTATTGAAGTAACACAAAACAGCTTGTCGAGAAAGGCGAAAAAAACGGCCTTAAACGGCAAGCTGTTTTGTGTTTGTACATTAAGCTAAAAACAACCTAAATAAACCAAATCCGATAAGGAATAAACAAGCAATTAAAGTAAAGGTGAATTCACCTTTTTTATTTGACTTCAAAAGAACTGTTGAACGAACGGCTAAGTTAATACCAAATAATACAAAACCTATATTAAAATACATTGGATTTAAACCAGCTGGAATGATTAATAATATAATCCCTATAAGAGTAACATAATGAATCACTTTAACAATTGCTGGCTCCTTTACTTTTGATGAGTACTCTCCCACAAGAAAACCTCCCATAATTATTTTAAATAATACTGTAATCAATATTACTAGAGGGGATATTTATTTTGAAGAAATGGCTTTATTCATCAGGTTTGGCAACAATCATTTTCATACCATGCCTTGCCTACACAAGTGACGGGAGCACAGAAAAAACAGCAGAAATTTCACAAGGAACTTCTGAAACAACACTACTCAATCAAGATTTTGGCACATTTACACATGAAGGCACCACCTATACTACACAATTGTTAGGAAAATAATAAAAGAGAAGTCAGTTTAAACAATGGACAAACAACAGCCACGGCGGTATATGACAAAATAAACAACAAACTCTTTCTAAAAAGGAGGATCAATCTTTTTATTAAAAACCAAAAGCCTTGCTGGATAATAATCTTTTTGAAAAAACGCTTAAGGTTAATGGCTACTTTCAACTGGTTAATGGAAACAGTTTGGAAAAACACGATTATTTTTCCCCTTTTCGATTTGTCTAAACAGTGTTGGCCTTTCAGTGAAAAAATTTTTAATGACCTCTTCCGTGGTAAGGAAGAGGTCAACTGTTTGAGTTTGTTTGGAAGTCTTAAATTCAAAGCTGATATGAAGAGGTTTATTCGATGTAATAAAATTGAAAAATGTTGGCGAATTGTTGTCCAACCCTGCCAACAATCATCATTTTCATTCAGAAATCATCAGATGTACAATTCAAAGGCCCATGAAATACAAGGGGTTATCAGACTCGAATATACTTATTCAGAAGGCATCATCTACACTGGCAGTGTAGATTTCTTTTTTGACCACATATTTAAGCATGACCACCAAAATGACCACAAATTTCCTAACATATGTTGAAAAAACATAGAAATAAAAAGAAAAAGCGTTTATAAAAAAACTTATGGGGTAAAAAAATCGAAAGGAAACGAACGTTCACGAAATGACGCTTTTAAAAGAGTGATTTAATTCCTTTCCAAATAGAGGTTGCATTTTAAATAAATCCGCCACCAATCCGCCACCAAAATGATCAGAGATACATGATAAGCCGATCAAACACGATAAACAAAAAAAGAGGTAAACCCTTACTTACCAAGGGTTTGCCTCTTCACATTTGAAACGTCCCAGGAGAGATTCGAACTCCCGACACACAGCTTAGGAGGCTGTTGCTCTATCCACCTGAGCTACTGGGACACAGAACAATATTATAGTATAAAACACTGAAAAAATAAAGGGGGACGGCATCTTTTTTTGTGCCTGAATGGAAAAACATGCATCCAGGTTCTGAATGCATGTTTGATTTCTAGCCTTTCAGGTCAATATTGTGGCCTGAAACAGGGTGAGGCGCTTGCATCATGTCGATCAACTGTCCCGCACTTTGCTCAGCGGTGTCTAAAGCCGTCTTTGTCAGCGACATGTGAACGTTTTGAGCAAGTGCGGATTGACTCAATGCTACAGATAGAGCAGCAATATCCAAAATAACCACCTCCTTATCATCTAATATCGGATGAATAAGGGATGTCTTTATTCCTGTTTTTAATCTGAATATTCAAATGATTCCATCGGTTTGCTAATATAATTGTACAACGGGCAGTGGCTCAATGAGCAAGAAAAAGTCCGCATTTGCGGACTTCCAGCGTGTCGACAAACCTTCGCATTCGTTGTCAGACCTGCGCGTCGGTGCTCAAGGAACGGCGGCTAATCGCTCAGGCATCCTGCCTGAACGCCGCCGTCATCACATCCTGTGAAAGTCGCTCCGATGCTCGCCCTTCCTAGACTGCAAAGGTTTTCAATCACGCTGAAAAGGATGACAAAATCCTAAAATTTTAAATCGTTTTAGGATTTTGTCAACAATCTAAAAGCCCGCATTTGCGGACTTCAAGTTAGTACAGTTTAGACATTCTTGCCAAGTTCAAAAGCGTCTTCGTTTGCTCCTTCACGTATGCGGCTGTCATTTTATCCTTATCAATAACGGTTTGGCCCGCTGCTTTCACAGTGTATTCTTCTAAAATGGCATCGAGATCTTGATCGGGTTTACTGTTATTTGAGATGTTTTCTGATTGAGTTGAAGCAGAGAAGACAGTCTGCAATTCCGGCCAATACCTTTTGATGCTGTTTGTATCCGCCATTTTTTCAGAATCCCTTTCACGTCGTTCTAACGTTTTTTATTAGATTCCTCTTCCAGCAGCCCGATGATTCTATCATTCTGTTTTACGAGTGTTCTAAGGAGTGCAATCATATTTCCGGTAAACCCAATCAAAACCAACAGCAGCACGGTCATGATCCACATTGCAGATGCACCTCTTGATTTGAAAATTTTTCTTATGGCTGCAATATATCACCCTGGATTCAATATGGCAACAGCAAACCGGCAGCTTTTTAAATTTGAAATGGAGGCTGATTTTTATGAATTGGTTTGAATTTGTATCCGCGATCATCCAGTCATTGGCATGGCCTGTCACATTGATTATGTTCGTTTTGCTGCTGAAGGAGCCTTTATCTGAACGAATGAAGGAATTAATTAAATTGAAATATAAAGACTTCGAGTTGGAATTTGATCAAAAGATTCAGGCGCTAGCTTCCGCGCGGAAAAAAACTCCCGCTGTCATGGCCGCGGGCACAGCGGGAGCCGTGATTGAAAACGCATGGTTTGAGGTCGAAGAGGCCTTGCGCCAAGCTGCAAAAAAGCTTGATGCAAGGGGTGAGCATCAAGAGGTTCAACTTTTGATTCAAATGCTTCATGAGCAAGGAGCTTTAACAAAAGAAACGGTGTTTATGTTATCGGAACTTTCGAATTTAAAAAGGCATGCCGTTTTAAACGAAGCGAGCTTCGAGGGTGCTTTGGCATACAAAAAGCTTTGCAGGGAGGAGGCGGAGAAAATTCGCTCGATGGCTGAAAAACAGACAGCGTTTTGAAAAATGCTTTTTCAGGATTCATTTCGCTGTTTTTGTCAGGGTGATGGTCTGTCGGCTTAAATATGGTATGATGGAGGAACAGAAAGAAGAATAACTAAAGAGAGGTTTTCATTTTTATGCTAGAGAAAGCCGAAGCATTATTAAAGCAATATTTTGGCTACCCATCACTGCGGCCGGGACAGCGAAAAGCCATTCAATCTGTTGTTTCAGAAAAGCTTGATACAGCGTGCATTATGCCGACTGGCGGGGGCAAATCGATCTGTTATCAGATTCCCGCGCTGCTTATGGAAGGAACGACCCTCGTTATCTCTCCTTTAATTTCACTGATGAAGGATCAAGTGGATGCTTTGAATCAGCTTGGAATCAGCGCTTCCTATGTGAACAGCTCCCTTGACTATAACCAAACTGCTGAACGTCTTTCCACTTTAAAGAAAGGCGGCTATAAGCTGTTTTACGTCACACCGGAGCGTTTAACCTCTCCTGAATTTATTCGCGTGATCTCCGATATTCATATTCCGCTCACAGCGATTGATGAAGCCCATTGTATTTCACAGTGGGGGCATGATTTCAGGCCGAGCTACAGACATATCGAAGGTTTTTTAGACGAACTCGGCACCCGTCCGGTCGTACTGGCCCTGACGGCTACCGCAACACCTGAAGTCCATGAAGATATTTGCGCCCAGCTCAGCATTAAAAAAGAAAATACCATTTTCACCGGCTTTGCAAGAGACAATTTGACATTTAAAATTCTCAAAGGCGAAAACAGAGACCGTTTTATCGCGTCATATATTGAAAAAAACCGTTCCGAGGCAGGGATTATCTATACGGCAACAAGGCGCGAGGCCGAAAGAATAGCGGACAACCTCTCTAAACAGGGGATAGCGGCCGGATGTTATCACGGCGGAATGCATGACGAAGAAAGAGGGCGGCAGCAGGATCTCTTTTTGAATGACGGCATGAGCGTGATGACCGCGACATCCGCTTTCGGAATGGGTATCAATAAATCCAATATCCGCTACGTTATACACTATCAAATCCCAAAGAACATGGAGAGCTACTATCAGGAAGCGGGACGGGCAGGGCGCGACGGCCTTGACAGTGAGTGCATCCTCTTGTTTTCCCCTCAGGACATACGGCTTCAGCGTTTTTTAATTGAGCAATCGACAGAGGATGAAGATATTCAGGCGCAGGATGTGAAAAAGCTGAGGCAAATGGTAGACTTTTGTCATACTGAAGGCTGTCTTGAGCGGTTTATTCTCTCTTATTTTGGCGAAGAACAGACAGAAGACTGTGGAAGATGCGGAAGCTGTCTTGATACGAGAACGTCGACAGATGTTACGAAGGAAGCGCAGATGGTATTATCGTGCATCATCCGAATGGGGGAACGGTTCGGAAAAACGATGATTGCACAGGTACTGGCCGGTTCCAAAAATAAAAAAGTGATCGAAAACCGCTTTCAGCAATTATCGACTTACGGTATCTTAAAGCACCAGTCGGTTCCCGAAATCAGCGATTTTATAGAATTTTTAATAGCGGATGAGTACATACAGATGTCAGACGGCACATATCCGATTTTGTTTGTGACAAATAAAGGCCGAAATGTTTTGCTTGGACGAACTGCGGTGGCCCGCAAAGAAAAAATGAACACCGCTCAAATCGTAAAAGATGATGAATTATTTGAACGGTTAAGATTGCTGCGCAAAAAGCTTGCCCATGAGCAGGGCGTACCTCCTTTCGTCGTCTTTTCAGACGAAACATTAAAGGAGATGAGCGGCAAAATGCCCCAGACAGAAGAGGAGCTCATGTCTGTCAAAGGAGTGGGAGAACAAAAGAGAGCAAAATACGGTGCAATGTTTCTACAGGAGCTTAAAGCCTATAAAACTGAAAAAGAAGCATAAAAAACCCGATTTTATGATATGTAAAAATTTTTTTAGTAAATCTCTTTTTTAAGAATATGATCATGAAAGAACTCTTGATATGACTGTGTTTAAAGCTTGTCATGAAGATTTTACCATGGGTGAAAAATCTTTCTTGTAAAATAACTGTAATCAAAAACAAATTGTTTTGTTATTGAATTGACATTTTCATATGTTACGATTGCTCCTGTTAGCCGGACAATAAAAAGCTAACAAGGGAGGATTTACTTATGAAGAAGACGTTTGTGTCGGTTGTTGCAGCTGCAGCATTGTCGACAACTGCATTCGGAGCGAGTGCCTCTGCAAAAGAAGTAACAGTCCAAAAAGGTGATACACTTTGGGCGATCTCGCAAAAACAAGGTGTTAACCTGCAGGATTTGAAAGAATGGAATCAGCTTTCTTCAAATGTCATTATTCCTGGACAAAAGCTGAACGTTTCTGAAAAACAGACAGAAAAGAAACAATATACCATCAAAAAAGGGGACACTCTCTGGAAAATCGCCCAAAAATACGGCGTTACAGTGAATGATCTCAAAAGTTGGAACAACATAAAATCAGATATTATTTACCCAAATACATCAATAGCTGTCGACGGACAGGCGACAATTCAGGCAGCAGCGAAGCCTGCGGAAACAACAGCTTCCGTTCAAAACGAAGCGAAAACCGAACAGCCTGCACCTGCTCCTAAGCAAGAAAAAGAGACGGTATCCCGTTCAAATACATCTCAAAGTGCGGCAAAAGAACTGACGGTTACCGCGACAGCATATACCGCTAATGATGGCGGAATGTCCGGCGTCACCGCGACAGGAATTGATTTAAAAGCCAATAAGAACGCCAAAGTGATCGCGGTTGATCCAAGTGTGATTCCGCTCGGTTCTAAAGTGCATGTAGAAGGCTACGGAGAAGCGACTGCTGCAGATACGGGCGGCGCTATTAAAGGGAACAAAATCGATGTATTTGTTCCTAGTAAATCCGCTGCAAAAAATTGGGGCGTTAAAACCGTCAAAGTAAAAGTTTTAAAATAATAGATTGATGATTTGCAAGGACACTGAGCATAGGACATGGCCAGTGTCTTTTTTTATTATGCAGCACACTTGTTATGTTTTTTCAGATTGGCAAATGGGTAGTTGAATAGATAAACCCATCAAAAGCTGATCAAAGGAGATGTAGAAGTTTTGCTGTGGATTGTCATCACTTTCTTACTGATCAATGCAGGAATCTTTATTTTTTCTTGTCTGAGGACGAAAGATATTAATTTGAAAACCTCAGACGGATATTTTCTCGGCGGCCGCAGTTTGACCGCTCTTTATATCGGAAGCTCTTTGCTATTGACCAATTTATCGACAGAACAAATGGTTGGATTAAACGGGCAAAGCTATTCTGGAACGATGAGTGCGATGGCCTGGGAGGTCACAGCTCCGATTGCGCTCATCATGCTGGCGTTCGTGTTTTTGCCGCGATATCTCAGCTCCGGGGTTTCGACAATACCCGACTTTCTTGAAAAACGATATGATCAAAGGACGCGGCAAATTGTCTCAATCCTCTTATTATTAGGCTATGCGACATCTTTTCTGCCGACTGTCTTATACTCTGGAGCCCTCGTTTTGGATCAAGTATTCGGCATATCTTCCGTGCTTGGAACTAATACGTTTACAACAGTATTTTTGATTTCGCTGTTCATCGGTTCTGCCAGCTGCTGTTACATATTTTTCGGCGGACTTAAAGCTGCGGCATCCGCTGATGCCATATATGGCATCGGTTTAATTCTCGGCGGGCTGTTCATATTTGTGCTTGGGCTCATGGCAATAGGGGACGGCAGTCTGCTGAACGGCTATACGGAGCTGACCAGTGTCCATAAAGAAAAGCTGAATGCCATAACAGCGGACAACTCTGCAGAAGTTCCCTGGCCGGCGATTTTGACCGGTCTCTTGGTTAACAATTTGTTTTATTGGGCAGTCAATCAGTCGATCGTTCAGCGGGCGCTCGGAGCCAAGAATTTGGCGGAAGGGCAAAAAGGGGCTTTGCTGGCCGGGGTTTTTAAGACGATTGGCGTGTTTTATCTCGTCCTTCCGGGTGTTATCGCTTTCCACCTATATGGGGGAAATATAGCCAATCCCGATACCGTCTATCCCAAGCTGATTGTAGATTTGCTGCCGACCGCACTTGTCGGAGTTTTTGCCGCTATTTTATTCGGCGCAATTCTCAGCTCGTTTAACGGGGCGCTCAACAGTACGATTACATTGTTCACATTGGACTTATACAAGCCGATTTATAAGCCGGATGCGAAAGATGAAGAGCTTGTCACAACAGGCAGGGTATTTGTCGTTGTGCTCGCGGCCGTATCTATTATCATCGCGCCTTTTATTTTGTTTGCGCCGTCAGGGCTTTATAATTATCTGCAGGAGATGTTCGGGTTTTTCAATGTGCCAGTTTTAGCGGCCGTCGTCGTCGGATTCTGCTCAAAAAAAGTGCCGGCAGTAGCCGTGAAATGGGCCATTCCCGCACATATTGCTCTATATACCGTTTCAAAAGTTTTCTTTGGCCATATCCATTTCTTATATATTTTAGCCGTTTTATTTCCGTTTTCGGTGCTGCTTATGCTATTCATCGGCAAGATTCGGCCGCGGGCCCGGGAGTTTAAGCTTGAAAGAAAAGCCCGTGTTGATCTGCAGCCGTGGAAGCATGCAAAACTGGCCTCAATTTTGGTCATTTGCCTAATGGCCGGTATTTATCTTTTATTTTCTCCATGGGGGCTTGCTCAATAAAGAAGAAAGGCAGAGGACTAAAGCCTCTGCCTTTAATGTTTCGTGATATGAAGGCAGACTTTGCCTTTTCGTGCAACGATCCGACAACGTCCTCCGATTGGAAATGTAAAAAACGGAATTGTGTGGCCAAAATCGATATTTGCGATGACTGGTATTGAAGAAAGTTCTTTTTTGGTTTGAATGATTTTTTTGAGCAGGCCGATCGACACGCCGGATGCTTGCTGAAAGCGGCCAATGACAACTGCTTTAACAAAAGAAAAATCGTGAAGCTGAAGCAATGACTGCAAATCCCGGTCAAAAAAAGCCGCCGAAGATTCCCAGTCATCTTCCACAAACAAAACAGTGTCTTTTAAATCAGGGAAATATTCCGTTCCTTGAAGAAGGTTGAGTGTACATAAATTTCCTCCGAGGATCTTGCCGTCTGCTGCACCTACATTGATCACAATCGGGCCGTCATTGAGCTGCGGCTGTTCTTCTGTCCAGATTTCATCGCACCGCCATTCAGATGGTTCAATTTCGAACGGACTGTCTGAACAGATACACTTTAAAAAATAATCTTTCGTATAGTTCAAGCCCTGTTTCATTGAAAAACTGGAAAAATGAGGGCCTGAATAGGTGACAAGGCCTGTCTATTGCCGAGGCGAGGGCGGTCATATCCGAAAAACCGCAGAAGATCTTAGGGTTGGACTTGATCAGCCTGTAATCCAAATGGGTCAGAAGCTGATTGCTGTTATAACCGCCAAGGACACTCAAAATCGCTTTGACTTCCGGGTCTGAAAATGCTTCATGAAGATCGTTGACTCTGGATTCAATGCTGGAAGAGGCAAACGCATCAATCTCTTCTGCATGGGCTGAAAATGAGACATGAAACCCAAGACGTTCGAGAACCATTTTTGCTTGTTCTATTTGCTCTGTCTTTAAAAGGGACATGCTTCTTGAAGGGGGGCTTGTCTGTTTCCTTCCATTTCATCATAAATCGGCCATCATTTAAACATCATACCATTGAATTTCTCCTGATTTGGCATCAGGATCAATCGTGACATCAAAATGATGCTTTTCATAAAAATGAATTAAGCGGTTTACATGATCCCAATCCCGTTCGGCGATGTCTCCGGTAATGACCGGGATGTTATGTTCACGGGCTTTTTCTTTTAAATACTTCATACAGATGGAACCGTAGCCATAGCCTGCCGGTCCTTTAATATCCCCAATATGAATCGCCCGTTCTTCTGCGCTGTAGGAGGCCACGAGCGAAAAATCGCATCTGCCGCGATATGGCGACTGGCAGTCGCTGAGCATGATCTTGCATGTCCGGCCATCATCAATCGAATGGACGATCATCCATTCATCATCTTTCGATTGATCAATGCCGAGCACCCGCGAATCTTTTGAAATATCCTTCATATTTTCTCGCATCCGAAACAGCTGAAATTGCAGGTCATTCAATTCCTTCTGCAAGTCGGAGCTGTCTTTCTGCAATTCTTCTTCTGTTAACATAAAACATGCTCCTTTCCATAAAAAACATACAGTTTTCGATTATAGTAGAAACAATATGAATTTGCAAATCGATCTCTAAAAATAAATTTTAATGTAATTTTAAGCAAAATTTTCACATTCTATTATTTTTTTTATGATAGAATGCTTATGACTTCTGGTGAAAATCACTAGGATACATGACTTTATATCCTCTTAAACCCAGAAAAAAATATGACAAAAGGAGCGTTTCATTTTGAAGAAAAAAAATTGGTTTCTATTTTTGCTGCTGTCAGCTTTTGTTCTAGCATTGGCTGCGTGTCAGCAGGCTGATCCAAAAGGATCATACGCAGCTGCTTATAAAAAGCTTCTTGCTGCGGATTCATACGAATTTTCGAGTGATATCGGATTGAAAGTAGATGCTTCCAATCTGGGAGCTGAGGATAAGCAAATCGCTGACATGCTAAACAATGCCAACATCACAATCAGCGGAAAAACAGATGCGAAAACAAAACAGTCAGAAGCTGTGATTAAAGCTCAGCTCAAAGTTCAAAATATGTCGTTTGATTTTGACATTCCAGTTTATATGGACGAAAAGAAACAAGTCGGCTATATCAAAATTGACAGTGTGCTAGACAGCTTCGGTATTTTCCTTGGAACAGCCGGCATGAATTTTGACAGTGTGAAAGGAAAATATCTTGAATTCCCGCTTGATGAAGACAAATCTTCTTCAAAAGATACGGAAGAAATTCAAAAACAAGTGATGGAGTCCATTCAAAAAGCTGCGGACAACCTGCCGGCAGATAAATTTGAAAAGGCAGACTTGACAGATAAAGAGAAAGAGCAGGGCGCTAAACAGAAAGTCGCATTCAGCTTTAGCGACAAAGAAATCAAAGCAGCGGTTGTCAAGTTCATCGAGATCGCCGGGGATGCTACAGGAGAAGCGGTTCCGAAACAAGAGCTCGACAAGATTAAAGATGGATTGAAAGATATCACGTTCAAGAAATTTGATGTGACATCAACAATTGATGACAAAGAAAACCTTTTGACTGAAAATGCGGATATCTCAATAGGAGTTGACAGTGAAAAAGCCCCTCAATCATTCGGCATCACGACATCAACGACTTACAAAAATATTGATGGTGACGTGACATTCGATCACAAACCGAAAAAAGAAGATATTGTGACAGAAGATGAATTACAGAGCCTGATGGCAGCTGACGCAATGAATTTCTAGGATTTTGACCCTTGATCCTCTCCAGGTTTTTACTTGGAGGGGATTTTTGTCTATTCTATGTCTAAATTCTGACGAACAGAGCGAAAACGTTGACATTCCTCTTAAATTTGCATACGATTTGGATAGCTTGCACAATAGGAGAGATTATTCACTATGAGTCATACAGAAAAAAATAAAAACTATACAGGCATCGTTGTTGCTTTGACGCTCATCATCAACGGCGTCATCGCGCTGCTGTTTTTCATGCCGAAAAGCGACAAGTTCGCCCACTTGGATTTGACTTTTTTGCCTCTGCTCAACGCAGTCTGCAATAGTTTTACATTCATTTTTTTAGTGGCAGCGCTGATCATGATCAAGCAAAAAAATATTAAAGCGCACAAACGATTTATTTTTGCCGCTTTTACCACGACTACAATCTTTCTTGTTTCATACCTGACGTATCATTCGCTGATGCCTGACACTCATTTTGGAGGGGAAGGGATCATAAGGCCGATCTACTTTTTTATCCTGATCACACACATTGTGCTGTCGGCTTTGATCGTTCCGCTCGCATTATTTACTTTGTTCCGGGGCTTGAGCATGCAGGTTGAACGCCACCGCAAGATTGCCCGCTGGACGATGCCGCTATGGCTGTATGTCAGCCTGACAGGTGTTCTCGTTTATATGATGATTTCGCCTTACTATTAAAAAATGAAAAAGCCGCGCGAAAAACGTCGCCGGCTTTTTTTTTGCCTTCTCATCTGCAAAACATTTTCTTCCTTAAAAAATATTGCGCTTAAAAATAGATAATCGTCTACACAAGATATAGAGATAGTAAATATACATAATTAGAGCATTTTAAAAGAAATGAAAAAGGGAGATGCATATGAAAATACTTCTTGCCACTTATTGGAATATACCCCATGTAGGTGGTGTATGGACATATATGGTCCAACTGAAAGAAAAACTTGAGTCATTAGGACATGAAGTAGATTTACTCGGATTTGGGGACGACAACAGCATTGTTCATATTGTGAATGAAAATCGCAGCATAGAAACAGATCAGCTCCTTCCTTTGGTAAATACAATCATGAAGGATATTCCAGAAATTCAAGTAAATCAATTGGTCAATTATACCGAGATTCAGCGTTGTGTTTATGAGCTGGCAGCCGCTTATTTAGGCTTAGAAAAATATGATCTGATTCATGCGCAAGATGTCATCTCTAGCACAAGCCTCAAAAGGGTGCTTCCCAAAAATACGGCACTTGTCACAACACTTCACGGTAATGTCGCTTACGAAATCAGGGACCAGCTTAAAACGATCCACAAATCCTCCACACCTCATATGGCAAGAGCATATTTTGACCATCTTGAACAAAAGGGTGCCACATCAGCGGATACGACAATTGTCGCCAACAATTGGCTAAAGAACATTTTAACGGGAGAGTTTTCGGTTCCTAAGCGGCAAGTCCGCGTCATGCAGTACGGATATGATATTGAAGGTTTTATAAAACGGATGAACACAAAAACAGCGGAAGTGCCTCAGACAGACAAAAAAGTCATTCTATTTACCGGAAGGCTTATTGAAAACAAGGGTGTTCATCATTTACTGTCAGCGCTGGGCCAGTTAAAAAACACTCGGAATGACTGGGTATGCTGGATTGTAGGGGAAGGGGAGAAGCTCGCAGGGCTTAGAATTCTAAGTGACCAGCTTGGTCTTTCAGATGACGTCGTCTTTCTGAAAAATCGTGATGATGTACCTTATCTACTGTCCCTTGCCGATATGTATGTTCTTCCGAGTCTATTGGATAATCAGCCTTTATCTGTAATTGAAGCACAAATTGCCGGGGTTCCTGTTATTGTTAGTGATGCCGGAGGCCTGCCTGAAATGGTGAATCATGAAGTGACTGGTCTTATCGCGCCTAAAGGGGATGAGAATGCTTTAGCACATTTGCTAGGCCGCTTACTGGAAGATGATGATTATAGAACAACATTAGGAGCAAACGCCAGTGAGTTTGCCAAGAAACATTGGGATATGGATCAAGCTGTCAGAAATGTCCTCGATGTTTATCAAAATACGAATAAGTATTAAGGAGTGAGGTCAAATGAAAAATCAAATTATCAATCATTTGCTCGAGACTTTAAATAAAGAAATGGATGCAGATTGGTGGGCGAAGTATTTGGAAATGCTTTTCGAATTGGCTGAAGAAAGGGTAAAGCAACCACAGGACAGCTCTTTGGTTTCCACGGAAGAACCGGATTTAGGAGATGTTGACGACAGCATTAAGCCTTTATTGACAGATTTATCTTCCATCTTTAATGATATGAACAGTGTTCTTTTGGAGAGTAATGAGAGGATTTTAAAGGATATTCAAACAGCAGCAGCCTCAGGTAATATGGATCGTGAAGATTTAGAAGAAATCATAGCATCATTGCCTACAGATGCCGTTTTAACCAAATCTGAAGAAACGAAAATTAATCAAAGTTTAAATCAAGATGTTTTAAAGACGCTTAAAGAATCATTACCTGAAGATCATACTCTTGCCAATACTGAAACAGTAAAAATTCTGCAAGCAGCAGAGGGCAATAGAGAGGAACACCAAAACATTTAAAACATTAAGTTATGATAAGCCTTCGAAAATCGAAGGCTTTTATTTTATCCTATTATTCTCATTTTCCGCTATTTCTCTTTCAAATCATGAAGGAATAGGTGGCTGTCTTTTACCTTTCCCGCGCATGCGGCATACAATACTAAAAAGTAGAGCTTTGCTTCAAATTTCCCTATTAACGGAATCAAAGCTAGTTTTAATAGGAGGGATAACGGGGTGTTAGGAACATGAATTTAAAAGTCATAGAAGGCCATTATGATGCCGTTTTCAGCTTAGGACATCTTTGTTTGGCGGCCATACAACTGAGAAAAAATAATTTAAGGCCGTTTGCAGGTCCTCTCGACTGGGTGAGTATTCATTCCCTCACAGATCTTAACCGGCTTCTTCAAAATAGGTTTGCAGGTTTTATGGATCCGAAAAACCTCAGAATAATCGGCTATAATACTGGAGAAAAAAAAGAGGGTTCTACTATTTATGTAGTGGACGACTTTTATAACATTGGCTCCGTCCATGATTTTGATGCAGAAGAAAATACACTTGACCATTTGGCAACTTATCCTGCTGTAATGGAGAAATTCAACAGAAGAATTAATCGTTTTTTAGAAAAAATGTCAACAGGCAGCCGACTGTTATTTGTCAGAACAGAAGGCAGTTTAGAAGAAGCGCAGGAACTTGAACGCATTTTATCAGATTTGGTTCAGCATGACTTCCATGTCCTTCTGGTGCGGCATTCTAACGTCACGGGCATTGTCGAAAAGAATTGGCCTTTGCAGAAAGTTTGCGCTGTTGAATTACCTGATAAAGAAATATGGGAATCAAATAATGATTTGTGGACATCGATGCTTGAAGGAGTCAAAATCGGATAGCAATATATTTCCATCCGATGTTTACTGAAGGAGGAAAAGGGATGTTTGAGAATAAAACAATTTTTATTACTGGGGGAACAGGATCTTGGGGCCATGAACTCATCCTTCAGCTGCTATCCTTAAACCCTAAAAAAATCACGGTGTTTTCCAGGAATGAAGAAAGACAGGTTCAAATGAGAAGGGAGATTGAAGATCCGAGGCTCACATTTTTCATCGGTGATATCCGCGATCGAAAAGCCCTTAATTCAGGGCTTAAAGGAGTCGATTACGTATTTCATTTAGCCGCGCTGAAACATGTACCGGTTTGTGAGGAACAGCCGCTTGAAGCCTTGAAAACCAATGTAGCAGGGACAGAAAACGTTATCGAAGCAGCCATCGAAAATAATGTGCAAAAAGTGATCAACGTATCGACTGACAAAGCGGCAGACCCTGTTAATTTTTACGGAATGACAAAGGCGATCGGTGAAAAGCTGATCGTTTATGCGAACCAGCTGTATGGAGAAACGGCCTTTATTTGTGTAAGAGGAGGAAATGTGCTTGGAAGCAGCGGAAGCGTTCTCCAGCTTTTTAAAGATCAAATCAGCCAAAAGAACCAAGTGACCATCACGGATAAGAGAATGACCCGCTTCTTTTTAACAAAGGAAAAAACGATTCAGTTGCTATTAAAAGCTGCGGTTCATGGAAAAGGCGGAGAAATTTTCATCATGAATTCACCGGCTTGCAAAATATTAGACATGGCCGAGGTTCTGATTGACATATACGGAAACAGCGGCACTTCTATCATGGAAAGCGGAGTAAGACCGGGTGAAAAACTTCATGAACTGCTGATTTCGTCTCATGAGCGCCAGCATGCTGTTTCATTTACGGAGGATCTTTCAGTTGTGCTTCCTACGGTCAATATTCCGGAACTATACGCACATTACGCCGGGTGTGAGCCTTTAAAAACTGAAAAGTTAAGCTCAAAAGACCTATTAATTTCAAAAGATGAAGTGAAAGAGATGATGAAAGCGGGCGGTTTTTTAGATTAATGTCAAGGGATGGATATTTGCGGACAGATCAAAAGCATGGCATGCGATCAGCAGGCGATGCTTATGTTCGCTGCGGTTTAACCTGACGAACCGGGCGGAGGCCCAGCACGTCAGCCGGTTAATGCTCCAGCGTTAAACCTTCAATATGTTCTTCTACCTTCTTTGTCCGTTCCATTACTTTTTCCGTATACGAGAAATCACCGTAGCAATAAGGGTAGCGGAAATTGTTCTTATCTCCTCCGCAGTTATATAGATCGGGATTCTTTTTCACTTGTTCTTCGGAAAATTCCTTTGCCAGTTTTTCCGTGTGTTTCCCGCCGTGCTGAGAGACATAATCGATATAGCCTGATCCCATATTATAGCTTTGAATGATCGTTTCTAAATCGACTCCTTTTTTCTGTCCCTTTTGATACATATCTGCAAAATGGCGCACACCTTGTTTAATACTGGCTTTCGGATCATCGATTTCATTTCGCTTCATACCGAGAGATTCCGAGGACTGTAAAGGATCATTGCCTCTGCCTTTTGATTCTTGATACATCATTCCCAATAAGAGAGAAGTGTATTGCGGCAGCCCCTTCTCTTCGAGTTCTTCTTCTACAAAAGGCTTGTAGTCTGTTAATCTCTCGATAATATTCGTTTCAGTATCGAGAGGAAGCCATTTCAATTGTTCCTGGCCGGAGAGGGCAAAGAATATGATCAAGGGAACAAACAAAAAAACAGACAAGCAGCCTGCTCCGGCTAAACATCCCGATTTCTTTCTCTTCAATGGTTTCACCTCTGTAACGCCCTAGTGCAAAACAGTATACAACCCATTTATTATGACACAGATTAATCATGAGACCAAGCGATATCATCAGCGCTTCTGTTGATAATTTTGATCAAATCCAAAAGTGACATCCGGGAGGGACCGCACCCTGAACCAAAAGTATAAAAAGCCTGCAATCAGCCAAACGGCTCCTATGATTAAAGCATTTTTGCTGAGGCTTAACAGCAGCCATCCGCAAAACAAGGCTCCCAAAAAAGGCAGAATCAAATAGCGCATCACATGTAATATTCCTTTTTCCCGCCGGCGGATGTAGTAGTGGCCGATGACGGACAGATGCACAAATATAAACCCGATTAAAGCGCCGAAGCTGATGAACGAATAGATGACCTCTAATTCGCCAATCATCGCCGTCAGTGAAATCAGCCCGATGAATATAATGTTTAAAACCGGGGTTTTCAATGTCGGATGAATATAGCCGAAAAAGCGCTTCGGCAATGAATTGTCGCGTCCCATTGCATACAGCAGCCGTGAAGCGCTCGCATGTGAGGATAGGGAGGAGGAAATCACAGCCACCATCGTCCCCGCTAAAAAGAAAGACCGCAGAAAAGCGCCGCCGGTATAAAGGGCGATCTCCAAAGATGCTGAGTCGGCATGCTGGAAGCGATCATAAAATGGATATACCTGCTGCATCAAATAGGACATCACAGTGAACAGCGTTCCGCCGACTGCAACCGTTAAAAAGATCGCCAGAGGAATATTCTTTTTCGGGTGAATCGTTTCTTCCGACATCGTGGAAATGGCATCAAAGCCTAAAAAGGAAAAACACAAAATCGTTGCTCCTGACACAATGAGAGATGGCTTTAAATCAGGATGATAAAAAGGATCGGCTGAAATCAGCTTCCCAGTGCCAAGTCCGCTGGCAAGACCTGCGATCATAAACCCGGCAAAGGTCAGTGCAACGATCACTTGAAAGGCGACAAACAGCGCCGTAATGTTTGCTGTTAATTGAATGCCGATCATATTGACAGCCGTTATTGATAAAGCGAGCAAGACCACCCACAGACCGTGGGGGATGTCCGGAAAAGCCGCTGACAGATAAGCGCTGCCGATCGCAAAATTCACCATCGGCAAAAATAAATAGTCGAGCATAATCGTCCAGCCTGCTAAAAATCCGGCATAGGGATGTATGCTTTCATATGCATATGTATAAACTGATCCGGCTTTTGGATAGGCTTTGACCATGCTGCCGTAGCTTAAAGCCGTCAGCAGTAAAGCGGCGACCGTGAATAGATATGCCGCCGGAACATGTCCTTTTGTCATCTGGGCGACCACACCGTATGAATCAAACACAACGAGCGGATCCATGTAAGCAAGCCCGATCACGACAAGCGGACCGAGTGTAAGGCTTCGTTTAAGTGCACTTTCGTTTTTCAATGATTTCTAAAACTCCTTATGGTTCAGATGATGTAAATTAAACATATTTTAAATGTTTTTTGATGCGCTAGCAAGCGTGTAAAAACCCTTTTTTAGCAGTATAAAAACATCATGTTTGGCAAAAGCTTTTAAAAAAAGCAAGGAGAATGTCACATGGATGATCTAGAAGGCTATCTAGAAGCTGTAAAACGAAATATGGAGACGATGACCGCATCTGATTACGATGGAAAAGAAGAAGATTTAAGCAAACAGCAGGAAGAGATCGAAAACTATGAAAGACAGATCAAAGAGAAAAGCATCTCAGCCGAAGGCTTTGATCAAATTGTTGACGCGGCTGTAGATTGTGCGGCTGGCGACATTACATTTTCCCAGCTGGAGCATGTCTATCAGCAAGCAAGCAAACAGCGTCCGTAAGATCGGGTGCTGTTTTGGTTATAAATGAGTCTATTATGCTAATACGGAGATAGAGCTGATAGATTTCAAGATGATCTCTCTTTTAATCAGGATAATGCAAAAAGGGACGGGGAAATGCACCTGATGGACCGCACATCATTTTATTCGCCGTTTCTAGCAGCTTCTGTTTTAGCTTGAAATGCCAAAGCTTACTCCGTAGGGAGGTGCAGCTAGATTCGCGAATTGGAAAGAATATCAACCGAAATGACTAAAAATTCAAAATAGCTTGATTGGAATATGGTAATCTAAGATAGAAAGGGGAGGAGAAATTTGAAAAACTATATTTGTACAACTTGCGGTGTACAATATGATCTAAGCACCTCACCGCCTGCGGAATGCATCATCTGCAATGAAGAAAGGCAATATGTCAACCCCGACGGTCAAGCATGGACAACACTTGAAGAGTTGAAGCAAAGCCGCGCATTTCAAAATGAAATCTGTTTTGAAGAGGAGTATTTGTACAGCCTGACGACAAAACCGAGGCTTAGCATCGGCCAAACAGCCTATTTGATTCAGGAATCCGGCTTTCATTTGCTATGGGACTGTATAACATATTTAGATCAAAAAACACTTGAAGATATTAAAAAACTGGGCGGCATTCAAGCGATTGCTCTGTCACATCCTCATTACTATTCAACTCAGGCAGAATGGGCTGAAGCCTTTGATGCGCCGATCTATATTCATGAGGATGATAAGGAATGGGTGCAAAGGCCGAGTGAGCGAATCGTGTTTTGGTCCGGTGAATCTCTTGAACTATCTGAGGGGCTTACTTTGCATCGGCTGGGCGGTCATTTTAAAGGCGGAGCCGTGTGTCATTGGAAAAACGGAGATGGCGGGAACGGAATCCTGCTCACGGGGGATATCATCCAAGTCGTGCAAGATCAGGAGTGGGTCAGCTTTATGTACAGCTACCCCAACCTGATACCGCTGCCGGCCCGCAAAGTGAAGCAAATGGCTGATCAAGTGAAGGACATCCCGTTTAACAGGCTGTACAATGCTTTTCACCGGGCAGTGAAAAAAAGCGCAGGAGAACGTGTTCAGCAGTCTGCCGAACGATATATAAAAGCCGTTGATGGGACGCTGTTCTCTACATAACCGAAACATTGAAGCATAGCGGATAACTTTTCAATCCGGTATGTTTTAGTATATGATATGAAGGTAAATGTCGCGCGGAAAAGGTGAGTACATGGACGAGCACAAACAAGAAACAACAGAAGAACAAGAGCGGGCTGAGCTGGATGAAGAAACCCTATTTCTTGTCTCACAGACGTTTAAAGCGCTCTCAGACCCAACGAGAATTAAAATCCTTCATTTGCTGTCTCAAGGCGAGCATTCGGTAAATGAAATCGCAGAGAGGCTGGGTCTTCTTCAGTCGACCGTTTCTCATCAGCTCAGATTTTTGAAAAACTTGCGCCTTGTGAAATCAAGAAGAGCGGGGACTTCGATTTTTTATTCCCCTGAGGATCAGCATGTCCTGGATGTCCTTCAGCAAATGATCCATCACACACAGCATGACTGATCATATAAAAGGCAAACTCGGCACAAGAGTTTGCCTTTTATACTGAGCGGTTATCCTCTATTTTCCCCTTTTTTAAAACAAAAAAAGAGAAACCGACATAATAAACAGCCAGTACAAAAAAACCGATCATTGTCGCCGGATCTTGTGCAAAAAACGCCCCGTATGCTGCTGAACCGCCGTTTATTAAATCACCTTGCTGCACATTGATTTCGATGATTCGGGAGAGAAACCTGTATAAAAACAAGCAAAGTACAAGCAGTTCAACCCATAAATGTGTCCGAAAATAAATTACGCCATCGCGATTTTCAATGGATACATTTTTAAGCGCATACGCTGTCAGCATGAGTCCGAGTATGATGCCAATCAAATCGTAAAGGTATGATAAAGGATGAAGGGCGCTCATCGTCAGGAGGAACAGGAAAATACCGGAAAAAATAACGATTCTGAACATCATGCGCACAGGCTTTAATGGCTGAAAACCGATGGACCGTTTTAATCTTAAGTAGACGATCAAAACAATGGCGAAGAACTGGGCAAAGTAAAGTGTAATTTTTTTAAAACCTCCTTTCTAGAGGAGTATATGTCCAAACTGTTTCAATCGTAACCTTAAAGTTTAGTTTTGAAGAGAAATAGGACGGAGATCCTCTTTTTTGTTATTTTAAGCATCACCAGTTGTGCTAAAGTAAAAGAATAAAAACGCATGGATAGAGAGGGTTTATTTATGAAAATTGACCGGCTGCTGGCGATCGTTATTTTATTAGTCAGAAAACGGCGCGTACAGGCTAAAGAGCTTGCTGATATCTTCGAAGTTTCGGTCAGAACGATCTACCGGGACATTGAAGCGATCAATCAGGCCGGCATCCCGATTGTCACCTCACAGGGAGCAGGCGGGGGAATCAGCATCATGGAGCAGTTTCGCCTGGAAAACAAGCTTCTTTCAGCAGATGAGCTGGCGGCGATCACCACGGCGCTGGAAAGCGTTTCAGCGACCTATGAGGCATTTCAGCAGGGAAGCGCGCTGGAAAAGATCCGCCTTCTCGTCTCAGAGGAAGAAATGCCTGCGTTCCGCGAAAAAACGCAAAAGTGGTTTATCGATATCTCATCCTGGGGGGAAAGCACGGGAATAAAGGAAAAGATCAGACTTTTGCATCAAGCAGCGGACAGCTTGAATATCGTATCTTTCACATATGTAAAAAGGGACGGACAAACAGGAGAACGTCTCACAGAACCTCACACACTCGTTTTAAAGGCGCGGCATTGGTATCTGTATGCTTATTGCCTTCAAAGACAAGCGTTTCGTTTTTTTAAGCTGGTTCGAATGAAAGACATCAACATTCTGCCCGGACAGTTTCAAAGGAGGGAGGTCAATTTGGCCGCTCTTCCTTGGGAGACAGCATGGCATAAGCCGGAAAACATGACAAAGATCACCCTTCTTATCCATCCGTCAGGAGAGCTTTTGGCGAGAGAATGGTTTGGCTCTGAAGCCCTTACATATGAAAACGGCAGATGCACCGCCTCTATATCCTATCCCGATGATCAGTGGCTCTATGGGTTTTTGCTTCAATTCGGAACCCATATCGAAATCGTTGATCCCCCTCATGTCCGTCAAAAAGTAAAAACATTGGCGAAGCAAATTGTTGATTTATATGAAACTTGACACAGTGCTGTCAGGTTTCTTTTTGTATGCTTTTGATAAAGGAGGAATGAGCAATGGAAACATTATATTGTCAAAGCTGCGGGATGCTGATGACTAGCGCCCTGCTTGGAACAGAAAAGGATGGAAGCAAAAACCGCGACTACTGCATGTACTGCTATGAAAATGGAGAGTTTAAGCAGCCTGATGCCACCCTTGAAGAGATGATTGAGATATGTGTGCCTTATCTAAAAGAGGAGGGCAAAACAGAAGCGGAAGCGAGAGCGCTGCTTGAAAGCACGCTCCCGCATTTAAAACGATGGATAGCAACAGGGGAGCATGCAGGATGAGCTTCTCCCATTTTGAAAAATTGAATGCAAAGTTATTTACAGGGATATCGACTGTAACGAGCAATGAAGAAGAAGCTTCTGAAAAGGGCAAAATTCCTTCAATGTGGGAATTGTTCCAGAAAGAAAAGCCGCTGCCCTCATTTCAAATCCCGCGTGATATCATCGCGCTCTATTCCGATTATGAAACAGATGAACATGGCACATATACATTTTCAATCGGAACTTTTATTGAACAAGAACAGGACGTTTTCAATGTCATGACGCTTCCGGCCTCTGAATATGCCGTCTTCATCTCGCGGCGGGGCCGGATAGAAGAAGTAGTCATTGAAACATGGCGGGAAATTTGGGAGTGGGATCAGAAAGCGCTTCGTACATATACCGGAGATTTTGAGGTGTATGATGAAAAAACAGCTGACCGGGACAATGCTCAAGTCGCCATATATGTAGCTGTGAAGCGCGGAATCTAAATGTCTTAAAAAACGAAGATTTGCAAAAAACTTGCAGTTTTTAGGCTTACAAGCCTTTAAGAGATAATGGCCTCAGCGGTTCAAGCCGTCAGCAGCATAAAAATAGGCCCGGGTTTTATGAGCGACCTTTATTCCAGAGTCTGATCAACACAAACGAACCTGAGGAAGCGGGCGGGAAAAAGGTCAGCCTTGTGCTCTCAGGTTTCAGAGAAGGTTCAGCCATTTATGCTGTCCCATCCTGCATGGATGTGCAGTACTCAGGCAAAGCAATGCTTTATCAAATAGACGAACATCTCGAAATGAAGGCGTGCGTTTTTTGAATGGGACTTGCTATCTATCAGCCGAAATGGAAAGAAAGATAATTTCTCACAATTGTTTACATTTTTCTGAAATTTTAGTATCATATCATTATGGCTCCAGCAATTTTTGAGTCATAGGTATTAGGCTTAACCAGCCACTTCTTGCCTTGGCTCTTTCAGCCAAGGATTTTTTTGCTGCCGAAAAAAATGAGCGTCCTATGTCAAAAAGTGGTTCACAGCAAAAGAGTTCCATGTTATTCTTGCAATGTGAAAATATTCACAAAAAGGCGGGCGCTATGAAAAAAACTCCGATTTACGTAGAAATTTTCATCCATGCTGACATTGAGCGTTTATGGCGTTTTACTCAAGATCCTAAGCTCCATGAACTATGGGATTTGCGGTTTACAGACATTACCTATTTAAACAGCGAAGCCGAAGACCCGCAAAGATTCTTATACGAAACGAGAATCGGCTTTGGCTTAAAAATTTCCGGCACAGGAGCGTCTGTCGGAAACATCTCTAAAGAAACGGGAGAAAGAGTCTCATCACTGAAATTCGGTACAAAAAATGCGCTTTCCCTCATTCGCGAAGGGCGAGGCTATTGGAAATACAGTGAGAAAGAAGATGGGGTTGCCTTTATTACGCAATACGATTATGAGACAAATCACGGCCGGCTGGGACGCCTCGCTGATGTTGCATTCAGGCCGCTGCTCGGCTGGGCGACGGCTTGGAGTTTTGATGCACTCAGACTTTGGCTTGAAAAAGGGCTTCATCCAAAGCTCCTTTTTCAAAAAACGGCGATTTACTGGCTCGTATGCCTGTTGCTTTTTTTCGTTTGGGTGTATCAAGGGCTTGTCCCGAAAATTGCAGTCTCGCATCCTCTGGAAATCAGCATGCTTGCCTCTCTTTTAGGCGGCCGTTTTCATCCGGAAGCCGCGCTGAAGCTGATCGGCTTGGCCGAGGTGATGATCGGTGTTTTATGGCTGTTTCCTTTTCATAAAAAGAAGTGGTTTCTTCCGCACATCGGGCTGCTTGTGCTGCTTTCCGTCTGTGCGGGAATGGCCGATACCGCAGCGTTTGCACACCCCTTTAACCCTGTCACACTCAATGCTGCACTTATCGTTTTGTCCTTGATCGGCTATTTGAGCGCTGACGATATTCCAAGTGCAAGAAATACGATCAGAAAGAGGCGTAAAGGCTGATGTCGATTTATGAAAATGTGATAGAAGATTTTCACCTTCTCCATCCGAAACTCAAGCAGCGGTATCGGATCACTCCGGAAAACGCATTTAGAGGAAAAGGGGTAATGTCGGAAATTTCAGGCGGCTCATTTGTGACAAGGCTGTTATGTAGAGCCGGGACGATATTCCGCTGTTTTTTCCCCGAAAGAGGAAGAGATATTCCGTTTACCATTGAAAATAAAATCCGGCTGACGAAAAAAAATACACCCGTAGCCGAATGGAACAGGACTTTCTTTTTTCCTGATAAACGAAGGCATTTTGATGCCGTCATGATCTATGATGAAAAAAGAGGAGAAATTATCGATTTTTTCGGACATCCACCGATCCTGATTTCAAGCCTCTATTTTAAAGCGGAAGTAAACGGTTCATTATCGATTATCTCTGTCAAACAATGGTTTCCTTTATTCGGAAAAAAGATTCCGCTGCCAAAGTGTTTTTACGGTTTTTCTGTTGTGAACGAATCGTATGATGAGAAGAAAGGCTGTTTTACGATTGATGTCCATGTGAAAAATCAAATAGCCGGAACGCTTTTTTTATACAAAGGGACATTTCAAGAAGCAGGTGAGGAAAATGACTAGATTTCATTGGCTTGTCAGCGCACTTTGTTATGCGGCTTTCATCCTCGCCAAGGCGCCGGATATACCGCCTGCAGAGGCGCTTCTTTTATTATCGGCCTTGTTTTTCATACCGATTGCAATCCGGCTCATTCGGCATGAAAATGGTTTCTCACAGCTGATCATCCGCATGTTTCCTATTGCCGCATGTTCAGCTTTGTTTTCTCTAATATTTCATTCGCCGTTTTTTTCGTTGATTTGGCTTTGCTATACGGGAATGATCGCTTTGTTCGGCGCGCTCCGCATCTGGGAAAGGGGAGGCCGCCGCCTTGAGGAGGTGTCAATCGATTGCGGCCTGCTTTATCTTCCTTTCGGAGGTTTTTGGCTTTTTGCCTATACACTGAATCTTGAAGTGATGAATTTTGGTCTGCTTATTGTCCTGCTGACAGCGGTGCACTTTCATTATTCAGCGGTCTTCCTTCCAATTTTTAATGGAATGCTCGGAAGGAAGCTGAAAAGGAAAAACCGCCTGTATAAGACGGTCACATGGATCATCATGATGTCTCCGCTTTTGATCGCAATCGGAATATCGTTTTCTAAAATCATCGATTTAATAGCCGTTTCGCTGTATTTGGCTGCCATTTATTGCGGCGGCTTCCTGTTGTGGCGTACATCCTTCAAAAACAAAATCGCGCGCCGGTTTGTGATCTTTTCATCTTTGATGCTCATGCTCACGATTGCATGTTCCCTTATTTATTCTTACGGCGTGTTTCGCGGCCGTCCGACTTTTACGATTCAGGAGATGATTTGGTTCCACGGGCTTGTAAACGCCATTGCCGTCATCATCCCGGCGCTTATCGGCTGGCACCTTGAACGTCCTGAACCGGCAAGGGAAAAGCATAATGGCAAACGGCTGAGCCGCATTTTTGGAACATGGAGAATCGGAGCTGATTTTTTAAACAGACAGCGCCTGAAAAGCAGGGCATCTTATCAAGGGCTTGCCGATGACATGGGTATTTTCCGGACAAGCGAGTTCAGGCCTGAAATGCTTCCTCCTCTGATGATCGATTTCTACGAAAATACGGCCGATTATGTTTTAAAAGCGGAGATCGCCTGGCGGCCATGGTTTAAGCCGTTTGCTTTTATCTACCAAATGATCTCAGCCAGGTTAGGCCAAATCCACCTGGGGATGAAATCGGGCTGGCAGGATATGAACGGCTCGATTATCGGCGTCGATTCAGACAAAGACGGAAGGGAGAATGTGCGCGCCTGGGTTAGAACAAATGAGGAAGGGGAGACCATTTTTGTGGCGCTCTATTCCGTTCATACCCATGAGAAGACCACATACATGAACATTGCCCTGCCGCTCCCTTTTTCTCATATGACAGGGATTTTAAAACCGAAGGCAGAGGACGGCTGTCTCATCTTGACCAGCAGGGAGCCGCAGTCTGCTCGAGGTGATGAAGGCATTTTCCTTTCCACAAGGGCTGGAACATTTAAACTGCCTCTTGCAGAACGTTTTAAAATTAAAGCAGCGGGGCAGGACAGGCTCTTTGCGTTTCATCGCATGTGGTTATTTGGTATACGGTTCCTCGATATTCAATATGATATTGAAAAAAAGGATTCCGCATCATGAAGAGCGAAGTTAGCAAATGAAAAAGAGGACACAAATCGAATCGAACTGGAGGGTATTTATGCTGAAAAATGTCTTACTTGAACAGTTTAAAGCGTGCTATAACGAAACGACTTGGTTTGTTTGTTTTCAAACGGCTGCCGCAGATCTTACCGAAAGCCAGGCAAGGCAAAAAGGAGAAGGTGCGGAAAATTCGATTTTAGAAATTGTCAATCATTTAATTTTCTATAATGAGCGGTATTTAAAGCGGTTTAAAGGGATTCCCGTCCCGGCATTTGATTATACGATCGATGACACGTTTGTCAACAAGAGCGGCCTTGGCTGGAAAGAAAGCAGCCAGGAGCTGGACCGCATCTATTCCGATTGGATCCATACGATTGCAGCATGTGAAGAATCGGTGCTGACACAGCCGGCAGAGCACGATCCAAACGCTACATGGGCGGACATTTTATCCTGCCTGATTCTCCATAATGCCTATCACTTGGGACAAATCGTCCATATGAGAAAGCAGCAGAAAAGCTGGGATCCATCAAAAGGCGTGAACTAGCGTCCGCCCAGCTCCGCGTGAGGCACTATGGCGGTTAAGGGCGCTTTTGCCCGGCCGCCTGCACCAAGTCATTTGACAGATTGGCATGTAAGCGATCCTTTTCTTTCCTATCGTTCGGCGGGAGCATGTGCCGCTGCCCTAACCGATTTTTTCTTTCAGATTGTGGTAGGCATCTCTCAGCCAAGGATGGACAACCTTCAGTTTGTCTCTTTCATTCCACAAATATTGAATATATTGAAAAGCTCCATGCTCCAAGGAAATCTCCAGCGCTTCCTGAAGTTCTTTGATGTAAGGCGGCCTCCCGGACTGATCCCATTCTATTTTATCTGCTGCAAATACCACAAGGTCGAGGGGAGAGGGATTGGCTTTAAGTGTTGTATGACATTCTATTGCATTTAAAATATCTTGATCTTGTGTATGAAACAAATCCCGGGCCAGCACTTTTGACAGCTTTTGATGGATGATCATCGGAAATACCCGTTCTTCGGGCAGGATATCAATGCCGAGCGCTTCAGCAGCAGCGATCCTTTTCTCATTTGGAATGACGGCGCTGATGTCATGCAAAATCCCGGCTATTGCGGCTTTTCGCACAGGAACATGAAACGATTTGGCCAATGTTTCAGCCGCTTTTTTGACCCTTATTGAATGTTCTGCCGTTCTATCTTGATGGTGGTGATAAAAAAATTCTAAAGCATCTGTATATACACTGCCGGTGAAGCGAATGCCCTTCTGCAAATCTTGTTCATAAACGTTCATCAGCACCTCTCCCTCTTTATGATGTTTAATCATAAACAAAAACAATTTTCTTTTGCATGATTAGCTTACCATAAGGTTGACAAGCCCTGATAAATGGAATTAAAATATTTTGTTAACTGGAAAAGAAAAAGAAAGGAATGTCGATGGACAATGTCTGAACTGACAAAACAGCTGATCTATGATATGTATGTCAAACTGCTGCACCTTAATGAACAAAAAGCGGATACAGATCTCAAAGCGCTTCTGAAGCAGGCGGATGAGGCTGAAGTCAAGCGGCTGCCCGGGAATATGACAACCATTCATGTCATCAGCTGCATCGGTCATAGTGAACCGATCAATAATACCGGAATTGCAAAGAAAATGAATTTATCTAAAGCAAATATTACAAAAATCAGTTCAAGGCTCTTAAAGGAGGGGTTGATCAAACGTTTTCAACTGACAGACAACAAAAAAGAAGTCTATTTCCGGCTGACGCCAAGCGGGAAGCAAGTATTTGAGCTACATGAAAAGCTCCATCAGAAAAAAGCGGAAACGTTTGACCAGTTTCTCGATTCTTTTTCAGAGCCGGAACAGAGCGCCATTTTGAAATTTCTTCAAGGATTGACGGTCATGGCAGGAAAAAAACAAGACGTGAATAAATAAAAAGCGGAAAAAAGAGATGTTGAGTCAATGATTTATCATAATGATATTATGTAAACTAATAGTATGAAATTTGAGGATTGACACGCAATGATTTCCATATTAAAATTTAATCAAATAAGTTAGTTATCTGAATAACTGAGAAGGTGAATGAATGGCAAGGCCAAATGTGACATCAAAAGAGATGCTGATTGAAGCAGCTAAACGACGCATTGCAGAGCGCGGGTTGGAAAATCTGACGTTAAAGGCGGTTGCAGAAGATGCAAATGTGACACAGGGAACTGTTTACTATCATTTTCGCACAAAAGAGCAGCTTGTTTTTGAAGTGGTTCGGGATGTTTGCTCCACGTCTTGGGAGAGTTTAAGGGCAAATCAAAAGCCTGTGGCTGAAAAAATGAAGGATGGATTAGCTTCTGCAAAGGCAAGAACTCAGGAAGGTGCATATTATCATCAGCTATTTTTAGAATTGGTCGTCTTTGGTTTTCGAAATGAGAGGATAAACAAACAATTGGGGGAGCTTTTGGACGATGAAAATACGTTTTTAGCAGATCAGCTTTCTGCGTTATGGAAGCGATCTCCTGTTGAAGGGGTCTCACTTAAAACGTGGGGCATACTTCTCAATGCACTGATCGACGGCCTTGCCCTGCAGTCTTTTATTTCATCTGAGTTTTCTTCTGATGAAATCTATCAAGAACTGGAGCTTGTGCTGCAGAAGCTGACGGAAGACGCTTTAAAGCAGCATGAAAAGGCGGATCAGTAAGGGGGATTGGCAATGTTTACGCAAAAATTAGGTTTGACTCTTCTTTTTTCTTTCCTTGTCTGGCTGGGGGCAACCATGTTTTTTGTGCTGTTTGGCGATTCAGTTCTTGCCGAACCTGGACAACATACTTTTTGGATTCATTTTTTGCTTTTGGAAACAGGAACATTTGTTGTTTTGTATACAGTATTGCTGTTTTATCAACAACTTGATAAATCACCGTTTGCGGCCTTAAAACTCGGGATTTGGGGATCGGCGGTCGGTTTGTTCCTTGACACTTTTTCGGTATGGAACCATCCGCTGATTTTCCCTGCATTTTCCGAGGGGCAAGTGATTTCATTTGCGATTTGGATGGTATGCGCCTATGCCATGTATTTGATGATTCCGCTGATGCTGACAAGAAAAAAAGCCGCTTGAATATTGATGTATATTCGCCCGTTTAACATAGAATGAAAACGGGCGAAAGCGTTGTTCAGATTTTAGATGCCAGTCAGTCTAGGGGAATGGAAATTTCAGCATTAATGTAACCTGCACCGTAAATATTTGGGTCTCTATCTTTCCACAAATCGGCTCCGTCCATTAAAAGCCTTTTGACTTCATCGGGTGGAACGTCAGGGGCTTGCTGGAGAAGGAGTGCGGCAATGCCTGCACAAATCGGCGTAGCCATTGACGTTCCAGACAATGTCATATAATCTGTGCCGACCCGGTTGGCTTTTTGCAGTTTATCAAGAAAAGATCCAGGTGAGCGCAGTGAAGTAATATTGGTTCCCGGTGCTAAAAGGTCTGGTTTGACCTGGCCATAAATGGTCGGCCCTCTGCTTGAATATGAAGCGACATCATCGTCATCCCGGCTGACGGTATTGCGGTCATCCAAAGCTCCGACTGTAATGATCTTACGGCTGACACCCGGGCTGGCGATCGTTTGGGCATCAGGTCCTGAATTTCCAGCGGCGGCGCAGACGACAATTCCCGCGTCCCAAGCTGCATTAACGGCTTTGACGACAGGGTCTTCCTCTTCATTTTCATAGGAAAGAGCATCTGAACCAAGCGACATTGAGATAATATCGATCGGACCGTCCGGATGTTCTTCATTAAACTGTATACACCAGTCTATCCCTTGAATCACAGTTTCGAGCGAGCCGGACCCCATTTTGTCCAACACTTTCACACCAATCAGCTCGGCTTCAGGAGCGGGGCCGCGGTATTCTCCGGAAGAAGCGGCTCCATTCCCTGCAACATCGCCGGCGCAATGGGTGCCATGCCCATTGTCATCATATGGTTCAGCTCTTTGGTTGACAAAGTCGGCAAAAGCTCTGATCCTTCCTTCGAGGTCTGAATGCGGATATATTCCGGTATCCACGACAGCTACCGTAACACCTTTTCCTGTCAATGTCTGATTGTTTCTGACGACTTCCTTAGCATTGCTTGATTCGACCGCAACATCGAGAAGCGCTTTAACAGTCCGATTTAAATAAATTTTTCGGATGTCGCTGCACTGTGATAGAAACGATTGCAAAACAGAAGGGGTAACTTCGGCGCTGCAGCAGTTGATTTTGGTGAAATGATGCTTTATTCTGTTCCGTCTTTGATTCGCGGCCATCTCTTTTACAATCTGATAGCCTTTATCATGACAGTCTTTTTCGAACTCAATAATGATAGATATTTTTTTGTTTTTCAAAAGGAACTTTTCAAAAAGGCCGTGCAGAAAACATGGCGTCCATTTGAAAGGTTTATAGAGCTTCAACACGCTTTCTCTCAGGGGACGGTCTAATTTATGGGCGTTGGCCCGAACCATTTGAACCATGTAGGAACCGAACATCGAGATCCACCTCTTTTAAGTTATACTTTCTGATAATCTATGAAGGAAAGGTAGATCCCGTAAAGTTGGTTGTCCTGAACAGCTGGCAAAAGGGGCCGGTTCACTATTGAAAAGCGGCTGATAGATTGATGCCAGAGTCCTTCTGACTCGCGTGCAAAGAAGAAATGTCTGTTTAAACGAAGGGGGGAGACATGGTATTCTATTCTTGTTCATGTATACTGGGGAAACAGGGAGAAAAGGTCATGATGAAGGAGGAGAAAAACATGGCAGTAATTGAAGACTTTTTAAAGCTCGATATTCGGATTGGAACGATTTTGAAAGCGGAAATCTTTGCGGAAGCGAGGGTCCCGGCGATGAAGCTGGAGATCGATTTCGGAGATGAAATCGGTGTCAAGCGGTCGAGCGCACAAATCACAAAGCGCTATACGCCTGAAAAGCTTGAAGGCCGGCAGGTAACAGCAGTGGTCAATTTTCCGCCGCGGCGGATTGCCGGATTTAAATCAGAGGTTCTCGTTCTTGGCGGTGTTCCGGAAAAAGGCGATGTGATTTTATTAAGGCCTGATGAAGAAGCGCCAAATGGAACGAAGATTGGGTAATACATAAAAGGGCAGCGTATCGACAAATCCTCGCGTTCTTTGTCAGGCCTGCTGAGCCGGTGCTCACGTTCAAGAAGGAACGGCGGCTAATCGCTCAGGCGTCCTGCCTGAACGCCGCCCTCAATCACGTCTAAAAGTGGTGACAAAATCTGAGAGAGGCTCCTATTCAACAGGAGCCTCTCTTTTTTTAATTGACCTTAAATTTTTTCGTCAACTCACGCAGATCTTCAGCCATTTGTTCAAGTGTGGCAGAAGATGAGCTGATTTCTTCCATTGATGCCAGCTGTTCTTCTGCCGATGCGGCAATATCCTGTATACCCGCAGTGCTTTCTCTTGAAACTTCGGCAATGTCTTCAACAGCTCCAGAGACTTCATGCGAGCCTTTTGACAGCTGCTCGACGGCTGTGTTCAGCGTTTGCAGTTTCCCGGCAATCTCATTTGTCATGTCGCTGATCTGGTTAAAGCTCTCATCCGTTTTCTCGGTAATTTTCAGACCGGACTGCACTTCATGATTGACCGATTTAAACATGTTGAGTGAGTGCTCGATTTCTTTGACGATTTCCTGAATCAACGTTTCGATTTCTTTTGCTGAGTCCGCTGATTGGGCGGCCAGTTTCCGGACTTCTTCAGCGACGACGGAAAAACCTCTGCCCGACTCTCCGGCGCGCGCAGCCTCGATTGCGGCATTCAGTGCCAGCAAATTTGTTTGGTCGGCAATTCCGTTAATGACGCGGAGGATCGAAGTAATGTCTTTTGATTTGGCTTCAAGTCCTTTGACAACACCTTCAGCTTGTTTGACCGATTGATCGATCGAATTCATTTGGCCGACGGTTTTTTGAACAAGCTCGCCGCCTGTCTCAGCGACTTCTGTCGATTTGATTGATGATGTTGTGATCGATTTTGATACCTCAGTCATTTCACTCAGCCTGTCATTCATTTGACTGAGCTGATGAGAGCTTGTTTCGACTTTCTCACTCTGGCTTTCAGCACCGCTTGAAAATTGCTCGATCGCTGAAGTGATGTGTTCTGTCGCTTTGCTCGTCTGATCTGCGCTTGCAGTCAGCTGTTCGGAAGAAGCGGCGACATTATCAACCGATTCTTGAATCGTGCCGATCAGGGTGCGGAGCGATTCGGACATATCGTTAAAGCTTTTACCGAGCTGTCCAAACTCATCGTTTGACTGCACTTCGATTTGCTGTGTCAGATCTCCGCTGCTGATGCTCTTAGCAGATGAAACAAGCTGAGTCAACGGTTTGCTGATCGTACGAATAATAAAATAAATAAGAATTCCGCCAAGCACAACCGCTCCTGCAAATACGATAAGAGCCATATGAAAGGCCGGCTTTGCTGCATTTGTGATTTCATCTGCAAACATCGTTCCGGCGATTTTCCAGCCGGTCAGTTTGTTTGTCGCAAAAGTTATTTGCCTGTCTTTCCCTTGAAACGTATACTTGTACTCGCCTTTTTCTTTGCTGTAGACTTGCTCGACCCAGTCGCCTTCTCCTTCAGTACCGGCTTTAATCGTTGGGTGTGCAATATATTTTTTATCAGCGCTTGAAATGAACGCGAACCCGCTTTTTCCGATTTTGACATCGTTGGTTGCTTTAATCAGCTCGTCAATGTTCAAGCTGAGTGCGGCAACTCCTGATCCGTCATCATTTTGTCTGGCGATTGTGATGACCGTATTGCCTGTCGCGGCAGATTCATACGGTTCTGTAACAATCACTTCGCCTTTTTTCTCAGCGGCCTCTTGATACCAGCCTCTTTCAACCGGATCGTAGTCATCCGGCATTTTGGTATAAGGGTGCTGGACATATACGCTGTCTTTTGACCCCGTGAAGATCGCTTCTACATCTTTGTTTTGTTTTGCGTATTGTTCAAATTTTTCTCTTAATGAAGTCCGGCCTTTTTCCTTGTACGTCTTTTCGTGAATCACTTCGCTAAAATATGTAATTGCATCTGCCTTTTTTTCGACGTTTTGATCAATCATTTCATTTAATTGGTCGACACTGTTTCTTGCGCTTCTCATGATTTCATCTTCCAGCGAACTGCTGGCCTGATAGACAGAAGCAATTGAAAGGGTGAGTATGGGCACAGTTAAAATCAATAAAAATGAGATCGTTAATTTTTTTGAAAGAGACGGACGCTTGATCCAGTCCAATATTTTTTTCATGGCCAAAACTCCTTTTTCTAGTTTACGACATTAATATCGGACAATTATCATATTTTTGCATTAATTTTTAGAATTTTGGCTTCGAAATAAAATAACAGGATAAAAGGCGGCCGCTCCCGCATGATAAGGGGTAAGCAGCCTCATCGAGACGGTATAGGCGATGGCCGTCCGATTTTTTCATAGGCCGCATCTGGAAAAATGAATGTCGAAAGGTGAGGGCGATCATACCTAATGGCAACGTAAGAGGACGGCCGCTTTTCAAATTTATAATTTGCCGAAGCGTAAAAATAAAGCGCCATCTTCGTATAGATAGTCATCATCCACATGCTGGTCATGATCACTTCGATTCTCGTCAAAAAGTTGCCGATCTGAATCTTCTCGGCTAACGCATCACTCGGATACAGCAGTCTGGCTGTAGCGTCTGCAAAATACTGAGAAAGGTCTTGATTAAAACAATCACCCCGCCAATGACACTCCCAATGATAAAAAGATTTCGAGCTTTTTCAGGCTCATTGAGAAAAACTGGGTAAATCATTAATAACACAACGGAATGGATAGAAGACGTAGGGCACCATGTCCATGGAAGCCCACAGTATGGTTTTCAGATCTGTTTCAAAAATGGGCTGAATGTTGTTAAAGTCGATTTCCGGTGTGTTCAAAACCATAAAAATGATAAACAGCGCGATGAACAAGACGACGAAGATTTCAACGGCGCGGCTGATCTTCTCAAATCTGACCCGCACGTCCAGCAGCAAAATGACCGCCATTAAAATCTTAAGGGGTGTGATCGGTGTTTCCGGCATCATTTCCGTCTTGACAACATTCCCCGCTGAATACAAGAGATCGGCTGTATCAATGAGCGGCATGGTCACAAATAGAAGAGAAACCGTCTTGCCTATCCATTTGCCAAACAGTTGATTTCGACAAAGGTAAGCCGGGGAAACGGACGGGATAAGGCGATAAACAGCCATATGACGCATACCCCGATTCCAATCCCCATTTTCGCTGCAATCCAGACATCCTGTTTTGCCTCCGCGGGCCAATCCCGCCGGTATCTCTAAAATACTTGTTCCAACCGTAAATAAAATCACTAAAGTCAGAAATTGACTGTAATTGATTTTAACATCAGTAATGCCTTTCACCTCAAAATCGCGAAGTATTGGCAGTGTAACCGGATTTGAACCATAGCCCCAGAAGAGCTAGTGCTGATTGCCGCCGCCGATACGCTTCCGAACAAAAGCGACCGTGACTAACAGCAATGGGATAATAAATGCAAACAGGGGAAAGATCGAATATAGTGCAGCTTTTCCCTGTTCAATATGTGCTGCATAGCTGCCAGCAATGATCATTGAGAGAGCTAGGATCACCAGCCCGATCGGCAGGATAAATTTACTGGAATTTTTAACATGAAATAAATCTGCTGAACAAGCCACTGCTGCATAGGAAAAGACTGTCACCTTAACAAAATCCCCCACAATGAGTGCGATCATTGCAACTCCTTGTAACCCTTGTATAAATCCGCCAAAATTTATCTTTTCCACAAATTTCAAAAATGGGAAGGCAGAAGTTGACCATCCATGAACACCTAATACCGCGATTTCCATGATTATTGTCACCGTTAAAACCAAACCGCTAAAAATGGTGGCAGCCAGCCCAAATGCCATCCCCATTTTCTGTTGATTTAAGTAAGGTAATATCGTAGTGAAGCATATTAATTCACCGTAAGGGAAAAAAACACGTTCAGGAAAAGCGGTTGTGATAACAGGCTTCCACCCATTTTCTAAGACTGGGAGCAAATTTTCAAGACGGATAACATTTGAACCGATTATGGAGAAAAAAGTCACTAGGATCATGATAAATACCAGTCCAAAAATAATTTCTCCAGTTCTTGCCAACGTCTCTATTCCTTGATAAAGAGCATAGCAAACAATAACCATTAAGACCCCGCTCAGGATAAACATCGGGGTTTGACCATATTGAAGTAATAAAAGTTCGCTGGCGTCACGAAGATCTCTTGATGCTCCATAGATAAAAAATGCAATATATAAAAGACCTATTAAATAACCAATGGATCTTCCTAATATATTTTGTATATAACGAGTCAATAGCATATTCGGGTATTGCCTGTATAGAAAATAGTAGTGGAGCAATAATACGATACCACCTGTTAAACCAAGCAATTCTGCCAGCCATGCGTCCTGTTTCGCTTCTACTCCCAATGGAACAATCAGCGCGGTTCCAAACTCGAATAATACGATCAAAGAAAATAGCTGGTGAGGGCTGATTTTGGCTTTCTCCATTTTTCTGCCTCCAAAAACCAACTTTTGTAAAAACATACTTAGTCATTAACAAAAGAGATTCATTATAAACACCATCCTCAAGGTATAAAAAAATTGAATCAAGGCAAATTAAAACCAAATACAGGAAACCTCTATGAACAATGGCAGGGGGAAGTTATGAGATTTTTTAAAAATCGATACTATCAATCCTTATCAGGAAAGCATTCCGAAGATCGAGTTTCTGATGAGGAGGATGGGCTGAAAGCAAACCTTAAAGAGAATGTCCAAAAAGTCAAAGAAATGCTCGGGGACAGCGATGATATTATCGTCCGGGAGTTTCGAATCGGAAAAGACGGGGATTTGAAGACGGCGATCATTTATACGGACGGCTTAATCGATGAGTCATCGGTTCAAAATTTTATACTTGAATCTTTAATGTTTCATATTCAGAAAGGCGACATGTCTGCTGAAGAAAGCTCATTCAGCCGGTTAAAAGACTCTGTTTTGACTGTTGCCGACTTAAAAGAATTTTCCGATTACAGCACGCTTTTCAGCTCGCTCTTAAGTGGGAACGTCATTTTTTTGCTGGACGGCTATCCTCAGGGATTAGCTCTTGGAATGAAAGGCGGCAAAGACCGCGGCGTAACCGAAGCGACAGTTGAAAACACAGTGCGCGGTCCAAAAGAGGCTTACTCGGAAAGTCTGCGGACGAACACGGCGCTGCTCCGGCGCATTATCAACGACCAAAATCTCTGGTTTGAAACAAAGAAGCTCGGCACCGTTACAAAAACGAATGTATCAATTGCTTACATAAAAGGAATCGTCAATAACAAAGTGGTCGAGGAAGTTCGAAAACGGCTTGATCGTATTGAAATTGACAGCATTCTAGAAACCGGCTATGTCGAAGAGCTGATTCAAGATGAAACCTACACGCCATTCCCCACCATCTTTCATACAGAACGCCCTGACGTCACGGCGGCGAATCTGCTGGAGGGGCGGGTCGCTATTTTTGTTGATGGAAGTCCAAATGCTCTGCTGGTTCCGTCCCTGTTTGTTCAGTTTTTTCAAACCGCTGATGACTATTATCAGCGCGCGGATATCACAACTCTGCTCCGCTTTCTCCGTTTTGTCGGCTTTTTTATCGCGCTGCTCGGACCATCGCTGTATATCGCCATCACGACGTTTCACCAGGAAATGCTGCCGACGCCGCTGCTCCTTAATCTGGCAGCACAGCGCGAGGGCGTGCCTTTTCCAGCTTTTGTTGAAGCTCTTTTAATGGAGGTCACTTTTGAAATTCTTCGCGAAGCCGGTGTCCGAATGCCGAAAACGATCGGACAGGCGGTTTCGATTGTGGGGACGCTTGTCATTGGGACGGCGGCGGTTGATGCCGGAATCGTTTCCGCTGCCATGGTTATCGTCGTCGCGATAACGGCGATTTCAAGCTTTATCGTCAGCTCGTTTAATCTATCGATTTCCGTGAGAATGCTTCGGTTTATTTTTATGGGACTGGCAGCTTCGTTCGGATTATTCGGAATAATCGTCGGCTTGATCGCTCTCACTCTTCATTTATGCAGTCTGCGGTCGTTTGGAGTGCCGTATATGTCTCCGTTCGGCCCCTTCATTGCCGAAGATCAAAAAGATGCGATTCTTCGGATGCCGCGGTGGAGATTATTTTCTCGTCCGCGTTTAATCAGCCAAAAAAACGTCGAGCGCGAAGACACCGCTTCGCCAAAGCCGCCGAATTCGAGAAAATAATTCCGGTTCAACAGAATCCGGGAAAAGCAAGGAGCTGTCTGATATGCAGGTTGTCGCAGGAATTCTTCTCATATCGGGTTTGATCATCCTTCTGGAGCTGCCGACGCTATGGAAGAAAAAACAGAAAAAAGAGATATGGGTCTTTTCGCTGCTGCTCGCATTTGGCGTTGCGCTAAACATTACGGAGGGGCTTGGTGTTGAGGTTCCAAACCCCCTCGATTGGCTCGCTGTCATTTATAAACCGCTCAGTGATGCAATCATGTCTTTATTGAAGTGAGCAGGAAGAGAGAGCGAAGAAAGGAGGTTAAGACTTGCGGAAACACATCGGTTTGTTTGCTGTTCTCTTCCTTACCGTTATTGTGTTATCAGGATGCTGGAATCGGCGGGAATTAAATGAGTTGGCCATCGTGGGCGCAATGGCGTTCGACAAGTCGGATGGTAAGCAGGTTATAACCACTCAAGTCATCGATCCCGGGCAGGTTGCAGCCAAGCAGGGCAAAGGCCAGGAAGCACCGGTTATCACATATCAGGAAAAGGGAGACACGGTCTTTGAAGCGATCAGAAGAATGACAACCTTGACAGCCAGAAAACTTTATTTTTCCCATTTGCGTGTACTCGTCATAGGTGAGGAAGTGGCTAAAGAAGGAATCGGCGACACGCTTGATTTTTTATCAAGGGATCATGAGTTGCGGCCCGATTTTTTCATCGTTGTCGCCAAAGATACCAAGGCGGAAAACGTACTCAAAGTGATGACGGGACTAGAAGACATTCCCGCAAACAAACTGTTTACGTCGCTTGAAACATCGGAGAAGGCGTGGGCTCCTTTGATGACCGTCACATTGGACAAACTCATCTCCGATATCGTCAGTGAGGGGATACAGCCCCATTTGACAGGACTCCGGCTGTTAGGGGATGGAAAAAAAGGTGAGAGTAAAGAAAATGTTCAGGAAATTGATCCAGATGTCAAACTGAAATACAGCGGGTTGGCGGTTTTTAAAAGCGATAAACTGATCGGCTGGCTGAATGAAAGGGATAGTAAAGCGGTTAATTATGCGTTGGGAAATGTCAGAAGCACGATCGGTGAAGTGTCTTGTCCAGACGGCAAAGGAAAAGCGGCAATAGAGGTCGTTCGCACAAAATCGGAACTGGCGGTCGACGTCAAAAACGGCTCTCCGAAGGGAAGCGTTCAGATCAATGTGGAAGCCAATGTCGGTGAAGTACAGTGCAAGCTCGATTTGATGAAATCCAAAACGATCGCCGAGCTGGAAAAGGAGGCGAATAAACAGGTAAAAAGGCTCATGGAAAAGGCGCTCAAAACGGCTCAGGAAGAATACAAAGTCGATTTTTTCGGCTTTGGCGAGGTGCTTCACCGTTCAAACCCCTACTATTGGAAGAAAGTCAGGAAAAATTGGGACGAGACATTCACGACGATGCCAATCGACATTAAAACAGACGTACAAATTCGGCGTGTCGGCACAATCGGAAAATCGCCGCTTGAAGGTTTGAAGTAAATGGCTTGCATATTGACAAAGCACTCCTCCGTTTCATATACTGTTTGATAAATACAGTGAAAGGAACAGGTATAGGGGACATGAAGCAGTAATCTTATTTTCCGTCGTTTTTTAAATATGAAAAACGGAAACTTGGAGAATAGGATCAGTCTGCCCTTTTATACCTTGCATCATCTCTTATGATTTGCACGTTTATTTGCAGTGCAAATCATAAGAGGCCAGTTCATACTGCTTTCACGATGCACGTTTTGGCATGATATCCTCTCCGGGTTTCCGTGAGAGGTTTTTTGTTGTCAGCCAAAAACAAAACAGAGGTGAGCGGTATGACGATTCTAATGAAAATAAGAGGCTTACAAAAAAGCTTTGGTGAGCAAACGGTTTTAAAAAATATCGAATTTGACATATCAAATCAAGAGCGAATCGGTTTAGTCGGATATAACGGCGCGGGGAAAACAACCCTTGCAAATATTTTGTCCGGTCACACCGAAGCAGATCAAGGCACAGTGCAAACAGAACGGACGCTTAAAATCGGATACCTTCTTCAATCGATTGAGTATTCCCTCAACGATTTCAGCAGCATTTTCACCGGGGATGAGAGCGGGACATTATATCAGCTGACGAGCCGGATGGGCTTGTCAAAGGTGCAAAGCTGGAATGCCGAACGGCTAAGCCATATGAGCGGCGGGGAAAAACTGAAGCTTGCACTGGCACACGTCTGGAAAACGATGCCCGATGTCCTCATCCTGGATGAGCCGACAAATCATTTGGATGTAAAAGGGATCAACTGGCTCCTTGAAGAGCTGGAAAAATATCAAGGGGCCGTATTCATCATTTCCCATGACCGTTACTTTTTGGATCAATCGGTTTCCAAAATATTGGAGATTGAAGATGGAGAATTGCACACTTATCAAGGAAACTATACTGCATATCGCCAGGAGAAAAAACGGTTAAATGAAGCCCGCATGCATCAATACGAAGTCCAGCAGAAACATAAAGAAAGAATCGAATCACAGATTGCAGGTCTCAGACATTGGTCGCAAAAAGCCCATCGCGACTCTACAAAAGAAGGAACGACGGGCTATAAAGAATACCACAGGGTAAAAGCCAAAAAGCTCGATAATCAAGTCAAATCAAAACGAAAGCGCCTTGAACAGGAGCTTGAAAAAAACAAAGCGGAAAAGCCAAAAGAAGAAGGAGCAGTCAGGTTCCAATTTTCTTCAGCAGAAAGAAGGGGAAAACGAATAATCGAAGCGCAGGACCTGACAAAATCATTTCACGGACGAACTTTGTTTAAGGACAGCCATTTTTACATCAAATACGGGGAGAGAATGGCGCTGGTCGGAGACAATGGATGCGGCAAAACGACACTTGTCAAAATGATGTTAGGGATAGAACCTGTGACTGACGGAACGCTATGGAAAAGCCGCTCTGTCAAAACCGCGTATTTGAGCCAGGATGTCAGTGACTTAAGAGCTGACCAAACAGTGGCAGAAGCGCTGAACTTGTCTGACAGGGACGATATTGCAAATGCGCGGACAATTTTGGACAATATGGGCATCAAAGAAGACCGCTTTCATCAGGAGATTGGGACGTTCAGCCTCGGGGAGCGGACACGGATCAAATTGGCCGGTATGATTTTAAAAGATTACGATCTGTTGATTTTAGACGAACCGACCAACCACCTTGATTTACCGAGCAGGGAGCAGCTCGAGCAGACATTGCTGGAATTTCAGGGAACGATCATCATTGTTTCGCATGACATGTACTTTACGGAAAAATTGTGTGATAAGCTTCTTGTTTTTGAACAACAGCGCATCACCCGGATCGAAACCGGACTGAAAGACTACCGGAACAGGAAGAAACAGATCCATGCCAAAAGCGGTGAAGAGGAGCGGCTGAAGATCGAAAACCGAATGACCGCGGTGCTCGGAGAGCTGGCCGGGCTTTCTCCTGAAGAGCAGAGATATCATGAACTCGATCAGGAGTTCTCAGATCTGCTGAAGCGTAAACAAGCGCTTTTAGAAAAAGAATAAATAAAACAAAGCCATCTGTGTCAAACACAGGTGGCTTTGTTTTATTTGCTAAAGGAGCATGTGGTTTAAATTACCACAAATTATAGATGTCATCCAAGGCAATAATAGGATAAAAAAGATGGACTTACTAAAGCAATGAAAAAGGGTGATAAACATGTGGAAAACCATTGTTTCTTATTTTCCGGACTGGCCGATCTTGTTGCAGGCTTTTTTTGTATTTTTTATTCCCTATGCCATTTCAAAATTTTTTCTTTGGATTCGCGCGGCAGAGGGTGAGTGAGTAAATGAGATGGTGGAAATCGAAAACGCGGAGAATGACGCAGCCGTCCAATAAGCGCGATACGCCTAAGAAAGAAGTGCCGTCTTTGGAGTCAACCGGTTACTTTACCGGTGATTTCAATCATGATCTGAAAATGGTCAAAACAGCTATGGAGAATAACTCAGATGTTAATTTTCGCCAATTCAACTTAGGGCGCACCGGCATCAGTGCGGCAATTATGTTTATTGATGCGCTTTCCGATAAAGATCTTATCGACAAACATATTATGAGGTCGCTGATGGCCGATTTTGCCGAGGAATATAAAATTGATCCCTCTTCATTAAACAACAATGCGCCTGAATTGATTAAAAAGCAGATTTTATCAATTAGTGAAGTGTCAGCGGTAAAGCATGTAAGCGAAGTGGTGCCGGAAGTTTTGATGGGTTCGACCATGCTGTTGATCGATGGTTCAGCGGAAGTCTTATTGCTGGGCACCATCAAGAAAAACACGAGAAGCATTGAAGAGCCTGTATCAGAAGCTTTGGTTAGAGGAGCGCGGGTAGGCTTTACAGAAACTTTGGGAACAAATACCGCGCTTTTGAGGCAGCATGGGAAAAATCAAAGCTTGTCCATGAGTCAGTTTCAAGTGGGAAAAAGAGTCGTCAAAAATCTTGTCGTGGCCTATATCAAAGATGTAGCCGAACCGGGGCTGGTGGAGGAAGTCAAGAAAAGAGTCAAAAGGATTAATATCGATGATGTCCTTGAATCCGGCTATGTCGAACAGCTGATCGAAGACAATTATCTCAGTCCGTTTCCGCAGGTGCAAAGCACCGAGCGTCCCGACAGGGTGATGAGCGCTTTAATGGAAGGCAGGGTGGCCATTTTACTGGACGGGACGCCTTTTGTTTTAATCGTTCCGGTTACATTCAGCATGCTGCTGCAATCGCCTGAGGATTATTATGAACGATGGCTTCCAAGTTCACTGATCCGCATTTTGCGGGTAGGCGCAGCCATGATTTCTTTGCTGGGACCCGCTTTATATATTTCTTTTATCTCGTTTCATCCCGGGCTGATTCCGAGCGAGCTGGCGATCTCCATCACCGGGACGAGGGTAGGGGTGCCTTTTCCATCCCTGATAGAGGCGCTCATTATGGAAGTAGCGATCGAAATTTTGCGTGAGGCCGGCCTGCGGCTGCCAAAACCGATTGGTCCGGCGATGGGGATCGTCGGCGGTATCATCATCGGAGAGGCTGCCGTACAGGCAGGCATCGTCAGTCCGATCATGGTCATCGTCGTTGCGGTCACCGCCATTTCTTCATTTGCGATTCCGCAATACAGCGCCGGAATATCACTGCGTATGCTGAGGTTTGCGGCGATGTTTTGCGCAGCTGTATTTGGATTGTACGGTGTGATTATGTTTTTTCTCATGCTTGCCAGCCACGCGGTGAAGCTGAAAAGTTTTGGTGTTCCATATGCCAGTCCAGCCGTCCCTTATCGTTTAGGCGATTGGAAAGATTTCATCGTCCGCATGCCGATACTGATGATGAAAAAGCGGCCGAAAATGATAAAAACAGACGATTCGACACGCCAATAGCATAGAGAGGAGGAAAACATTCATGATGATCGGGGCGAATGAGCGCATCACCACTTTACAAACAGCAGTCATCATCACCAATTTCCTGCTTGGGACAGGGATTTTGACGCTGCCGCGAACATCTGTCGATGAAGTCAAGACACCTGATGTCTGGATCACGCTCGTTTTAGGGGGGATGATCGCACTGGCAGCAGCGATCATCATGGTGAAGCTGAACCATCAGTATCCTGAAAAAACCTTTTATGAATACACCCAGGATATCATCGGCAAATGGATCGGCGGGTTGATCGGCCTGTTTTTCGCTTGTTATCTGTTGGCCCATTCCGGTTTTCAGGTTCGCTCAATGCTGGAGATTATCCACTTTTTTTTACTGGAAGGAACACCCCGCTGGGCAACCGCAATGATTTTTTTGTGGGTGGGGCTATATTTGATCATCGGCGGCTTAAGCTCGATTGCCCGTCTGTTTGAAATCGTTTTCCCTATTACAGTCATCCTTTTTCTGCTGGTCGTTTTGATGAGTTCAGGAATTTTTGAAATGGACAATTTGCGTCCTGTGCTAGGGCAAGGGATTGGGCCTGTATTAAAAGGAATAAAAGTAACAGCCCTCTCCTTTTCGGGGATTGAAATCGTCCTGATTCTGATGCCTTTTATGAACCAGCCGCATAAAGCCGTTCAAACGGTTGTCATCGGAACGGCCATCCCCTTGCTTTTCTATATGATCACCGTCGTAATGGTCATCGGCGCACTGTCCATAGACGGGGTGGTTGCACGAACATGGCCGACAATTGATTTGATGCGAAGCTTTGAACAGCCGGGGCTCATATTTGAACGGTTCGAATCATTGCTTTTGGTCATCTGGATCATGCAGCTTTTCAACACGTTTGCCATCTCTTTTTATGGTGCGGCATTGGGGCTGTCCCAGCTCTTCAAAACAAATATTCAAAAGGTAATGTTCGTTTTGCTTCCGGTGATTTATCTCATTGCAATGGGTCCGAACAATATCAACAACATGTTTGCATTTGGAGACTTGATTGGAAACAGCGGCGTTTATTTAGGCGGCTTGATACCGATTTTGCTACTGGTGATTTCAAGGATCAAAAGGAGAAAACATAGGACCAATCATTAAAAATGATGATCTCATACCGGCTGACAATTGAAAAGGAAAGGGGGCCCTACCCATGGTAATCAGTCAACAAGACAAAATTACCGTTTCACAAACCGTCATTATCGTCACGAATTTTCTTCTGGGAACAGGAATATTGATACTGCCGCGGACATCTGTAGAAGCAGTCAAAACGCCGGATGTCTGGCTGTCCGTTATATTCGGAGGACTGGTTGCGATCATGGCGGGTTTCGTCATCGTGAAATTAAGCAGGGAATACCCCGACAAAACCTTTTATCAATACAGCCGGGACATTATTGGAAAGTGGACGGGCGGACTTGTCAGCCTGCTGCTGATTTGTTATTTTCTTACAACATCTGGATTCCAAGTTCGTTCAGTAACTGAGGTCATGCAGTTTTTTTTGCTGGAAGACACACCGCTTTGGGCGACAGCGATGGTTTTTTTATGGTGCGGGATCTACCTTTTAGTCGGCGGTATTAATCCGATCGCCAGGCTTTATGAAATCATTTTTCCGATTACAGTTCTCATTTTTTTACTGGTTGTTTTTATGAGCGCAGGCATATTTGAAGCGGATAATCTCCGCCCTGTCCTAGGAAAAGGACTCATGCCGACATTGCAAGGGGTGAAGACGACGGCTTTCGCTTATACCGGCATTGAAGTCATGCTGATCATCGTCCCTTTTATGAAGCGGCCGGAAAAAGCGTTCAAGGCCGCATTAATCGGGATATCTTTCCCGATCATCTTTTACGTGATCACCGTCATCTTGGTGATCGGAGCGCTGTCGATTGACGGAGTTGTCACAAGAACATGGCCGACGATCGACTTGATGCGAAGCTTTGAAATTACCGGTTTGGTATTTGAACGCTTTGAATCATTTTTACTGGTCATCTGGATTATGCAGATCTTTTCCAATTTCACCATTAGTTACTATGCTGCCGCATTGGGGCTGTCTCAGCTTTTTAAAAAAAATATGAAATCGGTTTTGTTTGGCTTGCTCCCGGTGATTTATATGATTGCGATGACACCGAAAAGCATCAACCATCAATTTCAAGTCGGAGATCTGATCGGAAACAGCGCCTTATATTTAGTCGGCTTGCTCCCTGTGCTGCTTCTGGTGATCTCAAAAGTGAGGAGGAGAAGATATGAAAAAAATAATTGACATTATCCGTTTCCTATCGGTTTTTTTACTCTTGTCTTTATTAACCGGATGCTGGAGCAGTCGTGAAATTGAAGAGCTTGGCTTAACATTTGCCATTGGGATCGACAAAGGCAAGGAAACCGAACTTGAAAAAAAGTTTGATGACATAGGGGGAGAATATCCGAAAAAGGACCGGATCACCATGATCTATCAATATGTAAACCAACAGACAGCTGGTTCAAAGGCGAGCGGGGGAGGAGGGTCCGATCAAAAAGCTTACATCAACATTTATGAAACAGGGGATTCACTCCAGCAGATCAACGCTGAGGTGGCGTTGAGAAAAGACAGGCCGATATTCAGTCCCCATTTAAAGGTTATCGTTATCGCGGCCGAGCTTCTTCGAACTTATTCACTGGAAGAACTGCTCGATCAACCTCTCCGCGATAATGAGATCAGGCCAAGCAGCCTCGTTCTCGTGACAAGAGGCAGAGCGAGAGACACGCTTGAACTAAAGGAAACCGGGGAAATGCCGGCGTTTCGCCTACGCAAAATCCTTGAAAATGAGTATAAGGCGAAAAAAATTCTGCCTCCTGTAACACTTGCCAAACTGACAGGTAAAATGAGGTCTGGAGCAAGCTTTCTGCTTCAAAATGTGGTCGGCGCTGAAGGAGAAGTCAAATATGCGGGCGCCGCTGCAATCAATGGAAAAAACAATAAGCTGATCGGCTATTTGGATGAACACGATCTAGAGGGGATTATGTGGATTACAGGACAGGGACAGGGCGGTGTGGTCAAAAACTATGATTCAAAAGCAAAAAAGTTGAACGCATTTGCAGTGGAATCAATCAAAAGTGACATCAAGCCCATTGTCAAAGGGAACCGCCTCTCATTTGAAGTAAACATTGAGTCAGAAGGCCACCTCGCCGAAAACTGGATGACAACCGAAAAAGCGTTTGACAACAAATTCTTAGAAAAAGTTGAAAAACAAACCGCACAAACGGTGAAGAAATCAATGAAGCAAATTACAGAAAAAATGCAGAACGTATACAAAGCAGACATCGCCGGTTTCGGAAACGAGCTGAGAATCAAGCATCCCCGGCTATGGGAAAAGCTGAAGAAAAATTGGGATCAGAGATTTACCGAAATACCGATCAAATATCATGTTCAAATCAATATTAAAGATTACGGTACCGTGGGTGATCAGTAACAGCAGAATGTCTAATCACGAAAGGCGGAGAAGCACGCAATGATCCGTTCCGAAGATAAAATAACGACTTTTCAGGCTATTGTTGTCTTTGTCAGTTATACTATGGCGGCAGGCATTCTCAGTTTGCCGAGAACCGCCGTAGAAGAGGCGGGTACACCGGATGTGTGGATATCTGTCCTTTTAGGCGGGCTCATCACAACAGCCGCCGGTGTGATCATGACAAATTTAAGCCAGGATTATCCGGGACAAACATTTTTTCAATACGGCGGAGACATTGTCGGAAAATGGCTTGGTGCTTTGATCGGTCTGTTCTTTATTGAGCATTTTGTGACGATTGCGGCTTTTGAAGTAAGAATCATGGCTGAGGTCATCAACTTTTTTTTGCTGGAGGAAACACCCCTTTGGGCGATCATCATGACGATGATGTGGGTCGGATTTTATTCAATAAAAGATGGGATGGGATCGCTTGCCCGTTTATTTGAAATTATCTTTCCGATTACAATCATAATCTTTTTAACAGTTGTTTTGATGAGCTTTGGACTATTTGAACTGGATAACCTGCGTCCTGTACTTGGAAAAGGCGTCATGCCGGTGTTAAAGGGGACAAAAGCAACAACCCTTTCTTTTATCAGCGCCGAAGTTATGGTCTTTCTTTTGGCGTTTATGAAAAAGCCGGAAAAAGGTGTCAAAGTTGTTGTGATGGGGATAACTATAGCTATGCTCTTTTATTTAACGACGGTCGTATTCGTGATCGGCGCGCTGTCAGTTGACGGAGTGACCGCGATGACATGGCCGACGCTTGACCTGATCCGCAGCTACGAAGTCTCAGGCTTGATATTTGAACGGTTTGAATCATTGCTGCTGGTCATTTGGATTATGCAGCTGTTTGCGACATTTTCCATTTCGTTTTACGCTGCATCGCTGGGACTTTCACAGATCTTCAAAAATAAGAGCAGACCGATGATGTACGGTCTGCTTCCGGTGATATATTTGATTGCGATGACTCCCAAAAGTGTCAACGAGGTATTTTCTCTAGGTGACATAATCGGCTATATTGCGGCCGTTTTATTCGGCATAGTGCCGATTCCGCTCTTACTGATCTCAAAAAACAGAAAAAAGAAAGCGTTGGGGAGCTAGAATCGTTTCGTTCACTTGCTTTTTACATTCACTTTAACACGGTCTTTCGGCATGAAGAAAACCAATAGAAAAGCAGCCGATGCAGGCAAAATCGCCCATGTAAACGTATGGACAATCGAGCTTGACAATGCTTCAGTGATGCGATTTAGAACCTCCGGCGGAATCTCAGCTCTCGCGCTTGACAGTATTTGATCGGTATCATGCGGAGAGGAAACACCAGGCGTCTCTGCCTCTTGAAAAAGACCTGTCATTTGGTCAGAAAAGCTGTTTTTTTGAATCATGCCAAATATGCTGGCACCGACTGTCATTCCGAGCGAACGCATAAAATTGCTCGTCGAAGTCGCTGACCCTCGCTGTTCTGGGCCAAAATGATGTATGGCCGCCATGCTTAAAACGGAGAAAGAAAAACCTACCCCCAAGCCGACGACGACCATACAAGCGGTTAATAAAATCCGGGGAGTGTCAATATTCAGCGTGCTTAATAAAGAAAACCCGGTGACCAATATCAATCCTGAGATCAGCATAATATTCCGGTAGCTCATTTTCGTCGTTAAGAAACCACCGAGCTGGGCCGAGATGACGGAGCCGAGCATCATCGGCAAAAGAACAAGCCCTGAGTTTGTCGCTGATTCTCCGTATACGCCTTGGACAAAGATGGGAATCTGGATCGTCGCCGAAATAAAAGTTCCCCCGTAGAATAGGGCGACAAGCGTGCTTCCGGCAAACAGCCGATTTTTAAACATATCAAGGGAAACAATCGGTTCTCTCACCCTGTGTTCAATGATGAAGAAGCATATAAATAAAATTGCTGCACTTCCAAAAAGCAGGAGGATCATACTTGAATCCCAAGCGTATTTTTCGCCGCCAAGCTCGAGCGCGAACATGAGACATACGACAGCGCCTACAAGCGTAATGGCGCCCAGCCAATCAATATGATGCTTTTCATGCCGCTTCGTTTCTTTATAAAACAGAAGAATCAATATGAAAGAAATGAGACCAAGCGGAAGATTAATGTAAAAAACCCAGTGCCAGCTGATGTAATCTGTAATGTATGCACCGATCAGCGGTCCAAAAATACTGGATAACCCAAAAACGGCTCCAAACAGACCCGTTATCTTGCCGCGTTTTTCAAGCGGAAAGATGTCAAAAATAATTGTAAAGGCAATTGGAATCAGCGCCCCTCCGCCAATTCCCTGAATAGCACGGTAGATGCTGAGCTGTTCAATAGTCGAAGCCGTTCCGCACAATGCAGAGCCGGCCATAAAAACAAAGCTGCCAAACAGAAAAAAACGCTTTCTTCCGTACATATCAGATAGTTTGCCGAAAATCGGCATTCCGGCCATTTCTGCAACCATAAAAGCGGATACGACCCAGACAAAGCTGTCAAGACCGCCAAGATCGCCGACGATCGTGCCCATAGCCGTGACGACAATGGTGTTGTCCATAGAGGCCATGAGAATGGCCAGCAGCAATCCCGCTACAATGAATCCTAATTTTTTGTTTTGAGTATTTGCCAAATAAATCTATTCTCCTTTTATCAGATTCGGCCTCAGCAAGGTTTGGCATGAGAGCTTCATCCTGTTATCATGATTTTATATTAGTAAATAAATATCTTAGCTTCTAAGATATAATGATTTTATAGAAGGGTGTTACCGATGTCAAGAACAAATCAGAAAGAAAGGGAAGAGCTGATCAGGGAGCTGATTCAGCAGCTGAGATTTCAGAGCACCGCTACGGTTTTCATGCATCAGGCTATCGGCGAAAAAATCGGATTGAACGGAACCGATCATAAGTGTCTGGAGATCATCTCGCGAGATGGAAAAATAACAGCAGGGGAATTGGCGGAAAAGAGCGGCCTGACAACCGGCGCCATCACCGGGGTGATCGATCGTCTTGAAAAAGCGGGATACGTCAGAAGAAGCAGAGATTTGGCAGACAGAAGGCGGCTTTTGATTGAACTGATTCCGGAAAACATGGAGGAAATCTATACATTATTTGAAGATTTGGCTCAAGAATCCGCCATGTTTCTCAGTCAATATACCGATCAGGAGCTTCATATCATCACAAGATTTATCAAAGACAGTGCAGATTTCACTTCCGGCTATGTCAAAACGATAACGAGAAGAAAAAAATAGAGCGGAGCTCCTCTCCATTAAAACAGACCGGTGAAGCAGACCGGTCTGTTTAGCGCCTAAGCTTTTTCGATTTGAACTTTTCCTGAAAAGAAGGTTGCACCGCCGCCCATATCGGCTAAACGATCAGGAGTCAAAGCATTCACCAAATAATGTTTGCCTTTCGCATCAGCCCACAATCCTTGGCTTACGGCTACGCCAGGGAGGACGTTTTCTCCGATGGCCGCAGGCAGGACACATTCGCCGCGGTCATTCCAAACCCTTACCATATCTCCATTTTCAATGCCTTTTTCTTCAGCGTCTTTTATGTTCAAATGAAGCTTAGGCTCCTTTTCTAATTTTTTATGCTTTTCATTATTTGAAAATGTCGAGTTTAAAAAATTATGATTCGGCCCAGGTACGAATAAAAACGGATAATCGCTTTTCTCTGCAAGCGGGGTATGGGTCGGCAGGGCTGGATAGCCGTCTTGTTCCATCTTTTTCGAATACAATTCGATTTTTCCGCTAGGCGTCGGCAGCCTGTCGGGAAAAACAGTCTCTCTTTTTGCTTTCACAAAATGCTTTTCAGACAGGTTATCGTAATCAATTCCTTCAAGCCATGGATTGTCTGGATATTCAAGAGCCTGTCTGATCATATCTTCATCAGAGTCTTTGAGCGGTTTATCATCAAAGCCCATCGCCTCAGCAAGAAGACGGAACACTTCGGTATTCGATTTGCTCTCGCCATACTTCTGAATAACCGGCTTTTGAATTTGGGTATAATGGTGCCAATATGATGTATAGAAATCTGTATTTTCAAAAGCTGAAGAGGCCGGCAGAACGATATCGGCATACCGCGCGGTTTCTGTCAGAAATAAATCATGCACAACAGTAAACAAATCTTCACGCTCAAGCCCTTTTCTGACTTTGTTCGCTTCAGGTGCGACAACGGCCGGATTGCTGCCGTACACAAACAATGACCTGATCGGCGGATCGGCTTCCAAGAGGGCTTTACCGAGCTGATTCATATTGATCACCCGGGGTGTTCTGCCATTTAACAAATCTGGGCGCTGCAATGCCTTCGTATTGTAGGCTAAAAAAGCGGTGTTCCCTTTAATCGCGCCCCCCCCTTTTACCGTCCATTGCCCCGTAATGGCGGGCAGACAAGCAATGGTTCGGACGATCATGCCGCCATTGTCATGATGCTGCAGACCGTTGCCGATGCGGATCAAGGAAGGGGAGGTTTGACCATACAAACGGGCGAGTTCAACGATATCTTCCCGCGGAACGCCGGTCACTTCCGCCGCCGTATCCGGATCATATTGCAGAACATGGCGGCGCAGCTCTTCATGTCCGACTGTATATTCGCGGAGAAATGCTTCATCAGCCATTTTCTCCTTGAATAATACGTGCATGATCCCGAGGGCAAGTGCGCTGTCCGTTCCGGGGCGGATTGGGATGAACCAGTCAGCCATTCTGCCGGTTTGATTTTTATGTACATCGATCACAACGATTTTCGCGCCGTTTTTCCGCGCTTTTTGGGCGATGGTGATTTGATGCATGTTCGTTGAGACCGCATTGATCCCCCAAAAAATGAACAGTTTTGTCTCTGTTGTATCTTCCGGATCAGTGCCGATGCTTCCACCCATCGTGTATTTATAGCCTGTTGAACCCGCAGGCGTGCAGATCGCCCGGTCAAGCTGGCTGGATCCGAGGCGGTGGAAGAAGCGCCTGTCCATTCCCTCGGCCGTCAAGTTTCCCATGTTGCCGTAGAAGCTGTATGGCAGAATACTTTCAGCCCCCTCTTTTTCAATGAGCTCCTGCCAGCGGGAGCGAATCGTTTCAATCGCTTCATCCCAGCTGATCGGTTCGAATGCTTCTTCTCCTTTTGCACCCGTCCGTTTCAGCGGAGTCTTTAGCCGTTTGGGATCATAAATGCGCTCTGTCATATTGCGCACTTTGTTGCAGATGTTGCCCTGTGTGACAGGATGCTCCGGATCACCTTGAATTTTAACGATTTTACCGTCTTTTTTTTGAATCAGCAGCCCGCATTGGTCAGGGCAGTCAAGCGAACATACGGATTTGAAAATGCCGTCTTTTTGATCAACATAAGGCTCCATGGAAAACGTTCCTTTCCGATAAAATGAATATGATTCTAGCATTATATCATGTCACAAAATCTCGTCAATTCTGAAAAAATATGATCGGCATGAGGTTTAATGAAAAATCTCGTTTTTTTCGACCATTTGATAAACGGAGGGAGTATCGCTTGAAAGATAGGTAAGCGTAAGCAAGGATGACTGCAAAAACTCGCTGAGTTGGCTTGGCATCTTTGAAAAGGGAGGGTGTCAACAGCGCCTTCTGGGAAAAAGGGCGCGATGAACTGAGAGAGCTGTTTGGAGTGAAGATATACCAGTCATGAAAAAAACAAGCCCTCGAGCTTCTTTAACGAAACATCGAGGACTGGAAAAAATTATTCTTTGTCAAAATCAGGCGAAACCGCCTTTTTAATAAATATCGCGGCCAAGAAAGCAATGCAGCTTAAGGCCAGTGCAAACCAATAGGCATGATGAACCCCATGTGTCATCGCTTCATTCATGAGCTGCTCGCCGGCAGCAGCCCCTTTATGTTCAGCCAGAAAACTTTTCTGGCCTTGGTTCATGATGCTCACAAAAACCGAAACACCCAGTGCACCCGCAACAGGCTGTAATGTATTGGAAATCGCCGTTCCATGAGGATATAAGTGCTTTGGCAATTCATTTAATGCATTCGTTTGCGCAGGCATCATGATCGCTGAGATGGACAGCATCAAGATGATATAAACAATGATGAACGACCACATCGGCACCGATGGATTAATTCTGCTAAAGAAAACCATAACGCCGATTAATACGATTGTGCCCGGAATGATCAGTTTTCTCGGCCCGAATTTGTCGAATAAAGCGCCCATAGCAGGCGACATAAGGCCGTTTAACAATGCACCAGGCAAAAGCAATAAACCTGCAGTTTTCGCAGTAAAGCCGAGCGGTCCTTGCAAATACATCGGCATTACGATTTCAGAAGCGAACATCGCCATAATGACAATAACAAAAATGACGACCCCGCGGGTATAATTTTTATAGGCAAACACACGGACATCCAATAGCGGTTCATCCAGCTTTAGCTGACGAAGCACGAATAATACCGAGCTGATCAGGCTGATGGCAATCACAGCAATGATCTTGGCAGAAGCAAATCCGTCCGGATCTTCTCCCGCACTGCTAAATCCGTATACGATTCCCCCGATCCCAATGGTTGAGAGAATGATCGATAAAAAATCCGCACGCGGGCGTGTCACTTCACCGACATTTTGCAAATATTTCATCGCAAAGAGGATTGAAAATATCGCAAAAGGGATTACAATGATGAATAGCCAGCGCCAGCCGAGAAGATCAACAATGACGCCTGATAAAGTAGGGCCGATAGCAGGGGCAAACATGATCACAAGCCCGAACGTTCCCATAATTTTCCCTCGGACTTCCGGCCGATAAAGTAAAAGCAAAGCATTCATAATGATAGGGATTAACAGCCCTGTACCGACAGCCTGTATCATGCGTCCGGTCAAAAGCATCGGAAAATTCACCGCACAAGCAGCAATCACTGTCCCGAATAAAAACACCGTCATGACACCGATAAACATTTGTCTTGTCGTAAACCATTGAATCAATAATGCAGAAACAGGCATTAAAATACCCATGACAAGCATAAACCCGGTAGCTAACCATTGAACTGTCGGGGCATCAACGCCAAATACCGTCATTAACTCTGTTAAAGCGATATTCAGCAAGGTTTCGTTTAATATTGCAAAAAATGCACCAATCATAAAGGTGATAAGTATCGCCTTGGAATTAAACTTTTTTTCCATATCAAACCTCCTGTAATGACAATTTACCCAAAAAACCAAGAATTAAATATTGATCATATGCAGGACATCCTGAAAATCAACGTTTGCTAAAGATGAATTCAGGTTCCTCATTTATTTTTGTGGTTTCTATCTTATCTGTTTACGTGTCTCCACCGCCATTTATATATTTTTTCCTTATGATTGGCAACTATATGAGTATACTCGGTCTTTCCCATATTTACAATAATTTTGTCAACTTGCTTTTTTTTACATTGGTGAATGCATGAAGTATTAAGGCCAAATGTCATATAAGCAATTTTTTAAGACAAGAAGTTATGATCACAAATGTCATTCGAGGCGCCCAATAAATATAAAACAGCCGGCGAATCGGAACTGAAAAGGTTCCACGCCGGCTTTCAAATCAAAAAATAGACCACAAAAAGGCCGGATTTTTAGTTATCCGGTAAACAAAAAATAAATTCTCTGCCGCGCCTCCTTTTTCCTCTCGCATATTGAAAGATGAGGATTTAGAAGGGAAAGGAGGAAAGCCGCAGCCAATGACGATCTAACTGCAAGTCGTTACATTTGCAAACGAGCATTTTAGTTCTCTATAATTTAAAGGTGCTATACATACAGAAAGGAAGTTTTTCAGATGCAATCTTTACAAAACAAAACAGCTCTTATTACAGGAGGGGGCAGGGGAATTGGCCGTGCCACTGCAATTGCCCTTGCAAAAGAAGGCGTTCATATCGGTCTGGTCGGACGTACAGCAGCCAATCTTGAAAAAGCGGCTGAAGAATTGAAGGCTTTCGGCGTGAAAGTGTCTGTTGCCGCAGCAGATGTAAAAGATTTAAAAGCGGTAGAAAGCGCAGTTCAGTTTGTTCAAGAGGAGCTCGGACAGATTGATATTCTCATTAATAATGCAGGTATTGGCGGATTTGCAGGCTTCCTTGAGCAGTCCCCTGAAGAGTGGGAGAACATTATCCAAGTCAACCTGATGGGCGTATACAATGTGACCCGTGCCGTTCTGCCTGATATGATGGAGCGGCAAGCAGGGGATATCATTAATATTTCGTCAACAGCGGGCCAAAGAGGAGCAGCCGGAACGAGTGCCTACAGCGCATCTAAATTCGCCGTTCTTGGACTGACCGAATCGTTAATGCAGGAAGTCAGAAAGCATAACATCCGTGTAAGCGCACTTACGCCAAGCACTGTCGCGACAGATTTGGCCATCGATTCCAAATTAACAGACGGCAATCCGGAACGGGTTATGCAGCCTGAAGATCTTGCCGAATACATGGTCGCTCAGCTTAAATTGCACCCGCGCATTTTCATTAAATCCGCAGGCATGTGGTCTACAAATCCTTAAGTCACACAGAAGGGACGGGCATCTATAGCTCGTCCCTTTTTTGCTATGATAAAAGCTGGACTGGCAGGCGGCGAACGCCGAATACAAAAGGGCTTTGAATCGCTACGAGCTCCTCTGATTGCTCTCTTTCAATCCGAAAATGCCGCAGCAGATATGACAGTGCGACCTTCGCTTCCAGACGAGCGAGAGGGGCCCCAAGGCAAAAATGAATGCCAAAGCCGAAGCTCATGTGTGGATTTGATTTGCGGTCAAGCTTAAACGTATCAGGGTCGTCAAATTTCGTTTCATCCCGGTTAGCTGAAGCGACCCAGCTGATCACAGTAGAGCCTTTTGCAATCGGGACGCCTCTGATTTCAATGTCTTCAGCTGCAACACGTCCGATCGCCTGTACAGGCGGATAATAACGAAGCGTTTCTTCAACGAGCTGAGGGACGAGTGACAGGTCGTTTCTGACGGTTTCCTGCACCTTTTCATCTTCCGTTAAATAGCGGGCCGCATTGGCGATTAAATTGGTTGTCGTTTCATTGCCTGCAACTAACAGGAGCGTGCAAAAGCTAAGCAGTTCGGCTTCCGTCAATTTTTCACCGTCCACTTCGGCTTTTATCAAAAGGGAAATTAAATCTTCTTTCGGTTCGTTTTTTCGTTCATCGATGATGTTTTTAAAGTAGCCGTTTAAAAATTCGCCGCCTTCCTCGCGCTGTTTGTTCATCTGCTTGACGGCTTCATCGGAACTGTCTTTAGCTCCAGAGACCATCATATCAGAGTAATGTTTAAAAATGCGGCGATCTTCCGCCGGGACACCAAGCAGTTCAGCGATGATAATCACCGGAAGCGGGCCGGCCAAATCGTCGACCATGTCAAATGAATCTTTGTCTTTGGCTTCGTCAAGCAGAAAGGCAGTCACTTCTTCGATATGCGGTTCAAGCTGCTTCACCGCTTTTGGCGTGAAAGCCTTATTGACGATCGCCCTCATTTTCGTGTGCTTCGGCGGGTCCATCGTGAGCATGCTCTTTCCCTTCATATCCCCGCCGCGTTTTGAAGAAAAAAGCTTGGGCGTTTTCAGCACATATTGAACATCTTCGTAGGAAAATATATCCCAGCACTCTCGATCATCATCATAGCGCACCGGATTTGTCTTCCGGAGCCGATGATAAACCGAAAACGGAAACAGCTGATCTTCGGCAGAACTTATTTCCTTCATTGGAATCCAATTGGCGTAACGATTTCCGCTTTGCATTGATTTTGTCATGGTCAAATCTCCTTTTTGTATTTATACTGGATAGAATTCCATGAACCGGTTCATAAAATTACGTTATCACTATTTTTATATTATGTTCAACGGACATATTATGAAAAAATTGTCAATTGGACGGAAGTAGCCTTTTGAAAAAGGGAGAAAAAGCAGAGACTGCTATATGCAAATAAGACTTTTTAAGTAAGGGAAAGTGACAGATCATACATGGAATCTATTTACATTTCGAGAGATAGCTGCTACATTTAAAACAGCATCACACTTTGAGAGATGAAAGGAATGATAGCGCTTACAAATTGATAGCAAAGTAGATCCGTAAAGAAAGCCTCGGACTGTTTTTCATTATGAATAGTTAAAGGAGACGATAGTAATGAAAACAAATGTTTCAAAGAGGTATTCAGAGTCTTTTAACGAGAGAACCGCAGGAGGTACATCGGTAACAACAGAACGGAGAGCGGCCGCTGAGAAAGTGCCGAAGTTTACCGCAAATCCATTTGCATTGGGCGTCTCATCCGGCGAACCTCTTCCTGACGGTGTTGTGCTTTGGACCCGTCTCGTTCCTGAACCGCTTGGACCGCAGGGAGGCATGCCTCCGGAAGATGTGACGGTAAAATGGGAAGTCGCCCGCGACAGCGGCTTTCGGGAAATCGTCAAACAGGGAGAGAAGGTCGCCAAGCGGGAGTATGCCCATTCTGTTCACGTTGAAGTAGAAGGGCTTGAACCTGACAGCATTTATTATTATCGTTTTCATGCCGGGTATGAAACCAGTCAAATCGGCCGCACAAAAACGCTTCCTCTGCCATCTGCCAAAATGGATCACCTTGCATTTGCATTTGTTTCCTGCCAGCATTTTGAAGAAGGATATTACACCGCGTACCGCCGGCTCGCCGAAGAAAGCCTGGACTTTGTTTTGCATTTAGGCGATGCGATTTATGAATATGGGCCCGGGACTGCCGCTAAGAATGTCCGGCTTCATAAAGGCGCGGAGACCTTGACGCTTGAAGACTACAGAACGCGTCACGCTCAATATTTATATGATGCCGACTACCAGCGGGCCCGCGCGCTGTTTCCGTGGATTGTGACATGGGACGACCATGACGTGGAAAACAATTATGCCGGACTCATCCCCGAAAAAAATCAATCTCCTGATCGCTTTACCCTGCGCCGTGCAAGTGCGTACCAAGCCTATTTTGAACATATGCCGCTCAGACAATCGTCGATTCCAAGAGGCGCGGAGATGAGCATGTATCGCCGAGTCACATATGGCGATTTAGCCGAGTTTCATATCCTCGACACGCGGCAATACCGCGACGACCAGGCCAATAATGACGGCAATAAGCCCCCGAGTTTTGATTCAACAGACCCTTCAAGAACCATTTTAGGACAAGAGCAGAAAAGATGGCTTTATGACGGGCTGCGCCGCTCACAGTCGATTTGGAATGTGCTCGCCCAGCAAGTCTTTTTTTCACAAGTCGACCATCAAGCAGGCGAAGTGAAAATTTTGCCGATGGATGGGTGGGACGGATATTCCGCTGAACGAAACGAGGTTGTCGAGTTTTTACAGAAACAGCATATCTCCAATCCGATCGTCCTTACCGGTGATGTGCATACCAATTGGGTATTTGACATCAAAAGCGACTTTGATAACCCAAATTCCACAACGGTGGGCGCTGAATTCGCCGGAACTTCTATAAGCTCGGGGGGAGACCGTGCGAGTTCGTTACATCCTGACATCCTTTACATCGAAAATCCTCATTTGAAATTTTTTAATGATCAGCGCGGCTATGTACGCTGTACGGTTACTCCGCAATATTGGCGGAGCGATTATCGGCTGCTCGATTATGTATCAAGACCGGGCGCGCCGATTACTACTGCCGCTTCATTTATTTGTGAAAATGGACGGCCGGGCATCCGCCGCGTGTCTGAAAATGTGTAATGCAAAAAGGCTGTGCCGAAAAGCGTTTTGAACGCTTACGGCACAGCCTTTTTCTTAACTGACGGCTTCTTCCCGGGAAAACTGGCTGTTATACAAGTCAGCATAAAAACCGTTCTGCCGAAGAAGCTCTTCATGATTTCCTTTTTCAATAATGTCCCCGTTATTCATGACGAGAATCAGATCAGCGTCTTTAATGGTCGAGAGGCGGTGGGCGATCACGAAACTTGTGCGGTTATCCATCAGCTTGTTCATTGCTTTCTGGATATTCATTTCGGTGCGCGTATCAACGCTGCTTGTCGCTTCATCCAAAATTAAAATCTTCGGATCGGCCAATATGGCCCGTGCGATCGTCAGCAGCTGCCTTTGACCTTGTGAAATATTTTGCGCATCCTCGCTCAATATCGTGTCATAACCGTCCGGCAGAGTGCGGATAAAGTCGTCGGCATAGGCTCCTTTTGCCGCCTGAATGATGTCCTCGTCTGTCGCGCTTTCCCGTCCATAAGCGATATTATCGCGAATTGTGCCGTTGAAAAGCCAAGTGTCCTGAAGAACCATCGCAAACATGCTTCTTGCTTGCTCGCGTGACAGTTCATTAAGGTCCATGCCGCCAACCTTGATACTGCCTCTGTTCAATTCGTAAAATCGCATCAGCAAGTTGATAATCGTCGTCTTCCCTGCACCGGTCGGTCCGACGATCGCAATCGTTCGGCCCTCATTGACATCAAGATTTAAATCGCGGATAACCGGCACATTTTCATCATAGCCAAATGCAACATGTTCAAATGAAACATCACCTTTTAATGCTTCAGTATCGACATCGGCAGGGGATTCTTGTTTTTCCTCTTCTTCATCCAAAAGGCTGAAAACCCGTTCTGCCGAAGCGATCGCAGATTGGATTGTGTTTGCGATTCCGGCAGCCTGGACAAGCGGCTGGGAAAACTGCTGTGTGTATTGAATAAAAGCCTGAACGCCCCCGATCAGCAGGGTGCCGTTTAAGACAAAAATTCCGCCCGTAATGCTGACAAAAACATAACCTAGGTTTCCGATGAATGTCATCATCGGCATCATCAGTCCGGAAATGAACTGCGCTTTCCAGCCAGATTGATATAAGCGCTCATTCACTTCATCAAATTGCTGAATCGCTTTTTCCTCATGCCCGAACGCTTTCACTTCCTGATGCCCCGTAAACATTTCCTCAACATGGCCGTTAATTGCGCCAAGCTCATTTTGCTGTGCGCTGAAATGTTTTTGCGAGAAGGATGCGATCAGTCTGACGGCCAGCATGCTGAGCGGAATGGTGATACATACGACAAGCGTCAGCACTGGACTGATGAACAGCATCATCATAATGATTCCGACAATGGTAATCACGGATGTGATCATTTGCGTCAGCGCCTGCTGAAGCGATGTGTTAATGTTATCAATATCGTTCACTGCACGGCTGAGTGTGTCTCCGTGCGAATGTCTGTCATAGTATTTTAAAGGGAGGCGCGCCAGTTTCTCATTGACTTCCTGGCGCATTTCAAATATCGTTTTTTGCGCGACTCCGGCCATGATGTACTGCTGCAAAAATGTAAAGAAAGCCGAAAGGAGATAAAGCCCAGCCAGTATCAACGTAATCCGGCCGAGAAAATCAAACTGAACTCCTGTTCCCTCAGTAAAGCTCGCAAAAAGGGAAGATGTCGCATCCCCAAGAAGCTTTGGACTGATGACATTAAATAAGGTGGCTAAAATCGCTGCGATGATCACCAGCACCAGCTGAGAAGTCCGCGGCTTTAAGTAGCCGGCCAGCCGCAAGAGCGTTTTCTTAAATTCCTTCGGTTTTTCCTGCCGCATGCCTGCGGGCAAAGAGCCTGGGTGTTTTTGTTCTTTTTTAGTCATGCGCTCTCCTCCTCAGCTTGCTGGGATGCGACGATTTCTTGATAAATCTTGTTTTCTGCAAGCAATTGTTGGTGTGTGCCGATTCCGGCTATTTTTCCTTCATTTAAGACGATGATTTGATCAGCTTCCGTAATCGTGCTTACCCTTTGGGCGACAATGATAACAGCGGCGTCGACAGTTGTTTTCTCCAACGCTTTTCTAAGCTTTTGATCTGTTTTATAATCAAGCGCTGAAAAACTGTCGTCAAACAAATAGATTTCCGGTTTTCTGACCAACGTTCGGGCGATCGAAAGCCGCTGCTTTTGTCCGCCTGAAAGGTTAGCGCCGGCTTGCTCAATATAGGAGTCGATTCCGTTTTCTTTGCCTGCTATAAACTCGGAAGCCTGGGCGGTTTCAAGTGCTTCCAAAATGTCTTCGTCTGCCGCATCTTCCTTACCAAAGCGGATATTGTCTTTGATGGTTCCGCTGAATAATGAAGCTTTTTGCGGCACATAGCCGATTTTTTTGCGAAGCTCTTGCTGCGGCATGTTTCTCACATCGATTCCATTGACAAGAACGGCGCCTTTTTCTATATCAAAAAACCTCGGAATCAATTGAAGAATAGTAGTTTTCCCCGCGCCTGTGCTTCCGATAATCGCCGTGGTTTCACCTGGTTTTACTTGAAAAGAAATGTCTTCAAGAACGGGTTTCTCAGCTCCGGCATAACGGAATGTGACATCTTTGAATTCAATATAGCCGTGCAAGCCGTTTTCTTCTGCGGGCTGCTTGGGATCTGTAATTTGAGGATCGATCATCAGCAGTTCATTAATGCGGCTGGCCGACGCTTGAGCCCTCGGAATCATCACGAATGTCATCGCCAGCATGATCAAAGCGATCAAGATCATTGACGCATATTGGAGAAAAGCCATTAAGTTGCCGACCTGCATGCTGCCTTCATCAACCCGAATGCCGCCAAACCAAATGATAGCGATGTTTGTAAAGTTCATCATGATCATCATCACAGGGAAGAGGAACGCCATGATTTTGTTGACGGCAATCCCTGTATCCCGAAATTCTTTGTTCGCTTGCTGGAAGCGCGTTTTTTCTTCATCGACACGATTAAAGGCGCGGATCACACGGACGCCTGTCAATCCTTCACGAAGCACAAGATTGAGGCGGTCCGTCTTTTTTTGCAGGACGCCAAACAGGGGGACGGCCTTTTTTGTGATCAAAAAAATCAGTCCAGCCAGTATCGGAAGAGCCGCCAAAAAGATGATGGACAGCTTGGCGTCCCGGGATACGGCCAGCACAATACCGCCGATCAGCATCAACGGCGCTCTCGTCATCATCGAAAGCATCATATTGAGCACATCTTGCACTTGTTTGACATCGTTTGTGGTTCGGGTGATAAGGGAGGCGGACCCGACTTTCCCAAACTCCTCCATTGAGTAATGTTCAACTTTAACAAACAGCCTGCGCCGTACATCCCTCCCAAAGCCAAGAGCCGTTTTGGATGCGAATAAAGCTTTTCCCACAGTCATGATGATGGCAAGGAGGGAACAAACAATCATCCATACACCGGTTTTCAGGATAAATGCCATATCAGAGTTGACAATTCCGACATCGACAACATCTGCCATCAATGTAGGCAAATAAAGCTCAAGCACACTGCTGAACAGCGTAAACACTGCAACTAGAATCACCTGCAGCTTATAGGGCTTTAAATATTTTAAGAGAGAAATCATTTTTCAACCTTCTTTTCATCTTTTTTTTCACCAAGCTCTAAAAAGTCGGACACTTTATGGATCAAACCGGCGAACTGAGTGCTTTCAGCTCCGCCAAGATAAGCGGCAAGCTGAAAGAACCATTGATTTAGCCCTTTCTTCACTTCGTTTGCTGTTTTTTTTCCTTCATCGGTCAAAAAGATGCGGACAATCCGCCGGTCATCCTGATCCATGCGCCGATAAATCAGCCCTTTTTTATCAAGTCTGTTTAAAAGCTGTGTCGCAAAAGGTGAGGTGACATGCAGAGCCTGGCTGATTTCCGATACCATTTTTCCTTCGCCTCCGGCATTGTCGTCCAGAAACATCAATGCTTTGCCCTCGTTCTTTTTCCAATCTTGAGAAGGGAAAGAGAGTTTCATTTCCGTGTATCGCAGCCTGTTAAACGCATGAATTAATTGCTCAACCGTATCACGGCTGATTTCATCCTTTTTCATAACTGCACCTGCTTTTCGAATTTAATTAAGTAAGTAAGTAAACTAAATGACTATCAACATATTACAAAGAACAACAAAAAAATGTCAACGAAGAACCCTTGTAAAAGGAAGAAACCTGATCGTTTCTACATTCAGATCAGGCTACTCAGTCAATTGAATGAAAAAATCCTTTAGGTCAATGTGGCGAAGATGTCTTGGGGTTTTCTCAGAGCCGACAATGATCATCGGCGCTAAACTATCCGTTTTATAGAGGGAGCCGTGTCCGCCTCCGCCGAGGTGGAGAGGGGATTTTTCAGCGGCAAATTGATAACCCGGTTTCGCATCAGCGACAACATATCGACCGCTGTGGGAATGAAGGACGCTGTAAAGCCGTGCAAGGGCATCAGGGTAATTCCCATACCAGAGGGAAGTCCTGTTTGCTGAAAGATCCAATACAGAGAGATCCCCGCTGATCGTCCAAGATTGTCCGTAAATATCTGTATAGTCTCCATTCGGACGGAAACGGAGCGGTTTTGCAGCCTGTTTCGAATCGGCATACACCCAGCCGTTTTCTTTCCAAGCGGTGAAGCCGATCCGGCCGTCTTTTTTCAATTCTTTAACCGTCTCTTTGACAGACACGTTTTGATCCAAAACATAGATAAAGGCCATTCGATCGTTGACGCCAAACAGCAGCTGGTCCTTTTGTCGTGGACCTTCTATTTTTGCGGTCCGGTAATTTTTAAATAATGAATGAAGTCGGATAACGGCCTTGTCTTTATCACGACCGATCACCGCCTGGCCGCTGTCGCCCATAATCACCCAGACCGCTTGTTCATAAGCGGCACTCCAAGAATCATAAGTGTTTAACATCCGCTGAAGCGCTTTATCCATTTTTTCAAGCCCTTTCATGTCGCTTGGTCCTTTTTTATGAGCATCACGGTCAAAGTCTGGCAAATAGGCTACCGTCAGTGCCGGGAGCTTGCGCTTTTTAATCAAATAAGACAGCTCCTCTGCCGTAAACTTGTCATTTACACCATAGCTCTGCCAAATATGATTGTAGCGGTTATGCGAATTCAGCTGGGCAAACCTGCCGAAGGAAAAGAGCGCCGGACCATTGATACTCATGTTTTCAGGCATCAGCCCAAGACGTCTGAGCGGAGGCGGAATGTTTAAGTCATGTTGATCATCGCCGCGGTAAATAAGTCCATTTATTGAGGCTGACTGTTTTCCTTTCTTTTCTAGATTTTCATGGATCGTTGCCGCGCGCTCATTTAAATGTTTATGATTTAACAAATACATGCCATCCTTGATCGTTTGCTTCACACCGAGCGCAGCGATTTCTTTCTTGTCGCTGCCGTAATTGACGAGCCGATTTTCCTTCTCATTATACCAAACAAGACCGGGGATGCGGTGGACGTGCGGATAGGTTCCTGTCAGGAGGGTGCTGTCAATTGTCACAGACATCGTCGGATAGGCGCTGACGACTTCAGGTTCATACCGGCCATTTTCAAGAAAAAATTGCAGTGCCGGGGTGCGGCCTTCTTTGACGGCTTTTTTCAAAGGCTTATCCATTAAAGAATCAATGATCAACACGATGACGGGCTTTTCTGAAGGCTTGACAGCCGAGCTTTCTTCATTGGTCAGTCCCAGTTTTTCATCACCGGCATTGAGCCATATGACAAATAAAGTAAGCGCACATACGAAAACGATGAGAATGATGATGAGTTTTTTCAAACGGCTTCATTCCTTTATTTCAAGAAATACTGAACACATATTTTGTCATAAGCGCATGAAATATATAGCTGGTAATAGGTTCTAAATCTTTTTGGGCTTCTTTGATACAACCTATAGTTAAAAAGGGGAAGCCTTTTGATTTAGAAGGAGGATCAACGTGAGAAAACAGAAATGGCTGGCCGCACTGGCGATCATTGCGATTGTAGCGGCAATTGGCTTTATCACAATCAGATATCTTGAACCTGAATACGCATACATGCCGCCGAAAGAAAAAGTGATGTCAAAAGAAAAACGCGTATACGGATATGACTTTTGGGGACGATTTGTTTCGAATGAAGAGGCAGAAGGGATGCGGCCTTCTGAAGGTGCTGTAAAGGTTGATGATCAGCTTCTTGATTTGGGACGGGAAACCTTTTATAAAGAAACGTTCGGCAATGAAGTATTTTTAACCGACATCCTCGGACTGACTGACGGTCCGATTACGGTTGCAAATATGACAAAAGCCATTGCAGCGTTAAAAGGAAAAGGGACGACAAACTTACAGGTCGAACTGGCAAAAACGGCGACCGTCGGGGGAAAGACGTTTAAAAAGGGCGAGAAGATTGATACCGGAATCGATGTGCCAAAAGGGGCCTACGCACCTTTAGGCATGCCTGTGAAATATGCCGGCGGAAAAGTAAAAGTCGGCATCAGCTGCGCCGCCTGCCATGCCACAACAGATCCAAAAACGATGAAGGTGATCGAAGGGGTGACGAACCCGGATTTAAACACCGGACTGATGCTTGCGCTCGCGACAAACTCAGCCGCTTATTTTACACATGCTGAAATGGCAAGCATTAAACAATATATTCATGACAAGAGCCCTGTGATCACTCGAGCAAACGGAAAAAAAGAACGCCTCCCTGATCCTGATCAGCTTGAAGATGCAGTCGATCGGGTGTTTCTCAAATGGCCGAGGGGATTTTTCGATTCAACGATCGATATGAAAAGCAATCCAACGCAAATACCGGATGCATTTACATTGGGGGATCACCCATACAGCTGGAGCGGAGCCGCAATGGCCGGTCCGTTTAAAGGACTGAGTGTGTTCAGCAATAATGTTCATGCACAGAATTCAGACAGCCTTTCACAGTCTCCGGGAAGCCGAGCGCTCTTTGGAATGAGCGAAGACGTTTACGTGGGGACCATTCTTCAGCGCGCTGCAGATCAAAAATATCGATACGATCCAAAAAAAGGTGAGAATCCTGGCGCTTTTTTTGAAAAAGCCGATCCTACGCCCGGCGTTCCTGGCGTCAATCAAATGATCAAACCGCCAAGCTTTCCGAAGATCACCCTGGCCGCCCCGGACGGCGTGCATGTCGGATCGCCTGACCGAAAAGCGAATGAAGAAAACAACGCGGTTTCCGCTTGGCAAAATACACTGGAACCGCCCGCACCGCCCAAAAACGCCGACAGTCAGACCGTCAAACAAGGAAGAGGCGTTTTTGAGAAAGCAGGCTGTATCTCTTGCCATGCTGGGCGCTATTTGACAAACAACAAAATCATTTCAGCCAAAGAAATCGGAACTGAACCGACAAGAGCGCAATCTTTCAAAAAAACGGAAAAGATATTTGGCAAAAGCCGCATATATGCACCGAATACAGAGGTGCCAATCAGAGAAAAGGCAAAAGTGTTGAAGGTGCCGACGAACAAATTCGATCGAGAGCAAATCAAACTGGCCTGGGCAAAGGACGGATCACCGGGCGGCTATAAGGTTCCAAGCCTCATCGGACTGTATTGGAGCGCACCGTACATGCATGACGGGGGTGCTGCCGTTGGAAGCTCATTGAAGGAAGCAGGCATACCCGAGACGCTGGCTAAAGGAAAACCGGCCGATCCCTACAACAGCTTGCTGTCCATGATCGACAGGGATTTAAGACAGCGGGTGATCGAAAGCAATTCAGCTTCCCGGGATTTACAAACCGTCAGAGTGACAGGAAAAGGGCATGAATTCTGGGTCGATGACAAAAATGGCTTTTCTGAAAAGGAACAAAAAGCTTTAATCGACTATTTATTGAGTGTCGACAAGCCGGAAAATAAATGAGAGAGCCGAGATTGATTGAAACAAAATCCTAAAACTTTAAACTGTTTTAGGATTTTGTCATTCTTTAAGGCGGCTTTTTTTAAAATCCGCTAATCGCAACAACGCTCGGCCGCGGCATATGGTCATCTTTGCGGTGAGGCCACATGCTTGTCGGATTGGCAAGGTTGGCAGTTTCTTCACCAGGGTGCTGAACTGAAAGAAACAGCGTTTTTTCGTCTGGCGTAAAGCAAGGTCCGGTTAATTCGGCATCCACAGGCGCCGAAGCAAATTGAAAAGCTTCGCCTTCCTGTTTGCCGTCTGTCGGAATGACAAACACGCCATTGTTCCCAAAAGGCTTCCAGATGGCGGTATTGATACTGCTGCTTGAAATGTCTGTGACTGTCCAAAGGTTGCCATCCTCATCAAACGTCAAGTTATCCGGCGCACTGAAACCGTTTTGAATGCCGCCGGCAGCAAAGATTGCAAACTGGAATTCCATTGCTCCGTGGTCATCATCTTTCTCATAAAACCTCGTAATATGGCCATGAAAGTTGCCATGCTTGTCATTGTTCGTATGAGCGATGAAAATTGTTCCGTCAAAAGGACTGATCTCTACATCTTCAGGACGGTCAGTCGGTGTTCCGCCAAGCAAAATCGCCGCCTCGTGGCAATTGACAACAACATCTGCCTGCGTTTTAAATTTTTCAAGCAGGGCGCTGTTTCCCCCGGCTTTATTCCGCACAGCTTCAATCGTCAGCGGCACCCATTGGCCTTTGGCAAAGTTTGCAGCATATAATGTGCCTTCTTCCAATAGCTTTGCATTCTTTTTTCCGGCCTTTTGATCATACTTTTCTTTGCTGATGAACTTGTACACGCAGGCATCTTTTTTGTCATCGCCCATATACACAACGACACGGCCGTCCTTGGCAAGGCCCATACACGTATTTTCATGGTTGAATCTGCCGAGCGCTGTGTGTTTGCGGATTTGAAAATCCGGATGAAATGGATCGACTTCTACGACCCAGCCGTAGTGTGTTTGATCCAGTTTGGCTGCCTTTGAAGTCGATTCGAAGTTTTCTTCACAGGTCAACAATGTATTCCACAATGTCCTTCCGCCTGAACAATTGGCAAAAGTCCCCTGAACCTTCACAGCGCCATTCACGGCAGCGCTTCCTTTTGCAGGACCTGTCAGCGCAATTGGCGTCAGCCCAGTGACGCGGCGGGCATATTTCGAAGCAGGATCCATTTTCCAGCGGCCTTTTTCCCGGTGTACTTCAATGACAGAACCGCCTTGATTATACAGCAATGTATTGATTTGTTCCGCTGTGTAGCCGTTCTCTATCGTTTTTCCGAAGATGAACAGGTCTGAAATATACTCATGGTTGACCCATAAAAGTCCGCGGTCTTTTTTGTTTTCCATCGGGAAAAAGAGCGTATAGTCATTGTTATACCCGAAAGTATCGCCTTTCGGATTGATTTTGTCGCCGTATGAGGCGATGACATCGTAACGGTATCCTTTTGGAAGCACCAGCTCGTCCTTTGTCGAAGGCTCAATCGGCGTAAATTTTAAAGGACCGTATTTTGGTTTTTTCAATCGATTGGACTGATGGAACATTCCTTTTGCTTCAGCTGTTTTGACCAATCCGTCAAGTCCGGTCCCGGCTGCGGCCAATGCGGCTGTTCCTGTTCCGAGATAGGTTAAAAACTTGCGGCGGTTTAATACAGGAGACATATGTAAACACCTCATTCTAATAGATTTGCTTCTATGGTAAAGGAAAAGTGTTAAGCTTAATTTAATGGAATATGAAGTGTTTGAAAATTCAGCATCATATCTTTAAATGAATCATATACATTTAAGATGCGTCTATTAGAAGGAATGTGAAGAAGAAGAAAGACTGAAATTCTGACATTAAATTTGTTTCATGATAAAATAAAATCAGCCAAGCTATCCGCCCGGCTGATGCAAACCCCTCTATTGATATTGCTGAAGCCGTGAGAAGAATTTCTTTACAAACTGATAAAAATCTTTTGCAGAAGGGGAAAGCTCTCTGTTTTTTGGTGCAATGATTCCGACTGTCCGCTTCACTTGAGGATAATCAATCGGAATTTTCCTTGTGAAACGGGGAGTCGTCTCATTAAAGGCGGTTTCCGGCAAAAGCGTGACTCCCATATCTGCTGAAACCAGCCCTTTGATCGCATCCAAGTCTTCTCCCTCAGACGAAATTTTCGGTGTATACCCCACTTGTTTGCACGCGTCAACAGCCATTTTGCGAAGGATGAACCCATCCGGAAACAGCACATATTGATCATTTCTGAGATCGCCCAGATGCAGGCTTTTTTGTCCCGAAAGCGGATGATTGACCGGAACGAGGGCAAAAAGGCTTTCCGTAAACAAAATGTCTCCTTTAATGTCAGGATTGTTCGTCGGAACAGGACCGAGAAAGGCTAAATCAATATCCCTGGTTTTTACCGCTTCAATTAAAAATTTATATGATCCTTGTCTTAGAAGAAAAGCGACATTTGGATGCTCCTCTTTAAACGCGGAAATGACGGTCGGGAGAAACTGACTTGCAAGGCTAGTCGGAAAGCCGATTTTGACGGTTCCTCTGTCAGGATCTAAATACTCATCGATTTGTTCCTTCGCAAAATCGATCGCTTTCATCGCGGTTTTAATGTGATCCAAAAACTGCTTTCCGATCGGGGTCAATTTGACATTGCGGCCTTCGCGCTCAAATAAATCGACGCCGAGCTCTTCTTCCAGGTTGGCAATCTGCCTGCTGATCGCCGACTGAGCGACGTGAAGATGCATGGCGGCTTCTGATACGTGCTCTCTTTCTGCAACTTCCATAAAGTAATGTAATTGGCGTAATTCCATCGTGTTTCACCTGCTTATCTCAAAATGAGATTGTTTTAATCTAAATTATATATTGTTTGTATAGATTTGAAAACCTACAATGGGATTAGAGTTTGTAAGATTTTAGACCGGGGATAAAACGGGAAAAATGAACGGGGGAGAGGAACTATGACTTATAATCAACTACCGAAAGCACAAGGTCTCTACCGTCCTGAATTTGAACATGATGCATGCGGAATTGGTCTTTATGCTCACTTAAAAGGCCTTCCTACTCATGATATTGTCAAAAAAGGATTGCAAATGCTTTGTCAGCTAGACCACCGGGGCGGTCAGGGCAGTGATCCGCATACCGGAGACGGAGCAGGGATCATGATGCAGATTCCTGATGCTTTTTTCAAAAAAGCTTGTTCTGATTTTCACTTGCCTGAAAAAGGGCGCTACGGCGTAGGCATGGTCTTCTTTTCAAAAGATGACGGCGAGCGCGGGCAAATTGAAGCACACATGAATCAGCTGATCGAACAAGAAGGACAGTCAGTGCTCGGATGGCGAACTGTACCAATAAATGTCGGAAAAATCGGAACAGTCGCACAGGAAAGCGCACCTGTCGTCCGTCAGGTTTTTATCGGTGCAGGCGAACAGATCAAAGACAATTTGGCGTTCGAACGCAAATTGTATATCATCCGCAAACAAGCGGAAAACTGGGCGCATGAACGAGAAAAGTCATTTTATGTTGTCAGCCTTTCCAGCAATACGATCGTCTATAAAGGGCTCCTGACACCTGAGCAGGTTGATGCATTTTATGAAGATTTGCAGGATGAAGCCTTCGTCTCAGCGTTTGCACTTGTTCATTCCCGTTTCAGCACAAACACGTTTCCGAGCTGGGAACGGGCTCACCCAAACCGCTATCTCATCCACAACGGAGAAATCAATACGCTCCGCGGCAATATGAACTGGATGAAAGCGAGAGAACAGCAATTTGTATCTGAAGCGTTCGGAGACGACCTGCCGAAAGTTCTTCCGATCCTTGATGAAAACGGAAGCGATTCTTCCATATTGGATAACGCTTTTGAATTCTTTGTATTGGCCGGGAGAAAACCGGCTCATGCAGCCATGATGCTGATTCCTGAGCCGTGGAACGAAAATCCTTATATGTCAAAAGAAAAGAAAGCATTTTACGAATACCACAGCTCTTTAATGGAGCCATGGGACGGTCCTACAGCGATCTCGTTTACAAATGGAAAGCAGATCGGAGCGATTCTTGACCGGAACGGACTCAGACCTGCCCGTTATTATGTGACAAAAGACGATTACATCATTTTTTCTTCTGAGGTCGGCGTCATTGACGTTGAACAGGAAAATGTTTTATATAAAGACCGCCTTGATCCGGGAAAAATGCTCCTCGTTGATCTTGAAGAAGGACGAATTATCTCTGATGAAGAGGTCAAATCCGAAATCGCCGGAGAATTTCCATACCAGGAATGGCTCAGCAAAGAGCTGGTCCATGTCAGCAATGACATTCAGGAAGAAAAACCGGTGCCAGACCTTTTAACGCGCCAAAAAGCGTTCGGCTACACGTATGAGGATATTCATAAATATTTAATTCCTGTCATTACAGAAGGAAAAGATCCGCTCGGTTCAATGGGTAATGATGTCCCTCTTGCGGTTTTATCTGACCGGCCGCAATCGCTGTTTAATTATTTCAAACAGCTCTTTGCCCAAGTCACCAACCCGCCGATTGATGCGATCCGCGAGCAGATCGTCACATCAACTTTGACATGGCTCGGAGCGGAAGGCGATATTCTTCATCCGAATGAAAGCAGCTGCCGCAGGATTAAACTGTATACACCTGTATTAACAAATGCACAGTTCAACTCCCTGAGGGGGCTCGTGCACCAGAACTTTAAAAGCAAAACGATTCACACGCTTTTTACAGATGACTTGAAAAACGGACTTGAAGATATGTTTAAAGAGGCCGACAGAGCGATTGCTGAAGGTGTAACACTGCTTATTTTATCCGACCGCAAGATGGACGGACAAAAAACGCCGATTCCTGCACTTCTTGCTGTGAGTGCTCTGCATCAATATTTGGTTCGTGCAGGAAAACGCACGAAAGTCAGCATCATCGCCCAATCAGGCGAAGCAAGGGAAGTCCATCATTTTGCCGCGTTAATCGGTTATGGCGCAGATGCGATCCATCCGTATTTGACATATGCGACTTACAAGCAGGCGATTGAAGACGGAGCTCTTTCAATCAGCTATGAAGAAGCCGTGACAAAATACAGCAAAAGCGTAACCGAAGGCGTCGTTAAAGTTATGTCCAAAATGGGCATTTCGACTGTGCAAAGTTACCGCGGCGCGCAAATTTTCGAAGCGGTCGGCATCAGCAGGGACGTAATCGATCAATACTTTACCGGAACGGCCTCACAGCTCGGCGGCATCGGATTGGACACGATCGCTGAAGAAGCGCAGCGCCGCCACCGGGAAGCGTACAGAGACACATTCAGCGAAACGCTTGATTCAGGAAGTGATTTCCAATGGAGGAAAGGCGGCGAACATCACGCTTTTAATCCAAAAACGATCCATACCCTGCAATGGGCGTGCCGCAAAGGTGATTACAGCCTGTTTAAGCAATATTCAAAAGCGGCGGATGAAGAAAGAATCGGATTTTTGCGCAATCTCTTTTCATTTGATGAAAAGAGGAAGCCGCTGCCGCTTGAAGAAGTCGAATCGGTTGAATCGATTGTGCGCCGTTTTAAAACCGGCGCCATGTCATTCGGTTCTTTAAGCAAGGAAGCTCATGAAGCGCTGGCGATTGCAATGAACCGTCTAGGCGGAAAAAGCAACAGCGGGGAAGGCGGAGAAGACCCGCGGCGCTTTATTCCAGATGCGAGCGGTGACAACCGCCGCAGCGCCATTAAGCAGATCGCATCAGGCCGCTTCGGTGTCAAAAGCCACTACCTTGTCAATGCTGATGAACTGCAAATTAAAATGGCTCAAGGAGCCAAACCTGGAGAAGGCGGACAGCTTCCCGGAAATAAAGTGTACCCATGGGTTGCCAATGTTCGCGGTTCAACGCCCGGCGTCGGTTTGATTTCACCGCCGCCGCACCATGATATCTACTCGATTGAAGACTTGGCCCAGCTGATTCATGATTTGAAAAACGCTAACCGCGATGCACGGATCAGTGTTAAGCTCGTTTCAAAAGCAGGCGTCGGCACGATCGCAGCCGGTGTTGCAAAAGCGACGGCTGATGTCATCGTCATCAGCGGATATGACGGCGGAACCGGAGCATCTCCGAAAACGAGTATTAAGCATACCGGACTTCCTTGGGAGCTCGGTCTTGCTGAAGCACACCAAACGTTGATGCTGAACGGTTTGCGCCAGCGCGTTGTATTGGAGACAGACGGCAAATTAATGACCGGCAGAGATGTCGTCATGGCCGCGCTTTTAGGCGCCGAAGAATTCGGTTTTGCTACAGCGCCGCTCGTCGTCCTTGGATGCGTCATGATGAGGGCATGCCATTTGGATACATGCCCTGTCGGGGTGGCGACGCAAAACCCTGAACTTCGCAAAAAGTTTATGGGCGACCCTGACCATATCGTCCATTATATGCGCTTTGTCGCCGAAGAAGTGCGCGAGCTGATGGCGCAGCTCGGCTTCAGAACAGTTGATGAAATGGTGGGACGCACCGATGTCCTCCGCGTCAGCGAACGCGCCAAAGCACATTGGAAAGCGAGTCAATTGGATTTATCCAACCTGCTTCATCAGGCAAAAGGCGCACGTACATTCCGGACGCCGCAAAATCATAAAATCGATGAATCTCTTGATGTCACCGAGATTTTACCGGCAGTCAAAACAGCGATTGAAGACGGCATTCCGACGGAGGCATCATTTGAGATCCGCAACATCAACCGTGTGACAGGCGCCATTACCGGAAGCGAAATTTCCAAGCGCTACGGTGAAGAAGGACTGCCTGACGATACGATCAAACTGCGCTTTACAGGCTCAGCCGGCCAAAGCTTCGGGGCGTTTGTGCCGAAGGGGATGTCGCTTTACTTGACGGGAGATGCCAATGACTATATCGGCAAGGGCTTGTCCGGCGGAAAAATCGCCGTCAAAGCTCCTCGCGAATTCAATCCTGCTTTCCGTGAAAATGTCATCGTCGGCAATGTTGCGTTTTACGGTGCGACAAGCGGTGAAGCCTATATCAACGGTCTTGCCGGAGAGCGGTTTGCGGTCAGAAACAGCGGGGTAAACGTTGTGGTCGAAGGAATCGGAGACCATGGACTAGAGTATATGACAGGAGGACGGGTCGCCGTTCTGGGGGATGTCGGCAAAAACTTTGCGGCAGGAATGTCCGGCGGCATCGCTTATGTCTATGCTGAAAACAAAAAAGCATTTAAACGAAAATGCAACCATGAAATGATTGAGTTTGAAACGCTTGAAGCGCCGGAAGAAATAGCAGAGCTGAAAGCGATGGTCGAAAATCATTACCGATACACAGACAGCGCTAAAGCTGCGTCCATACTGGATGATTGGGAAGCAGCGGTCACTCGGTTTGTCAAAGTGATTCCGAAAGACTTCAAGCAAATGATCGAGCGGATAAAAGAACAAAAAGAAGCCGGTTTATCAGATGAAGAAGCGATGATGTACGCATTTGAAGCCGGAACGAAGCAAAAGATTCAAACTTCTGCGGCTGCCTCGTCAAAAGAAGCAGTGGCACAGTAAGAAAGGGGAGGGGAAAATGGGCAAAACAACAGGATTTATGGAATTCAAGCGGGAAAAGCCTGCTGAACGCGATCCTCTCACGCGGATAAATGACTGGAACGAATATTCGTCTCCATTTTCTGAGGAAGTTTCAAAAAGACAAGGAGCGCGCTGCATGGACTGCGGCACACCTTTTTGCCAAATCGGCATGGATATCGGCGGATATACATCAGGATGTCCGATTCATAATTTGATTCCTGAATGGAATGATCTCGTCTATCGGGGAAGATGGAAAGAAGCGCTTGAGCGCCTCCTCAAAACGAACAACTTTCCTGAATTCACCGGACGCGTCTGTCCGGCGCCTTGTGAAGGCTCTTGTACGGTGGCGATATCTGATCCTGCTGTATCGATCAAAGGCATTGAACGGACGATTATTGACAAAGGCTTTGAAAACGGATGGATTCAGCCGAGGATTCCGAAAGAACGAACCGGCAAGAAAATTGCAATTGTCGGCTCAGGGCCGGCAGGTCTTGCAAGCGCAGACCAGCTGAATCAGGCCGGGCACTCTGTTACCGTATATGAACGCGCCGACCGCCCTGGCGGCCTCTTAACTTACGGAATTCCGAATATGAAGCTTGAAAAAAGCGTCGTGGAACGCCGCATCAAATTATTGAGGCAAGAAGGCATCGATTTTGTTACCAATACGGAGATCGGCAAAGACATTACAGCAGAAGAACTTAAAAGACAATATGATGCGGTTATTCTTTGCACGGGGGCGCAAAAGCAGCGCGATCTTTTGATTGAAGGCCGTGAAGCAAAAGGCGTTCACTTCGCAATGGACTATTTAACAGGCACAATCAAAAGCATGCTGGATTCAAACTTTAAAGATAAACAATTCATCAATACCAAAAACAAGGATGTCATCGTCATCGGCGGCGGTGACACCGGGGCTGACTGTGTTGCGACGGCTTTGCGCCAAAAAGCGCGGAGTGTCGTCCAGTTCGGCAAACACCCGAAGCTTCCTGACATACGGACGGCTGAAAACATGTGGCCTGAACAGCCGCACGTCTATTCGCTTGATTATGCTTATGAAGAAGCACAGGCGAAATTCGGCAGCGACCCGAGAGCATATTCCATCCAAACAAAGAAACTGGTCGCAGATAAAAACGGCAACTTAAAAGAACTGCATACGATTCAAATGAAAAAAGTGAAAAACGAACAAGGGAAGTTTGAATTTCACGAAATTCCGGGAACGGAAAAAGTCTGGCCTGCCCAGTTCGTCTTTATCGCCATCGGCTTTGAAGGCACAGAACAGCCGCTCTTGAAGCAATTCGGGGTCGAAACGGTCAGAAATAAAGTTGACGCAGCATACGGGGAATTTACAACAAATGTCGAGGGAGTTTTCGCCGCAGGGGATGCGAGAAGAGGCCAAAGCTTAATCGTTTGGGCCATTCACGAAGGACGCGAAGCCGCCCGTGAAGTTGACAAGTATTTGATGGGGAGTTCTGTATTACCGTAAACAAAGGGGTATCATTATATAAATCACAGCCTGTCTCACGGCCTGCCTTTAGGTTGATGGGGCAGGCTGTTTTTCTGTCCGGCGGCTGCTTCACAAAGTGACAGGTCCTTTGCGCCCTGAGATTTGCCGAAATGAATTGTTTTTTATTGAACGCGGATCTTCCTGTTAATGTACAATTGACAGCTTCAATATTTCGCGTGTACATACTCCATTTTATGGGGATCGGCATAGCCTAAGAGTATTCAAACCACCGAAAGGAGGCTATGATGTTGGAGGAAATCTATCATATTAACCATGGTTACGATGAAAGGCAGCAGCCTTATTCCTATTCTTATCCCTATCCATATCCGAGACCAAGGCCGAGACCGAGACCAAGACCAAGACCGCCGTTTTATCCTTATCCATTCTATTATCCGTTTTTCTTCCCTTTTTATCCTTTCTATCCTTACTCATGGTAAAAACGGGGCTGTCTGGGTGTCCGGACAGCTCTTTTTCGGCATGATCAAATCCATAGTGATCTCGGGGGACCTTTTTTTATTTTGATGAATTTTTCAAAAGGCTTCCAGCAATAATAACAACAAAGTAACAGCGGCTCCATATATTTCTTCTTTTTTCAACCAGAACAAAAATGGATGTGTTGTTTTTATGTTGTTGCCCGTCAAAAAGATCAGCCGGGAGAAAGTGTTTCTCTTTATCGCTTTCACCGTCATCTTATTGTATGTTTTACCGCTTTACATATTAAATGAAAATGCCCATATCCGCGTTCACGACAACCTGGATTCCAATATCGCCTGGTACAAGGTGCTCGCGGAAAGCGGACAGCTGCTCGGCGGTGTGAAAGCTGTGATTCCCCAGATTATCAACGGCCTGCCTCGTGATGCTTACGGAACGGAGTGGAGCGGAATTGTTTGGCTTCACGCCTTGTTTCCGTCAATGACCGCGTATGCTGTAAGTCAAACGATGACAAGGGTTTTCGCCTTCATCGGCATGTACGTCCTGCTGAAAGCACATGTGATCCGCGATGAAAAAGCATATTTGATCAGAATCGGCGTCTCTCTCGCCTTTGCCCTCACACCGTTCTGGCCTTCCGGCATGCTGAGCACACTTGGACATCCGCTTGCATTATGGGCTTTTTTAAACATAAGAGCGCGGAATTTTTCCTGGAAAGAGTGGCTTACGCTTGCCCTTTTGCCGCTTTATTCAAGCTTTGTGCTCGGTTTTTTCTTTTTTCTTGCCGCTGTTTCCCTGCTTTGGCTTTACGATTTGATTGTCAAGCGCGATTGGAACCTTCCTTTTCTGGGGAGCATCGCTCTTATGACAGGGGTTTTTCTCGCCATAGAATACAGGCTCGTTTATTCGGTTTTCGCGTCAGGCGAAACGATGCACCGTGTTGAATTTATATCATCAAGGCATGATATACTGCATTCTTTCCGCCTGTCTTTTAAAAATTTCGTCCTCGGCCATAACCATGTGATGACCGTTCATACAGCCGTGATCCTTCCTGTGGTCCTGCTGACGTTTATGATCGTCATCGGCAGGCAAAAACAAAGGCGCCCGAAAGAAGAAAAGCTATTTATTTTTTTGATGATTTTAAATTATGCACTTTCATTATGGTATGCGTTTTGGTTTAACAAACTATGGGCGCTGCCGAAGGAAAAAATCAGCTTCCTGTCGGCATTCAATTTTGCACGGTTTCATTTTTTGCGGCCGCTTGTGATCTATGTAAGCTTTGCAGTGGCATGCTATATCTTGTGGCGGATCGGCAAAAGATGGCGGCGGTTTGTCTATGCGGCGCTTCTCGCACAGCTGATCGTTCTCATCCCATTTCAGGAAGAACTGACCTATGGCGCTTATTATAAAGCGCCGACATTCCGGGAGTTTTATGCGTCTGAACAATTTAAAGAGATCAAACAATTCATCAGACGGCCTGAGCGATCATATCGGGTGGCGAGCATCGGACTGCATCCGGCGATTGCACAGTACAACGGTTTTTACACGCTGGATACGTACGCTAATATTTATCCGCTTAAATACAAGTATCAATTTCGAAAAATCATCGCCAAAGAACTTGAGAAAAATGCCGTCTTAAAGCGCTATTTTGACGAATGGGGGAGCCGCTGTTACCTGTTTGTCGATGAGCTCGGAAAACATTACGCCTTTAAAAAGAACTCGAAGAAAAAAATTACCAACCTGGAATTAAATACTGAAGCATTCAAAGAAATGGGCGGGCGTTACATTTTTTCTTCAGTACCGATTATGAACGCCCAACAAAATAAACTGACGTTTTTAAAGCGATTCAGCCATTCGCAGTCCGCCTGGAACATCTATTTATATGAAGCAAAATAAGTTCGCTAAAGAGGAGGAGACAAATTGAATCATTCACAGCCTTTATTGACGATCGTTGTTCCCTGTTACAACGAAGAGGAGGTTTTTTCTGAAACCGCCAAACAGCTGACTGCTGTATTGAAAGATCTGACAGAAGACAACCTGATTTCATCCGACAGCAAGCTCTTATTCGTAGATGACGGATCGACAGACCGTACATGGCCGCTGATTGTTATGGAAAGCACAAGAAACCATTATGTTACAGGCTTAAAATTGGCTCACAATTCAGGACATCAAAAAGCGCTTTTAGCAGGACTGGAAAAAGCAAAACAAAAGTCAGACTGCGTCATATCAATCGATGCCGATCTTCAGGATGATATTTCAGCGATCCGCAAGTTCATTGAGAAGTATCATGAAGGATATGAGATCGTCTACGGTGTGCGCCGGAGCCGAAAAACCGACACTTTATTTAAGCGGACGACAGCATCATGGTTTTACCGCTTAATGAACAAGCTCGGCATTCAATTAATTGATAACCATGCCGATTTTCGGCTTTTAAATAAAAGGGCGCTTGACGAGCTCAGCCGTTATGCCGAAGCCAATGTTTTTTTGCGCGGGCTAGTGCCGCTGATCGGTCTTCGATCGGCAAAAGTGCTCTATGACAGGAAGGAGAGGCATGCGGGAGAGACAAAATATCCGCTGAAAAAAATGCTGTCTTTTGCTTTTCACGGCATTACGTCTTTTAGTGTGGCACCCATTCGTTTTTTTACCTTTATCGGCTTTTTCTTATTTTTCTTAAGCGGCATTGCAGGCATCTATGCGATGATTCAAAAGCTGCTCGGCTATACGAATGCGGGCTGGGCGTCTTTGATGATTTCCATCTGGTTTTTGGGAGGCCTGCACTTAATGGGAATCGGCATTATTGGCGAATACATCGGCACAATCTTCACCGAAGTGAAAAAGCGGCCGAGATATGCGGTTGATATCGATTTGTATACTGAACGGCTGGGCCGGGCGGAGCGGCGCGAGCCAGAAAACATACACGGTACAAGGCTAAGTTAAGGCGGATGCTTGAGGGAATAGCATTCAGCCGTAGCGGACAATCTAATCTATAATCTCAAGTTTATTAAGTACAAGGAAGGATGTTCAAGCTTATGGCAGAAAAACAAAGCTCGGGTCTGACCGTAGTGGCCATCGGTTCGATTCCGCTGATCATGACATTGGGAAATTCCATGCTGATTCCGATTTTGCCGAAAATGAAATCTGAACTCAATTTGTCTCAATTTCAAGTCAGTCTTGTGATCACCGTGTTTTCCATAACGGCGGCACTCTTTATTCCGCTGCTCGGATATCTGGCAGACCGATTTTCACGAAAAGTGATTATTATCCCGTGCCTGGTTCTTTACGGAGCAGGGGGAATTCTTGCGGGATTCGCTGCTACGACATTTGAAAATGCATTTCCGTGGGTTCTTTTCGGCAGGGGGCTGCAAGGGCTCGGCGCAGCCGGAACGGCGCCGATTGCTATGGCGCTTACAGGAGATCTTTTTAAAGGGTCTGATGAAAGCCGGGTGCTTGGACTTGTCGAAGCTTCCAACGGTTTCGGAAAAGTGTTGTCGCCTATATTAGGTTCCCTGATTGCATTGATCGCTTGGTTCTGGGTATTTTTTGCTTTTCCGGCTTTCTGTATTGCTCCTATCGTACTGACTTGGTTTTTTATTAAAGAAAAAGACAAAAAGAAAGATCCTCCGCCCTTTGGAAAATATGCAAAAGGGTTAGTCAGCGTTTTTAAACATGAGGGCAGATGGCTTTTCACAGCATATTTGGCAGGTGCTGTCTGTTTGTTTACATTGTTTGGCATTCTCTTTTACTTATCTGACATTTTGGAAAAAGACTTTCATACGGATGGGGTGAAAAAAGGGTTGATTTTAGCGATCCCGCTGCTTGTCATGTGTACGACTTCCTACATAACAGGCAGTAAAATCGGGCAAAATCAGCGGCTTATGAAAAAAATGATGGTCATCGGACTCGCATTTATTACGATTTCATATGGGACACTGTCATTTTTCTCCGCGCTCATTCCTTTTATCTCGATTCTTGTTATCAGCAGCATTGGCACAGGGTTTGTATTGCCGTGTGTCAACAGTTTTATAACAGGCGCTGTCGGCAAAGAGAGACGGGGCTTTGTGACATCGCTGTACGGCTCGGTCCGTTTTTTGGGAGTTGCCATCGGACCGCCGATTTTCGGGAGGCTGATGGAATGGTCAAAAATCGGCATGTTTATGACCATCGCCGGACTTACTCTCGTTGTCGGCATCCTCGTTCTGACATTGATCCACGCCAAAGATGAAGGCCCGACAAAAAAAGGGGAGAAAGGGCCAAAAGGGCTGCAAACTGCTGATGCAAGGTGAAAGGGAGAAAAACATGCGCATTGAAAGAATTGATACATTTCCGCTGTTTTATAAGCTTTCCGCCCCTTATGGAGATGCGAACGGGTTCAAAAGCTACAGAACATGCTATTTGATTCGGGTGACGACCGCATCCGGCCTGACGGGGTGGGGCGAATGTATGGACTGGCTGCCCCTGTTGGATGCGGGCTTCAAGAAACGGATCATCCCTTATTTAATTGGAAAACAAGCGACTGACCGCTTGCGGCTTGCCGGCGTCATTAAAAAGTGGCATCAGCGCGCCGCTGCTGCTGTCAGCATGGCTTTAACAGAAATCACGGCCAAAAAGTCCGGCCTTTCTGTATGTGATTTATGGGGAGGAAAGCTGAGGGAGTGTATACCGGTTTATGCTTCATTTCAATCCTATTCGGACAGAACAGACTGGATCAATCATTCCATTCAGTTGATCGAGAAAAGCGTACGTAATGGATTTGACACCGTAAAGCTGAAAGTTGGAGGAAGACCGTTTTCAGAAGACTTGGCACATATTCAGGCTTTTCAGAAGATGTCAGAGCAAAACATCCGCTTTATTATGGATGCCAACCAAAGCTATGACTTGGCAGCCGCCCGCAGATGGGAGCGCTTCGCTCATGACTGGTGCAATCTGCTTTGGTTTGAAGAGCCTATGCCATTTGATGACTTGGCGGAATATCGCAGGCTGCGCTCGGTTTTTTCCGCTCCAATTGCCGGGGGAGAAAACATGAAAGGCGCAAAACAATTTTTGCCGCTCCTTCTTGAACACGCCCTCGATATTATTCAGCCCGATGTCATGCATGGCTATGGAACCGACGACTTTCAGAGCGTACTGCAGCTCGCCCGGCATTTTGGGAAACGGGTTTCCCCGCACAGCTATGACGGAACACTTTCAAGATTGTACGCCGCTTTCGGCCAAGCCTGTTTATCACCTTGGACGAAAATGGATGGGGAAGATATCGAACCTCTCGAATGGGATGCGATGGAAAATCCGTTCACACAAATTGTACATGTTCAGGTAAAGGACGGGCAGCTCCATGTGCCTGAGAAAATCGAAGTTGATACAGATTTGGTGAAAGCACACCTGTGGGACGGAACAAGCTACAGGTAATAAGCAAAAGATGTGATATTTTTCATTTCCCCTTTCATATAGTAGATAGAGGACAAGTTTTCATTTAAAGGGGATTATATCCATATGGGGAGAACATTCAAAATTGTACAAGCTATTTTTTTGGGCAGCGTATTACAGGGACTCGGTATGGCGCTCTTTTTATTTCCAAACCATATTCCTTCAGGAGGGGCGGCCGGGATTGCCGTCTTGCTCAATTTTTGGTTTCAGGTTCCGCACGGATTAACGGTCTGGGCCGTAAACTTTTCATTGCTTCTGACGGCTGTCAAATGGCTTGAGCCGATCACGGTAATCGGAACGATGGGCGCCATCACCATGACGTCTGTTTCAGTGCAGATTTTCGAAACCTGTTTGCCTGTTATGACGACGAACAACATATGGCTGGATTTATTTTACGGCGCCGTCCTTTTAGGAACCGGTGTCGGGATATTATATAAATACAACATTTCAAACGGAGGATTCGGCGCCTTGGCTTTGATGATTTCAATATATCGCGGCGGAAAGCCGGGGACGGCCTTATTTTTAATGAATGCTTTTATTTTTCTTCTGACGGCTTCTGTCATCGCATGGGGCATCGTCATCCAGGCCCTAATCTGCCAATGGATTTCCACCAGGATTATTGATGCCATTTATCAAATTCGGCTGCGTCCGTTTTTGCTGCCCCTTGCCGGCTATCGCAACAAAAAATAGTCCGCCGCCCGGCGAACCTATTCGAATAAATAAAATGTATCTGAGCGAAGGCCAAGCCGCAATGTTTCCAAAGGAATGGCATCTTGAAACGGAATGTTTGCCATATTGACATCAGATCCGATTTTTTCAATAAAACACGTTTGCATTTTTTTAGTCGGCGCTTCAAAGATTAAATCGTCAGGCTTGATGCCTGATCTAAGAATGTCCTCAATCAGCAGGGAACGCATCTCCCCATCGCTTTTGCACAAACCGCTCGTTCCGCCTTCTCTCGTTTCTGTGATCACTTTCTCTGCCCCTGCTTCAAGATCTTCGAGAATATAGTCAATCCAATCTGATGACTGCTGCTCATTGCTGATCGCACTGTCTTTGCTGCCAACCTCGCTGAACACGTGAAACTCTTTTGCAAAATCAGAGATAAAGCTCGCTTTTTCTCTGTTGGACAAAAGGATCGTACCATTTGATATTTCCACATACTGACATCCGTATGTTTTACAATAGCGGTAATAGTCTTCAATCTTATCCTGGCTTAAAAACTTCTCAAACAGTGTGCCGCCGAAAAAGAATTGAACATCATTTTGCTTTAAGCAATCGATCTTTTCCTCCAAATATTTTGTAACTAAAGACGTCCCCCAGCCAAACTTCACAAAGTCTATATAATCGGCTGCCCCGTTAATCGTGTCTTTAAACAAGTTTAAGGGAACTCCATTATCAATCAGAATAGTGATCCCTTTCGTTCTCGGTTTAAGCTGCCGCACGGGCAGTTTTAATTCAGAAGAAATCATGATTACCCCTCACAATCTTTAACTATATCATTCACACCTCGGAAAAATGCCTCTATACAACCAATTTCAGCTGCCGTTCTAAAAGATTGACCTTTCTCTGTTTTTTCAAATATGTTTTTCGATTTGGCAAGGAGTTATCTAATTCACCTCCTCATGGGCAGCGTATTTTCCAGCAAACGCAAAAGACCAGACTTCGCGGCAGTCGCAGCGTTCGGCTGACATCGCTTTTTTGCGTTTTGAAGATAGGTATTTATCCATATTGTGAAGTCAAAGTAAGTATATTCGCCGTCCTTTTATAAGGTTCCATTCTTTATCCGTCATCAAGGAGCCGCAATTCAGATAAAAGAGGAAGCTTGTGACAGATTTGCGAACTCGATAAAAAGTTCACCATTTTTTAACATTTAAAGATATTTCAATATATTAAAATCTGGATTGTTTAGATTGAAATAAAATTAAATATCTTATTTTACAAAGATACAGCAGACCCAGTGTAGTATTTTGATATTCTGAAATAACATTAAAATCATTTGCAAACATGTAAATCATATACATAAATTCATTGGATTGTTTCGCTTAAGAAAGGTATGCTATCATGATTCCGTATTTTGGGAATTCCTTTTTTGGCAGCCAACACCTCGAGGATACGGCCGGCCATGATCAACTTAGAGCGGTCCATTTCCCTTGAGCTGTATAAAAAATAGCTGAAGCTTCGGGATCCCGGTTTGTTTCAGCTGCCTGAAAAAATTGTCGGCGTTTTTTCAAACATTCACAAAAGTGGGCGGATAAAAGTTTTTTCCAGATCACATTTGCTCAAAAAGTGAATAATCTGCCTATATGTTCTTTCAGTTCAGTTTGTTTTGTTGGGAGGGTAAAGCAAGTAAACCTTTATGATGCATTAAAGTGGGGGAAAATAGATGAACGGTGGTTTAACGTATAACACATGGAATGATGAAGATGCAAAAGCAGTTATGGATGGCTTTAGCGGTGAAATGGATGTTTTGAAATGGGCTTACAGCACTTACGGGAAAATCGTTTATGCATGCAGTTTCGGGGCCGAAGGGATCGTTTTAATCGATTTAATTTCAAAGATTAAAAAAGATGCTGACATCGTTTTTTTGGATACTGGGCTTCACTTTCAAGAAACCTATGACCTCATCAAGGAAATAGAACACAAGTATCCCGGCCTTTCGATCCGTTTCTTGAAGCCGGCTCTCACATTGGAAGAGCAGGAAGAGAAGTATGGAAAGGAACTTTGGCAGCGTCAGCCCGACCTTTGCTGCAGCCTCCGCAAAATCGAACCGCTCAAAGAACACCTCTCAGGCATGGACGCTTGGATTACCGGGCTTAGGCGGGAACAGTCGGAAACGAGGAGGCATGTCCGCTATATCAACAAAGACGACAAATTTAAACTGGTCAAAATCTGCCCCCTGATTCACTGGACGTGGGGTGATGTATGGAGCTACATCAGATTAAACCAGCTGACATACCACAAGCTGCATGACCAGCAATATCCAAGCATCGGCTGTGAGATGTGTACACTTCCAGTGACAGACGGAGGCAATTTAAGAGCGGGAAGGTGGGCCCAGCGCGAAAAAACAGAATGCGGGCTGCATCAATTCCGGTAGGAGCTGGATAGAAGATGACGATTACAGTTTTAGCATTTATAATCGCTTTATTTTTTGCCATGAACATAGGAGCGAGCGGCGCAGCAGCAACAATGGGGATTGCCTACGGCTCAGGCGCCGTCCGAAAAAGGCGGATTGCCTTGTGGATCAGCGGCATCGGCGTGTTTCTGGGCGCCGTGATAGGCGGCGGGGAAGTCGTAAAAACAATCGGTTCAGGCATCATTCCTTCGTCGATTCTCAATGTAAATATCGTCGTGATCATCCTCGGGGCGGCGGCAGTATCACTTTTTATCGCCAATATGGCGGGCATTCCGCTTTCAACAAGCGAAGTCACGGTCGGCTCGATTGTCGGAGTGGGGGTCGCCTTTCAGGTCGTATTTACGGATAAACTGATGCTGATCGTGGTGTATTGGCTGATCATCCCGATCATTGCTTTTTTTCTCGCTTTTCTCATCGGCCAGCTGATTAAAGGAACAGAACGAAAGCTGAAATGGCTGAAAAAGAAGAAGTGGTCGCGCGTACTTATTGTGCTGGTGATTTTGACCGGGTTTTTGGAGGCTTTTTCAGCTGGGATGAATAATGTCGCCAATTCGGTGGGCCCGCTTGTAGGGGCGGGACTGTTATCGATCGACAGCGGAACATTTTTAGGCGGTCTATTTGTCGCAATCGGAGCGATTTGTCTTGGAAGCAGAGTCATTGAAACAAACGGAAAAAAAATAACGAACCTTAACCTTTTGCAGGGATCAGCCGTTTCCGGGCTCGGAGCTGTCCTGGTCATCGGTGCATCACTCTTTGGCATTCCCGTTCCGCAAACCCAGATTACGACATGCAGCATTATCGGGATCGGACTGTCTGAGAAGGGGAAAGCCATCTTTCGTAAAAGTGTGATCGTTAAACTCATGAAAGTGTGGGTTGTTTCCCCTGTTTTTTCGCTTGTCATCTCTTATAGTCTCGTGAAGATCTTTCTTGATTTTGATCTATATTCTGTTTCTGTTGTTTTATGTGTATTTCTGGCCACCCTCGGTTCTGTCAGCCTTATGAAGCAGGCCGGAAAACCACAGCGAAAGAGGGGTCAAAGAAGGGACAATATTAAATCGATCGTTGGAGGGAGAAACCATGAAAGAGAACCAGCCGCATGGAGAGATTTTAGTTAACCGGTTTGATGTCTGCCACCAGGCAGAACAAACCAGGCATGAAGTCGAACTCGATGATATGGCGCTAAGCGACTTGGAGCTCATTGCAACAGGGGGATACAGCCCATTAACCGGTTTTTTAAATGAACAGGATTATCAGTCTGTCGTCGAAGAGATGCGCCTTTCCAACGGGATTCCGTGGAGCATTCCGATTACGCTTCCCGTTGAAAAAAATGCGCTCACCCGCATCGATATCGGCGATTCTGTCAAACTTGTCAAAGACAAAACAGTCTACGGCGTTTTGACTGTCACCGATCTATATCCGGCGGATAAACTAAAGGAAGCTGTACATGTATACAGAACAGCCGACCTTCGCCATCCAGGGGTCAAAAAACTGTTTGAACGTCCGAGCGTTTATATGGCCGGGCCTATCACGATGATCCGCCGCCCGCAGCGGGAAAAATTCGGCCGCTTTTATTTAGACCCCAAAGCAGCAAGGGACCTGTTTAAAAAACGCGGCTGGAAAACGGTCGTGGGCTTTCAGACCCGAAATCCTGTGCACCGTGCTCACGAATACATTCAAAAATCGGCTTTGGAGATGGTTGACGGCTTGCTTCTTCATCCGCTCGTCGGCCAGACAAAGTCAGATGACATTCCGGCTGATGTCAGAATGGAAAGCTACCAGGTTCTGTTGGAAAACTATTATCCGCAAGACCGCGTCTGTTTATCCGTATTTCCTGCGGCGATGCGCTATGCGGGCCCTCGTGAAGCGATTTTCCACGCGCTTGTCCGCAAAAACTACGGATGCACCCACTTTATTGTAGGACGCGATCATGCTGGAGTCGGGAGCTTTTACGGCACCTATGATGCACAGCATATTTTCAGCCATTTTTCAGATGAAGAAATCGGCATAACACCGCTGTTTTTTGAGCATTGTTTTTATTGCAAAGCATGCGGAAACATGGGATCTCTTAAAACATGTCCGCATGATAAGGAAGACCATATGCATTTGTCAGGCACAAAGGTAAGAGCGATGCTTGTAAACGGGCAAAAGCCGCCGGAGGAATTTACGAGGCCTGAGGTTAGTGAAGTATTGATCAATGGCATATGCAAACAGAATGAGAAAGAGGTGAGCCAGAACACATGACTCATCACATCGTCTGGCATCAGCCGGCTATGGACAAAGCCGACAGGCAGCGGTTAAATCAGCATAAAAGCGGTGTGCTTTGGTTTACCGGACTGCCCGGTTCAGGGAAATCAACGCTGGCCAACACAGTTGATAGGCGGCTCTATCAGTTAAAAATCAGAAGCTATGTATTGGATGGGGATAATATTCGGCACGGTTTGAACAAAGGCCTTGGGTTCAGCAAAGAAGACCGGACCGAAAATTTAAGAAGAATCGGAGAGGTGGCGAAGCTTTTCGTTGACAGCGGCCAAATCGTCCTCACGGCATTCGTTTCTCCATATCTCAAAGACCGCGCCCAAATCAGAAAGCTCTTTTCTGAAGACGAATTTATCGAGATTCATGTCAGCTGTCCGGTTGATATATGTGAACAGCGAGATCCGAAAGGACTTTATCAAAAAGCAAGAAAAGGGGAGATCAAGGATTTCACCGGTATACAGTCTCCTTATGAACCACCTGTCCGCCCGGAACTGATCATTGATACAAACCGGTATACGGCAGATGAATCAGCAGATATGATCATCGCCTATTTAAAAGAAAACAAATGGATTTAATCGTTTGATATGAAGGCTTGTCGCTGAAACAGCAGATAAGCTTTTTCTTTGCCTGTCAGGGAAAAATTTCCGCTGGTTTAAACTGCATCCCGAATGTAAACAATGAAGAGAGAGATTCGGGAGGGAACCTTGATGGACTATATACATTTGGTAGTTGAACTGACAGTCGGATTTGCAGCATTATTTCTCATGACGAAGATATTGGGCAAAACCCAATTCGCCCAAATCACCCCATTCGATTTTATTTCCGCTTTAATTTTAGGGGAGATGGTTGGAAACGCAATTTTTGATGAAGCAGTCACCATTTGGAAAATCCTCTTTGCTATTATCGTTTGGGGGATTCTCATCTATTCAATCGAAGTTTTGTCTCAAAAAGTTCAAGCCATGAGAGGCTTTCTGGAAGGACGTCCAAGCCTCATCATCAAAAAAGGAAAAATCGACTACAACGCTCTTAAAAAAAACAAACTGGATTTGAACCAGCTGCAAACTTTAGCGCGCGAAAAAGGCTGTTTTTCCCTTAACGAAATTGACTTTGCTATATTGGAAACAGACGGCACACTGAGCGTCCTCCCTAAACACCAATACGGAATGACGACAAAACAGGATTTAAACATCCCTTATAAACCGGTTCAGCTTCCTGTTTCCTTAATCCTTGACGGCCAGCTGGAAAAGGATAACCTGCATGAAGCCGGCTTTGATGAACTTTGGCTGCAAAATCAATTATCAAGCCAAAACATCAATCAGTACAGCGACGTGCTATACGCAGAATGGCGCGGTGATGAAGGGCAGCTCTACATTACAAAATATTGACGGGGATGAAAGCGGGATCGACATCTTTCGAGCCCGCGCTTTTTTCGCTGAACAGCTATCCCTCGGGAAATCATACTTTTATACCGGGCTAAAAGGCTTTCTTTCTCTAGAGCATAGCGCTAATTCATACAAAATACCTTCAATTCAAAATGATTGTAAACGACGAAAGATGCACCGCAAAATCAAAATTCCTTTTTTAAATCGCTTAACTTTTCCTTTATTCTGCAAAATCCTCCATTTTTCACGTCTTGATTGCCGTCCAGTCAAAACACGCAAACTTGACATAAATATCTAAAGTGTTAATATACTAACCGTGTTCGAAAAAATACGAACAGAAATGCGAACAAAGGGAGATGTTAAAGATCTTTAATCAAAAAAACGTAGCATTTATAGGGGCTGGATCAATGGCCGAAGGGATGATTTCAGGCATCCTTCAGTCTAAAAAACTGCCCGCCAGCCAAATCCATGTTACAAACCACACGAATCACCAGCGTTTAAAAGAACTCCAGAAGAAATACGGGATACAGGGCATCAAAAAAGAAGCGCTTGACTATCAGAACATCGATTGCTTCATCTTGGCGATGAAGCCAAAGGATGCCGAAGCTGCGCTCGTATCCTTGAAACCGCATATTCAGCCTCATCAGCTCATACTGTCAGTCTTAGCTGGCATATCAATCTCATTTATTGAAAACGCGCTGCACGAAAATCAGCCCGTTATCAGAATCATGCCTAATACCTCAAGCACGATCGGCGCTTCAGCAACCGCAATGTCTGAAGGAAGCAGCGTAACAGCCGATCAGTCAGAAACAGCAAAACAGCTGCTTCGATGCATGGGTGAAGTGTACGCCATCGAAGAAAACAAAATGGATATTTTCACAGGAATTGCCGGAAGCGGGCCTGCTTATTTTTATTTTTTAATGGAGCACATTGAAAAAGCGGGAGCCGAGGCCGGATTAAGCCAAAAATTAACGAGGGAAATCGGTGCACAAACACTATTAGGCGCCGCAAAAATGCTATTGGAAAGCCCGGAAGACACCACTGTTCTCAAAGACAACATCACCTCTCCTAACGGTACGACTGCCGCCGGCTTAAAAGCTTTGGAAGAAAGCGGCGGGGGCGAAGCGATCGAACAGGCGGTCAAACATGCCGCAAAGCGATCAAAAACCATCAGCCAGGAACTAAAACAATTAGTCACAACAAGGTAAACGCCCATACAAAGGAAAAAATACTACAGGAGTGATAAAATGACCTCTAATCAAAAGAGGGTAGTTGTCAAAGTTGGAAGCAGCTCTTTAACAAGTCTTCATGGGGAGATCAGCAGCAAAAAGCTCGAAAAGCTTGTCGAGCAGATCGTCCGCCTCAAAGATGAAGGACATGAGGTCCTCCTCGTCTCATCCGGCGCTGTTGCTGCCGGATATCGGAAGCTCGGATTTATCAGCCGACCGGATACATTGCCGGAAAAACAGGCATCTGCTTCAGTCGGGCAAGGCTTATTAATAGAGTCATACTCCAAGCTCTTTTTATCCCATGGCTACATTGCTTCGCAAATTTTAATCACAAGAAGCGATTTTTCAGATGAAAAACGGTACAACAATGTGCGAAACACGATGAACGTCCTTCTGAAACGCGGCATTATCCCGATTATCAATGAAAATGACACGGTAACCGTCAACCGGCTCAAATTCGGAGACAATGATACGCTTTCAGCAAAGGTGGCCGGGCTGATTGACGCCGACCTGCTGACGATTCTCTCTGATATTGACGGCCTTTATAACGCCAACCCGAGGAAAACGCCGGACGCCGACCTTGTGAAAGAAGTGAATGAAATCACACCGGAGATCGAAGCTTCAGCCGGGGATGCAGGAAGCGATGTCGGAACAGGCGGAATGAAATCAAAACTGGATGCTTTTAAAATCACAATGGCTTCAGGAATCAAAGGGTTCTTAGGCCGGGCCGACACTCCCGATATTTTGCGCGAAGCGATCAGCGGGACTGCGCGGGGAACTTATTTTGAACCGAATGCAGAATCACACACCCTTAATCATAAAAAACAATGGATAGCTTTCAACTCTGGACCAGAAGGAGATATTATCGTCAGCAATGAAAGCAAAGAGTTTATCATCGACCGTAAAAAAAGCCTGTATCCTTCTAGTATTTACGAAATAAACGGCCGTTTCAGCAACGGTTCCGTCGTTCGAATCCTTGACCAGGATAGAGAAGAAATCGGCCTTGGAGTCGTTAATTTTTCTTCGTCCCAGCTTCGTAAATGGAAGAAGGATACGAATCAGGAAACAGCAGCTTCCTCACAGGCTGTCGTTGACAGAGAAGCGTTTGTCTGTCATTTAGAGCTATCCGTCCCGCTTTAAAAAAATGAATCAGAAGGAGGAATTGATATGACTGCGACCAGAGAGAGCATCCCGGCACGTATTGAGGAAAAAGCGATAAAAGCAAAAAAGGCGGCAAAACGATTAAGGCTGACAACGGAAAAAGAAAAGAACGAAGCGCTCTTCACATTGGCGGAGCATTTAGTGACAAACATGCAATATATTCTCGATGAAAATGAAAAGGATATAGAGGCCGGACGCAGTAAAGGCTATGATGCGGCATACATTGACCGCCTCTCCCTTAATGAAGACAGGATTCTCGATTTCGCGAAAGGTCTTAAAGATGTAGCCAGCCTGGAAGATCCGGTCGGTGAAACGCTATCAAGCTGGACGCTAGACAACGGGTTAAAAGCGGAAAAAGTCCGCGTTCCTCTCGGCGTCATCGGCATGATCTATGAAGCAAGGCCAAACGTGACAGTCGATGCAGCAGGGCTTGCTCTTAAATCCGGAAATGCAGTTGTTTTAAAAGGCGGATCATCAGCGATCCACTCCAACAAAGCGATCGTCTCTTGCATGCACGACGCATTGGCGGAAACAGCCATTCCGCAGGATGCCGTTCAATTTATCGAGAGCACCGACCGCAGCGCCACAAAAGAGCTGTTTAAGATGAAAGAACATATCGATGTATTAATTCCACGGGGAGGAGGCTCCCTCATTCAAGAGGTCGTAGAAAACGCGACGGTCCCCGTTTTGGAAACCGGAGTGGGCAACTGCCACCTGTATATCGACAAAGACGCCGATACAAAAAAAGCGCTCAGCATTATGATCAATGCAAAAACGGATCGCCCGGCTGTCTGCAACGCGCTTGAGACATTGCTTGTCCATGAACAATGGCTTCAAGAAAACAGTGCGGCGCTCATCACCGCTTTGCAAGACCACGGCATTCAAGTCCACGGAGACGAAAAGGCGCTCCGGCACATTCCCGGAGCGAAACCGGCGGATGAATCCGACTGGCGGAATGAATATTTAAGCCTTGATATCGCTGTTAAAGTCGTACACGGTGTTGAAGAAGCCTGCGACCATATCGAAACATACGGAACGAAGCACTCGGAAGCGATCGTAACGGAGAATCCGGAGACAGCCGAAACTTTTCTCAATACCGTTGACGCAGCGGCCCTTTACCACAACGCGTCCACCCGGTTTACAGACGGCGGGGCGCTCGGCTTCGGAGCGGAAATCGGCATTTCTACACAAAAGCTTCATGCGCGCGGACCGATGGGACTGAAAGAACTGACGACTTGCAAATTTATCATGAAAGGCAACGGCCACATCAGATAATCATTGTTTAAAAACTGCACCCTCTCAGGTTGGGGGTGCAGTTTTTTTTATGACTGCATTTACAGGCCAAATGGGAAAAGGGAAGCGGAAATACAGCTTGCCTCATTCGTTTTTGCCGTTTGGACAAGCTCTCGCTTGAAATCCTCGATGCGATCTCCAATTGGAATTCTAAAATCCTCTTAGCATGAAGTGTGAGTGACTCTAATATGATGATAGAAAGTTTAGCTGCTTCAAAATCATGGTGGGAGGTATCTTATGAATTTTGAACTGACACAAGAACAGCAAATGGTCCGCGACCTTGCCAGAGATTTTGCGAAACGCGAAGTCGCACCGCATGCTGAATGCGTTGACAAAACGGGGGAATTTCCAATTGAAACATTCAAAAAAATGGGGAAGCTCGGGCTTTTAGGCATCCCATTTCCGGAAAGGTATGGCGGCTCAGGCGGTGATACGATTTCTTACGCCCTGGCAGTCGAAGAAATCGGCAGAGTATGCGGCAGCACGGGGCTGAGCTATGCCGCCGCCGTGTCGCTCGGCGCCGCCCCGATTTATTATTTCGGCACGGAAGAACAAAAACAGGAGCACCTTGTACCACTCGCTACTGGCCAAGCACTTGGAGCTTTCGGTTTGACCGAACCGAATGCGGGGTCTGACGCAGGAGGAACTCAAACAAAAGCCCGTCCGGACGGGGATTTTTATATCATCAACGGTGAAAAATGCTGGATTACAAATGCAGGTTACGCCCGAACCGTCATTGTCACCGCTGTCATCGGAAAAGACGGCAGCGGAAAAAATATCGTATCGGCGATCATCGTCCCGACCGATGCAGACGGGCTCACCATTAAAAGCGAGTATGACAAAATGGGTGTACGCGGTTCCAATACATCCCAGGTGATATTGGACAACGTTCGCGTTCCGAAAACAAACCTTTTGGGCAGTCCGGAAAAAGGATTCAAGCAATTTCTCAAGACATTAGACGGCGGCCGGATATCAATTGCTGCGCTTGCCGTTGGCATTGCTCAAGGCGCCTTTGACGCTTCATTGGCTTATGCAAAGGAGCGGAAGCAATTCGGCCGGACGATTTCGTCATTTCAAGCGATTCAGTTCAAGCTTGCAGATATGGCGCTGGAAATTGAACTGGCCCGCAATATGGTGATGAAAGCTGCCTGGCTGAAAGATCAAGCCCGTCCGTTCACAAAAGAAGCCGCTTTTGCCAAGCTGTTTGCTTCAGAAATGGCCGTCAGGGCGTGCAATCAAGCCATTCAAATTCACGGAGGATACGGGTATATGAGAGAGTATGGAGTGGAACGCATGCTGCGAGATGCGAAGCTGATGGAAATCGGCGAAGGAACCTCAGAAATCCAGCGTCTGGTCATCGCCAGACAGGTCGGGATCAGCAGTACGAAATAAAATGTAAGCGTTTACCAATTGGTCCGGATGTCATACTCAGACTACTCTTCTGAAAATCAAGCAAAAAACTGTATCTTGATTGGTAAAGATGCAGTTTTTTTGATGTTATTTTTCCAAAAATACATGAGCCGATAGCTTCTTTTTTTCGAATAACTGATGACAATTCATTTTCTTTTCACTCATTACTGAAGTGTATTAGATCTTTACCACTGCTTCTTGAATAAAATGATATAAAAGACCTAATACACTCGTCTGTACACCTGTTCTATTTGAACTAGTTCTTCATCCTGAGAGCTTTTTACATGATATGAACAGTAGAGATAAGGAGACTGCCTGAGAGATAAAATAACCATTTTCTAAAAAATTATTGAATTTATTGTTAAAATCGTTGTGTTTTGTCGATTTTGTATTACAATGATCCCATACGTATAATTCAGTCATATATTGTCATAAAACCTGCAACTATTTTACTTCTTTATCCTCTTATATTTGAAATGGAGGGGTTCCATTGACAAACACAACTTACGCTTTGACCCATGCTCAAAGGAGAGTATGGTTTACCGAGTTGCTAGATCCGGGGACAAGCATCTGCAATCTCGCAGCCTGTGTCAAATTCAGGGGCGCTATCGACCTAGATGTGCTGCGGCGGGCTTTGGACTTTTCAGTTTCCTGCCATGATTCGCTTCATTTTCAGCTGACAGAAGGGAAGGGAGCGGAGCCTGAGCTGTATCTCGCTGAACATCGCCCGCTTTCCATAGAGACCATTGATTTTACGGAAGTCAGCAAGGCTGAACGGGACAAGTGGATTGACGATCAAACTTCGATTCCGTTTAAGCTGTTTCATTCACCGCTTTATCAATTCACACTGCTTGCGATTTCAGACAAAGAAGTTTGGCTCTATGCAAAATTCCACCATCTGATAATGGATGGCATTTCTCTTAATCTGCTTGGCAATCAGCTGATTGAGATCTATCAAAAAATGATTCGGGATGACCCCTTGCCTCAACATCATGAACCTTCCTATCTCACTTATATCGAAAAAGAGCAGCAATACTTGCAATCTTCCCGTTTTGAAAAAGACCGCTCATTTTGGAAAAACACCTACCAAACCATTCCAGCACATTATTCACTAACAGAAAAAGCCGTAACTCAACAACAAAGCACCACGGCTATAAGAGAAACACTTACTCTTGCCCATCCCTTGACAGAATCGATTCGCCGCTTTTGTGAAAAGCATCATCTCAGCATTCTTTCTCTGTTTATGGCTTCGTTTTACATATGCATCAGCAGGCTGACATCCAGCAAGGATATTGTGATCGGGACCTATTATGGAAACCGCGCCTCCAGGCTGGAAAAAGGCATGCTCGGTATGTTTGTCAGCACACTGCCAATCAGAATGGCGGTTGATCCTGATTGTGATTTTATTTCCTTTGTCTCCAATATCGGGAAAGAACAGCTTTCCGTCATGCGCCATCAAAAATATCCCTACAATCTGCTGATGAACGAATTAAGACAGCAGCATAATGATCTGCAAAATTTAATCGTCACTTCCATACAGTATCAGCCGCTGCAATGGCAACAAGCGGATGGCTTCGAATATGAAACGGCCATGTATTTCAGCGGGCACACTGCCAATCAGCTGTCTGTTTCGATTAAAGAGCGCCTTGACACCGGTACCATTCAGTTAAATTTTGATTATCAAACGGCTTTGTTTACTAAACATGACATCAAACGGATTCAATCCCATCTTTTAACCGTTGTGGAAAAGGCGCTTGCGAAGCCGGATCAGCTGATTAAAAACATTGATATGATCGAGTCCGACGAGAAGGAGAGAATTTTGTTTACGTTTAACCAAACAGATTCTGTTAAACCTTTGGCGCCGACGCTGCATGGGTTATTCACCCACCGCGCGGCTCTTTCACCGCACATGCCGGCGCTTCGTTTTTCCGGTGGCATGTTAACGTACCGAGAGCTTGATCAGTATACCAATCAGCTCGCTGTCCGACTGAAGAAAAAAGGTGTCACCAAAGAAAGCGTGGTCGGCGTCCTGGCCGAGCGTTCACCGGAGATGGTGATCGCCGTGCTGGCTGTTTTGAAAGCCGGCGGCGCTTACGTGCCGCTTGATCCAAGCTATCCTGAAGAACGGCTTCACTACATGCTAAGCGACAGCGGCGCCAAGCTTCTCATCACAGGGCCGGGTTTATCCGTCTCAAGCTTTTCCGGGGAAACGCTTGAGGTCAACCTGTCATCACTTCAAACAGAACCAGCAGAGACAGAATCGGTTTGCGCCCATACAGATGGCGGCTCACTCGCCTATGTCATCTATACATCCGGTTCAACCGGGACACCGAAGGGGGTCGCGGTTGAGCACCGCCAGGCTGTCGCCTTTTTGTCCGGGATGCAGCGGCAGTTCCCATTAAGCGAAGACGATGTCATCGTGCTGAAGTCATCCTTTTCATTCGATGCTTCGATCTGGCAGTTGTTTTGGTGGATGATTCCCGGCGCCTCCGTGTATTTGCTTCCGCCGGGCTGGGAGAAGGATCCTGCTTTGATGACAGAAGCTTTCGCCAATGAAGGTGTGACGACGGCGCATTTTATCCCGGCGATGGCCAACAGCTTTTTAGACCAGGTGGAGATGGATACAGAGGAGAAAAGGACAAGCCTTGCGAAAACCCTCAAGCGCGTATTCGCCGGAGGTGAAGCGCTCGCTCCCCAGACAGCCGCGCGGTTTGCCCGCACTTTGCCGGAGACTGCGGTCATTCACGGCTATGGGCCGACAGAAGCTACCGTGGATGCCGCATTTTATCTGTACGACGACCAAAAAGACAGGGAACGGATGCGGCTTCCGATCGGAAAACCTGTACCAGGGGCGCGCCTTTATATTTTAGACAGTGAGAAAGCCGTCCAGCCAGCAGGAGTGGCCGGAGAACTGTATATCGCAGGCGCGGGTGTCGCCAGGGGCTACTTGAATCGTCCGGAGCTGACAGAAGAACGGTTTCTCGATGATCCGTTTTATCCAGGGGAACGCATGTATCAGACAGGTGATCTGGCCAGATGGCTTCCGGACGGTACTGTTGAATGGCTGGGCCGCACGGATGGTCAAGTGAAAATTCGCGGCTACCGGATCGAACCGGGAGAAGTCGAAGCGGTGCTTCGACAGATCGACGGGGTGCGGGAAGCGGCGGTTGTCACCCGGACAGAAGGTGCAGAAACCGAGCTTTATGCCTATATTGAAGGTCAAGATCAACAGACTGTAAGGGCAGAGCTGACCAAGCGCCTGCCGGCCTACATGATCCCTTCATCATTCATTGAGATGAAAGAGTGGCCTGTCACACCGAGCGGAAAGCTCGACCGCAAGGCGCTGCCGGCTCCCGGTGAAGCGGCTGAACGCCGCGTTTACACCGCACCTCGAAACATCACGGAAATGAAGCTTGCCAAGCTTTGGGAAGAGGTGCTGAAAAACGGCCCTGCCGGCATTCACGATCACTTTTTCGAACGGGGCGGCCACTCGCTGAAAGCGACAGCGCTCGTCTCCCGCATTGCCAAAGTGTTTGGCGTGCAGGTGCCGTTGAAGGAGATCTTCGCTAGGCCGACCCTGGAAGAGCTCGCAGCCGTGATTCAGGAATTGGATGAGAGTTCTTATGCGGCGATTGAACCGGCGGAAAAAAGGGAGGCGTACCCGGTGTCCTCGGCGCAAAAGCGGATGTATGTGCTCCAGCAGCTGGAAGACGGCGGTGTCGGCTACAATATGCCGGCGGCGCTTAAGCTGACAGGTCCGCTCGACCGCGCGCGTCTTGATGCGGTTTTCAGGGAGCTGATCAGGCGCCACGAATCACTCAGGACCTCTTTTGAAACAGGCCGAGACGGCGAGCCTGTCCAGCGCATCCATGATGATGTCCCATTTCAGCTCATGGAGTTGGTGACGGCTGAAGGCTTTGTCCGTCCGTTCCAGCTTCAAGAAGTGCCGCTTTTCCGCGCCGCTCTTGTGAAGGAAGCGGAGGAGCACCACCTTCTATTGGTGGACATGCATCACATTATTTCCGATGGGGTGTCTGTAAACACACTGATCCGCGAATTTGGCGAACTGTACGCCAACCGGACGCTGGCCCCGCTTCGGATTCAGTATAAAGACTACGCTGTCTGGCAGCGGGCATTCAAACAAGGGGAAAGGTATCAAAGCGAGGAGACCTATTGGCTGAAGCAGCTCGACGGCGAACTGCCGGTGCTGGAGCTTCCGGCCGACAACGCCCGTCCTGCGGTGCGAAGCTTTGCCGGAGATCATGTGTCCTTTTCACTTGATGCGGACACTTCAGCAGGCCTTTACCAGATCGCCCGCGAAAACGGCTGCACCCTTTATATGGTTCTTCTCGCCGCATACAGCACGCTCCTTGCGCGCCTCAGCGGACAGGAAGACATCATCATCGGTTCACCGATCGCCGGGCGGCCGTACAAAGACTTAGAGCCTGTCATCGGCATGTTTGTCAACACATTGGCGCTTAGAACGCATCCGGCAAAAAACAAACGTTTCACTGATTTCTTAAAAGAGGTCCGCCAAACGGCTCTCGAGGCATTCGAGCATCAGGATTATCCGTTTGAGGAGCTTGTCGACAGGCTCGGCGTCGTCCGTGATATGAGCCGCAATCCGCTGTTTGACGCCATGTTTATTTTGCAAAATATGGAACAGAGCGAAATGGAATTATCCGGGGTTCAAGTCAAGCGCGTCCAAACATTTGCCCACCAAGTATCTATTTTTGACCTTACATTGACCGCTTGCGAATCTGATGGAAACATCCATTTCGAAATGGAATTCAGCACCGATCTTTTCTTCAAACCAACTATCGAGCGCTGGATGAAACATTTGCTTAAACTTTTGCGCCATATCGCCAATCAGCCCGAGACAAATCTTTCGCGCATCAATATGCTGAACGATGCAGATCAACAGCAAATTCTTGTGGAATTTAATCACACACACCTTCATATTCCAGAACGAAATGGGGTGTTTCACGAGCTGTTTGAAAGAAAAACAGCTGAAAACCCTCAGCAAATCGCCATCATTGAAGGCGCGAAACAGATCAGCTATCACCAGCTGAATGATCGAGCCAATCGGCTGGCGCGGATGCTTCAAACAGCCGGAATCGGTCCTGGAAAACGAGCGGCGATTTTGGCCAATCGTTCGATTGAAGCCATCATAGGTGTTTTGGCCGTGATGAAAGCGGGAGGGGCGTATATCCCGATAGATTCTCATTATCCAGAGGAAAGAATTCGGTTTTTATTAAAAGACAGCGAAGCATCTGTGCTTCTAGTCCAGTCTGAATATATAGATCTCGCTTCACTTCTGACAGATGGCAGCATGCCTTACATTCATCTTGACCATGAACAGGATGATGACGAATACGGGGGACATATTGTTTCAACAGCAACTCCTGAAGATACTGCCTATGTCATCTATACTTCAGGAACAACAGGAACACCAAAAGGAGTCGAAGTCAGACATCGCAATTTCACACATGCAGCGCTTGCTTGGCGCAGCATATATGAGCTTGACCACATACCAGCGCGAGTGCTGCAAATGGCCAGTTTCTCGTTTGATGTCTTTGCAGGAGACATGGCCCGGGCATTCTTAAACGGAGGAACGCTTGTGATTTGCCCGGATGAAGTCCGAATTGAGCCTGAACAGCTATGTGAGCTAATGAATCAACAGCAGATTACATTAATGGAATCAACACCAGCCCTCATTGTTCCCTTTATGGAATATGTTTATCGCCGGAAATGCCCATTACCAAGCTTAAAGGTGCTTATTCTCGGTTCAGATATCGTCAGCGCACAAGATTTTTATACACTCAATGAACGATTCGGACAAAAGATGCGGATCATCAACAGCTATGGTGTAACAGAGGCAACCATTGATTCAAGCTATTATGAAATCACGATGAGCAAAGAGCCTCATCAAGATTTTGTACCGATTGGCATTCCGCTCCCAAATGTACAAATGTACGTTCTCAACAAGGATAAACAAGTTCAACCCATCGGCGTCCCAGGGGAACTCTTTATTGGGGGAGAAGGCGTCGCCAAAGGTTATTGGGGAAAAGCTGAGTTATCAAAAGCCAAATTCAACGATCCTTTAGCGCTAGGACGGCCGCTGTATCAAACCGGAGATCAGGCCTGCTGGCTTCCAGACGGCACCCTTCGTCTTTATGGGCGTCTTGATCAACAAGTCAAAATAAAGGGATACAGAATTGAGCCTGAAGAAATCGAAAATGTGCTTTTGAAGAACGAACAAGTCAAAGAAGCGGCAGTCGCGGTTCAAAAAGATATCGACGGGAAAGCCTATTTGGCAGCATACATCGTTCCTAAAGAAGCCGACATCCATGATCTGCGTCTAGCCTTGGCGAAAGAGCTTCCGGCTTACATGATTCCGGCTCATTTTGTCGGTTTAGAAAAAATGCCGCTGACATTTAACGGAAAACTGGATAAAGACGCTTTGCCAGCTGCACCTGTTCAGCGATCGCAAACCTACCATGCTCCGAACAATGAAAAACAAGCATTGTTATGCCGGATTTGGGAGGATGTGCTCCATGTCCGGCAAGCCGGCATTACGGACTCCTTCTTTCAGCTGGGGGGAGACTCTATTAAAGCGCTGCAAGTATCGGCTCGTCTTGCCGCTGAAGGATGGGATATGACGATTCGGGATTTATTTCAATTTCCAACCATTGAAGAACTGGCAAGTCATCTGACTCCGGCGGCATCCATCGCCGACCAGGGACCTGTTGAAGGAAATGCCAGGTTAACACCTGTCCAGCAAAGGTTTTTTGCCTACCCTGGCGCTTTTGAACACCATTACAATCATGCAGTCATGCTCACGAGTGAGGAAAGATTGAACGAGACCGCACTGCGCCGGGCCGTTTCCGCCTTAATCAAGCATCATGACGCACTGCGGATGATGTTTAAGAAAGACGATAGCGGACGCGTCCTTCAATATAACCGCGGAATCAGCCAAACGGATGGGGACGGATTTACGCTTAAGACCGTAGACCTCACCGACGAGACGCAGATTGCCGAACGCATAGAAGCAGAGGAAAAACGAATACAGCAGTCTATGCGTTTGGACAAAGGGCCCCTTTTTCACATCGGTTTGTTTAGATTGCGGGATGCAGATCATCTGCTGATCGCGGTTCATCATCTGATTGTGGATGGTGTGTCATGGAGAATTTTGCTTGAGGATCTACAGACAGCTTATCAGCAAGCTTTAGCAGACAGAAAAATCAAATTGCCGCAGAAGAGCGACTCTTACGTAACATATGCAAACAGCCTATATCCATTGGCAACAAGCAAAGAGCTGCTTGAGGAAGCGGCATATTGGGAACATGTGATGTCTTTTGAAACGGCCGCATTGCCAAAAGACGGTCACAGGAATGCGGAAAGGCTGCAAAAAAAGGCGCTCACCGACTCTCGCATGTTAAGCGTGAAGCTGACAAACCAGCTGCTGTTTGAAACAAAACAGGCATATGGCACAGAGGTGAATGAACTGATGCTGGCAGCCTTGGGCATGGCGCTTACCGATTGGACGAAACATGAGCAAGTCCTTGTCAGTGTTGAGGGGCATGGAAGGGAAGGACATGTTCCAGACATCGATATTTCCAGAACTGTAGGATGGTTCACCTCGATTTATCCGGTTCTTCTGAATATGAGCGCGTCGGGGGATTCAAGCGAAAAAACCGCTTGTCGTATAAAAACCGTGAAAGACATGATGAGACGCGTGCCGAACCATGGAACAGGATACGGGCTCTTGCAATCGTCCCAACGTATTCAGCATCGTGACCCTGAAGTCTGCTTTAATTATCTCGGACAGTTCGACGGTCTTGAGGGAATGATGCGGATGTCTCCTTATCAGCCGCGCCATAACATTGCAGAAGAGCGGCCCAGAGAATTTGATTTGGACATCAATGCCATGGTCATCAATCATCAGCTTGATATTCAAGCTGTCTATACCGACGTCTTTTCCCGGCGTACGATTGAAACATTTATGGACAGCTTCCATGACCGCCTTTGTGAGGTGATCGAGCATTGTTCCGCTAAGAAAAAACGTGAAAAAACTTTGAGCGATTTCAGCAATAAACAATTGACTTCCGCTTCATTATCAAGCATTGCCAATCTCGTAAAAGATCTTTAATTTCGCCGGAAAGGTGTGTGAAATTCATGGCGCAAGAGACAGAAATTCAAGATATCTATCCATTGTCGTATATGCAGGAAGGAATGCTGTTTCATTCACTGCTTCATCCTGATTCAAACGCCTATGTTGAACAAATTTCCTTCACCATTAGTGGTGATTTGTGTCTGGATTCATTTCAGAAGAGTCTGGATCTATTGATTGACCGCTATGACATTTTCAGAACGATTTATATAAAAGAGGTGCCTGATCTGGACGGGCCGCAGCAAGTCGTTCTATCACACCGAAAAGTACCGGTTCAGACGGAGGATATTTCTGCCTTGACGACTGAACAGCAGCAAACTTTGATAAAGAGCCGCAAACAAGCAGATCGGCTCCGAGGATTCGACCTGCAAAAAGGCCCATTAATGCGACTGACCCTTTATCAAACAGGAGAAAACCGACACACATGCGTCTGGACCCACCACCACATCATGATGGATGGATGGAGCTTAGGTATTGTGCTGCAAGATTTTTTCCACATGTACTACGCTATAAGAAACAGCCGGGCTATCCGTCTTGGAAAGCCGGCGCCTTACAGCACATACATGACATGGCTCCACAGTCAGAATAGAGAAAAAACAGCAGCCTTCTGGTCCGATTATCTGAATGGATATGGGGAGTCTGTCTCAGTCCCCGGCACAAAAAGCAAAACAACAGAAGGCGTTTATACGCCGAAGCACCTTCAATTTTCACTGAAGCCGGAAACCGTTGAAAAACTTTCCGATTTAGCAAGGCGATTGGGTGTGACGTTAAACACGTTGTTTACAAGTATGTGGGGCTTGCTTTTGCACCGCTACAATGCGACTGATGACGCTGTATTTGGCGCGGTTGTTTCAGGAAGGCCTTCAGCCATTGACGGAATCGAATCAATGGCCGGACTGTTCATTAACACGGTGCCTGTCCGGATTCGTTCTTCCGCAGGCATGTCATTTTCTTCGCTCGCCAAACAGGTGCAAAAAGACATCCTGACTTGTGAAGATCACGGCTATTATCCACTCTATGAGATTCAAAACGAAAGCGGCTTAAACAAAGACCTGATCAATCATATCCTTGTATTTGAGAATTATCCCGTCCAAATGCAGAAAGCGGTAAACTGCTGGCAGGAATCGGAGAAAAACGCGCTTGATCTTGACCATTTTTCCATGTCAGAGGAAACCAATTACGACTTGAACGTCGTCATTGTTCCGGGTGAGACGTTCTATATGAAATTCAGCTACAACGCCGAGGTCTATGATACAAAAGACATACTTCGGGTTCAAGGTCATGTAAATGAAGTGATCAAATGTGTACTGTCAGATCCCGATCGATTGATCACAAGTATTAATCTCGTGCCATTTGAAGAAGAAAAACAGATTCATGCTTTTCACGGCAAACAGCGTTTTTACCCGGACCAAACGGTTTATGAACTGTTTGAAGAGCAAGCGGCCAAATTACCGGAACAAGAGGCGCTGAGATTGAATGAAACAAGCTGGAGCTACCGTGTATTAGATGAACGGGCAAATCAAATCGCTCATGCGCTAAGGGATCAAGGCAGCCGTCCCAATCAAGTTGCCGCTGTGATGTTGCGTCGGTCAAAAGAGACAGTCGCAGCTATTCTCGGTATCTGGAAGTCCGGCAGTGCGTATCTGCCGCTTGATCCGGATCATCCGCCTGAGCGGCTTTCATTTCTCTTACATGACAGCCAATCCTCTTTGCTGGTTACGGAACAAGAACTGCTCCCGTTCGTTCCTGTGGATTACAAGGGGAGGATTGTCACAATTGAAGAAACAGCTGTTCAACCAACAGCTTCTCTTTCCATACAGCCGGGCAGCGGACATTGGGCTTACATCATTTATACATCGGGGACAACCGGGCAGCCGAAAGGTGTGCTCGTCAGCCATGAAAGCATTTCCAATACATTGCAATGGAGACGGGAAGAATACAACATGACAGACCGTGATATCGCGCTCCATCTCTTTTCATATGTGTTTGACGGGTCCGTAACAAGTCTGTTCACACCGCTTCTGTCAGGTGCCTGCGTCTTGCTGACAGATGAAGATGATGCAAAAGATGCCCTGGCGATTCAACAAATCATCGCCCGGCACGGCGTCAGCCATCTGCTCATCGTTCCTTCCTTATACCGCGTACTGCTGGAGACCTTGACAAAAAAAGACGCGGAAACACTCCGGGTTGTGACATTCGCCGGGGAAGCCGTGACACCTGATTTAATCACCTTAAGCCGCGACATTTGCAGCAACTCCGAACTGATAAACGAATACGGACCGACAGAAAACAGCGTGTCGACGACGGTGCTTCGGGATCTTCAGAAAAGTGAGCGATTGACAATCGGCCGGCCGATTGCCAATACATCTGTCTATATCATGCACGGCAGCCTGCTTCAGCCGATCGGAGCAGCCGGTGAATTATGCATTTCAGGAAAAGGTCTGGCTGAAGGGTACTTTCAGCAAAAGGAATTGACAGATCAAGCCTTTACCACCCACCCCTTTCATGAAGGAGAACGGCTGTACAGGACAGGGGATAAGGCGCGCTTTTTGCCGGATGGAACGATCGAATACCTTGGACGCTTGGATCACCAAGTGAAAGTCAGAGGATTCAGAATAGAACTAGGAGAAATTGAATCTGCGCTCCGCAGCATTTCTGGTGTGAAAGACGCGGCGGCAATCGTACGCACCACAGCCGATGGAGAACAGGAGCTTGCGGCTTATGTTGTATTGCAAAAGGAAACAGGGCGCTTGGACCTGCATGCAGCACTGACCGGAAAATTGCCGGCCTATATGATGCCGGACAGCTTTACAATACTGCCCAACATGCCGCTTACAACGAGCGGAAAGCTTGATCGCTCCGGTCTTCCAGAGCCGGCACATTCAGGCGGAGCAGACATCATGTCGAAAGCTCCCCGCACATTGCTTGAAACAGAGCTTGTTTCGATTTGGCAGGAAGTGTTGAAACGGGAGCGGGTCGGCATACGAGATGATTTCTTTCAATTGGGCGGACAGTCTCTTAAAGCGGCGGCGCTTGTCTCAAAAATCTATCAGCGGCTGCATGTTCAGCTGCCGATTCGCGATGTCTTTTCACATCCGACGATTGAAAGCATGGCTGGTGCAATAGAGCAGATGACAAGGGATATCTGCCCAGAGATACAGCCAGCGCCGGAAAAAGATCTGTACCCTTTATCTTTCACACAAAAAAGGATTTATGCCCTTCATCAGCTGGCAAAAGACAGTACAAGCTACAACATGCCCGCTTGCTTAGAGCTGCGCGGAACACTGAACCGGAAGCGCTTGAAAGAAGCTTTCGCAACATTAGTCAACAGACATGAAGCATTGCGTACTTCGTTTGTTTTACACGACGGGGAGCCGATGCAAAGAATCGTTTCAGCTGCAGAAGTGAAATGGACAGAGCTGCAAATCCAATCCGAGGGTTCGCTCAATGACATGATGGAGTCGTTCGTTCAGCCGTTTGATCTTGAAAAAGCTCCGCTGATCAGAGTCAGCTTGGCCGCGCTTAGCGAAGACCGGCATTATTTCCTTCTTGATATGCATCATATCATCGCTGACGGAGCGTCTATGGGCACATTCATTCAAGAGTTTGTCGACATTTACAGCGGCAAAGAGCTGCCTCCATTAACACTGCAATATAAGGATTTCGCCGTATGGCAAAATGAACAATTTTCCGCTGAAGCATTCAGCAGCCAAAAAAATTATTGGCTGGACATGCTGAAGGGAACATCGCCTGTACTGGATTTGCCGCTTGATCATAAACGGCCGCTTCTTCCCGATTTTAGCGGTGACACTTTGACCACATCCCTTGACCGGGAAACGGCGGACAAGCTGCATCAGCTAATGGACGAGACCGGTTCCACATTATATATGGTGTTTTTGGCTGGTTTCTCGATATTTCTTTCTAAACTGAGCGGGCAAGAGGATCTTGTTATCGGCTCTCCGGCGCTTGGGAGAGGCCGCGCTGAACTTAACGGGGTTATTGGCATGTTTGTGAATACAATGGCCATGCGAAGCAAGCCTGAAGGAAATAAAACAGTCCGTACATATTTGGAGGAGATCAAAACACTGACTCTAGAGGCTGTTGACAACCAATATTATCCGTTTGAGGAGCTCGTCCAACATCTTGATGTCCCTCGAGAAGTGAACCGCAACCCGCTTTTTGACGCCATGCTGGTGCTTGAAAACAGCGATGATTTCAAGATGGAATTACCGGAGCTGACGCTTTTTTCACATAAAATTCCGCATCACATATCAAAATTTGATTTGACTTTGTATGCCGAAGAACATGATGACGGCACGATCAGCTGCCATTTTGAGTACAGTACCGCCTTATTTGAAAAAGCAACGATTTCACGGTGGTCTGATCATTTTAAAGAACTCATCGGCAGCATGTCGGCCAATCATGACATGAAGCTGTCCGACATGCAAATGCTGACCGCTAAAGAAAAGGACATGCTAGTAAGTCCTGCCGGGCAGACGGCTGAATATCCGAGACACGAGAACATCGCGAGTCTATTTGAAAAACAGGCAGCGGCCATTCCGAATCGAGTAGCCGCCGTGATCGATGATCGGCAGCTGACTTACCGGGAACTTAATGAAAAGGCCGAACGGACAGCGGCCATGCTGAATGAACATGGTATCGGTTCAGGGCAAGTGGTCGGTTTGATGACAGAACGCTCGCTGGATATGCTGGTTGGCATTCTCGGCATTTTAAAAGCGGGAGGCGCCTATTTGCCGATCGACCCTGATTATCCAGCTGAGCGGATCCGCTTTATGCTGGATGACAGCGGGGCGCAATTACTGCTGACCCACTCAGGACAACAATGGGACGAAACCATTGACATGCCTATTTTATATATTGGCGAGGCAAAGAAAGCCGCAGGGGAAAGACTGCGCCAGCCTATATCCGCCGAACAGCCGGCATATGTGATATACACATCGGGAACAACAGGAAAGCCGAAAGGTGTAATGGTTGAACACCGCAATGTGGTCAGCCTGATCAAACATAACGATCTGCCTTTTTCATTCGGGCCTCAGGACGTCTGGACGCTGTTCCATTCCTACTGTTTCGATTTCTCGGTCTGGGAAATATTCGGCGCACTTTTACACGGCGGAAAGATTGTCATTGTGCCAAAAGAAACCGCCCGTGATCCCCATGTCTATCGGCTGCTTTTACAAAAAGAAGGCGTAACTGTGCTAAACCAAACACCTACAGCTTTTCGCGGGCTTATCGATGAAGAATCACGGCATTCGGACCGCTTGCAGCTCCGCTATGTCATCTTCGGCGGGGAAGCCTTGCAGCCCGGGATGTTGATGAACTGGAATGAGAAGTATCCAGAAACGGATCTCATCAATATGTACGGCATTACCGAAACAACGGTGCACGCAACGTTTAAAAAGTTAACTCGAACCGACATTCAACACAATAAAAGCAATATCGGAAAACCGCTGGCAACCCTTCAAGCCTATGTCACGGACGCCTATATGAACCTGCAGCCCGTCGGTGTACCGGGGGAACTGTATATCGCAGGCGAAGGAGTCGCAAGAGGGTATATCAACAGGGATGAACTGACCGGTTCCCGATTCATCAGAAATCCGTATGTTCAGGGACAACGCCTTTATCGTACGGGAGACATCGTCAAAAGGCTGCCAAACGGCGAACTGGAATATGTCGGCAGAAAAGATGCCCAAGTGAAAATCAGAGGATACCGGATTGAATTGGGAGAAATCAGGAGCGCCCTTCAAGATCTCCCTCCAGTCAAAGAAGCAGCAGTCATAACAAGATATGACAAAGACGGGCGGCAATCGATCTATGGATATGCGGTAGTGAAAGCGGCGCAAAACCTGAATGAAACCGACATTCGCGCCTCTCTCAGAATGATCCTTCCAGAATATATGATACCCGCGCGAATCATCCAGGTTGACGAACTGCCGCTGTCGGCTAACGGCAAGCTTGATGAAAAAGCGCTGCCAGAACCGGCGGCGAATGAGAGCACCGGCGAAGATCTAAGCCCAAGAAACGATATTGAACAGATGATGGCTGAGATTTGGGGGGAGCTCTTAGGAACGGATGAGCTCGGTGTGAACGCTCATTTCTTTAACCTTGGCGGAGATTCTATTAAAGCGCTGCAAGTATGCGCAAGGCTAAAGCAGCGGGGCTATGAAACAACAGTTCGCGATCTGTTTACGCATCAGACGCTTGGCGAGCTGTCAAAGCGGGTAACGAAAGTCCGGCGCGTGATTGATCAAGCTCCCATCAGCGGCGAAGTGCCGCTGACGCCTGTGCAGCAATGGTTTTTCTCACAATCTTTGTCACATGATCACTTTCATCAATCTGTCATGCTGTACAGCGCGGCACGATTTGATGAAACGGCTCTGCAAAAAGCGCTGACCCATATCGTGATCCATCATGACGCACTGCGGATGGTGTGCGGATATCAAGACGGAGGTTTAGTACAGTACAACAGAGCCGAAGATCTTGCCAAAGAGGAGCTGTTTTCGTTTGAACTGCTTGATGTAAGAGAGGCAGGTGCATTAGCTCAAGAACATGTGATGATTGGAAAAGCGGCGGAGCATATCCAGAAGTCGATTCAGCTTCAGACAGGGCCGCTTGTTTCAGCCGGGGTTTTTCGCGGATCGGACGGCGACCATTTGCTGCTTGTGATTCATCATCTTGTCATCGACGGAGTATCATGGCGCATCCTCTTTGAAGATTTGACCACCGGATACAAACAGGCGCTGGAAGGAAAAGAAATCGTGTTTCCGGAAAAGACGGATTCCTATCAAACCTACGCCAAGCAGCTGACTGATTACGCAACAAGTCAACAGCTATTACGGGAAATAGATTACTGGACTGAGAGGGAAAAAACGATAGTTAAACCGCTTCCGAAAGATGCCGTAGTTCCTGCGAATCTGCTTAAAGATACAGACGCCATAGATATTCGGCTGACAAAACAAGAAACAGAGCATCTGTTAACCACCGTAAACAAGCCGTATACGACAGATACAAATGACATATTACTTGCCGCGTTAGGTCTTGCGCTTCACAAGTGGACCGGCAATGATCGATTCAAAATCAGCTTGGAAGGCCATGGAAGAGAAGCGCATTTGGAGCATATCGATATCAGCCGGACGATCGGCTGGTTTACCTCGATTTATCCTGTTTTACTCGATGCAAGCCTTCCGGATTACACAGATGATCATGAGCGGATCGGCTACCATATCAAACGGACAAAAGACATGTTGCGCCGTATTCCGTATAAGGGCGTCGGCTACGGGGTGCTGAAATACATCAGTGACATGTGGGAACCTGCAGATTCCCAGTGTCCTGACATCAGCTTTAACTATTTGGGACAGTTTGACGAAGATATCAAGTCGAGCGGGTTTCACATTTCCCCGGTCAAAGCGGGGCATGAGGTCAGTCCGGATTGGGAGCGGCCTTATCTTCTCGATATCAGCGGCGCCGTATCTTCAGAATGTCTCGTCATGCACTTTGTCTATAACCGGCTTCAATATAAAAAAGAAACAGTACAAGCTCTGGCAGACCATGTTCAATTTTTTCTTGAACATATCATCAAGCATTGCACAGATAAAGAAAACCAAGAAAGAAGTGCAACTGACTTCACTGATGAAGATTTAACATTGGAGGATCTGAGCGACATTATGGGAGCCGTCCATAAACTATAGAAAAGGAGAGTCGCTGATGGTGCAGCAACCGGAAATACAAGATATATATCTGTTATCTTTTATGCAGGAGGGCATGCTGTTTCATTCACTGTTGGATCAGGAGTCGAGGGCCTACTTTGAACAGGCATCATTTACGATAAACGGTCCGCTTGATACAGAACGGTTTCAAAAAAGTTTAGATGCGATCATTGAGCGCTATGATATTTTCCGCACGACGTTTGTACACAAAAACGTAGCAAAACCGCGCCAAGTCGTGCTGAAAAGACGGCCCATCCGCCTTCAATTTGTGGACATTTCTCATTTAGATGTGGCGGCTAAAGAAGCATTTGTCGATCAATTCAAACAAGATGACAAGAAAAAAGGATTTGATTTGCAAACAGATCCCCTTATGAGAGTATCCATCTTAAAAAGGGAACACGAACAATACGACTGTATTTGGAGCCATCACCATATTTTAATGGATGGCTGGTGCTTTGGTATTGTGATGAAAGAATTTCTGACGATTTACAAATCTTTAGGCAAAGGACAGCTTCCTGATCTTGAACCGGTTCAGCCGTTCAGCAAGTATATTCAATGGCTGATGCGCCAAGATCGAAAGGAAGCTAAAAACTTCTGGAAAACAAGGCTTGTCAATGTCAAACAAACCACATCACTGCCCAAAACATCGACATCCTCAAGAAGAGGTCTTGAGCAGATTGAATTTACAATATCTAAAGAACAGACTGAAGGGCTGCAAAAATTAGCCTTGAACGCAGGTGCGACGCTGAACACGGTTTTTCAGGCATTATGGGGAATTGTTCTGCAAAAGGTCAATCGCTGTGATGACGCAGTCTTCGGCTCAGTTATTTCCGGGAGGCCGTCTGATCTTGATGACGTAGAAAAAATGGTCGGGCTTTTTATTAACACCATTCCCGTCCGGGTCAAAAGCGGGACATATTCGTTTTCGGAATTGGTCAGTCATTTACAGCAGGAGACATTGAAAGCGGAAGCGTACAGTTATTATCCTTTATATGATATTCAGGCACAGAGCACGCTGAAACAGGAGCTGTTTGACCATATTATCGTATTTGAAAACATACCGACCCAGCGCGAAATTGAAGGACTGAATCAAGCCGGTGCGTTCGATTTCACAGTCGAGGACTTCGCGATGGAAGAGGTAACCAACTACGGATGCAGCATTAAAATCATTCCGGGAAGCTCTCTTTATATTCGCATAAATTTTGATATCGGGCAGTATGATCCAGCCATGATGAAAAAAATCGAACTGTATTTGCGGCATATCATCGATTCTGTCATCGCTGATCCCAATCGACAAATAGCGCAAATTTCATTGCTTGGCGAAGAAACTGTCAGAGAGATGCTGTACGAATTCAATCAAACAGAGCCCGCTATTCCTTTGGCGTCGACGCTGAATGGTTTATTCACCCGCCGCGCGGCTCTCTCACCGCACATGCCGGCGGTTCGTTTTTCCGGCGGTATATTAACGTACCGAGAGCTTGATCAGTATACAAATCAACTCGCCCTCCGGCTGAAGAAGAAAGGTGTCACCAAAGAAAGTGTGATCGGCGTGCTCGCCGAGCGTTCACCGGAGATGGTGATCGCCGTGCTGGCTGTTTTGAAAGCCGGCGGCGCTTACGTGCCGCTTGATCCAAGCTATCCTGAAGAACGGCTTCACTACATGCTGAGCGACAGCGGCGCCAAGCTTCTCATCACAGGGCCGGGTTTATCCGTCTCAAGCTTTTCCGGGGAAACGCTTGAGGTCAACCTGTCATCACTTCAAACAGAACCAGCAGAGACAGAATCGGTTTGCGCCCATACAGATGGCGGCTCACTCGCCTATGTCATCTATACATCCGGTTCAACCGGGACACCGAAGGGGGTCGCGGTTGAGCACCGCCAGGCTGTCGCCTTTTTGTCCGGGATGCAGCGGCAGTTCCCATTAAGCGAAGACGATGTCATCGTGCTGAAGTCATCCTTTTCATTCGATGCTTCGATCTGGCAGTTGTTTTGGTGGATGATTCCCGGCGCCTCCGTGTATTTGCTTCCGCCGGGCTGGGAGAAGGATCCTGCTTTGATGACAGAAGCTTTCGCCAATGAAGGTGTGACGACGGCGCATTTTATCCCGGCGATGGCCAACAGCTTTTTAGACCAGGTGGAGATGGATACAGAGGAGAAAAGGACAAGCCTTGCGAAAACCCTCAAGCGCGTATTCGCCGGAGGTGAAGCGCTCGCTCCCCAGACAGCCGCGCGGTTTGCCCGCACTTTGCCGGAGACTGCGGTCATTCACGGCTATGGGCCGACAGAAGCTACCGTGGATGCCGCATTTTATCTGTACGACGACCAAAAAGACAGAGAACGGATGCGGCTTCCGATCGGAAAACCTGTACCAGGGGCGCGCCTTTATATTTTAGACAGTGAGAAAGCCGTCCAGCCAGCAGGGGTGGCCGGAGAACTGTATATCGCAGGCGCGGGTGTCGCCAGGTGCTACTTGAATCGGCCGGAGCTGACAAAAGAACGGTTTCTCGATGATCCGTTTTATCCAGGAGAACGCATGTATCAAACAGGGGACCTAGCGAGATGGCTCCCAGACGGCACTGTTGAATGGCTGGGCCGCACGGATGGTCAAGTGAAAATCCGCGGCTACCGGATCGAACCGGGAGAAGTCGAAGCGGTGCTTCGACAGATCGACGGGGTGCGGGAAGCGGCGGTTGCCGTACGGACAGAAGGAGAGGAAACCGCACTTTATGCCTATATTGAAGGTCAAGACCAACAGACTGTTCGGGCAGAGCTGGCCAAGCGCCTGCCGGCCTACATGATGCCTTCTTCCTTCATCGAGATGAAGGAGTGGCCTGTCACACCGAGCGGAAAGCTCGACCGCAAAGCGCTGCCCGCTCCAGACGGAGCGGTTGAGCGCGGCGCTTACACCGCGCCGCGAAACATCACGGAAATGAAGCTCGCCCAGCTTTGGGAAGAGGTGCTGAAAAACGGCCCTGTCGGCACTCACGATCACTTTTTCGAACGAGGCGGCCACTCGCTGAAGGCGACAGCGCTCGTCTCCCGCATTGCCAAAGTGTTTGGCGTGCAGGTGCCGCTGAAGGAGATCTTCGCCAAGCCGACACTAAAAGAGCTCGCAGCCGTCATTCAGGAATTGGATGAGAGCCCTTATGCGGGGATTGAACCGACGGAAAAAAGGGACACGTACCCGGTGTCATCGGCGCAAAAGCGGATGTACGTGCTCCAGCAGCTGGAAGACGGCGGTGTCGGCTACAATATGCCGGCGGCGCTCGAGTTGACGGGTCCGCTCGATCGCGTGCGGCTTGATACAGTTTTCAGGGAGTTGATCAAGCGCCACGAGTCGCTCAGGACGTCGTTTGAAACCGGGACAGACGGTGAGCCTGTCCAGCGCATCCATGATGATGCCCCATTTCAGCTCATGGAGATAGCGGCGGCTGAAGATTTTGTCCGTCCGTTCCAGCTTCAAGAAGCGCCGCTGTTCCGCGCTGCTCTCGTCAAAGAGTCGGATGACCGCCACCTTCTATTGGTGGACATGCATCACATTATTTCCGACGGGGTGTCCGTGAACACCTTGATCCGCGAGTTCGGCGAGCTGTACGCAAACCGGACGCTGGCTCCGCTGCGGATCCAATATAAAGACTACGCCGTCTGGCAACAGACATTCAAACAAGGGGAAAGGTATCAAAGCGAAGAAGCCTATTGGCTGAAGCAGCTCTCAGGCGAGCTGCCGGTGCTGGAGCTCCCGGCCGACAACGCCCGTCCTGCGGTACGAAGCTTTGCCGGGGATCAGGTGTCCTTTTCACTTGATGCGGACACTTCAGCCGATCTTTACAAGATTGCCCGCGACAATGGCTGTACCCTTTATATGGTCCTTCTCGCCGCATACAGCACACTTCTTGCGCGCCTCAGCGGACAGGAAGACATCATCATCGGTTCGCCGATCGCCGGACGGCCGCACAAAGACTTAGAGCCTGTCATCGGCATGTTTGTCAACACATTGGCGATGAGAACGCATCCGACAGAAAACAAACGTTTCAGCGATTTATTAAGAGAAGTGCGCCAAACGGCGCTTGAGGCATTCGAGCATCAGGATTATCCGTTTGAGGAGCTTGTCGACAAGCTCGGTGTCGTCCGTGATATGAGCCGCAATCCGCTGTTTGACGTCATGTTCGTTCTGCAAAATATGGAACGGGAATCAATGACTCTACATGACTTGCATTTGGCGGCTGCAGCTCATAACGTCCATAAAGTCTCAAAGTTTGATATGACCCTTTATGCAGCTGAAGAAGATCAAGGGACAATCCGCTTTGATGTTGAATTCAACACAGACATCTATCAAAAACAGACGATCAAGAAATGGATTTCCTACTATATTCATATTCTCAATCATGTGATCGGACATCAGAACATTCATCTCGGAGATATCCATGTATTGGATGAACATGAGACAAACTCATTGATTCACAAATTTAATCAGACAAAACAAGACTACCCGAAACACGAAACAATCAGCCGTTTATTTGAACATCAAGCTGCCAAAACACCTCACGCCCTGGCTGTTATACATGATAGACAAACCTTGACTTACCGGGAACTAAACGAACGGGCCAACAGAATAGCCGCTGCGCTGCGAGCAAATGGCGTCGGTTCAGAAAGTGTTGTCGCGTTATTAGCAAATCGCACGCCTGAACTTGCAGTCGGAATTCTCGGCATTTTAAAAGCCGGCGGAGCCTATCTTCCCATCGCTGAAGACATGCCGACAGAACGGTTGGAATGGATGCTGTCTGACAGCAAAGCTGATATTCTCCTCCAATCAGATCAATTAGAATGTCATATTACTGGAAAACGGTTATTCATAGAAGACATCCAGCTTGAGGCCGAAATCCCCGCTAGCAATCCCGAACAGCGGGGCGCACCTGATTCTCTCGCTTATATCATCTATACATCCGGATCAACGGGCACGCCAAAAGGCGCAATGGTTGAACAGCGCGGCGTCGTCCGCCTCGTGAAAAACAATGATATGGCGTTTACACCTGAGGACAGGCTCTTATTGACAGCGTCATTGGGATTTGACGCGATGACATTTGAAATATTCGGACCGCTATTAAACGGCGCTCGTTTATACATCAGTGACAAAGAAACTTATTTAGATTCCGATCAGCTCAAGACATTCATACAGCATAACGGAATCACGGCATTATGGCTGACATCATCTTTATTTAATCAATTATCAGAACAAAATGAACGAACATTTTCTGACCTGTCCAGATTGATTATCGGCGGAGAAGCACTGTCGCCAAACCATATCAACCGCGTTCACAACGCGGCGCCAGACCTGCTGCTATGGAATGGCTATGGTCCAACTGAAAATACAACGTTCTCAACCTGCTTTCAGATCGAACGCGCGTACAGCCATTCAATACCGATCGGCCGCCCAATCGCTAATTCTACCGCTTATATTGTCAACAGCCGCAGGACATTGCAACCCATTGGCGTCATCGGAGAATTATGCGTAGGCGGGGATGGGCTAGCCAGAGGCTACATCGGAAGACCTGAACTGACGAAAGAAAAATTTGTGCCGAATCCCTTCGCACCTGGTGAACGAATGTACCGGACCGGTGATTTGGCCCGCTGGCTGCCGGATGGGACGATTGAGTATATCGGACGGATGGACGATCAAGTAAAAATTCGCGGCTACCGGATTGAGCTGGGAGAAATTGAAGCGGCATTGCGGCAGATTGACGGTGTCAAAGAAGCAGCCGTCATCGCGCGAACCGGCTCCTCGGGACATAAAGAACTGCTTGCCTATATGAGCCTGCAAGCGGAAATGGACACCGAAAAAGTCAGATCTCTTCTTTCTCAGCAATTGCCTGGGTTTATGGTCCCGGCGCATATGGTTGAGCTTGCCGCCTTGCCGCTGACATCTAACGGAAAACTCGACAGAAGAGTGCTGCCTGAACCGGAGATCACAACGATCAACACAGCATATACACCTCCGCGTAATCAGTTGGAGGAACGGCTTGCCGTGATCTGGCAAGAGGTTCTCGGCGTTGAAAAAGTCGGCATTGAGGATTCGTTTTTTGAACTGGGAGGCGATTCGATTAAAGCCCTCCAAGTATCTGCACGCCTTGGACGTTTTGACTTAAAAATCACGGCAAGCGACTTATTCCGCCATCCAACCATCAAAGAAGCCGCACCTCTCATCCGCAAGACTGAGAGGATCATCGATCAGCGGCCGATTGAAGGGGAAGTTTCTTGGACGCCCGTTCAGCGCTGGTTCCTCGCGCAGCATATCGAAGAGCGGCATCATTTCAACCAATCTGTCATGCTTCACAGCTCAGAAGGATTTCAGGAACAACCGCTGCGGACGGCTTTACAGCATCTTGTTGTCCATCATGATGCCCTCCGCATGACAGTCAGCAATGAAGGCGGACAGCTGAAACAAATCAACCGGGGAATTCATGGCGAACTTTACAGCCTGAACATAGCAGACCTTTCTAAAGCAGCACAATGGGAGAACATGATTGAAAACGAAGTCGCTGATTTACAGCGCAGTATCCATTTGCAAAAAGGCCCTTTACTAAAAGCAGGCTTGTACAACACAATGTCGGGAGCTTATTTATTTCTCACCATTCATCATTTGGTCGTCGACGGGGTGTCATGGCGGATTTTGCTTGAGGATTTATCAACAGCATACAGTCAGGCAGCCACAGGACAACCGGTCCAGCTTCCACGGAAAACGGACTCATACCAATACTTCGCAAACCGGCTTGCGGAATACGCAGAGAGCAGCAAGATCATTCGCGAAGAATCGTATTGGCGTACTGTTGAAGAAGAAAAAGCTGCTTTACTTCCTTGCGAAAAACCGCAAAGCGCTGCGGACAACATTCGGAAAACGGTGAGCTTCACACTTTCAGAAGAAGACACACACGTTTTAATCCACAAGGTCAACAAAGCCTACAGCACAGACACCCAGGATATTCTGCTGACGGCCGCATCGTTAGCATTGTGCGATTGGACGGGGGAGAGGAAACTGCGCATTGCGATGGAAGGACACGGGAGGGAACACATCCTTCCTGAATTGGATATCAGCCGGACGGTCGGCTGGTTCACCTCAATGTATCCTGTGTTAATTGATTTACATGCAGCTGAAGGCGAGCTGGGGATGGCGGTGAAAACAGTCAAAGACACGCTTGGCAAAATACCGGATAAAGGAATTGGATATGGAATTTTGAAATATTTAACAGACTCGGAACGGAAAACGATCCAGTTTGGCAAAGCGCCTGAGATCGGTTTTAACTATTTAGGGCAATTCAATGATACAGAACACCAACAAATGTTCAGCTTTTCAGGGCTTGCAAGCGGAAAAGACATCACGCCCACATGGCAGCGCGAGCAAACGCTGGAAATGAGCGCCATGGTGACGCAAAATCAGCTGTATTTCAATTTGAGCTATCCGCCAAGCCGCTTCCAAACAACAACAATGAAACAGCTGCTGCACACGTTGAAACAATATTTGCACCAAATCATCAATCATTGCGCCGGTAAGCAAGAAACAGAAAAAACAGTCAGCGATTTTAGCAGCAAATCGTTAACAGCAGAAGATTTGGACAGTATTGCGGGCTTTGTCGAAGAACTGTAGAAACAGGAGGCAGGGAGAAAATATGACAAAAAAGCATGAGATTCAGGATATTTATCCGCTTTCTTATATGCAGGAAGGCATGCTATTTCACACCCTTTTCAAAAAGGATTCACAGGCATACGTCGAACAGGCCTCATTTTCAATGACAGGAAAGGTTGACACAGACATTTTTCAGAAAAGCATTGATGTTCTTTGCGCCCGGCACGATATTTTCAGAACGATTTTTGTCAGCCAAAATGTATCCGTTCCACAGCAGGTCGTCTTAAAAGAACGGACGATCACCGTAGAAGAAAAAGATCTGACTCATTTTGACCGATCCAGCCAGCTCGCATTGATCGATGATGTCAAAAAAACAGACAGAGCCAAAGGATTTCATCTGCAAAAAGATGGTCTGATGCGCGTCATTCTTCTCAAAACAGGAGAACGCGAATTTACATGCATATGGAGCTTCCACCACATCATCATGGACGGCTGGTGCCTCGGGATTGTCCTGAAGGAGTTTTTCCATATATATGCTTCCCTTTTGCGACGAGCGCCATTAAAGCTTGAGCCTGCTGTGCCTTACGGGACTTATATTCAATGGCTGATGGAGCAGGACAAAGAAGCAGCCGCCCGATACTGGGAGCGTTATCTTGAAGGATTTGACCAGCAAAGCGGGCTGCCGAAGCAAAAAAAAGCAGGCGCTAAAAACAGACAAGAAGACGTCGCCTTTTCTCTTTCTAAAACAGATACGGCCAAGCTGAAAGAGCTAGCCGCAAAGGAAGAGGTCACACTGAGCACCATATTTCACACGCTTTGGGGAATTTTGCTGCAAGCATATAACCAGACGGATGATGCCGTTTTCGGTTCGGTTATTTCCGGAAGGCCGTCTGAAATTGCAGAGATAGAGCGGATGATCGGCCTTTTCATTAACACGGTGCCGGTGCGGGTTACCGGCACAAAAACCCCTTTTGTGCAACTGATCAAACAAGTGCAAAAAGATGCTCTCAAAGGGCAGCCGTACAGCTACCACCCACTCTATGAGATACAGGCGGGATCTGCCGTAAAACAAGGTTTAATCGACCATATTCTTGTTTTTGAAAATTATCCTGTCGAAAAAGAAATCGCGATGCTGAACAACGGAAAAGATGCAGAAGATCTCTTTCACATTCATGATTTCAACATGGAGGACGAGACCAACTACAGCTTTTATCTGATGGTGGCACCAGGGGAAGACATTCATCTCAAAATGAGATTTGATTCCGGCATCCATGAACGTTCTTTCATCGAAAGCGTCAAAGGCCACTTGCAGCATATCATCGCACAAGTGCTGCAAAATCCGAATTTGACCCCGGAGGATTTGACGATCACGACACCGCAGGAACAAGAAGACCTGCTCAGCACGTTGAAAATGGAGACAAAGCAACGCAAATATGAAACAATCCAGTCGTTGTTCGAACGCCAAGCAGCACAAACGCCTGATGCAAAAGCGATTCACTATGAAGGACAGTCCACCACCTATAAAGAGCTGAATGAAACGGCCAATAAACTTGCGCGCATTCTCCGCAAACGGGGTGTCAAACGCCAGGAGCCGGTGGCGATCATTGTCGAACGGTCCCCGGCTTTAGCGGCGGGAGTCCTCGGCATTTTAAAAGCGGGCGCGGCTTTTGTTCCGATTGACCTGAGCCATCCTGTCGAACGCATTCGCTATTGTATAGAAAACAGCGGCTGTCAGCACATTGTATCACAGCGCAATTTGGCGGCTGTTACAAAGTCAGTCGAAACAGAGCGATGTGTGACATTCATGGAGGAAGCAGATACGGAAAGAGACGGAAGTAATGTCGAGATGGTCAACATAGCGGAGGATTTGCTTTACATCATGTATACATCAGGGACAACGGGGAAACCGAAGGGTGTTTTATTTGAACATCGAAATATGGCCAATTTGCTTGATGACCAATTTGAAAACTCATGTATTGATTTCAAAACAAATGTGCTGCAGTATGCATCTTGTGCGTTTGACGTCTGCTACCAAGAACTGTTTACAACCTTGCTTAGCGGCGGCACGCTTTGCATCGCGCCTGAATCAATCAAGCGTGACGCAGCTCAGTTGTTTTTGTTTATCACTACGCAGCAAACAGAAGTCGTCTTTTTTCCGACGGCTTTTGTGAAAATGCTTTTTAACGAGGAACACTATGCGAACAATTTTCCAAGCTGTGTGAAGCATGTCATCACAGCAGGAGAGCAATTGACGGTCTCGCATATTTTTAAGGCATTGTTAAAGCGGCACGGCATGCACTTGCATAATCATTACGGTCCGGCAGAAACCCATGTCGTCTCGACAAACACCATTCATCCCGAGGACGACATCCCGGATTCTCCGCCGATCGGTAAACCGATCAGCCATAATGCCATGTATATCCTTGACAGAAACAAACGGCTTCAGCCCCGCGGCGTAGCGGGGGAGCTTTACATATCCGGCTCGAGCGTCGGGAGAGGATATGTCAACAATCCAGCCTTGACAAAAGAGAAGTTTTTGCCCGACCCGTTTAGAGCGGGGGCCGTCATGTATCGAACAGGAGATATAGCAAGGTTTCGCGCAGACGGACAAATGGACTATATCGGCCGGACTGATGATCAAGTGAAAATCAGGGGCTACCGGGTCGAACCGAAGGAAATTGAGGTGACATTGGCGAATCACCATGCCGTTAAGGAAGCGGTTGTTCTTATTCAGGAAGACAGTGAAGGGGAACACGAATTATGGGCATACTACAGCACACGAAAATCTATCGATCCTTCTGTATTACGTCACGATTTGGCCGACGTCATCCCTGACTACATGATGCCTGTAAAATGGGCTGTTGTGCAAACGATTCCGCTTACCACAAATGGAAAAGTCGACAAAAGCGCCCTTCCTGAGCCAATATCAGCTGCTTCACATCAGCCATACGCCGCACCGCGCAATTTGAACGAGCTCAAGCTTTCACAGCTGTGGGAAGATGTACTGAAAAGGGGTCCTGTCGGCATCCGCGACAACTTTTTTGAACTGGGGGGCCATTCATTAAAAGCAACATCGCTCATCTCTCGCATCGCCAAAGAATGGAACGTTCAGATTCCATTAAGCGACGTCTTTGCCCATCCGACCGTAGAAGGATTGGCAGCTGTCATCAGTGAAGCAGAGGAAAACCCGTTTGCATCGATTCAGCGAGTACAGACGAAGGAGACATATCCGGTTTCTTCCGCGCAAAAACGGATGTATGTTCTGCACCAGCTTGATAGCGGAGGCATCAGCTACAACATTCCGGCCGTTTTGGAGCTAACAGGCGAGCTCGACCGACAGCGGGTGGAAGCTGTATTTCGAGAACTGATCCGCCGGCATGAACCCCTTAGGACAACATTCGAAACAAGAGAAGACGGTGAGCCGGTGCAGCGGATTCATGAAAAGGTCCCGTTTGCTTTTTCGAGCGAATCTTCATCTAAATCATTTATTCGTCCGTTTGATCTTGGAAAGGCTCCGCTTTTCAGGGCAGGCTTTGTGACAGTTGAAAAAGGACGGTATCTGCTTTTAGTGGACATGCACCATATTATTTCAGACGGAGTCTCCATTCATTTGCTCATGCAGGAATTCAGCGAGCTGTATAAAGGACACGAACTGGCGCCGTTACGCATTCAATACAAAGACTATGCCGCATGGCAAGAAACTTTCAAAACAAGCGACACATACAAGCGGCAAGCATCGTATTGGCTCAAACAGCTGGACGGTGAGCTGCCAGTGCTCGAATTACCGGCAGACAAACCGCGTCCCGCGGCAAAAAGCTTTGCAGGTGACAGGGTTCCGTTTGTGATCAGCCAAGAGCTTACATCACGTTTACAACAGCTCGCAGGAGAAAACAGGTGCACACTGTATATGACGCTTCTTGGGATATACACCGTTTTATTGTCGCGGCTAAGCGGGCAGGAAGAGATCATCGTCGGTTCGCCGATCGCGGGCAGGCCGCATGCTGATCTTGAATCCGTGCTCGGAATGTTTGTGAATACATTGGCTCTGCGAACACGTCCGATGAGCGGAATATCTTTCAAAAAATACTTGCAGGACATTCGAGAAACAGCGCTTGAAGCCTATGAACATCAGGACTATCCGTTAGAGGAGCTGGTTGACCGTCTCGGTGTTCAGCGGGAGATGAGCCGAAACCCGCTCTTTGACACAACGTTTGCGCTGCAAAATATGGAGCGGCAAGAGCTGGTGATGGAGGGCCTTGAACTTCGGCAGAAAGATATCAGCCACCCGATTTCTAAATTCGACCTGTCACTGTACATGACCGAAAACGGCGGACAATTATACTGTCAGTTTGAATACAGTACAGATTTGTTTGAACGGGAAACGATTCAAAAATGGGCCGATTTTTTTAAAACTTTGGCCAAAAACGCTGCACATCATCCTGAGCTGGACCATTTGTCAATACTTTCGAAAAAGGAAGAAATCGCACTTTTGCAAAATTTCAGCCCGATGAAAAAAAACGATTTCCCACTGGATCAGCTGCTTCATGATCAGCTCGAACAGCAGGCGGAAAAGACGCCTGATCGCCCGGCCGTTTTGGCGGATGGCATCTCTATCACCTATAGAGAATTGAATGAACGAGCCAATCAAATTGCTTGGAAGCTAATTGGCCGCGGCATTCAACAGGAAGATGTGATTGCCGTGATGGGCAGACGTTCACCAGACATTCTGATTGGGATTTATGGCATTTTAAAAGCGGGAGCTGCTTATTTGCCGATCGACCCGGACTACCCTACAGAACGGATCCGTTTTTTAATGAAGGACAGCGGCGCAAAGATCCTGCTTGCGGAATCTGATCTTGCCGAAGCATCGATGTTTGAGGGAACCATTTTAACGCTAGATGACGGCCGTGAGGAACACGGGGAAGCCGCATCCAATCCGAATCTGCCGGTGCCGCCTGATGCGTTAGCCTATATCATCTATACATCCGGTTCAACAGGACGCCCAAAAGGCGTGCAGGTTGAACACCGATCCGCGGTCAACTTTTTATATTCGCTGCAAACCCGCTACTCGCTTAACGACTCGGACATCATTCTGCATAAAACGTCTTACTCATTTGATGCTTCAATATGGGAGCTGTTCTGGTGGCCTTTTGCCGGGGCTTCTGTCTATCTGCTTCCTCAAGGAGGGGAAAAAGATCCTGATATCATTTTGAAAGCGCTGGAGGAAAAGGGAGTTACAGCGGCTCATTTTGTCCCTTCTATGCTTCACTCATTCTTGGAATATATCAATAACAGAAAAAAACCGGCCAACATCAGACATTTAAAAAGAGTTTTTGCAGGCGGCGAGCAGCTAGGGGCGCACCTCGTCTCCCGTTTTCATGAGCTTCTGCCGGGGGCGGAATTGACAAATTCATATGGACCAACGGAAGCGACGGTAGAAGCGGCATACTTTGATGTCCCTAAAAGGAAAACACTGCACCATGTCCCGATCGGCCGATCAGGACACAATATGAGACTCTATATTTTAAATAAAAAGCGGCAGCTTCTGCCGTTCGGCTGTCGAGGAGAACTGTATATCGCAGGCGCGGGTGTCGCCAGGGGCTACTTAAATCGTCCGGAACTGACAGAAGAACGGTTTCTCGATGATCCGTTTTATCCAGGGGAACGCATGTATCAGACAGGTGATCTGGCCAGATGGCTTCCGGACGGCACTGTTGAATGGCTGGGCCGCATTGACGGTCAAGTGAAAATTCGCGGCTACCGGATCGAACCGGGAGAAGTCGAAGCGGCGCTTCGACAGATCGACGGGGTGCGGGAAGCGGCGGTTGTCGCCCGGACAGAAGGAGAGGAAACCGAGCTTTATGCTTATATTGAAGGTCAAGACCAACGGACTGTAAGGGCAGAACTGGCCAAGCGCCTGCCGGCCTATATGATGCCTTCATCCTTCATCGAGCTGAAAGAGTGGCCTGTCACACCGAGCGGAAAACTCGACCGCAAGGCGCTGCCCGCCCCCGACGAAGCGGCTGAGCGCCGTGCTTATACCGCGCCGCGAAACATCACGGAAATGAAGCTTGCCAAGCTTTGGGAAGAGGTGCTGAAAAACGGCCCTGCTGGTATCGACGATCACTTTTTCGAACAAGGCGGTCACTCGCTGAAGGCGACAGCGCTCGTCTCCCGCATTGCCAAAGAGTTTGGTGTGCAGGTGCCGCTGAAGGAGATTTTCGCCAAACCGACACTGAAAGAGCTCGCAGACGTGATTCAGGAATTGGATGAGAGCCCTTATGCGGCGATTGAACCGGCGGAAAAAAGGGATGCGTACCCGGTGTCCTCGGCGCAAAAGCGGATGTATGTGCTCCAGCAGCTTGACGAAGACAGCACGGGCTACAATATGCCGGCGGCGCTTAAGCTGACGGGTCCGCTCGACCGCGCGCGGCTTGATGCGGTTTTTCGGGAGCTGATCCGCCGCCACGAGTCACTCAGGACGTCGTTTGAAACCGGGGCAGACGGCGAGCCTGTCCAGCGCATCCATGACGATGTCCCGTTTCAGCTCATAGAGGTAGCGGCGGCTGAAGACTTTGTCCGTCCGTTCCAGCTTCAAGAAGCGCCGCTTTTCCGCGCCGCTCTTGTGCAGGAAGCGGAGGAGCGTCACTTGTTATTCGTGGACATGCATCACATTATTTCCGACGGGGTATCTGTGAACACGCTCATCCGCGAGTTCTGTGAGCTGTACGCAAACCGGAGGCTGGCCCCGCTGCGGATTCAATATAAAGACTACGCTGTCTGGCAGCGGGCATTCAAACAAGGGGAGAGGTATCAAAGCGAAGAGGCCTATTGGCTGAAGCAGCTCGATGGCGAGCTGCCGGTGCTGGAGCTCCCGGCCGACAACGTCCGCCCGGCGGTGCGGAGCTTTGCCGGGAATCAGGTGTCCTTTTCACTTGATGCGGACACTTCAGCAGGCCTTTACCAGATCGCCCGCGACAATGGCTGTACCCTTTATATGGTTCTTCTCGCCGCATACAGCACACTTCTTGCCCGCCTCAGCGGACAGGAAGACATTATCATCGGTTCGCCGATCGCCGGGCGGCCGCACAAAGACTTAGAGCCTGTCATCGGTATGTTTGTCAACACATTGGCGATGAGAACGCATCCGACAGAAAACAAACGTTTCACTGATTTCTTAAGGGAGGTGCGCCAAACGGCGCTTGAGGCATTCGAGCATCAGGATTATCCGTTTGAGGAGCTTGTCGACCGGCTCGATGTCGTCCGTGATATGAGCCGCAATCCGCTGTTTGACGCCATGCTTGTCGTACAAAATATGGAGCGCCAAGAGCTTTTCCTGGATGGACTGCATATTCAGCCTGCCGATATGTCTCAGACCGTGGCGAAGTTTGATCTGACACTGCAAGTTTCTGAAGGGGATGGCCGCATTCATTTTCAGTTTGAATATGCATCATCCTTGTTTAAACAAGAAACGATCGAACGCTGGACATCCCATTTCATGACAATGCTTCAGCACATTGTCCATGCGCCGCAGACAGCGCTGCAAGCCATCAGCATGCTGACAGCTGAAGAACAACAGCTGCTGATGACAAGCTTCAACAGGATAACGGAACAACACCGCCCTGACACAACCGTTCATGAATTGTTCGCCCGCCAGGCGGCAAAATCGCCGAGTGCAACAGCTCTCATCACTCGGGAAGGTGTGCTCACTTATCAAGAATTAGACGAATGGTCAAACAAAATAGCGAGAACATTGCAAGATCGCGGGATTGGTCCGGATCTTACTGTAGGTATCATGATTCCCAAATCAACAGGCTTAATCGCAGCCGTCCTCGGGACTTGGAAAGCAGGGGGCGCCTATGTCCCAATTGACCTTGCATATCCGGACGAACGCAAACAATATGTATTGGCCGACAGCGGAGCAAAACTGCTGATCACCGATCGCAAGGCATTTCATCAAGTACCTGATGGTTTTAAAGGCGAAGTGCTGATGATTGAAGATGTTCGGGAACAGGACACCGCCCCCATTCAATCTGCTTCTAGACCTGATCATTTGGCCTATATCATCTATACATCAGGTACGACGGGCGAGCCGAAAGGCGTCATGGTGGAACACAGGGGAGTCGCTCATACACTCCAGTGGCGAAGCGCTTTTTATGAATTTAATGACAATGAGACCGCACTTCAGCTTTCCTCTTTTTCCTTTGACGCATTTGTCACAAGTATGTTTGCACCGCTTATATCAGGAGCAAAAATCGTCATCCCGACTGAAGAAGAGGCGAAAGACATTCTCGCCATTAAACAATACCTGGCCCATTACGGCATTACGCATATGAATCTCGTTCCGATTCTGTACCGGACATTGCTTGACGTATTGCAGCCAGAAGATACACAAACACTGCGAGTTGTCGCATTAGGAGGCGAAGCGGTTGACCGGAATTTGCTGGATCGAAGTTTCTCGCTCTGCCCTGACACAGAACTTGCCAATGAATACGGACCGACAGAAACCAGCATCACGACCACTGCAGCCAGACGGTTAAAACGACAGGAAAACGTCACGATCGGCCGGCCGATCGATCATACACATGTTTATATTTTAAAAGGGGATCACTTACAGCCTATAGGTGTCACCGGAGAACTTTGCATTACAGGTCCGGGGCTTGCAAGAGGCTATATCAATCTTCCTGGGCAAACGGCTCAAGCTTTCGTTCAAGATCCGTTCCACCCAGATCGGCGTATGTATCGGACGGGGGATTTGGCCAAATGGCTGCCGGACGGCACACTGCAATACGTCGGCAGGATGGATGAACAAGTCAAAATCAGAGGCTACCGGATCGAGATTAAAGAAGTGGAGGCGGCACTCTCCAGCCTTGCCGGAGTAAAAGAAGCGGCAGTGATGGATTCCGTTACCGCAGCGGGTCATAAGGAATTGTGCGCTTATATCGTTGTTGAAGGCGGCGCAGATTGTGACACGGTGCGCAAAGCGTTGGCCAAAAAAGTGCCAGCTTACATGGTTCCGGCGTTTCTCCAAACGCTTGATACATTGCCAATAAGGCCAAACGGGAAGCTAGATAAGCATGCACTTGCAAAGGTACCGCACAAGGAGCGAACTAGACAAACATTTACGGCTCCGTCCACTGATATTGAAAAAGAATTGGCCGCCATCTGGTGCGGGGTGCTCGGCGTGGACAAGATCGGAATTGACGAATCATTTTTTGAGCTTGGCGGAGATTCCATCAAGGCATTGCAAGTATCAGCGAGATTGCATCAATCAGGAAAACAACTAGCCGTAAAAGATATCTTTAGCCATCCGACAATCCAAGAATTGGCGCCCTATGTCCGTTCATCTCAACAGCCGATCAGCCAAGCATCTGTAGAAGGTGAGGTCATGTGGTCACCGGTGCTAAGATGGTTCCTGTCTCAAGATATGAAAGAAGCGCACCATTTTAATCAGTCTGTCATGCTGCATCGGACAAATCCGTTAGATGAAGATGCATTGAGGAAAACGCTAAAAGCGATAACCATCCATCACGATGCACTGCGACTGATATGTGCTAAAGATGAACGAGGGGACTCGCGCCTGTACAATCGTCCAGCGAACATAGGGGAGGATCAGCTTTACAACCTGCGAATCATCAATTTGACTGGCACACCAAAAGACAATGAACACTTCATCAAACAACAAGTTCGTGAGCTGCAAAAAGCAATGGACTTGGAAAACGGACCGCTAGTGCAAGCTGGACTCTTCCGCTCAGGCGAAGGTGATGACTTGTTTCTTTCTATCCATCACCTGGCCGTCGACGGCATATCATGGCGGATTATCCTGGAAGACTTGGCATCCGCCTATGAGCAGGCGGTTTGCGGAGACGACATAGCACTCCCGCCAAAAACAGCATCATTCCAAACATATACCGAACAATTAGCCAAATATGCTGAAAGCCGGCGACTATTACAGCAAGCAGACTATTGGCGCGCCATCGAACGACACAAAACAGATGCACTGCCAAAAGAGCAGACATATATCGATAAAACCGCTTTGAAAAAACGAGACACCCTATCATTTACTTTAGCTCAACAAGAAACAGTTGCTCTCCTTAAAGATGTGCACAATGCTTACAATACGAATACTCAAGACCTGCTTTTGGCTTCAGCCGTACTGGCCATTCAGCAATGGGCGCCGCAAAAAGCGCTAAAAATCGCGCTCGAAGGGCACGGCCGTCAATCAGAGGCGGCACATCACGATATCAGCCGAACCGTAGGGTGGTTTACCGCCATATATCCAGTCTTGCTTCAACTTGAACCCAATACATGGGCTGAGCATCATGAAGAATATATGATCCGCACATTAAAAATAATAAAAGACACGTTAAGACGGATACCTGACAAAGGATTTGGATACGGCGTACTCAAATATATGACACCGCCCGAAAAAGCAAAGATCAAATTCGGCAAAGCACCGGATATCTGTTTTAATTATCTTGGGCAATTTGACATCGCAGATCAGGCGCAAACCGAAAAAGAACAGCATGATGCGTTTACATTTTCGCCTTTGGGAGGCGGTGAGGATATCACCAGCACCTGGAAGCGTGAACAGTCGCTGGACATCAGCGCACTCATAGCCGAAGGCAGGTTGACCGTAAACATGACATATGAAACAGATCGTTTTCAGAAAGAAACCATTGAACGGCTTTCTCAAGATTGCCAGTACTATCTCAGAAAGCTGATGAACCACTGCCTCAGCAAGACTGAAACAGAAAAAACCGTCAGCGACTTTGATGATCGCGAGCTGACCGAGGAAGCTTTAAAAAGTATCACCGACTTACTCGGATTCCATTAAAAGAGCGGGGGAAAACAATGGATCATACACAACAAATCCAAAACATTTATCCTTTAAGCCACATGCAGGAAGGAATGCTTTTTCATTCTTTCCTGCAAGACGAGGGGGACGCATATATTGAGCAGTCCGTTTTCACAATAAGGGGCAAGCTTCATTTAGACTGGTTCCAACAAAGTGTACAATCGGTCATCGACCGCCACGACATTTTCAGAACCGTTTTTTTGCCTCATGTTGCTCAGCTGAAAGAGCCGCGCCAAGTCGTTTTACGCGATCGACCCTTTCATTTGCATGCTGAAGACCTGACCGAAATGCCGGAAGCTGATCAAACCGAATATATCAGCCAGTTTAAAGGAAGGGACAGACGGAAAGGCTTTGATCTGCAAAAGGATATGCTGATGCGGATCTCTCTCTTCAAAACGGCGCCGGAAAAACATGTGTGTGTATGGAGCCATCACCATATCTTAATGGACGGCTGGTGTCTCGGGATCGTGCTGCAAGAATTTATGCAATTTTACGAGTCCATCTATTCAGGAGAACCTGTATCTTTAGAACCTGTTCAGCCATACAGCGCATATATTTCCTGGTTGTCTGATCAGGACAAAGCCGCAGCCAGGGAATACTGGGAGAACTACTTGACAGACTGCAATGCGCCCACCGGACTTCCCAGAGTGTCTACAAGCCCTGTGGAAAAGGGATATCGGCAGAAAGAACTGACGTTTTCATTAGACCGGGAGCTGACGAAGCGGCTCAGCACAATCGCCAAACAGCACGGCGCCACTCTCGCCACTCTCATGCAAACCGTGTGGGGCTTGATGCTTCAGCGCTACAACCGGACAGATGATGTCGTCTTCGGCTCTGTCGTTTCAGGCCGTCCTTCCGTGATTCCGGGAGTTGAAAAGATCATCGGTTTATTTATCAATACTGTTCCGGTGCGAATCAAGACCGAGAGTGAAAGTGAAACTTTTTCAGAGCTGCTTAGCCGCTCCCAAAAAGAAAGGCTGGCTCAAGACATGTTCAGCTTTTATCCATTGGCTGACATTCAGTCGCATACCGCGTTCAAGCAGAATGTCATCGACCATATTTTCGTTTTTGAAAACTACCCTTTGCAGCAGCAAATGCAAGACTCGGCAGACCGCACCGAATCACCGCTTCAGATCGAAAATGTAAAAGTGTCGGAGCAATCAGGCTACAACTTCAACATTGTGATTGCACCGGGTGATGAACTCATCATCAAATTCAGCTACAATGCAAACGTTTATGATGAATCATGGATCAACTGTGTGAAGGGCCATCTGTTAGAAGCCTTGCGTAGAACGGCGGAGGACACCGATATCCCCGCCTCCAGGCTGCCGCTGCTCGCGCCTGACGAGAAAGCCCGGATCATCGGGGAGTTCAACGATACAAAAACTGAATACGACACAAACAAAACAATCGTTGATTTGTTTTCCAGTCAAGTTGAGAAAACGCCGGAGCACATCGCTCTTCATGCCGGCGGCTTGACGATGACATACCGGGAGCTGGATCAATCGTCCACTTCCTGGGCCCGCATCTTCCAAGAACAAGGCTTAAAGAAAAACGGAATTGCCGGAATTTTAGCAGAGCACTCCTTTGAATTCATCATCGGTGTTCTCGCTGTTTTAAAAGCGGGAGGCGTCTATCTCCCGCTTGATGCCGAACTGCCTCCTGAACGGATCAGCTATATGCTGAAAGAAAGCGGAGCAGACGTTTTGGCCGTTCAGAAAGGACTCAAGACTGACATTGATTTTCCTAAAAAAGTGTTGATGTCTAAGAAAGCGCAATTGGCATCCGGCCGCGATATTAACATAGATACCCGCCCGGATGATTTGGCCTATATCATGTATACATCAGGTTCGACAGGCAAACCAAAAGGCGTAATGATCTCGCACCGCAATGTCGTATCGCTTATCTCAAACAGCAATTACACATCAGCCAATACAAATGACCGCTTGATCCTAACCGGTTCACTCGGCTTTGACGCCATCACTTTTGAAATATTCGGAGCGCTTCTGAATGGAGCGTGCCTCCATGTGATTGACCGCTCGACGATGTTGACACCTGTCCGTTTTGGCAGCTATTTGCTTAAACATGATATCACAGTGCTGTTTTTAACAACGGCGCTCTTTCATCAGCTGGCACAAGCCCAGCCGGACATGTTCTCAGGACTGTCCACTTTATATGTCGGCGGAGAAGCTTTGACGCCTGCACTGATGAATACGGTCAGACACCTGTGCCCGAACCTGAAGCTTTATAACATATATGGTCCGACGGAAAATACAACATTCTCTACATTTTATGAAATCAAACAAGATTTTTCTCAAGCGATTCCCATCGGGAAACCGATCAGCAATTCAACAGCCTTTACAGTTGATGAGAGCGGACTGCTCGCACCGATTGGCGTTCCCGGCGAACTTTGCGTCGGCGGCGATGGGGTTGCAAAAGGATATTTGCACAGACCTGATTTGACGAGTGAAGCATTTGTACAACATCCGTTTCAACCAGGGAAAAAAATGTACAAAACCGGCGATCTGGCACGCTGGCTGCCAGACGGCAACTTAGAATATATCAGCCGGATGGACCGGCAAATCAAAATTCGCGGCAAACGAACAGAACCGGCTGAAATTGAAGCGCGGCTCATCGAGATTGAAGGCATTCAAGAAGCAGCTGTCACCATTGAAGAAAAAAACGAAGAAGCGTTCCTTACCGCATATTACGTGAGCGATGACCAAACAGAGGAAAAAACGATACGTTCATTATTATCAAGACTGCTTCCCGACTATATGATTCCTCATGATTGGGTTAAACTGGACAGAATGCCTCTTACGGCAAACGGCAAAATCGACCGCCGCTCGCTTCCCGCACCTCTTCAAAAAGCGGCTTTGAAACAGATCGTTCCGCCGAGAAACTGGGTCGAAAGGGAGCTGATTGATATTTGGAAGCCTATCCTCGGCGTGGAGGAGCTCGGTATTGAAGATGACTTTTTCGAACTTGGCGGTCATTCGCTAAAGGCTCTGCAAGTCATTCACCAGCTGAAAAACAGCCAGGGGATCGATATTCCGATTGAATTATTATTCGAGAATCCGACAATTGAACAATTAGCTGAAAAGCTGTTTTCACATGAGCTTAGCGTATCAGCCGTGCAGCATGTCAGCAGACTGAACCCGCCTGCCGGAATGAACCTTTTCTGTTTTCCTCCCATTTCAGGTTTCGGCATATTTTATAAAGATCTCGCTGCAAAGCTAAACGGCAAAGCGACCGTGTACGGATTTAACTTTATTGAAGAAGACAGCCGAATGGAACAGTACATGAACAACATCATTGAAATCCAGCCTCAAGGCCCTTATATTCTGCTGGGATATTCAGCGGGAGGCAACACAGCATTTGAGGTTGTGAAAAAAATGGAAGAATACGGATTAGAGGTAAGTGATCTCATCATTGTCGATGCGTATCAAAAAAAGCAAGTATTACCACCTCAGCCAAGCAGCGCCTCGGCAGAAACCGTTCCCGCTCACCTCAGGGAAGCAGTCATCAAAAAAACGACAAACTATCAAAAATATTGGACACAATTAATCAATGACGGCCAAGTCGACGCCAACATTCACTTTATTGGAGCCGGTATTCAAACAGAGCAAGGCGGAACAATCGCATTGCAAAAATGGGCTGACGCCACAACTCGAAGCTATCAAGCGTATAAGGGAGCCGGGCCGCATCAGGATATGTTCGAAACCGCCTTTTTGTCAAAAAACACCGAGATCATTCAACACATCATCACAAACAGCGACAAACATGTAGAACATAAGCGGTAAAAGCCGGAACCAATAGATATGAGCCAACATTAAGAGTTCTAAAGCGATTTCTTCAGCTTTAGGACTTTTTTCTTTCGGACACTCATAAGCTGTAAAGAACAGACAAGACTCGGCTATCCCTCAGATGGGAAACAGGAGAAACCGCTGACTGACTTGCGAATTCGCCGCAAAACATGCGGACATCAATGAAGGCGTTTTCGAAAATTGAAAGGGGGAGCTTTTTTGTTCCAAAAATTGCTTATCGCCAATCGCGGCGAGATTGCGCTCCGAATCATCCGCACTTGTAAACGGCTCGGTATTCAGACAGCCGCTTTGCCGAAAGATGCCTGGAGGACAACATCTGGAGATCGGTGAAGGAACCTCAGAGGTCCAGCGGCTAGTGATTGCAAGACAACTCGGCATGAGAAAACAGGCGTATAAATGAAACCGCTTTCTAAGAAAGGAGAGAGAAGTGATTGGCAGAGCGTCTCCATATGACAATTGGGAATCTGTTGGAAAAAACAGCAGAAAACACGCCCGATCACGAGGCCGTAGTCTATCCCGACCGCGGTCTTCGCCATACGTACCAGGAATTTGATCAATTGAGCAGAAAGACGGCAAAAGGATTGCTGAAGCTCGACATTAAAAAAGGCGAACATGTTGCAATCTGGGCCTCAAATACACCGGAATGGCTCACAGCGCAGTTTGCAGCTGCCAAAATCGGAGCGGTGCTTGTCACCATCAATACAAACTACCAATTACAAGAGCTTGAATATGCGCTTAAACAATCGGATTCAACGACACTCATTTTAATGGAATCTTACAGGGGCACCTCCTATATCGATATCCTATACGATCTGATCCCTGAATTAAAACAGGCCGAACCCGGCATGCTCACTTCTGGGAGGCTGCCTTTTTTGAAACATATTATTGTGCTCGGAAGCACCAGGCACCCCGGCATGTATCTTTGGGACGATCTTTCTGAACTAGCCGGATTTGTGAGTGAACAAGAGCTTGATACAAGAATGGAAAGCCTCAATGAACATGATGTCATCAACATGCAGTATACATCAGGAACGACAGGTTTCCCTAAAGGCGTCATGCTCACTCATTTCAATTTGATCAACAATGCATTCAATATTGCGGAATGCATGAATTTAACGGCAAGAGACCGATTGTGTATTCCCGTTCCCTTTTTTCACTGCTTTGGCTGTGTGCTCGGAAATTTGGCGTGTGTCACTGTCGGCGCCACAATGGTTCCGGTCGAGGAATTCAGCCCGAAAAAAGTCCTTCAGGCTGTAGAAAAAGAAAAATGCACCGCACTTCACGGAGTCCCGACCATGTTTATCGCCGAATTGAATGAGGAAGATTTCGAATCATACGACATGTCTTCATTAAGAACGGGAATCATGGCGGGATCAAACTGTCCGGTTGAGATTATGAAAGCTGTCATTGAAAAAATGGGAATCTCCGAAATTACGATTGCTTACGGCCAGACGGAGGCTTCACCTGTCATTACCCAGACAAGGGTCGATGATTCCCTCAGGCGAAGGGTTGAAACCGTGGGACGCGCACTGCCGAATATCGAAGTGAAAATCACCGAACCAGGTACAAACAGGGAAGTGGAAAGAGGAACTCAAGGGGAGCTTTGCACCAAAGGCTACCATGTGATGAAAGGCTATTATAAAAACCCGGAGGCAACAGCCGCGGCTATTGATGAGGACGGATTTCTCCATACAGGCGATTTGGCCGTCATGGACGAAGGTGGCTACTGCCGGATCACCGGGAGATTAAAAGACATGGTGATCAGAGGGGGAGAAAATATTTACCCGCGGGAAATAGAAGAATTTTTATATCAACATCCCAAAATACTTGATGTCCAAGTTGTCGGCATCCCTGATAAGACATACGGTGAGGAGGTGTCAGCCTGGATTAAGCTGAAAAACGGAGAATCTTTGACAGCACAAGAGCTTCAGGAATATTGTAAAGGAAAAATCGCCCGCTACAAAATCCCGCGTTATATCGCTTTTGTTGATGAATTTCCGATGACGGCATCGGGAAAGGTGCAAAAATTCAAATTAAGAGAACAGGCATCGAAGCATTTTCAATTGTAATTTTATCTTCTGCATGCGACTAACATGAAAGGGGGAGCTTTTTTGTTTAAAAAACTGCTGATTGCCAACCGCGGTGAAATTGCCCTCCGGGTCATCCGAACATGCAAACGGCTCGGTATTCAAACAGCGGCCGTTTATTCTGAAGCCGATGAGGAGGCTCTGCATGTAAAACTAGCCGATGAAGCTTGGCTGATCGGCAAACCGCGGGTCAGTGAAAGCTATTTAAATATCGAAAAAATCATCGAAACTGCTAAACAAGCAGGGGCTGATGCGATTCACCCCGGATATGGCCTGCTTTCGGAAAACAGCCGTTTTGCCGAAAGGTGCCAGGAGGAAAACATCACTTTTATCGGCCCATCAGCCAATGTAATCGCCAAAATGGGGAGCAAAATTGAAGCGAGAAAAGCGATGGAAAACGCACAGATCCCGGTCGTCCCGGGGGTAACGAAAAGCTTGTCCGGTCTGGAAGAAGCGCTCGGCCTTGCCTCATCCATCGGCTATCCCGTCATGCTGAAAGCCTCTCTTGGAGGAGGAGGCATCGGCATGCAGCTTATCCGAAATGAGCAGGAATTGAAAAAAGCATATGAAGGAAATCAAAAACGGGCCGCCGATTTTTTCGGGGACGGTGCCATGTACATTGAAAAATGTATTGAACATGCCCGCCATATCGAGATTCAAATTTTAACAGATGAATACGGAAATGCTGTCTACCTTTGGGAGCGCGACTGTTCGATTCAAAGACGGCAGCAAAAAATCATTGAAGAAGCTCCGGCTCCACTGCTGGATGAAATGCTGCGGAAAAAGCTCGGCGATGCCGCAGTGAAAGCCGCACTGTCCATCGGCTATGCCAATGCAGGGACGGTCGAGTTTTTAGTCGATCAAGAGAACCGTTTTTATTTTCTGGAGATGAACACCCGCCTGCAAGTCGAACACCCTATCACAGAAGAAATCACAGGGCTTGACCTAGTACAAGAACAGCTAAACATCGCCTCAGGCAAGCCCCTTGCTTTTTCACAGAAAGATGTCAGGCGGGACGGCCATGCGATCGAAGTCCGAATCTATGCCGAAGATCCGAAAACTTTTTTTCCGTCGCCTGGACGGATCACCGATCTCAAATTGCCGGACCATCCGAATGTCCGGCATGAATGCGCCGTATCAGCCAATATGAACGTCACCCCGTTTTACGATCCGATGATTGCCAAAATGATTGTCAAAGGGAAAAACAGAAGCGAAGCCATCCAAATCTTAACGGATGCGCTCTCACAATATAAGGTGGAAGGAATCAAAACCAACATTCCGCTGCTTCAAGACATCGCTCGCTCCGACGCATTTCACCAAGGCGGAGTCCACACCGATTTTATCAGCCGGCATCTATTGACATAAAAATAAGGAGGCGTGTCATGAATACTGTTGCCACCAACATGGCGGGAAACGTATGGAAAATCCTCGTAAAATCAGGGGACAGAATCGAAAAAGGCCAGGAGGTCGCCATTTTAGAATCGATGAAAATGGAAATTCCGATTGTTGCAGAAACGGATGGAATCGTAAAAGAGGTGAAAAAAAACGAGGGTGATTTTGCCGATGAAGGAGAAGTATTATTAGAGCTTCAATAGTGTCTGGGGGAGAACAAATGAACGTGCCCAAAAAAATCAGCATCAAAGAAGTCGGACCGCGCGATGGTCTGCAAAATGAGAAGGCCAGGCTCAGCACGAGCGATAAAATCACTTGGATCAACATGCTCTCCATGACAAGGCTTTCCTATATTGAAATTACATCATTCGTTCACCCTAAATGGATTCCGGCGCTTTCTGATGCCCTTGCTGTTGCCAAAAGCATCGAGCGGAAGCCCGGTGTCACCTATGCAGCGCTCGTACCGAATCAAAAAGGGCTTGAACGGGCGCTTGAAGGACGAATTGATGAAGCATCCGTGTTTATGTCCGCAAGTGAAACACACAACCGAAAAAATATCAACAAATCAATCAGTGAAACGCTTCCCATTCTAAAAGCAGTCACATCTGAAGCTGCTAAAGCCAACCTCACCACAAGAGCCTATCTGTCTACTGTTTTTGGCTGTCCTTATGAAAACGATGTTCCTTTGGAACAAATCATCCGCATCTCTGAGACACTGTTCGACATGGAGATCGATGAGCTTTCTTTCGGAGATACGATCGGAGCCGCAAACCCCGTTCAGGTCCAGGTTGTACTTGAAGCGCTTCTGAAACGCTTTCCGAAAGAAAAAATCGCCCTTCATTTTCACGATACGAGAGGGATGGCGCTCGCCAACATGATCGCGGCCATGGACATGGGCATCACTACATTTGACGGAGCATGCGGCGGATTGGGCGGCTGTCCTTATGCACCGGGTTCCTCCGGAAATGCCGCAACAGATGATCTCATCTATATGTGTGCCCAGATGGGAATTGAAACAGGAGTTGACCTCGGAAAACTTCTTTTGGCAGCCAAATGGATCGAAGAAAAAGCAGGGAGACAACTGCCAAGCCGAAATTTGCAGACAGCTAAATCATTGGACTGTTTTTCATGAAAAAGGAGGGAGAAAGGTGGAGTCCAATGTCTTATGTTCCATCCATCAACAATCAATCGCCATTGTAACACTGAACAGGCCGCGGGCGGCAAACGCCTTATCGCTCGCGCTATTAGAAGAGCTTCAGCACATTCTCCGCGATATAAAAGCCAATCCGGCCATCCGCTGTGTCATCATCACCGGAAAAGGAGATAAAACATTTTGCGCCGGCGCTGATTTAAAAGAAAGAGCACGGATGAACCGTTCAGAAGCGAAGCAAGCGGTATCTTTGATCCAAAGCGTATTTCATGAAATGGAAAAGCTGCCGCAGCCGGTGATCGCCTCTCTTAACGGCAGCGCCTTAGGGGGCGGACTGGAACTTGCATTAGCGTGCGATATCAGAATCGCGGCCGATCATATTGAACTCGGATTGCCTGAAACAACGCTCGCGATCATTCCCGGAGCGGGGGGGACTCAGCGGCTGCCCCGCCTAATCGGGCCCGGAAAAGCGAAAGAAATGATCTATACCGGCTGCCGCATCAGCGCGCAAAAAGCGAAAGACATCGGCCTTATCGAACATGTCGTTCCTTTATCATCGTTAAAGGAAAAAGCCGAAAACATCGCACTGAAAATCGCAGCAAACGGCCCGGTTGCCGTCAGGCAGGCGAAGTTTGCCATTCATCATGGGCTAGAGACAAACATTGAAACAGGGCTTTCTATTGAACAAAAAGCATATGAACTGACGATTCCGACGAAAGACAGAACGGAAGGACTGACAGCTTTTGCAGAAAAACGAACGCCCTATTATACAGGAGAATAAACCGAAACGGAGGGACAGCCGATGCCGGCCGAAAAAGAACTGAATGAACGCATCCGTCAAATCAAGAAGGGCGGAGCGCAAAAATATCATGATGCCAATGAAAAAAAAGGCAAATTGTTTGTCAGAGACCGTTTGAAGCTGCTGCTTGACGAAGACCTCGATCTTGAAGACGCTTTTTTTGCCAATTGTATGGTTGATGGACTTCCGGCTGACGGAGTCGTTACAGGAATCGGCAAAATCGGCGGACAAACCGTTTGTGTCATGGCCAATGATTCAACCGTTAAAGCGGGCTCATGGGGAGCGAGAACCGTCGAAAAAATCATCCGCATCCAGGAAACAGCCGAAAAGTTAAATTGTCCGCTCTTTTATTTGGTGGACTCCGCCGGAGCAAGGATAACCGATCAAGTCGAAATGTTCCCAGGGAGAAGAGGAGCGGGGCGGATTTTTTATCATCAAGTCAAGCTGTCCGGCCGCATCCCGCAAATCTGCCTGCTGTTCGGTCCTTCTGCGGCAGGGGGCGCCTACATTCCAGCTTTTTGCGATATCGTCATCATGGTTGATGGAAACGCATCGATGTATCTAGGCTCGCCGCGCATGGCGGAAATGGTGATCGGAGAGAAAGTGTCTCTCGAGGAAATGGGCGGAGCGAGAATGCACTGTTCTGTATCAGGCTGCGGAGATATCCTTGCCGAGACGGAAGAAGAGGCGATTCTCTCGGCTCGCAGGTATCTGTCATACTTTCCGGCCAGCTATGCCGAAAAAGCGCCTGTCGGTGCAGCAAAGCCCGCACAGGAATTTGACAAAACATTGGAAGACATCATTCCGCAAAACCAAAATGCTCCCTTTCAAATGATGGATTTGATTTCCCGGATCATTGATGAGGACTCGTTTTTTGAAATTAAAAAAATGTTCGCTCCCGAGCTCATTACCGGGCTTGCGAGGCTTCACGGACAGCCTGTCGGCATCATCGCCAATCAGCCGCGGATGAAAGGAGGCGTCCTGTTCCACGATTCCGCGGATAAAGCGGCAAAATTCATTAATTTATGTGATGCCTATAACATCCCGCTGCTTTTTTTGGCTGATATACCGGGGTTTATGATCGGAACAAAAGTCGAACGGGCGGGCATTATCAGACACGGGGCCAAAATGATCTCGGCGATGGCAGAAGCAACCGTTCCGAAAATATCCGTCATCATCAGAAAAGCGTACGGCGCCGGATTGTACGCGATGGCAGGGCCTGCCTTTGAACCTGACTGCTGTCTGGCGCTGCCGACGGCGCAAATTGCCGTGATGGGGCCCGAGGCCGCGGTAAACGCCGTCTATGCCAATAAAATTGCGGAGCTTCCGGAAGAAGATCGGGCCGCATTCATTGCCAAAAAACGTGAAGAGTATCAAAAAGACATCGATATTTACCGGCTCGCATCAGAAATGATCATCGACGGCATCATTCCCCCTGATTTTTTGCGGACAGAGCTCATCAAACGGTTTCAGGCCTACATGACAAAATACATGACGTTTACCGAGCGAAAACACCCTGTCTACCCTGTCTGACGTCAAAAAACGGAAAGGAGAGAAGAAGCATGTCTGAAAAAGCGGTTTGGCGGCCTGACCCGGAATTCGTCAAGACCACCCGGCTGTATCAATGGATGAAGACACTCGGCTTTTCCGATTATGACGATTTTCTGAAAGCCACGACAGACGATATCGCCTGGTTTTGGGAAGAAGCCGAAAAAGCGCTCGGCATCAGCTGGTACAAGCGATACAGCACTACATTAAATGTAAATCAAGGCATCAAGTGGCCGAAATGGTTTGAAGGCGGCCGCTTAAATGCCGTTTATAATGCCATCGAAAAATGGTCTGTCCAAAAAGAAACCGCCGACAATACGGCCATCATTTGGGAAAGTGAAGACGGAAAAACGGAGTATATCTCATTTTCTTCATTAAACCAAAGCATATCCCGTGCAGCGGCAGGCTTTAAAAAGCATGGGATCTCAAAAGGCGATGTGATTGCGATTTACATGCCGATGATTCCTGAAACCGTTATCGCCATGCTTGCAGCGGCCAAAATCGGAGCCGTTTTTTCTCCGATTTTTTCAGGCTATGGTGCTCACGCGGCAGCCGCAAGATTGCGCGCCTCCGGAGCAAAAATGCTCGTCACCGCAGACGCATTTCTCAGAAGGGGAAAAGTGATCTGCATGAAAAAAGAAGCGGATAAGGCCGCAGACCAATCCCCATTCGTTCAAAAAGTCGCCGTCTGCCGGCTTCGCGATTCAGACACAAGCTGGAACGAAACGAGGGACATAGCTTGGGATGAACTAATCAAGCATGAACCACTTCAGAAAACCGAAGAGATGGAAAGCTCTGATCCGATCATGCTTCTTTATACCTCAGGGACGACCGGCCAGCCAAAGGGCGCTGTTCATACACATGCCGGTTTTCCGCTTAAAGCCGCGTTTGATGCCGGGTTTGGCATGGATGTCAAACAAGGCGACACCTTTTTCTGGTATACGGACATGGGCTGGATGATGGGGCCGCTTTTATTATTTGGCGGCTTAATCAATGGAGCAGCCATTTTATTATATGACGGAGCCCCCGACTATCCCGGGCCAGACCGGCTTTGGGAGCTTATCAGCCGTCACGGGGTCACACATCTCGGCATCTCCCCGACGCTCATTCGTTCGATGATGCAGCATGGGGACGATTTTCAGCAAAAATACGATCTTTCCAGCCTGCGGGTCATCGGCTCGACGGGTGAACCGTGGAATTACGATCCGTGGATGTGGCTGTTTCGCCATGCGGGGAAAGGCAAGGTGCCTATTTTTAATTATTCGGGCGGAACGGAAATCGCAGGCGGCATTTTGGGCAATGTCCTCCTTCGGCCGATATCGCCGATGACCTTTAATTCCCCTCTGCCGGGAATGGCCGCCAATGTCTACAATGAAGAAGGGGCCGAAATCATAAACGAAGTCGGAGAGCTTGTCCTCACAAAACCGTGGGTCGGCATGACCAGCGGTTTTTGGAAAGAGCCGGACAGGTATGAAAACACGTATTGGAGCCGCTGGACAGATGTTTGGGTGCACGGCGACTGGGCAAAAAAAGATGAAAAAGGCTACTGGACGATCAGCGGTCGTTCAGATGATGTCATCAATGCGGCCGGAAAAAGGATCGGTCCTGCAGAAATCGAATCCGTTTTGGTCAGCCATCCGGCAGTGGCGGAAGCCGGGGTGATCGGTGTTCCCGATGAGATAAAAGGGGAGGCTGTTGTTTGTTTCGCCGTTCTCACTAAAGCCCGGCCTTCGGACAAATTGAAAGACGATTTGCTGAAGCGCGCCAGTGAAGCATTAGGAAAATCAATCAAGCCAAAATCGGTGTATTTCGTCAGCGGCCTGCCAAAGACCAGAAATGCAAAAGTGATGAGAAGACTATTGCGGGCTGCTTATTTACACGAACCGCCAGGCGATTTATCGGCCTTGGAAAATCCTGAGGTGTACAATGAAATTGCCCGGCTTCAAGCGCCGAAAAATCTGTAGTATACTGATAAAGGTAAAAAATAAAGAAGAAGGATCAATTCCTTCCTCTTTTTATTTTAAAGATCTTTCGGTTTACATCCTTACAATAACCGAACCGCCGCCGGCCGTGCAAACTCGGTTTTGCTGTTCTTCAATGGAGCGCAGCAGCTGATTGTTACATTCCATCAGCTTGATCAGCAGTTCCATCTGATCCTCCAGATTTTTTAATCTTTGCGTCATTTGCTGAGAAGAATGCTGACCCGGCGGCATCTGTGAGGCAGCAGGCTGGTAGAGCGTTTCAGAATTCCATTTTGAATACATAGGGAATGTGCCTCCATCATTTAAACTGATATACCATATCATATGATCTGCAAAAAGGCAGCGTTCGCCTAAATCGGGACGAAAGGGAATGAAAACATGTATTTAACGATAAAAGAAACGGCAGAATATTTATCGCTTTCAGAAGCCTATATTGAGGAGCTCATCAGACAAAGGAAAATTCGGGTGATCCATGACGGACAGCAATATGTAATCAATAAAGAGCAGTTCAACACCCATTTGGAGCAGATGGAAAAGTATAAGGAAATGGTTGAAGCCATTCTTAACGAACCAATTCCTGAAGATCCGGATGTAAAAGATGAAGATTGACAATAAAAACATTATGTAAACAAAATCATTTACTATATCCACGTTTCTGCTTCTGAATCTTTTGTCTCAGGACGGCAGATGAATGGGGGATTGGTTAAAAAAGACACAATATAGGAAATAAAAGGAACAGGAAAACCCTTTCAAATCAAGTTTTCTATGATTTTATTTCATTTCGGAAACAATCACGTTCATTTTTTGTTCAAAAAATGTTATCATTTAATAGTAAAAAATACATCGTGTTTTGAGATTGCAAGTTTTTAGGCAGCATGCTGCAGAAAACAGCAAAATAAACACATTAGGGAGAACCTCTCTGCGGACTTGTTTGTGCATAAATTCACAAACTTAATGGGGAAGTCTTCCTTCAAAAAACAGCACATTGCTTATTGTAAAGGAGAATTGGTTATGCCGGAAACAATCGATCAAACAAACGAATCTGTAAGTCAAAGCCAACGCGATCTGATTGATCAGCTGTTAAAACCTGAAGTACAGGAATCTTTGACTGTTCTAGTCGACCAGCTTCCAAAGCTGACAGAACTGGTCAACGTTTTGACGAAGTCTTACGATTTCGCACAATCCGTGGCTACTGATGAAGTATTAAAAAGCGACACTGTAGGTGCAATTACAGAAATTTTAGAGCCTGTCAAAGATACGGCGAAAGAAGTTGCAGCGACAGCGATTGAAGCAAAAGACCGCGCTGACGAAAGCAAGGAAGTCATCGGACTGTTCGGTCTTCTGAGAATGCTTAAAGATCCTCAGGCTCAGAAGCTGTTCCGCTTTGTTCAAAGCTACCTGCAAATCATGTCAGAACGCGAAAACCAAAAATAAGGACCTTCAGAAATATATTTAGAATAAGGACGGAGGATACACGATGTCAAAACATATTGTCATTTTAGGCGCTGGTTACGGCGGACTGCTGTCTGCTTTAACAGTTCGCAAACATTACAGCAAAGAAGAAGCAAAAGTAACAGTGGTAAACCAATATCCAACACACCAAATCATCACAGAACTGCATCGCCTTGCAGCGGGCAACGTGTCAGAACAAGCGATCGCTATGCCGCTTGCTAAGCTTTTCAAAGGAAAAGACATCGATCTTAAAATTGCGAAAGTGAACTCTTTCTCAGTCGACAACAAAGAGGTGGCTCTTTCTGACGGATCTACTTTAACGTATGATGCGCTTGTTGTCGGTCTTGGTTCTGTCACAGCCTACTTCGGCATTCCAGGGCTCGAAGAAAACAGCATGGTGCTTAAATCTGCAAATGATGCAAACAAAATCTTTAAGCATGTTGAAGAACGTGTGCGCGAATACGCTCAAACTAAAAATGAAGCTGATGCCACAATCTTAATCGGCGGCGGCGGACTAACCGGTGTTGAGCTTGTCGGCGAACTCGCTGACATCATGCCTAACCTTGCTAAAAGCTATGGTGTAGATCCTAAAGAAATCAAGCTGAAATTGGTAGAAGCCGGTCCGAAGATCCTGCCGGTGCTTCCGGATGAACTGATCGAACGCGCGACAGCAAGCCTTGAAAAACGCGGCGTTGAATTCTTAACCGGGCTGCCTGTCACAAATGTAGAAGGAAACGTTGTTGATCTGAAAGACGGTCAAAAAATCGTTACAAATACATTTGTCTGGACTGGCGGTGTACAAGGAAATCCGCTTATCGGCGAATCAGGACTGGAAGTGAACCGCGGACGCGCGACTGTAAACGACTTCCTTCAATCCACATCTCATGAAGATGTGTTTGTTGCAGGAGACAGCGCCGTTGTCTTTGGTCCGGAAGGCCGCCCTTATCCGCCGACAGCGCAAATTGCATGGCAAATGGGCGAACTGATCGGCTACAACTTATATGCATACTTAGAAAACAAAACATTGGATACATTCAGCCCTGTAAACTCAGGAACACTGGCAAGCCTTGGCCGCAAAGACGCAGTTGCCGTCATCGGCGCAAACAGCACATCTCTTAAAGGGGTGCCTGCTTCCTTGATGAAAGAAGCGAGCAATGTCCGCTACCTGAGCCATATTAAAGGTCTGTTCAGCCTGGCTTACTAATTCTAATGAAGCGCTACTTATAGTTTAAACTATAAGTGGCGCTTTTTTTCGCTTTAAATTTGACGGGTAAATGAAAATATGATGAAAAATTTTGAGCAAAATGCATTTGGCATTATCAAAACTAAGGTGATTTTTTTGTTTAGTGGCAGAAGCGCCATAAAAAATCTATTTGGTGTTCACCCATTAGGAGTACCACCAGCAAGCGAATTCAATGTATTTTCGCCGTATATATAACAAATCTTTATATTTCTATTCCGCAATCGGGCCATATTGTGTAATAAAAACGATTTGTAAAAGTCATACAGAAGAGCAATGTATAAATCAAAAAGACCAGTCAATATCTTCTTAGCTGACTGGTCTAATATGGTAAATGGAGATTTAACGGAATAATCAAAGTTTATCGCTAACTATTTTTTTCTTTTACTGGCATCCAAATTTCGCTATATACATTTTCCGAAGTACCATTGTGGTTTGTAAAAGAAATCCCAGGTATATCTGCTACTTCATAATCTGAAGAAGGCAACCATTCAGAATAAATTTTAGCGGTAGTTTCTTGAAGCGTAGAAGGAAATGGTCCTTCATTCGGAAAAATCGCCCATAAACTTTCTTCAATGGACAGTTGTTCTAAATCATCGAAAGGATTTTCTTTTGTAGTTGCAAAACCAATCATATGAGTTAGGTCGCCTTTTTCTTCCAAGTAGCCATCGTCAAAATTATAAGATACATTCAGGACTTGATGAGGGTATAAATCAGCTAGCTGATGCATTTCATTTCTTTGTTGTTCGGTAATTGACTGGGCTAGTTCTAAGATTGCATTATTTTCACCTTCGAATTGGATTGGCACTCTTTTCGATACACCTACTATATTAAACTTCGCTTTCTTTTCAATTTTAAATTCCATCGATTTTCCTCCTTTTATATCTATAAAAAATGAAAATTTGGGAAATGATTTTTGAATTTTGTTTTTAGTTACTTTTGAAGGTAAAAAACCACTCCATTCACGAAAGGCTCTCGAGAATCCTTCTATAGATTGAAAACCGTATTTATAGGCAATATCTGTCACTCTTGCTCCTTTAATTAATTCAACATTTGCAACGGACAATCTCCTGTTTTTGATATAATCATTCAATGACATTCCAGCCATATACGAGAACATTCTTTTAAAGTGATAATCAGATATTCCTACAATTTTTGATATATCTTTTCCAGAGATTTCTTCCGTCAAATGTGCTTCAATATAATCCATCAAATTATTGAATTTCTGTAACATTCATTTCCCTCCTTTACAAATACATAATATCGGTGAAATTCATTTTTTACTCGATATTTTATATACGGAGTTTATCGGAACTTATCTTTCATTATTACTTAAATAATCATTTCATAACATTCTTTATTAGTCATCCATTCCGTTAATAGCTATTAAACGTACTCAACTGTCTTAAACGAATATGATTATTGGAAGGCAACAATCATTATTTTAGTGTTCCAGAAGAGGGAGCGATTGTTGAATAAAACTTTATTTACCCCCATCCAAAACAGGACGGGGGTTGTGTGTTGGAAGTATTTAACTTAAACAAAACTTATTATTACCTTGACATTTCCTTATTGCGGGTGGTGTCAGCTTCGCTGGTACTACCCCTACATAAGGTTTTTGCTGAAAACAGATCAACAGAAGTATATCCCGCCCATTTTTGCAATAAAGTATTAAAACATACCGGGAAGGCGGGATGAAATGAAAAAAAACATGAAGCTTTGTTTATGTATCGCGATGATTTTGATATTGACGCTTTCTTCCCATATTCGCGGGGAAGAACCCGCCGTCCTTGCCGCAGAAGAAAAGGGCGGAATGCATCATGAAATTGAGCGGCTTTTAAAACATGATCCGAATCTAAAAGGAGCGCTCGCAGGGGTCAGCGTCAGGTCTCTGTCAACCGGCGAAATCTTGTACGGCCATATGGGTGATGTCCGCTTAAGACCGGCATCAAACATGAAGCTTTTAACTGCTGCTGCGGCTCTCAACGTACTGGGAGAAGACTATTCATTTCAGACGGAGGTTTTGTCTGACGGACAACAGCGCGGCAAAACATTGATGGGCAGCCTTTATTTAAAAGGAAAAGGCGATCCGACGCTCTTACCGACAGATTTTGATCAGCTGGCAGAAAGCATTCGCAAAAAAGGAATCACAACGATCCGCGGGCATCTCATCGGAGATGACTCCTGGTATGATGATGTCCGCTATTCACAGGATTTATCCTGGAGTGATGAAGATGCATATTACGGCGCCCAAGTCTCTGCTTTAACCGCCTCGCCAAATGAAGACTATGACGCCGGAACAGTTATTCTTGAAGTGAACCCAGGCAGTAAAACCGGAGAAAAACCCAAGGTGGATATTACACCGAAAACTAACTATGTCAAGATCAAAAATCACGCCGAAACCGTTCCCGCTGACGGAAAGAAAGACATCGAGGTGAAAAGGAATCACGGCACAAACACGATTCAAATCAAAGGAACCATTCCCCTGGAAACATCCAAAGTCAGACAATGGGTTGCAGTATGGGAACCTTCCCGCTATGCGCTCGATTTATTGAAGCAGGCTCTCCATCGCCAAGGCATTAAAATCCTCGGAAAAGAAAAGACCGGCCAAACTCCCGCGAAAGCGCAGCGCCTTACAGTTCATCAATCCATGCCGCTTTCAGAGCTGATGATCCCTTTTATGAAGCTTAGCAACAACGGCCATGCCGAAACATTGGTAAAGGAAATGGGGAAGACGATCAAGAAAGAAGGCAGCTGGGACAAAGGCCTTGACGTATTGAAAACGGAGCTTGATACATTTGGGATTGATCCAGACGGCTTGCTTCTCAGAGACGGTTCAGGAATCTCTCATATCAATTTCATTTCTGCTCATCAGATCACAAAACTGCTGTATTCTATTCAGGATGAAAATTGGTTTTCGTCCTATGTCCGTTCACTGCCTGTTGCCGGAGCCAGCGACAGAATGGTCGGCGGGACATTGCGAAATCGAATGAAAAATCCTCCTGTCAAAGGCAAAGTCAGAGCAAAAACAGGATCGCTTTCAACGGTGAGTTCATTATCCGGCTATGTCGACACAACAAGCGGAGAAACATTGATTTTTTCCATCCTCTTAAACCAGCTGCTGGATGATGAAAAAGGAAAAGATATCGAAGACAGGATCGCTGAAATTTTAGCAGCCTCATAACAACAACCATGTTCATCAGGCAATGGGTGTTGGCTGCTTTTAAAGATTCTTCCGTTTATGTCGCGCGTACTTTTTTCATACCCCGCCATATAATGCTAAGAGATTGAATTCCTATAAGTTTAACAACAGGTAGGGGGAAGCATATGAAAATATTGCTGGCTTATTATCGATACTCTCCACACACAAACGGCCCGTCCACCTATATTGATACACTGCGAAAAAGTTTGGAAAATAAAGGGCATACTGTCGATTTGTTGTCCCATGATCAAAAGTGGCTGAACATTCAAATCGCCAATCAGCAGACAGCTGATAAACACCGCTTGAAATGCGAGCTGATCCACCGCTTTCAAACATCCTATACAGCAAAATATCCGCTGTGGATCTATTGGAGGGAAATGGAGCGATACAGTTTGGAGCAAGCGGTGAGGCAGCTTGATTTAAATGGGTACGATTTGATTCACTGCCACGATTTTATGACGGCAAGAGCGATGGCCCGTTCCAAATCCCTTCGTACTCCGCTGATTGTATCGCTTCATAATTTCAAGTTTCATGAAACAAAAGTAACAGGGGAATTTGATGAGAAAACGAGACGTGAACAGCAGTATATGAAAATTGAAGAATACTTGGGCGCTATGTCGGGCGACTTGGTTGCCGTACCATGTAAATGGCTGAAAAATCAGCTGATTCAAATGGGTGTGACACCATCCAAAATCGAAGTCATTCCATATGGAATCGTAAAAGAGCCTTATACCCAAAACAAAAAAAAGCCGGCAAAACAAGGGCAGCACCAAGGTAAAAAAATCATCTTATGCCCCGCCCGGCTGGTACCTGTAAAAGGGCACCGCTATCTGATCGAAGCACTCTCTGAACTGCACCGGGACAGAGACGATTTTCACTGTCTTATGGCAGGAGAAGGGCCGGAACTCCACACATTGCAGCAATTAACCGATAAGCTCGGAGCCGCTTCAGCTATTTCTTTTCTCGGAAAACGACATGACATCCCTCAATTAATGAATGACAGTGATATCATTGTTTTGCCTTCACTCCACGATACTTTTCCGCTCGTCCTCCTGGAAGGACAGTTTTCCGCAAAACCGATCCTTGCCGCAAATGCAGGCGGTATTAAAGAAATCATCAGCGACGGTGCTGACGGAATGCTCGTTCCCTCGGCTGACAGTGAAGCGCTCGCAGAAAAACTGCGCCTTTTGCTGGACGATGAAGCCATCCGTTTACAATTGGGAAAGCGAGCGCTGGATAAGGCAATCAAACATTGGGACATCAGCTTTCACATGGCATCGTTAGAACGGCTGTATGAGCGGTGCAAAGGACAAAACCGCCCATCCCATCCTCTTTCATCCAGTACCGGTCCTGATCTGGAGATCCTCAATCAAATCGACCCGGGGATGGCGGATGATACCGGTTTTATCCTAGCGGGAGAAATTCCGCCGCACCTTAGAAACCAGCTGGGGAGACAGAAACATTACATCCATGTATATGATTTGTCAGGTGTTTTGCTGCAAACAAAAGCACTCGGCCCCGAGGGAGCTTATGAGTTTCATCACCTCCCCGCCGGAAGCTACGTATTGAAGAGCACTCTTGAGTCGTTCGGCAACCAAACGATTTATGTCGGACGCAGTTAAAACAAATAGAAATAGTGCAGATGAAGCCGGCCGTTAATGCCGGCTTCATCGTGCTGATTCGAACTGTATTTCTATATAACAGATTAACAAAATCGTCTATATGTTGTATTACAGATGAATGGACAAGCAACAGCTGGTAATGGTTAAATTCTTAAATTGTGTATGTTCAAAGAACTTTCTCAAACTTGTTAAGTATTTCACATGATTGTGTGATCTTTTTCACATTCAAAGCTGTTATATTGAGCATAAGATATAACTGCAACAACTGTTATATAAAATCTCAAAAAAAGAGGTGGATGAAAATGGAACAATGGAAAGGTTTCACCACAAATGTGTGGCAAAAAGAAGTAAACGTCAGTGATTTTATCCTCAAAAACTTCGAGCCGTATCAAGGTGACGAATCGTTTCTTGAGCCTCCAACCGAAGCCACATCAACATTATGGAACCAAGTCATGGATTTAACCAAAAAAGAGCGCGAAAACGGCGGAGTCCTTGATATGGATACGGAAATCGTATCTACGATCACATCGCACGGCCCGGGATTTTTGAACAAAGATCTTGAAGAGGTAGTCGGTGTCCAAACTGATGCACCGTTCAAGCGCTCGCTTCAGCCTTTTGGCGGCATCCGCATGGCAAAACAGGCCTGTGAATGTTACGGATTTGAATTAGATGCTGAAGTGGAAAGAATCTTTACGGATTATCGCAAAACCCATAACCAAGGCGTTTTTGACGCTTATACAGATGAAATGAAGCTCGCCCGAAAAGTCGGAATCATCACAGGTCTGCCGGACGCCTACGGCCGCGGACGCATCATCGGCGATTACCGCCGGGTCGCCCTTTACGGCGTGGACTTTTTAATCAATGAAAAGAAAAAGGACCTCAGCGGAACAAGCGCTGTGATGGCGGAAGAAAATATCCAGCTCCGTGAAGAGCTGTCAGAGCAGATCCGCGCCTTGAATGAATTAAAAGAAATGGCCTTAAGCTACGGCTTCGATATTTCTCAGCCTGCCGCAAATGCAAAAGAAGCCTTTCAATGGCTTTACTTCGCTTATTTGGCAGCCATCAAAGAACAGAATGGAGCTGCAATGAGCCTGGGCCGCGTCTCCACTTTCCTGGATATTTATATTGAAAGGGACTTGCAGGAAGGCGTGCTGACAGAACACGAAGCCCAAGAGCTTGTCGACCACTTCGTCATGAAGCTGCGTTTAGTAAAATTCTCGCGCACACCTGATTACAATGAATTGTTCAGCGGCGATCCGACTTGGGTGACAGAATCAATCGGCGGGATGGCTCAAGACGGGCGTGCTCTTGTGACGAAGAACTCGTTCCGTTTCCTTCATACGCTTGATAATTTGGGTCCTGCACCTGAACCGAATTTGACCGTGCTTTGGTCTGTGAGGCTACCGCAAAGCTTCAAAAATTACTGTTCGAAAATGTCCATTAAAACAAGCTCCATTCAATATGAAAATGACGATATCATGCGCCCTGAATATGGTGATGACTACGGTATCGCATGCTGTGTATCAGCCATGGAAATCGGCAAGCAAATGCAATTTTTCGGCGCACGAGCGAACTTGGCGAAAGCGCTTCTTTACGCGATTAACGGCGGGAAAGATGAAAAGCACAACATCCAAGTCGGACCGGAAATGCCTCCTGTCGCGTCTGATGTGCTGGACTATGATGAAGTCATGCATAAGTTTGACCAGACGATGGAATGGCTGGCAGGACTGTACATCAATACGCTGAACATCATCCATTACATGCATGACAAGTATAGCTATGAAAGAATTGAAATGGCTCTTCACGACACTCACATTCTGCGGACGATGGCAACGGGCATCGCCGGATTAAGCGTTGTGGCCGACTCGTTAAGCGCTATCAAATATGCCAAAGTAAAAGTGATTCGCGATGAAAATGGCATGGCCGTCGACTTTGAAACAGAAGGCGATTTCCCTAAATACGGAAACAATGATGACCGCGTGGACAGCATTGCTGTTGATATTGTTGAGCGCTTTATGAAGAAGCTGCGCAAACACCCAACATATCGCAGGTCGCTTCATACGATGTCCATTTTAACAATTACATCAAACGTCGTTTACGGCAAGAAAACAGGAAACACACCGGATGGCCGTCGGGGAGGGGAGCCATTTGCTCCGGGAGCAAATCCGATGCACGGGCGTGATACAAAAGGTACGCTTGCTTCCCTGTCTTCCGTGGCAAAACTGCCTTACAGCTATGCGATGGACGGAATATCCAATACATTTTCCATCGTCCCGAAAGCACTCGGCAAAGATGAAGAAAACCGCGCTGCCAATTTATCCAGCATACTTGACGGTTATGCTGCCAAAACAGGCCATCACTTAAATGTGAACGTATTCAACAGAGACACATTATTGGATGCAATGGAACACCCTGAAGAATATCCGCAGCTGACCATTCGCGTATCAGGCTATGCGGTCAACTTTATTAAACTGACAAAAGAACAGCAGTTAGACGTGATCAGCAGGACTTTCCACGAGTCTATGTAATCAAATGGAGCGGAGCGTTCTCACGCTTCGCTTCCATTAAAAGAGGTGATCTTCATCATGAACGGAAACATTCATTCTATCGAGACCTTTGGGACGGTTGATGGACCCGGAATTCGATATGTCATCTTTACACAAGGGTGTCTCTTGCGCTGCCAATTTTGTCATAATGCCGATACTTGGGAGATCGGAGTCGGAAAACAAGTGTCAGTTTCCGAAATCGTTCATGATGTCCAATCTTATCTCCCGTTTATTCAATCCTCAGGCGGCGGGATAACGGTCAGCGGAGGCGAACCGCTCCTGCAGCTTCCATTTGTAATTGAGCTGTTTAAAGCGTGCAAAAAGCTCGGCATCCATACGGCCCTTGATTCTTCCGGCGGATGCTATTCACGTGCGCGCTCATTCCAAAAACAGATCACAGAATTGATCAAATACACCGATCTCGTTTTGCTTGACATTAAACATATCAATCGCCAAAAACACATCAAGCTCACCGGGATGCCAAACGATCATATTTTGGACTTTGCCGGTTTCTTAAACGAACAGCAAGTCCCCGTCTGGATTCGCCACGTATTGGTTCCCGGCATCTCAGACATTGATGCCGATTTAATCACGCTTGGAGAGTTTATTGGAACACTGGCGAATGTACAAAAGGTAGAGGTGCTCCCGTATCATAAGCTGGGTGTTTATAAATGGGAGGCGCTCGGAATAGAATACCCTTTGAAAGGGGTCGAGCCGCCGAGCGCTGAACGGGTTGAACATGCATACAGGCTCCTGACGCGAAATATGGCATGACAGGGCAGGGCAAAAGGGACAGACTTTATCTGAAAAGAAGCTGTCCTTTTTGTCTTCAGAAAGAAACATGGACATTTGCATAAAACCGCCGCATTTTTACAATAGTAAAACAGATGTCAGCTGAGAAAAAAGACGCCTGTCTCCATGTTAGGAGCTCTGGGCCGAAAATAAAAAAAGCAAGGTGGGCGGCAGCATGTATCATTTGTATTCTCATAATGATTTGGACGGAGTCGGCTGCGGAATTATCGCGAAGGTGGCATTTGGCGAACAGGTGGAAGTTCGCTACAACTCTGTCACCGGGCTGGATATGCAGGTCGAAAGGTTTTTACAAAGAGCGAAAGATAAAGGGAAATATCAGGATGGTTTATTGATCACGGATTTATCTGTTCATCAAGGAAATGAAGAAAGGCTGAACGAATATGCAGAAGCGGGAGGAAAGGTCAAACTGATTGACCACCATAAAACAGCACTCCATTTGAATGAACACCCTTGGGGAATGGTAAAAGTTCAATATGAAGACGGAAGGCTTGCTTCAGCCACATCGCTTTTTTATGAATATTTAATAGACAATGGCCTTATTCCAAAATCGAAGGCTATGGATCAATTTGTCGAGCTTGTCCGCCAATATGACACCTGGGAGTGGGAGCAGGCGGGCGCACTTCAGGCAAAGCGCCTGAATGATTTGTTTTTTATGGTGTCCATTGATGAATTCGAAGAAAAAATGGTGCGGCGCCTGAAGGAAAGCGATGAGTTTTCTTTTGACGAATTCGAGGAAAAAATTCTAGATATGGAAGAAGAGAAAATCGAACGGTATATTCGCCGGAAAAAGCGGGAAATCGTACAGACTTTCATCAATGCGCATTGTGTCGGTATCGTTCATGCCGAGGCATACCACTCCGAAGTCGGAAATGAACTTGGCAAAGCCTATCCACATCTTGACTACATCGCCATATTGAATATGGGCGGAAAAAAAGTGAGCCTCCGCACGATTCACGATGAAACAGATGTATCAGAAATCGCCGCCAGTTTTGGCGGGGGCGGCCATGCAAAAGCTTCCGGATGTCCTTTGACTGACGACGTATTCAGATTGTATGTTACAGAGCCGTTCCCGCTCGAACCGCTGAAAGCGGACGCTTTCAAAAACATTTATAACCTGAAAGAGTCTGAATACGGCACCCTTTACGCCAATCGGGAAGAGGATCAACTTTATCTTTTCCCGTCCGATCAAGGCTGGAACATTCAATTAAACGGGGTGACACAAAACGAAACATTCGCTTCTTTCGAAGAGGCGGAGCGGTTTATTAAACGAAATCATGCAGCATGGCTTGTCAGAGATGAGGCATTCGTCCAATTTCTGATGCAGCAGGTAAAACAAATCAAGCATATTACAGGCTGAGACTGATGATGTCTTAGCCTGTTTTCATATACAAAACGAGCCGTCCGGCATATAATAACAGAAGGTTCCGAATTTTCCAATAAGGAGGACGTGTTTATGAATAAGATGTGCGGTAAAGACAAAACAAGCGAATTGCGGGCGGTATGGATCGCCACCGTCACAAACATTGACTGGCCTTCAAAAAAAGGACTTACCGTGAAACAACAAAAAGAAGAGTACATTAAACTGCTGAATGACGTGACAGAAATGGGAATGAATGCTGTCGTTGTTCAAATCAAGCCGACAGCCGATGCTTTTTATCCTTCATCATACGGACCATGGTCGGAGTATTTAACAGGCGTCCAAGGAAAAGACCCAGGATATGATCCGCTGTGCTTTCTGCTCGAAGAAACACATCGAAGAAAGCTTGAATTCCATGCATGGTTCAACCCTTACCGGATTACGATGAATCATACGGATTTGAACAGGCTTTCAGAAGATCACCCGGCAAGAAGACACCCGGATTGGGTTGCCGCCTATGGCAGACAGCTGTACTATAACCCAGGTATTCCCGCAGTACAGGATTTTATCGTGAAAGGAATTGAGGAAGCCGTCAAAAACTATGACATTGACGCCGTTCATATGGATGACTATTTTTATCCGTATAAAATAGCAGGCGTTGAATTTCCCGATCTGGATACGTACGAACAATACGGCAAAAACAGTTTTGAAAATATCGACGATTGGCGGAGGGACAATGTCAACAAGCTCGTCAAACAGATCAATACCGCCATAAAAAAAGAAAAGCCGCATGTCAAATTTGGAATCAGCCCATTCGGTGTGTGGCGCAACAAGGCAGATGATCCGACTGGATCGAATACGACAGCCGGAATGACAAACTATGATGACCTTTATGCAGACACGCGGGAGTGGATACAGCAGGGGTATCTTGATTATATCGCTCCGCAAATCTACTGGAGCATCGGTTTTGCCCCCGCCGCCTATGACATTTTAGTCGACTGGTGGAAAAATGAAACAGAAGGGCGCCCGGTTCATTTATATATTGGACAAGCAGCCTATAAAATCAATCAGAACGCCGATCCTGCCTGGTCAGATCCTGAAGAATATCCAAGGCAAATTGCATTAAACCGCTCATCAAGTGTGATGGGAAGCATTCATTTCAGCTTGAAAGATGTAAACCGAAACCCGCTCGGCATAAAAGACCGGCTGATCAATGATCTATACCATAATCCCGCTTTTATTCCCGAGATGCCTTGGCTGGCAGCTCCTGCAGGCTCACTTCAGCAAAACGATGAAAAATGCTAATGTAACGTCACATACATGTGTTCATCCATTTTGATCATGCTGGTCAAAATGGATTTTTTATTTCACTATCCTTTACCATATCATTTTTTGTTTTAAAAACCGCATGTATAGTACACTTTAATAGATAAAGACAAAAAAGAAAGGTTTAAATCAAATGGACATTTTCTTAGCGATTTTACCAGCCATTTTCTGGGGGAGCATCGTCCTCTTTAATGTAAAGCTAGGGGGCGGGCCTTACAGCCAAGTACTTGGAACGACAATCGGAGCCTTAATCTTTTCAATCGGCATCTACTTTGTCGTCCAGCCTGAGTTATCGCCGCGCATCTTTGCGGTAGGGATTGTTTCAGGGCTGTTTTGGGCGCTTGGACAAACCAACCAGCTGAAAAGCATTAAGCTGATCGGCGTATCAAAAACGATGCCGATCTCAACCGGTATGCAACTCGTATCCACCTCGTTGTTCGGCGTCCTCGTTTTTCACGAGTGGGCGACAACGGTCTCCATTATTCTCGGCGTCTTGGCGCTTATCTTCATCATCGTAGGGATCGTCTTGACCTCACTTGAAGACCGCCGCCAAAAAACGGAAGAAACTAAGGGCAACATGAAAAAAGGAATTATCATTTTGCTCATTTCTACTTTAGGTTACCTCGTGTATGTCGTTGTGGTCCGGTTCTTTGATGTCAGCGGCTGGTCGGCGCTTTTTCCTCAGGCCATCGGAATGGTTGCCGGCGGTTTGATTTTAACATTCAGGCATAAGCCATTTAATTTCTATGTCATCAAAAATATTATCCCCGGCTTAATCTGGGCCGCGGGAAACATGTTTTTATTCATCTCTCAGCCGAGGGTCGGTGTCGCTACCAGTTTTTCATTGTCACAAATGGGAATTGTCATTTCAACGCTCGGCGGCATTATTTTGCTTGGTGAAAAGAAAACGAAACGGCAGCTGATCGGCATTGGCATCGGGATTATTTTGATTGTGACAGCCGGCGTATTTTTAGGAATTGCAAAAGCTTGAGGACGGCATTTAAAGCCGTCCTTTAACACATCATTACAGCCTTAAGCGGCAAATGGTCAGAAGCGCTCGGGTCTATGGTTACAACTTCAGCTTTTGAGACATGAAGAGACGGGCTAGTGAAAACGTAGTCCAAACGTTTTTTCGGACGATGTGACGGATATGTGAAACCCGGGCCTTCTCCGGCTTCCTTCCAAGTATCATAGAGCGCCCCAGCGACTTTTTGCCAACCTTTCGAGTGAGGTTTCATATTGAAATCCCCCATGACAACCGCCGGCTCCTCAAGCTTTAGAATTCTTTCCAACAAGAAATCCGTTTGTTTTCTATGAAGAAAAGGATTTAAACTGAAATGCGTCACAAAGAGGCGGAAGAGCTTTTGATCGATCCTAACGGTTGTTTCAAGCAGCGACCTTCCTTCAATAAGCCCTGTGACAAAGTTGAACAAATGATGCTTTTCTTCAACAATGGGAAAACGACTTAAAAGGGCATTGCCATACTGCCTTTCAGGGGAGGCTTGTCCAGAGCTTAATGAAAGCGAAGGACTGTAAGCATGGTACATTTGCAATTGCGACGCAAGCCAGGCGACTTGATCTTCATAATCGCTCCTTTTTGAAAAATGTTTGTCCACTTCATTGAGTCCGATAATATCGGCATCGCTTTCAGTGATAACATCTGCAATCCTTTGCAAATCGAGGCGCTTATCGGCGCCTTTTCCGTGATGTATGTTAAAGGTCATGATGGTAATCTCCATTAAAATCCCGCCTATCCTGAATGTTAACGATATTTTGCCTCAGGAAGGAATAAAATATTTTTCAAAGCATGGATTAAAGGAAAATCGCCAAATCCGCTGAAAAAATAAATATGCTTGAGATGTGGCCGAACATGATCAAACATGTCATCAAGAAGCACAATGCAATGCCATTGCCGCAGTAAATCGATCTTGCAAAGGAGCAGGGGGTTCAGCTTGTTCCATGTATGATGACAATGGATTTGCACGGAATTAAAAAGGAAGAAGGGGCAGCACTGGGAGGGGGAGCTGCCTTTATATCATTTGCCATTCCGGCAGAGAAGCGCATTGGCGGCGCAAATATTGGAGGACCACGGCTTTTGGCATGTCGTTAATATATCGCATGACATGGAGGATTGGACCGGAAAAACTGAATCTAAAATAAAAAATGTCTGAAGGAAGAAATGGCTTCTGGCGGAGATACGCAAAAAATGGTCGAAGAAGCGGTGAATCTTTTGGTGAAGAGCCGCTAAAAGCGGTCAAAACACCGCGAGCCCGCAGCTCGTGGTGTTTCATTTTTAGTTCACACGGTCACGTGCACACAGATGACAGGAACATAAAAGTAGCAGCACAGGTTTGGCGGATTTGGACCTTGTGCCGGTAAGAAAATCCGGGGGTTCTTCCAGCGGGTGCGCCATGAAATCGGGGAACGGATCAAGCGTTTTGCAAAGAACGGGGAATAAAGCAATGATAGAAAAGCCGATTCCAGTGACGGACCGTCGGCTTTTTTTAACGCCGCGGGTTTCTTGTTCACGAATCATTTAAAAGGGGTGTTTTATTTTATTTTCAAAGCCTGCGACCCGAATCGGCCCGAGTATAGTTAAGCGGGTCAATTGCTCAGCCATATAAACGGGGCTGAATTTCATTCCGCTTTCCAGCCACGAGGAAATAACGCCTATATTTGCTGACGTAATATAATGGATGAGAAGATCTTTTGGAATCATCAGCTGTTCTTCGGATTCCTCAATCGACGATATTAACTCTCCATAAATCCGCTTTTGCACAATCTTCAAGAGATAGCTTCTAAACTGGGGAAGCCCCCGGTCGCTTAACATCACTTCAAAATATTCGGCGTGTTCGTAAATAAACTCAAACAGACTTAGAAAAGATGGCGGCGGATACACCCGGTCTGCTTTTGAAAATACCGGTTTGACATGCTCAATTAGATCATTGAGCATGTCTTCCATACTTCGCAAAATAAAATCCTGCTTATTTTTGTAATGAAGATAAAATGTTGCGCGCGTCAAATCGGCTCTATCGGCAATTTCTTGTACAGTAATCGAATGCACATCTTTTTCTTTTAAAAGCTGAACGAAAGCATTTCTTAAACATTTAGACGTTCTTTTAACCCGCCGGTCAACACTTTGTTGATTAGACATTTTCATCCTCCTTGTATAACATTGCGCCGTTTTTTAACAAATGACGGGCATATGTAAAGTATTCGACATTTGGAAAGGAACTGTTGATTGACCAAATCATGCCAAGTGATAAAATTTAATATAGCAGCTGCGTATATGATTATTTCGAAAACAATGACGGTCCGTCAATCTCGAGTCGATTTTCCATCGAAAGGAGCTTTTATCATGAGAGGTAAAATCGTTTTAGAAGAACACTGGGAGTCACCCGATTTTCCAGCGACGGGCAGCCATGATTTCACAGACACAGACTATTTTGCAAAAGTCCAACAGCGATTACAGGAATATGAAAAACGCATCGAGGATATGGATAAAAACGGAATTCAGACATCAATATTATCGTTGACACAGCCGGGGATTGAAGGTATTACCGATCCGCAAAAGGCCATCGAACTGGCGCGGCAGATGAATGACCATGTTTCACAGTATTTCCTTGCTAAACACCCTGACCGTTTTCAAGCTTTCGCAGCGCTTCCGCTGCAGGATCCAAAGGCGGCAGCAAAAGAGCTGAAACGGGCGGTGCAAGACCTTGGTTTTGTCGGTGCACTGATCAACGGCTACAGCAATATCGGTGATGAAAACAGAGCCCAATACCTTGACGAACCCCAAGTTTGGCCATTTTGGGAAGAAGTCGAAAAACTGGGCGTTCCCGTCTACCTTCATCCCCGCATTCCGCTGCCTCATCAGCAAAGAATATATCAAGGCTATGAGGGACTGCTTGGCTCAGCTTGGGGATTTGGAGTCGAAACGGCCACACATGCATTACGGCTGATGTTAAGCGGACTGTTTGATCGATACCCAAACTTGACCATTATCCTCGGCCATCTCGGAGAAGGATTGCCGTTTACACTGCCGCGTGTGGAACACCGGCTTCGCCACCAGCGGCCCGAAACGCACGGTAACCATCAAAAGCCTGTTACCGAGTACCTTCGCCAAAATTTCTATTTGACCACAAGCGGCGTTTTCCGTACACAGGCTTTAATCGATACCATTCTGGAAGTCGGCTCAGACAGAATTTTATTTTCGGTCGACTATCCATACGAATCTATGGAAGAAATCTCGTCATGGTTTGATCAATGTCCAATCAGCGAAACGGACAGGCAAAAGATCGGCCGCAAAAATGCGGCTCAATTATTCAATTCTAAATGACATCAATAAAAGAGACCTCCACTAAAGCGGAGGTCTTTTGGCGTTCTCAGGAAAGTATTGAATGCTGGAAATAAGGGTGCGCTCAGTTATACGCTTTTCTGCAGTTTTCCGTCACATATTGCTCATATTCAACACTTTTTGAAAAAGCTTCTGCCGCATTCCCGAAATGAATCGGCGTTCTGAGGTGCTTTTGATTTTAACGATCCCATTGCAGTCTGTTAAGTCGTCAATCAACTTTAGTGCATGGCCGCGCTCTTCATCATGTTGAAGCCTAAACCAGCGACCGATACCCGTCAAGTTTAAGCGATAAAAGTCGTTTGCCATCGCCAAATATAAGTATGCGGACTGGAAATTCAACTTGAATCAAGTGATTGATCAGCTGCTTCATTCGCTTGCTTATCACCATCATCAACACCTCCAAACCTGATATGGATGTTTACCTCATATTGTACGGAGCTGAAAAAACAATCTGACATGATGTTTCAGTGTCACCATCGGCTTTGATGAATGAATGGTGAGCATTGTTGACATCATTGTTATAACTGTTTATAGTGTATATATACAGTTATAACGAATTGAGGGATGTCATGCTTTGAATATTATCATTTCAAACTCTTCCGACGAACCGATTTATTTACAGATCGTCAATCAATTAAAGGAGCATATCGTCAAGGGAGTGCTCTCAGAATCAGAGCCGCTCCCATCGATCAGAAACCTTGCCAAAGAGCTGAAAATCAGCGTCATTACAACGAAAAGAGCCTATGACGAGCTGGAGAAAGAAGGATTCATCGTCACCGTTGCCGGAAAAGGCTCATATGTCGCAGCCATTAACAAAGACATGCTGCGCGAAACCAAAATAAACATGATTGAAGAAAAAATGGCAGAAGCCATCAGCGAAGCAAAGCTTGTCGGCTTAACATTTGAAGAGCTCCAAGAGATGCTCAAGCTGATATATGAGGGGTGGTAAAGATGAGCAATATACTGGAAATCAATAACCTATCAAAGCACTATCAAGATTTCTCATTAAAAAATATAAGCTTCTCGCTTGAAAAAGGATACATCATGGGGTTTATCGGTCCGAACGGAGCCGGGAAAAGCACGACAATCAAGCTGATCATGAACTTGATCAAAAAAGATGAAGGTGAAATTAGCATTTTCGGCATGGATAACGAAAAACACAACATTGACATTAAACAGAGAATCGGCTTCGTTTATGATGAAAACCATTTTTATGAAGAGCTGACGCTCAGCGAAATGAAGGACATCATCAGCCCATTTTACAACAAGTGGGATGAAGCGGTTTTTCAGCGGTATGCAAAAGATTTTCAGCTACCTTTGAAAAAACAGATCAAACACTTGTCAAAAGGGATGAAAATGAAGTTCTCGCTGGCGCTCGCCCTTTCCCATCATGCCGAGCTTCTGATCATGGATGAACCGACCTCCGGTTTGGACCCTCTCGTCAGGTCGGAACTGCTGGATGTATTGCAAACCCTTTTGCAGGACGAAAACAAATCGATTTTCTTTTCGACTCATATTACATCCGACTTAGAGAAAGTCGCCGATTTTATTACTTTACTCGATAACGGACGAGTCATTTTAAGCAAGACAAAGGATGAACTTTTAGAGGAGTACTGCATTGTCAAAGGAAACAATGACACGCTGCATCGAGGGTATGAAGACATCTTGATCGGCCTTAAGAAAAACAGCTTTGGTTTTGAAGCGCTGTCCAGACATAAGCAAGAAGTCGTTCAGCAATTCGGGGATTCCGTCATGATAGAAAAACCTACTTTGGAAGATATTATGGTATTTTCAACCAACAGGAGTGATCATCGTGTATCATCTTATTAAAAAGGATATTTTGATGCAGAAGAGAGCAATAAAATTATCGCTGTTATTGATGGTTTTTTTTACTTTCACCTTCTCTCAGCTAGAACTTGTCGGTTATACGGTCGCCGTTTTGGCCGTCACTTATCAACTGGCATTAGGCGCAAGCTCGTTGGAAGATAAAAACAACAGTGATAAAATCTTAATCAGCCTCCCCATAAAAAGAAATATCATTGTTTTGTCAAAATATGTATCAATCTATGTGTATACGGCTTACGCCATTCTTGTCTACTTTTTGATTAATATGATCGGAAATTTCCTGCACCTGCCGCTTGATTTTCCATTAACATTTGCAGGAGCCATGGGTGCTGTCGTGGCAGTCACTTTATTTAGTTCCGTCTCATTTCCGTTGATTTTTAAGTACGGCTATTTGAAATCCAAAATGGCGAACCTCATTATTTTTTTCACCTTTATATTTGGAGGATCGGCAGTTTTTAAATTTTTGGACCAGGATGAAAATGTTGCTCTCAACCAGAAATTAATCGCATTTCTCGGCAAAATGTCAAACATGGGCAGCTTTATACTATTGATCGCTGGACTGCTCATCATCATCATTTGTTCATATGGTATTTCTCTCAGCTTCTATAAAAAGAGAGAGTTTTAATCTTGAGGATGGCTCCATCTGATCCTTTTTTCCATATATAAACCGTTCAGACGGTATAAGTAAAATCAATCAACCGGCTAAAGGGTGATTGAAATGGAATCAAAATCTAATGAAAAACGCCGGCTTATTTATATACAGCGACGCAAATCACGATTTTAATGCTTTAGGCTGCTCAAAAGACCGGCATTAGCAAAAGGGATTGCTGCAGCTGTTTCACTTCAAGAATCTCTGATAAAGGGGCTGGCACAATAGATTTTCGGAGAAACACCCCTGACATTTAACAAAATCGGGAGAGATCGGTCCAGCTGAAAAAAATGGAAGCTCGCCCTTATTGAAGCTACCAGATTGGACTTTGAACATCATGCGTGTAGGCGTTTTAGCGTCTTCCCGATTAAACGAGGATACAAGCTATCAATCCACTCTGGACCAAATTGGAAGGATTCCTGTAACCGTCACCATCATCCGCCTAGCAATAGATGCAGATGGCCTCTATGACTCTCAAATGTTAAATAAAGCGCCGGTAAAAGAGGGAATGTAAAAAGAAGTGTTCCAGAACCTGGTCAATATGACTAAAAGAGAGCAGTAAATATAAATGCTTATATCACTTGCCATTACAGGTGAAATGTTTTAACAGTTCAATGCTGAAAGCCGCAGATGGATTTAAAACATTATTGCCAAGCCTTGGTGTCGTCATTGGATACGGGACAGTTTTTTATGCTTTATCTTTACACTGCCGCTCTTTCAACACACTGATGCTTGTGCGATCATCCTCATTATTAAATAGATCAAACAGAAAAAGAACCGTCAAACAGACGGTTCTTTTTTTGTCTTCTTCAACTGATAAAAACATTTTTTCCGGAAGTTTCGGTAAAAAATCAAACTTTTGCCTCTTTTATTTCGCTGTATAATGTAAACGGTTTCGTTTATAGTATACTTATACTATCATTTCAACAAAAGCTGAAACTTACAGGAAGGATAGAAAAAACAGATGAAATACATGAATACGAGGCAAAAAGACATTTTGAATCTGTTGTTATCTGAACCTGATAACTATTTAATCGTGCAAGATTTTGCAGACAAGGTGAAGTGTTCTGAAAAAACGATCCGAAATGACCTTAAAACGATTGAAGACTATTTAAATGAACATTCTCATGCTCAACTCATTCGCAAACCAGGGTTAGGCGTTTATTTAAACATAGAAGAGCATGAAAGGGTCCGGTTAAGTCATCAATTATACATTGAAGACAATGGTGCAGCACATCAAACCGATGAGGAAAGAATGCTGCAAATCGCTTATCGCTTATTAATGAACGCAGAGCCAGTTTCCGCTAAAGACATTGCCGCTCAGCATTTTTTAAATAAGTCCGCGATCAAAAGGGATTTAAATAAAATAGAAGAATGGCTGAAGCGTTTTGATCTCACATTGGTTTCAAAGCAGCGTCTCGGTTTAAAGATTGAAGGAAATGAAAAAAATAAAAGAAGAGCATTGGCTCGAATATCAGATTTGATAGACAATCCGGAATTTACAAGTCAATTTATCAAAAGCAAGTTTTTAAGTCATGAAATAGATTTTGTAAAGAAGGAATTCAAATCATTACAGCAGCGTCACTCTTTATATTTTACAGATGAAACGTTCGAAAATTTACTCATGCATACACTGTTGATGATCCGCCGAATTAAAATGAAACAGCCGATTTCCATTTCCCAAAGAGAAATCGCCATTGTAGAAGAGAAGAAAGAATATCAATGGACATTTGCTTTTTTAAAAAAACTGGAAGCGGTTTTTTCTGTCCGCTTTCCTAAAGAAGAAGCCGTCTATTTGACATTGCACATATTAGGCGGGAAAGTTCGTTATCCATTGGGGGAAAAAGGGAACAGCGGCCTGGAAAATCCCTTGCTTCCTAAGGTCGTTCGTCATTTAATCGATCGCGTATCTGAACGGAAAGCGCTGGATTTCAGCAAGGATCAAGTTTTGATCAACGGGTTGAACATTCATCTCAATACAGTGCTAAACAGGCTGAGCTATGATCTTTCTGTATCCAATCCGATGCTTCATGACATAAAAAAAATGTATCCATATCTGTTTCATATCATCATTGATGTGCTTGAAGACATGAACCAAACGTTTGCTCTTTCTATTCCAGAGGAAGAAGCCGCATATCTGACATTGCATTTTCAAGCGGCGATCGAACGTTCAAACCGCGGCAGCCAGATGCATAAAAAGGCCATTATTGTATGTCACATGGGCATTGGGATGTCTCAATTATTGCGGACAAAGATTGAACGAAAATTTCCTCAAATCGCTGTGATGGACTGTATTGCAAAAGCCGATTTGGCGGATTATTCAGCAAAGCATGAAGATGTAGAGCTTGTCATCTCTACAGTATCCCTTGAAGATGTAAAAGTTCCTCATATTGTTGTATCACCGCTGTTAGAGTCCGCTGATGAGAAAAGGCTGGGCGTTTTTATGGATCAGCTTGATGAATCGTCCAGCAAAAGACAAAAAACATTTACAATGCTAAACGATACGACTCCGTTTTTAGTTTTTCTGCAGCAGGAGTCAGAACACCGCTATAAATTAATTGAGCATTTAGCAACGGCTTTATATGAAAAAGGATATGTAGAAAAAGATTATGGCGCTCATGCCGTGATGCGCGAAAAAATGTCGGCGACAAATATCGGAGCAGGCATTGCCATTCCTCACGCAAACGCTAGATTGATCAAACAATCAGCCATTGCGATTGCCACATTAAAAGAGCCGCTTGATTGGGGTGCTGAAAAAGTGTCGCTCGTCTTTATGCTGGCTGTCAAACATGAGGATCAAAACATGACAAGGCAGTTGTTTCACGAGCTGTCCTATCTTAGTGAGCAGCCGGCTTTCATCCAAAAGCTGACGAAAGAAACAAATGTCATGAAATTCTTATCTTATTTGGATTATTAAAAGCGGGCCATCAAGGTCCTTTTTTTATTTTAGAGAAAAAAGCCGATTTTTCCGGAATTAACGGTAAAAAACAGCGCTTTTATCTGCATGATTTTGATATACAGTAGTGACAAGGCCTACTAAATACTTTACTTTGAAGGGGGATTCGCATGAAACTGTTAGCGATTACATCATGTCCGAACGGAATTGCCCATACGTATATGGCGGCAGAAAATCTGCAAAAAGCGGCAGAAAAATTAGGGGTTCAAATGAAAGTTGAAACCCAAGGCGGCATCGGAGTAGAAAATGAGTTGACCGAACAGGAGATTCGCGAAGCAGACGCGATTATTATTGCTGCAGACCGGTCGGTAAACAAAGACCGTTTTATAGGAAAAAAGCTTCTGTCTGTCGGGGTGCAGGAAGGCATACGCAAACCGGAAGAATTGATTCAAAAAGCGGCTGAAGGTGATATACCGGTTTATCATTCAGCTTCAAAAGCGCAAGCCGCCAATCAACAGGAGAAAAAACAAAATCCGATTTATCGTCATTTAATGAACGGTGTCTCTTTTATGGTTCCATTCATTGTCGTCGGAGGGCTGTTGATAGCGGTTGCCTTGACGCTTGGCGGCGAAAAAACACCGAAAGGCCTGGTCATTCCGGATGATTCGTTCTGGAAAACGATTGAGCAGATCGGCAGCGCTTCCTTCTCATTCATGATCCCGATTTTGGCCGGATATATCGCCTACAGCATCGCTGATAAACCGGGGCTTGTTCCAGGTATGATCGGCGGCTATATTGCGGCGACTGGAAGCTTTTACGGCAGTGTGAGCGGCGCAGGTTTCCTCGGCGGGATTATCGCAGGCTTTTTAGCGGGATATGCGGCGCTGGCCATCAAAAAATTAAAAGTACCAAAAGCGATTCAGCCGATCATGCCAATCATTGTGATTCCGGTGTTTGCGTCACTTATTGTAGGTTTGGCATTCGTATTTTTGATCGGTGCGCCTGTAGCTCAGATTTTTGAATCTTTAACCGTTTGGCTGGCAGGTATGAAAGGGTCGAGTTCCATCCTTCTGGCATTGATTTTAGGCGCCATGATTTCATTTGATATGGGCGGTCCCGTAAACAAGGTAGCATTCCTGTTTGGCTCGGCTATGATCGGAGAAGGAAACTATGAAATCATGGGTCCGATTGCCGTAGCGATTTGTATTCCGCCAATCGGCCTGGGGATTGCTACGTTTTTAGGTAAAAGAAAATTCCAAGCGTCAGAAAGAGAAATGGGTAAAGCGTCATTTACGATGGGGTTATTCGGCATCACTGAAGGGGCCATCCCATTTGCAGCGCAAGATCCGCTGCGCGTGATCCCGAGCATTATGGCAGGGTCTATGACAGGGTCTGTGATCGCCATGATTGCAAACGTCGGAGACAGAGTGGCGCACGGCGGGCCAATTGTCGCGGTGCTTGGAGCAGTTGATCATGTATTGATGTTTTTTATTGCGGTTATTGCCGGATCTCTCGTCACTGCATTTTTAGTCAATGTGCTCAAAAAAGATATCAGCGGAAGAGACGCTAAACCGAGTGAAGCCGCAGCAGTGGAGGAAGACAGGCCGCAGCCGGAACCTCAAACGGAAAGCCAGCCGGCTGAAATTCCGGACATCAAAAAGCTGACAGACATCATTGATACAGAGCTGATCGAACCATCATTAACAGGAGAAACCCGGGATGACATTATCGATGAATTGATTCAAAAATTGTCCCGCACAGATGTATTGCATTCGGAAAGCGAATTTAAACAAGCGATTATGAATCGCGAACAAGAGGGGACAACGGCGATTGGCATGAATATCGCGATTCCGCACGGAAAGTCGGCTGCTGTTAAGAAACCGAGCGTGGCCTTCGGTATTAAACGAGCAGGAGTTGACTGGAACAGCCTTGACGGATCAAAGGCGAAATTAATCTTTATGATCGCCGTACCGAAAGAAAGCGAAGGGAATCAGCATCTGAAGCTTTTACAAATGCTGTCCCGAAAACTGATGGATGACAGCTATAGGGAAAGACTGCTCTCAGTGCAGACAAAAGAGGAAGCATACAAGCTCCTCGATGAAATCATATAAAGCGGGGGATTTTCGTGACGACTGAACCATTATTTTTCAAGCCTGTTTTCAAAGAAAGAATATGGGGCGGCACGGCTTTAGCCGCTTTCGGCTATAATATTCCGTCAGAACAAACGGGAGAGTGCTGGGCTTTTGCCGCACATCAAAATGGACAGAGCATTGTTCAAAACGGCATGTATAATGGTCTTTCTCTCGGTGAATTATGGGACAAGCACCGGCATTTATTTGGACATATGGAGGGAGACCGTTTCCCTCTTCTCACAAAAATGTTAGACGCAGATCAAGACTTATCCGTTCAAGTCCATCCAAATGATGAGTATGCAATGACACACGAAAACGGAGAACTTGGAAAAACGGAATGCTGGTATATCATTGATTGCAAAGAAGATGCGGAGATCATTTACGGCCATCACGCAAAAACAAAGGAAGAACTGATATCGATGATCGAGCTTGGAGAATGGGACAAGCTATTGCGCCGCGTGAAAGTGAAGCCGGGGGATTTCTTCTATGTGCCAAGCGGCACCGTTCATGCGATCGGAAAAGGCATTCAGATTTTAGAAACGCAGCAGAATTCCGATACTACCTACAGATTATACGATTATGACAGAAAAGATGCAGCAGGAAACCTGCGCGAACTCCATTTGGAAAAAAGCATTGACGTGATAGACGTTTCGTCTGCGCCAAATCAGCCGGCCATTTATGTTGAACAAACGGAGGATCTGCGCGTCACTACATTTATCGAGTGCCCCTATTTTTCAGTGAAAAAGTGGGATGTAAAAGGAGCAGCCAGTTTAAAACAGGAAAAACCATTCCTTCTTGTCAGTGTCATCGAAGGAGAAGGCTGCATTATATCCGGCGAAAATGAATATGTCTTCAAAAAAGGAGATCAAATTTTACTGCCATACGGGTTTGGAGAGTTCGAACTTTCAGGACATACCCAATGTATTGTTTCAAGCCTGTAAATAAAACCGGTTCCTTTATTCGAAGGAACCGGTTTTTTATGAGGATGAGAAGATCAGCTCTTTTTCAAAATGATTTTTTCTTTCTGTAATAGCACAAAATAATTGATTAAAACAGGTTTACATTTGATAAGCGATCTTCATCATTACTGCACATTTTCGTAATATGATATTGGCCTTAGTTATGGGCAGAGCCGTATCTATGACATGAAAGGCATGGATGGTTCTGAAGCGGCGATTGTTGCACGTTTCATCTAAGGTTGAAGGGACAGGAAGCTCTTACTTTTGGGCAAGTGCAGATTCGATCATAAAAAATAACAAGATCATCAGCCGCTAGAAAAGATTGGCCATCCTGTTGATTTGGGAATATAACCAAGCTTTTAGAAGTAAAATGAATACAACCGCAAAAACATTTGGAAATTTTCCATTTATTTGATATGCTTAGTTTGAAAACCAAATATGAATCAGCTTAAAAGGGGAAGCTCGGTTAAAGCCCAATGCTGTCCCGCAGCTGTATTTGGGAGCGTTTCGTAAGACTTAGTCTCAGCAACATAAAACGGGAAGGTTCGAGGAGGGCTTTTTTGTTTGGAACAGTAGAGTATGAGACTGATTGCTTTCAAACGTGCATCATGCAACTTAAGTGGTGAAAAGTCACATTCGCAGGCTTCCTCATCCGGATAGGAAAGAGTATGGAAAAAGAAGTTTTTTGAACAATCATGAAAGGGCTTACGAAAAATATATAAAGAGCTATTGGGAGATGGGAGGAAGAAACGATTAGAAGCTAAAGAGACGTTTTTTCATGGACTAGATGGTGTGAGGATGCTTTCATATTTTCATAAACAGCCAGAGACTTTGTGTGTGCCACTAATTTGCAGGCTTCGGCAGATATCGATATCGGATTTAAGAGATATCTGCACATAGCGGCATCCGTTCCATTAGCCGATCAGCAGTTGCCTAAAATGGCAAATCACTCGAAACAAAAGAAGAGATGGTTCAAAAAATCAGGTTGATCAAAGAGACGGCTCATCCAGTCATCATCGTCGCCCCGGACGGATGCCCGGGGGCGGTGAAAGATAGGAGAGGGTTATCGAAAGAGCAGATACGATCTTCTCCTGGGCACTCAAATCCGAAGAAGTATTTCAGGATTTTGGCTTTCTGATCATCTATCCGATATCCTTGCGGGCGCCTATATACGAATATTTCAGCTTAAAAACACACAATAAGAAAAGGAGTCTATAACTCGTATCACGAAATAAATGTAAGCGGATTCATTTTGTTTTTATCATCGCTAAATTCATGAGTGAAAGCGAGGAGGAACGTGATGGGCAAAGCAAAAATTCGATGGGATGAACCCTTTATTTCTCATCATGAATCGACAGCTGGAAGATTTACGCCGGAAGATTTTACTGAGGAAGATCAACTCATTTCAAAAACGACAGAATTATTTGTCAGAAACGAAGTCATGCCCCTTCTTGAATCGATTGATCAGCATGACCACGGGAACGTTAAAAAATTGTTTCAAGAAGCGGGAGCGCTCGGCCTGCTCGGTATCGAAGTGCCGGAGCAATACGGCGGCCTCTCTCTCAACAAGAAGCTGTCAGGGCTTGTAGCCGAGAAGATGGGAGCGGGCGGGTCGTTCAGCGTTTCCTTTAATATTCATGCGGGTGTCGGGACATTGCCATACGTTTATTATGGAACAGAAGAACAAAAACAAAAATACCTTCCAAAGCTCGCTGCGGGAGAATGGATCGGAGCATATGCCCTAACAGAGCCCAGCGCAGGATCAGACGCTTTAAACGCAAAAACGACGGCCGTCTTGAATGAGGAAGGAACAGCCTGGATTTTAAATGGTGAAAAACAGTGGATTACAAACGCACAAGTGGCTGATGTATATGTTGTCTTTGCGAAAACGGCTGAGGGCATGACCGCATTTATCGTCGAGCGGTCGTTCGAAGGGGTTTCGATCGGACCTGAAGAAAAAAAGATGGGGATCAAAGGGTCTTCGACAGCAACCTTAATCTTGGAAGAGGTCACAGTACCTATCGGGAATGTTTTAGGAAAAGTCGGAAAAGGGCATCACGTGGCCTTGAACATTCTAAACATGGCGCGATTAAAGCTGGCGTTTTCGAACATCGGGACATCAAAACAAGCATTGAGGCTTTCCGTAAGCTACGCTAAACAGCGTAAACAGTTTAACAGACCGGTCATCAGTTTTTCCATGATTCAAGAAAAGATTGCGGATATGGCGATTTCGATTTACGGAGCGGAAAGCGCCGCCTACAGGACGGCAGACAGCTTAGACAATGTTTTTGATTGTGCTGATCCATTAGACGATAGATTGAGAGAACTGGCAGCCTATGCATCCGAATGTGCGATCAATAAAGTAAACTGTTCCGAAGTACTCGGCCGGATCGCAGACGAAGCCGTACAGATTCATGGCGGATACGGATACATGCAGGAGTATGAAGTGGAACGGTTGTACCGAGATGCGCGGATCAGCCGGATTTTCGAAGGTACAAACGAAATCAACCGACTGACAATCGCCAAACTTTTGATGAAAGAGGCGCAGCAAAACGTCAGCACAAGGTTTGAAAATCAATTCAACAAGGAAGGAAACCGAAACCAGCAATTCATTCACCTGTCTCACCGGCTTCTCAACAAATCTTTAAACGCGCTGACACGCACTAACATTAACATTCAGCAGGAGCAGGAATACTCACGGCTCGCCGCCGACATGAAAAAAGAAATCTATGTGATGGAATCTGTTGTCATTCGGACGGAAAAAGCGATACAACGGAGCGGGAAAGAAAAAGAGCGATTGAAAGAGATGATGACGAACATCATTTGTGAAGAAGGCTTCCGGAGAATCGAAGAGATGGCGGTGACCTTCTTATCAGGGATAGAACCAGATGAAGCCGAAAGAAAACTCGTATTGAAAGAGATTCGCAGCCTTCCTTTACCCCTCTTCAGCAACCTGTTTACTCTAAAGCGTAAAATCGCAGAAAGAATAGCCGATCATGAAAAATATATTGTGTGAACGGAGTGAAGTCTTGTGAAAAAAATCGGGTTTATCGGTTTGGGCAACATGGGTCTTCCAATGGCGAAAAATTTGCTTCTGGCAAACTTTATGGTGTATGGAATGGATCTCAACAAAGATGCTGAGATGTCCTTTCATCAAGCAGGAGGAACGATCGGCCTTTCGGTTGAAAAGATGGTTGAACTTTGTGACGTCATCCTGACAAGCCTTCCTTCATCAAACGCCGTAGAAGAGGTTTTTCTAGGGGAAAAGGGACTTGTAAAACTGGCTGACCCCGGCATCCTGCTGATCGATACGAGTACGGTCGCTCCTGAACTGAATCAACGGATTGCAGAGGCAGCAGAGAGTAAAGGCGTTGATTTTCTCGCGGCGCCTGTCAGCGGCGGTGTGATCGGGGCGATTAACCGGTCACTTACCTTTATGGCAGGAGGTGCGAAGTACGCTTTTGATCAGGCAGTGCCTGTTTTTAACGCAATGGGCGAGAATATTTTTCATGTAAATGAGAACATCGACAGCGGGACGAACACGAAGTTGATCAACAACCTCTTGATTGGATTTTATACAGCCGGTGTGAGCGAAGCTCTGCATCTTGCGAAAAACAGCAATTTGGATCTTGATCAATTGTTTGAGATGCTGAACGTTAGTTATGGGCAGAGCCGCATCTATGAGCGCAACTATAAAAGTTTCATAGCAGATGATCACTATGAACCCGGCTTTTCTTTGAAGCTCCTGCTCAAAGACCTTGGCTTTGCACTGGATTTAGCTGAAAAGAACAAGGTCGAACTGCCGGTGAGCAACATCCTCTTTGACCTTTATGAAGAAGCCGAAAAGAACGGATATGGCGAGAAAGATATGTCTGTCTTATACAAAAAAATAAGTGAGCAGACGACGACTATTTGATAAGGAAAGGTGATCAAGCAGATGTTGACAACCAATATTAAAAAAATGCAGAACAATATCAATGGAGAATGGGTTCATTCTACAGGTGCCGAAGTCGAAGAAGTGGTCAATCCTGCAAACGGAAAAATAATCGCCTATGTGCCTCTATCTACAAGAACGGATGTGGATCGCGCCGTACAGGCCGCTCAACATGCTTATCAGACTTGGTCATTGGTGCCTGTGCCCAACCGGGCAAGACTTTTATACAAATACCTGCAGCTTCTACAAGAGCAAAAAGAACAGTTGGCAGACATCATTACGATGGAAAACGGCAAAACCTTAAAGGATGCCCGCGGAGAAGTGCAGCGAGGAATCGAAGTCGTAGAGCTTGCGACCGCGGCACCTACTTTAATGATGGGAGAATCTCTGCCCGCCATAGCAGACGGCATCGATGGATCGATCTGGCGCTATCCGCTAGGAGTCGTTGCCGGTATTACGCCTTTTAACTTTCCAATGATGGTTCCCCTGTGGATGTTTCCACTCGCCATCGCGTGCGGAAACACGTTCGTCCTAAAAGCTTCAGAACGAACACCTATTCTTGCAGAGAAACTTGTAGAACTGTTCTATGAATCAGGTTTTCCTAAAGGTGTCCTGAGCCTTGTCCATGGCGGGAAAGACGTCGTGAACGGTTTATTGGAGAATGAAGATATCAAAGCCATTTCCTTTGTTGGGTCAGAGCCGGTAGCAAGGCATGTGTATCAAACGGGGACAGCGAACGGAAAACGTGTTCAGGCGCTTGCCGGCGCTAAAAACCATGCGATTGTCCTGGCGGATTGCCATCTTGAAAAAACAGTTCAAGGCATCATTGGAGCGGCGTTCGGCAGCAGCGGGGAACGCTGTATGGCCTGCTCCGTGGCGGCGGTCGTTGATGAGATCGCCGATGAATTTATGGAATTGCTCATTTCTGAAACGCGAAAGCTGAAAACAGGAGACGGCAGATCCGAGGATCACTTTGTTGGCCCGCTGATCCGTGAAGTCCACAAAAACCGCGTCCTTGATTATATTGACAGCGGTGTAAAAGAAGGAGCCGCATTAGCGGTAGACGGACGCGATCCCGATGTTCAGGAAGGATACTATGTGGGAGCTACGATTTTCGATCATGTGAAACCGGACATGAAAATATGGCAGGACGAAATTTTCGCGCCGGTATTGAGTGTCGTGCGAGTAAAAGACCTTGATGAGGGAATCGAACTCGCCAATCATTCCAAATTTGCCAACGGTGCTGTTATTTACACATCGAGCGGCAAAAGCGTGCAGCAGTTCCGCGCCAAAATTGATGCCGGCATGATCGGCGTGAATGTCAATGTACCAGCCCCAATGGCGTTTTTCTCCTTCGCAGGGAACAAAGCCTCTTTCTATGGGGATCTTGGAACAAACGGAAAAGACGGCGTCCAGTTTTACACACGTAAAAAAGTCGTCACCGAACGCTGGTTTTAACCTGAGAATCTCTAAAATAGGATCCCTCTAATTGCAGGATAAACACTTTTTAGAGGGGTCTTTTCTATTGAACAGCTATCTTCAATCAGGAGGGATAAATGTTGAACTACACATACGTAACGCTTGAAAAGGAAAATGGTATCACGACCGTCACATTGAACAATCCCCCAGCAAATACGCTATCTTCTTCCTGTATCGCCGAGATGCGATCCCTTTTTCAGGAACTGGCCCGGGATGATGACACAAGAGCCGTTATCATCACAGGAGCAGGCCGCTTCTTTGCGGCAGGAGCGGACATAAAAGAATTCGTTTCAAAATTAGGGGATCAGGAACAAGGGTTGGCGCTCGCTGAAGGAGGCCAAGCGCTCTGTGATGAAATCGAAGCTCTTAAAAAACCCGTCATTGCCGCGATAAACGGACCAGCTCTTGGCGGAGGTCTTGAACTGGCGATGAGCTGCCACTTCAGAATCGTTTCAGATCAGGCGACAGTAGGTCTGCCAGAATTAAAGCTCGGTCTGATTCCCGCGTTTGGAGGCACGCAGCGGCTTCGCAAAATCACGGATACAGCCACTGCACTTGATCTCATCCTGACGAGCCGAACACTTTCAGCTCATGAGGCGGTAGAGCTTAAGATCGCGCAGCTGGCGGTGAAAGAAGAGATACTGTTGAAGACGGCAACTGCTGTCGCGGCGTCATTTGTAGAAGGCAAAAGCATGACCAGTGTCATGCGTGCAGTGGAATGCATCATACAAGGCAGCAGCGAGAGCATGGAACAAGGGCTGGAAAGGGAACGAAAAAGATTTGCCGAGCTGTTCCTGACTTCCGATGCCAAAGAAGGAATTCACGCATTCGTTGAGAAACGCAAACCAAATTTTCATCATTCATAAAAGGAGTTGATCAAGATGTCCGATGAAGTGTTGTTTTCCGTCAATCAAAATGGCACCGCAGCCATTGTTCTGAACCGTCCGAAAGCGCTCAACTCACTCACTTATGAAATGGTCCGTCAGATTGACGAAAAGTTAAAAGAATGGAAGACAGCCGATAACATTTCTGTCGTGGTCATAAAAGGCGCAGGTTCAAAAGGGCTTTGTGCCGGCGGTGATATTAAAACACTCTATGAAGCTCGTTCGTCAACATCAGCTTTGCAAGATGCAGAGCGGTTTTTTGAAAAAGAGTATGAGGTCGACATGGCAGTCTATCAATTTCCAAAGCCGATCATCGCCTGCTTGGACGGCATCGTGATGGGCGGAGGGGTCGGCCTGACGTATGGGGCCAGTCATCGGATTGTGACGGAGAGGACGAAATGGTCGATGCCCGAAATGAATATCGGCTTCTTTCCGGATGTCGGCGCAGCCTATTTTTTAAACAAAGCGCCCGGGCACTTAGGGCGCTATCTCGGCTTAACGGCGTCTGTTATACATGCAGCTGATGTGCTGTATATGAACGGCGCAGACATCTACATGGAGAGTGACGATTTAGCGCGATTGATTCAAAAAGTGGAACATACGAACTGGAACCATGTAAAAGTTGAGGAAAAGCTTGATCAGATGATCGAAGAATGTCGGACTGAGCCTTCGCAAGAGAGCAAGCTTGCTCCTTATCAAAAAGCGATTGATCATCATTTTAGGTTTGATACGTTGGAAGAGATCCTTCAGTCGCTCGAAAGCGAGGGAAGCGATTTTAGCGTGGATGTGAAGAAACGGCTTCTTTCAAAGTCTCCATTTTCATTGAAGATCACATTAAAACAACTGGCGGGCGGCAAACAAAAAACGATGGAAGAATGCTTTGCTACAGATCTGATGCTTGCCAAGAACTTTTTGAAACATCATGATTTCTTTGAAGGCGTGCGGTCCGTCCTTATCGATCGTGATCAATCACCGAACTATGAGTATCAACACGTTTCAGATGTAACAGATGAAGTGGTGAATCAGTTCTTTCACCCTTCTGAATCTGCCCGGTGATCAAAAGGAGAGCTGACCTTAGACGTCGGCTCTTTTTTGCGGAAGCGCTTATTTAAAATGCGTGTTTATTGAATGTTGTTAAATTGACAAAGCAAATTGTAAATTTAAGTCGATTCCTTCTCTTACAGGAATTCGGCTTTTTTAGGTTGACTTCTTTAACTAAAGTTGCCTATTAGTTGAGAAGGCAGCAAACAGTGAAGGGATTTTAGCATTTTTAAAAAAACAAATGATGATATTTTTATATCATGATAGTATTCGAAATGTATCAAATATCATCCAGAAAGGAAAAAGAAGATATGAATATGAAAGTCGAAACTCTTCCAAACTATCGTCTCGCATATGTGCGACAAGTTGGTCCTTATGGTCCTGGAAACATTCAAGCAATGGAAACATTAAAGAAATGGGCTGAGCAGAATCATCTACTTGCTGAATCGGCAATCATACTTGGAATTCCGCAAGATAACCCGGAAACGACACTTCCTGAAAACTGTCGGTATGATGCTTGTATTGTCATTTCAAACGAATATCAAATTGATCATTCAATTTGCGAAAGCGAACTTTCTGGTGGAAAATATGTCATTCACAAAGTCAAACATACAGCAGAAGATATTCAAAAAGCCTGGACTGACATTTTTCTGGATTTGCAAAACAGCGGATACCACATTGATAACAAACCGATTTTGGAAAGATACACAGGTGATATGATTTCCAGCGATTATTGCGAAATATGTGTACCTGTAAAACCTTTATCGTAAGAGTAAGGTAGGGCAAGTTTCCTCACTTCGGTTCATCAGGTAAAATGATGCTCTAAAAGAAGTATGACCAGTTAATAAACTAAGCGCATGAAATAAAAATTAATCTATCATTCACAGATTGAAGAGAAACATGACCGATTTTAAGATGAAGTGTTAAAGAGAGCTTATCCGCTTTTTACATCGAAACAGATAGTGAAGTCAGATCCTTTTTGTTTCACGATTGGTATATTAGCATCAGTCGCAAAACTCTTTGTTGAGCGATTAGGCCCTTTTAAGAGTTTCTTAAAAGGGTTTTTATATGTTATGAAGAATAAATTTAAATGTCTATACTTTCAATTTTAAATGTAAACGCTTTATTTTAGGGCGCCTGTTTTTCCAATGATTTAATGATGCAGCAATAAAGGCGCCATAACGGTAAGAATGCCCCTAAAGGAGGTGATGCACAAAAAAGCGACCGTTAAGCAATGTCCTATTCATTTTTTATGCTGCTCAACGTTTTTCAAACAGGAGGTTTTATCAAAGTGAAAAAAAGTACAGTCTGCTTCATGTTTGCATTGCTGTTTATTTTTTCCGGCTCACAGACCATCTACGCGCATACTGTATCTCCGGTCAATCCTAAAGCCCAGCCTACAACAAAAGCCGTCATGAACTGGCTCGCCCATCTGCCAAACAGGTCGGAAAACCGAGTGATGTCAGGCGCATTCGGAGGATACAGCCTTGATACATTTTCAATGACAGAAGCCGACAGAATCAAAAATGCAACGGGACAGCTGCCTGCGATTTACGGCTGTGATTATGCAAGAGGATGGCTTGAACCGGCAAATATAGCCGATACCATTGACTATAGCTGCAACAGTGATTTAATTTCATACTGGAAGAACGGCGGGATACCTCAAATCAGTTTACATCTGGCAAACCCCGCATACACAACAGGCCATTTTAAAACACCGATTTCAAACAGCCAATATCAAAATATATTAAATTCATCGACAGCAGAAGGTAAACGGCTCGAAGCCATGCTGAGCAAAGTCGCTGACGGACTGGAACAGCTGGAGAACGAAGGTGTTCCCGTTCTTTTCAGACCTCTTCACGAAATGAATGGGGAATGGTTCTGGTGGGGACTCACAGAATATAATCAAAAAGACAGCCAGAGGATCAGTTTATACAAACAGCTTTACACAAAAATCTATCACTATATGACACATACAAGAGGATTGGACAATTTGTTATGGGTGTACGCACCGGATGCCAACCGAGACTTTAAAACCGATTTTTATCCGGGCTCTTCATATGTTGATATTGTCGGATTGGACGCCTACTTTAATGACCCGTATTCCATTCAGGGGTACGACCAATTAACATCATTAAATAAACCGTTTGCTTTCACCGAAGTCGGACCGCAAACGACAAACGGAAGTTTAGACTACTCTTCATTTATCAATGCCATTATACAAAAATATCCGAAAACCACTTACTTCCTGGCCTGGGATGAAGGGTGGAGCCCTGCCGCGAACAAGGGAGCATATAACCTCTATCATAATAGCTGGACGCTGAATAAGGGCGAAATATGGAACGGTGATTCATTAACGCCGATTGTGGAATAAACAAAGTGGTTGAAACAGAAACTTTATATCCATCCAGCAATCAAGCAGAAACCGCAATAAGTATCTTGCGGTTTCTGCTTCTTACTTTATGAGAGGGCGCGCTACACGCTTGCATTACCCCGTTTCTCTTCAAACCGTTTTAGGATTTTGTCATGCTCTGCATAAATCGAATTTAAAAAATCACCCTAAACAAAAAAAGGAGGGAATATTGTGCTTGATGAGAAAACAATCCAAATTGTGAAATCGACTGCCCTCATTTTAAAGGATCACAGTTATCTAAATCGGTAAACATTTTTACAAATTATGATTTTCAAAAGCCCCTGAATTGCTTCATTTATTTAATTAACCCAATCAAAATCGCGGCATTCAACAGGAAGCTCTGGCATATTCCGTTTATGCCGCCGGTGAACATATTGATCATTTAGAAGCTTTAAATCCCGTCATCAAAAGAATCACTCAAAAACATCGGGCAATCGGCATTAAACTAGAACCCAGACAAGGATGCTGATTTTTATTTTTGCGGTCCGATTTCCTTTATGAAAGCTATTAACAATGCGCTGAAAAAATGGGGTGTTCCGAAAAACAACATTCATTATGAAGTGTTTAACCCGATCGCTATTTTAGAAGAAGAATAAACTGACAAGCATGCAGAAAAAATGCATAACTGGCAATGATTTGGGGATGATGGAGGTAACGTGAAAATTTTAAGAAAGGGCCTCCGAAATGAAGCCAACAAAAATTCAGCTGCCTCTTCAAACATTCAGCTTAATTGTGGGGTTTATGGTATGGGTCATGATTTCATCATTAATGACTTATATCAAACAAGATATCTCGCTTTCGTCAGGGCAATTATCATGGGTGACTGCAATTCCGGTCATATTGGGGTCTGTTCTTCGTGTTCCGATAGGTTACTGGACGAATCGGTTCGGTGCCAGGCGGATTTTTCTCATAAGCCTCTTATTTTTGATACTGCCCGTCTATTATTTAAGCCTTGCCGATTCTTTTGCCGACTTATTAATAGCCGGACTTTTTTTAGGTATCGGCGGAGCCATTTTTTCAGTCGGTGTTACTTCTTTGCCAAAGTATTACCCAAAAGATCGGCATGGATTTGTCAATGGGATATATGGAGCCGGAAATATTGGAACAGCGCTGACTTCATTTGGCGCGCCCATTCTTGCAAATCAATTTGGGTGGGAAGCTACTGTCAGACTTTTTCTCATTCCGCTTATCATATTGGCTGCTCTTAATTTCTTATTAGGAGATAAACATGAGTCGAAAGTGAAAACAGCTTTAAAGGAACAAATCATCGATGTTTATCGAGAGGAAAAGCTATGGTTTCTTAGTCTTTTTTATTTTATAACATTCGGTTCATTTGTTGCGTTTACCGTATATCTTCCTAATTTTTTAGTGACTCAATTTAAGCTTAGCGAAGTAGATGCGGGGCTGCGTACAGCGGGGTTTATCACGATTTGCACATTATTTCGCCCTTTGGGCGGGTGGCTCGGGGATAAATTCAATCCGTTTAAAGTTCTGATCATTGTATTTTCAGGTTTAACGTTTTCTGGTGTACTCCTGTCTTTTTCTCCAACGATCGCATTATACACCGTGGGCGTTTTAACAGTAGCGGTGTGTTCGGGAATCGGGAATGGAACCGTGTTCAAACTGGTGCCTCTTTATTTTTCAAAACAAGGAGGCATTGTGAACGGAATTGTTGCCGCCATGGGAGGATTGGGAGGTTTTTTTCCGCCTCTTATTTTAACAATGGTCAATCAGCTGACAGGTCATTATGCGATTGGTTTCATGGCGTTATCTGAATTTGCTTTAGCAAGCTTAATTATCGTGATCTGGATGTTTTATTCGGACAAACTCAGGCTGGCGGACAACATCGTTGAAAGCACCGGCCAAGGGGTAATGGTTACGGATACTAAAGGCGTTATCCAAAAAGTAAATCCTGCATTTACTGCCGTCACAGGATTTAAAAAAGAAGAAGCTGTCGGCAAAACCCCGCGGCTCTTAAGGTCTGGAAAACATGACAACAGTTTTTACAAAGCGATGTGGGATGAGCTCGAGAAAAACGGATATTGGCAGGGCGAAATTTGGAACAAGCGTAAAAACGGCGAAGAATACCGCGAATGGTTAACAATCAGTGCAGTCAAGAGTGATGCCGGCGAAGTCATGTATTATGCAGCAATCTTTAGCGATGTTTCACAAAAAACGTAAAACAAGCATTGTTTTTCATAGGACTTCAATCAGACATTACCAAAAAAGCAAAGCAATCTGAAAGGGAGTATAGCCATGAAGAAAAAAATATCCCCATTACTCAAAAAGATGACTTTTTTTGGACGTACCGCTGATTTAAACAATCATAGCACGTTATCCGCTGCAGACCGCGAGTCTGAAAAATACTACCGCAGAAGATGGCAGCATGATAAAGTAGTTCGCACCACTCATGGCGTGAATTGCACCGGTTCTTGCAGCTGGAAAGTCCATGTAAAAGACGGCATTATTACATGGGAAACACAACAAACCGACTATCCGACGACCGGTCCGAATATGCCTGAATATGAGCCGAGAGGATGTCCGCGCGGTGCAAGTTTTTCATGGTATACATACAGCCCTATACGTGTTCGTTATCCATATGTGAGAAGTGCGCTGTTAAAGGTATGGAAGGAAGCCATGCGAAAAACGAACGACCCCGTTGACGCATGGCAAATGATTTCTGAGAACCCAGACATGCAAAAGACATATAAATCAGCTCGAGGTAAAGGCGGATTTGTCAGGGCAAACTGGGACGAAGTCAACATGATGATTGCTTCTCAATTGATTTTTACTATTAAAAAGTATGGTCCGGATCGTATTGTAGGTTTTTCCCCTATTCCGGCAATGTCCATGGTCAGTTATGCGGGCGGTGCCAGGTTTCTAAACTTAATCGGCGCGCCATTACTCAGCTTTTATGATTGGTATGCCGACCTTCCGCCGGCATCACCGCAGGTATGGGGCGAACAGACAGATGTTCCTGAAAGCTCTGATTGGTATAACTCCAGCTACATATTAGTATGGGGTTCTAATTTGCCGCAAACGAGAACACCTGATGCACATTTCTACGTAGAGGCCAGATATAACGGAACGAAGGTGGTTTCTATTAGTCCGGATTATGCTGAGTTTGTTAAGTTTGCCGATCATTGGTTAAACGTCAGTCCCGGCATGGATTCTGCGTTGGCGATGGCGATGACCCATGTCGTTCTCAAAGAATTTTATGTCGATCAAAAAACGCCCTATTTCGAAGATTACGTCAAGAAATATACTGATTTGCCTTTTCTCATTACATTAAAGAAGCATGGCAGCCACTACAAAACAGACCGATTTTTGCGTGCGAGCGATCTGGGAATGAATGTAAACAAGGCGGAATGGAAAACCGTCGTGTTCGACCAAAATTCTAATCAATACGCCGCACCTAATGGAACCATCGGCCATCGCTGGTCAGAAGGAGGAGAGTGGAATCTGCACTTGAAGGATACAGAAAATCAGCTAGGAGATCTTGATCCTGCCCTCTCTTTTCTAGGAATAGAAGACAAAACTTTATTGCTGCAGTTTCCTTACTTTGGCCAAGAGCAAAAGCAAATTATTGCACGGGGAGTACCTGTTAAAGAAATTGGGCAAAATGGTGAATCCGTTTATGTCACAACCGTATTTGATCTCATGCTGGCGCAAACAGGCGTGAATCGCGGTTTACCTGGCGATTATCCAAAAGATTATGATGATCCAAAACCATACACACCTGCGTGGCAAGAACAAATGACAGGTGTTGACCGCAAGCTAGTCGCTCAAATTGCAAGAGAATTCGCTCAAAATGCGGTTGATAGCAAAGGCCGGTCGATGATCATAATGGGTTCGGGCATTAATCATTGGTATCATTCTGACACCATTTACCGGGCGATTCTTAATCTGGTTTTATTAACTGGCTCACAGGGAGTAAACGGCGGGGGCTGGGCGCATTACGTCGGGCAGGAAAAAGTACGGCCCCTTGAAGGATGGCAAACGATCGCGATGGCCCGTGACTGGGGAGGTCCGCCGCGTTTACAAAATGGAACATCTTTCTTTTATTTCGTGACAGAGCAGTGGCGGTATGAAGACCAAAAATCTTCAGACTTAATTTCACCGCTGGTAGAAAAACCTCGATATCATCACCTTGGAGATTACAATGTACTGGCCGCAAGATTAGGATGGCTGCCTTCCTATCCGCAGTTTAATAAAAATTCGATTACCTTATACGAGGAGGCGAAAGCAGCTAATCCCGATGAAGCCGTGAAGTATGTTGTTGATCAAATCAAGAATGGGCAAATGAAATTTGCGATTGAAGAGCCAAGTAATCCGGTTAATTTTCCGAAAACCTTATTTGTATGGCGGGCCAATTTAATTGGAAGTTCAGCAAAAGGTCATGAATATTTCCTAAAACACCTGCTCGGTACACATTCCGGCATTCTAGGAGATCAAGATCATTCCTTAAGCACAGAAGAGGTTGATGCAAAATCGGATGCACAAGAAGGCAAGCTCGATTTATTAATTAATATGGATTTCAGGATGTCCGGTACAGGATTGTACTCAGATATTGTCTTGCCTGCTGCAACTTGGTATGAAAAGTATGATATCAGCTCGACCGATATGCACCCTTTTATTCATCCTTTCAATCCAGCGATTACACCGCCGTGGGAAAGCCGGTCTGATTGGGACACATTCAAAAAATTGGCCAAAACATTTCAAACTTTAGCGGAAAAGTATCTTCCAGAGACAATAAAAGATATTGTGGCTACGCCGCTTCTTCATGATACTTCAGATGAGACGTCGCAGGCGTTGGGATTGATTCCCGATTGGAAAAAGGATGGAAGCGAACCTGTTCCCGGAGAGAATTTCCCGCTCATTCATGTCGTAGAAAGGGAGTTTACCAAAGTATACGATAAATTCATTGCGCTGGGACCGAATATAAGAGAAAAAATCGGAGCGAAGGGACTAAGCTGGGATGCTAAAGAGGAGTATGACGAATTAAAAGATATATTAGGCACGGCAAAAAGTACAAAGGAATATAAAGATTGTCCCGACATCTCAGCAGACCGAAATGCCGCGGAGGCTATTTTAACGTTATCCAGTACAACAAACGGTTCACTTGCGATGAAAGCTTGGGATACATTGGAAAAGAAAACAGGGCAGAAATTAAAAGACCTGGCCATCGAACGGGCTGAAGAGCATATTTCCTTTGACGAAATTTCAGCTCAGCCTAGAAAGGTTTTATCATCTCCGGTTTATAGCGGGACGGAAACCGGTAATCGCCGTTACTCACCTTTTACGACAAATATAGAGCGGCTTATTCCATTTCGAACCTTAACGGGCAGGCAGCATTTTTTCCTCGACCATGAAATCATGCAGGAATTTGGGGAAGATCTGCCGACATTTAAAGCCCCTTTAAGAAAAGCTGCTTTCTATGATAAGGATGGTCAGCCTGCATCAACAAAACAAGAAATAAAACTGCGCTATTTAACGCCGCATTTTAAATGGTCTTACCACAGCACATATTATGACACATTGCCAATGCTTACGCTGTTCCGGGGCGGACCGCATGTATGGATGAATAACAAAGATGCGGAGACTGTGGGCATACGAGATAATGACTGGCTTGAAATGTACAACCGCAATGGGGTTGTTGTCGCAAGGGCTGTTGTCAGTCATCGATTACCGAGAGGCGTAGCTTTTATGTATCATGTGCAGGACAGAACGATTAATGTTCCGGGCTCAACAATTACAAACGATCGCGGGGGGACTTTTAATAGTCCGACAAGAATTCACGTCAAGCCGACACAAATGATTGGAGGATACGCCCAGCTTAGCTACGGATTTAATTACTATGGACCAACAGGCAACCAAAGAGATGAACAAGTCGTCATTCGTAAATTAGAACGAAACGAGGTGGATTGGCTTGAAGATTAAAGCGCAATTTGGAATGGTGATGAACCTTGATAAATGTATTGGCTGCCACACATGCAGCGTGACCTGTAATAATACATGGACGAATCGTACAGGTGCCGAGTATATGTGGTGGAACAACGTTGAAACAAAACCGGGTGTCGGATACCCGAGGGAATGGGAAAATCAAGACACCCACCGAGGAGGCTGGGCGTTAAAAAACGGGAAAATCGAACTGAAAGCCGGCGGTCGCGCCAAAAAGCTGTTCAATATCTTTTACAACCCTGATTTAACTCATATTGATGATTATTATGAGCCTTGGACCTATGATTACGAAAATTTAATAAAGAGTCCCCAGAAAAAACATCAGCCTGTGGCAAGGCCTATCTCCCAGCTTACTGGTGAATACATCGATTTAAAATGGGGGCCAAACTGGGAAGACGATCTTGCAGGTGTTTATGAAACAGGTCAAAAAGACCCGAATATGCACAATGTTGATGAACAGGTCATTCAAGAGTATGAACAAGCCTTTATGATGTATTTACCAAGAATTTGTGAACACTGCATCAATCCGTCATGTCTTTCTTCTTGTCCATCTGGTGCCATTTACAAACGTGATGAAGACGGTATCGTTCTTGTTGATGAGGACGCATGTCGAAGCTGGCGTTTTTGCATGTCAGGCTGTCCGTATAAAAAAGTTTATTTTAACTGGAAGACGAATAAAGCTGAAAAGTGCACGTTTTGCTTTCCGCGTATTGAAAATGGCCAGCCAACGGTTTGCTCTGAGACTTGCGTCGGCCGTTTGCGCTACATCGGTATCGTCCTATATGACGCAGATAAAATAGAAGAGGCGGCATCTGTTAAAAATCCACAGGATTTATATGAATCACACTTGAATATTTTTTTAAATCCACATGATCCAGAAGTCGTAAGACAGGCAAAAAAAGATGGAATTCCGGAAGATTGGATAGAAGCAGCCCAAGCATCACCCGTATATAAGCTTGCCGTGGAACATAAGGTTGCACTTCCTTTACATCCGGAATACAGAACCTTGCCAATGGTATGGTACATTCCGCCATTAAGCCCTATCACCAACACGTTCAGCGGTCAAATTGATACATTAGACCCTGGTATCATCTTTCCGACAATCAAGCAATTTAGAATTCCAATCCAGTACCTTGCAAACCTGATGACAGCCGGTGATACAAAAGTAATTGAACGGGTGTTAAAGAAGATGGTTGCCATGAGAAGTTATATGAGAAGTGTAAACCTTAAGCAACCGTTTAATAACACCATACTCAAAGATGCCGGTTTAACTGAAGAAACAGCTGTAGAATTGTATGAATTATCCGCCATAGCTAAATATAATGATCGTTACGTCATTCCGAAAGCTCATCGGGAAGAGGCTGGGAATATGTATGCCGGCCAAGGCTCTGCGGGTTACGAGTTTATGGAAGGCTGCTCAGGCTGCAGTTTGGGCACTGAAAAATATGAAGACTTATACGCATTCAGTGAAGAATATTGGAGTGATCTAAATGGAAAAGCAATGGATGGAAGAAGATAGACTAGTGTTTAAACTTTGTTCCTTATTCTTGAGATATCCAGATAAAGAATGGACCGAATCAGAAGAAGTGAATCAAATGGTTAATGCCATTGAGAACAAAGGAATGAATCATTGTCTCCGGCAGTTTATGACCTATGTGAATGAAAACGCTTATAAAGTATTGTGTGAGAATTATGTTCAGTGGTTTGACTTCAGTGAACCAAAAACGCTTTATTTAACTCATGGAAGGTTTGGAGAGAACAGGGAGCGCGGATTAGCTTTTGTTAAATTAAAAATGGAGTTTGCAAAAGCCGGATTCTACATTAAAAATGATGAACTGCCGGACTACTTACCGCTTATCTTAGAGTTTGCATCTATGGCTGATAAAGACTTTGTTCAAAAAGTGTTTTTCATTCACAAAAAAGCAATTGATCAATTACTGACAGAGCTTGAAAAAGAGGATAATCCGTATGGCTTTTTATTAAAAGCTTGTTTAGCAGCCTTTGCAACATATTTGCCGCCTCATGAAAACGACCTGAATCATCATGCGGGTTAAATCAATTTGGAGGGATCGTTATGACAGAATTAGATTATTTCTTATGGGTGATCATCCCTTATTTATCGTTGACTATTTTTGTTGTCGGCCATATCCATCGTTATAATACAGATCAATTCGGATGGTCTGCCCAATCAAGCGAATTTATCCAAAAAGATCAATTATTGAAGTGGGGGAGTACACTGTTTCATTACGGCGTCATTTTTGTGTTTTTCGGACATGTGGCAGGGGTGCTGATACCTAAAGGATTTTATGATGTTATCGGAGTAACTGAACATATGTATCATTTTGGCGCAATATGGTTCGGAGGAGCTGCCGGAGTCATGATGGTTGTTGGAGGTGCATTGTTGACAGTGCGCCGCCTTAAAAGCAAAAGGGTAAGGAGAAACAGCTCAAAGAAAGATCTTTATGTATTGCTGTTAATCGGTGTTGTGACCGTCGTTGGATTTACCAATACTGTCGGCTTTACAGCCACAGGAGGAGAATTTGATTATCGGGCAACCATAGGTCCGTGGTTCAGAGGAATTTTAAGCTTTCAGCCCTCTCCATATTTAGTGATGAATGCACCGCCGGGGTTTCAACTTCATATTTTGTCAGCGTTTGTATTATTTGCTGTTTGGCCTTATACGAGGTTAGTTCATGTATGGAGTTTGCCTTTGGAATACCTGTCACGAAAGTATATCGTTTATAGAAAAATGAATCCGAAAAAAGGGCTGAAATACATGGAACGGAAAAATGAATCATGATCATCTCAAAAAGCCACTTCGGCGTGAATCCAGAGTGGCTGAATTGAATGTAGTCCCCATCTGATATAACGGTCCCCAAAATGGTTAATGATGATCTAGCAAGTAGGATTCTTCATCCCGATTATGTATTTGAACCAGAACATATATCGCTTTAAACCGATCGATCACATCATCATTTACTCCTTGTTCATCTAGCCGTTCTTTAATCTCTTTTACAAGAATTCGAAGCAAGTCATGGTCGCGTTTAAGCATACTCAGTGTATGTGAGATATCCGGATTTTCTTCGAGCTTTCTTTTGTATAAACCCTCTTCTTCTGAGTCCGCATGTGAAATTGTACGAGTTTCCCAATGATCCAGGAGAGCACGAGCTGCAATAATGGCGTGTTTTTTATGTTTTTCACCGTATACCCGTTCTAATACTTCCATTAAATCTCTTCCTTCAGTTACGGCACCATCATGGATGGATCTATGAGCATCTAATTTATTTAAAGATGGGCCTGACATAAAGTAATCCTCCTTTTCAAATTTCAAGATGTTTTTGCAGCATTTCATATTCAGTATGAACAGATATTATAATTTTCAAACAAGTTTTGCATGTTTATCTCACAGCAGGATATCAATTTAAAACGATTGATAGATACTGAAGGGAAGAACAGAAAAGCAAGAAAACAAATTAAGGACGTTGTACTTACTGTATGCCAGCAAAAATCTCTGGAGATGACCTTTTATGAACTACTAACTGATGAAGAAATCGAAAAGCCTGTTCTAGTTAGGTTTCGTTTAACAGACGCAAATAACTATTGAGAAGCCTACAGACCAAGGGTAAAAGGATTGTTTATATAGTGTTTTAGAATATGATTTTGGAATACTTGTTGAAACGAATCCTAAAATGAAAAAATCATGGAAAGAACTTTTCACTTAAACTGGAACAATTAAACACGACTGATATCAGTTGTTAAATCGATAGCCCAATAAACAGCGGTATGGAGGTCTAACCCTTTATTTTCCTCGGACATGAACACACAAGAGGTTAACCTGATTTAGCTGGTCAACCTCATCATACGATTTTATTTTACAAACTCTTAACAAAATCCATCAGGCATACCGTTTTTTCAGTTTTGGTGCCGTGTTGATTTATGAATAAAGTATGACCCTTCCATAAATATCCTATACAGATTGTTATGATTATGCTATAGTGCTAGATAAAGTCACATTATGTATTATTATGGATAATTTGTCGATTAGATTGGAGGGAGCTAATGAACAGTCTTGCCTTTTTATTTCCTGGACAAGGTTCCCAATTTATAGGGATGGGTAAAAGTTTTTGGAATGATTTTGCGCTTGCGAAAAGATTATTTGAAGAGGCAAGCGATGCCATCTCCATGGATGTCAAAAAACTGTGCTTTGACGCAGATATGAACGAGTTGACAAGGACAATGAATGCACAGCCTGCCATTTTAACGGTTAGTGTCATTGCCTATCAAGTGTATATGCAGGAAATAGGGGTTAAACCGCACTTTCTGGCAGGTCATAGCTTGGGAGAATATTCAGCGCTTGTCTGTGCAGGCGCCCTTTCTTTTCAGGATGCCATTAAGCTTGTCAGGCAACGAGGGGTTCTCATGCAAGATGCGGATCCCCAGCAGCTGGGAACGATGGCCGCCATCACTCAGATCCATATCCAACCATTGCAAGAGCTGTGTGCGGGAATTTCGACGGCAGACCGCCCGGTAGGCGTGGCTTGCATGAATTCGGATCAACAGCATGTCATCTCCGGACATCGGCAAGCTGTGGAATTTGTCATTAAGAAAGCGGAGGAAATGGGGGCTAAGCACACTTATTTGAACGTCAGCGCTCCTTTTCATAGTTCGATGATGCGATCAGCGGCCGAACAATTCCAGGCTGCATTAAATCAGTATACCTTCCAGGATGCTGCATGGCCGATCATTTCGAATCTCACAGCGGTTCCGTACCATAATGGACATTTGGTCAGGGAACATTTGCGTCAGCACATGACGATGCCGGTAAGATGGGCAGAATCGATGCATTACTTGCTTTTGCACGGAGTCACGGAAGTCATCGAAATGGGTCCCAAGAACGTCTTGGTCAGTCTATTGAAAAAAACAACGAGTCATATTGCAGCTTACTCTTTAGGTCAAACAACTGACCTTCATTTACTGTCCAATTCGGTGGAAAGAAATAAAAATGTTGTCCATTTACGCAAGAAACAACTGCATAAAATGATGATTCAATCCATCATTGCGCGAAATTATAACAAAGATGCATCAGCTTATTCCAATCTGGCGACACCATTATTTGCGCAATTACAACCGCTCAAAGAAAAAATGGAAAGAAATGAAAATGAACTTTCAGAAGAAGAACTCGAGCATTCGCTCCATTTATGTCAATTAATTTTCGAGGCTAAACAGCTTCCGACTTGGGAACAATTGCGGATCTTAAAATAAAGCTGCCCTGGAGGGGATCTGACCTATGTTTACCAATCAATTTCAAACTTTAGTCGATGTCATTCGGGAAAGAAGCAATCAAACGGATCACGGGATCCGTTTTATCGAATCCGATAAAACCGAGAATTTTATATCTTATCGCCAATTGTTTGAAGAGGCGCAAGGATTTCTCGGTTACTTACAACATATCGGCATTCAACCGAAGCAAGAAGTTGTGTTTCAAATCCAAGAAAACAAATCATTTGTCATCGCTTTTTGGGCTTGTTTATTAGGAGGAATGATCCCGGTACCGGTCAGTATCGGAGAAGATGATGACCATAAGCTAAAGGTATGGCGCATTTGGAATATATTAAACAATCCGTTTCTGATTGCCTCTGAAAAGGCATTGGAAAAAATAAAAAAGTACGCTGCAGAACACGATATGCAGGATTTCCATCATCAATTAAGCGAGAAATCCGACATCATTCAAGATCGAATCTACAATCAGCCCGCTTCATTATATGAACCTGGTGCGGATGAACTGGCCTTTATTCAATTTTCTTCCGGATCGACAGGGGACCCGAAAGGGGTCATGTTAACCCATCATAACTTAATCCATAATACGTGCGCCATTCAGAGTGCTCTGGCTCTTGACTCGAAAGATGCTTTTTTATCTTGGATGCCTTTAACCCATGATATGGGGCTCATTGCTTTCCACCTTGCTCCCATCTTGGTCGGAATCAATCAAAATTTAATGCCGACAGAATTATTTATCCGCAGACCCATTCTTTGGATGAAAAAGGCCCATGAACATAAAGCTAGCATTCTATCATCTCCTAATTTTGGATACAATTACTTCCTTAAATTTCTGAAAGACAAAAGTTTCGACTGGGATTTATCCCATATCAGGGTCATTGCAAACGGCGCGGAACCCATATTGCCAGAGCTATGTGACGAATTTTTGAAAAGATGCGCAGTGTTCAATATGAAAAGATCTGCCATTTTGAATGTTTACGGTTTAGCGGAAGCTTCGGTTGGTGCAGCGTCCTCTAAAACAGGAGAAGAATTTGTTGCTGTTTATTTGCATCGCGATCATTTAAATCTCGGTGAAAGAGCAGTTGAAGTAAGCAAAGAGGATCAAAATTGCGCTTCTTTCGTTGAAGTGGGACAGCCTATTGATTACTGTCAAATTCGAATCTGCGATGAAGCAAACGAAAGATTGGAAGACGGATTTATCGGGCATATCCAGATCAAGGGGGAAAATGTGACCCAAGGGTATTATAACAACCCCGAAAGTACGAACAGAGCGCTGACTCCCGATGGATGGATGAAAACGGGAGACCTTGGTTTCATTAGAGAAGGTAACTTAGTCGTAACCGGAAGGGAAAAAGACATTATTTTTGTGAACGGAAAAAATGTGTATCCTCATGATATTGAACGAGTCGCCATGGAAATGGAGGGGGTTGATTTAGGAAGAGTTGCAGCCTGCGGTATATATGATCAAGAGACACGAAGCAGTGAAATCGTGCTGTTTGTCGTTTTCAAAAAATCCCCCGACCAGTTTGCTCCACTTGTCAAAGACATTAAAAAGCATTTGTACCAACGAGGTGGATGGAGCATTAAAGAAGTCCTTCCGATCCGAAAGCTGCCAAAAACGACAAGCGGAAAGGTTAAGCGATATGAATTGGCTGAGCAGTATGAGTCAGGGACATTTTCGATAGAGTCAGCCAAAATCAAGGAATGTCTGGAGAGCAATCCGAAGGAACCGGTTCAGACTCCCATTCATGAGATAGAAACGGAATTGCTGTCTATCTTTTCCGAAGTGCTGGCCGGGAAAAAGATTCACCTAAACGATCGTTATTTTGACATAGGCGCAACTTCAATACAGTTATCACAAATTGCCGAACGCATAGAACAAAGGTTTGGTCGCGAGCTTGCGGTTGACGATCTCTTTACATATCCTTCTATCGCAGATTTAGCGGCATTTCTTGCTGAAAGCCATGCTGAAATCAAGCAAGCCGACACAGAGAAGCCAAGCCATTTTTCGTCGAAAGACATCGCCATTATCGGGATGTCGCTCAATGTTCCAGGCGCAGCGGATAAGAGTGATTTTTGGCATCTGCTTGAAAGAGGAGAGCATGGCATTCGACAATTTCCTGCACCAAGAGTCAAAGATGCGATGGATTATTTACGGTCCATTCGAAGCGATTTCAATGAAAGTCAGTTTATTAAGGGCGGCTATTTAGATGAAATCGACCGATTTGATTATTCGTTCTTTGGTTTAGCTCCCAAAACCGCGCAGTTCATGGACCCCAATCAAAGGCTGTTTTTGCAATCCGCATGGCATGCGATTGAAGATGCAGGCTATGCCGGCGACACCATTAGCGGACGTCAGGTCGGGGTTTATGTAGGATACTCGAAGGTGGGCTACGATTACGAACGTCTTCTCTCTGCGAATTATCCGGAGGAACTTCATCATTATATTGCGGGCAATCTTCCTTCCGTGTTAGCGAGTCGAATCGCTTACTTTTTAAATTTAAAAGGACCGGCGGTCACCGTGGATACGGCTTGCTCTTCATCGCTTGTTGCTGTTCATATGGCATGCAAATCTTTGCTTACAGGCGATTGTGAAATGGCGCTCGCCGGAGGTATTCGAACATCGCTATTGCCGATGCGTATCGGACTCGATATGGAATCTTCAGACGGGTTCACCAAAACGTTCAGCGAAGATTCAGACGGCACAGGCGCTGGCGAAGGCGTGGCGGCAGTCCTGTTGAAACCTTTGCAGGCTGCGATTCGCGACGGAGATCATATTTATGGCGTGATCAAGGGAAGCGCGATGAATCAAGACGGGACAACCGTTGGAATCACCGCACCGAATCCGGTAGCTCAGACCGAGGTCATTGAGACGGCCTGGAAAGATGCGGGCATTGCTCCTGAATCGCTGTCTTTCATCGAAGCGCATGGCACCGGTACCAAGTTAGGTGATCCGGTTGAATTTAACGGGCTTTGTAAAGCGTTTGAGAAGTATACGGAAAAGAAACAATTTTGTGCGATTGGCTCCGTTAAAGCGAACATCGGACATTTGTTTGAAGCGGCAGGCATCGTTGGACTGATAAAATCTGTCCTCATGTTGAATCACAAAAAAATCCCGCCATTAGCGCACTTTAATAAACCGAATCCGTTAATGCATTTTCAATCTTCCCCATTTTATGTGAATCAAGAAGTTATGGATTTCACAGCTGCTGACCGACCGATGCGATGTGGAATCAGCTCGTTCGGTTTTAGCGGAACGAATGCGCATATGGTTCTGGAAGAACATACTCCTGAAGGTGAGTATGCACCGGCGGCAGGGAACGAGCCGTACCTATTTGTTTTATCCGCCCATACTGAAACCGCACTCTACGAACTGGCTCATCGGTATCGGCAATATATCTCTGATGACAGTCAAGCTTCACTGAAGTCCATTTGCTATACGGCCAGTACAGGAAGGGCTCATTTAGATCATTGTATAGCCATGATTGTATCCAGTAAGCAAGAATTAATGGATAAGCTGGCCTGCTTGATTCAAGGCGAAAAAGATCTTCACCAAGTATACTTTGGTGACAAGAACATGAAGGAAATGCTGCCTGCCGACAAAGACCATCTGAATAAACAAGTCTCTCATCTGATGCAACATCGTCCCTACACAAAGGATGAACGAATCAAATGGTTGAATCGTGTCGCTGAATTATTTGTGCAAAGAGCCGTGATTGATTGGCGCGCGTTATATTCCAATGAAGTTGTACAAAAAACTCCATTGCCATTGTATCCGTTTGAACGGAATCGATGTTGGGTTGAAGCTGACCATTTGCACGCTAAGGAAAGCAAAGAGGGAGGGGAAGCAGCATTGGATATGAATCATACGAAGGCGCACATTGAATCCTTCTTGAAGACTGTGATTAGCAATGTTTCGGGAATCGAAGCAGATGAGATCGATTTGAATGCCCATTTTATCGGGTTCGGAATGGATTCCATCATGCTGGCCCAGGTCAAAAAAGCCATCGCAGATGAATTTGATGTGGACATCCCCATGGAACGATTTTTTGATACGATGAACAACATTCAAAGTGTCGTAGATTACTTGGCAGACGCTGCTCCATCGTCTGCATCCACTCCGCCTCAAGAGAATGTTACGACGCAAGAAGAGCTTGTTACATCAGAAGCACAGCCCGAATCGGAAGATCATCAAGAGCATATGTTGGAGAAAATTATTGCTTCTCAAAATCAATTAATCGAGCACACCTTACAAGCTCAATTGAACAGCTTTAATTCGTTGAGAAACAACCGTCATCATTCTGCAGTGGAAGAATACGCTATGCAGCAAGAAAAATCGATCCCTTCTTCCAAACAGGGGCCTCCGGCTGTCTCTGTAGAAAAGAAATTGACTCAAGAAGCGAAGCCTTATATTCCTTTTCAGTCTCAACGCTTGCATGAGCAGGGCAACTATACTGCACAGCAAAAACAATATTTAGAAGCTTTTATCGAGAAGTACGTAGACAAAACGAAAGGTTCCAAGCAATACACGGACGAAACCCGATTTGCTCATGCAAATAACCGCAACTTGTCCAGCTTCCGTTCATATTGGAAAGAAATGGTGTATCCGATCGTCGCCGAACGTTCGAACGGTTCCAAGATGTGGGATGTTGATGGAAACGAATATATCGATATCACCATGGGCTTCGGGGTCAACCTTTTTGGACATCATCCGTCCTTTACTACGCAAGTCCTCCTTGATTCAACGCATTCGGCATTGCCGCCGCTTGGTCCGATGTCGAATGTCGCCGGAGAAGTTGCAGAGCGAATCCGCTCATGCACAGGGGTAGAAAGGGTCGCTTTCTATAATTCCGGAACAGAGGCGGTCATGGTTGCCCTCCGTTTGGCGAGGGCGGCAACAGGCAGAAAGAAAGTTGTGGTGTTCTCGGGGTCTTATCACGGTACGTTTGACGGCGTATTAGGGGCAGCCAATACGAAAGGCGGGGCTGAGCCTGCCAATCCGCTGGCTCCGGGCATACTGCAAAACTTTATGAATGATTTGATTATTTTGCATTACAATCATCCGGATTCGTTGGACGTTATTCGCAGCCTTGGAAATGAATTGGCAGCCGTATTGGTGGAACCGGTGCAAAGCCGCAGGCCGGATTTGCAGCCGGAATCATTTTTGAAAGAACTGCGGGCGATCACGCAACAATCCGGGACAGCCCTGATTATGGATGAAATTATTACGGGCTTTCGGATCGGACTCGGCGGCGCGCAGGAATGGTTCGGCATTCAAGCCGATTTGGTAACCTACGGGAAAATCATCGGCGGCGGGCAACCGTTAGGTATTGTTGCCGGAAAAGCTGAGTTCATGAATGCGATCGATGGCGGAGTCTGGCAGTATGGAGACGACTCCTATCCAACGGACGAGGCGAAACGCACGTTTGTGGCCGGCACTTTCAATACTCATCCGCTTACCATGAGAATGTCATTAGCCGTGCTTCGGCACCTTCAATCCGAAGGAGAACATCTGTATGAGCGGTTAAATCAAAAGACGACCTACTTGGTCGATCAATTGAATCGCTATTTTGAACAATCGCAAGTACCGATTCGGATGGTTCAATTCGGTTCCTTATTCCGATTTGTCTCATCGGTTGATAATGATTTGTTCTTTTATCATCTCAATTATAAAGGGGTCTATGTTTGGGAAGGACGCAACTGCTTCCTGTCTACGGCTCATACCTCGGATGATATTGCTTATATCATTCAAGCCGTTCAAGAAACGGTGAAAGATCTTCGCCGAGGCGGATTTATTCCGGAAGGTCCGGATTCCCCTGATGACGGGGGACATAAAGAACCCGAAACGTATGAGCTTTCTCCTGAACAAAAACAATTGGTTATGGTATCCCATTATGGGAATGAAGCTTCTGCGGCTTTGAACCAATCCATTATGCTAAAAGTGAAGGGAGCAGTGCAGCATACGCTGTTAAAACAAGCGGTGCAGCATATTGTCAACCGCCATGACGCTTTACGTACGGTCATTCATGTCGATGACGAAGTTCAGCAAGTGCAGACACAGATGAATGTGGACATTCCTTTCATCGATTTTACCGGTCACCCGGATGAGCATCGAGAAGCGGAAATTCAGAAATGGCTGACAGAAGACGCCAAGCGGCCGTTTCATTTTCACGAACAGAAGCCCTTGTTTAGAGTTCATGTGCTTAAATCGAACCAAGACGAACATCTGATTGTGCTTACATTCCATCATATCATCACCGATGGTTGGTCGATCGCTGTTTTTGTACAAGAGCTGGAGAGCACTTACACCGCAGTTGCACAAGGAAAACCGCTTCCGTCGGATGAGGTTACTCCGTTTCGCCAATATTTAGACTGGCAGCAAGCGCAGATAAAGAACGGTCATTATTCAGAAAGTGTTCGTTATTGGCTGCAGCACCTCTCTGAACCAGTACCGCAGGCATTCTTGCCCAGCATGGCTTCTTCCAGTTATCCGCATGGTTATGAGGGGGAACGGTATACAGTTACACTGGGCCGGCCATTAAGCGAGGCTTTAAAGTCATTAAGCATTCGGATGAAAAACAGCGTATTTGTAACGGTGCTGGGCGCATTTCATCTGTTTCTGCATCAGCTTACCAAGCAGTCCGGTCTTGTAATCGGGATTCCAACCGCAGGTCAATCGCATATGAAACACGATGTGCTGATTGGAAATTGCGTCAATATGGTTCCGGTGAAGAACACGGCTTCTTCAGAAAGCACCTTATCCGGTTACCTGGGCCATATGAAGGAAACCATGAATCAAGTCATGCGGCATCAAGCCGTTCCGATGACACTGGTGGCCAGACAGCTTCCGCACGATCAAGTGCCGGATATGCGGATTATTTTTAATTTGGACAGACCTTTTCGAAAACTGCATTTCGGAAAGGTCGAGGCTGACCTTATGGCGTACCCTATAAAATGCACTTCATACGATTTATTTCTTAACGTAACGGACTCGGGTCAAGAATATGTTCTTGATTTCGATTTTAATACGAACGTCATCAGTCCGGAGATCATGGAAAAGTGGGGAGCGGGCTTTGCGAAATTGCTGCAAAAAATGGTTGAGGGGGACTCTGTCCCTCTCGATTCTTTGACGATGTTTTCCGATGAAGATCAACAAGCTTTGCATGAGCTGTATGCCGATCATCAGCTGCGAGTCTCTTCAACATTAAGCAATACGGCGGATCGTGCTGCCGTCTACGAAGAGCCGGAAAATGAAACGGAACGGCAGCTGGCACAGATCTGGGAGGAACTTTTAGGCCTTGAGCGGGTGGGCAGATCGGATCACTTCCTGGCTCTGGGAGGAAACTCGCTAAAAGCGACGCTTATGCTTTCCAAAGTTCAGAAAACATTGAATCAAAAAGTTTCCATAGGACAATTTTTCAACCATCAGACCGTTAAGGAGTTGGCGAGTTTCATCCGGAGTGAAAAGAAAGTCATATCGCCCCCGATGAAGGCTGTTGAGCAGAAAGCCTTTTACCGGACATCGCCAGCGCAACAAAGAGTATATTTCCTGCATCAAATGGAACCGAATCAAGTGTCGCAAAATATGTTTGGCCAAATATCGATTAGGGGGCAGTACAATGAGCAAGCCTTGATCGCATCCCTACAACAAGTCATGCAGCGGCATGAAGCTTTTCGCACTTCTTTTCACATCATAGATGGCGAAATTGTGCAGCAGATTGCAAGCGGGCTTGATTTTAACATTCGTGTCCGTTCGATGGATCGGAACGAATTTGAAGCCTATGCAGATCAGTTTGTAAAACCTTTCCGCCTTGAACGAGCTCCTTTGGTTCGCGCGGAGCTGATCAAGATCGATAGCGAACAGGCGGAGCTGCTCATCGATATGCATCATATCATTTCGGACGGTTATTCCACCAACATACTTACAAATGAATTATTCGCTTTATATCATGGTAAGCCATTGCCGGAAATTGAATTTGAATATAAAGATTTCGTAGAATGGCAAAACGAGTGGTTGAATGGAGGGACCATGGAGCAGCAGGAGAAATACTGGCTGGAGCAATTCAAGGAAGAAGTCCCCATCACCCAACTGCCGACAGACGGTTCAAGCGTGATGGAATGGTCTTTTGAAGGGCAGCGTGTGACATGCTCCTTGCAGTCAAGTTTAATCCGTTCGCTTCAAGAAATGTCGCAAAAGGCGGGCACGACTCTGTATATGCTGCTTTTGGCTGCATACAAAGTGCTGCTTCACAAATATACGGGCCAAGAAGATATCGTCGTAGGCACGCCTGTTTCCGGAAGAAATCATCCGAATATTGAAAGCATGATCGGTCTTTTCATTCAAACCATTGGGATTCGTACCAAGCCACACGCCAATAAAAGATTTGCGGATTACTTGGAAGAAGTCAAGCGGCAGACGCTTGACGCTTTCGAAAACCAGGACTATCCATTTGACTGGTTGGTGGAGAAATTAAATGTACACCGGGAAACAACAGGAAAGTCGCTGTTTAACACGATGTTTGTGTTTCAAAATATTGAATTTCATGAAATCCAGCAAAACGGATGTACGTTTAGGGTGAAAGAACGAAATCCCGGAGTCTCTTTATATGATTTGATGCTAACGATCGAAGATGCCGGGCAACAGTTGGAGATGCATTTCGATTTTAATCCAAAGCTGTTTGAACAAGAAACCATTGAACAGATAGCAGGGCACTATACCCGCATTTTGGATAGCCTTGTCAAGGAGCCGGAGAAATCCTTGTCTTCCGTTCCTATGCTATCTGATACCGAACGGCATCAACTTCTGATGGAGTTTAATGACACGAAGACGCCGTTTCCGCACGATGAAACAGTCTGTCAGTGGTTTGAAAAGCAAGCCGAACAGCGGCCTGATCATGAAGCCGTTATATTTGGCAATGAGCGGTACACGTACAGGCAGCTCAATGAACGGGCAAACCAATTGGCGCGAACGTTAAGAACGAAGGGCGTACAAGCGGATCAGTTCGTTGCCATCATCTGCCCGCATCGAATCGAGCTGATTGTTGGAATTTTGGCTGTTCTAAAAGCCGGCGGCGCATACGTGCCCATTGATCCGGAGTATCCGGAGGATCGGATAAAATATATGCTGAAAGATTCAGAGGCAGAGATTGTTTTGACACAGCTCCATCTGCATAAACAATTAACGCCTGACGGTGACATTGTCCTTTTGGATGAGGAAAGCTCTTATCATGAGGATCGCTCGAATCTTGAATCGATCAGCGATGCGCATGATTTGGCCTACATGATCTATACGTCGGGTTCCACGGGGAATCCGAAAGGCGTACTCATTGAGCACCGAGGATTAGCCAATTATATTTGGTGGGCGAAAGAGGTTTATGTGAAGGGCGAGAAAACAAACTTCCCCTTGTATTCGTCCGTCTCTTTCGATTTAACGGTGACTTCGATTTTCACACCGTTGGTCACGGGAAATACCGTCATTGTCTATGATGGAGATGACAAAAGCGCGGTGCTTTCAACGATTATGCAGGACCCAAGAATAGATATGATCAAACTGACCCCGGCTCATTTGCATGTACTCAAAGAAATGAATATAGCCGATGGAACGACAATTCGGAAAATGATCGTGGGCGGAGAAAATTTAAGCACCCGGCTGGCCCAAAGTGTCAGCGAGCAGTTTAAAGGCCAACTGGACATATTCAATGAATACGGACCGACGGAAGCGGTCGTCGGTTGTATGATTTACTGTTACGACGCTAAACGGGATAGACGAGAATTCGTACCAATAGGCACTGCGGCCGCCAATACGAATATTTATGTGGCGGATGCCAGCAGGAATCTGGTGCCGATCGGGGTACCTGGTGAAATATATATCAGTGGAGCCGGTGTGGCCAGAGGATATTGGAAGCGCCCGGATTTAACAGCAGAGAAGTTCGTTGATAACCCGTTTGCCCCGGGAACGAAGATGTACAAGACAGGCGACTTGGCTAAACGCTTGCGGGATGGAAATCTTGTCTATTTGGGCCGAATCGATGAACAAGTCAAAATCAGAGGACATCGAATCGAACTTGGTGAAATCGAAGCTGCGATGCATAAAGTGGAAGCGGTGCAAAAGGCCGCAGTTGTAGCCAGAGAAGAAGAGGACGGCTTAACACAATTGTGTGCGTATTATGTGAGCGATCAACCTATAACAATTGCGCAGCTTAGAGAACAATTGTCACTGGAGCTGCCAGACTACATGGTTCCATCCTATTTTGTCCAACTGGAGCATATGCCGTTAACGTCCAACGGGAAAATAAATCGTAAAGCACTGCCTGCGCCAGAGACAAGTTTGCAACAGATAGCCGAGTATGTCCCGCCAGGCAATGAGGTTGAATCCAGGCTAACAGCCATATGGCAAGAGTTGCTCGGCATAAGCCATGTGGGGATCAAGCATAATTTCTTTCACCTTGGAGGAAATTCCATTCGAGCGACGGCCTTAGCTGCCAGAATCCACAAAGAGCTGGATGTGAATCTGTCTCTCAAAGAAATATTTAAGTTTCCTACCATTGAACAGCTGGCAAACATGGTGTTACGCATGGAAAAACATCGATATGCACCGATTCCGGCTGCAAAGGAAATGCCCTATTATCCAGTTTCTTCGGCTCAGAGACGGATGTATCTGTTAAGCCATGCAGAAGGCGGCGAGCTGACTTACAATATGACGGGTGCCATGAGTGTAGAAGGGGCCGTTGATCTGGTCCGATTAAACGCTGCTTTCCAAAAATTAATTGAGCGTCATGAAGCTTTGCGGACCAGCTTTGAACTATACGGCGGCGAACCGGCACAACGTATTCATCCGAGCGTCGAATTTTCAATAGAACGGATTCAAGCGAGTGAAGAAGAAGTGGAAGATCGTGTGCTTGATTTTATCAAAGCGTTTGATTTAACCAAGCCGCCGTTGATGCGAGTCGGACTGATTGAAATTGAACCTGTAAAACATGTGCTGCTGGTCGATATGCATCACATCATTTCCGATGGCGTGTCTATGAACATTCTGATGAAAGATTTAAGTCAATTCTATGAGGGGAACGAACCGGAGCCGCTGTCCATTCAATATAAAGATTTTGCGGTTTGGCAGCAAACGGAAGTTCAGAGACAGAACATCAAGAACCAGGAAGCGTATTGGCTGAATCAGTTTCATGATGACATTCCTGCACTTGATATGCCTACGGATTACGAAAGACCTTCTATACGCAATTACGAAGGCGAATCGTTTGAATTTCTTATACCGACACAATTGAAACAGCGCTTATGTCAGATGGAAGAAAGTACAGGAGCAACACTGTATATGATTTTATTGGCAGCCTATACGATTCTTCTATCTAAATACAGCGGACAAGAGGATATTGTCGTAGGGACGCCAACCGCCGGCCGAACTCATATGGATGTAGAGCCTGTTGTGGGAATGTTCGTTAATACTTTAGTCATTCGCAATCACCCGGCAGGCCGTAAAACATTCGATGCTTACTTAAACGAAGTAAAGGAAAACATGCTAAATGCTTATCAAAATCAAGACTATCCATTGGAAAAATTGATCCAACATTTACATCTTCCAAAAGATTCAAGCCGAAATCCTTTGTTCGATACGATGTTTGTGCTGCAAAATCTCGATCAAGCTGAATTGAAACTGGATTCCCTTCGATTCACGCCTTATAAGCTTTATCATCCGGTTGCCAAATTCGATCTGACCTTGTCGATCCAGGCGGATCAAGACAAACATCACGGTCTGTTCGAATACTCGAAGAAACTATTTAAGAAAAGCAGAATCGAGGCTTTATCAAACGATTATTTACACATTTTATCCGTGATTAGTCAACATCCAACCATTCAAATCGAACATATCGAATTGAGCGGCAGCAATGCGGAAGAAGACAACACGATCCATTCTATTGAATTGAACTTTTAGGAAGCAAGGGGAAAGCATACATTATTTTCTTTAAACTATACAAAATGAGGTGCTCCAATGTCCGTGTTTAAAAATCAAGAAACGTACTGGGATAACCTGTTTGATGAAGAGGATGGTCTAAGCGTATTCCCTTACTTTAAAACAGCGGAAAAAGCGTCATTCACCCGTGCCGGCTATCAGGAAAAATGCATCTGTCGTTCCTTATCTCCGGAAGTATCTCAAAGAATGATGACAATGGCTAATCATTCCGAAATGGCCATCTATTTGATTTTATTGTCAGGCATTGAATGCTTGTTGTATAAATATACGGATCGGACGAACCTGATTCTGGGCATTCCAACGGAATCCAAGCAAAAAAGCAGCCCTTCGGCTGTCAATACCATTGTCCCGTTGAAAAATACGCTTAGCTGCCATAGTACGTTTAAAACCGTGTTCGAACAACTAAAAGAAGCGGTTAATGATTCACTGAAAAATCAAAACCTGCCGTTTCGAAAAATCGTCCAGCATTTAAATGTGCAATACGACGATGAGCGCATTCCGTTGATCCACACCGTCGTTTCGTTCAATGAAATTCATTCGTTGCAATTTAAGGAAGACGTTGCAACCGATACGTTGTTTCACTTTAATTTGGAGAATAACGGGATTCATTTGCAGCTTTTTTACAACGGCAATCTTTATGATGAGCGCTATATGGACCAAATCGTGTCCCATCTCGATCACCTGTTGTCGGTGATCTTGTTCCAACCCCAAGCTGCAATCGATACGGTAGACATCATACCCGAAGCGGAAAAACAGCAAATTTTGTTTGATTTTAATGACACCGCCGTCAATTACCCTGGAAGCAAAACTGCATTTCAATTGTTCGAAGAGCAAGCGGAAAGAACGCCTGATCATATAGCCGTCAAGTTCGAAAACAACCAGCTGACGTACAGCGAATTAAACGAGAAATCCAATCGTTTGGCAAGAACATTACGAAACTGCGGGGTGCAAGTCGATACAGTCGTCGCCATTATGGCTGAGCGTTCGTTGGAAATGATTGTGTCCATCATTGCGATTTGGAAAGCGGGGGGCGCTTATGTGCCCCTGGACCCCGAATATCCGGAAGAGCGGCTTCAATATTTGCTGAATGATGCGAATGTTGCCGTACTCGTTGTTCAGCGTCAGTTCAAAAACAGCCTCGTCTTTGACGGCCCGACGATCGATCTGAATGATGAAACATCTTACCATGCCGATCATTCATTGTTACCGCCAGTTGCAGAACACAACCATTTAGCCTATGTCATCTATACTTCGGGGACAACGGGGAAACCGAAAGGGGTTATGGTGGAACACAACGGGATTGTGAACTCGCTTCAGTGGAAGAAAGCATTTTTCAAGTATTCCGCAGAGGACCGCGTACTTGTTTTGTTTCCCTATGCGTTCGATGCGTTTATTTTAAATGTCTTCGGTCCGCTGATCTCGGGGGCAACACTGTATCTGTTGCCTAATCAAGACAACAAAGATCTTTTCGTGATTCAAAACGTTGTGAAACAGGAAAAGATTACCCAATTCACGACTGCTCCCCGTCTGTTACAAGCTATGATCGAACAGATGAACGCAGAGGACTTTCTTCACGTTCAACATGTCGTTGTAGGCGGAGAACAACTCGAACCCGATACGGTGGAGAGTCTGTTTTCCCTGCAACCCCAGATTCGCCTAAACAATGAATACGGTCCGACGGAAAATAGCGTGATATCTACGTTTCAACCTGTTTATTCTGCTGATGAACAGATTACGATTGGCAAGCCTGTGGCCAATCACCAAGCCTATATTTTAGGAGCGCACCAGCAAATCCAGCCGATCGGCATACCGGGAGAGCTGTATGTCGGAGGAGCGGGAGTGGCCCGCGGCTACCGCAATCAACCTGAATTAACGGAAGAAAAGTTTGTTCAACATTTGCTTCTCCCCGGCCAAAAGATGTATAAAACGGGAGATCTCGCTAGATGGCTGCCCGATGGAAGGATCGAATATTTAGGAAGAATCGACCATCAAGTGAAAATTCGCGGATACCGTATCGAGCTTGGCGAGGTGGAGGCGGCCCTGTCCAACCTGGAAGCGGTGCACGAGGCGGCAGTCGTTGCGCGAGAGGGCGAAAACGGAGCCAAGCAATTGTATGCCTATTATGTCGGAGAGCCTTCTTTGACCGCCGGGCAGTTCAGAGCCATATTGGCCCGTGAACTGCCGGATTATATGATTCCCTCTTACTTTTTCCATTTGGAACGCATACCGCTTACTCCCAATGGAAAAATTGATCTGAAGGCTTTGCCTGTTACCGAAGAAAAAACGCGGACGGAAAACGAATACATAGCTCCGCGAAACGCTATAGAAGAACTGCTGGCGTCGATTTGGCAAGAGGTATTAGGCGCTGAGCATATCGGAATTCTGGATCATTTCTTTGATTTTGGCGGAGATTCGATCAAATCAATTCAGGTTTCTTCCAGGTTGTATCAAGCCGGATACAAGATTGACATGAAGCATTTGTTTAAATATCCCACGATTGCTGAGCTAAGTCCATTTGTAGAACTGGTAAGCAGAATGGCCGATCAAGGGGAAGTGCAGGGAAGGACAAGTCTGACCCCGATTCAACATTGGTTTTTCGAACAAAAGATGCCGCATACACACCATTATAATCAGGCCGTGATGTTATATTCGGCGCAAGGATTTAAAGAGGCTCCGCTTCGCCAGGCGATGGAACGCGTCGCTGTGCATCACGATGCGTTGCGGATGGTTTTTGAAGAAACGCCGAACGGATATGATGCTCGAATTGCGGGAACAGACGAAAGTGAATTGTACCATCTGGAAGTGATGAATTGTAAAGGGGATGCCGATCCAGCCCAATCTGTTGCCAATAAAGCGAGTCAGATTCAAAGCAGCATGGAATTAAGCCAAGGGCCTTTGATGAAGCTTGGTTTGTTCCAATGTCCGGACGGAGATCATTTGCTTATTGCGATTCATCACTTGGTTATCGACGGGGTATCCTGGCGAATCTTACTTGAGGATATCGCCAGCGGCTATGAGCAAGCGGAGCGCGGACAAACGGTCCGGCTTCCGCAAAAAACAGACTCGTTTCCATTCTGGGCGGAGCAGTTGGCCAAGTATGCGCAGGAAACCGATATGGAGCAGGAGCTTGTTTATTGGACCGAGCTTTCAAGGCTGGAGCTGGAACCATTGCCTAAGGATCACATTTGCGAAGGATCATTATTGAAAGACAGCGATGTCATCACGATCCAATGGACAGAAGAAGAAACGCAGCAATTATTAAAACAAGCAAATCGCGCCTACAACACGGAAATCAATGACCTGCTGCTGACTTCGTTAGGACTGGCTGTTCACAAGTGGACTGGCATGGAAGAAGTTTCCGTGAACTTGGAGGGTCATGGAAGGGAACAGGTTATTCCGGATGTGGATATCACTCGCACGGTAGGATGGTTTACAAGCCAGTATCCCGTCATCCTGAAGATGGAAGCAGGAAAAGAGCTGTCACAGCGCATCAAGACCGTGAAAGAAGGGCTGCGCCAGATCCCCAATAAAGGAATGAATTATAGTGTTATCCAATATTTATCCGGCCGTGCAGAAGCTGATCGCCTGCAGCTCCATCCCGAAATTCGGTTTAATTACTTGGGCCAGTTTGACCAAGATCTGCAGCAGCATGCTTTACAGGCATCACCTTATTCCACAGGGTTATCGATGAATGAAAACCAAGCGAGAACAGCCGTACTTGATTTGAACGGCATGATTGCAGAGGGGAAATTATCGCTGACACTCAGCTACAGCAATAAACAATACGAAAGATCGACCATGGAGCAATTTGCCCGAAGTTTGAAAGAAAGTCTAAATGAAATCATTGTGCATTGCGTAAGTCAGCAGCAGACGTCATTGACGCCAAGCGACATTTTTTTAAAGGACATCAAGATAGAAGAATTGGAACAGCTTCTCGAGCAAACGCGTGAATTCGGGGAAGTGGAAAATATATATCCTTTAACACCGATGCAGAAAGGCATGCTGTTTCACAGCTTGTTTGATCCAAGTTCAGGAGCTTATTTTCAACAAACGACGTTTGATTTGCATGGAGATTTGGATATCGATTCATTTTCAAAAAGCTTGGATGGTTTATCGCAACGATATGATATATTCCGCACGAATTTTTACAAAGGAAAAGACCAGCCGCTGCAAATCATATTTAAAACCAAAAAGATCGGTTTTGAGTTCATCGATTTGCGTGAGATGAATAAAACGCTGCAAGAAGAGCGGATTTGTGCATATGCCAGGGAAGATAAGGTACGGGGATTCGACTTAGCAAAAGACGTGTTAATGCGGTTATTTGTCTTTCGTACGGATGAAAAGACATATCGTTTTATCTGGAGTTTTCACCATATTTTGATGGACGGTTGGTGCTTGCCGCTTATTACGAAAGAAATATTCGAACATTACTTTGCTTTGCTTCAGCAAAAGCAGCCCGAACGAGCGACGATTACTCCGTATAGCCAATATATTGAATGGCTTGATCGGCAAGATGCGGAAGAGGCTAAGCGTTATTGGGATCAGTATTTGGAAGGTTATGAAGAGCAAACCGTCCTCCCCAAGGACAATCACCAAGCGGAAGCTGAACATTACCTTCCGGAGAAAGTGACATGTGCCATAGACGCCGATCTCACATTGAAAATGAAGCAGACGGCCAGCAAGCACCATGTCACACTGAACACGCTGTTGCAAACGGCATGGGGGATTTTGCTGCAGACATACAATCGCAGCCGGGACGTTGTTTTTGGAAGTGTCGTGTCCGGAAGACCGGCGGAGATTCCCAACGTGGAAACCATGATCGGCTTATTCATCAACACGATTCCTGTGCGAATTCAATGTGAAGATGGGACGACTTTTGCTGAGCAAATGAAACAGACACAGGAAAGAGCCGTAGCCTCGCAAATGTATGAGACGTATCCGTTGTACGATATTCAATCCCATACGACCCAAAGGCAAAATTTAATTACGCATTTAATGATATTTGAAAATTACCCTGCCGATCAGTATATGGAAAGCATAGGTCAACATAACGAATCGTCTATCACAATCTCCAACGTACAAATGGAAGAACAAACCAACTATGATTTTAATTTAACCGTTATACCGGGTGAAGTCATCAATATCCATTTTGAATATAACGCTAAGGTGTATGATCAGGCAAGCGTGGAGCGGATTCGCGGACACCTCTTACAAATCTTGCATCAAGTCGTTAAAGATGCGGATATCCAGGTGGAAGAATTGGAATTGTTGACGGAAGGCGAAAAAAGGCAGCTTCTTCAGACGCTTAATGATACAGCTGCGCCATACCCACAGACAACGGTTTATCAACAGTTTGAAGCGCAGTCGCAGCAAACGCCCGATCAAGCAGCCGTTATCGATAAGGACGAACAGCTCACATACCGGCAGCTCAACGAGCGGGCAAACCAGCTGGCGCGAACGTTAAGAGCGAAGGGCGTGCAAGCGGACCAACCCGTGGCCATCATCAGCAGGAACAGTGTCGAATTGGTGGTTGGGATACTTGCCATTCTAAAAGCCGGAGGCGCCTACGTCCCCATAGATCCGGAATATCCGCAAGATCGCATCCAGTACATGCTGGAAGATTCCAAAGCCGGGATTGTCTTAATGCAGCATGATGTCCGGCAGCAGCTCACTTATGAAGGCGTCGCGGTTTTATTGGATGAGGAAAGCTCTTATCACGAAGATGCCTCTAACCTTGAACCGCTCAGTAATGCGAACCATTTGGCGTATGTAATCTACACGTCAGGTTCTACGGGCAAGCCCAAAGGCGTATTAATCGAGCACCGGGGCTTGACCAACTATATTTGGTGGGCGAAAGAGGTCTATGTGAAGGGCGAGAAAACCAACTTTCCGTTATACTCGTCGATCTCTTTTGATTTAACAGTGACTTCCATTTTCACACCATTGGTCACAGGCAATACGATCATCGTCTATGACGGAGACGACAAAACCGCTTTGCTTTCATCGATTGTGCAGGACCCAAGGATAGATATCATTAAATTGACCCCGGCCCATTTGCATGTATTGAAAGCCATGAACATCGCCAATAAAACAGCTATTCGAAAAATGATCGTGGGGGGAGAAAATCTAAGCACCCGGTTAGCCCAAAGTATTCATGAGCAATTCGAAGGCCAAATTGAAATATATAACGAATACGGGCCGACAGAAACCGTTGTCGGATGCATGCTTTATCGTTACGATCCCGTCAAAGACAGACGAGAATCGGTGCCGATCGGTACGGCGGCGGCAAACATGAGCATTTATGTGCTTGATGAGGGGATGAAACCGGTGCCGATCGGTGTCCCCGGAGAAATGTATATAAGTGGAGCCGGTGTAGCCAGAGGATATTTGAACCGACCGGAATTAACAGCAGAGAAATTCGTTGAAAACCCGTTTGTAAACGGAGCCAGGATGTATAAGACCGGGGATTTGGCGAAGTGGCTGCCGGATGGGAACATCGAATACTCGGGCCGAATCGATGAACAAGTCAAAATCAGAGGCTATCGCATCGAATTAGGCGAAATCGAGACGGCAATGCAGCGAGTAGAAGCGATCAAAGAAGCCGTCGTCATAGCTAGAGAAGATGTACATGGATTTAAGCAATTGTGTGCGTATTACGTGAGCGGCCAACCAGTAACGGTATCCCGGATCAGGGAACAATTGTCTTATGCCCTGCCTGGCTATATGGTTCCGACCTATTTCATCCAGCTGGAGAAAATGCCCTTGACTTCCAATGGGAAAATCAATCGGAAAGGGCTGCCGGTCCCGGATTTACGGCTGCAGGACAGAGCAGCGTACAACCCGCCCCGAACAAGAGTGGAAGAAGTATTGGTTTCCACTTGGGAATCGGTATTAGGCGCTGAAAAGGTTGGCATTCTGGATCATTTCTTTGATCTTGGCGGAGATTCTATTAAATCGATTCAAGTGTCTTCCAGATTAAATCAACTGGGATACAAAATGGAAATCAAACACTTGTTTCAATATCCGACGATTGCCGAATTGAGTCCGCATATCGAGCAGAACCTGCATATACCCGATCAAGGAGAAGTCAAAGGGGAGGTAAGCCTGACTCCCATTCAGCATTGGTTCTTTGACCAAACAACGATAGATCCGCATTATTATAACCAAGCTGTCATGCTGCATGCGCCGCAAGGCTTTCAAGAATCATCACTTCGCAAAACACTGCAAAAGCTTGGGGAGCATCACGATGCGCTCCGCATGACGTTCCGGGCGACGGAAAATGGATACGAAGCTTGGAATGCAGAGATCGTCCAAAGCGAACTGTACCATCTTGAAGTCATGAATCTGAAAACGGAAGCCGACCCGGGTTCGGCGATTGAAGCCAAAGCTAACCAGATACAAGGCAGTATGTGTTTAAGTGACGGGCCATTACTGAAAGCCGGTTTATTTCAATGTGCTGACGGCGATCATTTGCTCATTGCCATCCATCATTTAATTGTTGACGGGGTTTCATGGCGCATTTTACTGGAAGATATCGTGAGCGGCTACAAGCAAGCCGAGAATGGGCAAGTGATCCAATTGCCGCAAAAAACAGACTCTTTCCGGCTATGGGCCGAGAGGCTGTCGGAGTACGCGCAGAGTGCGACCATAAAGGAAGAACAGGAATATTGGACAGAGATTGAACAAACCGACGTGAAACCGTTGCCTAAAGATTTTCATGAAACACATACGTTCTCAAAAGACAGTGAAACAGTAACCGTGGAATGGACCAAAGAAGAGACGGAGCAGTTATTAAAACAAGCCAATCGCGCTTATAACACTGAAATAAACGATCTGCTGTTAACCTCCTTGGGACTTTCTATATCACATTGGTCAGGACTTGAACAGATTGCGTTTCATTTAGAGGGACACGGAAGAGAACAAGTAGTCCCTGATATAGATATCTCTCGCACGGTAGGCTGGTTTACAAGTCTGTTTCCAGTCGTGCTTCACATGCAGCCGGGCAAAAACATATCTCATTACATCAAGACGACTAAAGAAGGGTTGCGCCAAATTCCGCGTAAAGGGATCGGGTATGGAATAGCAAGGTATTTAAGCGGTGCAACACCGTTACCGCCAGCGAAAAAGTGTCCAGAAATTAGTTTTAACTACCTGGGGCAGTTTGATCAAGATTTGCAGCATCATGCGATTCAATTATCTTCTTACTCCTGCGGTTCAGACTCGAGCGAAAATCAAGTCAGCCCGTATGTATTGAATATGAACGGGATGATTGCCAAGGGTCGATTGGTGCTGACGATTAGCTATAGCAATAAACAGTACGCAAGAGAAACGATCAATCGATTATCGGCATTTATTCAAAGCGATCTTCGGACAATCATTGAGCATTGCGTTCATAAAGAACAATCTGAACTGACACCAAGCGATATTTTGTTAAAAGGCATGACCATTAACGAATTGGACCGGCTCCTTATTCAACTGCCGCAAGCAGGTGAGATCGAAAACGTGTATCCGCTAACTCCGATGCAGAAGGGGATGCTGTTTCACAGCTTGCTGGATGAGGACTCAAGTTCTTATTTTGAACAAGCATCGTTTGATTTGCAGGGAGAGTTAAAGATCGACAGGTTTACAGCATGCTTGGAACGCTTATTTGAAAAATACGCGGTGCTGCGGACCCGTTTTTATAGCGGTTGGAACAATGTACCCTTACAAATTGTCTATAAAACGAAAAGACCGAAAGTTCATTTTGCAGATTTGCGTGACATGGATAAGAACCGGTGTGAGGACGAAATCCGATCCTACCGAAGAGAGGATCAAGCGAAAGGATTTGACTTGGCCCAAGATCAGTTGATGCGCATAGCGATTTTCCGTATGGAAGATCGCAAATATCATTTGATTTGGAGCTTCCATCATATTGTCATGGATGGCTGGTGCTTGCATCTTTTGACAAATGAAGTGTTTGAACATTATATCGCCTTGCAAGAAGGCAGGGAAACAGAACCCGTTTATACAGCTCCTTATAGCAACTATATCGAATGGCTTGATCAACAAAATCATGAAGAGGCCAAACGGTATTGGAGCGAGTATCTTGAAGGCTACAAAGGTGAAACCCGGATTCTTCATAAAAGACCGCAGCATGAACCAAAAGCATATGCATATGCCAATGTGACCTGCCAATTAGATCAAGAACAGACAAAACAATTACAGCAGATCGCAAACCAGCATCAAGTCACGTTAAACACGTTGATCCAAACGGTGTGGGGAATCTTATTACAGAAATATAGCGGGACCGGGGATGTTGTCTTTGGCAGTGTCGTGTCCGGAAGACCGGCGGAAATCCCCGGTGTAGAACAGATGATCGGTCTGTTCATCAATACCATTCCGGTTCGAATCCGTTGCGATGAGGATAGCTCTTTCGCCGAAGCGATGCAAATGGTTCAAGAAAAGGCATTGACTTCCCAAGCGTACGATACCTATCCTTTATACGAAATCCAGGCACAAACGGAACAAAAACATAACTTAATTGATCATATTATGATCTTTGAAAACTATCCGATAGGACAACAAGTCGAGCAAGCAGATCATGGCGCTCTTGAACTAGACATCAAGAATTTTCATATGGAAGAACATTCCCATTACGATTTTAATCTGGTTGTCATCCCTGGCGAACAACTGGCCGTTCATTTTGGTTTTAACCAAAACGAATATGAACAATCAGAAGTGGAGCGGGTTTGCGGGCATTTTGAACAGCTCACGCATCAAGTATTGCAGCATCCGGACATCAAAATAGAAGAATTGGAACTTTTGAGTCTGCAAGAAAAAGAACACCTGCTCAACCGTTTCCAGTCTAACGACATGCATTACTCACGTGAACAAACGATTCATCAGTGGTTCGAGGAACAAGCGCGCCGTACACCGGACCGTTTAGCCGTTGTATTCGAGGGAGCGCAGTTAACCTATGGGGAACTGAACCGGCGTGCCAATCAGCTTGCGCGAACCTTGAGAGCCGAAGGAGTGCAAGCGGAGCAAATCGTCGGCATTATGGTTGAACGTTCTCTTGAGATGATTGTAGGGATCTTGGCGATTTTAAAAGCAGGCGGGGCGTATTTGCCAATAGACCCTTATTCTCCTTCGGAACGCATCCATTATATTGTAAGAGATTCGGGCATTAACGTATTGCTTTTACGCGGGAAACTTCCAGATAACATCGTCTTTTCCGAGACATGTATCGATATACTGGAGGAACATGCCTATCATGAAACAGATGCCAACCTGGCGCTGCCATGCCGATCCAATCAACTGGCCTATGCCATTTATACTTCCGGGACGACGGGTACGCCCAAAGGCACGTTGATTGAACATCGCCAGGTGATTCACCTTATCGAAGGGCTGCGTCGTCAGGTTTACTCTGCCTATGAGGCGGGTTTGCATGTGGCGATGCTCGCTCCATATTATTTCGATGCTTCGGTCCAGCAAATGTATGCTTCCTTGTTGTTAGGACATACCTTGTTTATCGTTCCTAAAGAGGCGGTGTCCGATGGTGCAGCATTATGCGCTTACTATCGACAGCACCGTATTGACATAACCGACGGAACGCCTGCTCACTTAAAGCTGCTGATAGCTGCAGATGATAGACAAGGAGTACCGCTTCGTCATCTCTTAATCGGCGGAGAGGCGCTTTCCAAAACGACGGTAACCAAGTTCATGCACTTATTTACCGTTCATGGCGCAGCACCTGTCATCACTAATGTATATGGCCCTACCGAGACTTGCGTAGATGCGTCCCTGTTCAACATCGACGTTTCTGCCGATGATTGGACTCGCAGTCAAATTCACGCCCCTATAGGCAAGCCGCTAGGCAACAATCGCATGTACATTCTCGATTCGCTGCAACGATTACAGCCAGTGGGCGTTCAGGGCGAGTTGTACATTGCCGGGGACGGCGTAGGGCGCGGATACTTGAACTTGCCGGAATTGACGAATGAAAAATTCGTTGACGATCCGTTTGTCCCATCAAGCCGAATGTATAGAACCGGCGATCTGGCCCGCCTTCTGCCGGATGGAAATATAGAATTTATTGGGCGAATCGATCATCAGGTGAAAATTCATGGTTTTAGGATTGAACTCGGTGAAATCGAATCGGTGATGCTGAACGTTCCGGAGATTCAAGAAGCCGTCGTTACTGCCTTTGAAGATGCAGAGGGTGAGCATTATTTGTGCGGGTACTATGTGGCGGATGAGCCATTCCCGATTAGCGAACTTCGGGATGGTCTGGCTCGACATTTACCCGGATATATGATGCCGGCTTATTTTGTACAACTGGATCAGATGCCGTTAACGCCGAACGGAAAGTTGAATCGTCAATTATTGCCGGCGCCGGACGGAAAGCGATACGTAGGCACGGAATACGTGTCACCGCGAACGTCGACAGAAATTCAGCTTGCGAAGATTTGGCAGGATGTTCTCGGATTAGAGCAGGTGGGGATTCGAGATAACTTTTTTGATGTCGGGGGACACTCCCTGCGAGCGACGACACTAGTTGCAAAGATTCAAAAGCAATTGCATGTTCAAATCCCTTTGCGAAACGTGTTCCAGTTCCCAACCATTGAACAGCTCGCGCAGGCGATCACGATGATGGAGCAAACCGGGTATGCTTCTATTCCAGCGATCGAAAAGAGGCCCTATTATCCGGTATCGTCTGCACAAAAAAGATTGTACATTCTCAACCATTTGGAAGGCGGAGAGCTTAGTTACAACATGCTGGGCCTTATGTCTGTCGAAGGGAAGCTGGATCGGGATAAGTTACAGCAGTCCTTTGCCGAACTAATACAGCGCCATGAATCTTTGCGTACCGGCTTTAAAATGGTGGACGGAGAACCTGTTCAGTATGTCTTGGATCACGTTGAATTTGCAGTAGAGTTGTATCAGGCCAGGGAAGATGAAGCGGACCTTTATATCCGTCAATTTGTTCGTCCATTCCAACTGGATGAGCCTCCGCTGCTTCGTGTCGGGCTGATTGAACTTCAACCTAATCGCGGAATACTGTTATTTGATATGCACCATATTATCTCTGACGGAACATCGATGAGCATACTGATCAAAGAATTTGTGCGGATGTATGAAGGAGAGGCATTACCGCCTCTGCGAATCCAGTACAAAGACTACGCAGTGTGGCAAACCGGAGAAGCGCGATTAAAGCAAGTACAAAAGCAAGAAGCCTATTGGTTGGATCTGTACGGCGGTGAAATTCCCATCCTTCATCTGCCAACCGATTATATACGGCCTTCCACACGGGATTTTACGGGAGCCACACTACATTTTACGATTGATGAGCAAAGAAGTGCTGGATTAAAGCACCTGGCATCCAAAACCGAATCCACTTTATATATGGTGCTTCTTGCGTCCTATACCTTATTGCTGTCCAAATACAGCGGCCAGGAAGACATTATTGTGGGCAGTCCTATAGCGGGAAGACAGCATGCGGATTTGGATTCCATCATCGGTATGTTCGTCAACACGCTGGCGATGCGTAATTACCCTGCCAAAGAGAAGACGTTCTCTCAGTATTTGGCCGAAGTGAAGGAGAATGCATTAAAAGCTTACGAGCATCAAGATTATCCGTTTGAAGCGCTGGTCGACCAATTGGACATCGCCAGAGATTTAAGCCGCAATCCGTTGTTCGACACCATGTTTGTGCTGCAGAACACCGAGCAAGAACAATTAGTGATGAACGACTTGACATTTAGCCCTTATCCTAGCGAACATACGATGGCTAAATTCGACTTAACCTTAACGGCTGTGGAAGAAGAGACGTGTATTCATTGCACGATGGAGTACTTGACAACACTGTTCAAGCCGGAAACGATCGAACGCATGATGCGGCATTTTGTGCAACTGATCGATGCGATCATCGAACATCCTGAGGACAGGCTGGCTTCTTTAGACATGATGACACCGCAAGAGAAAAGCGAAATTTGGGAACTCTTTAACGATACTGCAGTAAACAATGAACGGATCCCAACAACGATTCACCAGCGATTCGAACAGCAGGCTGAGCATACCCCTGACCATGTCGCCGTTATGTTTGAAAATCAAACCTGGACCTATCACCAGTTGAATGAACGCTCCAACCAACTGGCGCGCGTACTTCGGAATCAAGGCGTAGGCGCCGATCAGGTGGTTGCTGTTCTCACGGAACGCTCGGCAAATATGGTAATCGGGATACTAGCGATATTAAAGGCCGGCGGGGCGTTTCTTCCCATAGATCCTGAGCTTCCTGATGAACGACGTGCTTTTTTAGTGAAAGACAGCGGCGCCGATGTACTTGTGACTTGTACCGGTCATACCGTTCCGCCTTCTTTTGAAGGTGCAGTGGTTCTGCTTGACGACCCGTTGGTATATCAGGGCGAGGCAAGCAATCTTAACCTTTCCTATGCGGAAAATCACTTATTGTACGTCATTTACACATCAGGTTCAACAGGAAAGCCTAAAGGGGTTCAATTAGAGCATAAAACCATGTTGAATCTGCTCGCTTATGAGCAGGAACATACGCAGCTGCGTTTTGACAGAGTGCTGCAATTTGCCGCGATGAGCTTCGATGTTTGCTATCAAGAGATTTTCTCCACGATCTTAAGCGGCGGGACACTCTATATCATCGGCAATGAGGCAAAACAGGAAATTCGTCAGCTCAACGATTTTGTCAAGACAAACAGGATTCAAACGGTATTTCTTCCTACCGCGTTCCTTAAGCTCCTTGCATCGGAGAAACAATATTTCGAACCGTTTGCCGAATGCGTGGATCATATGATCGCCGCGGGAGAACAGCTTATTGTGACGAATATCATGCGCGACATGCTGGCGCGTCACCATTTCACACTGCATAATCATTACGGTCCGTCGGAAACGCATGTCGTGACCATGTATACCGTTAATCCGGAAATCCATCAGGAGCTTCAACAACCTATCGGTAAACCGATTTCGAATACGGAAATTTTCATTCTGAATGAAGCCGGGACGCTTCAGCCGATCGGTATCATTGGTGAGCTTTGTATTTCCGGAATCAGCTTGGCTAGAGGTTATCATAACCGCGAATCTTTGACGCTCGAAAAATTTGTTCCGCATCCCTATGATACGAATCAACGGATGTATAAAACAGGCGATCTTGCCCGTTACCTTCCTGACGGAAACATTGAATATGTTGGGAGAATGGACGATCAAGTCAAAATTCGCGGTTACCGGATCGAACTTGGCGAGGTTGAAGCCGCTCTTCTCAACATCGAGTATGTGCGTGAAGCGGTTGTTCTGGCCAAAGATCATGCAGAGGGGCAAAGCGATTTGTATGCCTATTTTGTAGCGGAGCAAGCCCTGCCGATCAGTCAACTGAAAGAAAAGCTTGCTAATCAAATACCAGGCTACATGATTCCCTCATACATGATGCAACTGGAGCAAATGCCGTTAACCGCCAATGGAAAAGTGAATCGCGGCGCATTGCCTCTACCCGAAACAGGCTTGCAAACCGGGATCGAATACGTTGCTCCCCGGACGAGACTGGAAGAACAGTTAGTTCACATCTGGAAAGAAGTATTGAAGTTAGAACAAGTAGGCGTGAAAGACAACTTTTTCGATCTGGGCGGACATTCGTTACGGGGGATGACGCTCGTCGCCAAAATTCATAAGCAATTAAACAAAAGTATTTCGTTAAGAGAAGTTTTTCAAGCACAGACGATTGAAGAAATGGCGAAGGTCATTGCAGGCGCGGAAACCTGCGGACCTGATGATATCCCTGTTGCAGAAGTCAAAGATGTTTATCCTGTATCTTCCGTACAAAAGATGGTTTACCTGTCTACACAAATTGAAGGCGGAGAACTAAGTTACAACATGCCGGGAATTTTGACGTTGGAGGGAAGGATCGACATGGATCGTTTACAAGCCGCGTTCCATAGACTGATTCAACGTCACGAATCGCTGCGCACCGGATTTGACATGATCCGCGGAGAACCGATGCAGGTGATCAAGCCCCAGGTGGAGTTCTCTATAGAAAGGTACAAGGCAGCGGCTGAGGAGGTAGAGGAGCTGTTCCGTGCCTTCGTGCGAAGGTTCGATCTCAGCCAGGCCCCATTGCTTCGAGTCGGACTCATTGAATTGGAACAAGACAAGCATGTTTTCATGTATGACATGCACCATATCATTACGGACGGCGCTTCCATGAATATTTTTGTCGAAGAACTGATTCAACTGTATGACGGCAAAGAATTAGCCCCGCTCCGGATTCAATACAAAGACTTCGCTGCATGGCAGCAGCAGGCGGGGCAGAGGGAACGAATCAAGAGGCAGGAAGACTATTGGTTGGCTGTATTTCATGAGGAGCTTCCGCCATTTGAGTTGCCGAAAGATTTTGCCAGACCGCCCGTTCGAAGCTTTGATGGGAAGCGATACAACTTCGTACTCGATGAGCCTGTGATCCAAAGTATAAAACAGATGGAAGAATTGACCGGATCGACCACTTATATGATCTTGTTCGCAGCCTATACCATACTGCTGGCCAAATATAGCGGTCAAGAAGATATCGTCGTCGGTACGCCCATTGCGGGTAGGATGCATGAAGATTTACAAAATATCATCGGGATGTTTGTGAATACATTAGCCATTCGTACCGCTCCAGTTGGAGAAAAGACCTTTATGGATTATGTAACAGAAACCAAAGAAACGATGCTAAAAGCTTATGAAAACCAAGAGTATCCTTTTGAAGAATTAGTTGAGAAGCTGGGAGTGAAACGAGATTTAAGCCGCAATCCGTTGTTCGATACGATGTTCGTGCTGCAAAATACGGAAAAAACGGATATTGAGGTGGATTCTCTCGCCGTCAGACCTTATGAACAAACGAATACGGTGGCCAAATTTGATCTGCAGTTGACCTTCGTGATGAACCAACACGAGATTCAAGGCAGCTTTGACTACTGCACGAAGCTATTTAAAAAGAAAACCATCGCTACATTGGCCAAGGATTACGTTTTGATCCTGTCGGCGATGATACAAAACCCATCGATTCCTTTAAAAGATATCCAATTAAGCGAGAAAGTAAACAAAAGTAAACACTTCACAAGCGCAATCGAATTGGATTTCTAAAAACGGTTGATATCGGCTGTCACCGGCATGATTTTCATCTGGGGACAGCCGTCAGCCGCCTTCGAAGCAGAAATTTAAACTTACTGGAGGGATATCAATGTCAGAATTTAAACAACAGGAGTTGTTCTGGAGCAGCATGTTCGATGCGGAAGATCGCCCCATTGCATTCCCTGCGTTTCAAATGTCAGACTCAACATTAGAGCATGATGCGTCTAGTGCTCCTAATTGTATTCACAGTTCATTGAGATCTGATGTATCCCTGCGCATCATGACCATGACGAATCAATCGCCAATGGCCGTCTATCTGGTTCTTTTGATCGGAATCGAGTGCCTTCTGTACAAATATACGGGGGAAGAAGGCGTTATTGTAGGTGTTCCAACCTTTGAAGACGAAACCGATGAGGACCTTCGTTTGGATCAACTCATGTTAATTAAACAACATATCAATGCGAACAGTACGTTTAAATCCATCTTTCATGAATTGAAACATACGCTGGGCGAAGCGATCTTGAATCAGCATGTTCCCTTCGATAAGATGGTCGGGCAGCTGCGTCTGAACTACGATGCGAATCATTTGCCAATGATCCATACGATCGTATCAATAGATCAAATTCACCCCGATCGTTTCAAAGAAACAGTTGCTTCGGATGCTTTATTTCAATTTGACATGGGGGATGACTCTATTCATTTAAAGCTAATTTATAATGAACAAGCTTATGATCGTCAGTATATGATGCAAGTGATCGAACATTTAAATCGTCTTTTCTCGATCATGTTATTTCAACCCGACCTCACACTCCGCCAGATTGATATTTTGTCCGACACGGAAACAAATCAACTCCTCGTTGACTATAATCATACGGTAGCTGAATATCCGAGGAATAAGACGATTCATCAGTTATTTGAAGAACAGACAGAACGGACACCGGATCAAGTTGCCATCATCTATGGGGATAAGCAGTTTACGTATCGGCAGCTCAATGAACGGGCCAATCAATTGGCTCGAACGTTAAGGGCCAAGGGCGTGCGGGCGGATCGGCTCACAGCCATCATCAGCGAACATAACATCGAGCTGGTACTAGGAATACTGGCCGTATTAAAAGCCGGCGGCGCCTACGTGCCAATTGATCCGGATTATCCGGGGGATCGCATACAGTATATATTAGACGACTCCAACGCGGAGATCGTCCTGACGCAGAGCCATCTTCAGCAGCGGTTGACCCATGCAGGCACGATCGTGCTATTGGATGAGGAAAGTTCTTATCATGAAGAGCACTCTAATCTTGAGCGGAACAGCGATACGAAGGATTTAGCGTATGTGATCTATACATCGGGCTCCACAGGCAAGCCCAAAGGCGTACTCATTGAGCATCAAGGCTTAACCAATTATATTTGCTGGGCTGTCAGGGTATATGTGAAAGGGGAGAAAACCACCTTTCCACTATATTCGTCCATCGCTTTCGACTTAACGGTAACGTCTATTTTTACGCCGCTCATCAGCGGTAATACCATCATTGTCTATGGAGGAGAAAACAAGGCGACATTGGTTTCATCCATTGTACAGGATTGCAGGGTGGATATTATCAAGCTGACTCCGGCTCATTTGCAGTTATTGAAAGAAATGAACATTTCCCATGAGTGCACGGTCCGGAAAATGATTGTAGGCGGAGACAAGTTAAGCACACGCCTGGCCCGGGGCATCAGCGAGCAATTTCAAGATCAAATTGAAATTTTTAACGAGTACGGGCCGACGGAAACCGTTGTCGGATGCATGCTTTATCGTTACGATGCCGCCAAAGACAGCCGCGAATCGGTGCCAATCGGTACGGCCGCCGCCAATATGAACATTTATCTGCTGGATACCGATATGAAGCCGGTGCCGATCGGCGTCCCCGGAGAAATGTATATCAGCGGGGCCGGTGTTGCCAGAGGATATTTGAACCGCTCTGAATTAACGGCAGAGAAGTTCGTCAAGCATCCCTTCGTGCCCGGAACGAAAATGTACAGAACGGGAGATTTGGCCAGGTGGCTGCCGGATGGGAACATCGAGTATCTCGGAAGAATCGATCATCAGGTGAAAATCCGAGGCTATCGCATTGAAATTGGCGAAGTCGAAGCCGCCTTTTTCCATATACCGTCGATTCAAGAAGCCATCGTTATGGCACAAGAAATCAACGGAGAAACTTCCTTGTGTGCCTATTATACCGCACACCATGCTTTAACCGCAGGCGAGCTCCGGGAACAACTAACCCGGCAGCTTCCTGCCTATATGGTACCTGCTTATTTCGTTCAGTTGAAAGCGATGCCGCTCACTTCCAATGGAAAAATAGATCGTCAGGCGCTGCCTTCTCCAAGTAGGAATCTCACAGGCATGAACTATGCAGCTCCACGCACAGAACTGGAAAAAATACTAGCCGGAATATGGGAGTCGGTATTAGGCGTAGAACGGGTCGGAGTCTCGGATCATTTCTTCGAATTAGGAGGGGATTCGATTAAGTCCATTCAAGTGACCTCAAGTTTATACCAAGCCGGGTATAAACTTGAAATCAAACACTTGTTCAAGTACCCAACGATCTCCGAACTTGTTCCCTACGTAGAGTCGGTAACCCGAATCGCAGAACAAGGAGAAATCAAAGGTCAGGCGCTGCTGACCCCGATTCAGCATTGGTTTTTTGCACAGAAATACCCCGATTTACACCATTATAATCAAGCGGTTATGCTTTATTGGAAAGAAAGATTGAATGAATCGAAGCTTCGGGAAGTCATGAAGAAGATTGTCGAGCATCACGATGCTTTGCGCATGGTCTATGTTCCAACTGAACATGGATACGAAGCTCGAAATCGGGGGATCGATGAAGGAGATCTATTCAGCCTTGAAGTAATCTCTTTATTGGAAGAAAACAATGTTGCCCAAGCGATAGAAACGATATCCAATGAGATTCAGCAGTCTATTCATCTAGCTGAAGGCCCGCTCATGAAACTGGGATTGTTTCAGTGTCAAGAGGGGGATCATTTGCTGATTGTGATCCATCATTTGGTCATCGATGGCGTTTCATGGAGAATATTAATCGAGGATATAGCGGCTGCTTATGAGCAGCTTCAAAACGGAGAAACGATCCGGCTTCCGAAGAAAACGGACTCCTACCTGTTATGGGCTGAACAGTTGAAACGTTATGCAGGAAGTCCGGAATTTGAAATGAAAAATCAATACTGGTTCGGGCATAAACATATTCCAGCAAATGTATTGCCAAAGGATCATGAGCAGGAGCTTGGTCTGGCCGAAGACCGGGAAACGGTCATCGTCCAATGGACGGTCGAGGAAACCGAGCGTTTATTAAAAAAATCAAACCGGGCTTATACGACTGAAATGAACGATTTATTGCTGACCGGACTTGGCATCGCTATGCATCGTTGGACTGGATATGAAGACATTCTCATCCATCTCGAAGGACACGGCAGAGAGTCTCATTTTTCAGACCTCGATATTTCTCGTACTGTGGGCTGGTTCACAAGCCAATACCCGGTTTTGCTGCAAATCAAGGCAGACCAAGATATCTCACAGCGAATTAAAACGGTGAAAGAAAATTTGCGTCAGATCCCTGAAAAAGGAATAGGTTATGGCCTCATCAAGTATTTGTCCGATCACCCGATGACTCTGGAATTGACCGGACATCCGGAAATTAGTTTCAATTATCTTGGTCAATTTGATCAAGATTTCCAGAATGGGAGGATCGAGGTATCTCCTTACTCCAGCGGGAAAATAGCCAGCGACAAGCACCCCATGACCTATGCACTTGATATCAACGGTATGATTTCAAACGGCCAATTGTCACTGGCAATCAGTTATTCTGGTAAACAATATCAAAGAGAAACAATCGAAACATGCGCAGATCTCTTAAAAAGCAGTTTGCAACAAGTCATCGAACATTGTGCAGATCAAGAGCAAATTCTGCTGACGCCCAGCGATATTTCGCTAAAAGAAATGACCATCGACGAATTAGATCGATTTGTCCAACAAACACAGCATCTTGGCGAAATTGAAAATATATACCCTTTAACCCCTATGCAGAAGGGAATGTTGTTCCATAGCTTGATCGATTCGGCTTCCGGAGCTTACTTTGAACAAGCCGCTTTTGATCTGAAAGGTCTCTTGGATATCGAGGCATTTACGATGAGTTTGTCGCAGCTGGCCGAAAGACATGACATTCTTCGAACTCATTTTTATACCGAATGGAAAGATCAGCCTTTGCAGATCGTATTCCGCTCCAAGCGGATTGAAACGATCGTTGAAGATATTCGCAGCATGAACAAGCAGCAACGCAGCGAGTTCATTGCCGCTTTTGTACAAAAAGATAAGGCACGAGGGTTCGACCTTACCCGAGATGCTTTAATGCGCGTATCGATCCTGCAAACAGAGGAAGATCAAGCGCGATTGATATGGAGCTTTCATCACATTTTAATGGATGGCTGGTGTTTGCCTCTTATTACGAAAGAAGTGTTTGAAACCTATTATGCGATTCTTGAGCGGAGGAAACCGAAGCGGGGAGCCGTTACTCCGTACAGCCGATATATCGAATGGCTGGATGAACAAGATCACAAGCAAGCAGCAGCCTATTGGCGGGATTATTTGGACGGCTATGAAGGACAAACCGTTTTATTGAAAGAACAGCCTTCCAATCAGGCCAAAGGGTACGAAAAAGGAGAGCATGCGTTTCGTTTAGGAAAGCAGCTCACAGAGGAGATCAAACGGGCCGCAAGCCGACATCAAGTCACCGTCAATACATGGATACAAACCGCATGGGGCTTGTTGCTGCAAAGATATAACGGCAGTCAGGATGTCGTTTTCGGCACGGTCGTATCCGGTCGGCCGGCAGACATTCAGGGTATTGAATCCATGGTCGGTTTATTTATCAATACCATCCCCGTACGTATTGATACTCAACCTGAAATGACAGTCGCACAAGTATTGAAAACGAATCAGGAACGGGCGCTTGCTTCTCAACCATACGAAACATATCCATTGTATGAAATTCAGACTCAAACCGAGCAAAAGCAGCAGTTGATCAGTCATATTATGGTATTTGAGAATTACCCGGTCGAGGAACAAATGGAGCATATGAAGCAGAATCACACCGCATTAGACATTATCGATTTTCATTTGGAAGAACATACCCATTACGATTTTAATTTCATTGTGATGCCGGCTGGGGAAACTGAAATTCATTTTGTGTACAATGCCAATGTTTATGATCAAGCAAGTGTCGAGCGGATGCAAGCGCATTTTATGCAAATCATCAAGCAAATGGTGAACGATCCGGCAATTGGCGTCCAAGAACTGGATATGCTTGCGGCGGATGAACGATCGCTCCTCATAGAGACATTTAACGATACTTTGGCCGAGTATCCAAAGGAAAAAACGATTCATCAATTGTTTGAGGAACAAGCGGAACGAACGCCTGAGCAGGTAGCGATTGTTTTTGAGGATAAGAAGCTGACGTATCGGCAGCTCAATGAACAGGCCAATCAATTGGCTCGAACGTTAAGAGCCAAGGGCGTGCGAGCGGATCGGCTCACAGCCATCATCAGCAAACATAACATCGAGTTGGTAGTGGGAATATTGGCCGTATTAAAAGCCGGCGGCGCTTACGTGCCAATTGATCCGGATTATTCTGAGCATCGCATACAGTATATATTAGACGACTCCAACGCGGAGATTGTTTTGACACAGAGCCATCTTCAGCAGCGGTTGGCCCATGCAGGCATGATCGTTCAATTAGATGAGGAAAGTTCTTATCACGAAGATGCCTCTAACCTTGAACCGCTCAGTCATGCGAACCATTTAGCGTATGTGATCTATACATCGGGCTCCACAGGCAAGCCCAAAGGTGTATTAATTGAACATCAAGGCTTAACCAATTATATTTGGTGGGCTGTCAGAGTCTACGTGAAGGGGGAGAAAACCACCTTTCCACTATATTCGTCCATCGCTTTCGACTTAACGGTAACGTCTATTTTTACACCGCTTATCAGCGGCAATGCCATCATTGTCTATGGAGGAGAAGACAGGGCAACCTTGGTTTCATCTATTGTACAGGATCCCAGGGTGGATATTATCAAGCTGACCCCGGCTCATTTGCAGTTATTAAACGAAATGAACATTCCCGATGAGTGCAGGATCCGGAAAATGATTGTAGGCGGCGACAAGTTAAGCACACGGCTGGCCCAGGGCATCAGCGAACAATTTCAAAATCAAATCGAAATCTTTAACGAATACGGGCCGACGGAAACAGTCGTCGGATGTATGATTTATTCCTACAATCCGCAGAAAGACAGACGCGAATCGGTGCCAATCGGTACGGCCGCGGCCAATATGAACATTTATCTGCTTGATGCGGGTATGAAGCCGGTGCCGATCGGCGTCCCTGGAGAAATATATATCAGCGGGGCCGGCGTAGCCAGAGGATATTTGAACCGTCCTGAATTAACGGCTGAGAAATTTGTTGAACATCCGTTTGCCGCAGGCGAAAAAATGTACAAAACGGGAGATGTCGCCCGGTGGTTGCCGGATGGACATATGGAGTATTTGGGACGAATCGATCATCAGGTAAAAATTCGAGGCTACCGCATTGAAATGGGCGAGATCGAAGCGGCTTTATTGCAAGTGGAATCCGTCAAAGAAGCGGTCGTCATCGCACTCGAAGAAGAGGGCTCCAAGCAGTTGTGTGCTTACTTGGTAGGAGACGAATCATTAAAAACGCTGCAGCTCAAGCAGCAATTGCTGAACAAACTGCCTGCGTATATGATTCCGGCCTATTTTGTACGGGTAGAGGAGATGCCATTAACAGCTAATGGTAAAATCAATCGAAAAGCTTTACCTGCTCCTGATGGAAATATGCCGACCGGAACCGAATATGCGGCACCCGAAACGTTGATTGAAAAGCAGTTGTCCGAGATATGGAAGGACGTTTTAGCTCATTCTAACCTGGGGATAAAAGATAACTTCTTTGACGTTGGCGGCCACTCGCTGAAAGTATTGCAATTAATTCATCAAATTAACGCGGTCATGGGAATCAAATTGCATTATCACGCTGTTTATGATTCCCCTACCATCGAAACAATGGCAAGCGCCATTCAAGCCGCGGCCTTAGAGGGCAAGACGGACAGCGTATTCGTCAAGTTGAATCAGAATGGTTCGATCCCTGTGTTCTGTTTCCCTCCTTTAATTGGGTATGGGTTGGTTTATAATGAAATGGCGAACAGACTTGATGGCGACTGCGTCGTCTATGCCGCTGATTTTATAGAAGAGCCGTCACATGAGAAACCGATCATCGACCGGTATGTAGAAAGCATGATCAGCATTCAAGAACAAGGACCTTTTGTTTTGCTTGGTTATTCTTCAGGATCGAATTTGGCTTTTGAGGTTGCCAAAGCTTTGGAACAGCGAGGACGCGCCGTATCCGATGTTATGATGTTGGATTCTCAAATCACCACTTCGGTGACTCATTTATCGGAAAAGGAAATCGAAGAGATCGTCTATCTGAATCTCGATATTATTCCGGGTTATTACAAAGAAATATTAACTATTCCTTCGATTAAGGATAAAATTAGAGGCTATCTTGCGTATCATAATCAACTGATCAATTCCGGTGCCATCAACGCTAACATTCATCATTTGTTATGCGGCGATTTGACCGAAAGAGGGTGGAGGCAATCAACTGCACAAAATTACATGGAATATGAATTAAAGGGAGACCATGTTACGATCTTTGATCCTCAATATATTGAAGAGAACGTAATTACGATTCGGTCTATTGTAAAAAGTATTGAAGAGCGACATCATGATGAACTTGTACTTCATGAACAACTTTCATTGGTATCGTCTGCGAGAGACACAGATTCTGATCTTTAATTGTTAGCAGGGAATGGACTGAGAATCCGATCCATAAAGGTGATGATGCAGGAACGGAGTCGGCTCAATGGTAGCGGGAAATGAAGAAAGAACCTGGTCAAACTGCCCAGGTTCTTTTTATATTGCACAAAAACAGACACGATGATATAATCAGATTACGTCTGCTTACGGTTAAAATGTCATAGATATCCCATCTTATATTTTAATTATACCATGCCGAAAAGCTCTCGTCAAATTTTTTTTCGAAGGAGAGATGTTGAATGAGTTCTTTGGTTCTCGGATTTCACGAAATGGAAAAAACACAGCTTTTGCTCGTTGGGGGAAAAGGGTTAAATTTAGGGGAATTATCAAAAATTCAAGGAATACAAGTACCAGAAGGATTTTGTGTCACAACAGTAGGATATCAAAAAGCCATCGAACAAAACGAAACGTTCCAAGCGTTGTTGGATCAACTGACCATGCTAAAAGTAGAAGATCGAGATCAAATTGGTGAAATTAGCAGGAAGATTCGACAAATCATTATGGAAGCAGAAATTCCTTCCGATGTTGTGAAAGCAGTTGCGCACTATCTCTCCCAGTTTGGCGATGAACATGCTTATGCCGTGCGTTCTAGTGCGACTGCTGAAGATTTACCACATGCCTCTTTTGCTGGTCAACAAGACACCTATTTAAATATCATCGGAAAAGAAGCAATCTTGCAGCATATCAGCAAATGTTGGGCTTCCCTATTTACGGATCGCGCGGTCATCTACCGTATGCAAAATGGATTTGACCACAATCAAGTTTATTTAGCCGTCATCGTTCAAAGGATGGTTTTCCCGCAGGCTTCAGGGATTTTATTTACCGCAGATCCGATGACTTCCAACCGAAAGCTGCTATCAATCGATGCCAGTTTTGGACTTGGAGAAGCGCTGGTCTCTGGCTTGGTATCTGCCGATTGTTATCAAGTACAGGAAGGGGAAATCGTCGATAAGAGGATAGCAACCAAAAAATTGGCGATCTATGGACGAAAAGAAGGCGGAACAGAGACAAAGCAGATCGGTCCTGATCAGCAACAGACGCAAACATTGACTGACCAACAAATTTTACAACTGGCGCGTATCGGAAGACAGATCGAAGCTTATTTCGGCCAGCCGCAAGATATCGAATGGTGTTTGGCCCACGATACATTTTATATTGTCCAGAGTCGGCCAATCACTACTCTTTTCCCGATCCCTAAAGCGAGCGATCAAGAAAATCACGTCTATATCTCTGTTGGTCATCAACAAATGATGACGGATCCCATAAAACCACTGGGATTGTCTTTTTTTCTGTTGACGACTTCTGCACCCATGCGTAAAGCTGGTGGAAGGTTATTTGTTGATGTCACACATAATCTGGCATCACCTGACAGCAGAGAATTTTTATTAAATGGCATGGGACAACACGATCCGCTCTTAAAAGACGCACTTATGACCATAATAGAGCGAGATTTTATAAAATTATTACCAAATAATGATCAAAAAGAACAGAATCCAGGTAAAAGCAATAAATCTCCGAGTTCTCAAGCACAAATCGAAAACGATCCGACCATCGTTTCTGATTTGATGAAGCGCAGTCAAACATCGATAGAAGAGTTACGACAAAACATCCAAACGAAATCAGGATCGGATTTATTTGATTTTATCCTGGAAGATCTCCAGCAATTAAAGAAGATTTTATTTGACCCGCAAAGTTCAAGTGTGATTATTGCAGCTATGGATGCTTCAACATGGATCAATGAAAACATGAACAAGTGGTTAGGTGAAAAAAATACAGCAGATACGCTTTCTCAATCTGTACCAAACAATATTACTTCGGAAATGGGTCTGGCGCTATTGGATGTCGCAGATGTGATTCGTCCTTATCCGGAAATCATTGATTATTTACAACATGTGAAAGATGATAACTTTTTGGATGAGCTGACTCAGTTTGATGGCGGACAGGAAACACAAGACGCTATCTATGCTTATCTTGACAAATACGGAATGCGCTGTGCCGGAGAAATCGATATAACTAGAACTCGTTGGAGTGAAAAACCCATTACACTTGTCCCGTTGATTCTGGGCAACATCAAAAACTTTGCTCCTAATGCCAGCAAACGTAAATTCGAGCAAGGACGGCAGGAAGCTTTGAAAAAAGAACAAGCGTTATTAGATCGCTTGAAGCAATTGCCGAACGGTGAACAAAAAGCCAAAGAAACAAAACGAATGATCGACTTCATCCGGAATTTCAGCGGTTTTAGGGAATATCCCAAATACGGCATGGTGAATCGTTACTTCGTTTATAAGCAAGCTATACTAAAGGAAGCCGAACAACTCGTACAAGCGGGCATTATTCCTGAAAAAGAAGATATATACTACCTCACTTTTGAAGAACTTCACGAAGTTGTACGCACAAAAAAACTAGATTACAAGATCATCAGCAAACGAAAAGACGAGTACAAATTTTATGAAAAACTTACTCCCCCGCGCGTTATCACGTCAGATGGTGAAATCATTGCAGGAAAATACAAACGAGAGAACCTCCCGGCCGAAGCGATTGCAGGTCTTCCTGTTTCTTCCGGAGTGATAGAAGGACGGGCGCGTGTCATATTAAAACTGGAAGAGGCTGATCTAGAAGATGGAGATATATTAGTCACCTCCTTTACCGACCCTAGCTGGACGCCATTGTTTGTATCCATAAAAGGCCTGGTCACCGAAGTTGGCGGACTGATGACCCATGGAGCAGTTATCGCACGCGAATATGGCTTACCGGCAGTTGTCGGAGTGGAGAATGCTACCCAACTGATAAAAGATGGGCAACGAATTCGCGTGCATGGAACAGAAGGGTATATCGAAATATTGTAATTGCTTGTCTATTGCACATAAAGGAAAACGAGAGCCTGAGCAACACTAAAGTACGTTGAAATCATCAATAGCCTTATTCAACAAACGAAAGACGATAGTCAACGAACATCATGCAGTTGGTAACATTAAAAAGGAATTCACACTAGCAGAGACAATTGAAAAGAATGAGTTATTTGAAAGTTGAGCAGCTGAAAAACCACAAAATACAATGATATTGAATCATAATTCAAGCGCGGATATCAATTCAGAATCGATAAAAAAAGAGTCAAAGCGGGCTTCCCATTTTGTCTCTTTTTTTCGTATAGAAAACAAGCTTTGAATTATTTAACTTCAATCTGTCAACAGTCAGTTTAACCAAGTGCTATTTTTTAATTTCCGCTTCATATTAGCTTAAATTCTTATAAAATTGTGTTTACAAACTGACCGGTGTCAGTTAAAGTGAATGCGTGAGAAGAAAATAAAAACATCGAGAGGTAGCCAAATGGAATTGAATGTAGAAAAAATACATACTGCAAAAATGTGGTGATTGTCATTTGTTTTTGTGACGTTCTCAAATGCTTTCTTGTTTATGGTATTTGAAATGTTATTGCCGACTTTGCCTTTGTTTGTAACTGCTATTGGAGGAGGGGCAAAACAAGTCGGGCTTGTTACAGGTATTTTTATGATCTCTGCAATTGCTGTTCGTCCTTTTGCAGGGGCATTGGCTTTACGGTTCAATAAAAAATATTTGCTCATTTTTGGAATTGTAATCAGCGCTTTCTCAACAGGCGCATATTACCTGGCGTCTGATGTCAGCGTTTTATTACTCATTCGATTAATACATGGTGCCGGGTTTGGATTGGCGACTACCTATTTTGCGACAATTGCAGCCGAAATTGTTCCTAAAGAGCGCAGGGGTGAAGGAATTGGATATTTTGGAGTAGGTGAGACAATTGCTGTTTCCGTTGGACCTATGATCGGTATCGCGGCTCTGGAGCTTTATGATTTTCAAAGGCTTTTTTTAGGCGGAATGTCCGTTCTTTTGCTGGCGGCACTTATGGCTGTTTTCGTGCGCAGACAGCCGGAAACAGCAGGCACTGGCGGAAAGGGAACTGTAAAGTTGAAAGTATTGGAAAAACGTGTACTGTTTCCTTCAATTCTTATTTTATTCGTTGGTATTGCTGCATCTGGAATTATGTCTTTTTTTTCGCTCTATGCAATTGAAAAGGGGTTTCATAGTGTCGGAATGTTTTTCTTTTTGATTGCAGGAGCCAGTTTTTTTATACGGCTTATTTCTGGCAGGGTATTTGACCGATACGGAGTGGCTGCCATCCTTATTCCTGCCTCGTTATTTTCAATAGCAGGACTGTCAATATTATATTTCGCACAAACAAGTGCAATGTTTTTTACAGCGGCTATATGCTACGGGTTTGGGTTCGGTTCAATATTTCCCGCCATCCAAACATGGTGTATAAATCTTGTGGAAGAGCATGAACATGAGGATGCAATGGGAACATTCTTTAACTTCTTCGACATGGGGATTGGCGGAGGCTCGTTGTTATTAGGTTTGGTTGCGACGGTTTATTCCTATCGGGAGATCTATATTACTGCCATTTTCATGTACCTGCTGTTTGTTTTATTATATATTTTATATATCTGCTTGCAGAGAAAAACAGCCTGAAAATGGGGGAGGACAGTATATTGACCAGAGAGAATATAAAACGTACAGCGGTTCGCCAATTTAATGAATTGGGCTTTGAAGGAGTCAAAATGTCGCATATTGCAAAAGAATTGGGAATCAGAAAACAATCTCTCGCTTATCATTTTTCATCAAAAAAAGAGTTGCTGATGGAAATATACCCCGAGATTGTAGAAGAGGAAATTTCATTTATCAATGAATTTTTCGATTCTCGAAAACATATGCCTGCTAAGAATCAAATATATGACTTTTTAAAAGAAACCCAGGTCCGTTTTCATGCATTGCCAAATGTAGCTTTTTTGCAGGCGATGTCCTTTAAGGCGCCTGCTGAAGTAAGTGATTTTATTTCAGCCCAATATCTTTTATATCTGCATACTTTAAAAGAACGGATTGCGCTTGTTTTTAAGGAATCGGGTATGAACTGTCCACCTGAGAAGTGTACGATAGGCTTTATTACTCTTTTTGACGGGCTTAACATTCAACTGGTTTACGAAAATAAACAATCATTTGAACGGTCGTTAGAACTATCATTTGATATTTTTTGGTGCGGACTGTTATAGGTTTATCTGACTTAATTTAGAGAGCTGGAATTCAAGGTTGAAAGTCAGACAGATTAAAATTAAAAAATGCTTTGGGATTTCACAACATAAGACATAAGGGGCTGCCGGAATCATATAGGTTGACAAGGTGTGTAACGACACAATTATATGTACTTGATGTATGATTGACAGAATTATATGTACATGGGGTGCTAAGAGCACTCCTTTTTTCTTGCTCTTTTTCTGCTGGAAGGGGCTCATGTCATTTTATCGACATAAGTCTTTTTTTGTCGGAAAGAAACAGCATTCAATTGCATAATCAAACTTTTGATTGTATAATCCAATTAAAAGTTTGATTATGGAGGAAAAGCTATTATGAGTAAAAGTAGCTCGTTTAAACTTATTAGTTCTACTTCTAGCCGACCTCAAAATTCAGAGAATAAAAATATAATAGACTATTCAGAGGTGATAGGAGACCATAAAAGAATTATTGAACATTACTTAATTTCAAAGAAGCTCAGAAACCACTCTCCAACAACGATTAAAGGTTCGTTAAGTGTACTTAGAAGGTTCTTTGATATAGTCGGAAAACCTTGCTGGGAAATAACAATTACGGATGTAAATGACTATCATAGTGGCTTAATTGATGCTGGTCTTTCTCACTCTACAAGAAGAGGTTATCTTAATAACATTACTAATTTCTACAACTTCTTTATCGATCATCCAGAGATTCCACAAAATTCTCTTGAACTACAAGCTGGAAAACCACTTGAAAGAGCTGACATTAAGTATAATGTTAAACTCATACATCCTGTAGACAAGTGGTTTGTTCAAAAACATGTAACCGATGATATAGCAGTGAAAACTTCAATTCCCTCCAAAGATAACATGCGTAATTTTTTTAAAACTTTACGAAATAGTGCATCCAATTCTGTCAAACCTCTTGTTATTAATAGAGATTATGCAATGTTTCGATTGATGTACCACACTGGACTTCGATTAAGCGAACTAATGATGCTTGATATTAAAGACATTAGTTTTGAAAGAGGAACTATACATGTTCGCTACGGAAAGGGCTCTAACGGTTCTGGCAAAAGAGAGAGGTGGGTACCGGGTTCTTTATATAGTCTTGAAAGTGTTCTTTCGATTTATTTAAAACAAGTAAGACCCCATTTCTTAAATGCAGAAAAAGAGAAAGCTCTCTTTTTATCCGAACATGGAAAACGCATTAGTACGACTACCATCAAAAATAGACTTATTGAAGCTCTACAAAAATGTGAACAAGAAAAAGTATTTATCCCTCACTTTACTTGTCATGATTTTAGAAGAGCATTTGCAACACATTTTTACGAGGAAAATCCGACTAAGATAGAAGCCATTAGGCACATACTTGGACACTCGCTTCTAGGAACTACACAACGTTATTTAAAACCAAGCAAAGAATTTCTGAAAGAACAGCTTGATGAAGTTACTAATGGGAATTTCAATAAAATAATAGGAGATATCAACAATGATTAAATGGCACCTAAGACAAGTCATGGCAGAGAAAGGTATATGGACAGGTCAAGAGCTTTTGAATGCTCTAGAAAAAAAAGCAGGAATAATAATTTCACATACTGCAGCCATGCAGTTAATAAAGCAAAAACCTAAAGCTATACGCTTTCAAACGCTAGATGCTTTATGCGAAGCATTAGACTGTAATCCTTGGGATTTAATTGAATACAAACCAAATCAACAAAGCAAACAAGATGAACAAGTTGCAGGAGGAAGTTCTGGTGCTATCAGACCTTATGCTAGAAAGTCAAAAACAGATGAAACATCCAAAAATAATCTATATCCAGAAGAGGATTTTTAGGAGGAGAAATGGATGAGTAAGTGCTTAAATTGCATTATTTGTGGAAAAAGTTTAAAACGCTATGGTAGACTTTGCAGAACCTGCGAAACAGACAAACTAATGATAAAGAAATACAGCCTTTTCAAAGAAAGGTTCGCAGCCTCTACAAATCCACAACATTCTTTCCTGTATAAGTTCATGTTATACCTAGATTCAGTTTATGGTTACCAAAAGCGTGAAATAGCGACTAGAATACAATCGATTCAAAGTTGTTTGAAAGATGAAGAAAATCCGCTAAAACTAAAAAATACCTGGAAATTAAGCGACCTCGTGGAACTTGATATTTATAGACAGCCTTTATCCGCAGCCAAGAGAACAGCAATATACCACCTTATAGAATTCTTAAAAGAAGAGTTTCAATTAAAAGACGAGTGGAACGAGACTCTAATTTTAAAAACAGTTGAAGAAATCCCTGCAAAATTTAAAAACATCACACGCGATTACTTATACTTCTTAAAAGAGAAAAGGAAATTAAAATATTGGACAAGATATCAAATATGTTTTAACTTAAAGTATTTTTTTGTATTTATTCATGAAATAGATGTTTCAAGCCTTATCCAAATTCAACGAACCCATACTATTGAATATTTAACTTACCTCAAACAGAAAAATTCGCAAAAAACCGTTTATACACGCTCCCGAGAATTAGATTCTTTTTTTAAGTGGGCATACGACAATAAAAAAGTATTCTTCAACCCTATGAATAACTTAAATATAAATTACTTCCACCAGACATCTGAGGCATTAACGACTGAAGATCAAAAGAAATTGATTTCACAGTGGTTACATCCTGATTGCGACCCCTTAGAAGCTTCTATTGGTTTATTAGCATTAGTTTATGCATGTTCACCTTTAGAAATCTCCAGAATAAAATTAGAAGATTTAAGTTCAAACCAAATTAATTTTTCCAATCGTTCTATTCAAATTGAAATTCCTGTTAAAATCACTACAGTTCTAAACCGATACTTAGAATGGAGAGAATACTCTATTAAAGGGGCCAACTGTGATTATCTATTTGTAACAAGGCGCTCATACAAATTAAATAAACCCGTTAGCTCTGCATTTATTTTAAGCAAACTTCATTCCTATAACATCAGCACTAGAGCACTTAGAGCAACTAGATTAATTAATATCGCTCAAACAGGAAATGTCAAAATTCTTGAAGGGTTAGGGCTATCTTATGAAGGAACAAGACCTTACCTAAAATTTGCATCACACAAAATAATGATAAATGACGAGATCAATAATTGATTAAATATATTTAATTGGAGGATAATCATGTATATATCTAAAGTTCACATTGAAAATTTCAGGAATTTCAGCGATTTTACAGTCGATTTAAACAAAGGTCTTTCCATAATAATAGGGGAGAATAATGTTGGAAAATCAAATTTTTTAGAGTGCATAAATCTGATTTTTAATCGGAATTACTCATTATCAAAAAGGATACTTCAGCAAGAGGATTTTTGGAGTGGCTTAATTATTGAGAAGAGATGGCCAGAAATAAAAATAGAAGTTATCTTACAAGGAATTGAGTCAGAAAACGAACTTAGTGTAACAAGTAAATGGTTAACAAGGAACCCAGGTGAAGCAAAACTCACTTATAAATATAGACCAAAAGCAAATATCTCAGAAAATCCACCTCAACAAGCTAAATCGGTTAATCAACTTAGACTCCCCTTGGAAGAATACGAATGGGTTATTTACGGTGGTGAGATAGAAACTGCAGATGCTTTTGATTTTAATATGCTATCTAAATTTGGAATTGAATATGTTGGGGCTCTTAGAGATGCCACACTGGAATTAAAAAAATCTTCCGGTCAGTTACAACAAATATTGAAGAAATCTGACATCTCCGAAAAAGAAGCATCGCAAATCTCTAAAAAATTAGAAGATCTCAATGAAGTAATTATTAAGGGCAAAGGAATTCAAAAAATACAAAAAAGTATCAATAATTACCTAGAAAGATTGACCGGCACTACTAGACAAGAAATTAAAATATTGATGGGGGAAAATGATTATAATTCACTACTTAAAGACTTAAAAGTACTAATAGGATCAATTGGAGAAAATCCACACTCGGTTAATATTAATGGATTAGGCTATAATAATTTGTTATACATAAGTTTACTTCTAACTAAATTCTCTAATATAAAAGAATTAAACAAAAGTTACGACTATCAATTTCCTATATTAATTGTAGAAGAACCAGAAGCTCATCTCCATACACATTTACAAAAATTTTTATCTAAGTATTTTTTTGAACAAGAGGTTGTTGGTCAGGTATTTATGACCACACACTCTACCCATGTAAGTTCACATGCGGACTTAGACAGTTTAGTCGTATTTTATAAATCTTCTGGACGTAATTTATCCAAGCGTGTAGGTACACTATTTGATACAAATATCAAAAAGGAAAAAGAATACAAACTGCACTTGAAACGTTGGTTAGATGCTACTAAATCTGATATTTTCTTCGGTAAAAAGGTTTTATTAGTCGAAGGAATTGCAGAAAGATTGTTAATACCAAAGTTTTTCTCTATGATTTATAGTGAAAAGGCTGATAATTTAGAGTGGGAGAATACACTAGAGAGTGAAGGTATCTCTGTTATATCTGTAGACGGCGTGACCTTTCGTCCTTTTTTGCAATTATTTAATACTAACGGTCTTAATATGAAATGCGCTGTCTTAACAGATAGTGATCCTGAGGCAGTCCCATTAACAAATGATAAAGGCGAGGAAGTTAAGGATAAGGACGGAAAAACGATTAAAATAAGTGTTTATCCTTCAAGTGAAAAAGAAAGAACATTATGTTCTAGAACGGAAAAATTAAAAGAGGACTTTACGGAAAACAAAAATGTATATATTTCTTACAACCTTAAAACATTTGAGTATGATTTAATTTTGGAAGATAATAAACAATTTTTTCTTGATTTGATTGAACAATATCAAATAGGGACAAGTGAAGAACGTGCTCAAATAACAAATTTAAACCTTAAAGAATTTGCTAAAGTTGCTTATGATATTATCTCCAAAGAGAAGGGGCAATTTGCTCAGTATATTCTTGATGAATTAAATAATGGAAAACACTTAAATATCCCTTCTTATATTGAGAGTGCATTTGAATTTCTCATGAAGGAGGACGAAACTGATGATAATTGATAACGATACCTACAGAAAAAAAATTGCACAAAGCGCTTTAGATACCTCCATAATTGTGCAAGCAGGACCCGGAAGTGGAAAAACAACGTTACTGGTCGAAAGATTAAAATATATAATTGAAAATCGTAGACACTCTCATAGTGGTATCGCATGCATCACTTATACAAATGTAGCAAAAGATGAGATTATCACAAGGCTACAAAAAGAAAATTATATACAACCAAAAGAGTTATTTATTGGCACCATACATTCTTTTTTGCATGAAAACTTAATAAAGCCCTACTCTCACTTAATCAATCGAACTAACCAACCTTTTAGAGTAACTACTAATGGTTTCGCAAGAGGCTTAAAAAACGAAATAGCGAGTATTTTAAATAGATCTCCATTTAAATTATCAGAAGGTGATTTCCGAAATTTTGAGAGTCTAGGTTATGATGAAAATGGAAAGCCGTGCTGCTATAGAAGTAGAGTATCTGCTCAAAATGCTTCGAAATGGAAAAGTATTTTGCATGAGAAAGGGTTAATTGACCAACAAGATGTCATTTATCTATCTTACAAAATTTTAAATGAATTTGAGCATATAAAGAAAGCGTTTAGCTCTCGCTTCCCAAATATGTTAATCGATGAATATCAAGATGTTACTTATTTTCAAGAGAAAATATTTGAATCATTAGAATCCACTTCATTTTTTTGTGTAGGTGATTATAATCAATCGATTTTTAGTTTTACTGGGGCAGAACCCAAAATATTCAATTCGAATAAGAACAATAAAAAATTCAAGAAATACGACTTATTAAATAATTTCCGCAGTACACGCAATATAGTTGAGTTTTCAAATTTAAAATCAGATCTTATTCAAAATGTTTTTAACACCTATACTTCAACAGATAAGGCAGTTGTCTTTTTTAAAGACATTAAGGATTTTGACGGAGCAATTCGTATGTTTCAACAGGAAAGGCTGAAAATTACAACTAATCAACAGTACAAGCCTTATTTAATACTTACTAGATATAACAAAAATTTAAAGGAAATTAAACAGATAGTCCAAGACAAAAATAATATAGAAGGGAATTCATTTTTAGAAAAATTAAAGAAAAATCATTATAGACGCTACTTAATCCTTAAGAATTTGTTGATAGCCATAGCTTATAAAAAAAGACATGACTTAAATAAAGCTATGGATCATATTTCGGAAAGTTTAAGCTACCTTATGTTTAATTCACATCCAGCATATGTAAGCTTATCTGAAATTAAGTATGATGCTTTTATGTGGAAAAAATTACATGTTTTTGTTTTGCATTTTTTAACTAATCCTGAGATAGAGAATTTAAATCCTAATAATTTATTTGAAACTCTAAAAACATTTTTACTCAACCAATCTATTGAAGTATTTAAATTGAGAATAGGAAGAAAGTTAAAAATGTTAGATTATGACTGGAATGGCCAGAAAAGAACGGTCTCAAAAATAAAAATTAGCGATTTAATAAATGATATTGTGAATGAACATGAACTTTCAAAGCATCAAGAAAACATTTATAGTATTCACTCAGCAAAAGGTATGGAAGCTGAATGTGTATTGGTAATAGCCGAAACAACAAAACAAATAAAAGAATGGCTGAACCATAATAATACGTCTGAAGAAGCAAGAGTAGGCTATGTAGCATTCACTCGAGCAAGAAAGCTACTATGTATATGGTCTCCAAACTTAAAAGAAACTGAATTTGAAAGATTTGATAATGTTCAGTTTATATAATAGGTTTAAGGTTTAGAGCTTTTTCTAAACCTTAAACAACAAAACAGCCCAAGTAATAGTGATTTTCAATACAACCAAAACTTAAACTTGGGCTTTTTTAGTTTACATAATATATATTCTCGGAAGTTGAAAAAGATTGCTGAAAAACAACGCCTCAAGATCACAACAGAATTTTCTTGTCTCAAAAATTAAAGTATACTTAGGTATTGAGACAAAATAAAAAAATATTAAGATTCCATTTAATCATCGTGTATTTTTGGCCACAGAATTTAATCCTGCTTTCTTTTATCTGGAACGACTTAATCTCAAGCGTTTTTCAAACTCTTTCCTTTCTCCGTCTTTCGCAGATTCACCAAGTCTACTGTGCAGTGTATATATCAGAGTGTCATACCAGCCTTGCTTCAAATCTCTAATGACTGCTCAGGCCTGCCAGATAATGAATAGCCGCATGCTAAGCAGAAAATAATTCCATTCATCTAAGGGCTTGTTTCATATATTTGTTTTCTTCTGTCAACTGTTCATTATATCGTCATCTCTTGTCTCTGACAGCATATCTAACGCCATACGCTTCATTTTTGCATCAGAGGATGACACTGGCTGCGATAATTTGCTGTAAAGCTCAGTTTCAAATGTAAAAATGGTTTCGGGAAAAACATTTTCAAATCTTCCTCAACAACCTGTGTCCATGCAGCAAAATGGCACTGAGGATCGCCTATTAGATAAAAAATTTCCTGTTCTGCCCAGACAAGTGCACAGTTAGAGTGCTCCAGATCATCAGCATACATGCGGCCTTTGTTATGGCCAGCAAGTATACAGTGCTGCCTCAATTGAAATCCCTTTCAACATTTATTGATGAACCGCATACACATCAATTTCTTTTCCCCACTTATAGATGTTCTTTTCCAGCGTCATGCCGATTCGTTCAGCGACTTTCCTGGAAGGCGTGTTATTTACGTCTATTAAAGAAATGAGCTTTGCATGCCGCAATTCTTCAAATCCGTAGCGTTTGCATGCCGCGGCTGCTTCGGTTGCATAGCCGTTGCCCCAGACGCGCCTTTTAAACAAATAGCCGATTTCCATTTCACTTGATCCTTCTACTTCCTGGGGAATGATTCCGCATTGGCCTAAAAACTCGCCTGTTTGTTTATCTTCTGCAACCCAAAGGCCGACTTCGTGCTTTTCATAGTTTTCTAAAGTCCAGTCGATCCATGCGAATGTCTGTTGTTTATCTTTTGTTGACGGGTAGTATTCCATTGCTTTCGGGTCTGAAAAGATCTCCAGCAAGTTTTCGGCATCACCGCGCGTCATTTTTCGCAGAATGAGCCGTTCCGTACTCAAAATGATTTGTTTCATATTTCTCCTCTCCTGAGGAAGCTTATCGCGAGGTTAGTTCATGATAAACCGTTTCTAATTCCTCCATTGTTATATCTCCGTATGCACATTTAATCACGGCGTCCGCAAACTCATCGTAGTCATCATCAGTAGAAAAGCCTTGCTGCAGCTTTTGGGCGTATGATTTGATTGTTTCTTTTTGCTTCTGAATGTCGCGCTGTTTCCCCGGGTAGTCAGGGCCATTGATCATATCGCTGTTTTCTTTGACCAGCATCATATACTGTTTCACAATTCCATCCATGTATTCACCCCCCTTTTCAATACATTTCAAAAATCTTCCTCTCTCTGTCATTATAGTATATCATGAAAACGGACACCAATCTTGGTGTCCGTCAAAATGACAGAGAACTATTTGGGTTCTGTTCCCCAAATCAGTTTTCCGTTTTCATACAATGTGATCTTTTTCGTATCTTTAAACGTGTTTGAATTTAAAAAGGAATAATCGCCGCTTTGCGCGTAATTGCTCCAGTCATCGTTGTGCAGGCGAATCTGGATTTCCCCGGTGCTTGACCCTGGAGACAGCGTTCCATTTTTAAAGCCGAGTTCAAGATAAGTGTTCGCGCCTTTTACGGATTTATTTAATTTCACGAATTTGTGTGTTAAGCTGCTGCATCCGATCTGCGCATAGTCACAATCGAAGTTTTGTCCTTTGTTGTTTGCTTTATACCAGTAGCGGACGGTCAATTTGTTTAGTGATACGGTTTTGTTGCTGTTGTTTTTAATATTGAGCTGCGGACGGATTTGGTTGCCGTTTACATTGCCGTCACCTGCTCTGTATTGTACGGCTATTGCTTTTTTCTGGGTGCTGTTGTCTTGATCGGACTTATCTTTGCCTGGATTTTTCTGATCAGAATCTTTTGAATCCGAATCAGAATTGTTGTCTCCAGATGAGTTTTTGGAGCCGCGGATATTCTCCCTTACAAACTTTCCGGATTCGGATAAATCTGATTGTGACCAGCCTCCCGTTTTAGATGCGCCCGGATTTAAAGAGGCTGATGACTCCTGTTTATCCGAGAGGTTCCAGTTCACCCAGCTGATCTTCTTGCTGTCCAAAAATTTTAGCCATTCGCGGGACTGATCAAGGAATACCCCGCCGTTTCCGGAAGCATCGCTTGTTCCCCATTCAGTAACGAAAATCGGCGCTCCTTTGCTGAGTGCGTCATTTGCTTTGTCCCTTAAAAACTGGCCGTGTGTACCTGCATAAAAATGGAGCGCGTACATGACATTGTCGTCCTTCAGCTGATTGTTGGCTGCATCATTGACATCCTGGCTCCAAGTACCGGTGCCGACGATCACGATGTTATCCGGGTCATTCTTGCGGATGACTGACAACACTTCTTCCGCGTAAGGTTTGATATCACGGTTCCAGTTCACATCGCCGTTCGGTTCATTGGCGATTTCATAAATGACGTTCGGCGTGTTTCCGTATAAATTTGACATTTCCTTAAAAAATTCTTTTGCCTTGGCTTTGTTTTGGTTCGGATTGCCGTCGCTTAAAATATGCCAGTCAATGATCACATATATTCCGAGCTCTTTTGCCGCTTCAACTGCTTCTTTGACTTTATTTTTTACAGACGGATTATCAACATAGCCGCCCTCACCCGTATACATTGCCGCGCGGAAAACATTGATACCCCAGTCGTCTCTCAGCCATTTTAGACTGTCTTTATTGACGTAATCGCCAAACCACTGCAAACCGTGGGAACTGATGCCTTTCAGCTGAATCGCGTTTCCGTTTTGATTGACAAGCTGTGTTCCTTTTAGCTTAAGCTGTCCGTTTGCTGAGACAGGTGTTTTCGAAGCTGCTGATGCCGCTGGCACGAATGCGCCGCCGATAACAAGAGCCGCCGTCATGAAACATGTGATCAAGACAGAAACTGTACGTTTAATAGATGACATTCTTTTTCCTCCATTATGATATTTTGAAATATACTTTTTTTACCGGTTGTTTCTCACCTCTTTCTCGCTTTTCACACGAACCGATTGTAAAGAAACTCTTAAATAATTGTCTATCAACCATATTTCTTGTTTTTAGCGCCTTTAAAAATCTATCTATTTCCTCTTTTCGTATGTATTGGGTGGCCGGAATGCTAATGACAGCCATTGATGAAAGACGATGATCCAGGACTTTATGCATTTATTTTCTTTGAATTTACAATTTTAAGAATCGAAATAATTAAAATATTATGCAGATACCTCTTATGAAAAAAGATGCTTTAGGAAAAATGCGCTAGAAAAAGTTCGCAAATTCGCCACGATTCACCCGGTTATTTGTGTCGCTTTGTTCAAAAAAATAAAACCACCCGCTTTTCTTAAAGAAAAGGAATGGTTTATTTTTTCAAATCAGATAAAAAACCGACGAGCTTTGTACCGACACCAACAAACGTTTCAAGGATCGCCTGTGCTCCCGCTATCGACAAAATCAAAATAACCGGAATGCTGGCGTCTGGAATGAATAAATACCCGAGTCCGATAATGATGGCACACCAAATACCGGCGCACCAATAGCAATTCAACAAATAGCCGAAGTTTGATTTCGGCACTTTTTTCGTGTCCACATGACCTTGTTCATCAATGGTTTTCTTTTTCTTCATGAATGGTTTCCGGATAAACTCCGTGATTTTATCAAAGACAATTAAATGAGTCAGCCGATAGCTGGCGAGAATCAGCATAGCAAACGTAAGCCAGGATATGTCCTCCATCTTGGGCCTCCAAATACAAAAGTTATTGTTAGGTATTCCCGATTCTCGCTGACTTATTGCTTTTCGTGCGATTTTTTCTAAATGTGATGTAGATCACGATTCGCCGCCCGCAAACGCGTTACATTTAACCCATAACATCAATATGAACATCAGGAGGTTTTTTGGATGGATACAGTATTTGATCAAAGCACAAAAACCGGTGATATTGTGACACGTTTTCCTAGAGCAAGCCAGCTTCTCAAGGAATACCGTATCGATTTTTGCTGCGGCGGGAACCGCCCGATTGGTGAAGCTATAGAAGAACAAAAATTAAATGAAGAAGAAATTTTATCGAAAATCAACACACTATACCAAGAAACAAAAGCGTTAAATGAAAAAGAAACGAACTGGAACGAAGCCCCCTATTCTCGGCTGATTGACTACGTCATCCAGACACATCATGCCTATCTGTATGACGTGCTGCCTGAACTGTCCGGCTTTGTCACAAAAGTGTACCGTGTTCATGGCATCCATCATCCGGAGCTTGGCCAGGTTCATCAATTGTTTCACCAGCTGAAAGCGGAATTGGAGCACCATTTGATCCAAGAGGAAGAACAGATTTTTCCGAAGATCGCCGCTTATGAACAGACAAATTCAGAAGCCAGCTTAACCGAAGCCGTCCAAGCGATCGACGTGCTGGAACAAGAGCATGAAGCTTGCGGCAACATATTGAAGGAACTGAGAAAAGTGACGAATGATTATGCCCTTCCAGAAGGAGCTTGCACGACGTATACACTGACTTACTTAAAACTCGATGAATTGGAAACAGACCTTTTTCAGCACATTCATTTAGAAAATAATATTTTGTTTCCGCGCCTGGAAGCGGAAGCAAATCGGTAAAGCAAAAAGGACAGAGGATTTTCAAAATCCCCTGTCCTTTTTTATTTAATCGGCTAAAGCAAATGTCTTTTTCTCCTTCTTGATACGTCAGTTTGCGGAGATTGGAATAGCTCTTAATGCTGAAAATCATCAGGATCACCATACCGGCTAAAAAGACCGTATTCGTAAAAGCCCTCCAAGTAAGCAGCGTTCACACCGCATCCTGCTGCAAAAATTCGCGTGCCTCTTGAACTCCCCGTCTTCAAATGCTTTTTTACGTTTATTTATGACTTTTTAATTTCGATACTCCTAATACTAAAATCGGAACTACTAAACCCATCGTTCCAAAATAAAAAAACATCCATTTAATAAACTCACCGGTGTATACAATATTTGGGTAAATAATTATGGAGAGAACAACCAATATCATCCCTAAAGGGAAAGTCAAGACCCTATAATCCTTTAGCTTCAAAGTATGAGCCAGGGATAAAGCAGACGCATAGTAGCAAATCGCTAATTTAATGAATATGGAAATGAACCAAATACCCGCCATTATCGGTTCAAGGCGCTGCAGAAAATCTCCTATATTAATTTTTCTTGAAAGAGTATACGTCGGAAAAAATTGCCTAGCTGTCATATCTACACCAAGAACCAATATTGAAACAGCTGTAAATAGAATTAATAACATTCCTGCTTTAATTGTCCCTGAAAAGAAATTTTTTTCTACCTCTTTCTTCTTATGAACATAAGGCATAATCATAAGAAAAACAGAAAACTGAAAAAAAGGAACGGCGATAAATGGAAAACTTGCGAGAGTGATGGTTTTTAGTCTGCTCTCAAAAAGAGGTTGTATATTTGAAAATTGAAATTGAGGAATAAGTGCGATCAACAGCAATAACATCAAAATGATTAACAATGGATAAAATATCTCGGCTGAACGGGCCAACGTCTCCAATCCTAAACGAACCCCCATGATCACAACAAGAATAAAAATTATTAAGATAGATTGTAAAGGGGTTTCTGGCATAATAACCGTTAATAAGAAGTCACCCACATCCCGAAGAACAAAGGCAGAAACCATGAAAAAATTAAAGAAAAATGCTAAATTAACTATCGTCCCTGCCCATTTTCCTAAAATAACTTCGATATATTGAGCAAAATTCAAGTCAGGATAAAGCTTTGCAACCGAAGTAACAAGCTTAACAATCAATAAACCAATTCCTAATCCAAATCCTGAAGCAATCCAAGCATCCTGTTTCGCTTCAGCAGCAAGTGACGCAGGAATGTAAAGGACAGAACTGCCTATGGTAAATATGAAAACAAATATCTGAAATTGCCTTGCTGATATCATACCATTTTCAAGCATCCTTACACCTCATCCAGTAAATCCCTTCCCTATTCACCTAATAGTATTAGCTAATCAATTAATTAATAAACATTACTACCCTAAGTGAAAAAAACGCAACATAGATTTCCGTTTTTATTAAGCCTTTTTTTGAATATGAATACCGAGGGGACATGATCAAAATCAGCAAAGGAGGGCACGAATAACCCGGTTTCCAGCTTCACTCGCTGCCGGGTAATCAGTTTTCATCTATCCTTAAATACTTAACGGCCGAATTTAATAAAAAATGCGGGTTCACGTTCTTCTCCTTCCATAAATACAAACATTCTCGGCTGATAGACGCGTTGTTTGAACTCATCATCATTCAGCTCGCTGAAAATCATAAATTGCTTCAGAAACGTCACTTCATCCTTATGTCATGTCATAGTCGCCGCTGCCTTTTCTTCCACCACTATAAAGACAGAGGACTTTCTAAATCCCCTGTCCTTTTTCATCTAATCGTCTAAAGCAATATCTTTGACAGGCAGCGCTTCTCCTTCTTTATGCGTCGGTTTGCGGAGATGGAACAATGCCTTGATGCTGAAAATCAACAGCAGCACAATGCCAACTAAAAAGATGGTATCGGGAACAGCCCGCCATGTAAGCAGCGACTGGACCACATCCTGCTGCAAAAATTCAGGCGCCCTTGAGCTCCAATAGCCCTCTTCAAACGCTTTTTTCAATTGAAGAAAACCGACTGGAAGCAAGTTGATAAAGACCATTCCAAACAAGCCGATATTCAGCGTCCAGCATGCTATTTTCAGCAATTTGTCATTCCAAGCGCGAGGCTTGACGATATTGCGCAATGTGTACAGCCATACGGCAATGGCGAACATGCCGTAAACCCCCATCATCGCTCCGTGGCCATGGGCAGGCGTTAAAAACTGGCCGTGCTCAAAATAGCTGACAGCAGGCAAGTTGATTAAAAAGCCCAATACGCCTGCACCGACAAGATTCCAAATGGCCGTTGAAATCAAAAACCAAAATGTTGATTTATATGGGAAGTAATGTCCCCCATCCCTCATCATCTTGTATTGTTCATATGCTTCCAGCACAAGCAGGGTTAGCGGAATAACTTCAAGACAGGAGAAAACCGAACCGAGCCCGATCCATATTTCAGATGATCCATTATAATAGTAATGGTGGCCGATTCCGATCACACCGCTTCCCAAAAGCAATATCAGCTGAAAATAGAGCGCTCTGACGGTCGATTTTTTCGTCACTAAATTCATTTGCACCAATAAAAAGCCGATAACAACGACGGCAAACACTTCAAAGATCCCCTCCACCCATAAGTGGATGATCCACCACCGCCAAAAATCGGACATCGTGATGCTTGTACCAGGGTTGAACATAAAGGCGGCTCCGTAAAACAGCGGAATGGCGATGGATGAATAAAACAGCAAATGAATTAAACCGCCTTTATCGGTTTCTTTTTTGAGGCCGCGTTTAATGCCCCTGAATACGATAAACAGCCAAATCAGCATACCCAGCGCAAGAATGATCTGCCAGAAGCGGCCGAGTTCAATATATTCCATTCCTTGATGACCGAATAAAAACCAATTGTTCCCTAAATATCCTTTTGCACCGAGCCATTCGCCGGCGATCGAGCCTCCGACAAGAAAGATCAGCGCCCAGAAGAGAATATCGACGAACAAGCCTTGTTTTTTCGGCTCCCTGCCTCCGACGAGCGGCGCCGCAAAAATTCCCATGCCGAGCCATGACGTCGCAATCCAAAAGATCGCAAGCTGCAGGTGGTATCCTTTTGCAATGCTAAAAGGAAGCAGGTCCCTGATCCAATCGATTCCAAAAAAGCTGTCGGGTTCGATATAATAGTGGGCGAGCAGAGCCCCGAGCATGGCCTGAACAAAGAACAGCAGCGAAACAACGGCGAAATATTTTCCCGTTTTAACTTGAGACGCCGTCAGCGGCTGCTTCTCCAAATTAAATACCGGAAACTTCCCGTCTTCATAAGCCTCCTTCATTCCCAGCTTGTAGCGGTAAAACACGAATAATATAATGCCGACAAACAAAATGAGAATCGTGACGCTGGCGCCGCTCCACCAAACCGCGGCAAATGACATTGTATTGCCGGCCTCTTCATCATACGGCCAGTTGTTTGTATAGGTAATGTCATCCCCAGGTCTTAACGTGCTGGACAGCCATGCCGTCCAAAAGATGAAGTCAGAAACCTGTGTGATCTGGTCCTCGTTCGTGACCCATGCCCTGTTATGGTCAGGCATATGGCTTTCCTTGATCAGCCCCGGTTCAAGCCCCCATCCGTCTCCCTTTGTAAACACTTCGCGGTAATGGGCGCGGACTTGATGTAAGCCATATACCTGGGCCTGTGTCAGTTGCAGTTTGTCCGACCCTTTATCATAACGGTTTTTTCTCATTTCGCGAATCACTTGATTCCGGATCACATTTTGCTTTTCTTCCGAAAGGTTATTAAAGCTTTCGCCATACTGCTTGTCCGCTTTAAAGCTCTGCATCCCCTCTGTATAGACTTTCAGCGCTTCTGCTGTATAATCAGGCCCCATGTAAGATCCGTGGCCCAAAATAGTCCCGTAATCCATTAAGGCATATTTTTGAAAGACTGCCTGTCCGCCCTTGATTGACGATTTTGTCATCAGCACTTCGCCGTTTGGATCTGACACTTCAAGCGGTCTTGGCGCAAGTCCCTTAAAAATCCAATAGCCCCCTAATAACAGCACCGAAAAACTTGCAATCAGCGTAAAGACAAGAACAGATTTCAAGAAGCCATTCTTTGTCGTCTTCTTCTCTGGTACCGTCTCCCTTTGAACTTCCATCATGGTTCACTCCTTTCTTATTTGCATGTCCTAAGATACTGGATATGCAGTACAGCAGTTGTGAACCAGATCACTTTAAAGATGGCAGATTTGTGAATTCAATAAAAAAATCAGGCTCCCCTCTTTCAATGGAAAGCCTGATATACTGGCGGAAGGCGCTCAATTGCAGCCGTTCAGCCAATCCGCATCATGGATTAAAATACCGCTCCTGTCGGCTGTAAGCAGTTTTTTCTTTTTCATTTCATTTAGCGTGCGGTTGATCGTTTCCCTTGACGTTCCGACCATATTCGCAAAGTCCTGATTGGTAATGGGAAGGTTAATATAGACGCCTGTTCCTTTTTGAACCCCGTGTTCAGCCGCCAGTTTCCTTAAAGCGTGGGTCAGCCGGTGCTGGACGTCTTTTGAAATAAACCCTTGAATACGCTCTTGCAGATCAAGGATTTTTTTTCCCATGATTTTCATCACTTTAATCGTCATTTCCGGATATGTCATGAGCAGTTCATTAAAGTCGTCAACGCGGATGACGATTAATTCGGTTTCCTGAACCGCTTCAGCTGTTGCCGGGTATGGGGAGCCGTCAAAAAAGCCGACATGCGGAAACATGTCTCCGCTTTGCAGAAGAGAAATGACTTGTTCATTGCCGTCTTCATCAATCTTATACGCCTTCACAAGCCCGGATTTGATGAAAAATACAGCCTCCCGCTCTTCCCCTTCCATAAACACAAACATTCTGGGCTGGTATCTCCGCTTTATCGCGATCTCTTCAATTTGTTTAAACTCTTCATCATTCAAGCTGCTGAAAATCAGAAACTGTTTCAGAAATTCCATCTAAACCTTCAATCCCTTCGGCAAAAAGACTGTTTTTTAGGCGGCCAGCCTGTCAAAGACGCCTTTCAAGGGCAAAAAGCTCCTCTTCAATAGCTGCCGCTTTTTCTTCTACCACCTTGCGGCTGTCTTTTAGCGCCTGATTGTAAAAGTAAGGGCCGAGCTTTTCCTTTATAAATTCAAACGTCTGAATCGCCGCAATATCTCCGACCTCTTCTCCCCTCTCTTCAAGATAAAAGCGTTTGATCTCGCTCATGACGGCCTGTTTTTCTTCCTGTGTCAGCTGTAAAAGCACGAAACGCACTCCCTTTTTATTTTTATGATAAACGAAAATGCTCATAAATGGACGATATATTTTTTTATGGGTCTAACATTTTCTTTACATTACCGCTATTAAACATGAATCAGCCCGATTACCGTGTGATGTTGTTCACAATGTTTTTAAAAGACTTTTTGTAAGATAAACGTGCTGATTGATCATTTTATTTTTCCCTTTGAAAGGAGCAAAGCCGTAATGGTAAATCGTCAAAAAATGCAATTACCACTACAATCATTCAGTTTAGTGGCAGGATTTATGGTTTGGGTGCTGGTTTCATCTTTAATGCCTCATATTAAGCAGGATATCTCCCTGACCGAAAGTGAGATTTCCCTTGTTACTGCTATCCCGGTCATCCTTGGATCACTGCTTCGGATTCCGCTTGGGTACTATACGAACAAATTTGGGGCAAGAATGACGTTTATGATCAGTTTTTTGTTACTCCTGTTCCCGATTTTTTGGATCAGCACGGCTGATTCATTATCCGATTTAGTCGTCGGCGGATTTTTCCTCGGGATCAGCGGAGCGGTCTTTTCCATCGGGGTGACATCACTGCCAAAGTATTACCCTAAAGAAAAACATGGTTTTGTCAATGGTATTTATGGAGCCGGAAACATCGGAACGGCGATTACCACTTTTGCCGCTCCCGTGATCGCCAAAACCGCAGGATGGGCGAATACGGTCCGGATGTATCTGATCTTAGTCGCCGTATTTTTTTTGCTGAACTTTTTATTTGGAGATAAGAAAGAAACAAGGGTTGCAATTTCTGTAAAAGATCAAATCAAAGCCGTCTATCAAAATCAAAAACTATGGTTTTTAAGTTTATTTTACTTTATCACATTCGGCTCTTTTGTAGCTTTCACAGTCTATCTTCCGAACTTTCTTGTGAATCACTTCGGGCTCGATCCCGTTGATTCAGGGCTCAGAACCGCCGGCTTCATCGCTGTTGCCACATTTCTCAGACCTGTCGGCGGCTGGCTCGCGGATAAGTTCAATCCGCTGAAGCTCTTAATGTATGTATTTGCGGGGTGCACATTATCAGGCATTTTATTGGCCTTTTCTCCAAGCCTCACTCTTTACGGATTCGGCGTTTTGACGGTTGCCGTATGCGCCGGAATCGGAAATGGTGTCGTCTTTAAGCTTGTGCCGCTTTATTTCTCAAAACAGGCTGGCATTGTCAATGGGATCGTTTCAGCAATGGGCGGTTTAGGCGGTTTCTTCCCGCCTCTGATCTTATCAAGCGTTTATCAGACGACAGGCCATTATGCGATTGGGTTTATGGCGCTTTCGGAAGCAGCGCTTGCCAGCTTTGTCATTGTCGTCTGGATGTATTTTCAGGAAATGAGCAAAACAGCATCGAAAACAAATGCCCGCAATTTATAAAACCGTCCAGCAGCAAAATGACCTGAGATCAATGATCTCAGGTTATTTTTAGGTCTTTTGTCATTCGTTCACAAGATTGTTATTTTTGAAAGATCACTCAGGCTTATTTAACGTTACAATAGAACTGCAAAAGGGGTGACGCTCAATGAATATGCCTGTTCGAAAATCTGACACAGATCTGCTCTCAGTCGATCTGCATCATTTGTTGGAATCGATCAGCACCAAAAGAAAAATCCGGCAGGATACTTACCTATTTCAAGAAGGTATGGATGCAGAGGAACTTTATCTCATTCAGTCAGGACTCGTCCAAATCGGAAAATTAACGTCGGATGGAAAAGAACTGACGCTTAGAATGTGCAAAAAAAATGATATTGTCGGAGAGCTGACGCTTTTTTCTGATGAAGCGAAATATATGCTGAGCGCTAAAGTCCTCTCAGATGGCGAAGTGTTAGTTATCAATAAAGAAAAACTCGAAAAAGAACTGATTCAAAATGGAGCCTTAACCTTTGAATTCATGAAATGGATAAGCACTCATTTACGAAAGATCCAATCAAAAATCCGCGACCTTCTTCTCAATGGGAAAAAGGGGGCGCTCTACTCCACCCTGATCCGCCTTGCAAACAGCTACGGCGTTGCGCGAAGCGACGGGATACTTATTAATATTGTTCTGACCAATCAGGATCTGGCGAAATTTTGTGCTGCCGCAAGAGAGAGCATCAACCGCATGCTGAGCGATCTCCGGAAAAACGGTGTGATTTCGATTGAGGATTCCGGAAAAATCGTGATCCATCAGCTCAGCTATTTAAAACGGGAGATTGACTGTGAAAATTGTCCGGTCATCATATGCAACATTGACTAAAACAAACAAGGACAGTGAACATTGTCCTTGTTTTTATATTGTAAGCAAAAACACGCTGACCACCGCCATAAAGACACAGGCATTCACCAATTCAAGGATGCCTATTTTCTTCACCGACAGTTTCCTCCCGTATAAAAGCAGCGCCCTGATGCTGCTCGGAATAAAACCGAGAACCGCCCATCCGGCCCCAAACACCACTGATAAAAACGGCAAAATCACATGATAGCCCCATGAATACCATTTAAACCGCTTATTTTTCTTTTCACGGATCATCGATTTCACATAAAAGGCGCTGCCGACGAAAAACAGGATGGATTGAGTAAAAACGAACCATGCCCAGCCGTCCAGCGTTCCGGCCCCTGTCCAATAGCTGGCAAGCCCGCCCGCACTGAACACGATGATCGCCGCGATATCATTCAACAGCGCCCTGTCGTTATTTTTCCTTGCATAATAAAGATTGATGAGAAACATCGGAAACAGCGACAATCCGAGCAACACGAGCCCGGGCTCCATCAGAACGGAGGCAAGCAACAAGGAGACGGCCGGAATGCTGTAGGCCACTGCCCATTTTTGATAATATGCGATATTTTTCTTTTTCGCGATCATCGTCAAAGGAAAAGCCGCAAGGTAAAGAAACAGCCAGCCGACAAACAGCGGAATATGCCGCAAATGCGCTCCCCCGCCGACCATACCGAGCAGAAAAGGAATCACAAGCATCGCCCAAGCGCCGTGCTGTTTCGGTATCAACACTTTCATCACACATCCTCCCTTCTTTTCTATTACATTATAAAAATTTTATCTCGATTACCAAGTGACATTTTGCATAGCGAGATGTGAATTTTATCACTGCCATTTATAGCCTATCACTCTATACTGGAGCTAACATATAAGAAGGAGGAAGTTCTATGAATCGGTTTGACTATTTATTATTTCTGAAAAATCTTCCGATGTTTCTTGGGGTGCCCCTTCCCATCATTAAAAAGCTGCTGAAAAACGGAAAGGTGATTGATATCGTCTCATCGCACCCTCCTCGGTCGTTTCTTCATTCACAAGCCGTTTATTTTGTTTTGAAAGGTGAAGTGCATTTTACAGATAGAAGGCTTCCAGAAGAATCACGCACCATCGCCGAATGGGAAAAAGGCGATGTTTTTCCCATTGACCAAAAGGGAGAACCGTTTTTATCTCCGTTTATTTCAGTAAAAACTGCCGCAGAAACAGCCGTTCTTGAAATTCCATTTAACATATTTAAAAAAATGATGACCTACAATGAGCAATTGCAGTTGAATTTTCTCATTCTTCTCCAGCAAAATTTATATTTTTCCTATCAGCTATTTTTACGTTATCTCCATTCCTCCTCAGAAAACGAAGATTGAGAAGGGTCCCTTCCCTTCTCCCCCATTTCAAATGTGATCTACTTAACTTTTTTTCATCTTCATTTCCGATATGATACACATAATTGCTTAAGGAAAGGACAGATCAAACATGATACAGTGTGATTTTCAGGAAGCTCCATTTATCGTCATTTGGGAACTGACAAGGGCGTGTGAACTGAAATGCCTTCACTGCCGGGCATCAGCTCAAAACACTCGAGACCCGCGGGAGCTCTCGCTTAAAGAAGGGAAAGCTTTAATCGATCAAATTTATTCAATGAACAACCCCCTCTTGGTGCTGACCGGAGGCGATCCATTAATGAGAGAAGACGTGTTCGAAATCATTGAGTATGCCGTCCAAAAAGGCGTTCGGGTATCAATGACGCCGAGTGCAACCCCGAATGTGACGAAGGAAGCCATCAAAACCGCCAAAGATATCGGCTTATCGCGCTGGGCTTTCAGCTTAGACGGACCGAACCGCGAGATCCATGATCATTTTAGAGGAACAGACGGCTCTTTTGATTTAACGATGAAAGCGATTCGATATATCCATGAGTTCAATTTGCCCCTGCAGATCAACACCGTCATCTCAACTTACAATATCGATTATTTGGATGAAATGGCCAAGCTGATTGAACAATTAAATTGTGTGCTGTGGAGTGTGTTTTTCCTCGTTCCGACCGGCCGCGCCAAACGAGACGACATGATTTCCCCTGTAGATCATGAAAAAACATTTCTTTGGCTCAGCCGCTTAGCCAAAGAGGCGCCCTTTGATATCAAAACAACTGCAGCCCAGCACTATAGACGGGTCGTCATCCAGCAAAAAATGCGGGAAACGAAAGAACCCCACATGCAAATCCGCTATGAGCACGCTTTACAAAAAGGCAAAATTGATGCGATCGGCGGATTGGGCCGCGCACCGAAAGGCGTCAATGACGGAAATGGATTTATGTTTATCTCCCACATCGGTGATGTGTATCCAAGCGGGCTGCTGCCTGTTAAAGTAGGAAACATCCGTGATCAGCCACTGGCAGAAATTTACCGTGAGTCGCCGATTTTCAAGGATTTGCGAAACCCGGACGGATTCAAAGGAAAATGCGGTGTCTGCGAATTCCGCCATGTCTGCGGGGGATCACGCTCACGGGCCTATGCTCTGACAGGCGATTATTTGGCCAGCGATCCAAGCTGCATCTATATTCCGAAAGCTTTGCGCTAGAGCATTGTGATCTGTATCACAATTTTCCGACCGCACCTGTCGTATTGTTAAACATGAGAATGATCATCAATTTCAAAGGATGTGATCCCTTCTGAATAAAAAACTAGATTTGAACGATTCTGTTTACGAACTTTGCACATTGCATCCTGAATTAAAAACCTTGATGAAGGACATCGGCTTTGAAAACATTACAAAGCCCGGCATGCTTGAAACAGCCGGGCGCATCATGACAATACCAAAAGGCGCGAGGATGAAGCAAATTGAATTGACGCTTGTGTTAGACATATTAAAAAAGCACGGATTTGACCCCGTTTGGAAAGGAGACAAACAATGAGCGAATTCATCAACAACCGGGAAGTACATCAAGACATGTCAAACGAACGAAAACAGCAGCTGAAAGAGATCATCATCGACCTCCATAAAGGAAAATCTCTCGATGAGGTAAAAAAGCGCTTCAAACAAGGTTTTGGTTCTGTCAATGCCGAGGAAATCGCCCAATTGGAACAAGCTTTAATGCAGGAAGAGGGCATCACACCTGAAGAAATCCAAAAGCTTTGCACTGTTCATGCATCCGTCTTCAAAGGTTCGATTGAAGACATTCACCGAACTGAAGCTGATCAGCAGCCCGGCCACCCGGTTCATACGTTCATAAAAGAAAATAAAGAGATTGATCTCCTTTTAAACTTTAAAATTCAGCTTCATCTCGATCGCTTTGTAAAGGAAGACGATACAGAAAACATTCTTAAGCTGATCGGAGATTTAAATTTGCTTGCAGATGTTGACAAGCATTACAGCAGAAAAGAGAATCTCCTCTTTCCCTACTTGGAAAAGTACGGAATCACAGGGCCCAGCCAGGTGATGTGGGCAGTTGACGATTTTATCCGCAAAAGCATCAAAGAAGTCAAGCGTTTATTAGAAGATTACACACCTGACAAAAAAGATGAAGTCATTCGCGAGCTCGGCTTTATCATTAAGGAAGGCACAGAGATGATCTACAAGGAAGAGAATATTCTCCTGCCGATGGCCCTCCGCACATTGACTGAAGATGAATGGCTGAAAATAGCAGCTGAAAGCGATGAAATCGGATATTGCCTGACAGCGCCTGAAGCCGTCTGGCAACCGGAACGCCTTCATCTCAAAACAAATGAAGAGACGGCTCACGGATATATCAAGCTCCCTACCGGAATTCTATCTGTATCACAGCTTGAACAAATGTTGAATCATCTTCCCGTTGACATCACCTTCATTGATGAAAACGATGTTGTGCGCTACTTCTCCCACGGCAAAGAACGGATTTTCGCGAGAACAAAAGCCGTGATCGGCCGCACCGTCCAAAACTGCCATCCGCCGGCAAGCGTTCATATCGTCAACAAACTTCTCGAGGATTTTAAATCGGGTAAAAAAGATGTCGAGGATTTTTGGATCAAGTTCAAAGATAAATATGTTTTCATCCGCTACTTTGCTGTGCGCGATGAAGACAGCCATTACATCGGCACATTGGAATTCACCCAGAATATCGCCCCGATCCAGGAGATTGCCGGGGAAAAAAGGATTTTAAATTCCAGTGAATGAAACGAGCGGCAGCCTGCTTTCTTTTAAAAGAGCAGGCTGTTTTTTTATCCGCTTCCCCGAAAATGTGACAAATTAGTGAAATAAGCCGAGATTGTGACAAAGTTAACAAGGTCCTGTTTCTCCTCCGTATATAGTGAGGGTAGCAGCATTGACAAAAGGAGTGAAACAGCAATGAAAAAAAAGAACACGAGTCCGATTTTCAGGAGATTAAACTATTTCTCTCCTATTGAACATCATTCTAACCAACACAGCCAAACCACTTATGAAGACCGTGATTGGGAAAACGTATACAGAAATAGATGGCAGCATGATAAAGTGATCCGTTCAACTCACGGGGTGAACTGTACCGGGTCTTGCAGCTGGAATATCTACGTCAAAAACGGGATCGTCACTTGGGAAGGACAGCGCCTTGACTACCCTTCAACAGGTCCTGATATGCCTGACTTTGAGCCCCGCGGCTGTCCGCGCGGAGCCAGCTTTTCCTGGTATATTTACAGCCCGCTCCGTGTCAAATATCCATATGTCCGCGGCGTGCTGATCCAAATGTGGCGCGAGGCGCTAAAGACAAGCAAAAACCCTTTGGAAGCTTGGAAATCGATTGTCGAAAATCCTGAAAAAGCAAAAGCCTATAAACAGGCGCGCGGAAAAGGCGGTTTTGTCCGTGCTGAATGGAGCGAAGTATTAAAACTGATCTCCGCCTCCCTTCTGTATACCGTCACAAAATACGGACCTGACCGCAATGTCGGCTTCTCGCCGATTCCTGCTATGTCAATGCTCAGCCATGCGGCAGGCTCTCGCTTTATGTCGCTGATCGGCGGGCCGATGCTCAGCTTCTATGACTGGTATGCCGATCTTCCTCCTGCATCACCGCAAATTTGGGGAGATCAAACTGATGTTCCGGAAAGCAGTGACTGGTACAATTCCGGCTACATTATGACATGGGGTTCAAATGTGCCGCTGACAAGAACGCCTGATGCCCACTTTTTGGCGGAAGCCCGTTATAAAGGGGCAAAGGTTATTTCGATCAGCCCTGATTTTGCTGAATCCTCCAAGTTCTCTGATGACTGGCTGAGCATCAGACAAGGAACGGACGGCGCACTTGCGATGGCCATGGGCCATGTCATTCTTCAAGAATTTTATGTCAATCAAAAGACAGAGCGCTTTTTTGATTATGCAAAACAATACACAGATTTCCCGTTTTTGGTGACATTGAAGCAAGAAGGCGGACAATTCACCACCGGCCGTTTTCTGCATGCAAAAGATATCGGCCGCACTACAGAACATGATGAGTGGAAACCGGCCGTCTGGGATGAAGACACAGATGGCTTTGCGATACCGCAAGGGACCATGGGCTCCCGCTGGGACGGCAAAGGAAAATGGAATTTGCGCATGATCGATGAAGAAACAGAAAAGCCGATCTCGCCTCGTCTTTCCATGCTGGGCAATGAAGATATGATCGGCACGGTCAAAATTCCTTATTTCTCACATGATGGGAACAAAGTGCTTGAAAGGCCCCTTCCGATTAAAAAAATCGAGCTGAACGGCGAAGAAGTTTTCGTTTCAACCGTATTTGACATGATTCTCGCCAACTATGGCGTCAACCGCGGAATCGGCGGACAGGCCGCCAAATCCTTTGAGGACCCTGTACCGTTTACACCGGCTTGGCAGGAACCGATTACAGGAATCAAGCGCGAGATGGTCATCAAAATAGCGAGAGAGTTTGCGCAAAATGCGATTGATACAGATGGACGCTCAATGATCATCGTCGGCGCCGGTATTAACCATTGGTTTAATTCCGACACCATTTACCGGGCTGTATTGAATCTCGTTCTTCTCGTCGGCGCACAAGGCGTTAATGGAGGCGGCTGGGCTCACTATGTCGGCCAGGAAAAGCTCCGCCCGGCCGAAGGATGGCAGACGATCGCCACGGCCAAAGACTGGGGCGGACCGGCCAAATTGCAAAACGGAACTTCATTCTTCTATTTCGCCACCGACCAGTGGCGCTACGAGGACCAGGAGATCAGCGGACTCGCTTCTCCAATCGCGGAAACGTCCCGCTACAAGCACCATGCTGATTATAATGTATTGGCGGCGAGACTCGGCTGGCTTCCTTCCTATCCGACTTTCGAAAAAAACGGAATTGACCTGTACAAAGAAGCGGAACAGGCAGGCGCCGAGAACGTCAAAGAAGTCGGGACTTACATCGCGAAACAGCTGGAGGAGAAAAAGCTTCAATTTGCGATTGAAGATCCTGACAATGAAAAGAACTTCCCGAGAAATCTGTTTGTCTGGAGAGCCAACTTGATCTCAAGCTCGGGAAAAGGCCACGAATATTTTCTAAAGCATTTGCTCGGCACAACGAACGGGCTGATGAATGAAGACGATGACAGCATCCGTCCGGAAGAAATCAAATGGCGCGACAAAGCGCCGGAAGGAAAACTCGACTTATTGATCAATCTTGATTTCCGGATGGCCGGTACCGCACTGTACTCCGACATTGTGCTGCCTGCGGCAACCTGGTATGAAAAACACGATCTCAGCAGCACGGATATGCATCCGTTCATCCATCCGTTTAACCCGGCGATATCTGCGCCATGGGAGTCTAAATCTGATTGGGACATCTTTAAAGCATTGGCAAAAGCGGTTTCCAATTTGGCTGAAGAAGTTGACATGGAACCGATAAAAGAAGCGGTTGCCACTCCCCTGCTTCATGATACGCCTCAGGAACTGGCACAGCCTTTGGGGAAAATCAAAGATTGGAGCAAAGGCGACTGTCCTGCCATTCCGGGCAAAACAATGCCGCAGATCCATGTTGTTGAACGAGATTACAAGCAAGTTTTCAATAAGATGACAGCTCTCGGGCCAAATGTAGTCAAACAGCCTTTTGGCACAAAAGGAATGAACTGGTCCGTTGAAGCGGAATACAACGCCCTTAAAAAAACGCTCGGAGTCGTAACAGAAGACACGATTGCAAAAGGCTGCCCTGTCATCAACGATGCAAAACAGGCGGCGGAAGCGGTCTTGAGCCTCTCTTCTACTTCAAATGGTAAAGTAGCGGTCAAAGCGTGGGAATCACTTGAGAAAATCACGAACCTTGAATTGAAAGACTTAGCTGAAGAACGTGAAGAGGAACATTTCACATTTGAACAAATATCGGCCCAGCCGAAAACTGTGATCACCTCCCCTGCTTTCAGCGGTTCCGAAAAAGGCGGCAGACGCTATTCTCCATTTACGACAAATGTTGAAAAGCTGATTCCGTGGAGAACACTGACAGGCCGGCAGTCTTATTATCTCGACCATGAAATGATGACCGAATTCGGCGAAAATATGGCGACATTCAAACCGATTCTGATTCACCGCCCTTTCTCGAATAAACGTCCTGAGCAAGAAGGAAAAGAAATCGTCTTGAACTATTTAACACCGCATAATAAATGGTCGGTGCACAGCATGTACTTTGATTCCCTGCCGATGCTCACCCTTTTCAGAGGCGGGCCGACAGTCTGGATGAACAAAGACGATGCAGAGGAAACCGACATTAAAGATAACGACTGGATTGAATGCTTCAACCGAAACGGTGTCGTTGTCGCAAGGGCCGTCGTATCACACCGGATCCCGCAAGGAATGGCATTTATGCACCATGCCCAGGACCGGCATATCAACGTTCCCGGCACAAAGCTGACAAACAACCGCGGCGGCACTCATAACAGCCCGACCCGCATCCATGTCAAACCGACGCAAATGATCGGCGGCTATGGACAGCTCAGCTACGGCTTCAACTATTACGGGCCGACAGGAAATCAGCGCGACCTCAATGTCGTGATCAGAAAATTGAAGGAGGTCGATTGGCTTGAAGATTAAAGCGCAGATCGGGATGGTGATGAACCTTGACAAATGCATCGGCTGCCACACTTGCAGCGTCACATGCAAAAACACTTGGACAAATCGGGCCGGTGCAGAATATATGTACTTTAACAATGTCGAAACAAAACCGGGCATCGGCTACCCTAAACAATGGGAGGACCAAGATAAATACAGAGGCGGCTGGGAGCTTAAAAAAGGCAAGCTGCAGCTGAAATCAGGCGCCAAAGCAACCCGGCTCATGAATCTATTTTACAACCCCTATCAGCCGACGATAGATGACTATTATGAACCTTGGAACTATGATTATGAAACGCTGACAAACAGCCCTGAGAAAAAGCACCAGCCTGTTGCAAGGCCGAAGTCTTCCATTACGGGAGACTTCATGAACCTTGAATGGGGCCCGAACTGGGAAGACGACCTTGCCGGGGGGCATATTACAGGACTTGAAGATCCGAACGTCAAAAAAATGGAAGAATCGATTAAGACCGAATTCGAAGACGTTTTTATGATGTACCTTCCGCGTATCTGTGAACACTGCATCAATCCGTCATGTGTCTCTTCCTGTCCATCAGGAGCAATGTATAAACGCGAAGAAGACGGGATCGTACTGGTTGACCAGAATGCATGCCGCTCATGGAGACACTGTGTTTCATCCTGTCCCTATAAAAAAGTGTATTTCAATTGGCAGACAAATAAAGCGGAAAAATGCACATTATGCTTCCCTCGTTTAGAGGCCGGGCTGCCGACAATCTGTTCTGAGACATGTGTCGGCCGAATCCGCTATCTCGGTGTCATGCTTTATGATGCCGATAAAGTGGAGGAAGCGGCATCAGTGGAAAATGAAAAAGATTTGTATCACTCACAGCTGGAGATTTTCCTTGATCCAAATGATCCCCTTGTCGCAGAAGAAGCCAAAGCGCAAGGCATTCCGGCAGAGTGGATTGAAGCAGCGCAAAAATCACCGATCTACAAAATGATCATCGATTGGAAGATCGCCCTGCCCCTTCATCCGGAATACCGGACTTTGCCGATGGTATGGTATATTCCGCCGCTCAGCCCGATTATGAACATGTTTGAAGGAAAAGGAACGGCTCAATCTGCGGAAGATATCTTCCCTGCCATTGATCAAATGCGGATTCCGATTGAATATTTGGCGAATCTGCTGACAGCAGGAGATACACACCATATTAAAACCACATTAAAGAAAATGTCTGTGATGCGCATGTATATGAGGGCAAACCAGACGAATAAATCGGTGGACCCTGATCTCATTGCAAATACAGGCTTAACCGAGAAGCAGATTGAAGACATGTACCGTCTGCTGGCGATCGCAAAATATGATGACCGCTTCGTTATTCCAAACGCCCATCGCGAAGAAGTAGCAGATTTATATATGGAACAAGGAAGCTGCGGGTTATCATTTGCCGGAGGACCCGGCTCTTGTCAAAACCTATAAACTGGAGTGAAGCACAATGGATGCAACAGATAAACAAGCCGTTTTCGCCGCTCTTTCCTACCTCCTCTCCTATCCTGATGAAGATTGGAGAGGAGAATTTTCTGAATGGCAAGACATCATCAGTCACATTCAGCATCAGCCATTGAAGGAGCATTTGCTCGCATTTATGAAAGACTCGGCTGCCTATTCTCCGGAAGAATTGATAGAAACATATGTATACACGTTTGATTTCGGCAAAAAAACGAATCTATATGTCACCTACTTCAACTCCGGTGAACAGCGGGAGCGCGGAATCGAATTATTGCAGCTGAAAGACCTTTATCAGCAATCGGGTTTTGAGCCGACAGACAAGGAGCTTCCCGATTACCTGCCGCTCATGCTCGAATTCGCGGCAGTGGCTGACCATGAACAGGCAGCGGCTGTTTTTCAGAAATATAGAGCGAATCTGGAGGAGCTGAAATTACAGCTTCTTGAAAATAATAGCATTTACACAAGGGTATTGGACGGATTATTCATTGGATTGGAAGAAATCGGTGTTGAAAGGACTGTACAGCCATGAGCGAACAAATCCTATGGGTGATTCTCCCCTACATCGTCATCACGATTTTTATCGGGGGGCATATTTACCGCTATCACCATGATCAGTTTGGCTGGACAGCCAAATCAAGCGAAATGCTCGAAAAGAAGAAACTGGCGCTTGGCAGCAGCCTCTTTCATTGGGGAATCTTTTTTGTCATCGGCGGACACGTGATGGGGATTTTAATACCGGAAAGCTTTTATCAGGCAATCGGCGTCTCAGAGCATGTCTATCATAAAGTCGCCATAGGCTTCGGTCTTCCTGCGGGGATTGCCTCACTGACAGGACTCATCATTCTCGCTTACCGGAGAGTAGCAGATAAACGAATCCGAAAAACGAGCTCTGTCAGCGACCTTGTCACGTTAGCGGCCTTATTGTTCATGATGATAACGGGTCTTGCAGCCACTTTTTTAAACATCGATTCAAAGGGATTCGACTACCGGACAACGATCGGACCGTGGTTCCGCAACATCTTCCTGTTCAAACCGGATGCTTCCCTTATGGCGAGCGTGCCCCTCTGGTTTAAAGTTCACATCGTCATGGGCTATGTGATATTCATCGTCTGGCCGTTTACACGGCTTGTCCATGTCTTCAGCATGCCGCTCAAATATTTGACAAGAAGCTATGTCATTTATCGGAAGCGGGCGCCCCGCAAAAGCATTTAATCTTCTCCCTAAAGCTGTCTTGGCTTTAGGGATTTTTTTCTCTATAGGCAAGCTACCATCTTCTCCGCAAATCATACGATAAAGCAAACGATCAGAAAGGAGCGTTTTTATTGTATCCATACGATTATTTTGGTATATATGATCCGTATCGCCAGCAGTTCCCGCCCGGACCGCCTCCTGGAGCGGGAGGACAGCAGCAGATCTTGCCTCCTCCCCCAAGCCAGTTTCCTCAAGATGACGGCGTTTCGATTTATGCGGTTGACCCGGGAGGAATCAGAAGATGTTTGTTTAAATATACGTACATCCGGTTAAGGAATGGCAGGCGTTTCTGGTTCTATCCGGTTTTTGTCGGGCGCCGTTCAATTGCAGGCTACCGCTGGAGGCCGCGCCAGTACCGCTGGGTCTACTTCGGCATTGACTTGAACGAAATCACTTCTTTCAGCTGTCAATAAAAAAAAGGCGTCATCAAAAGGACGCCTTTTTCTATGCTTTATTTCGACTGCAATGTTTCCTTTTCATCTCCCCAAGCCTCTGTATTTTTCAGACCTTGAATGGAGCTTGCCTTAAAGACCGGGTTCTTCCCTTCTTTGCGCTGAACCGCATAATCTTTCAGCACTTTCGCGGCGATTCCTGAAAGGAGCAGAATCGCAATCAGGTTAATAATCGCCATTACTCCCATGAACAAATCGGCCATGTCCCATACGAGCTGAAAACCGGATACAGATCCGAAAATCACCATTGCGACAACGGCTGTCCGATAAACAGCAAGCGCCGTTTTGCTTTTTTTAATAAATTCAATATTGGTTTCACCATAATAGTAGTTTCCGACGATTGAGCTGAAAGCGAACAGGAAAATCGCCACAGCGACAAATCCAGGCGCCCAGTTTCCGACATGATGCTGCATAGCTGCTTGTGTAATCTGAATGCCGTCAAGCTCTTTTCCTGGTGTTAAATTGAACAAAAGGATCATAAAGGCTGTCGCACTGCAGATCACCATCGTGTCAAAGAATACGCCGAGCGTCTGTATAAAGCCCTGTTTGGCCGGGTGAGACACATTCGCCGTCGCCGCTGCGTTCGGCGCGCTTCCCATTCCGGCTTCATTTGAAAACAAACCGCGCTTCGCACCGATAATAATGAGCGATCCCAATGTACCCCCTGCGATCTGCTCAATGCCAAACGCATCTTTAACAATCATTGAAAAAACAGCCGGCAGCTGCGAAATATTCGTCAATACGACATATAGAGCAAGAGCAAGATAAATGATTGCCATGACGGGAACGATTAATTGCGTTACCGTCACGATCCGTCTTAAGCCGCCGAAAATGATAAATCCGGTTAATACCGCTAAAACGATTCCTACTGTTGTTTGATCAAGATTGAAAGCCCCCTGCATAGAACCGACAATCGTATTGGCTTGTACCGCATTAAAGATCAAACCGAATGTAATCGTAATTAAAACGGCAAAGATGATACCCATCCATCTGGCGCCAAGCGCTTTTTCCATGTAATAAGCCGGGCCGCCGCGAAAATGGTCGCCGTCCTTTACTTTGTAGACTTGAGCCAATGTACTCTCGACAAAGCTTGAGGCCATCCCGACAAGAGCAACGACCCACATCCAAAAGACCGCTCCGGGTCCTCCGGTTGCAACGGCCAGCGCCACACCGGTCAGGTTTCCCGTTCCTACCCGTGAAGCAGCGGAAATAAAGAAAGCCTGCAAAGACGATACGCCTTTACCTTTCTCTTCCTTTTGACCGACGATTCTAAACATCTCAATAAAATAACGAAATTGGACAAATCTCAATTTAAAAGTAAAGTACAGTCCTATGCCTATTAATATATAGACTAAATAAGTCCAAATAAAACCGCTCGGGACGTTGATGATTTCGCTTAAAATTTCTTCCATAGCACCCTCCTGAAACAAACTGATTTTAATGTTAAGTTTCCTAACATGATAGGATTATATCATAATAATGACACAAGCAAAACAAGATAGAATTTTCTGTTTTTTCTTCTTATCGCCTTCTGACGCCCTCACTACTTTAGTCCCATTTCACATTATAACAAAGATTTCGCTGTCATCATACACAAAAAAGCGTTTTCATGAGAGAGTCGGAGAAAAAATAAGAGATTTGTCAATAAATATTATAAAACTGTCACAGAAAAATCATCTTTTATTATATAATAAAATATGCTAAGATGATGAGACATTAAGGGGATGAGATCTAATGAAAAAGACATTGTTACTGCAATTGTCTATGTTCTTTTTAGTCATTGCGAGCCTTCATTCGTTCTCAATGCCCCAGATGCCGGCGAATCATCATATACAAAAAGCCGCTGTTTCAGGTGATGAACTTCATGAGCTGACAGTCGGCAAACATGGTGATGAAAAGGCTAAATCTTTATGGAATTCACTCGGTTTAAGAGCTGAATTCATTCTGCTCTTAATCTTAGCTGCCGCTTCTGCTCAAGTTTACATCCTGAACCGGCGGAAAGAGCATCTGAAGGCATTTATGCTCGCTGTTTTCTATCACTCTTCTTATTTCGATAAAGCGCATGTTTTAAAACCATAACCATATTAAAAACGGGAGGTTTTTAGGCATGTTATATATCATAAGAATGGTGATTATCGGGCTCTTTTCATTGACAGCGTTGAATTTGTTTGTTTTTCAAGGAATTGAAGTCATGCATGCGATTAGTGATCTTTTTAATCGCCAGGACAGCTGAATAAAAAACACCCGCCTTTTCATTTTCGAAAGGCGGGTGTTTTTTTACTCTTGATCATTTTTCAAAAGCCATACATCCGTTACTTCTCCGGCTTCATCTTCATCAATAATAAATGAGCCGTTGCTGTATCGGTCATGCAGTTTGATCTTCTTGATGAGCATCTCTTCTGTGATGCCTTTTTCAGTCTGGATCATGATTTGCGCATGGTATGAGCAGGCAAGCAGCCCGGCGATGCGGTGAGGTTTTTTCTTCAGCTCCCTCAGCATCAGAACGCCTCGTTTTGCCCTTGATGTTTTTTCAAATTCCGTACGGTTCATTCGTTTTACAGATCCTCGCTGCGTGACAAGGACGATCACATCTGATTCTTCTAAAATCTGGCCTGAGGCGACAAAATCGCCGTCTTTTAAATTCACGCCTTTAACACCGGCCGCCCTGGCTCCGACGACGCTGACTTCTTCCTCAGAGAACCATAGGCCATAGCCAGAATGTGTTGCGATAAAAATGTCTTTTGTTCCGTCTGTGACATGTACATCGACCACTTCATCATCGCCTTTTAAATTGAGCGCGACTAAAGCTTTTGAATAGCGCTGTGCTTTATACTGAAGAAGCTGGGATCTTTTCGCCATTCCGTTCTTCGTGAAAAACAGAAGATATTCGGACTCTGTAAATTCCTTGACAGGAATCGCTTTTATAATGGACTCGTCACTGTCAATCGAAATGATGTTCGTAACATGCTGTCCCAGATCTTTCCATCTGATATCCGGCAGCTGGTGGACAGGACAATACACATAGCTTCCTTTATTCGTAAACAGCAGCAACACGTCTGTCGTATTCATCTCCAATTGGCAGAGCAAACGGTCTGTATCCTTCATGCCGAAGTCCTGACCGTTTGAAGCAGCGAATGACCTCTGGCTTGTTCGTTTGATATAGCCGTCTTTTGTGACGGTTACATAAACATCTTCTGAAGCCACCATGACTTCAAGATTGATTTTGATTTCCTCGATTTTCGCTTCGATCACAGACCGCCTCTGGCCTGCATAGGTTTTTTTGAGCTTTTTCAGGTTGTCCTTGATGACCTTCAAAAGCTTCTGATCATTGGACAGGATCGCTTCAAGCTCTTGTATTTTTCGATCAAGCTCTTTTGCCTCTTCCTGCAAAGCCGTAATATCAGTGTTTGTCAATCTGTACAGCTGCAATGAAACAATCGCTTCAGCCTGCGGTTCTGTGAATGCAAATTTGTCGATCAGGTTATTTTTGGCGTCCCGCTTATCGTTTGAAGAGCGGATCGTTGAAATGACTTCATCCAGGATGGACAGCGCCTTTATTAATCCTTCTACAATATGGTGTCTTTCCTTCGCTTTTTTCAGCTCATACTGAGAACGATTGGTGATTACTTCTTTCTGATGCCCGATATAGGCATCTAAAATAGAGGTGAGGTTCATCAGCATCGGTCTTCTGTTATGAATCGCCACCATATTAAAATTATACGGAATTTGCAGATCGGTGTTTTTATATAAGAAATTCAAAATGCCTTGCGCATCTGCTTCTTTTTTGAGTTCAATCACGATTCTGAGACCTGTGCGGTCCGTCTCATCGCGAACTTCGGCAATCCCTTCAACTTTGCGTTCAATCCTGTATTCATCCATTTTTTTGACCAAATTTGCTTTGTTGACCTCAAACGGAATTTCAGTGATGACAATTTGCTGGCGGCCGCCTCTGATCGTTTCAGTCTCGGCTTTACCTCTGATGATGATTTTTCCTTTTCCGGTTTCATAGGCTTTTTTAATGCCTTCTTTCCCCTGGATGATGCCTCCCGTTGGAAAATCGGGGCCTTTCATCAGCTCCATGAGATCATCAACACTGCAGTTCGGCGAATCGATCCGCTTGATGACGGCGTCGATGACTTCTCCTAGATGGTGCGGCGGGATATCTGTCGCATATCCGGCAGAAATCCCCGTCGATCCGTTTACAAGCAGATTCGGAAACATCGCTGGTAGGACGACCGGTTCCTTGCTTGTATCATCAAAGTTCGGAACAAACTCAACCGTCTCTTTATCGATATCGCGCAAAAGCTCTGAAGCGATCGGTGCGAGTCTCGCTTCCGTATAACGCATCGCGGCCGGCGGATCGCCGTCAATGCTGCCGTTGTTTCCGTGCATTTCGATCAAGACGTTGCGGACCTTCCAGTCTTGGCTCATCCTCACCATCGCCTCGTAGACCGAACTGTCCCCGTGCGGGTGATAGTTCCCGATCACATTACCGACCGTTTTTGCGGCTTTGCGGAAGTTTTTATCATGTGTGTTTCCTTCCGCATGCATCGCGTATAAAATCCGCCTCTGCACCGGCTTCAGCCCGTCCCGTGCATCGGGAAGCGCCCGTTCCTGAATGATGTATTTGCTGTATCGGCCGAAACGGTCGCCGATCACGTCTTCCAATGGTAAATCATGATAAATCTCTGGCTGTGCCATTTATTTAAACCTCCTCAGCGACCGATAGGTTCTCGTTTTCTAAAATGTTGCTTTCTTCATCAAGCCCGAAAGCGACATTTTTCTCAATCCATTTTCTTCGCGGTTCAACTTTGTCTCCCATTAATGTCGTGACACGCCGTTCGACGCGGGCCGCATCATCAATTTTAACCCTGACGAGCGTCCTTGATTCCGGATTCATTGTCGTTTCCCAAAGCTGATCCGCGTTCATTTCTCCGAGACCTTTATAGCGCTGTATCGTATATCCTTTTCCGACTTTTTTCAAAACATCGTCCATTTCTTCATCAGACCATGCATATTCGATGATTTCTTTTTTGCCTGATCCTTTGCTCACTTTATAAAGCGGCGGAAGTGCGATAAACACTTTTCCGTGCTCGATCAGCGGCTTCATGTAGCGGTAGAAAAAGGTCAGCAGAAGCACTTGGATATGGGCGCCGTCTGTATCGGCATCCGTCATGATGATCACTTTGTCATAGTTGATGTCTTCGATGTCAAAATCAACGCCGACCCCTCCGCCGATCGCATGAATGATCGTGTTGATTTCTTCATTTTTAAAGATGTCGGCAAGTTTCGCTTTTTCTGTATTGATGACCTTTCCGCGGAGCGGCAGGACGGCCTGGAATTTCCGGTCCCTTCCCTGTTTCGCCGAACCGCCGGCAGAATCCCCCTCAACTAGGTACAATTCGTTTTTGGCCGGGTTTCTCGACTGTGCCGGCGTCAGTTTGCCGCTTAGAGTCGCTTCCGATTTCTTTCTCTTTTTTCCGCTTCTCGCTTCTTCTCTCGCTTTTCGGGCGGCTTCCCTTGCCTGTGAAGCTTTGATTGCCTTTTTAACGAGCAGTGTCGCGGTTTCCCTGTTTTCTTCAAGGAAATAAGCGAGCTTCTCAGAGACGATGGCGTCAACTGCTGATCTAGCTTCGCTTGTTCCGAGCTTGCCTTTTGTCTGTCCTTCAAACTGCAGAAGCTCTTCCGGGATGCGCACAGATACAATCGCTGACAGCCCTTCCCTGATATCAGTGCCCTCTAAGTTTTTGTCCTTTTCTTTTAAAAGGGCAACTTTTCTCGCATACTCATTGAATGCTCTCGTCATCGCCGTTTTGGCGCCGGACTCATGAGTCCCCCCGTCTTTCGTTCTGACATTGTTGACGAAGGACAGAATGTTTTCAGAGTAGCCGTCATTAAATTGAAACGCGAAATCAACTTCGATCCCGTTGTGTTCGCCTTCAAATGAAACCACTTCACAAAAGGCGTCTTTTTCTTCATTCAAATAAGCGACGAAAGCTTCGATCCCATTTTCATAGTAAAACGTTTCTTTCGTTTGATGGCGTTCGTCAATCAATTCAATTTTTAATCCTTTTAATAAAAAGGCTGATTCTCTCAGTCGTTCTGAAAGCGTTTCAAAGTTATAGGTCGTCGTGCTGAACATCTTTCGATCCGGCTTGAAATGAATCAGGGTGCCGGTTTTTTTTGTCGTTCCGATTTTATCAAGGGATGTCACCGGTTTACCGCCGTTTTCAAAACGCTGCTTGTAGACATTGCCATCCCGTTCGATCGTGACCGTCAGCCATTCAGACAAGGCGTTGACAACGGATGCTCCGACTCCATGAAGGCCTCCGCTCGTTTTATAGCCGCCTTGGCCGAACTTACCTCCCGCGTGGAGGACAGTCAAAATAATTTCAGGAGTCGGTTTGCCGAGCTTATGCATTCCTGTAGGCATTCCCCGGCCTCTGTCTTGCACCGATATGCTGTTATCTTTATGTATTTTTACTATAATGTGATCTCCATGGCCCGCCAGGACTTCATCGACGGAATTATCGACGATTTCATAAACGAGATGGTGCAAGCCGCGGCTGTCTGTTGAGCCGATGTACATGCCAGGGCGTTTTCTGACCGCTTCAAGGCCTTCGAGCACCTGTATGGAATCATCATTATAGTCAACCTGCTGTTTTTTAACCAAATGCATAAACCCCTTTCAAAAATCAAACATTGCTTATAAAGAATAATACACACTCTGACATGTAAATCAAAGTGTATCCGCTTCTTTTCTTTAGATCTCATCAAGCATTGTCAGAAAATAGTAAAATCCGTACCGATTTAAGCACAGACGTTATTTTACACGAATGAATCGATACAACACAAGATTGTCTAAATGTATTTGGAAAATCATTCTTAAAAAAACTGTCCATGACTTATTGTATCTGTTTCACAATAAATCGCAAACATATTCTCGCATAAAAAAGACAAAAACCCTTGTTTTTTCAAGGATTTTTGTCTTTTTTATGCCGATTTGGTTAATGCATGGGCCACTTTTATGCACAAATCCATCACCACTGTAAAGCCCTTTTCATGCAGAAGCTGATAAGCATCCTCATTGACGAGCCCCTGCTGCGCCCAAAATACGTCAGCGTCTATATCTAAAAATTCCTTTGCCACATCCAAAAGATGCTCAGATCTTCTAAACACATTGACAATATCGACATGCCCCTCAATATCCTTTAATGAAGCCACAGCCTTTACTCCGAGCACTTCATCGATCGTCGGATTGACCGGGATGATTTCATATCCTGCCTCCTGCATCGCCTTTGATACCATATAAGACGTTCTCTCAGGATTGTCGGAAAGGCCGACCACCGCTATTCGTTTGCTGTTCTCAAGTATGTTTTTGATTTCCTGTTTAGATGGATTTTCCATGCCGCTCACTCCTTTTATGTTCAGTTTACATGAAAACAGACGTGAGAATCAAAATTTTAATATGATTGCAGCGCATTATCTTGTATGATATATACGGTACATAAAAACAAAAGCCCTCATGAAAAGTTCCTCTCATGTTAAAATAAAGAGAGGGGATCATTCAAAAAGGAGAAATGAAATGTTAATTGCTTTATTATTTATTTTAGCCTATCTACTCGGCAGCATTCCGTCTGGCTTAATTGTCGGAAAGGCAGCCAAAGGAATCGATATCAGAGAACACGGCAGCGGCAATCTGGGTGCCACCAACGCATTCCGGATACTTGGCGTAAAGGCGGGCTCAATCGTCATTGCTGCCGATATTTTAAAAGGGACGCTTGCCGCCTTTCTGCCCATTATTCTGCACATCGGCGTTCACCCGCTATTGGCCGGTGTGGCCGCAGTCGTCGGGCACATGTTCCCTGTTTTTGCAAAATTTAAAGGCGGAAAAGCTGTCGCTACCTCTGGAGGCATATTATTGTGCTATCAGCCTCTATTGTTTGTCACGATGATCGCAGTGTTTTTTCTGTTTCTGTATATCACAAAGTATGTATCGCTTTCTTCCATTTTAACCGGCCTGTATACAACGATTTACAGCCTGTTCACAAAAGACATCTTTTTGGTGGCAGTCGTTGTCGTTCTGACGGCGTTTGTCGTATACAGACACAGAACGAACATTAAGCGAATTATCAATAAAACCGAACCTAAAATAAAATGGATGTCAGGCAAAAACTAAAAACTCACACGCAGATGTCCTGAACCCGGAACATTATATTTTCATGAATCGCCCAAATCATTATATACTATGATAGAAAGCAGCATATGTGAAATGAATGATAAAGGAGAGTGCTTGCTCGTGAATTTGAAAATTAATGAAGAGGCGCTTAATTGGTACAAAGATGAGCTTGATTTGAAAAAAGGAGATCAGGTTCGCTTCTTTGTCCGTTATGGCGGATGCAGCAATGTTCAAAAAGGCTTCTCCCTTGGCGTTTCAAAAGATGAGCCTCAGCAAATCGGGGCGAGTGCAGAAGCAGACGGCATCACGTTTTTTGTCGAAGAAAGCGATATTTGGTATTTTGATGGCCATGATTTGCGTGTCACTTACAATGAATCATCTGAAGAACCGGCTTTTGAATATCAGTAAAATAAAAAAAGAACGCGGCCAAAGCGTTCTTTTTTTTGCCTGATTTCATGTCTTTATTTCTGTTCAAGCCGAAACCGTTTGATATGACTAAAGACCTTTTCTTCTTTTAAAATCTCGACTTGCTTTTTCCCCATTAAATCAAAATGGGGAAACTTGCTTCTTTTATGAATCCATTCTTCTTTTAAACCATGCTTTTTTCCCCAAGCTGCAAGCTTTTCAATGTTTTGACAGCCTGCTTTTGTCACGGTTCGGGCATCCGGAAACCTGTCATCGATCCAATAGTGCGTGAGAAATGCAATGTCCCCGTTTAAAACGGCCTGTTTCCATTCCTCCAACTCTTTCCTGTTAATTCCAAAGGCCATTTACTTTTTGGCCTCTTCATACGCCTGATGCCACTTTGGATAAAGCTTCCGAAATTGAAGCGGTTTAAAGCTGTCCTGGTCAACGCAAATATGGGAGGTTGTACCTTTTACAGCCGTTTCTCCGGCGGAATTTAAGATTTCATAACCGTAGACTGTTTTAAATCCATTGTAATCTTCGATCCATGTATGTACCATCGCTGTTTCTCCATAGCGCAGCGGTTTGACGTAGCGGACATTGACATCTACCACAGGCGAAAGCACACCGTCTTTTTCCATTTCAGCGTAGGAAAAACCGAGCTCTTTAATTAAAGCCGTTCGGCCTACCTCCATCCAAATCAGGTAATTTGCATGATAGACAACACCCATTTGATCTGTTTCAGCGTAGCGAACTTCTATTTCTTTTTTTGAAACGTACAAATTCCCTCTACTCCCTTTTACAAAATGTATATTCCATTTTAGCACAAGCCCTAGGCAAAAACACGGCAGGGAGCTTCAGGAGGAAAGACGATGCAAAAAAACCAGGTTGCCCTGGTTTATTGATCATATCCTCTTTTTCTTGCTTCTGCCTCGTCATGAATTTCACTGCGCATTGCTTCAATGCTTTCATTCCGGTGTTCATTTTTTTCCCGGATTTGCTGCTGTTCTGCATCGCTTGCAAATGACAGCTGTTCTTCAGATTCCTCGATGTTTTCGATTGTATTCTGAACCATATCCTGAAGCTTTTCAACGTTGTCAGACCTGTCATCCGGATGATGCTGCTGCTTTTCTGTCAACTGAATCTGCCTCCTTTTCAAATATTATTCGCCTTTTGTCTGCATAATAATCGGTGTTTCTCCTGATTTATCATGCATTTTTTTGCCTTTGTTCCGCTTATATTCAACCGGCTTAGTCCCAAGATGGCTCGGGGCAAATTTCGCTTGTTTGTCATGCTCTCTCGGCATGTCCATCCCTCCTTTTAAGAATTAGGATTCTCAAAAAGAGGCGTAAACATGAATCGATTTTTTCAAAAGTCACTTCAGTTTAAATTTCTCTTCAAGCTTATCCTCAAGCTGATCAAGGAACTCCTGATTGGTCAAAAGTTCTTTCTTATTTTCTGAGACCAGTTCTTCAAATGTACGCCGTTTTGCTTTTTTCATTTCGAATCACCTCCAGCTTGTTTTCATTTTCGCCATTTTTTGGACAATATAAGCAAAAAGCCGGGATTTTTTACAATCCCAGCTTTTCTTCCATATCTTTTTTGGTCATGGTTCCTAAAACGATGTCTTCAATGATGCCGTTTTCATCAATCACATATGTCGTCGGATAAGAAAAAATTTCATACTTTGCATTAATGCCTTCTTGATCGAGAACGATTGGAAAAGTTAGGCCATGCCTTTCGGCGAATGTTTCCACCGCCTGCTGATTTTTCTCAGATGAGGTGAAATTAACGGCTAAAACGGTGATATCTTGATGTTCGTTTTGAAGCTCTTCCATCGCAGGCATTTCGATTTGGCAAGGTTTGCACCATGTCGCCCAAAAATTCAGCAGCACTTTCCTGCCTTTAAAGTCGGACAATGAGACGTCTTTTCCGCTTTTTAGTGATGAAAGCGTAAAATCCGGCGCTTTGTCCCCTTTTTCAATACCGATTTCAGCTTCCTTTTGCACTGCAAAATTCCAGACCGCAACACCGACCAGGAAAAGCAGGAAGGCTGCAGCCAGCATTTTTTTCATCATCGACATCCTCCACATTCAGGAATTATGCTGACAAAAAGAAGAGAAAGCTCTAAGCTGCTCTCTCTTCCTCATCCGGCTACTGTTTCATTTTATTGCGGAGCACCATTTGCAGGATTCCGCCGTGGCGGTAATAATCAATTTCCACTTCACTGTCAAACCGAACAACAGCTTCAAATGATTTCACCGTACCGTCTTCAGCAATCGCTCTTACTTGAACAAGATCGCGAGGGCGAACCGTTTCATTAACGTCCACTTCAATCGTTTCTTTTCCAGTCAATCCGAGCGTTTCAGCGTTTTCTCCTTCTTTAAATTGCAGCGGAAGAACGCCCATTAAGACAAGGTTGCTTCTGTGGATTCTTTCAAAGCTTTCGGCGATGACTGTTTTAATGCCGAGCAGGTTTGTTCCTTTGGCCGCCCAGTCGCGTGAAGATCCCATTCCGTAATCTTTTCCTGCAACGACGATCAGACCTGTGCCTTCTTCCTTGTACTTCATGCAGGCATCATAAATGGACATGACCTCTCCGGTCGGCCAGTAAGTGGTATATCCGCCTTCTGTACCAGGCGCGATCTGGTTTTTGATTCTGATATTGGCGAAGGTTCCTCTCATCATCACTTCATGGTTTCCGCGTCTTGAACCATATGAGTTGAAGTCTCTAGGTGAAACGCCTTTTTCCTGCAGATATTTTCCGGCCGGTGTATCTTTGCCGATCGCTCCCGCCGGAGAAATATGGTCTGTTGTGACAGAATCTCCGAATTTGCCGACAACGCGCAAGCCTTTCAACGGTTCAACCGTACCAGGCTCAACTGACAAGTTCTCAAAGAATGGCGGGTTTTGGATGTAAGTAGACTCTTCATCCCATTTATAAAGGGCTTCATCTGTTGTTTCAATCGCATTCCAGCGTTCATTGTCATCAAATACGCGTTCATATTCTTTTCTGAACAGCTCAGGTGTTACAGTTTGCTTCACGACAGAGTTGATTTCGTCCATCGTCGGCCAAATATCGCTGAAGTAAACGTTTTGTCCGTCTTTATCGACACCGATCGGTTCATTTTTCAAATCAATGTCAACCGTACCTGCCAATGCATACGCGACGACAAGCGGCGGAGACGCCAGGTAATTTCCTTTGACAAGCGGGTGAATCCGGCCTTCAAAGTTGCGGTTTCCGGAAAGGACAGACGTAATCAGCAGATCGTTTTCCGCGACCGCTTTTTCGATTTCCGGAGCGAGCGGGCCGGAGTTTCCGATACAAGTTGTACAGCCGTACCCAACGATGTTAAATCCAAGATCGCGCATGTATGGAAGCAGACCTGAATTGACCAAGTAGCCCGTTACGACTTTAGAACCCGGTGCAAGGGATGTTTTCACGTAATTTGGCACTTTTAAGCCTAATTCCACTGCTTTTTTGGCGACAAGGCCGGCTCCGATCAGGACATACGGATTTGACGTATTCGTACAGCTTGTAATCGCCGCAATGGCAATCGCACCCGTTTTCATGACGGCTTCTTCACCGTTTTCAAGTGTAAACTTGATTTCTTTGTCGGCTTCAGCCGCATCCGCGCCAAATCCCTGGTTTCCGGCAGGGCTGGCCAAATGCTTGTGGAACGTTTCTTTCATATCAGTCAGCGGAATTAAATCCTGAGGACGCTTCGGACCTGAAAGATTCGCTTCAACTGCCGACAAGTCAATTTCAACGACGTCGGTAAATACAGGGTCTTGCTGATCAGGTGTGTAGAACAATCCGTTTTGGCGGCAATATTCTTCCACAACTGCGATTTGCTCTTCATCACGGCCTGTTAGGCGCATGTATTCCAATGCTTCTCCATCTACCGGGAAGAATCCGCAAGTCGCGCCGTACTCCGGAGCCATGTTGGCAATTGTCGCCCTGTCGGCAAGCGGAAGCTCGGCTACACCCGGTCCAAAGAATTCAACAAATTTGCCGACAACGCCTTTTTCACGAAGCACCTGCGTCACTTTCAGCGCAAGGTCTGTCGCTGTTGTTCCGTTTGGCAGCTTTCCGACGAGCTTAGCGCCGATGACTTCAGGTACAGGGAAATAAGAAGGCTGTCCAAGCATTCCTGCTTCAGCTTCAATTCCTCCGACACCCCATCCGAGAACACCGATGCCGTTGATCATCGTTGTATGAGAATCTGTTCCGACGAGTGTATCCGGATATGTGACGATTTCGCCGTCCTCTTCGACAGCATGAACGACATTTGCCAAATACTCAAGGTTAACCTGGTGAACAATTCCCGTAGCAGGAGGAACAGCCTGGTAGTTATTAAACGCTTTCTTTGCCCAGCTTAAAAATTTATAACGCTCTGCGTTTCTTTCAAATTCAAGATCCATATTAATGGTCAATGCATCTTCAGTTCCGGCTTTATCAACCTGTACAGAGTGGTCGATGACAAGGTCAACCGGAATTTCAGGATTAATTTTATCAGGATCTCCGCCGACTGAATCCATCGCTTTTCTTAACGAAGCAAGATCTACAACGGCAGGAACACCGGTGAAATCCTGCAAAATAACACGGGAAGGTTTAAAAGGAACATCAAGGTCTTCTAATTCAGCAGTGCCCCATTTTGCTAAATTTTTAACATGCTCCTCTGTAATGACTCTTCCGTCTACTTGACGAAGCACGGATTCCAGCAGGACTTTAATGGAATAAGGCAGTTTAGACACTTTTCCAATCCCTTGATCCTCTAATGCTTTTAAAGAATAATAGCTGTATGTTTTACCTTGTACAGTAAACGATTTTCTAGATTGAAAAGCGTCTTTTTTTGCGACTTGTTGCTGTTTCGCCATTTCTCCAAAATCCCCCTTTAAAGATCAAGATCATATGCCAGAAAAATCGGCATATTTCACCACAATTTTCTCACAATTTAATCTTAAAACAATTTTAAACATAAGTAAATATCAATGTTTTTATTAAATTCAATAAGCATGGCTTATGTATGCAAAAAAGTTTATTTTACTGGAAATACATTTTTTTATACGAAGCGCTGACAAGGGATATACTACAGTCTGAGGTGATAGCATTGGCAAAACGAAAAGCAAATCATGTGATCAACGGAATGAACAATGCCAAACGCCAAGGAAATGGAGCAGGTTATATCGAAGATGACCAGCACATTCTAACTGAAGCGGAACGCCAAAACAACAAAAAACGCAAAACGAATCAGTAAATCCTTAAATGAGCTGCTAAGGAGGGCGCAAACATTGACAAACAAAAACGATGGCAAAGATATGCGCAAAAACGCGCCGAAGGGAGCTCAGCCGGGTCAGCCTGAACCGCTGAGCGGGAGCAAAAAAGTGAAAAATCGAAACCATACAAGACAAAAACACAACTCACATCACGATATGTAGCTGTTATACGCCTGCGTCAGCCTTGACGCAGGTTATATTATGACGGATTAGCGGGCTCTTTCAACAGCTCGCCCTCACCTCCTGCCGATCATTTGAACGCCGCCAAAAGGAAATCCCTTCACACGTATTCAAAACCGTGCATAGCTTATTGGTAAGGCTAGGTATGGAGGAATGCTTCAATGACAAATGCCAAACGGTTCGATTCCCCGGAATTTGACGAGGAATGGATGAAGCTGCTTTTTGATGATCCTTTTGCCCTGTATGACGAAACAGTACCGATTGATCTGTACGAGACGAGTACCGATTATATAATTGAAGCAGATTTAAACCATTTGAACGCCCAGCATCTTCACATGACATTTTCGGGTCATGATTTTAAGCTTGAAGTCAAAACCGATGAACAGCTTTATGAAAAAACGATGGTGCTTCCTTTTTTTCTGAATGATAAACAAATCGAAACCGAATGCCAAAATAAAATTCTTTCGGTTAAAATAAACAAGGAAGCGAACAAAGATGAAGCTTCTGTTTCTTTCAGTATTCCTTTTTTATAATGTTAAAGAGAGAAACCCGGACAAAAGCTTATGACATAAGCTCCTGCCCGGGTCTTTTTCCGTTCGTTCGTCAAATATCCCCTAGCAATTCTCCATGGCCGAATAGAGAATTGCTATACGATAGATTATGTTCTAGCATCTCTTTTGACTAGATGTTTGCCGCAATTGTTTATATTATTTTTTCTATGTTCTTCTAAAACGGCTTCATGTACAATAGTCTGTAGACAAAGGAGTGATGAGAGATGCTGGAAGGATGGTTTTTATGGCTGATGCTCGCTTGGATCATCACAATGATCGTCCTCTTATCAATCGGCGGATTTTTCATGTTTCGCAAATTTTTGAAGCGCCTTCCTAAGGAAGATGGAAAGTCAGAACTTGACTGGCAGGACTATTATATTGAACAAACAAGGCATTTATGGAAAGAGGAAGAAAAAGAATTGCTTGAAGAGCTTGTTTCTCCCGTGCCCGAGCTGTTTCGCGATATAGCCAAAGCAAAAATCGCAGGAAAGATCGGTGAGCTGGCTTTACAAGAAAAAGCCCGTGCAATCAATCAAGATCTTATTGTCAAAGGCTATATTATGGCCACGCCGAAAAAAGATCACAAATTTCTGCTCAAGCGCTTAAGACAAAAAAATATTGATCACACTCCATATCAGGAGCTCTTTAAATAAAAAACCTTTCCGCATCATGGAAAGGTTTTGTTTTAATTCAACTGGATGTGATTTGATGCTTCAAGCTGATGTGAAAGCTTTCTGAAGGATAAATACATGGCGATTCGCCAAGGAACAATCATCCCAAAAGCCAGAATCCAAAACATTCCGCTTAAAGCCCCATAGTCAATCGTTGTGCTTAATATGCTTTTCATGACGATTCGAATGATGAGAAGAGCGATTAAAATAAACACAAAAGATTTTGACCGTTTAATGTAAATTTTATCATCTTTAATTTCAAATTTAGATGTTTTAATCAAGAAAATTGAAAAGATCATGCCTACTGTTATGGCTTCTAAAAATTCAGCTCCGGTCACACGGAACATTGGAAATAAAAACATTAAAGCCCCTGTGCTCATAAAGATCGGAGGCAATATTATTTTTTTGGCCGTAGCCGGTTTTTCAGATGACTTGATTCTGACAGCCATGACAATGACGGCCATCACGACGGCTAGTATAGATGAAACCACAATCATCATACGTATCATCCCTTTATTCTTCAAATTCTCTACTTGTTACTATACGCCAAAACGAGAAAAAAAACCAATCGCAAAGTTTGCCTGCTTATGCGTTTCCGAGTACGAGCCGAATAGCTTCAATCACCTTTGCTTCCTCAAAAGGCTTAACGATAAAGTCCTTGGCTCCGGCTTCGATCGCCTCAACGACGATCCGCTTTTGGCGCATGGCCGTGCACATGATCACTTTTACTTTAGGATCAATATGGATCATTTCCTTTAGCGCTTCAATCCCGTTTTTCACAGGCATTGTAATATCCATGATCACTAAGTCCGGTTTCAGTTTTTGGTACAAGAAAACAGCTTCTTCGCCATTTTCAGCTTCCCCTGCAACATCAACATTTTCCGTTTCAAGTATTTCTCTTATTTTATCTCTCATAAATTTTGCATCATCAACAATTAAAACCCTTGTCATACTCCCCTCCAACACCACAATTTCAATTTAGCTGTGAATAAGTTCTATTTTAACAAAAAATGAAGCAGAGCCGATAAAAGATTCTAAAAACCTTTGAAATCGCCAAACAGCCCTGACAGAACAATAATGATTTTCGTCATCCAGTCAAAGAACAAGAGGATCCCGACCAAAATCATGGCAATGCCGCCGATTTTCATCATCAGCAGCTGATGCTTCCGGAGCCATTTCATCTTTGAAATGAAGAAAGACAGCAGCAGAAACGGCAGGCTGAAACCGAGCGCATACAGCAGCATATACGGCACAGCCGACATTGGATTGGTTCCCGCCAGCGCAATAACGGCCGCCAAAATCGGTCCGGTGCAGGGCGTCCAGCCGGCTGCAAATGCCATCCCGATGCCGACAGATCCCAGCAAACCGCCCGGTCTGTTTTTTAATTGCAGCCGCCTTTCCTTCATTAAAAATTCAGGTTTAAAGACACCCAATGTGACAAATCCGAAAAAGATAATGAAAATCGCTCCGAGCTGTCTGATGAGATGATGGTAATCCTTAAAAAAAGAACCGACAAGAGATGTGCTGTAGCCCAGGGCGACAAAGATGATCGAAAAGCCGATCAGGAAAAAAACCGTATGGATCAGGCTTCTTTTTTGAAAAAGAAGTCTGTCCGAATTGATCTCACTCATACTGACACCTGTAATATAGGATAAAAAAGCAGGATACAGCGGAAGACAGCAAGGCGAAATAAAAGATAAAAATCCGGCGCCGAAAGCCAGAACATAATTAATATCTGTCATTCTCTTTCTCCCTTCTATTTCTTGGAATGATATGAAATAAAATCATTGGTTATGACAATGACATTTCAATTTCCTTACATATCACCAAAAAACATGTTCATTTCCCGAATTTCTCTATATAATCAATTTTGGCCATTTACCCTTATCACCTTCAGAATTGAAAAGAAACCTATATATGGATATAATAGCATTTAGTAGGCAACAAAAAGATGATTTTTACAGAAGAAAGGATCAATTCCTGTGATGAAAGAAAACCTGCTTCATGAAATTGAGGAAAAAAGAAAAGAGCTGCTGAAAATCGTCATGACAAACGGCATGACTTCCCATATTACTATACAGCACAGCCAGCAGCTAGATATCCTTCTCTTGGAATACCAAAAACGATCTCTCGGCAGCAACACACAATAATCATAGATCAAAATAAAAAACCCAGAAAAATGGGTTTTTTATTTTATAACCATGTTCCTTCTATGTCATAATCGCATTCGTATTATTTCGTTTGATTTTCCATGGCTTTCATCATTTGATTGATTTTCTTTTGGGATGGTTTCATACCCATCTGCATCATCATCATGCGCAGCATTTGTTCATTAATTGGCGGATTCTTTTTCAAATAGTTCATCATATATTTACGAGCAATAAAAAATCCGAGTGCAACACCTGCGAGCAATGCTAAAACGCCCACTAGGATGACAACCCATAAATCCATGTAATTTCCTCCTTCATGTTGTCTCGTATAAAGTTTACTAAACCAAATGCTATTATACAACATTTACAGTCCAAATTCTTTTTTTTATACAAAATTTCTTTCTTTCACAGGATTCAGCCAGCCGTATCGTTCCATGCTAAAGTCCATTGCTAGAAAACACGGACTCACTTTCCGCAACACTTCAAAGAAAACGGTTTCTGCATCAAATTGGCCGTTAGCTAAAATTTCAATATAGCGATCTTTCATAATGAACGAAGCGCTCCCCTTTGGAACGAGCAATCTGTAAATACAGTCAACCTGTGTATAATCTTCCCGGCTCAGGTTCATTTTCAGCCTCTTATGTATATGGGAAACCGGTATCGGCTTTGTAATATATTCGATTTGTCTGGCAGCTAATTGAGATTGTTTATTTTCGGGGCTTGTCCAATGGTAATCATAAAAAAGCTTGTACATGACAGATTCTCTTCCAAAATAGTGACTGGCAAATTCCTCTTCTATCAGATACGTATAATAATGGCGTTCCATCACTGTCTAATCCCCCTTAGTATTGCGATTCTGATGAATATATGCTTTCTATTATACAAAAGGAGATTAGAAATAATTGTCTGATGATGATAAAAGAAGCGACTAATTTTGTCGAAACAAAAGAAAAGAGAATGATTCGGAGATCATTCTCTTTCCCATGCGATGTCATTATTGATTTAAAAGCTTTTTCACGCGGTCTGCAACATTCGCTGGAGTGAAGCCGTATTCCTTCAAAATCGTTTCCCCAGGAGCGGATGCGCCGAATTGGTCAATGGCGAGAATATCGCCTTCAGTACCTGTATATCTGTCCCATCCGAGCGGCGATCCCATTTCAATTGCAAGACGTTTCGTCACATCAGAAGGAAGGACAGCGTTTTTATACTCAGCTGACTGCTTCTCAAAGCGGTCCCAAGACGGCACGCTGACAACTGATACATCAATGCCTTCTTTCAGCAGTTCGCTTTGTGCGTCAATCGCAAGTCCGACCTCTGAGCCGCTTGCAAGCAGAATGGCAGCTGGCTTTTCATTTTGACTCTTAGACACGACATAAGCTCCTTTTTCAACACCTTCATATGCCGTTTCGGCAGACTGGTCGATCGTCGGCAAGTTTTGACGAGTAAGGACAAGCGCAGTCGGCTGGTTGTCTGATTGAAGTGCAAGCTTCCATGCCGCAGCTGTTTCGTTTCCGTCAGCAGGTCTCATGACAGACAGATTTGGAAGGGCGCGGAGAGATGCAAGCTGTTCAATCGGTTCATGCGTCGGACCGTCTTCTCCCACTGCGATGCTGTCATGTGTAAATACATATGTGACCGGAAGCCCCATTAAAGCGGCAAGACGAATCGCAGGTCTCAAATAGTCTGAAAAGACGAAGAATGTTCCGGCAAACACCCGGAGACCGCCATGAAGAGCCATTCCGTTTAAAGCTGCACCCATGGCAAATTCGCGGACGCCGAACCAGATGTTTCTGCCGGCATAGTCTTTTGCTGAAAAATCGCCGCCGTTTTTGATCGCCGTCTTATTGGAACCAGCCAGATCGGCAGAGCCGCCAAAGAAAAACGGCACTTGTTTCGCGATTCCGTTCAGCACTTCTCCGGAAGATGCGCGTGAAGCCAGGCTGCTTCCTTTCTCATAAACAGGAATTTCCTTTTCCCAGTCAGCAGGAAGCTCTCCTTTGATGCCCAATTCAAGTTGTTCTGCAAGCTCCGGGTGAGCTTTTTTGTATGCGGAGAACAGTTCATTCCATTCCTGTTCCTTGCGCTTGCCAGCCTCTTTCACCGTTTCGTTGAAGTGATCGTATACTTCAGAAGGAACATGGAAATCTTCTTCATATGTCCACTCATACGCTTCTTTTGTCAGCTCAGCCTCTTCTGCACCGAGAGGAGCGCCGTGAACGCCTGAAGTTCCCGCACGGTTTGGAGATCCGAAACCGATCGTTGTTTTCACTTCAATTAATGTCGGCTGGTTTTCATTCTGCTTCGCTTTTTCAAGCGCTGCTGTAATTTCAGTGATGTTATTCCCGTCTTCTACATAGAGCACTTCCCAGTTCATTGCTTCAAAGCGCTGCTTCACGTTTTCAGAGAAAGAGCGGTCTAAATCTCCGTCAAGGGAAATATCATTGGAATCATAAAGCACGATTAAACGGCCGAGGTTTAGGTGGCCTGCAAGTGAAGCCGCTTCCGATGAGATTCCTTCCATTAAATCCCCGTCACCGCAAATACTGTATGTATAATGGTCAACGACACGATATTCGCTGCGATTGTAAGTTTCTGCAAGATGGCGTTCTGCAAGCGCCATTCCGACAGCCATTCCGATTCCTTGACCGAGCGGGCCTGTCGTCGCATCAACGCCAGGAGTATGTCCGAATTCAGGATGACCTGGTGTTTTGCTGCCCCATTGGCGGAAATTCTTTAGATCTTCCATCGATACATCATACCCGCTTAAATGAAGCATGCTGTACAGCAGCATTGAACCATGTCCGGCAGATAACACAAATCGGTCTCTGTTAAACCAGCTTGGGTTTTCAGGGTTTACATTCATCATTTTTGTCCAAAGCGAATAAGCCATCGGAGCAGCCCCCATCGGCATGCCTGGGTGGCCGGATTTTGCCTTTTCAATGGCGTCTATGGATAGTGTCCGTATCGTTGCGACAGATTTTAATTCAATCGTTTTCATTTTTATCCCCTTCCTGTATGTACTCTACTTTCTTATCATAAATCTACCCATCAGTTTTCACAACCATTTCAGCTCAGAAAGCGTCTGAAAAATGGTGGTTGATCTCGTTATGCTCCTTTTATTTCAATATTATACACAAAAAGGGAATACGATATTGACGTATTCCCTAAAATTAATGAAGGCGGCGGTTTTTTTCCTTTTTGAGCTTTTCCGGCGTCACATCATTGCCTTCCGGATCTACGATTGTCACATTTTTCAGCGTGTTTTTCATAGATGCGCGGACACCATTCAAATATTCCTGGCGCAGCTTCTGCTGTTCTGCTTTTTCTTCCTCCGTCAAAGAGCCGGTTTTTGATTTTTTCGCAAGCTCATTGATTCTGGCTATTTTTTCTTTGGAAATCATAATATGCTCCTTTGATTTGTTTATCATTCATACTACTAAATTCGCTCTCGTTTGACAACAAATGAATCCGGCTGGCTGCTCTTATACTCCTGATAGCGGCGGTGTACGGTAGCTTTCGATATGCTGTAGCCAAAGCCCCTTAAAACGGCTGCAATCTCTGCAAACGTCAGCTTGTTTTCCCTGAGCCGAATGATTTCTGAAAGCGGGGCTTCAATCCGCTCCCTCCCGTTTCCTTCATGTTGGTTTTTTAGATTCCTTTCCGGGCGGTAGCCGTTTTCGACCGCTTTCTTCATCCCTCTTTTAATCTTAAGATTATGTATTTTCCGCTGGTATTCTTCCACGATGCCGACGATTTCCAAAACCATTGAGTCGGCCTCGGAAAGTTCCAGCTGTCCCCTGTGTGCGAGTGTATAAATTCGAACCCCTTCTTTATATAAGCAGTGAAGGAGGGCTATTTTGGCGTTTCCTCTTCCAAGCCTTGTATCATCCTGGATCAATACAGCATCCACTTCTGATCTTTTTATTTCATCAAGCAAATCGAATACACCGTCCCGGTCCATTTCATATCCGCTCGCCTGTTCGGAAATGACTTTTACAACGGTCATGCCGTGTTCGGCTGCAAGTGATGCAAGCTCCTCTTCCTGCCGTTTTAAGGAGGTTTCCTGCTGCTCCTTCGTCGTGCTCACCCTGGTGTATATAATCGCGTTCATGGAAATCCCCTCATCCTTCTTACTCTACTTCTGCAAGCTGATATCGGTCAGAATGCTGCTTTGTTACCGGCAGAATCAGAACATCGCCGGGTTTGATGACAGATGTCGGCAGATCGTTTTTGTCGGCAACCCACTCAATGAATTTTTGCTTGTCAGCGGACTTGCCGCCCTCGATGTGGTCGGCAATCTCCCATAAAGTATCTCCTTCTTGAACTTCTATTTTAACATATTGCTTGCTTTCCTCCATCTTTCCGGCAAAAGACAAAAACAGAACACAGAAGCTGATCACAGCAGTAAACAGACTGACGAAAATCAATGATTCCCTATTCAAATCTATCACCCCAAACAGAATATTTGTTCGCTTTTTGTGCTTTCAGTATACATACGAACAAATGTTTCTGTCAATTGTTTTTTTCGAACCTATGTTTGTACTTCGAGGAAAAACATGCTATAATCTACCTAAAATCGACGTTTTGAGGTGCAGATCATGACGAAGCTATCAAAAAGACAACTTGATATATTGCGTTTCATTAAAGAAGAAGTGAAGCGCAAAGGCTACCCGCCTTCCGTCAGGGAAATCGGCGAAGCGGTCGGCCTGGCATCAAGTTCTACCGTACACGGCCACTTGGCAAGACTTGAGACAAAGGGGCTGATCAGAAGAGACCCGACGAAGCCGAGAGCGATCGAAATCCTGGATACCGAAGAAGAGATTCACATTCCGAAAAACCAGGTTGTCAACGTTCCCGTCATTGGAAAGGTAACGGCCGGGATGCCGATTACTGCCGTCGAAAATATCGAGGAGTACTTTCCGCTCCCTGACCGCCTGGCTCCGCCGGATGAACATGTTTTCATGCTCGAGATTATGGGGGAAAGCATGATTGATGCAGGGATACTGGATAAAGATTATGTAATTGTAAAGCAGCAGAGTACCGCAATCAATGGAGATATCGTCGTGGCCATGACCGAAGATGACGAAGCGACAGTCAAGCGGTTTTTCAAAGAAGAGACCCATATCCGCCTCCAGCCGGAAAATCCGACGATGGAGCCCATTATCCTGCAGAATGTGATCATTCTCGGCAAGGTGATCGGCGTTTTCCGAACCGTTCATTAATCATGGGGCTTACTCAGAACCGCCGGGAAACCGGCGGCTTTTTTTGATCAAAGCTATGTTAACTAATAATGTTGATTTTAAATATATAGCAGGATTTTTATGAAAAACCCTGCTATAACTACAACATTTAACTAATTATGTTCAACTATTGTGATTTGTTCCTGTTTTTATATTCATAAATATCCTGAATATTAAGTAAGAAAATCCAGAAAACCCTAATATCCCTATTAAAATCATTAGAGGGAATTGGTCTGAGAATATCATCCCTAAAACAAACAACATAAAACAAACCAACGCTCCTATAAGGTGAAATATTATATTTTTTTTATCCAAAGTGGTACCATCTCTTTTCTCGCTTGTTATTTTATAATTCATACGTTCTCAAAGAATAATAAGTTTTATTAATCGGAATTAAACAACAATCTACAAGCATTTAGTAGTAGATGCATTATCATTTCGATGACTAACAATATCTAAGAATTGAAACCAACTCAAATAATGGTCAAGGTATTTTGTTGCCACACCATTAAATCGTTGTATCCAACCTTCTAAACGACTGTGGTAATTATTAACATTTTGGATGTGATAAAGACCCTTGACACGCTCCGTTCTATCCGATTTAAACCGATAATGTTCTAATCCTTTGCTTTTGGCATAGGCAGAAAAAACCCTCCAGCGCAAAGCGTGTTGTCAAAAGTTAATTTAGAGCCAATAGCCTTATCTAATTGAGATTTGACAATCCGGCCTTTTCCAAGCACCCCGGAATAAGCGGCTTTTTGGCAGTCTCTTGCGATTAAAACACAAACTTGTTCGTGGCTAATACCACGAAACTTAGATGAACCTCCACGCTTACGAGGTTTGCGTCCTTCTATGTTTCTTTTACCTTTTTCAGAGTAAAGGAAATATGTTTTATCCATCTCTACAATCCCTGAAAATGTATCAAAGTCCATTTGTTTAATAGCAGACAATACTTTGTGTCTCCAATAAAATAGAGTGACATAATGAACATTACCAATAAGGTCTGCTGATTTTCGAAGAGAATAACCTTCTAACATACATTTAATGAAGTCTAACCATCTATCTGGCTTATGAGTACGGTATAGCGTAGTAGACATTACATCAGTAAATGTCTTTTTGCAATTTTTACAAGGTATCGTTGGCGTTCAACTTCTTTTAGTCCCATTTTCACTTTATACTTACCGAAACGCACAACTTGCTTAGAAGAGCAACGTACACAATTATAGCCATTTTTATTTTTCCGTTCTGTTACTTCTTGAAAAACAGGTCCACTGTTTGAAAAGGATGATAGAGAATTGATAAAGAATTCTTTTAAGCGGTGTTGTTCTGCTGAATTTAACTTTTTAATTTCTTCAATCAGTTCTCTTAACGTCATTATAATCCCTCCAAACAGATGTCTTTTATCATAATATAGAATATTTGTTTGTTTTTATCAAAAAACAACATAGTTGATTAACATAGCATTGATCAAAAAAATCAGGTTCGAGACCATGCCCATTGTTTGGGTGGCGAACCTGAAAAAGAGGAATTCATAATATGCTTACACACTTATTATCTCTAACTTTACAGTTACTGTCAACAAAAAAGTTTCCTAAGGGAAAAAAAATTAAAGCAATACATTTTTTTTGCTTTCACTGAACAATAAACAAAATTTTTGTTCCATCGGCATATCCGCTCAGCCTGCTGCCGACCCAGGAGCCTGCCCCCCGGTTATCTGTTGAAGCGACATATCTCACTGATGCCCCCTTTCCTCCTTCCTCACACATCGCCATCGGCCATTCATCACGATCATATCCCGGTTTCGTCGGAATCCCTTTTAAAGACTCCTGGCGCCGCTTATCCGCTCCTTCTCTTTCGATTGTACAGACATCGGAATGACCGGCTTTAATGGCATCGCTGATATGCGCCCCTGTTTGAGGATAGCGTGATTTCGGGAAATACAAAACATCATCATATCTTGCAGCTCCTTTTGCATGCTGCGTTGACGATGCAGCACCTCCAGAAAGCCCTGGCAGCACAGCCGCAATAAGCAGTAATCGAATCGTCCATCTCTTCAACATAAAAAAACTCCCTTAACCTGGTTTTATCACCAGGTTAAGGGAGGATTGTTTACGCTTTTCGGTTTTTTTGTGTAAAAGACGTTTAGATTGTGTAAAAGATCGACATTTCATCTCAACATTTTTATTCGTCTATTAATCGGTATTTCTTTAATATGCTGTGCGTAATGGCTTTTGCATTTGAACCTATGCCATTTATGTTTGTGGCGAATACATAAGTTCTGCCGCCGTTTTTAATGACCCCTGTAAACCAGCCCAGCTTCATATCGGACAGCCTTGTGCCTGTTTTGCCGTAAAGTATGTAGCTGTCTGTTTCTTCTTGAATCATCATCCGCTTTACCGTTTTCATCACGGACTTGTTAAATGGAAGCGATTCTTCATAAAGCTTTTCCATAAAATCCGCCTGTTCCAGCGGAGAAATTTTCAGCGTGCTGTCGAGCCAAAACTGATCGATTCCGCCGCTTATATCCTGGTTTCCGTAAGAAATCTTTCGAAGCCAATCTTCCATGTGCTCCCTGCCGATGTCTCTGGCCATCGCCTGATAATACCAAATGACGGATTCGCGCATCCCCGATCCCAGGGTATGATCACGGTTCCAAGAATCAAACTCCCTTACAATGCCGTCCCAGCGCTTGACATCATATTCGTCTCTGACTGCCCCCGTCTGCAATCCGATCAGCGCATTTGCCACTTTGAAAGTGGATTCAGGCGTCAGCCTTTTATAAGCCCTTTCTTTGTTATAGACAAAGGTTTGACCGTTTTTGATGTTTCGCAAAATAAACGTTCCGTCATATCCATTAAAATATTCTTTGACCTTTAGCTGTTTCATGTTGAGCTGTTCATCGGAAGAACGGGATGCGGTTTTTTTGGCATCGGCTTTAACAGTAAAAATGGCTCCGGTCAGAAGCAATGCGGAAAACATGTACATCAGCTTTTTCATTCGATCACTCCTTTGATTTTGTCATACATCTTCATTTTATGGATGAGCACTTCAAAATGGATATTTTTTCTTCTGACCATCTTTATGCCGCACGTTATTTGATTAAGGCGAGAGCGATTCCGTATCCTTTTTCAGGAGTGTAAGGAGCGGTTATTTTGATCACCTTCCAAGAACCTTCGGCTGCTTTTGTCCCTATGCCGTTAAGCGCTCCTAAATAATCTCCTTGACGCACTGTGCCGTCAATACGTACATAATGCCTGCCCAAAAGCCCGACTACATGCCATTCATCTCTGGCATCACGTGAAAGGTATCCGTCTTCCAAAGCCTTGTTATAGTCTGGATTTTGTTTCGGCAGGCGAATCAGCTCTCCTGTTTCGATATCGGTTACTTCCTCATAAATCAATCCGCCAAACTCGTTTGTCAAATAGCGGCTCTGCCAGGTGAAGCTAGATGCCCCCGAAACAAAAGCGGCTGTTTCCGATACAACCCCAAGCAAATCATCTCCGCTTTGTGCGGGGGCCATTTTTTCTCCTTTTAGGGCGACGATTGTGCCTGTATCGATCAACTGCCCGCTTTCACTTTCAAAATATTCTCCATAGCCGGTTAATGAAGAGGTTATTGCCCCCGCAAATGCTCCATTTCCATAGCGGGAGTCAAGAAGCCATTTGATTGACTGGTGACCTCCAGCCACTGTGTACGGCTCTTCCAGTGTAATGCTTTCAGAGGACAGAATCGTTCTGGAAACACTGTTGCCTGTAATATGGGAATTGTTTGAAGCTGTGATAAATGCACGGGAGCCCTCTGTGCTTGAACCGCCCGAAGCTCCGATGACCGCATTTCTTTCACCTTTTGCCGTAATATCTCCGGTTCCGGCAATGACGGCGCTTGTTTGATTAAAGGCAAAACCGGAGGTGGTTGCAATCTGGGCGCCGCCCTTTAAACTGACGGGCATCTGCTGATAGGTTTGACCTTTAATGGATGCAGCAGCACTGTACCCCTCCGCCAGAACCCCGATGATGACGGCCTGACTGTTCGGCGATTGGATGCCTGCCGTCCCGCCTTCTGTTATCATTGTTCCGTTCATAATATTGACGTAATAGAGTCCGCCTCCGATCGATATTCCTATAGGAGCGGAATGGTAAAAATCAAAGTTTGATATTTTGACATGATCGGTTTTATTTGCCCCTCCCGATAAATTAATATCGACACCGGCCTTTTTAAATCCGCGAATCTTAATCCCATTGATCGTAATGTTTTGACTTCGGTACTGCAATGCCACAACAGGATAGCCGCCATAGTCGTAATCCGGATTTCCGATCGCCGTGAATCCGCTTACATAAATATTCTTATAGGCTGAAACAACGAGCGCTCTCGGAGTAACATTCTCATACAGGGAATTGAAGACAGGCTCAACCGCTGTACAATCAATGAGCGTTACATCGTATGCTGTGGTGCTTTCCGGATCTGATGCCTGGTGGTGGCCGATATGCCGGAGGTCAAAAGCGCGGACATCCCGGTAGGATATGTGGCCGATAATATGGACGTTTTGGGAAGCCGGCCACATTTCGTGGGCTTTCACCTCCACCCCGCGAATGTTTCCGCTTGTCACGTTATTTAAAAGCCAGACATGCTTTGACCCATCATCAATCTCGATACCGTTGGAGTTGGACATGCCTTCGGCGTGCTCTGTGCCGCGCGGGTCTCCAGAATGGCAGTTTGAAATAAAGATGTATTCGCTGTAATGCGTAGTTATGCCGTCATCGCCCGCGCCATATGTGACACAGTTATCGATCCAGATATACTTGGAGCCGTCCTTTGTCCAGTCCGTATCAGGCAAATGATCATATGTCGGAGATGTGATATCAATTCCGTGAAGACCTGCATTGACGGCTTCAATATCTTTAATCCAGCCAAATTCGACTTTTGCAAACGTTAAGCAGCTGGAAAACTGTCCTCCAGGGTTTCTCACTCCGCATTGTCTGTCCGGATTCCAGTCTAAAGTCATCCCCTGGACAAAAATATTACGGTTTCCATTTTCATAATCATCATTCGTGATGACCCATTCATGTGCCGGGGTGTCCTCATGAAGTTTAATGATTGTGACACCTTTGCCTTGTCCGACAAGATATGTCCAAGACGGGAGCTTGATTCCTTGAACAAGATATTCGCCCGCCGGAATGTTCACTCTAACTCGTCCATTCCCGATTGCATTGCGGAAAGCTTCCGTATTATCCCTTCCATCAGGAACAGCCCCGAAATCTTCAACATTAACTTCGCGGGTGATTTTGCCAAGCAGTTTATGATATTCCTTGTCAAGCCGCTCTTTCAACAGTGCAGTCGCCTCTCCTTCGGCCGTCACCCTTGCATCTGTCACCTCAACGCTTTGAGAGGTTTCGACATGCTGAATGAGATTTTGCATCCTTGCTTTCAGATGTTCAATTTCCGTCAAACGGTTGTGATGCTTTAAAAAATCAGCTTTGGCACGGGACCTCAATTCGGGATTTAGAGACACATCAGAAGGTTTTTGTGAATGAACCATTCTAAGTACACCTCTTTCTTTTAATGTGAGCGCTGAAGTGTGGACGGGAAGGCTTGTCTGCATCTCGAAAATAAAGCGGGCAAACCATCCAGTTTACTTCTATGTTATAAATTGGATGTGAATGCCTGTAATCCCTCTAAAACATGTAAAAAAAGGACGGATGATCAGTTTTTTCGATCCCCCATCCTTTAAAAGCGGCTATTATAGCTTTTCATTTTCTGCGATCCCCTGCCGTCTCTCTAATTTCAGTAAACCTGCCACATGATGTTTTAGCGGATCGAGCGGATTGATGATCATCTCAGATGATGAATTTTCCGCCGCTTTAGCGGCATCAACCATGGATAACTGAGCAACGGAGAGCAGCCTGTTTTCGTTATTTGCGATTTGCTTTATATGTTTCTCGATCTCAGCATCGTACATTTCTTTATATCCACGCATGATGAGATCGAAAGTATGTTCAAGAATTATACACTCCACATCCGGGGATTTTTTCCGCTGACGCGCGTATTCATTCAGACGTTCCATTGTCCCTGCAACAGTTGCGGGATTAGAAAAAAGCATCAATTGCCGCTTCTCGGTTTGGCAGATTTGTTCAAAGAACGGTTCATCAATGTTTATAACCGGCACGAGAATGGAAAATTCCGCCTCCTGTAAAACCGCAATATAATTTGTGCAAGTGATCAAAATTGCGTCTGCACGGCATGATGCCATCCATTCGATTTGCTCTCTTGCTTTTTGTGCAGCATTGAAGGTTTGATCTGCCGTTAATTGATGCAGCAAACCTGGATCGACAAAGTGGACAAGCTCTATATTATATTGAGAAAACACACGTTCTGCATATCCAATATTCGAGTGATGGGCATGAAGACAAGCCAGCCTTTTCGCCAATTCGATTCCTCCTTCATTTATGAAAAAACAGGCGGTTCCCCCGCCTGTTATCATCACACTGCCACTTCAAATGCCAGCTTGTCCCCGTGTTTATAATCAACGAGTTTAAAATCATCGATCGTAAAGTCGTAAAAATCTTTAATATCCGGGTTGATCCAAAGCTTTGGAGCCGCATACTGCTCCCGTTTCATCTGAATGTTTAAATTGTCGATGTGGCGCGTGTATATATGGCAGTCGCCGATATTGAAGATATATTCGCCAAGCTCATAACCAAGAACTTGGGCAATCATGCGCTGGAGGACATTATATTGAAACACATTGAACGGGTTGCCCAATGCCATATCATTGCTTCTTGCCCTTACTTCCAGAGACAGTTTTCCTTCTTTGACATACCACTGCGTCTCATATACGCATGGCGTCAGCGCCATGTCATCCAAATCATCGGGATTCCACAGCATTGTCAAATGCCTGCGGGATGACGGGTTATGCTTTAATTGGTGGAGCAAATAATCCACCTGGTCGACTTTTTGGCCGTTGACCGTTCTGTTTTTCTTTCCTAATTGATAGCCGTATGCTGAACCGATCGTGCCATCTTCCAGTCTCCATTGATCCCAAATATGCACGCCCATATCGTTAAGGGTTTGTACATCATTGGACTTCAGCTGCCAAATCCACAACAGCTCTTTTATAGCTGTCTTCCAGGCTACTTTTTTGGTGGTCAAAATCGGCACCTCGGAATTATCAAAACGCATGTTTTGACTCATGATGCTCAATGTGTGAGCAGGTGTGCCGTCTGAATCCCATCTCGTCCGCACTTGATATTCTTCATCAGAAATCCCGGATTCAATGATTTTTTGAATGATTTCGTTGTATTGTTGATCATAGTGGCTCATGTTATCCTCTCCTATCCTCTTTCCAAATGATATGTATAAAATGAGTTTTTTTCAATAGAAACGAGAAGATATTTCTTCAAGCGGAATGATATACATCTAATGCGCTGATCAAAACATTCTTGTCGAAGCCGGTCATTTGATGGATTTTTTCCGCCCACCCTTCGATTGAATTCGGCTTTGCTTCCTGAAATAAACCGCTGCTTGTGCTCAGCCGACTGTTCCAGCCGCTGAATTCCCAGTGTGCAGTTTCATCTTGATATGGGATTCTGCATTCTAACAAAGGCTCCGGTTTGAATGTATTCTGCGAATATTCCGCCGCTTCTAAAAAAAGCTTCATGTCTACAGGTTCCGGATCATAGACTTGTTTCGAGCTTTTTCCATTCGGCCTGTGATAAATGACTTTAATGCGGTATGCTGCTGATTTGATTTGAACTTGTGCGGCGGGAAAAAAACCGCTTAACTTTTCATCTGTAAAATCTTCAGACTCGAAATCTATCAAGATCGGATTCAGCCATTGGTCACCTAAATCACATAAAAAGCGCCGCCCCTTCTCATCCAATGCGATCACCGCAGCATGCGCCCTGTCTGTTTTGAGATGATGGCCGATCGGATACGCTTTTACTCCGTCATTTTTCAATTCATCAAGCAGCCAAATCGCCAGATCAAAACAATTGCCGGAAATGCCGTATTGCTGGTGGTGCTCTTTCATTAGAGATAAATCCCGCTGTTTCCGATCACCCGCCTGATGATAAAACCACGCCTTCGTCAGCGTTTCCATAGGAAATCGGTCGAACTTTCTCCATGTAGCAAGGATGTCATTTGGAGCCAACACCATTTATTCCCCCTTTCTGAATGTGTTCCTCACTATTCTTTATTTTATATCAGCTTTAAAAAACCCCTTAAAAATAAGGGGTTTTTTACGCTTTATTTGCCGGCGTCATCTTTCGGCAGCTGAATTAACGAATTGGAGCCCGTGGCTTTCGGCATTTTTCCGTCCCATTTTTGGATCCACTGATATTGAATCATTTCATCTGACATTGATTTTTTAATAATTTCATTGTACTCGGCGATACCTTCAGCTTCAATTTTTTTCTTTTTCGCTTCCGCTTCGGCGATCTTAAGCTCTGTCTGCGTTCTTTCGAGCTCTTGCGAAGACTTCACGCGCGCGTCAATCGCTTCTTGTGTTGCTTTATCCGGCTTTGGAACCCCAAGGGTTAAGTCATCAATCACAAACCCGAGCCTCTTCATATCATCGGCAAATGTTTTTTGCACTTCTGCGGCCGCATCGGATGACTTTTCTCCGTAGGTATCAATCACGGAGTATTTTGAAATTGACTTTCTTGCAGCATCCCATAATCTCGTTTTCAGATAGCTGTTTTCTATCGATCCAATATCGACCGCTCCGAATTTATTAAACAATTCTACGACTTTATCAGGCTGTACGACATAGTTATAGGCAATATCCATCGAAATGTTTTTTCCGTCTGAGGTTGCCACTTGAATATCCTGATTGTTTACAGTCTGCATCCGAACCGGATATTTTGTGACTTTGTCAAACAGTCCGACAAAGTGCCATCCCTGATCAAGCGTTTCTGATTTCACACCGCCATTTGGGGAATAGACGACCCCGACATAGCCGTTCGGGATTTTCTCTATGAAAAGGGAAGCCGTAAATCCCGCCACAATTAAAGCGGCGGCGACAATAATTCCGCCAAGTAATGCTTTGTTTTTGTTCTTTTTGGTTTGTTTTTCATTCATCTCGGTCATCCTCCAGCGTTTTCTTGATTTTGCTTGCTCCGCTCCCGACTTTTTTAAAAAGCGGGCTTAACATAAGCCATACTCCAAACCCGATAATAAAAAGAAGTATGATGGAGCCGATCATGACTTTCACTTTTGTTCACCCCTTTTACCTGCTGTTGATTAATTCGTATGACTTTAAAATCATTCCACTTATGTTTACGTTCATATGAACTTAAAGTTTCATTTTTTTTATAAGAGCTGTGATGATTCAGAAGGAATTTGACCGCAGCTGAGAGAAGAACATTAAAATGTTTCATCATCAACTTATATGGTTTCAGGAGGCTCTTTATTCTGGGCGGGAGTGATGAAGATGTTAAATAAGGGAATTTATATTGTCACCGGGATCATGGCCTCGGGAAAATCGACGATTGCTCAATTGCTGTCCGAACAATTTGAACAAAGTGTTCATGTCCGGGGAGATCTATTTCGAAAGATGATTGTGAAAGGAAGCATTGACATGTCACCAGATGATCCGCAAGGTGCGGCAGAACAGTTGAAGCTTCGCTACACTATCGCGGCAAAAGTTGCAGAAATGTATTACAAAGAAGGGTTCGCCGTCGTTTTACAGGACATCTATTTGGGAAAAGCGGTTCATTCCTTTCTTGAAAGCTTTGCAGCAAAGCCTCTTTACTTTATTACGCTAAACCCGAATGTCAAAGCTATTATGGAGAGAGAAAAGCTGCGAAACAAAACAGGCTATTCCAATTGGGAAATCGAACCTCTTTATAACATCCTGAAAAATGAAAATCCAAAATCAGGACTTTGGATCGATTCATCTGATTTGACCCCAGAAGAAACAGCGGCTGAAATTATAAAAAGGGCAGAGTCGGAGGCACGCCTCGCATAGGCAGAATGAGCTGTATTCCGGCGGATTTTGCCATGCTTTTTAAAGCGTGATTCAGAACATTGCAGTTCAGGAAGGACGGACACAGAGCTGACTTTCACAGAATGCGGCGTTCAGACAAGGCGGCAGAGCTGTAGCAGCCGTTCCTTTCTTATTCGTGAGCACGGACCCAGCAGGCCTGACAACAAATGTGAGGGTTTAGCGACACCCTGAAGCCGCCGGCCGAGCCGGCAGCTATTTTAGCATCCTGCTATATATTCATTATTTTTTGTTTAATTTGGGAATATATTTTTGGGTTGAGCAAAAAAATGATGGATTGGAGCTGTTCCTGTTTATTAATCGAGGGGTCTGCATAATGTTGGTTGTTATAGCCGTTAAAAATCGAAATCAATGTTGTTGCCATCACTCTTGGATGAAGCTGGTTTTGAACGATCCCTTCATCCTGAAGCTGCTCAATCAAAACGACAAAAAACTCTCTCCACCGTTCATATAACAAAGACATTTTCCTCTGAATTTCAGGGTATCTGTGGCTGTTTGCCATAAATTCCAAAAACAAAGCTGTCGAATGCTCCTTATTTGTCGTTTGAATCAAGTGTTCAATTCCTGTCAGCAGTCCCCTCAAATTCTTTTTCTGAAAACATCTCATACTGGTTTGAAACCGCTCTTCCATCTGCTCATTCATAATATGTAGAAACAGCGTCTCCTTAGATTTGAAATATAAATAAAATGTAGCTTTGGAGTATCCGGCTTCTTTCATGATCTCATCTACAGATGTTGCCGAATATCCATTTTGAGCAAACAGATGATATCCGGCATCTACGATTTTTTGAATCGTATTCTGTGTGTTCTTTTTCATTAAGCTGTCCTGTCCTCTCTTCTCTAATTGAAAATGAATCGGTATGGATTTAGAAAATCTGTAAACGCCAAGGACTATTATTTTTAAAGAAAATTGGAAAAGGCACTTAAAACCTGCACCAACAGACTGAATGGGCGCTCTTTTCAAGCATAGCAGTGAAAAGCAAACAGCGCCAAGTGACATAAGCCTGGTAACTATAATGAATTCAACAAGGCCAAACGGTATGTAAATTTCTGCTTAAAAGTACTTTCTGACGGCACGCGTACACCCTTCCGCAAAAATCCCAACATTCATTCTAGCATTTACTGCTAAAAACTGCATATATATTGTAATTTATTTAATTGAATTTTTCAGTTTTTTATAAGATTTGATAAAATGCGCCGGATCAACATCCACTTCAAATGCAAATACCCCTTGATTTGTATGAAGGTAAAGCAAACCAGCATCCGAAATAGGCCTGTATGATACATCATTGACATGCTCCAAAGAAAAATGGCGGTTCCCTGTTAAAATTTTGTCTTCATATAAGTAAATATCATACTGTTTTTTCGTATAATGCTGCTGATTGCCATCAATGGTACGCTCGGTTTTATAATAGCTGACAGCGGACATGATATTGCGGTGCTCGTCCTTCATAAGAAACCTCCATTCCCTTTTATATGAATTCGGCCATGAAATACTCATCAACATATGTTCCATTCACCATCATCGAATGCTTTCTCCCTTCGATAAAGAGGCGGATACCTATTCCCTGTCCTGTATACGCTTGAAGAATGCCTATTACAATATGGGCACGATGCCGTGTTCTATTAGCTTGTCCTCTGATCGCCGTTATATATCCGATTCATCTCCCGTTCCGCTCACATACAAAGATCTGAGACGAGCTGGCTGACAACCTGTTCTATTTGGCGTTCTCCCGGTTCATACATCATGAACTCGGATTCTTGATCTAATCTTTGACACAGCTTGAGAACGTTTTCTCCATCTGATATTTTGATTTTCCTGATCTTCAATCAAAATCCTCCGTTCTTTCTGAAGTCAAAAAAAGAACGCGGACGGGACTGTTTATGTATTCTGAATATAACAACAAAAAAATGATGCTATTTGCCATCTTAACATATATCAGGCTGTATCATCAGATGTATGAATTGTTAGATGCCCTGTTTCCGCGCAAAAAAATAAAGCAAAACCGATGGTTTTACTTTTCCTGAAGTCTTGGTTTTGCTGGATCACACGCAGGTTTTTGCGCATTTGTCGATTCTGCGATTTTCATTAAATAATAGCATTCTTCCCTCATCATATGGTCGGCCATGAGCGCTGAAAATGTCCCGAGCATCTGCTCTGTCAATTCTAATTCTTCTACTTCATTTAAAAATGTTCTGAATAATTCTATTTCAAGCTTCACATCTTTGTTCATTTTTCTGAGAGCCGGAAAGGATTCCACATTGGCTCTCAGGTAGCCGGTTAATTCCACGGATTTTATATAAAACTGCTCAAAATGTTTTACAAACCCTTGGCTCTTTTCTTTCAGCCGCTTTTCAACCGCATCAAGTTCATCGGCGATCGCTCCGGCATGTCCGGCCGCATCCATCAGCCATAGCATATGATGGTGAAGCTCATGAAAAACGGGCGGTGCTTCCCGCTTTTTCAGATATTTCATGATCAGCAGATATTCTTCAAGCTCATTTACCATATGATTGATGAAAGTCGGGGAAAGATGAATTTTAATATCTCCTGTTAAATGCCTTTTAATGATAGACAGTTTGAATTTCCTAAACTGAAGGACATAGTCTTCTGCTTCCAGAGTCAAGGAATACAAATCAGCCGAAGTATTCACTTTTTTAAGCAATACATCAAATGTTTGTTTAAACCGTTTCGCCTGCTGAATATCTTCCTTTTCTTTTTCAGCTAAAGAATCCAAAATAAAACGGGCGTGATCCCCCATGACCTGAAGCCAAAACTTATGTTCAAAGACCGCCGTTTCCTTATATGTTTTCAATCTCGCGCCCCCTTTAAAAAGCCATTCTTCAATATAGCTATTCTCCTTTGATCCGAATTATGACCTAAGGGGATGCAGGCAATTTGTCAATACAGATGTGGAGGCGGCGCTTCAGCCCCATGATTTTTAATGACCGAAGGCGGTGTATCATGTATATAAGAAGGGGCTGGTTGTAGTATCGGCTTTTTTGCGAGCGGCTGCGGCTGTTCAACATATTGAAACACACCTTCTCCATCCATGCTCGTTCCATGTGCCCATCTGCCGGCGGCGCTCTCATTTCCTCTCGAGAAATTAAATAAGACGTGGGACACTTCTCTTTTTTCGAGACGCCTCGGGAAGGTGCTTGGAACGACGACATTTTCTTTTGCCTCCAGCTCCTTGATGGCCGCAATCCATTGATTTTGATGCATCGTATCTCTCGCAATCAGCCAGGACAGCATATCCTTGACGCCGCGGTCTGTTGTTGTTTCGTAGAGCCTAACAGCCTGGAGGCGTCCTTGTGATTCAGCGTTTAAATTTGCCCGAAAGTCGGCGAGCAAATTGCCGCTAGCAATAATATAATCAGCGGTCCAGCGGTTCCCAACACTGTCTGCCGGCATAGCTCCGAGCCCTGATACAATCGCATGCTGCGGATTCATCCCTCCAAGAATGGCACCGATAACTGGATCTTTTGCCGCTTTTTCAAGATCGCCTACAGGCGCTCCGTCCAACAAGCGCGCAATCATCGTCGCCAGCATTTCAATATGGGCCAGTTCCTCCGCCCCTGTATCCATTAGCAAATCCTTGTACTTGCCATTTCCCCGGACATTCCAGCCTTGAAAAAGATATTGCAAGGCAACTGAGATTTCTCCAAACTGCCCCCCTAGTATTTCCTGCAGCTTTTTCGCAAATAAGGCATCAGGCTTTTCGGGTTTTGCATGATACTGCAATTCTTTAATATGAAAAAACATCTGTACCGCTCCTCCTTTCCAGAGCTACCTTATGACAGAAAAGAGAAATAGGTGTTTGTCTATACTTGAATTTGAAATGAATCCGGTCCGGAAAAGAGGCAGTTAAAAAGCGGCTGCTATTTCAAAAGGACGCAGGCAATTCCCCTCTCAAGTGTTTTTCAACAGCTCGTTTATCCATTGATCCAGCTGCCGGGCTGACATTTCTCCAACATACATACGCTCGATAACACCGTCCGGATTAATAAATATAGAAGCAGGCAAATAGAAAATCTCCCATGAGCGGTAGACTTCAGCCGTTTGATCCAATGCCGCCGGAAAGGACAAACCGTGATGATCCAAAAAATGTTTGACCGCAGCCTTTGATTCCTGAACATTGACAGCAACCACTTCAAAACCGGCTTCTTTATAACGGTCATAGGCTTTTTGAATGGCAGGCATTTCCCTTTTGCAAGGTTCGCAGAAAGACCCCCAAAAGTTCACAAGAACAGCCTTTCCTTGAAGGTTTTTCAGCTCTATTTCACCACCGTTTACTGCCGGCAGCCTAAAATTTGCAGCTGGCTGGCGAAGCACTGCCCCTCCCTTCTGTTCCGCCTCTTTTGCGACATGCTGATAAAGAGCGTAACAGGCGGCAGAGCATAAAATGAGTAGAATAATGGCACTAAACAATAGCCTGTGCTGTTTTTTCATTTGTTTTCTCCCTTATGTAAGTACTTAAGAAATACACACATATACTTAGTTCACTCTGGTATTCACCCCTTCTTTTTCAGTAATGATCTCAAGGCCTGCTCCATCCAAAAGAAACCTATTCGTATTTTCACCGTATAAACATGAAAAGGAGGGATTTTGAAATGAAAGAATATCAATTTGTAAAAGTAGAATTAAGCTCGTTCAATAAAAAACCAAAAGAAGATTATCAGCAAATCATCCATGATTACGCCCAAGAAGGATGGAAATTCGTTCAAATTTTCGCACCAGGGACTTCCGGATATGGGACAGCGGCTTATTTTGAGCTGATATTTGAAAGAGATGCCTGATCATTTCTCAAAACACACTAAAAAAGAGGGGCTCTGCCCCTTTGACGGTTTCGTTTCCTTATCGATTTTATGAAGATCTTAACATCGCTTCAAACGAAATGAATAGCCTTGAAAAAAAGGACTCTAGCAGAAGTCATTTTAATCGTCCGGCACTTCATGCTCAAAGCCGTAAAAGCCTTTGATGACAACGTCACCGCAGCCGGATACCTTTGTGATGTCTAAATAATGATTTCGGTATGGTGTTCCGCTTACTTTACCTGCCGCACTTAAATTCAAATGATTTCCCGTGAACTCTTTTTCACTTAACGTTATCGCATTTCCGGATAAAGTGATCCTCTGCAGTTTGATGTTGAGTGTACAGCCTTCCGCATCAAATATCGTAAATTTGTAGTATGGCCATGTTGGATAGTACTTGCTGTTTGTACCGTCCGCCATAAAAAACCCTTTGTTATCCTCAGTCATTGTAAAGCTCACTTTTGTTTCGTCTTTTGTGATTTTTGCCAGCGTGTGCTGGGCATTCAAATTCCAGGCTGCCAAAAGGACAAACGTCAGCATCACCATCATTTTCTTCATCAAGATCCCTCCTTTTTCCACATTATAAACCCACTTCAATAAAAAGGAAATTATTATTTGTCATTCAATGTTACCGCGATGTCCGCCAGCTAACCTTACAAAAGTGTAATGTTCTTGTCATATGATTCAATTTTTTCTTTGAAGAAAGAGGCTTACAATCGTGAAAGAACAAATAAATGAGGTGAAGAATATGAAACGGCATATCGCATTTGCAGCAGTGTTATCAGGATGCAACCTGAACCGGCTCGGAGCAGATCAATATTATGTTCAAATTACATCTGATGGGAAAGAAGATGTTTCAAAAACTGATGACGGCAAAGAATATAAAATGTTCAATTATAAGCTAGCCGGTTTTGACGAGGATGGCCATGAAAAAACAATGGAATTTACTGCGGACAAAAACCTTCGAAAAGATGCATTTTTACGTGTATATTATTCAAATAAAAAAGGCGTGAAGTCTTGGGAAGAGGTAGAGAAAGACGACATTCCGAAGAATGCGAAAGACAAGTTAGGTGTAAAAAACTAGAGATGGCCTTGCCATCTCTATTCTTTCACATCCATACCCCCTTGCGATTGTTTCATTTTTAAAAACTTCTTCTGAAAAATGCACATTCTGATGGCGTTATGGTAAAAACCGTCGACGAAAAACTCATCCTGGAGCTCGCTCTCGATGAAAAAACCGGATTTTTTATAAAGGTGCATGGCCTTTTTGTTTTGTTCATCCACGATTAAATACAGTTTGTGCAAATTTAATACAGAAAACGCATAGTTCATTGCCAAATAAGTCGCGACGGATGAATAGCCATTGCCTTGATGCTCCGGATCAATAATGATTTGAAACTCCGCTCTGCGGTGAATATAATCAATTTCGACCAACTCAACCAATCCGATCATCTCTGTCTCTTTCTCCACAATAAATCGACGTTCACTTTGATCATGAATATGTTTATCAAATAAATCCTGCAATTCCACAAACGTTTCGTAAGGCTCCTCAAACCAATAAGACATGATTTTCGCATCGTTGTTGAGACGGTGGACAAATGGCAAATCTTCTCTTTCCAACGGACGTAATTTCAGCTGATTAGACATGTAAACATCCTCCAATGTAAATCAAAATATTAAGATGTAAGCCGCAGGCCGACGACCCCGACAATGATCAATAAAAGCGACAGCAGCTGCGGAAGTTGTAACCGTTCTTTAAACCAAAAAAAGCTGACGGCCGTAATGCCGATGATCCCTATCCCGGTCCAGACTGCATAAGCGACTCCGGCGGAGAGAACCTGCATTGCTTTTGAAAGGCAGTAAAATGACAAAGCAAATCCAACAACCATTACAATGATCGGCCATTTCTTTTTCGTGCCGTCTACATATTTCATCGCGATGGCGGCGATCATTTCTTCAATTCCTGAAACAACAAGCAAAAACCATGCCATCAATGTTCACCTCTTGACTGTGTATCGTGTTCTTTTGTGAAAAGCTTCATGCCAATAATTCCGGCTAACAGCAAGGTTAAAAAGAAAATTTGCCCTCCTGAAAAGGGTTCCCCCAAAACCATTCCGGTAACATAAGTGCCGACGGTTCCGATACCGACAAATACAGTGTAAGCTGACGCCATCGGAATTTTCCGGTATGAACGAATGAGTAAAATGAAGCTGACGGCAATCAATATAAAGATGACCGTCCAGTCTAACAATGTCTCTGCGCCTTTAAGCGCCGTGGCCCAAACCACTTCCAAAAATCCTGCAATCAAAACAAAGAGCCAATTCATATGCAGCACCCTTTCAAATATGAATGAATGTCAGTCATTTTTAGAGAAATAAAAAATGAACGGCTTCTGCCCGTCATTTTTTACCTTGCGCCTAAGCTTCTTTTTAAGAATGTGAATATTTCCTTCTTGAACACTTCGATGTCTTCATCTTTTTCAGCTCCGATATAATACCGCTCAGCTGTATTTTCAACAAAATTGATGATCGTTCTGGCCGTCCATCTTACATTTATATCCCGAATAACTTCGCCGTTTTCTGCGGCTTTTTCGATGATTGTCTCAAGCCATGAATAATACGGCTGATAGATGGCTTCCCATTTTTCCAATGAATGGTCGATGGCAAGCCCTGAATAACAAAGTACGATAATGTCTTTATGAAGGTTTGTAATGTTGAATGTCTCATCAATTAAAATGTCCATGACTGTCCAGAAAGGCTCGTATCCTTCGATTTTGCTTTTGATTTGATCCAGCGTATGTGTCAGAAGGTTCTCCGCTATCGCCGGAATCAGCGCATTTTTTGATGAGAAATATAAATAGAAAGTCCCCTGGGCAGTCCCGGCTCTTTTCACGATATCCGAAATGGAGGCCTTATCCAACCCTTTTTCAGAAATGACTTCGATGGCCGCATGCAATATTTTTTCATATTTCCCTGATGTTTGTTTTGGCAAATAGAAGACCTCCTCTAAAAAATGAATGACTATCAGTCATTTTAGCGGATGAAGTGTATCATGTCAACCATATCGCTTCAATGATGATGAAATGTTTCGAGTCCGTTTAAAATTTCTTTAAAATCATACGTGTTTGCTGTCATTGAAAATCATCCTCTTTTATACTTGTAATAATACGCCCTGACATAAATGGAGTTGAATGTACATGAAATCATTGGTTCCGTCTCTGCATTATTTTTCAAAAGGAAAAACTCGAGCTAGCCAATGGCAAAAAAGAATATTAGACGGGTGGTCAGATTGAATAAAACAATAGGTCTCACTGGGATTTTTGTCTGTTTTTTTGTTCAAGCAATTGCTGATAATGATTTACTGGAAAACAGCGCTTCGATTTGTATGTTTGTTTGTGCTGGCATTTGCCATCTTGATGAGCTGAGAGAGTATACGAAAAAATCTTTGGCCACTTTGGTCATTGTCTACTCAGTCCTGGTTGCAGCTTTATTCTGCCTCATGTTGATCGCCAAGCACTATATTTTTGATATGGATGTAAATAGGGGGATCACTTTGCTGATCGGCATTTTCACGGTCGGCATCGCTATTTATACCGGTGGGCGCGTAATGACATGTTTGATGAAGCGGTTGGAGAAAAAGCATGACAGTGAAGAGGCGTGCGGCTGATGAGCAAGAAATATCTGCCCTTTAGAAAGCTGGATTTAAAGTCAAAATTAGGCGCAATAATAGGGATCGCTATCATTCTTTTTGCGGCTTTAGCAATTTTTGCTTTACTCATTTTCTTTGGTGTAGCGGGATTTTTTAAGCTGTTTGGCGTTTCGTATGAATCGCATACATCGATATTGCTTTTCATCGTGCTTTGTTTTATCATCGGAGGGGTTTTTGAGTTCATTGGAAAAATCTTAATCGCCATGGCCGCTCTAACGGTTGAGGACAAAACCACATATCGATCTTTAAAGTTTATGATCGACTTTGCAATGAACCTGGTCACATTCCACATTGTCGATCAGTTCATGGACAGTGTTTTCATCCCTTCAAATGTCCTTTTCATTGCCGCAGCCTTAATCGCTGTCATTGAAGTGGTGTTTGATGAGAAAAAAAGCTTCAGTTAGAGGTGCAAAATATGAGCAAGTTAAAAGATGCTATAAAAACGAAAGAAAAATATGCTGTCACAGCTGATATATCCATTGCCGTACTTTTCATAACAGCAGGCGGCACATTTGACGGATTTTTTGGAGCGATGCAAGGGTTTATTATTTACATGCTTGTCTGCATGCTTATCGGTACTTTTTCAAGCTCTAACCCATTCGGTAACCACCCAAAAAAATAATCACACCCCCTCCATTTGGATACGTTTACTTTTTTCCAAGCAACAATATGATGGAATCCCAAAATCAATAAACCGCAGCCGCAGCAATACTCCTCATGTAGAAACGCATGATTCAAACCGCATACCCTGTATATGACAGATCGTCAATCAGATAAAACAAGAACACTGCGATACCGGCTGCCGCTTTGTAAATCATCAAGTACATCAAAGTTTATCATCCACAGCTCTAGTGTAATGATTTCGTTACATTATTCACTTCATACGCCGTTCGTATTCCAGATTCAATCGCTCCTTCCATCCACGCATGAGTGAGTGAGGTATGCTCTCCGCCGAAATGTATTCTTCCCTCCGGAACAGGAATATAAGGATACAGCTCTAATTCCTGCCCTGGTTCAAAAGCTGTAAAACCCCCGGCAGAAAAAGGGTTCTGGCTCCAGCTGAAAGAAGCGCCGGACACAAATTCAGCATACACGATATTTCCGTAGATTTCTGATAAATTGCTTAACGTATATCTGAGGCGCTCTCCTTCAGACAGACTGTCCCATGTCAGCGCCTCATCCGCCCACGTATAGCTCGCTAAAACGACGGCATGTCCACTCGATCCAATGCCGCGGCTCGGGTAATACGAAAATCTAATGGGCAGATCAGTGATGGATTTGCCGCCGCGCTGTCCTGCATTTTCCCAAAATCGGCTCTTAAACTCAATAGCGATTTTTGTTGCGGCTATATAGTTGAGTTCGCGGATCGCCCTCCATTTATAGTAAGAAAATGAATCGTACGGTTCAACTTTCACAAATCGCAAGGCTGTAAAAGGGACGGTCACGATCGCAAGGTCACCTGTCAGCCCTATATGCTCTCCTGACTGTTGATGAATGCAATGGATCGTTACACTGTTTTGATATTGAGAAATCTTCACCATTTTTAGGTGCAACAGAATGTTTTCTTTTAGTTGCGGAAGAAATGCGTGCGGCAGCCGGTCCATCCCGCCTGTTATCTCGTAGAAACGAGCCGGCGATGTAAAAAATATCGATTCTCGCAATACTTCAATAAGGGACATCCCCATATACGCTTCCATATCCAGCAGTACACCGATCATATCGATGGCGCCGCTTGAAAAATAAGAGTTTAAGAAGGAACCTAACGAATGCTTCCTGTACTGTTTTTCAACAATGCGCCAATTTCTCTCCGGATTTTGGTCGATAAAATCGAGGATGGGCTGCAAAACGGAAAACATCAGCTCTTCAGCCGTTTTCCCCTGCTCATGTGGAGCAACAGGATATCTTAAAATACCCGGATTTTCTTCAAAAACATGAAGGCGCGTTTTCACGCCATTAGCGTAAATGATGTCCATCGGCGTTCGATTGATAAATATATTTGTAGGCAGCTTAAATTTTTTTATATATTCCATAGTTAAAGTGTGGATATCTGGAATCCGCATCGGTCCGGCGTTGAAATACAACCCGTCGCTAAAGGGGGACCGCAACGTGTAAACGCGTCCCCCCACTCTGTCATTCGCTTCCAGAATCGTCACTTTGTGCCCGGCATCCTTTAATAAAGATGCTGCAACAAGCCCTGCCAACCCAGCGCCAACCACAATAATATGTTTCGGATGCTGTGATGCGGCAAGGCCGTTTCTAATGATCCCCACCATATCGTTATTCATTAATTGAGAATTCACTTTATCAGGCACCCTCTTTTTCGATTTTTTGCATTATATTCAGTGAAAAGGGTGCCTATCACGATTAAATGAATTTTTAGCAGGTTTCCAATATCTCTCTTTATTAGGGGCTTTTCACTTTGCAGATCCCGGACGCAAGGTGATGCGGCTGCTTTCTCAGAAAGGATGTTCTATACATCATTTCTGTCCACTATATTTTTTGTATGTCTATTTTCATGATATGACTCCAACTTAAACCGATCAGCGATTCACACTCTGGACCCAAAAAACGCTCGTAAATTATAAAAAGAACAACAATAACTAGCTGTCATGGTCACAATAGAACCCTTCAATCACCTTAGATAACAATATTATTACCAGCAGCATGAAATCCCCTTTTATTTCGAGACTTTAAATGTCGGCGTCAAATCTCAAATCGCTCGACTTAAGAACACGAGCCTTTCAATTTCTTCAAACCCGTTTTTCTTATAAAATTCTTCAGCAGGTATTCCCCTATCAGTCAGAAGTGAAATATTGGTTATATCACTTTCTTTCATCTCTTCTATCAAATAATGTAACAGTGCTTTTCCAACCCCTTTTTTCTGGCAGTCTGCCATTACGCACATTTCATGAATGAAAAATTCATCTCCTCTCCACCATACTCTGTGAATACCAAAAATAAATCCGATAATCGCTTCGCCTTCTGCTGCCAAAATCCCTTTAAATCCTGGTGTTTGATAAAAATGAAACAAATACTGTTTGGCTTTTTCTAATGTCCACTCATCGTTCCAAGGCTCCTTATTGAAGACATCAATAAATGTTTCAGCGCATTTTAACAGGTCACTTTCGTCAAAAAGTTTAAATTCCATGATCAAGCCTCCACTATTTTTTTGTTTTCCTTCTGCAAAAGGCAGAATCTGTTTACAAGAGGTGTATGAAACTCAGTGCGGTTCTTTCTGTACAAGACTGGTTCTACAATATATCCCTTTCATTCGATCTGAAAGTGCTCCAAATCATTGGCCTGACCAAATGAACTATTCTCATCTTCTTTGCTGCCTTCCCAATATAAATTCAAAAAATAATTGGGCCCAATTGAAGAAACACCAAAGGCCGCTATTCCCACTACCTTCATACTTCACTTTGCTTCCTGACATCAATACGATAACAAAAATCACACTCATTAAGAGTAAAACAGCAAGGATAACAAACAGCCTCCTGAGAAATTGATTGCTTTTCATAATCCCTCTCGCTTTCCATTACGAATAGTAGAACATACGGGTTAAAAAGTTACTTCATATAAAAAAAGACACCGTCTTTTTTTTGTTCATTCCCGCTTGTCAGTAGGCTAACATCGCCCCCGCAATGAATAATGCAGGACGGCATATACGAGGCAGCAACACAAATAACTGCTGTGAGGATAAATCCTGAATATCTAAAATACAGTTCGTCTAAAATAAAACGGCAAGGATTTTCTCGTCTTTTATATTATAATAAGCAGAGTGATTCATCTGGAGGTGTTTAGGACATGGTTTACGGTGTTATAACCTTTATTTTTCTAGCGATTTTTCTGGCCTTCTATATAACAGATCAAAGAAGGATCATCAATGGTTTTTTATTCAACATGTTTTTTTGTTCATTCCTTGTTTTTTCCTATTATCTAGCATTCATCGCTGAAATCGGTTTTTTCAAACTGTTCGTCATTATACCGCTGCTGATCTTTTTCTTTATATTAACGTTCGGTTTATTTGCTTTATGTATCGGATTATTTCTTAATGCGAGAATTCTTATCAAAAGAGAAGGACAACGATTGTCTAATTGTTTAACTTTAATTTCCGGGATATGCCTCATATTGTTTTTCCTATTCTCAATGATTGATCCCGCTCGTTTTTTATCACCAAATTTCCAGCCAATGTTCGCAGGATCATCACTTATTGTGGTCTATTTCTTTTTTCATTTAACAAATTTCTTAACCGCTTATTTTCTCTATCAATTTAACAGACCAAAACGTAATCAGGATTTCATCATCGTTCTCGGGAGCGGATTAATTAACGATACAGTCCCCCCGCTCTTAGCAAGCAGGATTAATAAGGCTATCGATTTTTATTGGAAACAAGCAGCTGTTGCTCCTCCTCCGAAAATGATTTTCTCTGGAGGACAAGGACCTGATGAAAACCTTTCTGAAGCTGAAGCCATGCAAATATATGCTTTGAAAAAAGGGATACCCCAGAAACACACTTTGAAAGAAGACCGTTCTGTAAATACATATCAAAATATGCTTTTCTCAAAACAACTGATGGATTCAATAACAGACGGCAAATACAACAGCATCTTCACAACAAACAATTTCCATCTGTTCCGTGCCAGCCTATATGCAAAACGAGCAGGTTTAAAGAGCCAGGGGATCGGTTCTAAAACCGCTTTTTATTATTGGCCGAATGCAATGATCCGGGAATATATCGCCATTATTGTGATGAATCGCAAACGTCATAGCATTGTCGTCGGAACGATTTTAGGATTTTCTATACTTCTGACCGCATTTCAATTTTTTATCGATTAAAACTTTTAAAAATGCACCTGTGAATTTTGAATTGTATGCATGCCTTTACAGCCGCCCCCAACAAGGATGTAAAGATGTTTCAAATATCTTTTTAACGCCAAAACGATTTCAAACGGGTCAAAGGACATCTCTAACAGAAAAGGTGTCCTTTACTTAGCAGATTATTTTCAGTACATCACAATATAGCTTGAAGATTACGATCTTGCTACAGCTTCAGCGTTTTATGAGATTGCAAAAGAAAAGCGATATTTTTATCAAATGAAAACTATCTCATTTGGAAATATCTTGCGAAGCTATATTAAAGGATGATGGGCATATCATCCGTACATCTCCTCCAAATCATATGATCTTGCCCCTTTCCCCAGTAATCCTTCAACAAATAATCGGGCTCTCCAAATTTCTTTTTCCATATCTTCTGTGCACTGTTATATCCGCTATCCAAACAAAACTCTTTAATTCCCCTATTCAGAAAGGTAAGAAACATTACGTTTAACAGCAACGTACCTAATCCACGTCTTTGATAATCTGGATGTACAAAAACTGTCCCTACCTCATACAAATCTTTCAATTCTCCATCAGTGCAAATCTGAATCAGCTCACTAGCTGGACCATATTCAATCGTACCGATCATCTTATGACACTTTTTATCTGAAGCGATCAAAAAATACCGGCTCTTTCCATTGCTGTCAAAGTCATCTTTCAAGTATTGTTTCTTACTTTCGATTTCATTTTCTATATCATGAAACAGATGAGCTAATCCTTCTCTGGCAAATGTATCCTTGATGACTGTACAAAAAAACTGATACAGCTCTTCATTGTCATCAATTCGCGGTCTTCTGATCTCAATGTTATACACACAAAGCACTCCTTAGCTAACCTCAGGCGGCCAGCTTTATATTTTTTATCTTTATTTTACATACTTTCACATGAAAAGTGAGACCTTCCTGCAAAAATTAGTTCGATCCTGAGCTATGCACGCCGGGATCGACCTCTACTGTTATACAAGGTAATCCCTAGCTTCAGCTTGAAGATTGGGTTTGAATCCAATCTAGATGGCGGGGATTCGCAGGAGAGACAGCCGCAATAAATGAACTCCTTACCTATTACCGATCGACTCAAGGAAGGTGTTGGCTTTTATCTCATCAATTGCGGGTACTCCCCTCCATCGCAGGCTTTACATCAGGCAAAAGCACTGTTATTGATGAAAATGTTGATGGTGGATTATTCTGCTATTGCCAAATATTTTAAAGGCAAGAAATAAATCCGGGCTTGGTTTTTTATGAACGGATGGGAGGAAAGAAATATCTTCATAGAAAAAGTAGGCTTGGAGGAATGATGGATGGAAAATTGAAATAAAGGTGATAAACGGGTTTACATTTGTGTTAAATGTTTTAAAATAATACCTAAAAAGGGAATTTTTCGTGCGGGAGGTTATGAAATGCCCTTAGGACCTGCAATAGTTTCTACTTTAATTATAATCGGTATTGTATATGCGATTGTAAGAGCGTTTAAAAAACAAAAATCTAATTGATTTTGAGAAAGCGATTATTCGTGTCGTATTTTCAAAAGGAGACACCAACCTTATCAAATTTAAATATCTTGTTGTTGGAGTCGAAATAAAATAAAGCCCTGCCTGGTATATTATATTTCCTTTATAAGGATGATATAGTTACATCATATAATCACCAAAATTCGGATATATAACTGAAGTTTTTCCACAATAGGGAAAACGATGAACTTACTTAGTTTTAAAGGCAGGGGTATTTCTTATGATTTACATAAAAGAACCATTCAGTAAATCCGAACCGAAAACATCATCATTCCCTATTACGCCTATCCGTTCTGAGCGAAGGAGAATACTTTAGAGTTTAATTCCAAAGACCCTCCATGCATCTCCTTAGAAAGCATACGTATTCAAAGCCCCTAATTTTTTGTGTGTTGCTTTTTGATTTTTGCATTAATATTTATCGTTTTTGTCCTATAAATTGAATGACATGAGACAAGCCATTATGGAAATCCCCTTCATGACGAACTACTTCGCCCATGAAAAAGTGAACAATCCGCCAATCTGAGTACGTTTGTAAAAACTCTTCCGGAGTATATAAAAGTTCCGAATCTTGCGGCCCACCACTTTTATAGGGAATTTGATGAATTGAATATACCTCTGTAACAAAAAATCCACCTGGTTTTACTGCCTCTTTAATTCCCAGAAGTGTTTTTTGGCGTAATTCTTTTGGGAAATGTCCAAAAATACATACAACCTCGTCCCACTGATCTTTTTTCCATGACGCTTCATTTAAATCAGTAAGTTCAGTTTTAACTACTACATCTCGGGCTTCAGCAAGCTTTTTCGTTTTTCTCAAGCCGGATTCCGCATAATCCCATGAAGTTACGTTCATTCCTTGTTCCGCCAAAAAAACTGCATTACGTCCTTCACCTTCTGCAATTGCTAAAGCGCTGCCTGATAATTGAAGTTTTTTCTGAGAATCTGATAAAAATATATTCGGTTCAGTTCCATATACATAATCCTCACCTTGAAAACGGTTATTCCAAAAATTCATGACCCTTATTCTCCTTTGATACTAAATTCTTTCACTTAAGAGCTCTTATCATCCAACATCAGCAAGTTTCCTTAATTAGAATAAAGCTGTACTCAGGTAAATATATACCCACTTCTTTTTTTCATGCATATCAAAACACTCGGCAATCTAAAGGCTGCCTTTATCCTCTATAATACAGGCGCATTGTGTGAAAAACAATCAAATGATGGCGCCTGGAACTGAGTCAGCTCTTGAACAAAGAATCAATGCCTACCTTCGTCCGTTCATTCTCGACAATCAATTAGGCTATGGTGCAGAGTAGGCTTGCGATGTCGTCCATCATTTTTACGCTGAGATTTAAAGCCCAGTTTAACAGGAAAAGATGCTGAAAGATTTTTTTCGTAATAGCTTTTTAAACTTTCTTATCAAAATGTACATTTGGTTCATTGTTCTTCGGATTTATAGAGGAAAAGGAAAAAGAGCAGTTTCCTTTGCTAGCAAATTTCTTTCATTACGATATGACTGCTGCTAGCACTGCTTTCTTGTTTTTTTATATCTGATCTCTTTGCACCTTATCTTTTTTAAACGATTGAAAAAGAAAAAAGAATGATAGAAGTACATAAAGAAATGCAGCAAACATTAATCCAGTAGTTAATGGATGATGTTTTGCAGAGTATATAAAGAAGTCGAGTTGAGATATTTGATCTGAACTTGTAATAAGTTCACCACCATTGAAAAATTCCGAAAATTTAGCTGTATATTTCCATTCGAAAATATCAGATACCAGTTCACTCCCTTGATACCAATTAACAAGCACCAAAAACATAAAACCAATTACAGAAATGCCCAATTGGGCGGTTAAAAGAATGCTTTTCATAGAAAACCTCCAAAAAAATCATAAGTTATTCTTAATTGGTTGACTCCGCTGAAATAAACAGACGTAAACGGAGTTAATTTGGTTTCTTTCTGTGGCTAGCTGAAAGAGACTGTCCCATAAGTAGCTTTTTTGTAGAAAAAGGACGGTCTGCGGAATCAAAAATCAAAAAAACGGACCGGGCAAAGTACTCATTCTTGCCCGGTCCGGTTACTTTTTCGCCCATTTTATGCTTTTTCGTCAGATTGTGGGCAAGTGAAAGCCACCCGACCTCTAAACTTACTTTTTGTAAGCATCGAAGCAGGAAGCGCCGGAACCCCCTGTTGTTTTTGATTTGTCCAAATACAGGCTCGTACATCCGCTGGACACTCAAGAGGTACCCTTCTTCACTGGACAGCTTTTGCCTTATATTTCAGGTACGGCAGACTAACCTGAATTTTACGGTTTCCGGCTGCTCTCGTGCACGAAGCTTTGAGCGGGCATCACCTTACAACTTTCACTCTGGTAATGCCGTTTGGTAACCTCATAACCGCTTTCGGTCTTGGTCCTACTCTTTTTGTAAAATACAAGCTTTCGGTTCCAGTTGGGACTCATACCTTTGCAGGCGGGGAGGAGGTCCTTGCGAAGAACTCGTACCCGCTGTTTCGCCCAGTTCTGTGAGATCCCGCCCGCCTTGTTCCCCATTCTCTTGCCTTTCGGTTTCCTCAATCGCCTCAAACAGGGTATGTACTTTTTCTTGCAGCTTGGCTTTGTACTGGACTACAGCTTTCCCCAAACAAACGTGTAGCGGTTCGCATTTGCTTCGATCTTGGTGCCGTCGAGAAAGTAATGCTCAAGCTGGACGTACTTCTCTTCTACCAGAAATTGCAGAACCATCGTGAAAATCGTTTCCAACACGCCTTTCATTCGCTCCGATTCGTAAGCATTTTGGGGTTGTAGCTGTTGCGGCCCCCGCCTTTGTAGGCAGCTGCAAAAATCTGGTCGTCGATCCGATTCACGGCCTCGTTCACAACACGAAAAAAGTATTTTTCTGGAATATCTTCTTCCAAATCCATTGGCAGACAGAGTTGGTCCATGGTATATTGAATGTACAAAAGAAGCCCTCCTTTTAGATGGTTGCTCGACACTTCCATTTTGCTAAGGAGAGGCTTCTTTTGGAATAGTAAATGCAAATCAAACCGCAATGCGGTAAAGGAGTCTTTGAAGGTGAAGAAGAAAAGGAATATTTTTTTCAAGACGTTGGAGGAAATGGCCGACTTCACCGGGCATTTTCGCGGGCGGGTCTTACGGGAATCCGGTCGGTCCGGATTCATGCGCCGCAATGTGGCACACGCGGCGAGGTTCGGGTGTCCCGGTGAGAGGCCGGCTTACGGGCACTTGGGAACCTTTTTGCGCCTGGCATCTAGAGGGTCGTTTATACGGAATGTTGGTGGCGATCGAGATGTTGGAGGCTTACGACAGGCGCATCCGGGGCGGGGAAGCTTGCAATCGCCTCAACGTGCGGAAACGAGCGGAGCTTTCAAGATGGATGTATTCATCATTGGGATCACGGGCAACATCGGCGGTCTGCTTGCGCAGAAGCTCGTCTCCAATGGAGATACCGTTCACGGGCTCGTGCGCCGGGATGAACAGCGGGCAGACCTTGCAGCACGAGGCGTCAATGCAGTAGTCGGGGATCTCGCCACCATGTCCGTGGAAGAGCTAGCGGCGGCCTTCGGCAACGTTGACGCCATCGTGTTCAGCGCAGGGTCCAACGGCGGCAAGATGGAGGTCACAAAGGCGATCGATGGCGACGGCGTCACGAAAGCGATCGAGGCGGCTCGCCGAGCAGGAATCAACCGTTTCGCGCTTGTTTCGGTACTCCCAGAGTCTTGGCGGGAGCGTAACCTCGGCGACGAGGTCGAGTATTACTTTGCTGTGAAGAAGAAAGCAGACATCGCGCTTAGTCGTAGCGATCTAGATTGGCTAATTCTTCGTCCGTCATTGCTTGTCGACGATCCCGGAACTGGCACCGTTTCACTCGGGCCAGCCGAGTTCCACGACCAGATAGCTCGCGCCGATGTCGCTGAAACTCTCGCCGAGTTGCTTCACGAACCCCGCATCGGCCAGCAGATTCTCGAACTCAATACCGGATCCACCCCGATCAGAGACGCCGTCAAAGCTAACATTCGTCGGCGTTAGACCGCTGCTACGTACGCGCATTAATAAGGAAAGAATTATTGGTCGGAACCAGCAACAAATAATATGCTTCCGGCCAATCCCGCACCTAAAAGACCCATATGGTTAAATATCTTTCCAACCTTCAATATGATATTTATCCTCATTCGTTTTTTAATTAGAATTGTATTTGAGTTTCAAAATTTGCTATTCTTATAAAGGCGAGTTTTGTTTCAAGTGATAAATAAGTAAGATCGTTCCCAAGTAATATTAATGACTAATAAAATAAGGTCCGCATTTTTCTTCATGAGTCATAATAAATGTCCATTTTTGTTCCCAATCCATTACATAAATATCGCCATAAAACATATGTAAAGGGTCGTACGGCAAATCTTGAATCCTTAAATTTTTAGCGTTTTCCACCAAATATGCTTCATCTATATACTGATAAAAAATCGTACATTTTCTCTTTTTGTGTTGATTGAAAAGTTTTATAGCTTCTCCTTCAATAACGCAATTTACAGCATCCCAACTACATAAATGCCATAAAAAATGGTCTAAATTAATCTTCTCTTTATCTTCTTTTGATAAGTGATTTGCGAATATATTTTCCCACGATTTGCGCAAATACCCTCCCCATTTAGGGATTTCTATAACCTTCAATTCTTTTCTAAAGTTCATATCAGTCTATTCTCCTTGAACTACCCTTTTCCTTAACTAAGGCAACTTGTTCTTTCATTATAGATTAAAATGCAACGATTTCATCGTATTTTCTCCTTGAAAAGTTGAAGAGCTTACTCAAGAGGACAGCTACATGGCGACTGATAAAGATCTCGCCAGAAGCTTTAAAGCCATCCAACAATCAAATAGCAGCACTAAGCATACGTTAATCAAAACTGATCAAAAGCATGTTGAGTCTGATGTTTACGATGTATACCCCTTCTAGTTTATGAAAGAACTCATGAGCTAAAGAGCTCCTTAAAGGTCAAAAACTCTAATAAAAAGATCTATATTTGGTTTTCTGTAGAAAAAAAGGAGAGCCATTGCCTACAATCCTTTGAACAGAATATTAGATAAAGCCGGTTTGGACAGAATGCCTGTTCATGGTTTCCGTGGCACACATGCTGTTCTTTTAGAATCTCGAGCAAAGCATGAAATTGATTCAAGAAATACTCGGACATAAAAATATAACCTATTCTGCTAAGGGCGCACTTCTTGAGTAAGTGCCTCTTTGAATTGAGTCATTTAGTGCAAAGAATGTCGGTGCAGATTGTGAAAAAATGAACTTAAACGAAAGAACTGAGGTTTACTGTTGAATGATTTCAGTTAAAGTTGAATAAAAATGAGATGGAAAGCACCCAACCATTGATGTGAGGGAATTTATCGAACGGCTCAATCCGGTTGATACTATTCTATAAGAAGGAAGGAAGCGTTGATGAAAAAGCTTTGCCGAGAAGTTTGGGTAGAAGTCGATCTTGATGCCATCAAAAAAAATTTACGAGCGATCCGCCACCATATTCCAAACAAGAGTAAAATTATGGCTGTCGTAAAAGCGAACGCTTATGGTCACGGGTCTGTAGAAGTGGCACGCCATGCACTGGAACATGGGGCGAGTGAGCTCGCTGTTGCCAGCGTGGAGGAAGGAATCGTTTTACGAAAAGCGGGGATTACAGCACCTATCCTTGTGCTTGGCTTTACACCCCTTAGATGTGTGAAAGAGTCAGCAGCTTGGAAAATAACGTTATCAGCATTTCAGGTTGATTGGATTCAAGAAGCGAACGAGATATTGGAAAAAGAAGCGGAGACTAACCGGTTGGCTATCCATATTAATGTAGATACTGGTATGGGACGGTTAGGTGTACGGACAAAAGAAAAGCTTTTAGAAATAGTAAAAGCACTAACGGCAAGCAAATTCCTTAGATGGGAAGGAATCTTTACACATTTCTCAACAGCTGATGAACCGGATACTACACTAACCAGACTGCAGCACGATAAGTTTATCAGCTTTCTTCGCTTTCTAAAAGATCAAGGCATTGAACTTCCCACCGTGCATATGAATAACACGGCTGCAGCTATCGCTTTCCCGGAATTTAGCGCTGATATGATTCGTTTAGGTATAGGTATGTATGGATTATATCCTTCAGCATATATAAAGCAGCTAAATCTCGTTAAGCTTGCACCTGCATTAAGTTTAAAAGCGCGTATAGCTTATGTGAAAACCATGCGGACAGAACCCCGGACTATCAGTTATGGTGCAACATACATCGCGGACCCCGAGGAAGTCATTGCTACACTCCCGGTCGGCTATGCTGACGGTTATTCCCGTGAACTGTCCAATCGCGGGTTTGTTCTTCATCGCGGAAAACGGGTGCCTGTGGCGGGAAGGGTGACAATGGATATGATAATGGTTAGTTTAGGAGAGGGTAAAGGTAAACAGGGAGATGAAGTCGTGATTTACGGACGGCAAAAAGGAGCTGAGATTTCTGTTGATGAAGTTGCCGAAATGCTTGATACGATTAACTATGAAGTTGTATCTACAATAAGCCGCCGCGTCCCGCGTGTATTTATAAGAGACGGCGAGATTTTGAAGGTGTCGGCTCCGGTATTATACGTGTAGATTTTTATTTCTGACCTTTTCGATTAAAGAATACTAAGTGATGTGATCAATACGGAGAGAAAAAATCCATTTTGATCAATCTTTTTTCAAAATGGATTCTTTTACTGAAGTATTTAGATATCCATCATCGTTCCATCCTTTTGCCGCTTATTGGTGATAATCGGAAATAATACTTTTGGATGAAACAGATGGAGTGGGCCTCGGATAAGATTCATCACTCTGACTAATCGGATATATATTTCCGGATCAGAAGCTGAAAGTTCATATACCCTTTTGCAGTACCACTGCTTGTATGGCTGAACAAAAGTTCGTTCCCCTTTAATATCGGGATGACGAAGAGCCTCGGTTGTTGCCATTTCCCAAGGAACGTCGATAACCCTAGAAATCTTCTTATGAAATCTTTCACCAAATCCCTTGTCAGTCCTCTTCGTTTGAAAAAGGGAAGATTGCAGCTCTAAAGCTTGCACTGCTGCAACCGAAATGCCCTGTCCGAAAAGAGGATCAAAACGGCAATGAGCATCACCAATGATTATGAAACCTTCCGGAATGTTTTTCGCTTGATCAAAACGGCGCCGCAATTGATAAGGAACTCGATGTATTTTAATATCGGAAAGAGGCTCTGCTCCCTCAAGAAACTGAAGAACATCAGGAACAGGAAGTTTTTTTGCGTATGAGATAAACGCCTCATCTGTTTGCGGTGCATGTGCATTAGCATAACCGCTGAACGTGACAGAAAATCGGTTTTCTTCAAGAGTTTGAATATAGGCACCGTAAGGGTTATCGGGAAAGCTCGGTGATATAAGGAGGTTTTGCCATTCGGGATATTCTTGTTTTTTAAGAGAGTAAAGACGTGTTGCATAAAACAATTGAATCTTCACTTTTTCTTCCTTCACTTTTACATCAAGTGCTTGCAGCCAATCTATACTCTTAGAGGCAGAACCGCTGGCATCAACTACAAAACTGGCATCCAGTTCCTCTGTAAGACCCGTCTTCAAGGAACGAATCCGGACTCCTCGAACGGTATGATCATGCTTGCTTACTAACAGCTGTTCTGTTTTTGTTTCATATCGAGTCGTAATATGAGGAACTTCCTCAACCCGTCTTTGCAAATGCCATTCAAGCATAGGCCGGCTTTGCTGTACCATGGTAAACTCTCCAGAAAACCGTTTTTTCCAATAACCAAAATGGTGCCACTTCAGATCTTTTGTAAAATTAGTGACGATGCTGCCATCCTCTATTAATTGAGACACGATCTCCGGAAACAACATCTCAATCGCTTCTTCTCCTCTTTTCAATAAAACGTGAGGGTGGTCACTCTGAGGAACTCTTTTTCTAGGAACTTTTTCTTTATATTCTTGATCCGCTTCTACAATGGTGACTTGCTGAAAAAAATGAGACAGCGCTTTAGCAGCTAATTTACCGGCAATCCCACCACCAATGACTACAGCTTTTTCCCGCATATGACTCCCTCCATTTTTATTTTGTATAGGCATGATTGAAGCATTTACTGTGTTGCCCTTTTTAAGGGACGCTCTTATTTTTTGAACTGATCTAAAAATGAAACTCATATGTCCTAAAAGAGCTATTTCAGCAAAACAATTCTCTAAAAGACTTCCTCAATCACGTCCTTCGTTCACTCTTTGTAAATAACCTTCAAGATCAACATGCCTCTCCAACCGAATTACAGAACTACACTTCCCCATTTTTCAGTAGGGAGTTCTTTTACTTTTTATTTCGTTTAATAATACGATGAATCACTAGAACACCAACAAATATCGTATATAAAACAGTCAATATTACATTACTTAAACCGTATACAGAATTAAGAAACAACACTGCAATTATATAAAATATCAAAAATATGTAAAACAAAACCTCGTTATTTCCCCTTTCTCACTAACTTTTATTTAACGACAAAAAGAACTGATGTTTGTTATTTTATCATGGTTTAAAAAGAAATTGAGGGATTCAGTACCCATTTCCCTCTCCCACTTTTAAATTTTCCATGTTTTCACGATCATAGGTCGGATGAAACCATTGTTCAACAAAAAAATTCGAAAGAAAACGCTGAGGTGATCAAGTTTTGTGGGCGGTTAAGCTTACTAGTGGGTGTACTGGATATTCTTTTTTCTCCATTTTTGTAAGTAGTAAGAAAAGCAAGGGATCAGTAGCTCTCTTCAGCCCGATGAGTCTAAAATAAATTCTTCTGCTTCTTGAGTATATGCTTCATTTGCGTGGCTTTTGCCATATAAGCTGCAGCAGATTAAAACAGTATTAGACTTACCGCCATTGTTTTAGTCTCACTTAGACCAACTAATTATTTTTAATACTTACAAAAGTGTAATGTAAATGTAAGGTGAATCAATAGTTCAATTGAACAATTCTAAGTATTATTTATTCGAGGTGATAATTGATGAAATGGTTTTTGGGAATTTTAATTATAGGATTGATTATTTTGGGTGGCGGCTACTTTTTATACGCCGGATATTATTCAACGGAAGACTATTATGTCAAAATAACAAAAGACCCCAAAGTAGTTACAGAAAAAGCAAGTGATGGATATACAGATATTAATTATAACTATGATGTGACAGGTTATGATCAAAAAGGGAAACCCAGAAAGCTAAAACTCTCTTCTCAAGACAAAATGCAGATCGGTCAATATTATATTATTCATTGGGAAAATAGAAGGGAGATCATATCAAGCAAAGAAAAAGTAAGCGAGCAGCAACTAGATAAGAATATTCTAGAGAAATTAAACAATATAAATTAATCGTTTCTCCCCTAAAATGCGAAAGTTTTAGGGGCTTCTTTGGTGAAAATAAGATGCCATCGTCATCTGTTGATTTAACAGTGAACGGATTTTTGCGGGTGATTAATGTCTCATTCATTATCATTGGGGTTAACTTTATTTTTTCTCTTATTGGAATGTGTTTTCCCAAAAAAATCTAATCGTAGCCAGAATATAAATTCTTAAAGGTATTAAAATTTCTAAACGCACTGAATCTGTCTTATTTTATTATCCATGTTATTTCTCTCAGATCCTATCGTATACACTGAACATACCTTTTTATCTAGAACTCCTCTTCTTACAATGCTTTCTCAAACAATCAAGTTCACACTGAACCTTTGCTAATTCACATTTAACCTTTTCAAGTTTGTCATTGGCTAATTGTAATCTGTCTGTAAGTCGTTTCAGCCTCAATGTTTGCTCTTTGAGTGAGTAAGACACTTTGTTGCTGAAGTAATTGTTTTCTAACCAAGCCTATTGTTTCTTCTGTACATTGTCCGCCGCATAGTTGCTCTACTGACATCCTTACATCTCCCTTTTATTTTTAATTAGCTTATTTATGCTGCCTTAAGCTTTTCGAGGATCTCCCCCTTGCCATTCATGACTATTGCATTCAACTGTCCACCAAAAACTGCTCCGCCATCAATATCAATATAGGTTCCACACTTACTGATCCAAATATCATTTCTCCTATCTTCATGAAGAAGTTGTGTAATGGTATGGCCAAAAACAATTGTTTTATCTGTGTTGTTTTTATGATTCCACGAACCCCTATGCCAGATAAAATCATTCCTAGATGACCTCTTCCAGTCATCCAATAGTGAAATTATCCCCATATGAACAAATAAAACATCACCAAATTCATCATCCACGAAGCCGTTTGGCACCGTTGTTAAAATACCAATCTCCTGTTTCATAGTCTTTCGCTTCTAAGAATACAAAAGCATGTCTTCATGGTTGCCTTTTAGGACACAAACCTGGTCTTGATATTTCTTCTTAAACTGCATTATCTTTTGAACCCCTTTAATGAATTCTCACCTCGATCAATCATATCCCCAAGTATAGCAAGGTTCATCGTTTCCGAATTCCAATGCTTCATTAACTCCTCAAACTTTTCATATTCACCATGTATGTCGCTGAGTACAAATGTTTTATTATGCTTCAAATAACCTTCTCCTTTTGTTGTGAAGTAATGTGCCGCGGCGTCAGTAAATGTTGGAAATCCCCCTCTCGATTGAAAAAGTTTACATTTCTCCGTATCTCGGAGTTCATCTTTATGCAATTTTGCTGCACATCTGCAGTCTTATATTCCGAATAGAATTCACATTGTTCACAGGAACAGTCTCCTGCTCTGGAAGCCTTTCAGGGTTTTATAGCGATGCTGAAATCTGAAGGAATCACCATGCTTAATCTTGAAACTAAAATATGAAAAAGACTCTCTTATATCTAGCTTATATTAGCTAGGTGTAATAATCTTCTTTCATGTTCTGGCAAGCTGCTGTAAGTAACGCTTGCTCTTGAACATTTCGTTTTTTACGAAAGCAACAATAACGCAGCCCACGCAAGTTCTTTTGAATCTTGCGAAGCTCCGGTACAACAATGGAATATTATAAGAGTTTAAGAACCCCAGAATATCTTGTATATCTGGGGCTGCTTTTTCTCTATTCTTTAAAAGGAGCATTCATAACCCAATCTACAAAACCCATACGAAGCATAGAAGAACTCAAATTATTTGGTTGTTGCTGAGCATTTTTAAGATTAGAATCATATTTAATGAGTTCAATCATAGATTTTTTGAAACCTAATCGAGGATAGGTTTCAATTATGAAATTAAAGGTTTCCTCCGAAATATCTTCTATACGCAACCCAATTACATCCATTCCTGCTCCGAAATGAACTAAAGCAATTTCTGGTTGTTTTTCTTCAGCAATTTCTGATGTATGCAGAATAATCGCTTCGCGTACCACATCAATTTTGTCTTGTGAAAAACTGTGAGAGCGAAGGAACTTCTCGGCATGATCAGCACCTTCATATTCAAATGAATGTTTACAACAAACTTGCTCTGTAAGACCAATATCATGTAAGACAGAAGCGAGATAGAATAACTCCTGATCATATTTGAATCCATATTTTTTTCCCAACGCATCACCAAAAGCATAAGTTCGTAAACAATGATTATAAAGAAATTCCGGAGAAATCTCGTAAACTAATTGAGTTGCTTCTTTTGCTACCTTACTATCAGGAATAATAATGTTATACATATTTTTTCTCCTTGTTTAATTAATTTTCTTCAGATTGATTTCATAACGGGTTTAATGACATAATAAAGATGTTACATGCTAATCAAATAGAATTTTCACAACACCTCCTTATTAGTGTCTTTTTTTCTTAAAAAAGACCATTCGGTCTCTTTTAAGGTAACTCATTATATGTTAGTGTACTACTAAAACATGTTACAATTTTTCAACAACAATAATGGAGGATATTATGCGAAAAGGTGAGCAAACTCGGAAACACATTGTCCTAAAATCTGCAGAATTGTTTAATCAAAAGGGGTATGCCGGCTGTTCAATGAATGACATTATGGCGGCCACAGGTCTACAAAAGGGTGGAATTTACCGCAATTTTAAAAGTAAAGATGAGATTGCTTTAGAGGCATTTGATTACGCCATTGATTCTGTATCTAAACACTTTTCTGAAGCGATCCTTCATGCTAATACAGCATTAGAAAAAATTAGTTCTTTGTTTGATGTATATGAAGATGTGGTCAATAATCCACCAGTAAAAGGGGGATGTCCATTACTAAATACTGCTGTAGACAGTGATGATACGAATCCACGTTTAAGGAAAAAAGCGCTTATAGTTTTCCATACATTTCTGAACATGGTTGAAGAGATTATAGAAGAAGGTATTCAAAACAGAGAGTTAAATCCTGACATTGATACAAAGATAGCGGCTTCCTTTATTGTTGCAACTTTTGAGGGGAGTATTATGATTAGTAAACTAGAAAGAGATAATAAGTACGTTTCTTACAGTAAGCATCAGGTACTACGTTATTTACTTATTTTATAAATTCACAGAGGGTTTTGATGTTTGTTTTAATTTGAATAAAATTAAGTATGGGTGATTTGTTAAATGATCAAACACCCATTTTATGCTCTTTCCCCTTTCACTACCCCAAGTGAGGATGAGAGTTACTTCCTTCCCAAATAAAATGATGAAACCCTGATGAATTATTCAGCCATTTAAGCAAGCTCTTTTTCCCGTCCCCGCTCTTCTTCACACTTATTTTTTAATCATCTTTTCAGCTCCCATTCTTCCACCACGTTTCTCCTTTTAATATATATTAATAACAGCACAACATTTATCAACATTCAATTGATTCTTTTAATTCGTTTTATTAAAATTCGTATTTTATTCCCAATACACTGCTTCTTTACATATTAAATACCCCACAGACCTTTCGCATATTGGCTCGTAAAAGAACCCCTAGAAGTAAAACTAGAGATTCTTTGAAAATTTATTATTTTCTTAGTGGGATCTGACCAATGAAATGTTGCACTGAAATCTTATAATGGAGTTCGATGTCCCGTTTTAATTTTTCCTTCAAGATCCTCATTTGTTCAATGATGTAATGAAGGTCAAATACATTATATAATTGTTGAGTTTCCCAAATGGTCGTTAGTCGAGCCTTATTATCAAATGGTATCAATGAAATAATGGGCTCCTCCTCCTCATACTCCATGGTGTAATATCTATACTCTGTAACTTTGTTTTTTTTCTTAATTTTTTTATTCCACTCATTCAAAGAAACATAAAATTCTAATAGGGCGAGATTTTCTTTGAAATATGTGTTCCCATTTATTTCGATTTCAAATTCTCCTTCAACTTTCAGCGCTACTGAAGGGTCTTTTCTCATTTTCTTTGGGATATCTGATTCATCGGAAGTAAACTGATAATGAAATTCTACTTTATTGGATACGCCGTCCATATCTTACCGTCCCATCCTATTACTATTTTTATTTCACCTTTTGTTCCGATTTTTTTCTAAGATTGGCCGTGATTACAAACGATAATTTTTTGTTATTATTTATACTAAAAGAAATACTTTTTGATTGTAAAGCTTCTTTCATCCACTTTTCACCTTACTTTTATGCGTACTCCATCATATGCTAATTGTGGAAAAACCTTTTATTGTACTATGCCATGCCTTTACCTTAATGGAATAACACCAAGAAATCGAGCTCACGAGGTAAGCCCTGGCTCAGCTGCTGTTTCAATAGAACAGGAAAAGGTGCTGAATGGAAGTAGAAGAGCACAAAGGAAAAATTAATTGGCCCGGGAGCGTCTTCCCCTCTCAATCTCGGAACAGCCGCTTAAAGAAATGAAATGGATGCGTGAAGAAAAAATGGAAAAGTGTACTTATGAAGACATGAAAAAATTCTGTCTCAAAAGAAACCGATTGAGACAGAATTTAAGAATTACGATTTAATTACTTATATACGTAACAAGTTCCGTCGAGAACTGTTACACATGTATATGTTCTGTGATAAGATTTACCTTCACTGTCTCTAAAGAAAACAGTTACAGTATTGTCGCCATTCCATTGGAATTGATATGCATCTGGATATTTGTCTCGAATCGGAGTTAAATCCGGTGCCGCACTTGCCGGTGATCCAGATACTAACAAAGCCCCAGCAACTGCAACCGCTCCCATCACTTTTTTGAATTTGCTTTTAAACATAAACACATCCCCTTTTCATTTTGTTTTCCTGCTTGTCCATTTAATAGACACCTTGATCTTAACACATCAAGAATGAAAAAATTGTCAATTCATGTAGAAATGAAAAATAATTCAAAAATAATACATATATTTACATTATATTAATAATGAGTGTTCTCTTTTTTTGATCAGCTTCTCTTCCTTAACCGAAGCGCAAAAAAAACCCACTTTTCAGTGGGTTTACTATCTATAGTGCATCTAAGAATGTTAAAAGTTGTGGATCATTAATTTCAACAACCATGAATTGAAAATAATCTATCTTTTTTGTGTCAGGGAAAAGGAAACTGGTTATATCAAAAGGCATGTTTCCCTAACAATCCAGCGATACGCAGAGCAATATCCACATTTTCAAAATCAATATCAAAGGCTGCAAATTCTTGATACTCATGATTCAAGTCATAATTTTTTTGTATCCTTTAGGTTTGATGGTTTGACACAGAATGAAGGAATTTCCTGAATTTTTCGGGATCAAAGTTCAGCAATGCTTAACCTCCAATTTGGTCGTTCTGCTCAATCCTGCTGTACTCAACCTTACTCTTTGTTGTTTTTTCAGACGATGTAGTGGCGTCCCCACTGCTGTAAACCCCATATATGTGTCAATAAACTCTTGAAAGTTTATTCCCAAGGGTGGGACTCCCCATCTATCTGAACATATAAAACCATTAATACGGATTGAGGTTATTTGCTTTTTCAACGCTGCTATTTATATCCTCAGCAGTGATATCATCATTATCCAAGTGGCTGAGCTTGAATGAATTCATCTAACTATAATCAACAGTATACTTTTGGTCAATTGAGTCTTCGTTGCTGGCGATGTTTTAGATAAATTCAAGAAAGATTGTCATGCATTTTCTCTGTCTCAGAATAAAAAATAGACTAACTCTTTAGTATTCGTACCAAAGAGATAAGTCTATAAATCAAGCGTAATACTTTTTATATTTTTAGATGGCAATGCTTTATAAAAGGCATTGTTTATCAAGTTTCAGCTCTTATAGCAACATTATAGTTGTCATTTTCCTGATATGAAAAAGAAACACCAGCCACTCCTGTAAGCCCCAACAATAAAACTCCACAAATTAAAAGTTTAGTTTTCATCTAGAATCTCTCCCCTTTGAATTTGTTTCCGTGCCTCAATTGCCTTACGATAAAATTCATTAGCGGCCAAGATTTCCTCTCTTTGACTCAGCGAGTCACCAATAGAAATTCCATACCACTCCATATCGGGATACATCTTTTTTTCCTCGAAGAACTCAAAAGCGTCCCTTACAATTTCCAAATCATATTTTAGATATATTCCCTTAATGATCTTCAGTGTTTCAAAAATGTCTCTTATATTGTTTTTCTTGGCAATTCCCAATGATTTTTCATAAAAAACTCTTGATGATGTTAAATCGTTTGTCTTTGCTTTCACAAATGCTAAAACACATAATGTCTTCGCTTCAAAATTAGAGTTTTTTGGTTCCGTTACATTAAGTGCTTTCAAATAAAATTTGGATGCTTTATCAAGTTCTTCAAGATGAGTATAACATAGGCCGATGTTAAAAAGCGCTTTTCTTATCAAATAACTTTCCCCAAATTTCTCAGCATCCTCTAACGCTTGATTAGCGTGTTTCAATGCCTTTGCAGTTTGCATGTTGTCCAGCCAATTACCTGTGATAACAAGCTGACAATGTACACGCCTGTTGCCATATGTGGGTTGATTTCGATATATGGCATAAGCACGTTTAGCATAATTCATCGAGAAGTATGTCTGTTTCATGTGATAATAAACTTCAGCCATTTTAAAATAAAATTCAGCCCTCTCTGCTTCTTCACCTTCGATTGATTCTATCTCTAGTTCAGCCTTTCTGTAACAATTCAATGAGAATACAAGTTCTTTTTGTCTGAAGTAGTACATCCCCATAAAAAAATGATAATAATATTCAAGCATTCCATTGAGGTCTTGATTCCCTCGTGTTTCCTTCAACTTTTCATATTGCTTAACGATTTTTGCACCAGCATTTGGATAAAGTTCTTCCAACATAAGCTGATGACGGAACTCTAATAACGAAAAATATACAAGAACATCTTGATTTTCTTCCATTATTTTTATTTCTTGCTCAACTTCAGCTTTTGCCTTTTCAGCCGCAGTTCTCCTATTATTCTTTATACAGTTATACCAATAATTCATTTTTGTAGCTACCAGATCATAAGGAATGACACTTTCAGTAGACACTTTTCAAACCCCTCTCATAAGCAAAGGTCATTAAATATGTCATCTTTGCTATTTTATTTCTTTATAAGAACAATCTGCATTTGCCTTCTTTAAAGTCTGAAAATTCTAACAAATAATAAAATATACTTCTTTGTACCACATTGTCGGAATATTAAGAATCAATGAAGTTTACAATTTTAAACTTTCTTCTTTTGCCTTCGACAAGTCTGACCGCTGAGACTTACAAAGTTTTGTAAAAGTGAATACACCGACTCCTGCGAGTATTTCGACTACCCCTCCAAAAGCAATTACTTTACCTGCCCCATAAACAGTAGCAGCATACCCAGCTATTAAAGCACCTAGAGGAATCATCACATACGAAATCATGCTGATAACAGCATATACTTGGGGTTGATCCTCATCATCAACGGATGTTTGAATTATTGTATGCTCTGGGACGTTTATTGCACTAATCGTCGCTCCTAGCACAAAGGCAGCAACAAACACTAATAATAAAAGTGAATTCATACCCGTAATGAAAAAGGCTGTTCCTTCTATAATTCCAGCAGCAACAAACAATAACCCATAACGATTCACTCTGACTCTAGTTAAAATAAAGCCCATCAAAAATGCACCGGAAGTTGTTAATAATCTTACGATGGAATGTATAATAGCCCCCTGATTTAAATCCTCCGCTATATAGACTGCCGCCAGTGCTTCCCATGGTGCAGATCCTAAATTTAAAAATACGCAGAAAATAGCCAAAGGAAATAAAATATGATGATGCCTTACAAGCATAAATCCTCTTTTTAGCTTCTTTAAATAAGGTTCTCGTGATTTGGTTGTTTTATTTATGTTATCCTCATTAGTTCTATATTTGATGAATAGGAGCAAAATGGCTGACGCGATATAGAGTGGCAGTATGAATAGCATTGTAGGAGCTGCACCAATCGTAACAATCATTACACCACAAAGTGTCACTGCTCCCAGCTTTACTGCTTGACCTGAAGACTGTATAGTTGCATTCGCCTTTTGAATAAAATCCTCTTTCATAATTTTCGGAATTAACGAAACAGAAGCAGGATCATAAGAAGCTCCTGTAGCAGAATGAATCAGCATTAATGAAATAATGAACCATAATGGAGAAAATCCGTTAAAATAACATATTGGAATGATTAACATTATTGAAGCTCTAGTGATATCGGAAAAAAACATCCAGAATTTCAACGTGTTTTTTTTCATTAGTGGAGTGATGATAGGTCCCAAAATCGCTTGGGGCAGGAAGGTTACAGCAATCAAAAAAGCAGTACCAATAGCTCCTTTGCCGTCCAAGATTAAAAACCACAGAATAGTGTTAAATGCTAAAGTATCCGCGGTTACCTTCACCATCTTAGAGCCAAAAAGAAAGGTGAAGTTTCTTTGCCACACAGTGGTATCACTATTCATTTCCCAAAAAACCCCCCTTGCAAAAATCCCTCATTTTTACAATCTCTATTTAATCAGCATATCCTATTTTTGGTTTCTGGGTCAATGTTGAAAAGGAATAGTTTAAGAAATATTAAGGTAAGCAAGGGATCAACTCTTACTCACAATCCTTCCGGCTTGATATGAAGTTTTAAAGCAGCATTTCATCACATATACGACAACTTCTTGAATTTTTGTGTTTTCCTGTTTCAAATAGTCTTTGAGTTGTTTTCTTAATGAAAAAACCTTCTTTAACTTAGCCTCATAATATTCAACAAGCTCTGTGCTTTTATCTGATTCAACTTTCTTCATCCTTGTCTCTATTGCTTAAATACAAAGATCAATAATGATTTTTTCGTGGATAGCATTTGTCAGTTCGTCTGAAATAACAGGTTTCATCTTCCCATCACCTTAAAATCGAATATACGTTCCCGCTTATTATATATCAACAAAACAGTTTCCAAATAAAAAAGCCTCTCTCACAATTTCCTAAAGAAAAACCCCACCCATAAAAGGATGAGGTTGTTATAATTATTCTTTAGTCCCCTCAAGCTCTTCACTCAAGAAAATTATCAGCTACAAGTTCGACTATTCCATCTTGGTTATCCCAAAGTATAACTGGGCAAAGGTACAATTATTTGGTAAGACTTCACTATTATCTATTTTCACCCTTAATCATTTAATAAATCTTCATCAAGTTCAATTGAAATAATCCCATTATTTTCATCCTTTTTTGGTGTCTCTTTAACAAACAGACTTTAAATAAAATCATTAAAAGAACCGGCAATTAAGAAAAGGTCTTGTTGTCTGTCTCTAAGTTCATGATCCCAAAAATATATTTTCCCTTTTTTCTCCCCTTTCACTGCTATACAAATTTGATCGCCTCCTTCAGCATCAGCAATAGGAAGAACCCATTCAGGCATCTGATCAAAATAAATATCTCTAACGTTCCTAATATCGTATCTGTTTTTCTCTAGCCCGTAAAAAAAACCTAATGGTAAGTGGCCTTCATCAGTAAGTGGAGTGTCTTCTAATACCGGAAAGACTAGATCATCTTCCATGATCATGCACTCACCATATTTTAAGAGGAATTCTTTATAATCACCTGATAAATCAATACTTAAGGACTTTTCAATTTCCTCTACTTCATTTTCATCATGTACTTTTTGAACATATGACTTAATTTTAAATTGACTCATTTTTTGCTCAATACTTTTAAAGTTCATTTTAATGACCTCCTCTTAGATCGGATGCAGAACCGATGTGTGGGATATTACCATGAAGATCGGTTGGTACAAGTTGAATTGTAACATCATCTAAATGATGAGGTGTCAATCCTTTCTCCTTTAACCAATCTTTTGCTTCTGTCTTAGTACGGAATCCTTTAACCTCCATAATCTTTTCGTATACCTTTTGAAGCCTTTTGATGATCATAACCACTTTGATAAACCCATGTAACTACAGGACTTTCTCCACTATCCATTTTTTGTATATCTAGACAATAGGCGAATACATCCACATCGACGATAACGACAATATGATTTGGTAAATCATAGAGTTCCCTATAGTCTTTTGTAAACTCTACGACTTCAGGAGATACAAGTCCTTGACCTAATATTTCGATTCCAAAAGAACCACCTGAACCATTTTTCTTAAAAACCACTTATAACTCTCAGGAAGAGAAACTTGAAGGTTCTGTTCTATTTTTGAAATTTTCTCTTCGTCAATTCCACCTGTGAAATCTTTTTCTCCGGCATTTTCTTTTATGAATTTTTCCACCTTTGAATAATTCATTTTACATATGTCTACTCCCAATTGTCTATTGCTTCTTGGAAGCTATCTAGTAAATATTCATCAAAACTTGAATATCTTTTAATTTCATTTTTGCTCATGTCGTCCCACCTTATGACACTATGATCTGCTTCTGTATTTAGGCAGTAGACAAATTCATCTACATTTTCAATAACTAAGTATTTCTCAGGTAAACCAAATTTTCTAAATCTTTCTGTAGCATCAACCACTGAAGCATAATCATTTCCTTCCACACCTAAAACTTCAACCCCACATATACCTCCAGAACCATAAGATTTAATAAATTCTTTATATTCTTGTGGAAATTTGCATCCTAATTTGTTTTCAGCCTTTGTGATATCTTCATCGGCTACTGCTCCGACAAAATCGCCTTTTTCTATATAATCATTTATCATCTTTGAGATTTTCTCATTCATAACTACCATCACCTCAATAAGCTTGTCAGCCTTTGTGAATCTCCTTTATAAACGGGCTTTATTTGAACCTCAACGTTTCTTCCCTTTTCGATTTCTTGTGCCCACTTCTTTTTTTATGGTTATTGTGAAAAACTGAAAGGTAAAGCCGACTAAAGCTTAGATATGCTTTTGTTACATATATTTAACTGAACCTAAAAATTCAAACTCGGTATCACTAATGGATATCATCTTCTTGGTACCTTCATAGCTGAAATTATATAAGAGAACAACTGCGTTGTAATTTTTAGTCAAAACGTCTCCTCCGTACATTGATATGAATTCTGGGATAATCACATCATCGTAGGAGAAACCTTCTAATAGTCGACTTAATGAGTTACTAGGCTCTTCATAAAAATCTGCTTCACGAACAGCATCGTCGTACCTTTCAATATCAAAGCTACGAGCAAATATTGAAGGAATGAAATCACCATCTTCAGTATAAGAAGTTTTAAGAATCTTATCTAGTTCATCTGGGGAATTGATATTACCTACCCAAAGTGATACAAATTCTTCTTTTTGCATAAAACAAACTACCTCCTTGTTGGTTTTAATCCATCAGGCAATGCATCAGAGCCACCCTCAAAACGATAATCAGCCCAGTTTTGCAATCGCCTTTTAAACATGTTGTAGTCTTTAGATATATCAATTATTTGTAAGAGCTCGTTATGTGCTTTTGTTGATCCTTTACCACCATGTTTTCCAGTTGGATTTACAAATTTTGTTTCACTAATCAAGGTTCGCATTTCTTTGATTTGTTCTGCTGTCACGCCCCCAGTATTTAAAAGTATCCGTACGAGAAACTAAGTGCCACTCATGCAATCCTCCAGGGGGACGTAACCTGTCTTTTATTGATTCTCTTAATTTTGGGTCTGCCCACATTTTTTTATCCCCCTTTTTGTCGGATTTTTCTCGGATTCAAACAAAAAACCTTGAAAGGCGATGCCGATCAAGGTAACTCTAAAAAGAAAGAAATTTAATCCACTATTTTTAAAAAGGTTTGTTCCACGGAAACCATAAAAAGATAATAGCTATCAAAAGTTTATTCTCTGCTTTTTTCGTTAGGCTAAGTCAATATAATATTTGTCGTCATCCATAATTTTAATTAGAAATTCTTCCAATGAATCTGCTATCTTTATATCATCATAATAAATTGGATTATTTTGCTCTTCGCTTAATTCAATTAATAATAGCGCACTTTCATTCGCCTCAAAAAATATTAATTTATCTTCTTCAAGATCCTCGTATACTTCGATGTCAGGATAAAATTCAAAATCATTAGTTTTCAATCTTGCGTCTCGTATTGAAGATGGCCCCATGATCCGATTGATATTATATTCTGATCTTTTTAGAAAACCATACCCAACTTCCAATAGAAACTTCCGTAATTCAAAAGGCAACTTTAATCCCAATATTTCTTCTAGATCTTGAATTTCATCCTCACTTACCGGATAAAATTGATTTTCTTGATAATCTTTAATAAAATCGTATTTCATTTTATTTACCCCCTTTAAATAATTTATTCGCAGGTGATCCTGTACCATGGATACCAGATTGATGTTCATTTGGAAATTTAGCAGGATGTATATTCCACCACTCATGTTCTCCACGAAAGCTGTTTTCAATTATATGGTGTGCATCATACTTATCACCTTTTCTTCTAACTGGCTCTCCTGTCTTCTCCGAAATTACGTCTTTTGAGTACGTCGGCCATTTCTGACCGGTTTTTCTCTCCCACTCCTCAATCAATTTATCTTTAACTTTGTTGAATGTTCGTCGATGTTTTCTGGTTTCAGAAGGAGTTAATTTTTGGTACCTCTTATTTCTCAATGCCTCCTTCAACTTTTCGATTTGATTTTTAGGTAACTCTCTCCCTGTACGTCCTTCTATATCTCTAATATATTTTTTTATTAAGTCAGAATCAAATATAGCACCTTTCTCATCCCCGAAAACTTTCTCAATACGCTGAATAAGCGTCTTTTTAAAATTTTCACCATCAATAGCATGATAAGGAACTTTTCCCCCACCAGCCAACTGAACTTGCGGCTCAAAAGGGTTATGTATTTGAATTCCTTTTATTTTTGAAGCGACCCTTTGCATCGATTTCTTGAAAGATGCAACGCTTTTTTCCACAGCTTCTTTCGATGCTTTAACTGTTTTGCCCGCTACTTTTTTAGAAGCTTTATTCGCTTTGGCTGTTGCCTGTCCGACTTTCCCAGCTTTTGATACTTTGCTTACTTTATCTGCACCTTTTGTGCCTACTATCGATGTGCCGACCATCCCGATAGCATATGTAAACCATCTGCTTCTGCTGTAGGAATCGCCATTAACCACATCTCGCTCATAAGACTCTTCGATCCCTTTTTTCATCACATTGAATGTGTCTACAGGATGCATAATGGTATGACCAATGCCCTCAAGTGTTTCTATAGGGTGGGTTACTGTGTCCCAAATGCCTGTAGCAGTATCGACTGCAACGTCTTTCAGCCCCACGCCTATTCCTTTTACAATATCCTCTTGCTGCTTGAACTGCTCGAGCTGCAGTACATATTGTTTCTGATCTGGAGTTAAATTCTCATATCCTATTTCTTTTGCAATTTCAAGATATTCATCAGGATCAGACACCTTTGCGAGCTTTTCTTTCAACTCTTTAACCCTATGCTGTTCAGCTTCTTCTTTTTTTATTGTAAGATATTCTTGCGTCTTCTTATGTATTTTATCTCTTTGCTTGAACACTTTAGTATCATAATATGCTTTTGCATTGAAATGAACCGGTGTAGCGTTCTTCCCTTTTCCTGTTGCATCTATCAGCGCCTTGCTTCTTGCTTCGATGTAGTCCTGATTCTCTTCGGATTTCTCGTATTCTTTTTTTAATTTAAAATCCATTTCATTCACTTTGTCAACCGTGTTTTCCCGCTTTACTTTTGAATCGCTGATATGCTGTTTGAAGTCGGCAGTTGAAAAAACTTCTAATGCAACGATATCTTTAATGTCCTCTAAGATCGTTTTCAGTGCTTGCTTTTGTTCGGCCACCACTGCATTAGACTTTTTATAAGCAATCTCTAATTCGTTTTCCAAAAAAGAAGTATCGACGAATGTGCTGCCTGATAGATCGGCTTCTTCTAACGCTGCTGCAATGCTATCTAAGAACGCAATCTGCATATCAATCATATCAAGCCACTCATCAACATTCCTGGCATGTTCTTTATAAAAGTTCTTGATGTTGTCAGCGCCTTCTCCCTGAAAATCATTCCCCAAGTCTGCCATCCCTTGAAAAGCTTTTTTCAGATTAACAAACTGTTCTCTCGTTTTCTTATATTCATCTGATCGAGCTTCCATTGATGATATTAGTGTTTTTGCTTCATATATCTTCATGGATACAACCCTTTCCAAAGTCTTAACTCTGTAAATGAGTTTAGCACTGTACGGAAATGATTTGGTGAATAAATCCTGATCACCCATGAAAATGAATCAATAATCATAGGTCAATCAACCTAAATTTCAATAGAAAAGCAAAAGACAGTCAAATACTGACTGTCTTCATCATCCTATCTATAGTCATTCTCTGCTGTCCGATAGCTCAAAAGTGATACTGGAAAATAATTCGACCCGTCAAACTACTACATATACTATTAAATCAGGTGATATTTAGGAGGTATTTCACGACGATTCGGAATGATGTTGTCTGAAATTCAATCATTGAATAGCGATTTCTGATTAATGAATATTCATTATATCAATGAACTTTATGATTTCTTTATCATTGCCGGGGTCAACGTGAACTAGCTCTGTTTTTTTAATAATGCCTTCTGTGTATTCATGCATGAAGTTTTTGTCTACATCAGGAGAACTATCCCAACGTAAAGGAACATTGTATACATTAATCGTGCCATCCCCATTACTACTATAAGTTACTGATCCATCTACTAATCGAGAACCTGCTAACTGGATAACATCTTCTGGATAGCTAGCACTGGTGTCATCATTAGGATTGATTGGTTCGCCAGCCGAAATCTGTCGAACATTCAATTCATCTATCTCTTGATTTGGTCCAAGTTGCAACCAAACTCTAGCGTATTCGATTTCCTCAGAAGAATATCCAGACAATGTATCATCTTCTTCGCTTTCAGATGGATGATTTGACTCCTCGTTTTTTGTTTCTTCTGATCCCGTTGTGGACACCGATTCATCTTTCTTTTCGTCTGTTCGGTTGCTTTCTTGTGTCTCGTTCGTTACTTTTTGAGATTCTGAAGCGGAGTCATTCTCGGCAGGGGCTGTTTTTGATTCTTGGCTCGTACCGCCTGTACACCCTGCGAGCAATAGAACGAAAAATAGCAGAGCAACATTACAATAAAAAACCTTTGCTAGTTTTTTCATTCAATCATTCCTTTCATTCTACCACAACATATCATACTGGTATTTCATGTCAAGCAGCAAAAACCGTAAAAAGAGTGTATCCTTGAGCCCGACATAAGCCTTAATTTCAGCTTCTAGAGTTTTTCCTTATTACTCTCCTTTTATACTAGTCAATGCTGTGGAGTTAAAAAACACGATATTAACATGGATTAAGTATCCGAGTATATAACTTCGTGACTTTGCAATTCAGAGCTTTGGTAAAGCTAGGGAAGTTATCTACAAAGGTAAACGTGGTTACATCTCAGATCAGTTTGGCTTAAGAGTCTAAGCTGACCTTTAAATATCCTTTACATCAGTTTTTGTAAGATAAATTTTCACATGGTTCCAATGAACTTCTATTCCTGCATCTAGTTTTTTCTATCATCTGGGTTTGTGAGAAAAAGAATAGAACTCATCAACCAAAGTAACGCAGTGGGTATAAACTTCTTATTTTACCTTTTTAATTTTTCTTGGATAAAAGAAAGCGTGTCTAATGCTAGCTTTTTGCGACAAAGAACAATCCCCGCATGGCCGCAATTGTAGAGATATCTTTTTGGTTTCCCCCACCTTTCCCACAAACAATCAGCATCTTCTATGTGAATATATTGATCATGTTTAGCAGAAATGAGCAGAATGTTATCTTTGTTCACTTTCGGCATGGCTTGGCTAGGATCTGTGATTTCCCAATATCTTATTAAATCTTCATAAGTCACACCATGTTGTTCTAGTTCTTCCCTTATGAATTTACCCGGAACTGTGTTCCATATCGAATAAGAAAGGCGATTGGCATAAAATATTGATACCACTACATCAATTTGAGATTCAAGGGTAGCCATTAGATTAGTAATCCACCCGCCTAAACTTACACCCACTAAGATAACAGGGCCTGTTTTATTTGCTTTTATCCAGTGAATGAATGCTCGTAAATCTACAATAGCTTGTCTCGTCGATTCAACTGTACGATCAATATTCGCACTTATCATCAATTCTCCACTATAAAGTGAATGTTCCGGCTCTCTTTCAAAATGATAGGGAAGAGAATAGTAGTACATGTTCCATCCTAAATCATTCATTATGCGGTGATGAAATATATTTTTTATTCGATCGTATGAATCCATGCGCCAGCCGTGTACAAAGATAACATTGGGTTTATCTATATCATTTTTGTTTAAAAAAACCTCCCCTTTTAAAGTATCATTGACGAGATCCCCGGATGGAATTAAGGATTCATAGCTGAATGTTCCAACCATATTATTTTTTCTTGATTTATTCAGAATAATTGAGACATCCGCTACATTTGATTTATAGAATTCATCTCTAGCAATTGTACCCAATGAAAAAGTAGAAAAATGTTGACCCTTACTTTTCTTTCTATGTAAATCATATAAAGCCAAACGATCTATGATTTTTGAAAAAAACACCTTATGCCCTCCTGGATTACAATAAGTTGTGGTGTGAAATCAGTCTATTTCACATAATAAACCTCTTATGTTCATTTAAAGTTTTAGAATCATAGACCTTCATTCATCAAACCTTCATCATCAGTTGTTATTTTATCACTTCACGAAAATGGATTGGTGGATAAATCCGTTCATCCTTGAAAACGAATCAATAATCACAGGTCAACCAACCTAAAAAGACAGTCAAGTACTGACTGTCTTCATCATCTTATCTATAATAATTCTCTGCTGTCCGATAGCTCCATTCCCAAAATGCTTCGCCTTGACACATAATATAACGATTAAAAAATATCTCGAAATTCAGGTTCAGCGGTTTATAGTCTAGTCCATCTTCAAATAAAAAGAGGTAATTGGGATCTCCTTTATTAAGCTTATCCCTGTCAATCATTAAATGGCATTCTTCCAACAGATAACCTATCGGGATACCGTTTACGTTTTCAAACAATTCCTCATATCCTAATTCTTCTTCAATCTCCTCAATACTGAAAAGTTGCAATCACCCGCCTATATTTTCTCCATCAGAAACAATGTCAAAAATTCGAGCACCATTATGTTGCATCAAAAATTTTTTGCAATCCACAGCGAAAGATATGCAGTGTTTGGATTCAAAATTTTGAATTTCATCCTCCGATGCTCCGTAATCAGGAAAGATAACTTGAGATTCGGTGATATCTCCTCCTGAACCAAACAATTTAATTGTTCCATTGTGATCTAAAAGACTCTTCAAGCCATTTACAGTTTTGTCTACAAAAGTAGTCAAAGGCATCACCTCACTAATAGCCGCTTCGCTAAGATGTGACAACCTTACGATGTTCTGAACAAGGGGGTTCATTATGAAAAAACTAAGATTCTATCTCTTGGGAAAGACTTGATTTTTTTCAATGAAAGGACTTATGAGTTTGGAGCTTTAAGCGGACTATTAATGTTGACCGTCAAAGAATTTCCTATACTGTAACAATAATTGTTTTAGTCGTTGTTGTTTTCACACTTGATGAATAGTGGAAAAAGTTATGCCTGCTGGTCTGTATCTCGTCATTAAAAATTAAACAATCAAATAAAACAGGTCAGAGGCCTGCTTTATTTAGCTCTTTTTGTGAAAACGAACGTGTAAACTCCCTTTGCTTCTCCGTTTTTCAATTTTATAGGATTTCTGCAGTAAGCTGATTTGCTAAATAAATATCCGTCCCAGTTAGAGTATCTTTTAAGTTTTCCAGAGGACTTTCTTTTACTAGGTTTAAATGCAATATAACCAGCTTCACCTTTTTGTAGGTTGTATGTATACCTACTTGAATCAGAGGCACTGCTCACCCACGTATAAGAGACCCCGGCTTTAATTGCATTTTTTTCAGCTTGGGTGTCTACGCTAAAGGAAGCTGATACTGTTGATGACACAATTTTGGAAATACTGCACCCTCCTTTTGTATTACAGTTAATTGTTGAAGTAACTTGAATGGGATTACCTGTATATGTAGTAACTTTAGATTCGGAATATTTCCAATATTCTCGATAGTCTTGTGTAGTAAAATCATTAGAGGATGCTGCCAAAGAATTAAGAGTTGTTGCTAGATCTGGATATCCTAGTTCTTCTATTTTCACTTCAGTAAAGCCTTTATATTCTTCTTCTGAAAGAGGAACAAGGCCATGTTCAGTGTTTTTGTAGGCAGTGATTTCAGAATCAAATTCCTTGTCATAAAAACGCTCTGGTTCCTTAACCTCTTCTGCAAAAGCCGGAATAGAGAAAGCTAGTCCCAATACAAATGTGCTAGAAGCTATCAGACCTTTCACAAAAAAATTCATTCAAAAGTATCCTTCTTTTCCTTTTAAATCCATATTAACAGCGAAAAGGAGGGGTGTCTATCTTTTTTCCTCGACAAGAAAACCGAATTTCGACTATTCCGACATTATATAATAATACATGCCCGTTTTTTCATCGATGTTCGGCGTGACTTTATGCCCTATATCAGTTTTTAATTTAAAATTCGATTTATCAGCAACCCCTATGTATAACTTGTAGCTTTCACCCTTAGGAGTTTTGAATTCTGTAGAGGCGTTTAAATTGCCAATGTTGGGATTATCCGATTTCAAAATCACATAATTTAAGTCTCGATACCATTGATATTTGTTATTTTTATGATTGATGTAAGCGATACAAATCCCTTTTCCGTCCGATTCAGAGAAACGAAAAACAATTACTTTTTCACCATTCAAATTAATTTTGTCTAAAATATCATTTTTAGTTATGTTTTCATACTTAATACCATCCTCAATAGCCTCCTGTTCACTATTAAACCATTTGTCTTCCTTATTGTTTTCTTTAGCCATCGAACATCCCGTGAGCAGGAGAAGTGAAAAAAATAAGACCTTTAATTGCTTCATACGGCACCTCCATTATCCTTTGGTTTATAACCATTATATTATTCGCTAAACATTTTTAAGCTCCTTTTTTCGATCAGAATCTTTTTAGGAGACCGAGTGTGGTTAATAAAAACACCCTTATTGGGCGATGGTCATACCTAAACCCACACTGACAGCGGGCTTATCATATTTCCTGCCTGTTATTTCTTTATATTCCACCGCAGTGTTCCAATTCATTTTTAATTTCTGTGTAATAATTCTGAAATCTCTCCAAGATGGAGTTTTTTTAATAGACCGATAGGACTCGACTCTGTACCCGAAAATAAATCGAATCAATCAAGAAAGAGATCTTCACCGACATCCGTTTATTGAACTTCGAATGATTTTTTGTCGGTGATTATTGTTTTGTCTTAAAATATTAAAAATACCCACAAAAAACAAAACCCCCTGACGCCACTGGTGCCAAAGGGTTGAGAGCTTAAAACTGAGACATATACTGGTCGCGCGGTCCCATGGGTTGACTTGTGTACGGAACAAATTTCGAATTGAAATAGACTATGTACAGCACTGAAAAACCTTATAAACAAATGCTTTTTCAGCGCTTTGTTATTTTAAAGCTGAAATAAATTCTATATATTTCTCAATATTTTTCGGTCAAATTTTGGCCATAAAATTGATTTCAGTGTGCAAGCCGTTGCTTTTTTGAATGGGCAAGAAACCGGAGAGGATCATTCAAATTGTTGGGCATATCCAATACATAAACCAGCGGCGCAAGCTTTTCCATGTCGTGAGTTCAAAATGAGACGCGAACCTTATTAAATTTGAAGATGTTACAGACGTTGAATTTATATAAAATAACCGTTCTTCTAAGAAGGGGCGGGATTGTCAAATAAAGTTTGGTAGTCCAAAATTAGAGATAGGATTATGACGCCAGACCCAGCACGCCTGTGTTGATAGAAAGAAGAATGCTAATCCTAGGTGTGCACTAGTGATTCTTTTGGAAGGAAACTATCGTCTTTTTGATAGCGGATAAAAACTTGGTCAATCCTTCTAAGTAACGTAAAATGTTATTCATGATTGAAATTGCTTGTCCATAAAATTCCTCTGCTAATACTCTCTGACTATGGTTAGGGGTTAAAGAGCGAGTGAAATCAGGTTCTTAATGATTTTATCAAGTATCAAACAAAATAATTCAGAGAGGACAGCACTAACATGGAAAACGTATCAAATGTAGATAAATTCGAATCAATAAAATCCTTCCAATCGACAATCAGTAAATCCGAAAATGCCTTGGCTCAGATGACTCAGAAAGGCGCAAATACTACCTTATTAAAGAAACGACTCAAAGCTCTTTACATTGGCTTAGCCATGCTAGAAAGCGTTTGGAATCAAAGCCCCCATCATTACACCCACGAAGATTTAGCAGAAGCTCGCAATGTTCTTACTGGTTTATTCCCATCAATTGAGAACACTTATGCTAAGTTAAAAACAGGTAGTCCTCAACGAACGCTTTTAGAAAAAAGAATTAAAGCATTGGAACTAGCTGTTCAAGCGATTGACGATCTTTCCAATGAATAACTTATCTAACTAAATAGAGTATTTCAGAAACTCTCCATCTTTTTTGGGGATACCTTCTTATTTCCAGAAGATGATTAAGGCAAATAGAGACTGTATTTCTGAATGCGTTTGGTGAGTTTTTCGTTGACCATCAGCTGATTTAGAACCAACGACCAGTCACGGATATGTCCACCATTCCACTTGTCTTGAAGCTCACAAACACGTAAATACAGGAGTTTAAGGAGTGCGTTTTCATTAGGGAATGCGCCCTTTTTTGTTACCTTACGGAAACTTGAATTGACGCTTTCAACCGCATTTGTCGTGTACATCATTTTACGGAGGGCACTGCCGTAGTCGTAGACAGATTATTTCTTAGGCAGTTCTGGCATGAATCCGTATTGTACCGGGCTCATGCCTTTTAATTTTGCCTTAAGCTGTAATTGATCCTGTAAAGCACGTTCTCTTAGTTCTCCATGTTTCCTGAAGAAAATGGCTCGTGCCAGAGCATTCATTGCTTTTTCTTTGTTTAAAACACTTTGAATACGGCGGCGCGCATCGACTCGCTTGAGATATAGTCTAGGATGAAGATCGACTTTTCTATTCATCCCATCTCTCTGAGTGCCATGGCAAGGCTTGTTCTGCCGAGTATAGAAGCCAAGCTTACCCTCTCGAATAGAATGTGCCATACGTGGGGTGTAGCTGATACTTTGTTTTTTGAACGCCTTTTGGTTCTATTATTTAACCTGGATTTAGTTTAAATGTGACATTATCATAAACGAGAGAACGTTAGTGGAACATTCCTTTTATATCAATGTTGATAGCCTTAACGTACAATTTTTCCGTTTTTGCTGCCTGTACCCCTTCTATAATGGTTAAACTTTCTTCAAAATATCGCAACTTTTACTTTAAATATCACATCTTTTTTACAAACATCGCGACTTTATTTCAAATTTACAAATACATAGTATAATATTTACTGTACCAAATAAATACCAATTACATATAGAAAGAAGATGTTCATATGAGTAAAGTATCTGGAAAAATTGCCTTTGTTACTGGCGGTGGACAAGGAATTGGTAAAGCAATCTGTAGCCGCTTAGCAGAAGATGGATTCGCTGTTGCAGTTGCTGATTATAATGAAGAAACTGCAAAAAAAGTTGCTGAGGAAATTAACCAATCTAATGGTAAAGCAATTGCGGTTAAAGTAAATGTTGCTGATCGTGATGATGTTTTTAAAGCTGTCGATGAAACAGTAAAAAGTCTTGGTGGACTTGATGTGGTTATAAATAATGCAGGTCTTGGGCCAACCACCCCTATTGAAAGTATTACTTATGAAGATTATCGAAAAGTTTATGATGTTAACGTCGGCGGTACTTATTGGGGAATACAAGCAGCCGTAAAAGCCTTCAAAGAACTTGGGCACGGTGGAAAAATAATTAATGCTTCTTCTCAAGCCGGTCAAGTCGGTAATCCAGGCTTAGCAGTTTACGGTGGAACAAAGTTCGCTGTTCGTGGTATTACCCAAACTGCAGCAAAAGATCTAGCTGAATTAGGTATTACTGTAAACGCCTTTTGTCCGGGTATCGTAAAAACTCCTATGATGATGGATATTGCACAGCAAACCGCTGATGAAGCAGGCAAGCCATTTGAATGGGGAATGGAGCAATTCTCTAAAAATATTGCATTAAAACGCTTATCCGAGCCAGAAGATGTAGCAGCATGCGTTTCCTACCTTGCAGGACCAGATTCAGATTATATGACTGGTCAAGCTCTTATCATCGATGGTGGAATGGTATTTAATTAAGTTTAAAATAAGCTGCTGAAAAAAAGATTGATCGAAAGTTTTCAAAAACCCTTCTAAACAAGATTTTCTTTCTAATCGTCCTTCTAGATTTATAAATCATAAAGTTTAAAGAATGAAATCTATACGTAAAGAGGTTGCAAATTCTTCTTTTGAGACAACCTCTTTCTTTTTTGTACAATTCTCTCTATGGCACACGATATTTTATACTCTAACGTGGTGAAAATCGGCTATTTTTTATATCCAGACTCCTTATCGTTGTAAATCCGCGTTTTACTGGTGATACCCCTAGATGGTGTCTAACAATTGGGGTGCAGTTCAATTTTAGGGGGTTTTTGTTTTATAAGTCTCAAAAAATCCTCAACTTATAAAGTTATTGGGTTAATTAATTTGCCTTCAATAAGGCAATTCCCAGTGACATATAGCAATGAACTAATGACAAAAGCATTTATGGATTATTAAAATGTGCTTCAAGCATAAACCATATAGAATCTTGACACAATTTATGTTTAAAGTCTTCTTATAAATGTATCTAGTGGTGTAATCAGCTATTGGCCATAGGTTTCCTCACAAAGCTCTCTCAAAACAAAGAATTTCAATCGGTCCTTCCCTTTCTTCTGCTTTACAAAAACATAAAAAGTGGCAGTTTGAAAATAAACAAATGCTACAGGACGGTTATAAACATGATTTGAATTTAGTCTTTTGTCGAGTTGACGGAGATATCTTGCCCAACAATGCTTTTAATCGCATTTTAAAACGGGCAGATATCGAGAGCGCATTGCGTCATACACACGCTGTCTTGCTCTTGGAGTCAGGCGCAGACATGAAATATATCCAGAAGCGCTTAGGTCATAAAAGTATGGTGGTAACAGCTGATGTTTATTCCCATATCAGTAAGAAGCTCGACCAAAATAGAATCAAAGATTACGAGGATTAATGGCGAAAGAAATAAAGCAGAATATGATGCGGCCGCGAGCTAAGAAACTGCCTGAAGTTACAGATGAAATGTGGTCTCAAGTTGATGAAGAGCATAGGAATTTAACAGAGGAGTTTTTGGATGCTCACTCATTCCGCAAAAAGACAAGAAGACAGTATGCCTCCTCCCTACGACAATTCTTTTGGTGGGTACATAATTCTCTGAATGGAAAGAAATTATACAAAATCAGCAAACGCGATTTCATTAGATATCAGAGTTTCTTGAAATTTAGGTTTTAATGTAGGTATCCTCTCATTGTTTTTTTAGGAGATTGCATGCTCGTTGTCGTGAAAAAAGAAAAAGCACAAACTCGTTTCCCTTCTTCCTATTTTAAAATCTCAATCAATATCAATTACTAATTTTTTTTTTGCTTTCTATTAAAGGGATTTTCAAGCAGTAACGTAATATTTATATATGTCATTTTAAATTGTATTTGAAATAATCCTTATTTGTTCACCAAGGGGTCAATCTTATATTAAAAAAAGGAGGAATTTACATGGATATGAATGTTGTTATTACATGGGGCTGGAAGTGGATTAGGAGCGTCTTTGGAAAAAAAGTATTCTAATTTAGGTTATCATGTATGTTTGCTCGGACGCACTCAGACAAAACTTATTCGAACAGCCGAAGCATTAACAAATAATTATTCTATTTATGAAGTAGATATTTCATCTAAAAAGGATGTAGCGAAAGTTATGCAATTAATTAAGAAAGAAATGGGAACAATTGATGTATTAATCAATAATGCAGGAGTGGGAACCTTTGATGTGACGGAAAATTTAAGTGAAGAATCTATTCATCAAATGATTGATATTAACTTAAAAGGCACAATCTTTTGTACACAAGAAGTATTAGATGACATGAAAAAGAGAAATCAAGGTTATATCGTCAACATTATCTCCCTTTCAGGAAAAAGAGGAAAAGTTACAGAATCGGTTTATAGCGCAAGTAAATTTGGTGTAAGAGGATTTACTGAAAGCTTAGCGCTAGAACTTGAACCTACGGCTGTTAAGGTATTCGGAGCTTACATGGGGAATATGAAAACTGAATTATGGGGGGGGAGCTAGTACAGAAGAAACATTTATGGAGCCAGACGATGTTGCGGATATTATCTTGGAAAATATCAAACCGAGAAAAAACATTTTAGTTGAAGAAGTCGTCATCAAGAATGATAGAAATAAGCAATAAAGAATCAGGGATGGGGCAAGATACATACAGGAACATCAGAGGATATGTGTCTTGCCACCACATTTTTGAATCTTCTTTTTTATACATAAAACATTTTCATAAATTCATTCATACGGAATCCCCCGTTAAGACATGACTTTTGAATCACTTGTCACCTCAATGTGCATGTAGGTACCCTACGAATTGAGCCATCCCAGACTCCTTCCCAGCATTCTCTGTACGCAACCAAAAAAAAAAATCATGGATAAACCAAATGCAAAACCTCCCCCCCTATTCCTAGGTACAGACCTATTCATAAGGATTGTACCTTCTTGCATTTCAATGAATTAGCTCTACTGGCTCTTTTTTAATTTGTTTTTTAGATTGATCTGATACCGTACCTTCCTTGCCTGATACGATACCTGATATCAGAATGATAACAGAAATGATAATTAAGAATATGATAGGAATTGCCCATCCATTGCTTATGTCATGCAAGGTACCGACAAGCACAGGACCAACAGCAGCTAAAAGGTAGCCAAATGATTGTGCCATGCCTGAGAGTTCAGCTGCTTCTTTCCCGTCTCTGGTTCTGATTGTAAAGAACATCATGGAGAGACTAAAGCCACTTCCGCCGGCAATTCCAAGCAAGATTGCCCATAGCGGGACAAGCATCATACTTCCATGCAGCAAGCCTGCAAACCCGATAATAAATAATGCGGCAGTTCCAATAGCTAAGCCGCTCTGATTTTTCAGTTTTTCGGCGATAACCGGAATAACAAAAGTAGTGGGAATCAATGCAACTTGCATCAGGAAAACCATCCATCCGGCAGTATTTGCGTTATAACCGATAGAGCGCAGAATGTCCGGCATCCAGGCAATCAATGTATAAAAAGCAAGAGACTGTCCCCCCATAAATAAGGTCACATTCCAAGCAATCGGTGAACGCCATAAATTGGTTTTCTTGTTTTTTTCCACATCTGCTTTAGGTGATTCATCACGCTGTTTGCGCAACTGCGGAATCCAGGCTAGCAATGAGATGACTGCGAGCAATCCCCAGATACCCAGCGCACCCTGCCAACCCATATTGCCGACAGAAGCAATCGGAACACTCAGGCCGGATCCTAAAGCACCGAATATATTCATGAAAACAGCATATACACCGGTCATGATACCTATTTTCAAGGGAAAACTCATTTTGATAATTCCCGGGATTAAGACGTTGCCAACGGCAATAGCCAGTCCGACGAAAAGTGTTCCTGTAAATAGGAAAACGATTCCTGTGAGTGATCGTATTATAATGCCGGTGATAAGTAATGCTAATGATAGTGCAATGGTCCATTCCATTCCGATCCGGTTTGCTATTTTCGGTGCAAACGGGGAAAGCAAAGCAAATGCAAGCAAAGGTAATGTCGTTACCAACCCGGCGACAGCATTGCTGATACCAAGATCATCACGGATAAAAGAAATAAGCGCTCCGACTGATGTTATAGGTACTCTTAAGTTCGATCCAACTAAAATGACGCCGATAAGTAATAACCAGCCGGCTTTTGTACTGTTTTTGTCTGTTAATGCTCCTGTTTGTTTATCCATACTATTCCTCTATTCCTCCATTATCTTAATTATATTTTCCTTTAATACTTCCATATCATTCTCAACATGCGCTGCCGCAGATTCTTTATCCTGCTTCTGGATTGCTTCAAATAGTTCGAGATGAAACTCTTGTTCAAACTGAAAGGGAGGTTCCATAGTCATGAAATCATGAACAAAAGAATACAATATCTCTGTCATATGTTCATATAAATCAATCAGCAGCTGATTACTGGAGGCCTGCACAACGGTTTTATGGAATTGAATATCGGAAGAAATAAATTGGTCTAATTCATTATTTGCTGAGGCATCTTTACAGCTGCGGATACATGCTTCCAGTTGTTTTAAATCTGTTTCTGTTCTGCGTTCGGAAGCCATCTGAGCCGCTTGTTTTTCCAAAGCTAAACGTACTTCTAGTGTTTCCAACATCGTGGATTTTTTGACATGACGCTTCAGTGCGGCGTCAAGGGCACTTGTCGAGCGTACGATCGTTCCGCTTCCTTGTTTTGTCTCTAATAAGCCGGCGTGTACTAAAGCTCGGATTGCTTCTCTTAATGTATTGCGGCTGACATCAAATTCTTCCATCAGCTCCATTTCCGGCGGAAGTTTTTCCCCTACCGTCCAGTGCCTCTGCTCAATTAATTGCTCTATCTGTTCAACAACCTGCTCTACAAGCGACTTGCGATTTGTTTTTCGGATCATTTTCGTCCCTCCATAAATTTGTAGGATGATTGGCATATTGGATATATTAACATAGCGGAACAGGGGTGTAAATGGGTCATTAATTTTAAAGACCATAAATTGAATATAATCTATCTTTTGGGTGTCAGGGAAAAGGAAATTAGTTATAGTAAAGTTCATAGCATGTTTTCCTAACAGACCAGCTATACGCAGGGCAATGTCTACATCTTCAAAATCAATATCAAAGGCTACAAACTCTTGAAATTCTTGATTCACATAATAATTTCTTATTTGCGTATGAAAAGCATACTTTTTTTCAGTCACATTTGGATTTATTTTTTCTTTGGCTATTCTTTATTTATTTAGTCTAAATATCGATAATGGAAGGACACATCGGCGCTGGTTCATTTGTCTATCCTCGTAGAATCTTTGAAAAATTAATTGAAAAAACCAGACAAGAAGCAGCATCACAAGATCCTAAATGGAATAACAGCACCTTTGAAGGGTCAAAAATGGATCATAAAATCAAACTACTTAAAGATTATTTGCCGGACTACCTTATTGAAAATAGAAAGCTATATGCAATTTTAAGTAAAGGTATACATGAGCTAACTGAAAAAGAATGTCTTGAACTATTTCCTAAGTTGGAACTTGCAATCGAATTAATACTCGATGAAAAAATTCATCAACAAGAAAGACAGAAAAAGATATCTTCTGTAAAGAGCTTTGTGTCCGCTACTCTTGAAAGATTTAAAAGTTAAATACTAAACCATTTTTTAGGGATGGTTTAATTTTTTCTCTACTCCTGCCGATCACTCTTTCTCAGCCAATTAAGTCGTTGTTCGCTGGTTAATTATTTCACATAAGCCCCCCTTTAAAAGCTCCCGAATCATGTAATGAAAATGATGAAAGGTATAGTATCCGTTGGCGCTCGGGCTTATAAATATGGTTGAAAATTGTAACGGACTTCAAACGTTTTTAAGCTGCCAAGCAACGACTGCGGCTTATACTGTGTGCGGTATTTCCCGTTCAATATTTTTTGATCCCTTCAGATCTTCCACAATAAGAGTGAAGGGATATTTTGAGGCGCGGATCAGTTCATTTTTAAAGCAGGACCGGTCTGAGCCAGTCGTCTATCTTGGATTCATTTCTTGAATCTATGCCTATAAAGTATTTGATGATGTCTGTTTGACTTTATAATCCTGCTCTGAGTAAACCTTTTAAACATTGAGAACTGTTTTTATGTAACAACAAATTTCTTAAGCTCAGGATATTTAATGTAAAGTTCGTCCCCGTGTTTACTAAAATGTCAATAAAAGATCTGGATTTAATGAATGGATATGAAAAGTATATCTTCACGATAATGAAGTAATTTACGTGGGCGTTTTGTGGGTGACTAATATTTTATCCTAATCTATTAAAAATACTCTACAAAAATAAAAACCCCCTGACACCACTGGTGCCAAGGGATCGATAGATTAATACTGAGACATATACTGCTCGCGCTCCCAAGGGTGAACTTGTGTGCGGAACATAATTTCGAATTGAAATAGACTATGTATAGCACTGAAAATCCTTATAAACAAAGACTTTTTCGGTGCTTTATTATTTTAAATCTGAAGTAAATTCTGTATGAACCTCAATATTTTTTGGTCAAATTTTGGTCAAGGAATTTAAAACTTGTACTGTAAGCAACAGTGATATTAAAATTCCATAGCAACATCCCCCTCACTTGTTTTAAAATGTAAATGTTCGTTTTAAACAAGAGGGGGATCATTTTTTATGAAAAAGTTTATTTTTTTATTATCCATTTTTCTTTTATTCTTCACTCTATCCACGGCGTGCAGCAGTGAAAACACCGCTTCAGAAGAAAAAGAGACAAATGACGCTGAGAGTGACGATAATAAAATTGAGAAAAATGACGTTGAGAATACCCAGATAGCATTTAATTTCAGCCTTGAAGAATTTGTTCAGGCATACAATAAAGTAGCGCAAGACTTTGAAAACGATGAAGAGATGAAAGCTCCTATCCTTAAACGGATTAATATTGAAGACATTGGTGAGTTTAAACTTGCTGAAGTCAAAGACGGTACAGCCTACACAAGAGAGCTAATAAATGAAACTGATGACTCCGGTGGAATTTTTATTTTGGAAGCATGGTATGACAACGATCGAAATCTAAACGGCTTCAATTTATCCACTTTTGGTTCAGATAATATGGCATCCGATATGACCCTATTTTATACATTTGCGGTTTTTCAAACTCTAGGAATTGATATTGGACATTTAAATGATCTTTTAGAAAGTGATCAGGATATGCTTGATGTAGATGGTGGGAATTACTCTGTTCATCTAGCTAAAATTCCAGAAACGGCAATAATAATAAAAATCGAACCGAAATAAGCCCTTCTCTTAAAGAAGTTTTTTTGAAGGATTATTTTTCTTGTTGAGAATAGAACAAATGTTCCCTTGTAATCATCTCAAGGAGATGAACACCATGAAAGATGACAACTTGAAAGATCGGGGATCAATCAAATGGACGGCCATGATGCTGCCGGAGCATGTCGGCCTGCTCCGCGAATTAGAAAGCAACCAGAACAAAGTGAAAAGGCCGGTTCTTGACATGTCCCAGATCGAAGAAATGGAAATGATCATAAGTGAAGCAATGGAACTTAATAATCCAGCCCAATTCTCTGTATTTAAGCCGCTGCCAATGCTTAACGGACCGGAAACCGGGGAGATCGTTCAAATAGAGGGCCATATCCATTATATAAATCAACTACGCAAGCTGTTTCATGTTGTAGATTCAAAAGGAGACACAAACCTCATTAAATTTGAGGATGTTGTTGGTGTAGAAATGAAATAAAGGTTCGAAGCCGTCACTGTCAAGCAGCGTCCATATAAATTTATGCCCACGAAAATGGTTTATTCAACAAACGGGCAGGACTTAAAAAGAGGAAATACAACATGTATAGTGTAGAAAGGGTTGAAAATAATACTCGAGAAAGGGAGATATGTAAAAATGACAACTTCAAAAAAAAATTTAAGGACTTGCGACAAAGGACACCAGTATTATAAAAGTAGTAATTGTCCTACCTGCCCGATTTGTGAGCAAGAACGCAAACCTGACAAAGGATTTCTTTCATTACTCTCGGCACCAGCAAGACGAGCATTAGAACACAATGGAATAACTTCCTTGCAACAGCTATCAAACTATAGCGAAAAAGAGTTTTTGAAAATTCACGGTATGGGACCAGCGTCTTTGCCTAAATTAAGAGCTGCTTTAAAGGAAAATGGGTTATCATTTAAAAATTAAACACTAAAAACAAATTCATTACATAAATCAGATCCGCAACGTTCTCCATATCGTGGATTCAAAAGGAGACACTAATCTCATTAAATTTGAGGATGTTGTCGGTGTGGAAATGAAAAAAGGCCCTTCTCTCAAATGGAAGGGCTTTTAATCTCTAAAAATATTGAAATTTTATCTAAACAAAGCTTTCTTCAAATTATTGTTGTAATTCGCATCATTAAAAGGAACGTTTGCTTTACCGAAATATGTTGTATTTAATGCATTCCTTGCGGCAGGAGTTAAATCATCCCAGCCGATTAAAGGCTGCATTCCGCCTTTTGCGCTGTCAACGTATAAGCTGTGATTGATCGGTGATTGAGGAGCATCATATCTGATCTTAGGATGATCGCCATCCATGATATGACTGTTTGGAGCTGTTTTTTGAAATTTTCCGTGTTGAGAATAGGCGATTGACAGAACCTTCGGATTTGGATTTGCCGGATTGTCAATCCATACGACGATTCCTTCCCAGTCATGGCGGTGACCAAATGCTTTTAAGGCTATAGGTGAATCTTTTGGGAAATACCAAGCATACATAATGGCCCATACCCCGTTATACCACGCAGATCGCGAATATACTTGTCCGATGCTTTTGCTGCAGTGACCTTCCGGCGCTCCGGTAGGCTCTAATCCCCCGCTCGTGTTGCCCTGCGCGTCTACTGCAGGAAAGGGCACACATCCGCTGGCAACCTTTAAATACGGCTGAAAACGTTTCGCCGCTTTTTGAGTAACAGTGGTAGGCGTAACCTCTCTAAAGCCGACAACTTTGTCATGATCGAGTACAGCTGCATTTGCTGTTGAAACAATGCTGATAGAAGTGAATACAGATAAAAACAGAACCAAGAAAAATTTGTTCATTATTCCAGCTCCTTTTAATAATATTGACATTTATTATTTAACACGAATTCGAGGTAAATTCAACATAATTTTACAAAATTTTAATATTTAGCTACAAAAGTATTATTTGAATTTTTCTCATGGCTCTCATTTAGGTAAATAACATTCACTCTAAAACGTTTCACAAATATGCAAAAAATCCCATCCGTTAAGAACCGAGCTTTTTGTCATTATAGTAGCTTTTTCAGCTGGGCTTTCGTTTTTGCCCGTAAATGCAATCAGCAGACATCATGTGCATCAGTTGGAACTCATTGATCACCGCTTCAGCCGATTCGATTAATTGTCGTTCTTTTAACGGTCTTCCTCTTTTTCTTTGCTTAAAGGTATTTTTTCATAAATCTTATAATTTATTTTCATGGATGAACAGGATTTATTCACCAATCCCTTTCCGTAAAGTGGTAAACTCTATACTGATTGTAACCAAAAGGATTAGAGGAGAATGCCATGAAGACTCTGGATGTTCAGGCGCTGCACAATGCAATTGACCAAACGCTGGAACAATTAAAAAAGCAATCAGATGAATTCGCCAAAGTCAAAAAGGCCGTTGACGGTATCACATCTCTTGATGATGCTTTAAAGGGAAAAGGGGGCGACGCGATCCGCGCCTTTTACGAGGAATGCCACACCCCTTTTTTGCGGTTCTATGACACTTTCATAGAAGAATACAGTTCCACGCTGAAGAAAATGAAAAGTGCGCTGAATTCCCTGGAACCAAACCATAACGGATTTATTTCACAGTCCTTTCTCGAACACGAACTGGAGAATGGCTTAAATGCAGCCGATCGCACAACGGAACATTTGGTTTCTAAGGCCAACGCCACGATCGCAAAAGTCAGCCATATCGTTGATTTACCGGATTTGAATGACAGCGATTTTCATGAACAGAATCAGAAAGCATTAAAGGAAATCAGCACTACCCTTGAAAAGTCCCTGATGATGGACACAGCTATTCTGATTCAATGGCAAAATATCAAGTGATTAAACAGCTGAGTCATTATGATTTATCTTCAGGAATCGCACGAATGACTAGACTTGAAACAAACTTTGATAATTCAAAAATCGGCGTCTTCCTTGTATTGATCGCAAACTTAATGCTTGAAGCTTTAAAATTAAGTATTGGATCTACTCTTGGTATTGATCTTAATGATTTCAAAGATATAGCATCCCGAACTGTCAATATAATTTATGGTCTTCTAATACTTATATTTATTGTTGGTCTGATGAAAGCATTGTCGCTTGACAAAAATAGAGTAACAACCGCCACCTATTTCAAATCGCTGCTTGAACAAACAAAAGCTGAAAAAGAGAAAGAAAAGGCGTCCTGATGGATGTCTTTTTTATTTTGAAATTGAAGGTGAAAAACCCATGAATTAAAACAAAGTCTTAGAAATATTTGAGGACGTTCTTGAGGAATGGTTTTTCGCTGAATCGACTCTCATAAACCAATGTGGTGAAGATTGTGATGAACTTGAAAGAAAAGAGAAAATGTTTAGGAAGAGTTTTATTGAGGCAATGCAGGCGAATTGACGAGCCTCTCCCCTTCCTGATAATCGATTTCTTGTAGGTGAAGATGCAAAGAATACTTTCATTTAAAATGACGGTATTAAAAGTTGAAAAGGTGCAGTAAAGGAGAAATTCAGTTTGTAGGTAAGAATACCACCTTACATTTAAGGGTGTAGTTTAATCGACACCCTTTCCTTCTGCTCAAGATAAACATTCCTGAGAAAGAAAATTGTGCTGTGTTTATTCTTTCTAAACAATCTGCATGTACTATAAAACTCCCCCGCTTTTTCAGTGAGGGAGCTAGAAATTAGAGAGCTTTATTTAACTCATGTTTAATCCAAAGTTCGAAGTGTTGGGAAGCCTCATCTTCACTTAAATCTTTACTTGTTATTGAAAATATCTTACAACCGAATGGATCGATTTTTGAAAACCTCATAGTTGGCTCATTTATGGTATGATCCTGAAAGTTAAAATAAACGTCCCAAACATCAACATCTAGTCGCTTTAATCCTACTGCTTCAAGATCTAATCCCTTTTTGTTGTAACTAATATGTAGATGTTGCGTTTCATCATAATTCATTAGGAAACCCTCCCTTTAGAAAATGATATGATGTTTTTTCATGTTAGGCGGCACGTGGTAATGAAGTTTATAAGGGCCTCCTGTCTTAACTGGATAATAATCTAATCTGAAAATTGGTTTTCCACTAGATTTTAAACGAACCTGAATAATTCTTCCACCACCACCGGGGCCATCGATCTTATATTTACTAGGCGCTTTCAAAGCTTTTTGGACATATGGCCTCGCAATCGCCCAACCTTTTTTCATTCCAGATCTGCCAACTTTGCTAATTAAGACCCTTAAGGCAGCAGCAACTATTGGTATCCACATCGGTTTTATCTCTGCTTCCTTAACTTCTTGTTTAGCTAATGTTTGTTCTAGTTGCTGAAATACTGGGTCTTCTATTAAAAAATCAAATTCTTTTTCAAACTCTTCATTATTCAAACTTTGAATATCTTTTTTATTGAGGGATGAAATTGTGCCAAAGTTTTTTGAGACAATTTCATTCAATGTATTGAAGGTTGAATTCAAATTAACGCCTCTATCCTCTTTTCCACCTTCAACTGCTTGAGATAATGGACTCAACACATTCATAAACAACACAAAGATCAACAATGAAACAATAGTTTTAATAGACTTTTTCGCCATATCTAACCTCCTAAGAAATTGGTTACATTCCAATTATATGAATATATGGTATGGAAATCAATAGTGTGATTTCACTATAATTAGTTGTCGATAATCACCTTGAAATGCTATTGTGATATGGTCGTTTAAAAAACAATTTAAAAAGCTTACTAGAACAAGATTAAGATTAGAAGGGAAAAAGTTAATTAATACGACCATCTCTTCTCCTTCCCTCCTGCTCAATAAAGAGAGTGGCATCCACTCTCTTCAAATGGTGTTACCTTAAAAACTGCCTAAAAAGGCAACTCTAAATAATGTGAATTTACAACATTATATATTTCTTGTTTAACAATAGGGGCTAAATTGCGAAGTTCATCAAATATTGGCAAAGGCATTTTATATAACTTTACATTACCATATTCCGTATAATCTTTCGGCTCAATTAAACCTCTATCTAGAAAATTTTCTAAAAAAGATTCATAATTATCTATTAAATTACTCTTACCTAAAGATCTTTGATCCTCCCATTTTAAAATCATGTTCTTCGTATCATTCGCCATCCACCTAACTCCAAAAGAGCGATTCCCTGTCTCCAATATGTAACCGAGCAACAAAAATTCATTACAGTTAGACTGCCAGAATGAATTAGATTTTTAAGGTTGACTTTTTCGATCTTTTTCTTTGTTGATTCCCTTTGAGGAAAGGCACTTTCTAGATTGTTTCTTTTATAATCAATTACTTTCTTATGTAGATGATCAATAACTTTATACTTGTCATAAGAACTGTATAGTCCGGTATATTTCTTTTTAAATTCATCTACTCGCTTTAGCTCATCATAGTCAATTCCATCTCTAGGAACAGGATTGTCGACAAAGTAAATCAACACTTCTTTTTCTTGCTGTTCAAGCGATCCTGAAGGGGAGTTAACAAGTGGGAAGACATACATACCGTTGCGATTACAGATGGAAAAGTAATTCTTACTGCAACTGAACTCTTTGAGAAATTAAAAACTTTAGAGAATGAAGTTGCAAAATTAAAGAGCAAAACTTAAAGGAGGTGATTGTGTTCTAAATAAAACTTAGATTTTATTTCAATTACATAACAGAAAAACAGAGAAAACAAGAGCAAAAGTGAGAACAAGAGAGATTGGCAATTAACCAGTCTCTCTTGTTTGTGCTCAAAAAATAATTAGGAGTGATTTAATTTGGTTAAAGTTGTGAAGAATTTTGTAAAAGTCAATCAATACACTCGTCCAGGAATTAAACTTTCTGGGGTAAAAGGAATTGTGATGCATTGGACGGCAACACCGGGTGCACCGGCGCTGAATGAACGAGATTATTTTAACGGCACTTGTATTGCTGATAAACGATATGCGTCTGCTCATTATTTTGTAGACCGTAATGAAGCACAATACATTATCCCAGAAAATGAAATGGCCTATCATGCACATGACAGAAATCGATGGTAAGCTTCCTTAAGCCTAATGCCAATCAAAAAGCGATTAGTGTTGAAATGTGTGTAGAGAAAAACGGTACAATTCATGATGAAACAGTTCAGAATGCTGCTGAATTGGTTGCTGACCTGTGCAAAAGATTCAAATTGTCTACTGGCAAAATCGTTCGTCATTATGATGTGACGAATAAAAACTGCCCTGCTCCTTGGGTAAGTGACTCCAGCAAGCTTGCTGCGTTTTGTAAAAAAGTTGACGGGTTACTCGGTAATAAAACTGTTTCAAACTCCACTGCTTCTTCAAGTCAGGGCTCTTCCTCATCTTCCCTTCTAAAAAAAGGAGATAAAGGTACAGAAGTAAAAGAACTTCAAAACAACCTACTCAAACTTGGATATAAGTTAGCTAAGTATTGTGCAGACAGTCACTTCGGCGATGAAACTGTAGCTGCAGTTAAAGCATTCCAAAAAGATCAAGGAATCTCTGTTGATGGAATTGTAGGCAAGGATACTCGTGCTAAAATCAATGCAGCTCTAAGCAAGAAAAATTCCTCATCTTCCTCTTCTGCTGCCAGCGGGTCTCTTAAATAAAAGTAAACGGACTTCGTTTCTATTCTAAGCCTTCTTGGGAAGATAAAGATGTCGTTGGTACTGTAAACAAAGGCATTGGCTTCCCTACTGTCGTTGAAAAAGTAAAAGTGGGAAGTGCTTATCAATACAAAGTTAAAAACTCTAAAGGAGCAACTTATTACATCACTGCATCTGATAAATACGTTGAAGTTTCAGGCAAAGTAAAGACCTCCTCCTCCCCTTCTAAATCAACAGCATCAAAATCCAGCTCTGGCTCTTCTTCAATTAAATCTGTAGGGAAAATTAAAATTGTTGGCGTGTCAAATGCTGCAATTGTAATGGACAAGCCTGACCGTAATAACTCTAAGAATATCGGTACAGTTAAACTTGGCAGTAAGATTGACATTTCTGGATCAGTTAAAGGAAAAAATAACTCAAAAGGCTATTGGGAAGTTATCTACAAGGGTAAACGTGGATATATTTCAGGTCAGTTTGGCTCAAGAGTCTAACTGATTTTTTAATATCTTTATGGATATTCATTGGTTTTAATTGGTCAATGAATATCCATTTCTTTTTGGAGGTGATTAACGTGAATTACGTACACCTCCTTCAATAACGTTAAAGGACGGTTTGAATTGTGGCTGAACAAGATGTAAATACAAGAATAAGTGCTCTAGAAGAAAAAACAAAAAATCATCAAGGAAGAATTTCAAATTTAGAAGCAAAAACTGAAGACATGAGTCGATTGACAACTCTTATGGAACAACAAATTGAAATCAATAAAGATGCTCAAAAACAATCACGGGAACAGTTTGTGACACTAACTGAAATGAATAACAGCCTAAAAAATTTAAGCAAATCTTATGAAAAACTTGATAATCGAGTAGGCATTCTTGAACAATCAGATTCCAATCGAAAAATTGACCCAGGTCAGTTCGGTAAAGATTTGATGTACAAAGTTTTACCGACCGTGATTGCAACGTTAGTCGGCGCATGGTTACTCATACATTTTGGACTTAAATAAGAAAAGGAGACTGATATAAATGACTAAAATTAACTGGAAAGTAAGACTTAAAAAGAAAACATTCTTGGTAGCACTTTTCTCAGCAACTCTATTGTTTGTTCAATCAATCGCTGCTGCTTTTGGATATGATCTGACAGTTTTCGGGAATGAATTGACGGAAAAATTTAATGCTCTGCTAACACTTTTAGTTGCAGTGGGAGTTGTTGTTGACCCAACTAATAAAGGCATTTCTGACAGCGATCATGCGATGGAATATGAGAAACCACAAAAATAATCCTCCACTTTGATGGAGCCTATCTATATGAAAGAGGGGGATCCCCCCTCTTTCATTACTCTATTTTATTCACCTTTAACTTTTACTTATTTATCTCGAATAACACAAGTTAGCTGTATTTTAGTCTGGACAAATTTCTAGTAGATCAAAAAACAATGCATTCTCCACTGTAACTTGTGATCCAAAAAACGTGACATCTTTTTTAAAATCCAGCCCGCATACAACTTCGTTCATCTCCGAATAGGATAATTCAATGAACTCTTTCTTTGAAAAATATTCTTTCACACAATCTTCAAATTCTTGTTGTTTAGTATTATAAGGTTGAGTATCAAAACCCTCAAGAGTTGGGACAGTTCTATTCGCATCTCTGTTTTCAACTTGAAATTCGTGCTGAAGATAAAATAAAGGAGCAAGCTTAGATAGCATTAAAGTGGTACTATAAGTAACTTCAAATTCTCCTTTTATGTAGTCTTCATACTCAAATATTAATTTTGACGACGGCCATATTTCACCAAAATTTACATTTGTGATTATCATATTATTATTGTCGGAAAATTTCTTTATTACTTCTGGTATTAAAAACTGATCGCGGCATTTAGTAAGATAATCTGATTCGTTCTTGTTTCTGTAGTATTTATCTATAGTTTCGTTAACTAGATCATTCATTCTAATTTTCACTTCCTTATTTCATTTTTAAATCATGACGTCCCGATTTGTCAGCTGGTTTAGTTTCGTTTAAGTTAAAGTCCACTTCTCCTTGATGCTTTCCTCTTTTATTAACAACTTCAAATCTACCATGTTGGGTATCTACTGCATAATATTTGCCTGTTTTCGAATCCAAATACACATCTCTTTTATTAATTTTAGTTAATTTCGAATCCTTTTTCCAATTTCTTTGCTTAGCAAAATCAGCAGCAGTCGTTCTAACCAATGGAATTTTTTCATTTAAATTCATTTTAGCTATCTTTTTTTCAAAGGAAGCTACATCAAAACCTGCTTTTCCGCTTTTAGCACCATCCTCAACAATTTTTGCAGTCTTAGCAGTTTTTGAAGACATGCCCATTGCCTTACCTGCAAGCTTGAAAGTTCCTGATGTAAGCACACTTATTCCAGCAAGTGTTCTTTCGTAACCAGAGAGGCGTTCATGAGTAACTAGGTCTTCTCCAAAAACAAACTCCGCCCCACCTTTTATATTAGATACCACTGGGGTTAAATCAAGTAAAATTGATAAACCAAGAGCTCCCTCATTCAAAGTCTTCTCATTCTTCTTTAAATTTTTTTAGCATTATCAACTTTGTTTTGGGCTCTTTTAACTGTTCTTTTTGCTTTTTTATTTTCTTTGCTTGCTTCTTTGTAATCTTTTTATTTTTAACTTTATTTGATTTTTTATCATAATTATCAAAAGCTCTATTGGTTTTTTTAATAGCTTTATTAAGTTTGTCAGTTGACTTATTTAATTGCTCCATACCCTTATTGGCCTGGTTAATGCCCCTAATCATTTGGTTCGCATTAGCGGTTGCATCGTTAACCTCTTTTGTCATTTCATTCGTTGTTTCTATCATGATATCTAAGGCAGTGGCTAAGGAAGTCCAAGGAGGGGTTCTACTTGTTTCTGAGGACGAGAAAGATGGGGTACCTACTCCAAAGTAAGGTGAAGAAGATTGAAGTCCCTGGAGGCAAATTGGATACTTGTAGAAGTGAATACAGACACAGAGGACTACAGAGAGACTGTATAAGCCCCTCTGTGTTCTTTTAAAAAATTGTTTAGGAGCCTGCCCCTCTTGAAGCAAGTAAAGTAGCTGTGCTATCTGCTTGAGCAGTTTCTAAAATGAAGTTTGTAGTACTAGACAAAACAAGCCCTAGCGACGCAGTAATGAAAGCAGTTACAATAAGTTTTTTCATTTAAAGAACCTCCTTACCTGTAAGTTTACTTGATTTTATGGCTTTTTCCAAGAAGTATGTGGAATATTTGTAATTATTTAAGGAACTGTAGACCTTTGCTACATCCTCAGCAAGCGCCTCAATGTCTACATAAGCCTCTCTTTCCTCTAGCCTGTTAATAAAGTCTTTGACTTGTTCTATACCTTCAAGGGGGGCAGTATAGCATATATTGAGAACTGAAAATTTAAGGGCAAAGTTTATATTATTTGTTTTTTGTGAAAATTCAAAGCCCAGCTGTACCCACTTTATTGCTTTGTCCACTTCCCCTATCTTATATGTTGATCTGGCTGACTCATAAATGCATTGCATGTACATGATAGGTGCATTTCTTTTCAGATCATTGGTTTCAAAGGACAGGTTAAAATACTCAAGAGCTTCCTCATGTTTATCCTCTTGGATTTTCAAAAAACCTAGATCATAATAAACCGCGGCTAATAAATGGTTGTCACCCACTTTAATAAGTCTTTCTGCACAGCCTTTTAGCATAGTCTCTGCCCTTAAAAGCCTGCCATCATCTATGTAGTTCAGAGCCAACAGCACAGTACAATTAAGGGATTGTGTCTTATAGTCTGCGTATGCTTGATAGATGCTTTTAGCTATTGAGAGGTGATGAAAAGAGAGTAGGGTTGTTTTAGTAAAGTAGTAGAGGTTCCCAAGCTTATAATGAAATTCAGCCTTCTCAATCTCATCCTCCACATTGTCTAATTGTCTCTCAGCAACTCTAAAAAGTGTAAGTGCTTTAGAGTAGTTATTCTTTGCACTCTCATACATTCCTTTAAACAGGAAATAATAATACCTTAACATTCCATCAGTTTTAGCCTTGTCTTCAGCGTTGGGAGGAAGTTTAGGCTCTCCTGCTATATCTTCCATTAAAACTCTAAACCTATAGTCCAGCAGATTAAAATAAAGCAAAACATCTTGATCTTCTTCCATACTACCAAAAAGACTCATTATCCTGTCTCTAAGCTCTATAGCTTTAGAAACATCTCTTTTTTTAATGTGGACATACCATGTATTTATAAGGTTGGCAACATCCACTGAGGCTATCTTTTTCATAACTTCCCTCCTAATACAATACTTGCCTCTAACACTATGATAATATTTTACAGAATGTTACTAATTTTTGCAAAGGAATTCCCATGTATATCTTACTTTTTTAAGTGTTTTCAAGAAAGTTGGGTTAAAAAGCCCCGATCTTCCCTCTCTATCGTAACAACAAATGAATTTCCAACCGATACTTTGATTAGGATCAACTCTTTATCATAATTCTTCCAGCTTTCTTTTCATATGAAGTTTTAAAGCAGCTGTCCAATACCTCGAACTCCCCTCTTTAATTCCTCCTTCTTTAGTTCTTATATAATAAGGATACTCAACAAACATGTCGTCACATATGAAGTGGATTAATGATAATAAAATAGTATTTAATGAGATTTACGAACATGATCTTGACTTGGTTTTCTGTAGAGAAAAAGGAGAGCCCTTACCTAAGTCTACCCTCTTCAATGCATTGAATCGAATTTTAGACAAGGCAGGTTTGGAGAGAATACCTGTTCATGGATTACGGCATACACATACTGTTTTATTATTAGAATCAGGTGCAAGTATGAAGTTTATCCAAGAAAGACTTGGACATAAAAATATAACCATCACGTCTGATGTTTATTCTCACATTTCAGAGAAACTCGAAAACACATCAGTGGACAGTTATGAGAGTTATTTAAAGTCAATCATGACTTAAATTTTTTTATGAATTTTGGTGGTCAAAAAGTGGTCAATCCTATCAATTAAGGTGTCACCATTCGATTTGACCACCAAATTTTTTTCTAAAATCCCGTTAAATCAACGTTTCTTAACTTAATACTGAGACATATACTGCTCGCGCTCCCAAGGGTGGACTTGTGTGCGGAACATATCCCATTCGATTTCTTTTGCTTCGATGAAGTGTTCGAAGAGGTGGCCGCCGAGGGCTTTGACCATGACTTCGTTTGATTCGAATTCTTCCAATGCGTCTGCAAGAGTTGCCGGAAGATCGACGATTCCGTTTTCGAGGCGCTCTTCTTTGCTCATGACATAGATGTTGCGGTCGATTGGAGCCGGTGCTTCCAATTTGTTTTTGATGCCGTCAAGGCCAGCTGCAAGCAGTACGCTTAGTGCAAGGTACGGGTTTGCAGAAGGGTCAACGCTTCTTACTTCTACGCGTGTGCTGATGCCGCGGGAAGCAGGGATGCGGATTAACGGGCTTCTGTTTTGCGCGCTCCATGCAACATAGCAAGGTGCTTCATAGCCTGGGACAAGACGTTTGTAAGAGTTTACCGTCGGGTTCGTCACGGCTGTAAAGCTTGTTGCGTGTTTCACGATGCCTGCGATAAAATGCTTCGCTGTTTCACTCAGCTGAAGATCAGCGTCTTTGTCAAAGAAGGCGTTGACGCCGTTTTGAAAGAGTGATAGATTGCAGTGCATACCTGAGCCGTTGACGCCGAACAACGGTTTTGGCATGAATGTCGCGTGCAGACCGTGTTTGCGCGCGATTGTTTTGACAACGAGCTTAAATGTCTGGATGTCATCGCAAGCGCGGATGGCGCCGGCATATTTAAAGTCGATTTCGTGCTGGCCAGGAGCTACTTCATGGTGAGACGCTTCAATTTCAAATCCCATTTCTTCCAGTTCAAGAACGATGTCGCGGCGGCAGTTTTCGCCAAGGTCTGTCGGAGCTAAATCGAAGTATCCGCCTTTGTCGTTCAGTTCAAGCGTCGGCTCGCCTTTTTCATCAAGCTTGAACAGGAAGAATTCAGGTTCAGGTCCAAGATTGAAATCGGAGAAGCCCATGTCTTCCATTTCTTTTAAGATGCGTTTCAAGTTATTGCGCGGATCACCTTCAAACGGCGTGCCGTCCGGATTATAGATGTCACAGATGAAACGGGCTACTTTACCTTTTTCGGCTGTCCATGGGAAAATGACAAATGTATCTAAGTCAGGGTATAAGTACATATCTGATTCTTCAATGCGGACGAAGCCTTCGATTGAAGAGCCGTCAAACATGACTTTATTATCAAGTGCTTTTTCCAACTGGCTTACAGGAATTTCAACGTTTTTAATCGTTCCAAGAATGTCTGTAAACTGAAGGCGAATATATTTTACATTCTCCTCGTTTACTAATTTAAAAATGTCGTCTCTTGTATACTTTGCCATTCGTAAAACTCCTCCTCTAAAAGGTAAATGTATATAGCAATGCAGTTGCTAACAAATTAATGAAAAAACCTGGACATGTCTCCCTGGCGGAATGTTGTCCCTCTTTGGAAACGGCCTGCTTGAATAAGCTCGTTTTTCAACAGTTTTCTCAGTTCTTCATCTGACAAGTTGTGTTTCTCCGCCTTTTTCGGCTTGTCTTGTTTCTCATCTTTTTGTTCGTGTTCGGATTTGGCGAAAATTTGTTTGATTCCCGCCATGTTTACGCCTTGTTCGATTAAATCTTTAATCTCAAGCAGCTTATCTACATCATGGAATGAAAATAAACGTCTGTTCCCTTCGCTTCTTGCAGGAAATACCAGTCCATTTTCCTCATAATACCGGATTTGCCTTGCTGATAACTCGGTCAGCTGCATGACGATTCCTATTGGGAATAAGGGCATTGAGCGGCGAATGTTATCACTCATCTCAATTTCCTCCTTTTCTTATATAAATTTATTATATGTGATGTTATAAAATGTGTCAACACGATGTTAGGATTCTTTACATCAAATTTATTCGTTTGTTTTTTATATTAATTGCTGCTTCATCAGCGCATCTGCTGCACTGCATATCGCATTTTTGACATGGGCATAGGTCAGTCCGCCTTGGACATAGGCCACATAGGGCGGCCTTATAGGGCCGTCAGCGGATAATTCAATGCTCGCACCCTGCACAAATGTACCGGCAGCCATAATGACATCGTCTTCATAGCCCGGCATATAGCTTGGGTAAGGCGTAACATGGGCATTCACCGGTGAAGCGTACTGAATCGCTTGGCAAAAGGAGATCATCTGCTCTGAGCTGGTAAATTCGACAGACTGAATCAAATCGGTTCGTTTGCTGTCCCATGAAGGGTTTGAGCGAAATCCCAGCTTTTCAAGAAATCGAGCGGTAAACACAGCTCCTTTTAACGCTTGGGAGACGACATGCGGCGCCAGAAAAAAGCCTTGATACATCTCTTGCAGCGAGTAGAGCGACGCCCCGGCTTCCCTGCCGATTCCCGGAGATGTCATTCGATAGGAGCAGGCTTTTACCCATTCTTCCTTTCCGACGATATAGCCGCCCGTTTTTGCCAGTCCGCCGCCAGGGTTTTTAATGAGCGACCCCGCCATCAGGTCGGCGCCGACATGGCAAGGCTCGCGCTCTTCTACAAATTCTCCGTAGCAGTTGTCTACGAAAACAATGATGTTTTCATTGATGTCCTTGACAAATCGAATCATTTTCTCAATCTCATCTATTGTAAAAGAAGGACGGTTGGCATACCCCTTCGAGCGCTGGATCCCGACCACCTTTGTCCGCGGCGTGATAGAAGCCGCAACCCGGTCATAGTCAACTGTTCCTTCTTCAGTCAGCTCGACATCGCTGTACCCGATATTGAAATCCTTCAAAGAGCCGGCGTTTTCTTCTCCTCTGACACCGACGATTTCTTCGAGTGTGTCGTACGGCTTTCCCGTGATATAGAGAAGTTCGTCGCCTGGACGGAGAACACCGAATAAAGCGATTGAAATCGCATGTGTACCTGAGATGATCTGCGGTCTGACAAGCCCGGCTTCCCCTCCGAAGACATCGGCATAAATCGCCTCGAGCGTATCCCGGCCGATGTCATCGTAGCCATAGCCTGTCGAAGGTGTAAAATGAGTGTCTGATACTTTATGCTTTCTGTAGCTTTCAAGCACCCTCCATTCATTTCGTTCACTGATTTCATCGATGTTTCGATGGAAGTCCGCGATTTCATTTTCTGACTCCAATGCTGCTTTCTTTAATAAATCTCCATGTTTTAATGTCTCAAACATTTTCTGCAAGTGTCCTTTCTTACATAAACTTCTTCAGTTCTCCCAATATGTTCTGTTCAGGCAGAATGTATCCTTCCACTTCATATACTTCACGGTCTTCGTGAAAAGCGGTGCTGTTCGCCATCGTTTCAGACTTGATTCTGGATAAAAGTCTGCCCTCTGAAGCTGGAATCATCACGTTATACGGGACGAGCAGCTCTTTTTTAATATATTCTTCAACGGCCTGCTTAAACAAAGGCAGGTCTCCGTCTATTTTGGCGCTCGTCATCATATGGCCCCTTCCCGATGAAGGGATGAAGTCGGGCCTTTTTTGGTCTCTCTTATTGTAAACCGTTATAACCGGAATATCATCGGCTTCCAGCTCTCCGAGAAGGCGCTTGACCGTCGCTTCGTGTCCTTCATAGTCTTCATGCGAAGAGTCGATCATATGAAGGATCAGATCAGCTTCTTTCACTTCTTCCAAAGTCGATCTAAAAGCGGCAATCAACGTTGTCGGCAGATCCTGAATGAATCCGACCGTATCTGATAACAACACACTGTAGCCGCTCGGCAGCGTCATTTTGCGGGTCATCGGGTCAAGTGTGGCAAACAGCAGGTTTTCTTCAAAACTGTCTGCATCTGTCAGTCGATTGAACCATGTGGATTTTCCGGCATTTGTATAGCCGACAAGGGCGATTTGCAGAACGCCGTTTTTCTTCCTTCTTTCTCTGTATCTGCTTCTATGGCGGATAACGGTCGAAAGCTGCACATTGATTTCATGAATCCGGTTTCTAATGTGGCGCCGGTCGGTTTCAAGCTTTGTCTCTCCGGGGCCTCTCGTTCCGATTCCGCCTCCTTGTCTTGACAAGTTGATCCCCTGTCCGCTTAACCGCGGGAGCGCATATTGCAGCTGGGCGAGCTCAATTTGCAGCTTTCCTTCCCTTGTCCTCGCCCGTTTGGCAAAAATGTCGAGGATCAGCTGCGTTCTGTCTATGATTTTGACGTCAAGATATGTGACAAGCGCTTTAAGCTGGCTCGGCGACAATTCGTCATTGAAAATCAATACATCAGGCGACAGTTCTTCACAGAGCACTGCCAGTTCATCCACTTTTCCTTTTCCGATATATGTAGCAGCATCCGCGCGATTCCGCTTCTGTGTCACTGTGGAAACAACCGTTCCCTCAGCCGTTTTCGTTAAAGCGGCGAGCTCTTCCATCGAGTATGAAAAACGCTCATCAGAAACATGCGGCAGCTGGCATCCGACTAGTATAGCTTTTTCTTTTATGACTTCCTGTTCATTCAAATGATCATGTTCCTTTCTAAACAAAGTCAACAAGCAGTACTATCATAACAAACGAAGGGATAGGTTGCCAGAAATCAATGAAAATAAAAAAGACGCGCCATCATACGTGCGGCGCGTCTTCTTTTATGTCAAGATCCTGGCTTTTAATGGTCATCAAATCATTCTTCAAATAGCAGTCTCCCATCAACAGCCTCATGGCCTGAGTCCGTATTGATTTTTCGATCAAGTTGCGGACGAAGCGGCCGTTGCTGAATTTTGCCGGGCTAACCGTGCTTTTGACCGCCATCAGATGGTCTTTCAGCTTCCATTCCGCCTCAGAGCTGAATTGATATTCTCTCTCAGCCATCATTCGTTTGGCAATATCCATCAGCTGGCTGACGGAATAATCAGGGAAATCAATGCTGATCGGAAACCTGGATTGGAGACCCGGATTTAATGAAAGAAAATGATCCATTTCCCGTGAATAGCCGGCAAGAATGAGGATAAATTCATTCCTCTTATCTTCCATATGTTTGACTAGTGTGTCAATTGCTTCTTTCCCGAAATCTTTCTCTCCCCCTCTTGCAAGGGAGTATGCCTCATCAATGAACAGAATGCCGCCCATCGCTTTTTTGATTAAATCCCTCGTTTTCTGAGCCGTGTGTCCGATGTATTCACCGACAAGATCGGCCCGCTCCGCTTCGATCAAATGGCCTTTTGAAAGAACATTCATTTCGTAGAAAAGCCTGCCGATCAGCCTTGCGACGGTCGTTTTTCCGGTTCCGGGATTTCCTTTAAACATCATGTGAAGCGCTTGTTTTCCGGCTTTAAGACCTTGCTCTTCCCGCTTTTTATTGACGAAAATCCAAGCATATATTTCTTTTATATTGCGCTTCATCTCCTCCATGCCGACAAGCGTGTTCATTTCCCTTTCAATTTCTTTCAGGATGCTGTGTTTGGCTTCATTTTTCTGCAGTGCCGCTTGATATTCAGCTTCCGCCTCAGAATTGGCCAGAACCTGCTTCTGGCCGTTCAATATGATATTGATTTGTCCGTTGTTCTTATAAGTAACAGCCCTCTCCAACACACTCACCTCACCATTCTCTCTTTATATCCTATTCATAGAGCGCTGCGCCGTGACAGCCGCCCAGGCGATATACACATTCCGATGTTTTCTGACAAGATCGGGGCTGGTCTTGTTGAAATCTGCGCTTTCCCGAGAAATACTTTATTTCTTATTGTATTCAGGTAAGCTGTGCGGACAAACCAATTTTTTTCTTTAATTTTGTTTGCCTTTCCGATAGATCAGCCATCCGATCAAAATCATCAAGAGTCCTGATGCATCATAAGCGAGGTCAAAGAAGAGCCGGTTCGGGCTGACCGGGTTGACGTGATGAATTTGGAGAAGATGATGGTTGATGATGCCTTCCGCAAAATTAAACCAGCCCGCTCCAAGCAAAAAGGCTCCCCAGAATATATGCTGCGGACGGAGATTATTAAGCTCTCCCCTGTTCCACAGCAAGATTCCCCCGATGAAAAGGATGACGAGGGAAAACAGATGGAAAAGTCCATCGCTCACGATTTGATGGGGGCGGTCCGTATTCATGTATACGCTGTGCCATTGAAGCACTTGATGAAAAACGATGCCGTCGATCATGGCGATGATTCCGGCGCCAAACAGAAATGGCCCCCAGAAGTGTTTGCTGTTTTTCATACATATCCTCCTTTAAATTGTTTATATGTTTTGTACCCTGTTGCACAATGAAAAAAACCACATATTTACATTTCTTTCCCTGCGGTTATTTACCTCTTTTTTCATCTTATAAAAAAGCCCATCAAAATGATGGGACAGATGTATAGTTTACATAATATTATTATAATCAATTAATTTTCAGCAAATAAAAAAAGCCATTTTTATCAAAATGACTTAGGGGCTGCAATTGCCGTATGCAAGTAAGAAAGTTTTAAACCACACTCCTCAAAGTGGGTGTCTGCAGAAACTTTCCTGCCGTCCTTTCGAAGAAGGCTTGGCATTCCAGATTCGATATAAAACTCCCTATTACAGCTTAAAGGTTAAAACTTAATTATCATTACGTACAATGCAGCGTATTTAAATTATAGTATAAATAAAGAAAAAAAGCAACCATTGATTGACGAGGGTCAATAAAAAGCTGAATATTGACAAAATTCTGTCATCCAGTGACAAGCGTACAACCCTTACGTACAGGCTTTTCATAGACTGTTTATTGAGGTGATGTCTTGTGGTTAAAATTTTCATCGATCCTGGTCATGGCGGCACAGATCCTGGTGCATCCGGCAATGGTTTGCAAGAAAAGCATCTAACATTGCAAATCGCCTTGGCGCTAAGAAACATTTTGCTTGATGAATATCAAAATGTTTCTGTGCAGTTGAGCAGGACAAGCGACCAGACCGTCAGCCTGACGCAAAGGACGAACGCCGCAAACAGCTGGGGTGCTGATTTTTATCTTTCGATTCACGTGAATGCCGGAGGCGGAACAGGGTATGAAGACTATATTTATTCAGGTGTCGGTGCTCCTACCAGCACCTACCGGAATGTCATTCATGAAGAGATTTTAAAAGTCGTCGATTTCAGGGACCGCGGAAAAAAAACCGCCAATTTTCATGTGCTGCGCGAGACGGTGATGCCGGCGCTGCTCACTGAAAATGGTTTTGTAGACAATACAAGCGATGCCAATAAACTGAAATCGTCCACTTTTATACAATCAATCGTCAGAGGCCATGCAAATGGCATCGCGAGGGCATTGAACCTTTCAAAAAAAGCGGCAGTTCTTTATAAAGTCCAGATTGGCGCTTTTGCAGAGAAGGCGCATGCCGATTCTCTTGCCGCCCAGGCGATTACCAAAGGTTTTGACGCCATCGTCATGTACAGAGACAGCCTTTATAAAGTACAAATCGGCGCTTTTTCCTCTAAAGCGAATGCTGAAGCTCTTGCTCAGCAAGCAAAAAATGCGGGATTTGATGCTTTTATTTATCAGGATTAAGGACAATCATCCGAAAAGCCTGCAACCTTTCCATGAGATTGCAGGCTTTTTTTATGCTTTTACGCCTTCACTTTTGAACGTCGTTTTTTTATTCGATACATAGCTGTTCAGCATCATCCCGATCACGACAAGGGTGATTCCGGCCCAGGATATGGCGCCGGGCAGCGGGCTTGAAAGGATGGCGATTTCTCCCGCTGCGGCAAATAGGACTTCAAATGATTGTGTCGCTTCGACTGCCGCTAACCTGCGCATATCCCCTTTGACAAGATCTGTTGCGGCAAAAAATAGAATGGTGGCGCAGATTCCCGAAAAAACAGCCACTAAGCCGGATTGAAGCACTTGCCCGCCGCTTGGCGGGCCCGCTGTCGCAAGCCCGTACAGCGAGAGGATCAGCCAAAACGGAAGGCTTGCCAGCGTCATCCCTAATACCCGCTGATAAGCATCCAGACGCCCTTTGCAAATCTCCATCATTTGTCGGTTTCCAAGCGGATATGCAAATGAAGCGAAGAGTACTGGGACAACACACAGCACCATCTCATGTAAAGAAAGCTGTGCCGCATGTTCCGCCTGCATCAGCACAACTCCCGCTAAAATAATGAGAGACATCAGCAGTCCCTTGTAAGGAATTTTCCCTCTTATATGTACAGGCCCGGCTTTTGTTTGTACCGTTTCATAAAAAAACGGGGCCAAAAGGGAGCCTGATATGATCGTCACTTGCCATGTTCCCGCTATCAACCAGCCCGGACCGTAAGCTGCAGCGAAACACAGCGGGGCATAAAAAAAGCCGAACCCGATGATGCTCCATTTCAGCCAGTCGAGCGGCGCTTTTTTGATCTCCCGAAAGACCTGCCCTACATTTCCTCTGGCCCAAACGATGATCATGAGGAGCGGCACCATTAGAATGAACCGAAGAGAAGCGCTCCAGATCCAGCTTCCTCCCTCAAGCTCCATCGCCCTGTTGAGAACGAATGTAAAGGCAAAAAAGAAAGCGGCGCAAATGCCCAAAATAATCGGCCTCACTTTACCTCACTCCTTTTCCTGATGTCCGGCCAATCGTTCTCCAAGGCTCAGCCAGTTTTCCTCTGCAAGCCTGGCTGCCGTTTCAGCGTTTCCCTGCTTGCACGCTTCGATGATTCTCACGTGCTGTTCAACTGATTGGCTGCTGCTAATGGAAGAAAACTGAGACATTTCAAGCCGGTAAATCTTTGAGGCGATTCTTTCCAATGCGCGAATGATTTCCGGATTTTTGGAAGCGTTTAAAAACACGCGGTGAAATGCCTCATCTGATTCAATTGCCTCGATAATGTCCCCCTTTTCAAGCGCATTTTCCAAACTTTTATTGTGGTTCTCCAATTCTTTTATGTTCGTCTCTGTTATGAAGGGGATTGAAATCCGAACCGCCAAAGCATGCAAAGCCGCCGTCACGGGAAATGCATGCTTGGCCTCCTCCGGATTAAGCGGTGCTACGCGCGTCGCCGACCCCGGAACTGCTTCGACAAGCCCTTCATCCTCAAGCCGTTTAAGCGCCTCTCTGACCGGTGTGCGGCTGATGCCGAACTGCTCTGCAAGCTCCTGATCATGAAGGCGCTGGCCAGGCTGCAATTCCAAATGGACGATCGCGCGTTTAAGCGTCTGGTACACTTCTTCGCGAAACGAGATCCGTTTAATTGGTTTAATGTTTTTTTTCATCATAAAACCAATATATCGCATTTTGGTTTTTCAATCAATAAAAAAAGAGATCCAGCTTTCAGCCAAACCTCCTGCTTACTTGTTTTTCTTTCTCTCTAGACAATCCTTGCAGATGCCATATAACTCCAAGCGATGATGTGTCACTTTAAACCCTGTCATTTGCGAGACAAACTCCTTTACTTGATGTATGTACGGATCATAAAAATCGACGATTTTTCCGCAAGATTCACATATGACATGGTCATGCTCATCTTCAGCTAAGTCAAAGCGGGCCGGCTCATGAAATCCCATTTCTTTTATGAGGCCTTCTTGTTTAAAATAGCGGACCGTATTATATACGGTTGCCGCGCTGGCGGCCGGAAATTCCGCTTTTAATGACTGATAGATGTCAGCTGCGGTCGGATGATTCCTGTTCGCCAAGAAAACATGATAGATGGCCAGCCGCTGGGGTGTAACCCGAATTCCTTTTCGTTTCAGCTGTTTCAACGCTTCTTGTTTCACCACAGACTATACTCCTTTGAATTCCTCATACCTGGGCGGCCTGAACGGAAGATCTTTGTGTTGATGTTTTTTTGATGTATTTGGTTGCTAGGCTCATACACATATCGTTCTGTCCAACGATCACATTCTCCTCCTTCTGGATCCGAAAAAATACAGAACCCCGTTCTAGTCTTTCGTTCCATTACTTGTCCTTTCTCTTATTCGATCGAAAGCCTGCCACGGCATGAGAGCGCAGTTATGTCGCGCCCTGAGCGGATGAACTCCGATAAGGGAAATCGCATCTCCTAAAAGGTCCTCCTCCGGTTCTTCCCCTTTTCTGATCATGTCTTCCATCGCTTTGCGCATGTCATCGGCCTCTTTTACGGTTTTACCTTTTAACAGTTCAGTCATGATCGATGAAGAAGCCATGCTGATGCTGCAGCCTTCTCCGATGAAAGCTGCATCCTTTATCTTCCCGTCCCTTATATCAATAAACAACGTGATCACATCACCGCATGTCGGATTTTTATAATGAACAGACGAAGCAGAAGTTTGATCGATTTGTCGAAAATTCCGCCTGTATTTTGAATGGTCCATGATCACGGATCGATATAGATCCTTCAGCATGAGCATGATTGATACTCCTTTCCTCCCGCTCTAACTTTTGATTGAAAAGAAAAGCGGATTTGTTTATAATTCCATTATAAATCGTAATTATTACGATTTAATAATAACCGATTGAGGAGCTTGGTGCAAATCATGAAGCCATCCATTTGATGAATCCGGTCTGCGTTCAGGAAGAAATAAATGCACGGCGCTTATCTGTTTCGCTGGACCCGTTCAAAACGAGACTAAACGAACTTAGCTTAAAAGCGGCATTCCAGATTGGAAGCAGCACCGGACTATTTATCAAAGGGGATTGTTCAGCACGTCAGCAAAGCATATAACAAGGAGGAATAGCAGGTGAAGCAGCCATGCCATATTCAGCTTGATTCTTTTCATATCACGGTTTTATCTGATGGAGTATTCCCGGTTGAAAAGTCTTTTTTTCTGGCGGGGGCAAGCCCCCGGGAAAAAGAGCGCTACCCTGAACAGTTTGAAGCAGCTCTGAACTTCGTCTGCTTGGAGACAGACGGCAAACGAATTTTAATTGACGCGGGATTTGGAGAAACAGGCGGACAAGAATCAGGCCATTTGATTCAACACCTAAAGCAAGCGGGAATCCGGCCTGAATTGATAGACTATGTCATTGTGTCGCACAGCCATTTAGACCATATGGGAGGCCTCATGAAAAACGAAAAACCCGCTTTCCCAAACGCGGTTCATCTCATGAGCGAAAAAGAGTGGCAGTACGCAAAACAAACCCCGGGTTCCAAACAATTGCAAATGTTGTCCGCCATTCAGCCGCTTTTCAAGCTTCTTACAGAGGACACTGAACTATTGCCAGGGCTGAGACTCATCCATACACCCGGTCACACACCGGGCCATCTGACGGTTGAAATGCAGACAAAAGACGGCGTCTGTCTGATCGTCAATGATGTATTTCATATCCCAGAAAGCATTTCCAATCCGGAGGTGCGGGTGTCACTGGAGAACGATCCCGCGCATGGAGAAAAAACGAGGAAACAGCTGACTCAGCGGGCTTATGAAGAAGGTGTTCTTCTTCATGCCTGTCATTTTCCCTATCCCGGCTTCGGCATCATTGAAAAGCCGAATTCGGCTTTTCAATGGCGGCCGGTGCAATATGAAAAGAAAACTCGCTGAATCAGCGAGTTTTCTTTGTCTGCCGGGGTTATCCCCCATTTTCAATTAAACTACAATATCAACGACAAACTGTGACCATGATTCAAGTCTGTCATAGACGCTTTTCTCTTTAAGGTCAGACGCTTTCATCCAGCGGCCGGCAATTTGATCCTTTTCTTTCACTTCAACATGTGCGCCCGGCTTCAGTTCAAGTGCGGAGAGAATGCCGATATGTACTTTGCCGACGTTGTTTTCGTCATCGTTAATCAGCCCGAGTGTCACCATTTTTTCTTTATCCGATTCCTCGATCAAAAGTTCTTCATCAAGCTCCCGGTCTGTATTCAATTTCAGCATATCGGAAAAGCCAAGGCCTTCCGCAAAGTTCATATGTCCGCCGAAGCCGAGTGAAAGCTTGTTGTGAAGCCGCGCTTCCCCGCCGCCTGCAAGCCGTTCATAAACGAATATTTCATCATCTCTTTTAATGACAACATAAGGGATCGGCTGTTTAAAAGAAGGGTTCTCTTCAGCGTCGCCTCTTCTCATTTCGCTGAAATGGCGCTCAATATGTGTCATGATCTTCTGAATCGATTCTTGGTCGCTATTGACGCCTTGAAAGGTCAGCGTTTCATTTGCAAATACGTCTTCCCGCGGCGCCACGAGAATCATTTCATCCATTTTTCCCATCGTTTCGTTTCCTCCTCAAGATAAAAGAGCAGATCTGTTCTGCTCTCATTTTGCCGTGCCTATTTTTCTATCCTTTTGTTTCCGCCGAAAGGCCGGCGGCTTGGGGCGCGCTTAGGATGCCCCGACACCGCCTTACTTTTCGTCAAAATAAAAATCGTCGTCTTTTAACGGTTCAACGGTTGCTTTTTTATAGCCGTTTCCTTTCATGGAGAAGAAGTCGTGCGATTTCGTTTTCGTATTTAACCCGTTCAATACGATCGGGTTGATCTCTTCTTCTTCGAAATATGCTTCAAAGCCGAGATTCATCAGCGCTTTGTTTGCATTGTAGCGAATGAACTTTTTCACATCGTGTGAAAGGCCGACTTGATCATACAAATCTTCTGTGTACTCAAGCTCGTTTTCATAAAGCTCTTTCAATAGATCAATTGCAAACGAATAGAGCTCCTCTTTCATCTCCGGTGTCTGCTGGTTGTATATTTCCTGAGCGAGCAGACCGACATAGACGCCGTGGATCGCTTCGTCCCGCAGGATCAGGTTGATGATTTCACCGCTCTGCATGAGCTTTCCCTGTCCGTAAAAATAAAGCGGATAGTAAAAACCGCTGTAAAACAGGAAGCTTTCCAAGTAAACGGACGCGACCATCGCTTTAAACAGCGATATTTTGTCGCCCCGGCGGATTTTTTCATAGAGCCCAACGATGATTCGAGCTTTCTTTTGCAAGTATTTATTTTGTTTGACCCATTCAAAGACCTCATTGATCGTCTCTGTCGGGGCCAGCGTCATGAAAATGTTTGAATAGGATTTGGCGTGAACCGCATTTTCCATCATCGCCATGAAGTTCAGCACCGCTTTGCGCTGATGGCCTTCAATATGCTCTGCAACGAGCGGCATTCCGGTGTTGCCCTGTTCTGTATCAAGAAGGGTCAGCCCTGCGAGCACTTTCATGTATGTGTCCTGTTCATTTTTGCCCAAGTACTTCCATGTGAGGAGATCGCCGTTCAAGGCGATTTCCTCCGGAAGCCAAAACTGCTTTACATTTTGATTGTAAAACATCTGGGTAAAATCATCTTCATGCTTTGACCAGTTTGCTGCATCATATATTTTCGTCACTTTCGCATACTCTCCTTTAATCAAACGACACAAGAAAGGCAGCCTTCTTGCCCTGTATCCTTCGTTCTTGCATAGTAAAGTGTTTTAATCCCTTTATGGTGGGCATAAAGATCGATCCGGTTCAGATCGCGTGTCGTCATTGTATCTTTCAGGAACAATGTAAAGCTTATGCCTTGGTCAACATGCTGCTGGATCGTTGCGATCATATCGACGACTCTAAACATGTCCATATCATACGCTTCTTTGTAGAAGAACCAGTTGCTTGGCGCCAGACCAGGCATTGGATAGTATGTTTTCGAATTGCCGTATGTTCTTTCTTCAATCCGCTCCATAATCGGCATCACCGATGCGGTGCTTGACTGCACATATGAAATAGATCCTGTCGGTGCGATGCACAGTCTGTAGCTGTGGTACAGCCCGTGCTCTGCGACAAACTCTTTCAATCGCTGCCAGTCTTCTGTTGTCGGGATGTGCATGCCTTCAAAAAGTGCTGCAACCTTTTCGGATTGAGGCGAAAAATCTTTTGTAACATACTTTTCAAAGTATTCTCCTGTCGCATAAGCTGAACCTTCAAACTGATGGAACGTCTCCCCTTTTTGTTTGGCGATCTCTGCCGACCGTTCAATGGAGTAGAAGTTCATCATCATAAAGAAAGTGTTCGCGAAGTCTCTTGCTTCTTCGCTTTCATAAGCGATATTGTTTTGCGCCAAATATCCGTGAAGGTTCATCGCTCCGAGACCGATTGACTTCATCGCTTTGTTTGCCTTTCTGACAGCCGGCGCGTTCGTGATGTTTGTTGTTTCCGATACGTGCGTCAGCGAGTCTGTCGCAAGCTTCACCGTCTGCTCCAGCGATTTGTTTTTCATCACATTCAGGATATTCAAAGAACCCAGGTTGCAGGAGATATCCAGCCCGATTTCATCTTCCTCGCCGTAGTCGGTATACGATGATGCTTGGGAAGCCTGAAGAACTTCCGAACAAAGGTTTGAAAATTTGACCTTTGAAACATGATTAAGCGCATGGGCTTTATTGACGTTGTCCTGGAACATGATGTACGGGTACCCGGATTCAGATCTTAATACCGCAAGCTTTTCAAGCATTTTCCGCGGGCTTACTTTTTCTTTCTTGACCCTTGGGTCTTCCACCAGACGGTCGTACATCTCGTTCATGTCCATTTCATCCAAATGCTCGCCGTACGCTTTATAAACGGTGTGAGGATAGAATACATAAGCCGCTTTATCCTCTCTCGCAAGCTCGATGAATTTGTCGGGAATCACAACCCCGATTGACAAGGTTTTCACCCTGACATCCTCATCAGCAGATATTTTCTTTGTATCAAGAAAATCATTGATATCGCGGTGAAAAATGTTTAAATAGGCTGCTCCGGAGCCTTGTCTCTGCCCCATCTGATCAGCATAGCGGAACGCGTTGTCTAGAAGTTTCATCACGCCGACGACGCCTTTTGTGGCATTTTCGACGTCTTTGATCGCTTCGCCCTTCGCACGCAGTTTTGACAGGTTCAGCGACACGCCGCCGCCCAGCTTGGAAAGCTGCATCGAAATGTCAACCGCTCTGGAGATATCGTTTAAGGAATCATTGACTTCCAGCAGGAAGCAGCTGACCAGTTCGCCCCGGCGCTTGCGTCCGGCATTTAAGAAAGTTGGCGTGCTCGGCTGATATTCCTGGTTGATCATCATTCTGACAAATTCCTTCGCCTTCTCCTTATCTCCGTTTGCAAAAAATAAAGCAACGATAGAGATCCGGTCTTCATAGCGCTCAAGAATTTTTTTCTTGTCGTTTGTTTTGAGCGCGTAGTCATTGTAAAACTTAAAAGCGCTCATAAAAGACGGGAATCTGAATTTTTTTGCATAAGCCTCTTTGAAGACTTCCTTGATTTCTGCAAAGGTGTAGAGGCTTAAAAACTCTTCTTCATAGTAGTCATTCTTTATTAAGTAATCGATTTTTTCTTTCAGATCATGGAAAAAAACCGTATTTTGGTTGATATAGTCTACAAAATAACTATGTACAGCTTCTTTATCTTTATCAAACTGGAATTTCCCGTCTTTTTGAATCATGATCTCATTGTTTAACTGGATCCATTTTGGCACCTGATTTTGTGACAACTCTTTCTACCTCCTGAGTAAACAGTTCAACATCTTTGGCCGTCCCGCTAAGCTCGAATTTGCGGAGAATCGGAACTTGATACTGTTTCGATATTTTTTCTGCGCTCTTCGCATAATTATCTCCCCAAACCTTGTTTCCGCTTGCCGCCACTCCTATTAAAAGGTGGGCGTTTTTCTCAAGAAACATCTCAGTTGTTTTCGGAACTTCCCCAAAACCTGTCGTGTACGTGATTAAAACAAACGGTTCGTCTAGATATTCCTCTGTGCTGACCTTCCGTTTATTTCGAAAAGGCGTTTTCTCCACAAAGCGCTGAACGTTTCCCGTTTTTGAATCAAATACGATCTGAATCATCATTATCACGACCTATTAAAATTGTTCCCGAGTCTCTCAACTCGACCCTTTCACAATATATAGTATACCATCATTCAAAAAAACACAATATATTGATACGCAAGTTGAGAAAGTTCACAATTTGTTTCAGTTAGGGGGCCTAAATGCCAAAGAAATATGAGTAGAATGAGAGCCGTTCGCTCACCCTACTCATTAAACCGAAATCTATCATAACATGAAAAAAATTGTGTTAGTAGACTAGACTTTTTCGCTTATTTTTTGTAAGTGTCGCAACACTTGTTCTCACATACTTCTTTAATATCGGCTTCAATGCCGAGTTCCTTAAGGACGGATTGAACGGCGGTCAGGATTGACGCTTCTCTGACAAGTTCTTTTCCGTTAACGAGAATACTTGTGCCGTATTCAAAGCACGACTCATCTTCACAGGTTTCTTCCCAGTGGTTAATGACAATTTTAGGTTTCATCGCTCACTCATTCCTTTGCATTTTAAAACTGATTTGAAGTAAACAATACTTAGTTTAGCGGTTAGTTGCCGCTTTGTAAATTTGAAAGCATCGGGATTTCACAGATCGTGATGACGGCGGCGTTCAGACAGGACGTCTGAGCAGTTAGCCGCCGTTATTAACACCGACTCGGCAGGCTCGACAACGACTGCAATGCTTTTAAGGTCACCTTGAAAATACCAAAAATCCCAAAACTTTAAACCGTTTTAGGATTTTGTCAGGCAATCTAAAAAAGACCATGCAAGGCATGGTCTTTCGTCTGTGAATCGCTATTCGAGTTCGAGCTGAACGTTTTTTTGCGGGGCGAATGTCGAAATGGCATGTTTGTATATAAGCTGCTGCTTTCCTTCCGATTCAATCAATACTGTGAAGTTGTCAAATCCTTTTACTTGACCGCGCAGCTGAAATCCATTAAGTAAAAAGACCGTGACAAATGTATTTTCTTTACGAATCTGATTCAAAAACTGATCTTGAATATTTATCGATTTCATAATTCTGGTCCTCCTTGTTTCTCTATATCATATTGTTTCGATTAAAGTTCGAGCTTTCCTGCTATACAACTGAAAATTTCCTGTTTTTTCTGCTCGATTTTGACAGGGGGCGTCATATCAAACCAGGCGACATCCATTTTATTCCTGAACCATGTCAGCTGCCGTTTGGCGTAGCGCCTTGAGTTTCGCTTGAGCGTCTCGACTGCCTCTGGCAGCGATGCCTTGCCTTCAAGATACGCATAAAGCTCTTTATATCCGATCGCCTGAACAGACTGGCAGTTTCTTACTTTTTCATCATAGAGCTGTTTCACTTCTTCCAAAAGCCCCTCATCCATCATGTGGTCCACACGCTTGTTAATTCTGTCATACAGCACATCGCGATCCATCGTCAAACCGACAAGGGCCGTGTTGTACAAAAGTTCTTTTTGCTGTATTTCCATATGATCAGACATGGTTTTTCCGGTCGTATGTAAAATTTCGAGCGCCCTGATGACTCTGCGCATATTGTTTGGGTGGATGGATTTTGCCGCTTCGGGATCGCGTTCTTTCAGAAGGCCATGGATATAATCAGAGCCCTTCTTCAAAGACAGCGCCTCCATCTCCGTCCGAAATCCGGGGTCGCCCGCTTCCTCTGTAAAGGAGTAGTCATAAAGGACGGACTGGATATAAAGTCCGGTTCCTCCGACGATCATCGGAAGCTTTCCGCGGCTTTCAATTTCGGCCATTTTCCCTCTTACAATCTCCTGATATTCAGCGACAGAGAAAGACTCCGTCGGCTCTTTTATATCAAGAAGATGATGCGGTATTCCATTCATTTCCTCGTCTTTGATTTTGGCTGTGCCGATATCCATTCTTTTATAGATCTGCATCGAATCGCCGCTGATAATTTCAGCGTTCAAACTCGCGGCCAGCATAATGCTTAATTGTGTTTTTCCGACAGCGGTCGGTCCGATCAAGACGATGACCGGCGGCTTTTTTTTATTCACTGATAATCACTCTCTTTAAACAAGCTCCTCCCATTATACCATTTTCACGATCAAAAACATCCATTTCATTTTACCCGTTTTTATAGAATGGTAAACATTCCCTCACCAGCCGAGCGGCTCATTTCCGACGATCTCTCTTGTGATTCCTTTATATGAATGTCTGTGCCTTTCCTTGAAGCCGTCGCTTACATAAACAACCCCTCCGTATCTGATCGGGGGGGCGGCTGAGTACGCCAAATAAGTGGCGCCTTCGATCTCATGGTAGTGAGCCCCGTCAGCCCGCGGAATCGCGGGGCCGGTAATCCCGTAGTATCTGTGGTAATGGCCGTTATCAAATGAAGTGATTCCGGAATAAAAATGAACGTGCTGATCTGTATTGCTCCCATTCGCGGGCTGTGAAAATCCTTCAATCAAATGGTAATGGCCATTGGCTGTGGTTGTTCTCGCCCTGTACGCATGCGCATGAGCGGGCGCTTTTGCCCAATCCGACTGATACAGCGGCATGTCTGCTCCCTCCTTTCAAGGGCGGCTTTTAAAAGCGGGCCGTCTGCCCAAGCAAAATCAGCTGGGCAGAATACATTGGTGTTAGTCAGGTTTCATTTTATTAATGGAGGGGTTTTTTTATGAATCATTTCAGCCACAATCATATATATGGCGGGGAAGATCAGCGAATCATCGGCAGACCTTTCTTCGGGGGGCCTTTTGGCAGACCTTTCTTTGGCGGACCTTTCGGACGCCCGTTTTTCGGACCAGGCCCGTTTTTTGGAGGATTTCTCGGCGGCCTTACAGCGGGAGCGCTGCTCAGTCCGGCGGCATACCCTTATCCGCCGTATCCTTACTATCCGTACTACTAATAAATAAAGGCTCTTCAAGGGGCCTTTTTACATAACTTTTTTCTTGACTTAGAACTTTAGGATCACTTATGATGGACTTTACCAACCGGTTAGTAAAGCGGGGGTTTTTTTTATGTCTAAAAAAGATGAAATTTTTGAAGCGGCCTCTAAAACGATTACGGAAAAAGGTCTTAAACACCTGACTCTAAATTCGGTCGCAAAAGAAGCGAACATGACGAAAGCCGGTCTTCTTTATCATTTTTCAAGCAAAGAAGAACTGATCAGGGAAATGAATCAAAATGCCATTTCCAGCTTCCGTTCTCTCCTTCAGCAATACCAGGCGAAACTGGGGCCATGCCGGGGAGCATACGTAAAATCGTTTATGTTGGCTACGCTTGACGATTTCAGAATGAAAAATACGATTCAGCTATGTACAAGCGTCCTTGCTACGGCAGCTTATGATGAAGGGCTTCTTAAACCATGGCGGGAATTTTATGCGGAGTTCAAAAAAAGAGCTCTAAAAGAGCTGTCCAATCCGGCCTTGGCTCATCTGATCAGGCTGGCATGCGACGGCATCTGGTTTTCAGAAATGTTTCAATTGGAACCGCTGGATCATGAAGAGAAAGCTCTCCTTTTGAATCATGTCATGAAATTGATAGAGGAGGATTTTATATGATGGCAGGCTACATTTTTCTTCTTATTGCCATCCTGTCAGAAGCGGCAGCGGCAGCCATGCTGAAAGCGTCTGACGGATTTGCACGCTGGCAGCCGGGAATTCTCGTTGTGATGGGCTACGGCCTCGCCTTCTACATGATGTCTTTGACATTGAAATTCATTCCGCTCAGCCTCTCATATGCGACATGGAGCGGAGCGGGCACTGTATTAACGGCCATCATCGGCGTCATGTGGTTTAAAGAAAAACTGAGCCGACGGGCGATCGCCGGCATCATCTGTCTTGTTTCAGGTGTTGTCCTGATCAATCTGACATAAGGAGGAGATTCCCATGAAAGGCATTATATTTTTGGCGGCAGCCATTCTTTCAGAAGTATTCGGAAGTACGATGCTGAAGCTTTCAGAAGGTTTCAGCGCTCCTGGCCCCGCAGCTGGAGTCGTGGCAGGCTTTGCGGCGTCTTTTACGTTCCTGAGCTTTTCTTTAAAAACGATGTCCTTGTCTTCAGCCTATGCGACATGGGCCGGAACAGGGACTGCCTTGACGGCGGCTATCGGATATTTTATGTTCAATGAACCATTCAGCATGAAAACGTTGTTTGGACTTATCCTGATCATAGGCGGCGTCTTTTTGCTCAATTCAAAGCATGCTGACTCAGCGGATACAGAGCCCAGCCTCAGCATCGAAATGTAAGGCCGATCAAACGGTCACGGGAATGACCGTTTGAGGATGGTTACCGCATCGTCTTTCCAGTGATAATCTCAGGCTTAAGTTCAATGGCCACATTTCCTTGAACAGCCCTTGAGATCATACATGATGACTCCGCTTTTCCAGCCAGTTTTTCAGCAAGTTGAACCTCTTTTTCGGAAGCGTCTTTTTGCAGGCGGATCAGGGGTCTGTGAATGATTTTTTCATATGTAAATACGCCCCCTGTCACATCGACAACAGCTTCAGATTCCATCGTCAGCTCTTCTTTTTCAAGCCCGCTTCTTTCCATCATGGCAGCAAGTGTGATGATATAGCATGTCGCAGCCGCGCCAAGCAGCATCTCATCCGGATTTGTTCCTGCCCCCGGGCCGTCCATTTCCTTCGGTATGGATATGTCGGTTTTTAAATTTCCGCTCTCAATCCTTCCGACTCCGTTTCTGTTTCCAGGCCAGTCGGCCTGTAAATAAAAATGATGTTTGGCCATCTTAAACACACTCCTTCTTTGATTTCTCTTTTAGTCTACTAATGCTGCGCCTTCATGTCCTTTTATTTGCTTGGTGAATATCCTAAATCGTGACACGCGTCTAACACGCAGGACATTAGCGGAGCATACGATACAACGAATCCTAGCGAGAAAGGACGAAAGTGATGGAAAACAAAGAAAATATGCATATGATGGGGCCCGCGCCCCAGCCTCAACCGAACGTACAATTTCCGCAATATCCGCAGTCCGAAGCTTTAGCACATCACATCAAATGTCCATTATTTCCTCACCTTAAACCGGTCACACTATGCACAGTCGCACCCTTTGTTCATTATGGGCTAAATGAAGCGCAAGCGACTTCCTACCACCATGCAATGGAAGAAGTGGCAGCGATGGCATATTTAATGGGGATGGGAATGGATCCTCACACGGCTTACTGTACAGTTGAATCTTGGGAGATCAATGAAAAGTTTTATTGAAAAATTCGAGACTGAACGGTCAAAAAAGAAGAAACGACCGTTCAGTCCAAGCATGAAAACCGCAACCTTTAAGGGCCACTAAAAATAAGTCCCGCTTTGTACCAAACGTATTATACAGGCTCTGATGTGCTATGCCCAAATGACTGAGTGAATCCTAAAGCGCCGCTCCTTCATAGCCATACTGTCCAAATACCTCCATCGCCTTGCGCAGGGCAAGGGCGGCATCAAATTCTTTGCTCCTTCCCAATTCGCACATCACTTCCATTAAGATGAAGAAGACAAAACAGTCAAGAAAAATTCCCCGTTTCTCTCAAGGGACCGGCCGACGCCCCTACTTCAGAAAAATCAGAGCATGATCTTTCCGCGCCAGACATAGACATAGCGTAAGATCCCACGGTCAAAATCAGAGGAATAAAGGAAGTGTGACAGTTGTTTATTTATACGGTTCAGCCTGGAGATTCATTGTTTGTCATCGGTGCCAAGTTTGGGATTTCGATTGATCAGATCCGAATGGCGAATGGGTTGGTCGAAACGAATATTGTCTCCGGACAGGCTCTTCTCATTCCGCTGTATACATACACCGTTCAACCTGGAGACAGTTTTTATTCCATTGCCCGTCAGGCATTTGTATCCGCAGAAAGCCTGCAAAGGGCAAACCCGGCCATAACACCTGGCAATATGAGACCCGGTATGAAAATGACCATTCCTGAACTGCCGAAAAAACCGATTACTGCTTTAGGTTATTACACATTGAGAAATCCTCAGTTGGATCAGGAACTGATCAATGATTTTGCTCCCTATGCCACCTATTTGGCATTTTTTGAATATCACTTTTCAAGCGATGGATCGTTAAGCGAGCTCAATGATCTGACGGGAGTACAAACGGCATGGAGGCGCCGGGTCCCGCCTCTCATGACTGTCACCAATTTAACAGAAACAGGCTTTAGCCCCTCTCTGGCGCACCAAGTGTTAAATCAGCCTGACGCCAGAAAAAATCTGATAGAAAATATTTTCCTCACGATTTCAAGAAAAGGGTACGCAGGTGTCAATATTGATTTCGAACAGATTATGGAAGAAGACAGAGATTTATTTTCGGGTTTTCTGCGGCAGCTGAAAGAGCGCCTTCAGCCGTCCGGTTATGTATTAACGGTTGCCGTCCCGCCAAAAACAAACGAAAATATCGCCTGGCTAAAAGGTTATGATTACGGCGGAATCGGTTCGGCCAGTGATCTGATATTTATCATGGCCTATGATTGGCACCACGGGACAAGCGAGCCGGGGCCTGTTGCACCGATCAATGAAGTGCGGCAAACCATTCAATTTGCCCTCGGCCAAGTCCCAAAGCAAAAGATCATTCTTGGTTTCCCGCTTTACGGTTATAACTGGACGCTTCCTTACGAGCCCGGGACCGTCTACCCGGGAATTGCAAACCAGGATGCTGTTCAGCTCGCCATGAAACACCAGGCCCCCATTCAATACGAAAAACAATATGAATCCCCATTTTTTAAATATACAGATGAACAAGGCAAAAGGCATATCGTATGGTTTGAAGACGCGCGAAGCATTGGAAAAAAACTGCTGCTTATGCGCGAGTATGACCTTGACGGCGGAGGTGTATGGCAGCTAACCTTGAGTTTTCCCCAAGGAACATGGCTGTTGACCAAATTCTTTCGCGTCAGAAAAGTCTAACCCATTAAAAATGTAATGAATTACAAAATGATAAAACGGATAATCTGAAAAGATATATTGATAATAAATCACGAACAACAAAAAATGTTTGAAAGGAATGTTTACTTATGAACAATGCAATCCATGAGACACTGGAGCTCCATGAGCTTCTGATGTTTAAAAACCTTTGTCTGACGAAGTCTTCAACCATGACCGGACTGGTGAAGGATCAGGAGCTTCGGGATATATTGGAGCGGGATGCCTCGCAAACGAAACACCAGATTGAGCATTTACAGGGGCTTTTGTCAATGAGGAGTGAAACAATATGAATGAATTGATCCAAAACATGACGGGAATGGGCGCAATGACTGAACAGGTCATCGCCACCGATTTTTTGATTACGGCGAAAACAGGTGTTAAAAACATCGCCACAGCCATTACAGAAACCTCTTCCCCTGAAGTGCGGGAAACACTGAAACAGTATTTAAATGATGCGATTGATACACATGAGCAAATCACGAATTACATGATATCCAAAGGCTACTATCATCCGGACAATTTGGCCGAACAGCTTCATTTGGATACACAAACTGCAGAAACGGCTAAAGATTTGCCTCAAATTTAAAAAAACGCATGAAGGAACCTATTTTACAGCAGATTCTCCAGAGAAAGTGAGGGTACTGACATCTGTCAGAAAAGCCCTCACCTTTTCTATTTCACAAGCTCCGGGTATTGTATTTCTGATTCATTCTATATGAGTGTACTTAAAATGTAAAAACGGCTGCCGAGATTTTCCCGACAGCCTAAAGAACCTGTAAACAGCAGGTTCTTTCTCCATTAAACCGTTTCTTCTTTTTTCTCATCATAATCGATAGCGGCTTTTGGCAAGGCCGTATATTTCGCCCAATAAAATATACCGATTGAGCCCGCGGCGATCACTATCAGATCAAACGGTGTCCCTAACAGGCCCAACCCGTTTCCGAAAGACCCGAGGTAAGACAAAATCAAAAGCATGATGTAGTAGCCGACGAGCCACCAGCTTGATTTAAGCTGCTGAGCGAACGGAACATCGTCCGTCGGAACAAATTTTTTACAGGCCCAGTAAATCGCAAACATCACCAGCTGTGATCCGAGCAGCCATGACACCGTATTCCAGCCCGACCAGTAGACAATGTATGAGGCAAAAACGAATGAAATCGGCGCAATAACCGCCATTCCTTTAATGCGCAGCGGTTTTTTTAAATGTTTGGCATTGAGATTTAAAGCCGCTGCTGATACAGGAGCAATCGCATACGAAAGTATCAAGGCAACCGAACACACATTGACGAGCGCATCCCAAGACGGAAAAGGAAGCGTCCAGAAAACGGAGAGCGCAAATGACAGCCATAAAGACGGGCGGGGAATGCCAGTCGGCTTATTCACCTTTGTAAATACATGAAACAAAGTGCCGTTCCGCGCCCATGCATAAACCAAACGGGAAGTCGTATTCATGAAGATATTTCCGTTCCCGCCCGGAGACAAAATCGCGTCCAGCACAACCAAAGCTGCAAGCCAGCCCATACCAAGCAAAACGGCGATATCTTTAAACGGCAGAGAAAATTCCCTTCCAATCGCCCGCCAGCCATCCTCAAGCATATTTGTCGGAATCGCCCCGATAAACACGACTTGCAGAATCGTATAAATACAAGCTGAAACGATGATGCAAATCATCAAGGCAATCGGGATGTTCCGCTGCGGATTTTTAACTTCTCCGGCAACCGAAACAATCGGGTGAAGCCCAAGATATGCGAACATCACCCCTCCCGTTGATATGGATGCCTGAACACCGGCAAAGCCAAACGGCGAAAACTCCCCCACTGCAAAATTCGCCGCCTTAAAATGAAACATGAGGACAACGATGATGGTCAACGGAACAACATATTTAAAAACGGAAATAATCAAATTGGATTTGGCAAATGCTTTCACACTCCAATAATTCAGCAAAAAGAACAGACACAATAAAGCAAACTGCAAAAGCCAGCCGATGATCGTCGGTGATTCAGACCCTTCGATCGTCAAACCGGGAAACCAATAGGCCACATATTGCCGGACCGCCGTGACTTCAATTGAAATCAAACTCGTATACGCAACGATCGTAATAAAAGAAATTAAGTAGCCGACAAGATGGCCATGCGTATAGACCGGATAGCGAATAATCCCTCCCGTACGGGGCAGAGCAGCGCCGAGTTCAGCATAAACGAGTCCGATTAAAAGAATAATCACGCCTCCGATGATCCATGAAAAGCTTCCGGCGGGGCCTGCTTTTGAAGCGACATTGCTGACGGCAAAAAGCCAGGCGGACCCGAATATCGCACCCATCCCGATCAAGATCAGATCCAGCAGTGAAATCGTTTTTTTGAAATTCCCCTGTTTTTCCATTGTACTTCCTCCTAGTCACCTGCGTTCTTAAAAATTCACCTATGAATAGAAGGTAGTATGCTCAAAACGCGATACTGTATACTTATTAGCTCCCTTTGTCTCCCAATATAAAAAACCCGAAGAACTTTGACAGTTCCCCGGGCTAAAGCCTCTTACAACATTCACTTTACAGCAGCCAGCGCTAAAAACGCCTCAATTTCATCGGCGGCTCTTTCTGCGCCTCCGGCATCTTTTATGTTCTTCTGCATGTCTTTTACCCGTTTGATCACTTCCAAATCGCCATCTACTTGGCAAACGGCTTCCCGTAGCGAAGCAACAGTTGTTTCTTCAGTTTCAAGATGCGTTCCTAATCCAAGCTCTTCAACGCGGCGCGCAGTGATTTCCTGTTCAGGCATTTGCGGAACGGCAACCAGAGGAACACCTGCATTCAAACCTTCCATTGTACTGTTCATTCCCCCGTGGGTGATAAACAGCTGGGCTTTTTCAAGGATTTCAAGCTGTGGAACGTGCTGATGAATTGAAAAATTTTCAGGTATGTCTTCAAAGCTATCAGGATCAATCGTGGTGCCGACCGCCATCACGACTTGCCATTTTGTACCGCGAAACGCCTCAATGCACATCTGATAAAACTCTGGCCAGGCATTGAATGCCGTCCCCAACGAAATCAGCATAACAGGACGACCGTTGTCGTTCAGCAGCTCTGTGTCTTTTTCTTGAAATTTGCGTTTAGCAAGAGAAGGTCCGACAAAAGAGAACCGTTCATCAAACGTATCGCCATAGGGTTGAAAAGCACGCGGCATAAAGACGATGTTCAGTTTTGCCGGCTTAAATGCGTCTTCAAAGCTAAACGACGGAAGATTCGCATTTTTCAAAGCGGCCTCTTGTTCAGACGTCAGTTCTACCTGAAAGTCTTCTTTAGAAAAATCGCTGAATTGGAAATGATCGTTTTGCGCATATGTCGAGCACAGCCGAACCGCTTTTATTCCAAGCTTTTCCGCCAACATTTTGCCCGTCATCGCCATAAAGTCAAAAATGATGAGATCGGGCTTGTCATTCTCATACATCTCTTCAAACTGCGGCATCACTTCTTGAACCTCTTTCATAAACATCATCGGAGCTTGTGACATGTCTTTTTTATTTTTCATGAGTTCTCTGATTTGGCGGGGATCCATATTTAATGTTGAGCGGTAGCGGAGCGGCTCTGCACCCGTTTCTTCAATCGCCTTAACAAATTCATCTGTTACCGGGTATGTCACCCTGTAACCGCGATTGACGAGATTCGCCGTTAAAGCAAGCGTGGGGTTGATATGTCCGTGAGCCGGGATATTCAAGATAGCGATATGTTTTTGTTCCATTTTTTAAAAACCTCCCATTATTTTTTCAGGGAATTTTCGAAGCATGTGAGTTGCCGGTTTGACATGGCCTCCTTTTTTACGTAATCCCTTCCATACATATTAATGAACATATTATAGATAATAAAGGAAAAAGCTTTTAAAATTAAACTAAAATTGAAAAATACTAATATAGTCCTTTTCTTCATGACAACTCTCAGATCTTTTGCCCTAACTTTAAGATGCACCTTGACTTTTGTCCTCATTTCAATACAGCAGACTTATATTTCAATAGTTTTCTATAAAAAAAGACACCGGAAAACTAGTGACCTATCCGATGTCATAAATTTGTCTTATTTTAAATTTAGTTTAAATTATACTGTAAATGATGGTAAACATAAGAAAATTTTTATAATGTTATTTTGTCGATATTCCTTTCACAACATATCGTTTGCGATTCCATCCAACAATACTAGATATGAGAGGACTGGTTTTATTGGTACATACAGATGAACATCTCGATACTTACTTAATGGAACAGGCATCCAAAAATCATTTCCACGGCAGCATCCTGCTGGCAGACCGTAATGGAATAATTTTATCCAAAGGATATGGATACGCCAATTATAAAGAAAAACACAAAAATGAACCGGCTTCGCGGTATCAGATCGCTTCCTTGACAAAGCAGTTTACAGCAATTGCGATCATGCAGCTGCACGAAAAAGGGCTGCTCAATACAGCCGATCCCATTCAAAACTATTTAAACAACTATCCAAACGGAGACAGGATCACCATTAAACACTTATTAAGCCATACTTCGGGAATTCCGGATTTTTTAGAGGAAGAATTGCTCGATATTGAATTGGAACTAGCGCCGCTGGATCAATTTATCTCCCGTTTTATCGATAGGCCGCTCGAATTTAATCCAGGCCAAAGATTTAATTACAGCAATTCTGGATACATACTGCTTGCCAAAATCATTGAAACGGTCATGAATGATTCTTATGCGAACACCATTCAAAAGTTGATATTTGAACCTTTAGGGATGAAAAACTCCGGTTTTTTCACTTCTCCGTCAGATATTTCTCCAACCGTTGGATATTTAAGCCTTAATCGGGAAATGATCAAGGCGCCCAACGTATACGGCTATGGAGAAAGCGGCCTCTACTCGACTGTCGAGGACTTGTATTTATGGGACAGGGCGCTTTACACTGAGAAACTGGTCACAAAAAGCGCGCTGAAAGAAGCCCTTTACAGCTGTGTGAAGAAGCCTGCTTTTCCAACGGAAGGCCCTTCTCCGGCGCTCATTCAAAATAATTCGATAGGATATGGATGGTTTATTAATAAAGAAAACAAGTATAAAATATGGCATGATGGGGAAATTCACGGGTTCTTCAGCTCTATCAACCGATACATGGATCAGAAGAAGGTCCTCATCATGCTCAGCAACTGCAATCTGTCAAAAACAGACGAGATCTTGGCTTATTTAGAGCAGGCTTTGTTACAAATATAGATTCAGAAATTAATGTATAGAAAGGCAGCGGATGCGGTATGATGAAAAAGCTGTTCAGTATGATCGCGGTCATCGCCATCATGGCAATTGGATTGACCCATAAAGATTCCTGGCTTGACTTGATCAAAGCGGGAGGCATCTATTCTGTTTTGTTCAGCGTACTCTTTGTGGCGGCCTGCGTGTTTTTTCCGATCGTTCCATTTGCGATTATCGCCGGTCTGAACGGAGCCTTATTCGGAATCATAAACGGTGTATTGATTACATTGTCAGGGTCAATGCTCGGCACGATGCTGCTGTTTTTCCTTGCCCGTTATGGATTTAGAGATTGGGCGAGGATGAAATTAACGAAATACCCGAGAATACATGAATATGAAGCTTATTTTAACCGGAATGCCTTCACTGCCGTGCTTTTAGGCAGGCTGATACCAGTCGTTCCTTCCGTTGTCATGAACATCGTCTGCGGTTTAAGCAAAGTCAGATGGGCGGTCTTTTTTACGGCTTCAACGCTCGGAAAAATCCCGAATGTTCTCGTCATATCGATCGCCGGCGCCAATTTCAGCCAAAATAAGCTGATATCTTTCGGCATCTATGGAGTATACATGCTGATCATTGTATTGATGATCTATAGAAAATACCCTCATCTGATCAGTAAACATAAGGAAACAAGCCATCAGGAGAAAATGCCTTAACATGTAAAGGCGGCCGCGTTGCACAGGCTGCCGCCGTATCTACTCATGTTCCAAAAAACGAAGAGCCGCTAATCGATTAAGACAGCCGTCCCATAGCCGATTAATTCTGACGTGCCCTGTCCTGCAGCAAGTTCAAATCTCAATCCGACGATAGCGTTTGCTCCTTGCGCTTCCGCTTGCTCCACCAAGCGTTCCTTGACGGCTTTTTTCGAGTCTTCAAGCATTTGCGTATAATTTTTCAATTCTCCGCCAATGACCGACTTCAGTCCAGAAAGGATATCCTTTCCGATGTTCCGCGACTGAACGATACTGCTTGTGACGATTCCTTTTACCTCTGCAATGTTTTGATTTGCAATTGCATCTGTTGTTACGATGAGCATAAAATATCCTCCAATTCATCATCTTACCGGCTATCATACCACATCGCCGCTTAAGCGGCATTCAATCTATCCATGATATCGGCCATTTTGTATAAATGTTAAGTTTTTCTTGCCGTTATTTTGATCAAGGCGCCTGATTTTTATTTGCACGTTTCACAAGCGGCTGGCGCCTTCCATATGTCAAACTGCGCCACAGCCATTCGGCAGGTCCGAATTGAAATGTTTTAAGCCAAAGGCCGCTCCCCCATATTTGCAGCGCAAAGAGCACAAGTGTGATGATGACCCAAAAAAGCGGGCCGAGTTTGCCGTATAAGCCGAAACCGTAATTGTAAAAAATCGTCGTACAAACGACAGACTGAATCAAGTAGTTGCTTAATGCAAGTCTTCCAACTGCCTGCAAAGGAGACAAGATTCGGTTCCAGACCTTTTTTTGACACAGCAGAATGATTGACGTCATATAAAAAAAGCAGAGCGCCGCCCCCCCTACCGCCATGCCGGCATAGTATGCCATCCACAATCCCGATCCGACGGAATCCAGCTGAACATAGCTGTACACAGCGAGGATATTAAATGGCAAACCAATCGCCAAGGTGATCAGCCAAATTTTTTTGTAAAAAGGAAGCTGGGCTGAAATCTGCTGAAAGCGGCCGGTTTTCGCGATATACACCCCAAACAAAAACATGCTTAAAATGATCGGAACCATGAATGCATAATTGGTCAGCATAAGGGAATAATCAGCAGCCCGCTGCCCCATAATCTCAGTAAAGGTGCCTGATCCGTATGCAGCCAGCGATCCGCTTATTCTTTCTTCTGCAAATGCAGCGCTTTCCGCTCCAGAAACGGCTGCGCCTCCTTGAGCCGAGAGGACCAGAACGAAAAACAGAACCGCTGCCACGGGAATCAATAATACAAGATAAGCCCATTTCAGCACCGTTTTAGCTTTTCTTCTGCTGAATAAAAACAGCAAAACGCCTATCACCGAATAGACAATTAAAATATCTCCATACCAAAGGCCGAATGCGTGAATCAGACCGATCCCAAACAAGATGACAAGCCTTCTAAAAAATATTGTACGCGGCCGGCTGGTTTTTTGCTCGACCCTCTGCAAAAAAATGATGAACCCTAGACCGAATAAGAAAGAAAACATTGTAAAAAATTTACCGGAAGCAAAGAACAGAATCAGCACTTCAGCCGTTTGATGCCACAGTTCCGGCCACCACTCCGTTTTCGTCATGACCATATAGACAGAAGGTGCTGCAAAATAAGCCATATTTGCCAGCAGGATGCCGAACAAAGCAAAACCGCGTATGATATCAAGCTCACGTACTCTTTCTCCCTGGGATACCGGCGCTATCAACGATTGGTTATTCACTCGTGTCTGTACCTCCTATTGGTGTTGATTTCATCAAATAAGCTCCCCTTAAGTGCCGCAAGCCAGGGAGGACTTCTCATTCATCATATTTGCAAGTCTTGTACGATATTCATTGAAAGCCTTAGATGTGGGTGCAGCCGGGCCAACGATTCATAGAGAAACCGAACTGCCGATGCATTTGAACCATAAAAAAAGTGCCGCTGAATCAATCAGCCGCACAACAAGACAAATCTTATTTTTTCAAAAGTAAGGCGAATGAAATCCGTTTCCTCCGGTCCATGATCCCCCGCTTTTCTTGCGAGCCGGAGGAGTTAACACGCCTGATCTATTTGCCAAAGAAACCAATCTTCATCTGAAGCCGTCTGGGGTTTCCATTTATAATGGATGTCCCGGAAGAACTTCAAGTGATGAACTTTTATCACTGCTAAACCAGTAATCTCTGAAAGCCGAATTGTGAAGTTATCAGCAGCACAGACAAATCGTTCACGAATTTCATCATCGTCACTCTCTGTCCATTTTGCTGTGGGCCGGCCGATTCTCATCATCATAATATAACGCTTCTGGTTTATCCTGCAAATCACACAACGCTATGATTTATCAAGTTCCATATCATATACACCATTAACTAATACCTTTTTGTCATCATTATTCATGATGACCGCTGTAAAAAGCTTATGACCTTGCGAGAAACTGTATCAGCTTCTTTTCCAAGCCATATTAAATGGCCCCATGCATCCGCCTCATACAGCTCTGATGAAGGGATATGTTCTTGTGCATGGTAAGCATGTTCGTTCGGAACAAGGCGGTCATGCTGACAATACATGATTAACACCGGACAAGAAATCATGCCTAAGTGACGGATCGATATTTCGTCAATGTTTTTTAAATCGATCAGAAACCCGCGGCCTGAACGCTGTCTGTTATTCATTTTTCTCATTTCTTCAATATCCCCCTCATTTATTTTCAGCATGGCCTGATCGACTGAAAGCGTCGTGAAGGACGATATCATTTTCTTAAAAATCCACTGCGGAAATCTGTTGTTCAGCGCAGAAATCAATTTCCATACCGCCTTTTCAACAGGCGGACGAAACATGATGTTTCCGACTTTATATTCAATATCTTTCGGTGTCAGCCACTCTTTTGTGACAGCACTTTGTAAAATCAAAGATTCCACTCTGTCAGGATATTTTGCTGCAAAATAAATTCCGCTGGGGCCGCCGGCAGACATGGCAAGCACATGAACCTTTTCCACTTTTAGTTCATCAAGCAGTTTCATATAATAATAACAGGCAAGCTCCAATTCAGCCCCGATTTCTTTGGATGTCCGGCCATAGCCTGCACGAGTCGGAGTGATGATGGAAAAGCCGTTTTCATAAAGGCTTTGATAGCCAAACTCTTCGTGACAATTTGAGTGCCCCCCGTGCATCACAAGGATAGGCTTGCCTTCACCTATCAGCGAATACTCAATTGTCATTCCGTCCATTTCAAAGATACCGATTTTTCTCTCCATGACTTTTCTCCTCTCAAGAAGCTTTCATGATATACGTTTTTCACCTTAATATGTTTCAATTTTAAAGAAATGTCAGCCAAAAAGCGGCTGGGCTGTCCGTCCCGACTGCCAAACATACAGGATGTCTTTATTTTTTCTTCAAATGAAGCTTTGCCTTCCCCATCGATCCAGAACAACATATTGAACAGGCGGCGGCCTTAGGATGCATACATGATATCTTAAAACTGTTTTTCTTTTCATCTAGACGACAAACAAAATAGGTGCAGCCACTCAAAGCATCTATCAATTCCTCTATTTTTCGCCTAAAACCTTTTTCCAAATTGGTAGCACAACGTAGAGATCGACCATTATTCCTGTCCGGTTTTCCATTCATTACAAAAGACCAATTAAGAATACTGATTCAGTAACCTTAATTGGTCTCTAAAAGGTGTAAGTGATGTGCTGAGCAAGCCTGGCTTGAAGTGTTCCAGCAGATTACCCAAATTCCCTATTCAAATATTTTTTCAATTCTCTTTTTCTTTTCTTTTTTACGAGAATATAAAGAATGTCTCCTGATTTAATTGTCGTTTCTCCATGCGGTGTGACCAGGTCGCCGTTCCGGATGATCGCACTAATCAAGGCGTCTTTCGGAAAGCTGATTTCTTTCAGTTTCTGCCCTCTGATGACGGTTGTATCATCAACTTCAAACTCGATGATCTCGGCATTTGCCTTTCCGATGGAAACGAGTTCTAAAGAATGAGGGGCTTCTACTTTCTTCGGACCATTCAAACCTAATGTTTCGGCTACGAACGAAATGGTTGAACCTTGGATTAAAGCGGATGTCAACACGACAAAGAACACGACATTGAAGAACAATTGGCTGTTTTCAAGTCCCATCGTCATCGGAAACGTAGCAAGTACGATTGGGACCGCCCCTTTTAATCCTGCCCAGGATAAAAAGATCTTTTCCTTCAAATGAAACCCCATTTTAATCGTCGAAAGAAATACAGCGACAGGCCGGGCAAGGAAAATTAAGATAAGAGAAAGCAAGAACCCTTTGAAAATGATGCCGAAGGATAAAAATTGGGCGGGGAACACCAATAAACCGAGGATGATGAACATCAGAATCTGCATCATCCATGCGAAGCCTTCATTAAATCTGAAAATGGAATGGCGGTATGTTAAATCTTTATTCCCAATGACAAGCGCTGCAATATATACAGCAAGCAGGCCGCTCGCCCCGATTAAATCTGTAAGGCTGTATGTAAGGAGCGCGAATGCAAGCGTAAAGATCGGATAAAGACCGCTCGAATCTAAATTGATTTTATTGATAGCAAAGCTGGCAAAACGGCCTAGTAGAAATCCCAGCAATAGTCCGATTCCCATCTGCCAAAAAAACGAACCGATCAGCACAAAAATGCTTGAGTTTTTGGCCGTTATCAATTCAATAAACGATAAGGTTAAAAACATTGCCATCGGGTCGTTCGTACCTGACTCTGCTTCAAGTGTAGCGCTAAGCCTGTCGCGGATGTTCTGGCCCTTTAATACGGCAAATATAGCCGCAGCATCTGTGGAACCGACAATGGCTCCAAATAAAAAACCTTCCATCCAAGACACATTAAAGATCAGCTTCGCGGCAACAGCAATCACGATTGTAGTCAGCAACACGCCAACTGTTGCGAGCGATAATGAAGGAGCTGCCACAGCTTTAACCGGTGACCATTTCGTTTGCAGTCCCCCTTCAAAAAGGATGATAACCAAAGCAATAATTCCAATTAGCTGTGCCAGCTCAGGATTATTAAAATAAATGATCCCGAGCCCGTCACTCCCCATGATCATCCCGACAAGCAAGAACAGCACAAGGGCAGGCACCCCTAACCGCGTAGAAAACTTCGTTGTCAATACACCTATTATGAGCAATAATGCCGTAAGCAAAATAAAATGTTCCATATTAATATGTTCCATATATCCTCCTCCCAAGAATAACCGTGTCGATATGCTTTGTTTGGCAAAAAAACCTCACTTGTTCTTTTACCCGTGAATCCGTTTCTTTAAAACGTCATTTCAACCATGGCGCGGATGCGTTTAGCTTTCATCGTTTTGGATTCGTTTCAACTTGCGTTTTTGCCATGAAAGCGGGTGATGGCAAAAACGATGATTCCGATGATCATCACGATCGGAAGCCAAATCACAGCGAATGGACATACCGGTTCGGCAATCGCGGCAATCACGGCGCCGAGGCAGTATAATACAATCGTTAAGGCGCGGAGCAACGCATCTGTATGAAGGATTTTTTTGGTGTTTATGCTGAGGGTCCGTTTTGTGACATCTTCAAAAAAGGTGGCGAGCGTACCTGTTAAAACGGTCGTGGAAATACCTGCTATATCGAGCTTTCTGGCGGCAGTTGTCTGAAGACCCATCGCAATGCTGAGCAGGATGATCAGAAAGTGTGCTGAACCTCGAAACAGAGACAGACATGCAAAAAGCAGTAAAACGAATGCCTCAACCACAAGTGTGACCGTGACGCCGGAAGGCCAGAAGGATTTTTCCTGTTTTGCGAAAATTGCCGATGCAATGATCACGCCAATGATAAACCCAAGCAATGCGGTCAGTGAATACATGACTGTCTTTTGGAGAGAGTTGCCGATGGCTAATCCTAAAAGGACGATGTTCCCGGTCATATTAGCGGTAAATACGTGACCGATACTTAAGTATCCAATCACATCGACAATGCCAGCTGTCAGACATAGAAGCAAAATCATGGTGTTTCGATATTGAGCCGCTTTCAATGTGATTCAAATCCTTTCTTGCTATTCTGTCCTGGGGATTCCATAGATTCCATCCAGTATGTCATCGGGGGAGCGGAAACCAGCTTGCGATCTTGATGTATCACCCTTTTCCGTCTCATGTATCAATCAAATTAAAATGAGATCAAACGAATACGTTGGTATGTAAAGGTTTTAAATGGCGGGGCACTTCAGGTTCAAGCAGAATGTAAAAACGGATCTTATATCTTTTCACATCCATTTTTCTCATCCTACCCTTTGCATTCTCCACTTTATTGTATCATAAACTTTAAAACTTTTTATAATGAAGCTTGCCCTTGAAATGGGGTTTTTCGGAATCTCTTTTCATTTTGTTTAGGAAAGAAAAAACACGCTCGGTGATTGAAAGTGTATGGTAAATATTTTTATGCAAAGCGGCTCACCTCTTTAGAGAGTGGTGATGATAGGACAACATTCGAAAGGTGGCTCCTGCTCTATATCTGTTTTGTATAAGACTCGTAGCCGGCATTTTTATAGGTGGATTGTAGATTGCAGCTATAAATTCTCATGCCGCAATACTCCTGCATATAGAAGATGCCATTTATATTTTTAAAAGCTTGATTATTCAATTATATGGCACCAGCTGACTTCCTCTAAGCGAAAATCAAAAATCATCCGGGCCATCCGGGACTTGTTGACAGAGTGCACATCATGATGTCTTTTGAACGATGTTTCCTCCCTTTACATAAAAAACCTTCAAGCTGAAAGCTTGAAGTCAAACTGTTGAACATTTCTTGACTTAAAATCACAAAGAGAAAATGAGCTGATTCATTATGTTTAAAAAGCGGCTTCTGTTGAGCGGGATAAGATATGATCTCTTGCCTCGACTGCTCTTTTCCTCACATCATCAAGATCCACATCAACCAATTTGCCATTCTGCTTCAGCGCTTTTCCCGCAACATATACGGAGTCTACATTACCGGGATGAGTGCACTGAACGATAGCCCCTACCGGATCAGAAAAAGGAAGCAAATTGAGACTGTCGGTTTTCACCATGATAAAATCAGCTTCTTTGCCAGGCGAAAGCGAACCGATTTTGTCATCCAGCATTAAAGCACGCGCGCCGTCAATCGTAGCCGCTTCGAGGATTTGTTCGGCGAATATACCCAATTCAGGACCCGGCATGACGCCTTCTTTGAGAAGTGCTTCATTTTGTTTTGCCCGTTCTGCCTGAAGGGCAAATTTCATTTGCGCAAATAGATCTCCCCCCGTTGATGTGACAACATCCACACCAAGCGTAGGACGCACCCCGTGTTCGAGGGCAAGTCCTGTGACAGGGTAGCCATGCCCCATCATCATCTCAATTTCCGGTGTAACAGAAATCGAGCTTCCATGCGCCGCCAGCATCTTCATTTCCTCTTCACTAATGGCATTGACATGCACCATATTCAAATCGGGACCGAGCAGCCCGGCTTGATGCAGTTTTTCAATTGAACGGTCTTTCGCCCCCCAATTGCCAAACGCAATATGCATGCTGCATAAGGCATCGAGTTCCCGGGCTGTCTTGATTTCAAAGACCGACGTATCCCATGATGAAAACTCAGGACCGCGAATCGCAAGCCCCATCGTCAGAAGCTGGTCTTTTGACTGAAAGTAAGCTTTTTTCACCCTTTTCGCTTCATCCATATTGGAAAGGGTGCTTTCTCTGTCCCAATAGGCGGCATCGCCTGATGTTCCAAAGGCAAATACTGCGCGAATCCCTGCTTGTTGGAGACCGGAAATCAGCTGATCGGTATGATCAGGAGATTCGATCATCGTCCAGTCCAGCAAGGTGGTCACGCCTGCATCCAGCGCCTCAAGCGCTCCTAAATAGTTTGCAATCCAATCATCCTCAGGCCTGCGCATCGCACCATAATTCCCATAGTAAATCCGGTTCAAATAGGTTTGCAGCGACCAGTCCGCACCGACTCCTCGAATGACGGACTCCCATACATGACGATGCGTATCAACAAGCCCCGGCATGATCACCATATCAGAGGCATCAACAACTTCTGCGTCTGAAGCTTCAATAGACCCGGCAACATCCAAAATCGTTGAACCCTCAATCAGCATGTCTCCTTTTTCGATATGTTTAAGCTTCGGATCAAGGGTAAGTATCGTTGCATTTCGAAAAAGTGTTTTTCGCATGGCGATTCTCCTTTCTTAAGTGACAAAACAGTGCACAGTATTCTCAAATCCAGCAAGTTTTACCACTTATATACCATTTTAAAATAAAATAGATAGCAATCATATAAATAAGCTCACGAGTAATTCATTCTGAACTAAGCGGGCCAGCCATAAAGGGTCGATATGATGGTTGTGAAAGATCATGATCGGCTGACCGATTGAGCATGACACATTCAGGCTTCATCCTGGGAGGAATTGCTTTTCCGTGCAAGCAGGGGCTCACCGCTCGCGTTCCCCGTGACTATCGTACGCAATACTGCATAGACTCCAGCCGATCCTTCTGTGAAGCTGACGGCAAACATCATCATTCGATACATCCGGGTACACGAGAGATGCGCGTCTCCAGTTTTAATTAAAAAAGCGGCCACCAATCAGCTGCACAACATCAGTGTGCAAAAGATCAGCGTCCGCAGGCTCTCCGTCTTGGACTTAGGTATTCATGTTCGTTTTTCTTGTCTTTATATTATGATAAAATGGCATATAAAAAGTCCCCCGTTTTATCCTCCTTTTTTTTCAGATTTTTCTCGGATTTGAACACAAAAATAGCACTCAATCAGAGATTAAGTGCTAAATAAAATTTCTTCTTAAGGCATGGAGAATACGCTAATTAAATTCTTAACGTGGAAGAAGGCATGAATTTGCTTAGGAAAGACTTGTACTTAATGCCTCTTCTAACATTGAATTAAAATTTTCGTATTCGCTCATTATGGTTCCTGAAGGCTTATCTAATTCTAAATATTTCCCTTCGGTAGTGTCTAGACAGTACAATGAGACATCTGAATCTCCGAAGAAAAGATATTTTTTTTGCCAATCATTCTCATGCCAAATTTCATTTGTCTCTATAAATCCATGTATTTCTTCATCTACTTCATCTTCTCTTATAGAACTGTCTACCCCATAAATCACCAACCCATTAAAATCAAGTCCATTGACAGTTTTGAGGAACTGTTTATATTCCTCAGGTAGCACTGTACCATCAAATTTTTCTTGAACACTTTGTTCCAGTTCTTTTATGACATCAATAGAGACTGGTTTATTGAGATCATCGCCATATTTTCTCTCTATTTTCCGGATCTCTTCTATATGTGCTTTCCACATTAAGTTTCCCTCCTTTTATTTTTCAGTAGGATAGATTTCCCCATTCGGTATTGGCCAATCTATTTTCTTAGTCTGCCCAGGTGCTAATCCTCTTGTTAAAGCATTTTGTTCATTAGTAATTGCTTTATGGTAAGGATCGTTTCTCATTAAAATTAAGTTATCCATTGAATTTGTACCTCCATCATCTAATGGAAGCTTATGATGCACTTGCCAACCTTTTGGATTTAATCCATCCTTCATTCTGGCTATATCTGAATCAGACAAACCAGCGTTCTTAAGTTGTTTCAATTTTTGAGGATCATTAACCAAACCTTTTAAGAATTGCTTTTTCACTGAGCTATTAAAGGTATTTCTAAGTTTTTTAGTCTCTGCAGGATCTCTTTTAGTGTAGCTTATTTCTTTAAGTTTTACATTTTTCAGATGGACCTTTTCTCCTTTTAATAAACCAACAAAATCGCCATTCTTATCGATCGATTTATAAAGCACACTTTTCTTTTTATCCTCGGCCAATTCTTTTAATATAGGCGGCGTATTCTTCACATTAATAGAATTCGGCGCATCCTGAAGAATCCCTTCCAATGCGGGAGTGTATCGATTAGTAGGCGGCTTTACAAATTGTTTTACGGACTTATCGGCTTTCTTCACCTTGCTAACCGCGGTTTTCCCAGCCTTGACAAGGTCTTTCGATCCCGTTGAAGCTGAAGAAGGTCCGTCTTTCAAGCCCCAAAGACTACCAATCAAGTAAGTGAAATAGTGCGCCCTTGAATACGCGTCCCCATTTACTACTTTTTCATCCCACTGTTCAACTAAGGTATCAACCATACTTTGAAAGGCGCCTTTATAATCGTATCCAAGAACTGTGTCTAAAACGACTTTCGGGTCTTTATGTAAATGGTCGATTGTCCATCCAACATTCCAACCCAGCTGTAATCCGCCCTCAATAAAATCCTTTCCAAGATCCATTGCACCGCCAACAATGCCGTCTTGAATATCAGTACCCATTTTATTAAATTTAGACAGATTGTAAATTACTTTCTGTTCAGTTGTCAGATTGTCATATCCGATCTCATCAGCAATTTTAATATATTCACCATTGTCAATTGTCTTATCGAGTTTCTTCTTTAACTTGTACATTTTAACATCATGTTCACTAACTTCGCTAATCTCTTTTTCGAGCTTTGATCTCTTATCAAGCTTATCCAACATGACGCCCATCGCTGTCTCTTGATTCCCGCGCAAAGCATCCATCTCATCCGGCTTTAAAATCGAGCCTTTTTGATAGCCGGCGATTTCAATTTTAGGGCCTGTATACATTTTTTCAAGCCTGGTTATGTATCTTTGCATGGTCTCAAGGTCACTTTCAGCGGTTTTGAGAGCGTTGGTCTGTTCGCGGTCAAAAGCGTGCAACTTTTCAATTGTCTGATTGATTTCCTTTAAGGCTTTCTGATTCTGCTCGTGAAAATCGTTGTCATTCAAATCAGGCAAATCGACAATATGACCGACTTTAGCGATCGTTGCGTTGGCTTTTGAGACCAAATGCTTCGTGGTCCGATCAGCTGCGTTTAAGCCTTGTTCCAGATCGTGTTCGAGAAAGGCTTGCGAAATATATCCGTTGTGATTGGGTTCAAGGGAGTTCAGTGCATTTTTCATTTTTTTTAAAGCTGACTGGTATTCCTCGATGAAAGATTCATAGAACCGCAAAAACGGGGTGTGGCATTCTTCATAGAAAGCACGAATGGCGTCACCGCCTTTTCCTTTTAAGGCATCATCAAGTGATGTGATGCCCTCAACAGCTTTTTTGACTTTGGCAATTTCGTCTGATTGATGTTTTAATTGTTCCAGCGTTTGATCAATTGCTTGGTGCAATGCGTGAACATCCAGAGTTTTCATGGCATTCTCCTCTATTTTGTTTTCATCGATGAAGCCAGCTGTTTGTCGGTATCCTTGATTGCTTCAACGGCTGATTCAGTTTGGGCGATTTGTTTTGAAAAAGCAGAGGCATAAGATGCAGCGATCTTATTGATCGACTGATTTAATTCCTCTATCTTTTTCGCCGTATCTAAATGATTCTGACCTTTGACATCCGTCGGAACCGACGCTTTCATTGAATCGCTTGAATGCTTCAATTTAGAAACTGCTTCTTTGACTTCACCGGTCTTTACTTTAATTTCTTGACCCATTTTTCATTTACTCCTTGTTCCGAGTTTCTTTTTTCTCTCTTTCAATCTTTTTCTCTAGTGAGTGGATTTCTTGTCCGAGTGAGTGAATCTCTCCGTTTAACGCTTTGATTCGTTCATCGATTTTTTCCAGAACGTCTGAAAGCTGCTTGCCTTTAATATCATGAAAGGATGCCTTCATATCCTTTCTAATACGTTCAAATGATTCGGCAAGGCTGCCTTGCCATGTGTGAGACGCAAGCTCGGGTTCTGTGATCATTTTTTTGGAATCAGAGAACTCTGTTTTGTCGTTTTTCAGTGCTGTGCGGCAAGCTTTCAACTCTGCCAAAAATTCTTTTTTCATCGATAAATCGACTTTCATGATATCCAAAGCCAGCGTTTCTCCCAGGATAGAACCGATCATTTTCAACACCTCGCTTCCCGAAAAATGCATGACAAAAGTAATAGCCAGTATAGAGTTTACCACTATACGGAAAGGAATTGGTGAATAAATCCTGATGATCCATGAAAATGAATCTTATTGATCAGGTCAAAAAACCCATTTCAAAATGATAGCCTTTTCAAAATTCCAAAAAAGGAAATCGATCACAATTTTCAGTCTTTATGCCGCTGCCTTTTTTAAATGAGGATGGTTTTGGTGTAAAAAGTAAGCCCTCAAAGAACTTGAAGGTTTAAAACTAATCAAAAAATAAGAGTGCAGTTTTCACCTGCACTCTTATTTTTTACCAGTGACCTGTTATCTTACATGCTTTTTTGATGCTTTCGTGTTTCTTTCCAAGTGCATGAATGCTTTATAAGACCTAAAGTGTACAACATTCTGGAGCTAACATACTCCGCAGAGTCGATCGCTTGAGATGCAGTTTGTTCTTTAGCTTCAGGTACTTCTTTTAGCATCTATTTAAAAGGAAAAAAGGCGATCATTTAATCAAAAAGCATGTTAGTAAAACAGATGAGGAGTCGTTCCAACATTTAAGTCTACGACATACCCAGGCAACAATAATGCTGGAAATTCAAAAGCACTTAGAATTTAATGTGGTCAAAAAACGTATTAACCGCTCATAACCGTTGATGTATCAGGGATTATGAGCGGTTGATCATTACATCACCCGTTTAAAAACAGCATTTCGTGAACATTCGTTTCCTTTCGATAGCTAAACAATTCTTAAGTTTGTACAAACATCATCTCTTCTTATTTTCAAGTTTTTTCAAGATGTTTTGAAAAATTTGTGGTCATTTTGGTGGTCACGCTTAAATTGTGGTCAATAAAGCTCTACACTGCCAGTGTAGATAATGCCTTCTGAACAAATATATTGTATATTCAATTCTGATCCCCCCTTTTATTTCAATGGCTATTGGATTGTACATCTGATGACTTCTGAATGAAAATGATGATTGTTGGCAGAGTTGGACAACAATTCGCCTACAGTCTTCCATATAACTGCATATGGTGGAGAAGAAAAATCCCCCCTTAAATTAAGGGGGGCCGGGGCAGATCACTGTCTTCCTCAACTTTTGGAGGGTTAACTACTCTATCTTGACGATTTTATTACCGTCTACCTACACACTGTAAGCTATGCCATCTAAAAACTAGTTATATTTTTATTCAGATTTAAGTTTTCTTCTTTCTATCAATTGGCATTTTATGCAATATTGTATAAGTGTTTGTTTATCATGCTCATTCATCCTGATAAATTCAACTGTCATGATCTGTTTGTTTGTTCTACGATCAAGGTAAGTGCGTTTGACTTGAGCATGAACGTCAATCACAGTTTCATCATGCCCCTCATTTGGTAGAGAGATACTTAAATTCAAATCCTCTTCTGGTTTGTGTTTTTGCGTCTCTTCAATGATTAATGCAGCGCCTCCAGCACTGATATTTGTTGTATATGTTTTATACATTGAGCCAGATCCATATGGACGAACAGTGACAGGAATCGTTGTATTTACTCTAAAAAATTGCCGCCTTTGAATTTTTGTCATTTGATCTTCTTCAGGTAAATACACATTTAATATAGGTATATAGCGATGGATCTCTCGTCCTTGTATTACACTAGTAAATTTATATAGGACTTGTTGCTTATTCACGAAGTGAATCGTGACAATTGTATTTGTTGGAATAATAACAGTTCTTCCCGTTTCTACATCAACAGGATAATGTACTCTTAAAACATTTTCTTCAATGGATGACACTTTGCTTTTCGCAATGATATTTTCTTGATTTTCGTTTTCGAACTCTATTGTTATGATATCTCCTAAGGATAACAATGGGCATCACTCTTTCAATTCTACTTAATCATTATATCGGTACTATGACACATAAATTAAAGAAAAGAAAGGGGGTGACATTGAGAGTCTTTTCTTTTATCTTAAAATTTAAGTAGTCAATAAACGGTTAATAAAAAGGTTTGGACATATGAAACTCAAAAGCCTTACTCCCCACCTCATAACAAAATATTATAATGATCTTTTAAGTGAAGGATTGACACCAGAGTACATTCAATATATACACTCTATCCTCAAACATCATCTAGGGTAGCTGTGGAATGGAAGTATATAAAAAATAACTTTATGGATCATGTTAAAGCGCCAAGGCGTACTAAAAAAATGTGGAGACTTGGTCAATTGAAGAATGTAATACGTTTCTAAGCAGAATGAGGCAGCAAAAGGACCACATTTTTATGCTTTACTATTTAGCACTCTATACCGGTATGGGACGAGGTGAAATTTTGGGGTTAAAGTGGCAAGACATTGATTTTCCAGACAAAAGGATATATGTACGTGAATTCTCTGTATTATATATCTGGTCAAGGACTTGTCTTGCAATCTACTAAAACGAAAAGCGGAAATAGAAACATAGCCATCACCAAAGAAGATATTGAAGAATTAAAAGCGTACAAAATCAAGAACAGCTCTTAAAAGTAGGAATGAACCTTACAGGAAATCACTTTGCAATTTCTGCATTTGGCGGTGAACCAGTAAACCCAAATACAATTCACAAACAATTTTTATATGACATTAAATTGGCTGGTGTTAAATGGATACGATTTCATGATTTACGACATACCCATGCAACAATAATGTTTGAAATTGGAGAAAATTTAATCGTTGATATATAAGGGATTATGAGCGGTTGAAAATTACATCACCCGTTTAAAAACGGCATTTCGTTAACAATCGTTTCCATTCAATTTTTGAACCACATAAGATTTTTTATAAACGCCGTTTCTTGTTATGTTCATGTTTTTTCAACGTGTTTTGAAAAATTTGTGGTCATTTTGGTGGTCACGTTTAAGTATGTTGTCAGCGCTACACTGTCAGAGTAGATGATGCCTTCTGAACAAGTTTTTTCGATTCTGACCATTCCTTTTATCTCAAGGGCTATTTAATAGTACATCTGATGACTTCTGATTGAAAATGATGATTGTTGGCGGAGTTGGACAACAATTCGCCAACAACATTCCATTTTGCTACATCGTTTCATCAATTATGTTTAAGGTTTCCAAATAAACTCGACCAATGACCTCTTCCTTACCTTGGAAGAGCATCTTGAAAGTGATTCCCACATAGATGTAAATACACTTCAACGACTAAAAACTCTAGATTCACTAAACCATCTTCTCCGTTAAGTTATGTTATGTTAATTTTACAATAAACATTTAAGGGGGCGAACTTAATGAATAAAACAGACCGTTTGTTAGCCATCGTGCTCGAGTTACAACGTAAAGACGTTATACGGGCCGGAGATTTAGCGACCCAATTTGAAACTAGCGTACGAACGATCTACCGCGACATCCAAGCACTGTGTGAAGTAGGTGTACCGATAATAGGGGCACCTGGGACAGGATATTCCTTAATGGAAGGCTATTTCCTACCCCCAATTAGTTTCACGGTTCAAGAAGCAGTGAGTTTGCTGATTGGAATGGACTTTATCGAACAACAATTTGATGATGATTATCGTGTCAATGCTCAAGATGCCCGCTACAAAATAGAGGCCATTCTACCGGAGAGTGTACTCATTGAAACATCTCGTGTACGCAAGGTTATGCGTTTGCTCAATTCTGATAAAGATCATCAGTTAAAAGAAAAAGAATATCTAGAAAAGATCCGTCGAGCGATATTAGAAGAGAGAAAGATCGGCTTTCATTATTTGAAAAAATATGCAGATTCGGAGGGGAAACGGTATAGTGTTCGTACTGTTGCTCCCTATGGGTTGGTGCTAGTTGAAGGATCATGGATGCTTGTAGCCCAGTGTGATCTGCGTCAAGAAATTCGTCATTTCCGCTTGTCCCGAATGACAGAATTGATAGATTTGAGGGAACGATTCGAATTACCGATGCATTTTAAACTAAGTAAGTATACCCCACTGGATGATCGACACCTACTTGTCCGAATTCGGTTCAACCATGAAATCGCTGATAAGGTGAAGGAATCAAACTATCATTACATAGAGGATATGGAAGATCATCAAGATGGATTTCATGTGGTCTTACGTGTTCGTCACTTGGACGAAGTTTTGCAATGGGTCCTTGGTTGGGGAGCTGATGCGATTGTTTTGGAGCCTAAATCATTCCAGAATCGGATTCGTGAAGAAGCCCAAAAAATCTTAAAACGCTACTGACATACTGGTGTCAGTAGCGTCATTTTATAATCGGAGTAAGTAAACATAAAGGGGTGAGAGATAAATGCAAATCTTGCATCAGTAGGAGGACACTGACAATTAACATTGAGGTGAATTAATTTATTTCATTTGGATTAATTGAAAAACAGCCAGGCATCAAGCGTGGTCGAGGACCAAATGGTTCAGTTTCTAATTAATCGGACCTTTTAGGGAGCTTCGAGTGTTCTGACCCAAATTGATAGGATGAGATATTGTATCATTTATTATAGGAAGGATGGTATTTGTGAATTTTGCTTCTGTTCGTATCATTACTGAAGACGTGGATCGTCTTGTCAAATTCTATGAAAAAGTCTTGGGTGTTTCGGCTGAACACCCTGCGCCTGTCTTTGCCGAACTTGTTGTACCATCGTGTACTCTTGCGATCGGCCACTCGCAGACGGTGCCACTGTTCGGTACTGGTTCTGCAGTGGCGGCCGACAATCACTCCGTCATTATTGAGTTTCGCGTCTATAATATCGATGCCGAATACGAGCGCTTGAAACCGTTTGTAGACGAGTGGGTAAAGGAACCGACCACGATGCCGTGGGGGAACCGTGCTATGTTATTCCGTGATCCCGACGGAAACCTAATTAACCTCTTCGAGCCAGTAACCGAGGCGGCTATCAAACGGTTTAGCCGAAGGGGTTGAGAGAAACGTTTGAATGAGGCCTCAATTCGGGGTACTCTAACAGTATGTAAAATATATGGAATTTTAGCAAACGTACCTATAACATTTGTCTGGTGATAACATCTTTCATCGTTAGACAAACCACTAAGAAGCTTTGAACAAAAAAGGCCCCTCTCACAATAGATGGGGCCCTTTTATCACTTCAATAATGCTTCAAGTTTAGCTTTCGTTTTTGCACCATAAATGAAGTTTCTTTTTATCATTTACAGACAAAAAATCTCTTAATTTCATACTCATTTCTCCTTACCGAATAAACACCACCTTGCGCTATTCGCTTTTTTGATATAAAAATGGCTCCGGCAAATCTCCAGGAGGACGCAAAGATTATAGGGAGCCATGTAAAAATGACTTCCTTTGCAAACGGGATCTCACCGTTTGCGTTCCCCGTGACTATCGCGCACAATCCTGCATAGACTCCAGCCGCTCCTCCTGTGAAGCTGACGACCTTCATCATCATTCGATACGTCCGGGTACACACTTGATAAGGGAAAGGTGCGTCTCCCATTCTGGCCAATAAAAAAGCGGCCACCAATCAGCTGCACAACATCCGTGTGCAAAAGATCAGTGTCCGCAGGCTCTCCGTCTTGGACGTATTCAAAGGTTACGTTCGTTTACTTAAGTGTTCACAAATAATTAACATTTTTTTACAAGGTTTTTTCTTACAAATGCAGAATTCATTAAGTGTATTAAATCTAAAAAAGGGGTGTTTAAAATGAAATTGAAAAAAGTATTAACTGGTTCAGCTTTATCACTTGCTTTACTTGTTTCTGCAGCTCCAGCTTTCGCGGCTAGTCCAAATCCGAATCCTCAAAGTTCTTCTACTGAAGATTTTACGATTCAAACTTGGAAACAGTTTGAAAGTAAAACTGGAATTTTTGCAGAATCCTTTACGTTAAATGGTGTTAAATACATTTTCAAATACAGAGAGTACGACTATAATAGAAATATTTGGATTGGTCACTATAAATCCGTGGATTAAATTTTAAAATTTGCTGTCGAGATTATCTCGACAGCTTTTTTATCGTTAGGTTATCCATATTACCTCACCTTCCCGTCACAGGTCGTTTAATATAAAACTTTTTAGATTCGAAAGTGCCGATGTATTTGTTTTTAGCTGAATTTGTGTAACAGTCAAACTGGATGACATAAGTCCCTTTTCCGGTGCGCTTGCGTATCTCGCTGACGCTGAAAGACTTCAATGGCGTTGAATGGTTGAAGTATCCCCGCTGCACAAGGTTTGTATCAGTCAAGCCGCCGCCCGAGCGGTTTTTGTAGACGCCTGCCGTATAATAAAGTCTTCCTGATCCTTTCTTTTCAGCCCGCCAGTCAACCGTTTTCGCTCCTGAATAGTAATAAGGTGTCGTCAGTGAATATACGCGCTGTATGATAGAATATATGTACGCAATTCTCTGTATTATATTTCTGGTCAAGGATTTGTGTTGCAATCTACTAAAACGAAAAGCGGAAATAGAAACATAGCCATCACCAAAGAAGATATTGAAGAATTAAAAGCGTACAAAATCAAGAAGCAAGAACAGCTCTTAAAAGTAGGAATGAACCTTACAGGAAATCACTTTGTAATTTCCGCGTTTGGCGGTGAACTGGTAAATCCATATACAATTCACAAACAATTTTTATATGACATTAAACCTGCTGGTGTTAAACGGATACGATTTCATGATTTACTACATACCCATGCAACAATAATGCTTGAAATTGGAGAAAATTCAAAAGTTGTATCTGAACGGTTAGGCCATGCAAATACCTCTATAACTCTAGATAAGTACAGTCACGTAACAAAGAACTTACAAAAATCCTCTGCAGAAAATTATTCAAAAGCACTTAGAACAGACCAATTTGATAATTAATGTGGTCATAATGTGGTCAAAAAACATACTAATCGCTCATAACCGTTGATGTATCAAGGGTTATGAGCGATTAGAAATTACATCACCCGCTTAAACATCTTCTCCATCTCATACGTCGAATAATGAATAATAATCGGGCGGCCGTGCGGGCATGTGAAGGGGTCGGCCGTCCGGCGCAGTTCGTCGAGCAGGGCGCTGATTTCGTCGTCGCGCAGGTGGTGGTTGGCTTTGATTGATCCCTTGCAGCTCATCATGATCGCCGCCTCTTCGCGCAGTTTTTTGATGTCGATGTTTCGGTTATCAAGGACTTGCTGGATGATGTCTTCAATGATCATCATTTCCTCGCCCTTTGGAAACCATGTCGGATGGCAACGGACGATATAGCTGCCCGCGCCGAAAGCCTCGAGAAAAACGCCGACCTTGGCCAGGTCTTCCAAGTGATCTTCGATGATCATCGCTTCATTTTTTGAATAATGGAATGTCAGTGGAACAAGAAGATCCTGAACATTCGGTTCGACTTCACCGACTTTTTCGCGGAAGTATTCATATTTAATCCGCTCCTGTGCGGCGTGCTGGTCAATGATATACAGTCCGTTTTCATTTTGCGCGAGAATGTAGGTGCCGTGCATCTGGCCGATCGGATACATGATCGGCACCCTTTCTTTTGGCACCGCTTCTTCGTTCAGCTCCGGCTCGTTTTGCGGAGGCGCTTCCTCCTGCTCATCCAGCATCTGCTCTTCCACAGCCGGCGCTTCGGGCTGTACGTCTCGCAGAGGGGCTTCCTTCTCTTCCTCCGGCGGGAGCGGCGCTTCCTTTACAACCGAACTTAGTTTCATCGCTGAAAAAGAAGGCGCTTGTTTTGGCTCTGTTTCAGTCTCAACCTTCGGCACAGGTGTATTGTCGAAATTCAATTTTTGCTGCTCGGGCTTCACAAGCGGTGGCGCCGTCTTTTTCGGAATTTGCGCGCTCGGGATGAGCTGTTGCTTTTTGAATACGTCTTTGATCGCATCGCGAATCAATTCGTGGAGCTCGGTCTCTTTGCTCAGCCTGACCTCAAGCTTGGACGGATGCACATTGACGTCGACAAGGAGCGGATCCATATTGATTTCAATAAAAGTGATCGGATGGCGGCCGATCGGAAGCAGTGTGTGGTAGCCCTCGTGAATCGCTTTAACGAGCGGGAAATTTTTAATGTATCTGCCGTTGACGACAGATGACATGTAATTTCGCGACGCCCGGGTGATTTCAGGGAGCGCGATATAGCCCTTCACTTCAAAATCAAGGGAACTGGCGTGAAGCGGAAGCATTTTTCTCGCAACCGCCGTTCCATAAATCGCTGCCAGCACATGGCGGACATCCCCGTTCCCGTTTGTCTGCAGCAAGGTTTTCCCTTGGTGGCGCAGCCTGATCGATACTTCCGGATGGGCCAAGGCGATTCTGTTGACCACATCTGTGATGTTGCCGAGCTCGGTATGGATCGTTTTCATATACTTCAGCCGCGCCGGCGTATTGAAAAACAAATTCGATACCGTCATTTCCGTTCCTCTCCGGCTGGACGATTTTTGCTCGGAAATGATTCTTCCTCCCTGAAGCGTCAGATGGGTTCCCGCTCCTTCTCCGGTGCTTGTTTTAATGGTTAAATGTGAGACAGATGCGATACTTGGCAAAGCTTCTCCGCGGAATCCGAGCGTTCTGACGCGGAACAGATCGTTTTCATCTTTGATTTTGCTTGTCGCATGGCGCAAAAAAGCCGTTTTGCAGTCCTCCGCATCCATCCCTTCGCCATCATCAAGAACTTTAATGGAAGAAAGTCCGGCCTCTTCGACATCGATTTCAATGACCGAGCTGTTTGCATCGATCGCATTCTCGACAAGTTCTTTAACGACCGATGCCGGTCTTTCCACAACTTCACCCGCCGCGATTTTATTTGATAAATCATCGGGAAGCTGGATAATTCTTGCCAAGTTGGGTCACCTCTCTTTATCTTAGTTTCTTTTGCAGCTTGTACAATTCATTCATGACTTGTAATGGCGTCATATCCAACAGGTTCATAGTTTTAAATTCCTCCAAAACGCCCTGTTCTTTCTTAGACAGCTTCACTTGCTTTTCCTTAGGCTTGTCCGTTTCAAAGAAAGACAGCTGGGCGGTCTCCTTGGCCGGCGGCGCCGGGATTTCCTCAGGAGTCTCTTTTACAGCTTCCGGAGCTGTTGAAACAGCCGATTCCTTTGCACCAGCTTCAAGCTCTTTCAAAATCGTTTTCGCCCGGCTGATTAAACCGTCCGGAAGTTCAGCAAGCTGGGCGACATGTATCCCATAGCTTTTGTCTGCGGCCCCTTCTTTGATTTGATGGAGGAAAACGACTTTTCCTTCGTATTCTTCTGCACGGACGTGGACATTTTTCAAGTCGGCGAGCTTTTCTTCAAGCGCTGTCAGTTCATGATAGTGGGTGGAGAACAGCGTTTTTGCGCCGATATGGTTATGAACGTATTCGATGATCGCCTGTGCAAGCGCCATTCCGTCGTATGTGGATGTGCCGCGGCCGATCTCATCAAATAAAATCAAGCTGTTTTTGGTCGCATGGACGATCGCATTTTTGGCTTCAAGCATTTCCACCATAAAGGTGCTTTGGCCTGATATCAGATCATCGGCGGCGCCGATTCTCGTAAAAATCTGATCAAAGATTGGCAGAACCGCTTTTTGAGCTGGAACAAAACAGCCGATTTGCGCCAAAATCGAGAGCAGCGCCATCTGTCTCATATACGTACTTTTACCGGACATATTCGGCCCTGTGATCAACAGCATCTGTCTTCCGCCGCCCATTTCACAGCTGTTCGGCACATATGACTGGCTGTCCATTACTTTTTCAACGACCGGATGCCGCCCGTCGACAACTTGAACAATGTCATCAGAAAACTCCGGCTTCACGTAATGGCGATTTTCGCTGATGGTTGCAAAGCATTGCAGAACATCAAGCTCACTCATCATTTTCGCCAGCTGCTGCAGACGAGGGATATATTGCTTCACCTGATCGCGCAGTTCTGAGAACAGCTCGTATTCCAGCTCGCTTATATTGTCTTCCGCTTCAAGAATCAAAGTTTCTTTTTCTTTGAGTTCAGGTGTGATATAGCGTTCAGCATTCGTTAAAGTCTGCTTTCTTTCATATCGGCCTTCTTCAAGCAGGTGGATGTTCGCTTTCGTCACTTCAATATAGTAGCCGAAAACTTTATTGAAGCCGACTTTTAAAGAGCGGATGCCGGTGTATTCCCGCTCCTGCTTTTCAAGCCTTGCAATCCAGTCTTTTCCGTTCTTGCTTGCATCCCTGTATTCATCAAGTTTCGCATGATAGCCGTCTTTTATTAAGTTTCCTTCTTTTAAAGAAAGCGGCGGATTCTCATAGAGCGCGTCTTCTAAAAGCTTTAGCAGATCGCCGCAAGGGTCGATTCTTGCAGCGCGCTCTTTCGCTTTCGGGTGATTGAGAGAAGTGACAAGCTGTTTAATTGCCGGGACTTGTTTCAACGACTCCTTCAGCTGGATCAAATCCCTCGCATTCACGTTGCCGTAGGCGACCCGGCCGGCAAGCCGCTCAAGATCGTACACTTCCTTCAGCCGCTCGCGCAAATCTTCGCGTTCAAACAAATGGGCAATCAGCGTTTCAACGATTTCCTGGCGCTCTTTGATCTGGCCTTTCCTGATCAGTGGTCTGTCAATCCATTGTTTTAACAGGCGTCCGCCCATTGCCGTTTTGGTTTCATCCAAGAGCCAGAGAAGCGAGCCTTTTTTATTTTTGGAACGGATTGTTTCAGTCAGTTCAAGATTGCGCTTGGAGTACAGGTCGATTTTCATCGCTTCTTCCAATTCATAAGGCTGCACATGCTGAAGGTGGTCAAGGTTTCTTTTCTGGGTGCGTTGTAAATAGGTGTAAAGCTTTAAAAACGTATCAACAAGCTCTTGAGACGGCAGGTCTTTTACAATGTCAGGCCTCTCATCTGCTTGTTCGTCTTCGAAGGAGATCGTCGCTCCGCACCGCTCTTTTAAAATTGTGATGTCCTTCTCGCTCAGATTTCGGCTGACGACGATTTCACGCGCACCGACTGAATAAATCTCAGAAACGACATCATCCAGCCTTTCGATTGTCGTCACTAAATTTTCGCCCGTCGTTAAATCTGAAAAGGCGAGTCCGTATGTATGCTGAAAACCGCTGACAGAGGCGATAAAGTTATTTTCATTTTCATGAATGCCCTTTCCGTCCATGACGGTGCCGGGTGTGATCAGCTGAACGACTTCCCTTTTGACAACTCCTTTGGCTGATTTAGGATCTTCCACCTGTTCACAGATCGCTACTTTATAGCCTTTTTTGATCAACTGTTCAATATAAGAAGCGCACGAATGATAGGGAACCCCGCACATGGGGATTCTTTCGCTCGATCCGCCGTCTCTGCTAGTTAACGTGATTTCCAGCTCCTGAGATGCTTTTTTCGCATCTTCAAAAAACATCTCATAAAAATCTCCTAGACGAAAAAATAAAAAGGCATCCTGATACTCTGCCTTAATCTTTAAATATTGCTGTATCATTGGCGTGTAGCCAGCCATATTAATCCCTCACTATGTCATAACGTTTCTATTGATTCCATCATTCATTATACCATAAAGATTTCCGCTAAAAAAAAGAAACTAGGGCGGTGTTTCCCTAGCTTCCTTTTACTCTTCTGGATCTCCGACCAAAAACTCAGGATTGATGTCTTCCAGTTCTTCGTCCAGCTCTTCTTCCCATGCTTCTTCATCATCGCTTTCTGTCCATTCGGAATTGACCTCGACGACGATTTTCGTTTCGCCGACCACTTCTGATAAAAATTCCCTTTCGGCTTGAACCACCACTTTGTTTCCGTTGGGAGAAATGGTCACTTCCAGGCAGTTCGGCTGCTGAAGCACCTTCGCAATCACTTCATGTTCATCATCTAAGTAATTTTTGTCGCGGTAGCGGAGCTTAATGACATCAACATAAGAGACCCGTTCTGTCACAACCTCGGTTTTTGTGTTGTCGGCATAGGAGTACCAAACATTAATATCATATGTCCCTTCAATTTCAACCGTTTTGCCGACTTTTTCGGCATCATACTTATGATTGATAATCCAACCGCCCAAAATACTGGTTGGCTTTTGCGAAGGGGAGATTGTATGGGTGCACTGGGTGAATTTCCGGCCTTTCGCGACTACCGCTTTTGTAATAATTTCCCTGTATTCAGACATTCGGTCATGCCTCCTTGTTTTTCCTCGTATTATCTTATGCTGGGCATTCGTCTAATGTGCGTTCCTGGAGAAATCAAAATAAATTCCCATTTAATGAATCTGTTTAAGTGTATGCAGATGAGCGGATAAACTTGACTTAAATCATTAAAGAAAAGACAGACCGAACGCCGAATCTTTTAAATAAGCCGTCGAGCGGCGGACATTTAAATAAAAAAACGGCGCCTAGAAAGGCGCCGAATTATAATGAACAGCTCGGTGATGAATTTTTGAGTTTTGAACCGGTCTCGCCTGTCAGCAGGTCTCCCCCGGTCGATGTTATGATCTCATTTGTGACTTTGTTTGATATTGTATGGGCGACAAGCTGGAGAAGATCGTTGACTTCCATTTGGGAGTCTCTGAACTCCTGGATGATCGGAATCTCGTCAAGCTCTGCCTGAAGGGCATCGATTTTCGCTTCCGTCTGTTTCAGCGCTTCATGCTTTTCATAATGTTTAAAGTTGACGGCTTGCTTTTGCAGAGCTTTGATCTGATTAATGATGCTCGTAATCTTGGCATTTTCATTAATCTGCGCCTCAGCCTTTTTGAAGAAGTCGACTTCTTCTGTTTCTGCAATCATTTTGGCAAGCTCGCGCGCTTTTGTAACAATATCTTTTTTCGTGTAAAGAGTCATCTTATTTCACCTCGATTGCTTCTCCTACCATTTCTCCGTCAAGCGACCACGTTTTCGCCTGATGGATTTTCACGTTGACAAGCTGACCGATCGCTTCTTTTGGTCCTTTGAAGTTCACAAGCTTGTTTTTCCGTGTGTAGCCGGCAAGAATATCAGGATTGTTTTTACTTTCACCCTCTACTAATACTTCGACAACCTGCCCCTCGTATTCCTTCATTTTCTTGGCAGAAATTTCGTTGACAACTTCATTCAAACGCTGAAGACGTTCTTTTTTCACCCTCATCGGAACATTGTCTTTCATTTTTGCTGCAGGCGTTCCTTCACGAGGCGAGTAGATGAACGTATAGGCGCTGTCGAATTCAACTTCCCTGTATAAAGAAAGCGTTTCTTCAAATTGTTCATCCGTTTCATTAGGGAAGCCGACGATGATGTCTGTTGTTAAAGAAGCGTTTGGCATCGCTTTTTTAATTTTGCCGACAAGCTCGAGGTAGCGTTCACGGTCATATTTGCGCGCCATCAGCTTCAGTACTTCAGAGCTTCCAGACTGAACAGGCAGATGGATGTGATCCAGCAGGTTGCCGCCTTTTGCAAGCACCTCGATCAGATGGTCGTCAAAGTCGCGCGGATGGCTTGTTGTAAAGCGGATTCGCGGAATATCGATTTTGTGGAGTTCATCCATCAGGTGGCCGAGACCGTATTCCATGTCATCAAAGTCTTTACCGTAGGCATTGACGTTCTGCCCGAGAAGCGTGATTTCTTTATAGCCTTCAGCCGCAAGTCTTCTGACTTCCTGAATGATTTCCTCCGGCCGTCTGCTGCGTTCTTTTCCTCTTGTGTACGGCACGATGCAGTACGTGCAGAACTTGTCACAGCCGTACATGATGTTTACCCAGCCTTTAATTTTGCCGTGGCGGACTTTCGGCAGGTTTTCAATGACGTCTCCTTCTTTGGACCATACTTCGATGACCATTTCTTTTGACAGATAGGCTTCTGACAAGAGTTCCGGGAGACGGTGGATATTGTGTGTACCGAAAATCAAATCGATGAACGGATGTTTCTTTAAAATCCGGTTGACGACTGATTCTTCCTGGGACATACAACCGCAGACACCGAGGATCAAATCTGGATTATCTTTTTTCAAAGCCTTTAAATGGCCGATTTCACCGAACACTTTGTTTTCCGCATTTTCACGAATAGCGCATGTGTTTAACAGAATGACGTTGGCGTCTTCTGTCGAATCGGTCGGCTCATAGCCGAGCGTCATGAAAATGCCGGCCATGACTTCTGTATCATGCTCATTCATCTGGCATCCGTATGTGCGGATATAAAACTTCCGCCCCTCTCCAATGCCTTTGTACTGCTCAGATATTTTAAAATCGCTATGGTATTTAACGGCTTCTTTGCCGCGTTTTTTTGCATCCTTTAATGAAGGCGGAACATAAACAGCTTCAAAGTACTTGCTGTAATCCTTCTCGGATTTTTTGTCCGATGGATTGACCTGTCCGCTTTCAGTTCGCTGTTTTTCATTCATGTTTTTTTCTCCTTTCAAACAAAGCTCCACTCTTCAGTATAAAGGTTCTTAGCTGTCAGCACAACCGAGAACCCATTATTGTACACTAAATGAAAATGATTATCAATGGTAATTTGCTCTGTTTAAAAAGAAAACCTTCATCTTAAAGAAGACCCGCTTTGCGAGCACCGGTTTCGATGATCTCAAGCGCTTTGTCAAGCTCTTCTTTCGTATGCTGTGCGGTCATCATGGTTCTGATTCTTGCTCTTCCTTTCGGAACTGTCGGAAATACAATGGCCTGTGCAAATACGCCCAGCTCAAAAAGCATATGGGAAAAGCGGCATGTCTCCGCTTCATCACCGATTAAAATCGGTGTGATCGGCGTCTCGCTCTTGATCAGCGGAAGCCCGATGTTTTCAAGCCCTTTTTTGAAATAGGCCGAATTATCCCAAAGCTTTTTGATGAATGAAGGTTCCTCCATCAGCACATTGAGCGCTTCAATGCAAGCTGCGGTAACGGCCGGCGGATGAGAGGTGCTGAACAGAAACGGACGGCCTTTATGTTTTAAATAGTCGATCAGCACTTTTGATCCTGCGGCATATCCTCCTAAGACGCCGATCGCTTTGCTGAGGGTGCCGACTTGAATGTGTACCTTTCCATCCAGACCGAAATGATGAACCGTTCCGCGCCCGTTTTCGCCGAGAACGCCGGAAGCGTGCGCATCGTCGACCATGACAAATGCATCATACTGCTCTGCAAGCCGGACAATGTCAGGAAGCGGCGCGATGTCGCCATCCATCGAAAACACACCGTCTGTAACGATAAGCCGTGTTCTATAATTCATCGACTTTTTCAAAATCTTTTCTAAGTCTTCCATATTCGCATGTTCATATACTTTTCTGCCCGCTTTGGTAAGCCTGATCCCGTCTATGATGGAGGCGTGGTTTAATTCATCAGATATCACGATGTCATCTTTTGTGAGAATGCTTGAAAGAATGCCCTGATTTGCTGTAAAGCCGGACTGAAATACGAGCGCCGCTTCCGTTTTTTTGAATGAGGCGAGCTTTTTCTCAAGTTCGGCATGCATTGTGAAAGTCCCGGCGATGGTGCGGACCGAACCGGTTCCCGCCCCATATTGCTCCACCGCGTCTCTTGCCGCTTTTTGAAGCCGCGGGTGTGAGGTCAGTCCCAAATAATTATTGGAAGAAAGCTGAATGATATCTTTTCCTTTCATTTTGACAGTTGATCCTTGAAGCGATTCTATAATCGGCAGCTCTTGAAATGTGCCGTTTTCTTTCATTGTTTCAAGCTCTGAAGCTAAAAAAGTAAATTCCTTCATATTAATCTCTCCTTTCTAAGGTATCAATATAACTTTTCCGCACTGCCCTTCCTTCATCAGCTCAAAGCCTTTTTCATATTCTTCAAGTGAAAAATGATGGGTGATGACAGGTTTGATCTGAATTGTACCGGCGTGCAGCAGTTCACTGACCTGTCTCCATGTTTCAAACATCTTCCGGCCGGTAATTCCTTGAACCGTAAGTCCTTTAAAGACAATGTCATTCGTCATGTCGATGCATACGGGATGCTCCGGCAAACTTAAAATATGAACCCTTCCCCCGTTTGCCGCCATTTTTAAGCTTTGCCGGATGGCTGTCGGATGGCCGGACATCTCACAAACCAGATCGACACCCTCTCCGTTCGTTAAAGCGCTTACATTTTTAAGCGGATCTTCTTTTGCAATGGAGATGGTTTCGGTCGCACCCATTTGTACAGCCAAGTCAAGTCTGTACTCGTTTTTATCGATCGCGATCACTTGAGAAGCGCCGGATGCTTTTGCCACCGCCACAGCCATCAGTCCAATCGGCCCGCAGCCGACAACGGCCACTTTCACTCCTGCCGTAATACCCGTCAGCACTGTATGAACGGCATTTCCGAGCGGTTCTTGGATGGAAGCAAGATCCTCAGGCATGCCAAGCGGATTTTTCCAAATGTTTTCCGCCGGAACCTTGACATACTCGGCGAAACAGCCTTCTATATCAACGCCGAGAATCTGAGTATTTCTGCAAACATGTTCTTTTCCCGTCAGACAGGGCACGCACTTGCCGCAGACGATATGCGTTTCGGCTGATACATACTCTCCCACTTTTACTGAAGTGACATTCTCCCCGACTAGAGCGACTTCACCGGAAAATTCGTGGCCAAAAACATAGGGCGGTTTTACTCTGTTTTTCGCCCATTCATCCCAATTATAAATATGAACATCGGTTCCGCAAATCGATGCCGCTTTGACCTTGATAAGCACTTCATGTTGATCGATTTTCGGAATCGGAACGAGCTCACAGCTGGCGCCAGGCTCCCCCGGCTTCTTGATAAGCGCTTTCATATTTCCGTTCACGACGAACATCCCCCTTTTCAAGAAATCGCTTTACAAAAGGATTGTAGCACGATTTCACATCTCGGTAAATACCACTGTCCGTATGAAAAGGACATTTGAGCGCCCTCTGAAAAATAACGGATATTTTTTAAAAAGGGATTCGGCTGACGAAATTTTCAAAGAGAAATCGTTTCACTTGTCTTGATGTAAACGAGCGTTCCAATGCTTCGATCAGGTTCTCATAATCCTTGTGGGATTCCAGATCCGGAATCACCCGGTCGATGCCGTCAAAATCCGACCCGAAGCCGATATGCCGTTCACCGCCTAAAGAACAGACATGATCAATATGTGAGAGTATATCTTTAATCCTCGGCGTTCCCCCGTGTTTCACAAATTCAGGAACAAATGTCAGGCCGATGACACCGTCTTTGTCAATGAGCGCTTTGATTTGATCATCCTTTAAATTCCTTGGATGGGGACAAAGGCTGTATGCATTCGAATGGGAAGCGATCGGATACTTCGCAGCCGCAATCACATCCCAAAAGCTGTTTTCCGACAAATGGGAGACATCTGTCCAAGCCCGGTTTTTGTTGGCGATTCGGATTAATTTTTTCCCCCAAGACGTCAGGCCGGCATTCCTTTTTTCTAAAGCGCCGTCAGCAAACGCGTTCGCCCAGTTCCATGTCAGGCCGAAGCTTCTGACTCCCAGCTGAAAAAAGACATCAAACAGCCTTAGGTTTTTTGAAATCGGCTCACAGCCTTCCATCGTTAAAATAATGCCTGTTTCATCACTCTTTAACGAATCGATGTCTGTTTTGCTTGTGATCCGTTTAATCCGTTCATATTTGGAAATTTTTTCTTGAAACAACTGGATTTGAACAAGCGCCATTTCAAGGCGCATATTGGCAGGAACGGAATCGGGCAGAAAAATCGCCAGACACTGCACTTTCGCCTTACCGTTTAAAAGCGCTTTGAGCGGTGTTTGTAATGAAGGATCATGATATTCATCAAGCTTTGGATTTTTCCAGAGCTTGAAAAGCAGGTCGGAATGGGCATCAAAAATATTCAAGTTCATCCTCTCCCAGCTGCATGTTTTCAAAGCCAAACAAACCAAAAACAACCTGCTTACATGAAGTAAGCAGGTTGAAGCATGCTAAATATGATGTTCTTTTTCTATCAGCGAGGTTCTACAATCAATTTAATCGCTGTTCGTTCTTCACCGTCAATTTGGATGTCCGTAAACGCCGGAATGCAAATCAGATCAACTCCGCTTGGCGCTACAAACCCTCTGGCAATCGCGACCGCTTTAACAGCTTGATTCAAAGCTCCGGCTCCGATTGCTTGAATTTCTGCAGCACCTCGTTCTCTCAAGACTCCTGCGAGCGCACCTGCGACCGAGTTTGGATTTGATTTTGCTGAAACCTTTAATATTTCCATTCCTGCTCCCCCTTAAGTTTACAATGGATAAGTGAGTGTTCATTAGAACAATCATTATTAGATGTTGCTATTTTCAAAGCCATCCCCTTTTAATTGCTTTTCAAAAATAGCAGGGTACCTTCCATTTTTACTATATTCACTAAAAGACCGGGATATTCCTGCTTTCTTTTTAATATTTTTCTAAAATGATTTTCTGTTCAGTTATTCAAAAAACATGTGGTCGTCATTGATTAATATCCGCTCAATTTTTACGGCCTTTTTGCTTTGGTCATCAATGTCAATAACGACTCCGCTTAAGGTTGTCCGGCCTTCTGCAATCTCAAAGCGGACAGGCAGACTAGTTTTGAACCGTTTGATAATCGTCTCTCGATTGACCCCGAGAACTCCGTCATATGGGCCTGTCATGCCGACATCAGTGATATATGCGGTACCTTTGGGGAGCACGCGGTTGTCCGCTGTCTGTACATGTGTATGCGTCCCAACAACGGCTGAAACCCGTCCGTCCGTATACCAGCCGATCGCCTGCTTTTCACTCGTCGCTTCAGCGTGGAAATCGATAAAGATAAACGGCGTTCTTTTAGACGCCTCTTCAATCAATTCATCCGCTTTTCGGAACGGGCAGTCGATCGGAGGAAGAAATGTCCTTCCCTGCAGATTGATCACAGCCAGCTCTTTGCTGCCGTTCGTTTTTATGTATGTAATACCTTTACCGGGGGTGCCTTCAGGAAAATTGGCGGGTCTGATCATTTGAGGGGCTTCATCAATAAAATCAAAAATTTCCCTTTTATCCCATGTGTGGTTTCCCATTGTGAGAACATCGGCTCCCGCTTGAATGAGCTCATGATATATTTTTTCGGTGATGCCCTTTCCATGCGCGGCGTTTTCTCCGTTAACGATGACGGCATGCGGTTTATATTTCAGCTTCAGTTTCGGCAAGTAATTTTTGATCATCTCTCTGCCGGGTGAACCGACGATATCTCCAATAAATAAAATTCGCATAATTTGACCCTTTCTTTTTTAAAATAGGATTCTCTAATAGTGTTACACAAGGAAACAAAAAAATAAAGTGATGCATTCGCATCACTTTATTTTGCGTATTCAACGGCTCTCGTTTCCCTGATCACGGTTACTTTAATATGTCCAGGGTAGTCAAGCTCGTCCTCAATTCGTTTTCGAATATCCCGCGCCAAACGATGGGCTTCAAGATCGTTGATTGAGTCTGGTTTGACCATGATCCGCACTTCTCGTCCGGCCTGTATCGCAAATGACTTTTCAACACCTTCGTACGATTCAGAGATTTCTTCCAATTTCTCGAGCCTGCGAATATAGTTCTCGAGAGTTTCGCTTCTAGCGCCAGGTCTTGCGGCTGACAATGCATCAGCTGCGGCTACAAGCACCGCGATGATGGAAGTCGGTTCCTGATCTCCGTGGTGTGATGCGATACTGTTGATGACGACTGGGTGCTCTTTATACTTGGTGGCCAGCTCCACGCCGATCTCAACATGGCTTCCCTCCACCTCATGGTCGATCGCTTTCCCGATATCATGAAGAAGTCCTGCTCTTTTGGCAAGTGTAACGTCTTCTCCGAGTTCTGAAGCCATAAGACCTGTCAGAAACGCCACTTCCATTGAATGTTTAAGCACATTCTGTCCATAGCTTGTTCTGAACTTCAAACGGCCGAGAATTTTGATTAAATCGGGATGGAGACCGTGGACTCCAACTTCAAACGTCGTCTGTTCACCCATTTCGCGAATATAATCATCCACTTCACGTCGGGATTTCTCAACCATTTCTTCGATTCTGGCAGGATGAATACGGCCATCCTGAACGAGTTTATCAAGAGCGATCCTGGCTGTCTCGCGCCTGATCGGGTCAAATCCTGAAAGGATAACAGCTTCCGGCGTATCATCAATGATAAGATCGATCCCCGTCAATGTTTCCAGCGTACGGATATTTCGTCCTTCACGTCCGATAATACGGCCTTTCATCTCATCATTTGGAAGATTGACAACTGAAACCGTTGTCTCGGCCACATGATCAGCGGCACAGCGCTGTAAAGCCAGTGAAAGAATATTTTTTGCTTTTTTATCAGCCTCTTCTTTCGCACGATTTTCAGTTTCTTTCATCATGATCGCGATGTCATGGGAAAGCTCATTTTCAACTCGTTCCAGAATGATTTGCTTCGCTTCATCACGAGTCAGACTTGAAATACGCTCCAATTCTGACTGCTGCATACGAATCATTTCATCCACTTTGCTTTCCATCTCTTCAATATGTTGTTGTCGTTCATTCAGAGAATGATCTTTCTTCTCCAACATCGCTTCCCGTTTATCTAATGATTCATCTTTTCGGTCAAGGTTCTCTTCCTTTTGAAGTAAACGGTTTTCTTGTTTTTGAAGCTCATTTCGTCTTTCACGAACTTCTTGTTCAGCTTCTATCCGAAGCGTGTGAATCTCGTCTTTTGCTTCAAGAAGGGCTTCTTTTTTCAACGCTTCAGCATCCCGCTTCGCGTCTCCAAGAATTTGTTCGGCTGCATGACGCGCACCTGAAATTTTTGCTTCGGCAATGATTTTACGAACATAGTAGCCAACAACTAAACAGAATAGGCTCAGCAAAATGGAGATGAGAATTGCTAAAGGACTCATAACTTTCACCTCCTCTTGCTATGAACTTGTTTCTTGCTAAAAGTAAGTGTCGGCATGTACATTGTACTTTCTTCTCAACATACAGAACCTTCACAGGGAATGAAGAAGCTTCACTGCCCTTGTCAAGTTTAAATGTTTATCAATCATGTTAAGAAAAACAAGTGATACAATTTCATTGTAATTGTGTGGGAAATACTTGTCAAGCTTGCTGTCTTAACGTTTACAAGATATTCGCTTTTTTCAAACCTATTCACTTGGGATTCCTTTAGGATTGTGAAGCGGGGCTTGCTTGCTGAGGATCGGCAAAAGAAAGCGAAAGGCTGCCGACCCGGGGTCAGCAGCCTTATAGATGTTTGTGATTAAAATTCGAGTTCTTCCTGGGCTTCTTCTTCCGGTTGAGAAGCGGGACTGCCGCCCGTATCCAAACCGTAGTGCTCCCGGATTTGCTCTTGAATCATCAACAGGATATCTTTGTTTTCTTTTAGAAACTGCTTTGCGTTTTCACGGCCCTGCCCAAGACGTTCCTCCTGATAAGAGTACCATGATCCGCTTTTTTGCACGATGTCAAGCTCTGTTCCAAGGTCAATGATTTCTCCTTCTTTTGAAATCCCTTCACCGTACATAATGTCCACTTCAGCTGTCCGGAAAGGAGGCGCCACTTTGTTTTTCACGACTTTAATTCTCGTCTTGTTCCCCATGACCTCATTGCCTTGTTTCAGCTGTTCGGCACGGCGCACTTCAAGGCGCACAGAAGAGTAGAATTTCAGCGCTCTTCCGCCTGGAGTCGTCTCCGGATTGCCAAACATGACCCCGACTTTTTCACGAATTTGGTTAATGAAAATCGCGATGGTCTTCGATTTATTGATCGCTCCGGAAAGCTTCCGAAGCGCCTGGGACATCAGTCTGGCCTGCAAGCCGACATGGGAGTCTCCCATGTCTCCTTCGATTTCCGCTTTCGGGACAAGGGCCGCTACCGAGTCGATGACAACGATATCCACTGCTCCGCTTCTGACAAGGGCTTCCGCAATTTCAAGCGCCTGTTCTCCTGTGTCAGGCTGTGACAGCAGCAGCTCGTCAATGTTGACGCCGAGCTTTTGGGCGTAAACCGGATCAAGCGCATGTTCGGCATCTATGAATGCCGCCTGTCCTCCCTGCTGCTGAACTTCGGCAATCGCATGAAGCGCCACCGTCGTTTTACCGGAACTTTCCGGTCCGTATACTTCAATAATCCGGCCGCGCGGATATCCGCCCACTCCAAGGGCTGTATCGAGCGCTAAAGAACCGCTCGGAACGGTTGAAATTCTTGTTTCAGTTTGTTCGCCGAGCTTCATAATCGAACCTTTACCAAACTGTTTTTCTATTTGTTTAAGCGCCATATCTAAGGCTGCCTGACGATCACTCATTCTATTTTTTCCTCCTTTATCACTTCCGCTATATCTACTATACCTTGTTTGCGCGAATTTGCCAAGAAAAAAGCGAACGCATATTCGATTTTTTTGAAAGATAAAAAATGATTCCTGCAAGCGGAAGGTTCTTTTTTAAAAGGAAGATCTTCCGAAAAAGCTGTTATCGCTTATTTTTCTAGTATTTTCAGCAGCAGATGGCAGCCGTATTTGGCGGACCTCTTCCGGATGCCGGATCTGGATCCGGCGAACATGAATTCAAACGACTCTTCATCTCTGCCCTTTACAGAGATGCCGATTAATACTTTTCCGGCCGGGTGGCCTTCCTGGGTATTCGGCCCCGCGACTCCCGTAAAGCTGATGCCGATGTCGCTTCCCGTTTTGTCTCTGATGCCTTTGGCAAGCTCTTTTGCGCATTGCCCGCTGACTGCGCCAAAGCGGTTCAGCGTATCTTCGGAGACACCGGCGGCTGAAACCTTCAATTCGTTCGTATAGCAGACAGCGCCGCCTTTAAAATATTGGGAAGCCCCGCTGATTTCTGTCAGCCAGCTTGAGAAAAGGCCCCCTGTAAAACTTTCCGCAGCAGACAGGGTGATCCCTTTTCGGGTGCATGCCTTCGCAAGCTCTTCCACAAGCGATGTATCATCATATCCGTAAAAGTACTCTCCGACGCGCTCCAAAATGCGGTCTTCCGTTTCTTTCAGCAGACGGCTTGTTTCATCCGGATCAGCGTGCTTGGCCGTCAGCCTGAGGGTGACTTCCCCATCTGCCGCCAAAGGAGCGATCGTCGGATTCGTCTGCGCATCAATAAGGTCTTCCAAATCCGTTTCAAGCTGGGATTCTCCGATGCCAAAAAACCGCAGCACCCTTGACACGATCTTTTCCTTTGAGCCGAGCTTTTCTAGAATCAGCGGCTTCGCTTCATTTTCAAACATCGGTTCAAGCTCTTTCGGCGGCCCGGGAAGAAGCATATAGAAACGCGATTCATGTTCCAGGAACATGCCCGGAGCCATGCCGAACCGGTTTGGCAGGACATCCGATCCTTCAAGGATCAGCGCCTGTTTACGATTGTTCGGCGACATCGTGCGGTTTGTTTTTTTGAAATAATCCTCGATCGATTGAAAAGCATCCGCATCAAGCTCAAGGGGACGCCCGACAACCTCGGCGATTGTTTCTTTGGTCAAATCGTCTTTCGTCGGTCCGAGCCCTCCTGAAAAGATGATGAAATCAGACCTTTTCTGTGCGGTTTGAATCACTTGTTTGAGACGTTCGGGGTTGTCTCCGACCGCTGTATGATAAAAGACGTTCATTCCGATTTCGGCCAATTGTTTGCTGATAAACTGCGCATTCGTATTGGCGATTTGTCCGAGCAGCAGCTCTGATCCGACAGCGATAATTTCCGCTTTTCTTTCCAATTTCATTCTTTCCACTTCCTCACGCGTTTAGTTCGATGTTTTTAAAGCATCCCAGTTTTTAGCGAAATAATCCCAGCCTGATACGACGGTGAAAAAGACAGCCACCCATAAAGCAAGTGAGCCGAATGGGAACGAGACAAGCTCGAATGGAAGGTTGTGAAGCAAGAGAGCTGAGATGGCAATGATCTGAGCCCATGTTTTCACTTTTCCAAGCATGTTCGCTGCCACGACTTCCCCTGTCCCTGCCAATACGAGACGAAGCCCTGTCACGGCAAATTCACGGCTGATAATGACAATCGCCATCCATGCCGGTGCAAGATGGTAATGAACCAAAATAATCAATGCCGATGATACGAGCAGCTTGTCGGCAAGCGGGTCAAGGAACTTTCCAAAGTTCGTCACAAGGTTCAGCTTTCTCGCGTAATAGCCGTCAACCCAATCGGTAACAGAAGCAAAGATGAACAAAAGAGCGCCGATTAAATGGGCGACTGGAATCGACTCGCTTCCAAAAGATAAGGATCCCCATTGAAATGGAACAAGCATGATGATCATGAAAATAGGAATTAATGCAATTCTTGAAAGCGTGATTTTATTTGGTAAGTTAAACATAAAGGTTCCTCCATATGTATCGTTTTACGAATGATGAACGCAAGAAAAAGTCATCTGGCATTTAAGATGACTTTTCCTCCTTTTTATTTTGAATCGTTATGTTTTGTGTCATCACATTCTTAGGATCTAGTTCATAGGAAAGAGCTTCTCCGTTGATTTTAATTTCCACACCGGGCGCATAGCCAATCCGCAAGTCAATCTGTTCTTGCTCGGTTATATTCTTTTGAAAGGTTTCTCCTTTTTTCATCATGCCTTCTTTAAGAGAACTCCCTTTCTCATCCCTCACCCTCACCCAAGAGTCTGCCGATGCTTTCACCTCAAGCTCAAGCTTGTCGGCTCCTGAAATTTCATAGGTTGTGGAGGTGCCTTCACTGCTGACGGCTTTAATGCTCAGCTTTTCCTTCTCATCAGACTGCTGATCATCTTTTTCTTTGTCATCAGCGCCGCTGTTTTTATCAGCATTCGCATCTTTCTGATTTTCCTTTGTCAGCGGTGAATCCTTTGAGACGTCATACTTGCTTTGCGACTCTTCTGTTTTAGGCTGCTCGGCCGACTGCTGATTCCCTCCGCCGTTTACGGCTTGAATAATGACGTAAATGATCGCAACCACGACAATGACGCCGGCTACGACAAGCAAGGTGGGCAGAAGTTCGAGCGCTTTTGACGCTGACTTGGGAAGCTCCCTCTGCGGCTTGATTGAAGAAAGTTTATCAGAAACCTCATCATTGTAGGAATTGGGGATATCTTTTTTAAATTCTTCAAATAAGAGCTCTGAGTTCAGTCCGACAGCTTCCGCGTACTGTTTAATAAAAGCTCTCACATAAAACTTTCCCGGAATAATGTCATAGTTTCCTTCTTCAAGGGCTGTTAAGTATCTTTTTTGAATTTTCGTAGCCGCCTGAAGATCGTCCAATGACATCCCTTTTTCCTCTCTGGCTTCTTTCAGCCGATTTCCTAGTTCAGTCACAACAAACACCTTCCATTTTAAAAATCAAAACCGGAAAAACCAGAATGGTCAAACATTTGCGGTTCCTCGGCATGTTCATATGTAATAACCTCATCAGGGCTGTTACGCAATTCGATAATGTAATCAAAATCATCCATCGTATATTCCGTATTTTGCACAAAAATATCCGGATGCTCGACAACTTTGGTCGCGGGCAGCCGCATAATTTCACTGACGAGCTGCAAATGGCGCTCAGATCCTCTTCTTGTCGATACGATGCCGTCCAAAATAAAAACATTCTCCGGGCTGTATTCGTCGGCAATCAGCTGGCTTCTGATCGTTTGTTTCAAAAGCGTCGAAGACACAAAAAGCCATCTTTTGCTTGCACATACGCTTGAAGCGACGATTGATTCCGTCTTGCCGACGCGGGGCATTCCACGGATTCCGATCAGCTTATGTCCGTCTTTTTTAAACAGTTCGGCCATAAAATCGACAAGCAGGCCGAGCTCGGAGCGTTCAAAACGGAACGTTTTTTTGTCATCTGCATCCCGCTGAATATAGCGGCCGTGTCTGACAGCGAGACGGTCTCTTAATTTCGGCTCTCTCAGCTTCGTAACTTTTATCGTTTCCATCGTGTTTAAAATGGATTCCAGGCGTTTAATCTGATCTATATGACGGCATTTTAACAAAAGGCCTCTTCTTGAAGTATCAACCCCGTTAATTGTGACAATATTGATTGAAAGCATCCCCAGCAAAGAGGATATATCTCCCAGAAGTCCGGGACGGTTGACTTGGATTTCATATTCTAAGTACCATTCGAGCTTTGCCAAATGATAACCTCCCTATCCATCATCGTGGCAAAAATTTACCTTCCTTTATCATAAAGCATTTTGCCTTAATTAGAAAGCAGAATGTTGTGATTAAATAAGAAAAACGTCCGTTTCCCAAATTCGGGAAAAAACGGGCTGCATCGTGTACTGAATCCTTTTTACCCTTTCTGCCTGAAAAGAAAACGCCCGAAGTGCGCATCTTGTATCAAATGATGGCAAATACCGAGGCATAAAACCTACAAAAAAGAGAGAGTGAACCACTCTCTCCTTAATGTGAGCTGTTGTTTTCAACAAGCTTGACCATCACGTTCGCAATGGCGTGCTGCTCTTCTTCTGAAGCAACGCTCCAAAGATCAGCGAGCACTCTTTCCTGATGGTTTTTTGAATCTACCTCACCGGCTAAATAATCACCGATCTCATATGCAAGATCTGAGATGGTTTCGTTTGACATTCCTCTTTCATGGGCGTAGTTGAGGCGGTCGCCCAAAAAGTTTTTCCATTGATCCCAATTATCCAGTACGGACATATCAGGCCCCTCCAATCTCTTAAAGTTACAGTTTTATTATTCTCGGAGGGATCATTAACTATACATTTTTTTAACAATGCCAGCCGCCATTTACAGATAATATCTGGCCTGTGATATATGAGGCTTTTTCTGAAAGCAAGAACTCGACGGCGTCAGCGACCTCTTCGGCTTTTGCGAGCCTGCCCATCGGAATGTCTTCTGTGATCATCTCCTCCTCCTCTTTTGAGAACGCCCCCATCATCTTCGTTTTGACCGCTCCCGGGGAAACGGCGTTTACTCTGATGCCGCTTGGTGCAAGCTCTTTTGCAAGGGCTTTGACAAACAGGTTTTGCGCTCCTTTTGTCATGCTGTATAAAACCTCGCACGATGCACCGGTTTCGCCCCAAATCGAGCTAATGGCGACGATTGCGCCCGATTTTTTCCGAAGCATGGCCGGAAGCAGGTTTCTCGTTAACAGAAACGGGCTTGATACGTGAAGCTGAACCATTTCTTGAACAGCAGTGTCTGGCATATCGGTTATAAGACCGTGAAAGCTTTGTCCGCTGTTTAGCACGATGGCGTCAAGCGCCCGCCCGCCAATGGAGGCGGAGACGGTCTCAACACCGTCCGGGCCGGACAGATCGCTGTGAATGATTTCCGTTTGAATGCCGTATGTATCAGCCAGCCTGCCGCCTAAGGAAACGGCCTCTTTTTTGTTTGCATTGTAATGAAGGAGCAAATCGAAGCCGCTTTGCGCAAGCTTTTCACTTATGCTTTGACCGATTCCGCCGCTTGCGCCGGTTACAAGAGCCAGTTTTGACATATTTCCCACCCTTTTTCGCAAAAAAGAAAGGTTCAGCATGGATTCTGCCCACGCTGAACTTCTTGTTTTTTTTATGATTTTGGAACGACTTTGCAGACGGTGATCCTGTCTTCTTCAATTTCTTCTTCAATGGCCCTGTGAACGTCTTCAAGTGTAATGGACTCAAGAACGGTGACAATATCGAACAGACTCGTCTCCAAAAATGCGTATCGCGTGAATTGATTGGCAATGTATTCAGGTGAGTTCATCGATTTTAAAAACGTGCCGATTTTTTTCTTTCTCGCCAAATTCAATTTTTCAGCTGTGATCGTCTCTTTTGCCTTAAAGAGCACCTGCTTCAGTTCCTCGGCAAGCTGATCGGGTTCAGGCGTGTCACCTCCGACAGATGCGAAGCCAAAGCCGTGTTCTTCTGTGTAATCATAGCTGAATGTCTCGTCAATGTAGCCTTTTTCATAAATTTTTTCATAATCGGCGGAGCTTTTGCCAAACAGACACTCGAGAATAATGTTCATGGTCAGTTCATGTTTTAGCATATCGTTTCCTGTATTTTTAGGGTTGACGCTTTTTAAGCCGACCAGGCATTTCGAGCTTTGAACATTCATTTTGATTTCCTGTTCTTTTCGGTATACAGCGGCAGGCTCCTCTACCTCTTTGCGGACGATTTCAGGCTGATCCGTATACGGCTTTTTCTCCTGATTTTTGCGCACCTGGCTGATCATCGCTTCCGGGTCTACCGGTCCGACGACAAACAGCAGCATATTGCTTGGGTGATAAAACGTTTCATAGCATTCATACAAAAGATCCTTTGTAATATGTGAAATGCTTTCAATCGTCCCTGCGATATCAATCCGGACGGGATGCTCTTTGTACATGTTTTCAATCAAGCCGAAGAAAAGGCGCCAATCAGGGTTGTCGTCGTACATATTGATTTCCTGTCCGATGATGCCTTTTTCTTTCTCAACCGTCTTTTCTGTAAAATAAGGGTCCTGCACAAAATTGACGAGCGTTTCAAGATTTTCTTCTACTTTTGATGTGCTTGAAAAAAGATACGCCGTTCTTGTGAAGGAGGTAAAGGCGTTGGCCGAAGCCCCCTGTCTGCTGAAATGCTGAAAGACATCCCCGTCTTCTTTTTCAAACAGCTTATGCTCCAGAAAGTGGGCGATACCGTCAGGCACGCGGACCATTTCTTCTTTTCCGAGCGGGACAAACTGATTGTCAATAGATCCGTATTTTGTCGTAAATACGGCATATGTCTTGTTGAATCCTTCTTTCGGAAGGACATAAACATCGAGCCCGCCGGGCATTTTTTCATAATATAGCGTTTCCTTCAGCTGTTCAAATTCGATCGTTTTCGTCAAGATGCTCCCTCCGTCCCTTTCAGAAAGTACGTTGTATCCAATTCGATTTTCTTTCCAACTTCAATAATGTCTTCTCTAGTGACATCGTCAATGCGCTGAAGCCACTCTTCCAAAGAAAATTCGGTTTGGGCGGCAGCCTGCTGATAAATGAATTCGATCAAGCCGTATGGTGTATCAATGGTTTCAAGAATCTGGTTCTTAATGACCGCTTTCGTCTGACTGATCGCCTCTTCCGTAAAGCTGCCTTTTTTCATCTCCTGAAACTGCTCCTTGATAATGTCGACCGCCTTTTGATAATTGCCGACTTCAATACCCGACATGACCATTAAAAGCCCTTTGAAGCTTTCGATCCTGGATGCAGCGTAATAGGCAAGGCTTGCTTTTTCCCTGACATTGATGAACAGCTTTGAGTGGGAAAAGCCGCCGAATAGTCCGTTGAAAAGCTGTAAAGCCGGATAATCCTCATCTGTGAAATGCGTATTTGTCCGAAAGCCCATGTTCAGTTTGCCTTGCTTGACATCTGAATCTTCAACGACTTCTTGAGGTTCGGGGCTGTAATTGCGCTGAATCTGGGGAGCCGGCCCGGCCTCCCGCTCTTTCGTGTTGAAATAGCTGGAAATGTATGCTTCCACCTGTTGTTCATCAACATCGCCTACGACGTAAATATCCAGCTGATCTTCATTGATCGCTTTTGTGTAAGCTTCGTACAGGCTCTGAGGTGTGATGTCTTCCACATCCTCAAGCTCACCGTTCACATGGAGGGCGTAGGGCTCATCTTTGCACATTTCTTGAATGAGCCTCAGATTGGAATATCGCATTTTATCATTGTATACAGCTTGAATTCTTTGCTTTAAAGTTCGTTTTTCCTGAGAAACATACAACGGCTGAAATGCCCCTTCTTCAAGCGCCGGCGAAAAAATAATCTCAGAAAGAAGCTCAAGTCCTTTTTCCAAAAGCGGAGTCTGATCTTTTAAGTATTTTTCATTGGCGATATCCAGCCGGAACGAAATGATATGCTGCTCCCCTTTTTTAGAGAGATCTGTGGATACAGAAGTGCCATAGAGCTCATCAAGGTACGTTCTAAGCTCAGCCGTTTTGGGGTGCGTGCTTGTGCCGCGCAAAAGCACATGCGGAAAAAGAGACCTGTTTGTCACATCTGCTTTTGTTAAAGGGGCAAGCATTTTAAAAATAATGGAAACGGTTTTGAACTTTTCCGTTTTCACGATATGGCTCGTTATCCCGCGATGTTCTCCTTTTATTTCATTAAGATATGTCATAAAGAACCTCCTTCGTCCTTGTTTATATTATGTATTATGACCCGATTGAAGCATATGCTTCTGAGCTGTTTGGTTGTAATTATATCAACTGGAGGGGATTTAAGGAAACTAAAACCCTTGTGAAAAAAAGAACGGTGCAGATTCACACCGTCTTTACCGTTTCATGATCATTTTCCTTTGGATCAATATTAAACAATACAAGCGCCAAAGCGGCCAAACTGCACAGAAGCGACACGATGAAAATCAGCCAGCCCGCATTAGTCATCATGTAGGCAAAGACCGGCGGGCCGAGGGCTACTCCGATAAACCGCATGCTGTTGTAAAATGACGATATCGTTCCGCGTTCTTCTTTTTCGATTCCCTCTGTAATCAGAGCATCAAGTGAAGGAAGGGATATCCCGATTCCGATGCCGCCGATACTCATAAACAAAAATAATGGATAGAAGCTGTGGTTCCACCATAATCCTCCGAAAGACAAAGCAAGCAGGATCATCCCGATGAGCACACAAATTTTCATTCTGATTTTATTGTTGCCGATCAGCTTGCCGGCGAGGTATGAACTAACGGATAGAAAAAGCAGCGGAATGCTGAGCAGCGCCCCTTTTACAATCCCTTCAATCTGGTACTCTTTCTCCAGGTTATCTGACAGGTAAAACAGCACCCCGAATAAAAGAAACATAATAATGCCGCCGATCATAAAGATGGACACCAGCCAGCGTCCTTCCCTTTTAAATACCTTTCTCACATTTTTCGTAAAATCTTTGAACGATCTCTTCTCATCACTTTTCTCCTTCGGCTTCGGCACAAAAAACAACACGAGAAAAAAGCTGGCCAGAGACACAATCGGAATAAACCAGAACGGCATGAACCAAACCCATGATGCTAAAAAAGCCCCTAAGATTGGGCTTAATACTTTTCCGGCAGTATTTGCCGTCTCAATGTCTCCGAGACCTGCACTGATCTCTTCATCGTTTTGAAACAGATCCCCTATAAACGGCATGACGATCGGAGCAGCCCCCGCTGAACCGATGCCTTGAAGAACCCGTCCCGCTAAAATCATGGCATACGGCTCTTTGAAAAAAGATGAGGCAAAGCCTGCGAGAGCGCCTCCGGCTCCGGCAATCACCAAACATGGAAGCATGACCTTTTTTCTTCCAAACTGGTCGGACATATAGCCGGTAATCGGAATGCATATAATCGCAACAACCGAGTAAACCGTAATGATCAAAGAAACTTGAAAGGAAGAAATGTTTAATGTTTTTTCAATCACCGGCAAAACGGGAATCAGCATCGAGTTGCCAAGCGTCATGACAAGCGGGACCGAAGACAGCGCGATAATGCTTTTAACGCCTTTTTTTCTGCTCAACTTTTTTCACCCAATTCATTCATATTTCCATCCATTATTGTGGCTTAGTGTGGGTGTATTTATGTATGACATGCAAAAAAACAGCCGCTCGTTCTGAGCGCCCGCCTTTATTCAAAACGTTTTCTGACGACATGAAACCTGAATTTATCAGCCCGAAAATAGTTTAATGAATATAATACTGGCCTGTCATTTTGATCATAATGGATCTGCTTTAATAGCAAGAGAGCGGTCTCCGGATCACACTCAAGAATTTGAGAGACCGTATCATGATAGCCGATTGGCACGATGTCTGCAACCGCATAGCTGATGACCGCACCTGACTTATTCTCCAGCCATCCAAACATCGATTCCTGCTCATGTGAAAACCCTTTGGGCAGAATCGCCATCGGTATTTTATCAAGGCAATAGACAACAGGTGTCCCATTTGCCGTTCTCACCCGCTCCAGCAGGAAGATTTCACTGTCTTCTGTAAGCTGAAAGCGGAGCATGTCGTCTTCAGTCGGATGGGTCACCTGTGAAGACATAAAAATGGTTCCCGGGGTCATGCTTGCCTGTTCAATCATTTTCGTGACGCTGTTCAGCTGCTCAATACCTGACAGGAATAAAGGCTTTGGGTTTACAAAAGTTCCGACGCCATGCCTTCTGACGATGACATTTTCTTCTTGCAATATGCTGAGCGCTTCCCGCAAAGCCGTTCTGCTGACGCCCATCATTTTTGACAGCTCGAATTCAGAGGGGAGCTGCTCATTTTCACGATAGACTCCGTTTTGTATATCATCTTTTATCCGATCAATCACTTTAAGACATAAACGTTGATTGTCAGCTTTTATCGACATGTTCTCCCTCCGTCTGACCAGATCAGATTCAAATTACCTTTAATTGAGGATAACTATATCATGTTTTGTCAAATAAATAAATAGACGCTTTTTCACACGAACAGTTTACATAATATTTTTATAGGAAACTGAGCTCTCTTCTCTTAAGAAGAGAGCTCTTCATATTGTTCTTTTGACATCAGAACTTCGCGGGGCTTTGATCCTTCATAAGGACCGACGACGCCCCGTTCTTCCATCGCATCGATCAGCCGGGCCGCCCGCGTGTAGCCGATGCGGAACCTTCTTTGCAGCATGGAAACGGAAGCCGTCTGCATGTTGACGACAAGTCCGACCGCTTCATCGTAAAGATCATCTGTCACTTCACTGAGCGTTTCCGTCGTTTCCTCAGGAATCATTTCCTCTTGATACTGGGCCTTTTGCTGAGTAATGACATGGTCAACGACTTTTTCAACCTCTTCATCTGATAAAAAGGCTCCTTGAACGCGGAGCGGCTTGTTGGCTCCGACAGGCAGAAACAGCATGTCCCCTCTTCCAAGAAGCTTTTCAGCGCCTCCCATATCGAGAATGGTTCTGGAATCTGTCTGTGAAGATACACTGAAAGCAATCCTTGAAGGAATATTGGCTTTGATCACACCAGTGATGACATCGACTGACGGGCGCTGCGTTGCGATGATCAGATGGATTCCGGCTGCACGGGCCATTTGCGATAGCCTTGTGATCGAATCTTCAACATCTGAAGAAGCGACCATCATTAAATCGGCAAGCTCGTCCACAATCACGATAATATACGGAAGCTCGGGCTGCTTTGCTTCTTCTGATGCATTCATCCGTTTAATGTAATCATTATACCCTTCGATATTTCTCGTCCCCGTGTGTGAAAACAATTCATAGCGACGCTCCATTTCATTGACGACTTTTTTTAAGGCCTGTGACGCCTTTTTCGGATCAGTCACAACAGGAGCAAGCAAATGAGGAATCCCGTTATAAACGTTCAGTTCGACCATTTTTGGATCGATCATCATCATTTTGACTTCATGCGGTTTTGCCCTCATTAAAACACTTGTGATAATACCGTTGACACAGACGCTTTTTCCGCTTCCCGTCGCACCTGCGACAAGAAGATGGGGCATTTTGTTTAATTCAGCCAAAACCGCTTCTCCGGAAATATTCCGGCCAAGTCCAATCATCAGCTTTGCATCTGGCCGGTCATTCAGCTTGGATTCGAGCACTTCTTTCAGGGAAACCATCGCAACCTCTGCATTCGGCACTTCGATGCCGATCGCCGATTTCCCGGGTATCGGCGCCTCGATGCGGATATCCTTGGCAGCAAGGGCCAGCGCCAAGTCATCGCTCAAATTGACAATCTTGCTCACTTTGACGCCTACATCAGGATAGACTTCATATTTCGTCACTGCCGGACCGAGGTGGACCTGGGTCACTTTCGCCTTGACCCCGAAGCTTTGGAATGTTCTCTCAAGCTTTCTCGCATTATCATAAATATTTTTTTTGTCGGTCTGCTGTCCCGTATGCTTCGGATCATCTAATAAATTGATGGATGGGAGCTGATAGTCCTTATTTTCAAGCTCTGTAAACGTAATTTCCGGAGCAGTTTGCAGGTCCCCATCCACTTCGGGTTCGGGAGCTGTTTCAGCCGGCTCTGGCGTTTCATAAGCTTGTACATCAGATGTTTCGTCACGGTCGGAAAAACTTGAGATTATCGGTTCGGATTGAATAACCGGATCCGGTTCCTGATCGGGTTCCGGCTCCTGTACAGGGTCTTCAGCAGCGGTGGGTTTCCGCTGCGTTTTGCGTTTTTTTCCTGATTTCTTTTTTGGCGTATTGTTTTTCAATTGCTTGAGATCGGCAAGAAACGCATGCCATTGATCTTTGATGAAAGACGCAACCGGAGCCGTCCATTTAATCAGCGTCTCCTGAAGCGAACGGTCAGTGATCAGCAGGAGGCCGATCAGAATCAGAAAAATGGCAATAATTTTAGATCCGGCAGAGGCGAACAGGAAATATGATGCCGCAAACAGCACCGCTCCAATCATTCCGCCGCCAAGATCAGGCGAGTCCGTCTTGCCTTTCAAGTCCATCATAAACAGCTCCCACGTATTTTGTATCACGCTAGGAGACTGGATCATTCCCCTGTCTGCCAAGTGCTGAAACAGCTGAACATGAGACAGGAGCAGAATGCTTGCAATGATGCAATAAAGCCCCGCTTTTCTTCTCGTCAGAAAGCTGGGCGTTTTTTTCTTCCAAAACAGCGATACACCAGTTAAAAAGAGAGCTAGCAGACACAGGATAAACCATTCTCCTGCAAAAAAACGGAACATGTAAATGAACGTTTGACCTGCAACACCAAGCTGTAAAACTGCAATGATCGATATGGCGATACAAATTAAACCGTACAATTCAAATTTAAGATTAATCCGTTTGACCTGTTTTTGTTTCTTTTTCGATTTTCTTTTTCTTTTTGCCATGTTCCATCACCTTACTGCATAATAAAAAATATAAAAACAAAGAGAAAGCAGCCTGCTTCCGGCTGCAATTTTTCCTCTGGATTCCCCTATTATAGCATATTTATCCTTGTGACACTTCAGCTATTTATAAAATGTCAGTTTCAGCGTCTGCCCTGGGGCTGTCTCCTGTTTTAAGAAATCCATTGGATTTGTGCTGAGAACCTGAACCACTCTGGCTTCTTCTCCATTCATTTCAACCAGGAGCGGGACGCCGTTTACATCGATTTGTCTCAAGTTCGTTCCTTCTGACTGCCCGGCGAAAACGATTTCCTGCGGCATGGTCGTATACAGAATCATTGAATCATCCTTTCTTCACCGCCGCGGTTCTGTTCAATCAATTCATTGAGCTTATTGATCGCTTGGCCGACTCCGCCCGTCTCATCGATTAAACCATCCTTGACCGCATCCTTTCCGACGACATTCGTTCCGATGTCACGGGTCAGATTCCCTTTTGAAAACATCAGCTCTTTAAATTTGTCTTCCGAAATGTTTGAATGGCTTGTCACGAAGTTAATAACTCTTTCCTGCATTTTGTCAAGGTATTCAAATGTTTGCGGCACACCGATAACAAGCCCTGTCAGTCTAACCGGATGAATCGTCATTGTCGCGGTTTCGGCGATATAGCTGTGGTCACAGGAAACGGCAATTGGAACACCGATTGAATGGCCGCCTCCGAGCACGATTGAAACCGTCGGTTTTGACAGCGACGCCAGCATTTCAGCTATCGCCAGTCCTGCTTCAACATCGCCGCCCACTGTATTCAATATAATGAGCAGCCCTTCGATTTTAGGATTTTGTTCTACTGCGACAATCTGCGGAATCACGTGTTCGTACTTTGTCGTTTTATTTTGGGGCGGAAGCTGTACATGCCCTTCAATTTGCCCGATGATGGTCAGACAGTGAATGTTTGAGTCCTGCCCCATTTGGGGAAGCGTCGTTTGGCCAAGCTGCTGAATTTTGTTGACAAGATTGTCTTTACCGTCCTGCTTGTCCGGCTGCCCTCCTTGTCCGTCCCCGTTTTGTATCCGGTTTGAATCCATCTGGCTCACCTCTTTCTCGAGTTTCTTTTGTATTATGGACAATGGTGTTTTTTTCATACAATATAAAAAAACCAAGAGGGATCCTCTTGGTTTCAGCTTGTTGACAAACGCTTGCATTCGTCGTCACGGCTGCGCTTCGGTGCTCACGTATCAGTCATACGCTCCGCTCCGATGCTCGCCGTTCCTAGACTTCAAGCGTTTTCAAGCCAAGCTGGGCTTTAAGGTAAAAAACCAAGAGGGATCCTCTTGGTTTTTCTTTATACTTCCATGATGATTGGGATGATCATTGGTTTTCGTTTTGTTTTTTCATATAAGAATTGATTCAAGGCGTCGCGCATGGTTTGTTTTAAGGCGGACCATTCGACGACTGCGTTTTCTGTGCTTTCTTTGACGATATCTCTGACACGCTCTGTCGCTTCAACGATCAGCTGTTCAGATTCCCTGACATAGACAAAACCTCTCGTGATAATTTCGGGTCCTGATACAAGATATTTTTTCTTTTTATCAAGGGTAATGACAACGATTAAGATTCCGTCCTGGGAAAGGAGACGCCGATCTCTGAGTACGATGTTGCCGATATCGCCCACACCGAGCCCGTCAATCAGAATGTTGCCTGACTGCACCTTATCACCGATTTTGACGTTTTGGCCGCGAAACTCAACGACATCGCCTTTTTCAACAAGAAAAATGTCGCTCCGCTTCATTCCGATTTCTTCAGCAAGCTTGGAATGCGCTTTTTGCATTCTGTATTCGCCGTTTACAGGAATTAAATACTTCGGCTTCAGAAGATTCAGCATCAGCTTCAGCTCCTCCTGGCAGCCGTGCCCTGAAACATGGACGCGTTTTTGTGCGAATACAACGTGGGCACCCGCTCTTGTCAAAAGATCGACGGCTTTGGAATACACCAATTCCTGGCCCGGTACTGGAGAGGATGCGATCAAAACGGTATCCCCTTCTTCAATATCAATCTGCTTATGCCCTTGTTTTGCGATTCTTGTCAAAGCAGCCAGCGGCTCTCCATGATTGTCCCCGGTCAAAATGGCAACTTCTTTTTTCGGGTGCTTTTTGACTTCCTGGACAGGGATGAACATATCCTCGTCTGCCGTTACATAGCCAAGCTTAATGGCGAGCTGCAGGATGGCGGAGATATTTTTTCCTGAAACCGCAAGTTTTCTGCCGTTTTGAAGAGCGGCATCAATCACCTGCTGAATCCGGTTAAAGTTTGAAGCGAATGCAGCAACGATCACACGGTTTTCCGCGTTATACATCACATCGGAAATTTCACCGCCCACAACGGCTTCTGACGGCGTATAGCCCGGCTTTTCAGCGTTGGCGCTGTCAGAAAGCAGACAAAGTACACCGCTGTTGCCGATTTTGGCGATTTCGCCGATGTCGCTCGTCTGGTTTAAAACTGGTGTTTGGTCAAATTTGAAATCGCCTGTGCTAACGATGGATCCAAGGGAAGTTTTAAAGCTGACACCGACGGAATCAGGGATGCTGTGGTTTGTTCTGAAAAATGACACTTTTGTTGACTCAAATGTAATAACGGACTTGGAATGGATCTCTCTTAAATCAACTTTTTTATTTGAACCGTACTGCTTCAGCGTTTCTTTTAAAAGGGCAAGCGTCAGTTTTGTTCCGTAAACAGGCACGGATAGTTTGTTCAGGCAGTAAAAAACGCCTCCGATGTTTTCTTCATGTCCGTGTGTCAGAAAGATCGCCTTTACGCGGTCAGATCGTTCGATTAAATAGGAAATGTCAGGGATAACGACATCGATTCCCAACATTTCATTTTCTGGATGCATGAGTCCGGCATCAACCACGAATATGTCAGAGTCGATTTCAATGACATAAAGGTTTTTTCCGATCTCCCCGACGCCTCCTAAGGCGATGATTCTAATATTTTCTGTATTTTTTTTCAAATTGTAATCCTCCTAATCTAAGTACCCGTCCATCATCACTTGTCCCTATTATACCTGAATCTAATTTTAGAAAACAAGAACCATTATGTATATAACAAACGGCCATCCCCTCCAAAAGAGAATGACCGTTTTCGTCCGTATTGGTTTTTACAAGCCGTTGATCAGGCTGCTTAAACGGAGTCGTTCATCTTCATTTAGCGGAATCAAAGGGAGTCGGACAGATCCGACGTCAAGACCCTTCAGCTGAAGAGCCGTCTTTAAAGGAGACGGATTCGGAGCTGCGAAAAGGCCTTTCATCAGCGGGAGAAGCTTCTGATGGATCAAGGCTGCTTGTGCCGTATTCCCGTCGATATAATGTTTGATCATCTCCTGCATTTCCGGACCGATGATGTGTGATGCAACGGAAACGATTCCTCTGCCTCCGACAGACAAAGCAGGCAGGGTGAGGCTGTCATCGCCTGAATACACGGCAAAATCATCAGGTGTTTCAGCAACGATTTTCGTGATGGCGTCGAGATCGCCGCTCGCTTCTTTAATCGCAACGATGTTAGGAATTTCCGCCAGACGTATCGTCGTTTCAGGAGCAAGCGAAGCCGCCGTCCTGCCAGGCACGTTATAAAGCATGACCGGCAGCGATGTTTCTTCTGCAATCGCTCTGAAGTGGCAGTACATCCCTTCTTGAGAAGGCTTGTTATAATACGGCGTCACGAGCATCACGGCGTCTGCTCCGGCTTCTTCAGCTTTTTTTGTCAGTTTGATCGACGCCTTCGTGTTGTTGCTTCCTGTGCCGGCGATAATTGGCGCACGGCCGGCCGCTTCCTTGACGGAGTATTGAATGAGCGCTATTTTTTCTTCTTCTGACAGTGTCGGCGATTCCCCGGTTGTTCCGGCAACAACGAGGGAATCCGTTCCATTGTTCAACAAATAATCAATCAGCTTTGACAATTTATGAAAATCGATATTTTCATTTTTGTCAAAGGGTGTAACCATTGCAGTTGCAATATTTCCGAAATTCATTTTTTTCACCTCATCATGATTCAATCACATTTATTTTGATAGTTCAAACACTTCATGCAGCGCGTTTACGGCCGTCGCCATATTTTCCTCGTGAACAAGCACCCAAATCGTCGTATGGCTGTCTGCCGACTGAAGAATCGGAATGCCTTTTTCCGATAGGGCGGTAACGATTTTAGAGGTGACACCCGGTACGCCCATAATGCCCGCACCGACGGCTGACACCTTCGCACAATTTCTCGTTATGGCGGGTTCATACCCCAATTCTTTCAGTATCCCGAGCGCACGGTCTGTCATGTTTCCGGAGACCGTGTATACAATTTCACTTGGGGTAATATTAAAGAAATCAACGCTGATGCCGGCATTGGCCATCGCTTTAAACACTTCGGTCTGTACATTGTATTGTCCTTCTTTTGCCGGAACTTTAAACTGGGTCACGTCTTTTACATGGGCAATCCCTGTGATGAGCCGCTCAAACACGTCGCTTCCGGCCTTTGAAGTGTGGTGACTTGTCACAAGCGTTCCGGTTTCCTTTGAATATGTTGACCGAACCCGAATCGGCACCTTCGCCTGCATGGCAATCTCCACCGCTCTCGGATGGATTACCTTTGCACCTTGATAGGCTAAATTGCAGATTTCCGTATAGGTGATCACGGGCAGCGGCTTTGCTTTTTCAACGATTCTCGGATCTGCGGTCATGACGCCTTCTACATCTGTGAAAATATCTATAAATTCTGCGTCCAACGCGGCTCCAAGGGCAGCGGCCGATGTGTCGCTTCCGCCCCTGCCGATCGTTGTGATGTCCCCTTTAGCCGTGGCGCCTTGAAAACCGGCGACGACAACCGCATCATGTTCGGCCAGCATGCTGACAAGACGTTCCGGTTTCATTTCAAGAATTTTTGCGTTCGTATGCTGGTTATCTGTTAAAAAGCCGGCCTGTGCGCCCGTCAAAGCCGTAGCTTTCATTCCATTTTCCAAAAGCATGCTTGCAAATACAACTGAAGAAATCGTTTCACCGCATGACAGCAGCAAATCCTGCTCCCGTTCAGTGATCGCATCCTGTCCGCCGTAAAGCAGATCAAGCAATGAATCGGTTGCGTAAGGGTCTCCCTTGCGGCCCATGGCTGATACGACAACAACCGCTTTGTACCCTTCATTGACCGCTTCTTGAATGTGACTTAAGGCCAGTTGTCGGCCGCGGTCATCTTTTACAGACGTTCCGCCAAATTTTTGAACGATGATTTTCAATTTATTTCACTCCAAGTTCATTTCGGACGTAATAGAAGAGAGCAGGCTGATTTTAAGCCTTACTCTCTTCTCACATCTCCCGTTAGAAATCTTAACATATTTAAACTAAGTTTAAAGCTTTTAAGCTTTCTGCGATTTGAACGGAATTCCATGCCGCCCCTTTCAGCAGGTTATCGGAAACAATCCAAAGATGAAAGCCGTTCGGACGGTCGAGATCTTTGCGCACCCGTCCGACAAACACATCTTTTTTCCCTACTGCATCGGCAGGCATCGGATATACCTGTTCGGCCGGATCATCTTGCAGGATGACGCCAGGAGCTTCTTTTAACAGGTTTTGTATGTCTTCTGCAGTTACATCGTCACGGTCTGTTTCAATGTAGACGGACTCTGAATGCCCTGTTGCAATCGGCAGTCTGACACATGTCGCTGATACTTGAAGTTCAGGCATGTGCATGATTTTTTTTGTTTCATTTATCATTTTCATTTCCTCAAACGTAAACCCGTTATCCTGGAATTTATCAATTTGAGGAACAGCGTTAAATGCGATTTGATAGTGTTTTTCATCGCTCTTCACCGGCATGATCTCAGGCTCGAACGGCTTGTCGTTTAAAATGGCTTCCGTTTGGCCGTAGAGCTCTTCAACAGCTTCATTTCCGGCTCCTGATACCGCTTGGTAGGTCGACACGATGATTTTATTTAAACCGAAAGCCTTGCGGATCGGCTCAAGCGCAACAACCATTTGAATGGTTGAACAGTTCGGGTTTGCAATAATGCCGTTATGCTGATGCAAATCTCCCTCATTGACCTCAGGAACGACGAGCGGAGTGTTTTGATCCATCCGAAATGCGCTCGTATTGTCAATGACGATCGCACCGCGTTTGACAGCTTCATGAGCAAGCGCCTGTGAAACGCTGCCTCCAGCGCTGAACAGCGCGATGTTTACGCCTTCAAAGCTTTCTGGACGAGCTTCCTGCACAGTATACTCTTTACCTTTAAATGTAAGCTTCGTACCTGCTGAACGCTTTGAGGATAATAAAGTCAGTTTATCCAGTTCAAAATTTCTGTCTTCTAGTGTTTTTAACATTTGCTGTCCTACAGCGCCTGTCGCACCAACTACTGCTACATGTAATCCTCTGCCCAATTGTAAAACTCCTTCCACCTTAATCGTCGTGACGATTGGTTGACTATGCATTTTACATTTTATTTTAACATAGAAGTGAGCCGGGTGATTGATATTTTTTGTTACATCTTTATTTTTAGAAAGATTTATTGATCATTGTTTATCAGAACGGGCTGGATTTGTTTATAGGAAAGCGCTTCTTCGACCGCCGGCAGCAAAAGGTCCATTTTGGCGACGAGTGAATTCGGCTTTTGATAAGGGTCATCCTGACCGAACGGAATGAAGAAGATGTTTTTTGTCGTCATCAGTCTCATCAGGTTGACACCGTTAAGACCGAGCGCATCATTTGTTGATATGCCCAGGACGACCGGCCGGGAGTTTCGAATCGTCGCCTTGGCCGCCATGAGAACCGGAGAGTCCGTCATCGCGTTCGCAAGCTTGCTCATTGAGTTTCCCGTCAAAGGCGCAATCACCATACAGTCAAGCGGTGTTTTCGGCCCGAGAGGCTCCGCTTTCGGAATGGAATCAATCACTTCAAAACCTGTCAGCTCTTCAATTTTCTTCACCCACTCTGCCCCTTCTCCAAAGCGTGTGTCCGTCGATTTTACAGTATGCGTCACGATCGGTCTGACTTCCGCCCCTTTACTTACAAGCTCTTCAATTTGCGGAAATACGGCATCATACGTGCAATGTGAGCCTGTAAGGCCAAATCCGATTCTTTTCCCTTTGATCGACATTATGACAGCCCCTTTCGGTCGGTTGTTGATTGTGACAGAAGGTTACACAAAACATTGGCGATGATCTGACCTGCCGTTTTAGGCGCGACAATGCCGGGAAGTCCTGGAGCGAGCAGCGCTTTAATGCCCTGTTTCTCGGCAAAGTCAAAATCAGTCCCTCCTGGACGGGTCGCTAAATCAAGAATCAGGGTTCTGGGTGTCATTCGTGAGAGGACGTTTTTATCGAGAATGAGGCTTGGAATGGTATTGATGCAAATATCAGTATCTTCAACATGTTCTCCAAGTTCGTTTGTATGGAAAGGAGTGAGGCCCATTTCCATAATTCTGGCGAGGTGGGCGGAATCGCGGGCGCCGACTTTAACACGCGCTCCGAGAGCCGAAAAAGTCCGGCTGATGCTCATTCCTGTCCGCCCGAGCCCGAGAACCATGACATTTGAGCCGTGAATCGTATAATCAGTATGCTGTATGGCCATCATGATGGCCCCTTCAACTGTAGGTATCGAGTTGTAAATCGCAATATCGTCTCTTTCAAAAAGCTTGATAAGCCGGCGGTTTGCCCCTTTTGCCATTCCGTCTAAATATTGATTTGAAATCCCTGTATAGATGGTGCAGTGAGGCTGGGTTTTTTCCAAATGCTCCTGTTTTAACTTCACTTCTTCATTGGAGAAAACAGTCGCAACCGCACCTTCTGCGGATGTGCCTGATACAGGCAGAATCAAGCTGTCTACTGTTCCAAAGTCCAGTTCATGTAACTTTAATTTTGTAGCTCCGGTAAATCCGTGGTCAAGCTGATCAAAACCGACCAAAAAAACGTTCGCGTCCTGTTCCGTCAGCTTGCGGATGATTTCAAGCTGCCTCGCATCACCGCCGATGATTGCAATCGTCAATCCGGTTAACATGGCTCTAACATTCACCTTCTTTTTGACAAGGATCTAATTCCATAAGCTAATTTCATCATATGACAAAAAGGAAATAGCGGTGAATTGAAATAAAATTTATCAGAAGGAAAAATCAAAAAGCCCGCTCTTGAGGCGGGCGGGGAATCCAAGAATATAAAAAAACCGGCTGCCGCCGGCTTATTCGTCTTTTATTCCGCTGTCTTCAGGAACATCGAGAATGATCATGTCCGATCCGATTTTTTGAATCTGCGTCCAGGGCACCCTGATATCATTTCCCTGTTTTCTGCCAAGACCGAACCATTTAACCGAAGGGATGATGAGGGCCGTAATCTGCCCGTCTTGTTCGTTGATCTCGAGATCTGTCTGCCCCAGCACGCCAAGGCGCTCAGCCCGCTTGATATCTACGATTTCTTTTCCCGAAAGTTCGCTCAGCCTCATGAAAAAACCCCCTTTTGTATGATGTATGTACGAACAGCAAAAAACATGCCTGCCTAAAAAGACAAGCATGTTTTCATGTTTATTTTGGAAGTTCCCCCGTCGGACTGATCAAAGCCGAAGAATAATCGTCCGTAAAAATCCGGTTTGCAAGGCTGTTGACCCGCTCGAGATTCACGCCGTTCAATTTTTCGATAATCTCATCCAGCGTCCGGTGTTTTCCAAGCAGCAGCTCGTTTTTCCCGTTTCGGCTCATTTTGCTGTTTGTGCTTTCAAGGCTGAGCATTAAGCTGCCTTTCATCTGCTCTTTGCTGTTTTCAAGTTCTTTCGGTGTGATACCTTCTCTTTTTAACACGCGAAGCGTTTCGTGAATCGTTTCTGAAAGAACCTGAAGCTGGCCGGCGCCGGTTCCCGCATATATCGTCATCATACCGCTGTCTTCAAATGAACTGTGATAGCTGAACACGGAATAAGCGAGTCCTTTATCTTCACGGACATCTTGGAAGAGCCGGCTGCTCATGCTTCCTCCCAAAATATTATTGAGCACGATCAAGTCATAAATGTCAGGGTGCCCGGCCTCCAATCCATCGAAGCCGAGGCAGAGGTGGGCTTGTTCGGTTTCTTTTTTGCGCGTCATTTTTTCATGATGAAAATCAGGTTTTGACATTCCCGTTCTTTTTCCTTTTGCTTCATAGGAGCCGAAATGCTTTTCAGCTTCCTGAATAAAGCACTCAGGAACATTGCCGGCAATCGAAATGACGACGCGGTCCGGCGTGTAATATTCGTCCATATATTTTCTTAAGGCATCACCGTCAAATTCAGCAAGCGTTTCTTCCGTGCCGAGAATCGGATAGCCGAGGGAATGGCTTCCGTATGATGCTTTGCTGAGCAGATCGTGGACGATGTCATCAGGTGTGTCCTCATACATTTTAATCTCTTCATAGACGACGTTTTTTTCTTTTTTCAATTCTTCCTCGTCAAATGTTGAATGAAAGAACATGTCTGAGAGCACTTCCAAAGCATAGTCCGCATGCTCATCAAGAACTTTGGCATAATAGCACGTATACTCCTTTGAGGTAAACGCATTGACCTGACCGCCTATTCTGTCAAAAGACTCCGCGATATCTCTGGCCGTGCGCGTTTTTGTGCCTTTGAAAAACATATGCTCCAGAAAATGCGAAATGCCGTTAATCTCCGGTGTTTCATGTCTTGATCCCGTTCCAATCCAAACTCCGATAGCCACCGACCGGACTGTAGGATTGTTTTCGAATACGATTCTTACCCCATTTTGACAAGTATACCGTTTAATCAAATCTGTTCCTCCTATTCAAAGAACGGGCCGCACATCCTATTCTTCAACAAGCCTTTCTTCATTGAGAAGCTGTGAGACAGTTCCGATTCGATAGCCTTTTTCATGCAGGTTTTGAATTAAAACATCAAGGCTTTCGGCAGTTGGATCTGTCGGATGCATTAATATCATGGCGCCGTTATGTACTTTGCTTAATACCCGCTGCTGCAAGACGGCCGGATGCGGTTTCTGCCAATCGATCGTATCAACTGTCCACATCACCGTTCCCATTCCCATTGAATGGGCCTGATCGACGACCTCTTTGCGAAAACTGCCGCTCGGGGGTGCAAACCACTTCGGTTTTATCCCGAGGGTGTCTTTAATTTGCTCATTTGTCATCCTTAGCTGCTCTGAGATTCGTTCTCTCGTCAGTTTGCTCATATCCGGATGATTGTATGAATGGTTTCCGATTTCATGCCCGCCGCTTAAGACGGATTTCGCCAAGTCCGGATGATTCTTCACCCATTTGCCTTCCAGAAAGAAAGTAGCTTTCACATGATGTTTTTTAAAAACGGGAAGCATTTTTTCCAAATATTCATTTCCCCAGGCGACATTGATGAGAAACGATACCATCGGTTTATCAGGATGCCCGCGGTAGACCGGTTCGGGCTTCAGGGACGATAAATGGACTTCAGGTCTGACTTGGTCGTAGACAAGAAGCTTTTCATGAAATGCGCCGGCCCGTTTCATTTTTTTGTATGATTTTTCGATGTTCACTTTTACACCATTATAGCCTGGCATCGCTTTCCAAATCTTATCGATTTTTGCGTTTTGCGCTTTCACTTCGTATTCAGGCGCTTTTTGCAGCAGCTCCTGGTATAGATCGTCCTTTTGGGCGGCAACAGTGACCGCGTCTTTTCTCATCGCATCTATGTAATTTGGTGAGTATGGATGTTTCATCATCTGATAAGACATCACCATAAGAAAGATAAAAGCAGCAAACCGAACAATCGTTCTTTTCAATTGCCCTCTCCTCCCTTCCCCACAAAAATATGTGCGAAAAGGACAAGATAGAACCGATCCGTTTTTAGGCCTTAAAACAAAGAAGCCAGGTCACCCAGGCTTCTTTGTTGTTTTGATGACTATGACAGAAGAAAGACAGACTACGAATTTTGTTCTTCTTTTTCCTTCTGTTCGCGCAAGACAGCTTTTCTAGATAAGTTGACGCGTCCCTGTTTATCGATTTCCGTTACTTTTACAAGGAGTTCGTCGCCTATCTTGACGACATCTTCAACTTTGCCGACACGTTCAAGCGCAAGCTCTGAAATATGGACTAAACCGTCTTTTCCGCTGAACAGTTCAACGAAAGCGCCGAATTTTTCAATCCGTTTGACTTTACCTAAGTAAAGCTGTCCGACTTCAACTTCTCTGACAAGGTCTTCAATGATTTTCTTCGCTTTTTGGTTCATGCTTTCATCAGTGGAAGAAATAAAGATCGTGCCGTCTTGTTCGATGTCGATTTTAACGCCTGTGTCTTCAATGATCTTATTAATTTGTTTTCCGCTCGGCCCGATGACATCGCGGATTTTATCCGGATTAATCGCCATTGTCAAGATTTTCGGAGCATACGGAGACAGCTCTTTTCTTGATTCAGCCAATGTGCTCATCATGCTGTCAAGGATCTCCATTCTGCCTTTTTTCGCCTGCTGAAGGGCTTCTTCCAAAATTTCTCTTGACAAGCCGGCAATTTTAATATCCATTTGCAGGGCGGTTACGCCTTTTGCAGTTCCCGCTACTTTAAAGTCCATGTCTCCAAGGGCATCTTCCATTCCCTGAATATCCGTCAGGACCGTATAGTTTTTGCCTGATTTGACAAGGCCCATTGCAATTCCGGCAACCGGCGCTTTAATCGGCACCCCGGCATCCATCATGGCAAGCGTGCTTGCACAAATGCTCGCTTGGGAAGTCGAACCGTTTGACTCAAGTACTTCAGAGACAAGCCGAACTGTGTACGGGAAGTCTTTTTCAGACGGGATAATCGGTTCAAGCGCACGTTCTCCCAGTGCACCGTGCCCGATTTCGCGGCGTCCCGGTCCGCGCATCGGTCCTGTTTCCCCGACGCTGAACTGCGGAAAGTTGTAGTGGTGCATAAAGCGTTTTGATTCTTCAACGCCGAGACCGTCCAGAATCTGAACATCACCGAGCGCACCGAGCGTACAGATGCTGAGCGCCTGAGTCTGTCCCCTTGTAAAGAGTCCTGATCCGTGCGTTCTCGGAAGCAGTCCGACTTCTGAAGAAAGCGGTCTGATCACATCGACACCACGGCCGTCAGGGCGTACCTTGTCTTCGGTGATCAGGCGGCGCACTTCGTTTTTAACAAGCTGTGACAAAATGTCCTTTACTTGTTTCAGTGTGTCTTCATCATGCTCTTCTTCCTCAAATTTGGCCAAGACTGCTTTTTTCACTTCGCTGATCGCGTCTTCGCGCGCATGCTTTTCGTGAACCTGAATGGCTTTTAAAAGATCGCTTTCAGCCATTGCCTTCACTTTGTCTTTCAGCTCGGAATCGATCTCATACAAGGTGATTTCTGATTTTTCTTTTCCGACAGCCGCGACGATTTCTTCCTGGAAGGCGATTAAACGCTTAATTTCTTCATGTCCGAACATGATGGCTTCAAGCATGATCTGTTCGGGAACTTCCTCTGCGCCCGCTTCCACCATGTTGATGGCGTCCTTCGTTCCGGCTACGACTAAATGGATATCGCTTTTTTCGAGCTGCTCAAGCGTCGGATTGATGATAAATTCGTTGTCAACCCGGCCGACTGTCACACCGGCAATCGGTCCTTCAAACGGAATGTCTGACACGCAAAGTGCAAGGGATGAACCGAACATCGCCGCCATTTCTGACGAACAATCCTGATCAACACTCATGACAATGCTGACAACTTGAACTTCATTTCGGAAACCGTCTGCGAACAGCGGGCGAATCGGCCGATCGATTAAACGGCTGGCGAGAATCGCTTTTTCGCTTGGTCTCCCCTCTCTTTTAATAAATCCGCCCGGAATTTTGCCGACGGCGTAAAGCCTTTCTTCATAGTTCACGGTTAAAGGGAAGAAATCAACGGTTTTAGGTTCTTTTGAAGCCGTGGCTGTGCTGAGTACCGCAGTATCTCCATAACGCACCATAACGGCTCCGTTTGCTTGTTTGGCAAGCTGGCCGGTTTCAACAGTCAGCTTTCGTCCGGCCCAATCTATGGAAAAGACGTGTTTCTCTTGTCCCATTCTTATATGAACTCCTCTCTTCGGATAGTTTTTAGGTTACTCCTATTATGAACGAAATGAATTGAACATATCAATGGCAAAGTGCTATGTAAAGATTGAATCATGTCATTTATGATCATTTATATGAACAACGTATTTTGGAATTGCCGGATATTCGTTCTTATACGATAAAAAAGCGGGAATCCTCCCGCTTTTTACGATTATCGACGTAATCCAAGTTTGTTGATCAACTCACGGTAACGAGTTACGTCTTTGTTACGAAGATACGTAAGAAGATTACGACGTTTACCTACCATTTTAAGAAGACCGCGACGTGAGTGATGGTCTTTCTTGTGAGTGCGTAAATGCTCGTTCAGATTGTTGATTGAATCTGTTAGGATAGCGATCTGAACTTCCGGTGATCCCGTGTCAGATTCGTGTGTTTTGAACTCATTGATGAGTTGGTTTTTACGCTCTTGAGTAATTGCCATCCTGTTTCACCTCCATATAATATTAGCCCCGGTTACCTAGCAAACGCCGGTGATTCGATTTGCCAAGTGAGCGGTTTTAAAGCTACAGACAATATGATACTAGAAAGACAGCCTTTATGCAACTATTTATTATTCACTCTTCATTGTTGACGAGTATTTGCTTTTCAATACATATTTTTGAAATATTCAGCAGCCTTCCGCTCTTTAAAAAAGCGGATCGCTTCTGCTTTGTCTTTTGAGATCTGTTCAACCAGCTCATCGACACTCCCGAATTTTTTCTCGCTTCGCAGCCGTTTATACCATTCGATCTTCATTTCGCTTCCGTATATTTCTCGATTAAAATCAAATAAGTTCACTTCAATTGAAGGCTGGCCGGGGCGTTTTTCGTAAAAAGTCGGCTTGTATCCGACATTGCAGACGCCATTGAATGATGATCCGGCTATTTCCGCTTTGACGGCGTACACGCCTGTAGGCGGCACAATGTATGTACCTGAAAGGCCGATGTTGGCCGTCGGGAATCCGATCGTACGCCCTCTTTTATCACCGTGGATGACAACGCCTTTCACATAGTACGGTCTGCCGAGCAATTCAGCAGCATATTCGACATCGCCGGCTCCGAGAACGGAGCGGATCCTTGTGGAGCTGACCTTTTGATCCTGATCTGAATATTTTTCGACAGCCGTGCTTTTGACACGGCCTTTTGCATACTCCTGGAAGTTTCCCATTGTGCCTTTTCCAAATTTCCCGAAGGTAAAATCAAAGCCTGCGACGACATGGGATACATTGAACCCGAGTATATACTGATCGATAAAGTCCTCCGGTGCGAGGGAAGCAAATTCAGGGCTGAATTCCACGATGTATAAAAAATCGGCTCCTAACTCTTCGATGATATTTACTTTTTCGCTCAAAGGCGTAATTAAGTCTTTCGGCTCCCGGCCTTTTTTCAGAACGGCTGAGGGATGAGGATGAAAGGTCATCACAGACGTTTTGACGCCTTCTCTGCCCGCCGTGTTTTTGGCCGTAAGAATCACTTGCTGATGTCCCAGGTGAACACCGTCAAAATAGCCTAATGCCATAACTGATTTTGGAAAATCCTCACGCTTCAGATCGTGGGGGTGGGAAATATGTATCGTCTTCAAGAACGGTCACCTTTTCTTATTGTTCGCTTTTTTGCACAAGTACTTTTGCCGGCTTCAACAGGCCGGGTTTTGTCGGATGCGGATAATAGATGGCTGTACACCGGCCCGCTTCTGTCAAGACTGCAAGACGGTCATCGCTTGTCAAGTCAGAAAAGCTCTCAGGTGTTTCCAGCACAGCTCCATTTTCCACTTTCTTAGCTAATGTATCACTAATTATCCATTTCGGCAAATGATCAAGCGCACGCTCTACTGCAACGAGCTGTTCAGACAATGTGCCGTTTTCAATACATTCTTTAATCTGTTCAAAGGTCAGACATTCATCAAGCGAGAATGGGCCTGATGCCGTTCTGATCAAGTGGGACATATGGGCGGGAAGCCCGAGCTTTTGCCCTATCGTGACCGCCAATGTCCTGACATAGGTTCCTTTTGAACACGTCACGCGAAACCGGAAGCGGGCTGTATCATGTTCGCGGCTGATCGCTGAGGCCAGTTCAATATGATGGATGGTGATGATCCGCTTAGGTCTTTCAACCTCGATTCCCGCTCTTGCGTACTCATACAGTTTTTTTCCGTTGACCTTAACTGCAGAATACATCGGCGGGACTTGTTCGATCGTTCCTTCAAGACTTTTGAGGACGCTCTCAACGGTCTTTTCATCAGGCGGTGTGCCGACAGGTGTCTTTTCCGTGATCTCTCCCGTCTGATCCTCTGTCGTCGTTGAAAAGCCGAGGGTAATCTCGGCATCATATGTTTTTGATTTTTCAGTCAGGTACTCGACAATTTTGGTTGCCCTCCCGATACAGATGGGAAGAACACCTGACACTTCAGGGTCCAGTGTCCCTGTATGACCGACTTTTTTTGTTTTTAACAGTTTGCGGATCTTCATGACACAGTCATGGGATGTCATGCCGACCGGTTTATGTAAAAGCAGGACTCCGTTGTACATGCCGTTTTTCGCCCCTTTCTGATGTCAGCTAAAAAGGACAGGCAGTCGACCGCCTATCCTAGATTAGCTTCTTATTCTTCTTTGTTTGAATTCAGCTCGTGAATCAATGTTTCGATACGGTTTCCGTAATCGATGGATTCATCGAATTCAAACTGGATTTCAGGTGTTTTGCGAAGCCTGATTCTATTCCCCAATTCAGAACGAATGAAGCCCTTCGCTTTTGCCAAGCCATGCAGTGTCTCTTCCCTTTTCTTTTCATCGCCAAGAACGGAAATATACACTTTGGCAATTTGCAGGTCACCTGAGACTCTGACATCTGTTACTGTTAAAAATCCGATTCTCGGATCTTTCAGCTTTCTTCCGATAATGTCGCCAAGTTCTTTTTTCATCTGCTCCCCCACACGGGTAGCTCTCATCGTCATGATCATACCACCTCTACGTTAAAACCACTCTGTTCTCGTGATCGTCCGTTCAATTTCCGGAAAAGAGTCGATAAAGGCTAGAACCCGCTGCAGCTCTTTTTCCGTTTGAACGCGAGAGGAAGAAACGGCGGCGATTCCGAAGCTTGTGTGCTGCCAAGTATCCTGGTAGTCAATTTCTGAAACAGAAACGTTAAACTTCGCGCGGACTCTTGTGATGATCCGCTTCAGCACCGCCCGTTTTTCCTTGAGTGATGATGCATCATATATGATGCACTCGCATTCAACGAAACCGATCACTTTCTTTCAATTTCTTGCATAACATACGCTTCAATCATGTCGCCTTCACGTATATCATTGTATTTCTTAATGGTGATACCACATTCATACCCTTGTGAAACTTCTTTTACATCGTCTTTAAAGCGTTTGAGAACATCAACTTCTCCTTCAAAGATGACGACGCCGTCGCGAATTAAGCGGATTCCGCTGTCACGCGTGATCGTTCCTTCCGTCACATAGCCTCCGGCAATCGTACCGATTTTGGAGACTTTGAATGTTTGACGGACTTCAACCATCCCGATTACTTTTTCTTCATACTCGGGATCAAGCATGCCTTTCATGGCCGCTTCAATCTCATCGATGACTTTATAAATGATACGGTGAAGGCGGATATCCACATTTTCGGCTTCGGCGGTACTCTTAGCATTTCCGTCAGGTCTGACATTAAACCCGATGACAATTGCATTTGATGCAGAAGCTAAAATAATATCTGATTCGGTAATCGCACCTACGCCTGTATGAATGATTTTTACTCTGACGCCTTCGACTTCGATTTTTTGCAATGCTGCGGCAAGGGCTTCAGCAGAGCCTTGAACATCGGCTTTGACAACGAGATTAATGTCTTTGACATCGCCTTGTTTGATCTGTTCAAATAAATCGTCAAGGCTGAGCTTCGCTTTATCGCTGCGCTGTTCTTCGAGCTGTTTCGAAGCGCGCGCTTCTCCGACTGAACGGGCTGTTTTTTCATCTTTGAACACAAGGAACTGGTCCCCTGCATTCGGAACTTCGTTTAGCCCTGTAATTTCTACAGGAGTTGACGGGCCAGCTGATTTCACGCGTCTGCCGAGATCGTTGACCATCGCGCGCACGCGGCCGAATGTATTTCCAACAACGATCGGATCACCGACCTGCAGCGTTCCGTTTTGAACGAGCAATGTCGCCACAGAACCTTTTCCTTTATCAAGCTCGGCTTCGATGACCGTTCCTTTCGCTCTGCGGTTTGAATTCGCTTTGAGCTCCTCGACTTCACTGACAAGCAGGATCATTTCAATGAGTCCGTCGATTCCTTCTCCTGAAAGTGCTGAAAGCGGAACGAAAATCGTCTCGCCCCCCCATGCTTCAGGAACAAGGCCGTGCTCTGTCAGTTCTTGCATGACGCGGTCCGGATTGGCCGCCGGTTTGTCGATTTTGTTGACGGCGACGATAATCGGCACCTCAGCCGCTTTAGCATGGTTAATCGCTTCAACAGTTTGAGGCATAACTCCGTCATCTGCCGCTACAACGAGAATCGTAATATCGGTAACTTCCGCTCCGCGGGCGCGCATTGTTGTAAATGCAGCGTGCCCCGGTGTATCGAGGAATGTAATTTTCTTCCCGTTTTCTTCAATTTGATAAGCGCCGATGTGCTGTGTGATGCCTCCCGCTTCACCTTCAACAACTTTCGTTTTTCTGATGCTGTCGAGAAGCGTTGTTTTCCCATGGTCTACGTGGCCCATGATCGTAACGACAGGAGGGCGGATTTCAAGATTTTCCTCTTGATCCGGCTCTTCGTATTTTTCAAATTCGGTCTCTTCATGGACGATCACTTCTTCCACTTCAACACCGTATTCTGAAGCGATCAGTTCTACCGTATCTTTGTCAAGATCCTGGTTGATCGTCGCCATGACGCCGAGCAGCATCAGTTTTTTAATGATTTCTGACGGCTCTTTTCCGAGCTCTTCAGCAAGAGCGCCGACCGACATCGAATTCGTAAATTCAATTTTTTCAGGCAGCTCTTTTTTCGGCTTGAACTGTTTCTCCTGCGGAGACTGATGGTTTTTATTGCGCTTGTTCTTTTTGTTGTTGTTTTTGTTGTTGTTGTTTTTCTTTTTGTTTTTATTGTTAAATTGAGTATTCTGCACGTTATTCTTCTTTCCATCTCGATTTTTGTTTGGTTTAGTTCCGGCATTCTGTTTTGCGGCTTCTTGCTGCGGCTGTTTTTGGCCGCTTTGATCGGCGTTCCTTTTGTTTCCGGCCTGCTTATTTGCTGCAGGCTGGCCGCCTTTTTTGAATTTTTGGTCAAGCTGTCTGATTGCATTTTCTTCAATCATCGCCATATGGTTATTGACTTCAATATTCATACCTTTTAGTGCCGCTATAATATCCTTACTTGAAACATTTATGGCTTTTGCATATTCATAAACTCTCATTTTAGCCATTCGTTCACCCCCAAAAAAATTAATCGAGCTTTCGGAGCAACGTATTCGCAAAACCTTGATCAGTTACGGCGACAACCACACGGGAGTCTTTGCCGATTGAACGGCCCAGCAGCGTACGATCTGCGATTTTTCTGACAGGCACATCGTAGTGTTTGCATTTGTCTGTTACTTTTTTCTCCGTGTTAGCCGAAGCGTCGTCTGCAAGCAAAACAAGCTTTGCGCGTGAATGCCTGATTTCTTTCACAACCAGGTCTTCTCCGGACACGACCTTTCGAGCTCGATTCGCCAGACCCAGCAAGGAAAACCATTCTAACTCCGACATTTATCTGTTCTCCTTTTCCGCCAGTTCCAGCAATTCATCAAAAATCTGATCATCAATTTGTGCTTGAAGCTGATTTGCTAAGCTGTTTTTCTTTTTTGCAGTTAAAATGACGTCTTTCTCAAGCGTAAGGTAAGCTCCCCGGCCGTTCTTTTTGCCAGTCGGGTCTACGGAAACTTCCCCTTCTTTCGAACGGACGACGCGGATAAGCTCCTTTTTAGGCTTCATTTCCCCTGTTACGACGCACTTTCTAAGCGGGATCTTCTTTCGGCTTTTCACCAAAGGTCACCTCTTATTCATCTTCATCCGATTCTGGAGTTTCACTTTCCAGGAAAAGCTCTTCAGGCTCTTCTTCAAGCTCCCTTGGATAAATACCAAGTTCTCTTGCATCTGTTTCGCTTTTAATATCGATTTTCCAGCTTGTCAGCTTTGCCGCTAGGCGGGCATTTTGACCCCTTTTGCCGATCGCCAGTGAAAGCTGGTAATCAGGAACGACGACCGTTGTCGCCTTGTCTTCCTCATTGACGATGACATCAAGCACTTTAGACGGGCTTAACGCATTGGCGACAAATTCCACCGGATCGTTTGACCAATGAACAATGTCGATTTTCTCGCCTTTCAGTTCATTGACGATCGCTTGGACGCGCTGGCCCTTAGGTCCGACACAGGCACCGACCGGATCGATATCTTGATCATCTGTCCGGACGGAAATTTTGGAGCGGTCTCCCGCTTCTCTCGCCACAGATTTAAGCTCGACCGTTCCATCGTAAATTTCAGGGACTTCGATTTCAAAGAGCCGTTTTAATAAGCCTGGATGAGTTCTTGAAACATAAATCTGCGGACCCTTCGTGGTTTTTTCCACTTTTGTGATAAACACTTTGATTCGGTCATGAGGTTTGTAGACTTCATTTGGCATTTGTTCTGAGGCCGGCAGAAGCGCCTCGATTTTGCCCAAAGATACATAGATGAACTTACTGTCGATCCGCTGGACGATACCTGTCATGATATCTTCTTCACGGTCGATAAATTCTGAATAGATGACGCCGCGCTCCGCTTCACGGACGCGCTGAGTGACCACCTGCTTGGCTGTTTGGGCGGCGATGCGTCCGAAGTCCTTCGGTGTCACTTCTATTTCCACGACATCTCCGACAATATAGTTCGGGTTGATGCTTCTCGCGTCTTCAATCGAGATTTCCAGCCGCGGATCATAGACTTCATCCACGACGTCTTTGCGGGCGAAAACGCGGATTGAACCTGTGTCGCGATTCAAGTCTACCCTGACGTTCTGCGCCTGGTTAAAGTTCCGCTTGTAGGCGGAGATGAGCGCAGCTTCAATCGCTTCAATAATAATGTCCTTACTGATTCCCTTTTCTTTTTCAAGAACAGTCAGGGCATCTAACAACTCACTACTCATGTTTATGGTTTCCCCCTTAAACAGTCAAAAATTAATTGAACGTAACAGCCAGCCTTGCTTTGGCTATTTTTTCATATGGAATATTGATTTTTTTCTGCCGTGTTTTGATCGTGACTGTAATCTCCGCGATTTCACCGTCAAATGCAGAAAGCTTACCTTCAAACTCTTTATTGCCTTCAATAGGTTCATACGTTTTAATATATACGTTTTTTCCGAGCGCTTTCATGAAATCGGCTTCTTTCTTTAAAGGCCGTTCAGCTCCGGGAGATGATACTTCAAGAAAGTAATTTTGCTTGATTGGATCAGCCTCGTCAAGCTTTTCACTAAGAGCTTCGCTAACCTTGGCACATTCTTCGATGTCAACGCCGTCTTCAGAATCAATAAACACGCGAAGGAACCAGTTTGGACCTTCCTTGACAAATTCGATGTCAACGAGTTCAAGCTGAAGATTGTCTAGTATAGGCTGGACCATTTCGCTAGCGGTATCGATCACTTTGGTACTCATTCTTTTCCTCCTTGTGCAGGCTCCAATTCATCAGCTCTCTCGTAAAAACCCTGCTTCATAAGCAGGGATTATAGAAAAAACGATGAACATGTCGAGACAAAATTGCCTGTTCAATACAAAAGAGCGGGTTTCCCCACTCTTCGCCTCGGCTATCGTTAGCATTTCCAATAAAACTATACCATAACCATTTTTTTAATGCAAATCATGACAGTGTTCAGTTAGGCTTTTGCCTGCGCACTGCTGATGGGACGTGCCCGTTTTTTCGTTCATCCGTTTGGCGTGTTCGGAAATGACGGAAGCGGCAGAACTTGGATAAACGATTCGAAAGCCGTCATAATCCGGGTAGAGAGTGCCGTCATCCTGAATGCCGGTCAAAATCCAAAATTGGCTTCCCGCCCCGCCTTGCTTTTCAATGAGATCAAGCCATGTTCTGTAGACGTCATTCCGCCTTGTTTGATCCTGGTAGCCGTACTCCTCTAAAACAACGGGTTTGCCGATTTCTTTTCCATCGTTAATATGGTCTTTGATCCACTGATTCCCCCATTCAGCGGTTTTGCCCCAATGGTCTGGATAAAGGTGGTATGTGCCGTAGTCAATGTGGGGAAGCGCGGCAAGCCTTTTCCAATCAACGCCTTCTCCCCCGCCATACTGCCAGTCGGGATGTCCTTCTATATGATAAAACCCTTCATCTCCAACTGCGACAAGATGGTTTTTGTCAATGGATTTGATAAACGCACTCATCTCGTCAGCCCATTGAACGAGCGTATTTCCGCTCCTGTCTGACTGCACCCTCGGCTCGTTGGCGAGCTCCCATGCCATGATCGCAGGATCGTCTTTATACTTGACGCCTGTATAAGTGTTGACCCGATTCAGCATATAGGACACATAGTCTTTATATGCCTGCTTAATGCCCGGATGTGTGTAAAATGTGTCATGTCCATCCGCCTGAAACCATCTGACATACTGATTCATTCCGCCAAAATCATCCCAGTTGTTCACAAAGGGGATGACAAGTTTGATTCCTGTTTGCCCCGCCTTATAAATGGCGTAGTCAAGCTTTGAAAAGCCTGATTCATCATATTCGCCCGGTCTTGGCTGCATCACGGTGTTTTCCTGCGGCTGGCCGTCGAGAAATCCCCAGATGCGAATCACTTTCAAATTCATCGCTTTCATATCTGCAAACACATCATCAACCATTTTTTTAGATTTATAATGAAAATAATAGTTATTGGTCCCGGCAAAATAAAAGTCTTTTCCGTTTAAAACGAATCTCGTTCCAGATTTCTCAACAAAAGGAGATGCAGCAAGAATCTGCCGGGAGTATCCGGACTGAATGGCGGAGAGCGCCAGCAAAAACAGCATCAGCCATTTCAAAAAACCTTTTCTCATCGCTTTTCCCCGCTTTCTTCAAGAAAATATTAGAGGACGGCGGCATTCAAAATATGAGCCGCCGTCCTTTGTCCAGGCAAATGTAGAGCCTCAAATTCAAGGCGTTACTTTTACTTTCACGACTGCCTCGACGCCTTTCGGCCACATTTCAAAAGTGAAAGTGGAATCGCTTTTCAAATACTTTAAAACACGCTCTCTCAAATACAGATCTCCGTCTTTTTCGTAAAAATCTTCGTCATAGTTTAAATACGGCGTCCATGACCATACGTCTTCAAGAACCGGCCTTCCCGTAGAGTCGACGACTCCTTTAACCGTAGCCAGCTTCGTTCCGTTTAATGACGCCGGGATTTTGAGATCGCCGTCCACTGCCGATTGACTGATTGTAAATTCGCTTTTTTCAAGCTTTGGCGCATCATAAAGAATGACATCCATGACCTGGTTTGCACCTTTATCAAACGTAAAAGTGAGCTGTGCTTTTGTACCCGGCTGTTCCGACCCGGCAATCAGCTTTTTCAGAAAGGATGCTTTGATCTTGACTGTTTTTCCGTCATCAGTAACCGTATAGTCGCTTCCTTCCTGCAGCTGCTCAGATTGCCGGTAGATGCCGGTCAGCGTATTTCCGTTCTGCTGAATGTCTGTCGTCTGATCGCCAATGCTTTGCCCCTTCTTTATAAAAAGATCCGCCGGTTGGATGATCGCGTTGGGGACGCCGCGCCCTGCCTGAATGACCATGTCTTTTACGACAGGATCGCGCCATTTTCTCGCCATCCGGTCAAACTGGTCATTCCCGTTGTCCCACCACATCGGGATCATTTGATATTTATGGGCGAGACGGACAACCGTATCATGATACAGCCGCTTTGAATGATTTTCATTGGCGCCGAGGGTGCCGTACTCACCGATGATGACCGGGTATCCTTTGTTTACAAAGGTCTCATAGACCGGCCTGATGTCCTGTTCCATCTCTGCGATTTCTTTTGCTGCCCCCCAAGTCGTCCGGCCCCACCAGTTTGACACATAGTCCCACGGCGAATAGTAGTGATAGGTGAGAACGATCCGGTCATCATCAGGCGGCTCAAACGAATTGAGCAATTCATCTTTGTTATCTTCAAGTCCGCCGACAATCACGAGCCGCCGATCATTTTTGCCGCCGGTCGAACGGATGATGTTCAACATCTCCCTGTTAAGCAGGTTCAATTGATAGGCGCTCATTCCAGTCGGTTCATTGACAATTTCAAACAGCAGTCGCTCACTTTTATGTTGAAAACGCTCGGCAATCTGCCCCCAGACTTTCCCCAGTTTATCTAAAGTCTCCTGCTGGCTGTTTCCCATGCGGCTGATCCAAAGCCACGAATCGTGATGAATATTTAATACGACGTAAAAATTTCTTTCTAATGCCCAGTCCGTCACTTCTTCCACCCGGTTCATCCAAGCGGGGTCAATCGTATAATCGGGAGCGCTGCCGATGTGCGAATCCCATGTCACAGGAATGCGGACGCTTCTAAATCCCGCATCTCGAATATCATCAAACGTATGCTCTTTGACCGGCGGATTGTTCCAAGAGCCTTCTGTCGGGACGGCGTCAAGCGTGTTGCCAAGGTTCCATCCCGGACTCATGTTTTCCAAAAGGTCTGCCGGCGAACTGAGGCCCTGCTTGTTTGCCTTCACTTCCCCGCTTGTTCCAAAAGCGTTCGGAACTGCGGCTGAAAAGGCCGTTCCCATGATCAAAAATAATAGAATGATCGATTTTACACATAAGGTTAAGCGCTTTTTTCTCAATCTTTCAATCTCCTTTTTAGAGGATTCACGCACGGAAAACGTTTACATTTTTCTCCGCAGCTGTCTGTTGCTGATTTCATCATAAAGGCGGCTGATTTCAGGCGCCCTGCCTAAAACGCCGCCCTACAAGTTCTATTGACGCTTTCTGAAGCCAAAGACCTGGTTCATTCTCTTATATCTCCAACATTCTTTTATTAAGCATCTCCGATTAAACGGTCATATTCAGCATAAGCTGTCGCCATATCAACCTGAGACCAGAAACGGTGATAAACAAAAGTTGGCAGGCCATTTTCCCATTTGCCCGTATTCGGATTCCATGAGGTTTGGTATTTATTTTCTAAATAAGCCCACATTGGATCGTTTTTTATTTTCGGACGTAGATCCGTATGACTGATATAGACGCCGTTTCCGCCTTTTGCCGGATCAGACGGCACAGTATTCGGCCCCGGAATGGTGTTGCCCTGGCCATTTCTTCCGCTCCAGCCATTCGGAAAGTAGATCTCCTTCGTAAAGTAGCGGATATAATCTTCATGTTCTTCTTCTGCTGCGATTCCGATTCCGTCATTTTTATTCCACGCCGTATCAAGCAGTTCTTTTGCCAGGTCTTTAGCTTGGTTTCCGAGATCAGTAAAGCTTGCGGTTTCAGCTTTTGTTCCGGCTGCAAAGAAGACGAGCGTTTTGATATAGCTGCCGAGAACGCCGACATCCTGAGACGGGTTCTTAGTCGTGACACGCAGATCCGGATTTCCTGTAAATGAATCAAAGCCCTTCCACGGATCAGGCTGGCCGTTCCATTCAAGGTTCGCAGGAACCCAGAATTCGCCCGGGTCAGATTGTGTGGCAATCTGCGGGTTTTTGCCGCCAAGGACGCGTTCTCCTGCTTCGTTTAAATAGTAGCCTTCTTCATCAGACATCGGCCGTTCGTTGACAAATACATAATCCATTGAATATGCGACCCATTTTTCAATTACGTGTTTTGCCATTTTAAAGTTTTCTGACGATTTGTCGCCTTTCTGCGCAAAAATATAATACAGTTCCGCCACCCTTTCTATCTGCCAGACTTGCATTCCGAACCAATTGTTAGAAGGCGGATCATGATATACAGGCGCTTCGGTGTATGCCATGCCGTAAAACGTGCTGATATTCTGCGGGTATGCACTGTAGTTGCCGTTCCAGCTGTTTGTGGCGCCTCCTGCAACCGCCCCTTCTGAAGAAAGCAGCCATGTGTAGAGTTCAAGCTGCCTTTTCAGCGTCGTTTCCCAATCGCTGCGCGCTGAAGGTGAATTTGGAATCAGCCCCCCTTCAGCCGAAGACAGCGCATACGAGGCAACAGGGTTCTGATAGCCTTGATGCACATGGCTCGCGCCGATCCGCCACGCCCAGTTCGCATACTGCCCCAGTCCGCCCCCCCAAGCGGTGTACCAAGCCATTAAATAATGACAGGCATTCTTTCCAGAACCGCGGGAAGGAGAGCCGTCGGCAGCGCTTCCAATTTCTTGAAAGTATTTATCATACATGCCGTAGCGGAGAAAATCCCCCATCTTTTTGGCTTTATCTAAATACTTTGTATTGCTGTAGCCCCATTGTTTGGCCCAGTACATCGCCTGAACGGCGCGGGCATCGGCGTCTGTCGCGTTCGTATAGCGCCATTGCGGTGCAGGGGCCTGATTTTCTTTTGTAAACAGACTCATAAATCCTTCATTCGGTTTTCCGAATGTCTGATTATCCTGAGACGGGTGCGGAACCGTTTCCCAAACCGACTCCTGTTCACCGCGCTGATAAGTGTTGACATAAACGGCTGTATGCGGTGGATTCAGCAGATTTCCGAATTCATACCAGTTGTCAACATCCAGCAGCCAGTGCATTAAATACGTTTCATTGCTTCCGTAAGCGGATCTAAGCTCTCCGTCAAGCGGATCGTTTCCGGCTGGGTATTGTCCGGTCAGCGCTGAAGGATAAAGGTCTGGGTAGGGATGTTCGGCGGCATATGTGGCAGGACTTGAGGGGTTGTAGTAGCTCATCGTCGGCTGTTCTTCTTTTCCATCGCCTTCATTGACCGGGATGATATATTTCTCCATATTGTCCCAAGCGGCTTCAAGCCTTGACCAGTCTTGCGTGTAGCGGCCATACATCGCTTCAAGCCACAGCCAATAGCTGTATGCTTCTGATGTCGTCATATGACCATAGTCAGGCGCTTCACATATAAGCGTTTCAACAGCGTGATAAGGAATACCTTCAGGTGAAAAATAACCGTTTTTCGGACTTTTTATTTGTTCATACAATTGCATAAAGCGTGTTTGATTGTCCACGATATGTCCTCCCTTTTGAAGCTGAGAGCTTCCGTTTCAATGTTTGGAACGCCGGGCATGTAATGACCGGCTTTTATGAGTCGGGTTCTTTTCCGAAAACAAGCCGTCCTTCATCATAAACAGGCATATATCGGGTTTTCGCAAGCGAATGTGAAAGCCCCTGATAAGAGTAGTCATTTTCCGGATTCCAAAAGGTTGTTCCAGTCGGGGCCGACATGCGGAACTGAACTTCTTTTTTATGGGCCGATTGACCGCCGGGATAAATCATTACCCCGCTGAAGCTGATTTCCGTATAATAAACATGTTTGCCGCTATGGTGAGGCTTCAGCTGGGACACTGTAGCCCCTTCGTTGTATCCTCCGATTTCGACCTTTATATGTTCGGGAGAATATCCGGCCTTCGCCGCTTCGGTCAAGTCAACGTAATAACGGAAAGACAGTTTATCGGTTTTCCTTGCCGGCCACCCTGACCGGTTATTGAGCTGCACCCTGATTTCTGAATAGCTGTCTCCCGAACTGTTGATGGATGCCTCTGCAAAAAACTCATCTTCAGGTGTTTCCTTTTCCGGAAAATGAGGAAGAGGCGTTTGTCCAGCGCCATACAGCTGGAACATTTTCGCTATATTACCGGTAAATGCGGCATTGTAATCGATCGCAACTTCGTTTGACACATAATCAGATATTTCATCCCGGTACGAATCATCTCTTCCCGGTCCGCCTACTAATGCGCCGTAAAGGGTATGGCGATGGTGTTCAGGCACATTCATTTGATCTGCCCACGAACCATGTGCTGTACGGTGATGCGGGTGCTTCGGCGGATTGGTTCCGTATCCGACAACAAAGCTGCGGTTATGAGGGTTATCTCCGAGCATATAGTTGATTTGCTGAACCGCAAAATCCCGATACCTGTTTGCTTTATCGGCATCTTTTACCCAATCGGAATAAACAAATGCGAGAAAAGCGGCATTTGAAGCATAGCGCAGCGCTCCCCACTGCTCCAGCCAGGCCAGCCCGCCCGGCGTATAAGTGATTCGCTCTGTGCTTCCATTTTGGCTGTAACCTGTCGACCAATAGTCAAGGTTGCGTTCGACAGATGCGGTAAAACGGGAATCATTCGTCAGACGTGCCAATAACAGCTGTGCCCCGTATGTGACGTCATCCCATGAAAGCGTCCAGCGGTAAGGCCAGCTTGAGGGTGCACCCCAGTCAGAGACCGAGACCAGCGCTTTATCCAAATATTTTTGTTCATCAGTTGCCAAATACAGCCAGACGGCTCCCCATGTCAGTTCATCTTGATATCCGCTCCACGAATTATAGTATTGCTGTGCGTCGGTAATGCAGTCTGAATATTTGCCGCGGTAGCGGTCGGCAAAATCGTACAGCTCTTTGGCATGTGATAATAGTTTAGTTGAATAAGAGGAATCTGTCGGCTTGAAGATGATCGATGCTGAAGCAAGCGCTGCAGCTGTACTGCCGGCCAGGTCTGAACCCGGGCAGCTTGCATCAATCTTATAGGCCGGCCGCTTCATCGGCATCACTTCAGCCGGTCCCCACCAGGCATGATCTTGTGCTCCATTGCCGACCTGGCCCCATAATTCGTTAGGGGCTGTATGCGCCTTCATAAAATAGTCTGTTGCCCATTTTATATTGTTTAATATCGCATCAAGCTGTCCTGCCTCTTCATATGCATCACGGTATTCATAGACAGACCAGGATAGGACAGCCGCAGAATAAGCCATTGGCAGGCCAAACTTCACATGGTCTCCGGCATCATACCATCCTCCTGTCAAATCATGACCGACATCTTTTCCATCCTCAAGAGCCGAGTCTCCTCTCCAATTCAGCCGACTATTTTCCGAAAGCTTTCCAGAGCGCTGTGCCTCATAGAATAAAATCGATTTTTGCAGCAGTTCGGCATAATTTTGCGGGTTCCCTTCCGCATATACCGCACCGGATCTGTCAGCAGCCGGCATCATCATGCCAAACACAAGCAGTAATCCGAAGAAAAACGTTTTCATTTTTAAATAAGCGTTCTGTTTCAACTGACTCCTTCCTCCTCACCGATGTTTTCCTCATGAAACAGCCAACTGTTTACATCACACTCACCCCCTTTTAGTGAAAAACGCATGGTGTCTGCCGTTAAATGGAGATATGGCCTGAATGTAACTTTAAAACAGCTTTTAGAGAAAATAGAGTAGTTGATTTTGAATAAATGAAATGGTTTATTTTTGAGGATTGACAGCCGCTCAATATAAATTTTTAGGTTTAAGAAGAGGTAAACCTTTGCAGGCTGTACGATTGAAGACTTAGTTTGTTCATGCAAGAAACTAACTTGTGAGATATAACAGCGGGCTCTGCTTATCGATCTGACATTACTTTGAAAATATTAACATTACTGTATATTAATTGTCAATGGATCTGACAGCCCTTTATGGCGGATGTGACATCCGCCTTCGTTATCCGTTAGATGATCTTCAGCCTTTATTCAGTATAAAAAGAGACTGCCGAAAACAGTCGGCAGTCTTTAGAATTTAGAATAAAGAAAGCTGGTTTTGATCTGGAAGCGACTCTAAACAGCCGTGACGATCCAGATATTCCATAATCGTTTTTGAAACCTTTCCTCTTTTTTGTAAATCCTCTTTTGAAAGAAATTCGCCTTCTTTCCTTGCATTGACAATATTCAAGGCGGCGTTTGTCCCAAGGCCCGGGATAGAATTAAAAGGAGGAATCAGGCTGTTTCCGTCAATGATGAATTCAGATGCACTCGAACGGTAAAGATCGACTTTTTGCAAAGAGAAGCCTCTTTCACACATTTCAAGCGCCAATTCAAGTACGGTGAGCAAACTCTTCTCTTTCGGAGAAGCGTCAAGCCCTTTGCTGTTGATGTCATCCATGACGGCTTTGATCGCGGTGGAGCCTTTGATCATCGTATCAATGTCAAAATCATCCGCACGCACTGTAAAGTAGGCTGCGTAATAAAGCAAAGGATGATGGACTTTGAAGTAGGCGATCCGGACGGCCATCAGCACATATGCCGTGGCGTGGGCTTTCGGGAACATGTACTTGATCTTTTTACAAGAATCAATATACCAGTCCGGAACATTGTTATTTTTCATTTCTTCTTCCCACTCAGGTGTTAATCCCTTTCCTTTTCTGACGAATTCCATGATCTTAAAGGCGAGGGAAGGCTCAAGCCCCTGATAGATTAAGTACACCATAATATCGTCACGGCAGCCGATGACTTCGCTCAGCTCGCAAATTTTATTGTGAATCAGCTCTTGTGCGTTGCCGAGCCAGACGTCCGTCCCGTGTGAGAGACCGGAAATCTGAACGAGCTCGGAAAATGTCGTCGGTTTTGTATCCTCAAGCATCTGCCTGACAAAACGGGTTCCGAATTCAGGGATGCCAAGCGTTCCTGTTTTACAGCCGATCTGTTCTTCAGTCACGCCTAAAGACTCCGTTCCCTGAAATATTTTCATCACCTCTGGATCGTCCGTCGGAATCGTTTTTGGATCAATTCCGCTTAAATCCTGGAGCATGCGGATCACCGTCGGATCATCGTGTCCGAGGATATCCAGCTTCAGCAGGTTGTCATGAATGGAGTGGAAATCAAAGTGTGTCGTTTTCCATTCCGAACCTGTGGCATCTGCCGGGAACTGAATCGGTGAAAAGTCATAAATATCCATGTAATCGGGAACAACGATAATTCCGCCCGGGTGCTGGCCCGTCGTCCGCTTGACGCCTGTGCAGCCCTGTACGAGGCGGTCGATTTCCGCACCGCGCATATGCAAGTTGTTGTCGTTTGCATATCCTTTAACATATCCGTAGGCCGTCTTTTCAGCAACCGTGCCGATCGTTCCCGCACGGTAGACGTTATCTTCCCCGAATAATACTTTCGTATAGTTATGGGCGTGCGGCTGGTATTCTCCCGAGAAGTTCAAGTCGATATCCGGAACCTTGTCCCCTTTAAAGCCGAGGAACGTTTCAAACGGAATATCGTGGCCGTCTTTTTTATAGGCGGCTCCGCATTTCGGACAGTCTTTATCAGGAAGGTCAAACCCTGATCCGACAGAACCATCGTTGAAAAACTCTGAATGGCGGCAATCCGGGCAGACATAGTGCGGTGCCAGCGGATTGACCTCGGTAATTTCCGTCAATGTTGCGACCAGTGAAGAACCGACAGATCCCCTTGATCCGACGAGATAGCCATCATCGAGAGACCGTTTTACGAGTTTATGAGAGATCAGGTAAATAACGGCAAATCCGTGGCCGATAATGCTTTTCAGCTCTTTTTCAATCCGCTCTTCCACAATTTCGGGAAGGTCGTCGCCATAGATGCTTCTCGCTTTCTCATAACTCATGCGGCGGATTTCTTCGTCCGCTCCGTCGATTTTCGGTGTATAAAGATCATCTTTGATCGGTTTGATTTCTTCGATCTGCCCGCTGATCTTCCGGGTGTTGGCGACAACAATTTCTTTCGCTTTTTCCTCGCCCAAAAATGAAAAGGCATCAAGCATCTCATTTGTTGTGCGGAAGTGAACATTCGGCAGCTCGTGTCTGTTGAGCGGATTTGCGCCGCCTTGCGAAGCAATCAAGATCTTCCTGTAGATCTTATCCTCGGGATTCAAATAGTGGACATTTCCCGTTGCCACAACAGGTATATCCAGTTTGTCGCCAAGCTTTGTTATATTTGTGATGATTTCTTTCAGCGCTTTTTCATCCCTGACCAGTTCAAGCTGGAGCAGATGGCGGTAGACCTCCGGCGGCATCACTTCAAAGTAGTCATAAAATGAAGCGATCTCTTCTACTTCTTCCGGCGATTTTTGCATCATGCCTTCAAATACTTCGCCCTTGTCACACGCCGAACCAATTAAAATGCCTTCCCTGTGCTTTTCAAGCTGTGATCTCGGAATTCTCGGCACCCTGTAGAAATAATGGATGTGTGACAGTGAGACGAGTTTAAAAAGGTTTTTCAGCCCTGTTTCGTTTACTGCCAGAAGGGTCGCGTGATAAGGTCTTGAACGCTGATAAGCATTGGACTGCCCCATATTTTCATTGAGCTGGTCATGATACAGAATATTTTTTTCAGCCGCGTCTTTCAGCATTTTCACGAGAAGATAGCCCGTCGCTTCAGTATCATATATCGCCCTGTGGTGCTGTGTGAGATCAATATCGAACTTTTTACAGAGCGTATTCAGCCTGTGGTTTTTAAACTCCGGATAGAGAAAACGCCCCAGTTCGAGAGTGTCAATGACAGGGTTCTGCACTTTTTCCGTTTTCAGCAGCCGCTTATAGGCCACATTGATGAATCCTATGTCAAAGCTTGCATTGTGCGCAACAAGCGTGTGATCCCCGATCCATTCCTTAAAATCTCTGATGACCTCTTCAACTTCAGGCGCATCTTTCAGCATGTCATCCGTAATTCCCGTCAGCTCAATAATCGTAGCTGATAAAGGGCGGTGCGGATTCGCAAACCGTTCAAATCGCTCAATGATTTCCCCGCCTTTTACTTTTACCGCGGCCAATTCGATGATCGTATCGTAGACAGCCGACAGGCCCGTCGTTTCGACGTCAAATACGACATAGGTTTCCTCTTCCAGAAGGCGGTGTACGGGATTGTAGGCGATTGGCACGCCGTCATCGACAAGGTTGGCCTCAAGTCCGTAGAGCATTTTCACACCATGCTTTTTGCTTGCCGCATAAGCATCTGGAAACGACTGTACGACAGCATGGTCTGTGAGAGCGATAGCAGGGTGCCCCCATTTTTTTGCCTGTTCGACAAGCTTGCCAATGCCTGAAACGGCGTCCATCTGACTCATCGGCGAATGAAGGTGGAGCTCGATGCGTTTTTCTTCATCCGGAGCTGTATCCTCACGCGTTTTCGCTTTTATTTCATTGACATCATTGGCAATCATCACTAAATCACGGACGAACGTATCGTTCTGGATGCTTCCTCTCGCTTTCACCCACATGCCTTTTTTCAAGGATTTCATCAAGGTCGCATCTTCTTTTTCTCTGGCAAACATTTTGATGAGAATGCTGTTTGTATAATCGGTAATTTTAAAGATGCAAAGCGTTCTGCCGCTTTTCAGCTCCCTTGTTTCAGCATCGAACACATAGCCTTGAACCGTGATTCTCCGCTCTTCATCCATGATGCTGTCAAGCGTTCTGATTTCCTCCGAGTCTTTAATCTGATAGCCGATCTGAAGCGGGCCTGACGGTGTTTCATCATCTTGAGCTTCTTTATCCTGCTTCTCCATTTCGATCAAAGCCTGGAGAGCTCTTTCCTGATCTTCAGCCTGTTTTTGCTCTCTGAATTTCTGAATCTCTTGATCTGAGACAAAAATTTCAGTATCAAGCTGAAACTCTGGAAAACCGAATGTCCGATAGCTTGACTGAATGAATGAGCCGTATTTTTTCTTTAAAGCGGAAGCTTCTGTATCTGTTTTCGTTTTCAGCAGTATTTTGTTTCCTGCAAGCTTTGGTTTTTGCTCATTCAATAGCGTTAAAATCGGCGGAGAAATGCCGTCCAATTCTTGAATACAGCGCGTCCAGTAGTCTTGGACAAGCTGTTCGTCCACCGATTGGTCCTCAGCTTCAATTGAGCAGGTGACTTGTGCGATATGGGAAAAGGTGCGTGTCAGCTGAAGGTGAAACCGCTCGAAGATCTGATAAGGCAGCACTGCTTTTAATCTAAAGTGAAAATGCCATGTCTTCTTGTGCTTATGAACGGTCAGCTTCATGATTTGTCCGCCTTCAAGATGGCGGATCAATGTATCTTCCGTTAAATTCAGCTGCTGCAGAAGAATTTGAAACTGTCTTCTGTTGACAGAAAGCTGGTCTTCCAAGACAGATTCCTCCCTAAAAGAAAATCATAATTGAAGGTACCTCAGAGGGAACTTCCGAGGTACCTTCCTTTACCCTAGTTTAACATGTTTATGAGTGAGAAGATAAGCTCTTGACTTGCTCTTCGATAAAGCCAAACAGCTCGTCACAAGCGATTTCAAAGGATTCACCGTTTTGGCGGATTTTCACTTCCACTACTCCTTCATCAGCTCTTTTTCCGACTGTAATGCGAATCGGCAGCCCGATTAAGTCAGAGTCGGCAAATTTAACGCCGGCCCGCTCAGCACGGTCATCAAATAAAACATCAAAGCCTTTCGCTTGAAAATCTTCATACAGTTTTTCCGCAAGCTGAACTTGTGCATCGTTTTTCATGTTGAGCGCCAGAATGTGAAGATCATACGGACTTACGGCCAGCGGCCAAATCAAGCCTTTATCATCATGATGCTGTTCGACGATGGCTGAAAGGGTCCGTGAAATTCCGATTCCGTAGCAGCCCATCAGCATCGGTTTGGCGCGTCCGTTTTCATCCAGATAAGTCGCATCCATCGCCTCTGAATAGCGGGTGCCGAGCTTAAAGACCTGCCCGACTTCGATCCCTTTTGCAAAACGAATCGTTCCTTTGCCGTCAGGCGACGGGTCTCCCTCCTGAATTAAGCGGAGATCAGCGTAAGTCACATGGTCGGCATCACGGCTGACATTGACATTTTGATAATGGTGATCGGTTTTATTCGCTCCTGCCACGGCATTTGCCATCGCCTTCACGGCAAAATCAGCGTATATTTCGATTTCAGTGTTCAAGCCGACCGGTCCGACAAATCCCGGTTCTGTACCGGTGATCTCCGCCACTTCTTCAGGGTTTGCGAACTCAATCGTTTCCGCATGAAGCAGATTTTTCACTTTAATATCGTTGACTTCATGATCCCCTCTTGTCAAAACGAGCACAAACCGGCCGTCTGCCTTGAGCAGGATAGATTTAATGCAGTTTGACGGAGAGACGCTTAAGAATGCGGCCAGCTCTTCTATCGTCTTCACGGAAGGTGTGTGAACTTCCTGCAATTCTTCCATTTCCGCATTTTGCGCCTCAACCGTTTCCGCTATTTCAGCCATTTCGATATTGGCGGCGTATGAAGACTGGTCAGAATAAGCAATCGTATCTTCACCGATATCAGCCAGCGCCATGAATTCATGGGTGTCTTTTCCGCCCATCGCGCCGGAATCTGCGATAACCGGTCTGAAATTCAAGCCGCAGCGCGTAAATACATTCGTATAGGCCTGATACATGTCTTTGTATGTCTCATCAAGGCTTTCGGCAGAAGCATGGAACGAATACGCATCTTTCATGATAAATTCGCGGCCTCTCAGCAATCCGAAGCGGGGGCGCTTCTCATCGCGGAATTTGGATTGAATCTGATAGAGGGTCAGCGGAAGCCGTTTATACGATTTCACTTCGTCTCTCACAATGCTCGTCATGACCTCTTCGTGTGTGGCGCCGAGTGCAAATTCACGGCCGTGGCGGTCTTTCAGCCTCATCAATTCAGGACCGTACGTATACCATCTTCCTGATTCCTGCCATGTTTCCGCCTGCTGCAGTGCCGGCATCATCATTTCAACAGCATTTATGTTTTCCATTTCTTGACGGACAATGCCCTGGATCTTTTGGATGACTTTATTGGCAAGAGGCATATAACTGTATACGCCGCTCGTATTTTGTCTGATAAACCCTGCTCTGAGAAGAAGCTGATGGCTTTTTGCTTCCGCATCAGCCGGCACTTCCCGGAGCGTAGGAATTAGCGTCCTGCTCTGTCTCATTTCGTTCGCACCTCATTTATTCAGTTGGTTACTTTTTCAGTCGGGAGTGGCTTCCCTAAAAAAGAGCCTTTTAAAAGGCTTGACTGCTCTTTAAAAAGGCAATGGATATTATAAGAATAAGCGCTGGATATCGTTCCAAGTGACGACAAGCATCAAGAGCATCAAAAATGCCACGCCGATAAAGACGACAAACGCTTCTTTTTCGCGGTTGATCGGCTTTCCGCGGATCGCTTCAATAAACAGAAACAAAAGTCTTCCGCCGTCCAAAGCAGGAATTGGCAAAAGGTTGACAATTCCGAGGTTGATGCTTAAAAATGCTGCCAGCTTCAGCAGGTTGATGACGCCTGTTTTCGCCACTTGATCTGTCATATCATATATTCCGACAGGACCTGCCAGCATGTCAATTGAAAATTGTCCCGTTACAAGTTTACCGAGGTTGGTAAAGATATTTTGCGCCACGGTCACAGTTTCGGTCGCACCGTAAGAAATCGATGTGAAAATGCCTTTCTGCACGGGATTGTAAGCGCCGAAGCGGCCGATGGTCTCGTCTCCCGATTTAACCGCTTCCGGGGTCACATATTTCGTCAGTTTGACATTGTCGCGCATCAGGACGACCTTCAATTCCTTTTCGGGGTTTGCCCGGACCGTGTTGACAATATCCGTCCATGAATTCGTCTTCTCTCCGTTGATGTTCTGAATGCGGTCGCCTTCTTGAAGCCCGGCTTCAACGGCCCGTCCGTTGTCAATCAGTTTGCCGAGTACAGGCTCGTCTGACGGTACGCCTTGAATCAACCCCAAAAGGACGAGTATCACATAAGCTAATATGAAGTTCATGAGCGGGCCTGCCGCAATCGCTTTAATGCGCTGCCAAACCGTTTTTGAATGAAATTGGCGGTTGTAAGGGGCAATCTGCACTTCTTCACCGTCTACAATGAAAAAGGAAGTCTCACTGACAGAAAATGAAGCAAGATGATCTTCATTGCCTTGCTCATAGCCCGTGATTCTCATCTGATGCTCCAAATCAGCCTGTTCGACTTCAATGACCAATGCATCAGGATATTTTTCTTTTTGGTTCAAAATGATCTTTTCGACTTTGTTTTCTTTGTTAAATAAAAGTCCAACCGTATAACCGGGCTTGACTTCAATCATTTCGGGATCTTCCCCAGCCATTCTGACAAAGCCGCCGATCGGCAGCAGTCTGATGGTATAAACGGTCTCATTTTTCTTGAATGAAAAGATTTTCGGACCGAAGCCGATGGCAAACTCCCGGCACAGTATTCCAGCTCTTTGAGCAAGGATCAAATGTCCCAGCTCATGGAAAAAAACGAGCGTTCCAAAAATAAGAATAAACGCTATCACAGTATTCACGAACATACCACCTTATGTGAGTAATGTTTGGACAAACTTTCTGGCCTCTTTGTCCACTTCACGGATCTCCTGAAGGCTTGGCTTTAAAATGACCTGATGACGTTCCAAAGCTTTTTCGATGATGTCTTCGATTCCGAGAAAAGTAATCTTGCCTGCCAAAAATGCCGCAACGGCTTCTTCATTGGCCGCATTTAAAACAGTCGGCATTGTACCGCCTATTTTACCTGATTCATAAGCGAATTGTAAGCAGCGGAACCTTTCAAAATCAGCTTGGGCAAAATTCAGCTGGCCGATTTCCCAGAGGTCGAGGGACTTTGCCTCCTCAAACGGCAGGCGGTCAGGATAGCTCAGCGCATATTGGATCGGCACTCTCATATCAGGGGTGCCAAGCTGGGCGATGACGCTTCTGTCATGGAATTCAACCATCGAATGGATGATGCTTTCTTTGTGGAGCAGCACATCAATCTGATCGTAAGGCAGATCAAAAAGCCAATGCGCTTCAATAACCTCAAGCCCTTTATTCATCATTGTAGCCGAATCGATCGTAATTTTTGCACCCATCGACCAATTCGGGTGATTGAGAGCCTCCTCCACTGTCACGCCTTCAAGCTCTTTTCTCGTTCTGTCCCTGAAGCTGCCGCCGGAAGCCGTCACGATCAGCCGTTTGATATGTTTCGGATTTTCTCCTTGAAGAGCTTGAAAAATCGCAGAATGTTCACTGTCGACAGGCAGTATTGGAACATGATATTTTTTCGCGTGTTCTTTCACTATATGACCGGCTGTTACGAGAGTTTCCTTATTTGCGAGTGCAATCGTTTTTTTATGCTCGATCGCCTTTAGCGTCGGAAGAAGGCCGACGCTTCCGACAAGAGCGTTGACGACGATATCCGCTTCGGGGATAACGGCCGCCTCGATTAAAGCTTCCTCCCCTATTCCCGTTTGGAATGAATGGGAAAAAGAATACTGTTTGAATGTTTCATATGTATGCTCATCTCCGACGGCTACATACTGCGGTTTAAATGTTTCAATGATTTCAGCCGCTTTTTCCGCATTTTTGCCGAATGTCATGGCTGTGAGCCGAAATTGATCGCCATGCGCTTTGATCACTTCAAGCGTCTGTTCTCCGATGGAGCCTGTCGCTCCCAATAGACATATGTTCTTCAATATTGCCGCACCTCTGTTTCTTTCTAGCTATCAGTACACTTCTATATCATAGCCCGAACGGCTGAAAAAGAACAAGCAAGAAGTATAAAACTGGCATGACAAATAAAAAGCTGTCAAAGCGGTCCAGCATCCCGCCGTGCCCGGGGAGGATCCGGCCCGAGTCCTTCACTTGGTAATGCCGCTTAAACGCTGATTCCGCCAAATCGCCGATCTGTCCGACGATCGACAGCAGCACGGTAATCAGCAGTACAAACAGATAGGCGTGCGGAAAATCTGTGGCGGCCTGATAGATGGCCGAAAAAATGACCGCTGTCAAAATCCCGCCCCAAAAACCTTCGACTGTTTTGTTGGGGCTGATTTCAGGCCAGAGCTTTCGTTTTCCAAATGCCTTCCCGATAAAATAAGCGCCGGAATCCGTCGACCAGACGACCCCGATGGCAAAAAAGACATAGCTGAGGCCGATGTTTCTGATTTCGATAAAATAATAAAAGCCAAATCCGATATAGATTGCAGCCAACGTAACAAACGCCGCCTCATCAAAAGAAAATGAGTTTTTGCTGAGTACCGTAAAGGCCAAAAGGAGAAGAACTGCCAAAAACACGGTCTCTCCTTTGGAAATGCCCAGATTCACGGCTTCGCCAAGCTGGTTCGGATATAGCAAAATCCCTAAAAGCAAGAGGCTTATGACGCCCGGAACGCTTAAAAGCTTCATGCCTTTCATTCTTAAAAGTTCAAAAAGAGCGAGTATGCCCATTGCATAGACTAGTACGGTGAACGGCAGCTCGCCTAAAATTACGAGCGGTAAAAAAATCGCTGCCGCTATAACACCCGTCAATATTCTCTGTTTCATCTGCACCATCCTCTAAATTCCGCCAAACCTTCTCCCGCGACGCTGATATTCTCCGATGGCCTGAAGAAAATGAACCTCTTTAAAATCAGGCCATAATACATCAGTAAATAAAAATTCACTGTAGGCAAGCTGCCAAAGCATAAAATTGCTCAGTCTGATCTCACCGCTTGTTCGAATCAGCAAATCGGGGTCCTGCAAAGTTTCTGTCATTAAATAATCAGAAAAAAGCTTTTCATCGATCTCTTCAATATTTAATGCGCCATTTTTTGCTTCTTCGGCAATTTTCTTTGCAGCTCTGGCGATTTCTGCACGTCCCCCATAGTTCAATGCAAAATTAAGAATAAGTCCGTCATTGTTTTCCGTATCGCGGATGGCTTTTTCAACCGCACGGATCGTGTGGGAAGGCAGGCCTTCCTTATCACCGGTAATGCGCACCTGAACATTCTCTTCAATCAGTTCAGGCAGATACGTGTTGAGAAACTCTTCAGGCAGCTTCATCAGAAAATCAACCTCAAGCTTTGGCCGTTTCCAATTTTCGGTAGAGAAAGCGTACAAAGTCAATGCTTTGACACCCAGTTCATTTGCAAGCTTTGTTGTCGCTCTGACCACCTTCATACCTTCATGATGACCCGCAATGCGGGGCATCGCACGTTTTTTTGCCCAACGGCCGTTTCCATCCATGATAATGGCGATATGTTCAGGAATTTTTCCCTTTAAAATATTTTCTTTTGTGTAACTTTCCATGTTGGAAGCCGCTGAATGCTGATTCTTCCAATTTTTGAGTATATTGAGCATGAGATTCCTCCATCACCCAAAAGGTTGCTTTCCTGTTATATCCCGCTAGATAACAACAGTATTAACAAAAAAACCCCCTGTAAACATGAGAGGGTCTTTTCACTATTATCTATTGTACAGAGTTTTTCATTAAACTTCCATGATTTCTTTCTCTTTATCTTTTGTGATCTCATCAATTTTTGACACATATTCATCTGTCAGCTTTTGCACGTCTTCCGTTGAAGAGCGCAATTCATCCTCAGTCATTTCACCATTTTTCTCTAATTTTTTCAGGTCGTCGTTTGCATCGCGGCGGATGTTACGGACAGCTACTTTAGCTTCTTCAGAGTATTTTTTCACAAGCTTGACAAGCTCTTTTCTCCGCTCCTCTGTTAATGGAGGAATGGTAATCCGGATAATGCTTCCGTCGTTTGTCGGAGTGACGCCTAAATCGGCTTTTTGAATCGCTTTTTCGATGTCTCCGAGTGCTGTTTTATCATAGGGTGTGATGACGAGCATGCGCGCTTCAGGTACGTTGATGGACGTAAGCTGATTCAATGGCGTCTGCGCTCCGTAGTATTCAACTGTTACTTTATCCAAGAGCGATGGATTCGCACGTCCTGCACGGACGGTGGCCAATTCGCGCTGATACGCGGATGCGGCTTTTTCCATCCGTTCTTTTGTTTCATTCATCACTTGATTTGACACGTTATTTCCCCCTTACAATTGTTCCGATTGGTTCGCCGATAACGGCTCTTTTAATGTTTCCTTCTTCCATGATGGAAAAGACGATCAGCGGGATGTCGTTATCCATGCATAGAGATGAAGCGGTTGAGTCCATGACGGCCAAACCGTCTTTTAATACGTCGAGATAAGACAATTTTTCATATTTTACGGCATTTTCGTCCGTTCTAGGATCGGCATTGTATACACCGTCGACATTATTTTTGGCCATTAAGATGACATCGGCCTCAATTTCAGCCGCTCTGAGCGCTGCTGTCGTGTCCGTTGAGAAATATGGATTGCCTGTACCGGCAGCGAAGATGACGACGCGCTTTTTTTCAAGGTGGCGAATCGCTTTTCTTCTTATGTATGGCTCAGCGACCTGCCGCATTTCAATCGATGTCTGAACTCTTGACTGAATTCCGAGTGTTTCAAGGCTGTCCTGAAGGGCAAGGGAATTCATGACCGTTGCAAGCATTCCCATGTAGTCCGCTGTCGCGCGGTCCATTCCGAGATCACTGCCTGTCTTTCCGCGCCACAGGTTGCCGCCTCCGACGACAACTGCCACTTCAACATCAAGCTCGGCAATTTCTTTCACCTGCTTGGCGATGGACTGGATCACGGTCGGGTTGATGCCGTTGCCCTGTTCGCCCGCAAGCGCTTCTCCGCTAAGCTTTAATACGATACGATCATACTTTGGTTTTTCCATAATAACCTCCAAGTGCATGCTTGCCGTTATTTATTATGCAAGAGAAAAAAAGGTTTGTAAACTGTTTTAAAAATAGGGACACAAATTGTGTCCCCTATTTTCCTTGAAAAGATCCTGCCGTGTTTTCAGCAAGCGGCTTTTCAATCTTATTTTTTCACTTGGTTCATAACTTCTTCAGCAAAGTTTTCTTGGCGTTTTTCGATTCCTTCTCCAACTTCGTAGCGGATAAATGTTTCAACTGTTGCGTTTTTCGCAGCAACGACTTGCTTCACTTTTTCATCCGGGTTTTTAACGAATGCTTGATCAAGCAGGCAGATTTCTTCGAAATATTTGTTCAGACGGCCTTCAACCATTTTAGCCACGATGTTTTCAGGCTTTCCTTCTTGAAGCGCCTGCTGAGTCAGAATTTCGCGCTCACGGTTCGCTTCTTCCTCAGACACTTGGTCACGGGAAATGAAGCGAGGGTTGACAGCTGCAACGTGCATTGCGATGTCTCTTGCTGTTTCTTCATCAGTTGTACCGTTTAGCACAGTAAGTACGCCGATGCGCCCGCCCATATGCAGGTATGAGCCAAATGCAGCGTCATCGCCTTTTGTCAAGACTGCGAAGCGGCGAAGCGTGATTTTTTCTCCGATTTTAGCAACAGCGCTAGTGATATATTCTTCAACAGTTGAACCGTTTGCCATTTTTTGTTCAAGAGCGGCTTCAACGCTTTCCGGTCTTTCGGCAAGAATATGTTCAGCCAAGTCGTTTAAAAGCTCTTTAAACCCTTCGTTTTTCGCAACGAAGTCCGTTTCAGAGTTCACTTCTAAAATGACGCCTGCGTTGCCGTCAGTTTTAATTAAAGTCAATCCTTCAGCAGCGATGCGGTCAGCTTTTTTAGCAGCTTTTGCAATGCCTTTTTCTCTTAGAAGCTCGATTGCTTTTTCCATGTTTCCGTCAGTTTCAGTTAACGCTTTCTTGCAGTCCATCATGCCCGCACCGGTTTTTTGGCGAAGCTCTTTTACCATTTGTGCACTAATTGCCATTTTGATTTCCTCCTTATAATCCAAACAAAATATGTAAGTTTTTATCTGGTGAAAAAAAAGGTGATAAAAGGCAGTTCCCCCTTATCACCTTTTGATCAGGTTAAGCAGTTGTTGTTTCAGTTGTTTCTGCTTCTTTTTCTTCTGTTTCAGCTGTTTCTTCACCTTGTTTTGCTTCCAGAATTGCATCTGCCATTTTAGAAGTAAGCAATTTAACAGCGCGGATCGCGTCATCGTTCGCAGGGATAACAACGTCGATTTCATCCGGATCACAGTTTGTGTCAACGATTCCGATGATCGGAATGTTCAGCTTGCGCGCTTCTGCAACAGCGATGCGCTCTTTACGAGGATCGATGATGAACAGTGCATCAGGAAGCTCTTTCATGTCTTTGATTCCGCCTAGGAATTTTTCAAGACGCTCTAATTCTTTTTTCAATTGAACGACTTCTTTTTTAGGAAGTACGTCAAATGTGCCGTTTTCTTGCATTTTTTCGATATCTTTAAGGCGTTTGATACGCTTTTGAATTGTTTCAAAGTTTGTTAATGTACCGCCAAGCCAGCGTTGGTTGACAAAGTACATTCCAGAACGTTCCGCTTCTTCTCTAACAGAGTCTTGAGCTTGCTTTTTCGTACCGACGAAAAGGATTTTCCCTCCGTCAGCTGCAAGATTTTTTGTAAAGTTGTAGGCTTCCTCAACTTTTTTGACTGTTTTTTGAAGATCGATGATGTAGATTCCGTTACGCTCTGTGAAGATGTAACGTTTCATTTTTGGGTTCCAGCGGCGTGTTTGGTGGCCGAAGTGAACACCAGCTTCAAGCAATTGCTTCATAGAAATGACTGACATGTGTTATTTCCTCCTAATATAATGGTTTTTTTCCTCCGCTTAGGTCATTTTTATGCAGGACTGCACGAGCCTCGCACAGCACCGCTTGCATAAATCGTTAAGCGTGTGTAATTAACACCAAGAATTAATATACCATAAGCTTTCCCGACAATCAAGAATCGTTTTTCATCTTTCCGCGAAATTTTAAGAAAAGCTCAACCTCTGTTTTGCCGGTTTTTAATTGTCTTGCAATGTCTTCAGGAGAAAGGCCCTCTTCATATAAAGCCGAAGCTTTTTCTTCAAACGAGGCGGAGTCTTCATGTTCCTGCTGATGCAGCTCATCCTCTTTTCTTTCAACTTCATCGATCATCGATTCAATATGAAGTGGCAGGCCGGCGGTTTCTTCCGTTTTAGGGAAGACGGAGCCGGATTCGGCAGGAGTCTCCGACTGATGGGTCTGATGTTTTTCTTTTTGAGGCTCGCGTTCGGCATCCTGCTGAAACTCCCTGACGAGTTTTTCATTTTCGTCTTTCAGCTCCATCAGAAAAGCGGTCAATGTATTCTCGGTTTCTTCCAGAAGCTGTTTTTGCTCTTTCTCTGCGGCCTTAAAAGCGCTGAGCCTCGCATTCAGAATGATGACAAAATAGATCAGTATACCGTGGAGCGTAAAGCTCACAAGCCATAATATTGTTGACATATTTTTCACTCGCTAACCATGAATTTTTAAAATGTCTTTTCAAAAGATGTTCCCTGAAAACAGCCTAAAAAATGCTGCCGGCGAAAAGCCAGCAGCTTACATATTATTGTACCACTTTATCAAGAAGATGCTTCAATTTAAAAAGCGCCTTGGAGTGAATCTGGGAAATGCGCGAGGTCGATAAGTTCAGAACCTGGCCGATTTCCGTCAGCGTCAGCTCTTCTTTATAAAATAAGCTGATAACAAGCTGTTCTTTTTCGGAAAGCTCGTTTATTTTTTCGGCAAGCTGGGAAATCAGCTCGTCTTTGAGCATTTTTTCTTCAGGTGTGGTCGTTTTGTCATCCCTTATCATCACTTGGACATTCTCACCGTCTTCATGGTCGTGAAGCTTTTCATCAATTGAAAGGAGGTTTGCAAAAAAACCTTCATTAATTGTCGTCACGACGTCTTGCTCCGTCATTCCCAATTCCTCTGCGATTTCGCTCGGCGATACATTTCTTAAATAGCGCTGTTCAAGCTTTTCAATCGCAGCTTCGACTTTTTTTGTTTTTTCCCGGGAGGTTCTCGGAAGCCAATCTTCTTTTCGAAGGCCGTCGATAATAGCGCCTCTGATTCTGAATGAAGCGTATGTATCAAACTTCAAATCCCTTCCCGGATCAAATTTTTCAAGGGCATCGTACAAACCCAGCATGCCGAGGCTTACCAAATCATCTTTGTGAACGGACTTGGGCAAGCCGACGGCTATCCGGCCGACATGATATGTGACAAGCGGCATATAGCGGCGGATTAAATCATCGCCAGCCTGAGGATCTTTCCATTCTTTCCATCGCGACCAAAGCATCTGATCTTCATAGTTCAAGGATTGCATCTTTATCCCCCTAAATTGCATATTAAATCGTCGTTACACCTTGTTTAACTGTCCGGATGACAAGCTCAGCTGATTGCGGATCAAACTCGATGGTCCTTCCGCTGTTTCCGCCTGTATCCTCGCTTACAATCGGAATATTCAAGAGAGATAGATGTTTTTTAATCGCAAGCACATTTCTTGGCCCGACTTTCATCAAATCATTTGTCATCTTAAACTTAAACATTTCGGCTCCCCCGGCCATTTTCGCTTTCAAGGCGAATTTTCGGCAGCCTGCTTCAAGCAGCATGTTGACCGTTGCCGCCACAGCGGTGTCTGCGTATTTTGCCAGATTGATATCCGGCGTCTTTGAAAGGGAAGAATCGGGAAGCATGACATGGACGAGCCCTGCCGTTTTTGCTTCCAGATCATAAAGCACAAGCCCAACGCAAGAACCGAGTCCTGATGTTCGGATTCGATCGGGAGTACGGACTATTTTTACATCGGCAATGCCGACTCTGACAACAGATGTCTCTTTTTCTATGATTTTCATAGGGCTGCACCCAATGAATGGAAGAGCTTTTCAAAAGAATCGTAGTCGGGCAAAAGGAATAAATGCGCTTTTACCTTCCGGTTGTGCTCTTCATCAAAAATCGAGTTGTCAATGACGATGACCTGGTCTCCGACTTGGCTGAGCTCGATCAGCCCCTCGCTGATGACAGCTCCAAACATATCGAGCGTCAGTTCCGGGACGCTCGGGTACATTTGCCGGTTTGTCAAATCAGCTAACGCGGTCAAATATGAGCCAGCCATTATATTCCCCAGCTCGTGCAGGGCGGAGGCCCCTATATCGTCAGGGGTCATGCTTTCGATTTCAAATTCGGGGTTGCAGACAAGCTCTCTGATCAATTGTTCAGCCTCTGAAAAAGGCATAATAACAAACATCGAGCCCGGAAAATCCCCTTCCATGCGCAGAAAGATGCTGGCGACGGGAAGGTCTGCACCGCCGAAAAGGTTGACGAGCTCATCAAACGACATGAGCTTGACAAACGGCACTTCCATTTCGATTTTTCTGTTCAGCAAATTTGCCAAGGCAGAAGCGGAGTGGCCCGCTCCTATATTGCCGACTTCCCTTAAAATATCAAGATGCTCTTCTTTAATTCCGTTAAAAATGCTCATCTCGAGGCTCCTTATTTCTTAGCACTTTCGGAAGCTGCAACAAGGCTTGACTTCCTATTTAAAACAGCTTCAGAGTCGATCAGGTTGAGTAGTCTGGAGCCCTGTTTTACAATGCCTTTAATCCATTGTCTGCCGTCTTTCCCAACCGTTTCAGGAGCTGATTCAATCTCCTCTTCTTCGACGGTAATGACGTCGTTCGCCTCATCTACCACCCAGCCGACTTCAATGTCCTGATGGGTGATGATGATGATTCTTGTTTCATCCGTAATTGTGTCTCCCGGCGCCTCAATCCGCTTTCTCAAATCGATGACAGGTGTGACAACACCTCTTAAATTAATGACGCCGCAGATATATGGTTCGACTCCGGGCACCCTTGTAGGATGCTGCCATTTTTCAATGGACATGACTTCTGAAACAGATATGGCATACTCTTTATGATTCACTTTGAATACGATCATTTTTTCACCGGTGGTTGTCTGTATGGTCAAGAGGATCGCTCTCCTTTCGCTTTCTATTTAATAAGGGCGTTGCAATCAATGATCAGCGCAACTTGTCCGTCTCCCAAAATCGTCGCTCCAGAAATGGCAAAGACATTTGTTAAATAATCACCTAATGATTTTAATACGACTTCCTGCTGTCCGATAAAGGAATCGACGACAAATGCAGTCAGCTTGTCTCCTTTTTTCACGACGATGACATGAAGCTGGTCAAGGTCATCTGAAGAATCCTCAACTTTAAACTGTTCTTTCAGGTAAACAACCGGTACGATATGGCCCCTGAAATCAATCACTTCGCGGTCATGTGTCTGTAGGATATCTTTCTTTTCAACGACAGCCGTTTCTATAATAGAAGAAATCGGGATCGCGAATGTTTCTTTTTCAAGTTTGACTAAAAGCACGGAAATGATCGAAAGTGTCAGCGGCAGCTGGATCGAAAAGAGCGATCCTTCACCTTCGCTTGATTTAATGCTGACAGATCCGCCCAATGATTCGAGCTTGCTTTTGACAACATCCAAGCCGACGCCGCGCCCGGAAATATCTGAAATTTGATCAGCGGTTGAAAATCCCGGTGCAAAAATCAGCGCATCGATCTCATGATCTTCAATTGTTTCCGCATCCCGTTCAGTAATGACGTTTCGTTCGAGCGCTTTTTCGAGCACTTTTTTGCGGTTGATCCCCGCTCCGTCATCCTCAACCTCGATAAAGACATGGTTTCCGCTGTGATATGCTTTCAGGCGGACTTGACCTGTTTCAGGCTTTCCGTTTTTAACCCTGATTTCAGGTGCTTCAACACCGTGGTCAAGGCTGTTTCTTAATAGATGGACGAGCGGATCGCCGATTTCGTCGATGACCGTCCTGTCAAGTTCTGTATCCGCTCCGAATATGGAAAGTTCAATCTTTTTATTTAATTCCTTCGTCAGCTGGCGGACCATGCGCGGGAAGCGGTTGAAGACAGTCTCAACCGGCACCATTCTCATATTCAGGATGATCGATTGCAAATCTCCGGAAATCCTTGTCATTCGCTCGACGGTTTCCGTTAATTCACTGTGCTCAAGTTCTTTGGCAATTTGTTCCAAACGTCCCCTGTCAATGACAAGCTCTTCAAAGAGGTTCATGAGAGAATCGAGGCGGTCGATGTTGACGCGGATCGTTTTCGTTCCTCCGCCTGCTGCCGGTTTTGCAGCTTCATTTTTGCCATTCGCCTGCTTTGCCGGTTTTTCCGGCTTTTTCTCCTTTTCTGTTGGAGCTGCTTCTTTTTCAGGGGCCGGCTTTTCTGGTTCGGCCGCCGCTGAAAAGTCGTTTTTCAGCTCAGTTACATTTATTTTCTCGATTTCAGAAACGCTGTTTATTTTATTGAAAATCTCCTCTTCCGTAAGTTTGCTTAAAAAGCAAATGACAAACTCCGAATCAAAATCCTCCGCCTCAAGCACTTCCGTGTCCGGGATGGTTTTGACGACCTCGCCGATATCGTTCAGCTGTTCGAAAACCATGTAGACCCGAACGCCTTTTAATAGGCAGTCCTCTTTAAGAGAAACGGAAATTTCATAGCATTTAAAGCCTTGCTCCTCCGCTTCGGCAATGACCGTTCTTTGGAATTCGTCATACGACCATTTCGTTTCCGAAGATGCTTCAGCTGTTTCTGCTGCTGCAGTTTCTTTGCTTGCACCGGTTACATCGAGCTTGGCGCAGACTTCGGAGACATCCCGCTTGCCGTCGCCTCCCTCAATGATCGAAAGGACGATCGCTTCCAGGTCATCAAGCGCTTCAAACATGATATCCATCCATTCGGGAGTAATCGTCATCTCCTCATTGCGGATGGCATCCAGCACATTTTCAAGGGTGTGTGTTAAATGAGCCATATCTTCATAGCCCATTGTTGCGCTCATGCCTTTTAAGGTGTGAGCCGCTCTGAAAATATCATGGACAAGCTGAAGATCTGTTGGATTTTTTTCGAGTTCGAGCAATTTTTCATTACAGGTTTGCAAATGTTCTTTACTTTCTTCAATAAAGACGTCTAAATATTGATTCATATCCATATGAGTCACGCCCTTTCTTTTTTCATATACGTCATAATAGCTGCAGCAATCTCATCAACATGTCTGATCTCATTTGCAAGTCCGGTGTTTATGACCGCCTTGGGCATCCCGAATACGACGGATGATTCGGCAGATTCGGCGATAACCTTGCCGCCCGCATGTGTTAAAAGGCCTTTGACGCCTTCAGTCCCGTCGCTTCCCATTCCTGTCATAATGACGGCGATTTTTTCAAAATCTCTGAGAGATGCGAGCGAGCTGAACAAGTAGTCGACAGATGGTTTATGGCGGCTGGCTGTGTCGCGGTCATCGAGTGAAATCACCAGTTCGCCCTGCTCAAGATGCACTGCCATGTTTTTTCCTCCGGGTGCAATATAGACCCAGCCGTCCCGAGCTCTCTCACCGTTTTCAGCCTCCTTCACGGTTACTTCTGAGAGGTGGTTCAGCCTGTTTGCCAATGAGGCCGTAAACCCTGCGGGCATATGCTGAACAACAAAAACAGGCGCCTTTAGGGTTTTGGGAAGCTTAGGGAGCACTCTTTGCAGCGCTCTCGGTCCCCCTGTTGATGTACCGATGCAAACAAGCTGTTTTGCAGCTGGCGAACGGACGGGCCGGCTGCCGCTCATCAAAACTGGTTTTTTATCTGATGCAGGCTTTGGCTCCGGTGCAGGACGGGCCTTCACTTTCGCCCGTCCGGCTGTCAAAACCTTTTCAATCATGATGTCCCTTACTTTGTACAGGTCGATGGAAATGGAACCTGAAGGCTTCGCGACAAAATCAACCGCTCCGTGCTCCAGACACTCAATGGTGATCTCCGCTCCCTGCTGCGTCAGGCTCGAAACCATGACCACGGGAAGAGGATCTGTGGCCATGATCCTTTTTAATGTTTCTTTTCCGTTCATCACAGGCATTTCCATGTCTAATGTGACCACATCCGGACGGAGTTCCTTGATTTTTTGGAGCGCTTCCTCTCCGTTTCTCGCCGTTCCTGCTACAGCAATCTCATGATTGGAGGTTAAAAACTTGGTGATCATTTTTCTCATAAAAGCAGAGTCGTCAACGACAAGAACACGAATCATAATGTATTGCCCCTCCTCAAAAATGAAGATAATTTATCGATAAACGATCGATTTTCATCGCTGTGTGCCCTGCCGTCTTCAAGCAGTGAATCTGCCAAAAGGTAAACCGCCCTGCTCAGTTTTGAGCGCGGATACTTAAGGAGAAACGGCTGCTGTTCAACAACAGCTTTTGATACTAAAGGGTCTTCAGGAACCGGCCCTGCATATGCCAGCTTTTGCTGCAAAAAAGCGTTTACCGTGCCGGAAAGGCGCATAAAGGCGGATATTCCGTCTTTTTGGTTTGTGCAGCGGTTGACAATGACCTTGATCTTCAGCTTCTGTCCGGTCAAAGCTAAATGCTTAATCGCACTGTAAGCATCCATAATCGATGTCGGTTCCGGAGTGGTGACAACCAGGATTTCATCCGCTGAAAGGGCGAAAGGCAGCTGATTTTTTGACAGCCCTGCTCCCATGTCAAACAGTACATAATCAAAGTTCCCCAGAACAGATGCCAGTTCTTTGAGAAAAAACGACCAGTTCTCTCTGTTCAATTCGAACATCGCGTTCAGCCCCGTCCCTCCGGAGATATATTGAATGCCTTCCGGACCTGTTGACACAGCGCGGTCAAAAGGCAATTTTTGATTCAGCACATCCACCATGGTATGGAGCGTCTGACGGCCGATCAGAATGTCAATATTACCCATTCCGACATCAAGATCGATCAAAAGTACGTTTTTCCCTTTTTTTGAAAGCGCAAGAGCCGTATTCAGCGACAGGTTGGATTTTCCGACACCGCCCTTGCCGCTTATCACCGCCAGCGTTTTCGCTTTTTTTTGGTAGACGGCGGGCGGTTCGGTAAGCCGAAGCTCCATTCGTTTTCGTAAGCTTTCTGCCTGATCCATGTTCAACACCCCGTAAGCAGTCTGGCAAATGATGCATTCGACAAGTAGCGGATATCTTCAGGGACGTTCTGGCCGTTTGTCATATAGCCGAGGCCGATTTTCGATTCAGCAAGCAGGTTCATGACGCTCCCCAATGAATCGGTTTCATCCACTTTCGTGAAAATCAATTGATCGATCGGGATGCTTGAAAACTGCCTGATAAGCTCTTTCATATCTTCGTATTTGCTTGTTGCGGACAAAACGAGAAATGCCTGAATCCGCCGCTCAAACGGAATCATGTCCTTCAGTTCCTTGACATATTGTCCGTCTTTAAAATTGCGGCCCGCCGTATCGATAAAGACATGGTCGAAATCAGCGAATTTTTGCTGTGCAGCTTTAAATTCCTCTTTCGTATAGCACACTTCAAGCGGAGCGTTCAGCAGCTCTGCGTATGTTTTCAGCTGGTCGACCGCCGCTATCCGGTACGTGTCCGTCGTAATAAAGGCGATCCTTTTTTGCTCTTCCAAAACAGATGAAGCGGCAAGTTTGGCTAATGTCGTTGTTTTGCCGACTCCGGTCGAGCCGAAAAGCACGACATATTGAGAACGAATCGCCAAGCCTTCATCGAGATTTTCGGGAAGGAGCTCGGCTAAAGCGTCTGTTAAGCGTTGAAGCGCCTTTTCTTCCGTCCATTCTTCTCCGTTTCTTAAAGAAGTACTGATCAAACGGCCCAATGCTTTCGTTCGGATGGCTGGCGATACCCCTTGTTTAGCCAGGAGCTGGTCTGCTTTTTTCAGCGGCTCTGGCAGCACATCGACAGGCTGTTCATGATCGCGCTTTTCCAGCAGTTCTTTCAGCTCTTTTACCTGATTGGCCAAATCAAGCTGATCAGACTTTACAGGTAAAGGGCTTTGTTCAGGCAATGCAGCCTTTGGCTGCTTTGGTTTTTTCGCATCGGAGAAGTCCTGATCCAACACAGCTATCACTTCAACACCTTGTTTTTTGATCAAGCCGAAACATTTTCTCTTCTCAATCTTTTTGGAGTTTAAGATAACGGCGTCATTCCCAAGCTCATGTCTAATTTGCTTTGTGGCTTCCTGCATCGAACCAGCTACAAATTTTTTGATTTTCATTGAATATCCACCACTCCGATACTTTGAACTTCTACATTGGCCTCCAGTTCGTTATATGAAAGAACCGGAAGATCAGGGAAATAGCGTTCCAAAAGCTGTTTGACGTACATCCTCACAGGCGGTGAGCAGAGCAGAATCGGCACTTCCTGCCTCAATGAAAGCTGCTCGATTTCCCTTGCTACAGACTGAATGATATTTTCAGAAATGACCGGTTCAAGAGATAAATAGTTGCCGTGTTCAGTCTGCTGGATGCCTTCGGCAACAGCCTTCTCAACGCGTCCAGAGCAGGTCACCACTTTCAGCGTCTCATGTTCCCTTGCATATTGGGCTGTAATCTGCTTAGCGAGAGCCTGTCTTGCATACTCTGTCAGCATGTCTGAATCCGTCGTCAGTTTTCCGTAGTCAGCCAAGGTTTCAAAAATCGTCACCAAGTTCCGGATGGACACTTTTTCTTTCAGCAGTTTTGCCAGCACTTTTTGAATATCACCGACAGACAGCGGATTCGGTGTTACTTCTTCGACCAGGACAGGATACGATTCTTTCAAATGGTCGATCAGCTGTTTTGTTTCCTGTCTGCCAATCAGTTCATGAGCGTGCTTTTTCACTTGTTCCGTAATATGGGTCGAAACGACGGAAGCTGGATCGACGACCGTATACCCGAGCATTTCGGCCTGATCTTTTTGAGATTCAGAAATCCATTTAGCCGGGAGGCCAAAGGATGGTTCGACCGTGTCAATCCCTTCGATCTGATCATCTTCGCCAGTCGGTGACATCGCCAAAAAGTGATCAAGGAGAAGCTCGCCTTTAGCCGCTTCATTTCCTTTGATTTTCAGCCGGTACTCATTCGGCTGAAGAGCGATGTTATCCCTGATCCTGACGACCGGAATGACAAGGCCGAGCTCAATGGCAAGCTGCCGTCTGATCATGACGATTCTGTCCAGCAGGTCACCGCCTTGATTCGTATCAGCAAGAGGGATCAGCCCGTAGCCGAATTCGAATTCAATCGGATCAATATCAAGCAGATGCACAACGCTTTCCGGACTTTTTAACTCGTCCACTTCCGCTTCTTCCTCTAAGATATCTTCCACTTTTTCCTTTTCTTCTCCAGCTTTGGAAAGCATGTAGCCGCCAAAAGCGAGCAGGAACGCCAAAGGTCCTGTCAGCAGAATACCGATCGGCGTGAAGATTCCGAGTAAACAAATCGTTCCGGCTGTCACATATAGGAGCTTAGGATAGGCAAACAGCTGGCCGGTAATATCGTGGCCGAGATTTCCTTCTGAGGCGGCTCTTGTCACGACAATCCCCGTCGCCGTTGAGATCAGGAGTGCAGGCAGCTGTGATACGATCCCGTCCCCTACAGACAGCAGCGTAAAGTGCGATGCGGCATCCTGAATGCTCATCTGCTTTTGCAGCATGCCAATGACAATTCCGAAAATGACGTTGATGAGAACAATAATGATGCCGGCGATCGCATCTCCTTTAACAAATTTGCTGGCACCGTCCATCGCTCCATAAAAGTCTGCTTCACGCGCCACTTTTTCACGACGGACTTTCGCTTCCTGCTCGGTCACCATCCCGGCATTGAGATCGGCGTCGATGCTCATCTGTTTTCCCGGCATGGCATCCAGCGTAAATCTCGCAGCAACTTCTGAAACCCGTTCCGCCCCTTTGGTAATGACGATAAACTGGATGATAATTAATATGATGAAGACGACGAGACCAACCAAAACGTTGCCGCCGACAACGAAAGATCCGAAAGTCTCGACTACTTTTCCCGCATCTCCGTTTGACAGAATCGAACGTGTTGTCGATACATTGAGCCCTAAACGAAACAGCGTAAGCAGCAGCAATAAAGAAGGGAAAATCGAAAATTGCAGCGGTTCTTGCATGTTCATTGTGGTGAGAAGCACGATCAACGCAAGAGAAATATTAACGATAATTAAGATGCTCAACATCCATGTTGGAAAAGGAATGATTAGCATTGACACAATGAGGACAACGCCGGATAAAATAGATAAATCTCTTGCAGACATGCTGTTTCTCTCCTTTTAAAACTAAAAAATTCACTAGATTTTTTGCTTTGTTTTATACACGTAGGCTAAGATTTCGGCAATGGCCTTAAAAAATTCTTCCGGAACGGCCTGGTCAATCTCAACCTGATCATAAAGCGCTCTAGCCAACGGTCTGTTCTCGACCGTCATGACATCATGCTCTTTGGCGATCTGCCTGATCTTCAGCGCCATGAGATCGACCCCTTTAGCCAGGATAAACGGCGCATCCATTTTGTTTTCGTCATATTTAAGAGCGACGGCATAATGGGTCGGGTTCGTGATGATGACGTCCGCCTTCGGAACTTCCTGCATCATGCGGCGCATCGCCATTTCTTTTTGTTTTTGCTTGATTTTGGACTTAATCAGCGGATCGCCTTCAGTCTTTTTATACTCATCTTTAATGTCCTGTTTAGACATTCGAATATTTTTTTCATAATCGAACTTCTGATAGAGATAATCGAGAACTGCAAGAAAAATCAATGCCACCGCTGCCGAAACCCCCATTAAAAAGGTGAGCCAGCCGACAAATGATAATGCCTCCCCCGGAGACAAAAGCGGGGTTCTGAGAATCTTGCCGAAGTTCAGCCATAAAACGGCGAATGTCACTCCGCCGACGATGACGATTTTCAAAATGGATTTTAACAGTTCAACGATCGCCCTGATACTGTAGATCCGCTTGAATCCCTTGATCGGATCGAGCTTTTTTAAATCGGGTTTAACCGCTTCAGGAGCAAATAAAAATCCGACTTGCAAATAGTTGCTTAAAATACCTGAAATGAGCGCCGTCAGCAATATCGGGCCCATGAGCAGGCCGCATTCCAGCACCAAGTCGCGAAACAGCCCGGGAATATTCGCCACCGTCACCTTCATCGTGATCGAATCTTTATAAAACCTCTCGATCAAGCCGATCAAACGATCCCTCATCAATGGCCCGATAAACAATAAGGCCATAAAGATGATGAGAAGCGTGACCGCTGTATTGACATCGGCGCTTTTGGCAACCTGTCCTTTTTTCCGCGTCTCGCGCCGTTTTTTCGGCGTCGCTTTTTCTGTTTTTTCACCTGCGAAAAATTGCAAATCCAACGTCAGCTTCATCCTGCCACCCCAAGCAAACTTAATAGATCTCTCATTGTCCGAATGGCTAATTCGAACACATTCTGCATCATGCTGAACATCACTGCCATACAGATGATGAGCATGATAAAGGTGACCGCGATTTTCAGAGGAAGCCCGACGACAAACACGTTCAGCTGCGGTACCGTTCTCGCCACAATTCCCAGTGCCAGATCGACTAAAAACAGACAGGCCACAACAGGTACAGACAGTTGAAAAGCCGTAATGAACATCGTGTTGAAGCTTTTCGCGATAAACTCTGCAAACTCTTCACTGCCAAACGACAGCGCCAGACGGTCGACTGGGATGTATTGATAGCTGTAGTAAATTCCGTCAAGCAGCAAATGGTGCGCATTCAAGCTCAGCATGAGAAGCAGAGCCATCGTGTACAAAAATTGTCCGACCAGAGGGCTTTGCGCGCCTGTTTGAGGATCAATCACATTCGCCACAGCAAATCCCATTTGAAAATCAATGAATGATCCGGCGATTTGGACGGCTGAAATCATCATGTAGGCAATCAGCCCGAGAAGAAGTCCGACCAGCGCCTCCTTCATGATCAAAAGCATATAAAGTCCGTCAACATCAAGCTGAGGAGGCTTTTCAATCGTGCTGAAACTGACAATCGCAAGAAAAAATGCAAAACCTATTTTATGAACGGCTGGAATTGACCGATAAGAAAATAGAGGCACCGTGACATAAAATGCCGTAATTCTGACAAACACAAGCAAAAAGGCTGGAAATGATTCAATAATTGACATCATGTTAAAACTACCCTGCAAAACGATTTAAATTGGAGAACAGCTCAGTCGCAAAAGACAAAATTGTCGACAGCATCCACGGTCCAAAAATGATCAGTCCCACCAAAACGGCGACAATTTTCGGTATAAATGCGAGAGTCTGTTCCTGGATTTGGGTCGTTGCCTGAAAAACGCTGACGATCAGCCCAACCGCAAGAGCGAGCGCCAACAGGGGCCCGCTGATGAGCAAAGTCACGTACACCGCTCTTTCAGCCATCGATATAACAAATTCTGAATTCATGTTTAGCACCTACTCTAAAAGCTTTGCAGCAAAGATTTAACGATTAAATACCAGCCGTCTACAAGGACAAAAAGCAAAATTTTAAACGGCAGTGAAATCATGACGGGCGGAAGCATCATCATCCCCATCGACATCAAAACACTCGCCACGACCATATCGATAATCAGGAACGGAATAAAAATCATAAATCCCATTTGAAATGCGGTTTTCAACTCTGAGATGACAAACGCGGGAACCATTGTTGAAAGAGGAATATCCTCAACCGCTTCAGGCGTTTCCATCTTTGCGTAATTCATAAATAAAGCTAAATCCTTCTGCCTTGTATGCTTGCTCATAAACTCTTTGATCGGAGCTTCAGCTTTCGTATATGCTTCATCTAAAGTGATCTTGTTGTTCATTAAAGGGGTCAGAGCGTCTTTATTAATCTCTGAAAACGTCGGTCCCATAATGAAAAACGTTAAAAATAAAGCCAGTCCGATCAGCACCTGGTTTGGCGGCATTGACTGCGTTGCCAAAGATGTCCGGACAAAAGACAACACAATGACAACCCTTGTAAAACACGTCATCAGGATCAAGATTCCCGGCGCGATCGAAAATACAGTTAAAAGCAGCAAGAGCCGGACGCTGGCGCTGACATTTCCCGCATCGCTTGAATTAAATAAATCAATAAACTCATTCATGTTGATTTTGGCCTTTCTTTCTGCCTTTTGCATGATTTTGTTTCAGTTCCGAAAGCTGTGCTTTTAATGATTCAGAAAAAGAAGCTTTAACGCCTTGTTTTTGCGCACCCGGAACTTTGACTTGATCCACCCATTTCTGCCATTCGATCTTGCTGCGCACAGCTGCTTCATGCTGTGCGAGAATGTCTTCATATTCTTTTTCATCATCAATCTCTTTCAACAGCTGGATGTTTTCGCCGACACCGACGACAAGCACCCTGTTCCCCACTTTAATCAGCTGCACGGACTTGTTCTGGCCGAGCGAAGTTCCGCCGATATTTTCGACATACTGAAAGGGTTTTAACAGGCGGTTCCGTTTGTTCATAAATTTAACCAAAGCGTAAATCAGAAAAATCACGAACAGCAAGGCGCCGATCATTTTCACAAAATCGAATATGGAAACGGAAGGAGACGGGGGATCGCTCTCCGTCTCTTCCTTAATAGAATGGCTGCTTTTATTCTCGGTTTTGTCTTCTTTTTTCTCCTTGCTTTTGCCGGTATCCTTATCAAACAGCTGATCTACCGTCTGATCGGCGGATTCCTCAGCAGAAGCGGAGGAATGGGGCATGGCGAGAAAGAGAAGAAGGCAAATGCCGGCTATGAAAATAAGAGATTTCTTAAACAAGTTGTACACCCTTTAGCTTAGCGTTTTGTTGATCGCTTCCATGACGCGGTCAGCTTGGAACGGTTTGACGATAAAGTCTTTTGCTCCCGCCTGGATGGCGTCGATTACCATGGACTGCTGACCCATTGCAGAACACATGATGATTTTTGCCTGCGGATCGATTTCCTTGATTTCTTTAAGAGCGGTGATTCCGTCTTTTTCCGGCATCGTGATATCCATCGTGACCAGGTCAGGTGAATGCTCTTTAAATTTTTCAACAGCCTGAGCTCCGTCTTGCGCTTCTGCAACCACTTCAAAACCGTTTTTCACCAAAATATCTTTGATCATCATTCTCATAAATGCTGCATCATCAACTACTAAAATCTTATAAGCCATTATTAATCTCTCCTTAATCAAATCTGTTGTTATCTTAATTTATTGATTCGCTCCGCCTGACTTAAAATGTCCGTTACCCTGACACCGAAGTTTTCATCAATCACGACGACTTCTCCTTTTGCGACAACACGCTGGTTGACGAGGATGTCTACGGGTTCACCAGCTAATTTGTCAAGCTCAATAATGCTGCCGGAGGACAGTTCAAGCACCTCTTTCACACTGCGGTTAGTCCTGCCAAGCTCGACTGTCACCGATAAAGGAATGTCCATGAGCATGTCAAGATTATTGAGATGCGGCTGTGCTTCTGCCTGAGAATCAAATGAGGCAAACTCAGCAGGTGTGACCTGAACAGGCTCAGACACCTTTGTTGTTCCCTGCCGCTTAGGAGCAGGCTCTTTTTTCGGACTCGGCGTTGGCGTTGGTGCCGCTGAAGCGGCCGCTTTTTCCTGAACAGGCGGTGCTTCCTCAGTCTGGACCGGCTGTTCCCCGCTGTCCTGATTCGTTAGTTCATCGATCAGATCTTTCGCAAAGGTGAGCGGATAAAGCTGCATAATATGAGAGTCGATCAGTTTTCCGACTTTCAATCTAAAGGAAACTTTGACAAGCGGATCTTCCTCTGGGATATGATCTGTCCCTTCTCCTTCTTTCACATCGAGAAGATCAACCTCAGGCGGAGAAATATCAATCTTTTTGCTGAAGACGGTGGACATGGATGTGGCCGCTGAGCCCATCATCTGGTTCATCGCTTCCTGAACCGCGCTTAAGTGGATTTCGCCAAGCGACGGATCGGCATTCGTCCCGTCTCCCCCCATCATCAAATCAGCGATAATCGCGGCGTCATCTTGTTTGATGACGAGAAGGTTGTTTCCTGAAAAACCTTCTGTATAGCTCACACCGATCGATACGTAAGGATGAGGAAATTCTTCGTTCAACTGACTTCTTTCAACAACCGTCACGGTCGGTGTTGTAATTTCTACCTTTTGATTTAACAAAGTGGACAAAGCTGTTGCAGAGCTCCCAAAGGAAATATTTCCGATTTCCCCGATCGTATCCTGTTCCATCGGGGACAATCCTGATTCTGGCTGCTCCCCATTATTGTCATCGCCGCCTTTAAGCAGCGCATCAATTTCATCCTGTGATAACCTATTGTTATTCTCCATATTCTTCACCTCTTATGTCGTGATCTAGAATTTGAATCGCAGTTTTTCGATTCATTCGGCCGGCTTGTCCTAGAAATTTCGGTTTATCTCCGACCAAAACAGTAAGAGGTTCTGCTACTGATTTGTCCAAAGTGATACAATCTCCAATTTCTAAATTTAAAAACTCTTCAATGGTCAATTCTGATGATCCGAGTTCTGCGACAATTGGAATGCGCGCCGTCATAATCCGCTTTTCTATCGACTTTGTTTCCTCCGGTTTTGGTTCAATTCTGTCTGACTGCATCCAATAATGGACGGAAAGCTTCGGAATAATCGGTTCAAGCACGACATGCGGGATACACAGGTTGATGACCCCGCTGATATCTCCAATTTGTGTGTTCAATGAAATGACAACGACCGTCTCATTAGGCGAGACCATTTGCACAAACTGCGGATTCACTTCAAAATCGGACATTTCCGGCTCGATTTCTGTGATGGACTCCCACGCATCTTTATAATTCGTGAGGCAGCTTTCAAATAAATTGGACATGATCTTCGTCTCGATTTCCGTCATGCTGTCAATTTTGTTATGGCTTGCGCCGATCCCGCCCATCACCCTGTCCATCATCGTATAGGCGATGGTCGGGTTGATCTCCATCATGATTCTTCCTTCAAGGGGGCGAACCTCAAAAAGATTGAGGATCGTCATGTTCGGAATCGATCTGATAAATTCCTCATACGGAACCTGATCAACCGAGCTGACAGAGATCTGGATATAGGTTCTCAGCTGCGCTGAGAAATAGGTCGTCAACAGCCTCGCAAAGTTATCGTGAATCCTCGTCAGACTGCGGATCTGATCTTTTGAAAAGCGGAGCGCCCGTTTAAAGTCATATACCTTGACTTTTTTAACGGCCTCTTCTTTTTTCAGCTCATCGGCATCCATTTCACCGGTCGATATCGCTGAAAGTAATGCATCGATTTCATTTTGGGAGAGCACTTCTCCTGCCATCTGTTTTTCACCTCCATGGTTCTGTCGAATATCTTTCCTACTGCAGATTAAAGGAGGTAATGTATACTGTTTTTACTTTGCCCTCTTTCATGTAGTGCGAGTTCAGCTTTTCTTTCAGCTTTTCTTTGAAATGCTCTTTTCCCTTGTTTCCTTCAAGATCATCAGCATTTGTATTTGCCAAAAGGGAGATCACCGTATCTTTGATTTGGAAATCCCGTTTTTCAAGCTCTTCTTTCGCTTCTTTAGAATCGGTTTCAAGCTTGATTGACAGGCGGACAACATGATCGGATTTTAAGTTTGTCGTGATTTCGTCGACTTCAACTGAAGATTCCACCACTTCATCGATCGACGGTTCTTGATGTTCATCCTTTTCGCTTGCGCTTCCTTTGATGACAAAGAACGCAGCGGTTCCCAGCACAGCAATTGCCAAAATAATAGTCATCATGATTCCTAGAAGTTTTTTATTCATTCAGATTCCTCAATTCTCTGGTCACAAGAAAGTATTTGGATTTTTTGATAGAAGGACACAATATGGTCTACAACTGTATCTTCATCTTCTCTGACAACAAATTTCTTTCCGTTTGACAATGTGATCGTCGTATCCGGAAAACATTCAATTTGTTCAATCAATATTGCATTCAGAATAAAGGGCTGTCCGTTTAATCGCGTAACTTTAATCATGGTTTATCGAGGGGCGACCTAAGGGGACGCCCCCTCCCTCCTTATCGCTTCAGATTAACGAGCTCCTGAAGAATTTCATCAGAGGTTGTAATGATTTTCGCATTCGCTTGGAAACCGCGCTGTGAAATAATCATTTCGGAAAATTCTTCGGAAAGGTCAACGTTTGACATTTCTAAAGCACTTGTTTGCAGCTTGCCTGATGAACCTTCTCCAGGTGTAACGACTTGCGGATTTCCAGAGCTCAATGAATCGCGGTAAAGGTTGTCGCCCGCTTTTGTTAATCCGGCTGTATTGCTGAATGTCGCAAGAGAAATTTGGCCTGCCGGCTGGTTCACGTTATTCTGATCTACATATGTCACCGTTCCATCTGTTGCGATGCTGAAGCTTTGGGCATCTGCCGGAATATTAATTCTCTGATCGTCTGCCGTTAATACGAACAGCCCGTCAACAGTGACTAAATCACCTTCGTCGGAAAGATAGAAGTTACCTGACCGTGTATAGTATGTCTCATCCCCTGTCCCGACGCGAAAATACCCGTCTCCTGTAATCGTCATGTCAAGCTGGCGGCCTGTTGTGGACGGAGCAGAATTTGTATGAATGATATCGATTGAGCCGATTGTGCCACCAAGCCCTACTTGCTGGCCGTTGACCGAGCCCCTGTCAGCAGTTGAAGCAGATGCACCTGCAAGCTGCTGGCTGACAATATCTTTAAAGGTAACCCGGCTTTTCTTATATCCGGCAGTATTGACGTTTGAAATATTGTTAGCGATGACATCAAGCTTTGTTTGAAAGTTTTTCATTCCGCTAATTCCTGAGTATAGTGAACGTAACATGATTAGTCCTCCCTGTATTCTCTGTTTTTATTTGTCAGAATCGCCGACCGCGGTCACATTCCATGGACTGACTTCGGTTCCGTCATCAAGGACAAGCAAGTATTGGCCCTCTGCGCTTTTGACTGATTTGATAAGCGCTGTTTTTTCCTCTTCGTTGGCATCCTCAAATGTGACTTCTTTTCCAATCCAGCCGACATACATTGACATCGGGTCTTGAAGCCCGACAAACGACGACATCGTTGTATTTAAGTTGGTTAATTGCTCAAGGCTTGAAAAAGTCGCCATTTGCGAGATGTATTCGCGGTCATCCATCGGGTTTAAAGGATCTTGATATTGCAGTTGTTTCATAAGCAATTGCAAAAATTCATCCTTCCCCAAATTTGACCCGCTTGATTTCTCCGTTTTTTTTGCATCAGACAAATAATTGGACGTTGTCGACTGCGTTTTTGTATTTCCTATTTGGGTCCTTGTGTCAACTGATGTATCAGACATTAGATCTCCTCCTCGCTATCCTGGACTCGGGTCTCGATCAGTTCATCCAAAAATTCTCGAAAATCGTCGTTTTCTTGGTCTTTTTCCTGATCCTGCTTCTGCTGCTGGTGATTTTTTTGATCATCACTCGATTGGCCTAAGGTTTGATCTCCATTTTGAACCGGCACGCCAAAGCGGTCTATTTGCACAGCCATGTTTGGCAGGGCCTGTTTGAGATGTGTCAGATTGTGTTCCAAAAGCTCTTTTGCCGACTCGGTCGAGGCAATGATTTTGCTGGAAAACATCCCGTGCTGTTTGACCAATTTAATCGTAATAAACCCAAGATTTTCAGGATTCAGACGGATCGTAAAACTGCCTGTCGATCTCCCGAACGGTGTGAACTTCATCTGTTTCCAGGAGCTCAGAATTTGTTCCGGGAAGTTTTTGGGCTGAGCTGAAGCTTCATCTGCGGTCCCCGCTTGAAGGCCCTGAAGCAGAGCTGTGCCTGTCCGATGCTGGTTCATCAGTCCATTGGATTGAATCGGCTGTTCGTGAAGAACCGGCTTCCCGTTCTCTTGAATGTCTCTGTTTTTCAGAATAAATGACAGAGGTTTATCAGAAATCGGGATATCGGTTTTCTTGTTCATCAGCATGGCTTTCAGTTCGCTTTCCGCCAGCTTCCACTCTTTTTGCCCCGTTTCGGAGCTGTCATTCATCATCTGCTCCATTACACTTTTCAGGCTTTTCAGTTCAGCAGTTGACATGGCCAAAAGCTGAGACTGGCTCGGATCTTTTGTGAAAAATTGGCGTTTGAGCTCCTCTGCCAGCCCCTCGGAACCTGCTTTTGTCTGCAGTGCAGCGAGAAATGCAGGCGCCTTCTCGAATAATTCGGCAATCTGAGAAGCTTTTTGTGATGGCTGATTCTCATGGATCATCAGAGAAAGCAGCTGCTGTATTTGACTAAGAGCGTTGCTATCCGGCAGCTTCGGCTCTTTTGTTTCAGGTTCTTCGCCAAGGGATGCCTCTTCGTTAAACGTTTCCGTTTCTTCAGATGGCTGCATTTCAACGGCATCCCCAAGGAGCGCCCTTAATTTATGTAAGAGTTGTTCGGCCAGTGCCAGTTCTTCTTGAGAAGCGGACACATCATCAAGCGATTGAAAGGCGCTCAGCCAGTCTTCGTCCAATTCAGCTCCGTTCTTTCCGGAGAGGAAATTTTCAAGCTCCTTAAGCAGCTGTTCCAGCTGGCTTTCTGAAGGGTCCTCTCCACCTTTTTCACTGACGGAGAGCATCCCGTTTTCTTGTTGCAGCACGTTCTGAAATAAGGAGCCTGCAAATGTCCGGCTTGTTGTTTTTGCAGATGCATTTTCCGCCGGCGGTAAAGCATCAAAAGAGATCGTGTCAAGAAGCCTCAACCTATTCCCCCCCTTCTTTTTCCTCTTCATTTTTTGCCAGCTTCTCAGTGAAGAGAGCCGCTTTATCAGGAGACATTTTTGAGAGGATTTCCGTCACTTTCTTTTTGCTTAATGAATCTAAAATCTTGATTGCCTCTTGCTCTTTTAATTCGCTTAATATCTTTGCAGCTTTATTGCTTTGCATGCTTTCATAAATTTTGACGACTTTTCCGACCTTCTGATCTTCTGCGTTTTCGCCATCCTGCTCTTTTTCGTCTTTTTCCGTTTTTTCCAGTGAGCTGATTTTTTGTTTGAGCCTTTTAATCTCGGTATCGCTCGTTTTTAAGTCACTCGTCAGCGTTTCGATTTCACTTTTTTGTTCATCGATTGTTTTTTGAAGCTTATCCGCTGTGTTTTCCTGCTGCTTCGCTGCACGATCTTTCTCCTGATTCTCGTCCTTGTTTTGAACAAAATCCTTTACGACGGGAATTTTGGAGGCTGCATCCTGAACGTTAACACCTAAAAGCCACATGCCGACGAACCCTATAATGACTATAAAGATCAGCGGAATGACGACCACAAACAAAAATGTCTGAAATTTACCGGTTTTTTTTTCTTCGGCCATCGTTTTTCTACTCCTAGTTTCCTTGAGTCATGAATTGGGTCATGGAGATGTCGTCCATTTCTTTCAATTCATTTGCTTTGTTTTGTAATGCGTACATTTCAAACTGCTTCTCTCTCATTTTTTCAAATTTTTTGAGTTCAATATTTTTTTCTGTCAGGTCGTTTTGCTTTTCATTCATTTCGTTTCTTTTCATCATGACAAGCTTTTGATAATGGAAAATGGTCGTCTCAAGGTTTGTGACAAACTGCTGATAATGTCTCATTTCCTGAACGCTCATCCCCGTCTGGAGCTTGCTTTCTTTGTTTTTCTCAAGCGTTTCTTTTTGATGCATGCTTTCATAGAGCTTTTCGGCAACCTTTTCAAATTCGGAGACTGAATGTTGATATTCAGCGAATGATTGGTCTTTTTCATTTTCTTTAAGCTCTAACAGCTTTTGAAATTTAAATGAATAAGCCATTCTTAATCCTCTCTTCCTATAAGACTCTTTAATAAGGAAATGCTGTCTTCCAGAACTGCCGCTTCATCGACTTCCTGCTTCAGAAAGCTGATCAGCTTGGGATGAAACTGTATGGCTTCATCAATTTCTCGGGAAGATCCTTTTTTATAGGCTCCGATGTTGATAAGATCCTCTGAATTTTGATAGGTTGACAGCATCTCTCTGAACCGGTTCGCCGCTCTTATATGGTCTTTATCAGCAATATTGGCCATGACCCTGCTGATGCTTTTTAAGATATTGACTGCGGGAAACTGGCCTTTATTCGCCAGACTCCGGTCAAGGACGATATGACCGTCCAAAATCCCTCTGACAGTATCGGCAATCGGTTCATTCATATCATCACCATCGACAAGAACCGTGTAAAAAGCCGTAATCGATCCGCTTTCGGTTGTCCCCGTTCGTTCTAAAAGCTTAGGTAAAATAGCGAACACCGAGGGTGTATAACCCTTTGTTGTCGGCGGTTCTCCCGTCGCTAAACCGATTTCTCTCTGAGCCATGGCAACCCTTGTCACCGAATCCATCATAAACATGACATTTTGGCCTTTGTCGCGGAAATATTCGGCGATTGCCGTTGCGGTATAAGCCGCTTTCAGTCTCATCAACGCGGGCTGGTCAGAAGTCGCCACAACGATGATCGAGCGCTTTAACCCTTCTTCGCCAAGATCTTTCTCAATAAATTCCCTGACTTCCCGTCCCCGCTCTCCGACTAGGGCGATAACATTCAGATCTGCTGCCGTTTGCCTCGCAATCATTCCCATCAGCGTGCTTTTCCCGACACCGCTTCCTGCGAATATTCCGACGCGCTGTCCTTTTCCGACGGTTAACAAACTGTCAATCGATCTGACGCCAACCGCCATTTTTTCTCTGATCGGCGGCCTTTTCATCGGATTGGGCGGCGCCTGATCTGTTGAAACAGGAGCCAGGCCTTTGGGCAGTATACTGCCGTCAAGCGGGGTGCCGAATGCATCGACTACCTGCCCGATCAATCCGGAACCGACCTTGATCCGCAATGATTCGCCAGTTGCTTCAACAATGCTGCCAGGAGCGATGTTTGATGCTTCAAGATAAGGCATGAGAAGAATATTTTGGTCTTTGAAACCAACGACTTCCGCGTTGATTGCTTTCGGACTGTCTCCTTTTGTATAAATCTTGCAGACGTCACCGATCGAGCATTCGGGTCCTTTTGATTCGATCATTAAACCGACGGCCTGTTTGACTTTGCCGTATCGCTTATAAGAATCCGCCGTTTCGATACATTCAAGCAGCTGGCTGAGCATCAACGTCCTTCACCTGCCGTTTCCAGCAGACTGATAAGTTTTTGTTTCAGCTGCTGCAATTGTGTATCGATCCCTGCATCGATTCTTCCGAAGGCCGTTTCAACATAACACGTTCCTTTTGCCGCTTTGTCATCGGCATAAATCGCTATATGGGAACCGTATTGGAGAAGCGCTTCGAGTTCGTTTTTATGGCTTTGAACTTCTGTATAGTAGTCCGGGTCCACATAAATCGAAATGTCATCAAACTCTTTCATTTCAGACAGCACCTGTTTCACAAGGGTCATGAAAGCTGCGTTGTCATCAGACTTTTGACCCCATACCTTTTTGGCCAGGGAAACGGCAAGTGTGACGATTTCTTCGGCAGATTGCTCAATTTTTTCTTCGTAGTCCCGCCTTGCTGTTCTGACGATGGTATTGGCATCTTCCAAATAAGATTCATAGGTTTTTCGAGCCTCATTCTTTCCCAGTTCAAACCCTGCTTCAAATCCTTCTTTTTTTGCCTGTTCAATCAATGCCTCGCGTTCTGTTTCCCAGCTCGATTTTTCCTCTTCGATTTGCCGGCGGCTTTGTTCAAGTTCAGCATTGGCCTTTTCATATATTTTGCCTGCCTCTTGCTGAGCAGATTTGAGAAGAAATTCCGGATCCTGCTCAGCGGAAAAGTCAGCCTCGCTTTCGGGAAGTTTGATTTCCCTTAATGAAATCGTCCGCCGTTTCTTTTCCGGCATTGATGATGATCGCTGTTTAATAATATTAGACAATGATATCATCTCCTCCGCCTCTGGCGATGACGATCTCACCTGCTTCTTCAAGTCTCCGGATGACGCTGACGATTCTTGACTGAGCTTCTTCTACATCACGCAGACGCACAGGCCCCATAAACTCCATTTCTTCCTTAAATGTCTCAGCCATACGCTGCGACATGTTGCTGAAGACAATGTCTTTGACCTCTTCGCTGGCCACCTTCAGGGACAGCAGCAGGTCATCGTTTTCAACGTCGCGGATAACCCTTTGAATGGCTCGGTTGTCAAGTGTCACGATATCTTCAAAGACAAACATCCGTTTCTTGATCTCATCGGCCAGCTCTGGATCCTGAATCTCAAGGGCATCAAGGATCGTTTTCTCCGTTCCTCTGTCAACTCCGTTTAACACTTCCACAACGGCTTCGATGCCGCCGGTCTGTGTATAATCCTGAGTGAAGGTAGATGAGAGCTTCTGCTCTAAAATCTGTTCGACTTCATTGATGATTTCCGGTGATGTCCTGTCCATGACAGCGATCCGCCTTGCAACCTCAGCCTGTACGTCCTGGTTCAGTTCAGATAAGATCTGCCCGGACTGCACAGGGTCTAAGTAGGATAAAATCAGAGCAATGGTTTGCGGATGCTCGTGCTGGATAAAGTTCAGGATCTGCTCAGGGTCTGCTTTTCTGGCAAAATCAAACGGCCTGACTTGAAGTGATGATGTAAGCCGGTTGATAATGTTGGCGGCTTTGTCTTCACCGAGCGCTTTATCAAGCACCTGCTTTGCATAGTGAATCCCGCCTTGTGAAATATATTCCTGAGCGACAGCCGTTTCATGAAATTCCTGGATGATATCATCTTTTTTCTCAGGTGATACAGATCTGACATTTGATATTTCAAGGGTCAGTCTTTCAATTTCTTCATCTGTTAAATGCTTGTAAACCGAAGCTGACACATCGAGCCCTAAGGATATCATGAGAATGGCCGCTTTTTGTTTGCCTGTAAGCCTGTCTTGTTTCGATTTTGCCATTTCAATACTCCTCCTAATCCTCGGTCAGCCAGCTGCGCAGTAATTTAGCGAATTCTTCAGGCTTATCTTTCGCCATTTTTTCAAGCTGTTTTCGTCTGACAGTTTCTTCCGTCTCTTTTTCATTGTTTACATCTTCAACCCTTATTGGTTCCTGCGGCACCTCATACCATTCTTCCTCATACTCTTCATCTGCATTTTTGCGTCTTCTTGCCAGCCAGATGATGAAACCGATCAGCGCAATCAGTAGAGCTCCGCCTGCAATATAAGCCCAAAGCGGAATGCCGCCTGTTTCTTCCTCTTGATCCATTGTCTGCTTGCCGTCAAACGATTGAACAGATACAACGATTTTGTTTTCAACATCTTCGTCTGTCAGAGGCTCTTCCTCATAGTTTTTATCAATTGATGTTTTAACAATCGTAGAGAGGATTTTCTTAATGTCATCTTCCCTTTCGGCAGGGAGTGACTGCGGATTGTCGGCATCAGGCGGTTCAACCATGACCTGAACACCCAAATCTCTGATTTTATAAGGGCTCTCAGCGATTTCTTTGTGAATTCTGTTGACTTCGTTATTAATTCTTTCTTCGCTTTTTTCGTAGTCTCCGTTGCCGTTTTCGCCTTCTGCTTCGGCATAGTTGGTCACATCATTTTCGCCTGTTCCGTTGACGCCTCCGGCTTGTGCTCCCTGTCCGGAATAGGTTTCACTGACGCGTTCTGCACTGACGGTGATCCCTTCCATGTTTTCTTTGTCAACGGGCTCGACCAGGTCTTCCGTCCTGTTTTCTTTTGTAAAATCGATGTCAGATGTAACGGATACAACCACTTTATCCTGTCCCATCATGGTGCCCAGCATCGATTGAACTTGTCTTTGAAGGTCCTTTTCGATTTGAGCCTTGACTTCCCTCTGGGAAGAGTAGCTGTCCGCATAAGAGCCTGATTCTTTGCCAGTTTGATCGTAGTATGTGGAGTTTTGGTCCATAATGACGATGTTTTTCGGATCAAGGTTTGGCACACTTTTCGATACGAGATGATAAAGGCCGTTGATTTCATTCTGATCAAGCGTATAGCCCGGCTTCACTTGAAGTACGATCGAAGCCGAAGCTTCCGGCTTTTCCTCCCCGACAAAAACGGAGTCTTTCGGAAGGTTGATCATGACTTTTGAATCTTTAATGCCCTCGATGCCCTTTATGAGATTTGAAAGCTCGGTTTGGGTCGCTTTCACTTTCAAAACATCAAATTCGTTGTCCGTCATACCAAAACCGGCGTTTTCGCCAAAGAACGAGTAATCGATGCTTCCGCTTTTCGGAAGGCCCTCTGCCGCCAGATCAACTTTCAGTGTATCGACTTTTTCTTCAGGAACTTTGATGACAGAACCGTCGGTTGCAACTTCTGAAGGAATTCCTTTTTCATCGAGGACTTGTTTAATTTGGCCGGTTTCTTCAGCTGACAAATCCTTATATAGCGGCGCCATCTTATTTGACGAGGCAAAAATACCTATGATGATCGACAGGATGACCGCTGCAGCAAAAACGCCGACAATCAGTGTTTTCTGCAGTTTAGATCGATTTTTCCAAAAATCAGTTATTTTCGTTTTAATTTGCAATAAAGTACGATTCATCTTACTCCCCCGGTAGTTACACTAATTCTCTTCGCTTTCAGACTCCTTTCCTACATTTGCATTCTCATGATTTCCTGATAAGCTTCGACCGCCTTGTTGCGGAACTCTGTCGCTGCGGTTAGTGTAACACTAGCCTTCTGAGACGCGATCATGACTTCGTCCAGATTGACATCCTGACCGAGTGCAAGCGCGTTTGTCAGTTTATCAGATTCATTTTGAGATTGGTTTAAAGCATTGATAGAATCTTTCAGCACGTTTGAAAAGCTGACTTGGTTTTCAGAACCGGTCGGCTTGTTATGGATTTGGCTTGTTACGTTTGTTCCCGCTTGTACGGATTGTACTTGAAACGGAGAGATTCCGTTGATCATCAGTGTCATCACCCTACTTTCCGATTTCTAAAGCTTTCATGAGCATTCCTTTCGTTGCGTTCATCGCAGTGACGTTCGCTTCATAAGACCTTGTGCTGCTCATTAAGTCCACCATCTCTTTGAGAGGATCGACATTTGGCATCTGAACATAGCCATCTTCGTTGGCGTCCGGATGTGTTGGATCATATACGAGTTTAAACGGTGTTTCGTCTTCGCTGATATTTGTCACCTTTACCCCTTCACCGATTCTGCTTGAGGCATTCATTGATGATTGAAGGACGGATGAAAAGGATTCGCCTTTTGGAGCTGTCGATACGAGCTTTCTTCTGTAAGGCTGCCATTCTCCGTCCACTCGTTTCGCTCTTGTTGTATCCATGTTTGCCAAGTTGGAAGAAACGGTATCCATTCTGACCCGCTGTGCAGTCAGAGCTGAAGCTGAAATGTTGATGCTATTGAATACCCCCATTATTTACCTCCCGTAATCGCACTCTTGAGTGAATTGAGTTTTCCGCTCATTCTTTCGACTAATGCTTGGTATTGGATCTGGTTTTTCGCCATGTCGCTCATTTCCTTGTCAATGTCGACATTATTTCCGTTTTCCTGATATGATGTCTGATTACTCGACACGACTGAATAATTTGACTCATTGCTTTTAAAGTCAATGTGTCTATAGTCTGTTTTTATAGCATTAAGCCGAGAGGACTCCTCATTCAGCACGTTTTTGAAAGATACTCTTTTCGCCTTATAGTTCGGTGTATCTACATTAGCGAGATTATTGGTTATGACTTTTTGCTTAACATTCGCTTGTTCCAAGGCTCCCTCTAGTCTATGTATTGTTCCTGAAAATATATCCACCACCAAATACCTCCAATCTTTTTCCAGCTGTCTTAAAATCTTGTCGAGAATTGTAAAAACCATAAGCCTATTGTAAGGAATAATAGGCTTAAAGTCTATGATCTGAGCGTAAAAAAAAATCGTAATATATATCTATTTTACGAATAGGTCTTTTGTACTAGATTATAAGGACTATGTAATGTTACAGATGTTAAACTTCTTGAAAATTATATTAACAAAGTTTTATTTCGGTAATTCATCGATTCGAATAAGCATTAATAGCGTTTTATCTGCGAAAAAAATTACTATAGTATAATTAAAAAATGAAATAAAAAAAAGCTGCAGAACATATCGTTCTGCAGCGTCTTTCTTTAATGAGATTTCAACTTTTCTAATTCCATCAGGAATTTGTTGTTTAGGACTTTGATATACGTGCCTTTCATCCCTAATGATCTTGATTCGATGACACCGGCGCTCTCCAATTTACGCAGAGCGTTAACGATCACCGAGCGCGTAATGCCGACGCGGTCTGCAATTTTACTTGCGACGAGGAGACCTTCGTTTCCGTCCAGCTCTTCAAAAATGTGCTCGATCGCTTCAAGCTCACTGTATGACAATGAGCTGATCGCCATTTGGACGACTGCTTTGCTCCGCGCTTCCTCTTCAATTTCCTCAGCTTTCTCCCTCAGAATCTCCATTCCGACGACTGTTGCTCCATATTCAGCAAGAATGAGGTCATCGTCTTCAAATTTTGCTTGAAGACGGGAAAGAATTAAAGTTCCCAGTCTCTCACCACCGCCAATAATCGGAACAACCGTTGTCAGCCCCGCTTGGAAAAGGTCGCGGTTTTCTACAGGAAATGCCGTATATTCGCTGTTGATATCAAGGTTAGATGATGTTTCCGGAATGTTGAACAGGCTTTTCGTATAATCTTCGGGAAATTGGCGTTCTTCAAGCATTTTCTTCATCCGGTCATTTTCAATCTGCTGATTAATAGAGAAACCGAGAAGCTTTCCTCTGCGGCTGACGACGAAAATGTTCGAATCAATTACATCGCGAAGCGTTTCAGCCATTTCTTTGAAGTTAACCGGCTTCCCTGCCGCGTTTTGCAGCATTGCATTAATCTTTCTTGTTTTTTGTAATAAAGCCATAATAAATGATCCTCCTAAATTACTCATATTTAATTGTTTATAAAATAAACTGGCTTAAATCCTTATTCTTGGCGATCGAACCTAGCTTTTCTTCCACATACTGCGGTGTGATGACGACTTGTTCCATCATCACGTCCGGAGCCTCGAATGACAGTTCTTCCAAAAGCCGTTCCAGAATGGTATGAAGCCTTCTCGCCCCGATGTTGTCTGTGTCCTGGTTCACATGATAAGCCACTTCTGCAATCTTACGAATAGCATCGTCAGAAAATTCAAGAGATATACCTTCAGTCTTCAATAAAGCTTTGTACTGCTTAAGAAGAGCATTGTCCGGTTCAATTAAGATTTTCACAAAGTCTTCGATGCTCAGCTTTTTCAATTCAACCCTGATCGGAAAACGGCCCTGAAGCTCAGGAATTAAATCAGACGGCTTTGCCATATGGAATGCGCCTGCCGCAATAAAAAGCATGTGATCTGTTTTGACTGCGCCATACTTCGTCATAACGGTCGAGCCTTCGACAATCGGCAGGATATCGCGCTGCACGCCTTCTCTTGAGACGTCCGCTGAAGAAGATGCCCCGCTTTTTTTGGCGATTTTATCGATTTCATCAATGAAGATGATGCCTGATTGTTCAGCTCTCAGCACAGCTTCCTGAGCGGCTTCATCCATATCGATCAGCTTTGCCGCTTCTTCATTTGTCAGCACCTTTCTCGCTTCTCTGACAGTAAGCTTGCGGGGTTTTTTCTTTTTCGGCATCAGGCTGCTGAGCGCATCTTGCATGTTCATGCCCATCTGTTCCATACCCGAGCCTTGAAGCATATCAAACATCGATGGCTGCTGTTCCTCAACCTCGACTGTGACATAATGGTCTTCAAGTTCGCCGAGGGCAAGCTGATGGGCGATCCGTTTCCGGTTATTTTCAATGTCTGCTTCTTCTTGTTTTTCCGCATCATCATTTTGCTGGTCCTGATTTCCGCCAAACAGCATTTCAAAGGGATTTTTTGTGCCCGACTGTTTTTTTCTTCCCGGTACGAGCAGGCGGACAAGCCGTTTATTTGCATTTTCTTCGGCGATGCCTTTTACTTCGTTCATTTTTTCTTCTTTGACGAGGCGGACAGAGGTTTCAACAAGATCTCTGACCATTGATTCAACATCTCTGCCTACATAGCCGACTTCCGTGAATTTCGTCGCTTCGATTTTCACGAACGGAGCGCCGACGAGCTTTGCGATCCGTCTTGCAATCTCGGTTTTCCCCACTCCCGTCGGGCCCATCATGAGTATGTTTTTCGGAACGATTTCTTCGCGCAGCTTTTCATCAAGAAGACTTCTTCTATAGCGGTTTCTTAAAGCAACGGCAACCGCTTTTTTCGCTTCGATCTGGCCGATGATGTACTGATCAAGCCGTTCGACAATCTGCTTCGGAGTCAGCGGCTTTTTTTCCATATGCCTCATATCCTTTCTACTCAAGTTCTTCTACAATGATTTGATCGTTCGTATACACACAGATTTCACCCGCAGTTTCAAGAGCAGCTCTTGCAATTTGTTTAGCCTCAAGCTGTTCACCGGCATGACGTTTCAGCGCCCTTCCCGCAGCGAGGGCGTAATTTCCTCCGGAGCCGATCGCCAATATGCCGTCATCAGGTTCAATCACTTCCCCTGTTCCTGAAACGAGCAGAAGATTGTCGGCATTCATGACGATCAGCATCGCTTCAAGCTTTCGGAGAATTTTATCGCTGCGCCACTCTTTCGCAAGCTCGACAGCCGCCCGCTGCAAATTGCCGTTGTACTCCTCCAGCTTTGCTTCGAACTTTTCAAAAAGCGTGAAAGCGTCTGCAACAGAGCCCGCAAACCCGGCCATCACTTTTCCGTTAAACAGCTTCCTGACTTTTCTTGCCGTATGTTTCATGACGACAGCCTGGCCGAAGGTGACCTGGCCGTCTCCCGCCATCGCGCTTTTTCCGTTATGCCGGACGGCAAATATCGTTGTTGCGTGAAAAGATGACATAAATGAACCTCCTTTATTTCCCTTTATGTGCCCGAGGGTGATGAGACATATATGTCTTTCTGAGCATATCTTTAGATACATGCGTATACACTTGGGTTGATGAAAGATTTGAATGTCCAAGCAGTTCCTGAACGCTTCTGAGATCCGCCCCCTCATTTAATAAATGGGTGGCAAATGTATGGCGAAGCATGTGCGGATGTATATGTAATGTACCCGAAGTCTTCTTGACCAGTTCTCCTAAAATATAACGGACCCCCCTCGGGGTTAAAGGCCCGCCCCTTTGATTCAAAAAGACAAAGGGCCCAGGCTCTTTTGCTTTTGCCAGAAGGATGCGTCTTCCATTTTGAAAATATAGATCCAAAGAATCTCGGGCGAAAGAACCAAACGGAACATATCTTTGCTTTTTGCCTTTCCCGTGAACCAGCGCCGTATCTAAAAACAGATCCACCTCAGATTCCTTCAAACTGCAAAGTTCGCTCACCCGCATGCCCGTAGCATAAAGAAGCTCTAACAGCGCCTGATTTCTTTGCCCCAGCGGAGTGTTCAGATCAGACATCCCGAACAGTTCTTCAAGCTCCTTTTCATATAAAAACTTCGGAATCCTTTTATCCTGTTTCGGGAGACTGACAAGCAGAAACGGGTTTTCTTTTACTAAGTTTTCCCTTAACAAAAACTTATAGAAGCTTCGCAGAGCTGAAAGCTTTTTACTGATCGTTCTGCGAGTGAGGCCTTTTTGATGAGCTTCCGTCAAGAAAATTCTCACGTCCGTATAGGTCACGTCCTCAAAGCCCTTGATTCCCTGAACGCTTAAAAACAGTTCAAACTCCTCAATAGAAGAAATGTAACCCACAATTGTATATTTTGAATAATTCTTTTCTATTTGTAAATATTCAATGAATAAAGTTAAAAAATTCTTAACATTTGCCATGACTCCACCTCTTCGAAAAGGCTTTTAAATGTTATCACATAACAAGTTGATCTGGCAATGAATAACTATAGCGTTTTCGCAATATTTCGAATTGTCTCTAATGCGCGCGAAGCGTACTGTTCATTTCGCTCCTGCTTATTTTTGATTTTAACCCCCAATTCCTTGAAAAGCCCAAAATTCGCATTCATCGGCTGAAAGTTTTTCTTGTTCGTTTCCGTAATGTAATGGGCCATGCTGCCGATCGCCGTCTCATTTGAGAATGTGACCGGTTCTTTTCCCAGGACAAGGCGAGCTGCATTGATGCCGGCGGCAAGCCCTGAAGCCGCTGATTCCACATAGCCTTCAACCCCTGTCATCTGTCCGGCGAAAAACAGATCGTCACGCTTTTTAAACTGATAGGTTGCGTTTAACAGACTCGGCGAATTGATGAACGTATTTCTGTGCATCACTCCGTAGCGGACGATTTCAGCCTGTTCCAATCCGGGAATGAGACGGAGCACTTCTTTTTGATCGCCCCATTTGAGGTGGGTTTGAAAGCCGACAATATTGTAAAGCGTCCCTGCAGCGTCGTCCTGTCTCAGCTGAACGACGGCATAAGGGCGTTTACCCGTTTTAGGATCTTCAAGCCCCACCGGCTTCATCGGGCCGAACAGCATCGTTTTTTTGCCCCGTTTGGCCATGACTTCGATCGGCATGCATCCTTCAAAAAAGATCTCTTTTTCAAACTCTTTCAATGGAACGGTTTCCGCCGACACAAGGGCGTCATAGAACCTGTCAAACTCTTCTTCTGTCATTGGACAGTTCAGATAGGCGGCCTCTCCTTTGTCATAGCGGGATTTTAAATATACTTTGTTCATATCAAGGCTGTCTTTTTCAACAATCGGTGCGGCGGCGTCATAAAAATACAGGTAATCTTCGCCTGTCAGCTGCCGCAGCTGTTCAGAAAGAGATTCAGAAGTAAGCGGGCCTGTCGCGATGATTGTCGGCCCTTCCGGAATGCCCTTCACCTCTTCGTTGAGGACTGTGACATTCGGGTGATTTTTGACCTTTTCGGTTACATTTGCAGCGAATTCATGCCTGTCAACGGCAAGCGCTCCGCCGGCAGGAACTGAACATTGATCAGCGGCATCGATAATCGCAGAGTCCAAAATCCGCATCTCTTCCTTTAATACACCTACAGCATTCGTTAAAGAATTGGCGCGAAGCGAGTTGCTGCAGACAAGCTCTGCGAATTTATCCGTATGGTGCGCCGGTGTCTGTTTGACAGGCCTCATTTCATATAAGCGGACATTGATTCCGCGTTTGGCCAGCTGCCATGCCGCTTCACTTCCGGCAAGTCCTGCACCGATCACATTAACTGTTTGATTCATATTTACATCTCCTAATATTATGAATTGAATTGTCCTTTTAACACAACAAAGAAGGTGAGCAAAGTCCTGCTCACCGCTACTTTTGTTGTTCTTCCTTATAATCGCAATTCACGCATTGCACCTGAACGCCTTTTTTAAGCTTTTTCTCTACAAGCATGTCCTCGCATTTCGGACATTTTCGTTCAAGCGGTTTATCCCAGGATACAAATTCGCATTCAGGATAGCGGTCACATCCGTAAAAAATACGGCGTTTTTTCGATTTGCGCTCGACAATGTTGCCGGTTTTGCAGGATGGACATTTAACCCCGATCTCCTTTACGATCGGTTTTGTGTTTCGGCAGTCTGGAAAATTGGAGCACGCCATGAATTTTCCGTAGCGGCCCATTTTATATACCATCGGGTTGCTGCATTCTTCACAATCGACCCCGGCATACTCAGGTTCGATTTCGACTTCCTGCATCTCGGCTTCCGCTTTTTCAACGCGCTTTTCAAAGTCCTTATAGAAGGAATCGATGATCTGCACCCACTGAATGTTCCCGTCTTCAACGCCATCCAGTTCTTTTTCCATTTTGGCCGTAAACTCGACGTTAATGATTTCAGGGAAAAATTCCATAATCAAGTCAAGCACAATTTGTCCGAGCTCTGTCGGTAAAAAGCGTTTATTATCAAGGGCTACATATCCCCGTTTTTGAATGGTGTCAAGCGTCGGAGCGTATGTGGAAGGACGCCCGATGCCCAGCTCTTCAAGGGTTTTGACGAGCCTTGCCTCCGTATAGCGCGGAGGCGGCTGGGTGAAGTGCTGTTCAGGTTCGATATCCTTCGAAAGAACAGTGTCACCTTCAGCCAAGTTAGGAAGCATTTTATTCTTCTCTTCCATCTGGTCGTCTCTGCCTTCAACATAGACTTTCATAAAACCTGAAAACTTGACTTTACTCCCGTTTGCGCGAAATGTCAACCCGTTGTTTTCAAGGTCAACGCTCATCGTATCAAGGATAGCCGGAGCCATTTGGCTTGCCACAAAGCGCTCCCAGATCAGCTTGTAAAGGCGCAGCTGGTCTCTTCCCAATAAAGCCTTCAGATCAGCAGGCTTTCTCATGACAGAAGTCGGCCTGATCGCTTCGTGCGCATCCTGTGCATTTTCATTTTTTTTGGCCGGCTTTCTTTTGTTCCCCAAAAATTCTTTGCCGTAATTGTCGCCGATATATGATGATGCCTCTTCCTGAGCAGAGTTTGAGATCCGGGTTGAATCCGTTCTCATATAAGTAATCAGCCCGACTGTTCCTTCTTTTCCAAGGTCGATCCCTTCATATAGCTGCTGGGCGATCATCATCGTTTTCTTCGCCCGGAAATTCAGTTTTCGCGCCGCTTCCTGCTGAAGCGTAGAAGTTGTAAACGGCAAAGCCGGGTTTCGTTTACGTTCTTTTTTCGTGACTTTTTTGACATCAAACGCATTGCCTTTGATCTGTGAAAGAATTTTTTTGACATCATCTTCGCTTTTCAGCGGATGCTTTTTGCCGTTCATTCCGAAGAAGCTGGCTTCAAACGATTCTTTTCCTTTTAAAAATGTGCCTTCAATCGTCCAGTATTCTTCCGGTTTAAATTCGTTGATCTCTTTCTCGCGGTCAATGATCAGGCGGAGTGCAACCGATTGTACGCGTCCGGCGCTCAGCCCTTTTTTGACTTTTTTCCATAATATCGGACTGATCTTATAGCCGACAAGCCGGTCAAGAATCCTTCTCGCCTGCTGGGCGTCGACAAGATCCATGTTGATCATGCGCGGATGTTTAAATGAATCTTTGATCGCTTCTTTTGTGATTTCATTAAACACCACTCGGCAGTCAGAATCCAAGTCCAAATCAAGACTGTGGGCAAGATGCCACGCAATGGCCTCCCCTTCTCTGTCGGGGTCGGCTGCAAGAAAGACTTTTTTAGCTTTTTTTGCGGCTGTTTTTAATTCCTTCAACACGGGGCCCTTCCCGCGGATCGTAATGTATTTTGGTTCAAAATTCTGCTCGATGTCAACTCCCATTTGGCTTTTCGGCAAGTCTCTGACATGGCCCATCGATGCTTTGACTTTGTATTTTTTTCCTAAGTATCGTTCAATCGTTTTGGCCTTCGCAGGCGATTCCACGATGACTAAGTATTCGGACATAACATTATCCCCCTCAAGAGGTCTTCTCTCTCTTTTCAATTTAGCCTTTTTATTGTATTCATCATAATCGTCGTTTATATAGTCATTATTTTAATAAAAAGCGTCTGAATGTAATCTTCCTATATGATGAACGCCGATTAAAGCGTTTAAACTTGAAATCCTCACTATTATTAAATATTCGAATACAGTTTGTCAAACGATAATTCTAAACAGGTTCCGTATATTGAACATTGGAAGGCGGAAGTTCGCTGAGAATATCATTGATATCACATACAAGTTTCGCCCCTTCCTGAATCAGCCTTGCGGGTCCCAGCGAGTTTCTGTCAAAGATTGAACCCGGCACTGCAAACACTTCCCGCCCTTGTTCAAGCGCCTGATAAGCTGTGATGAGCGAACCGCTTTTTTCCTTTCCTTGGATGACAATAATTCCTTCTGTCAAACCGCTGATCAGCCGATTTCGCATTGGAAAGTGCCATTTTTGAGGTTTTGTGCGGGGAAGGTGCTCAGATACCAGGAGATGGTCTTCAGCCATCTGTTCGGCAAGCTGGCGGTTTTCACGGGGATATAAGTGGTTGAATCCGCCGGCGATGACTCCGATTGTCGTTCCATTTGAACGGATGCTCTCTTGATGGGAGAGGCCGTCGATTCCTTTTGCAAGCCCGCTGACGATCGTCCAGTCTTTTTTACTAAGCTCCCTCGCCAGGTAGGCTGCGGCTCTTTTCCCATATGAAGAAGGATTTCTCGTTCCCACGATGCCGATCAGTCTATGCTGATCAAGAAGTTTTTTATGGCCTTTTAGAAAAAGTACAGGGGGCGGGTCATGGATCATTTTCAATGAGGGCGGGTAATCAGGAGAGGAAATCGCAATCATGTCCACTCCGTCTGCCTGATAGGCTCTGATGAGGCGCTTGACATTTGAGAGCTCTTTTTCGGCAAGCTTTCGAATGGCGGATAGATCAGATCGATTGGCCGAAAGCTTTGTTAAAGGGTGTGTGTGTTTGCCTGCAAGTGATAAAGAAGGGTCTGCTTTCCACCATTTAGAAAGCTGAGCAGGGGGGAGAATGCCGTGAAGGCGGAGCAAAATCAAAAGTTCGCTTTTTTCATTCATTCAAAAACCTCCATAAAGATTGATCACGAAAACATTCGGAAAGTACCATACAAACATCATCAAGATCAAAAATCGGGAATAGACCATCCGGCCTATTCCCTCATCACCTGAAGTTTAGTGGGTCTTGCATTTTTCGTAAAGACCTTTTTCTTTTAAAACGTTGATGAGTGTTTCACCCATGACAGAAGGCGTTTCCGCGACTTCGATTCCACAGGCGTTCATCGTTTTAACTTTTTCATCTGCCGTTCCCTTTCCTCCGGAAATGATGGCGCCGGCATGCCCCATCCGTTTTCCTGGAGGAGCCGTTTTTCCGCCGATGAAGCCGACAACAGGTTTGGTCATATTTGCTTTGACCCATTCAGCCGCTTCCTCTTCAGCCGTTCCGCCGATCTCTCCGATCATGATCACGGCATGTGTATCAGGATCTTCATTAAATGCTTTCAACACATCGATGAAGTTCGTGCCGTTCACCGGATCTCCGCCGATGCCGACTGCCGTCGACTGACCGACCCCAGCTTCAGAAAGCTGATGAACCGCTTCATATGTAAGGGTTCCTGAACGCGATACGACACCGACGTGACCTTTTTTATGAATGTAGCCGGGCATGATCCCGATTTTGCATTCCTCCGGCGTAATGACTCCAGGGCAGTTCGGACCGACAAGACGCGTTTTCTTGCCTTCCATATACCTTTTCACTTTCACCATGTCAAGCACCGGAATATGCTCGGTAATGCAGATGACGAGATCAAGCTCTGCATCTGTCGCTTCCATAATCGCGTCTGCTGCAAAAGCTGCCGGAACATAAATGACAGACGCGTTCGCTCCTGTCTCTTTTACAGCGTCTTCCACCGTGTTGAACACAGGTACTCCTTCAACCTCTGTACCGCCTTTTCCCGGTGTCACACCGCCGACAATTTTCGTGCCGTATTCAAGCATCTGCTTTGTATGAAACAAAGCGGTTGAACCTGTTATCCCCTGAACAATGACTTTTGTGTCTTTATTAACAAATACACTCATTTTGGTCCCCTGCCTTTCTTACTTCACTAAGGATACGATTTTCTGCGCGCCGTCAGCCATTGATTCCGCAGACGTAATATTGAGTCCTGAATCATCGAGAATCTTTTTGCCGAGATCTACATTTGTTCCTTCCAAACGAACGACAAGAGGCAATGTCAGCCCCACCTGCTTCGTCGCTTCAACAACACCTTCGGCAATGATGTCACATTTCATGATGCCGCCGAAAATATTGACAAAGATCCCTTTGACATTTTGATCTGATAAAATGATCTTGAACGCTTCCGTTACCTTTTCTGCTGTTGCGCCGCCTCCGACGTCAAGAAAGTTGGCCGGTTCCCCTCCGTAATGTTTAATAATGTCCATGGTTGACATCGCAAGTCCCGCTCCGTTAACCATGCAGCCGATGTTTCCATCGAGTGAAATGTAGCTTAAATCATATTTTGACGCTTCAATTTCTTTAGGATCTTCTTCATCTAGATCTCTGTACTCCAATATGTCTTTTTGCCTGTATAATGCATTGCTGTCAAAGTTAAGCTTGGCGTCGAGCGCCATCACTTTTCCGTCCCCCGTCACGACGAGCGGGTTGATTTCAGCAATGGAACAGTCCTTTTCAATAAATGCTTTGTACAAGCCCATCATAAACTTAACGGCCTGGCCGACAAGTTCTTTTGGAATATTGATGGCGAAAGCGATTTTTCTCGCTTGATAACTTTGCAGTCCGACAGCCGGATCGATTACTGTTTTGACGATTTTTTCCGGCGTTTTTTCAGCGACTTCCTCAATTTCTGTTCCGCCTTCTTCAGAAGCCATCAGGACGATTCTCGAAGTCGCCCTGTCAAGGACAAGACCGACATAGTATTCCTTTTTAATGTCGCAGCCTTCTTCAATAAGTAAGCGTTTTATTTCTTGGCCCGCCGGACCTGTCTGGTGTGTGACAAGCGTTTTGCCCAGCAATTCATCCGCATAGGCCTTTACTTCGTCTTTTGATTTTGCAATTTTTACCCCGCCTGCTTTGCCTCGGCCGCCTGCGTGAATCTGAGCTTTCACGACATAAACCGAGCTGGTCAGCGCTTCTGCCGCCTTGACCGCTTCATCTGCTGTAAAGGCCACTTTACCTTCCGGAACAGCCACTCCGTATTTTCTGAGGACCTCTTTCCCTTGGTACTCATGGATATTCATTTCCCATCCTCCTAACTTATGTAGCAAAAATAAAAATAGACTGCGCTTTCATTTTATATAATCATAGAAAGATTGTCTAGGTTTCGATGAGAAATCGTAAAATCCTTCTAAACATTCAAACTTTTATTTTATTAAAAATATAAAATTAATAAGGGGAATGTCCTTTTTCACAAGGTCATTCCCTCTTTTTCATCTTTTCGTCAAGCGTATAGATAAATGAAAAAATCTCAGCGACGATCTCATAGAGCGCTTCCGGAATATGATCGTCAAGCTCCAAATGGCGCATTAATTCGACAAGAGTCGGATCTTCCTGAATCGGAACCCCTGCTTTTTGCGCCTCTTCAATGATCTTTTCGGCCGTGTATCCAGAGCCTTTGGCCACCACTTTGGGCGCTTTGTCTTTCATCTCATTATAATGCAGTGCAACGGCTTTTCTTAATGGAGAAGATTCCTTCATATTTTCACATCCAAGGCACTTTCTGTGACCTGTTCAAACTGGCTTTCCATAAACGGGGCGATTTCAATGTTCTCCCGTTTTTTTGCGGTGACGCCCGATAGACTGTAGCCTAATTTTTTCAGGTTTTCCTTTAAAGGGGGGATCAGCGGTTCGATGAGCGGCCCCACATCATAGCCGGTCTCAAGCGTGACGGTCATGACGTTTTGCTGGATCAAGCAATCGACCACCGTCTCTTCCAGCGCCTCCAATTGAAGATAAAACATGAGACGGCATTGGGAAGGATCAATTTTTCCGTCCTCTTTCTTTTGTCCTTTCAAGAAAACCGTTAAATCTTGCACCCCATTCTTTGAAAACAGGGGGTATGAAAGAAACAGCTGGTTTTGGGCCGACTGGTCATTCTGCAAAAACAGCTGTCCGTTTAAGCGGTGAAAAATTTGGTCGGCTTCCTGCTTGACAGGTGCGGGAAGATCGGATGAATGCCTGATTTCATTGAGCACTAGCTTTAAAGACTGAAGCCCTTGATCTTTGAGTGTGCCTCCGTTTTCAATCGCTTTCAGAAAAGAGAGTTCATCTTTGACGCCCAAAAGGGTTTTCATTTTGGCAAGAACAGCTAGTGCATCCGCTTTATTCGTCAATGCGGGCGCTGTTTCTTTGATGATATTCTGCAATACTTCCTTTTCTTTGTTCGTTAAACCTTCCAAGCCGGTTTGAGCCGCTGCCGATTCCCTCGCTTCCAGCGATTTGATCCAGTTTGCCGCTTCTTTGACCGGAATTGTTCCGTTTCGCTCGGCGAGTGCGGTCAATTTTGCGAGCAGCTCTTTTGCAGCCTCTCCTTCCAGGCTCTGCGACTTCGGAAGAACACCTTTTGCTTCTTGTCCGGCAAAGCTCGCCGGGATTTCGGCTGCCGTTTTTGGCTGGGAAAGTCCCCGTTCAGCTGTATGCGCCGGCTGAAGCGGCTGAACGGTCTGCTGCTCTTTGCCTGCCGGACTGATTTGCTCTCTGAGCGTTTGAATCAGCTTTTCGGCATGCACTTCAGTCTCCGCTTCCAAAATCGGCAGCAGCGCATTTTTTAATTTTTCCAAGCCTGCCGTATGCTGCGGCTCCCGGCTCGCCATTTCATAAGTCCGGGCGATCTGCCGGTTGAGCGGCACAGGATCTTTCACGGCCAGAATGGAATCAAGCACGCCCGGATGGACGGGAAGCTCGCGCTTGATGGCGAACATAACGGCATCCGCTCCTTTTTGAGCGTCAGCCTTCGGCAGGTTTTCAAGCCATTTGATGGCTGCCTTTAAATCATTTTCTCTGATGGGCTGCTGCTCTTTCAGCAAAGCCCCGACTAAAAATACGGCTTCCTTCGTTCTTTTCAGCGAGAGCCCGTTTAACAGCTTGTGGGCGGCATCCTGCACCGTCTTTGGGTTTTTGTCGAACGCTTCAACGACCTGAAGGCGGCCCATCTGTTCATCAAGCTGTTTTTCATATGAAAACCAATAGTGCGCGCCTGCTTTAAGAGGCGCTTCAAGCTTTCCTTGCCATTTTGTATTGCCGATCTGAATTTCGGCAAACTGCTCACTGATGAAGCGAAGCACTTTGCCGAGCACCAGTCTTTTCTGGTCCGTCTCTGTCCCGCTGATCCGTTGGAGAGAATCGGCATGTTCAAGTTGTTTTGTTAAGCTGTTATGTATATCGTTCAGCATCATCAAAGTCCGTCTCCCTCCGGCAAGTTATTCATAAGCTTTAACAGGGGCGAACGATCTTCGGTGAATCGGCGACGGTCCGTTTTTGGCAAGGGCTTCGAGATGCTCCTTTGTTCCGTAGCCTTTATGCTTATCAAACCCGTAGAGCGGATACTTTTCAGCATATTCATCCATCAGCCTGTCTCTCGTCACTTTTGCAATGCATGCACCGGCAGCGATAGACGCGCTTTTGGCATCCCCTTTTATGATCGAGGACTGCTGTATATGTAGAGGAAGTGACATCGCGTCGATTAATAGATAATCCGGATCGGTATTCAGCGCTTGGACCGCTTTCATCATCGCCGATTTTGACGCTTCATAAATATTCAGTTCATCGATCTCTGCTGCGTCCGCAATTCCGACGCCGATAGCGAGCGCTTCTTCCATAAGGTATGAATAGTAGTCTTCTCTTTTTTGTTTTGAAAGCTTTTTCGAATCCGTGAGCCCTAATATTTCACAGTCTTTTTTTAAGATGACGGCTGCGGCAACGACCGGACCTGCCAAAGGGCCCCTTCCGGCTTCATCGATTCCGGCGATGTATTGATAGCCGCGTTCACTCAGCGAGTTTTCAAAAGACATCATCATCCGCCAATCTTCCTGCATGGCCAAAAGCCTTTCATTTTTCTTCAGCCACGCGTTTATGAGCGTTTGAACGCTCTTTCGTTCATCTTTTTTGCACTGTGCTATAAAAGGGTCTTTTTCATCCTTCACCGATTGAAGATGTTCTTTAATTTCTTTTACGGTTAATGTTTTCACTTTCTCTTCTCCCCTAGTTTTCTTATCGGCGCTCCTCTCCTAAAAATAAAGGCCCGCCTTTTTTAAAAGCGCGCCTTTTTTACATGTTTTCCGGTTTTTCAAAAGAGAGCGGGCCGAACTTTTCCGTACGGATATCCCGAATGATCACTTCTGTCGTCTTGTCATAATTAATGGCGCCTCCCGCCATGAGACAGCCGCGTTTTTTTCCGATCTCATCAAACAGCTCTGCGATTTCTTGAGGAATTTCAGCTAAGTCATAACGTTTTTTTAAACGATCGGGATAGTGTTCTTCCAAAAAGCGCAGACCGAAAACAGCGACATCCTGCAAGTTGATAATGGAATCTTTAATGGCGCCTGTTGCCGCCAGCTTTAACCCGACAAGCTCGTCCTCAAACTTCGGCCATAAAATCCCCGGCGTATCGAGAAGCTCAAGCTCTTTTCCGACTTTCACCCATTGCTGGGCAGTCGTGACGCCCGGTCTGTCACCTGTTTTGGCGATATTTTTTTTCGCGAGACGGTTGATCAAGGTCGATTTACCGACGTTTGGAATGCCGACGATCAGCGCCCGGATCGCCCGCGGCTTCACACCTTTCGCTTTCATTTTATCAAATTTTTCTTTGAGCAGCTCTTTGGAAGCCGGAAGAATTTGATTCAGTCCCTGTCCGTTGACCGAGTTAATGGCGAGCGAGGGAATCCCGTCTGCTTCAAAATGCTTTTTCCACTGGTTTGTCACGGCCGAATCTGCTTTATCGGCTTTATTGAGCAGCATGATTCTCGGTTTGTTTTTCAAAATGTCTTCGATCATCGGATTTCTTGAAGACATCGGAAGTCTGGCGTCGACCAATTCATACACAATGTCGATCAGCTTTAGTTTTTCCGTTACTTCCCGCCTGGCTTTGGCCATATGCCCGGGAAACCACTGGATTGCCATATGATGGACACCTTCTTTCTGTTATTGCTATTCTTTTAATGGTGCGGTGCATTTATACTTCTTTTACAAAAAAAGAGCTTGTTATGGTTAACAAGCTCTTTTCGTTCGTTATCATTATCGTCTGATTTCTTTAATACGAGCCGCTTTTCCACGAAGGTCGCGCAAGTAATAAAGTTTCGCACGGCGTACTTTACCATGACGGACAACTTCGATTTTCGCGATTTTCGGTGTGTGCAATGGGAATGTACGCTCAACTCCGACACCGTAAGAAATCTTACGAACTGTGAAAGTTTCGCTGATTCCGCCACCACGACGCTTAATCACAACACCTTCAAATACCTGAATACGCTCACGGTTACCCTCGACAACTTTAACGTGTACACGTAAAGTATCACCAGGACGGAACGCAGGCAAATCAGTGCGCAATTGTTCTTTTGTGATATCTTGAATCAATTTTTGCATCGTCTTCAACTCCTTCCAACAGATGCTCATGAGCGAATAGCCGCCACAGCGGAACATCGTTTTCAAACTTGAACGAGCTCGCCCGTTCAAGTCACAAGTAGTATCATATCATACCTTTTCACAAGGTGCAATAGAATCTAGCGGTTTTCCCACTCAGAAACCCATTTTCTTTCTTCATCTGATAAAGGATAGTTTTCGAGAAGGTCGGGCCGTCTTAAAAAGGTTCGTCTGAGCGACTCTTTCCGTCTCCATTCTTTGATTTTCGCATGGTTTCCGGATGTGAGTACATCTGGCACCTTTAAGCCATTATAATCTGCCGGCCGTGTGTAGTGAGGGTGTTCGAGCAACCCGGTGCTGAAGGAATCTTCAAGGTGTGACTCTTCCTTGCCGAGCACACCCGGTAAAAGCCTGACGACGCTGTCGGCAATCATCATCGCCGGTAGCTCTCCGCCTGTCAGCACAAAATCCCCGATTGAAATCTCGTCTGTTGAAAGGTGCTCTCTGATCCGTTCATCATACCCTTCATAATGGCCGCAAATGAACATTAAATGCTTTTCTTTCGCAAGCTCTTCCGCTTTCCTTTGTGTATAGCGCTCCCCTTGGGGGCAGACAAGAATGATTCTTGGAGATCCTCCGGCTTCATCGGTCAGCTTTTCGACCGCATCAAAGACAGGCTGCGGCTTCAATACCATACCTGCACCCCCGCCGTACGGATAATCATCCACTGTCTGATGCTTATTGTCGGAATAGGCGCGGAAATTCACCACATGAAAATCGACGGCGTTCTTTTCCTGTGCCTTCTGCAGAATGGACGAGCCAAGCACACCTTCAAACATTTCCGGAAAAAGCGTTAAAAAATCAATTCTCATTCGTCAAGTAACCCTTCCATGATATGAATCTTGATTGTTTTGTCTTCGATGCTGATGTCTTTGACGACGGCATCGATATAAGGGATGAGCGCGTCTTTCTTTCCAGGCCTGGCCACCACCCAGACATCATTAGCGCCTGGCGTTAAAATTTCTTTTACCTTGCCGATTAAATCCCCGTCTTCTGTGAAAACGTCACAGCCGATAATTTCATGAAAGTAGTATTCGTCTTCTGCCAATTGGCTTAATTGATCTTCGGGAACTTTAATCAAGGCATTTTTTAGTTTTTCGGCTTCCGTAAGCGTTGGGACCTCTTCAAATTGCAAGAGATGAAATTGTTTATGAAGCCTGTGTGTGCTGACGGTTGCCTGAACAGGCTCCTCTTTTCCCTCCATGAACAAGTACAGCGTGTTTCCAGGCTTGTACCGTTCTTCGGGAAAATCGGTTCTAGAAATCACGCGGACCTCACCTTTTACTCCATGAGTATTTACAATTTTCCCTACATTAAACCATTGTTTCAGCATTTCTTCACCTCGGACGAATTTCAATGACGATTCCGTCTTCAATCACGATTGTTTTTCCAGCCGTCATATCATGCCAATTGTCACCGACTTCAATGTTCAACAAAGCATCAATTTCTTTCTCTTTCACTTCACTGCCTAATGGAAGTGTCTGAATTTGATTGATTTGAAAAACGATCATTTTGATTTTGTCCTGGCGTTTTTCAATTTCTTTTTTAAATGATTCAGTTGCTGCCGGGTTGTGGTGTTCCTTTTCGTGTTTTCTGAGCTGAAAATAAAGCTGGTTGCATTCGCGCTCAAGAATTTCTTTTCGTTCTTCAAAAGAAGACAGCAGCTTTTTCTTGCTGTTTTCAGTTAAAACTTGCATGACGGTAACACGTTGGATAATTTGCATGGCATCATCACCTACTGTCCCGTGATTTTTACTTCCTCTGAAATCTGGCAGCCTGGCATGCTGGCAATTGGAATCGTTCATCTTTTTCTATTTTTCTCTCATGATAAAAAAGGGGGAGGTTTTCACCCTCTCCCCTTAGTCTGCGATCTCAAGTTGAACTTTCTTAGAAGACTGTGCGCCGGCCGCAAATACGACAGAACGTATCGCTCTTGCAGTCCGCCCTTTTTTTCCGATGATCTTGCCGGTATCCTCTTTGTTGACAGAAAGGCGGAAGATCATCCGTTGAGGATTTTCCTCTTTGAATACCTGAATATCATCCGGGTGATCCACAAGCGGTTTGACCAATGATACAATCAGCTCTTCCAAGTGAAGATCACTCATTACTTGCTTTGTTTAGCGTTGTGGAATTTTTCCATAATGCCTTCTTTAGAGAAAAGGTTGCGAACCGTATCAGACGGTTTAGCTCCTGTTTGAAGCCATTTAAGCGCAAGCTCTTCGTCAATTTTGACTTCCGCTGGTTTTACCACCGGGTTGTAAGTTCCGACTGTTTCGATGAAACGGCCGTCACGCGGTGAACGAGAATCTGCTACAACAATACGATAGAAAGGAGATTTTTTAGCTCCCATACGTTTTAAACGAATTTTTACTGCCATTTTACTAGCACCTCCGAAAATATTTCAACAAGATAGTATATTAACAATGATAAAAGTGTTTGTAAAGTGTTTTTTCTTAACAACGTTTTTATCATTTGAAAACAGGTTACATAAAGGGCAGTTTAAACCCTTTTTTCTTCCCTTTTGACATGTTTGTCATCTGTTTCATCATTTTTTTCATTTCTTCAAACTGCTTTAAAAGACGGTTGACTTCCTGGACGGATGTTCCGCTTCCTTTTGCAATTCGTTTGCGCCTGCTGGCATTGATGACCTCAGGCTGCTCTTTTTCTTTCCCGGTCATCGACCTGATGATGGCTTCCACATGGCTGAGCTGCTTTTCGTCAACTTGCACGTTTTTCAAGCCTTTCATCTTGCCTGCCCCGGGCATCATTTGAATCAGCTCATCAAGCGGTCCCATATTGCGGACCTGTCCGAGCTGTTCTAAAAAGTCATCAAGCGTAAAGCTCATATTTTTCATTTTCTGCTCGAGCTCTTTTGCCTTTTCTTCATCTACGTTGGCCTGGGCTTTTTCGATCAGGGTCAGCACGTCGCCCATGCCGAGAATCCGCGAAGCCATACGCTCAGGATGAAACGGCTCAAGCGCATCAAGCTTTTCGCCCATTCCGGCGAATTTGATCGGCGTGTTGGTCACGGCGCGGATCGACAAGGCCGCACCGCCTCTTGTGTCGCCGTCGAGCTTTGTCAGGATGACGCCCGTCACACCGAGCTGTTCATTAAAGCTTTTGGCAACGTTGACAGCATCTTGACCTGTCATGGAGTCAACGACAAGGAAAATCTCTTCCGGCTGAGCGGTTTCTTTTACCTTTTCAAGCTCATCCATCAGCTCTTCATCGATATGAAGGCGTCCGGCCGTATCGATGATGACATAGTCGTGGTGGTCTTCTTTCGCCTTTTCGATCGCCTGTTTGGCAATATCGACAGGGCTGACCTGATCCCCCAGTGAAAATACAGGCATATCAAGCTGCTTCCCAAGCGTTTCCAGCTGTTTGATTGCAGCCGGGCGGTAAATATCTGCTGCGACGAGCAGCGGGCTGCGGTTATGTTTTTTGCGAAGCAGGTTGGCAAGCTTTCCTGTCGTCGTCGTTTTACCGGCCCCTTGCAGACCGACCATCATGATGACGGTTGGCGGACGTTTTGCAGCCGCGATTTTGCTTTCTTCGCCGCCCATCAGCTCCGTCAGTTCTTCTTTGACGACTTTAATGACCTGCTGTCCCGGTGTCAGGCTTTGCATGACGTCCTGTCCGACAGCGCGTTCGCTTACCTTTTTCACAAAGTCTTTGACAACTTTAAAGTTGACATCCGCTTCAAGAAGCGCTAAACGGACTTCGCGCATCATCTCTTTGACGTCTTGTTCCGTTACTTTTCCTTTTCCGCGGATTTTGGAAATCGTTTGCTGCAGTCGGTCGGCTAATCCTTCGAATGCCATATTAAGTGCCGCCTCCTAATCTAATTTCTCAAGCGCATCAATCAAGGAAGCTGCTTCAGGCTGACCGTCAGCCAGCTCTCTCAGCTGCTCGAAAATCTGTTTGCGCTCTTGAAATTTTTTAAACAAAAGTAGCTTTTCTTCATATTGCTCAAGCATTGCTTCGGTCCGTTTAATGTTATCATAGACAGCCTGCCTTGAGACATGATATTCTTCAGCTATTTCGCCAAGGGAGAAATCGTCTAGGTAGTAAAGCGACATGTAGCTTTTTTGTTTTGATGTCAACAACGACTGATAGAAATCAAATAAATAATTCATTCTCGTTGTTTTTTCAAGCGTCATGAGACTCTCCCCTTTGTTAAGTCAAATCCCTTTACGATACATTAGTTTACGCTGAAATTTTTCATCTGTCAAGTTTTTATCTTGTCATGATGATGTTTGTTTTGATTGAAAAAGAACCCCCCGGAAAAAGGAGGTTCTCCACGCCTATTCTTCGTTCTCGATCAGATCGGAAAACAAGCCGTACACATAAGATTCAGCTTCAAACGGCTGCAAGTCGTCCATTTTTTCTCCGAGGCCGACAAACTTGACCGGAATCTTCAGTTCGTGGCGGATGGCGAGGACGATTCCGCCTTTTGCCGTTCCGTCGAGCTTCGTCAAAACGATCCCTGATACATCTGTCGCTTTAGCAAACTCTCTCGCCTGTGTCATCGCATTTTGGCCTGTTGTCGCATCCAATACGAGCAACACTTCATGAGGCCCTTCAGGGACTTCGCGCTGAATGACGCGCTTTACTTTTTCAAGTTCTTTCATCAAATTCACCTTGTTTTGCAGACGGCCTGCTGTATCGCAAAGCAGAACATCGGCACCGCGCGCTTTTGCAGCTTGAACGGCATCATAAATGACGGCTGCGGGATCTGAGCCTTCCGCCTGTTTGACAACATGAGCCCCGACGCGCTCCCCCCATACTTCAAGCTGATCGATTGCTCCGGCTCGGAATGTGTCTCCGGCCGCAAGCACAACGTTTTTGCCTTCTTTTATAAACTTATGGGCAAGCTTGCCGATCGTCGTTGTTTTTCCGACACCGTTGACTCCGACAAACAAAATGATGTTTAAGCGGCCGTCTTCAACGCGGAGCTCTGATGCTTCATGCTCCCCGCCTTCATAAATGTCGACAAGCTTTTCAGAAATGACGGACTGAACCTCTTTCGGATCCTGGATATTTTTTAATTTGACCTCCCGCTTCAGTTCATCAATCAGCTCCATCACAGTTGCAACGCCGACGTCTGCTGAGATTAGAACTTCTTCAAGCTCTTCAAAAAAGTCTTCATCCACTTTTCGGTAGCGCGAGATCAGCTCATTGACCCGCTCCTGAAAGGAATTTCTCGTTTTGGCCAGACCTTCTTTAAATTTGCCTGAGACCGAATCGGTCTGCTGTGTGATTTTTTCTTTCAGTTTTTTAAAAAAGCTCATGACTGGTAACCTCGCTTTATTGAACTAATTCTTTTGTTTCTTCAAGCTTGACTGAGACAAGCTTGGAAACGCCTGATTCCTGCATCGTCACGCCATAGAGAACATCGGCTTCCTCCATTGTCCCTTTTCTGTGCGTGATGACGATAAACTGGGTTTCATGGCTGTATTTTTTCAAGTATTGTGCAAAGCGGAACACATTCGCTTCATCAAGCGCAGCCTCGACTTCATCCAGCACGCAGAACGGGACCGGTCTGACTTTGAGGATCGAAAACAATAGTGCGATCGCCGTCAGAGCCCGTTCTCCTCCCGAAAGCAGGCTTAAATTTTGCAGTTTTTTCCCCGGCGGCTGTGCGATAATATCGACGCCGGATTGAAGGAGATCATTCGGATCTGTCAGTTTCAGCTCGGCTTTTCCTCCGCCGAACAGCGCCCGAAAGACGTCTTCGAAATGGGAGCGGATTTGCGAAAATGTCTCTGCAAACCGCTTCGTCATTTCCTCATCCATTTCTTCAATCACTTGAAAGAGCGTATTTTTCGCTTCAATCAGATCATCTTTCTGCTCTGTCAGGAAGACGTAGCGTTCATTGACTCTTTCATATTCTTCAATGCTTCCGAGGTTGACTGTTCCCAGCTCTTCAATCGCAAGCTTGATCAGTTTGACGCGCTTTCTCGCTTCTTCAGAAGAAAGCTCCAAAGGATATTTTTCTTTAGCTCCTTCAAATGACAGGCCATACTCCTCGCGCAGGAATGAAAGCAGGTTGTCCAGTTCCACTTCCATGCGGCCGAGCTTGACTTCTTCATCTTTGAGAAGCCCTGCCATCTGTTTATACTGGCGTTTCATTTCTTTCAGCTCGAGCTCTTCTGTTTCAAGTCCTTTTTGCAGCTTCATTCGCTGTTCTCTTCTTGAAGCGATAAGCTCGGCTGTTTTATTTTTATCGTTTAGTTTCTTTTTCGCCGCTTCTTCCAGCTTTTCCTCACCTGATGAATTGGATGACATTTCGGTTGTCAGGAATGAAAGATCTTCTTTTGCCATTTGTAATGCTTCGTCATTCTCAGCATACTCTTCTTCCAATCTGCTGAGCTTTTCCCGCTCATTTGCACACGATTGCTCCGTTTTTGCGAGCACCACTTTCAGATCGGTCAGCTCGCTTTGGAGCGATTCTTTCGTCGAGGTCTGCGTCTGTTTTCTTTCCGTCAGTCTCTCGATTTCTGCGTCGAGCTGCTTCAGATGTTCAGAAATGGCTGCAAGTTTTTCTTCGAGCTTTTTTTTCCGCTGCTTCTTCTCTCCGTCCTCTTCCAAAAGCGCCGATTTTTCCTGGTCATAAAGCTCCAAATGGCTGTTGACGTTTTTCTCGGCGATTTCAAGCTCATACAGACGGCCTTTGATCTCCTGCTGTTCAGCCCTCAAATGTTCTCCGTCTTCGCGCAGGGATTGAAGCTCAGAATCGACCTTCTGGATCGTCTGCTTTAAGCCTTTTACTTCGCTTTCAAGCGTTTCCGTTTTTTCTTCCATCTCGCCAAGGCGCTTTGTTAAATCTTCCAGCTCTCTGCCGCGGCCCAACAGCGAGCTGTTTTTCTTCTTGACGGCTCCACCTGTCATGGAACCGCCGGGATTGACGACATCCCCTTCAAGCGTAACGATGCGGTATCTGTGGCCGAGCCGTTTGGCAAGCTCATTGGCTCCTTTTAAATGTTCGGTGATCAAAACGGTGCCGAGCAGATTTTGCAGGACCGTTTGATACGCAGGGTTAAACGAAACAAGTTCGCTCGCAATTCCGATAAAGGACGGGTTTTCTTTTGCCGCCTCAATGTCCTTGGGCTGAATGCGGCGCTCTTTGATAACCGTCAGCGGGAGAAAGGTCGCCCGGCCGAATGAATGTTTTTTCAAGTATTGAATCGCGCGTCTCGCGGCATCTTCGTTTTCTGTTACAACGTGCTGGGCTGATGCGCCCAAAGCGATTTCGACGGCCGTTTCGTATCTTTGATCCGTCTTGATAAGCTCAGCGATTGCCCCGTGGATGCCCGGCAGTTCGCCGCGGGCCTTCAATACTTCTTTTACGCCTTGGTAAAAGCCGGAAAAATCCTCCTGCATCGCCTCAAGCATCTCTTTTTTCGAGCGCGCCTGCTGTACATATTGATACGCCTGGTAAAGCGCGGATTCCTTCTTTTCATACTCGCTTTTTTTCTGTTCATATTTTTTTTGCGCGTCCCGATATGCCTGGATCTGGCTGTGCAGGCGCTCATCAAGCAGGCTGAATTCATGCTCGGTTTTTTCTTTTTGTTTGGCAAGCTCCCGGCGTTCGATTAAATACTTCTCGTTGTTTTCCGCGAGCCGTTTTTGCTGGCTGGCGGACTGGGACATTTGGTCTTCTAAAAACTGAAGCTCGTTGCGGATAGATGCCTGTTCATTCAACAGTTCGAAATAATCGCTTTTCAGCTGTTCGATTTCTTCCTCGACGTTTTCGCTGTATACAGAAAGAGACTGATTTTTTTCCTTCACCTGCTTTGTCAGCTCTTTTACTTCGGCTTGCAGTTTGTCGAACACAAGCTTCTGCCCGGCTATTTTTTCCTGTAAGCTGCGTTCTTTTTCCCCGCGCTGAACGATCGTTTCTTCAAGCTGGGCTCTGTTTTGGGTCGCGTTCTTTTTCCGTTCTTTCAGAACTTCTTTTCTGCCTTCAAGCTTTTCCAGCTCCTCGCTTGTCAGGAGCAGCACCTGCTGAAGCTCGTCGACCGATTCGTCAAGCGCATGAATTTTATCTCTCGCTTCTTCAATTTTCGCTTCCTTTGTCTGTATAGCTGAAGAAGAGGACATTTCCTCGTCTTTTGCCTTTTCGACTTTTTTATGGAGCGACTCCCATTTTTGGTGAAGCTCTTCTATATCAAACGCCGTCAAAGCGATTTCAATTTTTTCGAGCTCGTCCTTTTTCTCAAGGTAATCTTTGGCGATCGATGCCTGGATCTTTAACGGCTCCACCTGGCCTTCAAGCTCATGGAGGATGTCTTCCACCCGGTTCAGATTATCCTGGGTTTCAAACAGCTTGTTTTCGGCTTTTTTCTTTCTTGTTTTATATTTTAATACGCCGGCCGCTTCTTCAAAGATGCTTCTTCGCTCTTCAGCCTTGCTGCTTAAAATCTCTTCGACTTTCCCCTGGCTGATAATCGAAAACGCTTCTTTTCCGAGGCCTGAATCCATAAAGAGATCGATGATATCTTTCAGGCGGCAGGATTGATTGTTGATGAGAAATTCGCTTTCTCCCGATCTGTACACCCGTCTCGTCACGCTTACTTCGTGAAAGTCGATCGGCAGGAAGCGGTCGTCATTATCAAGCGTCAGCGTCACTTCGGCGAGGTTCAGTTTTTTGCGCGAGTCGCTTCCGGCAAAAATGATGTCTTCCATTTTGCCGCCCCTGAGTGATTTGGCAGATTGTTCCCCCAGCACCCAGCGGATCGCATCGGTGATATTGCTTTTTCCGCTTCCATTTGGGCCGACGACGGCTGTCACTCCTTTAACAAAATCTACAGAAATTCGTTCTGCAAATGACTTAAATCCTATTACGTCTAAACGTTTGAGGAACATCGTGATCCTCCTTATGTATTAAAGTATTCCAATTCTATCATACCCTAAGGCAAAGGGCTTCAAATATACCGAAATCCCCCTGATTTTTAGCAAGGGGGATTTATTGTTTCATATGGTGTTTTTGCAGCTTTGCAAGTGCTTCCTGAGCGGCATGCTGTTCAGCTTCTTTTTTGGAACGGCCGGTTCCCACCCCAAGCACTTCTCCTTTTAGCGATACGTTTGCTTCAAATTCACGGTTGTGCGCCGGACCTTTTTCGTGAAGAATCTTGTATTCTAAAGTGCCGCGTCCATCGCGCTGTACAAATTCCTGCAGCTGGCTTTTAAAATCCATCACATGAGAAAAAGCACCATCGTCGATTTTAGGGAAAACGTATGCTTTCAGGAAGTCAACAGCAGAATCAAGCCCTTGATCCAGATAAAGCGCGCCGATAAAGGCTTCAAACACGTCGGCTAAAAGCGCCGGCCGCTTTCTGCCGCCTGTCATTTCTTCTCCTTTTCCAAGAAGAACAAGCTCTCCGAAAGAAAGCTCATGGGCGAGAGAAACTAAAGAAGGCTCGCAAACGATCGCCGCTCTCAATTTTGTCAAATCGCCCTCGCTCATCGCCGGGTATTTGGCATATAAAAATTGAGAAATCGTCAGTTCCAAAACAGCGTCTCCTAAAAATTCAAGCCTTTCATTATCTTCATACGGCTTCTTCCGATGCTCATTCACATAAGATGAATGTGTAAATGCTTGATGTAAAAGCTTCTCATTTTGAAATTGAACCGAAATTCGTTCTTGAAATTTTTTAAACTGCTCCGCTTTCTTTTGAAACATTTTTCTGTCTCTGAAATGTGAATTTTTTGACATAGCAACCTCCGTATGGGCACATCAAGTTCACCTCACCTCCCGTAAAAAAAGGCAGGTTCTTTGTATCATTCGGCAAAACATTAAAAATGAAAGCCGCATTTATAAAGGGATAAAGCCCCGTCTTTAAACGGGACTTTAAGTTAGCTTACTGCTTACTATTTATGTAGTTCACAGCGTCACCGACTGTTGCAATCTTTTCAGCATCTTCGTCAGAAATCTCCATATCAAACTCGTCTTCAAGTTCCATGACAAGTTCAACTACATCCAGGGAATCAGCACCTAAATCCTCTTTAAAAGAAGCTTCAAGAGTGACGTCAGCTTCGTCTACGCCAAGGCGGTCTACGATGATTTTTGTTACACGCTCTAATGCGTCTGCCATAGCTATTCACCTCCCCTCAAGTATTATAGTTGATTCGTTTTTAAAAAACCAGCGATAATTAAAATTTTGGCTATGTTTATACCATGACCATTCCGCCGTCGATCGTCAGCGTCTGGCCGGTCATGTAGCGCGATTGGTCAGAAGCAAGGAAAACAACGACATTGCTGATGTCCGATGGCTCGCCGAATCGGGCAAGAGGAATCTGCTTCAGCATTTCATCCTGAACGTCTTTTGTCAGCTTGTCCGTCATTTCCGTCGAAATAAATCCCGGAGCAATCGCATTGACGGTAATGTTTCGTGAAGCGAGTTCCTTTGCCAGCGTTTTCGTTAAGCCGATGACACCTGATTTGGCAGCGACATAGTTGGCCTGTCCGGCATTTCCAATCACGCCTACAACTGAGGCCACATTGATGATCCGGCCGCTTCTTTGCTTCATCATCTGCCTTGTGACGGCTTTGGAACAGTTAAAGACACCTTTTAAGTTTATGTTAATGACATCGTCCCATTCATTTTCCTTCATTCTCATGAAAAGGTTGTCTTTTGTTATGCCGGCGTTGTTCACAAGAATGTCAATTGAACCGAAGCGCTCAATTGCCTCTTTCATCATCGCCTGAACCTCATCCGCATTTGAGACGTCGGCTTTGACAGCAAACGCATCGCGGCCGAGCGCTTTAATTTCATCGACGACTTCATTTGCTTTCGCTTCATTTCCTGCATAATTGACGACGACATTCGCTCCGTTTTTAGCGAGATCAAGGGCGATCGCACGGCCGATTCCTCTTGAAGCGCCGGTGACGACGGCTGTTTTATTTTCAAGCATTTTCATTTTCCTCCTTCAGCGTTTGAACAGCAAGTTCGATTGTGTGCGGGTCTGATACAGCAATCGTTTTGACTCTGCGGTTTACTTTCTTCACAAGCCCCGATAAAACCTTTCCCGGACCAATCTCGATGAATGTTGTGACACCTTCGTCAATCAGCCTGCTGATCGTCTCTTCAAACCGTACAGGCGAGTACAATTGCTCGATCAGCTTGTCCTTAATCTCGGCTTTGTCTGTTACAATGTCGGCCGTTACGTTTGAGATCACGGGAATCGATGCATTGTTGATGGTGCACGCATCAAGGACTTCGCGAAGTTTTTCGGCTGCCGGCTTCATCAGTTCAGAGTGGAACGGTCCGCTGACTTCAAGAGGAATCGCGCGTTTCGCGCCGTTTTCTTTGGCAAGCTCTGAAGCGAGCTCCACCCCTTTGGCTGTACCTGAGATGACGATTTGTCCAGGGCAGTTCAAATTAGCCAGCTGAACGAGGTTTCCTTCTTCAGTCACCTTGTCCGTCACTTTTTTCAACGCTTCACTGTCCATGCCCAGAATCGCAGCCATTGCGCCTTCTCCGGCCGGAACTGCTTCATTCATGAATTCGCCGCGTTTTCTGACGGCGTAGACGGCGTCTTTAAATGACATGGCGCCGGCGGCCACTAGAGCGGTGTATTCGCCAAGGCTGTGTCCCGCCGCAAAATCGGCTTTAATGCCGTATTCCTTTAATTTCTCAAGCGCTGCGATGCTCGCTGTCAAAAGACTCGGCTGCGCATTGTATGTAAGCGTTAATTCTTTTGCATCTCCTTCAAACATAAGAGAGCTTAAGCTGGTTTCAAGCGTCTGATCCGCTTCTTCAAAAATCTGCTTTGCTTTCGGCTCTTTCTGATACAATTCATGTCCCATGCCGATATGCTGTGAACCTTGGCCTGGGAATAGAAAAGCAATCTTACCCATATTATAAACCTCCAGACTATTCATCTGCTTTTTGTTGAATTTTTTCTTCAATAAATGCCGCAACATTTTGGCTGACCATCTCTCTCGCCTGGCGGATGGCATGGTAAACGGCCCGGCCATCGGAAGAGCCGTGCGCTTTGATGACTGGCGCCTTTAAGCCGAAAAGCCCGGCACCGCCGTATTCGGAGTAGTCCATTTTCGTTTTCATTTCTTTCAGCTTCGGCTTGAGCGCGGAAGCCGCCAATTTCGCTGTAAAGCTCGATGTCAGCGTGCTTCTCAGCATTTTAAAAATGGACAGAGCCGCTCCCTCGACCGTTTTTAAGGCGACGTTTCCGGTAAAGCCGTCTGTCACGATGACATCTGCGACTCCGTCCAGCATGTCGCGCGCCTCCACATTGCCGATGAAATTCAAATCGGTTTCCTTCAATTTTTGAAAGGTCTGCTTGGCAAGCTCATTGCCTTTTTTGTCTTCTGTGCCGACATTTAAAAGTCCGATCCTCGGATTTTTGACACCGAGAACCTGCTCTCCGTAAACAGAACCCATAATCGCATATTGGACGAGGTGCTCAGGCTTTGCATCCACATTCGCTCCGACATCAAGAAGGAGAAAACCGTCTCCTGATACTGTCGGCAAAGTCGGCGCCAATGCCGGTCTTTCGATTCCTTCAATTCTGCCGACGATAAATAATCCGGCTGTCATTAAAGCCCCGGTATTGCCTGCGGAGATGCAGGCGTCCGCCCTGCCTTCTGCAACTTCTCCGGCCATCAGAACCATCGATGAATTTTTCTTTCTTCTCACGGCTCGGACAGGTTCGTCAGTCGCTTCGATCACTTCTTCCGCGTGTTTGACGGTGATCCGCCCGTGTTCTTTTAAATGGGCGGCAATTTTTTCTTGATCTCCGATGAGTGTGACTTCAAGGTCTCCGAAGTCTTCGACCGCTTTCATCACTCCGTCGATGACCGCTTTGGGGGCATTGTCGCCTCCCATGGCATCTACAGCAATTCTCATGACTTACGCGCCACCTTCTATGATTGTTTTGAACGATACATCACAAATTCACCTGAAAAAACAGGCTCTTCGCCAACATAGCTGTTGACTTCAACAACCGTTCTGCCTTTTTCTTTATCAAGTCTATCGACCTTCGCTTTGGCAACGACCCGTTCGCCTTGTTTGACCTGCCTTGTAAAGCGGATGTCCGCTTTGGCGGTTAATGCAAGCTCATCATCAATGACGGCTACTGCGAGCGAGTTGGCCTGGGCAAACAAATGGTGCCCCCTGGCAATTTGATTGCGGCTGAAAACGTGCTCCCTTCTGATTTCAAGAATTGAAATCGCCTGCTCATCCAGCTCAAGGTCAATGATCTCTCCAATGACCTCATCAAGCGGAAGGGATTTGACTTCATCTTCAAGAGATTTTTCGGCAACACTTTTAATTCTTTCTCTGAGTTCAGGTATGGAAAGTTCTAAACGGTCTAAACGAATCGTCTGAATGCTGACTTTAAATTTCTCCGCCAACTCCTCGTCTGTAATGAACGGGGTTGTTTTGATCGTCTGCTGCAGCAATTCTTGGCGTTCTCTTTTACTTTTTCTCATTTTTTTAAACACCATCCGCACAATTGTGACTAGGTACTAATAGTAGTATATAATTTCATAGATTGGAATGCAATCTTTCTTTATCCGCTAAAAGATCATTTTTCCCGAACACCGGTCAGCTCAGCTTTTCGCCGTCCATGATTCCGCTTTTTTGCAAATGCTCTCTTAAAACCGCATATTCGGCATCCGTCCAGAACGCATTTGACGAAACGAGTTCTGCGGCGTCTCTTCTTGCCGTCTCCAGCGCGCGGTAATCGTGAACCATATCTGCGACTTTAAATTCCGGCATTCCGCTTTGCTTCTTGCCGAAGAAATCGCCGGGCCCTCTTAATTCCAAATCCTTTTCCGAAAGCTCAAAGCCATCCGTCGTCTCCGACATGATGCTCATCCGTTCTTTGCCCGTTTCAGATTTAGGGTCTGCCATCAGAATGCAATACGACTGATGATCGCCCCGTCCGACACGGCCGCGAAGCTGGTGAAGCTGTGAAAGGCCGAACCGGTCGGCATCATAGATCAGCATGACGGTCGCATTCGGAACGTTCACACCGACTTCAACAACAGTTGTTGAGACGAGTATTTGGCACTCGTTGCTGCTGAACTGCCTCATCACCTGTTCTTTTTCATCATTGGACAGTTTTCCGTGCATCAAGCCGACCTGCCATCTTCCCCCCAGAGCATGAGTCAGCATGCTGTGCACATCGATTGCATTCTGTACATCAAGCTTGTCTGATTCTTCAATCAACGGACATATGACATACGCCTGTCTGCCTTTTTTCAGTTCTTTTTCAATAAAGGCGAGAATCCGTTCCAGCATATCGTGCTTGACCCAGTATGTCTCGATCCGCTTTCGCCCCGCCGGCATTTCATCGATGACTGAAACATCCATTTCTCCAAACACCGTGATCGCAAGCGTTCTCGGAATCGGCGTCGCTGTCATAAACAGAACATCGGGGTCTTTCCCCTTGCTTCTTAATTTTTTTCTCTGCTCAACGCCAAACCGGTGCTGTTCATCAGTGATCACAAGCCCCAGCTGTTTAAAGTGGACATCATCCTGAATCAGAGCATGTGTGCCGACTAATATATCAATTTCCCCTTCTTTTAATCTTTCTAAAAGCTCTCTTCTTCTCTTCCCTTTAACAGAGCTTGTTAATAGCGCAACATTGACATTGTGCTTTTCAAACAGGGAAACCAATGAATCTGCGTGCTGTTCGGCCAAAATTTCAGTCGGCACCATCATCGCGCCCTGAAAACCAGACAGAAGGGAGGCATATAACGCGATCGCGGCGACGGCCGTTTTGCCTGATCCTACATCCCCCTGAAGCAGCCTGTTCATTTTATACTCGGAAACCATATCTCTTAAAATGTCGCCGAGCGCTTTCGCCTGAGCGTTTGTCAATGTGAACGGAAGGCTTTTGACAAACGCATCCACATCACCTTGTTTAAAGGTGTGTCTGATCCCGTCAGACTGTTCCCGCTCAAATTTTCGCAGAGCCTGCATTTTGAGCTGAAACAGCAAAAATTCTTCGTAAACAAAACGGCGCCGCGCTTGTTTTAAAGCTTCCCTTGACTCAGGCTTGTGAATCGCTTTTAACGCATCCTGGTAAGAAAGAAGCTTATAGGAGAGACGAAGCTTTTCAGGCAGGGGATCTTCGGCAAACTGTAAATAGCTCTGGACGGCTTCCTGAATCAATTTCCTCATCGTCTTCACCGTGATATTTTCTTTTACAGAATAGACGGGTTCAATCGCCTGGTCACCTTGATGCGGCCCGTTTTTAAGCTCCTGGACCATCACCGACTGCCGATGCTTGTCCCATTTTCCCGAAATGGTGGCAACCGACCCGATGGCCAGTTTCTTTTTCAAATACGGACGGTTAAAGCAGACCGCCGTGATCAGATAGTTTCCGACCAGGAGCCGAAACGTGAGGCGGCTTCGCTTTTTTCCGTAATAGGTAAGAGAAGGTTCGCTGTGAACCTTCCCTTCAACCGTCACTCTTTCCTCGTGTGCCACTTCTTCCAAATCGCGCAATTCATAATCGTCATATCGGTACGGGAAGTAGTTCAAAAGATCGGAAATGTCATAGATGCCAAGCTCGTTTAATGTTTTTTCCGTTTCCGTCCCGACTCCTTTTATAACAGATATACTATTTTGCAGATTGTTTTTCACGTGCAGCTGACGCCCCTCCGAATATTTTTTTCTCCAGTTCTTTCCCGGTCGGCGTTGCGGCGAGGCCGCCCCGGCCTGTTTCTCTCAATGCCGTCGGCATCGTCTGGCCGATTTTATACATCGCATCAATCACTTCATCACACGGAATGCGGCTTGTAATGCCGGCAAGCGCCATATCTGCCGCAACCATTGCATTTGCGGCGCCCATCGCATTTCGTTTGACACAAGGAACCTCGACAAGGCCTGCGACAGGGTCGCAAACGAGGCCGAGCACGTTCTTCAAGGCGATTGCCATCGCTTCGGCACACTGTTCAGGTGTTCCTTCCGCCATTTCCACGATAGCCGCTGCCGCCATTCCGGAGGCTGAGCCGACTTCAGCCTGACACCCTCCTGCAGCTCCTGAGATGCTTGCATTGTTGGCGACGACAAATCCGAACGCCCCTGATGTGAATAAAAAACGGACCATCTGCTCTTTTGTCGGATGAAGTTTGTCTTTAACCGCGAACAAAGTTCCGGGAACAACGCCTGCCGAACCCGCTGTCGGGGTTGCACAGATCGTTCCCATCGCGGCATTGACTTCATTGGTCGCGACCGCTTTGCTGACAGCATCAAGGATGACATCTCCAGAAAGTCCTTTTCCCGATTTGAGATAAGCGTGAAGCTTTACAGCGTCTCCTCCCGTCAGTCCGGAGTGTGAGACAACACCGTTGATTCCTTTTTGGACAGCGTCTTCCATGACGGTTAAGTTGGCTTCCATCTGCTTGAAGATTTCTTCCCGCGTCCGGCCTGACACCGCGATCTCCTGGGTGATCATGATTTCGGATATGGAGACGTTCTTCTCTTTTGTCAGCTGAATTAATTCTTTCACATTTCGAAACATCTAATCTCCCCCTTCCATGTCCTTTTAGTCTGCGATCTGTGTCACCTCAATGATATTCGGCAGCGCTCTCAATTCTTCAAATACGGACGGATCGATCATTTGATCAATTTCAATGGTCATGAGCGCTTCCTGGCCGATGTCTTTGCGGGCCACTTCCATATGGCCGATGTTGATCGCAAATTTCGCCAGTACATTGGCAACGCCTGCGATCGTTCCATACCGATCGTTATGGACGACTAAAATGGCGGGGTGGTTTCCCGACAATCTCAGTTTAAAGCCGTTCAGCTCGATGATTTCGATTTTCCCCCCGCCGATTGATATGCCTGCAAGCTCTAGGGAGCCTTCATCATCTGAGATGAGGAGGCGGGCTGTATTCGGATGTTTGGGCACCGCTTCTTCTTCCCGGAACTCTAAGTCAATTCCCTTTTCTTCGGCAAGGCGGATCGAATCTTTGATTCTTTCATCAAATGTATCAAAATCTAAAACGCCGCCGATGATCGCCACATCTGTTCCATGTCCTTTATAGGTCTCGGCAAAAGAGCCGTAGAAGGAAACTACGATTTTTTTCGGTTCTCTCCCAAACACGCTTCTGGCGACTCTGCCGATTCTGGCTGCGCCGGCCGTATGGGAGCTTGACGGACCGATCATGACGGGCCCGATAATATCAAACACACTTCTATACTTCATCCTTATCCCCCTTTACACAGAGATTCCCCCGCTTCACGGAGGAAAAAAGCCGTTTTTTTTAGACTAATCGATCACACAGCAATTGGCAAGCAGACAATCGCCCTTTAGACTTTTAAGGCTTTAAAAAAAGCCAAAAGAAGAGAAGGGCCTCGGAAAAATGCCCTTCTGCTTCAATCATTATTCCGCAGCCAAAATATAAGAATACAGCGGCTGTTTTCCGTTGTGAACTTCAACTTCAACCTCTTCATAAGTTTCACTGATGAATTTGGCAAGCTCTTCCGCCTCTTCCTCTGAAGCGTCTTCGCCTTTGATGATCGTGACGATTTCACTGTCTTCATCGATCATTTTCGCCATCAGTTTTTTGGCCGCCGTTAACTGCTCAGGTGCGGTTTCAACGATTTTTCCATTTAATATGCCCATAAAGTCGCCTTTTTTGATGTCGATGCCGTCTATGTTTGTATCTCTGACAGCGTAGGTGATTTGTCCGCTTTTGACATCATCTTTCGCTTCAAGCATGTTCGCCTCGTTCTCTTCGGCATCCAGAGCAGGATTGAATGCGAGCAATGCAGCCATCCCCTGAGGAACGGTCTTTGTCGGAATGACGATGACGTTTTGTTCAGCGACGTCTGCTGCCTGGTTTGCCGCCATGACGATGTTTGAGTTATTCGGCAGAATCACGACGGTTTCCGCATTGGCATCTTGTATCGCCTGCACGATGTCTTCTGTGCTTGGATTCATCGTTTGGCCGCCTTCTATCACAGCTGTAGCCCCGATGCTTTCGAAAAGCTCAGCAATTCCTTCTCCCATCGCCACCGTGACAATGCCGTACGGCTGTTTTGCAGCGGCAGTCTTTGGCGCCGGAGCAGCGGTCTCGATTTGATTTTGGCTGAGGATCGCGCTGTGCTGTTCTCTCATATTTTCAATTTTCATATTGATCAAGCTGCCGTACTTTTGAGCATAGGTCATGACCTCTCCGGGATATTCGGCATGAATATGCACCTTGGAAAGGTTTTCGTCTGACACGACAAGCAGAGAATCCCCGAAGCGGCTTAAATCCTGACGGAATGTGTCTTCATTAAAGCTTCTTTTACCTTGATCAAGCTTAACCATGAACTCCGTACAATAGCCGAATTCGATGTCTTCGGTGTTCATTTGGCTTTGCGCATTTTTGTGATGTTCAGCGCTGACAAGATCGTCCAATGACGGAAGAGCGGCCCCCTTATCAGAAAGCTTTTCTCCTTTTAAGGAAGCAAGAAATCCTTCATATACGTAGAGAAGCCCTTTTCCGCCGCTGTCCACAACACCGACTTCCTTTAAAACAGGGAGCAGTTCGGGGGTCCGCTTCAATGAGGCGGACGCTTCACTTACCACGGCTTCCATAACACTGATGATATCGGTTTCAGTTTGCCCGGTGTGGACGGCTTTTTTGGCCGCATCTTTGGCAACCGTCAAAATCGTGCCTTCAACAGGTTTCATGACCGCTTTATAGGCGGTGTCAACCCCTGCCTGAAACGCAGCGGCAAATTCCTTTGCGTTGATTTCGCTCTTTTGTTCAATCGACTTTCCAAAGCCTCGGAACAGCTGGGACAGAATAACCCCTGAGTTGCCGCGCGCTCCCATCAAGAGCCCTCTTGAAAGGCTCGCCGCCACTTTTCCGATATTTTCAGTATCGATTTGCTCCACTTCTTTCGCACCTGAAGTCATCGATAAATTCATGTTTGTTCCCGTATCTCCATCTGGAACCGGAAATACATTTAACGCATCAACTACATTTGCGTTTTGAGACAGATGGTGCGCACCGTACAGAACCATGCCTGCAAAAGCTTTCCCATCTAAAGTTCGCATAGACACTCTTGTTTTCCTCCTAACTACGGGTTCGTCACTCGTACTCCTTGAACGTAAATATTTACAGAATCAACTGCAAGACCTACTGTGTGGTCCAGCGTGTATTTGACTTTTGTTTGAACATTGTGTGCCACTTCTGAAATTTTCGTTCCGTAGCTGACAATGATGTACATGTCAATATGAATACGATCTTCTTCCTGACGGACAATAACACCCCGGCTGAAGTTTTCTTTTCTGAGGATTTCAGTCAGTCCGTCTTTGATTTGGTTTTTAGATGCCATACCTACGATCCCGTAGCAGTCGATCGCCGCACCTCCGGCAACCATGGCGATGACTTCATTTGATATATCAATCTGTCCGTATTTTGTTCGAAATTCAATGGACACGTCGGTTCCTCCTTTTTGAGTCTGCAAGACCGAGTTATCATCATTCTACTATAAGGACCTTCTTTTTAAAAGAACAGGCAAGCTTCTGTCTAACCTAACCCTACTTATACTACAGCCCGTTCATTTTTTCAAGATGTCAAGTGATTATTCTTGAAAGTATCGTAATCAATAGTTGCAAACGGTTTTCAGCTGTGGTAAATTATTAAAGTATCTGAAGCATCACAATGATCAAATTGATAAAGAATGATGATGTTTTTTTGAGAGTTAGGAGGGAAACAAATGGCACGTAAATGCGTTGTTACAGGCAGAAAAGCACGTTCTGGCAATTCTCGTTCTCACGCAATGAACGCTTCTAAACGCACATGGGGCGCTAACGTTCAAAAAGTGCGTATCCTTGTGAACGGCAAGCCTAAAAAAGTATATGTATCTGCTCGAGCTTTGAAATCTGGAAAAGTTGAGCGTGTATAAGAAAAAATAAACGCCTGCCTAAGCGACTGTATCCTAAGGCAGGCGTTTTTACGTTCTTTTTTAGACCGGGAAGGAGCAGCCGATTTTAAAAAAACACTCAAAAAAAGCGCACGGGCGCTTCTAATCTTTCCGAAACGAGCCAAGCATCGCCCGGACGATCCCCCCTAAAAACTTCGGTAATTTAATGGTATAAAATTTCATTGCGTTCCCTCCTCAAGAGTCCCGTAACCGCATGTATCGCCAGTCTTTTCTGACAACCGGATCTCCAAACATCCGCCGAGCGGGTAGCCAGGATATTTTAATCAGTGCTTCTTATCATTATTAATATGCCTTCTGTAAACGAAAAAGCACCTTGTGAATGGATGAGTTCGTTACTAATACATAGTGTGGAACCGAGAGCAATATGACACTTATTTAAAGAATACTTAAATCCTTCGAGAGAAAGGTTTTTAACCGTTTCTGCAAACGGCAGGAATGAGACATACGGCTTTGTTTCATCCTGCTTGACGGTATAGGAGCCCGGGGAAAACATGCTGATCTCATTCTGCCGGTCGATCATCACAGTAGTGACTTTTTTTGGGAGCGTTTGATAAAGAAGCTGCAGATTTCCGAGAAAATGATCTGCTCTTCCTCCCGAAATGCCAAACATCCTGATGGAAGAAGGCTGCTGCTCGATCGACCAGCTGAGTGCGAGGTCCAAATCGGTCTTATCTTTTTCTGCTTGATAGATATGAAGGCGGGGGGCGGCTTTTTCAAGCGCTTTTTTCTGCTCTTCTGTAATGCTGTCAAAGTCTCCAAACGCTTCATCGGGCACGATTCCTGCTTCAAGAAGCGCCGCCGCGCCTCTGTCGACGCCGATCCAAAGTGTATTTTTTTCTTGATACAATGACAAATCAGGAATGAGATGGCTGGGTCCTCCAGCTACAATATTGATATTCTTCATCGCTTTATCCTTTCTGTACCCGCTCTAAAAAAGAGCGCAGCTCAGGGAGCCGGCTCTTTTTTTAGAGCGGAATACGCCTGAACGTTTCTATTCAGAGCGCTCCTTTTATGTCGGAAATCGCTTTTTTACGGTCTTTTTCATTATAGATGGCAGAGCCCGCGACAAGCAGGTTTGCCCCCGCCTCTATACACTGGGCCGCAGTCTCTCTGTTGACGCCTCCGTCAACTTCGATCAGCAGGCCGGAAAGCCCTTTTTGTTCAGCAAGCTCTTTGACCTGCCTGATTTTCGGAACGACTGAAGAAATAAACGACTGTCCGCCAAATCCTGGATTCACGGTCATCAGCAGCACGAGATCAAGGTCTTCCAGCACGTGTTCGATCAGCTGAACAGGGGTATGCGGATTTAATACGACACCCGCTTTGATTCCTTGTTCCTTGATCAGCTGGATTGTCCGATGAAGGTGCGGACAAGCTTCGGCATGAACGGAAAGAATGTCCGCTCCCGCTTTTGCAAATGCAGGGATATAGCGATCCGGATGCTCGATCATCAAATGAACGTCAAGCGGAAGTTCCGTAATCGGGCGGACGGCTTCAACAACAAGCGGTCCGATGGTCAGGTTTGGAACGAAATGCCCGTCCATCACATCAATGTGGATGAAATCGGCACCGCCTTGTTCAACATCTTTGATCTCTTCCCCTAAACGGGCAAAATCGGCTGAAAGAATCGAAGGAGCAACATATACCATATCTTAATACCTCGGCTTTCTATCTTTTATCTCTGTTAAAAATTCAACGTAATGATCATATCGGTATGAAGCGATTTCCCCGTTTTCCACCGCTTTTTTAACGGCACAATTAGGCTCTTTTATATGCAGACATCCGCGAAATTTGCATTCTGCGCTCTTTTCGCCGATCTCCAAAAACGTATATCCTAGGTTTTCTGCTTCAATGCCTGTGAACTCAAGCGAACTGAACCCCGGTGTGTCAGCGACAAGCCCTCCGTTTATATGAATCAGCTCGACATGGCGCGTTGTATGCTTTCCTCTTCCCAAATGGGCGGAAATACCGTCGGTTTTCAGTTTAAGGTCCGGACTGATTGCATTTAAAAGCGAAGATTTTCCTACGCCGGACTGGCCTGCAAAAACGGTGATCCGGTCTTGAAAGTGAGGTATAACCTCTTCCATGCCGCTCCCGCTTTCGGTTGACGTCAAATAAACAGGATACCCGATATTTCGATAGTCTTCCGCATACTGATGAATCTGCTCTCTCGAATTCTCTGCCAAATCCATCTTTGTAATACAAATAATCGGTTGAATATCATTGGCCTCAACAAGCACTAAAAAACGATCCAAAAGCGACGTGCTGAAAGTCGGCTCTTTCGCTGAAAATACGAGAACAGCCTGATCCACATTGCTGATCGGGGGCCTGACCAATTCATTGACTCTTGTCTTGATTTCAAGAAGATAGCCTTCCTTATCATGATCCGCTTGATACACGACATCGTCACCGACAAGAGGGGTTATTTTGTTCTTTCTGAAAACGCCTCTTCCTCTGCACTGAATCACTTTTTCGCCATCCAATACATAGTAAAAGCCGCTTAATGCTTTAATGATTTTGCCCTCAGGCATACTGCACCTCCTTTATTCTTCATCAGGATATTCAATCGTTTTTGTCCTGACTACTTTATTATTGACGGTTACTTGATAATACCCTTTTTGGCCTGGTGCAATCCTGAATTTGATCGTGCGCTCGGCCGGCGCCGTGATTTTGAAATTTTCATAGACATCAGAAATGCTGTGCTCTTCATCATCGATCGAGATCTGGACCGTCAGCTCCTCCCCCTCCGTATCCGGCTCATAGGGGATATCGATTTTTTCAGTCACCGTTTTGACCGGTTTTTTTTCAGGGCCTAGAGAAAATGTAACCTCTACTTTATCTCCGGGTTTGACAGTCGATCCGGCTTCCGGCTTTTGTTTGATGACTTGGCCTTCGGGAACGTCTTCAGAGTGTGCTTCCTTTTCAACGAGGACGAGCTGATGATCTTCCAAATAGCCTGAAGCCGCTTGTTTGCTGTATGTTTTTAAATCTCTTAATGTAATATCTTCCGGTCCGAGGCTGACCGTTAATTTGATCTCATCGTCGCCAGGGATGATCTCCGTTCCTGCCGACGGCTGCTGTTCAATGATGGTGCCTGCTTCCTCCTCATCATGCACCTCTTCTGTCTTTATATGTTTAAAGCCTTTTTGCTCAAGAAGCTTTTGGGCGGCATCGGCTTTTTGGCCGACGACATCGTCCACTTCTTTTTTCTCTTTCCCTGAGCTTTTATAAAGCTTGACTGTCGAGCCTTCCTTCACGACATCGCCGGCTGCCGGGTCTGATTTGACGATCAGCCCTTCTTCAATTTTTTCGTCGGCTACATCTTCGGCATTCGGATCAACTTCAAACCCTTCCCCTTCAAGCGTTGTGACGGCCTCTTCATAATCAAGTCCCGCAACATTCGGAACCTCTACATCTTTAGGCATGAACAGCGATGGAAATACCGTCAGAGCCAGGATGGCTGAGGTGATCAGAATGAAAAACAGCGTCAGCAAAACAAGAGGCCATTTCTTTCTTTTTTTCTTCTTGTTTGCTTTTGCCTGTTTCTTTTTTTCTTTTTTTGATAAAGCCGGAGCCTCCTCCGCATCATCCGGGGCGCCGGCTTGTCCATCCGTGTCTTGAGGCAGATCTTTGATGACCGGGATAGCTTTAGTCATCTCATCATCAGACGGAATGGCGAATTTTTTTTGATTGATTCTGTCCGGATCAAAAGCCGCCTTCAAGTCGCTTTCCATTTCTTCGGCTGCATCATACCTGTGGAACGGATCTTTGGCCATGGCCTTGAGCACGATGTTTTCTATGCTTTGCGGCACGGCCGGATTCCACCTTTTCACTGAAGGCGTTTCCGATTGCAGATGCTTGAGTGCGATGCTGACCGCTGATTCTCCTTCAAACGGGGTGCGCGCCGTCAAAAGCTCGAACAGCACAATGCCAAGCGAATAAATATCTGATTTTTTCGTAGACAGTCCGCCCCTTGCCTGTTCAGGCGACAGATAATGGACAGAGCCTAAAACGGAGTTGGTGTGCGTGATGGTCGTTGAGCTTAATGCCATGGCAATGCCGAAATCGGTCACTTTAATGTGCCCCATATGGTCAATCAGAATGTTGTGGGGCTTAATATCCCGGTGAACGATTTGATTCTCGTGGGCGTGCGCGATGGCGGACACGATCTGCTCCGTGATTTGGACCGCTTCTTTTGGATGAAGGGGGCCGGTTCGGTTTATGTATTCCTTCAGGGTCATCCCCTCTACATGCTCCATCACGATATAATAGATGTCATCTTCTTCCCCGACATCATAAATGCTGACGATATTAGGGTGATCGAGGCTCGCAGCGGATTGTGCTTCCCTTCTGAACCGCCTGATAAAATCGGTGTCATGAACGAAGTCAAACCGCAGAACTTTAATCGCGACTTCCCGATCGAGTATGATGTCCTCAGCTAAGTAGACGTTAGCCATTCCTCCGCCGCCGATTGCGCGCAGGATTTGGTAGCGTCCGCTGATCCTTTTGCCGATTAGCACTTGTCTTCACCTTCTTCATTTTGTGAAGGAAGTTCCAATAACGCAACGGTTATGTTATCTTCACCGCCGTTGTCATTAGCCATCTGAACAAGCTGCTCAGCTTTTTCCTCAAGAGAGGAAGAAGCTTGAAGCAGCTCTTTCAGTTTCACATCATCGACTTTGTTCGTCAGACCGTCAGAGCATAAAAGCACTTGGTCACCAGGTTCGATTTCAAAGGAGTGTGTCTCGACCTGCACTTCCGGATCTGTACCGAGCGCTTTTGTCAGCACGTTTTTCCGCGGATGGTGTTCAGCGTCTTCTTTCGAAATCCCCCCTGTCCGCACAAGTTCATTGACAAGTGAATGGTCTTCGGTCAGCTGAGTCAAGCTTTCTTCATGCAGGAGATAGCAGCGGCTGTCTCCGATATGGGCGATCGTCAGCGTTTTCCCCGTATAAAAAGCGCAGACGACAGTCGTCCCCATTCCCTGGCATTCTTCATGCGCCCTTGAATGGTCATAGATTTTTTGATTGACGGCCGTAATCTGCTCTTTCAGCCATGCTTCGCTCTCAGCCGGTGCCGCCGGAATATCCTCGGTCTGCTCCCAGATGTCTTGAAGGGATGAGACCGCCATCCTGCTCGCCACATCGCCGGCAAGATGACCTCCCATTCCGTCGCAGACAACGGCCAAAACAAACTCCTCTTTTTTTGTAAAAATGCCCGCATCATCTTCATTGTGCTGGCGTATTTTTCCCCTGTCCGTCTTTAAGGCTGTCTTCAACCTTTTTCACCTCGTCTCTTCTTGTCGCTCCTTCGCACGCAGCTGTCCGCAGGCAGCGTCAATATCATGGCCTTGCTCTCTTCTGATCGTGACATTTACTCCATGAGACTTTAATGTTTTTTCAAAGGCGAAAATCTGTTCTTTAGGTGTTCTGACATAGTCTCGTTCAGGTACATAATTAACGGGAATCAAATTGACATGGCATTTGATTCCTTTTAACAGTTCAGCCAGTTCTTCCGCGTGTTCGACCTGATCGTTGACACCGCCGAAAAGGCCGTATTCAAAGGAAACCCTTCTGCCTGTTTTCTTAATGTAGTAATCGATCGCCTTCATCAGGTCTGGAAGCTTGTATGCTCTATTGATCGGCATCAGCCTGCTTCTGATCTCGGTGTTTGGCGCGTGCAGTGAAATCGCAAAGTTGATTTGCAGTTTTTCATCAGCGAACTCATAGATTTTCGGAATGATGCCGCTCGTTGATACTGTGATGTGACGGGCTCCGATATTCAGCCCTTTATCATGGTTGACGATTTTTAAAAACGCAAGCATTTCCTGAAAATTATCGAACGGTTCACCGATCCCCATGATGACGATTGAGCTGACGCGTTCATCTGTTTCATCAAGCGCCTGCTGCACCTTGACAACCTGTGCGACGATCTCGCCTGCTTCCAGATTCCGCTTCAGCCCCCCGAGTGTCGACGCGCAAAATGTACAGCCAATTCGGCAGCCCACCTGTGTTGTGACACAAACAGAATTGCCATAATCATGCCTCATTAATACGGTTTCGATCGTGTATCCATCATGCAGCTCAAATAAAAACTTCATCGTTCCATCCTGAGATGTCTGCTTGACGGCCGTTTTCAGCGTTGTTAATACAAAATGCTCCTTCAGCTTGGCGCGAAGCTCCTTTGAAAGATTTGTCATCTCATCAAACGAAGTGACTCTTTTCTCATAGAGCCATTCGAAAACCTGCGAGGCGCGGAAAGGCTTTTCGCCGTTTTCCGCAAGCCAGTTTTTTATTTCATCTATTTCAAAAGAATAAATGGACGGTTTCTCTGTCCGCAATTCTTTTCTCACTTTTTGTTTTGATTCCATCATTGTGATCCCTTCTTTCTCATGCTGCAAATAAAGAAGCCGTCTGTACCGAAATAATGGGGAAGAATTTGAACGCTCCCGCTTTGCACATAAGGCGCCGCTTTTTCCGGCAGCCGTTCTGAAAGGCTATGGTCAGGCTCAAATTCATCGTGTTCTTCTAAAAAAGCATGCATGACTTGTTCGTTTTCTGTCCGGTCCATCGTACACGTACTGTAGACCAGTGTTCCGCCTTTTTTCAGCAACGGTGCGATTTCGTTTAAAATCGCAAGCTGAATCCCGGCAAGACGGGCGCTGTCTTCGGGTGTTTTGCTGTATTTGAGATCCGGTTTTCTGCGAATAACGCCAAAGCCTGAGCATGGCGCATCAACGAGAATCCGGTCAAACTGCTGCCGCTGAAAAGCTTCCCCCGCTTTTCTGGCATCCATCGCCTTTGTTTCGATGTTTGAAAGCCCGAGCCGCCCCGCAGCTTCCCTGATCAGCTTGACTTTATGCTGATGAAGATCAAGGGAAACGACCTTCCCTGTATTCTGAAGGAGCTCGCTGATATGGGTCGATTTTCCGCCCGGAGCTGCACACGCGTCAAGCACGGTTTCTCCCGGTTCAGGCCCGAGGGCTCTTGCAACGAGCATCGAACTTTCATCCTGAATAGTTACATCGCCTTCTTTGAAAAAAGGACTCGCGGCAATGGTTCCTTTTAGCAGTTTTACGGCGTCTTTGGACAAGTCGCCTGCTTCCGCCTCGAATCCTGCTTCACTGAGGCGTTTGAGCAGTCCGTCTCTGTCGTTTTTCAAGGTGTTGACCCGAAGCGTCTGCTTCGGCGGAATCATATGGACCCGGCAAATTTGCTCGGCCGCTTCAAATCCGTAAGCATCGGTCCATTCTCTGACCAGCCATTCCGGATGGCTTGTTTCAACCGCCAATCGCTCAATCGGGTCGGCAATCTCATCAAAAGAAGGAACACCCTCCCTCTGAACGGAGCGCAACACCCCGTTAACGAACGAAGAAATGCCTTTATGTCCGCGTTTTTTCGCGATTTCAACCGCTTCAAAAAGTGCGGCGCGGTCAGGTATTTTCTCCAAGTATTCCATTTGGTACAGCGACATTCTTAAAAGGTGAATCACCCATAGTGTCACCTTTTCCGGCTTTTTCATAAACGGCTTCAGCATATAATCGAGAGCAAGCTTGTTTTGAAGGGTTCCGTAAACGAGTTCTGTCAGCAAACCTCTGTCCTTATCGTTTAAATCGTTCGCTTTCATGACGGACTGGAGCAAAAGGTTGCTGTATGCCTGATTTTGGTCGAGCTTGATCAGCGCATCGAGAGCAACTTCTCTGACATTACTTTTCTTCATCGTTATGACCTAATTTCATTCCGGGCTGAAGGGCCGCACCCCTTACAAAATCTTCGCCTTTCATTCTTTTTTTGCCTGCAGGCTGCACTTCCGTCAATTTTAATGCCGTTTCATTTCCCGAAGCGACGACAATGCCGTCTTTTTCAATGCTGATAATCTCTCCCGGCTTTGCCTGTTTTGCACCCGCAGCCTTTTGAGCCGCCCAGACTTTCAATGTCTGGCCGCCGAGCAGCGTGTAGGCGACAGGCCAAGGGTTTAAGCCCCTGACTTGGTTGTATAGAATTTCGCCGGGCTTTGACCAGTCGATCTGCTCTTGCTCCCGTTTAATGTTTGGCGCATATGTCGCTTTTTCTTCATCTTGTTTTTCAGGAGTCACTGAGCCGTCAATGACTTTCGGAACCGTTTCAGAAAGAAGCGCGGCTCCCGCTTTGCTCAATTTATCATGAAGCGTGCCGACATTATCTTCTTCCTCGATTTCAACCTCGACTTTGGCGAGCATATCGCCGGCATCCAATTTTTCGACCATGTACATGATCGTCACGCCTGTCTTAGTTTTGCCCTCGAGAATGGAGTAATGGATTGGCGCTCCTCCGCGCAGCTCCGGCAGAAGGGACGCATGGACATTGATGCAGCCGTATTTTGGATAATCCAAAAGCTTCTTCGGCAGGATTTGGCCAAAAGCTGCCGTTACGATTAAATCCGGCTCAAGCTGAAGAATCCTGTCCGTCTCCTCCTCTATTCTCACTTTTTCAGGCTGAAGCACAGGGATGCCGTGTCGCAGCGCTTCTTCCTTGACCGGAGGCGGTGTCATGATTTTTTTTCTGCCTTTCGGACGGTCGGGCTGAGTGACAACACCCACCACATCATAGCCGTCTTTAATCAGCGTATTGAGCACCGGAACTGAAAAATCCGGCGTCCCCATAAAAACGATCCTTGTCATCCAATCATCCTTCCATTTCCTCAAGTTCTTTCACATCATAATAGCGCGTTACCTTTGATGTAAACAAAATGCCGTCTAAATGGTCGATTTCGTGCAGCAGCGCTCGCGCCAAAAAACCTTCCGCTTCTATTGTGAACGATTTTCCGCGGCGGTCGAAAGCCTTCACCTTTACATAATCGGACCGCTTCACTTCACCGTAGAGATCAGGAAAGCTCAAGCAGCCTTCAGGCCCCGTTTGTTCGCCGCTTTGCTCGATGACCTCCGGATTAATCAGCTCGATTTTTCCTGTTTCATCGCCGATATCGACGACCGCCGCTCTCTTTGAGACGCCGATTTGCGGGGCGGCAAGTCCGACTCCATCGAGTTCAAGCATCGTATCGTACATATTATCGAGTAGTTTTTTTAATGATTTATCAAAAGCCGCAACGGGCTCGGCAGGGGTTTCCAAAACTTCTGCCGGGTACGTCACGATCGGTTTTACTGCCAATCTAAAAGCCCTCCATCACGCTGTTATTTCTTACATCATCATATAAGGATTCATATCAATCGAAATCGTCAGCTGTTTTTGTTCAATATCGCGTTTGTAATGATCCATAATGGTTTTAAACAAAGATGCAAGCTGGTTTTCCTGTTTGTATTTTATCACGCATTGATAGCGATATCTATCTTTGATCCTGGCGATCGGCGAGGCGACAGGTCCGAGGATTTTCGCATCGCCGGTAATGTTCGCTTTTAAGTAGTGGGCGATTTTTTCCGTGACAAGCGCCGCCTTCGTCACTTCCTCGTGTGAAACGCTGACAAGCGCCAAATAATAATACGGCGGATAAGCCTGTTCCTTCCTGTGCAGCATTTCCTGCTGGAAAAACGTTTCATAGTCATGCGTTTTCGTCAGCTGAATGCTGTAATGTGACGGAGTATAAGTTTGAATAATGACTCTGCCCGGTTTTTCGTGGCGCCCCGCTCTTCCGCTGACCTGTGTCATCAGCTGAAACGTTTTTTCAGCTGCCCTGAAATCGGGGATGTGAAGCATCGTATCGGCGCTCAGCACCCCGACGAGCGTGACGTTTTCAAAATCAAGCCCTTTGGCGATCATTTGCGTGCCGAGCAATATATCGGCTTCCCCTCTTCCAAAGGATGAAAGCAGTTTTTCATGGGCTCCTTTTCTTGAGGTTGTATCGACATCCATGCGAATCACTCTGGCTGCCGGCAGTATTTTCGTCAATTCTTCTTCAACCCGCTGTGTTCCTGTTCCAAAATAACGGATGTGCTCGCTGCCGCATTCAGGGCAGCTTGACGGCATCCCGGTTTCATAGCCGCAGTAGTGGCATTTAAGACGTTGTCCAAACCTGTGGTATGTCAGGGAAATTTCGCAATGCGGACACTGAATGACATAGCCGCAGTCCCTGCACATGACAAACGAGGAATAACCTCTTTTATTTAAAAACAGGACGGCCTGTTCACCTTTTTCCAGCGTTGCTTCAAGCTCTGCCATTAAGTCTTTGGAAAACATGGAGCGGTTTCCGCTTCTCAATTCCTCTCTCATATCGACGAGAGAAACGTCAGGCATAACCTGATGGTTGACGCGGTACTTGAGAGAAAGGAGCTTGTACACGCCTTTTTTGGCCCGAGCAAATGATTCAAGCGTCGGTGTCGCACTGCCGAGGACGACCGGACACCGGTGGTATTCGGCCCGTTTAATCGCCGCTTCTTTCGCATGGTATCTCGGCATTTCCTCCTGTTTGTATGATGTTTCATGCTCTTCATCGATAATGATCATGCCGAGGTTTTCAAACGGGGCAAAAATGGCCGACCTTGCACCAACGACAAGACGGACCTCTTTGCGGTGGATTTTCCGCCATTCATCGTATTTTTCCCCTGTTGAAAGTCCGCTGTGCAAAACCGCCACCTGTGAGCCGAAGCGGCCTTTAAAGCGGTTGACCATCTGCGGCGTCAGAGAAATTTCAGGAACGAGGACAATCGCTTCCTTACCGGCTTTCAGCACTTTTTCAATCGATTGCAGATAGATTTCCGTTTTGCCGCTTCCGGTGACACCGTGAAGGAGAAACACGTCATGAGCCTGTTTTTCGATCGCTTCTGAAATCGCTTTGTATGCGTGCGCCTGCTCTTCTGTTAAAGCAAGCGGTTCGGTTTTTTTGAACATTCTGTCCTGATAAGGATCTCTGTAAACCTCCTGCTCGCTTTCCTTCAGCAGGCCTTTCTGGATCAGCGCTTTTAAGGATGCCGAAGACCCTCCGGTTTTGCCCAAAAGATCCTGTGCCGGCACTGCCATCCCCTCATCACTCCCGATGAAAAACTCAAGAATCACTTTTTGTTTAACAGCCTGCGGGGAAAGTTCAGTCAGCGCTTCTTTTAATTCTGTTTTCGAACAGAGGGGCGTTATCGTTCTGCGCATTTTCTTGTTTGTTTTTTGCTTTACCTTGTATGCCACTTCAAGGTTGCCCTCTTGAACTTGACGCTGGATAAGTTTTAACAGCCGGTGATCTTCTATATCAGAATAGGAAAGTGCTTTTTTTTCCGAAAATAGGCTCTTGAGCGGTTCAGGGAGCGGAAGGTCTCCGATCACCTTGATTTCTTTGCCGTACTTCGCTTTCATTGCCGCAGGCAGCATCGCCTGCAGCGCCGTAATTTTATAAGACAGCGTTTTTTCGGTCAGCCAGTCAGACAATTCAAGCAGCTCTTCCGTTAAAACAGGTGTCAAGTCAAGGATTTCCTCGATCTCTTTGACCGAACGCCCGGCGAGATCTGAAGCTTCTTTTACACGAATGACAAATCCTTGTATTTTACGGGCGCCAAAAGGAACGATCACCCGCATCCCTTTTTTGATCATCCCCCTCCATTTCTCGGGGATGCGGTAGTCAAACGGTCTGTCGATATTTTTTGTGGTGACATCGACGATCACTTCTGCGAAATTCATGAAGATTTCCCGCTCCGTCCGGTAAGCTCAGCGGCTTCCTTTAAGATTTCAGCGGCAACCTCTTGTTTCGTCATCAGAGGGTGTGCTGTCTTTCTCCCGTCTTGATGATAAACCGTTACAACGTTGGTCTCCGTTCCAAAACCGGCGCCTTCTGCTGTGACATTATTGGCGATAATCATATCGGCGTTTTTTGCTGTCAGCTTTTTTTTGGCATAGTCTTCAACACGTTGCGTTTCGGCAGCAAAACCGATCAGAATTTGCTTTGTTTTCCGCTGGCCCAGCTCTTTTAAAATATCCTTTGTCCTTTCAAGTTCAATCACCAGATTGCCGTCTTTTTTCTTCATTTTGTGGTCGTGGACATATTTCGGCTTATAATCCGCGACAGCCGCGGTTTTAATGACAATGTCGCTGTCTTCGAATACGGATAAGACCGCATGATACATCTCTTCTGCCGATTGGACTTGTACAACGTCAACCCCTGCCGGAGCTTCAAGCGATGTCGGCCCGCTAACCAGCGTCACGCGCGCGCCTTGTTTAGCCGCTTCTTCAGCAAAGGCATAGCCCATTTTCCCCGTCGAACGGTTTGAGAAAAAGCGGACAGGGTCGACTTGCTCCCTTGTCGGACCTGCTGTGACCACAACATGTTTCCCGGCTAATGAGGCGGTTTTAGCGACTGCAAAATGCTCTTCAGCCAATTGGACGATCCGTTCCGGCTCCTCCAGTCTGCCTTTGCCGACATAGCCGCACGCAAGATAGCCTTCACTCGGTTCGATAAACCGGCAGCCGTCATTGTAGAGAACGCTGATATTCCGTTTCACGGCCGGGTGGTCATACATATGAACGTTCATGGCTGGAGCGATCCACACAGGTGCTGTTGTCGCTAATAGCGTCGTCGTCAGCATGTCATCAGCAATCCCTGAGGCAAGCTTGCCAATGATATTGGCTGTTGCAGGTGCAACAATCACCAGATCAGCCCAGTCCGCAGCGTCGATATGGGCAATCACGCGAGGATTCCGCTCTTCAAATGTATCTGTATATACGTCATGACGCGAGAGCGCCTGGAAGGTGAGCGGGGAAACAAATTCGCAGGCGGATTTTGTCATGATAACTTTTACATTGGCACCTGCCTGCACAAGCTTGCTTGTCAATGCGGCTGCTTTGTATACAGCAATTCCTCCGCTTACACAGAGCAGGATGTTTCGATCTTTCAGCATCGTTTTCTCCCCCTTATGTTCTGTTGGATGGCCCTGAAAAAAATAACAACCTAATGTATAGGTTGCTATTTTTACAGCTATTAGCGATTTTCTTTTTCAAAAGTAAGCAGGCCGGCATCAATTTCTTCCAATGCTTTGCCGACATATTTATGCGACTTCGGATTTTCGATATGCTGATTTTTGTTTATCTGCATTTCGCGGGCGCGTCTTGCTGACACAGTCACAAGTGTATATTTCGAATCCAGTTTATTCATTAAAGAGTCAATTGACGGATCTAGCATAAGTTATTCAACCTCCAGCATTTTCTTATATCTTGGGGCAACGCGGTCGCGCCTTAAATGTTCGGCGAGAACGATTGCTTTGATTCTTTCGCATGCAAGTTCGATATTGTCATTTTCGACAACATAGTCATAGGCGTCCATCAATTCGATTTCTTCCTTCGCCGCGTTCATCCGGTTTTCAATCAGGGCTTCTGTTTCCGTCCCTCTTGTCACGATCCGGTTTTTCAGCTCGGAAAGGCTCGGCGGCGCCAAAAAGATAAACAAGCCTTCAGGAAAAGCCTTCCTGACCTGAAGCGCACCCTGCACCTCGATTTCAAGAAAAACATCCTTTCCGTCCTCTAAGGTCTGTTCAACGTAATCGACCGGCGTTCCGTAATAGTTGCCGACATATTCGGCCCATTCGAGCAGCTTGTTATTCTCGATCATGTTTTCAAACTCTTCACGTGTTTTAAAAAAGTAATCGATGCCGTCTCTCTCGCCTTGCCTCGGCTTTCTGGTCGTCACCGAAATCGAATATTCAAATTTCGTGTCCTCCTGAGCAAACAGCGCCTGTCTGACTGTTCCTTTTCCGACGCCTGAAGGGCCGGAGAGAACGATTAATAATCCTCTTTCTTTCATATAGCTCCTATCCCTGCCCTTCATCCATAATTTCTTCTTTAACGGAAAGCCTTTGTGCTACTGTCTCAGGCTGGACGGCAGATAAGATGATATGGTCACTATCCATTATAACAACCGCACGGGTTCTTCTTCCATATGTAGCATCTATAAGCATGCCGCGGTCTCTCGCGTCCTGGATCATCCGTTTGATCGGCGCGGACTCCGGACTCACAATCGAGATGAGCCGATTCGCGGATATGATATTTCCAAAGCCGATATTAATCAGTTTAATCGTCATCTTATACGTTCCCCCTGTACTTGGACGTCTCTAGTTTAACCTGTTGAGATCGTCCGTAAACAATACGCACAATCGCTATTCTATATTTTGCACTTGTTCTTTTATTTTTTCAATAGAGCTTTTCATTTCGACCACATGTTTTGTGATTTGGTGATCATTTGCTTTTGAGCCGATCGTGTTGGCTTCGCGGTTGAGCTCCTGAACGAGAAAATCGAGTTTTCGCCCTGCCGCGCCGCCCGTCTCGCAAATATCGCGGAACTGGCGGAAATGGCTTTTCAGCCTTGTCACTTCTTCCGTGATGTCGGAACGGTCAGCAAACAAGGCCACTTCAGTCAGCAGGCGGCTCTCATCGAGACGGTCTGTCGACCATTCTTCAAGCCGCGCCTCAAGGCGCTCCCGATAATGGTCGACAACCCGGGGAGCGAGCTTTGCGATGTCGTCTGTCAGCTTTTCAAGCTTAGCAATGTGCAAAAGACAATCTTCTTTAAGCCTCAGCCCTTCTGCTTCGCGCATGGTGCACAATTCAAGAACAGCCGCCTCAACCGCTTCAAGCAGCACCTGTTCAAGCTGTTCATTGTGAACGGGCTCCTCTTCGATTTGGATGACGTGTTCAAACTGAAAGGCGTCATGTAGCGTAACCTCGCCTGAAAGCCGGCAGCGGTCTTTCATTTCGCCTGCGGCTTTCAGGTACTCATCAAGCAGCGGCCAGTCAACCTGGATTTTCCGGCTGACCAAAGCCTCGTCATCAACCGAAACGAACAGCTCCAGCCTTCCTCTTTGTATATGTTTAAAAATCGTTTGCTTTATTTTGTCTTCTAAATAGAGCAAAGTTCTTGGCATGCGGGCGTTCACTTCTTTAAACCGATAGTTGACAGATTTCAGCTCAACAGCTGCTGTCAGCCCATTCTTCGTTTTGCTCGCACTGCCGAAACCGGTCATACTGCGTATCATAAAACACACCCAATTCTGTATAAGTGAAAAAGACTTCAATTTAAATTTACGCAAGATGAAAAGGCAATAGAAACCTCTATTACCTTTAAGATTATATCATACAAGCCTATTTTTTTCTTGTCAAAAGTGACCCGGCAAGCAAAAAAGTTGGAATGGCCGACATGCCGATAATCAAAAGCCAGTCTGCCATTAAAATTGGAACAGTGTGGAAGATCGGCTGAAGCGGCGGATAATAAATCACAACCAGCAGCAATAAAACGGAAGACAGCACAGCACCGAGCAAATACAGGTTCTCAAACGGATTTCGGTCAAAAATGGACCGCTCACTCCGACAGTCAAACACATGAATCAGCTGGGCAAGCACAAGTGTTGCAAAAGCGACAGTTTGAGCGTATTCAAGCGCTTGCGGATTGCGGTTGTAAATAAACATGAACGCTCCAAGCGTTGCAGTCCCGATTAAAAACCCGCGCGAGACAACTTTCCAGCCGAGCCCCCTCGCAAACACGCCCTCTTTCGGGTTCCGCGGTTTTCTCTGCATGACATCGCCCTCAGGCTGATCCATTCCAAGTGCCATGGCAGGAAGCCCGTCTGTCACAAGGTTGACCCAGAGAATTTGAATCGGCACCAGCGGCAGCGGCAGGGCCAGCAGCATCGCAAACAGCATGACAAGAATTTCTCCTACATTGGATGCGAGCAGATATCTGATGAACTTTCTGATATTTTCATAGATGTTCCGTCCTTCCTTGATCGCCGCTTTGATTGTAGCAAAGTTATCATCTAAGAGAATCAGTGACGAAGCTTCTTTGGCGACATCTGTCCCGGTGATCCCCATGGCGACCCCGATATCGGCCTGCTTGATGGCCGGCGCATCATTGACGCCGTCTCCCGTCATGGCGACGATATGGCCTTTTTCCTGATAAGCGGTAACGATTTTCAGCTTGTGTTCGGGGGATACTCTCGCAAACACGTAGACATCGTCAACGATATCAGTCAGCTCTTCCTGTGAGAGCTCGTTCAGCATCTGCCCGTCCATGACTTTTCCGCTTTTCGGCAAGAGGCTCAGGTCTTTGGCGATCGCGGTCGCTGTCGTTACATGATCTCCGGTGATCATCACGGTTTTGATGCCCGCTTCCCGGCATTCTTTGATGGCTTTTTTCACTTCCGGCCGCGGCGGATCAATCATACCTAAAAGGCCGATAAATGTTAAACCGGATTCCGCTTTTTCAAGCGCAAGGGTCTCTGTTTCCTTTATCGGTTTATAAGCGACAGCGATGGTCCTCAGGGCCTGTGAGGCGAGCCGCTCCAGTGCTGCGCTTGTTTCGGCATGCCTTTCTTTTGTAAACGCCTCTCGTTTCCCCTCTTTCAGCGTGTGTGATGACCTTTTCATCAAGACATCAGGGGCGCCCTTTGTAACGACAAACCGCTTGCCGCTTCTGTCTTCAACAATGACCGACATCATTTTCCGCGAGGAATCAAACGGATACTCTTCGATCACTTTAAAATGTTCGTCAACATACCGATCTGTAAAACCCGCTTTTTTGGCCGCCGTCAGCAAGGCGCCCTCTGTCGGATCTCCGTCCAAGCGGAATTCGCCGTCTTCTTCGATGATTGAAGATGAATTGCATAGCGCACCGAACAGCAGCACCTGCTGCAGCGATTTGTGATTTTTGATTTGAATGCCGCGCCCGTTTATGCTGAAAGAGCCTTCAGGATCATACCCGATGCCTGACACGTTCCACGTATTTCCCCCAGACCAGACATGTGTGACCGTCATTTTGTTTTGCGTCATCGTCCCCGTTTTATCAGAACAAATAATGGAGGCACACCCTAGCGTCTCGACAGCAGGCAGCTTTCTGACGATCGATTTCTGCTTGATCATCCGCTGTACGCCGAGGGACAGGGCGACCGTGACGATCGCAGGCAGCCCTTCAGGTATAGCGGCGACGGCGAGTGAAACACCGGCTAAAAACATACTGTACAGGTCATGACCTTGGACCACTCCTGCCACGACAACAAGAAGCGTTAGCAGAAGGGCGGCCACAATCAGAATCTTGCCGAGCTCTTCCAGCCTTCTTTGCAGCGGAGTCGCTGTGTTTCCGGCCGATTCAAGCATATCGGCGATTTTCCCCATCGCTGAGTTCATTCCAGTGCCTATCACAACACCGGTGCCGCTTCCCCTTGTGACAAGGGTTCCCATAAAGGCCATATTCGTTAAATCGCCCAAAGAAACGTCGGAAGCCTGAAACACGTCCGAATGTTTCGATACAGGAAGCGATTCACCGGTAAGTGCCGATTCTTCAATTTCAAGGCTTTTCGTCTCGACGAGCCTGAGATCGGCGCCGATTCTGTCGCCGCTTGAAAAGCGCACCACATCGCCCGGCACAAGCTCTTTTGAAGGGACTTTAACCCAGCTTCCCTCCCGAAGAACGGTCACTTGAGGGGCAGAAAGCTCCTTCAGTGCCTCAAGGGATCTTTCCGCCCGCCTTTCCTGAAAAAACCCGAGAATACCATTCACAAAGATGATCGCAATGATGGCGATCGCATCAATATATTCTCCTAGAAAACCCGAAATCAGTGTCGCCGCCAGCAGCACAAGAACCATAAAATCTTTAAATTGAGAAAAAAACAATGCGAGCGCCGAGGTTTTTTCCCCTTCTTGAAGTTCGTTTGCCCCGTGTCTTTCAAGCCGCTTTTCGGCCTCTGTTTCTGTCAAACCTTTGTTAATGGACGTTTTTGTTATGTTTAACAATTCGGTTTGTCCCATCTCGTGCCATTTCATTGAATCGTCCACTCCTCCTGCCCTTAAAGCTTTCTGAGAACCCCGTCTCTTATAAGTCAATTTATTCAGACTCGTCCCAAATCATGCTATAATTATTGAATGGTCATTTGACGTTAGAGGAATAATGAGAAAAGGGTGTTTTGAATATGTCTTTCGACGGCATTTTTACATATGGAATGATAGAAGAATTAAACAAAACGATTCAGGGCGGGCGGATTGCAAAGATCCACCAGCCGTTTAAGCACGAGCTTGTTTTCCACATCAGGGCGAACGGGCGGAATGTTAAATTGCTGCTCTCCGCCCATCCAAGCTATGCACGGGTTCACCTCACAAACGAAACATATGATAATCCGAGCACTCCGCCGATGTTTTGCATGCTGCTTCGCAAGCATCTGGAAGGCGGATTTATCGAACACATTGAACAAATCGGAATGGACAGAATGATGGTTTTTCACATTCGAAGCCGCAATGAAATCGGCGATACGCTCATCAGAAAGCTTTTCGTTGAGATTATGGGAAGACACAGCAACATTGTCTTGACTGACGGGGAAAAAGACGTGATTATTGACAGTTTGAAACACCTTTCTCCTTCCGTGAACAGCTACCGGACCGTCCTTCCCGGCTACGATTACATTCTGCCTCCCGCACAGAACAAAATTTCACCGCTTGAGGCTGAACAAGAGGACATTCTCCGCCACCTGAATTTTCAGGAAGGAAAATTGGACAGACAGATTGTTGATACCTTTTCCGGCGTCTCTCCTCTGTTTGCAAAAGAAGCCCTGCACCGCGCAGGGCTCGCCAACAGGGCGACGCTTCCGAATGGGCTGATGGAGATGTTTGCTGCTGTCAAACAGCGGCGTTTTGCCCCTCAGCTTGTGTCACAAGGCGGAAAAGAATATTTTTATCTGCTTGATTTGACCCATTTAAAAGGCGATAAACGAATGTTTGAGACGCTGAGCGGACTCCTGGACCGCTTTTATTTCGGCAAAGCGGAACGGGATCGCGTTAAACAGCAGGCCCATGATTTAGAACGGTTCGTCATCAATGAAAAGAAAAAGAACGAAAATAAAATCAAGAAGCTTGAAAAAACGCTGGCACATTCTGAACATGCAAAAGAGTATCAGCTTTACGGAGAGCTTTTGACAGCGAACCTCTACCAGCTGAAAAAAGGCGATAAATCGGCGAAAGTGATCAACTATTATGATGAAAACGGCGGAGAGATCACCATTCCGCTCAATCCGAACAAAACGCCGTCAGAAAACGCACAAAGCTATTTTACAAAATATCAGAAGGCTAAAAATTCCGTGAAAGTCGTTCAAGAGCAGATCAGACTGGCTGAAGAGGAAATTGCTTATTTCGATCAGCTGATTCAGCAGCTGTCATCAGCCTCGCCAAAGGATTTAAATGAAATTCGCGAAGAGCTTGCCGAAGGAAAATATTTACGCGCCAAACAGCCGCAGGGCCAGAAAAAGCCAAAAAAACAGGCGCCTTCCCTTGAAACATATGAATCTTCGACTGGAGAAACGATTCTGGTCGGAAAAAACAACAAGCAAAATGAGTATTTAACGATGAAGCATGCCGCCCGCGACGACATCTGGCTTCATACGAAAGATATTCCCGGTTCACATGTCGTCATTAAAACGAGTGAGCCTGATGAGAAAACCATTCTTGAAGCGGCTCAGATCGCAGCCTACTACAGCAAAGCCAAAAATTCAGCATCAGTGCCTGTTGACTATACAAAAATACGCTATGTCAAAAAGCCGAATGGCGCAAAACCGGGGTTTGTCACCTATGACCGCCAGCAAACCGTGTTTGTGACTCCTGATGAAGACCTTGTCATCAAGCTGAAAAAATCGCGCTAAATACAAAAAAGGCCTGAACCATCAATGGTTCGGGCCTCTTCTTTTGTTGAAAAGCTCTCCGATTTCACGGACAAGCTGATCATCGACCAGCTCTTCGATCTGTCCGGCCAGTTCGATCGTGTGGCGCGGACTTGCTCCGTTTGTCGAGACAGAGATTGTAATGTTTCCTTTATTTATGATTTTTGGAACGTATACATTGCCGCGTTCCGCTTCACTTGCAACATTCACTAGCTGATGATCTGAGACTGATTGGGCAATCCGCTTGTTCACTTCAGGATCATCGGTTGCGAGAATGATCAGAAACGCTCCTTTGAAATCGGCTGGCTCCGCTTTCTTTTTCTTCCAATGTACACGGTATGTCTCAATCAATTCAAGCATTTCAGCAGATGCTTCAGGGCTGATCACGGTAACGGCTGCACCTTCACTGATGACCGTTTGCAGCCGTCTTGCCGCAATCCGCCCTCCCCCGGCAATGGCCACCCTTTTTCCGCTTATATTAATGTGCAGAGGCAGCATCGGATACTCCTTTGAAATCAAAGCGGCTGTCTTTATTTAAAACGGCCTCTTCAACGCGGTTTAAAAAGGCTTGTTGAATATGGGGGTGAAAGCCGAGATATTCAGTGAGCACAACATCAGGATTGGTTTCTTTCAGTTTTTCGACTTCTCTTTCGATCTCATTCATCAGCATTCCGGTAAACAGCAGATACGGAACGATGAAAGTCGTTTTTCCGCGGGCCTCCTCAAGCTCTGCAAAAACATCCCGGTAATACGGCTTGCAAGCTGTCATAAAACAGGGAATGACCGTTTCAACTGGAGCGAGCTCTTTAAGGCGGACACATATTTCATTGACATCCCGCTTGACATCGGGATCTGAACTTCCTCTTCCGATCAACACGACCCTTGCATTTTCATAAGGTGTTCCCGTTTCTTCAATCCGCGTTAAAACGGCTTTGACAACTTCCTGGTCGACCCCGATCGGTTTACCGTACGTGACGCGGATGGAAGGATACCGGGAAGAAACATCGGCGAGCTCCTCGGGGATGTCTTTTTTGGCATGCGCGGCGGTCAAAAGCAGAAGCGGAACGGCCGCAATATGTGTCGCTCCCTTTTCCGCGCATGTTTTAAAGCCCGTTTCGATATCCGGCGCTGCCAGTTCCAAAAAAGAGACTTCCTGAATCGGTTCGGACATGTTTCCTTTGCAGCCTTCCAGAAAAGCGGCCGCCTCTTTTTGGGCTTTTTTCAGACGGCTGCCGTGGCCGATATACAATATAGCTTGTTTCATCCTATAACGCCTCGCTTAATGCCGTATTTTTCAGCTCGGTTTCAAACCAGTTTAATTTCGAGCGGAAATGAACCACATCGCCGATGACAATCAGGCTCGGATTCGTAATATTCTCATTTTCGACGGTTTCAGCCAGCGTTTCTACCGTGCAAAGCACCGTTTTTTGCTTTTCGGTCGTGCCCCAATGAATGAAAGCGGCAGGAGTTGACCGGTCTCTGCCATTGTCAATTAACAGCCTTTCGATTTGGTGAATGTTTTTCATCCCCATATAAATCACAAGGGTATCAATCCCTGTGGCGAGCGCTTTCCATTTCTCTTCAAATTCTTCTTCTTTTTTGTAATGGCCTGTCACGAAAGCGACGTTTGAGCTTGCCTCCCGATGAGTCACGGGAATGCCGGCATATGCGGCTGCGGCTATCCCAGAGGTGATCCCGGGAATGATTTCAAAAGAAATCCCGTTCTCAGCAAGGGTTTCTGCTTCCTCTCCGCCCCTGCCGAATACGAAAGGGTCTCCCCCTTTCAGCCTGACAACGGTTTTCCCCTTCTTCGCATACTTGACGAGAAAATGGTTGATCGTCTCCTGCTTCATCATGTGGTAGTCTGGAAGCTTTCCGCAGTAAATCAAATCTGCTTCCGCTTTGGCATGCTGTAAAATCTGTTTATTCACAAGCCTGTCATACAAAATGACGTCGGCTTTTTGGATGGCTTTTAAAGCTTTGATCGTCAGTAAATCGGGGTCTCCTGGACCTGCCCCAACGATATATACTTTCCCCATCTTAGATCTCCCCCCGATCTGATCAGCATCTTCCTCAACTCATTATAAATCATAAAGAAAGCGTTTGGCGCCCGAAAATATCACAAAAACCAAACGTTTTCTTTATGAAATAGGAAAGTGCATCAGCTGCACTTTCCTATTGATCGCGCTTTTTATTTTCCGAATGATTTTGCATGTGTTTTCACGTATTCGACGAGCTGGTTTTTGCATGCGTTTCGGTCGTTTTGACTCGTATCAAGCACAAGCTCCGGTGCTTCGGGTTCTTCATAAGGCGAATCGATTCCGGTGAAAAATGGAATCTCCCCGTTTCTCGCTTTTTTGTATAAGCCTTTCGGATCCCGCTGTTCGCACGTTTCTAAGTCGCAATTGACATAGACTTCATGAAACTCATCTTCCTCAACCAGCTGCCTGATGACATCGCGGTCTTCTTTAAAAGGAGAAATAAATGCCGTAATGACGATGGTGCCTTGTTCGACAAACAGTTTTGCGACCTCGCCGATCCGGCGGATATTTTCTTTTCTGTCCTCGTCAGAAAATCCGAGGTCTTTGTTCAACCCGTGCCTGACATTATCGCCGTCAAGCACTGTCACCTGGTATCCTTCTTCAAACAACTCGCGGGCAGCGGCATTGGCGATCGTAGATTTTCCAGAACCGCTTAGGCCCGTCAGCCAAATGATCGAGCTTTTATGTTTATTTTTTGCATGATATTCATGCTTAGTAATGGATGCTTCATGCCAGACGATATCTTTATTCACCAAAGCTGCTCCTCCTTAAGAAACTCCGGCTGCTAAGCCTTTGATTAATGTTTGAATGACTTCCGGGCGGCTGAATGTGCTCGGCGGAAATTCGCCGTTTCTCAGCATTCCCCTTACCTTTGTGCCTGATAAAATAACATGGTGTTCTTTATCGTGCGGGCATGTTTTCGCCGTTGCCATTGATCCGCAGATATTGCAGTAAAAGCTGTGTTCAAACTTGAGCGGGGTAATGCCGATCTCTTCAGGTTTGAATTGATCAAACAGCTCCTGTGCTTCATATGTTCCATAGTAATCGCCGACTCCTGCATGGTCTCTTCCGACGATAAAGTGTGTGCAGCCGTAATTTTTTCTGACGAGGGCATGGAAGATCGCCTCTTTCGGACCAGCATAGCGCATGGCCGCCGGGAAAACGCCGAGGAAGACACGGTCTTTCGGGTAATACCCGTCAAGCAGCACCTGATAGCTTTCCATGCGGACGTCTGCCGGGATATCATCTGATTTCGTTTCTCCGACCAGCGGATTGAGGAAAAGACCGTCAACCGTTTCGAGCGCCGTCTTTTGAATGTATTCGTGTGCTCTGTGAACCGGGTTTCTCGTTTGGAATCCGACAATCGTTTTCCAGCCCAGCTCAGCAAATTTTTGTCTCGTTGCCGCAGGTTCAAACGTGTGCGCTGGAAATTGCTTTTCGCTCCGTTTAATGAGGGTGATCGGGCCGCCGACATAGACGTCTCCCCGTTCAAATAATTTTTTGACGCCCGGATGCTCAAGTTCGTCAGTTTTATAGATTCGTACGGCTTCCGTTTTCTTATCCGGTGTATAGATATCTTCGATGTCAATGACGCCGTATGTTTCTCCGTTGTAAGTGAGGCGGACGGTATCGCCTGTTTTTAATTGAACCGCTTTTTGTTCATCTACCGGAAGAGTGATCGGGAGCGTCCATACCTCACCGCCGGCCAGTCTCATATTCTCTACTACTGAGAGATAGTCTTTCTCTGTCAGAAAGCCTTGAATCGGGCTGTATGCTCCGATTCCGATCAGTTCCAAATCGGCAAAAGCGATCAGATCAAGCTCAATTTCCTGTGCAATATGTTGATAATCGTATGTTTCATTTACGCGGTTGACCAATACACCGCCATGTGGTGCTAAACTCATAAGACTTTTTCCTCCTGCTCGATGTTTAAATTCCTCCGCCCTGTTCATGGACAGAGCTGTGTTCTTTTCTTACCGCCCTCATCAGGCTGATCGTTCCGACAGATGCCAAAAGAACGCTCGTGACGACGATGAGAGCGTAATAGTCTCCTTTTAATAAAAGGCTGACCAGCATGTACGATAGGCTTAACGAAAGGAACGGCGATACGATCCACACTTTCAGCATCGTTTTGACCACCTGTTTATGAAAAACATTGCCGCCGTTTTTTGCCATCCCCATTCCTATAATAGAAGATGAAGTTACTTGCGCAAGCGGAACAGGGAGGCCGAAAATTGAGCTGATCATCACAAGCCCCGCTCCTGTTCCCGACAGAAGGATCCCCTCTCCTTTTGAGAATCTCGTAATCTTTTTGCCGTTCGTTTCAAGAACGCGCCGCCCCAATAAAAGGGCGCCGAGCGCGACAAACAGTCCGCCGTACAGCGTTCCTTCTCCGACTGTCAAAACATGCGCCGCCACCAAAGGACCCACAGCATTTGCCACATTGTTCATACCCGCTGAGAAGGCCTCGAAAAATCCGGTCATTAAAAGAAGAACCGTCAAAACCTTTGCTTTTTTTCCTGAGGCTGGACGTTTTATCGTTTTTTTGATGACCTTCGCCATAAAAAATGTAAAAGAAAAAGCAACGATCGGAACAATCACCCAAAATGAGACGATAACAAGCAAAGATTTGACAAACAAAACTTGGTATGCGACACCGACTCCGACGACAGATCCGACTGTCACTTCACTTGTCGAAAGTGGAATGCCGAGAACATTTGCGATAAAAAGCGACAACGCGGCTGAGCCGATGATAATGCAGACGATTTCAAGCGTAATCACCCGTTCTGGAATGATGCCTGAGCTGATCGTTTTCACGACATTTCCTCCGCCGATGACGGCTCCCGAGAGAACGCCGGCCGCACAGATCAAGAGCGCGTGGAGCTTTTTTTTCACCGCTTCCGATCCGTAGGCGATGCCCATAGAAGCCGCTGCACCGCTCGCTCCGATGTTCACCGCAAAAAACATGCTAAATATAATGGCGGCAAGTTCCATGACTCATCTCCTTACTCGTGTAGTCCGCATTCTGTTTTATTTGATCCGTTCCAGCGTCCGGAACGAAGATCTTCCATCGTAAAGGCCGGAGAGGTGCACGGCGCACAGCCGATGCTCGGATATCCTTGGTCGTGAAGCGGATTGTACGGCAGGTCGTGTTTTGTCACATATCTCCATATATCCTTCCACGTCCAATGGATGAGCGGACAAACTTTAATGGACTTGAATTTTTCGTCTTTATTTAAGAAGTTCGTATTTCTGCGTCCTTCGGATTGCTCGCGGCGCAGGCCTGACAGCCATGCCGGATAACCTGAAAGCGTCTCCCGGAGAGGAATGACCTTCCTCATTTCACAGCAGGAATTCGGAGCGGTCTTCCAAAGTTCGTCTCCGTATTCCCACGCTTGCTGTTCGACGGTGAGCTCCGGCTTTTTCATGATAATCTGAAGGCCCGGATATCGTTCTTTGACAGCGTTGATCGTTTCATACGTTTCTTTAAAATGAAGCCCTGTATCAAGAAAAACGATGACGGCATCTTTTTTTACTTTGTAAATCAAATCGATCAGGACGATCCCTTCAATCCCGAAACTGCATGCATATACGAGCTGGTCTCCGTAATGGCCGTACGCCCATTTCAGAACGGAAAGCGCTCCTTTGTATAAGTCATCCTCTTGAAAAGAGATGTTCGGTTCCTCCCATGTACTGTAAGTAAAAATTTTCGGTTCCCCCTTTTTTCGCCAACAAAAAAGACGGCTTCCAACAGAAAAAAACTGTGAAAACCGCCTCTAGTTTGTCTAGTCAGCTATTTCAATCTTATTTTTTCATTTTTTTCGATTTGAATGACTTTGCCGTCTTGAACAACGAATGTGATAGATCCGTAATTCATGTCTTTCAGCATGTCTTTCATTGTGATGATCACTTTTTCGAGCTGCTCATCTGTTTTCACTTCTAGCTCCTCCTCTGCCCCGTAAAAATTAAAATCTTTCTTCCAAATTTGAAAGAAAGATGAGGAACTTCTGATATTCCTTATCTCTCAAAATGAGGGCATTTTGCTGGAAGTAGCACCTTACGTTATACGCAGGTTGCCGGGTTTCATCGGGCCAGTCCCTCCACCACTCTTGATAAGTTTGCTTTTGTTATTTTAAAATTTTAGCACAATTCGAATAAAAGTCAACCCGACTTTTTTTATAGGATTAATAAAAAATAAAAATGATGCTATTTTACTAGTATCCAGCCTGAAAAAAGACGCAAAAAAGCCGCTCCCCTTTAAAGGGAACACGGCTTTTATCACTTTTTCATCCAAGTTTTGGACTCGGGATTGACTTTCCATTCTTTCAGCTTGTCGGCATCCGCTTCACTAATATAGCCGCCGGCAAGAGCGGCTTCTGTCAAGGTGTCATAGTCAGTCAGTGTATCATAGTCGACATTTGCTTCACTGAAAGCGCTAGCTGCTTGGGGGAGGCCGTATGTGAAAATGGCGGTGACGCCCAGCACATCACATCCGGCCGCTTTTAACGCGGCTGCGGCTTCAAGAACGCTTCCGCCGGTTGAAATTAAATCTTCAATCACAACGACTTTCTGCCCTGCTTTGACTGCCCCTTCAATTTGGTTTCCTTTTCCGTGCGCCTTCGGCTTGCTTCTGACATAGCACATCGGCAGACGGAGTCTGTCAGCGGCGAGTGCGGCATGCGGAATACCCGCGGTCGCCGTACCGGCGATCATGTCCGCTTCCGGAAACTTGTCTTTTATCAGTTCGGCCAGACCTGAAGCGATGTCATCCCTCACTTCTGGATATGAAAGTGTCAGACGATTGTCGCAGTAGATCGGCGATAAGATGCCGCTCGCCCATGTAAACGGCTCATTCGGCCGCAGGAAAACCGCCTTGATCTTTAGTAGATGGTTTGCTATATCTGTTTTCATGCCTTCGTTCCCTCCCACTGAAGTGCTATTTTCTGATAGGCTGATACAGGGTCTTCAGCTTGTGTGATCGAACGGCCGACGACGATCGCTGAAACGCCATTTTCCCTTGCATAAGACGGCGTCGCCACTCTGACCTGATCATTGTTTTTGTCCTCCTCTAAGCGAATTCCCGGTGTGACGGTCAGAAAAGTAGGCGCCACAGCCTGATAGATGTGTTCGGCTTCATGAGCGGAACAGACAACACCGTCAAGTCCGCTTTCTTCCGCCAGTCTGCTGTAGTGAAGAACGGTGTCATTCAGCGGCGTTTCTATCAGCAGTTCATGTTTAAGCATGTCTTGCGACGTACTTGTCAGCTGTGTCACCGCGATTAAGGACGGCCGCTTTTGTCCTGCTGCTGTTCCTGCTTCAAGACCTTCCAGCGCTGCTTCCATCATTTGCTTCCCTCCAGCTGCGTGGACGTTGACTAAATTGACACCAAATCCCGCCAGCCTTTTCATTGCTTTATATACGGTCGTCGGAATGTCATGGCATTTTAAATCCAAGAAAATACGGCAGTCCCTCATGTTGAGTTCTTCAAGGACGGAAGGGCCTTCTTGATAAAAAAGCTCCATCCCCACCTTCACAAACAGTTTTTCTCCTTGAAAACGATCTAAAAATGCCAATGATTCCTGTGCTGATGCAAAATCAAGCGCGATGATGGGCGGCGTATGTTTCATCCTTCCAGCTCCTTCCGATACACTCGTTCAAAGATTTGTATCCGTATTTTTCTAAAACGCGCGGCAGATCTTTAATGATCTCCGGGCAGGCAAACGGGTTGACGAAGTTGGCCGTGCCGACGGCGACAGCGCTTGCTCCAGCCAGCAAAAATTCGAGTGCATCTTCAGCAGACTGAACGCCGCCCATGCCGATAATCGGAATGCTGACTTTCTGGCTGACTTCATATACCATCCGGATCGCCACCGGTTTTACGGCAGGGCCTGATAATCCTCCGGTTTTATTGGCCAAGATCGGTTTTCCCGTTTTTAAATCCAGCCTCATGCCGACCAAAGTGTTAATCATTGTCAAGCCGTCCGCTCCCGCTTCTTCAATCGCAAGAGCGATTTCGGCAATGTCGGCGACATTCGGCGACAGCTTCACATAGACGGGCACACTCGAAACCTCTTTAACCGCCTTCGTCAGCTCACTCGCCATTTCGGGACTCGTCCCGAAGGCGATTCCTCCGGTTTTTACGTTCGGGCAGGAAATATTGAGCTCAAGTGCGTGAACGTTCGGAGCCTTGCTGATTTCTTCGGCAACCTCCACATAATCCTCAAGCTGCGAGCCGGCGACATTGGCTATAATCGGCGTGTCGAATTGTTCAAGCCATGGCAGCTCTCTCTCCATGACAGCCTGAAGACCCGGATTTTGCAGGCCGATCGCATTGAGCATGCCTGCCTGCGTCTCAGCGACTCTCGGTGTCGGATTTCCGAAGCGTGGCTCGCTCGTCGTCGCTTTAATCATGATTGCGCCAAGACAGGAAAGGTCGTAAAAGTTGGCAAACTCTTTTCCGAAGCCAAAGCAGCCTGAGGCCGGCATGATCGGATTTTTCAATTTAAGGCCTGGCAAATTCACTTCTAGCATTACAAAAGCACCTCCTGCGCTTTAAAAACAGGGCCGTCGAGACAAACTTTCACATACGATGTTTCACTTTGCTCCGTATGGCATACACAGGCAAAACAGGCGCCGATTCCGCAGCCCATCCGCTCTTCCATTGAAAGATAAACGTCTTTGTCCGGATAGCGATGTTTCAAAGCTTTCAACATCGGCGTCGGTCCGCAGGCAAGAAGGTAGTCAAACTGAAGCCCCTCGACTTCGATGACGTCCGTAACAAACCCTTTTGATCCGTGTGTGCCGTCGGCAGTCGCGATATACACTTGTCCGTACTCACTGAATTCCCGCTCATAAAAGACATCTTTTGCCGAAGCAAATCCCAGCACGTGGATAACGCTGATCCCTTTCTTTGTCAGCTGTTTAGAAAGCTCGTAAAGGGGCGGCACACCGATGCCTCCTCCGACAAGCAATGCCGTTTTTCCGGGGTCGAGCGAATCGGCCGGAAATCCGTTTCCGAGCGGGCCAAGGACATCGACCTGATCACCTTTTTGTTTTGAAGAAAGAAGGCTTGTTCCTTCCCCTTCCTTGCGATAGATCATCGTGATCTCCTGCTTGGCCTTGTCAACATTTGCGATGCTGATCGGCCTTCTCAACAGCGGGGTCACAGAATCTGAGACTTTTAAGTGAAGGAACTGGCCGGGGGTGCTGCACGCGTCGGCAAGCTCTCCCCCAAGCACCATTTGATAAATGTCGTCGGCTATACACTCGTTTGAACGAACCGTCATATATTCTTTTTTCATCTGACAATAGCCGCCTCTTGCTCGATCTTGGCCGCAGGCATATGATCTGCGCGGAAGCTCATGCTTTCAAGCACCCGCAAAATCGCTTCGGCGGTATCGAGGGATGTCAGGCAGGCCACTCCGTTTTCAACAGATTCACGTCTGATTCTGAAGCCGTCTCTTGCCGGCTGCTTTCCTTTTGTGAGCGTGTTGACGACGAACTGTGCTTCTCCGTTTCGGATGACGTCAAGCAGATTTGTGCCTTCTTCACCGATTTTACCGACGGTTTTAACCGGGACGGATGCTTCCCGCAAATAGCCGGCCGTTCCTTCTGTAGCCAAAATCTTGTAGCCGATGGCATGGAACCGTTTGGCGATCAAAAGCCCTTCCTCTTTATCTTTATCAGCAACGGTCAGAAGCACTGACCCGTAATTCGGAATCTGGATGCCTGATGCAATCAGTCCTTTGTAAAGCGCCTTTTCCAATGTGCTGTCTTTGCCCATGACTTCTCCGGTCGATTTCATTTCCGGTCCGAGAGTAATATCTACTCTTCTCAGCTTCGCGAACGAGAAGACCGGCACTTTGACATATACGCCTTCCTGTTCTTTTTGCAAGCCTTCTGTATAGCCCATGTCACCCAGCTTCCGGCCAAGAATGACTTTAGTCGCGAGATTCGCCATCGGAATTCCTGTGATTTTGCTGAGGAACGGCACCGTGCGGCTCGATCTCGGATTCACTTCAAGGACGTAAACTTCATCTTTTGATAAAACAAATTGAATGTTGAGCAGTCCGATAATGTTTAAGCCTTTCGCAAGTTCAATCGTGTATTGTTCAATCTTTCTCTTAATTTCATCTGAAAGAGATTGCGGCGGGTACACGGCAATCGAGTCTCCCGAATGGACGCCGGCGCGTTCGATATGTTCCATAATGCCCGGAATGACGACCGTTTCACCGTCAGAGATCGCATCCACTTCGATTTCTTTTCCGATCAAATATTTATCGATTAATACAGGGTGCTGCGGATTAATCTTTACCGCGTTCTCCATGTAATGAAGAAGCTCTGCTTCATGGTAAACGATCTCCATCGCCCGTCCCCCGAGAACATACGATGGGCGGACAAGGACCGGATACCCGATATGAGCGGCGATTTCAACGGCGCCTTCTACAGATGTAGCGGTTTTTCCGAGCGGCTGCGGTACGTTCAGCGTTTCAAGCGCCTGTTCGAACTTGTCGCGGTCTTCTGCACGATCCAAATCTTCAAGCGACGTTCCAAGGATTTCAACTCCCCGCTCCGCCAGTTCATCGGCGAGGTTGATCGCTGTCTGCCCGCCAAACTGGACGACGACACCTTTCGGCTGCTCTAAATCGATGATATGCATGACATCTTCAACAGTGAGCGGCTCAAAATAAAGCTTGTCAGAAATGCTGAAGTCTGTTGAAACCGTCTCAGGGTTGTTGTTGATAATGATCGCTTCATAGCCGGCTTCTTTAATGGCCCAGACCGAATGAACGGTCGCATAGTCAAATTCGACTCCCTGGCCGATCCGGATCGGCCCTGAACCAAGAACGATGACGCTGTTTTTCTCCGTTCTGACTGATTCGTTTTCTTCTTCATACGTACTGTAGAAATACGGTGTTTCCGATTCAAATTCGGCCGCGCATGTATCGACCATTTTATAAACAGGCGTGATGCCGGCTTCTTTTCTTTTCTCATACAGTTTCTTTTCAGGCATCTCCCAGAAAAGACTGATGAAGCGGTCTGAAAAACCAAGTTCTTTCGCTTCTTTTAAGAGGCCGAGGTCGCCGCGCCCGGCTTTCAGCTTCTCTTCAAAGCGAATGATCCCCTCCAGCTTGTGCAGGAAAAACAGGTCAATCGCTGAAAATTCGTGGAGATCGTTGACTGTGTAGCCTCTTCTGAACGCTTCGGCCAAGTAAAAGAGTCGTTCGTCTCCCGCTTTTTTAATCCGTTTTTCGAGCACTTCATTCGTAATCTTAGCCGTATCTTTCAGCTCAAGGTGGTAGACATCCGCTTCAAGAGAACGGACCGCTTTAAGGAGTGATTCCTCCCACGTTCTTCCGATCGCCATCACCTCGCCCGTCGCTTTCATCTGTGTGCCGAGCTTACGGTTGGCCGATTCAAACTTGTCAAACGGCCAGCGCGGAATTTTTGAGACGACATAGTCGAGTGCAGGTTCAAAAGATGCGTACGTTTTTCCTGTAACAGGATTCATCATTTCGTCAAGAGACAGTCCGACGGCGATTTTGGCCGCCAGCTTTGCGATCGGATAGCCCGTCGCTTTTGAAGCAAGCGCTGATGAACGGCTGACCCGCGGGTTGACCTCGATGATGTAGTATTGAAAACTGTCCGGATCAAGCGCCAGCTGCACATTGCATCCGCCTTCGATTTCAAGCGCGCGGATGATTTTCAAGGACACATTGCGAAGCATTTGGTATTCGCGGTCGCTTAACGTCTGGCTCGGCGCGACAACGATGCTGTCCCCGGTATGAATCCCGACCGGATCGATGTTTTCCATATTGCAGACGACGATCGCGTGGTCGCTCGAGTCTCTCATGACTTCATACTCGATTTCTTTGTAGCCGGCGATGCTCTTTTCGAGCAGGCATTGATGAACCGGGCTCATTTTCAAGCCGTTCTCAACGATTTCCTTCAGCTCGTCCTCGTTTGAGCAGATGCCTCCGCCTGTTCCGCCAAGCGTGTATGCCGGTCTAACGATGACGGGAAAACCGATGCGCTCGACAAACTCGTGCGCTTCATCGAGCGAGTGGATGATCTCGCTCTCCGGAACAGGCTCATTCAGTTCATTCATCAAGCTTCTGAATAAATCGCGGTCCTCCGCTTTTTGGATCGCTGACAGTTTCGTGCCGAGCACTTCGACGCCGCACTCAGCCAAGATTCCGTGCTCTGACAGTTCGACCGCCAAGTTGAGGCCCGTCTGTCCGCCCAATGTCGGCAAAATCGCGTCCGGTCGTTCTTTGCGGATGATCCGTGTTAAGAATTCGAGCGTCAGCGGTTCGATATAAACACGGTCGGCCATTTCCGTATCCGTCATGATCGTTGCCGGATTTGAGTTGACGAGAATGACTTCATAGCCTTCTTCTTTTAAAGCGAGGCAGGCTTGGGTGCCCGCATAATCAAATTCCGCCGCCTGGCCGATAATAATCGGCCCTGATCCGATCACCATAATCTTTTTGATATCTACGCGTTTAGGCATACCGCTTCCCCTTCTTTCTCTGTGGTTTCAATCATGTCTAAAAATTGATCAAATAAATGGTTTGCATCTTCAGGACCCGGTGAAGCTTCCGGATGGTACTGAACCGTGAACGCCGGTTCGTGTTTATGCTTGAGCCCTTCGATTGTGTCGTCGTTAATCGCCACATGCGTCACCTCAAGCGGCGTGTTTTCAACAGATGATACCGTGTAGCCGTGGTTTTGCGCCGTTATTGATACTCTTCCGGTTTCAAGCTCTTTGACCGGGTGGTTGGAGCCGCGGTGGCCGAATTTCATTTTCGCTGTCTTTGCTCCGCAGGCGAGTGCAAACAGCTGGTGGCCGAGGCAGATGCCGAATAAAGGAACCTTGCCGAGAATGTTTTGAATCATTTCAATCGCTTCCGGTACGTCTGTTGGATCTCCAGGTCCGTTTGACAGCATCACGCCGTCAGGCTTGAGCTGCATCACTTCTTCTGCCGTTGTATTGTGGGGAACGACGATCACATCGCACTTGCGTTTGTTCAGTTCCCTTAAGATGCCGTGTTTCATTCCGAAATCTACGAGTACGATCCGTTTCCCTCTTCCAGGGCTCGGGTATGCCGTCTTTGTTGAAACTTGGCTGACCTGGTCGGTCGGAAGGCTTGTTTCTTTCAGCTTTTGAATCAAAGCGTCCGCATCTTCGTCAGGGCCGGCAAATACTCCTTTCAGCGTACCCGCCGTTCTGATCATCCTCGTCAGCTTTCTCGTGTCAATCCCTGAGAGCCCCGGGATATTCTTCATTTTCAAATATTCATCAAGCGTATAAGCTGAACGCCAGTTTGACGGAAGTTGACATAACTCTTTTACAATAAACCCTTTGACATAAGGTGTGATCGATTCAAAATCGTCTCTGTTGATACCGTAGTTTCCGATCAATGGGTACGTTAGGGTGACGATCTGTCCGCAGTACGACGGATCTGAAAGGATTTCCTGGTAGCCTGTCATCCCTGTGTTAAAAACGACTTCTCCCATGCTGTTTTCCAGACTGCCGAATGCTTCCCCTTCAAATATCGTGCCGTTTTCTAATACAAGACGTCTTTTCATTTTACAAGTCTCCCCTCTTGGTAAACGAGTTTTCCCTTCGCCATTGTCATGGCCGGCCAGCCAAAGCAGCTGATGCCGTCAAACGGTGTATTTTTTCCTTTAGAAAGAAAGGTGTTTTTATCAATTTTGTTTTCTCGTTCAAGATCAATCAGCGTGATATCAGCTGACCGCCCTGCTTCAAGTTTCCCATAAGGCAGTCCGAACGCTTCACAAGGCTTGATTGTCATATAATCAAGCAGCTGTTTCAAAGTCCATGAGCCATTTTTGACAAAGTGCGTGTAAAGAAGAGGAAAAGCCGTTTCCAAACCGACGATGCCAAATGGCGCAAGGCTCATCGACTGCTGTTTTTCCGCTTCTGTATGCGGCGCATGGTCTGTTGCGATGAAATCAATCGTACCGTCAAGCAAACCTTCCAGAAGCGCTTCTCTGTCTTCTGTGCTTCTGAGCGGCGGATTCATTTTGTAATTTGTATCAAGACCGGGGATGTCGCTGTCAGAAAGCAGCAAATGATGCGGTGTCACCTCTGCTGTCACACGGATTCCCGCTTTTTTGGCGTCACGGACGACTCTGACTGATTCCTTCGTGCTGATATGACAGACGTGGTAATGGCAGTCTGCCGCTTCCGCCAGCAGGACGTCCCTTGCAATATGAACCGCTTCACATACGGAAGGAATGGCGTTTAAGCCGTGAGTTTTCGCAAATGCTCCGTCATGGACGCTCCCGCCGTAGATCAGTGTATTGTCTTCACAATGGGCAACAATTGCTTGATTTAAAGAGGCCGCTTTTTTCATCGCCTCGAACATCATTCCCGCGCTCTGAATGCCGACGCCGTCATCGGTAAAGGCGAATGCACCGGCTTCTTTCAGTCCATCGAAATCAGTCATTTCTTCGCCGATCTGTCTGATGGTAATCGAGGCGTAAGGAAGAACTCTTACAGACGCCGTTTCTTCAATGCGGTTCATCAGCCATTCCATTTGTTCTTTCGTATCTGGCACAGGACGTGTATTCGGCATCGCGGCGACCGTTGTAAATCCGCCTCTTGCCGCAGCTTTTGCACCTGTTTCAATCGTCTCTTTTTTCTCTCCGCCCGGCTCTCTGAAGTGGACATGAAGATCGACAAACCCCGGGGAAACAAAAAGTCCCTCTGCATCAATAACCGTTTCCCCTGGTACAGCCTCAAGGCTGCCGATTTCGCTTATGGCTTCTCCGTCAATCCGGATGTCGCGCTGTACATTTTCGCCGTATTCATCCAACATGATTCCGTTTTTAATTAAATAAGACATAAGCTTGATCTCCCCTTTTTTCATTTTCGCCTTCTTCAAGCGCTCTTTTTAAAACCGCCATTCTGATATAAACACCGTTTTCCATCTGTTTAAAAATCCTTGACCGGGAGGATTCCACCAGTGTGCTGTCAATCTCAACACCGCGGTTGACCGGTGCCGGATGCATAATGACTGCATGCTTTTTCATCCGTTCCGCCCGCTCCAGCGACAATCCGAATGTTTGCAGATAATCGCGGTCTGCCGTTTTCCTCGTATGACGCTCATGCTGAATCCGAAGCAGCATGACGACATCTGAGTTTGCCACCGCTTCATCTGCCGATACATATGTCCCGTACGCATTATCCTCATCCCGCCATTCGTCAGGCCCGGAAAAAAGGACAGTCGCGCCGAGTCTTGTCAATACTTCGGCATTTGATCTGGCCACTCGGCTGTGTTTGATATCGCCGTGGATCGATACGGTCAGTCCGTCAAATCTGTTAAATTCCTCGTGAATCGTCATTAAGTCGAGCAAAGATTGTGTTGGATGCTGGCCGCAGCCGTCTCCGGCATTGATCACCGGAATGCCGACATGTCCAACCAATTCCTCATAGTAGTGATCCTGGGAGTGTCTGATCACACACACATCAGCGCCGATGGATTCAAGCGTCCGCACCGTATCGTACAAAGTCTCTCCTTTTTGGACGCTTGTGGAAACACCGTCCAGATTTAAAATATTCATACCGAGTTTTTTCTCTGCGACTTCAAAGCTGAAGTGCGTCCTTGTACTCGGTTCAAAAAACAGATTGGCAGCAAACTTCCCGGAGAGGACGGAATCAGGCTTTCCTTTCTTCAGCTCTCTCGCCTCTTCAATCAGCCCGTAAATCTCCTCAAGACTAAGCTCGTTCATTGCAGTCAGATGTTTCATTTTTCTCCCCCTCTGCTTTTATCGATCTTTTTTGCAAAAAAACCCCAAACCATGGAGGCTTGGGGTACAGTGAATCAGAGAATGTGACAGCACTTCTCTTTCAGCAACCCTTTCAAGCCTCTCTGGACTTCATTTAAAAGGTCTTCTATATATGTTCTTCTATTTCAATCCCATCCTGATCTTCTCTTGATTCCGGCAGGACAAGGTTTAACACCACACCGACGATCGCCGCTAGCGCCATGCTGGACAGCTCAAATCCCGAAATTTTGATAAATGCGCCGCCGACGCCGATGACGAGAATGACAGATGAAATGATTAAGTTTCGTTTGTTTTCCAAATCAATTTTATGATCGATCAGCATGCGCAGCCCGCTTGAAGCGATGATGCCGAACAGCAGGAACGAAACGCCGCCCATGACTGCGGAAGGAACCGAGCTGATCAGCGCCGATATTTTGCCGATAAAGCCGAAGCACAGTGCTATGACAGCGGCTCCTCCGATGACAAATACGCTGAATACTCTTGTTATCGCCAGGACGCCGATATTTTCGCCGTAAGTCGTTGTCGGCGGTCCGCCTAAACATGATGCCAGTATCGTTGCGACGCTGTCGCCAAAGATTGAACGGTGAAGCCCCGGCTTTTGAATGAAATCCTGGCCGACAACTTTGCTTAACACCATTTGATGTCCGATATGTTCAGACATCGTCACAAAGGCAACAGGCACCATGGCTAGTCCGATGCCGAGAGCCGCTGCAGTCGGCGTATAATCAACAAACGGGACAACGAAATCCGGTACTGCAAACCATTTGGCGTCAACAACCATCTGGAAGTCTACGATTCCCTGGGTAAGAGCGAACAAGTACCCTCCGATAATCCCGATCAATACAGGGATCAGGCTGAAAAAGCCTCTTAAGAAAATCGCACAGATCACTGTCAGAGCAAGCGTAAATCCGGCTACACCGAAGTGTTTGGCGCTGTATACAAGCGTCTCTGCCCCAGGGTTTTCGTACATTGCCATATTGACCGCCGTACTGGCAAGACCGAGTCCGATCACGATAATGACCGGTCCGACAACAATTGGAGGCAGCAGTTTCATCAGCCACTCCGTACCAAGCTGCTGGATGAGAAGGGCGATCAGCCCGTAGGCAATCCCCGCCATAAAGGCGCCGATCATGGCAGCCCCAGGCCCTCCGGCGGCTTTTGCCGCGATAATCGGGGCGATAAAAGCGAAGGAAGAACCTAAGTAAGCAGGGATCTGGCCTTTTGTAATCAGCAGATACGCCAGCGTTCCAAGACCGCTCGTTATCAGCGCAACCCCCGGGCTCAAGCCTACCAGCTTCGGCACGAGGATCGTCGCTCCGAACATGGCAAACAGATGCTGAAGGCTGAAGGATAGCCAATTTAACGGCTTTGGTACTTCTCTGACACCTAAGTTAACTTTTTTCCGACTCATATTTTTTCCTCCTGATGATCGACTCACTGTCTATGATGTCTTAATACCTGAAAAGAAAACGTCCATTAAAAAAACCTCTTTGCTGGGTGCAAAGAGGCAGACAAAGATCGTCACACTGCTGGTGACTTTCGTTTCTTCCCTCTTTGCAAACTCACTGGAATGCATTTAAAAAAGGATACAATCATTCATTTTTTGTAGATCGCCGCAAGGTCGCGGCCGTCGACTTCCTCGAGCTGAACCATGACCTTTTCGGCCTTTGAAGTCGGGATGTTTTTCCCGATAAAGTCTGCTCGGATCGGCAGCTCTCTATGTCCGCGGTCAACCAGTACCGCAAGCTGGATGGATGAAGGGCGTCCGACATCGACGAGCGCATCCATCGCTGCCCTGACCGTCCGTCCCGTATAAAGGACATCATCGACGACAATCACCTTTTGGTCGGTGATGTCCACCGGGATATCAGCGCCTTTGACTAGCGGTTCTTCATTGGACGTTTTTTTGGACAGATCGTCTCTGTACAGCGTAATATCGAGCTCTCCTACCGTCACACTGTTTCCTTCAATTTGTTCGATTCGCTCGGCAAGACGCTTCGCCAAGTAGATGCCTCTCGTCTTAATGCCGACAAGAATACAGTTGTTCATTCCCTTGTTTCGCTCAATCATCTCATGGGCGATTCTTGTCAGCGCCCTTCTGATCGCCTGTTCGTCAAGTACAACAGCCTTTTCTTGTTCCTCCATGACTTTAGCACCCCGTCTCTTGATAAGGATAAAACAAAAACCCCTTCTGCTAAAAAGGCAGAGAGGGGTTCTGTAAGCGAATCAAATCTTCACTTGTCCGATATCCTTCTCAGCCTCTCTGGACTGTGTTAAAGAATCTGATTTAACTTCATTTATTATTTCAAAAAAGAAATCGTCTGTCAATGATTATTTCGAAGATTGTCGAGAAGATTTTTCATATCCTCGGGCAAAGGAGCCTTAAATTCAACATATTCCCCTGTGCGCGGGTGATCAAATCCCAAAACCCCGGCATGCAGAGCCTGCCCGTTGAAATCGATCGTTTTCTTAGGACCGTACTTAGGGTCCCCTGCCAGAGGGAAACCGATGTATTTCATATGCACACGAATTTGATGGGTTCTCCCTGTTTCCAGCTGGCACTCAACGACCGTAAAATCTTCGAACCGTTCTTTGACTTCAAAATGAGTCACGGCGTGTTTTCCGTTTTCTCTCGTTACCGTCATACTTTGCCTGTCCTTTTTATCCCTGCCGATTGGCGCGTCGATTGTTCCGTGGTCATGAGGAATGATGCCGTGGACGAGCGCCGTATATTTTCTTGTCACCGTCTTGTTGACAAGCTGGTTCACTAGCGATTCATGGGCCATGTCGTTTTTAGCAACCATCAACAGGCCTGATGTATCTTTATCGATCCGATGGACAATTCCTGGCCGCATAACGCCGTTGATGCCGGATAAGTCATCACAATGCGCCATCAAACCGTTGACAAGCGTTCCGGCCAAATGGCCGGGAGCCGGATGAACCACCATTCCGCGCGGTTTGTTGACGACAAGGACATCCTCATCTTCATAATAAATATCAAGATCCATCGGTTCAGCTTCGACATCAAGCGGCTCTGGATCGGGAACATCGACTTTGACCACATCTCCCGGCTGAACTTTATAATTGGCTTTGACTGCCTTTTCGTTGACTTGGACGCGTTCTTCCTTGATCCACTGCTGAACTTGAGTCCGCGACCAGTCCGTTTCTATCACGGTCAAGTATTTATCAAGCCGTTCACTTTTATGATCTTCATGAACGGTCATTTCATAATGCTCCATTTTACAGCTCCTTCTTCTTCTTTCCGTCTAACAGCATTTGTATAAATAAGAGCAGGACACCGATGCATAAAGACGAATCAGCGATGTTGAAAATCGGGTAATGATAGTTGACGATCGTTACATGGATAAAGTCGACAACTTCTTGTCTGACTACACGGTCGATAAAATTGCCGATGGCTCCGCCAAGCATCAATCCGAGCGCCGTTCCAAGCAGAACCTGCCCCTTTGCATGCTTTTGGATGTAGTAGACGATACCGATAATGACAACCGTTGTTATAATGTAAAAAAACCACATCTGCCCTTCAAGAATGCCCCATGCGGCACCTGTATTCCGATGCGAGGTGATCTGAAAGAAGCCGTCTAGGACAGGAATGCTTTCTCCATACTCCATCTTGCTGACGACAAACCATTTGGTTAATTGATCGATACCGATCATAATCAGTGCAATTATGTAATAGGGCACAGACTGTTCCTCCAGTTTCTGTTTCTCTTCATTTAAGCATTTTATCAAGAAAAAGAATAGGAGTAAAGGAATATTCGTTGACATCCTTAAAGAGGGCTGCACATCACGCCCTCTTTAAGAACCGTTGTCCCATTATCACGAATACAGTGCATGACTGTATCCCTCATCGGTTTCAGCCCAGATGGGCAGCGTCTTTTTTTCAAACTGAATATGGTACAGAAAATCGTTCGCCGTTCTTGCTGTTGGCAGAACGGCAAGCTTTGAAAGAGGGATCTCCTGGCCTGTTTCCTCACAAATACCATATGTTCCATTTTCTATTTTAGAAAGGGCCAAAAGCACATCCTGTAGCTCTTCTTTTACATGATACATGAGAGTCGCCTGCTGATATGCATTGATGTTTTGAGAATGTTGTTGAAAAAAGGAATACTCAAATAGTCTTGATTCCAGTTCTTCCTTCGTTTGAAGAAGCTCTGTATGAATCTTTGACAGCTGATGATCCACCTGAATCAACTCCTGCTCTTCGCGTTGTGCCTTTAGTGTTGCCGACAAATCGAATCTCCAAGCTGATAAGATTTTTCCTGACGTTCAAAACGATGTCAGCTTTGGGATGATGCTTTCTTAAAATGCTTTAAAAAAGCGGTTTTTAAAGCAATAAAAAAAGCAGTTCGGAAAACCGAACCGCTTGTTGGTTAATTTTGATAATATGTTTTCACAATCCCTGCACAGCGAGGGCAAAGTTCAGGATGGTCAGCATCCTGGCCGATTTCTTTTGAGACCATGCGGCACCGCTCACAAGTCTCACCTTCAGCCTGTGTGACGACGATTTTGCCTGTTTCAAACGACTGCGCCTCTTTTGGAGCTTCTGCTTCCGTTCCGCCGATTGCAAGTTCTGAAACGATAAAGAGCTGTTTGACATCCTCCTTAATTGAAGAGAGCAAAGCCTTTGATTGTTCGTTCGGATAAAGCGTCAGGCTTGCCACTGAAGACTTTCCGATGATCTTTTCATTACGGGCCGTTTCCAGCGCTTTTAAGACATCATCACGAAGCTTCATGAAACGGTCGAATGTCTCCTCCGTCTCTTTCGCATTCGGAATCTCCTGCGTTTCCGGCATATCGCTGAGCTGAACGCTTTTTTCCGTTACAAATGTGAAATGGGTCCACATTTCATCAGCTGTATGCGGCAGGATCGGCGCAATCAGTTTAACGAGCGCAAGCAATGTTTCGTAAAACACGGTCTGCATGCTGCGGCGGTCTTGATGATCTGCATGCTCAATATAGACGACGTCTTTTGCAAAATCCATATAGAATGAGCTGAGCTCGATTGCACAGAAGTTATGAACGGCATGATAAATCACCGCAAAATCATATTCCTCATACGCTTTTTTGACTTTTTCAATAAGGCTGTTCAGCTTGATCAGGATATATTGATCCACTTCGCGAAGCTCTTCTACAGCGACCGCATCTTTTGCCGGATCAAAATCGGCAATATTGCCGTGCAGGAAGCGGAACGTATTGCGGATTTTCCGATATACTTCAGCGACTTGTTTTAAAATCGCGTCAGATACACGGACATCTGCTTGATAGTCGACAGATGCAACCCACAGCCGCAGAATATCCGCTCCAAATTGGTTCATGATTTTTGCCGGAATAACGACATTGCCAAGCGATTTACTCATTTTTCGGCCTTCTCCGTCAAGTGCAAATCCGTGTGATAAAACGCCTTTATAAGGTGCTTTTCCCGTCACGGCGACAGCGGTTGAAATGGATGAGTTAAACCAGCCGCGATATTGGTCAGACCCTTCCAAATATAAATCAGCAGGTCTGACTAAGTCATCACGCTCTTCCAATACAGCCTGATGGGATGAACCGGAATCAAACCAGACATCCATGATGTCCTGCTCTTTTGTAAACTTGCCGTTCGGGCTTTCAGGGTGTGTAAAACCTTCAGGAAGCAGTTCATTCGCTTCTTTTTCAAACCAAATATTTGATCCGTGCTCCCTGAACAAAGCGGAAACATGTTCAATCGTCTCATCGGTGATGATCGGTTCGCCGTTTTCCGCGTAAAATACCGGAATTGGCACGCCCCATGCGCGCTGTCTTGAGATACACCAGTCACCGCGGTCGCGGATCATATTGTAAAGGCGGGTTTCGCCCCATTCAGGCACCCATTTTGTTTCCTGAACCGCCTCAAGCAGCTCGTTTCTAAAGTCTTTAATAGATGCGAACCATTGGGCTGTCGCACGGAAAATCGTCGGCTTTTTCGTTCTCCAGTCATGCGGATAAGAATGGGTGATAAACTCCAGCTTCATAAGAGCGCCGTTTTCTTCGAGCTTTTCTGTAATCGGCTTGTTGGCCTGATCGTAAAACAGCCCTTCAAAGCCAGGCGCTTCACTTGTCATCGTTCCTTTTTCATCTACAGGGCAAAGGACGTCAAGTCCGTATTTCTGGCCGATGATAAAGTCGTCTTCCCCGTGTCCCGGAGCGGTATGAACGCAGCCTGTACCTGCCTCAGTTGTAACGTGTTCACCGAGCATGACGAGAGAATCTCTGCCGTATAAAGGATGAGCGGCCACAATGTGCTCCAAATCTTTTCCTTTGACAGTTTGCACGACTTCCGGATTTTCAAAACCGAGCACATTTGCAACACTTTCAACCAATGCGCTTGCGATCACATAACGCGAGCCGCCCGCAGCCACCACACTGTATTCCAACTCAGGGTGTACGGCGATTCCGAGGTTTGCCGGGATCGTCCATGGCGTTGTTGTCCAGATGATGAACTTTTCGCCGTTTGTCAAAACGCCTTGTCCGTCCTTCACATCAAAAGCAACATAGATAGATGGTGAACGTTTATCATGATATTCGATTTCCGCTTCAGCTAAAGCGGATTCGCTTGAAGGAGACCAGTAAACCGGCTTCAGCCCTTTGTAGATGTAGCCTTTTTTCGCCATCTCGCCAAACACTTTAATTTGCTGGGCTTCAAATTCAGGCTTTAGCGTGACATATGGGTTTTCCCAGTCTCCTCTGACGCCCAGGCGTTTAAACTGTGCTTTTTGGCCTTCGATCTGCTGCCATGCATATTCTTCGCAAAGCTTGCGGAATTCGGCTACCGTCATTTCTTTGCGCTTTACTTTTTTGTTTTTTGTAAGCGCCGTTTCAATCGGCAGTCCGTGAGTATCCCAGCCGGGCACATAAGGTGCATGGTAGCCGCTCATCGATCTCGAACGGACGATAAAGTCCTTCAAAACTTTGTTAAGCGCATGCCCCATATGGATGTCACCGTTCGCATATGGAGGTCCGTCGTGCAAAACAAACATCGGTCTGCCTTCCGTCCGTTTCTGAACGAGCCGGTAAATGTCCATGTCCTCCCATTTCCCCTGAATTTCAGGCTCCCGGTTTGGCAGGTTTCCTCTCATCGGAAAATCTGTTTTCGGCATTAAGAGCGTGTCTTTGTAATCCATCATCATTCCTCCAAAACATTCTTTTCTAAAACAAAAAAAGCCTTTTCATCCCATAAGGGACGAGAAGGCTTTGATCTCGCGGTACCACCCTTTTAGATAAGCCAATTTCAGCTTATCCGCTCAAACATCGTAACGTGATGGAACGTCCTTTCCTACTGTACGGTTCAGAAAGGAAACTTGAGGGCTGATCCACATGAATTCCAACAATCCCAGGCTTGCACCACCCCTGGGTCGCTTCGATTGCTGTTCGGAATCGATGTCTGTCCCTCTCAAACGTTTTTCATCGCAATTATGAACGTATTATATGCGAACAGGTGATATCATGTCAAGATTGAAAAGAAAAACTATTCCTTTTCATCAAAAACCGCATCCACTTCATATTCAAGCAAGTGGTCCCAATCATCATTTTTCAGCAGGTCAAGCTGTGCTTCAATCAGCATTTGGAAGCGGGTTCTGAACACTTTTGACTGTTTTTTCAGCTCTTCAATTTCCATCGCGATTTTTCTTGATTTAGAGAGAGATTCATTAATGATCCGGTCGGCGTTTTTCTCAGCCTCGCGAACGATGAGCTTCGCTTCTTTCTCAGAGTTGCGTTTTACGTCCTCTGCCGCTTCCTGTGCGACAAGAATCGATTTATTCAGGGTTTCTTCGATCGTCGAGAAATGTCCGAGACGATCGTCCAGCTCATTCACCTTTGCTTCAAGCTCATTTTTTTTGCGCAGAACGATTTCATAATCTTTTCTCACCTGGGTCAGAAATTCGTTCACTTCATCTTCATCATAGCCGCGGAACGCTTTCGTAAATGTTTTATTATGAATATCATTTGGCGTCAAAGGCATGCTGCCCACCTCCATTATTTTCTTTATGTACAATTGTCCTAGTCAACATTATAAAGCAAAATTCGACCGGGCGGAGAAAAAACTGTGAAAACGTCTCACTTTTGTTTTTCGAATGACAATCTCCATTTGCCCTTTTTTGTTTTGCCGTCAATGTTTTTCAGCTTGAAACGGCCAAAGCCGCGCACAGACAGCATATCTCCTTCTGCGAGTGAATATGAGGGGTCTTCAATGACCTTCCAATTGACTTTCACAAGCCCGTTTTTAACGAGAACGTGTGCTTTTTGCCGGGATTGTCTGCTCACTGCCGAGCAAATCGTATCAAGCCTCAGAGATGAAACTGTGTCATCTCTTATTTCGACATCCTGCTCTGGTACTTTAAGCTTTAAAAGCGGAATTTTTTCAAGAGACACCTTCACTCTGCCGATATGGGTCAGCTGCGAAAACACGAAGTCAGCAACCTCTTCCGAACAAATAAACTGCCATGTCCCGCCGGCAAAGATCAGGTCGCCGAACTTCTGCCGCTTTAGTCCGATCCCCATTAAAGAGCCGAGGAGCTCACGATGTTCAATCGAGGCGAACTTTTCCGGGTACAGGACTTCATAAGCCTGAAGCTGATAATCTTCCGCAGACGGCTCGGCATATTCCGGATAAAGGACAGCTCTCTTCCGCTCGGCTTCAGGAAAACCGCCGAAAAAATCAAGTTTCACTTCATCTGACTGGCCGATGACAGAGGTTAATATCACTTGTTCCCGCGGATCCAAAAAATCGGTCAGCTTCAGCCGATATTGTTCCGCCACAATTCTTTTCCATTCAAGAGCCTGGTCAATGAACGGCTCTTCGTCTTTTCTAAAATGCTGGTAAATATCGCTCATTGTCTTTCCTTTCTATGTAAAGAGGCTTGGCTTTCAGCCAAGCCCAAAAGCTTGCCCGAAAACGTTGATTCGTCTTCACGGCTGTGCTTCGGCGGTTATAGCAAGGGCAATGCCCTCCCTTTTGTAAGACAAGGCCAAAAGCCGCAAAGCTCGGCTCTTTCAGCCGACCCTTTGCAGCCGAATTCCGCAAAACACCCTCATTAAATAGAGGAAATGAACCGGAAGACCTGCAGTAAACCCATATCCGCAAACCGCAGTACGAAAATGGCCACGAGTGGAGAAATATCAATCATGCCGAGGGGCGGAATGAACCTTCTGAACGGCTCCAGATAAGGTTCGCAAACAGATGCCAGCATTCTGCCGATCGATGATTCTCTCGCATTGGGCACCCAAGACATAAAAATGTAGATAATGAGCGCAAAGGAATAGACTGTTAAAAGTGTGCTTAAAATTTGATATATAAAGTTCATCTGCGATTTACCACCTCTGATGTTCTTCTTCAATGAGCTCGGAAATCGTCCCGGAGACATCTACGTTTTCCGGCGTGCATAAAAAGATGTCGGCTCCGATCCGCTGAATATCGCCGCCGAGGGCATAGACCGTACCGCTCAAGAAATCGACGATTCTTTTCGCCTGATCATGCTGGATGCGCTGCAAGTTGACGACAACGGCGCGGCGGTTTTTGATATGATCTGCGATTTCCTGGGCTTCCGCGTACACCCGAGGCTCACTTAACACTACTTTAGAAGATTTTTGAACGCTTTGCAAACTTACCACATTCTGCTTCCCAGCCGATTTCGACTGGTAGGCGGTTCTGTCATTGGTCTCCTGCTCTTCAGGGATTTCTTCCCTGTCCGTTTCAATATATTCGTATTCATATTCCTCATCATCCATGGCAAAAAAGTTTTTGAATTTGTTTTTCAGACTCATGATTGTCCACCTCCAGTTTCATTTCCGACTAAGGAAGATCCGATTCTGATGAATGTTGCGCCTTCCTCTACAGCGATCGTAAAGTCGTTTGACATTCCCATTGAAAGTTCGCTGCACGGCGCGTTCCATTGGTTCAGCCGCTGCACCTCGCCGCGCAGCTCTCTCAACGAGCGGAAACAGCTTCTGATTTCCTCCTCGTCATCCGTAAAAGGCGCCATTGTCATTAATCCGGCGATTCTAATGTTTTCATAAGCAGACAGCTTTCTCACAAAAGGAATAACCTCTTCTTTTGTCATGCCGTGTTTTGAAGATTCAAGCGATGTATTGACCTGTACAAAACAGTCAACAGGCTTTTTCGCCCTCTTTTGAATTTCATCGGCTAATGACAGCCTGTCTAAAGAATGAATATATGAAACATGATCGATGATCGCTTTTACTTTTCTCGTTTGCAGCGTGCCGATAAAATGCCAGACCGGCCTGCTGTCTATTAATATGTCGAGCTTATGCAGCAGGCCGGAATCCCGGTTTTCTCCCAAATGTTTAACCCCCGCGTCAAGCGCTTCCTGCGCTCTTTCGGGTGAAACATATTTTGTGACAGCGATGACAGATATCTCGTCAGGCGTTCTGCCCTTTTCTTTACACGCTTCGTTTATTCTGTCATTTATATGTCGTAAATTGCTTTTTACATCCACCTGTAAACTATACCTCCTTTACCCCGATGAATGACATCATTCTTCCCGTCTTTCCCTGATCTCTGCGATGGGAGAAAAACAGTGAATGCTCACAGCTCGTACACAGTGAACTCACCTTGATCTGATCATTCGGAATTCCCGCGTGCAAGAGAAGCTGCCTGTTCACTTCTTTTAATTCCAGACGGTACTCCCCTTCTTTTATCGGCAAAAAGGCTTTGTCTTCTTGCTGAAGAGGAAGATTTCTGACTTTGTTTATCACATGATCATCGACAATGTAGCAGCATGCGCCGATCGAAGGCCCGATTACGGCATGGATGTCGGCGGGATTCGATCCTTCCCGGCTGATCCATGTATCAACCATTTTGCCGGCGATCCCTTTGACGGTTCCTTTCCACCCGGCATGGGCGATCCCGACAAGCGAACGGACGGGGTCATAAAAATACACGGGGACACAGTCCGCGAAACAGAGCGCCAAAAATATATTGTATCTGTCCGTATAAAGTCCGTCTGTTGCAGCTAAAGCCGTGCCGTATTGTAAAGCGCCTTTTCCGCGGTGCTCATCTGTCACTTTTTGAATGCGGTCTTCATGCGTTTGATCGGCAAATACCCAGTCGTTTAGATCTGTTTGAAGAATGTCGGCAATCTCTTCTCTGTTATGAGTGACGTGCTGCTCATCATCCTGAACGTGCAGCCCTGTATTTAATGATTGAAAAGGCGGTTTGCTTTCTCCGCCGTTTTTTGTCGTAAATCCGGCTGTAATTGCTCCGCCGGTTTCCGCCGTCTGATTCCAATCCTCAATCAAGAGCATTGACGGAGCATCAAGACGAAAGGGTTTATATGTACTCATGGTGATCAGCCTTTCGACAAACATCGTAGTCTTTCATCATATCGCTCCTATTTTAACACATCTTGATGCATTCGTTTAGCTTCGTTTCAAAAAACTAAACGAAATGTATTTTTTGAAACATAAATCCCATTCTTGTTTCTTTAAATCGATGAAAAGCCGGCTTATCTAAAGATGCAGATCGGCCCCCATCCAATACAAAGGCTAATTGCCGCCGTGTAAGTCAGCTTAAGCGAACGAGGATCACATCTTCCCCAATTTTAACTATATTTCGCCACGGGATGACGATTTCCTCTTCTTTTCCGAAAAATCCAAAAACTTTCCCCGTTCCTCCGATGATGATCGCCTGTATCTTTCCCGTCGTTACATTAATGTCAATATCGCCGATGCTGCCGAGCTTTTTACCATTTGATACATTCACAACATCCTTAACCTGGAAATCGGAAATGTTCATCATGTGCGCCGCACGCCTCCCTAAATCAAGTGTCCTTTTAAGATTATATGAAAGGCAGTCTTTCATTTAGACTGCCTTGCCATCACTTTATTTCGCTTTTTTCCTGCCAATTAAAATATCGAGATGAACGCTCATTGTAGCTGCTTTTTTCTTCATTAAATAGCTCTTGATCCGTTCTTCGTCCGTACGCCAGGATAAAGGCGTCATCCGTATCAGCTGCGCCAGCTGCCGACGGTCCAGCACGCTGCGGTATGACAGCTCCCTCCTTTTCACCACATCAAAATGGGCGCTGAAGCGGTCCACCGTCAGTTGATTGGAATAGGCGCGCTTTTCTGGTTCATCATAGAAAGCTTCCCTTAGCTCTTTCAGATAGCCGCTCTTTGGGATCACTTTGATGACCGCGCCTTCATCTGATAAAAGCCTTGTGAACTCCTCATAATTGGAAGGCGACAATATGTTAAGAATGACATCAAATGTACCGCCCTGAAAAGGAGCTTTCGCCAGATCGGCGACAAGCCAGACCAGCTCCGCATCATGCCTTGCAGCTGACAAAACGCCCGCTTTCGACAAATCGATCCCCGCTCCAAAGAGCCGGCTGCCGAAGCTGGGTTTGAGTTTTTCTGTGATCCGGATCAAATGCGATCCTTCCCCGCAGCCCGCATCAAGGATTTTGGCGCCTTTTTTAGCAAGCGGCAAGCCATCCTTGATTTAGCCGCTTAGCATTTCACATAAAGGCTCGAAAAATCCGCTCTCAGCTAACGCTTTCCGGGCTTCAAACAAATCTTTATCATATTTCCCAGAGGAAGAATGTGTCGCGACATTCACATACCCCTGTTTCGCAAGATCAAATGTGTGATCATTTGGACAAACCAAGCTTTGGGGGCTGTCAACTTTCATTTCCCGGGCGCAGAGCGGGCATTGAAACACCGTTTCAAACCTCGTCATCAGCGCTGCACTTCTCATTTTTTTATTCAACATGATGTACACCTCATTCATTCACAATTTAGATAAATGAAAAAGGCATAGACAAATAAACCCGCCCCATCAGCATTTTTCAAAGCCGTGTGGATTTGCTCAGTTTGTCTATACCTTACATTATCTATAGCGAATGAATTGGATGATCATGACGATGAACTCCTTTATGAAGAGATCTATTTTATATTAGCAAGGTATTGATTTGTTGGGAAGCGATTTGGGGGAATTTAAAACTGAAACCGGACAGAACAGGCGGTTTGATAGCCGCCTGTCTGATCCTAACCGTTAACAGAGGCCGCCTTTTTCTTAGACAAATAGGGCCTGTCATCCGTCCAGACGGCATGAACCGGTATATCAAAAAAAGCGGACAGAACGTCGCCCGACATCATATCCCTCGTCTTTCCCTGTGCAAATACCTCTCCTTTTTTCAGCAGCAGCGTTTTGCCGAAAACCGGGAGAATTTCCTCGGCATGATGTGTAACATACAGCATGGATGGCGCTTCCGCTTTGTTTGCAACGAGTTCAATCATATCCAGCACCTGCTCCCTCGCGATGAAATCAAGGCCTGTAACAGGTTCATCAAGAATCAGCAGTTCAGGGTCCGCCATTAAGGCTCTTGAGATCAGCACCTTTTGCTTTTCTCCCTGGGAAAGCGTCTCATATCTCCTGTCCGCATAGCCGATTGAGCCGAATTCCTCCAATAGGGAGATGGCTTTCTCCCTGATGGTCTGTGACGGTGATTCATATAAGCCGATTGAGGCGAAAGCGCCGCTCAGCACAATTTCAAAGGCGCTGTCCTCAGGGTAAAATTTTTGCTGTAAAGCGGAGGACACGAGGCCGATTTTGCGGCGGAGCTTTTCACCAAGCTCTGTCTTGCCGAATTCATGGCCCAGCACATTCACTCTTCCTTTTGTGGGAAAATAGTAAGCGCACAGCATGTTGAGCAATGCGGTTTTTCCGGCTCCGTTTAAACCGTATAATGCCCAGTGCTCCCCGTTTTTCACCGTCCAGTCTATACCTTTGAGTATCCACTTTCCATTTCGTTTTAATGAAGCTTGTTCAAGCTGCAACACCATGTTTGATCCCCTTTCACTTTTATGTAAATATTCTGATAAATAAAAATATAATTCTTTTATTATAGCTTATTTGTGTGGCAATGTGAATGAGAGAATTTCCATTTTTAACATGTAAAAGCCGCAGGGTTTCTGCGGCTTTAATGTATATTTTTATTCATTTGTTTAATTGCGGCCTTTTCCAGCCGTGATACCTGGGCTTGGGAGATCCCGATCTCATCGGCGACTTCCATCTGCGTCTTGCCTTGAAAGAAGCGTTTTCTGAGAATCATTTTTTCCCGTTCATTCAGTCGTCTCATCCCTTCTTTTAAGGCGAGCTCTTCAATCCATTGCGAATCTTTATTCCGCTCATCACTGATTTGATCCATGACATAAATCGGATCGCCTCCGTCATTGTAAATCGGCTCAAACAGTGATACAGGATCTTGAATGGCATCAAGTGCAAAGACAATCTCTTCGTGGGACACTTCGAGCACTTTGGCGATTTCCTCCGCCGTCGGCTCCCTGCTTGTCTCACTGATGAGACGTTCTCTCACTTGCAGCGCCTTGTACGCGATATCTCTGAGTGACCGCGATACGCGAATCGGGTTGTTGTCGCGCAAATATCTGCGGATTTCTCCGATGATCATCGGTACAGCATATGTTGAAAACTTAACATTGTGGCTCAGGTCAAAATTATCAATTGATTTCATTAGTCCGATGCAGCCGACTTGGAATAAGTCATCAACATATTCTCCTCTGTTGTTAAACCTTTGAATGACGCTTAAGACAAGGCGCAAATTGCCGTTAACAAGCTTTTCTCTTGCTGAGCGGTCTCCTTCATCCTGCATTTGCTTGAATAACTTTCTCATCTCTTCATTCTTGAGCACGGGCAGTTTTGATGTATCAACCCCGCAGATTTCAACTTTATTTCTCGACACTTTTTTCCCTCCCTACAGGAGCTGCTGTACAAAGTTCAGTATCTCCTTGGGTGGGAAAAATATGCATCTTCAATTTCCAAAAATAAGAAGATTGAGGGTTGAACCCTTGGCTGCCAACGCTTTAAATTTCATAAAAAAATTAAACCATTTTGTTGAACTCTTTTCTCAGCCTTTTGATGATTCTTTTTTCAAGCCGGGAAATATATGACTGCGATATACCGAGCATATCGGCAACGTCTTTTTGCGTTTTTTCTTCTCCTCCGACAAGTCCGAAGCGAAGCTCCATGATTTGTTTTTCTCTGTCGTTCAGTTGCTCAAGCGCTTTTTTCAATAGCTTTTTATCCACATTTGCTTCGATATCTTTCGTGATGATGTCATTGTCTGTTCCGAGGACGTCTGAGAGCAGAAGCTCATTTCCATCCCAGTCGATGTTTAATGGTTCGTCAAACGATACTTCAGAACGGATTTTATTGTTGCGCCTTAAATACATTAAAATCTCATTTTCAATACATCTGGAAGCATATGTAGCAAGCTTGATTTTTTTCTCCGGATTAAAGGTGTTCACCGCTTTAATAAGACCGATTGTGCCGATAGAGATTAAATCCTCGATGTTGATGCCTGTATTTTCAAACTTTCTGGCAATGTATACAACAAGCCGCAGATTTCGTTCGATTAATATGGCACGCGCCGCCTGATCGCCGTCAGGCAGCTTGTGAAGAAGCACCTGTTCTTCATCTTTTGATAAAGGCGGCGGCAATGCTTCGCTCCCACCAATATAATAAATTTCATCGCTTTTTAAACCCAATTTCATTAAAAGTTTGTACCAGAGATAGGTTAATCTTAATTTTAGTTTTTTCATCTTCCTCCCCCTTCTAAATAAACGTCCTCAGGAGTATGATAATGTAACAGCTCCCAAGTTTTTAGGAAACGTGTTTGACCGGGTTTCCCGAGAGCATTTTCGGATGAACAATGGCATTAAATTCGCCGTCAGCAGACAGCGGCGATGTGCTGATTCCGATCAGACATTTAGGCGCTTCAATGATCTCTGTTTTCGTATATATCAGCACATGATCCGGTTTTAAGCACAATAAAAACTGGTGCTGATGACCGACGCCCCGATATGGGATCAGACGGAGCCGCCCGATATATGGCAGTGCATCGTCGAGCAGGCCGATGGCATCAAGAGGGCTTTTTTCCATCATGACCCCGCTCGCCTCTTCCCCCAATACACTTTTCAACTTTTCAATGTTGACGATCATGACAGGCGTTTTTGAAATTGGATCATAAAGCTGGTTTCCGGAATCAATCAATCCATTCATATGAAGCGTATGCTCACCTATATCGGCTTGAAGTCGAACCCGCTCTTCATATTGAATCTTTTTCGCTTCGGCGTCTTCAAAGCGCTTTTTTGAAAACAGCCATACAGCGGGAAATCCCGCTCCGACAAACAGCCAGCTGACGGGGTCTCCGAAGCCGGACCAATTCGTCATAAAGACTCCGTTTTCCATGATCGAATCCGTCTCCAGCAATGAATGAGCCCCAATGATCCCTCCTCCCATTAAAAAAGTGGCAAAATAAAAAGAAAACAAATTTTGCAGAAAAAACCGAAATCGTTTAAAACCAAATGTCACAAGAACGATCACAACCGAAAAAGACAGCTTGCCCGCAGGGTGAAGGACATATGGCGAGACAGGGGTGAACATAAACAGGACGATGCTTGAGGCGACCAGCGCCCCTAAGATAAACCTCCGCTTTTTTACCCTTCGCTTTAAAATAAAGGCGGTCATCATTAAAAGCAGCAAGTCAAAACAAAAGTTTAGCAGCCATATCGCATCTAAATAAATTTCCACGTCCGTCCCCTTTCTTTACATATTCCTTCTCTCGTTTGGCGGCCTAGCGTTTGTTTCCATAAGTATAAATCAAGCCCAAAGGTAAAGTCTGTCAATTATTGTTGCGCAAATGGTACATTTTTTGAGAAATTCATACTGAATTTGTCGATGTCCGGACGAAAAAAAACGCTGCCTTTTAAAGACAGCGCTTTTTTCTTATTTTAGTTTTTCATTGATATACAGTTTACCTTTTGCCGTTTTTCTCGTTTCATTGCCGTAATCATCGCGGACGATGACTTCGATTTCCGCTCCTTTAGCTTTTGCAGCGGAGGTTGCCGTCCAATATCCTTCATACTTGCCTTTTGATACTTCTCTGATCGGCAGTTCGGTCACGTTTTGCGAAGCTGTTTTGAAATTGGTCAAAGGCATTCTGATCACAAAAACGGCATCCAAATCAGCAGCGCTTTCAAACTCGATTTTTACGGTTTCCCCCGTTTTGAGCTCAAGATCCTCAGCCGGCTTCAAACTGGTGATTTGCGGTGCTTCAAAATTGACGTCGACGGTCGCTTTTTTGGTTGTCTTGTTGCCGGCCGCGTCAGCCGCTGTCACTTTGATTTCGTTTTTCCCGTTATCAAGCATAATGCGGGCCGAGTATTCGCCATTTTTAACAGCTGCTTTCTTTCCGTTCACTTTGACCGATTCCAAATGATCATCCGACACCGTGCCTTTCACAGTGACTGTCTCTTGATTGAGCTTTGATCCGCTTTCAGGTGTATCAATAGAAAGCTTTGGCTTTGTTTGATCAAGCACAATCCGGACCGGATCAGATGCATCCGTTGTCCCGGAGGCAGCAGATGATTTAGCAGTCACGACATTTTCCCCTTTATTCAATTGAATTTCTTTTGAAAAGGTGCCGTCTTCTGCGGTTTCTGCCGTGCCGATTTTTTCCCCGCCGTTAAAAAGATGAACGGTCGTTGTCGGAGAAGATGTCCCTTCGATGACGGTTTTCTCCTGATTGGTGATCAGCCCGTCTTTAGGCGACGTGATCACAGGCACTGAAACTTCATAGTCGACCAATGCGCGAATCATGAAATTGCCCTGGTCTGAAGGGGTTTTTGACCAGGCGCCTTCCGTATACTGCCAGTTCCGGCCGGAGTATTCCCCGTCTTCATCTGCCGCAAGGCCTGGCGAGTGATCCATATCATTTGTTTGGACATAGACAAGGTAAAAATCTTTTCCAACCAAAATGCCCTCATCGCTCAGATCCACATTTGTCCATTCTCCGTTGCGGAGGGCTTCCCCTTTGAACGGACCAGCGATTTTTTTGCCCGGAGCGCCTTTTTCACCTGAAGCATCATAGACTTCAACTGCAAAATCAGTGCCGCCCGGATCTGGAAATCCAGCATCCCAGAATTTGAATAAGCCGCCTTTCAGCATCGCTTTTTCCTGCCCTTTTTCAAGCGACATTTTAACAGCCAATCCGTAGCCTGATTCATAAAATGCCCATGCGTTCTCACCGGTTCCGTCATCATAGCCTATTTCGCCCGGATAGCCGATGAAAGGCTCAAGTTCAATATTTTTCGAGACATTGCCTTTTAAATCAACCGTAAATTCGCTGCTGTAGTACCCATTTGCGGTTACTTTTACGGTGTACGAATTTTCGTAGGCTGTTAATGAATATTGGCCGTCTTTGTCTGTTTGTACAGGTTGAACGGCTGCATCTTCAACAACATAGAGCTTCGCATTTTGAACAGGCTCTCCGGTCTTTTTATTTTTGACAGCTCCCGTGAGTGTGCCCTTTTTCAATTCTTTCAAGACAAAGTCGGCAGAGGTTGTCTGATCGGCCTCGATGGTTACGGTTTGTGTGCTTGATTCATAGCCGTACGCTTCGGCTTTCATCGTATAGGTCCCCGGCAAATGAGCCAAGCTGTATGCACCGGTTGCCTCGCTTGAGTAAGTCGATTTTCCCGTTTCAAGAACGCTCACCTGCGCTCTGAGCGGAAGGACGGCCGGTGATGCTTTTCCGGTCTGGATGTTTTGCTGGAGGGTGTCAGCCGGCTGAGCTTTTTTCGGGTCAATCGTTTGTTTTTTCGTATGTTTCCCTTTCATTTTTCCAGTTCGTTTTTCAACGCCCAGACGCATTTTCTTCCCTGCTTTTTTCGATTCGTTCACAAGCTCTACATCATCGATATAAAGCCCGTCTGCTCCAACGCTGCCATCTGATTGAAGATTAAACATGACCTTAATGTTCTGGCCTTCATAAGCTGATAAATCAATTTCTTCGTCCTTCCACTCTGAAGTTGTGCCGCTGTATTCGGCAGCCTGAACCCAATCTTTTTCCCCTTCAGGCTGAACATACACGAAGCCAAAATCAAAATCCTCTTCAATTTCATGCCAATATTTGAATTTCAGAAAAAGTTTCTCATTCTTCGGTACCTGTACAGGAGGCATAAGAAGATTCATATTGGCCGAATTCTCATATTGTCCTGCCAGATTCGTGGCGTAGACTTGTTTTCCTGATGCAGCAGATCCCGGTCCTGACTGAGCGACTCCCAGCTGCCAGGAATTTTTGGCACCAGAGCTTCTCCAGCCGTGTGCAGCAGCCTCAAAATCTTGTTTATAACCGGTCGTCACAGCCGGAGAAATCGGCACTTCATACCCCTCTGACTCCGTTTTGTTTCCGCCGTAGTCTGTGACAGTCCATTTATAAGAAAGTGTTTTGCCTTTCAGAGAAGGAATGACCGCTTCATATGTTCCTTTTTTATAATCGCCTCCGGTTTGTTTGGCCGTGACGGTCTGCCAGTCGGAAGAATCCGTTTTATAGCTCAGTTTGACTGATACAACGCTGATGTCGTCTTCCACTTCAACTGTGAACGGAATGTCTGAACCTGAAAAAACTTCATGTAAGTCTTCATGTTTGATAGACGGCGGCTCTTGGTCTTCGCCTTCTTTGCCGATCCGTCCCTCCGCTTTGCCCAATCCGTCTGTGACAGCGGCCACCGCATCAAACGCGTTGACAAGCCCGTGGCCGTATCCGTTATTTGGCGATTCGGAAAATGTGCTGTCAGTGAGCGGTGTTGCCGTATCCATTAATATATTTTCGAGGTCATCAACGGTAAGCGATGAGTCTGCTTGTTTTAAAAGGGCTGCAACAGCTGCAACATGCGGTCCTGCCATCGATGTGCCATCCCAGCCGTCTTGATACCCGCTTCCAGGCACAGAGGAACGAATGTTTACCCCCGGTGCAGAGATTTCCGGCTTGGTCTCATCATAAGGAGACGGGCCTTGCAGCGAAAAATCTCCCAATTGATTATCGATGTCGGTCGCACCGGTTGCAAATGCTTCGGGATAGTTTGCCGGATTTGCAATTGAAGCAGGCCCGCCAGGATTAAAGAGATCGGCATTGCCCGCAGAAAATTCCGGGAAAATATCGGCAGCGCGCCAAGCTTTCACCATATCTCTGTACCACTCATCAAGACCTGCGCCCCCTGACCATGAATTATTGACGACATCAGGAGCCATTTCGGGATGCGGATTGCCGTCCTGATCTTTTGGCGCTAAAATCCATTCTCCTGCCTCAAGGAGGTCTTCATCTGTTCCGCCATCTTCAGAAAAGGCTTTGACCGCGATCCACTTCGCTCCAGGCGCCACTCCGATTTGGTTTTGACCGTCAGGCTCCGAGCCGACCATCGTGCCTGTCACATGTGTTCCATGTTCGAGATCATCAAAAGGCTCGTCCTCGCCTGATATCGCGTCAAACCAATTAAATTCGTGATCAGGATTGTCCGGATGCTCAGGGTCATATCCGCGGTATTTCTCTTTAAGCGCCGGATGATCCCATTGTACGCCTGTATCGATTGATGCAACGACTGTTCCTGTGCCGTCATACCCTAATTCCCACGCTTTCGGGGCGCCGATTTGATCAATGTTCCATCCAATTCCATCTTGAGACGGAGTCGATTTTTGTTTGCCTGATTGTTTGTCCGGTTTAATGAGCTGCCTTTTTTCATTTGGAAGCACTTTTTCGACCTCAGGAAAGGCCGCTACCTGCTCCATCACCTCTTTTGTCGCATGAACAGCCATACCGTTGACAATATAAAACGAGTGGATATCTTTGGCATTTCCCTTTTTGACTTGCTTTTTCAAGTAGGTTTTCAGCTGACTTTGCGTCTCATCCGCTTTGATTCTTAGTGATGACACCACTGCCGAACGCTTTTGGTACTCCGTTTTAGCCGAACTGAGCGATTTTGCTTTTGCTTTCTTTTCCGCTTGTTTCGCTACTTTTTGCGTGTCGACTTGATCTTTCATCTTAATCAAAAAAGTGACTTTATCTTCTTTTTTGAAACGTTTGACAAGTGATGTCGAGATCTTTTTTCCAGCGGAAGCATGATGTTTCACTTGTTCTTTCAAAGAGGTGAGCGCTGGTTTTTGTGCTGCTTCGGAAGCGGCGGGCATGAACATTGAACCGATTAAAAATCCGCTTAAGATCGTGCAGAACGCCTTTTTTTTCAGCTTGCTTTTCAAATGAATATCCCCCTTTTTAATTGAATGGCTGTCTATTCGATCCCCCTTTCTTTTGACTGAATATGTAGTCTCAACTTTGATGTCTCTTCAATATAGTAAATATTGGTTAAGTTTTTTGTCGTTATTTGTCAAGGAAATGTTTAAATTTAGTTAAAAAAAGACAAAACCTTTTCATCGGTTTTGTCTTTTCATGACATCTTTATTTTTTCGCTTCAGTAAATGCTTTTAAGGCATTGACTAATCCGGATCCATATCCGTTGTTTGGCGATTTTTCAAACGTTTTGTCTGTCAAAGGCTTGGCCGTTTTCAACAGAATGCGTTCGATTTCATCAACGGTGATATTCGGATTGGCTTCCCTCATTAAGGCGACGATACCGGATACATGCGGAGTCGCCATTGACGTGCCGTCCATTGTTGCATATCGGTGTCCCGGATATGCGGAGCGGATGCTGACACCCGGCGCGGATAGGTCAGGCTTTACTTCATCATATGGAGAAGGTCCTTGCAAAGAAAAGTCTGCTAGCGCGTTCGTGCTGTCAACTGCACCGATCGCAAATGATTCGGGATAGTTGGAAGGATTCTCAACTGAACCCGGTCCGCCTGGCTCAAATTCACTGACATTACCTGCTGCAAATGCAGGAAAAATGTCAGCGGCCCGCCATGCCTTCACAATGTCGCGATACCATTCATTGAGCCCCCGTTCGCCTGCCCAAGAATTGTTGACGACATCCGGAGCCTTTTCAGGGTGCGCTTTTCCTTTTGCATCTTTCGGCGCCAAAATCCATTCGCCCGCCGCCAACAGGTCTTTTTCACTGCCGCCGTCCTTTGAGAAAGCTTTAACAGCGATCCATTTCGCAGTGGGAGCAACACCGATCTGGTTTTTTCCGCCCGCCTCAGAACCGACCATCGTGCCGGTGACATGTGTGCCGTGGCCTAAATCATCGTACGGCGTTTTCTTTTTGCTTGTGGCGTCAAACCAGTTGTATTCGTTGTCCGGGCTATTCGGTTTGGACGGATTATATCCGCGGTACTTTTTTTTCAAAGCAGGGTGATCCCACTCGACGCCTGTGTCAATTGAAGCCACGACCGCTCCTTTGCCTTTATAGTGTTTTTTCCAAACATCTGGTGCATGCACTTGCTGAATGTTGGAAGCAGGACGTGCAGTTGCAGATGTGTTGGCGTCGATTGTCGCTTTTTCAGCTTTATTCAGGTTGATCTTTTTGTTCGGAAGCACCTTATCCACTTCTGGAAATGATGCCGCTTTTTCCATGACGTCTTTAGTGGCTGTCACGGCAATGCCATTTACGATATAAAAAGATTCCAGTTGTTTTGCCGCACCTTTTTTCTCTTCTTTTTCCAAATAGGTTTTGACATCTTTCTGCGTTCTATCGGCTTTTGCCCGCAATGATGCCAAGACAGCTGAGCGCTTGAGCTGTTTTACCCTTTTCACCGTCATAATACTTGCTTTGGCCCTTTTCTCAGCGGCTTTAGCCGATTGCTGCAAGTTGGCCTGGCCTTTCATTTTAATTAAGAATGTGACTTTCTCTTTTTTTTCGAAGTTTTTGTAAAGAGAGTTTGATATTTTGTTTTGAACTTTGGCCTTTGCTTCTGTGCCCGCCTCGGCTTTGACAGCCCCCGGGGCGAGAAGCGAACCGATGAGTGCTGCACATATGAATGTCCGGTATAATGGCTTTTTCTTCAAACGACATCCTCCTTTAATTGACCTGCAAATGAGGTCGTTCTTTGACGCTTCTTGCATTTCTTTGACTGGAAAAAGAAGATATTTATACTGTAAAAGAAAAAGCTTATAGATTCTGTCGTTTTTTGTCATGTTTTCTGTATTGATTTGTAAATTCGTTCTTTTTACATATGACCTGTTTTTATAAATAGTTCGGTCTGATGACGGATAAAAAAGAAAACCGGTACATTCAGGAGGAAAGAGAGAGGTTTGGTACAAGTCTTTCGGAGTGGTTGGCTTCAGAAGACATGATAATTAAGGCTTTTGAAGGAGCTGGCGGATAAAAAAAGGCTGCCGACTTGATGTCAGCAGCCTCACATATGATGTAAATCAGCGTTTATTCCGATTTCTTAAGAATGTCGGGATATCAAGCGTGTCCTCGGCAGGCTGTGATGTGCTGCGGTGCGGCATGCTTGGTTCCTCGCGCTTCGGCTCCCGTTTCGGAGCTGGCTGATGATGCTGTTTTAAGCCTTGATTTAAAGGTCTTTGCGTCTTTGCGACATCTTGGTCCTGTTCGATAAAGCCGGTCGCGATTACTGTGACGACAATCTCATCTTTTAAATTTTCATTGATGACAGATCCGAAGATCATGTTGACGTCTTGGTCAGACGCTGCAGCAACGATATCAGCCGCTTCCTGAACTTCATACAGGCTTAGGTTTGTACCGCCTGTAATGTTCATGAGAACGCCTTGTGCACCGTCAATCGCCGTTTCAAGCAACGGGCTGGAAACAGCTTTTTTGGCAGCTTCGGCAGCGCGGTTTTCACCTGTTGCCACACCGATACCCATCAATGCAGACCCTTTATTGGACATGATGGTTTTCACATCCGCGAAATCAAGGTTGATCAGCCCCGGTGTCGCAATCAGGTCTGAAATTCCCTGTACACCTTGGCGGAGAACGTTGTCCGCTTCACGGAACGCTTCAAGCATCGGTGTATTCTTATCAACGATTTCGAGAAGACGGTCATTCGGAATCACGATCAGGGTGTCGACGGCTTCCTTCATTGCTGTAATGCCGCCGGCTGCCTGAAGCTGTCTTTTTCTGCCTTCAAAAGTAAACGGTCTTGTCACAACACCCACAGTCAAGGCGCCCAAATCCTTTGCGATCTGTGCGATAACAGGAGCAGCTCCCGTACCTGTTCCGCCGCCCATTCCGGCCGTAACGAACACCATGTCAGCGCCTTTCAGCGCCTCTTCAATTTGTTCCTTGCTTTCTTCTGCCGCTTTTTTGCCGACTTCCGGATTGGCTCCAGCGCCAAGCCCGCGCGTCAGCTTCGCACCGATTTGCATTTTCGTTTCCGCTTTTGAAAGGTTTAGAGCCTGCGCATCCGTGTTGACCGCAATAAACTCGACTCCCTGAACGCCATTTTCAATCATCCGATTGACGGCGTTGTTTCCTCCGCCACCTACTCCAATTACTTTAATCGATGCTAAGCCGTCTATATTTGTTTCAAACTCTAACATGCTAAATCCTCCTAATCCGTCGAATGACTAATCTCTATTCCCAAAAGAAGTTAAATATTTTCTTCATTTTGCTCGGCTTTTTCTCAGCTTGAGCCTGCTGCTTAGATTTTGGTTTCGGACGCTGCTGCACTTCTTTCTGATGGGAAGCCGCGACTTCCTGAACCGCTTCCGTCGGCATTTTAAACCCTACTTTTCTGCCTTGGATTTTTGCGTTGCGGTAAGCGAATTGGATGAGACCCACCCCTGTCATGTATTGAGGTTCTCTCACACCGATATAATTCGGGCTAGCCACTCTGACGTTATTTTGAAGAACATCCTGTGCAAGACTGAGGACACCAGGCATTCCCACCTGTCCTCCCGTGAGCACAAACCCGCCCGGCAATTCTTTAATACCCATGTTCTGCAGTTCTTCTGCCACGAATACAAAGATCTCCTCGAGCCTGGCTTCAATGATGTCAGCCACTTCCCGCTGAGTAAAGGTTTGCTTTTGGTCTGTCCCGATCACGGCGACTTCAAATGCTTCCTCTTCTGACGCTTCTTCATAGAAAGCATATCCAAACTGTTTTTTGACCCTCTCAGCCTCGTCAGTGGAAGTTCGGAGGCCGATTGAAATGTCCTTGGTAATGTTCTCTCCTCCCAAGGGAACGACTCGGGTTGCAAGAAGATCGCCGTCCTCAAATACAGCAACGGTCGTCGATCCTCCCCCAATGTCGATCAAAGCCACTCCGAGGTTCTTTTCATCTTTTGATAAGGCAACAGATCCGGTCGCCAGCGGCTGCAGGCATATATCCGTAATTTCAATGCCTGCCCGTTCCACACAGCGGAGCAGGTTATGTAAAATCGTTTTTGATCCGGTAATGAGCGATCCCTCTACTTCAAGCCGGACACCGAGCATCTTTTTCGGATCTGTTATATCGCCTCTTCCGTCAACGATAAACTGCCTCGGAATCACATCAACGATCAGCTGTTCCGGCGGGATGGAAACAACTTGAGCCGCCTCCATGACCCTGCGCACATCTTCAACTTGTATTTCTTTATTTTCACTGGAAACCGCCACTACACCGCTCGTTTCTTGAATATGGATGTAGTTCCCATTAACGCCGACAATTGCATGGGTCAGCGGAAAACCTATCATTCTTTCAGCTTGTTCAAACGCTTTTTTTATAGAATGAACCGTTTTATCTATATCAACGATTGACCCTTTTTTCAGCCCCTCTGAGGGAACATTTCCGACTCCGATAATGTTAAGAGATTCGTCTGACATTTCACCGACGATCACTTTAATATTGGACGTACCGATGTCTAGACTGACGTAAAGTTCATTGTTGTTCATTCTATGGCACCTCCTCACATTTCAGTCAATTCTATTCTATTATTTGCCGAACAACAATACAATGAATCTGGTTTTACAAGTGTGTAACAATCAATAAAAAACCAATACGCTTCTTTTTAGTTTTAGGATTACTGTGAATATTCGTTATATCCTATGTATATCCTCTTTTAAATCCGATTTTTTTTATTTTTTTCTTCTGGAAGCCGTCCATTTGGCAAGCAGTATTCTTCTGATCACTGCGATGTTTTGAAAAAGTCTGACGCCAAATGCAAACATGCCGACTAAATACAAGTCTACACCAAGATGAACGCCCAGAAAAGCCAAACTTATCGCGAGAATAATGTTGAAAAAAAAGCCGGTCACAAAAACTAGTTCATCATATGCACTTTCCAAATGAGCCCTTATGCCTCCGATCAGTGTATCGAGTGATGCGAGAATCGCTAAGGACAAATAATTAGAGTACTCTTCCGGAATTGTAAAATTCGAGCTGAACCCGATTGCAATTCCGAGCAAAAGGCCTAGAACCGGAAGCCACATTAGGAATTCTCTCCTTTTGATTTTTCGAGCGGTTTCAATGGCGAGGTATGCATTGAACCTTCGTAAGCTTTGATTTTGATTTGTTCCTCAGGCCTCTCGATTTGTAAATCCAGGTTTTCTCCCGCAAACAGATCTTGAAGGGTTGAAGCATTCATTCGGCTATATAGTTTATCGGCGTTTTTGCCGATGACTTTTACTGTTATCGGATAGTTGTCCAAAGGATATCCGTCAATTTTCGTCGTTCCGTTGATATCTCTGATCACTGTCGTATTGATAACCCTTCTGTCATTGATCGATATTTCCTCCGCCTCATACATATTTAATTCATTGATCAGTTTTTTCAGAAGATCAGGGGGCGGATTTTCAATCGGTTCTCCCGTCAATTCATCTGAGAACAGCTGAGAAATTTTAATTGTGATTCCGCTGCCGTCGACGTCTGTGAAGCCGGCCTGTTTTTTTAGGTTTTGAAGCGTCTCATTCAATGCTTTTGTCCGTGAGTTTTCTTCTTGATGCTGGTAAGTGCTGAGCATTTTTTCATATTTATCAATTTCGCCGATCAGATTCAGCTGTTTTTTTTGCTCTTCTTTCAAGTCTTCCCTGAGCTCCCAGACATCCCTCGTATCCCGTACTTCAGGCTCCTTCAGGGAATTAAACTGCACGGACAGCATGATTCCGAATATGAGCATCAGCACGCTTAAACTGATGAAACGATTGTTTTTCTTCAAGATCAGCCCACCAACTTTTCATCTTTCATTCCCCCTGTTTTAAAAGAGGCTCCATCTCGATCTTATCTTTTTTTTCAATGCTGACTGATACATGATCATGATTTAGCTGATCTACAAGTCCTCCTGCAATGTTCAGCGCGGGCATCAGCACATCAGCTTCACCGATGGCTGAAATGACAAAAGGAGCAGGGTGCTGATTGCCGTCAACTGTGATAACAGGGCCGTTGCAGGATATGTAGGAATGATGCGTCACACGCTGTCCGTTGATCGATACGGCCGCCGCGCCGGAGATCCAAAGTTCATTCAGTAAATGGAATATGTGGCTTTCATGGACGATATAGTTGTTGACATTCTCCCCTTCAGGAATATATGAAGCATCCTTCAGCGTGACTTCAATTCCTTCGCCCTGAACACCGATTTCGCCGATAAACATTCTGTACCTCTCAACGTCTTCCAATATGTTGTAATATTCCTTTTTTTCCTTTTTGAGCGATGCTTCCGTTTTCTGAACTTCCTGCTGCTTCTCATATAAGTATTGCTCCAGCTTCTTGTTTTGCTTTTCCTGTGAGATCAGCCGGTCGCGCAGCGAATACTCCTCTTTCCAGTCCTCGGCGGTTTCATCGCGGTCTTTGTTCTCTTTTGCAAATTGATATGAAAAAGACAAAAGAAAACCGAGGACGAGCATGGCCAATGAGAGATTGACTGTATGTCTTTTCAACGTTCGTCTTCCTTTTTGCTGTCTTTCGCTTTTTTCAGTGGTTCAAAGTAAGTCGCAACTTCCAAATGAATGATTCCCTTTTCTCCTTTTGGCAGCTCCTTTACGATGGCTGGATAGCTGTCCATTTTCTTGGCAAAAGATTTTATCGAAGCGGTCACAATATAGCCGTCATTCATATACAGCCTGATCAGCCAAGGGTTTGATTTTTCAGGTGTATAGTTGATCTCGGAAATCGATTTTTTTACAGAGTCCGGAAGGCTGTTCAGCTGTTTTGCCATTTGAACGAGCTTATCATCGTCCGTCCAATGGTTCAGGATCGGCCCGTTATCAGTCGGTGTCACTTCATCGGGAAGAACCGTTCCGTTTTCCAGGACGGAGTAGTACACATTATTTTTTTGCAAAAAAGCAATGCTTTTATACTCTTCGATAGAGATCGCAATTTTATTGGGCAGTTTTTTAGAGACTTCGGCTTTTTTTACTAATTTATTCTGCTCGATCTTGTCTTCGGTTTTTTGCTTATTGAGGCTCCAGAATTCCGTTTGTCCTTCATAGATCGAAGACAGGGACATGATTTCATCTTTTGAAACGTTTTGATTGCCTTTAATCTCAACCGTCGACACTTTACTGATCGGCGTCTGCAGATAGATGATGATCAGCATCATCGTGAAAAAGAGCAGAATAAATGTGATCAGCCGGCGGTTTGCCTTTTGCTTTCTCTGTTCTTTAATTTTGGGAATCCGTTCTTCTATATTCACTACTTTTTCTTTATCAATACCGGGTTTCACTAATGGCTCACCTCAGATTAAATAAAGCAGACAAAAAGACTTTTATTTGCTCTTTTTTTTTCGAAAAAAGACGCGCTTCCCCAATCGGGAAACACGGTATCAGCTAAAAAAGGAAAAACTTCCATTAGCGAAACAAACGACATACAAGGATGCCGTTTGCTTTTTGTTTATTATATCATAAGACAATCTGATTTTAGAGGCTGTTTATCGTTTTTCTCCGATGATTTCAACCTCAGTGTGCATATCGATATCATATTGTTCTTTAATCGTTTTTTGAATAAATGCAATTAAATCAAGAACGTCTTTTGCCGTGGCGCCGCCCGCGTTAACAATGAAATTGCCGTGCATCTCGGAGACCTTTGCTCCCCCGATCTGATGGCCTTTCAATCCGGCTTGTTCAACTAGCCGGCCCGCATGATCCGGGAGCGGATTTCTGAAAATGCTGCCTGCGCACGGATTGGAAACTGGCTGTGTTTCTTTTCGGTAGTCTTTATTTTTTTGCATCTGTGCGACGATCGCATCGCGTTCTTTCTGTTCAAGCCGAAGGACGGCTTCAAGGCAGATTCCCGGCCGCTTGTTCTGCAGGATGGACGTACGGTAGCTGAATGCCATCTCTTCGTTCGTCAGCCACTCCATCTCCCCGTCTTCAAAGAGAATCAATGCTTTGACCAAAATCCGGCTGATATCAGAGCCGTGGGCTCCGGCGTTCATGTAAACGGCTCCGCCGACAGAGCCCGGAATGCCTGAAGCAAATTCGAGGCCTGAAAGCCCTTTTTTGCTGATGCCCGTTGCAAGCCTTACGACAGAATAGCCGCCGCCTACTGTCACTTGCTCGCCGTCGATTTCCATATGATCAAGGCCTGCGCCAAGCTTGATGACGACGCCTCTTATTCCTTCATCAAGAACAAGGAGGTTGGAGCCTCTGCCAATCGCCGTCCATTTTACGCTGTGCTTCTTGACCACCTTCATTGTATCCTGAACCGCCTGAAGGTTTTTCGGAACCACCAGCACATCCGCAGGCCCTCCGATTTTGATCGTTGTATGATTTGCAAGCGGTTCGTTTTCCAGAACTTTGCCGACTTCAAGCTCTTTTAATTCTTGTATCACCTTATCCATCGAAAACCTCCAACATCCTTCTGTCTTATCATTTTTTCGCTTTCAGTTCTTTCAGCACATTGTACAACCGCTGTGCTGCATCTGGCACACCGAGAGATTTTGTGCGCTCACTCATCTCTTTGAACGTCTTTTCATATTGTAAAATATGATCGATCGCTTGAATTAAGCGGTCTCCATTAAGCTCTGATTCTTTTAAAACGACTGCGGCGTTCCGCGCGCCGAGCGAGCTTGCATTGACTTCCTGATGATTGGCCGTGACATACGGGCTCGGAATCAATACGCTTGGAATGCCGAGCGCCGTAATTTCCGCTATTGTCGTTGCACCGGCCCGCGCCACCACGACATCGAGCGCTTTTAAATACTCAGGCATTTGATGCAAAAACGGCTTAACGACCATATTGTCAGCAGCTCCTTCTTTTTCAAGCGCTGCTGTTACTTTATCATAGTGAACTTCTCCCGTGACATAAAGAACTTGATAATCCCGTTTTTTCAGCTCGCTTTGCATCGCGATGACTGCTTCGTTGATCGGCGCTGCACCGCGGCTGCCTCCAAAAATCAGGACCGCTTTTTTGTCCTCGCAGAGCCCGAGAGCGGCCAGAGACTGCCCTCCTTTTATAGAGACGACTTCAGACGCCCTTGGGTTTCCTGTAAACACAACTTTTTCTGCAGGAAAATGAGATTTTGCTTCTTCGAAACAAATCGCTACCTTATCAACATATTTGGATAAAAACTTATTGGTGAGTCCAGGAAGGCTGTTTTGTTCGTGGATGATCGTCGGGATCCCCAGTTTAGAGGCGGCATATACGACAGGTCCGCACACATAGCCGCCGGTTCCGATTACAGCATCCGGCTTAAATCGTTTTAATTCGTTCTTGCACTCTTTCACTCCCTTTAAAAAACGCATGACGGTTTTGACATTTTCAAATGAGAGCTTTCTTTTAAAGCCTGTAATTTCAATCGCTTTGAAGGGAATGCTTTCCCGCTCGACGATTTTTTTCTCAAGTCCTTTTTCCGTTCCGATATATAAAAACTCCACATCTGGATGATGCTGTTTGACTTCTTTAATAAACGCAAGAGCGGGATAAATATGCCCGCCCGTACCGCCTCCGCTTACAACGATCCGCATCTGTTTTCCCCCTTATTTCTTATGTACATGCCGATAACCCTGCTTTTGGCAACAGGGTTATCGGCAAATTGCTTCATGTGACTAATATCTTGAATACCTGCTGACATTCAGCAGCACACCGACCGCCATCAGCATCAAGGTAAGTGATGAACCTCCGTAGCTTAAGAACGGCAGGGTAATGCCTGTTACAGGAATCAGTCCGGTCACGACTCCAATATTGATCATCACCTGTATCGCTATCATTGAAATGACGCCGACGGCGACAAAGCTGCCATACAAGTCAGGCGCACCAAGTGCAATTCTGATGCCTCTCCATAAAAGGAAGCTGAAGAGCAAAAGAATCAGCGATCCTCCGATAAATCCGAGTTCTTCCGATAAAATGGCAAAAATAAAGTCTGTCTGCGGCTCAGGCAGATAAAAAAACTTTTGCCTGCTTTGGCCGAGGCCGAGGCCGAAAAGTCCACCGGGACCGACGGCGTAAAGCGACTGGATGATTTGAAAGCCGCTTCCTAAAGGGTCTTCCCAAGGATTCAAATAGGATGTGATTCTTTTGATCCGGTATGGGGCCGACAAGACAAGGCCGATAAATCCGCTGAGACCGATCAGACCGAGAAACACAAAGTGCGAAATTCTCGCTCCCGCCACAAATATCATGATAATGCAAGTGCCGACCATGACTGTCCCTGTCCCGAGATCAGGCTGCATCATAATGATTAAAAAAGCGGAAAAGACAATGCCTAGAGCCGGCATAAAGCCTTTTCTGAACGATGTTATATTTTTTTGCTTTTCTGATAGAAATTTGGCTAAAAACGCAATCATCGCAAGCTTCATAAACTCGGACGGCTGAATGCTGAATGCGCCGACGCCGATCCAGCTTCGCGATCCGTTCCGTTCCATTCCGATTCCGGGAATCAGAACGATCGCCAGAAGAAAGAAACAGACGATGATGAGAATCTTCGCATAAGTCCTCCATGTCCAGTAGTCGACGTTCATGATAAAAAACATGGCGATGACCCCAATTCCGGCAAACAAGAGCTGCCGCTTCGCGAAGAAAAAGGAGTCATCATATTTGTATGTCGCCCATACCGCACTGGCGCTGTATACCATGATCAGTCCGATTGTTAGCAGTAATAACGTAATGATAACCAATAAAAAATCCGGTGACGTTTTATTTGTTTGCAAAGCCGAACACCCCAAGCTTTATTTCTTAGGGCCAGTGATCAAGACAAGCCCTTATTTAAGCATATGCACGGCGTTTACAAACATGTCACCACGTTCTTCAAATGTTTTGTACTGATCCCAGCTTGCACACGCCGGGGACAGAAGGATGACATCTCCTTCGTCTGACAGGCTGAACGCCGCAGATGCTGCTTGTTCAACATTATCGACACGTTTAACCTGTTGTATTCCCATTTCTTCCGCAAGCTTCTCGAACTTAGGGGCCGTTTCGCCGAATGTGATGATCGCTTTGACAAGCGCCATATGCGGTTTTAATTCATCAAATTCATTCCCGCGATCCAGTCCCCCGGCTAGCAGAATCACCGGTTTTTGAAAAGCAGACAGCGCTTTTTTTGTCGCCAGGATGTTTGTCGCTTTGCTGTCATTGTAAAACAATCGGTTTTTGATCGTTGTTACGTATTGCATTCTGTGCTTAACCCCTGTAAAGCTCGTCAGCACTTGGCGGACAGCCTGATCGGATACCCCTGCTGTCTTGACGACGCAAAGCGCAGCCAGAATGTTCTCAAGATTATGCTCTCCAGGCAAAACGACGTCTTCCAGCGGCATGATTTGTTTATCATTAAACATGATCATGCCGTCTTTGACGCAGGCGCCGCGCTCCAGCACCTGGCAGACTGAAAAATAGACTTTCTCCGCTTTTGAACACTCGGCGAGCCGGACGACTGTTTCGTCGTCCAAATTGACAACGGCAACGTCTGTTTCCGATTGGTTTCGATAGACCTGCTGTTTGGCATGCTCATAATTCTCCCGTGAATGGTGATAATCAAGATGGGCGTCAAATACGTTTAATAATAAACCGATTTTCGGCCTGAATTGATAAGTCCCCATCAGCTGAAAAGATGAAAGCTCTGTGACGATCCACTCGTCCCCGCTGGTCTGAGTCGCCACCTCGCTTGCCGCAGTGCCGATATTGCCCGCGACGACTGCCTTTTTCGAATCGGCTTTCAGCATTTCATAAACAAGCGTTGTCGTTGTCGTTTTTCCATTTGAACCGGTAATGCCGATAAACGGCGCATCTGTCAGATGATAGGCGAGTTCAACCTCCGTCCAGACAGGGATGCCTCTTTTCAGGGCCTCTTCGACCATCACATTTTCATAGCGGATTCCCGGATTTTTAATCAGAATGTCAATCGAATGCAGGTCGAACAGCTCTGTCGGGTGCGTACCGCAGATGACTTCTACTCCTTTTTCAGCGAGAATCTGTGCAGGTTCGTTTTCTTCAAAAGGCTTTTGATCGTTGACGACAACGCTGACGCCTTTTTCATGCAGGATCGAAGCAGCAGCATATCCGCTTTTCGCCAGCCCCAATACAAGCACATTTTGATTTCTTAATAGATCTTGAGTATCCACTTATAACCACACCTCGATGTAAATTCCTAAGACGGCAAGCAGAAGTCCCGCTGTCCAAAAAGTAACGACGACTCTCCACTCTGACCAGCCCACAAGCTCGTAATGATGATGAAGAGGGCTCATTTTGAAAATTCTTTTGCCGGTCGTTTTAAATGAAATGACTTGTAAAATGACAGAAAGGGTTTCAATGACGAATACACCGCCGATGATGACCAAGAGAATTTCCAATTTCGTCAGGATCGCGATTGTAACGATTGCCCCCCCGAGAGCAAGAGAGCCCGTATCCCCCATAAAGACCTTTGCGGGATGAGCATTAAATACAAGAAATCCAAGTACAGCGCCGACAACGGCAACAGAGAATATCGCAACATCATATTGTGACTGGTTCCACGCCAAAATCGCAAAAGCGCCGAATGCGATCGCCGCTGTTCCCGATAAAAGCCCGTCAAGCCCGTCTGTCAAGTTGACAGCGTTTGAGCCGCCCACAAGCATAAAGATGACGAGGATCAGGTAAGCCCAGCCAAAATCAAACGATACATCCGTGCCCGGAATGCGGATATCGGTCGGCAATCCCTGAACATGGTAGACGACGTAAAACACCGCAGCGATGATGATTTGGCCGAACAGTTTTTGTTTTGATGTAAGGCCGAGGTTCCGCTTCATCACAACTTTAATATAATCGTCCAAAAATCCGAGAAGACCGTAGCCAACCGTGACAAACAGCAGCATGAACATGTTTATGCTGACTTCTGAAAATTTCATTGTCATAGCAATCGTTGTGACGATAATTGATAAAATGATCATCACACCGCCCATTGTCGGTGTGCCCGATTTTTTTTGGTGGGATTTCGGGCCTTCCTCACGAATGCTCTGCCCAAATTTAAGCCTTCTTAAAAACGGGATGAAGACCGGAGATAAAAGAACACTAATGAGAAAGCCCATGATGATCGTAAACAGAATCACTTGCTCCAGCATGGTTCTTCTCTCCTTTCCGCATCATCGTCTGCTTTTAAGAAGCAGCATACGCATTTATCATATTCATTGTTTTTTTTCATATGTTGATTTATTTTGAACGCATCCATCACTTTAACAACTCTTTCCTGTAGTTCTTTTTCTTTATTTCAGCTCAAGAATGGCTCTTTTTGCCACTTCAGCATCATCAAAATCAAATGTTTGGCCGCCGATCTGCTGATAGGTTTCATGCCCTTTGCCGGCGATCAGGACAACATCGCCTTTTTTGGCGTTGGCAATCGCAAAAAAGATCGCCTGCTCCCGGTTGACGATGCTGTGATAATATGCTCCTTTAACGCCTTCTTCCATATCGTTCAAAATTGCGACAGGGTTTTCGCTTCTCGGGTTATCCGCAGTAAAGACCGGTTCATCTGCCAATTCAGCGGCGATTTTCGCCATCTTCGGCCGCTTTGTCTTATCGCGGTCTCCCCCGCAGCCGACGACGACAAAGAGCTTGCCTTCCGTCATCCCTCTGCACGTATTCAGCACATTTTCAAGGCTGTCGGGTGTATGGGCGTAATCGACGATCACCGGAAAGTCCTGGCCGGCGTCAACCAGCTCGAATCTGCCTCTGACCCCTTTGAGCCCTTCAATTGCTTCTGTCATCGTATCAAACGGAATGTCCGCAGCAATTGCGATCGCTGCCGCAGCTAAAACATTATAGACATTAAACCGGCCGACAAGCGGAATCGCAATCTGCTTTGTTCCTTTTGGCGTCACAAGGTCAAAGGTTGTCCCTTTTGCAGCCATTTTGATATTTTCGGCCTTAATATCGGCGGCATTTTGAATGCCATATGTCAGAAGGTGTGCCGACGTTACCTGGGCAAAATACACTGAAGCGGGGTCATCCGCATTTAAAACGGCCCACTTTGGTTTTTCATGGTTAAAGGATCCGCCAAGCTGGGAGAAAAGAAGGCTTTTCGCATGTTTGTATTCTTCCATTGTCTGATGATAATCGAGGTGATCCTGCGTCAGGTTTGTAAACGCGGCGATATCGTAATCACAGCCGTGCACCCGGCCCAAATGGAGAGCGTGTGAAGAAACTTCCATGATGGCTGTGTCCACATTGCGGTCAACCATTTTTCTGAATGTTTTTTGCAGTGTTACACTTTCCGGGGTCGTATTTTTTGCATCGAATGTCTCATCATTGATTTTTGTATACATCGTGCCGATTAAGCCCGTCCGGCTGCCCGCTTTTCTGAAAATCTCTTCTGCCATATGTGATGTCGATGTCTTTCCGTTTGTGCCTGTGATGCCGATCAGTTTCAGCTGCTTGGTCGGCTGGCCGTAAAAAGCATCAGATAAAACAGCAAGCGCTCTCTTCGAATGGCGGACGATGATGACGGGAATGTCGGCGTCCACTTTTCTTTCCGCCACAATCGCTGCCGCTCCTTTTTCAGCCGCCTGCCGCGCATAATCATGCCCATCGACTGTATATCCTTTTATACAAACAAAAAGACTCCCTGTTTTGACTTCCCTGGAGTCCATCTCAATTGAAGTTATGTCAGGGTCTTCTTGGCTGATAAAGGAAGGTTCGTTTTTTAAATATGTAAGAAGCTTTGTTAGTTTCATCGTATCAAACCTCTCCGAGTTCTATTCGTTCTAAATTCGTTTCATATTGATTGCTGTTTATTTTCTGCATTGACTTTGCAGGCATACAGTTCATATTTTAGCGTAAAAAAGAGGATACATCCAGTTAATCCTGTAAAATCTAAATATTTTTTAGTGTGAAACAGGCAGCCTGATTCATGCCGGCTGCCGTTTCGCTATAGCCGCATCAATCCTCTTTTTGATCTTCCTGATCAAGATAGATGCGGATGGTTGAACCTTCTGTTACCTTTTCCCCTGGCTTTGGAGATTGCTGGACGACGACATCGCCTTCTCCGGAAGCTTTCAGCTTAAAGTTAACGAGCAATGACTCAAGTTCGGTCACAGACAACCCTATAAGGTTCGGAACCTCGATCATTTTTTTGTCCAGCCATTGATACTTGCGCTCGATTTGGTTTTTTCGCTTTTCGACTCCGAGCTGCGGAAGGCTGTCCCGCATAATATTCCCAACGATCGGCGCCGCTACCGTACCGCCGAATTGAATCGTTCCTTTCGGATTATCAACGGCGACGTAGACGACGATGCTCGGATCATCGGAAGGTGCTGTGCCGATAAACGAGACGATATGGTTGTTCTTTAAGTATTTTCCGTCTTTTACTTTTTGGGCTGTTCCTGTTTTTCCTCCTACCCGGTAGCCTTCGACAAACGCGTTGCGGCCCGTCCCTTGAGCGACGACGCTCTCGAGGGCATAGCGGATCTGCTTGGACGTTTCTTCAGAAATCACCTTCTTTTTGGCCATCGGGGTCTGTTTTTTGACCGTTTGCTTTGTGACGGGATCAATCCACTCTTTGCCAATATACGGTGTGTACAGCGTTCCTCCATTGACCGCTGCAGAAACGGCAGCCACCTGCTGTATCGGCGTCACCGATACCCCCTGTCCAAAAGCGGTTGTCGCTTGCTCTACGGGGCCGACGCGGTCGAGCGGAAATAAAATGCCGGCTCCTTCGCCTTGAAGGTCGATTCCCGTTTTTTGTCCAAACCCGAAATCTTTAATGTAGCTGAACAGGTTTTCTTTGCCAAGCCGCTGGCCAAGCTCGACGAAACCCGGGTTGCACGAATTTTGAACAACTTCAAGAAATGACTGTGAGCCGTGTCCGCCCCGTTTCCAGCATTTCAGCCTTGCGCCGTCTACTTCAACGGAGCCTTTATCATAGAATTGATCTTTTTGGAGATTGACTTTATTCTCCTCCAAAGCTGCGGCCAGCGTAATGATTTTAAAGGTGGAGCCGGGCTCATAGGTGCTCCAGACAGGTAAATTGCGATTATAGACTTTCGAATCGATTGATTTATAGTTTGCCGGATCAAAATCCGGTCTGCTCACCATGGCAAGGATTTCTCCGTTTTTCGGATTCATCGCCACACCGACCATCCCGTCAGGATGATACTTCGCTTCGGCGATATCAAATTCCCGCTCCATGATCGTTTGTACCTTTGAATCGATCGTCAGCTTCATATCGAGGCCGTCTTTTGGCGGGGTATAGTCATCTGCCTCTCCAGGCATCCTCTTTCCTTTTGCATCGGAGTAAAATTTCACATACCCTTTTTCGCCGCTCAGCTCCTCATCATAAAAGGCTTCAAGTCCGAGCAGCCCCTGGTTGTCAATACCGGCAAAGCCAAGCACATGGGACAGATAACTTCCGAACGGATAGTGGCGTATGCTGTCTTCTGCGATATAGACGCCCTTTAAATTTAAATCTCTGACCTCCTTTGCTTTTTCGTGAGAAATTTTCCGGCCTTCAGGATTAATTCTTTCAATAGAAGTTTTTTTCGTCACATGTTGATACGCTTTTTCTTCGGACATATTTAAAACACTGGCCAGCTGTTTGCTCGTTTTGATGGGGTTTTCCACCTGCTTTGGAACGACCAAAACGGATGGCGCACTTTGATTTGTCGCAAGCTTGACCCCATTCCGGTCAAGGATCTCCCCTCTTTCCGGCTCAAAGGGGAGATTCCGGCTCCAGGAGTCCTTTGCTAAGGTAGTCAGCTTATCCCCCAGCACGAACTGAACGTATCCGAGTCTTGTATCGATAATCAGAAAGATGATCACACCAAAAAACAGAACAAAGATTAAACGTTTTCTGACTGTTACATTGGAAACGCGCAAGAGACCGTTCACTCCTTATTTAGGCTTGTTTCATTTTATGCCTTGGAGTGTTTTGATAGAACGGCTCCATTCTGCTTGAGGGTGAAAAACCTTCTTTCGCTTAAACAGAAGGCTATCGACTTTTGCCGATAGCCTTCTGTTTGGTCTCATTCATTTTTCAAGCTTATTTTAACGACCTTGTTGGTTTTCAGTTCTTTGCCTTTTTTCACGCTTTGGCTTGTCACATAGCCTTGTCCGCTTGTTTCGATATGAATGCCGGCCATCGAGCCGAAGCGGAGAGCGTCTCGCTTGGACCAGCCCGTCATATCGGGCATTTTAATTTTGCCGTCCGTTTTCAGGAAGACCCGTTCATTCGGCAGCACTTCTTCGCCCGCTTTCGGATACTGTTCTTTGACGGCCAACCCGTCGCCGATCGTGACGGGAACAAGGCTTTTTTCTTCCGCCTCTTTCACCGCTGATTCTTTGCGTTTCTCTGTTAAATCAGGCATTTCCATCTGTTTTTCTTCTGCTTTTTCGTCTTTAGTTTTGCTTTCATTCGGTGTGATGTTTAAATAGTGAAGACTGTTTTTCATCACCGGGTTGAAAATTTTAGACACGGGTGCAGAACCAGTCTCGGTATCTTTCAATTTCGGCTGTTGAACAGCTACATAGACGAGAAGCTCCGGATCATCCTTCGGCGCCATGCCCATGAAGGAGAAAACGTAGTTTTCCCGTCCGGTCAAATATCTGCCGTCAGAACCGGCGATTTGCGCCGTACCGGTTTTGCCGGCGACGTCAAACCCTTCGATCTGGTAAGGCCGCCCTGTTCCTTTTTCTGAAGTAACGACTTTTCCTAAAAGGTCGCGCACTTCTTTTGACGTTTCCGCAGAAATCGGCTGGCCGGCTTTTTCAGGTTTATTTTGCAGAACCGTTTTCTTGTTGTCCGAATCAACGACATGATCGATGACATATGGCTTCATCATCTTCCCGTTATTGGCGATGGCTGTCGCCGCCTGAAGCTGCTGGATCGGTGTAACGGCTGATGCCTGTCCGTATGCTGTCGATACTTTATCGCGCTGATATTGGAAATTGATTTTGCTTGATGCTTCCCCAGGCAGGTCAATGCCTGTTTTGTCGTAAAAATTGAATTTTCGCAAATATTGATTGAAGCGGTCTGTGCCTAGTTTGTCATTGGCAAGGATGGCAAAGGCGACGTTTGAGGAGCGTTCAACACCTTCATTAAATGTGATCGTTCCCCAGCCGTTTCCGTTATTGTGGTCTTGAATCGGTTTATCTTTTTTGGAAACTGAGTAGCTCCCTGATTTGTATTGCTCGCCGCCATTATAGACGCCTTCTTCAATCGCCGCAGCGAGCGTGAAGATCTTCATCGTCGATCCCGGCTCAAAGCTGTAGGAGATCAGGTCATTGTAATAGTTGGTCACATTTCGTTTGTTCGGGTTAAAGCTTGGCCTTTGCCCCATCGCCAGCACTTTGCCCGTTTTCGGATCAACGACAGCCGCCATGATTTTCTTCGGCTCGTATTCTTTTTGAACCGTTGTCATGCTGTCTTCCAAGAAAGCCTGAATTTTTTGATCGATTGTCAGATACACCTTGTCTCCATTATGCGGCGCTGTTATTTTTTCATTGCTGTTCGGCAGGCGCCAGCCTGATCTGTCGGTATCATACGACATGTATCCATCCGTTTCTTTCAAATATTTGTCCAGTGTTTTTTCAAGGCCCATCATGCCTTCCATTTCGCCCGTTTTTCCGTTTACCTGTGCGTAGCCGAGCAGGTTGGAAGCGAATACTCCGTTTGGATAATAACGCTTTGTGTCACGGGTAAAAACGATTCCGGGCAGCTTGAGATTTTCGATTTTTTCTTTCTGAGCGAAAGTCAGGTCACGTCCCGCTGACCCGAACTCGACTTGAAACGGTTTTTCTTTATTGAGGATGTCAAGTATGTCTCCCTCATCCATGCCGATGATCGGCGCGAGCTTTTCAGCCGTCTTTTGCTTATCTTGGACATAATTCGGCTTCATCTTTTTATTCAAAATCGCAACAAGCTTATACGTTGAGGTGTCTTCGGCAAGCACCTTCCCGTTTTGATCCAGAATCGACCCTCTTTGGGCTTCAATCGTCCGTTTTTTCTCGTATTGTTCATTTGCCTTTTGTGCAAGGACTTCTCCGTTTACTTTTCCCGTTGCTTGAATAAATGCGTATCGTCCTAAAATGACAAAGAAAAAGAGGGCAAAACAAATACTGAGTATTGCCGCTCCTCTGTTCATAAATTTATTTTTTTTCGGCATTTTGCATCATTCCTGTATATTTTTCACTTTTTTGTCGGTTAGGTTAAGGCCTTTTTTACGCGCAATTTCCATAATCCGGTCAGGTTCTTTCAGCTCATCTGCCGTCTTTTCGAGGTCATCAACTCTATTTTTTGCCGTTTCAACCTTTGTTTCGAGCTTTTGAATTTCAATATTTGTCTGATAGGCGGCAAAAGCCTTTGAAATCATAAAGAGTGAAGCACTGAGTACCGCCAGGGCAAAAAGGACGATCAGCACCTTTTCCCCTAATGTAATGGATGCTCTTCTTCGGATGATAACGGATTGCTCTGCACTTTTCGTTTGTCTTTGTTGTTTTTCCACTTTATAAGCTAAATTACTCATAGACTGATGACCTCCTTTTTATTCGTACAGCTCATTCTCGTGCTTTTTCCGCGACGCGCAGCTTCGCTGACCGCGCACGGTTATTGTTTTCAAGCTCCTCTGTTGAAGCTGTGATCGGCTTCTTGTTAATCAGCTTTAATTTCGGTTCAAACTCCTCGGGAATCACGGGTAAACCGTGAGGCAATTCAGGAAGTGAAGCCATTTCTTTAAATGTCGTTTTGCAAATCCGGTCTTCCAGCGAATGGAATGTGATGACCGACACCCTTCCCCCTGGCTTCAGCACCTCGATCGCCTGTAAAAGTGCCTCTTCAAATACTTTCAACTCATCATTTACCGCAATTCGAATCGCCTGAAAAACCCGTTTAGCCGGATGCCCGCCGCTTCTTCTCGCCGGCGCGGGAATCGCCTCTTTGATGATATCGACAAGCTGGCCTGTCGTTTCAACAGGGAATTTTTCTCTGGCCTCTTCAATTTTCCTGGCAATTTGTTTGCTGAACTTTTCTTCTCCATATTTAAAGAAAATTTTCACGAGATCTTCATAACGCCACTCATTGACGACTTCTTTCGCTGAAAGTCCCGCTGATTGATCCATCCGCATATCAAGCGGGGCATCATGGTGGTAGCTGAATCCTCTCTCAGGTGTATCCAGTTGAGGAGATGAGACGCCTAAATCAAATAAAACACCGTCCACCTTGTCAATACCGATTTCATTTAGACGGTCTTTTAAATACCGAAAATTACTTTTTATAAAAACGACTGTTCCTTCTTGATCCGCCAGTTTTTCCTTTGCATGACGGAGTGCTGTTTCATCCTGGTCGAAAGCGATTAATCTGCCGTCCTTTGACAGCTGTGAAAGCAAGTATGCGCTGTGACCCGCACCGCCTAATGTACAGTCTACATATGTACCGTCTTCTTTTACATTTAAACCATCAACTGTTTCTTTTAATAATACTGTTTTATGCTGAAACATTTTCTTTTCTAGTCCCACCTTTTTTCAAATGAACTGATTGCAGAAGCGCTGACTCACGCAATGATTCATTATATATCAAATCCGATCATATTTTCAGCTATTTCGGCAAATGAATCTTCCTGCTCTTCTACATATTGTTCCCAAATTTCTTTACTCCACAATTCAATTCGATTTGAAACTCCGATGACCACGCATTCCTTCTCAAGCTTTGCATAGTTTAACAGCGGTGACGCAATGTTGATTCGGCCTTGCTTGTCCAATTCGCATTCCGTGGCTCCGGAGAAAAAAAAGCGGGTAAAAGCGCGTGCGTCTTTCTTTGTGAGAGGAAGAGCCTTCAGTTTTTCTTCGATGAGTTTCCATTCGGACATGGGGTAGCCAAACAGGCACTGATCAAGCCCGCGCGTCAGTACGAACTGTTCGCCGAGGCCTTCTCTGAATTTTGCCGGAACGATCATGCGGCCTTTTGAATCAATCGTATGCTGGTATTCTCCCATAAACATGATCTCGGCCCCACTTCCCTTCCTCAACTCACCACAATCCACCACTTCTCTCCACAAGTTCATTTTACACTGTTTTAGAACAAAAAAAAACCCTGAACTACTCAGGGTTTTTTAAAAAATTATTTCAAAGTTTGACAACTTGATGCATGTTTTGAAATGAATATGGCAATTCTTTGTATTTTTCCAAGAAATCTGGACCGTATTTGTTCAAATAATACATGATATTCCAAATTCTTTCTTGAGGTGCGCCTAAAGGTCGCAAACTCGTTTGAATCTTGTCAAAATCGCGGAGAATGTTGTTTTCCCGCTCTTCAACCTTTCTCACGGCTGCTTTCTCTAAAAATTCAAGCTGGTCTTGAATAAAGCCTGCATTCTTCATTAAAAGGGGCTCCAGGCTCCGGTCGATTTCCAGCGCTTCTGACCTTACCGAAGAATGAATGCTTTCAATCTTTTCTTTTGCGCGTTTGACCGAGTTTGTAAATTCACTCGGCACTCTGCTTGCAAAAAACCGTTCTTTTTTGGAAGTTGCTCCTTTTTCAAGCGATTCCTGAAGTTCAACATTGCGCTCTGTCAGCTTTTTTTCAATATGGCGCTCCAAAAATGTAATCGACAGCCTCGGGACAACGGGCGGCATTTTAAAGCCCATCGCTTTGAAAGCGCTCCTCAGCTCTCCCCAATAATTGATTTCTCCCGGGCCTGCAATAAAAGCCAACGTCGGAAGGAGAAATTCCTGCATTAACGGTCTTGTCACAACATTATTGCTGAAGGCTTCGGGGTTTTCGCCGATCAGGTCATGAAGCTCAACACGCGTCCATTTCAGATCTAGCTCTTTCACGAAAAACGCGCCGTCTCCTTTTTCGATTAAAAACCGCTCCCCGTCATGTTCATAGAAAAGGTTCGCATGCTGTGATGCCCCTTCAATGATCGGAGAATAGTCCATTTCCTTCATGAATTCCTGCTGTTGTTTAACAGACTCCGCCAGTTCATCGCTTTTCTTTAATATTTGCTGAAAAAATTCAGCTTCAAGAGCTCTCAGCCCCGGATCGCCGGAATTCAGCAGGATCAGGCCGTCTTTTTCAAACATATCGGCTGCAATGTATTCAAAAAATTCCGAGAAGGTGGATGATTTGCGCAAACATCGCTGCAAATGAGCGAGAAGGTCATTCGTATATTCCGTCTCTTCAAAAGAAGCGAAAACACCGTGCAGCCATTTTTCAGCTTTGTCGGCATCCAGCTCTGTTTTTGCCGCCTGGCTTTTTTTCCAATGGGGCTGAGCCAGCTTATATTTTTTCACATGTCCGCTGTCCGAAATATACAGATGGTTGATCTCTTCTAAATCATGGTCTTCTCCCGCCACCCAGAATACCGGAATGACCGGAACGTTCAGTTCTTTTTCTTTTTGTTTTGCAAAAACAAGGATCGAAATGATTTTATGTATCGTATAAAGAGGACCTGTCAAAAGGCCGGCCTGCTGGCCGCCGACAACGGCGACGCTTGCGGGGTCGCGAAGGCGTTCAATGGCTTCGTTCATCCTTTTCGATCGAAATTTGCGGTGGTAATCGAGCAAATAATCGGCCAAGGCGCCGCGGTTATATGTCCGGGATGTAAGATCATTCAGACGGATTTCCCAATCTTCTTTATTTAAGCCGTAATCAAAAAACGGCCCGATCAATTTGTTTCCATTTATGTAGTCTCGTACAAAAGGGTTTTGACTTTGTATGGAAAGTTCAGTAAGCTGCATCTCTCGAACTTCCTTTCTCCAATAAATAGTTAGCTTTCCGAAACGAGTATAGCACGTTCGGCGATTCGGTCAAAAGATTTAGCTTCACCGCTCTGTCACAGCCTTTATGCTGTGATATAGAAAGGCGAGATGAGGGGCATCGCTCCCAGATTCTTTTGCCCTTTTCAGCAAATAGCCCATAATGGCATCTGCTTCCGTTTGTCTTTCCGCGAGGACATCCGCCAGCATGGAAGAAGTGTTCAACTCTGTCTTCCGGCAGACTGAAAGAACGTTTTCCCACGCTGCTTCCGGATCGTCAATCGCCAAAATCCGGCTTGCCTCTTCAAACACCAATTTCATAAATGACAAATACATCGGCTCCTCAATAAGCTTTCCGTTCTTCACCCGCAAAAGAGCTGTCAGGGGATTAATGCAGGCGTTGACAATTAATTTTCCGGCAAGCATTCCATACCAGTCTTCACACCAAATAAAAGGAAAAGCCTCATGAACGGACGCTAGTTCTTTTTTCAGCCCATCGGCTGAAGCGGCTCGGAATGCGCTCCATTTCACAGCCCCTTTCCCTGTGTGCCGCAGTGTGCGGTCATCAACCCGGACGGCTCCGTGTTCAACAGCTCCGGTATAGATCCCGTGTCCAGCATTCCATTTCTCAAGCACCGGAATATGGGCCATTCCATTTTGCAGAAACATGATATCGAGAGGAGCCGCTTTTTCTAATTCAGGTAAAACAGCAGCAAGCTGGTGCTCCTTTACCGCAACAAAAAGAAGATCATAGCCCGAATCCAGTTCAGCCCTGCCCCTGACTTTAACGGTTTGTTCTTTTCCATCTGCCAAAAGACAGATCCCGTTTTTCTGAATCGCTTCCGCCTGTTCTTTTCTCCTGGTGACCACCGTCACCTGGTGGCGGAACGAAAAATAGTACGCAAAAAGAAGGCCGATCGAGCCTCCGCCGATAACTCCGATTCTCAAATTCTCACATCCTGATTTTTTTCATATACTCTATATCATAGCAGAAATTTTAATGGTTGACTTGTAAGTTGTTTCAAATTTTCAGAAAACCATTTCACTACATTATATAGAAAATTTTTATCATTTGGATTTTTTTAAAAAAGCGTTTACAATATAAGTAGACCACTAACAAGGGGGTAACATAATGGTCAAAGTGGAACGTTTGCTGATCAACTATAAAACGCTTGAGGAATTTAAAAAGTTCAGGGAGTATGGGATTCAAGAGCTTTCTATGCTGGAAGATCTTGAAAGCAACATGATTGAAAACGACAGCAACTCACCGTTTTACGGCATCTATTACGGGAATCGGCTCGTGGCCAGAATGAGCCTGTATCAAGTAGATGGAAATTGCAACCAATACTTTGAGGAAGGCGAAGACTATCTAGAGCTTTGGAAGCTTGAAGTTCTGCCCGGATATCAGCGCAACGGTTACGGGACAATGCTCGTGGATTTTGCCAAATCATTCGGACTGCCGATTCGCACAAGTCCTCGCGTGAAATCGTCCGATTTTTGGAGCAAAATGGGTTTTACACCGGTGAAATACGATATGGCCCGAGACAAAGGGGAAAATCCGCTCGTTTGGCACCCTGACAGCGAGCCTAATCAAAGCTCCGAATCAGCTTAATACGAAAAACCGGCCGAAAAGCGTATGGCCGGTTCTCTATTTTTCCATTCTTTCAAGGTTTCCATTCGGTTCCATTTGAAACTTGACCTTTTTATTTCTCTCATCTTCTTGAAGAACGACCATTTTTCTGGCCCGCTCCATGATTTCAATCAGCGCTTTGTAATCCTCCTCTGTCAATTCAAGCTGTTTCTTCAGCGATTTATTTTCACTTTGGAGCTTTTCAACCTCTCGTTTTAGTTCATCGACCTCTTCAGCGAGCCGTCTTTTCTCTTCAGTAAAGTCTTGTTGAGCCGGGGCTTCTTTCAGCTTTTCGAGGAATTGAATGACATCCTCAAGCGTCAGGTTTTCCGTTTTGTCTTCGGATACGGTTTTGACGGAGTTCGGCAGATTTGCCGAGTGGATGCCGATTTTCTTACGGCGTTCTTTGCGCTGTTTTTTTGCCAGTTCAATGCCTGATTGATATTGCTTTCTGACAAAAGAATTCCAGCGGAAGCCGCAGGCAGCTGCGGTTCTGCTTAACGCTTTTCCGACTTCCTCAAACGCTGAAAGCTGGGTTCCCCCTTCCCGAATATGCCTTAATACGACCTCAGCCAGCAATATATCTTCATCCTGTGTCCATGCATCCTGTCTTGTAATCGTCAACGATATCCCCCTCCATGACTTGATGAATTTACCTCATACATATGCGGCTAATAGAGTAGATAGACTATTTTCTTTTTAGGAAATAAAAGGATGAAGGGAGCCGATCTGCATACAAAAAAACACAAGACCAAAAGTCTTGTGTTTTCGTTTTAGCAATTAGTTGCTTTTTACGTCTTTTCCTTTGTATGATCCACATGCTTTGCAGACGCGGTGTGAGAGTTTCATCTCACCGCAGTTTGGGCATTCTACCATACCAGGCACTTGCAATTTAAAGTGTGTACGACGAAGTCTTTTTTTCGTTTTAGAAGTTCTTCTAAAAGGTACAGCCATTATTCCCACCTCCTTAAAGAGCGTTAAGATTCATCTTCTTGTTTTAAGAGCTTCTCAAGTCCGGCAAGTCTAGGATCGATTCGATTTTTCCGGTCATCTTCTGTAATGACCTGCCAATCCTTGCCCTCTTGCGGAGCACCTTCTTCTTTTTGAACAGTTTCACAAAAGATTTGCATAGGGATCTCAAGAAGGATTTCTTCTTTCACGACCGGTGTCAAGTCGATGAAGTCATCTTCTACAATATGGACATCTTCATCTTCCATTTCTTCGGTCTTATGAAATATAAACAGTTCTTTTGTTGAAATACTGAATGGATAATGAACATCAACAAGCGTTCTAGAACAAGGCAAGATCATCTCGCCCGAAATCGTGAAATCAAATGCGGCCTGCTTTGAACGGATTTCCGCTTTCCCTTTCACCCGCACCGGTGAAATGCGGCGTATATCCGAGTTTTGAGAGAGTTCGCTTAAATCAACTGTTTCATCAAATTCAAAGTCTTTCTTCGGCATTTGATTCAGCTGATGTATCGTCCATTTCATTGTATCACCTCTAAGAGAGCAACAAACATGATTATAGCTTTCATCATGTTTTTTGTCAATATTTTTTCTTTACAGATCACACACCCGCGTCTTTCGTTCGTTGACAACCTGCACAACTATTCATACACTTAGAAAAAACGCTGTAACTCAGGGCGTCTGCACATTCCATGTGTAAATGTATCACAACTATTTCAAGAGATGCAAGAGAGGTGAAAAAATGAAAGCGGTCGGCCTTGTTGTTGAATACAATCCTTTTCACAACGGACACTTATATCATTTGAAAGAAGCAAAGGCACAAACTGAAAGCGATGTGGCGGTTGCCGTCATGAGCGGTTCTTTTTTGCAGCGCGGCGAGCCCGCCATCGTGTCCAAATGGGCCAGAACGAAAATGGCGCTCATGTCCGGCGCCGATATCGTTGTTGAACTGCCCTACGCATTCGCCGTCCAAAAGGCGGAAACCTTCGCAAAAGGCGCCGTCTCCATCTTAAATGAGCTCGGATGCCGTTCATTGCTTTTCGGCAGTGAGCACGGTGATATTCAGGCGTTTACCACTACAGCCGCATACACCATGAAACATGAAGAAACCATTAACCAAGAAGTAAAAAAACAGATTTCAATGGGGCTGAGCTATCCGGCAGCAATGGCGAAAGCATTTCAAGCCGTGGCAGAAGGCGAACGAATGCTTGACCTTTCCAAGCCGAACAACATCCTCGGATTTCACTATGTAAAAACCATTATGTGTGAGCGTTTTCAGATGGAGCCGGAAACTGTCAAACGCCGCTCCTCCGACTATCACGATTCGTTTCTTCCAAAAACAAGTCAAATCGCAAGCGCGACAAGCATCCGCAAATCGCTGCTTGAAAAAGGAAGCCTAAGAGACAGCCGCTGCTTTCTCCCTGAGGCATCCGCTGATGAACTGAACGAGTACGCGCGGATTTTCGGACTTTGGCACTCGCCGGAAAACTATTTTCCATTTTTGAAATACAGTCTATATATGATGGATACAGACGAACTGTCACAGATTTACGAGGTTGAAGAAGGGCTTGAACACAGGGTGAAGAAGGCGATTCGCAAAGCCGGCTCTTTTTTGGAGTATATGGAGCTCTTAAAGACGAAACGCTATACATGGACAAGATTACAACGGATGAATACACACATTTTAACGAAAACGACAAAAGCCGACATCCGCCGCATTCTTGGTGAGAGGCGCCCTCCCTACCTCAGGCTGCTTGGCATGACAAAAAAAGGACAGGCTTACCTTGCCGATAAGAAAAAAAGCTTGAGCGTTCCGCTCATCACTAAAATCGGGTCCTTCTCCCATCCGTCCCTTCGCTTGGACATTAAAGCAGGGCAAGTGTACAGCGCACCGCTGAAGGAGCCTGAACAAACGATGCTGACAGAACAGGAGTATTCTCTTTCTCCAATTAGATATGATGAAGGCAGCCGGACATTTTTACGCAAATAAAAACACCTGATGCAGCATCAGGTGTTTTTCGCTTTTTCTTCCAAATATTCAATCGCATCATCCATCGTGTCGACAGGGACGATCTTCATGTCTGTCTTGATGTCTTTAGCTGTTTCGACCGCTTCCTCATAATTCGAACCTTTTTTGCCGCCTTCATTCGGCGCGAAAAAGATGTCGGCTCCAGCTTGATCTGCGGCAACGATCTTTTGGCTGATTCCCCCGATCGGACCGACTTTTCCTTCATCATCAATCGTTCCTGTTCCAGCAATATGATGGCCTTTCGTTTCATCCTCTTTTGTCAGCTGATTATAGATTTCCATTGACATCATCAGCCCCGCCGATGGACCGCCGATATTGTCTATGTCCATTTTGACTTCAGGCTTCACCTTGACATCACGGTCTGTTATAAGAGATACACCCAGTCCGGCTCTCGTTGGATCATCTTTAAAGGTTTTCAGCTTCATGTCATACGTCTTTTCTTTTTTATCCCTTTCAATGACGACTTTCACAGTATTTCCGGCTTTTTTTGACTCGATATAGCGGACCAGGCTTTCCGCCGACTGAAATGTTTTCCCGTCAGCTTTTTTGATTTTGTCTCCGGCCTCAATTTTTCCTTCAGCAGGCATGCCGGGAACGACAGACATTGCATAAACGCCGTCAAATGAATAGGTGACTTCTTTTCCCGCCCGCTTATATGCCGCGATCATCGCATTTTCCTGAGAGTCTCTCATCATTTGCAGCTGCCTTTTCATATATTCCTGATCAGATTCCCCTTCTTGTTTAAAATTGTCTTCAGGAAGGATTTCACGATAAGGGCGGACCTTTGCCCAAATGTATGTCAACGGATTTGCAGGTCCGACTTTGACAGTCATTAAAGAAAAGCTGCCTTTTTCCGAGTAGCCGTCATCGACTTTAATCAAAGGATTCAGCTCTGTCGCTTCACCCGGCTCAGTAATATAATAAGGCAGCTTCACAAATGAAAGGGCGGCCCCGATGATAATGATCAATAATAAGATACGGATAAATCTTCTTTTTTGCATGAATATGTAACCCTCCATCTTTATTTTAACCGGATGCCTGCATAAATTCACGGCTGTCTGGATGCCTTCTAATGGTGCATCTACAATGCGAAGGACTTTCAGGCTCAAATTGTTCCGTCTGTTTAACAGAATCTTGTGGTCTAAAATCATGACCAAGCTTCGTATAATGATAAAGAAGTTTCTGGAGGAAGCTCCTAAACAAGGCGAACCAGCCCCAGTTTATATTTTATCATGATCCAGTTTCCAATGTGTATTCACAGCCGTAAGGGGGGTTAGAAATGGACATGTCAAAGGTAAAGACTTTCATCATTGCCGTTTTGCTGATTTTGTTTACTGCCGCGGTCATTACCCACCCGCAGGAATCATTTGACGCTTCAAAAAGCGGACTTGCCATGTGGTGGGAAGTCGTATTCCCTTCCTTATTGCCTTTTTTTATTTTATCGGAGCTCTTGATCGGGTTCGGAATTGTCAGGTTTGTCGGGCTGCTCCTTGAACCTTTCATGAGGCCCGTGTTCCGCGTTCCCGGTGTCGGAGGGTTCGTGCTCGCCATGGGCATGGCTTCCGGTAATCCGGCCGGCGCCAAACTGACCTCAAGGCTTAGGCAGGAACGGCAGATTTCCCGGGTTGAAGCAGAGCGGCTCGCTTCATTCACCAATTCATCTAACCCGCTGTTTATTTTCGGAGCTGTCGCGGTTGGCTTTTTTCATAATCCATCTCTCGGCGTCGTACTCGCAGCCGCCCACTACTTAGGCAATTTCGCTGTCGGGTTGACTATGCGTTCCTACGGAAGAAAAGAAGAAATCCGCACCGCGAGAAAAAAGAAACTCCCCCTGCCTTCTATTAAAGAAGCATTAAAAGCGCTTCATCAAGCAAGACTTGAAGAAAAAAGGCCGCTTGGCAAACTGCTGAGCGACGCTGTCATCTCATCAGTGCAGACCTTGCTGATGGTAGGCGGTTTCATCATTCTTTTTTCTGTCTTTAATAACATTCTTTCCGTTATTCACATGACGGATATTCTTTCTCAGGCAACAAAAATGATCCTGACTGCCCTTCAGTTCCCCGCTGATCTTGATAAACCTTTATTATCCGGATTGTTTGAGATAACGCTTGGCAGCAAGCTCGTCAGTGCAACGGACGCTGCTTTGCTCCAAAAAGCCGTTATCGTCAGCTTTATTTTAGGATTCAGCGGTTTTTGCGTACAGGCCCAGGTTGCCGGAATCCTTGCGGAAACGGATATTCGCTTCAAACCGTTTTTCATCGCCCGCTTCCTGCAGGGAATTTATGCAGCTTTATTTGTGCTGATCCTTTGGAAACCTCTCTACACATCTTTCTATTCTCCGACTGAAACGGTCTTCTCATTTTTTCGGGATGGGGAGGCGCAATCTCTCTTTGTTCAGATGTGGAACGTCTTAGTGCAGGTCGGACCCCTTCTGACGATCAGCACCCTATTCGTCTACATCATCCTTTACGCAAAAACATGGGCTCCCGCGAAAAAATGAGCAGCCTTCAAAGGCCGCTCATTTTTTTGCAAACTTTTCTTTGAGTGCAGATTCAACCGCTTCAGGAACGAGCTCTGCTACAGATCCTTTGTATTTTGCCACTTCCTTGACAATGCTTGAACTCAAAAACGAGTATTGATTGTTCGTCATCATAAAAAACGTCTCGATACTCTCATCAAGCACTTTGTTCATTGAGGTCCCCTGCATCTCATATTCAAAATCAGAAACAGCCCTTAAGCCCCGAAGGATCACGTTGGCCTGTTTGCATTTGGCATAATCAATCAAAAGCCCCCGAAACGATTCAACATGGACATTCGAGATATCCCGCGTGACTTCGCGCAGCAAATCACAGCGTTCTTCGACTGTAAACAGCGGCTGCTTTGAAGAATTGTTCAAAACGCAAACATATACGCGGTCAAACACTTTCGCCCCGCGCCTGATAATATCCAAATGTCCAAAGGTCACCGGATCAAAGCTTCCGGGACAAACGGCAATGCTAGCCATCCCCATTCCCTCTCTTTCTGTATATGGTTACTCCTGTTAAGCCGTATATTTCCTGTCTGACAATCCGGAGTTCGCCCACCGCTTCCGGGAGCGCGACTTCTTTTGCATGCTCCGCCAGGATGAACCCTTTATCAGTCAGCATATCCGCTTCGTCAATCGTCGATAAAAGCGCTTCCAGCTTTTGTTCTCGATATGGCGGGTCCAAAAATACCGCATCAAAACGTAAACCCCTTTTCACCAATGCGTGCAAGGCCCGTTCCGCATCATTTCTATAAACCTCTGCATGCTTTTCCAAACCCAGTGTTTTCAAGTTCCCTTTCACGGTTTGAATCGCTTTAAAATCCCTGTCTATAAAAACGAAACGGTCAAAGCCCCGTGATAGCGCTTCAATGCCCAATCCTCCGCTTCCAGCGTACAGATCAAGGCCGTTTCCTCCGTCAAAATACGGACCGACCATATTAAAGATGGATTCTTTGACCTTGTCGGTCGTCGGCCGTGTTGACGTGCCGGGAACCGCTTTTAATGCGCGTCCCTTATGCGTCCCAGAAATCACTCTCATACTTCCACCACTTTTTCTTAAAACTCGAAAAAAATCATCCCTATCTTATCACAAAGTGTTTTTTGGCACAAACACCCAAAGTGTAAATTCATATGTATAGCTGTCAGGCCTCATGGTGATAATAATAGCAACAGCATCGATTGATGTTGTTGCCAACCGCGGAGAAGACTTACGTTTCCCCATAAGTTCTTCCTCCGGTTTCTCCTCTCCCTTTGCCTTCTCCTTAAATCTTTAAGGAATAGAAGGACCCCGCAGGTTATGCTGCGGGGATTTTTTTAAACAAGGACATTATATTCCTGCTTTATAGTCATATTCTTTTGCTTTGTCCAGCTTGGACTCAAATTCCATTTTTAAGAACGGCTTATAGGATAGGTCCACCTGTTTCACAAAGGAATAAGAACGAACCTTGGCCATGATCTTCTCGGCCTCATCCATATTGCAATAAATCACGACATATTTCAGCCGTTTTGAAACGTAATGAACATTTCCGAATTTCCTGAGCATTTTCGCCTGCTTCAAAGAATGCAGCCACACGATTAATCCTTGACGTCTTATATCCAAATTGTTCACCTACCTGTCGCTATGTACCTTTTCGTTCTATGAAAAAGACGAGACTAAAAAGGGTCTCGTCAGGAAACTTTACAGCCGCAGCTGCCGCCTGATCCGCAGCCTCCGCCGCAAGATGAAAGATTATCAAAATAAGGGTTGCCGGTCGGTACCTTAATATGTTTTGAGACCGCCTGGCCGATTTCTACGCTGACCTCATCAAGTATGCTTTGCAGCTCGGTTTCGGCTTTTTTGAATTCGGCAACTGTATGATGAAGGTCAAGCTCTCGTTTAATATCCCTCATTTTTTTTGAAATCTCTTTATAATCAGGATGATACTTTCCGAAACGCTGTACATCCTCATACTGTTCTTTTATTTTGGCAAACGAAGCGATAATTCGTCCGGCCTCTTCATCTTCACGGAGACGCTTGTAGCACTTTCTGTAATGTTCAGCCGCCTCTGATTGAAGAATCATGTTGGCCAAATCATACGCTTCATTCTGAAGCCGCAACGATTCCATTGTGGCATACATAGACATGCACCTCCAGCTATAGTGTATCACAAAACAGCCGTTTTCAAAATGTCTATGTCGGTTTCGGACTATTTTTTTCCAAAATAAAGCGTTAGGTACATATCGCTCTGACCGCTCAATTCTGAAAATCCTTTAGGCTTAGGTTTATAGGTCGAACAGCCAGCCAGCAGAAAGCATAAAAATAAAATCAGCCAGCATTTCTTCATCTGGATCAACTCCCTTATAGCCCTATCTTTTACGAATTGCGGAGTTTTTATAATCCAAAAAAAGACTCAGGTTCGGCTAATCCTGAGTGCGCATGGCATGGAACATTTGAATCATCATTTGAGCCATCTGAATGCCGTTTGAAAACTGGTTAACACGATGGGGAATCGTTTTTTCATAAAAATTCATCATATCCAGCTCAAAGGCCTGAAGATCATTCGGGCTTCGCGAAAGCTTGCGGTACCAGAGCGGCTGCTCACGGATGAAGCGGCGCCGTTCCTCATTGGCAAATACATATTCCTGCACCTCTTTGCGCATAATAATCCCCTTTGCTAATCTTTTCGGAAAGAAAATGGATGCTGCCCGCCGCCATGGTTTTCATTCTTTTGGCTTCCGCCCGAAAACTGGCTGAGCAAGCTTTGCAGCGAAGAAATAGACTGGCTCATTTTATCGATTTGTTCATTCATCTGGTTGGCGTCCATCCTTCTGACAGCGGTCACCATTTTAGAGATAAAATCGTTTTTGCCGCTCTCTCCAGACGCCTTTTCTTTTGTTTTTTCATTTTCTCTGTACGGATCCCAAATGGCGTCATCTTCCCCCAGCAAAACCCAGTTTTCATAAACTTCCTGCCAGCTCTTTTCCCCTTTTCGAACTTCGGAAATCAGCTTAGGATGCCGTTTAATAAACTGCTTAAACTTATCAATAGATGATTGGGCGTTTTGATTTGCCAACGTCTACACCCCCTCCGAAAACAAGTGCCTAATATAATGTATCCGGCCCGAACCAAATTTGTTCGCCTAATTTGCGCCTTAGGACGCCTGATTTTGTGTGCTGAAACGTTGTCCGTCCGCAAACTTTAGACGGTTTTCTAGGCTGCATTCGGATACCGGAGGTTTTTTGCTGTTTTTGAAATGTATACTGGCTGGCTACGCCCAAGGCTCCGGGCGTTTACAGGCCGGACTGAACCGCTAGATCTCTTCCCTTGCAAGCGGCCGTGTCGAGCAATGAATGCCGCCGCCCATTTTCCTGATTTGAAAAACATCAATCGGAATCGTCTCAATACCGTTTTTCTCCAAAACCTCCAGCATACGAGCCTGATTCATGTCAAAACTTCGCTCTATACGGCGGCACATCAAGTATGGACAGTCAAAACTCAGTCAATCGAGGGTGCTGCATAAAAACAAGCCCGGGTTTTTCCCCCGGGCTTGCCATGCTTTGTCACTATTGCCATTGCTTAATAAAGTTTTGCGTATAATATTTTTCATCCACCCCTACTCCGAGATGGGTATAGTCCGCATGTAACAGCGCTTTTCTATGTCCTTCACTGTTCAGCCAGCCTTCAACGGCAGCAGGTCCGTCAACATAGTTGAGCGCGATATTTTCTCCCGCCTGCTCAAAATTCACTTTTCCTTTTTCAAGACGGTCTTTTAGTGTACCTTCCGTTTCTGAAACATGTGAGAAATAGCGATGTTCTTTCATATCACTGCTGTGTCCGTATGCAACCTTTGAGACGGAGTCATCCCAATTCAGCTGAGAAAGGCCATGCCTTGCGCGGATCACATTGGTCAAATCAAATATCTGCTTTTCATTTGCCTTCTCAATTTCCTTCCAATCCGATTCTGTCAGAGCTTTCGTTTCAATCAGTGTTCCTCTGTATACCACTTCATACGGCCTTTGTTTGATCAACGTTTCCGCATCAAATGCCCTGATGCTCGATAAAGTTCCTTCAAATTTATCCATATACAGCTGAACATAGAGACCATCAGCTTTCACAGTGGGCCTCGTGTTCATGTCTTCCTCTGAAAACTCAAACCGGTATGAATTGCCGTCGTATTTGACATTGACATACGGTGCGATCTGGGTTGTTTTAAAAACGTCTCTCGTAGGCTGTCCAATTTTAAATGGAGATGTGTTGACACCATCGCCTGTGGCGAAAAGCGTCACCGCCTTGTTGTTTAGAATGCCAATTTGCACATACTGTTTTTTCCCTTTATTGTAAACCCACCATTCATAATCATATGCTGAAGGATCGACTCTGTCGGGCTTTCCTAATTTCTTTTCGACTGTTTCAGCCGATTCTCCGATAAACGAAAGCAAACCAGACGAAGGAATGTTTAAAGATTTTTCCTTCTTCGTATCATTGCTGGAGACTTGCGGCTTGTCTTCTTTGACAATTTTTTCGGGATTTGAACCGTATTGAATAAAAAGAGCGTACGATGCCGCGACGATCAGAAGAATCACAAAAGCTCTAAAAACATTTTTCAAATTTTCACCTCCAGCTAATCGGTCAATCTATCCATAAAAACGGTAACCATCACATTCCGCCAAAAACTTAGTCTTTAGTGTCATTTAAACAGAACTGACGTGAATTTTCAATGATAATACAGCCTATTAGAATTTGATATCAAATATGTTTTTAATGAAGAAAATCTCCGGATCTCTCTTCGTTTTCTGAAATAAACGTCAGAGCGTCTCCAGCCTGCTCATTTGATTTTTCATAAGTTGAAACGTCACCAAGCGTGATGATGCCTGTCAATGTTTTTCCATTCATCACCGGAATCCTTCTGATCTGAAAATCTCCCATGAGATCGATTGCTTTCTCAATCGAATCATCTTCATTCAATGTAACAAGCTCTGTCGTCATCACATTTGTCACCTTCTGCGAATTCGGTTTTTTTGCAGCTATTCCGCGCAATACCAAATCCCTGTCCGTCACGATCCCGACCAGTTCTCGATGATCGTCAAGCACAACCGGAATCGCTCCGACATCTCCGTCTTTCATTTTCACGGCTGCCTCGTATACATTATCCAGCACCGTACAATATAAAATATCCTTTGTCATGATATCCTTAACGCTTGTCAACAAAAAGACCTCCCTCTTGTCTTTAGACTTTGTTCATATTGTCGTCAAGCCTCCCATGATTCATACTTTTCATAAAATATTTCGTTTATCGGCTTAAGCCAGGATTGAAAGTTTAACGCTTTCATACTATGATTGTCAGTAAAGGTAATTTTTTAAAAAGGGGGCTTTAAGGGATGAAATTTGAAAAATCCGGTATTGAAGGACTGACCGCTGATCTTAATCGGCTGGACGATATCATGGAAAATGAAGGATTCGTCAGGGCTGGACAATGGGATTATGAACGTGTGACATATGACCGCAAATTTGACATGGTGGAAGGCAGATACTATCTGCGCGTCTTCGGGTATACGATGGAAGGCGACGTTGGAGCAAGACGTGCCGTCATTAAGCTGATGACGCCGCTCTTAGGAAAATATTATTATCCGCATGGGGTGGAGTACGGAGAAGAAGAGCATTTTCCAAAACAATTGCTTCAAACAAGCCAATCTGTTTTAAAAAATATTAAAGAAAAAGTTTCTGCGCTTGAGGTTTAAAAAGATGTACATAAAAAAGGTACAGCCGGTTTTAAGGGCTGTACCTTTTTTTCGTGTCAATGTACTGTTGATGGAGAATACTCATCCAGCTCTTCTTCATCCTTTGCTCTTTCTTTTTTAGCCCAGCTGAAGAAAATAATCGCCAAAAACGTTCCATACACAATTTCCTGGATGATTTTCATCACGATGGCGCCCAACTGCTGGTCTTCAAGAACGGGCATGCTACTGAACATTTCCGGCCCTGTGAGCGACATCCCGCTCAGCATGTCAAGCGGAACACACAGCTTCATCGCTTCCACCCAGGCTGACGGGTCTGAATACGTCGAATATAAGGCGGTATTGCTGAACATAATCAAAGCGCATGCAGGCGTCAGCAATATGCCGTCCGCCATAATGTAGCCCATTTTTAAAAGGCCGTTCATTTGCGGCAGCTCTTCGATTCGATGAATCAGCGGCCACCACATGAAAAAACCGGCAATAAAAATCAAAACCGTGATCACCGCGTGGTAAACGGCATCTGTTTTAACAAAATCAAAGACAAGCGGAATATGGTACATCGAAAATAAACCGTTAAACACAATGATCGCGATCAAAGGCTTTGTGAAAAACCGAAACAGCGGTTTGACAATCGGCCGAAAAATCAATTTCTTCCATAGCCAGGCCGGTACCCCAAGAATGATGAGGGGCGGTACCATCAAGTATAAAATCGCCATCTGTGCCATATGAGCGCTGAACAGGATATGTCCGAGCAAATCAAGAGGACTTCCCTTTGAAACATAGAGAAGGATCATAGCCGACAGAAACAGGCTGATTTCTTTCCTGGAAGCCCGTTCACCTTCAGATCCGAAGCGTTTGATCAGAAAAAAATAAAGGCCGATAATGAAAAGGACAGCCCCTAGGAAATAGGGGCTCCAAAGGGCGCGAAAACCAAATATTTCAAGGCTGCCCATCATGAGCATCCTCCTTTCTGTGCATCGCGTAGAACTACCACCAAATAAGCGTCATAAAAGCCAAAACGGTAACGAATGCGACCAAAACTCCTGAATAGAGGAATAAAGATGGCGCTTCATGCCCCCGCTGACTCATATGCATAAAATAATAAAGCTGAAACGCAACCTGAATGACCGCCAGCAAAAGAATGAACGGTACCGTAAACCAAACTCCGGCGTCTGAAGCGACTGTCAAAAAGGCAACAATGGTCAGGCCGATCATTAAACCGAATGAAATGACCTGATATCTCATGTCCTCCGCATTTTTCTTTCTGCGGTAGATGAGGTCTGTTTTGGGGTTTCCTCTGTTTTCGTTATTCACCATTCTATCCCACCATCCCCATTAAGTATACAACGGTAAAGATAAATACCCAGACAACGTCGATAAAGTGCCAGTAAAGGCTCGCAACAAAATATTTCGGCGTGTTGTACAAGCTCAGGCCGCGTCTCATGTTCCGGATCATTAATGTGAGAATCCAGAGAAGCCCGAAGGTTACGTGGGCTCCGTGCGTGCCGACAAGGGTATAAAAAGCAGAACCGAGAGCAGAGCTTGTAATGGTAAATTCATATTCGTGAACATAATGCGTGAATTCATAGATCTCCAGTGCAAGGAAGCCGGCGCCGAGCAAAACGGTAATTCCAAGCCAAATCTGCATTTTTTTAAAGGCAAAATTCTTCATGTGATACATGGCATATACGCTTGTCAAACTGCTCGTCAACAGGAGCATCGTCGCCACAAATACAAGGCCGATTTCAAACATTTCATTCGTTTTCGGCCCCCCTGCATTCGATTCCTTCAGCGCAAGATAAGTCGCAAAGAGAGACGCGAACAGAACCGTCTCTCCTCCGAGAAATAGCCAAAATCCGATAAACTTATTTTTCCCTTCTAAAGTTGCTTTCTCAGGAGAAGCCGGGAAGGTATCAGCTGTTAATTTCTCTTCTGTATGCATTATGCCTTCACCCCTTTGTCATCGTCATCCATCAGATCTTCTTTATGAATATGATACCCGTGGTCATCAATAACAGACCGAAGGAGCATCGACAGGAACGTGATTCCCAGTCCGATCAGGATGACAGGTAGCCCCCAGGCAAATTCCGTTCGATACATAAAGCCAAATGCCGATACAAAAAGCCCCAAGGACATAAAGAAAGGAAGAATGGAGCCGTTTGGCATGTGAACATCCTGCAAAGGCTCAGCCGCTGTCATCGAACGCTTGCCGGCTCTTTTCTCAATCCATAAAGCATCAAGTCCTCTGACCAGCGGCAGCTGTTTGAAATTGTATTCCGGAGGCGGTGAAGATACGGCCCATTCAAGCGTTCTTCCGTCGCCCCAAGGATCGCTGCCGACTTTCTCCCCTTTTGCGGTCGTCATAATAATGTTGATCAGCAGTATAATGACCGCTGCCGCCATAAACAATGCGCCGATTGAGCTGACCATGTTCGCCATGTCAAATCCCTGGTTCGGCAGAAATGTGAACACGCGCCGCGGCATCCCCCATAATCCAAGCCAATGCTGGATAAAGAATGTCAGGTGGAAGCCGATGAAAAAGAGCACAAATGTAATCTTTCCTAAAGGCTCGCTGAGCATTTTGCCGAACATTTTCGGCCACCAGTAATGAGCGCCTGCCAAGAGGGCAAATACAACTCCGCCTATGATGACGTAATGGAAATGAGCAACGACAAAGTACGTATCATGAAACTGATAGTCCGCGGGTGCCGCAGCAAGCATGACCCCTGTCACCCCGCCCATGACGAAAGACGGAATAAAAGATATCGCATAAAGCATCGGCGTCGTAAACTTGATGCTCCCGCCCCAGGCCGTCAGAAGCCAGTTGAAGATTTTGATTCCCGTCGGAACGGCAATGGCCATTGTCGCCACCGCAAAAATGGCGTTTGCCACAGGTCCGAGCCCTGTCGTAAACATGTGGTGAGCCCACACCATGAATCCTAAAAAGCCGATCAGTACGGTCGCGAACACCATCGAAGAATAGCCAAAAAGCCTTTTCCGGGCAAAAACCGGTATGATTTCTGAAAAGATTCCGAACGCCGGCAAAATGAGAATATAAACTTCAGGGTGGCCGAAAATCCAGAACAGATGCTCCCAGATTACCGTATTTCCGCCTAATTCAGGATTGAAAAAGCTTGTGCCGAACAATCTGTCAAACATCAAGAGCGCGATTCCGACCGTTAAAGGAGGGAAAGCGAACAGTATGAGTGCGGAAGCCACAAACGTCGTCCACGTAAACAGCGGAAGTCTCATATACGTCATTCCGGGGGCTCTCATGTTGATGATCGTCGCCAAAAAGTTGATCCCTGCAATCAGTGTACCGATCCCTGAGATTTGCAGACCGAGCACAAAGAAGTCGATTCCATGCCCCTCTGACTCAAGGGACAGTGAAGCATATGACGTCCAGCCGGCATCAGGCGCCCCTCCCAAAAACCAGCTTAAATTCAGAAAGAGACCGCCGAAAAGGAACAGCCAAAATCCGAGTGAATTCAAGAATGGAAATGCGACATCCCGCGCTCCGATTTGCAGCGGAACTACGGCATTCATCAAGGCAAACAGAAGCGGCATGGCCGCCAGAAAAATCATCGTTGTGCCGTGCATCGTCATGATCTCATTGTAGACCCCCGCGCTGACGATGTCATTCTCAGGTATCATCAGCTGGATCCGGATCATCATCGCTTCTAGTCCTCCGAGCACAAAGAAGAATCCGCCAGCCACTAAATAAAGCACAGCAATCTTTTTATGATCGACAGTTGTTAAATAGTCCCATAATACAGCCCCAAAACCTTGCTTTTTTCTAAGCGTACTCACAATGTAACCTCCCTCATTCTCCCTTTGAAGCGTTAGTCTTCCGTTTTTAACCCCTTAAGATATTCAGTCAATGCATCAAGTTCCCTCTCATTTAAATCAGGGTATGTTCCGGTCATCTTATTGCCCGGTTTAATGCTTTCAGGATCCTTGAGCCATGCCTTTAGGTTCTCATCATTAAACTCCTTGACACCGGCAATTTTTGACCTTTCTCCAAAGGTCGCGAGATTCGGCGCCGTTCTGGCGGCCTCTGCCCTTTGATCTTTTGAATCGGTCGCATGACAGCTTAGGCAGTTCTTCTCTTTGAAGACTTTTTCTCCTTCAACAGCAAGGTCTGTTTTCGGCTTCGCATCATAGTTTTCCATCTTGTTCATCCACTTATTGAACTGATCCTTAGAAACCGCTTTAACTTTAAAATCCATTAAAGCGTGGGATGGCCCGCAAAGTTCAGCACACTTGCCGTAAAAATATTCACCCGCGTCTTTGGCCCGTTTTGAATCGAACGTCAAGAAGAATTTGTTTTCGTTGTCTGTATTCGTGTCAACTTTTCCGCCGGCTGAAGGCACCCAGAATGAATGCTTGACATCCGAGGCTTTCAGTTTAAAATAAACGCGTTCATCTGTCGGCACAACCAGTTCCTGGCTTGTTACAACGCCGTAATCAGGATACTCGAATTCCCACCAGTACAGGTTTGCCCTGACATTGACGACCAGCGCTTTCTCAGGGTCTCTGTTTTTCTTATCCATCGGCTTTGTATCCGCCAAATCAAATGTCTGTGCGACAACAGGTACGACAAGGACAAGAAGAAGAAGAATCGGAATAACAGTCCATAAGATTTCTAAATTGCGGTTTCCTTCTACCTGTTTCGGCATGTGGTCATCACCGAGCTTAGACCTTCTGTATTTCACGATGACAAACACAAATATGAAGCTCACCACTACAACGACGACCACCATGATCAGCGTGCTGAGAACCATTAAGAAATATTGCTTATCAGCCACTTCTCCCGCAGGCTTCAGCGTTGATAAAAACGGTTCTCCGCACCCTGTTAAAACGAGCGCCAAAATAGTGAACAGCGAAATCAGACGCCATTTTTTTAACATTTCATCCCAACCCCTTTTCAATCAATCCTTTTGGAACTTTCACTACTTAAGCTTTTATAGGACACCCCATTCATCCACCTGACTCCCTACCCTAAATTAAAGCACTTACATTTCCTCTTTTCTTAAATAATGAGGTTTTTTACTCAAAATACCATCTATGTATGAACGTAAAGCCGCCTATAAACATAATCGAAAAATCGATAAGGCGGCTTTTACATGATTGTTGTCTGCTTGAAGTGTTAAGTGATAGCCTTCAATGTGATGAATTATAGAGTTCTATCCAATTTTAAAAAGTGTAAATACGACCATGGCCACGAAGAAAATGGTCAAGTAATTTAATGAATATACAAACATGAGCGTTGCCCACTTCATGACATTTTTACTTCTGAAGCCGATAAGGCCGCAAATGAGCCAACCGATATTTAATACTGTGCCCAAAATCACGATCGGCAAGCCAAGTCCGCCAAGGAAAAACGGCAGCGGCATTAAGCAGGCAATCCAAATGATAATTTGTCTTTTCGTCACTTCAAAACCATGTATAACGGGCAGCATCGGGATGTTTGCGGCTCTGTAGTCCTCCGTTTTCTTAATCGCAAGCGCGAGAAAGTGAGGGATCTGCCAAATAAACATAATTAAAAACAGCACCCATGCCTCCACACCGATGGAGCCTTGGACAGCGGTCCACCCGATCAGAGGAGGAACAGCTCCCGATATGCTTCCGATAATCGTATTGATGGTATAGCGGCGCTTTGACCACATCGTATAAAGAAAAACATACGTAAAGACGCCGACAAACCCTACGACAGCAGCAGTCACCGTGGTCATAAGCAGCATGATAAAACCGAGTGCAATCAGCAAAATGCCAAACCACAGCGCCTGTGAAGGCTGGATTTTGCCAGTCACAGTCGGCCTTGTTTTCGTCCGCTGCATAAGCTGGTCAATATCGCGGTCATAATAGTTGTTGATGACGCATGACCCTGCGATAATCAGCGATGATCCAGCTAAAGTGAACAGCACGATATCCAGGTTTCCTAAAAAGCTCAGATTAGATAAATAAAAAGCGAGCCACATACCCGTAAAAGTTGTTATCAGGTTTGAGTAAACAATCCCGACTTTGATAAGGGCGAGGAAATCCTTCCATGCTGTCGTTTCTTCTATTTGTCCATTCATTGCTGTATCAGCTGTAATTCTGGATTCAGCCATAATATTAACCCCCCTTACTCAAACCTTCATCACGTCAAGAGAAGCGGTATATTCATAAAAAACCTACAACTCTATCATACAAGATTACCGGTTGGAAAAAAACAGCCTATTAAATATTAATCGACAAACCGGTTTATATTTGTGAATTTTTTATGACTTCCATTACAGATGAAGGAAAAATTGTGAACAAGGGCGAAAAACCACCGTCATTCAAATATAGTTCTATCAAACGAAACCAGAATAATCAAGTCTTCAAATCCAAGAAAAATGTGAACTCCTTCTATTGCATTTTTGTGAACAATCAGGATTATGAATTGCACCAGAACATCAATTCGCTTAAACTTGAAGGTGGATTATCATTTTTTTAGTCAGTTTGCATTAAAAGGAGAATTGAGTTTATATGAATAAAGCATTAAAAGGCTTGGGAATTATCACAACCATTGCCATGCTCTTCGTGCTGATTGGCGGAGCGCTCGTCACGAAGACAGGCTCGGGAATGGGCTGCGGCAGATCATGGCCGCTCTGCAATGGAAGCATATTCCCGGCTTTAACGTTGGAATCGATCATTGAATGGAGCCATAGGTTTGTCAGCGGAACTTCCGGGATTCTCGTGCTCGCCCTCGCCATTTGGTCCTGGAAAAAAATCGGCCATATTAGAGAAACAAAATTTCTCGCCATTATGTCGGTAATCTTTCTCATTCTTCAGGCCCTTTTGGGAGCCGCAGCCGTTGTGTTCGGGTCATCAGATTTAATCATGGCGCTGCATTTTGGTATTTCGCTTATTTCCTTCGCTTCAGTTCTGCTTCTGACGCTCCTGCTCTTTGAAGCTGACAGCCGGGAAAAAGCTGAAGCTTTTTATATAGGAAAAACCATGCAGTTTCATATAATAGGAACCATTATATACACATATATCGTTGTTTATACAGGTGCCTATGTCCGGCATACGACCTCAAGCCTTGCCTGCCTCGATTTTCCGATGTGCAGCACGGCAAACGGCTGGCTGCCGACGAAGTTTCATGAATGGGTGCAGATGGGCCACAGAGCAGCCGCGTTCCTTCTTTTCGCCTGGATTATCATAGCTGTGATTCATGCTGCAAAACATTATAAAAACCAAAAACGGATTTATTGGGGCTGGATCATATCCCTGATTCTAATCATTCTTCAGGCAGCGTCAGGAGTGATGGTTGTCCTGAGCCGCCTGGACCTGGGATTCGCCCTTGCCCACGCATTCTTTATTTCTTGTTTGTTCGGGATTCTCTGCTACTTCCTGCTGCTGGTTGTCCGCTACCGCCGTCAAGCCAAAACACAAAAATAAACGCCAAAAGCCCCTGTATGGAAACAGGGGCTTTTTTTTATGCTAGAGAAAAGGCCGCCGACTAAAGCCGGCGGCACAGTTACTTAGATTTTTTTCATTTCAAGGAGAAGATCACCGGTTTGAATGGCTTCTCCGTTGGCAACATGAATGTTCTCAATCGTTCCTGAAAACGGAGCCTGGACAGTCGTTTCCATTTTCATCGCTTCGTTGATCATCAAATGATCGCCTTTATTGACTTTATCGCCTTTTCCAATGAGAAGCTTAATCACCGTTCCCGGCATGGAAGCCGCGATATGGTTCGGGTTTGAACGGTCTGCTTTGACTTTTTGGTGAACAGACGATTTAATGCTCTCATCTTTAATGACCACTTCACGAGGCTGTCCATTCAGTTCAAAATAGACGATTCTGGTCGCATCAGGACGAGGTTCTCCGATTGAGACCAGTTTAACGATCAGCGTTTTTCCTCTTTCAATCTCGACTTCAATCTCTTCACCGAGCGTCATGCCGTAGAAAAAGGTCGGTGTATCCAGTACGGAAATATCCCCGTACAGCTCTGCCGTTTTGACATACTCTGTAAACACTTTTGGATATAACGCATATGCGACAGCATCCTGATCCGTAAGCTCAGCATCATGCTTTTCTAAAAATTCAGCTTTCAAGTCAGCAAAAGAAACCGGTTCAAGCAGTTCTCCAGGACGGACGGCAATCGGCTCCTGCCCTTTCAAAATCAGCTTTTGCAGCTTCTCGGGGAACCCGCCGTGAGGCTGTCCGAGATAACCTTTAAAAAGCTCGACGACTGAATCAGGGAAATCAAGGGATTCTCCTCTTTCAAAGATGTCTTTTTCAGTCAGCTTATTTTGCACCATGTAAAGCGCCATATCCCCTACCACTTTGGATGACGGCGTAACCTTTACAATATCTCCAAACAGATGGTTGACCCGGCTGTACATCTCTTTCACTTCATTCCAGCGGTCGCCGAGACCGACTCCTTTCGCCTGCTGCTGAAGATTGCTGTATTGGCCACCAGGCATTTCATGCTTGTAAATTTCGGTATGAGGCGCGTTCATTCCGCTCTCAAACTCACTGTAGTATTTTCTGGCGGATTCCCAATATTGAGACAAAGATTCAACTGCATCAACATTCAGCCGCGGACGGCGTTTATCCCCTTCAAGAGCATGATAAAGCGAGCTTGCACTTGGCTGGGAAGTTAACCCCGCCATTGAACTTACCGCCACATCGACGATATCAACACCCGCTTCAATCGCCTTGGCATACATGTAAATGCCATTGCCGCTCGTATCATGTGTGTGCAGATGGATCGGTATATCGATCGACTCTTTCAATGCGGACACCAGCTCATAAGCTGCCTGAGGCCGTAACAGACCTGCCATATCCTTAATGCCGAGAATGTGGGCTCCAGCCGCTTCAAGCTCCTTGGCCATCGAAGTATAGTACTCAAGATTATATTTCGTTCTGTTCGGATCAAGAATGTCGCCGGTATAACAGATCGCTGCTTCGGCGAGTTTTCCTGTGTCACGGACCGCATCAATCGCAAGCGTCATGCCTTTAACCCAGTTCAGGCTGTCAAAAATACGGAACACATCGATTCCGGCTTCCGCCGATTCACTGACGAACTTTTTAATCAGGTTGTCAGGGTAGTTTTTATAGCCGACGGCATTTGACGACCTCAAAAGCATTTGGAACATCGTGTTCGGAATCTCTTTTCGCATTTCTTCAAGCCTTTTCCAAGGGTCCTCTTTTAAGAAACGGTATGCTACATCAAAGGTAGCCCCGCCCCACATTTCAAGGCTGAACAGTTCAGGCCAGACCGCCGCTGTCGGGTTGGCAATTTTCTTTAGGTCATGCGTGCGGATTCTTGTCGCGAGCAATGACTGATGGGCATCGCGGAACGTCGTATCGGTGAGAAGGACTTCTTGCTGGTCTTTCACCCACTTGACGAGTCCCTCTGCCCCCCGTTCATCAAGGATCTGTTTCGTACCGTCGGCAAGCGGCTGATCCACATTTGTTTTGATGATCTGCGGCTTGTCAAATTCCGGCTTCTTCTTCTTGTCGATTCCAGGGAATCCGTTCACCGTTACATTGCCGATATACGTCAGCATTTTTGTGCCGCGGTCTCTTTGTTTTGGAAACACAAAGAGCTCAGGCGTTGAATCAATAAAAGAAGTATCGTATTGTCCGGTCAGGAATTTTTCGTGCTTGGCGACATTTTCAAGGAAAGGAATGTTGGTTTTGATTCCTCTGACCCGGAACTCCTGAAGGTTTCGGACCATTTTGGCGGCCGCCTGTTCGAACGTCAGGGCCCATGTTGAAAGCTTCACGAGCAGAGAGTCATAATAAGGCGTAATCACGGCCCCCTGAAAACTGTTTCCCGTATCAAGGCGAACCCCGAATCCTCCTCCTGAGCGGTATGCCATAATCTTTCCTGTGTCAGGCATAAAGTTGTTTGACGGGTCCTCAGTTGTCACCCTTGACTGAATCGCGTATCCGTGCAGGGTAATGGCGTCTTGATTCGGAATGCTGACTTCAGCGCTTTTCAGGCTGAGTCCGCCGGCAATCATAATCTGCGTCTGAACGATATCGACGCCTGTCACCATTTCTGTAATGGTGTGCTCAACCTGAACGCGCGGATTGACTTCAATAAAGAAAAACTCATCGTTTGCGACTAAGAATTCGACTGTGCCCGCATTGACATAGTTGACGTTTTTCGCAAGTGCAACGGCTGCGTCGCAAATGTTTTCCCTGAGTGAATCGGAGAGGGAAACGCTCGGCGCCACTTCGATGACCTTTTGATGACGCCTTTGCACAGAACAGTCCCGATCATAAAGGTGCACCACATTTCCTTCTTTGTCTCCGATCACTTGAACTTCTATATGCTTCGGCTTTTCAATCAGCTTTTCCACATAGACTTCATCATTTCCAAAAGCGGCTTTCGCTTCTGATTTTGCACGGTCATAAGATTCCTGGAGCTCAGACTCTTCTCTGACAATCCGCATGCCCCGGCCTCCGCCGCCAAGAGACGCTTTAATAATAAACGGATAGCCGTACTCTTTCGCAAAGCGCTTTACATCCCCTATATCGGCCACAGGCCCGTCGCTTCCCGGGATCACAGGGATTCCAGCTTTTTCAGCCTGTTCACGGGCTTTGACTTTGTCTCCGAACATATCCAAATGTTCTGAGGTCGGTCCTATAAAGATGATCCCTTCCTCTTCACATCGCTTGGCAAATTGGATGTTTTCAGATAGAAAGCCGTATCCGGGATGGATGGCGTCCACATGGTTGCGCTTGGCAATCTCAATGATCCCTTCAATATCGAGGTAAGCATCGATCGGCTTTTTCCCTTCGCCAACCAAATATGCTTCATCCGCTTTGTATCTGTGATATGATCCGCTGTCTTCTTTAGAATAGATGGCTACCGTACGGATATTCAGTTCTGTACAAGCGCGAAAAACGCGAATTGCGATTTCCCCTCTGTTTGCAACAAGAACTTTTTGTATAGACTGTTGTGACATGTCGTTCCCCCTCATCCGCTGTTTTAAGTATGTATCTATTCTAAATGAATCCAGCATGCCTGTACACGCTTAGTTTTTTAAAAATTTATACTTTTTTTATATTGATTTTCTTTGATTTTTGTAGTATTGACAGGCTGTTTTCGTTTGTACCGATCAAAATAATCATTAAACATGCTGATATTCACCAATATCCCCGCGCTTGCCATCAGCACGACGAGCGAAGAACCGCCATAGCTGATAAACGGGAGCGTAACCCCTGTCAAAGGAATCAAACCGGAGATGCCTCCTAAGTTTATGAACGACTGGATGGCGATCATGCTTGATATTCCAATTGCAAGCAGGCTGCCAAACGGATCATCGCATTTCCTGGCGATATAAAATCCTTTTAAAACGATGAAACCGAGCAACAGCACGACAAACAAGACGCCAAAAATGCCAAGCTCTTCGGCGATGATCGCCATGATAAAGTCGGTGTGCGTTTCAGGCAAGTATCCGTACTTTTGTACACTCTCTCCAAGCCCTAGGCCAAACAGTCCTCCCGAACCGATCGCAAGGTAGGAATTCACGACCTGAAATCCTGAACCTTTTGCGTCTTTGAAAGGGTTTTGATAGCTTTCAAAACGGTTCAGCCGTCCTTCCGTTAAGATGTTGTCCAAATTTAATAAAATCAGCGGACTGACAAGCAGAAGAACAATACCTGTCAAAAGGACGAGTTTGAGCAGCGTTTTCCCGCTGAATCCCGAGCACAGAATAATGCACAAAGCAATCAATCCGATAATGGAAGCCGTCCCGATATCGGGCTGAACGGCAACCAATGCGCAAATGAAGAGCGTGATGATCGCAGGGGGGGCGATTCCAGCTCCCAAGTTGTCAATATAGCTTTGTTTTTTGGCATAAACGGAAGAAAGATACAAGATAACGGTCAGCTTGGCAAACTCCCCCGGCTGGATGCCGTAGTTTGCGATTTTGAACCAACTTTGGGCGTTCCCGGCCACATGGCCGACAAGAAACAGCGCGAACAAGGCGAGAACAGAAACGAGCAGCAAAATCTTTTGAAATTTTTGATTGGCAAAAGCCTTATACGGAAAAAGCGCCATGAACAAAAAGATGATCATTCCGAGCGCCAAAAACATGAGCTGCCTGTCAAAAAAGAAGTCGCTCTCCTTTCCGTATCTTGTCACCGCTGTGATCATGCTTGAGCTGTATACCATGACGAGACCGAACCCGCACAGGAGAAATACAGCAAAAATTAATGAATAATCATAGGATTTGAGCATTCTTTTTAACATATTATCCTCTTCCTTACTTGCCTTCAAAATGTTTGTGATAGCTCCTTCGTTATTTTACTACAATTTCTTAAAAAGAACGAAGGATACCCTTTTATAAACTTCGATATTCTTCAGAAAGAAAGTCCGTCTTTCGGTGCACAATTGCAGTTCTGTTTTTTTATCGGCAAAGTATATGTCTTCGTTTATTCGTCATAAACAATGTTCATTCCTCCATAAACGATGAAAAGGACGATTTCATTCTGGTGAACATAATAAAAAAAGCCTGTCGGCAGTCTGTTTTCACAGACATCATCGTCGACAAGCTGACTCAGACTAAAGTAGTTCTACTGAGTGATTCATTTATTTTTTTGTAAATGCATCATGCAATGCAGACAATTCACGCTCCAGCCTGTAAAGCAAATCTTTTCCCTCTTCTTCATCTACCAATCCAAGGCGGACAGCGAAGTCAATTTCTCTAGAGAGTCCGAACATTTGTGTATCTAAAACCTCTTCATAAAGAGGACATTGAGGCATCGTTAAGTTGTCCATTTGCACTTGAATCAGCTTCAAGATTTTATCAGCATCACGTTTTAACAAGGCAAGTGCTTTTTCACGATGGTCGACTATAATCTCAGACGCCAAAAGTATCCCTCCGTTCCCCAGGCGAGTACCTAATTCTTCTATTTATAATAAAGCCTATACTAAAAAAAAGCAAGCTATTTCTGCCCTTTCGCTGTATTTCATAAATGGCTTCTCCATTCCGCCGGCCTCTTAAAAAATGCTTAAACTGTAATTAGCAGATAAGAGCTCAAGCAGCCGGATTCCGGCAATGCTGTTTCCTTTTTCATCCAAAGCCGGACCGAATATTCCGATGCCAAAGCGGTATGGGGCCAGCCCCATAATCCCCCCCGAGACACCGCTTTTTGCAGGTATGCCGATTTTAATCGCAAATTCGCCGCTGGCATTGTACATGCCGCATGTGACCATAAACGTTTTGCAGATTCTGGCGATATCTTTCGGAATGATCTGCTCCCCTGTTTCGGGATGCTTGCCGTTCAAGGCAAAGACACAGCCGATTTTAGCCAGGTCAAGACTGTTCATTTCAATGGCGCATTGCTTTGTATAAACATCCATGACATCTTCGACTTTTGCCTGAAAGATACCATGCTCTTTCATATAATAGCACATCGCCCGATTGACCATCGAAGTTTTAAACTCGGATTCCGCGACCTTTTCACAAAAGGTGATGCCCGGATTATTCGCAAGCGTTCTGACAAAATCGAGGAGCTTGGTGATTTTGTCAGATGTCGTCGTTCCTTTTATCATGCTTGTCACCACTAATGCGCCGGCGTTTATCATCGGATTCAGCGGCTTGCCCGGATTGACGGTTTCAAGTTTGATGATGGAGTTGAACGGATCACCTGTCGGCTCTTGTCCTACATAATGGAACACTTTTTCCGGGCCGTGGTCGATTAAAACAAGAGCGAGCGACAGTACCTTTGAAATACTTTGAAGCGTGAAGGCTTTTTCTACATCTCCCGCAGAAACACATGTCCCGTCCGTATAGTAGACCGCGACTGACAAATCATCTTCTGATAATTCGGCCAAAGCCGGTATGTAAGATGCGACCTTCCCTTCGTCGGTTACTTTTTTTGCTTCCGCGACAAAATATTCGAGCTCTTCATTATGCCGGCAGTTCACATTTTTCCCCTCCATCCGAGCGTCTTTTCTCTTAGCTTTCCCTAAGAAGGCCGTTGTTATGAGAAGTGACAATTCGAAAGAAAGCGCTTATAATCGCTGTGAGGGAGTGGTAAAGAAATGGAGATAGTGACGATTACAGGGAAAGTAAAATATCCGATTACACTCGATCCAAGCGTATGGATTTTTGACGACCGAAAATTCGATCTCGATCAGTTTTTTTCAAGTCAAGGAGCCGATCATCATGAGGCCGAAGAGCTGGAGATTGACCGGGAGCGCTTAATCAGGGAGGGTGCTGTAGCGCCTCCGACACTGAAATCAGAGAAGAAATATGAAAAAGAAAAACTGCTTGATGGTACATTTGCGATCAGGCTTGAACCGTTTTTAAAAAACGCGGAGGTGTCTGAATCCGCTGTTCAGTGCCTCTTTAAAACAGAGCATGATGAGTTTTCAATCTCGATTGAAGAAGCTTACCGGGCGATTCTCTGTTTCAGCAAAAAGGGGAAGCCTCTGACAGAAGACGGTCCTGTACATGTCTATTTTGAAGACGGTTCAAACCGCTCGAATCCGATTAAACATGTAAAAGAAATTCACATGATATAATCAAAAAACAGTTCGGCCTGAAAACGGATGTTCACCGTTCAAACCTCAGGCAGGCTGAAAAACCTGGATGACCTCCAGGTTTTTTCTTTACAGCAAATCGGCTGCAAGCCTTGCAAGTCCTGAACGCTCCCCTTTTAAAAGCTTCACGTTTCCGGAAATCTTTTGTTCTTTAAAGCGCTCCACAACATAAGCCAAACCGTTATTCATCGCATCCAGATACGGATGGTCAATCTGTTCTGTATCCCCCATCAATACGATTTTGCTGCCTTCCCCGACTCGTGTAAGAAGCGTTTTAACCTCATGCTTGGTCAGGTTTTGGGCCTCATCAATGATAATGAATTGATCAGGAATGCTCCTGCCCCGAATATATGTGAGGGCTTCCACTTGAATGGAGCCCATTCCAGCTAAAATATCATCAAGCTCCCCGGGCTTTTTGGCATTAAACAAATATTCCAGATTATCAAAAATCGGCTGCACCCAAGGACGAAGCTTTTCTTCTTTTTCCCCGGGAAGATAGCCGATATCCTTGCCGACGGGGACGATCGGTCTTGTGACGACCAGCTTTTTGAAATGACCCAAGTCCTCCGTCTGCAGCAGGCCCGCAGCCAAGGCAAGCAGTGTTTTCCCGGTGCCGGCTTTTCCGATCAACGTTACAAGCGGAATGTCTTGTCTTAAAAGAAGTTCCAGCGCCATCGTCTGCTGTACATTTCTCGAACGGATGCCCCAAACCTGCTCCTGATCGAAAATCAGCTTTTTGACGGCTTTTCCACGTTGATCAACGATTCCGATCGCAGAGGATGAACTGCCGAGCGCATCCTTCATGACAATAAACTGGTTCGGACAAAGCGGTTCACTGCTGATCCCGTCAAGCGGCAAATAGTGGTTCTCATAAAATGAATTCATCTGATCGGTTTGGATGTACATTTCGGTAAAGCCGCTGTATATATCATCATTGTCAACAACCCTGTCATGCAAAAAATCCTCGGACATCAAGCCGATGGCATCGGCTTTAACGCGGATCAGCATATCTTTGCTGACGAGTATGACGGGACGCCCGCCTTCTTTTGTTTCTTCTTCAAGGCTCAGGTTTTTCGCCACTGCTAATATGCGGTTGTCGTTTGTTTTTTCTATAAAAATATCCTGAAGCTGCTGAAAGGAGCGGTGGTTGAGTTCGATTCTGATACTCCCCCCATTGTGAAGGGGCACGTTTTCATACAGTCTTCCTTTTAAGCGCAAATCATCTATCAGTTTAGATACGCGTCTTGCATTCCTCCCAATTTCATCCATGTAGCGTTTCTTTGAATCGACTTCCTCCAATACGACAGCCGGAATGACAACCTCATTATCTTCGAAAGAAAAGATTGAATTCGGATCCTGCAATAGCACATTCGTATCTAGCACATAAATTTTACTCAATCTTTCGCCTCCTGATCAGGATTTTTAGCCTTTTATTCTTAAGCGGGTTAAAAGCTGATGGAGCGCCCGCTAAAATATATGTTTTTGTGAATAAAGATAGAAGGTTAATTCAACAATAAAAATATTGAAAGCATTTTTAAGGAGGCAAGCTCAAGTGCGAATCATTTTTTTGATCTTCATTCAAACCGCTATTCTGCTTTCAGCCTGCGGCATTCAAAACAATGCCCAAAACGAAGCAAATGAACTGCCGGGCAACAGGCCGATTCATGTGAAAAATACCGCTCAAGAGCCAGTAAACAGAGAAGACGGGCAGGCCATATCAAAGCGTCTTGTCAAAATAACCGAAAACGTTCCCGGTGTAAATGACGCTACCGCCATTGTCCTCGGAAGGCTTGCCGTCGTTGGAATTGATGTAAAAGATAATTTGGAACGCAGTAAAGTCGAGTCGATTAAATATTCGGTCGCAGAAGCCCTGCAAGATGATCCTTACGGTGCAAACGCGGCCGTCGTAGCAGATCCCGACACCGTTAACCGCCTCAGGGCAATGGGAAGAGAAATTCAGGCAGGACGGCCTGTTAAAGGCATCCTTGATGAACTGGCAGCGATTGTTGGACGCGTTCTTCCAGAAGTGCCGAATGATGCGACAGACGACCAAAAAACAAATCCGACCAAGTCAAACAATGACCAGCTGAATGACAATAGGCAAAAACAGCTTGAAAAACAGCAGAATGATCAATCAAATAAACATATGAAAAACAGACAATAACGGCAAAAAAGCTTGTGCCTTTACCTTTCTTGACGGCATGAGCTTTTTCCTTTTTTCTGCTGAAAATTTATTTGCCGCCTTCATTAGTGATATAATGAAGCATAAGCGAGGTGAAAAAAGTGAGGGTAAAGTGTTCATTATGCGACAAAATCGACAAAATCGATGATGACACACAAATTGCCAAACGGCTTCGAAATCGGCCTATACATACCTATTTGTGTGATGAATGCCACGAACGAATCAAACGAAAAACAGAGAACCGGATAAAAACCGGCCGCTTTAAATTATATCCGCACAGAAAAGAAAAAGAGCAGGTAAAGTCATAAAAAAGACATGGACGAGCGTTCATGTCTTTTTTTATACTTTTTTGTTACGAACGAAACAAAATGAACCAAAATGGTTGATAAACATTTTGATTTGTATTATTTTTAAATTGTTTCTATCGTAACAAAAAGGAGTGATTGATATGGATTTTGATGTATTCATTGTAGGAGGAGGCCCCGTCGGTTTGATGACAGCTTCCGAACTGGCGCTGGCCGGAGTCCGCACATGTATCATTGAACGGCGTCATACGCCTTCCCACTATTCAAAAGCGCTGACTCTTCACCCGCGTTCAATCGAAATATTGGAAATGAGGGGCCTCGCTGAACGATTCAAGGAAAAAGGCAGGCCGCTTCCCGCCGGTCACTTTGCAGGGCTTAACCAGGCTTTGGATTTCTCTTTGCTCGATACACGGGCAAATTATACACTGTTTATCCCTCAAACTGAGACTGAGAAAGTGCTTGAAGAACACGTGCAACATCTCGGTGTTTGCATTCTTCGCGGTCATGAGGTATTGGCTGTCCGTCAACGTGAAGAAAGTGCTGAGCTTGTCGTCCAAGGCCCTGATGGTCTGTCGTTTTTAACGGCGTCATATATCGTCGGCGCAGACGGAGCGGGAAGCACCGTCCGTAAACAGGCGAAGATCGCTTTTTTCGGAACGGATGCAAGCGTGACCGCCAAACTCGGGGATGTCGCGCTGGAAAATCCGCCGAAATCTCACTTTCATACATGCATCAATCAGGAAGGTGCCGTCGTCATCGTACCTTTGTCACCCGGCATCTACCGCGTGATCAGCATGGCATCGTACAAGCCCCAGCCATTGCTGCATGAACCTGTCACATTGGAAGAATTAAAAAAGGATATCACCAGCATCTGCGGGACCAATTTCGGTATCAATCATCCTGTTTGGATGTCCCGTTTTGGAAATGCCAGCCGGCTGGCGGAATGTTATCGCTCAGGAAGATTATTCTTGGCGGGAGATGCCGCACACATTCATTTCCCAGCTGGAGGACAAGGTCTGAACGTAGGCCTCCAAGACGCGATGAATCTCGGCTGGAAGCTTGCCGCCGTTATCAACGGACGGTCTTCCGACTGGCTTCTTGACACCTATCACACGGAAAGGCATCCCGTTGGAGCAGAGCTTCTCCGCAATACGCAAATTCAAACAAAACTGTTTGATTTTACACGAGAAGGGCTTTACCTCCGCGACTTATTGTCCAGCCTCCTGACTTTCCCTAATGTGAACCGTTATCTGGCAGAACAAATTACGGCTCTCAGCGTAGATTATGAAGCTGATGAAAAGATGCCCGAACATCACCTAAACGGAAAGCGGCTTCCCGATTTTGAACTTACGCTTGCTGGCGGCAATACCAAACACCTTTACTCATTCCTTCATAAAGGAAGCTTTTTATATGTGACGTTTGGAGAAGAGCAAATCAAACTTCCAGATCTTCCTCACGTCCGAATCATCAGAGCAAAAGCGATTGATGACCGGCCGGAATGGGATGATGTCAAAGCAGCCTTGATCCGTCCCGACGGTCATGTTGCCTGGGCAGTCAGCCGCTCTCAAGCAGAGTCTGAACAATGGATTGCAGACGGAATTCGGCGCTGGTGCGGAAATGTTCACATTCAGTCAGCATAACCACTTTGTTTCATGCGCAACAAAATGATATAATCATAGCAGAAAATGGACCAAAGGAGCCGGCTTTCTGCATGGAATATTTAACACACGCCAAGCAAGAGATTTTTGACATGTATATCAAACTTATCCATCAGCAGGAACAACAAGAAAGTCTCATGAAAGAAAGAATTTCTGAAGAGATCGAACAGATGGAGCGCGAATTGGGATCCGAGCTGAAATTAAACATGTCTGACATTCATACGATCTCCTGCATTGGTGACAATGAGCCCATCAATGTCACGTCGATTGCCGAGAAAATGGAATTTTCGAAGGCGACTATATCAAGAATCAGCACAAAGCTGATCAAAAAAGACCTTATAACCAAAACACAGCTCAGCGACAATAAAAAAGAAATTTACTTTCGCTTAAGTCAAAAAGGAAGACAAGTGCATATCATCCACCAGCGGGAGCACGAGAAAATTGAGGGCCGCTTCAAACGCTTTTTAAGCCGCTACTCATCAGAGGAAATCCTTTTTGCCAGAAGACTGTTCCACGATTTATTAGCAACTGATTTTTTGGCGGAAGACATCAAAAAGACATAGCCCTTGGCTATGTCTCCGATTGTTGACAAAATCCTAAAACGGTTTAAAGTTTTAGGATTTTGTCATCCTTTCAGCGTGATTGAAAACCCTTGCAGTCTAGGAAGGCCGAGCATCGGAGCGGAGCGAATGTTGGAATTCGTGAGCACCGACGCGCAGGCCTGACAACGAATGCGAGGGTTTGTCGACACGCTGAGACATAGCCCATGGCTATGTCTTTTTTAAGGGTTTGTCCCTGTTTCCTGTTCCTTCTTAGAACGGTGTAAACGAACTTTGTAAATCGAAAGGATCAGGACGGCTACGATCAGCCCTTCCCCAACCGGCAGAAAAACGCCGAAAAAGGTTAAGAACGTGCAGCCTAAAGCGAGAAAAAAATAGATGATTGCCGTTTTGAACAGCGGCAGCCGTTTGGCAAACCCCAATTTAAAGACGACGGCAGACAGGACGAAGATGGTGGCATAGAGCCACCACATCCCTGCTTCAGGATTTTGATCCACTTTATAAAGAGCGGCAAAAAATGAGAGCCGTTCACTTACATCAGTCAAAAAGATTCCCCTCCCCTTTGCTTAGTTGGGTTGCTCTTTTTTAGGTTCTGCAAACTTTACGACAATCCTGCCAGCTTCTTCTTTTTCGCTGCTTTTTCCCGTTCGTTTTTATCAAGAATTTTCTTTCTTAGTCTGATGGACTCAGGTGTTACTTCGCAATATTCATCTTCATTCAAGTATTCAAGCGATTCTTCAAGCGACATGATGCGCGGTTTTTTCATGCTGACTGTTTGATCTTTTGTAGCTGAACGCACGTTTGTCTGCTGCTTCATTTTGTTAATGTTGACGACAAGGTCGTTTTCACGATTATGTTCGCCGACGATCATGCCTTCATACACTTCTGTCCCAGGCTCAACAAAAATGACGCCGCGCTCTTCAACGCCTTGAATACCGTAAGCTGAAGCTTTCCCTGTATCCATTGAGACGAGGACCCCTTGACGGCGGCCTCCGACTTGGCCTGGCTCGATCGGCTGATAGCTGTCAAACGAATGATTTAAAATCCCAAAACCGCGTGTAAGAGAAAGAAACTCGGTCGAATAGCCGATTAAACCGCGTGAAGGAACATTGAAAATCAGGCGGACCTGACCGTTTCCGCTGTTGATCATGTCGATCATTTCGCCTTTGCGGGCGCCCATTGATTCCATAACAGAGCCTGTGTTTTCTTCAGGCACGTCAATTTGAACGCGCTCAACAGGTTCACAGCGTACGCCGTCAATTTCCTTTACGATGACCTCAGGTTTTGACACTTGCAATTCATAGCCTTCACGGCGCATGTTTTCGATTAAAATAGACAAATGAAGCTCACCGCGTCCAGAGACGACCCAGGCATCAGGTGAAGGTGTCGGATCGACCCGGAGGCTAACATCTGTTTGCAGCTGCTGTTCAAGACGCTCTTCGATCTTTCTTGCCGTCACATATTTGCCTTCGCGGCCTGCGAAAGGACTGTTGTTGACGGCAAAAGTCATTTGAAGTGTCGGCTCATCAATGCGAAGCACAGGGAGTGCTTCTTGATGATCGATCGGACAGACGGTTTCACCGACGTTGATGTCTTCCATTCCTGATACCGCGACAAGGTCACCGGCTTTTGCTTCTTCAATCTCAACCCTTTTCAATCCTTGGAAGCCAAAGATTTTTGTTACGCGGAACGGCTTAGCAGAACCGTCAAGCTTCATTAAAGCAACCTGCTGTCCGACCTTCATCGTACCCCTGAATACGCGTCCGATCCCGATACGGCCGACATAATCATTGTAGTCAAGCAGTGCCACCTGGAACTGAAGCGGCTCCTCATGGTTGTCGACAGGACTCGGAATATGGCCGACAATCGCTTCAAATAGAGCTTCCATATTTTCATCCTGTTTTTTTGGATCTGCTGATGCGGTGCCGTTGATCGCTGAAGCATACACAACAGGAAATTCAAGCTGCTCTTCATTTGCATCAAGCTCAATGAAAAGATCAAGCACTTCATCAATAACCTCTTCAGGCCGGGCAAAATCACGGTCGATCTTATTCACTACCACGATCGGCGTCAAGTTTTGCTCAAGCGCTTTTTTCAGCACAAAGCGGGTCTGAGGCATGCAGCCTTCATAAGCGTCAACGACAAGTAAAACGCCGTCAACCATTTTCATAATCCGTTCTACTTCTCCGCCAAAGTCTGCGTGTCCAGGAGTATCCAAAATATTAATACGTGTTTCTTTATAATTAATCGCTGTATTTTTCGCCAAAATCGTAATGCCGCGCTCTCTTTCCAAATCATTGGAATCCATGGCGCGCTCAGCCACATTTTCATTCGCACGGAATGTACCGGCCTGGTGAAGAAGCTGGTCTACAAGCGTCGTTTTTCCGTGGTCAACGTGGGCGATAATAGCGATATTGCGTAGGTCTTCTCGAAGTTTCACGTTTTCATCTCCTAAAAATTTAGATAACTTTCATATTATAACCGAGGATTGAAGTTATTTCAATTTGTTTCAATATTCCATCCGGCTGACCCCTTTATATTCAGGCCGTTTTTCTGTAAACTAACAGTAGACTGAAAAAGGGGATGTAAAACAGAATGAAACAAATCAAAGGGATTTTCTTACTGCTCGCTTTGGCCGCTGTCATCAGCATTATGATGATCGGGGTTGCAATCGCTGAGAAAAGCATGCTCGGCGTCATGATCGCCATTGCGATTCTTATCGTCGTTATGGGAACTGGTTTTACCTTCAAAAAAAGAATGCGGGAAAAAGGCATACTTGAGTAAGCGCAAAGCTCCTTTACGGCTAAAGGGGCTTTTTCCTTGGACGAAAAGCCTCCCTCATTTTACATTTTATAACAAAACCCCGCCGTCAGATTGTTCTTAATAAAGAAAATCAAAGTACCCATCATACAACGATTTTTATTTAAAGTTTATATTCCCAATTTTCAGAAGGATGATTAAATTCTTTTAAAAGAACAAACGGAAGCCTGATTCAGCTTTTTTCCCAGCTGTCCGGCAATCACTATCGGACTATGGTAAAACTCTTCCTTTTCCCTATTTTTTCTCAATTTTCCTCTCGTTATAATAAAACTGCTACAAAAAATCGCAGGAAGGAGAGAAAGCATGACAAAGATTGTAAAACACATTGTAAGGTTAGTCGTTCTAACTGCCGCTGCACTGCTTCTCGTATTCAGCACGGCTTTTTCAAACTCCGCTAAAGCCGCCGGGGAGAACAAGGATGCGGCATACAAAATCGAAGCTGGAGCAAATGAAGATGCAACTAGAATTTTCGGAATTGTCATTCAATCCATCATTGTGGAAGATGGAGAATATCAGTTTGACAGTGAAAAAGCGCAGCAGCTGGGGCTGACCAAAACGGAGGCTGCAGCCGTTCAGAAGATTTGGGACCTGCTTTCTGAAAAGCTTGAAATCCTCTCTCAATCTTTCTATGTGAAAGACGGGGAGCTGATCTTTGACAGCCAAAAAGCCCAAGAATTAGGATTGTCCGAAGAAGAAGCGGCTGCTGTCGAACAAGTTTGGGATTCCGTTTCCAAGGTCATCACCGCTTTGGCCGTCTCTATTTATGAAGAAGACGGAGAGTACGGATTTGATGCCGATCTTGCCATAGAAGCGGGCCTTTCTGACGAAGAAACAAAAGTGCTTGACACGTTCTTCGGCTCGCTGACGCAGGAGCAGCTAAAGTCCATTTATGAAGCGTTGCACCACAGCCTGACATAAGACTAAAAAAACTGACGGTAAAACCGTCAGTTTTTTTATAAAAAGAAAAGATAAATTAAAAGCATCAGAAAGTAGCCTCCGCAAAACAGCGCTGCCCCGGTGAGGATCAGCCGCTGATAGTATGTCTTCCTAAACTTTTGTTCTTCCTCTTCCCCTGTCTCCTTCAGCACTTCACCGTCATCGTAAATCATGACAGGTTCCCCCATCATTTCATACATTTCTCGGCAAGCACCGCACGTATCTAAGTGCGCGCTGACCAAGCTTTCTGTTTTTCGGCTGCAATCTCCTTCTATATATAAAGGCAGCAAATCTCTTACAAGATGACAATCCATACAATTAAACCTCCCTGCCTTCCAAGCTTTTTTTCAGCTCCAGGCGGGCCCGGTGAAGATTGGTTTTTACCTTTGACAGCTTCCAGTTCAGCACTTCTGCTATTTCTTCATATGACAGATCCTGAAACTCTCTTAAAATGAGCACAGTCTGGTAATGTTCCTTCAGCTGATCAATGTGCTGTTTCAGCTCTTCCCGCCGTACGGCGTTTGCCAGATGATGCTCAGGTATTTCATATGTAAGCTGTTCCATGTCGCCGCAGGCCGCAACATCGGAAAATTGTATTTTTTTATCTTTTCTGTACCAGTTGATAAATGTATGATGTGCAATCGTATAAAGCCAGGTTTTGATCGATGAATGGCCTCTGAAAGACTCCAAGCCCGCAAATGCTTTCAAGAAGGTGTCCTGCGCCAGGTCTTTCGCCGTCTCAAGCTGATTGGTTCTTCTGTATAAATAGTACATAATGTCATGATAAAACTCCCTGTACAGTTCTTCAATCGTTTGTTTTTTATTGTTAGCCATTTAGAAAAAAAACCACACCGTCATCCAAATCGAAAGGAGCAGAAAGGCGGCATATAATGAATAAACAAAGATCATCATATGACGGACTTGCTGGTAATCTTCTGCATTCTGCATGCCGGGGGGGTCTATGCTCCGCACTGCTGCTCCAGCCTTTTCTTGATAGAAACGCTCATGCACTTTCATCCAGATCATGGTTTCCTCTTCAAGTTCACCTTCTTGATACAGCTCATACAAATCGATAAACACGGCTTCTTTTTCTTCAGTTGTCATCAAAACTTTTCACCTCATATGTCACGGCATCAACCAGGTATGCGTCATGTTCATTTGAGCCGAACCGCTGGACGATGACAAGCCATACATAACGGCTCTTCCGATCTCCGTCCGAAACGATCGCGAGCTTGGTCCGCTTATGATAGACCAAACCTTTTTGATAATGTTCAGACACTTTTTGAAAGGCTTTTTCCCCGTCGGAATAAGTGAAGGGCGGTTTTTCATCAGCTTGCCGATCATCATACCTTCTTACTGTAATATAAGTTCCTTCTTCATGTTTCGTCATGATCCAGCCGGCCTTTAGCACAGTTCCGCTTTCTTTTTTTTGAAAGTCTGTCACATTCTCTTCTGACTCTACCTTGTTCAGCTGTGAAAGGTCTTGATCAAATAAAGAAAGCAAGCGTTTTTCAAGCGCTGATCCGCGATAAGGCAAGGCGTTTTCAGACTTGAACGAAATACCCGTTAATGTTCCGGTAACAGGATGGAAATCCATTTCAGTTCCGTCTTTTGTCTTTACTCGGATGGCTGCCGAATTCAGGCTGTATGAAAAACTTAAATCGATGTTTGTCAGCTGATACGAAGGAACAGGCATGTCCAGCTTTCGATAGACCGCTGCAACATTCCGCTTGATGTCTTGATCAGATACGCGAATTTGTTTAATGCTTTCTAAGCTGTAAACAGAGGCGTCCTCGGAAAATTCCATCAGTGTTTCCTTCCGCCACGCCAGCCTCACCAAGTTGAAGTCGGGGTCCTGACCATCACGGTAAAATTCGACAGCGACTTCACCATCATCACGGCTTACCTTTGTCTTGATGCTTTGTTTGTCAAGTTCGCGGCCGTGTTCCTGCAGAAATTGCATCGACCGCTTTATATATGCCTGATCAGACAGTGCATCCCCATTAGGCTCCTGCTGATTGTGATAATTGCTGACCATTCCCGTCCAGCCGTCGACGTCCGCCTCGTAATTCTTCGTTTTAAAATGATAGACATTATGAAAATCCTGATTGGTGTCTGTCAAATAGATAAAGCCGTCCGCCGGAAAAAACGAGCTGACAGTCTTTCGCGCCTCTTTCACGGAAACAGGCTGAATATTTGCATCAAACACGTCTGAAACGTACGGATGCGAGACCGTAAAAGCCGCATCTGCCAAATTGTAAAAAGGATTGAGAAGAAGCGTAAAAAACACAGCGGTACCTGCGGCTAAAACGCGTTTCATCAGCAGATAGGGATTTGCTGATCCATTCAGCAGGTGATAAGTCATAAGAAAACCGAGCATGGTCAGAAATACGCTCAACGGAAAAAATTCATAGCCGAATTTTTTGGTGAAGAAACCGCCGAGCGTTACCGCGTAAAAAATACAAAGAAGTATATAACGATTCCTCTTCCAATAAAGCTGAAAAAACAAACAGAGCATCAACACGGGAACCCCGGCCATCAGCGCCAAGACGATCAGCAATTGATCAAGTTCAGCTCCGTATTCTGTCAAATAGACAAAGAAGCTGAACAACGCTTGGAAAAACGGCATCGTCATCACCGCAATGTCAAATACAAAGAACAGCCCCTTGCCCCCTTTTTCCGTCAGCGTCATCATATAGTGAAAAGAGACAAGCAAAATATAGCCGAACAGCAAAAACTGCATAAACGGGAGAAGAGCACTCTGTCCATCTATGTACAGATTGGAAAATTCAGCGGCTTTCATTTGATGGGTCAGTTCAAATGAAAGTGTCAAAATCAAAATCAGCCTGAGACCGATGCCTGCGTAAAAAAAGAGGCTCCGCCTGTTGACTTTCGGATGAAATGAAACGGCATAAAGAAGAGCAAGCCCTGTTAAACACCACTGGATGACCTGCATGCTCTGTCTGCTTAAAACAAAATAGCGTTCAAAATGCAACACATAATCACTGAATAATTCAATCATTAAACACAATTCCTTTGCATAAAATTAAGGCCTCATCATCTTAGACAAACGGTTTGGCATAATGTTTCAGCAAATCATAAAAAAATGAGACCTGTTTTAAAACAAGTCTCATTTTCGCATCATTTCACAGAAGCAAGCGGCAAAACCATAATCAAATATCGTTTTCCCTTATCATCTTTTTCTGTTTTCAGCTGTTCAAATCCTGAACGGGCCAGCATGTTCAGCCATCCGTCCCTTTCATAAGGCACCGCTGCAAAGAGCGCTTTATCGCCCTTTTCATTCAAGCGTTTTCCAATGGTTTTGATCACTTCTTTGGCCAGGCCCTTTTGGCGAAAATCGGGATGGATCAGCAATGTTCCGAGCCACGGTTTCCCATTTGAAGGCGCCCAGTCGAGGTGAAAGCTGACAGCGGCCGGACGGCCGCCCTTTTCCCAAATCAGCCATTCTCCGTTATACATCGCATAGGAGCGCATATAAGCTTCCGCGCTTTCTTCCTTTAGCTCTTCTTCGGCCCATTCAGGGCTCACTTCAATCACCTTTTCAAAAAAGGCCAGATCAGAAGGAGAAAAAGGTCTGCTATTCATGCGGCAGATAGTCTGTGAAAATCGTCCGGTGAGCGGCCGGGTTGCCGGCTACGATGCTGTTGTTTTCGAGAAAATTGAGCGGTTTTCCATTAAGCGTTGTATATGTCCCGCCGACTTCATCAAGAAGAATACACCCCGCCGCATAGTCCCAAGGCGCAAGCCTCATCGTCACATAAACATCCATTCTTCCGGCCGCCACATAAGCGAGCTCTAAAGCTGCTGACCCGTAAGAACGCGTCCCCCTGACCCGCTTGACGAGAGGTGATAAAACGCTTGGGTCGATCCGTCTGTTTTCTGTGATCCAAGTCGCATTGATGGCAAGAATCGCTTCTTCAAGCGGGACTTCCTTCATGTTGCCAAGCTTTGTATCGTTCATATAAGCGCCTTCGCCTTGAATCGCATGGTACAGCTCATCATGGGTGACATCATAAATAAGGCCGATTTTGCCTTTCCCGTTTTCAAAAATGCCGATTGAAATCGCAAAATTGCGTTTTTGGTGAATAAAATTCATCGTTCCGTCAATTGGATCGATAATCCAGACGATCCCGTCCAAAGACGTAAGCTTGTCCCCCTGACCTTCTTCGCCAAGAATATGATGATCCGGAAAAACCGATTGGATTTTTTCAATGAAAAAACGTTCTGTTTCTTTATCAATGTTCGTGACAAGGTCATTGGGATTCGATTTTGTTTCAATCGTCATTTTTTCTTTCATGGATTGTTTAATTTTCTGACCTGCCTCTTTCACCCAGCTCTTGGCCAGGCGGTCGATTTCCTTCCAGTTTGTCATCTCACAACCTCTTTTCTATGTATACCTATTATTTATTCATAGCATACTGGTATGAATCGGGAAAAATCAAGAAAAACGAAAAAAGCCAGGGCGCTCAGATAAAAACGAACCTGTCAGACGGTTCGTTTTTATTATGGTTTCACCCATGTAATCTAATCCATTCTTTTCTTAACCGTTCCAGTTTACGCTTGCTCAGCTCAACCTGGGTTTCATCCTTTTGTTCCATGGCTTCAAAAAGCGTCGCTAATTCATAATCGACCTCAAGTCTCCAAACGGCCGCCCGATTGTCTTTTTCTTCCTTAACCCCTTGTTTTACAATTGGTTTCATTTGCCCTACGCCCCTTCCAGAGAAAATTGATTTTCAAGAAGCATCCTTCTGGTCATAGCTCTTTCGGCATTTATATCAATTTCTTATTCATATCGTATGAATTGCTAAAACATTCGTAACGTCATTCTCAAAATTGTGTGTTTACCTAACGATTCCCGGAAAATCGCATGATGAAACGTAATTTTTTGTTTAAAAAACCAACTGTGATAAAATATCATTACTGATTGGACAAGGAGGAAAAAAATGAACAATCTGCGTTTTACTGAAGAGGATTTTGACACATTTACAATAGAAGGTTTAGATGCGCGGATGGGCGTTCTGAAAGAAACCGTACGCCCGAAGCTCCAAGGGCTTGGTGAGCATTTCGCACCTGTTCTGTCCGCCCTTACAGGAGACGAAATGTTCGTTCACGTAGCAAAGCATGCGCGACGTTCAGTCAATCCCCCAGATGACAGCTGGGTCGCTTTCGCAAACAACAAGCGCGGCTATAAAAAACTGCCTCATTTCCAAATCGGCTTGTGGAAAACTCATGTTTTCGTCTGGTTTGCATTAATCTATGAGTCTCCGCTAAAGCAAGAATACGGCCAACTTTTTAAAGACCGCTTGTCAGACATTAAGAACCGTATTCCAAACGGCTTTTTCTGGTCGGCTGATCACACGAAGCCGGAAGCGCACAAAGCTTCTGATATGAATGAAGAGGAACTGGAAAAGCTGTTTGACCGATTGGTTAAGGTCAAAAAGGCGGAAGCACTCTGCGGAATCCAGCTTTCAAAAGATCAGGTGCTCGAAATGAGCGAAGAGGAATTTTTGTCTGAAATCGAAGCTTCTTTTGAAAAGCTAGCTTTCCTTTACCGCCTGACGCAGAAAGCTGTGAATGGATAAAAAAGGGATGTAATAGCTCATCCCTTTTTTACATTTTGAGTTTATGATCTTCCGTTTGTTCTTTTGCTTTTTTGACTGTCTGATACGGTGAATAATCGCTCGCTTCTTCAAACTGGCTGCATAGTTTTTTTTCCTCGGCTTTACCCGGAACAATCTCTTTAAATCGGCGGTAGGCGCTCAATAACACGTCGCGCTCGACACCTTTCTCATATGCGAGTTCAACGGTTTGGAAAAACGAAATGACGTCTATCGCTTCATCTGTCGTCCAGTCTTCATTCATCGGATATTGATATCCTTCCATTTGACTCATCTCCTTGTACAGTTCGCCCCAAGCGGCTTTGTTTGTTTAGTATTCGTTTTCTTTTTGATGTCTATCCTCTGGCAGAAAGATCATAAATTGTTCTTTACAATCTTTCAAGAACATAATATAATTCATTTGTTTTATGCCATCAAGGAAAACTTAAAAATAAACCAATGATTTTTGATAAAGAATAGACATCAAGAAGTAGCAGGCATTTTAATGAAGGTGGGAAAACAATTGTTGCAGCACGAAACACCCCTATTTACAGGATTAAAAAAGCATGCCGGCGGAAACCCGGTTCAATTCCATATTCCGGGCCATAAAAAAGGGTCTGGAATGGACCCTGAATTCAGGCAGTTTATCGGTGAAAATGCTTTAAGCATAGATTTAATCAATATCGAACCGCTTGATGATTTACACGCTCCAAAAGGGATCATCAAAGAGGCGCAAGACTTGGCTGCGGAAGCATTCGGAGCCGATTACACGTTTTTTTCCGTTCAGGGAACAAGCGGCGCCATCATGACAATGGTGATGGCTGTCTGCGGACCGGGAGACAAAATTATTGTGCCGAGAAACGTCCATAAATCGGTGATGTCAGCGATCGTCTTTTCCGGGGCTTTACCAATCTTCATTCATCCGGAAATCGATGATGAACTGGGAATCTCCCACGGCATCACCCCTGAATCTGCGAAAAAAGCGCTTGAGGAGCATCCGGATGCTAAAGGGCTTCTTGTCATCAATCCGACTTACTTTGGCATTGCTGCTGATTTAAGAAGCATCGTGGAACTTGCCCATTCATTCAACGTTCCTGTGCTCGTTGATGAAGCACACGGGGTCCATATCCACTTCCATGAAGAGCTTCCCCTTTCAGCGATGCAGGCTGGGGCTGATATGGCAGCAACGAGTGTTCATAAGCTGGGAGGCTCTCTTACACAAAGCTCAGTCCTTAATTTAAAAGAAGGGCTCGTCTCAAAAGAGCGGGTTCAATCGATTTTAAGCATGATGACGACGACATCGACGTCCTACTTATTGCTCGCTTCCCTCGATGTCGCCAGAAAGCGTTTAGCGACAGTAGGACATGAATTAATCGGCCAAACGATCAAGCTTGCCGATGAAACGCGGAAGCGCATCAATAACATAAAAGGCCTCTTCTGTGTCGGCAGGGACATTCTCGGCTCAAAAGCGGCTTATGATTATGACCCGACAAAACTGATCATTTCTGTAAAAAATCTCGGTTTGACAGGACATGACGTGGAAAAATGGCTTCGCGAGTCATATCATATTGAAGTAGAACTTTCCGACTTATACAACATTCTTTGTATTTTTACGCCGGGAGACCGCAAAGAAGATGCAGAAATGCTTATTCAAGCACTGGCAGAAATCGCTCATCAGGCCGCTTCATTTGAAGAAGGCAAAAAACCTGAAGTGCTTCTGCCTGATATACCGGCGCTCGCCATGACACCCCGTGATGCTTTTTATGCCAATACGGAAATCGTACCGTTCGAAAAAGCAGCTGGAAGAATCATTGCGGAATTTGTCATGGTCTATCCCCCTGGGATTCCGATCTTCATTCCCGGTGAAATCATTACGGAAGAAAATATAAACTACATTGAAAAGAACCTTGAAGCAGGCCTTCCTGTTCAGGGTCCGGAAGATGACACGCTTCACATGATTCGCGTCATCAAGGAACAGCAGGCAATCCTGTAAAAAATAAAAGCATGCGGCACAAGCAAAACGGCCGCATGCTTTTTTTCTATTCTTTCTCCTCAAGATGGCAGTTGCACTGTCCGCACGTTCCGTAAAGGATCGTCACTTTCTCATCTTCAAAATGCTGAATGGTCTCGTTACAGTCTTGACAAATGATCGTGCCCATCTTTCATTCCCCTTTTCATTTCAAAATGGAAGCGTTTAATCTTTGATTATCTCTATAATATGATGTCACATTAATGTTGTCAACGGCAAATTGTATAACACATTTAAATTATTTTTATGCATTTTTCAGCAACCAGTGCTGCCAAACACGCAGACTCTTCCTCTTCCATCATATTCAATCCCCGAAACTGAACAGAACGATTTTTGAGACGATACAATCAATAAGCCTTTTGACCCAATATTAAGCGTCATATGAATAAAACAAGAGTTATCATTTATGTAACAATTGGGTAACAAGCTAAGAATTTTTCTAGGATCATGATAAAATAGGAATTGTTTACTAATTGAACGAAAATAACAGAACAGGAAAATCGGCTTGCATTTTTATAGAGAGGTGAAGAGACGTCATGTTGTTTCGAGCTATTTTCACCGCAATTTGTTTCTTATTTTTAATGAGTGGATGTTCATTGTCTCAGATCATGGCAGACCAGAGTCAAAGCGCCGATCAGCGCCACACCAAGCTTATCTTTTTTTCAGATGACGAGCATATGGAACAGGAAGTGGCTTATTATGATGCGCTTTTAGAATTAAAAAAGGAATTTCCCGCACAGGTTTCAAATATGGAAATCTTAAATAAGAAGGGAAAGTGGGAAAAAGAAGTCAACACATTTCCAAGCTTGCTGCTTGTCGATCATAAAAAAGTACTGGTCAAAATTGAAGGAAAAATAAAAGATAAAGAAAAAATCGTTAAGCTTCTCGAGAAGCAGCTAAAACAATAAAAAATCCCCCGTTTCCGGGGGATTTCAGCGTGTCGACAAACCCTCGCATTCGTTGTCAGGCCTGCGCGTCGGTGCTCACGAATTCTAACATTCGCTCCGCTCCGATGCTCGCCCTTCCTAGACTGCAAAGGTTTTTAATCACGCTGAAAGGATGACAAAACCCTAAAACTTTAAACCGTTTTAGGATTTTGTCAACAATCTGAATCCCCCGGTTTCCCGGGGGATTTTTTGATTGTTATTTTACGACGTGAACAGGCATTCCGATCGCTACTTCTGCAGCTTCCATTGTGATTTCTCCCAATGTCGGGTGAGCGTGAATTGTCATCGCAATGTCTTCAGCAGTCATTCCTGCTTCGATTGCCAAGCTCAGCTCAGAAATCATATCAGAAGCGCTTGCGCCGGCGATCTGTGCACCGATGACAAGTCCGTCTTCTTTGCGTGTCACAAGTTTAAGGAAACCATCGGTTTCATTTAATGACAGCGCGCGGCCGTTTGCTGCAAATGGGAATTTGGCAGCAGTGATTTCAAGGCCTTCCTCTTTAGCTTGTGCTTCAGTATAACCGACTGATGCAAGCTCAGGCTCAGAGAAGACAACAGCAGGAATTCCAAGATAGTCGATTTCCGCTGCTTCTCCAGCAATCGCTTCAGCAGCGATTTTGCCTTCATAAGATGCTTTATGAGCAAGCGGCGGTCCTTCGATAATATCACCGATTGCATAGAAGTTCGAAACGTTTGTACGGCATTGTTTATCTGTTTTGATGATGCCGCGGTCCGTCATTTCGACGCCGACTTGTTCAAGTCCAAGTTCATCAGTGTTTGGAACGCGTCCGACAGTGACAAGCACGTAGTCTGCATCAATGGTTTGCTCTTCACCTTTTACTTCAAAAGTGACAGTAACGCCGTCTGCTTTTTCTTCTACGCCTTTAGCCATCGCTTTAGTATGAATTTCTACGTTGCCTTTTTTCTTAAGGTTGCGTTTGACAAGAGAGCTCATTTGCTTCTCAAAGCCTGGAAGGATTTCGTCTCCGCCTTCAAGAACGACAACTTCCGTTCCAAAGTTGGCATATGCTGTGCCAAGCTCTGTTCCGATGTAGCCGCCTCCAATAACAACGAGCTTTTTAGGAATTTCTTTAAGCGCCAATGCACCAGTTGAATTCAAAACGCGGTCGCTATATTTAAAGTTTGGCAATTCAATAGGACGAGAACCAGTTGCGATAATGACATTTTTGAACGTGTAAGTTTGAGCTGAATTCTCATCCATAACGCGAACAGAATTGCTGTCTACAAAATATGCTTCACCTTTAACGATATCGACTTTGTTGCCTTTAAGAAGGCCTTCAACACCGCCAGTAAGCTTATTCACAACAGAGGCTTTCCATTCTTGAACTTTTGTAAAGTCCACTGTTACGTTCTCAGCAGTGATCCCCATATCATCAGAATGCTTTGCATTCTCATAACGGTGGCCTGCATTGATCAGCGCTTTTGAAGGAATACATCCGACATTCAGACATACGCCTCCAAGAGTTGCTTTCTCAACGATTGTTACTTTTTGTCCAAGCTGAGCGGCGCGGATGGCAGCTACATAGCCGCCAGGTCCCGCACCAATGACAAGAGTATCTGTTTCAATAGGGAAATCTCCTACTACCATTACATTACGCCTCCATTAAAATTAATTGTGGATCGTTCAGTAAACGCTTGATGTGATTTAACGCGTTTTGTGCAGTTGCTCCGTCGATCATACGGTGGTCAAAGCTTAGAGAAAGAGCTAGAACAGGTGCAGCAACAATTTCACCGTCGCGTACAATAGCTTTTTCAGCGATGCGGCCGATTCCTAGGATAGCAACCTCAGGGTGGTTGATAACCGGTGTGAACCATTGTCCGCCGGCAGAACCGATGTTTGTAATTGTGCAAGAAGCGCCTTTCATTTCAGCAGGAGCAAGCTTGCCATCGCGTGCTTTTGTCGCAAGTTCGTTAATTTCGTTTGAAATCTCAAATACAGCTTTGCGGTCCGCATTTTTCACCACCGGCACAAGCAGGCCTTTTTCAGTGTCTGCAGCAATACCGATGTTGAAGTAGTGCTTCTGAATCACTTCGTCTGTATTATCGTCGATTGATGTGTTCAGTACAGGGTACTTTTTAAGAGCTGATGTTAAAGCTTTTACTACATACGGCAAGTATGTCAGCTTAATGCCTTGGTCAGCCGCAACTTGTTTAAACTGTTTGCGGTGTGCCACAAGGTTTGTAACATCGACTTCGTCCATTAATGTAACGTGTGGAGCAGTATGTTTTGAATTCACCATAGCTTTTGCGATGGCTTTGCGGATTCCGCTCATTTTTTCGCGTGTTTCAGGGAGTTCGCCTTCCGGCACTTGAGCTGCAGCTGCCGGCTGTGCAGCAGGTGCTGCTTTTTCTTCCGCTTGTTCAGGTTGAGCTTCCACCGCAGCTCCTCCGTTTAAGAAGCTGTCGATATCTTCTTTAAGAACACGTCCGTTTTTGCCGGAACCGGCAACCTTCGCGATTTCAACGCCTTTTTCACGGGCATACTTACGAACAGAAGGCATTGCGATGACGCGTTTATTCGGATCTGCATCCTCTTGATCCTGCTGAGTTGCGCCTGTTTCTTGAGCAGGTGCTTCAGCTTCTTTTTGATCAGCTTCTTCTGTTTTAGCTTCGCTAGATTCGTCGCTTCCTTTAAACTGAAGATCTTCGTAACCTGGTGCGTCAAATGTAATGATTGTCTGCCCGACGGTTGCGACTGTTCCCTCTTCAACTTTTAATTCTAATACTTTTCCTTTAACAGGTGAAGGAATTTCTACAACAGCTTTATCGTTTTGCACCTCTGCCAAAACGTCGTCTTCGTTTACCTCGTCGTTTGGTTTGACGAACCATTTGACGATTTCGCCCTCGTGGATTCCTTCCCCGATATCCGGAAGTTTAAATTCAAATGCCACAGTTCTCGACCTCCTAAGATAATTACGTAGTTGATATAGTTCGTCAGCCTGTTTTCGGCCAACTGTCAGTTATACGGCTAAAATTCCCCGCCTGACTGTGGAAATGCATGAAGGGAAAAGGACTGATGTCATCTTTCCCCTTTTGAATAGTCGGATTTGATTAAAATTCCAATACTTTTTTTGCAGTTTCAAGCACGTCTTTATAGTTTGGAAGCCATACGCTTTCAGCTTGGGAGAACGCAAACACCGTATCAGGAGCAGTTACGCGAAGCACTGGCGCTTCAAGGCTCAGGATCGCGCGGTCATTGATTTCCGCAACGACATTCGCCGCTACTCCGGCTTGTTTTTGCGCTTCTTGGACGACGATTGCGCGTCCTGTTTTTTCAACAGATGCGATGATCGTGTCAATATCAAGCGGGCTTACTGTGCGAAGGTCAACAACCTCGGCAGATACGCCTTCTTTTTCAAGCTCTTCTGCTGCTTTTAATGATTCGTGCACCATTGCTCCGTATGTGATGATGGAAAGATCTGTTCCTTCGCGCTTCACATCGGCTTTGCCAATTTCAATTGTATATTCCTCTTCAGGAACTTCCTGACGGAATGAACGGTAAAGCTTCATGTGCTCAAGGAAGACAACCGGATCATTATCGCGGATCGCGGAAATCAAAAGTCCTTTTGCATCATATGGAGTTGAAGGAATGACGACTTTAAGTCCAGGCTGCTGTGCAACAAGTCCTTCAAGGCTGTCCGCATGAAGCTCAGGTGTGTGAACACCGCCGCCGAACGGAGAACGGATTGTAACAGGAGAAGTCCAGCGGCCGCCGGAACGGTAGCGCATCCGCGCCATTTGGCCGGAAACCGAATCCATAACTTCATATACGAATCCGAAAAATTGAATTTCCATTACCGGACGGAAACCTTGTAAGCCCATACCGAGTGCAAGACCGCCGATACCAGATTCAGCAAGAGGAGTGTCAAATACGCGATCCTCACCAAACTCTTTTTGCAATCCTTCAGTCGCACGGAACACACCGCCGTTAACACCGACGTCTTCTCCGAAAACTAAGACATTTTCGTCATTTTTCAGTTCTGTGCGTAACGCATCAGTGATTGCTTGAATCATTGTCATTTGCGCCATGGCTTACTTCGACTCCTTCTCTTTATAAATTTCCTTTTGTTCTGCAAGGTTGTAAGGAAGCTCTTCATACATGATGTCGATCAGGTCGGTCACTTTTTGCTTCGGCTCTTCGTCTGCTTTTTTGATCGCCTGTTTGATCTCTTCTTTCGCTTCTTCAATTACCTTGTTTTCGTCTTCTTCAGACCATAAACCTTTGTTTTCCAAGAACTTGCGGAAACGTACAAGCGGATCTTTCTGCTCCCACTCATTCTCGATTTCTTTCGTGCGGTATTTCGTCGGATCATCCCCCGCCATTGTATGAGGTCCGTAGCGGAAGCAAAGCGTTTCGATCAGTGTTGGACCCTCACCGCTGACAGCGCGCTCACGTGCTTCACGTGTTGCGGCGTATACAGCAAGCGCATCCATTCCGTCTACTTGAACGCCGGCGATGCCTGCAGCTGCAGCTTTTTGAGCAATAGTCTGAGCTGCTGATTGTTTTTCAACAGGTGTAGAGATCGCATAACGGTTGTTTTGAACAACGAAGATCGCCGGAGCTTTATAAGCACCCGCAAAGTTGATTCCTTCGTAGAAATCCCCTTGGGAAGCGCCTCCGTCACCTGTATAAGTGATGGCTACAGCCTGTTTGCCGCGTTTTTTCAGACCAAGTGCCACACCGGCTGTCTGAATGTACTGCGCACCGATGATGATTTGTGGTGAAAGCGCATTAACATCTTCCGGCATTTGATTTCCCCGGAAATGTCCGCGTGAGAACAAGAATGCCTGATAAAGCGGAAGTCCGTGCCAGATCAGCTGCGGAACATCACGGTAGCCTGGAAGAACAAAGTCTTCTTTCTCAAGCGCAAAATGCGTAGCAATCTGCGAAGCTTCCTGACCGGCAGTCGGCGCATAGAATCCGAGACGGCCTTGTCTGTTTAAAGAAATAGAACGCTGATCTAAGATACGCGTATACACCATGCGGCGCATTAATTCTTTTAATTGATCGTCTGATAAATCCGGCATTGCCGCTTCATTAACGACTTCGCCTTTTTCATTCAAAATTTGAAACGTTTCGAACTGCTTTTTAATGGCATCAAATTGCTTTTTACTATCAACGATTGCTTTTTTCGTTTTTGCAGCCATATTAAAGTCACCTCTTCCTTTCTTTTGACAGTCATAGACGTGTATCCCTTTATACATACAAAATTAGGGTGTCCTAAATTGACGGGCGCAACTCATATTTATTTCATATTAGCCGCTTTGGTTGTTGTCGAAACTTTTATGTAAGGACAGCACACCGCATTCTAAAACTGTATCATTTATCATTTGCAACAAACTAATACAACAAGTTCCACCAAGGCTAAGTTTACACCAGTGAATCATACTCGTCAATTGATTTCATTCCTGAATTTCAATAAATGTATTCGCTTTATTAAATTCCCGTTTTAACGGTGTTCAGCGAATTTCAAAACTGTTATAGTATAGATGAAAATCTGTATTACAATAACCATACAGATTTTGTCGAAAAAAAGAGAGCCGAATATCAGCTCTCCTTCACATCAAACCCAGCCGCCTTGTAAAACTCTTTTCTGGCTTTGTTATAATTTTTTGTATAAGCATTAAAATCATTGCTTTGCTTCAGCACTTTATCATATGATTGGTTAATTTTCTTCAGCTGCCCTTCCAGTTCTTTCAGTTCAAGGTCTTTATTCTGGAGGAGCTTGTACAATTCTTTGTCAAGGCCGATTGCGTTCTCATATGAGGTATAAAGGGCGCCGTATGCCTCATAGCGCTTCTCCATATAAGAAGCCGCGTGTTCCGCTTTCTTCCTGACCTCATGATCATCAATCTTTTCAGCAGAAGCTTTGTTTGCTTCAAATTCGCTCTTTGCCTCATCTATGCTTTCTTTTTCCGATTTCAAATGCTCTTCTCGTTTGTCTGCAGTCTTCAGCGCTTGATTAGACAGTTTGACGATCTCATCCAAATCATCCATATTCAGCTTGATCATCTCATCATACAGCTTAGATTCGGTTTTCTCTAAGTTTTTCAGAGACGCCTGTTCCTTTTTGAAGGGCTTTTCCAATTCCACAATCTTTTCCAGGGAGCCGTGCAGCGACTCAACCGGATCTTTCCAAAGGCAGCCCGTCAATAAAAGTGACGCTGTACAACAGACAGCGAGAGCAGCCAGCATACGCATTTTTGAAGATTTCACTCTGAATTTCCCCCAATCTTGACAAATTCCACTATAAAGTCTATTCGTTTGTTTGACAACAAAAAGGATGTGCTTTTGGACATGCTGTTACCAGATCGGTATGTATTGGCCAGCTGCTTTAGAACAAAATCATTTCTGGGAAATTTCATTGAAGTTGGGCATTCGACTATACAACCTTCCTACTTTTACATATTTTATATTAGACGCTATGCCTACCAAAGAAAAAGGCTTTGCGTAAAATTACGGAGGAGGTCTTCATATGTACGGTTATTGCTGCTCTGGATACGGGTACGGCGGCTATGGATCTGGTGGTTATGGCCACGGCCGCACTTTCGCTTTGATCGTGGTTCTCTTTATATTGCTGATTATTGTAGGTGCCGCTTATTTAGGCTGCTAGATCTAAAACATGACCAGCCGTCTCAAGGCTGGTCGTTTATTATGCACGGACATTGCAAGGCGGGCAGGACATCCGCTATACTTTACATATTAATCAATGGGAGTGAAGATGTTGATCACCATGGAAAACATTGTCCGCGACGGTCATCCCGCTTTAAGAACCGTCGCCGAAGAAGTTCAATTGCCAGCTAACGAAACGGAAATCAAGCAGCTGACTGAAATGATCGAATTCGTCAAAAACAGTCAGGACCCTGAAATCGCGCAAAAATACAACCTTCGTCCTGGGGTCGGCCTGGCCGCGCCGCAAATTAATGTCAATAAAAGAATGATAGCCGTTCATGCAGAAAGCGAAGACGGCACATTATACAGCTACGCGCTTTTTAATCCGAGGATTGTCAGCCACTCCGTCCAGAAAAGCTATTTGACCAGCGGTGAGGGCTGCCTGTCTGTCGATGAGCCGATCCCCGGTTATGTTCCGCGGTATGCACGGATCAGAGTAAAAGGCACAACGCTAGAAGGCGAGGATATCGACATCCGCTTAAAAGGATTCCCCGCGATCGTATTCCAGCATGAAATCGATCACTTGAACGGAAAGATGTTCTATGACCACATCAACAAAGAAAACCCGCTGAAAGAGCCTGAAAACGCAATTCCTGTCGGCAGATAGCAAAAAAAAAAACGGATCATGTTTTGATCCGCTTTTTTGATTATTTTAAAAGCCCAAGTGTTTCAACCGCATACGCAATTCCATCTTCATCAACAGGCTTAGTGACAAAGTCGGCTGTTTTTTTCAGCTCGGGCACAGCATTGCCCATCGCCACTCCAGTTCCCGCAAACTCGATCATTTGCAGGTCGTTCAAACCGTCTCCAAACGCGTAGGTATCCTCTCTTTTAAACGGAAGCTTTTCGATGACTTTTTTGATCCCTTCCGCTTTTGAACCGCCGGCCGGCAGAATATCTGTCGAGCGCTCATGCCAGCGGACGAGGTCAAATTCTTTAAATCGGCTGTACTGTTTTTCATCGTTTTCGCCGCAGAACAACAGAACCTGGAATATGTCTCTGCCCTTGTGATAAGAACGATCCTGCTTTGGATGCTCGACTTTCAAGCTGCCGACCCCTTCATGAATAAACGGGTGGTCGGCGGCTGAAGAGCGCATCCCCTCTTCTCCCATGAAGACGATGGGATGGCCGCAGCTGTCTGAATGCTCGAGCAAAGCTTCCAGGGAATGTTCAGAAAGAGGATTTTTATAGATGACCTCTCCTTCAAATACGACATATTGTCCGTTATATGAGACAAAAGAATGAATGCCCAGCTCTTCAAGAACCGGACTGACCATAAACGGAGCACGTCCGGATGCGATGAAGACATGGTGGCCGTGCGCTTTCAAATCAGAAATGGCCTGTTTCGCGCTCGCGGGGATCTGTTTATCATGATCGTAAATGGTTCCGTCAATATCAAAGAAAAGCAGTTTTTTATCCATGATTGTGAATCCTTCTCCCTTAGTTCGTATGATTTATAGTTCTCCTGTTCCATCATACAAAAACTGCGGCATTCAGAAAACCTTTACATCTTAAAATCAAAACAAAATTCACATGCCAATAATATCCATGTAACAATAGACAAATTCATCATATAATAGAACTAAGATATAAGGCCGCCACGGGACAAGTCAGAGAAGGGAGGAATCGAAATGCTTCGCCGTCTGCGAAAAAAACTAAAAAAACAGCTTAATGGCATGATGCGCAGAAAATCGATTGCCTAAAAGGACCTTCACACTTATGGAAGGGTCCTTTTTTTCTCAACACTTTTCTTATGAAGCAATTTCGCATATAATAGAAAGATGAGTCTAACAATCGGCAGTTAAGGAGAGATTTGGATGATTTATAAGGTATTTTTTCAAGCAAGCACTGACGAAGTACCTGTTCGTGAAAAGACAGATTCAACTTTTGTGGAAGCTCAATCTGAACGTGAAGTCAGATCTAAATTAAAAAAGTACAATTACAACATTGAGTTTATACAGCGAGTTGAAGGCGCTTTTTTAGATTATGAAAAGCAAAGCGAAAATTTTAAAGTATTGGAGTTATGAGTGAATGAAATTTGTTAAAAATGATCAAACGGCTGTATTTGCCCTCGGAGGACTGGGGGAAATCGGCAAAAATACGTACGGTGTTCAATTTCAGGACGAGATCGTGCTTATCGATGCCGGTATTAAGTTTCCGGAGGACGAGCTTCTCGGAATCGATTATGTCATCCCTGATTACACGTATTTAGTCAAAAATGAAGAAAAGATCAAAGGTCTTTTTATCACGCACGGACATGAGGACCACATCGGAGGCATCCCATACCTGCTGAAACAAGTGAACATTCCGGTTTACGGCGGACACCTTGCGATCGGCCTCCTAAGAAAAAAACTTGAAGAACACGGCCTGCTGCGCCAGACAAAACTTCATATTATAGAAGAAGACGACATTGTCAAATTCAGAAAAACGTCGGTTTCCTTCTTCAGGACGACCCACAGCATTCCGGACTCATACGGAGTTGTCGTCAAAACGCCGCAAGGAAACATCGTACATACCGGTGACTTTAAATTCGATTTTACTCCGGTAGGCGAACCAGCCAACTTGACCAAGATGGCTGAAATCGGAAAAGAAGGCGTTCTCTGCCTGCTTTCCGACAGCACAAACAGTGAAATTCCCGATTTCACCATGTCAGAACGCAAAGTCGGAGAAAGCATTGAAGATATTTTCCGCAAAGTCGAAGGCCGGATCATCTTCGCTACCTTCGCATCAAACATCCACCGTCTTCAGCAGGTGATAGAAGCAGCAGTGGCAAACAACAGAAAGGTTGCCGTTTTTGGGCGAAGCATGGAATCCGCCATTGAAATCGGACAAACGCTTGGTTATATTAAATGCCCGAAAAATACTTTCATTGAAGGAAATGAAATCAACAGGATTCCTGCGGGCAAGGTGACGATCCTCTGTACGGGAAGCCAGGGTGAACCGATGGCCGCGCTTTCCCGGATCGCAAACGGCACACACCGGCAAATTTCGATCAACCCGGGCGATACAGTCGTCTTTTCATCATCACCGATCCCGGGCAATACGATCAGCGTCAGCCGCACGATCAACCAGCTTTACCGGGCGGGGGCAGATGTCATCCACGGAGCCGTGACTAACATTCATACGTCTGGACACGGCGGCCAGGAAGAGCAAAAATTGATGCTTCGATTGATCAAGCCGAAATTCTTCATGCCGATTCACGGTGAATACAGAATGCAAAAAATGCATGTGAAACTAGCGACAGACTGCGGCATTCCTGAGGAAAACTGCTTTATCATGGATAACGGAGAAGTGCTTGCTTTAACAAGCGATGAAGCATCGATCGCAGGGAAAATCCCGTCCGGCAATGTTTATATTGACGGAAGCGGCATCGGCGATATAGGCAACATCGTGCTCCGCGACCGCCGCATCCTTTCTGAAGAAGGACTTGTCATTGTCGTTGTCAGCATCAATATGAAAGAATACAAAGTGTCCGCCGGTCCAGATTTGATTTCAAGAGGATTTGTCTACATGAGGGAATCCGGCGACTTGATTAATGACGCACAAGATCTGATTGCAGGACATCTTGAAAAAGTAATGGAGCGCAAAACGACGCAGTGGTCTGAAATCAAAAATGAAATCACGGATACGCTCGCACCTTTTCTCTATGAAAAGACAAAGCGCCGTCCAATGATACTCCCTATCATTATGGAAGTATAATGAATTTAAAAACGGATACACCTTTTGGTGTATCCGTTTCAGATTGTTGACAAAATCCTAAAACGGTTTAAAGTTTTAGGATTTTGTCATCTTTTCAGCTGCTGCATTCCACGTCACATCTTCTAGCTTCGGTGCGCGCGGACGTCCTTCTCCATGTTCCGTGCAAGTCCGTTCCCACACTTCAAGCTAAGCTTCGTTTATTTACTAGTAAATGCTATATTATCGATTTGTCACCATCTTTTTTTCACGGTTGAATCGGGATATGTTTAAAAGCTTTGACATCGAACAGGCCTTCGGTTGTCATCTTCATATCCGGGATGACTGGAAGTGCAAGAAATGAAAGGGTTAAAAAAGGATTAAAATCCCCTGAAAAGCCGATTTGTTTCAAAGTATGGTGAAGGGATATCAAACTTTCATTCACTTCGTGCAGCGGTTTGTCGGATAAAAGTCCGGCTATAGGCAATGGAACAGATTGAAGTGCTTCCCCCCCTTTGGCGACGGTGAGCCCTCCGCCGATTTCCCCGAGACGCTCGATCGCTGCTAACAGATCCTGATCATTTGTCCCGACGGCGATCAAATTGTGGGAATCATGAGAAATGGTTGTTGCAATCGCGCCTTCTTTGAACCCAAATCCCTTTACAATTCCAAGACCGATTTCCTTTATGCCTCGGTGGCGTTCAATCACTGCGATTTTCAACAGATCGCTCTCTGTATCAGTTTGAAAAAACGGCTCATCTTTTGGCTTGGACAAAAAAAGCCTTGTCTCAAGCTGATTGGGAATGATTTCGATGACCCGCACGTCTTTGTCTTGAACGATCGGAATCTGAAGGTCATCTGCGTCTAACTCCGGGAGATGTACAGATTGAAGCAAGCCGGCTTCAGGATTGCAGCCGGTTGTGTCCGCTTCTCTTGTTTCACTGTATATCACACCATTGATCATCGTCCGCGCAATTTGTACATCCCTCAAGTCGCTGACAAAAAGCAGATCTGCATCATAGCCAGGGGCAACAGCTCCCTTTGTTGTTAAACCGTAGCATTCAGCTGCATTCAGGCTGCCCATCTGATAAGCAAGAAATGGATCGAGGCCGGATTGAATGGCCAGTTTTACCTGATGGTTAATGCTCCCTTCATCAATCAGTTCATCCAAATGTTTATCATCTGTACAAAAAAAGAAACGTCTTACATTTTTCTCATTGACCGCAGGCAAAACCTGGCGGACATTCTTTGCGACAGACCCCTCTCTCAGCATGACATACATCCCCCTTCTGACTCTTTCAAGCGCTTCGTCAGGGGTTGTAACCTCATGATCCGTCAGGACGCCTGCCGCCCTGTAGACGTTGACAAATTTAGCTGACAGGCCTGCCAGGTGTCCGTCTATCCGCTTGCCGGCAGCATGGGCATCCATCAGCTTTTGCGTCATGTCCGCTTCACCCGCTTCCACGGCAACGTAATCCATCACTTCGGCAAGACCGAGCACATCTTCACGGCTGTAAAAAGGGTTTAATTCTTCGGCCCGGAGAACCGCACCCGATTTTTCAAACGCTGCCGCAGGCACGCACGAAGGGAGCATGAAATGAATGTTCAGCTTGGCATGCCGAGCCTGTTCCATCATAAATATCAGACCTTTTACACCTGAGACATTCGCGATTTCATGAGGGTCTGTAATAACGGTTGTCACCCCATGAGGAATTACCGCTTTGGCAAATTCCGACGGCGGCACCATTGAAGACTCAATATGAACATGGCCGTCAATAAAACCGGGAACAATCATTTGTCCCTGGGCATCAATGATGTTCTCCCCTTCATAATCGCCTAAACCGACAATGACTCCGTTTGCAATGGCAATGTCCGTCTCTAACCATTCCTGATTAAAAACATCCATGATTTTTCCGTGTTTGATAACAGTATCAGCTTTTTGGCGATGGGCAGCAGCGCCTAGCCGGTGAATGAACATCTCTTTGTCCAAAGGTAGATAACCCCTCTCTGTTTTTATATGTATATGGTTCAATATCGTAGCCGAATCGATTCAAACAGTCAATGAAAAGATGAAAAAACCGTAAGCGAGAAACGCTTACGGCTGGTTCTGCCATCATCCATGCTGAAACACCTTTTTTTCAAATCTTTCAATGTCCGGGTTTGATCCGATGACGATCAATATATCCTCTTTTTGAATCTCCTCTGTAGCGAGCGGAGAAACGATCACTTCTTTTCCGCGTTTAATCGCTACGATATTAATTCCATATCTGGCCCGAATATCAAGGTCAAGCAGCGTATTTCCGGCTAATTTGCCGTTTGCTGCGATCTCTACAAGACTGTGTTCATCTGACAGTTCGAGATAATCTAGCACATTGTTGGATACGATATTATGGGCGATTCGTTTACCCATTTCACGCTCCGGATGAACGATCCGGTCGGCTCCGATTTTGGATAAAACCTTTTCATGGTAGTCATTTTGGGCTTTCACCGTAATCATTTTAACGCCGAGCTCTTTCAAAATTAACGTTGTCAGAATGCTCGCCTGAATATTCTCTCCGATTGCCACAATGACATGATCAAAATTGCGCAGTCCCAGATTTTTAAGCACTGATTCGTCTGTTGTATCTCCAATTACAGCATGTGAAGCGATTTTGGCGTATTCGTTCACCCGGTCCTCATCCATATCGATCGCCATCACCTCAAGGCCCTCTTCACTTAATGCCTTGCAAATGCTGCCGCCGAACCGGCCGAGCCCAATTACTGCAAATTCTTTTTTCATCGGTTATTCCTCCATGGGTCAATCTTTAACAAATTCTATCATATGAAATGAAATTTTTCCTCTTTTATTTTAGGTAGCGTGACTGCAATATGTCTTTTGAACATTCCGGTTGTCAAACGGTGCATCTTCATCAATCGGCAGCAGAATGTGGAAAGTGCTCCCTTCTCCCAATGTGCTGTCGATCTTCATTTCCCCATTATGGGCGCCGATGATATTCAAGCAAATCGTCAGCCCAAGACCTGTTCCTTCCTCTTTCGTTGAAAAGAAAGGCTCGCCAAGCTTTGCCAAATCGGCTTGTGAAATGCCTCCGCCCTCATCTTTGATGCTGACTTTGACATATTCGCCCTCCTGTTCTGAGGAAATGGTGATCTTTCCTCCATCAGGCATTGCTTCAATCCCGTTTTTTATTAAATTGATAAATACTTGTTTAATTTGATTTTCATCACCGTTTATTTCCCATTCTTTCCCGTTTTGAAACGATTTTTCGATTTCAATATGGGAAAGAACGGCATTTGTTTCCAGAAGCGTCGCAACCTGCTGAAGAACTGAATTGATTTTGATTTTTTTAAATTGAACCTGATGAGGTTTAGCCAGTACAAGCAGTTCTCCGAGCACTGAATCGATTCTTTTGATTTCAGAGAAGATAATATCAAAGTACTCGGTTCTGTCGGGATACTCCGTTTTCATGAGTTGTAAAAAGCCATTTACAGAGGTCAGCGGATTTCTTACCTCATGAGCGATGCCGGCCGCAAGCTGGCCTGCCATTGCAAGCTTTTGAGACTGCATGGCGAGCCGCTGATTTGATTTAAACAGCTCCATTTCCGCATTTTTTCGCTCTGTGACATCCGTCAGCGTCCCTAAGCTTCCCGTAAATTGACCATTTGTATAATATAGTTTATAGTGAACTTCGCCCCAAAACTTGCTTCCGTCTTTACGATGATATAAAACTTCAATTCTTCCTTCACACTCTTTATTCTTCAGCTGAGCAATCAGGTGATTTGAAATGCGTTCTTCATGGTCAAAGTAGTCGTTATACATCTTTCCGAGGCTTGTCTCGACACTGTAGCCTGTCAGGGTGGTCCACGCCTGGTTCAAAAAGGTGATCATGCCTTTCCGGTCGGTCTGAAAGACGATTTCCTGCAGGTTATCCATGATACGGTTGGTTTCTACTGAAAGCTCTTTATATTTTTTCTCGCTTTCCTTCAGCTTATAGACAAGCTGATTAGACTCATCGATGTAAAGCGTGAGCCACCATACGCTGATCAATGTCACCAGTGTAAACAGCAAATCAACCGTCCAGTTGATTTTATTTCCCAATACTCCGTAAAATAAATAATTCCAAAACATAATAAAAGTCATTGCCAGTACGGTCGCAATGATCCGTGCTTGATATCTTTTCATGCCCCCACCTGCCACTTCTATTTCTCAGTCAATTGTAACATTCTTTACACCATCTTTGAGAGGATTGTTCGAAGTATTTATCGTCTCTAATGCCGAATCTTTCAGTGACGGGCAGTTTTTGTCTTTTATTGGGCATGTTTTCGAAAACCGATCAAAAAAGAGCCCTTCCGTAAGAAAGGGCGGGCAATAGCTATGCTTTCGCCTGATACAGCGCGTTTTTAATTTCCTCTAAAAGCATTTCTGCTCCCTCAGGACTCAGCGTAATATTTCCGTTTCCGTATTCACGGTTTTCAGACGTGATCTCGCCTGTCATAAAACAGACACCGTGCGGTTTATATTTTTTCAGAACAATTTTATCCTGGTCGACAAAAAATTCAATACTGTCCTTGATCGATATATCCAATGCCCTTCTTAATTCAATCGGCATCACGATGCGTCCGAGTTCGTCCACTTTTCTTACTACTCCTATTGCTTTCAAAACTTTCGCCTACTTCCTCTTTTGTTTCTATTTTTCTAAGATATTGTCTTAGCATAACGATAGACGTACAAAAAGCAAAAAAGGTTTCCCTGTTTTGGCTATATCTTCAGCAAAAAATTCAAGTCATAAAAATGAAATAATTTTCTCATCATGTAAATATGAGGTCATCATTTTACAGGTTGTTTTCAAAACCGTCACAAACCCCCATAAATCGATGATTCCTTTAGAAAATTTAAATGAAATTCTTTTTTTCAGCACGAAGAAAAAACATTTCGTTTTTCGGAAAAAATTTTAAATAGAGATTGGGTGAAAACATGTTTCAAACAACCGAGATCGGAATTGATCTAGGAACAGCAAACATATTGGTTTACAGCAAAAACAAAGGAATCATTTTAAACGAGCCTTCAGTTGTGGCCGTGGATACGGAAACAAAAAACGTTTTGGCGGTCGGCACAGAAGCTAAAAACATGATCGGAAAGACGCCGGGTAAAATTGTTGCGGTGCGGCCGATGAAAGACGGAGTCATCGCCGATTATGACATGACGACAGACCTTTTAAAGCAGATTATGAAAAAAGCCGGAAAAAACATCGGTTTTACGTTCAGAAAGCCGAGTGTTGTGGTTTGTACGCCGTCCGGTTCCACCGCTGTCGAAAGGCGGGCTATCAGCGATGCCGTCAAAAACTGCGGGGCCAAACAAGTGCATTTGATTGAAGAGCCTGTTGCCGCTGCGATCGGCGCCGACCTGCCTGTCGATGAACCTGTCGCAAATGTCGTCGTCGATATCGGCGGCGGGACGACAGAAGTGGCCATTATTTCTTTCGGAGGCGTGGTGTCCTGCCATTCCATCCGAATCGGCGGCGACCAGCTTGATGAAGACATCGTATCTTTTGTAAGAAAAAAATACAATCTGCTGATCGGAGAACGGACCGCAGAAGAAGTCAAAATTGGGATCGGCTACGCTTTGATTGAGCACGAAACGAAAACGATGGAAGTCAGAGGCCGCGATCTTGTCACAGGCCTGCCTAAAACGATTACCCTTGAATCAAACGAAATCCAGGCGGCCATGCGCGAATCGCTTCTTCATATCATCGAAGCGATCAGAGCGACGCTGGAGGACTGCCCTCCTGAACTGAGCGGGGACATTGTCGACCGCGGCGTGATCTTAACGGGCGGCGGCGCTCTCTTGAACGGCATTAAAGAATGGCTTTCACAAGAAATCGTCGTTCCCGTGCATGTCGCTGCAAATCCGCTCGAATCTGTCGCAATCGGAACGGGGCGTTCCCTTGAAGTGATTGATAAACTGCAAAAAGCCGCTAAATAATTTCGTTTTTCACGTCTTTTTGGCTTGCTTCCTTCATATCGTGAGAAAGGGATAAACGATAAGGAGGAAGAACATGCTCAGAGATTTGGGAAGACGAGTGGCCATTACCGCCATTTTAAGCGGCATCATCCTCGGGGGGATGAGCGTATCGCTCAGCAATATGCCAAGCACCCCCCCTGATCAAACGGCCAAAATAAACCGTTAAAACAAATCGCAGCCAAAGGCTGCGTCTTTTTTTCTTTTCAAGCCGATATTTGATATGATGTTATGGACAATAAAGGAGGTTTTGCCAATGAATTCGTTTACCGATAAACTCAGTACATACGCACAGCTTGTGACAGAAGTAGGCGTAAATGTCCAAAAGGGTCAAAAGGTCGTGATCAATGCTTCGACAGAAGTTCGCGATTTTGCCCGCCTGCTTGTGAAAAGCGCTTATCAAAGAGGCGCAAAACAGGTGACAGTCCGCTGGCAGGATGATGAAGTGACAAGGCTGAAATATGAGCTTGCCCCTTTCGAAGCGTTTGAAGAGTACCCGGAATGGGAAGCCAAAGGGATGGAAGCGCTAGCTAAGGAAGGCGCCGCATTTATTTCGGTTGTCTCAGCAAGTCCCGACCTGCTGAAAGGAATCGATTCCAAACGAATTGCAGCACAGCAGAAAGCAGCCGGAAAAGCTTTGCATACATACAGACAAATGATTCAGTCCGATAGAGTCAGCTGGACGGTAATAGCGGCTCCTTCACCTGCTTGGGCAAAAAAAGTATTCCCTGACAGCAGTGAGGAAACAGCGATGCAAAAGCTCTGGGATGAAATTTTTAAGACGACCCGTGTCGACCGGGATGACCCTGTTCTGGCGTGGAAAGAGCATGATCAGACACTCCGCGATAAAGTGAGTGTTTTAAATGACAAGCACTATAAGGCCCTTCATTACAAAGCTGAAGGCACCGATCTGACAATTGAGCTCCCCGAAAAACACCTTTGGGTCGGAGCCGGAAGCACAAATGAACAAGGCGATGAGTTCATGGCCAACATGCCGACGGAGGAAGTCTTTACCGCGCCGAAAAAAGACGGGGTGAACGGAACCGTATCCAGCACGAAACCGTTAAGCTACGGCGGCAATATTATCGACGGCTTTACACTGACATTTGAAAATGGAAGAATCATTGATGTAAAAGCAGAAGAAGGCGAAGAAATCTTAAAAGAGCTTATTGATACGGATGAGGGCTCGCACTATTTGGGAGAAATCGCTCTCGTCGCGCATGACTCTCCGATTTCCAATTCAAATATACTGTTTTACAACACACTATTTGATGAAAATGCATCAAACCATCTCGCGATCGGAAGCGCATATGCCTTTAACATTGAGGGCGGCAAAAAGATGACGCGTGAAGAGCTTTCGAAAGAAGGTCTAAATGAAAGCATTACACATGTTGATTTTATGATCGGTTCAGGTGAAATGGATATTGACGGAATAACGGCTGACGGAAAAAGAGAGCCGATTTTCCGAAAAGGCAATTGGGCTTTTTAACAGCCTTCCGCCTAAAAAGGACCTCAAAACGCTTTGAGGTCCTTTTATATAGTGTCCGCATGCCGCCAATGCACTTCCTGACGGATTTCCGATAAAAAAGCGACGCAAACTTTAAGGATGAACTTCACCCTTACATGAAAGGTGGCTGTAACGGCTGAAGCCAGTCCAATGCTCCGCCTTCTCATAGTTTGGGCAAACTGCTTAAATGTTCATGCTTCAGCTTCCAGCTTCCTGACTCGTCCTTTACAAATACGTTTGTCGCACGGCCTGCCCCTTGAACCGATTCGCCTTGATAAAACCCTTTCCATTCATATGTATAAAGACAGACGGCCTGTTCGTCTGTTTCCGTGATCCAGCTGACATTGCTAGCGCTGTATACTTCGTTTTCGATTTGCTTCCAGGCGTTTTCAAAATAACGCTGAATCTCCTGAAAGCCCGAGCACGTTTGATCCGAGAACCAATACACAGCGTCAGGATCAAGGAGCTCTTTGACATTCTCAAACACATGCGTGTTTGTTGCTTTTATATATTGCTCAAGAGCCTTTCGGCATGACACAGCAACCATCTCCTTTTTATAAAAAACCCGCTTTTTAAGGCGGGTTTTCTTGAATTATGCGTAAAGTTCAGCAAGCTTAGCCTGAACAGTTTTGTCTTCCAAAAACTCATCATAGCTCATTTGTTTGTCAATGATGCCGTTTGGCGTGATCTCGATGATCCGGTTGGCAATCGTTTGGACAAACTGATGGTCATGGGATGTAAACAGCATCGCGCCTTTAAAGCTGATTAAGCCGTTATTCAATGCTGTAATCGATTCAAGATCCAAATGGTTTGTCGGCTCATCCAGCATTAGCACGTTTGCACCGGAGAGCATCATTTTGGAAAGCATACAGCGGACCTTTTCTCCTCCTGACAAGACGCTTGCTTTTTTGAGCACTTCTTCTCCCGAGAACAGCATTCTTCCTAAAAATCCGCGCAGGAAGCTTTCGCTTTGATCATGGGGAGAAAATTGGCGAAGCCAGTCCACAAGGTTCAAATCGCTGTTCTCAAAATACTCGCTGTTGTCTTTCGGGAAAAACGCCTGGGATGTCGTCACGCCCCATTTAAATGACCCGCTGTCAGGCTCCATTTCCCCGGCAAGGATTTTAAAGAGCGTCGTGGCAGCAAGCTCATTGCGTCCCGTAAAGGCGATTTTATCGTCCTTGTTCATCATAAAGCTTACCGAATCAAGAACTTTGACGCCGTCGATCGTTTTGGACAAGTCTTTAACGACGAGCACATCGTTCCCAATTTCACGTTCAGGCGTGAAATTGACGTACGGATATTTCCGTGATGATGGTTTGATATCATCGAGCGTAATTTTTTCGAGCAGTTTTTTTCTTGATGTGGCCTGCTTGGATTTGGAGGCATTTGCGCTGAATCTCGCGACAAACTCCTGAAGCTGTTTGATCTGCTCTTCTTTTTTCTTATTGGCTTCCTGAGCCATTTTTAAGGCAAGCTGGCTTGATTCATACCAGAAATCGTAGTTTCCGACATAGATTTGGATTTTATTAAAATCCAAATCAGCAATATGTGTACATACTTTATTTAAAAAGTGGCGGTCATGCGAGACGACGATCACCGTGTTCTCAAAGTTGATTAAAAACTCTTCAAGCCATTGGATCGCCTGAATATCCAAATGGTTTGTCGGCTCATCGAGAAGCAGTACGTCAGGCTTTCCGAACAGAGCTTGTGCAAGAAGCACTTTCACTTTGTCAGATCCGCCGAGATCGGCCATTTTTTTCGAATGAAGCTCTTCTGGTATACCGAGTCCTTTCAGCAATATCGCCGCTTCTCCTTCAGCTTCCCAGCCGTTCAGCTCGGCAAACTCGCCCTCAAGCTCAGCAGCGCGGATCCCGTCTTCATCCGAAAAGTCCGGCTTCATATAAACGGCATCTTTTTCCTGCATCACTTCATAAAGGCGCTTATGACCCATAATGACAACTTTCAGCACTTCATATTCTTCGTACTCAAAGTGATTTTGCTTCAGCACGGTAAGGCGCTCGCCGGGGCTCATATGAACATCGCCCGTCTGAGGCTCAATCTCACCTGATAAAACTTTTAAAAATGTGGATTTTCCGGCTCCGTTAGCCCCGATCAGCCCGTAGCAATTTCCGGGCGTAAATTTAATATTTACATCTTCAAATAACTTCCGGTCTGCAAACCGCAAGCTTACATTATTTACAGCTATCATTTCATATCCTCCATCAACTTTACTTCATTAGAACGAGTATAACACGAATGATCCGCAAGAGAAATGCTTTGCTTTTTTACGATAAAGTTTTAAAGAAAAATATACCGAAAAAAAGCTTTTTTTACATTTCCATTGTGACAATATGTTACAATTAATGAAGATTGGGGGAAGGAAAAATGAAAATGAAAGAAGACCCCGATATCATCAGATGGGTAAACACGAGGCCGTGGCACGCGGTTTTCATAGCAGCCGCCATGGTGATATCTACGATGTCTATCGGGCTTTTTAAAGGGTTTAATATGTGGACTGCGGATTTTTTAATTTTTGCTTGTCTTTTAATAGGTTTTGGTCTTCTTGTAGGATGGCTTCAAAAGATATATTATAAAAAGGTGATATTTGAAGAAAACACGGATCGTTAGACGGAGGACAACATGAAGCTTATCACTCTGACAGAATACTGCATGTTTATTTTTTTTGCCGGCGTATATTTGGCAGTAACCGGCTTTACAGCACGCGACTTGGGCCTTTATATCGGGATCGCCTTGATTTACACGTTCGTTCATATCTACGCAAAGCGAATGCTGACAAAACGGGGAAAAGAAACGGCGGAAATCAGAATACTTTTCAGCGTTCTTCTGATTATGGCTGCAGTATTCGTTACCGTACTATTTATCGCAGTGCTGGCATCATTATTGTCATAAAAAGCAAAAATGCCTGACTGTCCCAAAGGACGGCAGGCATTTTTCAGTCTGTTTTTCGGATTTCATTAAATGGGAAAAACACAAATTGTGATGTCCCTGCCACTCGTTTTTTATCAATCAGCCCGAGTCCGTTCCGGCTGTCCATCGATCTCTGGCGATTGTCCCCCATGACAAAGTACTTGCCTTCTGGGACTTTCACAGGGCCAAAATCCCCCGTCAGCTTGACGCCGACTGCTTCCGCCTCTTTTTTGTTCGCCTTAAGATACGGCTCGGACACTTTCTTCCCGTTTATGTAAAGCGTGTCATCCTTCATTTGCACGGTATCCCCCGGCAAACCGATCAGGCGTTTTACGTAGTGGACATTTTTTTCATCTCCATCGATGATGACGATATCTCCCCGTTTAAACTCACCAATATATTTCACCGTTTTATAAACGAATAAACGTTCCCCGTCGTGTAGCGTCGGGTCCATTGATGTGCCTTCGACCAAATACGGTTCGAATAAAAATGCCCGGATCAGCAAGGCCAGAGCGACTGCAATCACAATGGCTTTTACCCATTCAAAGAGAGAATTTTTCTTTTTGGTGGATTTTTCTTCAGTCAAAACGCTTCCTCCTAAAAACAGTCTGTCACAATTTACAGTTCAAAAATAAAAGCTTTCCTATACTTTATCACAAGTTCTGAGAGAATACATAATCAGCATGCCCGCAAGTGATAAAAACAGGAAAAAAGAAAGTGCCACGTGTGAAACCTTGTGGCACTTTTTAGCACTTATTCTTCAGTTGGAACCGGCTTTTTCAAGAAGCCGAGGATGAGAGCTGTTACCACCGCTCCAATCAGCACGCTCACAAGATAGAGAAGCGGATGACTCGTTGTCGGGAAGACAAACACTCCTCCGTGCGGAGCGGGAAGGGTAACTCCGAAAAATTGCGATAAACCGCCGCCGACTGCTGAACCAACTACACAAGCCAGAATGACGCGGGCAGGATCGGCTGCCGCAAACGGAATCGCACCTTCCGTGATAAATGACGCCCCCATAAAGTAGCATGTAATCCCTGCCTCACGGTCGCGTTTTGAAAACTTGCTTTTAAAGAACGTTGTTGCAAGCGCAATCCCGAGCGGAGGCACCATACCGCCTGCCATGATCGCCGCATGCGGTCCGAAGTTTCCTGCTTCAATCATTGCAATACCGAATGTAAAGGCCGCTTTGTTGATCGGGCCTCCCATATCAATTGCCATCATACCGCCTAAAATAATGCCCATTAAGACAAGGTTTCCTGTACCAAGTCCTTCAAGCCAGTGTGTCATTCCGTCCATAATCATCTTGACAGGCGTGTTGACAACATAATGCATGATGAGTCCAGTGAAGAAGACACCAAACAACGGATAGATTAAAACAGGTTTTAATCCATCAAGAACTTGCGGAAGACCGGCAAACGCTTTTTTCAAGAGAATGACGATGTATCCGGCAAGGAAACCGGCAATTAATCCGCCTAAGAAGCCTGCGCCAGCCTGTGTCGCCATAAAACCGCCGACCATACCAGGCGCAAAACCAGGACGGTCCGCAATACTCATTGCAATAAAACCGGCTAATACAGCAACCATTAATTTCAAAGCATTTGCACTGCCGATTTCCATTAGAGCAGCCGCAAATTGATTATAAGACGGGTCATTCGGGTCTGAAGAGTTAATGCCCCAGAAGAACGAAATCGCAATTAAAATTCCGCCCCCGACAACAAATGGAAGCATGTTGCTGACACCGCTCATCAGGTGTTTGTAAAAGCCGCCGCCTTTTCCTTTTGCAGCTCCGCCGTCATCAGAGGCTGAGCCGCCGCCTGTGCCCCGATAAATTGGCGCATCTTGGTTCAGCGCCTGCTCAATCAGTTCTTTCGGACGTCTGATCCCTGCTGTAACAGGTACTTCAATCACGTGCTTTCCGTTAAAGCGCTCCATCTCAACTTGCTTATCGGCAGCAACGATGATGGCAACCGCATCTTCAATTTCCTGGGCTGTCAGGGCGCTTTTAATACCGCCTGATCCGTTTGTTTCAACTTTAATGTCAACGCCCATTTCTTTTGCTTTTTCTTTCAATGCATCAGCGGCCATAAATGTATGGGCGATCCCTGTCGGACATGCTGTCACTGCAAGGATTTTTCCTTTGGCAGATGGAGCCTGAGGCTCTTCAGCCTGCTCTTCTTCTTCTTCATCTTTGTCATGCTGGTTGATAATATCGATGATTTCTTCTTCTGATCCCGCTTCTAGCAGCTGCTTGCGGATTTCTTCCCGCATCAGCAAGGTAGACAGCCTTGACAGCGCTTCTAGGTGCGTGTTATTGGCTCCATCTGTGGCAGCGATCATGAAGACGAGATGGCTCGGCTGCCCGTCCAGAGATTCATAATCGACACCTTCTTTTGAACGGCCAAACGCGATCGCAGGCTCCTTAACGCTCGCTGTTTTCGCATGAGGAATGGCAATGCCTTCGCCGATTCCTGTTGAGCTTTGCTTTTCGCGATTGATAACGGCTTCTTTGTAGCCTTCTTTATCATTTAATTTTCCTGCCTGATCCAAAACGGTGACAAGCTCTTCAATCACGTTTTCTTTCTGGCTGTTCTCAAGGTTTAACTTGATCGTATGCTTTGTAAGTAGCTCTGTTATTTTCATAACCTTTCCTCCTTTAAATCGTTTTGACTTGAACTTCCGGAAGAAGTTTGTGAACCAGCTCTTCTGTTCCGAGCTCCTCTGAAAAAGCGGTAGCGCTGCCTGAGGCAACCCCTAGCCGAAAAGCCTCTTTGATGTCGAGCTGTTTTTCAATACCTGCGAGAAAACCGGCAACCACTGAATCCCCAGCTCCAACAGAGTTAATGAGCTTTCCTTTAGGGACATTGGCATGGTAAACGCCGTCTTTCGTGAATAAAAGAGCACCTTCACCAGCCATCGAAACGATAGCGTTTTCCGCTCCTTGTTCAATCAGTTTTTTTCCGTAAGGCACTGCTTCTTCAGCAGAGGTGATCGTTGTTCCAAACATTTCTCCAAGCTCATGATGATTTGGTTTCATTAAAAGCGGACGCATTTGAGCCGCTTTTAAGAGAGCCTCACCTGAAATATCAACGACGACTCGAACATTCTGCTGACTGCATGTTTCAGCAATCTTTTCATAGGTGTCCTGAGGCAATGAAGCTGGAATGCTCCCGGCCATTACGACGATATCCCCTTCTTTCATGGCGGAAAATTGGTCTAAAAACGCCGCGAAATCCTCATCGCTAATTGAAGGGCCTTGTCCATTAATTTCTGTTTCATCCCCAGTTTTCAATTTCACATTGATTCGGGTATCTCCATTTACCTCATGAAAGGCTGTCTCAAGCTTCTCTTCTTCAAGAAATGACTTGATGTAACCCCCGGTAAAACCGCCGATAAAACCGAGAACTTTAGAAGGCACATGGTGTCTGTTTAATACCCGTGACACATTGATCCCTTTGCCTCCCGGATATTTCGTGTCATAGACAGAACGATTTAACCCGCCTAATGAAAATTCTTCAACGTGAACAATGTAGTCGACCGATGGGTTGAGTGTTACAGTGTATATCATGTTTTCACTACCTTTACGACAGTTTTTTCTTGATAGTTATCAAATGAATGTTTTGCAGATCCTGCTGTAACGATAGCTGCTTCGTCTAAACTTGCAAAGGCAGAAAAAGACATCTCTCCAAACTTGGAAGCATCAGCTAAAATAAAAGCTTTTTTTGCCTGTTTGACAGCTTTTGTTTTGATGAGGGCTTCTTCAGGATCGGGAGTTGTAAATCCCGCTTCTGTATGAATCCCGTTCACACCGATAAAACTTTTGTCAAACCGGTACTGGCTGATGGCCGACAATGCGGAGCCACCCACGATCGCCCCTGTTTTATGCTTCACATATCCGCCTAATAAATAAAACGTGATACCTTTTTTGATTAATGCGTCAATGTGCATGACTCCGTTGGTGACTACGATAATATCCTTCTCTTGATCGATAAAGTCGATCATTTGCAAAGTAGTCGTCCCGGCATCAAGGAAAATGCAATCGCCTTCTTCAAGAAGAGAGGCGGCTTTCTGGGCGATTTTTTTCTTTTCATGAAGGTTTTTGGATGATTTTTCAAGCATATCCGGTTCCATTCGAATGTCCGAAAGCTTTGATGCTCCTCCATGAACACGCTTTAAATATCCGCGGGCTTCGAGCGTCGACAAATCTCTTCTGATCGTTGACTCAGATGCATTCGTTAAATTCATTAAATATTGGATTTTCACGACATCATGCTCTTCAATTTCGTCAATGATCAGCTGGTGCCGTTCGGGAGTCAACACATTATCACCCCTTTTTGAAAACGCCTTCATTTAGCTTACAATTTCATTGTAAACGCTTTTTCGACATAACTCAACAAAAATCTTTCAAATTCATTCAATAACCATCAAAATCTTTCACATTTCAACATCTTAACGTGATATGTATCATTTGTAAACTGTATAAACTATAAAAATTCGCAAAAATATGTGACATTATTATTATCTATTCCATCAAGATTCATGCAACGGCTCATCAATAAACCCCATGCTGACTGCATGAGGTTTTTGCGAAAAGAGCTTTATCCATTCATTTATCAAGATTTCCCAATAACACTTGAAACAATCATAGAGATAAGATAACAGCAGCATAAGAATAAACAATACAGAAACGCCGATCCAAGCAGCCCTACAGCAATTAAAACATATGACCAGATCGTAAAAATATCAAACATGCTCGGAAACACTCAATAGAGGTTCGCCGGCTGGAATGTATCTGTCCAGCGAATGTGAAACATAATAACCCAAACTGATCACGACATCCCTGATGACCGTGACAAAACTCACATAAACAGACTGAGAGACCATACATGAAAATTGGTTTTTCCTCCGCCGATTTTTGCGATCAGCCACAATACTAGAGCACTCAACACTTAGAAAATAGCGGATTGAAAAATATTACGAAGGCCAAATAGCTGTATTTCTCCGGCCCTAGATTCAAATGATACAACTCGTCCATTTGCCAAAACATGATATCAATAGATCGTCCGGACAAGGCCAGCACGATCATCATCGCAGCCAAATGACAGGTCGTTCTCTCATTCGCACAAACTGATGGACAGGGCTTGTGATCATACCGATCAATGACGGCTTTAGCTCTTTTGGTGCGTCTACTTTCGCTTCCACGTTCTCATTCCACCCGTACATTCCTTTTGGTGAAATCAAGATGAAATTCACAGCAATTTCAAGTCTATCCTTCATAATCCGGATATTTTTCTAAATTAGTTTCATTTTATATAAAATTGGACAAGAAAAAAGACCGTCTGCACAACGGTCTTTTCGTCTTTTATATCTCGGCCGCGGATCTGAAAGAGTCATTCTATTCATAACGCAATGCATCGATCGGATCGAGGCGGGACGCTTTATTGGCCGGGATCAGTCCAAATATGACGCCGATCGCCATGCTGAACAGCACACCGCCAAGAACCACCTGCCAGGAAACGAGCGGCGGCCAGCCGGCGAAAAATGAAACAAGAGAGGCTCCCCCATATCCGAGTGCAATTCCCAGCACACCGCCAATCAGTGTAATCAATGCCGATTCAATGAGAAATTGCGTCAAAATCTGGCCTCTTGTCGCACCGAGCGATTTTCGAATACCAATTTCCCTTGTTCGTTCTGTGACGGACACAAGCATGATGTTCATGACGCCAATGCCTCCAACCAATAGGGAAATGCCTGCGATCGAGCCGATAAACGTTGTCATAATCGCCGTGATTTGGCTGATCCCGGACGCAATTTCTTCCATATTCATCACTTCATAGGAATCTGTTGTGCCGTGATTGTCATTGATGATATCAGCGGCTTTCGTTCCGACCCCATGCAGATCATCCGCAGATCGCGCCTGAACGGAGACGGAACTGTAATCGCTGATGCCGAAAGAAGACTTAAGCATCGTAAACGGAACATATATTTCATTCATCCCCATCGCAAGCAGTCCGGTTTCTTTTTTCAAAACACCGATGATTTGCACCGGCTGTCCGTTTAGCCAGACGACTTGATCGAGCGGGGATTGATGAGGAAACAATTCTTCCGAAAACTTTGAGGACACGATGCCGACCCTTTTCCCTGTCCGATAGTCCGTTTCGCTAAATTCTCTTCCTTTTTCCAGCTTCATTGAATTGATGCTGATATATCCGTCATTGATTCCGTTCACTGCAGCATCAGACTCTTCTTCCCTAAAACGAACATTCATGGTTTCAGTCGTCTTCGCGACAACCTGTTTCACTCCTGAAACAGATTTAAGGCTCCGGATGTCCTCTTCTGTAAAGCTGGCGCTCAAATAAGCGTTTGGATTGACAGATAATTCTTCCTCACTTGGATTGTAAAAGATTTCAACCGTATTTCCCGGTCCGCTGATTGACTGTTTAAGCATCTGCTCTCCGCCTTGCCCTGCGGCAACAACGACAATCACAGAGCCCACTCCGATAATGATGCCGAGCATCGTTAATATCGAACGCAGCTTATGAGACAATATAGAACTCAAAGCCATTCTCAAGTTTTCAACGAGATTCATTCCGCCGCCCCCCTCCGCTCTCTTTCAGCCGAGATAATTTCACCGTCCCGCACCATGATGATGCGGCTCGTATAATCGGCAATTTCGGGTTCGTGGGTGACAAGAACAACAGTCGTTCCCTCCTCATTCAATTCAGTAAATTGCTCCATAATCGCATGGCCTGTCTTCGTATCGAGCGCACCGGTCGGTTCATCAGCCAAGATCAGTTTTGGTTCATTGACAGTCGCCCTCGCTATGGCAACACGCTGCTTTTGGCCGCCGGAAAGCTCATTCGGCATATGGTGCATTCGATCCTTCAGGCCGACCTTTTCAAGCGCCCGTTCCGCCCGCTCCCGCCGTTCTTTTTTCGGAATGCCCGAGTAGATCATCGGAAGTTCGACATTTTTCATCGCATTCAGCCTCGGAAGCAGCTGAAACTGCTGAAAAACGAAGCCGATTGCCCGATTTCTGACCACTGCAAGCTGTTTTTCCCCATATGATGAGACATTTTCGCCGTCCAAGCTGTATACTCCGGATGTCGGCCGGTCAAGACAGCCGATGATATTCATGATCGTCGATTTTCCGGAACCCGACGGACCCATGATGGACAGATATTCGCCCTGCTTAATTTTCATATCGATTCCTTTAAGGACATCGACCGTTTCCCTTCCGATTTGATAGCTCTTTTTCACTTGGGAAAACTCAATCATTGAAGCTTCACTTCCGTTCCGCTTTTCAAATCGTCAGCAGGGTTTGCAATGACTTGATCTTCGCTTGTCAGACCGTCGGTAATTTCGATGACGCCATCGGTGTTTTCTCCGGTTTTCACATTGATCCGCTCCGCCTTTCCGTCTTTGACAGCAAATACGTATGATTGATCACCCTCCTGCTTGACGGCCCCGGCAGGCAGAGCCTGAACGGTTCTCTTATCCGTCTGGATATTCATAATCATTTTAAAACCTGGTTTAGCTTGCGGGCGTTCGCCTTTGATCTTCACTGCAACCGGATATTGAACAGCGCTTTGTTCCTTTCCGGCTCCTGTTATTGCAGTATCCTGCTGCTCGGGCGCCAATCCGACCGCAGATACCCTGCCTCTCCATTCTTTGTTTTGAATGACATCTGAAGTGATCGTTACATTCTGGCCTTTTTTCACTTTCAATGTGTCATATTCTGATAACACCCCTCTGACGATAAGCTTGTCCTCATTCCCGATATGTACAACAGGCTTTTGAATGTCCGATTTGTTGGCCGCCGCTTCCTTGTCAGCCGTAATCACCGTTCCGTCGATTTCACTTTGCACTTGGAGTGCGGCCGTTTTGTTCTGGAGCGCTTCCTTTTGCAAGCCGGCTTGTTTGAGTTCAAGCTGGGCCGTTTTTTCCTCCATTTCCAGCTGTGTGCGTTCATCATCAATCTGCCTTTTGGCATCTTTTTCGCCAAGCTCCGCCTTTAGATTCTTTTCCTTATCGCTTAAATGATTGATTTTTTTTTGAATCTGCTCAAGCTGAAGCTGCTTTGATTCAATGGAAAGGGCGTTTTGCTCTGTTTCTAAACGAATTTCTTCATTCGCATATGTGAAAAGCACATCTCCTTTTTTAACCTTGTCCCCCTCTTTCACTTTAATGTCTGCGATCTCTCCTTTTTCAGGTTCGTAATATTCATATTGTTCGTTTGCAAATTGAAGCGTTCCCGGAACCATGACAGTAGAAGCGATCTCTTTTTCTTCGAGTCTCACCGTATCGATCGCTGCGCTTTCTCCACCGCTCGTTTGAGCCGAGCGGTAGAGGTTGAGCCCGATTAAAAGCGCAGCAGCCAGAATAATAACAATGCCGATCGCTATCTTTTTCATTTACATTGCTCCTTCAATTGATTCAAAAAAGTTACTGGCCAAACCGACTGCAAAAGCAAGCAAGAGAGAAATGATAAATAAAATGATAACCGCAGTCCAAGCTGCTTTTTTAGATATGCCCCCCACTTTTTGAAGCCCAATGGCAACCAGTGCAAGAGACCAGATTGTAAATAGGTCAAATACACCCAAAACCGATTTGAGCGGCTGTCCTGCTGTGATGACACTGCTTAACGATGTGACGACAACTTCAGGATCAATATTTGAATAATAGATGACAAGACCGTTGATCAATTGTCCGGCAGCCGCTATAAAGTACGTGAAAACGGCCAGCGAGAACATGTGGACATAATCGGTTTCCCCTTTTCCGATCTTGACGATCAGCCAATAAATTAAAGCGCTGATCAAAATGGCGATGACAGAGCCAATAATCCCGCCGACCACACCTACGCCTTTCATCGCAGATGCAAATGCTTCCGCATCAGGCACACCCTGTAATTCAGATGTAAGATCGATTTTTGCATTGAGATGATAAGCGCCTGTAACGGATAAAATCAAGACGACGAAAAGAGGGAGCCAAAAAACCGGCTTTTCCCTCATTCTCTCAAACTGCTCTCCAGGACGCGTTATCATTCCCAGCAAAGACGGCTTTTTTCCTTTTTCCATTTCTAAATGAGTTTCCACTTTTTAATCCCCCTTATCATAATGACTACCTATTTGTACGGAGGTGAGTATAAAATGTTTCATGGTGTTTTTCGCAAAAATAGATTTTGCGTAGTCAATCCGCCTGAAACATGCGGTACTGTGCCTTCACAAGCTCATAATACATGCCGCGTTGTTTGATTAATTCCTGGTGGCTGCCTTCTTCCATTTTTCTGCCGTGGTCAAGCACCATGATTTTATCAGCATCCCTTATCGTTGACAGCCTGTGGGCGATCATGATCGCAGTGCGGCCGTGAAGCAGGGTTTTCAAGGCGGCTTGAATTTTGACTTCGGTTTCTGTATCGATACTGGCGGTTGCTTCGTCAAGGATGAGAATACGCGGATCAGCCAAAAGCGCCCTTGCAAATGAAATCAATTGCCGCTCCCCCGCGGATAAGATGTTGCCGCGCTCTTCGACCTCTGTGGCATACCCATTTGGAAGCGCTGAAATGAAAGAGTCGGCACCGACGGCTTTAGCTGCTTCAACGACTTCTTCATCAGTTGCGTTCGGCCGCCCAAAACGGATATTTTCCATAATCGTTCCTGAAAAAATGAACGTGTCCTGAAGGACGATGCTGATTTGCGAACGCAGGTCGTCAAGCGAAATATCTGTGATCGGAATTCCATCCGCTTTTACCGTCCCGCTTGTCGCATCATAAAACCGGCTGATCAGGCTCGCAATCGTCGTCTTTCCTGATCCTGTATGCCCGACAAGTGCAATCGATGTGCCAGCCGGAATCTCAAACGATATTCTGTGAAGCGCCTTCCGCTTCCCATCATAAGAGAATTCAACATCGTCAAATTCAATATGACCTTTTAATTCTTTTACTTTAACGGCATCTTCTTTATCCGCAACACTCGGCTTTTCATCAAGAAATTCAAATATCCGTTCAGACGAAGCCATCCCCATCAGCAGCTGATTATAGACTTGACCAAGCCTTGAAATCGGCTCCCAAAACATCCCGAGATAAAAAGCGAAAGATACAAAAACGCCGATCGTAATCGTTTCATTAATGATCAAGCTTGAGCCGTACCAGATGAGGATGGCGGTTCCGACCGCATTTGTCATTTCGACGAGCGGGCGAAATGTCGCATTTTTTTTCGTCGCTTCCCGCCAGGCTTCAAAGTTCTCGCCATTGACGCCTTCAAAATACATCATATTTTCTTTTTCCTGTGTAAACGCCTGAGTGACCCTGATGCCTTGGATGCTTTCGTTTAAGTGGGAATTCAGCTTTGACTGTTTTAACCGGACTTTTTGCCATGACCGGCGGATTTTTCTCCGAAGATTGGTAGAAATAAAGAACATGACAGGCAAGGTAATCATGATCGCGATTGTCAGCTCAGGACTAAGCGAAAACAGAATGACAATAATTCCGAAGAGCAGCAGGACATCCATCAGCAAATTGATGACTCCGCTCGTAAACAGCTCCTGCAATGAATTGATATCATTCATGATGCGGACGAGAATCGAACCCGCCGAGCGTTCGTCAAAAAAGCGGTGTGAGAGCCGCTGGACATGTGTAAACAAATGCTGCCTAAGATCATAGATCACATGCTGTCCAAGTTTGTTCATCCAACGGATTCTCAAGACATTCGCAACGTAATTCACCAGATACATGATGCTGATGACACAAATCAATAGAAGGAGAAGATTCATATCTTTGCCTGCGATTGCTTTATCGAGTGCATAGACCCCGATCAATACGGGCACGGTCAGCCGAATGGCCGCAGCGATGATCACCGTTAAAAAAGACAGCGGCAGCAAATTGCTGCGGTACGGTTTTAAATATTTAAGCAGCCGCCACATTTGCGCCCAGTTAAACGGCTTTTCAATGATTTGGTCTGAAGCGTAAAAAAACCGGTTCATCAATGTTTGTTTTTTCGCTTGGTGCTCCATCAAACAACGGCCCCCTATCCTGCAAAATGCGGTTCATTCAAAACATTTTGATCTTTGTACTGCAAATCAAAAATCCGTTTGTATAAACCGTTTTTCTCAATTAATTCTTCATGTGTTCCTCTTTCCTTTATCATGCCGCTGTCTAAAACGAGAATTTCGTCAGCATGCTTCACTGAAGAGATTCTGTGAGCGATAATAAAAGTCGTCCGATCACGCATCACCTCTTGCAGGGCAAGCTGGATGCGATGTTCCGTCTCCATATCAACGGCGCTTGTCGAATCATCCAAAATCAGAATGCTCGGATTAAGACAAATCGCTCTCGCTATGGCAATCCGCTGCTTTTGACCTCCCGACAGCCCGAGTCCCCTTTCGCCGAGCATCGTCTCATATTGATCCGGAAGCTCCATGATAAAATCATGGGCCTGGGCTCTTTTCGCGCTTTCCATGATGTCATCCATCGATGCATCCGGCTTCCCATAAGAAATATTCGATTCAATGGTAGATGAAAATAAAAACGATTCCTGCGGAACGATTCCGATATTTGAGCGCAGCATCTTTAATGAATAGTGGGAAAGAGGTTTGCCGTCAATCGTGATATTTCCTGATGTCGGTTCATAAAAACGGCTCAACAATTGAATGATGCTGCTTTTCCCTGAGCCCGTCGCACCGATTAATCCAATCGTTTTCCCCCGGGGAGCTTGGAATGACACCTCATGCAAAGCTTCAGCGTTTCCCTTTGTATATTGAAGGGAAACATTGTTGAACACGACATCTCCATTCAGCCGTCCGCTTTCGGCCCGACAGCCGCGGTCGGTTATTTGCTCGTCAGCATCAAGAATGTCTAAAAGACGCTCCCCAGATGCTTTTGCCTGCGAAAACAAGTTGATGACATAGCCGAGGTTCATAATCGGCCACATCATATAATTGACAAGGCTGAAAAAAGCGACGAGCTCCCCCGGATTTAAGCGGTTTTGAATGACGAGCCAGCCGCCATACGACAGGAGTGCAACAAGGCAGATATTGCCGATGAACTCCATTAAAGGGAAAAATTTCGACATGATATATGAAGCATTTAAATTTTTTGTTCGAAAATGTACGTTTGAATGAGTAAAATTCTGAATTTCAAAGTTTTCTTTTGACAGGGATTTTACGGTGTTCATTCCGCTGATATTTTCCTGGACTTTTGTATTTAAGCGGGCGAAGGATTTTCTTATCTTTCGAAAAGCGGGGTGCACTTTTTTATCAAACCGATAGACCGCCGCTCCCAAAAACGGCAATGACGCAATGGTTACGAGAGTAAGAGGTACTGAATAAGAAAACATGACAGAAAGGCTCAGTGTAACGAGCAGGACAAAACGAACCACCTCTGCAAAGCCGAACGACAAAAAGAATCTGATTCCCTCGACATCAGCTGTCAGCCGCGACATCAAATCCCCTGTTTTTGCACTGTCATAATACTTAAACGGAAGACGCTGCAGCTTCGCATACAGCTCTTTTCTCAGGCTGTAGACAGAGTGAATGCCGAACATATCGCCAAGATATTGATGGAAGAAAGTAGCTGCACCTTTTACTGTCATGACAACGATAAAACCTAGGCTGATCCACATGATCAATTGATATTGGCCGCCAATAATCACTTCATCAATCGTCATCTGCAGCATAATCGGATAAATGACAGTGATCGCCGTCATCAAGAGCATTGAAACCAGCGACAAAATAAACAGTTTTTTATAAGGCCAATAAAAAGACTTTAGTTTTTTGAGTGACTCCATTCGCACCAGCACCTTTCCAATTCATGTAAAACTAGGACACATCATCTAATATATCGATTTCCGAAATAAAATTCCACCAATTTTATAAAATTCAGACTTATTATGGAGACTTTCCACTTCTCCCGTCTGAACATCAAACGGCTGCTCAGTTTGCCAATTTGAAAATATTAAGCCGATTATAAAGGAAAATTTTTGATGAATAGAGGAATATGATGTAAAATAATAGAAAATGTTATCAAATTATGAATGACGGAGTTGATTGCAATGTCGAACAGAGAGGCTTTAAAAAAACAGCTTCTCCTCTTAGGTGAATTGGAACAAAAAGTCTGGAGAGACATCAGGAAAGAACGTGAAGGCATCTATGAAAGGCTGGGTGAGCTTGACAGGCAGATCCAGCGATATAGACGTTCCAATAAAGAGTATTATGCAGCACATTGCGTAGACATTATTAAACAGCAAAAAGGCAACATCGTAACAACGAAAGAGCTGAAAATGAAACTGAAAGAAAGAACCAATTTTAACGTTCACCGTATTAGTGAGCTTTATGAGCTTATTCAAAAATTAGAACCAAATATTTCTAAAGAACGGCGCGGCTGTTTTCTCTATCTCGGAAACGATTATGATAATAACGGCAGCCGGTTATAGCTTGTGCATAACCGGCTGCCGTTTTTTTACCCTCCGCTGACCGGCGGAATGAAAGCGACTGTATCCCCGGACTTTACTTCACTGTTACCTCTTTTATACACTTCATTGACTGCGATCATAGCCCGGTCTGTTCCCTGAAGATTGTACGTTTCCTTTAAAAACTGCCTGATGCGGTCTGTCGTTGTTTTCTCTTCTTCCATATTGATGCTCTGTGCACCCGCTTGCTCTGCAAGATGGGCAAACAACAAAATTTTAATCAATGTCAGCACCTCTTTTACGGTTCGAAGCCACAGCTTCTATGTCTGGCTTTCCTTTGGGATATGCCGTTGTTTCAAGCTGGTCTCCGATCCAGGATTCTCCGTCTTCCCAATGCTCTTTTTTCCATATCGGAACGATTTGCTTTATTCTATCAATCGCATATTCGTTCGCTTCATAAGCCGCTTTTCGATGCGGGGAGGAAACGGCGATGACAACGGCTGCATCCGAGATATCCAATCTTCCGATTCGATGAGTAATAGCCGCAATGGCTCCCGGCCATTTTTCACTGATTTCTTCGCCTATCTGAGACAGCATGCCGACTGCCATCGGAACATAAGCCTCATATTCCAGATAGAGCGTTTTTTTTCCATTTGTCCATTCTCTCACTGTTCCGATAAATGTCGTAATGGCGCCGGCTTCTCTTCTCTCGACTTTTTTGACGACATCGTCGATTACGATGGGTTCTTCTGTTATGACAAATCGTCCAGACAAACGCCTTCCTCCTTTAAGTGTTTTACAATATAAGAAATCGCACTTGGATCCTCCATATGAAAACATTGTATATCATTCCCAGCAATATGCGGTTTATTGTGCTGGTAAATGACAGCTATAATGCCGTCCAATTGTTCAATCAAATCGTTATCCCCGTCATCTCTGACCATTACAACCTTTGGATATTCAGCTTGTTTAAACCCTTCAATCAGCAGGCAATCGATCGACAGGAGGCTGTATGCGGAAATCAGCTTTTCCAGCGTCCAATTCCCGCGGGCGGTAAGCTGGAAAACACCTGCGCCTTCCACCCCGGAAGCCGCTGCACCAGCCCGCAAAAAACGGCCGGAATCTTTTCCTTCGGTAAAAGCATCCGGCTCTCCCCCATGACCGTGATGCTTCAGACAGCCGGCCTGCACACCGTCATGTTCGAGCTTTTCCAGAAGCATTTCAACAAACGTCGTTTTACCGCTATTTTGATACCCTACGACCTGGAGGATCGGAAAATCTCTTGCCATAGCTCCTCACTTCCGTTCTCATCCCGATATAAAAGGACATGCACCCGTCTGCCCGCTTCATAGCCTCTTGTGCCTCCAGGTAAAACCATAAGGGCATTGGCATCTGCAAGCGATGTGACAGCACTGGATTTATCAAGGCCGACCGGTTTTGCATGAAGCGTTCCTTCTTTGATCGAGACTAATGAGCGGACAAACCTTGTAAATGGATTAGGCTTTGGAAAATCCTTTGTTAGAATCGCTTCAGCGCACATTGGATACGGTTTTGGATCACGCAGCCAAGCTTTGACGGACGGTTTTACAAACAGCTCAAAACCTACGAAACAGGCAGACGGATTCCCTGACAGCCCAAATAACAATTTTCCGTTTAATTGGGCGACTGTTGTTACGCTTCCCGGACGCATCGCCACTTTATTAAACAGAACCTCGGCGCCGAGCTTTTCATAAATAGCCGGCAGAAAGTCAAAATCCCCAACGGACACTCCGCCGGTTGTAATCAGAAAATCCACCTTCTTCAATGCTCCTTCGACCGCTTCAAAGCTCTCCTCAAATTGATCCGATATTTTCCCTAAATAAAGAGGTTTGCCGCCTGCTTCTTCAACCTGGGCTGCCACCATGCCCGCATTGCTGTTGCGGATTTTCCCCGGAACGAGGGGGTCACTGACATTCAAGAGCTCCGTTCCGGTTGCTATGATACCGATCACAGGCTTTTTAACCACGGGAACAGCAGCATAGCCGAATGTCGCAAGCAGTGCAACAACCCCCGGCGTAATCCGCGTTCCTTTCCTTATAAGAACCGAACCTTTTTCCGCATCTTCACCCGTTTTCGAAATGTTTTCTCCGGGCTGGAAAGCACGCTTCAGCATCATATAGTTTTTTTCGTCTTCTGAATATGTCTTCGTCAGCTCGAGCATGACAACCGCATCCGCACCTTCGGGAATCTGCGCTCCCGTCATAATCCGGACTGCCTGAAAAGGGCCGAGCTTTTTTTCCGAAACAGCCCCGGCTCCGATATGATCAATAACCTCAAATTTAAGCGGGTTCTCTCTGGAAGCGCCGGCAGTATCGGACGCGCGGACCGCAAAGCCGTCATATGGCGAGCGGTCAAAGGCCGGCACATGATGATCAGCTTTTACATCCTCAGCTAAATACCTGTGCAGACTTTCCTCAAGCTGAGTCCACTCTGTTTCTCCCTGTTTCTGCAGCTGTATGACACGTTCGGCAGCTTCATAGACGGGGATGGGTTTTCTTTGTTCAAGCATTCAAAAAACCTCCTGTTTTTACATTCCGATGACTCTTGCCAATACTGAGTTGGCTTCTTTTATATCGCTTGTGCCGTGAACAAGCGCCCTTCCATCATGAAAAATGACGATCCGAAACGCTTCATATGCAACATGAAGCAGGTAGTCATTCGCATCGACTTTGCCGATCCCGGCAAGTTTTTCGATGAGCTCTTGTTTAGGAAGGTGTTTTAACATATCGCTGCGTATTTGAACGGTCTCCCTTCCGCACAGCACGTCCGCTTTCTTTTGCTTTGAGTTCTGGAGAAACGGATATACCGGCGCTTGGCCGCATGAAGGGCAGTTCTTATGACGGTCTATTTGCATCTCAAAATGGGTGTTCGCCCATAAATCAAACGTGACAAAAGCCGTTTGAAGCGCCTCTTTTTGATCCGTCAATATCTTTAATATTTCGGCCTGCTGATAAGCCGACACCATTTGAACGGCAGGCGAAATAATTCCGGAAGTATCACATGTTGCTCCGCCAATCGGAATGTTCTCAAACAGACAGGCAAGGCAGGGTGTGCTTCCGGGAACGATCGTCATATACATGCCCTGACTGCTGACACAAGCGCCGTAAACCCATGGCGTACCAGCCGCTTGAGCCAGGTCATTGATAATCATGCGGGTCTCAAAATTGTCTGTTGCATCAACGACGGCATCCGCCTCTTCGATCAGCGGCTTCAGCGTCTCAGCGGTGCCGTCTGAAACATATGTATGAAGCCTGACATCGCGATTCATTTTTGAAAGGCGCTCTTTTGCCGCAACCGCTTTTGGAAGCCGTTTTTCTGCGTCTTCTTCGGTATAGAGCTGCTGCCTTTGCAGATTGCTCCATTCTACATAGTCGCGGTCTATAATAGACAAAACACCGACTCCTGCGCGGACAAGCCCTTCAGCGGCGGCTGTGCCGAGCGCTCCGGCTCCGACAATCAAAACATGGCTTTTTCTTATTCTGTCCTGTCCCGCTTGTCCGATGTTTTGATATCTGATTTGTCTTGAATACCTTTCATGCATCAGGATGGTCTCCTTTACTCCCTTTTTTAGTATCATATCATGTTTAGCCAGGAACATCTTTTCCCGATGTCTGAAAATAAGCTGAAAAGCTCTTGCAATCTATGATAAAACATTTCATTCCGAAAAAATCGTTTCAATTTTATCTAAATCCGACTTTTTATTGACATTTATAAATTCCCAGGGCTCTGCACCGATTACATGTGCTTCAATATACTTCACACGAATTCGCTCAAGGAAGCAGCTGATCTTCAGCTCATCCCGCCGAAGCTGGTCGTACAAGATGTGTTTCACCCTTTTATGATAGACGGCGACAAGCGGCTGCGCCCTTCCGTCTGCAACCGTCACAACGGCATCGTCAGCAGGCGTCATCTGTTCCTTTAAAGCGGAGATGGTCGATTTCCTGATAAGAGGCGTGTCACAGGCCAAAATAACGTAAACGTCCCCTTCCTCACGCACCATAGCCGTATATATTCCGGCCAGCGGGCCTTTTCCTTCAAACGGTTCAACGTCTTCCAGCACTTTTTTTTCTCCATAAGACTTGAAACGATCTGTCAGTCCGGGACGGCTCAATATCAGCGCCTCCCCCCCAAAAGCCTGCTTGCACCATTGATAAAGAGGTTTATTTTTCCACAAAGCAAATGCCTTCGGCTCTCCAAAACGGCGTGACAATCCGCCTGATAAAACGATATGTACAGGTTTCATTCCCTTCCCAACCTTCCTATTCAAACACCTATTGTGAAAATCATAGCAAAACAGCCGAAAAAGGAACAAGTCCATAAAACGGATTTTTCAGAAGACATGAACGGTCCGATTTTTGCATATTGTAGTTGTAACATCTTTAGGGGGGCTGGATCACCATGAAAAAAACAACAGGTTCACTGCCTTTCTTTCACGATTTGTCCCAGGAAAATCTATTTTTAAAAGCGGAGCTGGCCAGATGCCATCAATTGATTCATGAGCTTGAGGCAAGTTATTTTCATCAAAAGAACCATAAGCTCAATCAAGAAAATGCCGCCATGAGGCAGCAGCTTGATCAGCTGACATTGGAGCTGGAGCGGATTAGGGCAAACAATCAGGACGAGTCGGCCGAAACGCTCAGCCGCACTAAAAGCGAGTTATTGAGTAAAATCGTGATGCTTCAGGAGCTTCTTCAAAAAGAAACCTATATGAGGAAACAAGAAATCGAAGAAAAGCACCGTCTTCACTTGGCAAACGTAAAATCCGAAGAGGAGAAAAAGGGCTTACATAGACAAATAGAAAATGAGAAATTCAATACAGAAAATGAAAAAATATCCCGGCAAAAAACCGAAAAAGAACTTAAACATATAACGGAGGAGAATGGGCAGCTGAAAGATGAGCTTCACGCTAAAAGCCTTCAGTTTAAACAGCTTGAATCAGATGTAGCTTTGCTAAAAGAGCGGGTCGCAGATACGAAAAGCCGGCTGCTGGAAGCTGAAAAAACGAAGGAATCATTGTTTTACGAAACGATTCTTTCCTATAAAAGGCAGCTCGATGAGAGCGATAAGTGGATTGCTTCTCATTTTGCTGATATTGATACCTATCAGCAAACAGAGAAAACACTTGGGCAAGACAACGATATATTCGAACGCTCAGAGCAGATTGAGACGGTTCTTCAATCGGTAACAGAACAAGTTGATCTCCTGCATAAACAGCTGAGTATTATCCAGACGAACGATGATAAAATGGAACATAAAATTGAGGAATGGAAAAAACAGAATAAAGAAGAGGAATCATCTCCTCAAAAATGGGTCTATAAAATCAATCGAACGGATAAGGAAACAAAACCATTAAATTAAATACAACTTTAAGGGAAAAAATGGTTTATACAAAAAACTGCTTGAGCCGTTTTTCTCAAGCAGTTTGACTGGCCGGCGGCATTCAAATCGGCCGCCGTTCTTTCCCTATAAAATTGCAAGCGCTATCTGGAAAAGCCAGGATTAAACCTATTGCTGCTCTGTCTCAGTAGAGATTTCGCCCTCTAATATATATTGACCCCGATACGGTTTTTTGACTTCAGGGTACATTTTAATCAGACTCTGCATGAAAGTTGTCATGTTAGGGATCTCGAGTCCGCTTTCTTTCTCAATTTCTTTTTGAAGCTCGGAACTTTTGATTGCCGCGTTGTGGCGTTTCAATGTTTTAATTGCTGCTTCACGCAATTTTGCAGCCTTAGAACCCGGACGGGCCGTACCCCTTCTGCGCCTTGTCGTACCGTCTGGAATTCCAGCTGGCAGTGCGGAGGCTTGCTGAGAAGTCTGCTGCTGGGTTTTTTGAGATGCTTGCGGCTGCTGCTGCTGGTAGCTTTTCATCTCCTGTGCAGCTAATTCAGCTAAAACCGGGAGCGATTCACTTTTCCGCTCTGGGCGAAAATCTTTTTTTGTATCATTAAAGCTGGATGGACGATCCAATTCGCGCAGCTTTGCATAGATATTGTCACGCTCAATTTGATACTCCCTAATGACTTTAACCTCAGCCTCATTTAGCTGCTCTAATCTTAAACGCAATGCTTCCCTCTCGTTAAACATACCGTTTTTGCCCTCCTATCAGAATAAATAAACCTTCTAATAAAAATATTAGATTACCAAACTAATTTTATCAACTATTTTTTCGTTTTTCTACTGTATTTTCCCGTTAAGAAAATAGAACTAAATTTCCGTGAAGGTTGACTTTGCAGGAGTTTTTGAAGCATTTTGACCTACTTTATCACCCATGTCGAAATATGGTAAATAATGAAGAAACCTAGAAAAATACTTTTTAAATGAACATAATTTAGGAGTTGAAGCATCTGATCAACAATAATGGAAAGTGTGAGAAAACGGTGATCATTCCGGCTTATAAATCCAGAATATTCAAAATTGGCAGATTTCACGTGTCGAAACCGCCGTCTTTTGCGCGGGCGGCCGAGCCAAAATGCTCCTTAATCAAAAATGGGACATAAGGCTTACTAAACGAAATAAACAGTGTCTTAAGATTCATTTAAAGAGAGGGGCGGATAGCGGAAATTTTTTTGATTTTTTTGAAGCGCAGGCCGGGCTAAAATAAAAAACCCCAGGAAACGGGGCTTTTTATTTTATTCAGCAGATTGTTCTGTTTCGGCAAGAACGCGGTTTACACGTTTTTCGAGCATTTTCATTCCGCTGCCTCCAGCTTGAAAATGGCGAAGCTGACCTGTCTTGTCGAATACATAATAAGCAGGGACATATTCATTCTCAAAAGCATCCGTTAATTTATGCTCGCTGTCAACAAAAATCGGCTGTGTAATGTCATGTTCAGCTGCTACCTCTTTAATTTTATTGATGTCCAAATCGTCTTCCGAACGCGGCATATGCACGGCAACAACGTTCAGCTTATCCTTGTATTGGTCGCGGAACTCGTTGACTTGCGGCATTGCCTCTTTACATAAGTGGCAGCTGATTGACCAAAAATGGATCAGTGTCGGCTTTTCACCAATAAGCTGCTCTTTTGCCACTTCTCCGTTTAACCATTCTTTTGCGCCAGTTAGCTCTGGCATAGGCTGACGTAATTTCATGTTTTTTCCTCCTTTGTGATTTAGTCGATGAAAAAGGTCTAACAAATGTTAGACCTTTCCAATCCTGCTTCATCTATAAGAGACGAAATTAAAGTGTTTTTTGACCTGGTTTCCAGTTTGCAGGGCAAAGTCCGCCTGTTTGCAGCGCTTGTAAAACACGCAATGTTTCATCAACGTCACGGCCGATGTTGTTATGGAAAACAGTTTGGTATTGAAGCTCACCTTCTGGGTTGATGATGAACAATCCGCGAAGCGCTACACCTTCTTCTTCGATTAATACGCCGTATTCGCGGGATATTTCATGGTTAGTATCTGCAGCAAGTGCATATTTTAATTGGCCAAGACCGTTCTCTTTGCGGTCTGTGTTGATCCAAGCCAGGTGAGTGTGGATTGTGTCAGTTGATACACCGATGACTTCTGCATCAAGGTCTTCGAACTCGTCATAGCGGTCAGACATCGCGGTAATTTCTGTCGGACATACGAAAGTGAAGTCCATTGGGTAGAAGAAAAGAACAGTCCACTTGTCATTTTTCATGTTTTCTTCCAGGCTTACTTTACCGAATTCTTTGTTTGCAAGTACAGCTTCCATTTCAAAGCGAGGTGCTTGTTTACCTACCATACGTTCTGCCATTTTATGTATCCCTCCAATAATATTTTTGGGTTCAGCTACCCATATCAAAATGAGAATTTAAATATTAAATTCTCATTTAGTTAATAACATCACATAATCAATTATAATGCTAATAGTTTTTTTAGTCAATATTAATTGATAATAAATTTAAATTAGCAGTGATTCTTCTTTGAGATCTTCACATCTAAAGTGTAACACGTTGCCAAGAAAGGAAACAACTTATGAGCTCGGGCTCGGAAAACATTTGTAAACAAGTTAAAACCGAAGCATGAACTTCGGTTTTATTGTCTGATTAATGAAGTTTTTGCTCAACCTGCTGACAGATTTCATCTGCTGTCATACCTGTCGCTTGAATGACGGACGCCCCTGTCATCGTATCCGAAATTCCAAGCATGTCAGTATCCAAGCCGGTGACAACACAACAGTCGCAGCCTTTTGCATCATCTTCTGTTTTCATCAATACAACCTCATACCCTTTTTCCTTTAAAGCAGCCTCAACATCTGAAAGAGATTGTTCAATTCCGATTTTTTTCGACATGAAGAAACACCTCCACCATTTAAGATGCCACATTTGCCTGTATTTTATACCGGTCTGTGCATCTCATTGGGCGCGAGCTGACAAATAAGCAGTCATGACGCGAACGGCTGTCTCAAGCGCTTCTTCTTTCGGCTGCAGTTTGGCGTGATGAAGCCCGTACGGAGAATCGACGCCGAGCCAAAACATAAAGCCGGGATATTTTTTCAGCATGTAGCCGAAATCTTCCCCTGTCATCGCTTCTTTTGAACGGATCACTTCAGCAAGGCCGTTTTCAGAAACAAACTGCATAAAATCTTCGACTAAATCGCTTGAATTGTAGACCTGATGATATGCGGCAGGATAGCTGACTTTTCCCTTGCAGTGATATGCTGTTTCAAGGCCTTGTACCATCGCTTCGATCCGTTTCCTCACCTCATCCATTGATGAAGGTGAGAGCGTCCTGATCGTTCCCTCCAGTTTGGCTTCCTGGGCGATGATGTTTTGAGCAGATCCCCCCGTGATCGTCCCGATGGTGATTACCGCGCTGTCCAGCGGATCTACGTTCCTGGCCACGATCGACTGCATCTGGGTGACCAGTGAACTGGCCGCCACCACCATGTCTTCGGCAAGGTGCGGATATGCCGCATGTCCGCCCTTTCCTTCAAGCTCAATGACAAGCTCTGAAGTATTGGCAAAGAGCAGCCCGCTTTTTGTCCCGATCGTGCCGACAGGAAGCTCCGGTGCGATATGCAGTGCCGTGATCATGCTGGGCTCCCACTTTTTCATAATGTCGCTTTCAAGCATCGGTTCCGCCCCGCCCGGTCCTTCTTCAGCCGGCTGAAACAAAAACAGAAGATCCTGTTTAACCGGATGATGGACGAAATGATCGATGATGCCAAGGGCAATCGTCATATGAAAATCGTGGCCGCACGCATGCATCTTATCCGGGTGGACGGAAGAAAAGGCATAGCCTGTTTGTTCCTGTATCGAGAGCCCGTCCATGTCGGCCCTGTATGCTAGTATCTTTTCAGGCGCGGTCCCTTTTACCTTCACAAACAAGCCGGTCTTCCACTTTTCGATTTCAAGCCTGTTTTCGGGATGCTGCTGCAAATGGTTCAGAATATAAGCCTGGGTTTTATATTCATGAAAACCGAGTTCCGGAATTTGATGCAGATCTCTTCGAATCGCTGCCAATTGCTCCATTTTCATCTTTTCCAACCTCCCGCCTATATGAAAAGGCGTGGATTGCTACATCCACGCACTTCTTTGATGCCGCTGATTAAAGCTGGCGCAATTCCTGTTTAATTTCAGTTTTGCCTTTTGTTTTTTCGTCGATGTCTTTGATTTTTTTCGCAGGTGTACCAGCGACTACAGTGTAAGGCTCAACATCTTCGACAACGATGGCGCCGGCTGCAACAACTGCTCCTTTTCCGACTGTCACACCTTCAAGAACGACTGCGTTCGCACCGATCACAACCTCATCTTCAATGACGACAGGTTTTGCAGAAGGAGGCTCAATGACACCGGCAAGCACAGCTCCGGCTCCGATGTGGCAGTTTTTGCCGACGGTAGCCCGTCCGCCGAGCACGACGTTCATGTCGATCATCGTTCCTTCACCGATCACAGATCCGATGTTGATGGAAGCTCCCATCATAATGACGGCGTTATCGCCGATTTCAACTTGATCGCGAATGATCGCGCCCGGTTCGATCCGCGCTTTAATGTTTTTCAAATCAAGCGTTGGTATGGCTGAATTGCGGCGGTCATTTTCAATCACATGGTCTTCGATTTTGCTTTTGTTCGCTTCAAGCGCAGCTTGAATCTCGTCCCATTCTCCAAAAACAACGCCTGTGTTTCCCGTGATAAACGTTTGTGCAGAAGGGCCGAAATCAATTCCTTCAAGATCGCCTTTCACATACACTTTGACAGGTGTTGATTTCTTACTATTTTGAATAAATGAAATAATTTCATTTGCATCCATCATTTTCATTATGTAAGTCCTCCTTCTATTTTTCTCCTCATAACTGTATCAAAGGTAAGATTTAAAGACAAGAAAAAAAGGAAAGGGCCGTCCCATTTCCTCTTTGTATACATCAAGCCGGCACCTCGCATATTTTGGCAAATTCCCTGCCAAATGCAAGCAGCATATTTTCTTCCTCGCCTTCCGGGTTCATTTCGATTTTGACCGACGGAAGCCCTACGTTTCCGCCAAGCTCCTTGATTTTGTCTTCGAGGATGTCGACAGCTCCGCAAAAGTGCTCGTAAGAAGTATCCCCCGAACCAAAAACGGCAAACGTCTTGCCCTTGAAATCCATGCCTTCCATATCTTCATAAATATCCAAAAACTCATCAGGGAGCTCACCATCCCCCCATGTATAGGCGCCAAATACGATGTGCTGATAGTCGTTAAAAAACGCTGCGTCAACATCCATCGCTTCATGGCGGTCTACTTCAGCTTCTCCTTCTAAAAGGCCTTTCTCAATTAAGTCCGCCATCGCTTCCGTGTTGCCGGACATGCTTGCATAAACAAGTAAAACTTTCCCCATGGTGACTCCTCCTAAAAACGCATTTAAAATTAATGGGCTGTTGCAGATTGTTCATATGGCCTGACAAATTTGCATTCATAGAGACCTGCGCAAAAGAAATTTTCTTTTTGATTGGCCACTCTGAACCCGTGCCCTTTAATGGTGTCAAACCATTTCAGCTCCCTTTCAAAAAAAGCAAGCTGATAGATTCTCGAGAATCCGTCGCGGTCTTGAGCTGATGTAACATAAATAATCCCGTTGTCTTCCGATACATCAAGAAAGGATTCTTCTTTTTCTTCAATGTCCGGCTTGATTCGTATGTCTTCATTCGTATGAATGTTGAGGATATCGACGGCTCCGTGCTTCCCTTTTTTCGATCCCGTCGCACACACAAGCCACTTCCCGCCAAAGGCTATCATGGAAGCTGTCATGCGGTCTGTTTCTTTTTTTACCAAAAAAGCCGTTTCGTGATCTAAATCATAAGCCCATACACCGCCGTGCATTTCATGGATCTGCGTTCCGATGTAGAGACGGTTTTCATGAAGGCAGAGAGAACGGATAACAGGTGGATTGAGCAAATCGGAAAACGGCTTGACGATTTGCCAGGACACTCCGAAATCGTCGGACACGTAGATGCAATGTTTCCCGTGTGCACATACAAATCCGTCTTTTCGGCCCGTAATGGACCATATCGTTGCATTTGTCGGAAAACTGGACAGAGACCATGTCATGCCTTGATCAGACGATCTAATGATCGTTCCTGACTCGCCCACTCCGAACAAATAATGGCCGATATATGTAATGGAGCAGATTTTGCTTTTCAATTGAAAAAGCTTGATCCAGCCTTTCTCAGATGAATAGTGGAAAATGCCTTCCCGTTTTATGGCGACAAAGTATCCCGAATGTTTGGCGGACGCGACAGCTGTTGCACCTTTATGAAACATGCGGCTCTGCCTGCCGGTTTTGATGTTGTACCCACCCGACAAAGCTTGCAGCAAATTCTTTGCAGCACTCTATGTCCTCATCTGTTTCAGGAGCAAGCTCTACTTTAAGGGTTTCCGCAAATAGATCGGCTCCCGTATGCTCAAGCATGCTGTAAAACGTGTTTACCGCTTCACAGAACTTCGGATATGCGTAGTCTCCAGAACCAAAACAAGCCGCCTTTTTCCCTTTTAGATCCATTGAAGAAACCTCTTCATAAAACGCTTCCGCTTCATAAGGAAGATCACCGTCTCCCCATGTGTATGTGCCGATTAAAATGTAATCAAATTCAGAAAGTGAATCGATGTCCACATCATCCATCTCCTGGCAGCTGACTTCAAATGAATGCTCTGTCAGTACATCTTTGATCATCATCGCTATATCTTCTGTATTGCCAGACATGCTGGCAAACGCAATCAACGCTTTAGACAACTGAACCACCTCAAGTAAATGATAATGATTTTCATTATTATATAGATACACTTTAAGTGATAATGATTATCAATGTCAATAGAAGATATCAAAAAAGGCGGCCTTCTCTTTGGAAGCACTGCCTTTTTTGATGGTTATTCAATTGATGAGCATGCTTTGACAACCTCTGCAAACGCCTGGACTTGTTTGAGCTGGAATGCGGGTTCATATCCCAAAAGCCATGTATCCCTTCCGATGGCATTTCCTTTTGCATCAAGCAAAGGGATTTTATGAACATGGCTTCCGCTGCCGTGAAGCGTTATAGAGGGGAGAATCGCATAGCCGATTCCGTGAAGCGCCATTTGTTTGCAGGTTTCGATTTGATCGACGATGATCGTCTGTTTCGGCGACGTCTTGAATGTTTGATGCCACCAATGCTGGATTTCCTGGTAATAGGTGCTGTCGCTTTTAAATTGAATAAACGGCCGTTCGGTTTTTGTGATATCCTCGATGTTTTGAATCTCCGTGTCGACGAGGTACAATTCATCTCTCATTACATAATGTTTTAGCCCTTTCCACTCGGGGTTTCCTCTTATAATGCCGATGTGGACGTGGTCTTCATAAAGGCTTTTCAGCATTTCGCTGCTCCAGCCTGTGATGAGAGAAATCTTGACGTTTGGGTATTGTTTGACATATGTTTTCAAAACCTTAGGAAGCCAGTGCTGGCCGATAATCGAAGCAGCCGCCAATTTCAGCGTTCCGTGAATTTCTCCTTCCAGTTCATCAATATTCTCCCGCACCTTCTCCTGTTCGATCGTCACGTCTCTTGCAAACTGGATGATTTTTTCTCCAGCGCTCGTTACGGTAAGACCTTTTTGTGACCGCAAAAAAATTTTCGTGCCCCATGATTTCTCAATGGTCTGCAGGCGCTGTGACAAGGCCGGCTGTGAAACAAACAAACGTTCAGCCGCTTTTCGCATATTTAACTCTTCTGCCAGAACGACAAGCATGTAAAGCTCCTGAAGCTGCATGGGCATTCCTCATTCCAATAAGTTTTTCTTATCATACATTTTAAGCAAACTATTATTTCTTAATCAAGCAGGAAAACGGACTTTGGGGAATGTCAGTGGAAGACTCGCTTGGGTCTTTAGGGAAAATGAAACCGCTGCAAATGAAAAATAGGCCGCTGCTGCGCCTATTTATTCAACGTCCGGAGATGTTTGTTTAATTGTTTTAAAGCGACCCGCCGCGTAAAAATGCCTTCAAAAACCTGATCTTCATTTTCGACGCATACAAAAGCATGGTTGATCACCAGACCGAATCCTTTTAAGATGGGGTCATTTGTCTTCAGGCGGGGAATGTCGGTCAGCATCACTTCTTCTACATGAAGCTGGTCAAGCTTTTCAAATTCGATCCTTTCAAGCCCAAAAATTTTATCCATAATCATGTTGGTCCCGATCAATCCGTGCAAACGAAAAGACGCATCAAGTACAGGGATCGCTGTATAACCGGTTTTCGTCAGGACGAGGAGAGCATGTTCCAGATTGTTTCCGACCTGTACATGGGCTACTTTATCAGCATCGATCATAAATTGACCAACTGTGGTTTCAAGAAGTTCATCTGATTGCAAATTAATCATGATTCTTCGACTCCCTTTCAAACTTTAATCCATCAACGCATGTTTTCCCTATACGACAATAATATAAACTTTATCAGTATTTGTCGAAAACTTTCCTTTCTTTCAAAGGTCAGTTTACCATTTAAAAGCTGGCCATGAAACAAAAAAGATACTCTGATGAGTATCAATTGATATAATCTGGCCTAATTTTCAGACCGGACGCGGTCATATAAGGTAACCAGCTTTTTATATGTGTGGCTATCCACATTTTTTGTACCCGTTTCTATATCATTGATCTCACTGCTTAATAGTTCCACGGCGTATTCATGGTTCAATAGTACATTCAGCAACAGTTTTCTCTCTTCTTCTGAAAAGCGTTCCATCTTAACCAGCCCCCTAATTGATTTAGCTAGAGTCAGAAGATATCTTCTCTCTAGTCTCTATAGGGCTAGAATATGAAATAAAAAATTAAACGTCAACCGCACAATTCGACATCTGTGCGATTTTCTTTCAAACAATTATTTTGTATAACGGTTTGCGTAGCTGGAAGCGGTATAGGAGTCTGGTTTAATTTTGGCACTGATCCCCATCGAGGTAATCCGTCCCGTCATTTCCTGGATTAAATCCTTTGTCATCCCTTTTTTTCCGATATCCAAATGAACCTCAAGGGTTAAATCTGCTCCCTCGTCTGTAAACGGAAGAAGCAGATCTGTGATTTCGGTAAAATAGTCATTCAGAAGGTATGCTGCAATTTCTTGGCTGTAAGCTGTTTCCAGCGATATTTTCTCCCTGAGGCTATGTATCGGTCTTTTCACGATCGTGTTTTTTAAACAGCCCCATGCACCTTTGCCTTTGCGATGCAAATGAATAGCAGTGATAAACTTTGTACAATTCTGATGGATCTGAGAGTCCGTTCCGACGGAAAGCAGATAGCTTGCGCGCGGATCTTGGAGAATGAACGCCTTCAGCCTCCCGATCACTTCAGAAAATGTCATTTGATCTTCAGAAAGATTGTAAAAAAGAAAAGAATCAGCCATTGAAATGCCCCTTTTCATTTATGATCTGCACCGAAGATGAACGATTCGTCTGCTACCCTTTTTTTGTCGGTATATTTTTCAAGCTGAATCCGCAGCTGTCACATAAATAAATGACATTTTGATTGGACTGGGCTGTCAGGACTTGATCAATAGCCTGCATGTGCCGGCAATGCGGACAAATAACGCTTGGAAAAGCTTTCATTGCATATCCTCCTATTGCTGAAGCAGTTCAAAGATTTCGATTGAAATCATATCGATGTTGTCAAACGGAAATGTCGTAGGCTTATCTCCTTTTTGATAAACTGTCAGCTCAAATGTTTGGTTTTTTTCAAAGTATTTTACACTGCATACTTTTTCACCGTTCACTTCGAAATAACGCTGCGTCGGTTCGCCGGCAGCCTCCGCAGTCTCTTGAAGGCTCTGCAGTCTCGTGATGATACCCATTAATTGTGACATTCTAAAAAAGACTCCTTTCAAAAAAACAACTTCAGGATCAACAAGTATTAATTATAATACAAGTTCTACACGCATCATACCACAAAGTATCAGCCGATGACATTTTTCCTTTTCATATCAGAAAAAAGTAAAACCGCTTTTTATAGTTTGAGTTTTCTTTTGAATGTCATACATGAAAAATGTTTTTTGCAGAGAGGAGAACAGCGTTTTTTGGCTGCAGCCGGTCATAAGTTAGATTTATGGAATATGCTGATTGTCTTATTCCGGTTACACAAAAAAACTTGGCCATGGCCAAGGCTTTTCTGCAAATAAAAAACTTGGCGGGGGCAGCGCCAAGTTTTTTAAATCTTGATCTGATAGAGGGGTTGGGGAACAGAGAGGTTCATCTCTCTACAGTTAAATGATAATGATTATCACTATCATTGTCAACTGTTTTCTTCAAATTCTTTTTTTATTGCAAAAAACCAGCCAATGACCAGTTAAAATCAATCACAAAAAGCGGAAATGCGGGTTCTTTTTCTGACCGCCCGCTTTCAAAAAATTCTGGGTTTTGTTCTTCCAAAGCTTTTTCCGGCAAAATCTCGTTTCCGGACGGCCGTGTGTCAGTTTGACCGATATTCGCGACTTTGAAGCTTCCCTCTTTGTTCTTTATGGTGACTGTCAAATAATCATTATCATAGGAGACCGGCCCTCCGTTTTGATGTCCGATAAACTCATATACCGTATAATGTCCATCAGCCTCTGCGACTTTTGTTTTCTCATCATAGCTGAAGAACGGAATCGCCAGCTCCGGTGCGTCAGTTCCGTAAAAAATCCAGCCTTTCTCCTCCTTAAAGGCATTCGCGTCTACATACCGGGCTGCAAAATCATGCTCCATATAAGGCTCTAAAAGGGAAATCATGTCTTTTTTCGTTCTTTCTTTTTCCGTCAGCCTCTCATGAACGGCTGATATCGATTCAAGGGTCTCAAACAGCGATTCCCTTGTCGGCTTTTCACTTGCCTGTGCTGCATCTGAATGATGAAAAAAGGCCATAGCGGCTAAAAGCATGCTGATAAGGGAGAACCAAACGTTCTTCATATGAGTCACCTCTTTTTTAGCATATATATTTCCTCATTACCGTTATATACGCAAAATAAACCTTCAAAGATTCATTTTTTCCAAAAGAAAAAGCGGCTTTGTCGCCGCTTTTCAAATTAAACCATCCTGTTCATATAAATAAGAGTAGGACAGGTCAATGAACAGATACAGCTCTTCATCCATCGGATAAGAAAACGTTCTGATCATTTCTCCTGTTTCAATGTCGCTGTACAAATCGCTGAAAAATCCTTTTCTCATCGTTCGCATTCTCATAATGTTCTCTAAGAAATACGGACGCCAGCTCCAGTTTTTGCCGATGTACTCAGGCTGAAAAACCCATGCTCCGCCATTCTTGAATACGTTTTTGGTCAGCTGTACACCGTCTCCATTGCACATGTAAATTCTGAAGCTGCAGTCGGTCAGTTCTTTACCAAGGGTTAAGAGAAAATCATCATCTGTTTGACTCGTTTTTTTAATTGAAGTGACAAGCTGATGAATCCTTTTATAAAACTGTTCCGAGTGATCATAGAGGATCTCAAGCTTCTTTTTCTCATGGGCGATAAATTGATGAAACTCCGCCTTTAACCGATCCTTCAGTAAATCCCGTTCGACAAACTGTGCCCCCGGCAATTGCAGATACTGCCCCTGAAAAAAGCGGCCTCCGTTTCTCCAGGCATACTGAAGCTGAAAGTTCGCCTCGATATCTTCATAGAGTAAAGCGGCGCCGATTTTTCTGGCAAGCAATGAGATGCTGTAAAGCACATATTCATAGGAAGGCGAAGGGGAAGACATCTTGAGCGGCTGAAGGTCGATCTTTAGCAGATCAGGGGAAAGAAGCGCGATTCTGTCGAGATTGCTGCTTCCTTTTCCGATATTATCAACAGCCACTTTAATGCCGTATGTACGGTAGTACGTCAGCAAATGATGCAGCTGCTCAATATCCCCTTCAAAATGCTGCTCGGTAATTTCAATGACGAAACGGTCCAGTTCGAGCCCCTTTTCGCGATACTCCATCAAAAGGTCGAGGAACGATTCTCCGTGATCCATCATCAGCACATTTGCATCTTGATTAATAAAGATCAAAAGGTCGCGTTCACTGTCTAAAAAATGATCAAGCGCCTGACGGATCACTCTGAGATCGACCTCTGTCTTATATTCTTCAGGAATGGAAGGATCAGAGAAAAAAGGCCCAAGACTCTGAACTTCGGATTCTACCTCAATGCGCCCCAGCACTTCATAGCCGATTACCTTCTGCTCTTCAGCACTGAAAATGGGCTGATAGTGTGGAGTGACATCTTCAATGTTTGTTAAAATATCGAGTGGATCCAACATGGCATATCACCTGCTTCTCATCTTTGTATGATTATACCATACCGGCTCACACCTTAAAATTTGAAATCTTAAAACGGCCGGGTGTTAAGCCATTGTCCGCCGTCCATCGTCACACACTCCCCGTTGATATACCCGGCTTGTTCAGACAGCAAAAAAGAGGCAAGCCCAGCGATTTCTTCAGGCGTACCGAGCCTTTCCAAAGGAACGCTTTTAATCGTCGAAAGAACCGCCTCTTCCGATTCGAACAGCTTTTCCGCTCCGCCCGTCCTTTCAATCGGTCCCGGTGCAATCGCATTGACCCTGATGCCGTGTGTCCTCCCCCACTCGACGGCCAGCGTTCTCGTCAAAGAAAGCACGCCGGCTTTTGCGGCCGCGGAATGAACGACGCCGGCACCGGCGCCCCATGCATAGGTCGCCGCCATATTTAAAATCTGGCCATTTTTCTGATGTTTGATCCAATATCGGCCGGCCGCCTGGCTGCAAAAAAATGTTCCATTTAAAACGATGTCGATGACAGCCTTCCACCCGTTGACTGACAGCTTTTCTGCCGGACAGATAAAATTGCCCGCCGCATTGTTCACCAAAGCGTCTATCGTGCCGAACCGGGCGGACGTTTCATTTATCATCTGTTCTACACCTTCAGCCGATCGGACATCCATTTGGCATATCGCGACTTGTCCTGCAAATGTTTCGATCTCTTCTTTTGCAGCTTCAAGCGTTTCTTGTGTTCTCCCCGCAATCATCACATTCCAGCCCTCTTCAGCCTGCTTTTTGGCAATCGCTTTTCCCATTCCGTTCGATCCGCCGGTAACGATTACAACTTTTCTGTCCATATTCATCCCCCTTGTCATGAATGAGTATTCATTCAATCTATAGTTTATCATATCGGTAAAAAAAAATTAACAAAACTCGCGGATTGTCCTGATTGGCTCTCTCAGATGATATAATGTAGTGATTCTATTAAAGGTTGGTTGATTATGAAAAATCTGTCCAGAAGACATTTTCTAAAAGGGCTTCTAGGCCTGACCGCAGCAGGCATTTTAACGACAGCGGGGGGCTTTGGCTATGCCCGTTATCTTGAACCGCACATGCTTGAGACAAATGTTATTCCCATCAAACACCCGCTGATTCCTAAAGGGTTTGACAAATTTCGGATCGTCCAGTTCAGCGACACCCATTTAAGCGAATACTTTACAGCAGACGAACTAATGGATATCGTCCATCAAGTGAATCGCCTCAATCCGGATCTCATCGTATTCAGCGGCGATTTAATTGATAAACCGCATCACTTTCAAGACCATGAGCGGGCTGTACAAGCATTGAAAAAGCTCAGCGCCCCTTACGGAAAGATCGCGATTTACGGCAATCATGATCACGGCGGCTACGGGACAAAAGTCTATCAGACACTAATGGCCTCCGCCGGTTTTCGCGTCATGCGAAATGACTTTATGACACTCGAATTGATCGACGGCAGCATGATCGAGCTGGCTTCACTCGATGATTTAATGCTCGGCAAACCAAACTATGAAGCCATTCTCTCCAAACTGAGCGAAAAGGCATTTTCGATTTTGCTTGTCCATGAACCCGATGCTGCATTAACAGCAAAGGATTACCCCGTCAATCTGCAAATATCGGGACATACCCATGGAGGACAGGTCCAGCTCCCTGTATTCGGTCCCCTGATCACCCCTCCATACGGAGAAATTTATACGGAAGGGATGTATGAGCGGGACGGAATGAAAATCTACGTCAATCGCGGTATCGGAACAACGAGGCTGCCCCTCCGTTTTCTGTCAAAGCCCGAAATTACCGTATTTCAATTGGAATCACAGTAAATTATAACTGGTCCTTCGGCTCAAAAAGAGATGTATCTGCATACATTAAGAAAAATAGAAAAAATTCCCGCTCCTTTTAACCTCATCTTAATAAAAAAAAAAACGAAACTTCCACAGCCTCTTTCCGTCTATATATAAGCAGCGGAAAAGGCTCCTTTTTCGTTTTACAGAAAAGGAGATGTTCTTAACATTGCTAAAGTATCAAGTAAAGCCGGGAGAAACACTGGAAAGCATCGCCCTCGATTTTCGAACATCGCGCGATGCACTTGTTCGGGCAAATCCAGGTTTGAACGGCGGCCGGGTCAATGCCGGCCAGACCATTATCATCCCCGAGATCAGAGATCCGGATACCATCCCTTATCGGATTGTCGTTTCTCTCAGCGCCAGAACCCTGCAATTGTTTGATCAGAACAGATTGATGAAAACATATCCGATTGCCGTCGGAAAAATCCTTACACAAACGCCAAGAGGTGAATTTGTCATTGTGAACCGGCAGCCAAATCCGGGCGGACCTTTCGGCGCCTATTGGTTAAGCCTGTCAAAACAACATTACGGCATCCATGGGACGAATAACCCTGCGTCAATTGGCAAAGCTGTTTCAAGAGGATGTATCCGCATGCACAATCAGGATGTTGTGGAACTTGCTTCTATCGTGCCTAACGGAACCCGAGTGTCCATTACACCATAAGTCATGACATTCCAGGAAAAACAAATTTGAACATTATAAAGTCTTATATTAAGATATAGTGGGACCTTTAGGGTAAGGAGCGTATATATGGATATTTTTAAAAATCGTAATTTCGTCCGACTTTTTTTCGCAGCTTTCGCTTCTCAAATGGGAACGACAGTTGGAAATATGGCTTTCGCTTTTTTCTTGCTCGACCGATTCAGCAGCCAGCCGGCATATACGACAATCGCCGAGCTGATGTATTCTTTGCCGACGATTTTCGTTTTCTTTATTGTCGGGGTGGTCGCTGACCGTTTTGACCGCAAGAAGGTAGCGGAAAACTGTGACTGGATCAGAGCGGGTTTGACTGTCGTTCTCTTTTTTGTTTTATATCTGCAAATCATACCGCTTGTGTTTTTCATTCTGTTTATCAGAAGCGCGGTGACAAAATTTTTCTATCCGGCTGAAGCCAGTTTGGTTCAGGCGATTTTGAGAAAAGATCAATATGCCAAAGCTGCCGGGCTTAATCAAATGCTTTTCAGCTTATTCATGCTGTTCGGCGTAGGGCTGGGAGCCTTTATGTATAAGACGATCGGCCTGCATGGAGCGATCGCTCTTGATTTGATCAGCTTTATTGTTTCCGGCTTTTTGATCCGCTCATGCGATATTCCGCTTGAAGCGCGGCAGCCAAATGGGAAAAAAGGCTGGACAAACATCACCATCAAAGATTCAATGCACGATTTTAAGGAAGGCATCGTTTATATATTAAAAAATAAACTGCTGACCTCTCTCGTGTTCGGATATTTTGTTTTCGGGCTTGTAAGCGGCGGGCTTTCGGTCCTGCCGATGTTTAAAATGAAGTATGAGCTGTCCCCCGACAGCTATGAGTGGCATACATCGCTTTTTACAATCGTTCTTGGTATCGGACTTTTGACCGGGATCGCCGTCGCCGCTCTGCTTGAAAAAAAGGTGAAACCGGAATATATGATGTCGGTGCCGATTTTTATCGCTGGAATATTTATTATTCTGCTTGGGTTTACAGATCATTTGCCTGTATATTATTTGGCTGCGTTTTTGGCCGGGATATGCATCGGTCCGGTCAATACAGCCCTTGGAGGATGGATACCTAAAATCGTTCATCCGAAGCTGATGGGAAGGGTCAGCGGCTGGACGGATCCGCTCACAATGCTGGCGCAATCCTCGGCTCTTGGTCTGATCGCTGTCTTATTTCCAAGCATCATTACCGATGTAGATTATATATATTACGGATTGGCAGGAGTTATTCTGCTGGCTGCGTTATATTATTTTATCGCCTTGCCTAAATTAAGCGCCGAGAGCACGGAAATCGACGTCCAATCTTCATTGAAGAGACAAAAAAATACAAAAGCAAAAATAAACTCAGTTTTATAAGGCGAAAACGCGCGATTCATTAAAAATTCGCGCGTTTTTTCTATGATATATTTGCATTTTCTTTTGTATTTCGTATAATTTAGACATAAGCCTTACATCTTTAGGAGGTGATGAGGAACGAATGGATAGGAGAGAAAAAATGGACGACCATAATCATACTAAAGAATTAAAGCCAACGATTGAGAACCTTTCAAAAGCGATTTACACAGTCAATCGCCATGCCAAAACCGCAACTAATCCCAAATACCTGTATGTCCTGAAAAAGAAAGCTTTACAAAAGCTGGTCAACGAAGGAAAAGGTAAAAAGGTAGGACTTCACTTTTCAAAAAACCCAAGATTCAGCCAGCAGCAGTCAGATGTGCTGATTTCTCTCGGAGACTACTTTTTTCACATGCCTCCAACTAAAGAAGACTTCGTAAATCTTCCGCACTTAGGTACACTAAATCATTCGTATCGGAACCCTAAAGCTCATATGTCTTTGAACGTAGCCAAACAGCTTCTTCAAAACTACACGGGAATGAAAGAAAAACCGCTCGTCACCAACAGAAAGCGGCCTTCGACAAAACCCGTATTCAAGAAGCTCGGTGAAAGCTATTTTTAAACAATTAAAAAAGCCTCGGAAAGAGGCTTTTTTATTGTTTGAAAATATATTTGTCCAGCTTCTCGATCAGCTCGTTAAGCTCAGGTTTGCTGATCTGTTCATCTGCGCCGACTCTTTCCCCTTTATGGCGAAGGTCGTCCGTAATCAGGGAAGAGAAAATCAATATCGGCATCTCTGAACTTAACGGATTGTCTTTTAGCAGCTTTGTTAATCGATGTCCGTCCATTTGCGGCATTTCAATATCGGTGATCATCAAATCAACCTTTTCATGGAGAGGCGTACCGTCTTCCATCAATTCGAGGACATGGTCATAAGCCTCTTTGCCGTTTTCATACGACACGATGTTATTGTATCCCGCTTCATTCAGCTTTTCCACCAAAAGGCGAAGCAGCAAAGGAGAATCCTCGACAATGAGCAGCTTTTTGTCAGTGCGCCTCTGATCATACTTCTCATCTTTCATCTGATAAGGGTTAATGCCTGATTCTGATTCAAGATCATAAATAATTTTTTCGTAATCAGGAAGGAAAATCATCTCTCCATCAAGCTTAATGATGCCGGTCAGATGCCTTTCCATTCCTTGATTCAAAGCTGACGGTTTTTCAATTTCCTCCCATGACACCCGGTGAATTTGCGAGACCGCGCCTGTATGAAACACGATTTTCCGCCTGTTGAATTCGGTGACAATGTATTTTTCCTGACTCACTTCTTCTCCATGCTCCACATTAAAGAAAGAGAATAGATCAATGACGGGAAGAATTTCTCCGCGCAGCGTAATCATCCCTTCCATATGTTGATGGGAATGAGGCACTTTCGTGATGTCAACGGGCTGAATAATTTCTCTGACTTTCATTACATTTATGCCGAAAATGTTGTGACCAACTTCGAACTTCACAATTTCTAATTCATTGGTTCCGGAACTTAATAAAATTTCCTGTTGGTTTAAAGACACTGATATCCCTCTCTATCCTACTTTGTGTTGTACCTTTTATATCGGCGTCTTTCTTTAAAAGTTGATGCTCTTCTCAAGCTTTTGCTTTTACATTTTGATGAATGATAAGCCCGATGGCAGCGAGTAGAATCAGAGAACCGAAAGCCATTCTGCTTGCGGTGTTTCCAAGGTCTTTAAACATCAGGGTAATCGAACCGTAAAGAAGCGGGCCGAATATGGAAGAGATTTTTCCGGATAAAGCAAACAAGCCGAAAAACTCGCCTCTTTTATTCTCCGGGGTCAGTTCAATAATCAATGTCCTTGATGCAACCCATGTTCCTCCCAGCGCGATTCCAAAAAGACTGCCCGCGAACCAAAACAGTGCTGCTGAAGAAGTGAATACGGCGATGGTCAAAGCAATGATTAAAATGGCGGCAACGAGGCTGACCGCTTTTTTGGCCCCTATCCGCTTCGTCACATATCCAAGCAGAAATGAGCCGATGATGCTTGAAGCGGTTGAGACAAGATAAAGCAGAATAAACTGGCCTGTCGTAAAGCCGATAATCGTTTTCGAATAGACCGCCATCATCGCCACTGCTGTAGCAAGCGCATCATTGAGAAAAAAGTAGGCGATCATAAATAAAAAAACGGGGCGGTATAAACGAATGTCTTTAAACGTTCGCATGATCTCTCTGTACCCGCTGAAAAACGATTTATTCTCTTTTGCTTCAGGCTTTCTCCGCTCTTTTGTGAAAATGAGATAAGGAAGAGAAAAAAGCAGAAATAAAAGAGCAGAAGGAATAAATGCTTGATGAAAATCATGATTGCCGACCATGAGGTAAACGGTTAAACCGACCAATGTACCGATATACCCCACCGCTATTCCAAATCCGGAGAGGAGAGGGATCTCTTCTTTCGTTCCTAAGTCAGCCAAAATCGTATCATAGAACACCAAGCTGGAATGGTAAAAAAACTTCGCGGTCACAAACATGACAACAACGAAAATCAAAGATAAAGGAAGGCCGTATACCGTCTGCTGAAAAGGCAGACCCGCAAAAACTCCCATTAAGATGGTGCAGGCTACGCTAATCAGCGTAAACACGCCGATATATCTTTTTTTTCTGCCTGTGCGGTCAATCAACACCCCGAACAAGGGCGTAAAAATGACGAGCAAAAAGCTTGCCGCGGCATTTGAATATGATATAAATGTACTCGCCACTTGATTCATACTGGCGTTCTCCCCCACGATCTCCTGCAAATAAAAAGGGAAAAAGATCGTCACAATGTTTGACGAAAAAATCGTATTTGCAAAATCGTATAATGCCCAAGAGAGAATCGGCAGTGTCAAAAACAGCTTGATCCCTGTTCTCCGCGCCCGTTCTGGAGCCCGTTCATGTTCCGGCTGAATATCCATGGAAGCATGCCTCCTCAATTTTTTAATCTTGCCGTCTTGCAGAATGTTTTGCACAACACAGCACGCACGCATTCAAGCTGAAAGCGTGCTGTCTTTTGTCCGTTATTTTTTTATGACGATTGTTCCGGCCAACAGATCATGAAGCGCCTGCCGTTTTTCTGTGAAAAACGCTAAAATGTAGCCGATCAATAAAATCGGGGATAAAAAGCTTCTGGCTAGAAAGCGTCCGGCAGCACGGCCGAAAGAGAGTCTTTCGCCCTCTGCTTCCACCACCTGAATGCCCATGATTTTCTTGCCGAGTGTTGCCTGCCATTTCGATGACTCCATCAGCGTGAAATAAAGAAAATATACGATAAATGAAATGCTTGCCAAAATCCCCATGACTTTCAGAAACCCAACCAAAACAAAAAAGAATTCCTGATTTGTGACATAATCGGGGTTTTTCTCAAGGATGCGCACGACTTCGAGATCTCCCATAATCATCAGCGTTGCACAAACAGCCCAGATGATATACAGCGGAATCCCTAGAATGATTCCATCGAGAAGGGAAGCCAAAAAACGCGAGCCGATGCCGGCATATTCGCTCCCAGCAGAAGGAGCGGTTTCATGTTTACTTAATTCCAATGCACTTCCTCCTAACACCTGACTTCTATATACTACTAAGACAGGCCGAATTTTATCAATATGTAATACGTTTTTTTAAACTTAAATTAATGTACGCGCCACACAGGTATTCATTGACTTTCAGGTTTATCGTGTTACAATGGTCAAGGATTTTAACGTGAAAGGTGTTAATGATGGGAACGATTGTGTTAATGAAGAGTCGTGAATTAACCGTTTTAGAAGACGTAAGCAAAGATGTTTATGAAGAGATGGCAAAGAATGTTGCAGACGGTGAAGATAAGGTTTATATATCATGGAAAGAAAACCTTGATTCAGATTATGGATATTGAGCTGACCAACCGATAAGGCAATCTCTAGATTGTCTTATTTTTCTATAATCCGTCATCAGCGGCCTGTCTGCATATCACACAAGGTTCCCGCATATACTTGTTATAGTTTTCATAAAATTGATTGTTTAAAAGATGACAACTGATCTGATGATGGTAAAATAAGATAAACCATAACATTTTTTAAGGTGATGAAAAAATGGAACATTTGCTGAATTCAAATGTAAAAGAAATTGAAATCTCAGGAATCCGTAAATTCTCAAATCTTGTATCCCAGTATGACAATGTAATCTCTTTAACAATCGGCCAGCCTGATTTTTTCACGCCCCATCATGTCAAACAGGCTGCCAAAAAAGCGATAGATGAAAATCGTACATCTTACACTCATAACGCCGGATATCCGGAGCTGAGGCAGGCTGTTCAGCTTTATATGAAAAAAAAGGCCGATTTAAATTATGAAGCAGAGAGCGAAATCATTGTCACAACAGGGGCCAGCCAGGCCATCGACGCCGCTTTCCGCACGATTTTATCACCCGGCGATGAAGTCATTCTTCCGGGACCGGTATACCCCGGATATGAACCGATTATCAAAATGTGCGGCGCGTCCCCTTTGATCATTGATACGACTTCTCACGGCTTTAAACTGACAGCCAAGTTGATCGAGGAAGCGCTGACGCCCAAGACAAAATGCGTTGTTCTCCCCTATCCGTCAAACCCGACGGGAATGACGCTTTCCGAGGATGAACTGAAGGAAATCGCTTCACTTTTAAAAGGCCGAAATGTATTTGTTCTGTCAGACGAGATCTACAGCGAACTGACCTTTGACAGATCGCACCATTCGATCGCATCGGTTTTAAGAGATCAGACGATTGTTATCGGAGGACTGTCCAAGTCACACAGTATGACCGGCTGGAGAATCGGATTTTTGTTTGCTCCTAAAGAAATTGCCAAACATATCTTAAAGGTCCATCAGTACAATGTATCATGCGCTTCTTCCATTTCTCAACAAGCGGCTTTGGAAGCCGTCACCAATGGATTTGACGATGCACTGATCATGAGGGAGCAATATAAGAAGCGGCTTGACTACGTGTACGACAGGCTTGTGACAATGGGGCTCGACGTCATCAAACCGTCAGGCGCATTCTACATTTTCCCTTCCATTAAATCGTTTGGAATGTCTTCCTTTGATTTCTGCATATCGCTTCTTGAAGAAGAGGGGCTTGCAATCGTGCCAGGCAGCTCGTTTTCTGAATATGGGGAAGGCTATGTGAGGATCTCTTATGCATATTCTCCTGATACACTAAGGGAAGGACTGGACCGGCTGGAGTCTTTTGTATTTAATAAGAGGCAGTCGATACAGACTACATAAACAACGGCTTTTACGCCGTTGTTTTTATTTATTTTGGAAAGGAAATGACAAAGGTCGTGCCTTTTTCCATTTTACTGTCTACTTCGATTGTTCCATTGTGATTTTCGATAATGTTGAAGGTGACCATTAAACCGAGGCCGGTTCCCTTTTCTTTCGTCGTCAGAAAAGGCTCGCCGATTCGCTTGAGGACATGATCCGGTATCCCTTCTCCTTCATCTTGAACCTCGACTGTGACAGACTCATCCGTCTCCTTGACGCTTACATGAACCGTGCCGCCGTCAGGCATTGATTCGACAGCATTTTTAATCAAGTTGATAAACACTTGCTTTAATTGGTTTTGGTCCCCTTTGATATGAATTTTTTCGTCTGACAGGCTGGTATTGATCATGATGCCGTTCAAATTGGCCTGCGTTTCTAAAAGAGCCGTCACTTCACGAATCAGCTTGATCAGATCAAGCTTTTCTTTCAGCGCATTTTGCTGCGGCTTGGCCAGCATGAGAAGCTCGCTCAAAATCAATTCGATTCTGCTTAATTCGGAAAAGATAATATCAAAATAATGTTCATTTTCTTCCATCGTCGGCTTCATCAGCTGTAAAAACCCTTTAATGGCAGTGAGCGGATTGCGGATTTCATGGGCGATTCCGGCTGCAAGCTGCCCTGCAATCGACAATTTTTCAGAGCGCACCATCAGCTCTTCAGTCTGCTTTCGTTCAGAAATATCTCTTAAAATGACCTGAACGGCCGTTTCCCCGAAAAACGTCGTCGGAATGCAAACCATTTCCGTATAGATAAGCCGCTTTTCAAACGTATGCCATGTCTGCTTGATGATCTCAGATTCAGACTTCCGGTCGGTAATCCGTTTCAGCCTTGCTTTTACATCTTCATGATCACAATGATGAAGATGTTCGTATATATCCTTGCCGATGAGATCTTCGTATGACTTCGCCTCAAACAGTCGAATCCCTGATTCATTCATAAAGACCCATCTTCCTTTATGAATCACGGCAATGGTGTCAATTGAGTTTTGAATCAGCAGCTGGTAGCGTTCTCTGCTTTTTTGCAAAATGGTCTGGAATTTCTTCCTTGACGAAATATCGATGAGCAACAGAAGCTCGGCTTTCTTGTTTTGATAGACGGTCGGCGCTGATTTGACTTCAAGATGAATCTTTGTTCCGTCTAGTTTTTTCCAAGTCTGCTCAATCATCCCGACCTCAAGCCCCTGCTGCATCCTCTTAATTCGATTCTTGACGATATCATGGTACTCTTTCTCAATAAAATCATAGGAATACTTTCCGATAATTTGCTGTTTATGTTCTGCTCCGAGCAGGGTGACCATGGCGTCATTGACATAGACGATTTCCCCTTGAACGCTGATACACAGAGGATTGGGCAAGCCTTCAACCATCGCTTCAAATTCCTCCTTTGCCGGAGGTCTGGCTGCTTCTTTCAGATTGGCTTCCTCTTCTTTCGAGCTGTTCTTCCTAGAGGGACGGTCTTCAAACACTCTCATTTTGAGTACGATTTCCCGTTCTTTTTCTCCGACATGGGTAGTCACGAAATCAATCGATGCTTCGATCCAGATCATTGTATAATCCTTTTTCACAAATCTGAAGGTGCATGGCAGCAAATGATGTTCATTGTAAAAATAGCTTTCTACCAGAAAAAGATCGTCCTCGTGTAAATAGTCCTTCAAATACGTACCGATCAGCTCATTCTGCTGATAGCTTAAAAGTTTTTTGCAGTTTGCAGATATGTATATAAAACGGCCGTTTGCTGAAAGGACTGCCTGTAAATTCTTATGAGGCTTATATTGCTCAAAACGTTTTGTTTTCTGTTCCATCATATCCCTCCTTTATACCCTATTCATGACCAGCATTCTTTAAAACTATTTTGCTTAAAAGGATTCGCTAAAATGCGAGGAATCTCCTTCAAAACTTCTAGCATTCGTCAAATTTTGATAACAAAAAAAGAACGCGGAAAAAATCCGTGTTCTTTTTTGTCTAATCCTTGCTGTATTTTTTCTGCAGATCGACATAAGCTTCGACGATTTTGGCGGCGATTCTTTTATTCATCTTCGTTTTGTCGTTAATAGACGGGACGACAACACTGAAAGCAACCTGCGGATTTTCCGATGGGTAATAGCCGGCAAAGGTGATATTGTATGTCTCAGTCCCCCACCAGTTTCTGTTTGTGCCGTAATAGTGGGTTTCAGCCGTTCCGGTTTTGCCAGATACGTCAAGAGACCCAAATGCTCCGGCTGCTGTTCCTGTCTGAGTAACCCTCTTTAATCCCTGCTTGACGATTTGGATGTCGCTTTGAGAGTTGTTGATTTGATTGAGAACATTGGCAGAGCGGTCTTCGATGACCGGACCGAGCTTTTCGCTCTCAGGCTGGTGGATGCTTTTCACAATCCTCGGCTGAACCCTGTATCCGCCATTGGCAATCGCAGAAATATATTGAGCAAGCTGCAGAGGCGTGTACGTATCGTATTGTCCGATGGCTTCATCTAGAATAAGCCCCCCCACAACATCCGGGGTCGTCTGCATCCCGGCTGATTCCTGCGGCAGGTCGATGCCTGTTTTGACGCCAAGGCCGAACTGGCTGTAGTAATATCTCATTTTCTCTAAGTCCTCTAGGTCCGCCGGGAGGGAGCCATAGGGTTTATATGTGACCCCTGCAATATTCATCGCGACATGGAACATATAAACGTTCGAACTCTTTTCAAGCGCCCGGACTTCATCAGTCCAGCCGATGCTGTTTCCGGTGTAGGAGCCTTTTTTGACTTTTCCTGCAAAATGTAAAGGTGTATCCAGGTAATGCTGTCCGTGCGGCATGCCGTTCTGGTAGCCGGCCAGCACTGTCGCGCCTTTCACAGCCGAGCCCATTTCATACTGGGTCGTAAATGCACCGATCGCATAATCGGTCATTTTGCCGTCGACGATCCGCTTTCCGGACATTGACAGAATATCGCCGTTGTTCGGGTCCATCATCACGACGAATGCTCTGTCAAGCATGTAATTTGAACCGCGGAATGTATTGAGCTCTTCTTCGATGATTTTATCGACTTTTTTTTGAAGCTCCATATCGAATGCCAGCTGCAGATCGTAACCGCGCCTTCCTTCATCAATCGTTTCCTGGCTGATGACCTCGCCTGAACGATTTTCCGTATATTGAACTTTTGCTTTTTTAGGATTTAAATATTCTTCATACTGATACTCAAGATAGCTTCTTCCGACTCTGTCATTTCGGGCATAGCCCCTCGTCAGATAAAAATCCTGCCTTTCTTTGATCAGTCCCTGTTCAGGTGTCGTGACGCCTCCGAAAATGGAGTACAGCGTCTTTTCGTAAGGGTATTTGCGGGTCCAGTCCATAATGACATCGACCCCAGGCAGTTCTTCCAAATGCTCGGAAACGCGGGATACTTCTTCATAGGTCAAATCATTGGCAGGCAGCTGTTTTGAAGCTTTTTCATCCAGCAGCTTTGCATCGTCTTTTGAAGTGGTTTTCGGATCCATCGCTTTGACGATTTGCGGTTCATATGCATAGCCGCCTGAAAACCTTCTGAAAATGGCCGCGATTTCAAGCTCTTCCTTATCCTTTTCCAGCGCTCTGATCTCTTCCTGAGGAACACGTTCAACCTGAAGCTTATATGTTTTGTCAGACTTCAGAGTTTTCTCTCCGTCTTTCAGCAGCGCAGCCGCCTTTTTCGGATGTTTAGCAAGCCAGTAGTCTTTCAAATCTCTCTCTTTCAAAAACGATGTGTCAATATCGATCAATTCTGCGAGTTTTTGAGCTGTGCTTATTTTTTCTTTGGTTTTTGTGCTTGTCATGACGGTATATGTGATTGCGGGAACGCTTTGGTTGTCGACAACAACACGCCCGTTTCTATCATACATTTTGCCCCGCGGAGCCGGATAGGACGCAATTTTGGCTTCAGTCTTGGAAGCCTCCTGCTCATATACCTCTCCATCGACGATTTGCACGAGGCCCAGCTTTACAATCAGCGTCGCGAACAAAGCGAACACCGCAAAGAAATACAGGTTGATCCGCCACATCCGTGATCGTCTGCTTTTCTTCATTTCAGCCGGATCATGTCCAGATTCAGTCACTGAAACTCTCTCTCCTCTCACAATATTCAATTTTTACATTAATTAACTGATGTTTATTGTAACACTTTTGTAATGGTTGTTACAATCTAAAGTTTCATAAAAAGCTGTCAATCTCTATTTATATTAAAATTTATCTAACATATTTAAAATTTGGTACGTTTATGACAAGACGTGTAAAAAAGAGATTTGGTTACACCTTGCCGGAATGGGATTTTCATTTTTTTATGTCAAAATTAACAATAATCGCTTGTCAAAGGGAATTAATGGATCTATTATTTCAAAAAAACCGTGTTATGATGCTACTGTACGAAACAAAACACAACATTTAGGAGGATAATAGTTTATGAAAAAAGCTTTTCTTTTAACAGCTGCTGCTGCTGCATCAATCTTTACATTCAGCGGCATTCAGCACGCAGACGCTAAGGAACAGCCACAAGTTCAAGTCAAAACCATCCATTCTATAAATGTTTCTGATCTGGCCGGCAAACTGAATATTCAAAATCCGAACCAGCTTTCTAAAGCTGATCAAGAAAAAATTCAGTCACTGCTTCAATCTTATATGAAACAAGCAACTCAGCAGCCTAAAGCTTCTGCTCCTAAGGCTTCTAAGCCTGAAGCTTCTAAACCTAAAGCTTCTAAGCCTGAAAACACTCAGACTCAAAAACAGGAAGCTTCTAAGCCTGCGGCTTCAAAAGAGCAGACTTCCAAGCAAAAGAAAGACACAACTTCAGCTTCTTCTTCAGTCAGCGCATATGAAAAAGAAGTCGTTGAGCTGACAAATGCTGAGAGAAAGAAACAGGGCTTAAAACCTCTTACATTAGACGAAAAATTAAGCAAGGTAGCCCGCACAAAATCTCAAGATATGAAAGACAACAACTACTTTGACCATAACAGTCCGACTTACGGTTCTCCGTTTGACATGATGAAGAAATTCGGCATCTCATACCGTACTGCCGGCGAAAACATTGCAAAAGGCCAAAGAACGCCTCAAGAAGTTGTCAAAGCTTGGATGAACAGTGAAGGCCACAGAAAAAATATTATGAACCCTGACTTTACACATATCGGTGTAGGATATGTGAAAGACGGCAACTACTGGACCCAGCAGTTCATCGGAAAATAAGCATGATCTAAAAAACCACTTGCTTTCCATTCGGAAATGCAAGTGGTTTTTTGTTTACCTGTAATCGCTCCAAAGCTTGTACAGGCTTTGTGTGCCGCTGTTTTCTTCTCCCTTTTCCGCCAGCTTGTCATAAAGGGTTTTGGCAAGCTCCAGGCCGGGCATTTTCTCACCCATCAGCTCCGCTTCCTCAAGCGCGATCCCCATATCTTTAATGAAATGTTTGACATAAAAGCCCGGTTCAAAATCGCCTTCCAGCATCCTTGGTGCGAGATTGGAAAGCGACCAGCTTCCCGCTGCTCCTGTTGTAATGCTTTTTAAAACGTTTTTCGGCTCCAGCCCTGATTTCCTGGCGTAGGCCATCGCTTCGGCAACACCGATCATACCCGCGGCAATCGCAATCTGGTTGCACATCTTCGTGTGCTGGCCGCTTCCTGCAGGACCTTGATATTGAATGTTTTCCCCCATGACTGAAAAAATCGGGAAGCATTCATCATAGGCTTTCTTTTCTCCTCCGACCATAATGGCAAGCGTGCCGTTACGTGCACCGATGTCTCCGCCGGACACCGGAGCGTCTAAAGCATATAGCCCCTTCTCTTTTGCGGCTGCTTCGATTTTTTTGGCAAGCGAAGGTTTGGAGGTTGTCATATCAATGAGATATGAACCTGTTTTGGCATTTTCAATAATTCCGCCGCTGCCAAAATAGACTTCTTCAACATCTTTGGGGTAACCGACCATTGTAATGACGACATCTGCCGCTTGTGCCAGTTCTTTCACGGACGATTTCCATACCGCACCTTTTTCCACCAAGTTGTCCGCCTTCTGTTTTGTTCTCGTAAAGACGGCTGCGGGATAGCCTTCAGCCAAAATATGCGCGGCCATGCTGTTTCCCATGACACCGAGGCCGATAAATCCGATTGTTTTTTTCATGTTGTTTCCCCCTTATATTGCTTTGACCATTCCGCCGTCTATGAGCAGCGTTTGTCCAGTCATGTATGTATTGCACTCAGATAATAGAAAGCTTGCGTATTGTGCAAATTCTTCCGGTTTTCCATAGGCGCCAAGCGGAATTTGCTGTTCAAAATCTTCTTTCACCTGCCGCTCGGAAAGGCCTGTTTTTTCGGCTTTCTGCCGGTCAAGATCTGCCACACGGTCTGTCGCGATTCTTCCGGGAGCAAGCGTGTTCATCAAGATGCGGTGTTCCGCCAATTCTTCCGCGAGAGATTTTGTGAGACCGACAATTCCCATCCGAAACGTATTGGAAAGCAACAGACCCGGGATCGGCTGTTTGACTGATGATGAAGCGATATTGATGATGCGCCCGCCATTCTTTTTTAAGTATGGAAAAGCTTCGCGAATCAAGCGGATATAGCTGAGCAGATGAAGTTCAAACGATGATGTCCAATCATCGTCTGTGAGCTCTAACAGGCTGCCGCCTTTAGGCCCTCCGACATTGTTGACAAGCATATCCACCGTGCCGTGCACTTCAGCTGTCTTTTCTACAAGCGCTTTGATCTCATCCCCGTTCGCGAGGTCGCATACTTCGTATGAAACCGTACCGCTCCCAAGGCCGCTCAGCTCTTCCGCGGCATTTTTTAATGCCGCTTCATTTCGGCCGGACAGCATGATATTGGCGCCTTCTTCAGCAAGAGCCGCAGCGATCGCTTTTCCGAGGCCCTTGCTGCTGGCCGCGACCAGCGCGGTTTTGCCTTTGATCTTCAATTCCACCAGACATCAACTCCCTTCTTTCTTCTAGTGTAACATGTATATTCAGAAAATTGGGATGCTGAGATTTTAAAAAATGAAGCCCCTTCTTGATCAAGAAGGGGCTTTACCACCGGAGCCGAAGCTTTCATTATACGTTAAATTTGTTAATCGCATCTAAGAGATCTTTGTTTGCGCTGCTTAGCGCTTCAGTTGATGTAGCGATCGTTTCCAAAGCCGTCAGCTGTTCATTTGTGGAGGCGCTGACTTCCTCGGCTGCAGCGGCGGATTGCTGGGAAATCGCTGAAATGCTCTGAATCGAGTCCGTCATTCTTTGCTGTTCTCCGCTCATATCCGAGATCTCTGCATAGATGTGATCAATCGATTTGACAAGGTTCTGCATCTCGGCGGTAATTTTGCTGAGCGCTTCCCCTGTCTCATGGATCATGTCATTTTGTTCTTCATTCATCTTGCTTGCTTCAGTCATCGCCGAAACGGCTTCTTTTGTTTCAAGCTGAATTTGTTTGACCGTTTCACTGATATGCTGTGAAGAGGCTGCCGATTGCTCGGCCAGCTTTCTGACCTCTTCTGCGACTACGGCGAAACCGCGTCCGCTTTCTCCGGCTCGTGCTGCTTCAATGCTCGCATTTAGAGCGAGTAGGTTGGTCTGATCAGATATCGCCGAGATCGCTGTGACGACATCTTCAATATTCTTCGTTTTGTCTTCAAGCTGCTGAAGCATATGCTCCACTTTTTTCGTTTCGGTGTTGGCCTCATTTGACTTCGCCAAGAGCTGCCCGAGCGCATCAATTCCTTTGTAGCTTGCTTCTTCAGATGTTCTTGAAAGCTTCTGGATGCTGTCGGCATGATTTTCGATTCCTTTCATTTTGACAGACAGCCGCTCGGATTTTTCATTGACGGTATCAACTTCTGCCGCCTGTTCTGTCGCACCAGTCGCGACTTCTTCAATCGCCTTGGCGATTTCATCGCTCGTTGATACCGTTTCTCCAGAGACAGCCCGCAATTGATCGGTTGTTTCCGCTACCTTTCCAGATGACGCTCTCACTTTAAGAATCATCTCTTTCATGTGCTCGACCATCTTGTTAAAGTCTTTTGTAAGCGTTCCGACTTCATCTTTTGACTTAGCGGCCGTTTGAACAGTCAAATCTCCCTCAGAGACGGATTTGGTTTTGCCAATCAACTGTTTGATCGGCCCTGTAATGGTTTTGGCCAAGAAATAGCTCAAGATGATCGCGACCGCTAAAGCGATGACTGAGACGATCATCACAATTTTGTTCATTTCTTGTGCGACCCACAGCAGTTTGTCAGTTTGAAACTGCGTCCCGACTTTCCAGCCCGTGCCGTCGATCGTCTGATAAGCGATGACATTGTCTTTGCCTATCTTGATCCCGTCTTTTGCGGAAGGAATGTCTTTGTACGTCTTATCTTGTGACATGTCTTCACCCTGTTTTGATGGATGTGCCAGCATTGTCCCGTTTTGGTCGATGATAAATGCATATCCGTCATAAGGCATCTTTTGGTTTTCAATGATTTTGTTTAATGAATTTAATGAAATGTCAAAGCCGATTACAGCTTTTACTTTATTGTTGACAACGATTGCTTTTGCCCCCGCTATCATCATCTCTCCTGACACAACATCTTCATATGGTTCAGTCCAAACGACCTGGTCAGGTGTTTTTTCAGCTAGTGTATACCATGGCCGGGTCGTCGGATCAAAATCTTTATCAAATGTAGTTTCCGGGTATATAAGCGTTTCTTTTTTATCTGTACCGATATAAGCAAAATTGACAAACTCGTTTTTTTCCTTGATTTGCTCTAATTCATTGTTAACAAGCTTAACGAGCGTTTTATCTTCATCGTTCTCTAAAAACGACTGACTCATTTGGCCGTCGCTCATACGGTTTAAAGCGATTTCATAGTTCTTCAATTGAAGCTCTATATTCCCTTTAATCGAGTTGAGCAGGCTTGAGGTTGAATGTTCCGCTTCTTCCTGAAGCATGGATTTCAGTATGAACGTTGTTGACAATTGGAGAACAATCACTGTCAGAATCAGTAAGACAGCTACGAATCCGGCTATTTTAATGTGCAGTTTTTTAAACATGCGAATCCCTCCTTTACGTACACTTTCATACTTTTTTTATCGGCTTTTCTCCTGTATTGTTTAAGACTAGAGGCAAATTTAACGATATCATGCGGGAAATGTGGTGGTTCGATCAATAAAACGATTTTACGTCGATCACGGCACTTCTGATCAGCAGGTTGAAATCCGCAATAATTCAGATGACGATGTTTCCGCGCGGGTATTTTTGCAGAGGGAAACTGACCGCAGAACTTTTATGGAATGAAAAGAGCTTCGTTCCCACATTGATATATTTCCGGAAGAGGGCTCTGCGGGCGGTTGCAGAAGACCGGCCTGCTTGGGGCTTGTCGATTTTACTCCAATCCGTCTTCATCACAAATGAGAAATAAGTGACAGACAGGGAGTACTTTCGCATACATCAAAAAATAGAGACTCTTTCCGTACCCCTAATACGAATTGGTTATGAGAGGGCTGAAGCGGCTGCTGGGCGGCGGGTGGATACGGCATGATCACAAGTCAGCCAGATGAACAATATGGCTGGCTGTATGGGACGGAGTAAAACGCGCTCCTTCCCTTTCATTGCGGACGTTCCGACTCTTTGTGTGATTCCAGACTGGGAAATCCTCCTTCCATATTAAAATGGGAAACTCCTGTCGTATCAGGTGTTTCCCCGGTTTGTTTATTTCCAAATGCGGTCCAATTGATCAGAATAGAAATCGATTGCATGTTTATAGTTTAGAATTTCACTGTCTGCCGCTGTATCAGCAGGCACCTGCAGCAATAGCGCCATGGCTTGATGGTGCTCTTTTAAATTGTATTATGTAAACATCTGGATGACTCTGTTATTCGGAAACGATTCGATTCCTTTCAGAACTGTCTCCTTTTTCCCAAATGTTCTATCTGCACAATCCCAGTCTGATTGCCTGTTAACAGCTTTTGCTTCTTCTCCCATGACATCAAAGCTCCAGGCGCATTGTCTGGATCAGCCTTTACCAAATTGCAGAAGCAGTTTGTTGGATTCTTTCAGATTGCCGTTTTTCCGCAGTTCAATCGCCCGGTTCAGTTCTTCCATCCCTTTTTCATCTCCACATTCATTTTGCTATTTTGCTCACGGTAATTAAATAGAAGAAACAGAGCCTGTTTTCAAGGAGAGGCTCTGTTATGTGAAATATTCGATTTTTGCTTCCGGAAAGTATTTGTCCACATATAATTCCAGCGCATGCCGAAGCTCGGCTTCTTCATCCTTTTGATAAATATATTTTCCAATTCCGTATCTGCCCCATTTATAGCGGCGTTTTTCTTCGTCAAGTTCAAGCTTTGTTTTCGGATAATTTTTTTCAATGACGCGCTTTGCAGGCTTTGTAAATCTATGTTGGATCATTTCAAAGGTGATGTCATTTCTGGTGTGCTGCGGCAGTGCACGATCCAGCTTTTCCAATAACACCCTGTAACCTTCCTGCCACCCGTCATATATATAAATGGGCGCTATGATAAAGCCGAGCGGGTAGCCTGCTTCCGCCACTTTCACAGCCGCTTCGATCCGTTTATCCAAAGGAGAAGTGCCGGGTTCAAAGCTTTTAATGACATAATCGGCATTGATGCTGAATCTGAACCTTGTTTTTCCATTATGTTCAGCATCAAGCAAATGGTCGACATGGTGAAACTTTGTCACAAAACGCAACTTTCCAAGATCCGTTTTTCCGAAATGCTCAATCGCGTGTTTTAATGTATGTGTTAAATGGTCAATTCCGACGATGTCAGATGTGCAGGAGGCCTCAAACCGTGTTTCTTCAGGAGCGCGCTCCTTCATGTACTCATCAGCCTGATCAAGGATTTCCTCAACATTGACATATGTCCTGATATAAGGCTTGCTGCCCATCGTTGTCTGCAGATAGCAGTAGTGGCAGTGGCCCATGCATCCAGTCGCAAACGGAATCGCGTATTCTGCGGACGGTTTTGATGAGTCGAACTTCAGCGTTTTTCTGACGCCGATGACTAAAGTCGATTTTGCATTCCGGTATTTTTGCAGGTGGCCTTCTCCCGGAATATTCCTCACCTGGTTGTGGGAAGTCGTTTCTCTGATCTCAAGGCCCATATGTAAAAATTGATCTCTCAGTTTTCTGCCGAGCGGGTATTCCAAAGCCTTCGGTTCAATGTAGACAAGCTGGGGAACAAACGGTTTAATCATTGGAAGCTGACACATCCTTTACCTTATTTCCAATACCTTTTGCATGAACCGGATTTGTTATACTTAGAAAATGTTTAAAGCCCGTCAAATAAGTCACGATAAATCCGCTCTGCCTCTTCATATGAAGAAAAAACAGCATCATCTTCTGCGAGCGCGTGGTATGTATCATACAGAAACAATGCCAGTTCGCCTTCATGCAGCGGGTGTTCGACAACTTCAGCTTCTTTAATATGGGCTACATTTGCGGCATGCGGATTCCGGTAAATGACATACACCTGATCTCCCGCCTTGAAATCTTGTCTTGACATAAAAAAACCCCTTCCTCCAGATCGATAACATGTATTATCCCCGTCCGGATCAAAGCTCATTCCTGCAAAACAAAAAACCCAGACAGGCAATGGAATGCCGTCTGGGCTCTTACAAATGATTTACGACCGATTGAACGTTTCTTTTACGAATTGGACGACTTCTTCTGTTGTACTCATTGACAGAATTTGTTCTTTGAACGATTCTGCTTCTTTTTTGGAAAGCTTGCTGATTTGCGTTCTCGCCGGAAGGATTGAAGTTGCGCTCATTGAGAACTCATCAAGGCCAAGGCCTAGAAGAATCGGGATCGCAATTTCATCTCCAGCCATTTCACCGCACATGCCGACCCATTTTCCTTCTTTATGAGCGGCTTCAATGACAAGTGTAATCAAGCGGAGAATCGCAGGATTGTATGGCTGATAAAGGTAAGATACCTGTTCATTCATCCGGTCAGCAGCCATTGTATATTGAATCAGGTCATTCGTTCCGATGCTGAAGAAATCGACTTCTTTAGCAAATTGATCAGCGATCACTGCTGTAGACGGAATTTCAACCATCATTCCGACTTCAATGTCGTCGGAAACTGTCTGCCCCTCAGATTGAAGCTTTTCTTTTTCTTCTAAAAGAATCGCTTTTGCTTGTCTAAATTCATTAACAGTCGCAATCATAGGGAACATGATTTTCAGGTTTCCATATGTACTAGCCCGAAGCAGCGCGCGAAGCTGTGTTCTGAAAATGTCCTGCTCATCAAGGCAGAGACGGATGGCTCTGTACCCCAAGAAAGGATTCATTTCTTTTGGCAGCTCAAGATATGGGAGCTCTTTGTCTCCTCCGATATCAAGGGTACGAACGACAACAGACTTGCCTTCCATACGCTCAAGAACGGTTTTATAGGCATCAAATTGCTCCTCTTCAGTCGGAAGCTGATCTCTGCCCATATAAAGAAACTCTGTACGGTAAAGTCCGACGGCTTCCCCGCCATTTTCGAGAACGCCTTTTACATCATCAGGAGTCCCGATGTTCGCAGCAAGTTCAACATGGTGGCCGTCGCTTGTTACAGTCGGTTCGTTGACTAGCTTGGCCCATTCCGCTTTCTGCGCCAAAAAGCTTTGATGCTTTTCTTCATATTGGCTGATGATGTCCTGTGAAGGATCGACGATCACATCGCCGTTGATCCCGTCTACGATCACAGTTACGCCATTTTGAATGTCCTTCGTCGCCGCTTTTGTTCCGACAACCGCAGGAATTTCCAAAGAGCGGGCCATGATAGCTGAATGGGATGTCCGTCCGCCGATATCTGTTGTAAACCCTTTAACAAAACGGCGGTTTAATTGAGCTGTGTCAGAAGGAGTCAAGTCACCGGCAACGATAATGACCTCTTCGGAAATGAGGCTCGGGTTTGGAATGTCAACACCGAGAAGATGTCCAGTGACACGCTTTGTGACATCGCGGATATCTGCGGCGCGTTCTTTCATATATTCGTTATCCATTGACTCAAACATTGTGACAAACATGTCCGCCGTTTCTTTTAAAGCAAACTCCGCATTCACGGAATCTGATTTGATTTTATCTTTAATCGGGTTTAATAGTTCAGGATCGCTTAAAACCAAAAGATGCGCAGAAAAGATTTCCGCTTTATCTTCTCCAAGCTCTTTTAAAGCATGGCTTTTAATCGTTTCAAGCTCTTTTTTCGAATGCTCGATGGCTTGTTCAAAACGATTTACTTCCGCCTCAGAATCAGAGATATTTTTCTTTTCAACCGTTAGATCAGGCTCCTCAAGCCGATATGCTTTTGCGATCGCAATACCGGCTGACGCACCTATTCCTTTCAATTCAAGCATTACTCGCCGAGTCCTTCGCTTTTCATTGTTTCTTCAAGTGCGGAAAGAGCATCATTTTCGTCAGCGCCTGAAGCAGAAATCGTAATTTCGGCACCTTTTGCAATGCCAAGTGACATAACACCCATAATAGATTTAAGGTTTACGGTTTTGCCATTATATTCCAGATTGATATCTGCATCATATTTGCTTGCCGTTTGTACAAGAACTGTCGCTGGACGCGCGTGGATACCAGAATCTGCAGTTACCTTAAAAGTTTTTTGTGCCATTTTTATCAATCTCCTTTTAATTTAAAGCTTTAATACATTCACAATATTATATCATACAGCCGTACATGTCATCTGACAAGTACGGCCATTTTGTGAATTTATTTTTCAATGCGGACGATTTCGTCCTGAGTGATGCTGACATTGCCTTCTGCCTGCAAGCTCACACTTTCGCCTTCTGCAAGGTTTGTGAAAATGACAGGCGTCATCAGAGAAGGAACTTGGTCCTTCACTTTTTCAATATCGACTTCAAGCAGCTTCTGTCCCGGTTCAACGTGGTCTCCTTCAGAAACAAACGACGTGAAACCTTCACCTTTCAAGCTGACAGTATCGATTCCAAAGTGAATCAGAATTTCTCTGCCGCCGTCGGATTGCAGACCGATCGCATGTTTTGTCGGGAAGACGTTCAGCACTTTTCCTCTTACAGGAGAAACGACTGTGCCTTCTGAAGGGAGAATCGCGAATCCGTCACCCATCATTTTTCCAGAGAAAACTTGGTCGGGTACATCAGTAATCGGATGAAGCTCTCCTGCAAGCGGTGAAACGAATACTTCTTCACCCGCTTCATTTTGAAGAGGCTCAACCATTGCTTCTTCAATCTGCTGCTCGACTTCCTCAGCGGCGTTCGGAGCTTTTTCAGGGCGCGGTGTGCGTCCTGACATAATATCCTGCATTTGTGATTTTAAATTGTCTGATCTCGGTCCGAAGATCGCCTGAATGTTATTGCCGACTTCAAGTACGCCTGATGCGCCAAGCTTTTTCAAGCGCTCTTTATCAACTTGCTTCTGATCATTGACGGTTACACGAAGTCTTGTAATACATGCATCAAGGTGCTTGATGTTTTCTTTATCTCCCATTGCTTCAAGAATCTCGTATGGCAGGTCTCCGGCTGATTCCGAGCCGCCACTTGAAGCTTCTTCTGTCTCTTCTTCACGTCCAGGCGTTTTCATGTTGAACTTTCGGATCGCAAACCTGAATCCGAAGTAGTAGATCACAGCCAGCACTAAGCCGACAGGGATCACAAGCCACCAGGCCGTACGGTTAGGCAGAATGCCGAACAGGAAGTAATCGATCAGACCTCCGGAGAACGTCATTCCGATCTTGACATTCAGGATGTCCATCATCATGAATGACAGCCCGGCAAACACACAGTGAATCGCAAAAAGAATCGGTGCAACAAACAAGAATGAGAATTCGATCGGTTCAGTAATACCCGTTAAGAAAGACGTCAGCGCAGCTGAACCCATAATACCTGCGACAAGCTTTTTGTTTTTCGGTTTTGCTTCATGGTAGATCGCAAGCGCTGCGGCAGGAAGACCGAACATCATGAACGGATATTTACCAGTCATAAATGTTCCCGCTGTCAATTCAACACCGTCTTTAATTTGCGCCATGAAAATTCTTTGGTCTCCGCGGATAATTTCTCCAGCCTGGTTTGTATAGCTGAAGAACTCATACCAGAACGGCGAGTAGAAAATATGGTGCAATCCGAATGGAATCAGTGCACGTTCAATCGTTCCGAAAACTAAGGCTGCAAGCGCTTCATTGGCGGCCAGCAGGTTTGTTGAAAAGCTGTTCAACGCACCTTGGATCGGCGGCCAGATCACAAGCATGATTAGTCCGAGAAGCAAAGCGCTGATTGATGTGATAATCGGAACAAAGCGTTTTCCGGCAAAGAATCCTAAGTATTGCGGAAGTTCGATTTTAAAGAAGCGATTGTACATCGCAGCGGCGAGAACACCGACAATAATACCGCCGAACACCCCGGTCGCCAAAGTCGGAATACCGAGCATTGTCGTATATTGCGGATGGTTCTCAGTGAAAAATTGTGCTCTTTCAACAGCATCGCTCGGAATCGAGCCGTTTTGAAGAAGTACCGCACTCATCGTGACATTCATGACAAGATATCCGATGATCGCGGCGATACCGGCGACACCGTCACCATTGGCCAAGCCGATCGCAACACCGACTGCGAATAACAGCGCCAAGTTGGTGAAAACAACATCACCTGAACTTTCCATCACTTTCGCAACAAGCTGAACCGCATCATTTGTTAGAAACGGCGCAACCTTTGTCATTTGCGGATTTTGCATGGCGTTACCTAAGGCAAGCAGAATCCCTGCAGCCGGCAGGATCGCAACAGGAAGCATAAGCGCCCGCCCGATTTTCTGCAGAACGCCGAATAGCGATTTAAACATTGTTTTTACCCCCTCTAAGGATAGTTTGACCTTACAGCAAAAATTCATGACAACTTCGTACAAAAGGCATTCTTTTTTTCAATTAAACCGTTTACATTTCGTTTTTAAAACGACAAAAAAGGCATGGGTGAAAGCGGGTACACAAAGAAATAAAAGACAGCCTCTTCATTTCTTCCCTTTTTCACTCATGCCTGATCGAATCAGTAACACGTTATAAAGGCGTTATGAAATTTTATTAGTTAAACGGTACAAATGCAATGTTAAGTAAACAGCTTCTGCCTCATGAACAGGTTTCTTGAGCGATTGCTGCAAGATTTTTATCATCTTCCAAGCAGTATTGTAACACAGCGGATATTCCGTTTTCAACAACAACATTAATTTTTCCGGCTCTTGAATGGGTTCCTCCCGCTTGATCCTGTCAATCGTAAACCGCAAATGACGGATCAGACGCAAATAATTAACGCTTTCTCTGTTGACTTTCATCTGAAAAGCATCTTCAATCACCTGAACAAGCCGCGAGATCAGCTGTGAATGCTGATTGACCTCAGACAGCGGCCGGTTCGTCATCGCGCTGTGAATATGAAGCGCAATAAAACCGATTTCCCCATCAGGGAGCTGAATGTCGGATTGTTCATTGATCATCTTGACAGCTTCTTTGGCCACTTCGTATTCTTGCGGATAAAGCGATTCCGTCTCAAGCAAAAACGGGTTTTTCATATCAAAACCCTTTTCTAAGCGCTTAACTGCAAATGCAATATGGTCTGTAAGAGCGACATGGATATGCTCATTAAGCGGCTGGCCGATCTTTTGCGCGATATGGTAAATGACGTCATTGGCGATATCAACCATTTTCTCATCGACATATGTGAGGAGCTTCTTATACTGCGTCTGCTCTTTATCATTTTCGAGGATAAACATTTTTTCATAGTTCTCATGATCGATAAGATCTCCGCGTTTTTTGCCAAATCCGATCCCTTTTCCAATCAAGACAGCCTCTCTGTAATCTTCGTGCAGAGCGATTAAAACGTTGTTGTTGAGTACCTTTTCAACGGTAAAGGATCTATTCACGATCCTCAGCTCCTTTTTGTCATCAATCTCTCATATCGTACAAAACTCATGAAAGCGCGTCAATTTATTTCAACGATTTTGATGAAAAATGTCGAAATTTGATCACTAACTGAAAAATGATTGATATTTTTTATTAGACTGTCAATCGTTTCACCAGTTTGTAGGAGATGATCTGCTTTTCAGGATCATGTCCGCTGATTCTTTTTTGAAGGAGGCGAAAGGCGTGTCTGCCCATGTCTTTTATCTTAATTTCGATCGTTGAAATACCGAGAACTTCGCTGATCGGCTGATTATCACAGCTTAAAATAGCGAGCTTGCCGGGAATATCTATATTGTGATGCCGAGCTTCAAGATAGAGCCCTGCTGATACTTGGTCATTGGCAACGAACACCGCCGTTGGTTTCTCCTCCATTCTGCTCCATTCCGAAAACAGCTTTCGCCCGTCGGTAATCGTTAATGACCTCTCAAAAACCCAGTCCTCCCGGTATGTTTCCCCTATGGCGGCGAGCGCTTCCTTATAAGCGGTCAAGCGGAAGTGGCTGTTCACTCCATTTTTCCTCGCCAAGCCGATCGCGATTTTTCTATGCCCCTTTTCAATCAGAAAATCCAATCCGCAGCGGAACGCTTCCTGATGCGGGATGCTGATCGTTGAAAAATGCTGTTCCCTCGAATCCTGACAAAGGATGAACGGCCCTGTTTCCCGCCAGTTTAAAAGCTCCTCATCAGACATCGCTTTTGAACAAAAAATCAAGCCGTCGACCTGCCGCTGCTTCAACTGCTCCAATGCAAAAATTTCTTTTTCCAATTGATAATTTGTTTGATAAAGCGCAAAGTGAATGCCGGCTTTGGCCGCCTCTTCGGCAATTCCTTCAATCAATTCAGAGAAATACGGAAGGCTGATTGTCGGAAGTACAACGCCGATCATGTTGGAAAAGCCTTTTGATAAATGGACGGCATGCATATTTCTCGCATATTCAAGCCGCTCAATCGTCTCAAGGACTTTTTTCCGCTTTTCTTCTTTTACATAGGGATGTCCGTTGAGAACCCTTGAAACAGTCGTAATTGAAACACCCGCCGCTTTGGCTATTTCCCTGATATTCGCCATTCGTTTTCCCTTCTTTCAATTCTTTCTTGATCTGGAATGCGTTTCATACTTTAGAATATAAACAGCACCGGTGCTGAACACGTTTTCAATTTGGAAAGGAGAAGAAAAATGGGTATCTTTATTCTGATCCTCTTATGTATAATCATCGTACTGTCTTCAAAAGCGGCTATGAAACCGCTTAAAGAAAAGCATGAGGTCAAACCATTTCGCTCTTTTGACGATTTTTTCATCTCAAAGGATTGATATCTTTAGTGTAAATGAAGTCAAAATAAAGGAAAAGAGTGTGGAAGTTTTTTTGCAATCCAGCCATACACGAATTGACGACATTGAAACAAACAAAAGGAACCCGCTTTACAACGGGTTCTTTTTCATGTTAAGAAATCACGGTCAGCTGTTTCGGATATTTGGTCAGAGTTTCAGCACCATCTGCTGTGACAAGGACATCATCTTCAATTCGAACGCCGCCGATTTCCGGTACATAGATGCCCGGCTCAATCGTATAAACCATTCCTTCTTTTAATCGTTCGTCATTGTTATGGCTCATGGATGGGTATTCGTGCGTCGAAATGCCAAGCCCGTGACCAAGGCGATGCGGAAAATAATCTCCATATCCCGCTTTTTCGATAATGCCCCGCGCTTTCAAATCTAGATCGCCGATCCTTACGCCGGGCTTGCTCATTTGGAGAGCAGCGGTTTCGGCCTTTAGCACCGTTTCATAAATGTCCTTCTGCTGGTCATTGGCGTTTTTATAAACAAGGGTTCTTGTAATATCAGAGCAGTACCCGTCAATGATCACGCCCAAATCAAAAAGGACAAAGTCGCCTGCCTCAAGCGTCCTGCTTCCGGGGTTTCCGTGCGGCTGCCCCGATTTTTCGCCAAACAGAACCATCGTTGAAAAGGACATTCCCTGGATTCCTTTTTTCTTCAGTTCATATTCAATCTTGGCGACAACTTCGATTTCTGCAATCCCTTCTTTTAAAGCGGCGGCTCCCGCTTCAACCCCGTAGTCGGCGAGCTTTGCCGCTTCGCGGAGAATGCGGACTTCGTTTTCATCTTTTACAAGGCGGAGTTCGTTCAGCTTCATTTCTGCAGACACCAGCTCAGCGCCGTTCGTAACCTCTTTCAGCATTTCAGCACGCGAAAGGGAAATCGCTTCTTTTTCGACTGCCACTTTCGAAAGCTTGAGGTTTCGTTTTTTCAGGGCTTCTGCTATCAGATCCCACGGGTTTTCGTGATCCTCATAGCCGATGATGTCATACGCCCAGCCCGCTGCTTTCGCCTGATTTTTCTCCATCAGCGGACAAATAAAAAACGGCTCTTCATTTGGAAATGCAAAAACGCCCATCAGCCTTTCATGGGGCTCTGTATAAAAGCGAGTTAAATAAAAAACATTCTCTTTTGAATGGATAAAAGCTGACGAAATATCTTTTTCCTTCAACCAGGAAGAGATTTTTTCAATTCTTTCCACGTTTGGTCACTCCTTAAAAACGATTCATGTATGTAAAACCTTCATCTATATTGTAGCAGTTTTTCTTACTTCTTGCTCAGATTCCGGGCCGTTTTATCGTGCGGTGTTTTGGATTCTATTAGTTGGCCGGCGTCTTAAGAGGAGCCGTTTGCTTAAAACATTTTTAAAAGGACCGCAACCGATTGATAAGGTTGGTCTGTTTGCTTTTTTCTGTCATTGTGAGGAGAGTTCAAAACAAAAACGGCTGCCCTTAGCATGACAGCCGCTTCCTATTTTACGATTTTAATAGTCTCAGTCCGTTTAAGATGACAAGCAGTGTGCTTCCTTCATGTCCAATAACGCCGAGCGGCAGGTCAAGAATTTGCAGGAAATTGGTGCAGATCAGAAGACAGATCACAGTCAAAGAAAAAATGACATTTTGTTTTATGATCCTGTTCATTTTCCTGGACAGCCGAATCATGTTCGTCAGTCCTGTTAAATCGTTTTTCATTAGCACAACATCAGACGTTTCCAAGGCCACATCAGTTCCCTCTCCCATTGCAATGCCCACATCGGCGGCTGCAAGAGCAGGCGCGTCGTTAATGCCGTCTCCTACCATGACAATTGTCCCATACGTTCCTTTTAGCTTTTGCGCTTCCTCTACTTTTCTGTCAGGCAAGCATTCTGAAACAACCATTTTCAGCCCCGCTTCCCGCGCAATCGCCGCTGCCGTTTCAGGCTGGTCCCCGGTCAGCATCGCCGTCTGAATGCCGAGCTGGTTCAGCTCGCCAATCACCGTTTTCGCTTCAGGCCGGATTTGATCCTTTAATGCAAAACATCCGGCAATACGGCCGCCTTTTTTCAAGTAAACGATCGTTTTTCCCTGTTCAGCAAGCCTTTGAACTGATGCAGCAAAAAATTGTTTTGTTTCCTCTTCACCGACAAATCCGGCTTTTCCAAGCAGCCATGTCTCCCCCCGGTATTGAGCCTTGACCCCAAAACCGGACGTCTCCTCTATCGATACATTTGCGACTGAAGAAATCCCTTTTGCTTCAGCATATTTGACAATCGCTTTTGCGAGGGGATGGCCAGACTGTTTTTCAATGGCTGCCGCAGCTTCCAGGCATTCCTTTTCCTCCAGGCCTTCAGCTACAAGCATATCTTCTACAGCAGGTTTTCCGTTTGTGATCGTTCCCGTTTTATCCAAGGCAACGATCTGAGTGTTGCCTAGCTTTTCAAGAAAAACACTGCCTTTGACAAGCAGTCCGTTTCTCGCCCCATTAGATATCAGCGACAAGGCTGCCGGCATGATGGAAGCGACAAGCGCACAAGGCGAAGCCACCACCATAAACACCATCGCCCGGTAAAACGTCTCACTCCAGGTCCAGCCGAGCGCGTAATGAGGGAGAAAAAGCAGCAGTCCGACTGCGAGCAAAACCACTTTGACATAAAGATTTTCAAAACGTTCAATAAACGCTTGAGAAGGTGAAACACTGTTTTGGGCGGATTCCACCAGCTTGATGATTTTTTTAAAAAGGGAATCTTCGTTTGCCTTTGTGACACGCACTGTTAGAGAGCCGCTCAAATTAACCGTGCCGGCATATACGGCATCTCCGTTCATTTTTTCCGCCGGAATGGATTCACCCGTGAGAGCAGACTCATCAACGCTTGTTTTTCCAGATTCGATTTCTCCATCGGCGGCGATTCGCTCCCCCGGCTTGACCATAATAAGATCGCCTGACTTCAGCTCAGCCGCTGCAACTTTTTTCAAGCCACCCGCTTCCAGTAAAACGGCTTCCTCCGGCTCCAGTTTCATTAACGACGTCAAATCGCGCTTGCTTTTATTCAATGTATAGGTTTCAAGGGCGCCGCTGAGTGAAAATATAAAAATCAAGATGGCCCCCTCGGCCCAGTAGCCGATGATCGCAGACCCGACTGCCGCAAATATCATCAGAAGCTCGACATTCAGCGTCTTTTCTGAAAGGGTTTCCTGAATTCCCTCTTTTGCTTTTGCAAAACCCCCAATACAAAAGGCTGACAAAAACAGAATGATAGACAATGTTTCATAGCTGGACGACAGCCAGCCGGCAAGGATGAGGAAACCTGATAAAAGCGCGGCAGCTAATTCGCCATGCTGTCTCCAATTCTCAAAATGAAGCCTATGCTGTTTTGGCTGTGATTGATTCCGGATATCTAATTGCATCTTAAAGTCCTCCCTAATTGAGAATGTAATTCATCGTCAATTATCTTTTTAAAAAACAAATTGCCGCCATCCGACAGCATAAATAATACATCTTTTTCTTTTATATAAAGGATGTGCCCGTTTTGCACCTCTTGAAAATACACCCTTTTTCTAAGTTCATTATAGCACGGGATGATCCCTTTTCAAATAATAATTATTATAATTTCTTTTTGATATTAATTATCATTTTTGTTTATCCGCAAAAAAAAGCCGAACATCAGTTCAGCTTTTCTTCCCGGTCCATTCCTTCATCTGTTCAACTGTGATCGGTCCGACAACCGATTTCTCAAGCTCGCCTTTTTCATTGATAAAAAACGTTGAAGGTATCGTCATGACATTGTAGGCTTTCATCATGTCGCCTTTAGTGTCAAAAATAATCGGAAATGAAAGTTTGTTCGCTTTAATAAACTGCTTCACCGTCTGCTCGTTTTTTTCCGCATGAAGCAAATTAACGGTGATTAATTTTACATCGGGCTGTTTTTCTTCATAATAAGACTGAAAACGGGGCAGCTCCTCCCGACACGGAGGGCACCAGGTCGTCCAAAAATGAATGATCGTCTTCTGTCCTTCGGCCGGGATGATCACCCGCTGTCCTTCTATCGTTTTCATATGCATGACTGCAGGTGCAGCATTTTTTGCAAGCGCCGGCGGCTGAAAGAAGAAAATGCCTGCACACAGCAAAAGAATGAGTGGATCATAAAAAGCGCCTTTTCTTTTCATATGATCTTGATCTCCCCTTTTTTATTTTAGCTTCCCCGATAAAGCCGGAAAGTATGAAGGAGATCAAAGCCCCGCTTTTCATCTCAGCGACTTTCTATTCTCGGCGAACCTGATTTATTCGTTAAAAACAAGGAGACGCCCAGTTCTTTGCAAATCGTGACATAGTGGAGAGCCGTCAGTAAAAGCATCCCCGTGTTCATCGCAAGGATGATCCCCGTCATCTGCAGACTCTGCATTGATCCAAGCGTATACATCATCAAAAACGAGATGACGCTTGCCCAGACATTATGATAAAAAGCATCTTTGACCAATCCCATCCCGATTAAGCAAGCTTGCAAAGGCATGACGAAAAAATGAAATAAAAAATACGGCCAAAGCAGCTTAAGGTAGAAGGCGGCTTTTACTGAATCAAAAAACAAGTGGGTCAGCGGCTCCGCAAAATGATACATCACCATAACAGACGGGATTCCGTAAAGAAGAGTCATGAAAATCGCTTGCTTGAGCCGTTTGATAACTCTATCGTATTGTCCGTAGGCATAGCTTTCAGAAATACTCGGAATCATGACGACCATTAGCGAATGGGCGATAAAAGCCGGAAAAAAGCCTATCGTCATGGCAACGCCAGAGAGCATGCCGAACTGGTCGATGGCCGCTGTTCTGGAAACGCCTGCGGCAAGCAGTGTCCCCTTTACCAAAAATGGTTCGACGGCATTTGTAATGGCATGAAAAACCCGCAATCCCGTCGTCGGTATCGAAACGGTGAGCAGCCGTTTCAATACATCATTTCGCCGCAAATGGACATGCCGCCCTTTTGCTGCAGTCCTCCTGACTAAAACAAACTGGGAATATAAATACACAAAAACAACAACTTCACTGGCAAAAAGGACAAACAGCGAGATCAGAACAGAGGTATCCAATTCAAAGGAATACCATTGAAAAAATAAAAACAACCCGATGAGCTGAAAGATTTTTTTCAATGCATTCGCTATTGCGATTTTCCCCATTTGCTGGACGCCCATGAAGTATCCTCTTGCAATCGATGTAAATGCAACAGTAGGGATCATCCCGATCACAATGCCTCTGATTAAAGGATGGTAAGAATCAAATACCGGAATAAAGGGTAGGATGATAATTGCAGCTACTGTAGAAAATGCCGTGCAGACCGCCGTCATCCTCAAGGCGTGTTTCAGCATGCTTTCATGCAGCTTCGGATTGGATTCCGCGATAAACTTCGATATTGAAACAGGCAGCTCAAGGCTTGCTATAACCACTACTAAAAATATCGAGGGCAACACACTCATATAGAGCCCCATGCCATGCTCGCCAAGCTCCCGTGCAAGAATCATGTTAATGACGAACTCAAGACATTCTGCAAAAAAAGCTGCTAGCGAAAGAAGAACGATTCCTTTTATAAAACGGTTCATGAGGTCTCTCCTTGTCTTAGGGTGGTTATATCCCATCATATGAGACAAGTCTCAAAATTATTTTCTTTTTAACATTTCATTTTGAAAAGATTTTTCAATAAAGTATCAAAAAATTAATTCTTTTCATCATATGAAAAGGGTGATAATCTTGAAAAAGAATACGAGAAATAAAAACAGCCAAGGCTCGGTCAGCCTTGACTGCATAGTTATATCGCAAAGACATGATTGCCGATGCGTTCGACGACTTTTCTTGTTTTAATCCAGCCATCCGTGGCGATGTCGGGATTATAAAAATATAAAGCGTCCGTTTCTTTTTTATCATGATCAACCGCTACTTCGACAGCTTCAACTGATTCGCGGTCTGGTTTTCTATTAATGCTGCCATTCAGAACAGGCTCGAAAGCGTTTTTTTGGTAGATCACGCTTTTTATGCTGTCAGGAAAACCGCCGTCACCAACCCGATTCAGGACGACATTGGCCACTGCCACTTTACCTTTAAATGACTCGCCTTTAGCTTCTGCATGTACGAGCCTGGATAACAATTCTTTTTCTTCACCTGTAATCTCTGGAGAATCCTCTTTTTCTTCTTTCTCCTCCACATCCTGCTTAGGCAAAGTTTCGATGAAATTTTTTTCATCTGTCAAGTGAGAAAAAGATGGATGTTGTTCGGGATCAAGGCTTTGAAGCAGCCGTTCCATTTCCTGTTTATCTTTTTTCGAGAATAACATGACAGCTTGAGCATGTTCGATTCTTGCCGCCGGCAGCATACAGATTAAAAAAGCAGCTATCGCAGCAAATTTCGATTTCATTTCATTCCTCCTTGTCAAATCTTCTTCGAAAAAACATAGTTCTTACAATAACAAGACCATTCATTGTTTTCATTGATAAATTATTGGCAGGCTTTCCATCAATCCGTTCTGCTGGCACATAATTGTATCGACCACACCGTTTTTTACAAAAAAAAACAAAACACCCAGCAACATATGGATGGCACACCTTCAAATAAAAAAAGGCTTTCTCAGTCATTCTGAGAAAGCCTTTTAGCTTCTAGGTTCTTTCATATATTGAAAGATAATGTCTCCCCCGTGCTCGGCGATGCCCCGAAAATGTTTAAAATCTTCCTGCTTTGTTAAGATGGCTCTAAAAGAAAGAAAATCCTCTTTTTTCACGCGGAGTTCATGAATGCTTCCTGATCTCAGGTTCTCGATCTGGTCAATGGCATTTTCATCAGTCATCTTGCCTCTCTCCTTCTCCTTGGGAATCATCTTTAACTAAATAACTATATCACTAAGTGAAAGCGGGCACAACAATAGTGCTGTTGCTTCCCAAATCGCTTTACTTCTCCAAGAAAATATTGCAAAATACTTTCAATGGGTTAATTCACTTTAAAGGAGAGGAAGTCATTTGAAGATTGCAAAAGTCGGAAACGTCATCGAATTTAAAAATGGACTCACCGGAATCGTGGAAAAAGTAAACGAAAACTCAGTTATCGTTGATGTCACGATTATGGATAACTACAGAGACTTGGAATTGGACTCCTTAACCGTCGTCAACCATAAAAACTATAAAATTATTAAAGACTCCTTTCATTAATCATCGATTCTTCACAGCAATAACTAATATTTCTACGCAAAATCAAAACAAATTCCGCAAGATCTTCTAAGAAAAGAAAACCGCCTGATGGACTCCGGCGGTTTTTCTCTGATTTCCCTGCATTGCGCAACGTCCTGCGTAAGTCTTTCAGTCGAAATTGTAGTTAAGGCAACGCAATTTGGTTAGATCGAATAAACTTTATCATTGTCCCGAATAGAGACGATATAAAAAGTTGTACATCATTTAATGAACTCTTTCCATCTATGTCAAATTTCGAGCAAGCCAATCATTGCATGATAGAGAATAAAAATGAATTGAATTCAAGAGTAAGCTTGTTAAAAACGGATTCTACCGGAACCCTGATTCGAGTTCGCTATTTAGAAATCTAAAGGCAAGCTTGTATCATTTTAATAAACTGTAATTCCAATATGTCTTTATTTGACGGGTTACTTTATATCCACCATTTTCGGTATCATAATATCTAAATCACGAAATCAGATCGCGGCCATGCTTTGGATGATTTCGAATCAATCCGTATAGGGCATCATTGAAGCGCGCTGATTCGTTACATGCGGAAAACAAACGGCCTGACCGATAGATAAAGATTGTAAACTACGAATATACGGATGTTCATTACGGCCGCTGTGACAACTGCGACTACACGCTGTTTAAAAGTTCGGTGAAGGACGGGATTTTCTTACGTGAGTGCGCAGACGCAGAATGAAAAAGAGGATATGAATTCTTTAAGACACTGTTTTTCGGTGTCTTTTTTATTTTTAAAGACTTATGTAAATCCTAACTTTTTCCTATTTATATAATATTATGTAAGCCTCATGAAATTCTTTTCCTTATACTGGTACAATGAATCTATCAACTACATACGAAAACATACGAAAGGAAGATGTGGTAATGAAAAAACTAGTCGTGACAACGACAGTTGCTTGTATGTTTGGGATGTGTTTAGTCCCTTTTTCTCCAGAAGCGCAAGCAAGGACAGAATCAAAAATTCAGCTAGAAATGCCGACAATCGAGGAAGAAATTGAAGTGCAACAATTAGCCGAGGACTTAGAGTTCATTTTCGGGAAAGCCTCTTCAGAAGTTGACGGTAAATTCGTTGTCAATAAGGATATTGTCGCGGAAAAATTCGGTCAATCGGCCGTTGCTACAGTGGAAGCTTTTGTTAAACTTGTTAATGGAGAGGAACTAACAGCAGAGGACTTGAAAGGTGTCCCCGATCCTGCGGCTCAGTCAAGTCAATTTCAGACGGCTTCATGGTGGGGATGCCTTAAAGAAAAAATTATCGACTTTACTGGAATAGGATTCATCGGCGGCGGTCTTGAAAAAATGATAAAAAAGAGACTTTGGAAAAAGGCCGCAATCAAAATAATTTCAATTGTCGGACGTGGTGCTATCCGTGGCGGTGTTCTCGGTTTAGCCGGAAGTTTAGCGTGGTTTAGTGTCCGTTGCATTGGAAAATAATAGAGATTAAGGGGATGTCATCGTATGAATGCAGCCAGATACGTATCGTTTTTTATCATTACCTTCATACTACAACTAGTTTTATTTTTTGTGATCAAAAAGGATTCAGGCGTAACTATTGTTGATATGGCGGTCATGTCCTTGCTGTTTGCTTTCTTCTCATTTATTTTAGACAAAATCCTTGGGAGAGAAAAAGAAGCGTGAAAGAACGGGTGCCTTGATCGGCACCCTTTTTCCCCGCACCTCCTTATCGAATAGCTCCTGCGCTGTCTTCATCTCGATCTCTTCGCAGCCCGCAAATGCTCGCTGGGATACGTGCGGAAGCAATGTGTGAAAGTCCTCCGAATTTAATTTTACGAATTGATCGTCTGAACCGGCAGAGTAGACGTTTCACCAACCGACGACAGTTTGTCTGTAATATACGTTCATGCTCCGATTACCTCCTTTAAGTGTCCGCCAAGATGCGCCAAAAGCTCAACCGTGTTCATATTAGCAATTGTCTCGACATCCATCTCCGAATCAGTAATGTATAGAAGAATAAAACGGATTTTAGAAACGACTTAGGCATATCATCGTCAACATTGGCGAGGATGACCGCTGGAGAGTTCGTCGCACTAAAGGTGATCGCGGAAAAGGAACAGAAATCGAAATTGATCTCAAATAAAAAAGCCCTCCTCAATTAGAGTTGGGCTTTCAGTGCTATTTTTTCTTGTAAAACGGAATAGTGATATATCTAAATAAAATAATTTCATCATTAACTAGTCTTTGTTTATTAAGATGCGAATCTTTCTGCGACTTTAAAAGAAGCGTTATCTGTTTGAACATATGCGGAACTAGCCACACCTACTGTACCTAATAACAAAACAGCACAAATCAAAAATTTAGCTTTCATTTACATAACCACTCCTTTGAATTTGTCTTCTTGCATCGCAAGCAATACGGTAAAACTCACAGGCATCACGAATCTTTTCTTCAGTTTCCAAAATTTCTCCCGCAATGATTCCGTAGTCTTCCACATCTGCATACAAACCATTTTCTTTGAAGAACTTAAAAGACTCCCTAACTAAATCCAGATCATGAATCAAGTAAAGCCCCTTTAACATTTCAAGCTTTGCAATATCGTATGCATTGTGACTTTTTTCGGCAGATTCTTTTCCTTCAAAATAAAGATCATTGGCTGTCACCCATTCAGCTTGCTTCGCTCTAACGTGTGCGAGGTTAAACAAAGCTTTTGATAAAAAACTGTGATTAACTTCTCTATACACTTCAAGGGTTTTTTGGAGATGATTGGATGCCTTTTCAAGTTCTTCAAGTTGATTATAACATATTCCAAGATTCAAATGCGATGAGCCAATTAAATGAGCGGAGGCTATTTTATTAGATTCATTCAATGCTTGATTTAAGCTTGGTATAGCTTTTTCAGGAAGCATTTGATCTCGACAATTACCAGCAAGTATGAATTGACATTGAACTCTGCGTTCTCCATAAGTGTCATACTTTTTATAAATGTTGTATGCTTGAGTAGCATAATTCATTGAGAAAAATGTCTGTTTCATGTGATAATACACTTCTGATGTTTTAAAATAAAATTCTGCTTTTTCCAACTCATCACAGTCAAAAAAATCAAGTTGCTTTTCGGCATTCCTATAGAAATTCAAAGCAAGTATCAGTTCTTTTTGTCTGAAATGATACATTCCCGCGAAGAATTGATAATAATATTCCAGCATTCCTTCAAGGTTGTTCTGATCTCGAATTTTTTTGAATTCCTCAAATCGACTATTTAAATTACCACCGGGATCAGAATACATATAATCAAATTGAAGGTTGTGCCGGAACAACAATAAGTTATAATAGACAACCACATCTTGGTTTTGTTCCATTTGATCTAATTCTCTTTCAACTTCTTTCCTAGTATCCTCCGCCTGTCCCGGCCAATTGTTTTTTAAAGCTGTATACCAAAAGTTCATTTTCGTCGCAACCAAATCATAAGGTATCACATCCACGTCGCCTCTCCCTTTCTCTCAAGATACAAGTTTTTAGAAAAATTAAAATATTAGACTTCCTTTATCTGTATAGTAATTATTCTACAAAATAAACCTATTATTTACAACCATATATTGTTATCATTCCCATAAAAGACTCTAATATGTAAACAAATTAAGCAGAACATGTTTTTAGACCTAATCAATAAGATTCATTTTCATGGTTTTCCAGGGTTTATCCCTCAATTATTTTCCATAAAGTGGTTAACTCTTTGCTGACTGTTACTTTAGTACAAGACATTCAGGCGTTACGGAACGGAATTGACCAAAAAGCTGGAACAATTAAAACAACAATCAGATGAAATCGCAAACTTCAAAAAGAGCGTTGAAGGTATTGTATCTCTAGACGATGCTTTAAAAGGAAAAGGCGGCGATGCGATACGGGCCTTTTACGAGGAATGCCATACCCTTTTCTTGAGGTTCTATGAATCTTTTATCGGCAAATATCAATCAGCCCTGAAAAAAATCAAAGATGCACTGGAATCCCTTGAACCGAATCACAACGGACTTATTTCACAATCGTTTCTCGAACACGAACTGGAACAAGGCTTAAACGCAGCTGATCGAACAACGAAACATTTGGTGTCCAAAGCCAACGCCACGATTGCGAAAGTCAGCCAAATTGTCGATTTGCCGGATTTGAATGACAATGATTTTCATGAACAAAATCGAAAAGTACTGAAAGACAGACATCAACCAGACGATTGAAAAGCTGCATACGTTTGATAGAGAACAGACGAACGCTCTCAAAACCGCTGAAAACGATCTTGAAACGATGCAAAAATACAACGCAAGGTTCGGGAAAATGTATACCGGGCCTGAAATTGTAATCACCGGCTATCAGAAAGGCTCTATTTTAAAGCCGGATGAGAATACAAACATCAATGGTCCGGTCGGCGGTCTCAAGGGAGAGATGGAAAATGCCGAGCCGTCGCCGATGGAAATCATGCTGAAAAAATTGTCCGATCAAGAAGAAACTGAAGTCGATTCGCTTGCCAAAGCAGACCATTCCAAAAAGATTGATACAGGTATTCGCGTCATCAATGGCAGAGTGTATAATATGAAGGGGTTCAAAAAGCTCGGCTCTGTCGATGTCACCGATGAAATCGGCACAGGCAAGAGCTTCGTCAGCGGCCAATACACACTTTATTCAAACAGACAAATTGTTCGGAAATATATATCCGGCGGTGAAGTGAAATACGAACTTGTCACCGCATATCGGAAAAATGACATCACAACACTATTCATTATTAGTAGAGGATTAAACGTACCTATAAAGGAATTATTTTATGTCGAGGAGATTGAAGAGGAACAGTAAACCGTTATAGTACCGCGGATGCGGCATGAAAAAAGAGCATATAAAGCGAAAAAGGCCCGACTCGATTGAGCGGGCTTCTCTATTTATTAATTTTAGTTTTTTCGATCTCATCATCATAGATAGTATAGGACTGTATCTCCTGATTAGGAGGATCATATATTCCTTGGAATTTGCTTTGCTCATCTCCATTTAAATACCCTTCTACCGTTATACCCCCCATAGGGCTTATGTAATAATCATCAGAAAAACTAACATCTTTAAACCTTTTAATTTTCATACAAAAACTTCTCCATATGTTCTTGAGCTTCTTTAACATAAGCAATCTCTTTTTCTTTTTGATCATGCTGATACTTCATAATAAATCCTCCAACTGCTATAATTATTAAAATAAGGATAATTATGTACTTTTTCTTTTTCAAAGAAATCAACCCTTTCATATCCTAATTTTACAAAAATAAAGAGGCGATGTATTTGAGTAACGACATAAAAATGCCAAATATATCAGATAAAACTTATTTCATTCTTAATCGAGAAGCCTACGACCGAGAACGGTTGGACGATCTGTTGAAGTCCGGAAAACCAATACAAACCGAAAAGAATTCGTATTGGTACATAGAAAAAATCAAGAGGGATAGCGACACAGGACTTGACGCGATTGTCGTATCTCAAGGAAAAAAGACTAAAGATGGACATTGGGTTAGATCCGATTCCCCCGAAAACGTTGTCGTGGCTTTCGCCGGAACCGACGCGAAAAGTCAGTTCTTTCAGGATCTCGTGGATGCAGATGGCGGAAACGTTGTGATGGGAATCGATCCGAAAAAGAAGGAACACTACATAATCGAAAAAGATGCGAAAGATTCTTCTAAAACACTTGGAAAATACAATGGGACTCCTTCACAAGACGCGATGCTTAGCTCCGGCAATTATAAATTGGTTACGAAAACGTCCCAAATCGATCAGGCCGACCAACTTGTACGGGAAGTTAAACAAAAATATAAAGGCACTTCGACAATCGTATCAACAACCGGCCATTCTCTCGGTGGAGCTGAGGCAGAATATAGTGCGGTTAATAACAATATCTACGCCGTTGCATTCAATAACCCAGCGATCGTTAAACTGCACTCGGAAGAGCAGCGAAAGAAAATTAATAACGGTGAATATGACCGGTACATAAAATCGATCATCAATCCAGACGATATGATCGGATCCGGTTGGTGGAACGAGTATGACCGCCACAATGGAACGACGATTTATACGAAGGACCCTGAATTATCAAATGCCGTACGCGAGACGAGAATGCAAGGCGATGTATTCCAACAAATGGGGCAAAACGCTGGGTATTTCGTTCAGACTGCAATCTTAGGAATGCCTGATACACACTGGGTCGGCAGTAATAACTTCTCCTTCGACGAAGACGGCAACATTCAAAATATAGATGGCGAAGAGCTCGTTTATGACAAAAATTTAAAAGCGATGCTGCCCGCCGAGGTCGCGTCTGCCAGCGGAGCGATTAAAGTCACACCCGAAGTCGCGAAACAGCTCGCGGAAAAAGTAAATGCAATCATCAACGATCTGCGGACAATGAAACGAGAGGCCGAGAACACCTATCAGGAACACGACGCCGCGATCAACGACCTGAAATACGACACCTATCGCCAGGTCGGACGGTTTATATGATCAGCTTACGCTCGATGATGTAAACAATACACTGAATGATCTGGCACAGTCGTTTGACAAAAAAGGAAATCCGCTGTTTTACGATGTCCATGCTGAAAAAGCATACATTGCTTCATTGCAAAATACGATTTCCGATTTAGAAGACATCAGCGGATACCTGGCGTAAATCGCAAAAGACTTTAAATCAAAAGACAAGATGCTGGCAAACTGGCTTAAACTATAGGAGTTGAGTAAATGGATACGTTAAATAAATTAATCAAACAGCAAAACGACCCGATGGAGAAGCGCAGGCAGCTAAATATGCTGAAGACGGGCATAAGAGGCACAGCCGGAACCAAACTCGAATCCATTCGCAACACCCTCAGACCGAAGTTTAAAGTAGACGACATACAAAAAGAAATAAACAGCGTCTATTCATCACTTCTCTACAGTTTCGAAGGAAAAGCGCAGCAGGCGCTCGCCCAGCGGATCAGCCAAAGCGCCCAGCAGCTTATCAAAATGGAGCAGGACGGAGAAAATTTTGTGAATGGATTTAAGACGAGATAAAGGCGCCTTAATTGGCGTCTTATATGTATTTAAATATAACAACATTCTCTCTTCTGTTTTCGCCACACTAAAAAGACGCCGATTATTCGTCAGCGTCTTCGATCTTCACCTCGAATAACTCCTCGACTTCACCCCGAGTGTTCGCACAAGGGCAAAGACGTGTTAATCGGCAGCTGTTTTATTTTTAAAACACAACATATGCAGGTCCTCTTGTTATGACACATATTCCTTTAAAGCCATTTTATTAAGACCCGTTAGGCTTTTAAGGATTTCAATATATATATCCGATAAACTTGAAATACGTTTGAGAAAAATCGATTCTTTTTCTTTTAAAACTTTAAGGAATTTAAGATTCGGTTCGCTCTTAACATATCTAGTGCTTTTCATTGTAAATAGGCGGAATGGTATCGCCGAGGCCCGGCTTAGCGACCGCGTAACCGGCGTTTTTCAATTCAACGAAATCTAATTCGATCGTGATTTCTGGCTTATCTTGAATCTTCGTTTTTAAGTATCGTTCTCAAGCGGCTTTGAGCGTGAGCGTTTCGTGTCGTATGGCGGAAGCCGTAAAGACCTTCAAAAGGTAATGTGTACTCCGCTGACGTGTTGCTTTGCACTTGCTCAGTTGTTATAAACGGCTTTGTTTCCGGCAAAGTAACGCCATCTGCCATCTTGTCTAAAATCAAAAGGATCATTCTATAACAATAATAAAATCATCTATATCAATATTTTTTTATTGTAAAACGATAAATAATATGTTAAATTCAAATCGACAAAAATAGGTGAGGTGCTTTTTATGAAACGAGGATCAACACTCTTTTTAAAGATAGCTGTTATTCTTATTGGAATGCCAGTTCTTGCTTTGTGCATATTTTTCGTACCGGAAATAGCGAACTTTGCAGCCGAATTGTATCCAGGTATTTCTTATCTGAAATATCTCGTTTATGCCGATTTGTATGCAGCGGCGATACCTTTTTACTTTGCTCTGTATCAAGCCTTTAAACTTTTAAGCTATATTGACCGGAATAAAGCTTTCTCGGAATTATCTGTACGGGCTTTAAAGAATATAAAATACTGTGCAATCACCATCAGTACTTTATTTGCGGTAGGCATGCCGCTCTTCTATCTCATCGCGGAGATGGACGACGCTCCAGGTATCATCCTAATCGGATTGGTCCTTATTTTAGCTTCAATGGTTATCGCAGTCTTTGCTGCTGTTCTCCAAAGGCTTTTGCAAGAAGCTATAGATATAAAATCAGAAAATGATTTAACAGTCTGAGGTGAAAACAATGGCAATTATAATCAATATTGATGTAATGCTGGCTAAAAGGAAAATGAGCGTTACCGAACTTTCAGAGAAGGTTGGAATCACGATGGCTAATCTTTCTATATTGAAAAATGGAAAGGCAAAGGCCATTCGATTATCAACTTTAGAGGCGATTTGTAAGGCTTTAGAATGTCAACCCGGAGATATTTTGGAATACCGCAGTGATGAAGACACCCAGAATTAATAAAGTATTTAATATTGAAAGAAAAAGAAAGTTATTCGGCGGTGACCCTATGCACATAACCCTAAGTCGTTTTCATATATTCAGAAAAAAACTTCGGAGGCACAAATCATGAGAGCACTAAAACAACTCGTTCATTTTGGTTGGGAACAGGCCCTGTCATGTTTATTTCCTGTCGTTATTTTTGCCTCTTTGGCTATTACACAAATCATACCACTTCCCTTCCTGCCACGGTATGACTGGCTGCTCATCATCTGCCTTCTCATGCAGTGGTGGATGGTGTATTCCGGGCTTGAAACACGGGATGAACTAAAGGTGATCACATTGTTCCACCTTATTGGACTTGCTCTTGAACTTTTCAAGGTACATATGGGCTCCTGGGCTTATCCGGAGGAAGGGTATTCCAAATTTTTCGGAGTGCCTTTGTATAGCGGCTTTATGTACGCAAGTGTAGCCAGTTATCTTTGCCAGGCTTGGAGGAGGCTTAAGGTTGAACTGGTTAAGTGGCCGCCGTTTTTGGTCGTTGTACATCTTGCCTCTGCGATTTATTTGAATTTTTTCACCCACCATTATTGGATTGACGTTCGTTGGTGGTTATCTGGACTTGTCATGATCGTCTTTTGGCAATCATGGGTCACATACGATGTTAATGGAACTCGTTACCGTATGCCGCTCGCACTTTCTTTTGTGCTCATCGGATTTTTTATATGGATAGCCGAAAATATCGCAACGTTTTTTGGGGCTTGGAAATATCCAAACCAAACCGATGCATGGAGTCTCGTTCATCTAGGAAAGGTGAGTTCATGGCTTTTATTAGTGATTGTTAGCTTTCTTATAGTAGCGACGTTAAAACAGGTAAAGGGGAAAAATTGCACTAGAGTAGATACTGGTCAATTTTTATAACTGTTAAGAACCTTCTTTATTTAAACTGTGGAATACTACACAATTAAGTCATATGCATATCACCTCTGTTGGAGCTGCTACCTCGAAAATCGAAGTGGGCTTAATGTTGACTTAAATATATGGATAAATGAATAGGAAGTTACGTTAACGAGACGGGTGACGAAAATATCCCCTTTCACCCTTCGATTAACGAATCGAATCTTGTCTCGTATAGTTGGTCTAACATCCTGTCCGGCACGCTGTTATTATAGCCGGCAAAAGATTTCGAATATGCTTCGCTTCGTTGCGATGAACGTTTGACGCACCGCATATAAGCCAATTTCTTCGAGCGTTCCGGAATCATATACGCCTTTTAAAAACGACGTATGCTTGTTTTTTCGAACAGAATTTCAGACAAAAAATAGACGTGCAATTACGCACGTCTAGGTTACAAACGTATTGATCACCTCGACCATTTCACTATAAAAATACCGTATTTTTACGGGTCACACTTTTTATGTGACCGGATTACACAGTGACGTCACACTCCGATCACAAAACCGTTCGATTTCGTGACCACACTCCGTTTCATCCAACGGAAAAACCATCACCGATTATCAATCGTCTCCGGATACAAATCATGATTCATCATCCGGTACTCGGCCATTTTTTCGTACTTTGTGCCCGGCTTGCCGTAGTTTGTATACGGGTCGATGGAGATTCCGCCCCTCGGCGTGAATTTGCCCCAGACTTCGATGTAGCGCGGGTCCATCAGCTCAATTAAATCGTTCATGATGATGTTCATGCAGTCTTCGTGAAAATCGCCATGGTTGCGGAAACTGAAGAGATACAGTTTCAAAGATTTGCTTTCTACCATTTTTTTATCGGGGATGTAGCTGATATAGATGGTCGCAAAATCAGGCTGTCCCGTTTTCGGGCACAGGGATGTGAATTCCGGGCAGTTGAATTTTACGAAGTAGTCTCTGTTTTCATGTTTATTCGGGAAAGACTCCAGCACTTCCGGAGAGTAGTCAAACAAATAATTGGTTCCTTGATTTCCCAGGAGGGTTACGCCTTCAAGCTCTGAATCTTTTCTTGTTGTCATTTTCATCTTCCTTTCTGTTAAACACCCCGTTTATTTCCCCAGATGAGGGTATGAAGCTGGGGAAGAACGCGGACTCGGTTTAATTCAGGGTCGCGGGTGACCGCTTCGACCAGTTCTTCATATTTTTGAAGGAGCCTTTCAACGAGCCGCCCCTGATCCTCGGTATGAACGTCGTCATTCCCGACCTGAATGTAAAACGGGATATCGGGATAGCGATGGTGGACTTTTTTTGCAAATTGAAGGTCGAGCGGGTTGAAAATGACGACCTTCAGGCTTGCTGAGTCCAGCCTGCCGTGTTCATCCAGCTTGCCGACGATATGATCAAGCTTTTTAAAATCGGTGTTCATCTTTGAACTTGGCGGCTTTGGCGAAATGGTTAAGTCATCGATATTCACAAACCAGTCTTGGTAAAATGTCCCTTGCGTTTCGAGTGCTGTCCGAATATCGTTTTCTTTCAAAAGAGAAATCAGGCCGTCCAGCTGTTTTAAAAGCGCTGGATTTCCCCCTGAAATCGTAACGTGTGAAAAGGCGTTTCCGCCGATTTCTTTAAGAGATTCGTATACTTCTTCTGCGGTCATCCAGTTGATGTCTTTTTTGGCCGAGCCGTCCCATGTGAAAGCTGAATCGCACCAGCTGCATGAATAATCACAGCCGGCTGTTCTGACAAACATCGTTTTTTGGCCGATAACCATGCCCTCTCCCTGAACGGTCGGGCCGAAAATTTCCAGCACCGGAATCGGCTTAGCCATGTTGATCACCCGGTTTTGGACGGTACACGACATAGCTTGTCGGAGTTTCCCTGACAAACACTTGAACACAACGAGGCCGGTTTTCAAGTCCTTTTAAATAGGCCTCTACCTTGTCATAAATCGTTTTCGCCACAACTTCAGTCGAAGGTATCTGTTCAGCGCTCTCACCTGAAAATTCCTTGTGATCATTTAAAAGCGTGTGGTCATATTCTCCATGGATCAATTTTTTAAGCGTGCTGAAGTTGACGAGAAAACCAGATTCATTTAATACATCTCCGGCAATCGTGATATTGATTGTATACGTGTGGCCGTGCACCCTGCTGCATGCACCTGCATCTTCCCTCGGGATAAAATGGGCAGCCGACATCTGCATATCTTTATTTAATTCAAATGCGTAAGGATGACTTGTTTGCGGGTAGACTTGTGTAAGCAATGTTAAGCTCTCTCCCTTTTCATTTTCATATATTCGTTGTAGCCGTTAGCGCGCAGTTTGCAGGCCGGACATTCGCCGCATCCGTCTGCAATGATTCCGTTGTAGCAGGTCAGTGTCTCATTTTTAACGAACTCAAGTGCCTCAAGCTCATCGGCCAGCTCCCAAGTTTCTGCCTTGTTCAGCCACATAAGCGGCGTATGAATCACAAACGGGCGCTCCATTGCCAGATTGACGGTGACATTGCATGATTTCACGAACTCATCCCGGCAATCCGGATAGCCGCTGAAGTCCGTCTCACATACGCCTGTTACGATGTGGCGCGCACCGATTTGGTAGGCAAGGATGGAAGCAAATGATAAAAACACGAGGTTGCGTCCAGGAACAAATGTGGACGGAAGCTCTCCTTCTTTAGCTTCAATCTCGATATCATCCCTTGTCAAAGCGTTTGGCGCAAGCTGATTCAAAAGCGCCATATCTAGCAGATGATGTTTGACGCCAAGCTTTTCGGCAATGTGTTTCGCAGCGTCAATTTCCTGCTGGTGCCGCTGATTATAATGAAAGGTGACCGCTTCCACCTCTTCAAATTGTTTTAATGCCCACAAAAGGCAAGTTGTGCTGTCCTGACCGCCGCTGAATACGACGACCGCTTTTTCCTGTTTCATAATTCCTCCTTCTCCGCTTTTCACCCTTTTCCAAAAAAATTCTGGTGGATGCTTTGCTACATAAGCTCTGATATCGGAAAGAAAAAACACCTTTCTTTTTTAGGAAAGGTGTTCTAGCAAAAAAACAATAAAAAAGGCCATACCCCAAGGATACAGCTTTCCTTAGTTTTTTATAGAGGGTTTTGCTAGAACCTCTCCCGCAGTTTCCGAGCGGATTTTGTTCAATTTTCTTTCGCCATCTTATCACAAATCCGGGCTTTCGCCAAGTGCGGAACCCTCCCTCATCGTTTTGGCACTCTTTTGATGATCAGAAAGAAAATAAAGACAAGGCTCAGCTGCCCGAATAATGGATAGATGGTGGAAATTAATTTTCCGTAGCCGATCTGTCCGGTTAAGTAAATCGTCAGCAAAATGAAGATGAAGATATAAAAACTTTTCATATGAAGATATTCATTGATCTGCTTTTCCAGACCGTATAAATTGCCGATGACCGATGTGAAGACTTCCCCGAAAATGATAAACAGGTAGATGATATGTACAGAATGCTGGACAATATAGACGACCTGCGCCATCGGAATTTCATATAAAAGGACATCAGGCAATGTAGAAAGCGATAAAAAACTCGCGATTAATACAAGGGTAAGCAGGGTCCCTCCGATAAACGCCCCCTTTTTAATCAGCCGTTCTGATTTTAATTCAGAAGCGATCGGCACAAGCACAGCCTGTGCGAGCGACAAATTAAAAGCGCCGTATGAAACAGCCGACAGCACCCAGTCTATCTTTGCCGAAGATGCCGGCAGCGTGTGGACGGAAGGCCCGCCAAAAATAAACGAATCAAACAGGACGATCAATGAAAAAAACAGCAATAAAGGAACGACGATAATATTGACACCGAATATTCCCTTTACACCCCTCATCATTACGAACAGACTCAAAGCAATCGTCACAAGCATCCCCGACTGATTGGAAAGGCCGAGCTGTTCTTCGAAGATCGCCCCCGCTCCTGACAGCATCACAGAGGTCACGCCAAGCAATATCATGAGCATGAAACCATTGACAAATTTTCCGAGCGTGGGGCCAAACAAAAACTTATTTAACTCCTGATAGGATTTGGCATTGATTCTGATTGAAATCAGCATGATTTTCGCACCGAGAAAAGTAAACATCAGCCCGCTGATCATGATTCCGGCCAAACCTGTCCAGCCGAACCTTAAAAAAAACTCAACGATCTCTCTTCCCGTCGCAAATCCGGCTCCGACGACAGTTCCTACATAAACAAATGCCAGCTGAAACGCTGATCCTTGTGATTGACTCATATTTCTCCTCCGTCAACAAATTCCCTTTCTTCATCGTATGAGACAGGTTCCTTAAAAAGAAGGACAACTTCAGGATGCCGGAACAAAAAAGAAAAGCATCATACTTGAAAGTCAAAGATAGTCAAGGTATACTATAGTCAAAGTTGGTCAAAGAACAGACCATTTTTTAAAACTCAATTGGTCAATAAAGGTCAAATTATATTGAAAGGGGTTTTGGCAAATGCGTTGTCAACATTGTCAAAAAAATGAGGCGACGATTCGCCTAAACATGCAAATCAATTACACAAAAAAACAAATGGATTTATGTGAAAACTGCTACAAAGAGCTGACTCAGCCTTCTATGTACTCCGGAAATCACTTATTTGGAGGAAATTCTTTCTTCAGCCAGCCTTCTCAAGCACAGCCGCAAACCGCAGCAAAAAAAGGCTTGCTTGATGAGCTTGCAGTCAATGTGACGAATGCTGCAAAAACAGGCCTCGTCGATCCTGTGATCGGCCGCGATGATGAAGTGGACCGCGTGATCGAAATTCTAAACCGCCGAAATAAAAACAACCCGGTATTAATCGGGGAACCCGGGGTCGGTAAAACAGCCGTTGCAGAAGGACTTGCTTTAAAAATCGCTCAAGGCGATGTGCCGAATAAGCTGAAAAACAAAGAGCTCTATATGCTTGATGTCGCCTCCCTCGTGGCTAATACGGGGATCAGGGGACAATTTGAAGAGAGAATGAAACAGCTGATGAAAGAGCTGAAAGAACGCAAAAACGCCATTCTTTTCATAGATGAAATCCACCTTCTTGTCGGTGCCGGCTCTGCTGAAGGGTCCATGGACGCGGGAAACATCTTAAAACCTGCGCTTGCCAGAGGCGAGCTGCAAGTCATCGGCGCTACGACCTTGAAAGAGTATCGTCAAATTGAAAAGGATGCCGCATTAGAACGCCGTTTCCAGCCGATCATGGTGCATGAGCCTACAATTGAACAGGCAACGGCCATTTTGAACGGTCTGAAAGAAAAATACGAAACCTATCACGGTGTATCATATACAGATGAAGCGATCAAAGCCTGTGTTGTTCTTTCAAGCCGCTACATCCAAGACCGCCACCTTCCCGACAAAGCGATCGACCTATTGGATGAAGCGGGTTCAAAAGCGAACTTGCAGATCGATGCAGTCAGCGGTGAACAAGCGTCAAAACGCCTAAAAGAGATCGAAGCAGAAAAAGCAGCAGCGCTGCAGAAAGAAAATTATGAGCTTGCGGCAAAGCTTCGTGATGAAGAAGAAGCTTTGCACAGCAAAACGGAGAACCGAACAGAAGAAAAACAAGCAACAGTCAAAGCGGAAGACATACAAGCGATCGTTGAACAAAAAACAGGCATTCCGGTCGGCAAGCTTCAGCATGATGATCAGAAGAAAATGAAAGAGTTTGAGGCAAATCTCTCAAGCCGCGTCATTGGACAGGCAGAAGCAGTCAAAAAAGTTGCGAAAGCCGTGAGAAGAAGCCGCGCCGGTCTAAAATCCAAAAACAGGCCTGTCGGTTCTTTCCTGTTTGTCGGTCCGACAGGCGTCGGTAAAACAGAGCTTTCCAAACGGCTTGCCGAAGAACTGTTCGGCACGACGGATTCCATGATCCGCCTTGATATGAGCGAATACATGGAAAAACACGCCATATCCAAACTGATCGGATCACCTCCGGGATATGTCGGACATGATGAAGCCGGACAACTAACAGAAAAAGTCCGGAGAAACCCGTACAGCATCGTCCTGCTCGATGAAATCGAAAAAGCCCACCCTGATGTTCAACACATGTTCCTGCAGATCATGGAAGACGGACGTCTGACAGACAGCCAAGGACGGACAGTCAGCTTTAAAGACACCGTCATCATCATGACAAGCAATGCAGGCGTTTCTGAAAAACGGACAACAGTCGGCTTTAACAGAGAAGAGCAGCTGATGGGTGAACAATCATTAATCGATTCTTTAAGCAGCTACTTCAAACCGGAATTCTTGAACAGATTTGACAGTATTGTCGAATTCCAGTCTCTTGAAAAAGAGGCTCTCGTCAAAATCGTCGATCTGCTCCTGAAAGAGCTTGAAGAAACATTAAGCGACCAGCAGCTGACACTTGCGGTTTCAGAAAAAGCAAAAGAAAAAATAGCTGAAATCGGATGCCATCCTGCATTTGGCGCACGTCCTTTAAGAAGAACGATTCAGGGAGTCGTTGAAGATCAAATGACTGACCTGCTGCTTGAAGAAGAACATATCACAGGTTTTCACGTCACAGTTGAAAACGGTGATATTGCGGTGAAAACAATCGCTTAACACTTGCCGGCTTCCTGCAATGGAAGCCGGCTTTTCCTTTGTAATGCACAAGACACAGCTGAATTCAATTTATTTCCATTCGATCATTCAAAAGTCCCTTTTCACCTTGATTTTGCAACAATTTCTGAAACACCCTAAAGTTCCTATATTGCGGCACCGATATTAACGATAGAAAAGTTAGTTAAAGGAATTGGTGAAAAAATGGACAAAACATCGTTAATTGGAATCATTTTAGCTATCATCGGAGTAGGTGTCGGCATGGTTATGAAAGGTGTCAGCCCATCCGTTCTCGTCAATCCGGCGGCATGGCTGATCATACTTGTCGGAACAATCGCAGCAGTTGTCATCGCATTTCCAATCCGCGAAATCAAAAAAGTTCCCAAACTCTTCGGCATTTTGTTTAAAGAGCAAAAGATGATCGAACTCAATGAACTGATCCCCATGTTTTCCGAATGGGCGCAAATTGCCAGACGCGAAGGCCTTCTCGCATTGGAGGCAAACTTGAATGAAATCGATGATGAGTTTTTGAAAAACGGCATGAGCATGGCGGTAGACGGACAAAGTGCCGATTTTATCCGGGACGTTCTGACTGAAGAAGTCGAAGCAATGGAGGAACGGCACCAGATGGGAGCAGGCATTTTTACCCAGGCAGGCACATATGCCCCGACATTGGGTGTATTGGGAGCAGTTGTCGGACTGATTGCCGCACTTGCAGATATGAGTGACACTGAAGCTCTCGGTCATGCGATCAGCGCCGCCTTCGTCGCCACGCTTCTCGGGATCTTTACAGGCTACGTACTCTGGCATCCTTTTGCCAATAAATTAAAGCGCAAATCAAAACAGGAAGTCAAAGTCCGTGAAGTGATGATTGAAGGCATCCTTTCCATTTTAGAAGGACAGGCTCCGAAAGTCATTGAACAAAAGCTTTTAATGTATGTCTCTCCTAGCGAACGCTCCAGCATCGTGATTCCAGAAGGAGAAAAAGGGGAAACCAATAATGGCTAGAAAAAAAAAGAAGCATAAAGACCATGAAGAACATGTAGATGAATCTTGGCTCATTCCTTATGCCGACCTGCTTACACTTCTTTTGGCGCTGTTCATCGTACTGTTTGCTATGAGCTCGATCGACGCCAAAAAGTTCGACATGCTGTCTAAATCATTCAATGCCGTGTTTACCGGCGGTACGGGAATGATGGACTATTCAAGCTTCACCGAGCCGAAAACAAGCACAACCGAGGACGGAAAAAGTCCAGATGAATCTAAAGATGTATCCGCAGATCAAAAAGAAAAGGACAAGCAATCGCTGAAAAAAATCCAGGAACAGGTCAACCGGTTTATCAAAGAGAAGAAGCTTGAAAGCCAGGTTAATACAAAGCTTACAGACGAAGGGCTTCTTCTTTCAATCGAGGATAATATCTTCTTTGATTCAGGGAAAGCGGAGATCCGCAAGCAGGACATTCCGCTCGCCAAAGAAGTGTCCGATCTCCTCGTGCTGAATCCGCCGCGCAATATCGTGATCAGCGGACATACAGATAATGTGCCGATTAAAAACTCTCAATTTAAATCAAACTGGCATTTAAGCGTCATGCGCGCTGTCAATTTCATGGGGCTCTTGATCGAAAATCCAAAGCTTGACGCTCAGATATTCAGCGCAAAAGGCTTCGGAGAATATAAGCCTATCGCTTCAAACGATACGGAAGATGGAAGAAGGAAAAACAGACGGGTTGAAATTCTCATCCTGCCGATCGGACAAGAAAATCTGAATAAAAAAGAATAAGGAAGCTGCGATTTGGCAGCTTCCTTATTCTTTGCTCTGATAAAAGTTTTTTGCGTTCAGACCTACTTTTTTCAGCATGTCGATGCAAGCTTCTTTCTCTTCAGCACTCAAAACACTGATCATTTGATGAAGCTCTTCAGCATGACCCGGAAAAATCTGCTCCAGGAGCTTGACTCCTTTATCCGTAATCTGCGCATACGTGACCCTGCGGTCTGTTGTACAGGCTCTTCTGATGATCAGCTGTTTTTGCTCAAGCTTGTCAACCACATATGTAATACTCCCGCTCGCCAGAAGGATCTTATCCCCTATTTGCTGCAGGGGCTGATCACCTTTGTGATAGAGAAGCTCCAAAACAGCAAATTCCGTCGGATTCAGACCATGATTATGAATATGTTTATTCATATGATCGTTAATTGATCTGTACGCTCGTGATAATACAATAAATAATTTTAATGACTGTTCTCTATTACTCATATCTCTCATCTCCAAAGAAACAACTACAGGAAAACATTAATAAACTATGAGGAAAATGTCAACTGTTAACATTCAAGCCATGTTATGATGATAGGAAATGAACATCAAATAGATATATCCGGAAATTCCACGGTATTGTGTCCTATTTTCAAGGTATTGGTTATCTTTTCTATAAATCGGCTCTTACTAGTGATATAATACCTCTATTCCTGTATCGATTGGGAGAGAGTGAGAAAATGCGCAATTCGAAAAATATATGGAAGAAAATAAGGCTTTATTTAATCCTGGTGATGATACCGGCCTTGATTATAAGCTTTTTTATATACGAACAAGAACGCGAAAATATCACCGAAAAACATCGGCAGACCGCGACTCTTATGCTGAATATTCACCGGAACCAAATCAATTATTTGATCGGTGAAACAGAAGCGAGGCTCAGTTCAGTGGCAACGGCCCTCAACCACCCCATCAATGAAGAACATATCAAGCACATTCTGAGGGAAACCTATAAAAAAGAGCCGCGCTTTTCGGCCTTGTATCTTTTAAATGAAAACGGCGATGTCATGGTCAGCACGGCGCCCGTTAAAGAAAAAAAGCCGGTCACCTACAAGAATATTCTCCGAAAGGCGAAAAACTCAAAGAAATCCGTGATCACAGATGAGGCCGGGATTCTGACGGACAAGCTAGAGCTCAATATATTCACCCCCGTCTTTAATAGCGAGGGGAGGACGACAAACTTTTTGCTGGCCTCCATTCGCATCGATTATTTAAAAAATATCATGAATGTACTGAGCCCTGAGCTTTACATCAAAATTCTCAATCAGAAGAACGAAGTCCTCTTCTCGGCCGGTCACTCGCCTGCTGAGAAGCCGGACGGCGGGACTGTTGATGCTTTTTTGGACCAGATCGACTGGAAGCTTGAAGTCTATCCTGAACCTGTTCAGCTTGATGAACTTGTTCACAGTCTTCTCTTGTCCTTTTTAAGTATCTTTATCCTGCTTAATATTATGTTCCTCCTGATTCAATACGTTTTGCTTAAACGGCGGACCAAACAGGAACGCGCCCAGAATGAAGCGCAAAAGCTGGAATTAATCGGCACCCTGGCGGCCAGCACCGCCCATGAAATCAGAAATCCGCTGACCGGAATCAGCGGATTCATCCAGCTTCTTCAGAAAAAATATCAATCTAAAGAAGATCAAATGTATTTCTCGATCATCGATCAGGAAATCCGGCGGATCAACCAGATCGTCAGTGAGTTTCTTGTGCTTGGAAAACCGACGGCTGAACAATGGCAGCTAAATGCCTTGAATGAAATGATTGACGAGATCATGCCGATTATTCATTCTGAAGCCAATTTATATAATGTCGAAGTGAAGTTCAAGAACCGTGCGGAAAATCCGGCATACGTTTTCTGTAAAAAGGATCATATTAAGCAAGTCGTTTTAAATGTCGCCAAAAACTCGTTGGAATCAATGAAAGACGGTGGGAAACTGCTGATTCAAATTGAACATGATCAACAAACAGCAGAAATTGTTGTGAAGGATGTCGGAGAGGGCATTCCGAAAGAGATGATTGAGAAGATTTTCCAGCCTTTTGTCACGTCCAAGGAAAAAGGAACCGGACTCGGCCTTGTCGTTTGCAAGCGAATCATTTCCATGTATGGAGGAACCATTCAGATCGAAAGCGAGCGGCATAAAGGCACAACCGTAACGATCACGCTTCCGACTTCAAAAGAACAGGATGACTAAAGCAGCTCCCGCTCTGAAAAGAGCTGGCATTCCGTTTAACGGCAGCTCTTTTTTGATTCATCAGCATTATGCTGTATATTTTTCAACAATCAGACAGTCGATGCCATCTAAAAAATCATGCAGCGGCTTGTCTGGTGTATAATGATCATTCATCGACAATTTTTGATATTGATAAATTAATTGATCCAATTCCTGGCTCTGCTTAATCGTCTCATCCCCTGTATATCCATAGACTTCAGCAGCTTCAACCATCATTTGCCGCTTTTCGTTGATGGAGACCAGCAGCGCTTCTTTCTCTAAATATCTTTGCATACGCTTCACCCCTTACCGCGTTAAAGTTTCGTGAATCACCCAGATTTTGCGTACTTGAGCATTATTACAGATTATACTTATTTTGTAAACCTATTTTTCAAAAAAATATTTCGAAATCAGTATAATAGATTTGTTGAATTATACCCAAGGATAAAATAAGATAAACACTGGAAAGCATTTTCCTTTTACAGGAGGTCTTTTGATGAGAAAAAACATAAGAAAGCCGGCTTTAAGACTGAGGACATTATTCGCTGTCAGAGAAGCGTTCTCCAGCCTCAAATTGTTTTTCAGCGCATGTAAAGCGTGGAGAAAAGGAAACTACCCGCTTTTCCCTAAAAAAACGATTTTACTGGCCGCTCTGGCCTTTATCTATGTACTGTCTCCCATTGATGTGATACCGGATGTTCTCGCAGGAGCGGGCTGGCTGGATGATGCTGCTGTGCTCGCCTTTCTATTCAGGCAAATCGCGAAAGAACTGGCTGGTTTTGAAGCATTGCAAACGGACGGGGCGGATGATGTCAAATGATTCAAGGTCTTAATCATCTGCTGTTTTCAGTCTCTGATCTTGAAGCCTCTATTTCATTCTATGAAAAAGTGTTTGATGCCAAATGGCTCGTAAAAGCAGAGAAAACTGCTTATTTTGACCTGAATGGGATCTGGCTTGCATTGAACGAAGAAAAGGATTTGAAGCGGACTGAGATTCACGATTCTTACACACACATAGCCTTTTCCATCAATCAGGAAGATTTGCTTGATTGGGAGAAGAAATTAAGAGATTTAGGCGTGAATGTGCTAACAGGAAGAAAACGTCATAAAGGTGATAAAGATTCGATCTATTTTTCCGATCCTGACGGACATAAATTCGAGCTCCACACGGGTTCTGTTTTCGACCGGCTCGAATACTATCAACAAGAAAAGCCCCATCTGTCATTTCATGAGGGCCATATCCAAGCATTGCATGAAAAAAACAAGTAAAAAAAGCGTCCCTTGAGACGCTTTTTTTTATGACTGTTGAGCATGTTCCTTCTCATATATCGGCACCCATCCTTCAGTCGTGACGAAAATCCTGACGGCTACGACTTTCCGGTCTTCCTGAAGTGTGAAATAATGACGGGTATTTTCCGGAACAGAGATCAAATCTCCCGGATTCAGCAGAACGTCAAAAAATGTGCCGTCCTTCCCTTCAATCGCAAAGATGCCGTGGCCGCTGACGATAAACCTTACTTCATCATCTGTATGATGATGCTCCTGTTTAAAATTTTTCAGCAGTTCATCCAATTTAGGATGTTGATCAGAGAGCGAGATGACATCCTGCGCTTTATAACCGCGGCGCTCTGAGATGTCTTTAATTTCCGCTGCGAAAACATCTAAAATCTCCTGTTTTTCTTCGTCTGTCAATTCATATTTTTCTCTTAAACCAGCAGGCAGTTTTGTGATATCCCACTTTTCATAAATAACCTTCTGCTGCTCAAGAAATTGTTCCACCTCTTCATGCTGCTCGATGGTTGTGTTTTGTTCATCATGAATACGGATCGTTGCCATGCCTCTTTTCCTCCTTTTTTAGACGTACTCTGGCCTGAACGCTTTTAGCTTTACATGCCAGCTGAACAAAAATTCATAAGCTTCAAGCACCCGCTTTGCTTCAAACGCCGTTCTTCCCCAGACCGTAATGCCGTGGCTCCGGATCAAGACAGCCCCCGAATCGCCTGACAGACGGGCGGCGAACTCAGCCGCCAAATCTGGAATATGGGCGGTATTTTCGATAATCGGGATGGTGATTTCCGCGTTTTCCTCCCAATATCCGAGAGCCTTGATGATTTCCTGGCCTTTAAATGTGATTTGTTTCTCTCTTGCATATAGCTCTGAGATCACGTTATTGTCAACGGTATGCACATGGAGACAGCAGCCCGCATTTGTTTTTTGATAGACATACGCATGAAGCAGCGTTTCTGCTGACGGCTTAAGGGAATGGCCGCTTTCTGCGGGCCTGCCTTCTTCATCGGCCAGCAAAAAATCCTCATTCGTCTCTTTTCGTTTATCTTTCCCGCTTGCTGTGACCAGGAAGCGCAGCGGTTCATCCGATACTTTGATCGAAAGGTTGCCGCTGGTTGCAGGAAACCAATCTCTTGCCGCAAGTTCCCTTTTTACTTCGGCCAGCTCCTGCCAGCGCTTTTGCTTCACAACCATTCCTTCACCTCCAAGGTCTCTTCAAGTGTACGTTTCACATCGTAAAAATCCTCAAACGCAACATGATGCAAATGCAGATCTTCACATTCCTTCAGCAAATAATCACGGGCTATGCACAAATCAGAACATTTGGCTGCTTCAACATCTGTAACAGAATCCCCGATCATCACGAGGAAGTCTCCCTCTCCCTGAAGCTTGCGGATGATCGAAGGCTTGCAGCAGCCGCATTCATTTTCGCATTTGTCATCGCACAGATGCGGCCATTTGATCAAGATGCTGTCACCTTGAAAATCAGCCTGATTGCAATAGATGCGATTTTTTTCCACAATCCCTTCCAGCAAAGGGTAAACAAAAAAATCCATACCCCCGCTGATGACGTAAAATGGGAGCCCGTGATCATCCAGGAAGGAAACAAATTCTTTAAACCCATCACGGATCTTCGCTTGCTCGAGTACATATGCCGTCATCTCATCCTTGAGACTGCTCGGCAAAAGCCCAAACATGCCCCCGACTCCTTCCTTGATCGGCAGTTCCTTGGAGAGAACGCCGTCTTTTAAAGCGAGCCACTCTTTCGGAGCAAACTTTTTCATGATGCTGATGATGTTGTCATTTGTTGTAATCGTCCCGTCAAAATCGCAGATGATCAGCGGCTTTCTCATACAGAAACCTCGGCCTTCCCCCATTTTTCAAGGGCGAGTCTTAAATCAGGGGAGCGTTTTGCTTTTTCTTCGACAGGCTCGGCTTCAAGAACGGCTTCGATGATCGCTCTAAACGCCCTTCCTCCGCCTGCGGCTCCGTTTGGATGGCCGTGAATGCCGCCGCCCGCATTAATGATATGGTCAATGCCAAAGTCTTTCATCAAGAGCGGGACCATGCCGGGATGAATGCCCGCCGACGGTACGGCGAAAGACGGTTTAAAGACATCCTCTTTCGTGCATTCATCATGAATGGCGAGCGTTTCCCGCTTCGCGAGGGCGACGCTTCCATACGGAGAAGGAAACAGGCTGAAATCAGCCCCTAGATAACGATTCAGCTTGCCCAGCAAAAGTGAATGGGAAAAACCGTAATACGGTGAAGAAGTAAGTGCACCGCTGACGGCCGGATGAGCCATAATCGGCAGCGGTATTTCGTCGTCTTCTGCAAGGCTTTGGAGGACATCCAGCCCGTAGGCAAATACATTAAACAGCAAAACATCGGCACCTAGCTCAGCGGCCTTTTTCGCTTTGCCTTTCAGCTCCAGCGTCCTTCCCGTCAAATTAACGGCGTAAAGCGTTCTATGGCCGGTTTCTTCATAGGTGTTCTGAAGCACTTTTTTGCCTTCGATGATTCGTTTTTCGAAAGGGGCACTGCCGGTTTCAAACAAGATTTCGTCATCCTTGATCAAGTCCACCCCGCCGAGCGCCTGCTGTCTCAGCTGTTCCTTCAAATCTTCCATACTGCGGCCGATAACGCCTTTGAAAATGCTCATCAATAGCGGCCTTTCAAATTCGCCGATTTTTTTGCGAATGCCGTACACCCCGTATGCCGGACCTGGCAGTGATTGTTTAAACGTTTTGGAAAATGCCAAATCTGCCAATTTGACTTTTCCGTCAAGTGACAGCTTTCCAAAAACGGTCGTCAAGACGGCCGGAATATCGCTGGTGAAATTGGCTTCTGGATAGGCAATGGTGACCACTGCCTGTTTTTCTCCCAAATCGCCTTCTGTTTCTTCAACCCGGACGACGCGTCCTTTATGCTTTTTTAATTGCTCCTGCTTCAGCTGCGGCAAATCCGTCCAAGACCCCACCGTCAGGCCGAGTGCAATCTGTTCAGCCCGCTTTTCTGGATGAGCTCCGGGATCTGTCAGGACATATGTTGCCTTAAGTTCACTCATTCTTAAGCTCCTTCCTGTTTGCATGCATATAAAAAAACCTCTTTTTGCATCTGTGCTAAAAAGAGGTTTCGTTTCTGCGATTCGAATCCTTATCTCTCAGCGCCAGCTGCAAGATTTAGCACCGTGCTTTAAAAGTCGGTTGCCGGGCTTCATCGGGCTCGTCCCTCTGCCTGCTCTTGATAAGAATATTGATTTTATAAATTATTTTGAATTATCCCATCGTTTTCCCCCGTTGTCAATGACAGACTCCGGTCTTCTTAAAAATATTCAGCCTGCCGATCCGGTTCGCCGCTTCCTGCAAGCGCTCTTCACTGGTGAGCAGGCCGACTCGCACATAGCCTTCGCCATATTGGCCGAATCCAATCCCCGGCGCTGTAACGACATTGGCTTTTTCCAGAAGCAAATCTGAAAATTCCTCTGATGTATAGCCTTCCGGGGCAGGCATCCATGCGAAAAAAGAGCCTTCCGGGGCAGCGGCGTCCCAACCGATATCGCGTACAGCCTTGATCCAGACGTCCCGCCTTTTTTCATACCGCTCATTTTGCTCTTTTACGCAGCTTTGATCTGAAAGCAGAGCGGCCGCTGCGGCGTCCTGCACCGCTTTAAAAAGGCTGACATACATATGATCCTGGTAAAGATTCAACGCTTCGATCACAGAGGCATTGCCCACAGCAAAGCCGACTCTCCACCCCGCCATATTGTACGTTTTAGAAAGTGTATAAATTTCGATTCCGACTTCCTTTGCGCCTTCTGTTTCAAGAAAGCTGACCGGCTTTTGGCCGTCATAGCCGATCGCCCCGTAGGCAAAATCATGTACGATGCAAATGCCGTTGTCTTTGGCGAATTGGACGGTTTCTGCAAAAAAAGCAGATGTAGCCTGGGCTCCCGTCGGGTTGTTCGGATAGTTCAAGTACATCAGCTTCGCTTTTTCTTTTACATCTGCCGGAATCACGCTGAAGTCGGGCAGAAAGTGATTGTCCTTTGTGAGCGGCATCGTTTCCATGACGGCTTTTGCCAGCTCAACACCTGACCAATAATCGGGATATCCCGGGTCAGGAACAAGCACGGCATCACCCGGGTTTAACAGACATTGCGGCAGCTCTACGAGACCCGCTTTTCCTCCAAACAATACGGCGACTTCCCGTTCAGGATCGACAGAAACGCCATACTCTCTTTTATAAAATTCGGCTGCCGCCTCTTTCAGCGAACGGCTCCCGCGAAAAGCGGAATATTGATGATTTTCGGGGTTGCGCACGGCTTCTGCCATCGCTTCGACAATATGGTCCGGTGTCGGCTGATCGGGATTTCCCTGACCGAGGTTGATCACATCATGGCCGGCTGCGATTTTTGCATTCACCTTTTTGACCAAGGAAGCAAAAAATTGCTCCGGCAGCTCTTTTAGCACATTTGAAAGCTCAAATTTCATTTTTTTCACCCGCTTTGAAAAATTCTTGAAATGATAGTCCATCATCATATATTGTTAAAGGTAAAATGTAAAGTAAAAAATGAGGTGACCCAGAGTGAAACGGACGATTTCCTGCCTGCAATTCAATATATCTTACGGCAACCCTTCAGAAAACTTCAAAAAAGCAGAACGGCTGATTGAAGCGGAAAGCAGCCATGCGGATATCCTTGTTCTCCCCGAACTTTGGACGACGGGTTATGATTTAAAAAACCTTGATACAATCGGCGACGAAGACGGAAAACAAACCAAGACATGGCTTCAGAAAACGGCGAAAGCGAACAATGTCCATATTGTGTGCGGTTCAGTCGCCGTTAAAAAAAAGAATGGTGTATACAACACCATGTACATCGCAGACAAAAACGGAAACCTGATCAAAGAATACAGCAAAGCACACCTTTTTCAGCTGATGGATGAGCATCTCTATTTATCTTCCGGTTCGGCTGACGGCAGTTTTGAGATTGAAGGTGCACGAGCTGCGGGATTTATCTGCTATGACATCCGTTTTCCGGAATGGATCAGGAAGCACACTTCAAAAGGAGCGGGCATCATCTTCGTATCGGCGGAATGGCCCCGGCCGAGGCTCGATCATTGGCGAAGCCTTTTAATAGCCAGAGCCATTGAAAATCAATGCTTTGTCGCAGCTTGCAACTGTTCAGGAAAAGACCCTGCAAACGAATTTGCCGGCCACAGCATGATCATAGATCCGCTCGGGCATGTACTCGCAGAAGCCGGACATGAAGAAACGGTTGTCAAAGCTGAGATTGATCTGAATGACATTGATCAAGCGAGAGGACAAATTCCGGTTTTTGAGGACATCCGCAAAGATTTATATTAAAAAGTATTGACAAGAAAACCGTGATACTGGTAACATTTTCAGCAACTGATCGAACTGAAATTTCAAAATTTTATATTGATTTCTCTTATCGAGAGTTGGGTGAAGGACTGGCCTTATGACCCCAACAGCAACCGACCGTAATACCATTGTGAAATGGGGCGCGAGCAATTTTGCGCTGCTAGGGCACGGTGCTAATTCCATCAGATCACATTCTGAGAGATAAGAGAGGCGGATATGATGATTAGCCTCTTTCTCTCACTGAGAAAGAGGCTTTTTACTTTTGTTAACGACTTTGGGAGGAATCACATATGACCGTAACGAAAACCGCTTCATACGAAATTTTAACAGAAAGCTCAGCGGCCGCACTCGCGGTCCGCCTCGGACTTTTTTCGAGCAGCAGCACATTGACGTGCCGTGAGATCGGAGATGGGAATCTCAATCTTGTCTTCCATGTTTATGATCAGGGGCAACAGAAAGGCTTGATCATCAAGCAGGCCTTACCTTATGCGAAAGTCGTCGGTGAAAGCTGGCCGCTGTCACTGGACAGGGCGAGAATCGAAAGCAGCGCATTGATCCGTCAGGCTGAACACGCACCGCATCTTGTGCCAAAGGTTTATTATTCAGACACAGAGCTAGCCGTAACCGTGCTGGAGGATCTATCCCGCCTGCAAATCGCGAGAAAGGGACTGCTCGAAGGAAACGACTATCCGCACCTGTCTGAGGATATCGGAGAATTTCTCGGAAAAACGCTGTTCTATTCCTCTGATTATGCATTGGACCCAAAAATAAAAGAGCGGCTTGTGAAGCAATTTACAAACCCGGATTTATGCGATATTACGGAAAACCTTGTTTTTACGGACCCGTTCTTTGACCATGAAACAAATGAATTTGAAGAAGAGCTGCGTGATGAGGCAGAAAAAATGTGGAGCAATGAGGCTTTAAAACTTGAAGCGGAAAAATTAAAAAAGCAGTTTTCAACTTCGGCTGAAACGCTCATTCATGGCGATTTGCATACAGGCAGCATTTTCGCCGGTGAAAGCGTAACGAAAATCATCGACCCCGAATTTGCTTTTTTCGGCCCGATCGGTTTTGATATCGGCCAGTTTATCGCCAATCTGCTGTTGAATGCACTGGCCCGCGAAGAAAACAGACGCGCGCCTTTATACAGCCATGTCGAAACCGTTTGGAACACATTCAGCCGCACATTCAGCGAAGCATGGGAAAAGGACTGTCTTGATCACTACAAAAGCACACCTGGAGAACTTGAAGCCGTCCTGAAAAAAACATTCGAAGACGCCGCAGGCTTTGCCGGCTGTGAAATGATCCGCCGGACGATCGGCCTTGCCCATGTCGCCGACCTTGATGCCATCGTTCCATTTGAGCGGAGGATCAGTCAAAAAAAGCTCGCCCTTAACATAGGCGCAGAATTAATCGAAAAACGCAGCGATTTCCGGACGCCGAAAGATATCATTGAAGCGTTTCAGAACCAGCTGAAGGAGTGAATAAAATGCCAAAACAATTTGCGGTGCCCCGCTCTGTGGAGTGGGAAGAAACATCGGTTAAAATCTTAAATCAGCAAAAACTTCCCGAAAAGACGGAATATCTCCATTTAACAACGATGGAAGACATCTATGATGCCATTCAAACTTTAAAAGTGCGCGGGGCGCCGGCCATCGGGATCACAGCCGCGTTTGGCCTCGCCCTTTGTGCCCAAAACATCGATACGGCAGACGTGTTAGAATTCCAGCGGGAACTCAGAAAGCTCAAGGATGAATTAAATCAGGCAAGACCGACGGCCGTCAATTTATCCTGGGCTCTCAGCCGGCTGGTGAACTGTGCAGAAGGTGCAAGATCAGTGAATGAAGCAAAAACCGATCTCATCCATGAAGCGATTCAGATTCAGATTGAAGATGAGGAAACATGCCGGCAGATCGGACAAAATGCTTTGCAGCTGTTTAAATCGGGTGATAACATCATGACGATCTGCAATGCCGGTTCGATCGCGACAAGCCGATATGGCACAGCGCTGTCCCCGTTTTATCTGGCCAAAACAAAAGATCTTGACCTTCATATTTACGCCTGTGAAACAAGACCTGTACTCCAGGGTGCGCGCCTGACGGCATGGGAGCTCATGCAGGGCGGAATCGACGTCACGCTCATCACCGACAGCATGTCCGCTCATACGATGAAAGAAAAAAATATTTCCGCTGTCATTGTCGGAGCAGACCGGATCGCAAAAAACGGAGATACAGCCAATAAAATCGGAACCTACGGGTTGGCGATATTAGCCAAATCCTTTCAAATTCCGTTTTTTATTGCTGCTCCCCTGTCCACTTTTGACATCTCGATTTCATCCGGTGACGACATTCCGATTGAAGAGCGCGATCCAGATGAAGTCAGGCAGATCGCAGGGACTCAAATTGCGCCGAAAGGAGTGCCTGTGTTCAATCCCGCTTTTGACATCACCCCGAATCATCTGATCTCAGGAATCATTACAGAGAAAGGGATTATAACAGACAGATTTGAGGAAGAAATTGAAGCGCTTTTTTCCGCTAAAGCCGTTTTATAAGGACGCTTTAGCGGATTTTAATCCATTTCATGATGTCTTTTTTTTGTTCTGCTGTCAGGACATGCAGTTTGACGAACAATTCGGTGTAGCCGGCTATTTTTTGCGGGCGGCTTGATTTCATCGCTTCGTCCTCCTTTTTTACCAAGACCAACATTTTTAACTTAATAAAATTATATGTCGCTGGTGAAAAAAAAGAAACAGTGCGCTTTTATTATTTTCCTTTATAAGGAATATTTTCAATCTCAAGCAGCACCGCTTTTTTATCTGTTTCATTTCCTGCATACCCTGTCAGCGTATTGTTTTTTCCGATGACACGGTGGCACGGAATCAAAATCGGAAGCGCGTTTTTTTTGTTCGCCTGGCCGATTGCCCGAACCGCTTTAGGATTTCCGATCGCACAGGCGATATCTAAATAGCTCCGCGATTCACCGTAAGGAATGGACAGCAGCGCTTCCCACACATTCTGCTGGAATGCCGTCCCCTCTTGGTGCATCGGGAGCTTGAATGCTCTGCGCTCACCTCTGAAGTATTCTTCAAGCTGCCGCTTTGCATCTTGCAATAATGCCGTCTCCATCAGCTTGAGCCCTGAATCTTTTTCTTTCAATATCTCCAATTCTTCTTTACCGAAAAGCACATGTGTAATGTGCTCGTTTTGCTCGACGATATATGCTCGTCCAAATGGCGAGGTCACCTCAATATAAAAACTCACGATGTGATTAAGCCTCCTCCTGCTGTTGTCTGATTGGGAGCGTCAGATGAAAAGTCGTGCCTTTCCCGGCCTCACTTTCAACCTCAATTTTCCCTTTGTGCTCTTCAATAATTTTATAGCTGACCATAAGGCCAAGTCCAGTGCCCCGTTCTTTTGTGGTATAAAAAGGCTCTCCAAGCCGCTTCAATTTGTCTTCCGTCATGCCGATTCCTTCATCAGTCAGGGATACGACGATATGATCGCTGCCTTTCGGTTTGATTGACACATACACATTGCCGCCGTCAGGCATCACTTCGATCGCGTTTTTTAAAACGTTGATGAAGACCTGTTTGAGCTGATTCGGCTCACAATAAATCAGCGGAATCTGGCCGCGGCAGCTGAGGTGCATCTGCACATTGTCCAAGTTGGCTTGTGCATGCAGAAGATCCATTGTATCCTGCATGATTTTAACGACATTTTTTTCTTCATACATGATCGCCTGGGGCTTCGCGAGAATCAGAAACTCCGTAATAATCGATTCAATCCTTTTTAATTCCGATGTGATCACATTAAAATAGAGCGTGTGATCCTCCTTTATACTGCCTTTCAGCAATTGGATAAACCCTTTCAAGGCGGTCATTGGATTGCGGATTTCGTGGGCGATTCCCGCCGCAAGCTCTCCTACGACATGGAGCGTGTCCGATTTGCGCAGGCGCTCTTCCAGCTCCTTGCGTTCCGTCACATCTCTGAGCATAGCCAAATTCATATTTTGAATGATGTTTCGCTTGAACGAAAACTCCAAAATTCGTTTTTGATCAGTTAATAGAAACGGAATGTCATTGTCCATTTCTTCAAAGGAAATGGCTGCTGCAAGGGAGGCCGCATTTTCTATTCTGTAAGCGGAGATGACGTCAAGAAGGTTGGATGTTTTCAACTGTTCAAGGGGAAGGCTGAGTATCTTTCCGGCCAGAGGATTCGCATCAATAATCTCATATTGATTATTGAACAAAACAATCCCATCCATCGATCCGTTGAATACTTTTCTGAATTTCAGTTCGCTTTCCCTTAGTTCTTTCTCCATCCGTTTTCGGTCGCTGACATTTCTTAAGATGGTTAAATGCTGGCTGTCAAACATGATGCGCTTTGCAGTAAACTCAAGTTCTTTATATTGCCCGTTGCCCATGCGGAAAAGCAGCTCTTCTCTAATTTCCCCCTTTTCGCTGTACTGCTTTCGAATGAATTGATACCGTTTATCATTTTTATCAATAAAATCGGTTATTTTTTTGTTTAAAAGCTTGTCCATCGGCAGTTCAAAGATTTTGCAGGCCGTCTGGTTGGCCTTTACGACCCGTCCGTCGGTGCCCATCAGAACAATAGCGTCCATCGCATTTTCAAACACTTCCCGAAAGCGCTCTTCACTTTTAAAAAGCTGCTTCTCCATCGATCTTTTCTCAGTGATGTCCCTCATAATGGACATATAAAAACCGTTTAAAATATTCGATGTGATCGTCAGCTCAAACAGCCTGTTTTCTCCCGATCTAAGCCGCACCGGGAGCTCTCCTTTCGCCTTCCCTCTTCTAAAAAGAGCGCTCCAAATTTTATCGAGCCTGCTGCTGTTTTCAGAGGGTACGAACTGCGACAGCTTCAACTTGGAAAGCTCGTCTTTCTTGATCTCGAAGCTTTGGCAAAAAGACTGGTTTGCATCGATAAAACAGCCTTGTTTATCAAAAATGACGATCCCTTCAACCGCCCTGTGAAACAGATCTTTAAAAAGCTTTTCATTGATGGTGCGTTCGCGTTCCAGTATTTTTTTTGATGAAATATCCCTCATGACCACAAAGAAACAATCTTCTCCTATCCCTTTGCTGGCGGTGAACTCTATGTATTTGACAGAGCCGTTATCCAGCCTGATCGCGACTTCTTTTTTCGTATATCCCCGTTCTAAAAACCGGTGAATGTTTTGGTTTACTTCATCAGGCGGAATTGCGTGCAGAAAATCGAGCGCCGAGCGGTTCAGCAAATTCTTTTTGTGGCTTTGCAGGATATTGCAGGCTGCATCGTTCGCCTGAACAATTTTCATCTGCTGATCTAAAATAAAAATAGCGTCAAGCGTCCCGTTAAACATCAGTTCATACTGATGCAAATCCGCTTTTAGCTTTTCATTTTCTTTCCTTAATTGTTTCAGCTGGTTTTGCAGATTCAAGGATTCTTTCAAATCAAGAGTTTCCTCCATTTGTTACACTCCTTCTTGAAAACCTATCCCCCAATAATTCTACAAACCGGCAAATCTTCCTTCATATGTTTCAAACTTTTACAAGATTTCCGCCCATTTTACAGAAAGATGACGATCAAAAAGTTCCTTACTTTTCAATTACATCAACCTAACAATGAGGCTTAATACATAGAGAATGACCCGCTTTCTATTTTAAAATTGAATACGTGAGGCAAGACTGATGGAAGACGTCATTCGAAAAGAACATCAGCGTTTGAACGCTTCTTTAATGTAAACCGCACAAGTTTTGGACGGCCAAGTTTAAAGAAAAGGGTGATGTTATGACGAATTCTCGTGACAGCTATTTTGACAATGCAAAATTCCTGTTAATTTTCCTTGTCGTATTCGGACATATAATCCGGTCTTATATCAATGATAATGATGTGTTTCTTCATATATATAAATTTATCTATACGTTCCACATGCCTGCATTTATCCTCATATCCGGTTACTTTGCAAAAGGGTTCAACCGTCCGGGATATGTCAAAAAAATCGCATGGAAACTGATGGTTCCTTATTTGATTTTCCAAGGAATTTATACGGTTTTCTATTCCTTTATAGATGATCAAAGTCTGTCTGCTGCAAATCCGCTTGAACCGCAATGGTCGCTTTGGTTTTTATTGAGCTTGTTTTTTTGGAATCTGCTGCTGTTTCCATTTACAAGGTTTCCGGCAAAATGGGCGTTTGCAGCAAGTCTTGCCATCTCCGTTCTTGTCGGTTATATCGATGCCGTCAGCAACACGCTCAGCCTATCGCGGACTTTTGTCTTCTTCCCAGTCTTTTTGGCAGGCTATTATTTGCAAAAAGACCATTTTAAAATGCTGAAAGGCTGGAAAGGCAAACAGGTCGCTTTAGCGGTTTTAATGGCAACGTTTGTTTTCTATTTCTTCGTTGATTTTGACTATTCATGGCTGTTTGGTTCCAAACCATATTCAGAGTTTGGCGATGTCGGGATGAAAAGCGGACTGAACCGTGCAGCGCTTCTTGTTTTAACGTTTGCCTCGACCTTTGCGTTCTTGGCGCTTGTTCCTGAAAGGCAGTATTTCTTTACCCTTTGGGGAACGAGGACATTCTATGTTTATTTACTGCACGGCTTTATCATTAAAACATTCAGAAAAACCGGTGCAGAAGAATGGCTGGCTGATTATCAAAGCCTGACCCTTTTGATGACGGCAACCGCAATCTTAACCTTCTGCTTGTCAAGCGGATTTGTTAAAACGGTGGCCCAGCCGGTCATCGAATTGAAGATTACGAACTTCATACGCTGGCTCAAAAGAGGCAGCCTATATAAAGCCTATTTTAAATAAAGTCCATTCTGTCTCAAGAAAAATCCCCTTCACAGCATGAATCCGCTGCGGAGGGGATTTTCTTTAGTCTTTTTGTTTATTTTCTTTTTGATCATTAGCTTTTTTCTTTTTTTTATTCTGCTCGATCACATCAATAAACTTAAAAGCATTAACATCACCGAGTTCACCTGAAAATTCCTCTTGGAGAACTTTTTTGTTCATCGGTTTTTTATGATTTTGCCGCTCCCTGCTTTTCTGGTGCTTTTTCACTGCCGCGATTCTCCCTGTTTGCCGTTTTTCGAGTTGCGGTTGGCGCCCCTGTCTCCGTTTTCAGCATCAAACTGTGTGATATATTGATGGTCATGCATGCTTTCTGCAGGTGTCTTATTGTTAAGAGCGGCTTCATTTCTGGCAACTTTTCTTTTCATGATGACATTCCTTTCATTTGTCGTTTCATTCGATATCCTTTCCTAAAACAGACACACCACACATCCATTTACCGGAAAAAAATAAGCACCGATAAACGGCGCTTATTTTTTGAAGACATTTTTGACTTTATTGACGACGTATGAGCTGCCTCCGCGGTCTGAGACATCCTGGATCATCATCGTAATCAAAAGATCTTTGTTTTTATAGTCGTAGGCTGTGAACCAGCCGTTTTCTTTGCCTTTTTCGTCTTTTTTGGTTTTCAGCTCCGCAGTTCCCGTTTTGCCTGCGATTGAAAGACCTTTGACAACCGGTTTATATGCTGAGCCGCGCGGATCTTCAACAACGCCTCTGAGACCTTTTGTAATCGTCTCTGCTCCGTCGGCCGGGACAACGTTTTTGTGCCAGATTTCCTTCTCATCCCCATCCTTTTTGATGAGGTAAGGCTTGATCAAATCCCCGTTATTTAAAAACGGCGTATAGCTTGCGGCGAGGTGTATCGGAGACATGAGCATCTGTCCCTGGCCATAGCCAGAATCGGCCAGAAGGATCTCCGAGTCAATCCCGTCGTTTGATATCGAGGAAGCCTTGGTCGGAAACTCATAACCAAGCTTTTCTTCAAAGCCGAATGATTTCAGCCCTTCGGTAAATTTGTCGCTCCCGGTATCAAGGGCGGTCTGCGCGAAGAAGATGTTGTCTGATGTGATCAGCGCGTTTTCCAAGTTGACTTCGCTCAATTGATCGGACACCCTTGTCACTTTATAGCCGCCCCATGACGAATCTTTCTGCCATTCTTTCCCGACGATTTTTTTCGCCTCATCCGTTTTAATCGCTCCGTTTTTCAGGCCGATGGATGCGGTTATCGGCTTGATGGTTGATCCTGGTGCATACGTTTTATTAAATTTAGAAGTGAATGGCGCCTCTTTGTCTTTGTTCAGCTTTTCCCATTCTCCCTTTTTCCAGCCGAACAAAAATCCATTCGGGTCATAGGAAGGTGCGCTGACAAGCGCCAATGTTTCCCCTGTTTGCGGCTGAAGGGCCACCGCCGTGCCGGAATCATCTTTTAATTGGCTGTACAGCTCTTCCTGCTTTTTGATGTCTATCGTCGTATGGATGTCCGTTCCGTCTTTAGCATCCTTTGATGCGATCGTTGCACCTGACTCAGGTACGGAAATCGTCCAGCCGATTTCACCCCTCAGCTGCTTTTCATAAACATGTTCAAGACCGACGATCCCCATCAGCGAATGTTCACTGTAACTTCCTTTATCCTGCTTTAATTCCTCTTCTGTGATTGGCCTTATGTATCCGGTTAGATGTGCGGCCTTCTCGCCAAAAGGATAGTATCTTGATTGTGTGTCTTGTTTCAAAACGCCTGGTAAAGAAGTCGCTTTTTTGAGAAGGTCGGTATTCTCCGGCTTCACTTTTTTCAGAGGAACAAATGAATCATCTTTCACCCAGCCTGCAGACAGCTGTTTTTCAATATCTTTTTTCTCCATATCAAGCATGTTTGCAAGCTTTTTCAAAACACCGTCTTTATCATCTCCAAGCTCTCCCGGAACAACGCCGATTTCAGGCACTGTCGCATTTGTGGCGAGCGCTTTTCCATTTCGGTCGTAAATGTTGCCGCGGGCAGGCTCACTCGCTGTAATCCGGATTGTTTCTCCTTCTTTTAGCTGAGAAAAAATGAAGGACGGATTCCAGTTGATCTTCCAAGAAGTTTCACCGTCTTTTTCTTCTTTCACAAGCTTTGCTTTTCCTTCAAAAGAGACAGGTCCGGCCAAAGTGTTCATACTGACTTTATATGGTATCGTTTCCGAATCTTTTTTCTCTTTGTCTTTTCCTTCTTCATCCTCGTCGACGGCTGAAACCTTCAAATCGGAAACTCCGATCTGTTCGTAAATTGATGTATTGCGTTCGATGAAATCATCTTTAGAAATGGATTTTTGCGCTTTAGATGAAAGCTGCTCATACATCTCTTCAAAGTTTTGCTTGTTCCATTTGTCTACATATTGATCCATGCTTTCTTTTGCCGTCGGTTCGTTTGAACAAGCTCCGGCGAGCAATAGAAATCCGGCGGCCATAAACAAATGGACGATTCTCTTTTTCATCATGTTTCCCCCTTTTTTTCAAGTCCGCCATTTAAGCATTATATCATACAAATAAATACAGTGAGCGACTTTAAGATCATAAAAAAAAGACAGCCCTGTTCGACTGCCTTCCTTATCCGATAATAACTCTTTCTTTTGGATAATGGTAATTCGCTTCAATTTCTTTTCGTCCGATTAAATAAAGCAGCGTCACAATACCGATTCGTCCGATAAACATCAAAATAATAATGACGCTTTTGCCGACGGTGCTCAAATCCGGAGTAATGCCCAAGGATAATCCGGTTGTGCCAAAGGCTGAACATACTTCAAACAGCAGCTCCAGCAAGGAATGTTTTTCCGTTGCGGTGAGGACGAGCGTTGAACAAAATACGAGGATCACGGCCATCAGCGTCACGATCAAAGATTTCATTAAATCGGCCTGGTGCAGCTCTCTCTTAAAAATCTTCACCGACTTGTTCCCTCTGGCAAAGTGGAACAAGGCCAGCAGATTTAAAGCAAAGGTCGTCGTTCTGATCCCTCCTCCGACAGAGCTTGGCGACGCACCGATAAACATGAGCAGGCACATAAACAATATGGTCGCTTGCGTAAACTGGCTGATGTCCATTGTGGCAAGTCCGCCGCTCCGTGTCGTTGTCGACTGGAACAGAGAGTAAAATAAAATCTCATGCCACGATTTTCCTAAAAAAGCATAGCGGGCTTCCATGACAAATATGGCAATCGCTCCTCCAATCACCAAAAGGAAAAATGTGACTGAAGTTAATTTGGTGAACAGGCTGAAGGTGAATTTCCGTTCTCCGCTGAGCAGAAAATCCTTCACCTCGATCAGCACCGGAAAACCGATCGCTCCGAATATAAGCAGCATGATGACCATAAACTGGACAAAATAATCGTGCTGAAACGGAATCAGCGAATTGCCCGTAATATCAAAGCCGGCATTGGTCGTGGCACTGACGCTTGTAAAAAACCCGTGTATAAAGGCTTCACCGGCTGAATCAAAATACTTTAGAAAGTAAGTGCCGAGAATCAGCCCGCCAAATAGCTCGATCAAAAGAATCAGGCCGAGCACATGCTTCATCATCTTGACAAGACCTGATAGACTGGTCTGGTTTTGATCCGTCATGATAAGGCGCCGCTCTTTCAAGCCGATCCGCTTTCCAAAAATGAGCCAGACAAAGGTTCCAAGGGTCATAATGCCGATGCCGCCAAACTGAAGTACGAACGCCAAAATCCATATCCCAGCCGTGCTGAATGTATCTGCGGTATCGACAACCGTCAAGCCGGTTACGCTCACAGCGCTTACCGCAGTAAACAAAGCGTCAATAAAAGACCATTCCACATCCTTTTGATGTGCAACGGGGAGACTCAATAATATAACGGAGACTGTAACCGCCAAAAAATAATAGAGCGCAATCAGCTGCACAGGCGACAGCACGCGCAAAAGCTTTTTTAGTAAAACCTTCATAATCGTTCCTTCTTCTTTTAGTTATCACTAGCTTTCAAACATCGTCTTCTGTATAACGTGTTCCATTTTAAAGGAATCATCCTCTGATGTACAGGCGGTTTTGTATTTTTAAATTAAAAAAGATAAACCCCCTTTTTATAGGGGGTTTCCGACCATTTTATTTAGCTTCAAGACGACGGATTCTTTCATTTAAATCAGGGTGTGTAGAGAAAAGCGATGTATGCTTTTTGCCGTTGATTTTTAATGTCGCGACAGAAGCCTGCTCTTCTTTGATTCTTGACGTATACTGCTCAAGAGAACGGAGTGCGTGAATCATCTTATCCTTGCCGGCAAGGTCTGCTCCGCCTCTGTCAGCATGATATTCGCGGTGCCGCGAATATGCGAAAACGACAAGGCTGCCAAGGATGGAGAATACGATTTGGAAAACAATAACCGCAATAAAATGAACGATCGGGGCCAGCTCTTCGCGGACAACCCGTGAAACCGCCCAAGCGGCAATGCGTGCGAAGAAAACGACAAATGTATTGACAATTCCCTGGAGCAATGTCATCGTGACCATATCTCCGTTTGCGATATGTGCCACTTCATGGGCAAGCACGCCTTCAACAGCAGCATCATCCATCTCCTGGAGAAGACCGGTAGAGACTGCGACCAGTGAGCGTTTTTTCGACGGCCCTGTCGCAAATGCGTTCACTTCACGGGAATTGTAAATCCCGACTTCAGGCATTTTCGTGAGACCGGCAGCACGCGACAATTTATGAACGCGGTCAACCAATTGCTGTTCTTCATAGCTGAGCGTTTGTTTCTCCGGGTTCAGCACCTGAACGCCCATCGCCATTTTTGCCATCCATCTTGACATCAAGAGCGACATAAAGGAGCCGACAAAACCGACAACCGCACTGAAGACGAGAAGCGCTCCTATATTGATGCCGCCGTCAGAGGTGAAATACGTCCCGACGCCCGTTAAAGAACCGATAATCGACAAGACAATTCCGATGGTCGTAATGACTAAGATGTTCGATAAAAGAAAGAGAAGGATTCTTTTTCCCATAATAACCTCCATGTTATAATAAGATCAAATGAACTCATATAATAAAATTATAAGTCATTGATTTGAAAATGCAAGTGATAAGCCGTAAGATATAGTTTATAATATTTGCTATTTCATTTTCAATGCATAACGAGGTGTAATATGAAACCTTTTAAACTGACTCGCCTGGAAATGGCCGAACTGATGTATGCTTTAAAAGGACAGCTTGATATCAGTCCGCTGACAATCCTGCTGAGATCAGCCAATGTGTCGAGCAATGAAGCGGAAAACGATCTCGACATTCCCGAATTCATCAGCCGGTATGAACGAAAAAAACAAAAAACGGAACATGGACTTTCCACAAATGAAATTGTTGAGCTCGGCAATTTATGCGAACTGACTTCTTTAAAGTCAACGGCCATCCAAAATTGGATCAAACGCGATATTAAAGATTTGATGGGGCATCCGGAGCTCGGCAAAAAATATTCCATTGACCAAGCCGTTATCCTTCTTATTGTACGAGATTTAAAATCGGTTTATGACTTTGAAACGATTCGCCCTATTTTAAAAACGGTATTTAATACGATAACAGACCGTTCTGACGACGTTGTCAGCCCGCTCCGTTTTTATGAAGGTTATGCACAGGTGCTTGATCATGTATATCGGATCAAAGATTATACGCTCAAAGAATCGGCGCTGGAAACGATCGTCATTGAGCAGACCGAACAGCTTCGGACATTTTATAAAGAGCTTGCCGATCCTGAATGGAAAAAAGCAAGAGACATCACAGCTGTCACTGTGCTGTCCGTTATCGCCTCGCATATACAGACAACGGCTCAGGCTATGATCGATAACGTATTCAGCAAATATGACATGAAATAATTTTCGTTTTATGACACGCCCGGCTTATATTAAGCCGGGCGCTCTTTATACGAGCTTCAACAATTGCCAGCATAAAAATCTTCTGTCCATTTCAAACTAAACAAGCAGTACATTAGAGAAAAAGGAGTTGAGAATACATGACAAGAACAAACAAACTGGTTGTTCCTGGGGCTGAGCAGGCATTAGACCAATTCAAACTCGAAATTGCTCAAGAATTCGGCGTCCAGCTCGGATCAGATTCAGTCGCTCGCTCGAATGGATCTGTAGGCGGGGAAATGACAAAACGTCTTGTACAGCAGGCACAAGCACAGATGAATGGACAGACTGACAAATAGATGGATTCTGAATTATTCGCCGGGACTGCTCGGCGGATATTCTTGATTTAAGTGTTCAGATGGCTTTTTCTCCTTTTGAAAAGGAGATTTTTTTTGATGTTCGGCATCGGAACCGCTTTGTTTCCCTTCATCGGTCTGCTGACTTTCCTTGTCATTTTCATTTTTTTCTTGAGGGTTTTGATTTTTGGGGGTCGTTGTCTCCTCTTCTTGCTTAGTATCCTGATCAGATTCCATCTGATCTTGATTTGAAGATTGATCGCCGTTTGGCTGATCTTTTGTATCGGATTCTTCGTTATCCGTATTTTCTTGCGGCTGATCTTCTTCTTTTACAGCCTTTTCTTTTTGATCCTCTTCTGTGTCTTCATTTTGATCGTCTTTGTTATCTTCTTTTTCATCATCCGGGGTTTGATCTTCCAATTCATTTTCATGCGTGCGGATATAACGGCCTGTTGACATTCCTTCCTTCTGCGCCTTTGCACGCGTATCCATGTCTGATTCCACCGATTTCAATTTGTAATCCCGTTTTTCATACCTTTTCTTTACATCATCAATTTCACTTTTTACCGTTGATTTATATGTATCATCGTCGTTATTTTCATAAACCGTAGCAATCAAAACTTCTTTTGAATTTTTGACATACCCTTGCTTGTCGCTGTCTTCCACGATTTCGCTGATCACTTCTTTAATGTCTGAATTCTCCCAATTTTCTATACTGTCCAGCAAGTCTTTTCCATCCTGATTCAGCGGAACCAAATCGACGACTTCGCAATTTTTGTTGAGCGTCAATTCAAAGCTGGGATTGATGTCTATCGTCATATAAGCATATGCTTTGTTGTTAAAAACATCAGGAATGATCATAAAAGCGAACAGCATGATCGCTGCGATTGAAATTACGCCGGCTTTCAGCGGACGGAGCGAAAGCAGATCAAAAAAACCCGCGCGCCTTCTTGCCATTCTGGTCTCCGCAGGAAAGGCAATCTCCTGACCGATTTCATAATCTTCCTCTGTGTTTTTGGTTTTTAAAAATTGTCCGTCAGGGGTAAGCAATGTGACGAATTTTTTATTTTTTTCTACAATAATCCCTCTTCTCATGAGTTGAGCACCCCTTTTAGATAATCTTTAAGGTATACATAATCACCCGTTATAATAATGACCATAGCGATGATATATTTGCGGTTTCTCTCTACCGTCTTTCTGCTTACAGCCACTAGTTTCTCAAGCTGTTTCACAGGCAGCTGCTTCTTTTGAAAGAGAATTTCTTTTAATTCTTCATGTTCGACAAGCGTATACGCCACCTTAATGGCATTTTGCCTGGCGTCTATATGCTTAGGAGAATGCTCCAGCAAATCAGAAAAAGATAGGCCGAAGCTTTTCAGACTGTCTTTAAAATGGAAAATCTCCTCCCGCCTCTGTTCCTGTTCAAGCTGGCGGTTGAATTCGTGAATGGAAAGTTCCGCTTCAATCATGCTTTGAGATGATTCCTGCTCTTCCCCTTCTTGTAAATCCATATTGATATTTTGGGCGTTTCTTGCTTCTTTTCTTATATAGTCAATCACTTTGCGTTTAATAATCAGTTCTGCAAATGCAAGCAGAGAATTTCCTTTTTCGGAAGAATATTTTTCAATGGCTTCATTAAACGCAATCAAGCCGATGCTGAATTCGTCATCTTTTTCATCAATATATCGTTTGCACACAGATGAAACCGTTTTAGCCACAAAAGGCTTATATTGCTCTATAAGCTCGTTTTGCAACTGCTGATTTCCTTTTTGTATGCTGATTACAGACTCTTCTAATGTCGGTTTCTTTTTTCCTGTCTTAAACAAAAGGCTAAGCACTGGTTTCACCTCAGTTCCTCCCTATACTACTCATTTATGATAGCTAATTTGATAGGGATTCGCAAAGGAGAAAACAAGGAATTCATTTCTAATTTTTCAATTATGACATTGATTTGTTTTATCTTCTAGAACAATTCGTTGTTTCCCTGATGATTAAGGGGGTTTTCCTGCTGTTTTTGTAACATCTCTGTTATTAAAATGAAATGTTATTTCGTTTTATATCGACAAAAGCCGGCAAATGTCCGCATAAAAAAACCGCCGGCAACGCCGGCAGCTTGGGTGGGCCCTATTCTTGCGCAGCCCCTTTTTCTTGTTTTTTCGGATTTGTCATGAACCATCCGCCGAGTGCGATGGCAATCAGCACCGCCCAGAAGATGAACTTCCATGTGCCTGAATGAATAAAATGTTCAGATACGATATGAATTTGCGGGTGTGCAAGCGTGTAGAGCGTCAGTTTGACACCGACCCAGCCGACAATGATGAAAGCCGCTGTTTCCAGGCTCGGACGTTTCTTCAGCAAATTCACAAAAGCACTTGCAGCAAAACGCATAATAATAAGGCCAATGATGCCGCCGGCTAAGATGACCAGAAACTGACCGCCGTCAATCCCTCCGATCTGCGGCATGTTTGTCGCAGGGAGTGTAACAGCAAGCGCCACAGCTGCTAAAATGGAGTCAACCGCAAAGGCGATATCCGCCAATTCCACTTTAATAACAGTCGGCCAAAAACCGCTTTTCTTTGTTTCTTTGACTTTTTCGTCTTTTTTCAGAACATGGGTTTTTAAAATATGATGGATTGAAATGTAAAGCAGATAGAGCGCTCCAATCGCTTGTACCTGCCAGACGTTGACAAGGAAAGAGATCGCAAACAGGGCTCCGAACCTCATCACAAACGCGCCGGCCAATCCGTAGAAGAGCGCTTTTTTTCTTTCTTTCTCAGGCAAGTGTTTAACCATGACCGCCATGACGAGTGCATTGTCCGCAGCCAAAATGCCTTCCAGCCCGACTAAAATGAGAAGAACCCAACCATATTCAAGTAACAATGCTGCATCCATTTTATAACTCCTCCTATGTGATTGTCTCTTTCTCTTATTCCCGCTAATGCGGCAGGGTATTTTCAGAAAGCAAAAAAGACCTCTGCCAACATTAGGCAAAGGTCTTGCTAGACATGGTTATCATTGATTAAAACATGCCAACAAAGCCGATGGATGAAAATCCATGAACTGACGACTTTGTTTCCGGATGTAAATCCGGACGCTACTCCCCTTTGGGATAAAAGAAAATATTGAATTATAAGATAATATTAACCTCCGGGCCGTCAGCTGTCAATCCTTATTTTTATTTAAAAAGGACGAAACGCTTTGCGCTTTCATCTTGCTTCGCCTGTTTTTCAGAAAGAGATACAAAACAAACAAGACGACAATTCCGATCCCGATCGGAAGAAGGTACCTGTCCAGAAGGCTTCCGACCGCGCTCCAATTTTCACCGAGGTAAAAGCCTAAATAGACGTAAACAAACGTAATCGGTGTAATGGCCAGAAATGTATAAATGCAAAATACCCACACATTCATCTTTGCGATCCCGCAGGGAATCGAAATCAGCGTTCTGATTCCTGGGATAAACCGGCCGCTGAACGCAACAAAACCGCCATGTTTTTCAAAAAAGCGGTCCGACTTCTCAAGCGCTTCAGGCTTGAGAAAAAAATACTTGCCGTACCGTTCTAAAAACGGCCGCCCCCCATATCTGCCCAGCCAATAAAGCGTCAGCGGTCCGACAACACCGCCCACAGAACCCGCCGCGACGACTCCCAAAAGGGACATGTCACCTTGATACACCCAGTACCCCGCAAGCGGAAGAACGATTTCAGCCGGCACGAATTCTATACATAGCGCGAGAAAAATGCCAAAATACGAGAGACTTTTAAACGCCTCTGCCATTGATAAAATAAACGCTTCGATATCGATCACAACCTTTAACGATTGATAATTTCAAGTTCTAAAGAACGTACAAAAATAATTTTAACACATTTCGAGAAAATTGAAGAGAAAAACGGTAAAGGCCCTTCTTAAAAAACAGCAGGAGAACATTGCTCATTGGCGAATATCATGATATGTAGTATAATTCACAAACTATACCGCTATTTTTCAGCGCTATTGCCGCTTTTTCATCAAATGGTTCGTTGCACGGCAGTCAAGCCTTTAACAGCAAAGTACATATGATTTAAATTCGACATCCTCAGTAAAAAGGCGGAGAAAAAAGTGACAGAAGTTATTGGCGAATATAATAAATGGCTGATTATATTATCCTATATCACTGCGGTTTTGGCAGCTTACACGGCCCTCGACCTATCCGAACGGGTCGTTCACACAAAAGGATGGAAAAACAAAGGATGGCTGTTCACAGGCTCACTGACAATGGGCCTTGGCATTTGGTCCATGCATTTTATCGGCATGATGTCATTTCACACGGCGGCGGAAATGACATACGATTTAGCATTCGTCTTGCTGTCGATCATCGCCGCTTTTAGCGGATCACTCATTTCCTTTTATATCGTAAACAGGCAGAGCCTTTCCAACCGGAGGCTTTTGGCCGGTTCTTTTGCTATGGGCAGCGCCATCGCCTCCATGCATTTTATCGGCATGGAGGCGATGGAATCCATATCAATCGTTTACAACCCCGTTCTTTACGGCGCGTCTTTCGCGATTGCCATTACAGCATCCTTCGCCGCCTTGAAGCTGTCGTTTGTGCTCGCGAAAAAAACCGGTTCATCCCGGATACTATCCATAAAAATCGGCAGCGCGTTTTTAATGGGCGGCGCCATTTCTGGAATGCACTATACGGGAATGGCAGCAGCAACATTATATAAGAATGGCAGCCGGGATGCCGGCCATCCAGAAATGGATACCGTTGAGCTCGGCATCGTCATCGTGCTGATCACCCTTATGCTCCAAGGTCTCATGATTTTGGGAGCCTTTACCGACAAACGCTTGCTCATTCAAGCCGAAAAAGTCAAAGATAATGAAGAACGGTTTCAGTCCCTGATCAAGCATAATATTGATCCAATCTATGTTTTCTCCCTTGAAGGGGACATGCTTTTCGCTAATTCTTCGGGATACAGCCTCCTAAATCAAATGCGAATTGAACCAATGCAGTTTTCCTCTGTCTTGTGCCAAGAAGATCACGAAAAACTTCTCAGCTGGTTCCTTCAGGTCAAAAGCGAAAAAAAAGCAATCAACCGCGATACCCAAATCACGGCATCAAATGTACGGTTCGACTTGAATCTGACGCTCATACCGGTTTATGTCAGACAGGAGCTGGACAGTATATATGTCATCTGCAAAGATATGACGAAGCAGCGTGAAGCAGAACGGAAAATTCGCAGAATGGCGCATTATGACGCATTGACAGATCTGCCGAACAGAAGATATGCAGTCGAGCATTTGGCAAATGTGCTGAATGACAAGCATTCAGGTACAGCTGTTTTATTTTTAGATCTCAATCGTTTCAAAATCTTTAATGATGCCCTTGGCCATAACATCGGAGATCGGCTTTTGATAGAGGCTTCCAAACGGCTGGCGAAATGTGTGCCTGATCAAGGGTTTATTGCTCGTTTGGGCGGTGATGAATTTATTATCATTACACCGGCATATCAGATTGATGAGCTGTCCGAGCAATTGATCAGGCAGTTTGAATCTGTATTTCGCATTAAAGATCATCGCCTTAAAACATCTGTCAGCATCGGAATCGCGGTCTCTCCAGCCGATGGAACTGACGGCGAAGAACTCATGAAAAAAGCTGATATGGCCATGTACGCTGCAAAAGATAAAAATAGAAGCAGATATCAATATTTTTCTTCTTCAATCGGCAAACAGAGCGAGCTTTCTTTAAAAGATGAAACCGACTGAAGAGAAGTCCTGTTCAATAACGCTTATTTTACCGCAGATCAGCTGCTCTTCCGAAAAAAATGACGGGTGCCGAAGCGCTGATCCGGCTGAAAACGCCTGACGGAACACTTCTCTAAGCAGAAGAATTCATCGGCTTGACCGCAGATCCTGGCTTATGATCGGAATTGGCGACTGGCTGATTGACACAGCCTGCCGCCAGGCTACAGCGGCAGGCCGATAATCATCTCTGTCAACCCTTTCCCCCAGCTGTTTCAGACAGAACGATCGATCACAGCTTTTGAAAACAGCCTTAAAAAATACCGGCTCCCGCCCGGGCGATTGCGGCCGCAGTGACGGAGAATATTCTCATGGACCATTTGAACTGCCCGGCTGGCAAGCTTGAATTTTTGCATCAGCTCGGCATCGGCATCCGTGTCGATCATTTTGGAGCAGGCAGCGATTCAATAAGCATTCTTGAAAAGAACTAAAATTGACCAATCCTTCATTAAAAGAGATTCATACCGATTCAAAGTCTGAACAAATCGCAGCGCGATCATATCCTTGGGCTGCGGGCTTTCATTGAATATTGCAGCTAAGGAGTAGAAACCGCCATACAGGAAGAATGTGCAAAAGGTTGTAATGAATTGTCCCCTCACAGCAGCTGAAACAGAACAGCTGCTGTTTGAACGAAACGGAAAAAGCGTTCAGGTTTAACGCCTGAATGCTTTTTTTGTTGGCTGAATCCATAAGTTGCTACTCATGAAACAATCTGTATAGAGGCATCATGAAAAGAAAAGGAGTTGAACCGAACCGATGCATACGATGTGGAAAGGCTCAATCAGCTTTGGTCTTGTTAACATCCCGATTAAACTGTTTGCAGCAACAGAAGACAAAGACATTAAATTGCGGTCTCTTCATAAAGAATGCCGCTCTCCCATTCAATATGAAAAAAAATGCTCAAACTGTCATCAGGAAGTCGCTCCTGACGACATTGTCAAAGGATATGAATATGTAAAAGGCAAATATGTCGTTTTAACAGACGACGAGCTGAAGCAGCTCAAAGAAGAGCAGGAAGATAAGTCGGTTGAAATTGTTGACTTTGTGCAGCTGAAAGAAATCGATCCCATATATTTTAACCGCTCTTATTTCGTCGGACCCGGAGATAACGGGGTAAAAGCATACACCCTTCTGCGCGAAGCGCTCAGAAAAACGGAAAAAATCGGGATTGCCCATATGACGATTCGTTCTAAAAAACAGCTCGCCATTCTTCGGGTATATGAAAACTGTATTTTGATGGAGTCCATCCACTACCCTGATGAAGTGCGCAATGCCGCACACGTTCCCGGTGTACCGGAAGCAACAGAGGTGAACCAAAAGGAACTGCAAACAGCCATTTCTTTGATTGATGAACTGACAACGACATTTGCCCCTGAACAATATGAGGATACGTACAGACTGGCAGTGATGGATAAAATCAAAGAAAAGATCGATCAAAATGAAGGTGTCACACCTGATGCAAATGCCGCGCCGCGCCAAGATGTCATCGATCTTGTGAGCGCTCTTCAAGCAAGCATCGAACGATCGAAAACGCCGCAAAAACAGGAGAAGAAGGCCAAAACAGCCGAGGCACAAGGAACAGTGGAGAAAAAACGGAAAACGACGCGAAAAAAAGCGACCGAGGCAAAATAAAAGATGGGACTAACGATGCAGCCCGTTCTTACAGCGGCTCCTCCTTCAGGAGGCAATTGGCGGTATGAAGCCAAATATGACGGATACCGGGCGCTTTTAAGCGTTTCCCGCACCGAGATTTCCTTGATCAGCAGAAACGGACAGCCCTTGGACAGCGTGTTTCCGGAAATAACTTCATATGTCAAAGAAAAGCTTGCCGGCCTTGAAAAACACCTCCCGATGACGCTTGACGGTGAAGTCGTATCTTTGACAAACCGTTATCGTTCAAATTTTGAATATGTTCAAAAAAGGGGCTTGACTAAAAAAGCCGACTTGATCGAGAAAGCGGCGGAACATAAACCGTGCCAATATCTAGCCTTTGATCTGCTGGCATATAAAGGGGAAAACATTTCTTCACTGCCTTATTCAGAACGGAAACAGAAGCTTTTTGAGTTGCTGAAATGCCTCGGCCTCCCCTTGGCTCCCGATCCAATTTCAACTGAACGGATTCAATATATCCCTGAAACGCGGGACTTTCACTCTCTCTGGGATTCAGTAAAAAGACTTGACGGAGAAGGAATTGTTGCGAAGAAAAAAGACAGCCGCTGGATGGAAAACAAAAAAACCGCAGAATGGCTCAAGCTTAAAAACTACAAAAAAGCCACCGTATTTATGACAGGCTATAATATGACAAACGGCTATGTTACGATAGCTGTTTTTGACCGCGGTCAAATCAAAGAAATGGGATCAGTCTCACACGGACTTGAGGAACAGGAAAGAAACGCGATTCTCGCCATCGTAAAAGAACATGGAACCGAAATAAAGACCGGCGAATATACAATCGATCCTTCCATTTGCCTGACAGTGAATTATTTGACGATCCATTATGGAACATTGCGGGAGGTTTCGTTTGAATCATTTGAATTCGATGTGGCATGGGAAGACTGCACATACACGCGGCTGCTGCTGCACTCCAGAAATGTCCACCCTGATTTGCAACTGACAAGCCTTGATAAAGTGATCTTTCCCAAAAACGGCAAAACAAAAGCCGATTATATCAGCTACTTGAATGAAATCGGCGATTTTCTGCTTCCTTTTTTAGAAAACCGGGCACTCACAGTTATTCGCTATCCCCATGGGTCCGGCGGAGAATCTTTTTTTCAAAAAAACAAACCTGATTACGCTCCCGAATTTATTACATCTATAAAAGATGGAGAGCACGACCATATCATTTGTCAAGACTACTCTGTTTTATTGTGGCTTGCCAATCAGCTGGCACTGGAATTTCATATTCCTTTTCAAACAGCTGATACAGTTCATCCGACTGAAATCGTATTTGATCTTGATCCGCCATCACAATCGGAATTTCCCCTTGCCGTCCGCGCGGCGGAGGAGCTGCGCCGATTATTTGAACAGCTGGGTCTCGCTTCTTTTCCCAAGCTGTCGGGAAATAAAGGGATTCAGATTTATATACCGATTTCAAAAAATGCGTTTACCTATGAAGACACACGTTCTTTCACAAGCTTTGCCGCATCCTATTGCGTCTCGCTTTTTCCGGATTTGTTCACAACGGAACGCCTCATTAAAAACAGGGGCGGAAAGCTTTATATTGACTATGTCCAGCATGCTCCCGGTAAAACGATCATCTGCCCCTACTCCACAAGGGGAAATGCGTTTGGCACAGTAGCCGCACCGCTGTTTTGGACTGAAGTCAACTCAAGCCTGTCTCCCGCTGATTTTACAATGGAGGCTGTCGTCCAGCGGACAAAAGAACTGGGTTGTCCTTTCGAACGCTTTTTCAGACAGCCCCAAGACAAACAGATCAAAGCTATTCTCGAACACTTAAAAGAAAGCGGCCGTTCGGTTTAGCGAAACAAAAGATGCTGGCTGTGAATTCCGGCTTTTTTCAGGAGGGCCATCAGCTGCTCCTGTTCTTCTTTTGTCAAACCTGAAAAAGCCCGCGCGATTCTTAAAGAGTGAATCGGATAAATCTCATCGAGATAAGCCCTTCCCTTCTCCGTCAAGTTCGCGTAAACAGACCGCTTATCTTTCGGGTCTTGCTCTCGTTTGATGAAACCGTTTTTTTCTAATTTGTCAATCACATACGTTACGTTCCCGCTTACAAGGAGCAGCCTGGAGCCGATTTGCTGCAGTTTTTGGGCTCCCCTTGTATACAAAAGCTCCAATACAGCAAATTCTGTCGGGTTAAAACCATGTTCCTTACTGTCCCGAATACTATGTTCAGATACGCTTTTAAAAGCCCTGGCAAAAACCTTGTACAATGACATAGCACGGAGAACTTCTTCCTCATTAAACGAAAGTCTCATATCATCTACCTCTTATACTATTTTCTTAATGAACCCAGGAAAATGAAAACCCTTACAAATACGAAAAAGTAAGGTCATTATTTTCCTATATTCTATATGTATATATTTTCGTTATACGAAAGAAAACTCCTGCTTATTTTTTTTAAGATATGAAAAAGAAGCCCGCATTTTTCAAAATGGCTTATTTTGAAAACGGGCGGGCTTTATGTTTTTGAAAAAAATAAAAATATTCGTTTCTGAGCTCTGTAATCGTCATCCTCTGTAAATGTTCCTGATGATAGACGCCAAGGGAAATCAGTTTTTTCGAATAGTGATTTCTCTCTTTTTCCAATGCGTTTTTTAATAATTTGCTCATAGCTTCTCCCTTCCTTCGTGTATCCTGTTATTCAAGAATACGACTTTTTTGTTAACTGAAAATAAAGGTCATGTAAAAATTGCACTTCTTTTCGCTCCCCTTTCCTGATTTAAGAGGATTTCTGATAAAAGCCGTTCTGCACCGCCCGCAGGAGCGGAAATGCATCCTTTCCGGCAAGCTTCATTAATGTCTCGAACAGTTCATCCCTTTTATTGTCTAACGCCACGATTTCTTTTGCGAGTGAGACAGCTTGGTGTTCCTTCATCATAAATTCCTCCTAATCTGCTCTGTTACCACAGCATACAAGACATATCTTCCCGCTGCACCTTTTCTGTAAACTTTTCTTCCGTATTTTTTTTAAAAATATTTAATTCATGTTAGATTTTCTTACAATCGCCAGGTTTTTTCTCGCATTTTCTTATATAATACAAAAAAAGTCATCTTAGGGGTGGGAAAATGACAGTCGAAGACCTTTCTTATAAAGATAAAAAGGTGATATCAATTGGCATCGTCAGCGAGCTCACAGGCTTATCAGTCAGGCAGATCCGCTATTATGAAGAACGGAAGCTGATCTATCCGCAGCGCTCTTCAAGAGGCACGCGAAAGTACTCCTTTGCCGATGTAGAACGGCTGATGGATATTGCAAACAAGCGTGAAGACGGCGTTCAGACGGCAGAAATTCTCAAGGACATGCGCAAAAAAGAACAAAGCAAAAAAAACGATCAGCAGCTGAGGAAAAAAATGCTCGAAGGGCAGCTTAACGCTCACTTTAAATACAGAAACCGCTAAAAAAACGAATCATTCCCGCCGAATGATTCGCCTCATGATTTCCTGCTGATTTGTCCGATAAAATCAATCATGATGCCTTTGTCGGGATCATCGCGAATCCGAAACGCGACCCTTCCGGACTCTCCGCTGTTTTCCATCTTGTAAGCGGCATGAAAAACGTGGATGCTTGCTTCAGATATTTGAAAATCATCGGCGTTAAGTCCGGAAATCCCCCATTTTTGCTTTTCTTTAAGGATCGTTTCCGGAGAAGGAACAGCTCCCTCAACGTACAACCGCTTCATTTCAGACAGGTCTTCCTCCAATATGGCCTCCAGCATGTTTTCAACGGCGGCCAGCCGCCGGTCTTTCCCCTCATCCTCATTCTGGCACCCGGTGATCACCGTAAAAGCCAAACATATCACAATCGCTGCTATCCTTTGCATGCCTCAACCTCCCTGATCTCTGCCTAAAATATATAAACTTTCAGGGCGTCTGGCAAGCAAAAACCCTCCTTTATGAGGAGGGCGGCTGCTTTATAATGCATGAATAAAAGCAGTTGCAATACCGAAGTAGATCAAAAGAGACAGGATGTCATTTAAGGTTGTGATCAGCGGTCCTGAAGCGATCGCTGGGTCGACATTGCATTTGTGGAGAATAATCGGGACGACCGTGCCAGCCATCGTTCCGATGATCAGCGTGGCAAAAAGCGAAGTTCCTACCACAAATCCTAGCAGCAAATTCCCCTGCCAGACAACCGCGATTCCCGTAATCACCACCGCACACACCAGGCCGATAATGATGCCGGCTCTCAGCTCGCGGAAAATCAGACGAAAAATCGTTTTTTTGTTCAGTTCTTCTTTTGAAAGGCCTCTGATGACAACGGCTAAAGACTGGGTTCCTGTATTCCCTGTCATCCCGGCGATCATCGGCATAAAGAAGGCCAGTGCGACGACCCGCTGCAGCGTGTCTTCAAAATAGCTCATGATGCTTCCGGAGATCAAACCGATAAACAGAAGCAATATCAGCCAAGGCAGGCGCCGGTATGCGGCGACAAACGATTTTGTATCAAACGTGATCGCTTTACCTGAAGCTGCGAACTTTTCATAGTCTTCATTCGCTTCTTGGATAACGATGTCGATGATGTCATCCACCGTTACGATTCCGACAAGCTCGTGGTTTTTTTCCACCACGGGAATTGCCAGAAAATCATATCGTTCAATAAGCCTTGCGACCTCTTCCTGATCTTGGAGCGCCTCTGCCGAAATGACTCTCGTAAACATGAGATCCTGAACCTTTTCATCAGGTTCAGCTAAAATCAAATCGCGGTAGGATAAAACGCCGACGAGCTGTTTGTTCTCATTGATAACGTACAAATAGTTGATCGATTCGGCGATTTCGGCGAAGCTTTTCAGCTTTACAACGGCTTCTTTGACCGTATAATGTTGCGGAATCCACACATAGCGGTTTGTCATGATTCTTCCCGCCGTTTCCGGCGGATAATTCATCAGCACGCGGACCGCTTCTGATTCTTCCGCTTCCATGCTTGAAAGAAGCTGATCTTTGAGCTTCGGATCCATCTCCTCTAAGAGGGCGGCAAGATCGTCATTGTCCATCTTGTTCATCACATGGATCGCTTTTTCTTTGCCGACTTTGTTTAAAACGGACAGCTGCTCCTCTTTATCAAGCTCACCCATTAAATCGGTGATGTCTTCAACTGTTAAAAAAGACAGATACCGTCCGCGGTGCTTTTCAGGCATTTCCTTGAACAAAATTGCCATATCATACGGCTGCAGTTCTTCTAAAACGCTTTGAAACTCTTTTCGTTTTCCATCTCTAAGCAAAATAATAATTCGTAAAATCAGTTCATCATATGTCATGTTTTGTACCATGGCAATCTGTACCTCCTTTTTAGGAGATCCCTATACCACCATAGCAAAAGGGGTGATATGTATGGATCTCCTCACCGTGAATCAGTGTTTTGTGCCAAATAATGTTTCTCGTATGTTTAAACCGCCTCGAATGGGGAGAATCCATACTCACACCTCCTTGTATGATCCGGAAAGATTGACTTTCCTTAAAAAATAAAAAAACACCTATTTCATTAAATGAAGGTGTTAAAAGCCATACAAAAATAAAACCCTAACGCCTTCAATCGTAGAGCTTTAGCACTGTATGGCATAGGCAGCATGCCAGCTGCGTTAAAAACCACCTTATGTCGATGGTTCTTGTTGACCCATTGGCGTCTTTGGACATTTTTGGGCAGCAGCATATCTCCATACAGGAGCCTCACCTAACGAAGAGCTGTATTTACCGGACACAATGAGATTACAGAAAAAAAGGGTGACTGTCAATAAAAAAAACAACTTTAATACGTTCTTGGTCACGTTAATTCCCTTTTTCGTCAAAAATAAACCTGTTCTTCGTCAAGTGCAGCATTTTCCCGCTATTCTTCGCTTAGCTTTGGAATGTCTTCCTCTGACAGCAAATGATAGTTTTCATGCAGCAAAAGCGCGTATTCTTCGTCAAATTTCGGATGGGGTACATATTGGGCTTGTTCGATTGAAAGCTCTTGCCTTTGGTATTCTTCTTTTTCTTTCATCATCAGCCACCTCCTTTTTTCATTAGGATGGCCTTTTGCTCCCGATAATATGAGGAAATCAACTCTCATGGATCTAGTTATTCTTTCATCTCTTTTACCATTCGGCTCAGGTCTTATTGCTTACAATAACAGCATCATTTCCTATTATTCGACTTTCCTCACCTATTCTCTATTTTTTAGATTTTTCATAAAATTCATACAAATGAACCTTTTTTTAGCAAAATAAATGTTTTAAAATATAATCACGCACCTTGTAACCCATCTAAAGCAGCACAAAACAAGGAGGGCTTTGAAATGCAAATGCGATTAATTCCTTATGTCACTGACGCGAAGCTGATGGACGTGAATGAACTGCCGGAAGGAATCGATGCGATTAAGGCACCGGAGCTGTGGTCACAAGGTTTTAAAGGAAAAGATGTCACTGTGGCAGTGCTTGATACAGGCTGTGACGCAACCCATCCTGATTTAGCGGATAGAATTATCGGAGGCAAAAACTTCACTGACGATGACAACGGAAAAGAAGATCAGTTTAATGATTATAATGGACATGGCACCCATGTTGCGGGTACGATTGCTGCCAATGACAAAAACGGCGGGATTTCCGGTGTTGCCCCTGAGGCAAACCTTTTAATCGTTAAGGTGCTCGGCGGAGAAGACGGAAGCGGTGCATATGAATGGATTATCAACGGCATCAATTATGCCGTTGAACAAAAAGCGGACATCATTTCAATGTCGCTTGGCGGACCGGCCGATGTTCCCGAATTGAAAGAAGCTGTGGCAAATGCCGTCAATAGCGGTGTTCTCGTCGTCTGTGCAGCCGGAAATGAAGGCGACGGAAATGACCGTACAGAGGAATATTCATATCCGGCCGCGTACAATGAAGTGATTGCTGTCGGCTCTGTATCGCTGACGCGAGAATCGTCTGAATTTTCAAACGCCAATAAGGAAATAGATCTCGTCGCACCAGGCGAAGAAATCTTATCAACATTGCCTGGTCAGCAATACGGGAAGTTAACCGGAACGTCGATGGCTACTCCTCATGCCAGCGGCGCGCTTGCTCTTATAAAATCAATGGAAGAGGACGCATTTAAACGAAAACTGACAGAGCCGGAACTATACGCTCAGCTGATCCGCAGGACTCTTCCTCTCGATTATTCAAAGGCGCTGATCGGAAACGGATTTTTATATTTGACAGCTCCTGAGATTTTAGCTGAAAAGGCTGGCGAAACAAAACTTCTTTCCCTTTAACAACCGGAGCCGCCGACATTGGTCGGCGGCTTTTTCATGATGTCGGATAATTCCCGGCTGATAATGAAGAATCTTTTTAATAGTAAGAATTCAAAAATTATTTTGACTAAAAGAACATGAGGGTATATAATCTACTAAACAATTTCAACACTAGGAACACGGTAATCTAATGCGAGGTTAGATTTTAAAAGGGAAGATTGGTGAAAATCCAACGCGGTCCCGCCACTGTAAATGAGTAGGTTATTTCAAAAAACCCACTGTTTCTATATGGGAAGGGTGAAATAACTGTTGATCCACGAGCCAGGAGACCTGCCTGTTCTGATGCACCATATACCTACGGTCGATAGGAGGTGTTCGAGTTGACGTAACAATAGGCTACGTTTATTTCTCGTTCGCAAAAATGCTGTATTAGGCATTCACCTTCAATCTGTCCGGAGAGTGAGTGTCTTTTTTTATTGAACATTAAAAGGAGGATACCTGAATGACAAATGTGAAAACAAGCAGCTTGGGATTTCCAAGAATCGGCTTGAACAGGGAATGGAAAAAATCGCTTGAGGCTTATTGGAAAGGAAAAACAGATCGCGAGACCTTTCTGAAAGAAATCGACGAACAATTTTTTGCAGCGCTCAAAACTCAGCTTGATCAGCAAATCGATATCATACCGGTTTCAGACTTTACGTTCTATGACCATGTTCTTGACACGGCGGTTATGTTCAACTGGATTCCTGAAAGATTCAAGGATTTAAACGACCCGTTGGATACTTATTTTGCAATGGCAAGAGGAACAAAAGAAGCTGTATCTTGCGAAATGACGAAATGGTTCAACACAAACTATCACTACATCGTCCCTGAATACGAAAAAAATGCACAATACCGCTTAACAAAAAACAAACCGCTTGAAGATTATAAGAAAGCAAAAACGGCATTGGGCGTGGAAACGAAGCCCGTCATTCTTGGGCTCTACACTTTTGTAGCGCTGGCAAAAGGCTACGAGACACAAGACATCAAAGACATTTATCAGCAAATGATCCCGCTTTACACCCAACTTCTAAAAGAGCTTGAACAGGAAGGCGTCAAATGGGTGCAAATTGACGAACCCGCTCTTGTCACGGCTTCACCTGCTGAAGCAGCCGCTGCAAAAGAAATCTATGAGAAGATTAAAGATAACGTGTCAGGGCTGAATGTACTTCTGCAAACATACTTTGATTCAGTCGATGCCTATAAAGAACTGATTTCGTTTCCTGTTGAAGGAATCGGACTTGATTTCGTTCATGACAAAGGCAAAAACCTCGAGCACCTGAAAGCGCACGGCTTCCCGAAAGATAAAGTGCTTGCCGCGGGCATTTTAGACGGACGAAACATTTGGAAAGCCAATCTTGAAGAGCGTCTTGATTGGACGGCCGAGCTGATAAGCGGACTCGGGGCCAGCGAAATCTGGATTCAGCCTTCAAACAGCCTGCTCCATGTTCCGGTAGCAAAGCACCCTGAAGAACAGCTTGCCGATGATTTGATCAACGGTTTATCCTTCGCTAAGGAAAAGCTTTCAGAGCTTACGCTTCTGAAGGAAGGCTTAGTTTCCGGGAAAGCGGCCGTACAAAGCCAGATCAATGATGCAAACGAACACCTTCAAGCTCTAAAACGATACGGCGCCGCGACCAATACAGCTTTTGCCGAAGAACGAGACAAACTGACTGAGGAAGACTTTGCCCGTCTGACGGCATTTGAAGAAAGACTGCGGATTCAAAATGAATCTCTCGGCCTTCCTGTTCTGCCGACAACGACGATCGGAAGCTTCCCGCAAACCGCTGAAGTGCGAAGCGCACGGCAAAAGTGGCGGAAACAAGAATGGTCAGACGAACAATACAGGTCGTTTATTAAAGAGGAAACAAAAAGATGGATTGACATTCAGGAAGACATCGGGCTTGATGTCCTTGTGCACGGAGAATTCGAACGGACTGACATGGTTGAATATTTCGGTGAAAAGCTTGGGGGATTCGCTTTTACCAAATACGCCTGGGTTCAGTCTTACGGCTCCCGCTGCGTCCGTCCGCCTGTGATCTATGGGGATGTTGAATTTAAAGAGCCGATGACGGTAAAAGAAACGGTTTATGCGCAGTCATTGACTTCTAAAAAAGTAAAGGGCATGCTGACAGGACCTGTGACGATTTTAAACTGGTCATTTGCCCGCTATGATCTGCCGAGAAAAGAAATCGCCTTCCAAATCGCGCATGCCCTTCGCAAAGAGGTCGAAGCGCTTGAAAAAGCCGGAATCCAAATCATCCAAGTCGATGAGCCTGCATTAAGGGAAGGCCTTCCGCTGAAAGAACGGGATTGGAATGAGTATCTCACATGGGCTGCCGAAGCTTTCAGACTGTCCACTTCATCTGTTCAAGACACAACGCAGATTCACACACATATGTGCTACAGCAACTTTGAAGATATCGTGGATACGATTGAAGACTTGGACGCAGACGTCATTACGATCGAACACAGCAGAAGCCACGGCGGATTCCTTGATTATCTTGAACAGCATCCTTATTTAAAAGGGCTCGGGCTCGGCGTTTATGATATTCACAGTCCGCGCGTCCCTCCTACTGAAGAAATGCTGACAATCATTGAGGATGCGCTGAAAGTTTGCCCGGCTGACCGTTTTTGGGTCAATCCTGATTGCGGATTAAAAACGAGACAGCCTGAAGAAACGATCGCCGCATTAAAAAACATGGTCGAAGCCGCTAAACAAGCAAGGGATAAACTGGCTCAGACTGTTTAATTTCACAAAAAATTCAGGAGGGAACCATCCGAATGAACGGATGGTTCTTTTTCTTGCCTGCCGCCCTGTTTAGATCAAAAGAACCATTATCCAAAGTCTGTTCAGCGAAAAAACATTAAGACTTTTGATTCATTCGTACGATTTTCTTCCGGATTCTTTTCTTTTAACATATTCATAGTAGATGATGGAAGGGAAGGAAAATATGTAGTGATTGACGATGGAAATGCCCAAGAACGGGAATTAAGAAGAAAAGCATACCAAGAAGACATTCATTCTCTTCAACATTATGTGAGAGATTTGAATTCTGCCATAGCTGAGCTGAGACAGGAAAGCTCCTGCATTCTCAAAGCTCATCAAATGTATATCAATGGCTGGCGGGGGCAGGCACGGAAAATGTATGATGCACTTTTGGATGATCTTGACCGCGCGGAATCTCGTGTGTATGACAAGCTGAGAATCATTAAACAGCAAGCTGCCGAGGAGATCGAACGGCTTCAGCTGGAAGCCGAGAAGCCGATATGAGCATTCGACTGAATGTAAATGATTTACATGCTCTCGCCCGCCAATTTCGCCATTCACATCAGAAAATCAGTGATCTGATGCATCTTTTGCATCGTCACCTTCATGTCCTGCTCTCAAGTGTGAAAGCAGCGAAAACAAGTGATATCGATCAGGCTCAAACCGAAATGGAATATGAACTGAAAGGATTTTTGCATACGCTTGATGACCTGGAGCATTTGCTCCGCTATACTGAAACCCATATAAAAAAAACAGATCAAATGCTTGCCGACCGGCTTTTTCAGAATGGAGGGCACCTTGCCGGCTACCCGCCCATCATGTCGTTTTTGGCGGCTTCCAAAAGCTCCGCTGACGGCTTTAAAATGACGGCGTCGCTTTTGTCTGAACCGTTGATTTTAATGAAACAATTGAAAGAAAACGGGCTGTCAGGCCTGTTCACGGGAAACAGGAAGGCCTTATATATCCAGTTTGATGATCATGGAAAAGAGCGGCTGTGGTCTGTACGGCGCCTGTTAAGCCGCAACATCGCGGGGAACCTTTGCCTTTTGGCTTATCAGCAGGTTGCAAAAGGCCCTCTCTCCTATACGGCTTTCACGTTTGCCAAAAAAGCTGCTGTAGCGGCCCTGTCCGATCTCAAAACCGTATGTCTTCACGAAAACCAAAAAAACGCCGCCGCCATCCTGGCAAGCTTCAGCGAGAAAGCAAAACAGGAGCAGAATGGCGTCAATCATTCCCATACATAATAAAAGCCTGACCCTGGGGTCAGGCTTTATGTCTTTATCCATCCACAGGAGCAAGTACAGCACTACCAAATGACATTCGTCTGTTTGATTCGATGCTCCCCGTCTCCTTCTTTTAAAATGACTGCGCTTCCTTCTTCAGATATGCTGACAACTGCAAGCGCTGTATCATGGACATAGCTTGAGTTCCATAATTCACGAATCGGCCGCTTCTTAACAATATTCAAGAGCATCAAGATAAAAACAGAATGGCTGACAAGGAGAACATTCCCTTCCTTGTGCTTCTGGAGAATGAGAGTAAGCGCTTGTCTGACCCGCCTTTCAAAGTCCTGAAAACTCTCCCCTCCATTCGGCATGTACTGTTCAGGCGTTTGAAAATAGGCTTCCAGCATGGCAGGATCATGTTGTTTGATTTCGTCATATGTTTTTCCTTCCCAAGAGCCTAGGCCGATTTCTTTAAAGATATCGTCTTGAACGAAGGAAATGGAGCGGCCCTTTAGAATCGCCCGGGCAGAATCAACGGCGCGCCCGCTTGTGCTGACATAAGCCGCTTGAAATTGAACATCTTTCAGCTTTTCGCCGAGCGCCTTCGCATTTGCTAAACCGAGCGCTGTTAGATCGGAATTCTCCCAGCCTTGCATTCTCTTTTCAATATTCCACTCCGTCTGGCCGTGTCTTGCAATGTACAAGGTAAGCAAACAATCCTCTCCCGTCCTTATGATACTAGCATTTATTGTATTCGATCAACGTCTTCGGATCAAATATAAAGAATATTCTGAACTACGTTTGTTTTACGGGAACCATCAGCTATAATAAAAAGGCAAGACAACCAAGGAGGATACAGACATGAATCACGAAACATTCTTACAGCGCGCAATCGACCTTGCAGTTGAAAGCGTGAAATCAGGAACAGGGGGGCCTTTTGGCGCTGTGATTGTCAAGGGCGGCAAAATCATTGCCGAAGGAAAAAACAATGTGACAACCAGCAATGATCCAACTGCACATGCAGAAGTGACGGCCATTCGGCTTGCCTGTGAAGCACTTGGCGATTACCAGCTTGACGACTGCATTTTGTATACAAGCTGTGAACCTTGTCCGATGTGTTTAGGGGCGATATACTGGGCGAGGCCGAAAGAAATATATTTTGCCGCAAAGCATTCTGATGCAGCATCAGCAGGCTTTGACGATACTTTTATTTATGAAGAAATCATGAAAAAACGAAGCGAACGAAACATTCCTTTTTATAAAATGGAGCTTCAGGATAAACTGGAGCCTTTCCTCACGTGGGAAAACACGGATAATAAAATAGAGTATTGATAAAGGAGCTTCCTTTTTTCGGGAAGCTCCTTTTAATTTACAAAGTTTCCGATGCCGATCATTCTTTATACCAATCAAGTTTTTGATCTTCGGCTTCAAAATCCAGACTTTCCACTTTCCCATCCTTTTGGATCTCAAGCCTTACGGTTTTGCCTTTCAATTTTTCGGGCGCCTCGGCTATATCTCTTTCATAACCGGATGCTTTCTGATACGTTTTATCCCCCGCTTCGGTTTGGATCGTTACATCATGATCAGACTCACTGACAAGCGTTCCGATGACCTTTTGGCCGCCGTCAGCCTCCCGCTCATAGACGCCGTTTTCGTCAGCTTTCGCCTGGGGCATCAGCTCTGCCTCTTCCGCTTCCTGCGTCTTTCCGTCCACTTCTACTTGAATAAGCTTCCCTATTAAATCATCGTGATCTTCTTCACTTTTAAAATGCTTGCTTTTTGGAATAATCAATTCCCGATCTTTGATCTTGAGTGTCATTTGGTCATCTTCAGCATGAATAAGCTTTCCTATAAGATCAAAATCGTCTTCTGTACGGCTGTTTTGATCAAGAGAGTATTTTCTCAAATCAACTTTTTTGCGATCCGCTGTTTCTGCTGTTTTTTGATTCCCGCCATCCTCCTGTGCACCGCTTCCACAGGCTGTGATCATCGAGAACACAGCCAGACCGCAGAGCACGATCGCTGTTTTGAAATGTTTCATATGCTGCTCCTTTCAGGGCTTTGTTTTTTGCTGTCTCATTTTAAAAAAGAAAGCAAACAAGCTTTTGTTTGCTTTCTCGGAATTAAGCTCGGGTTTATTTTACTTCAAGATCGACATCTATATTTCCTCTCGTCGCTTTGGAATATGGGCAAAAATCATGCGCGGCCTTGACAAGTTCCAGCGCCTTTTCTTTTTCAAGCCCGCCTGTGGAGACGAGCAGCTGAACGCCAAGCTTAAAGCCGCCGTCATTTTCATCTTTCAACAAACTGACGCGTCCTTCCACCTCAGAGTCAATCTCGATCCCTTGTTCTTTGGCGACATGCTCCAAAGCTCCGCCGAAGCATGCCGCATATCCTGCGGCAAACAGCTGTTCAGGATTTGTTCCTGATTCGCCCCCTGTTTTTTCATTCGGCATCACAATGTTGTGATCGAGCACACCGTCATCTGATTTAACATGTCCGCTTCTTCCGCCTTTTGCCGTTACTTTCGCTGTGAATAATGCAGTCATCATTTTTTCCTCCTTACGTTTTTTCCTTATTCTTTATATTTCACAAAATAAGCATTTTAAACATCGGCTTATGCATTTTAAGAAAACCCTTGCCCATTGTTTTTGTGCAAAGAATAGGAAAAGGGGAAAAAATCTTATACAATAAAAAAGAACAAAAAAAGAGTTGGTGAACTGATGGCAAATGAATTTGAACATATGAAGCTTGAACGGCAGCTGTGTTTTCTGCTTTATGCAAGCTCGCGCGAAATGACGAAATTGTACAAGCCGCTGCTTGACGAATTGAATATTACGTACCCCCAGTACCTAGCACTTCTTTTATTATGGGAACACGGAGAATTGAGCGTGAAAAAAATGGGGAAGCTCCTTTATCTCGATTCAGGAACGCTGACCCCGATGCTGAAAAGAATGGAACAGGGCGGACTGCTTACAAGAGAGCGGTCTCCTGAAGATGAACGGTCTGTGGTCGTGAAGCTTTCAGCAAGCGGCAAGTCGCTTCAACAAAAAGCAAGCCGCATTCCCGCTGATATGCTGGAGCAGACAGACTTGACGGATGAAGAGCTAAAAGATTTAAAACACTCGCTCCATTCTCTCCTTGCATCATTGACGAAAGAAAACAGCTGAACTGCGCAGTTCTTTAAAGAAATCAAGGCGCCTTCAATTGATATGAAGGCGCCTCTTTTTATGAAATGACTTTAAGACTCACGTCTAGATTACCGGAAATTGCTTTTGAATACGGACAGACTGTGTGTGCTTTGTGAACGAGTTTTTCCAATTCAGCTTTTTCAATATCTGTGCCCTTCACTTGAAGTGCGACGCCAAGCTTATATCCTCCGTCAGCTTCATCTTTTAGAAGGCTCACATTTGCCGTTACCTCTGTTTCAATGTGGAGGCGTGCTTTTTTGGCGGTCAATTGCAACGCACTGTCAAAGCATGCCGCATATCCTGCCGCAAACAGCTGTTCAGGATTGGTCGTTTTTTCTTGTTCTTTTGCTTTCGGTGTTCCTGGCATAGCAAGCTCCAATGCCAATACGCGATCTGAAGAGGTCACTTGTCCGTCTCTGCCTCCTTTGGCGGTTGCTTGAGCGGTAAGAAGCGGTTTAGTCATGATCATTCTCCTTTATTTTTAATTGTGCACAATTAAATTTTATACAAAATAAATAAATGTTGCAACAAAAAAACATCCTGCCCTTCTATAGGCAGGATGTCCGCTTTTCAACTGCGAATTTGTCCGTTCCCTTTAATGATGTATTTTGAGGAAGTCAGCGCCTCAAGACCCATCGGGCCTCTGGCGTGAAGCTTTTGCGTGCTGATGCCGATTTCGGCTCCGTATCCAAATTCAAACCCGTCGGTAAACCGGGTGGAAGCATTATGGTAAACCGCAGCCGCATCTACAGATGTTAAGAAAAAGCGGGCGTTTTCCTCATTTTCGGTCAGAATCGCTTCTGAATGCCTTGTTCCGTATCGGTGGATATGGCGGATTGCTTCATCAAGGCTCTTGACGGTTTTAATGCTGATGAGAGGGGCTAAAAACTCTGTCTCCCAGTCAAGCTCTTCAGCAGGCTCCGCTGAAGGAAGCAGCTCGCAAACCGTTTGGTCTCCTTTGATTTTGACGCCTGCCTCCTCAAGCTTTTGAAGCAGATCTTTCGTATGCTGATCCGCCCAGTTTTCATGAATGAGCACCGTTTCGATCGCGTTGCAGACTGACGGCCGCTGTGTCTTCGCATTGATGACAACCTGCTGCGCCATAGCGGACTGTGCCGATTCATCAATAAAGAGATGGCAGTTCCCCGCTCCTGTCTCAAGCACCGGAACCGTCGATTCCCGGACAACCATATCGATGAGGTTTTTTCCGCCCCTTGGAATTAACACATCCAAACCATCATTTAAAGTAAACAGCTGTTTAGCCGTTTCTTTGCTCGTATCTTCGATCAGCTGGACGGCATCCTTTGGCAGCACCGACTTGTCCAGCGCTGCACGAATCACGCGGACGAGCGCTTTATTGCTGTTGATCGCAGATGAACTGCCGCGGAGCACACAAGCGTTTCCCGTTTTCAAACAAAGTGTGGCAGCATCAACCGTTACATTCGGACGAGCCTCATAGATCATCCCGACAACACCGATCGGCACACGAACTTTTTCGATCAACAGTCCGTTTTCTTTGCGAATGGTTTCAAGGCTGTCTCCCACGGGATCATTAAGCTTGATGAGAAGAGTGATGGCATCTGCGATATCATTCAGCCTTTCAGGACTTAAGGAAAGCCGGTCCAACAGCGCGGGTGAAAACCCCTTTTCTTTGCCCATTTCAATGTCTTTGCGGTTTTCCTCCAATATATCATCTTGATGGGAACGAAGCGCTTCGGCAATCAAGGAAAGCGCCTCGTTTTTATTTTCCGTCGTCTGGTGAACAAGCTCTTCTTTTGCGGCATTCGCCTTTTTTGCTTTTTCAATCACTTCACTCATTATTGTTCAGCCCCTTATTCTTTTATGCTAATCCAGTCGTTTCGATGGATAACTTCAATTCCTTTTTCATAATGAAACTCATCACTTCGTTTTCCTTTCACCTGGAGAAGCTCTCGAGCGGAATAAAGCGTCTGGCCTTTCCCGGCCAATCCATTCGGACCGTACACTTCAACGACTGCATCCTTTGAAAAGTCCCCGCGTACATCCGTCACTCCCGCTGGCAGCAGGCTGCTTCCGTTCTCCGTAATCGCCAGTTCCGCTCCTTCATCAACGATGATTTTTCCTGAAACAGGCGAATGAAAGGCGATCCACTGCTTGTGATTATTGACAGAAGACAGGTCAGACTGGCCGATGTATGTTCCGTCACCGTTCCCCTTTAATATCTGTATCAGCTTGTCTTCACCCGATCCTGTACCGATGAAAACATTGACGCCTAACGAAAGAGCGGTTTTTGAAGCTAAAAGCTTTGATTTCATTCCGCCCGTTCCGACTTTTGAGCCGATGGAAGTCGCATAATTTAAAAGATCGTCTGTTATTTCAGCGATATAATCAAAGCGCCGGGCATCCGGATGTTCAGCGGGATTCGCATCATAAAGACCGTTAATGTCCGTTAAAATGATTAATTTGTCAGCATGTATCAATCCGCTCACTAAGGCGGAGAGCATATCATTATCACCGAATGTCAATTCTTCAACAGAAACCGAATCATTTTCATTAATAATGGGAACAAGTCCTCTTTCGATCAATTCCGTGACGGTCGCATATGCATTTCGATACCGTTCTCTTTTGGCAAAGTCATTTCTCGTCAATAAGATTTGCGCAGGTATTAAATCGTGTTCTGCAAAATGCTGAATATATTGCTGCATTAAAAGGCTTTGTCCGACGGCAGCCGCAGCCTGTTTTCCTTTTAATGTGACCGGCCTTGCGGGATAGCCGAGCTGAAAAAAGCCGGCGGCGACAGCGCCGGAAGAAATAAAAATCACGTCGTGGCCTTCTTTTTTCAAAGCGGCAATCGCCCGGACATGGTCATTGACTTTTACCTCGTCAATGCCGCCTTTTGAGTCCGTTAATGAACTGCTTCCGATTTTAATGACAATCCGTTGTTTTTTCACGTTTTTCCCCTCCGAGATGATCAGGCAGAAGCCAATAAAAAAAGCCCTTTTCGTCAAATAGAAAAGGACGAAAAGGGCTTTCCGCGGTACCACCTTCATTGAATGCGCAAAAAAAGCACATTCCGCTTTCCCTGTAACGCAGGGTATGCGCCTAGGTTTTCCCCCTAAGACTCTGAGGCAGGTTCGGCAGGTTTCTTGTGGTGAAATGTTTCAGCATGCCATTTCACTCTCTTTCACAGAAAGATCTGCTTACTGGTCCTCTTCAACGCTCGCTGATTTTTTATTATTATGCCTAGGAAAAACACCGCTGTCAAGAACTTTTCTTTGATCGGCAGCAATTTTTAATTGAAGACGATGGTCTTGTTTTCATGCACGATAATCCGGTCTTCCAGATGCCATTTGACCGCTCTTGCAAGAACGCTTCTTTCAATCGTCCGGCCGATGTTTTTCAACGCCTCCACATGATCTCTGTGGTCAACGCGTTCAATGTCCTGCTCGATAATCGGACCTTCATCCAGTTCATTTGTCACATAGTGAGATGTCGCCCCGATCAATTTGACGCCTCTTTCGTATGCGCGCTTATACGGGTTGGCTCCGATAAATGCAGGCAGAAACGAGTGGTGGATATTGATGATTTTGTGCGGGTGCGCCGCAACAAAGTCAGGCGTTAAAATCTGCATATAGCGGGCAAGGACGATGACATCTACGCGATATTCTTCAAGCCACTCAAGCTGCTGTTTTTCAACTTCTTTGCGGATGTCTTTGTTTGCTTTCATATAGAGAAACGGGATGTTCAGCGATTCAACGATTTCTCTGGCGTCTTCATGATTGCTGATAACCGCAGCAATTTCCGCCATCAAATTGCCGCTCTGCCATTCCCACAACAGCTCATGCAGACAGTGCAGTTCTTTTGAAACGAAGATGGCGACCCGTTTTAATTCACTTGCAGGTGTGATGCTCCACGTCATTTGGAAAGACTCCGCGACAGACGCGAATGTTTCTTTCATCTGTCCGATTTTTTCACGAATTCCTGCAGCTTCGAACTCGATTCTGAGAAAGAACCGGCCTCCTTCAGGATCTGTTGTATACTGGCTGGATTCAATAATGTTCGCGCCACTTTCAAATAAAAACGCGGAAACGGCTGCGACAATTCCCGGCTGATCCGGACAGCTGACGAGCAGTCGAGCCTTTTCATTATTGATGTCCTGATATTGCTTTAACTGTTGTTTCATATATGCTTTCATTTCGTAAAAACCCTCTTTGCTTGTAATTCGTAAACTATCTCTTCATTATACTTGAGTTCATTGAAAAATCAATTTGTGTACACCTATTTTATCAAAGACGGACGGGAGACCTTCCATTCAGCTCAGCAGCTTTAATCCGACGGCAGATCCCAATATAAGCGCGATAAAAAAGATGCGTTTTCCGTCTTTTGGCTCTTCGTAAAAAAGAATGCCGACAAGCGCGCCGCCGACGGTGCCGATTCCGGTCCATACCGCATAGGCCGTCCCCATTGGCAAAGCTTCCATGGCAAGGGAAAGCAAGAAAAATGAAGCGGCAAACCCAGCCATCAGCAAAAAGATCCATTTCAGCCGCTTATCCTTATGAAATTGGTTCATCATCGTCACACCGAGCATTTCCAGCAATCCGGCGGCAATTAAATAGATCCATTCCATTATGAAACCTCCCCTTTCTCCTCATTTGTCACAAGCTTCAGTCCGATCACACCGGACAGCAAAACGCCAATCAGCACAAGCTTGGCAATATCGGCCGGTTCATGAAACAAAATGATTTCGCACAGAACCGTGCCCGCTGTACCGAGGCCGGTAAACACGGCATAAACGGTGCCGACCGGGAGCTTCTCGCCCGCTTTCACCAATATATAGAAGCTGGCCGCGACGGCAATCGCCGTTCCGATCCATTCAATAGCTGAATCGGCGTGTTTCAGCCCCATCACCCAAAAAATTTCAAACAAGGCTGCGAGTACAACACTGCCCCATCTCATATGCATTCCCTCCATTCATTTTCAGCCACAGAAAAAACCCGGGTTATCGATGGCAACGATACTCCCGGGCTTTTGTCCCTCCGTGTGCATATGAACTTCATATGTGTTTTCTCTCGGACCAGACCACATCCAATGCGCGGAACCCTAGAAAACTTTAACGATATGAAATTTGTTAACTGATATTATATCAAATTTTATGCAAAATATCAACTATCCTGTTTGCGGAATTCTTTGAGCAATGCCTGAATATGCGCCTGATGATAGCGGTTATGGTCTGACATATGCCAAATCCCCCAGCGGATTGTCGCAGTACCGTCTTCATACGGAACCTTCTTCAGCAAGTCGGTTTCCGAAAGCTTTTTAACGGTATGTTTCAAGAGCTCCAGCACATTGTCATAAAGTTCGATTAAAACGGACAGAGGCACCCCTTTCACTTCAGGCAGAAGTCCGTCTTCATCCGTCATCGGCCCGTAGCTTTCTTCGAGTTCTCTTGGAAACTCTTCTTCTTTCAGCCTGTAAACCCAGCGAATGTCCACATTGATTAAATGATAGACCAGCTGCGCGATGCTGTTTTCACTGCCATGCTCGCCTTTATACTCGAGCGCCTCTTGGCTGATGCCGGAGACGATCGACTTCAGGCGCTCGATATTTTCGTTGACCGCTGAAAAAAGAACAGCGACGGCAGGCGCCATTTCTTCATCGGTATGCAGATCTTTAACAAATGACATCCCTTCACTCCTCTTGTTTAAAGATATTTTTCAGGATTCCTTCATGCTCAGGAGCGAGAAAGCTGAATCCATAATAGGCGGCGATCGCGGATGCCGTCGTCCACAAAGCAAGACTTCCCGTCATCCACCAGGCGGTTCTCCTCCGTCCTGCCCCAAATCCCATGCACATAAAAGCGGTCAGGTGGGAGCCGATAAAAAAAGGGCCGATGAAGGAGAGGCCTGGCAGTCCATAAGTGTGCCAAATCTTCTTTGCCCTGCTTTTCCGCTTTGACAGCTTATCTTTCTGCACACTCTCCTTTCTTCTTCCGTTCAGCCACCGCTTCACTTTGTCAATCAACACAATGAGCATCAAAACGGTCAACAGATTTCCAAACAGAGCGATGACAGCGGAGGGAACGGGTTTGAGCCCGGCAATAATCGCCAGCGGAACGACTCCGATCACCTCAAACCAGGGAATCGCCGCTAAAATAAAGACGAGAATGTATCCCCATAAAATGTCCATTTATCAGTCACCTTTCATATTTTGATAGATTCAAACTGCTAAAAAAGCTCCTTTTAAAAATCTAAAGATTTCCGGTATTTCATTCATATTCAGCCGTTTTTTTGGAACGCTTGGCTTCAAAGGCCATAAGTACAATCAAGCCGATATAAGGGATATACGCTTCTGCAATCCCCCATGCCTCCGAATCCCATCCAAGGACTTGAAACATGACATGAACGCCGGCCAAAAGAACAGGCAGTGCGGCCAAAACTTTTACTTTCGCCCAGAAAGAAACAAGAACAATGCAGATGAAAGAAAGCCCCATAATCAGCCAGCGTCCCGCCCCGTCAATCGACAGAACCGGGGTGCCATATACGCGGTCGGCAAAGATGATGGCCAAGATGGAAGAAAACATAAAGATGGAGTAAATCGACATATACAAAACAGCGGTTTTCTTTGCTTTAAATGCTGAAATCCGGCCTAAAAAAGAAGTCAAAACAGCTCCCAGCAAAAGATAAATCGGATAGCCCGCCAGCACATAAAGCGAATATTCGAGGCTGTCATGAACAGCATCATTGAAAATAAAATAAGATACAGCGCCAAGAAAAATGATAAACACGATCTGCGCAATCTCCATCGGTCTTGATGAAAGCTCTTTTGAAATCTCTTGAACATATGCCTTTGGAGAGTCTCCGAAAATTTGCCGAACACTTTTTCCGTCCCTTTCGCCTTCCTCGGCATGAACCGTCAATTCATCCATGATCCCTTCAATTTCCCTGTCGCTTTTTCCTGCGGACATTAAGTATATTCTCATATCGTCTAAAACTTGCTGCATATCTTTAGACAGCACATGCTTCACTCCTCATCAACTGTTTTATCGAGCAATGCGCCTACGCTTTCAGACAACATTTTCCACCGCATCATGAAGGAATGAAGCTCTTCTTCACCGCGGGGGGCAAGCGTATAATATTTTCTCTCCGGCCCGTTCGGCGACGCCTTCAGCTCTGTATTGACCCATTTCTCCTTTTGCATGCGCAAAAGTATCGGATATATGCTCCCTTCGCTAATATCCGAAAAACCGTATTTCGCAAGCACCTTTGTCATTTCATAGCCATAGATCTCCCCTTCCGAGATGACGGCCAGCAGACATCCTTCTAAGATTCCCTTCAGCATTTGTGTCGAACTCATCACAATCTCCTTCTTTCATTATCTTACAATACAAGATACCTGAATCGTACCACACACTATTTTGCATTGCAAGATACCTAAAATAAAAAAACGGACATGCAAGCATGTCCGCCTTATAGCTATTGTAATTTTCCCGCGCCGGCCTGTTCTTCGACAATTTCCGGAACATCTTCTGCGTCATCGATTTTTTCATACAGCTTAGGCGTCCAGCCCACTGATTTTTTTATCGACGCATTTTTTTCTTTATTATATGTGCTGACAACATCAATCTTTGACACGCTTTGTTGATCATTCACCAGTGTGTCTTTTTCATATAATGCGTCACCTTTAAAGACTTTCATCAATTTGTAAGTCTTCGTTTCTTCCGGGAGATCAAAGTAATTGTCTTCAGCATAAATTTTTGAAGAATATCCTACACCCCATGAATAGTTGTAGCTTTCTTTCGTGCTTTTAAAATAGTTATTGTAAATGTGCACTTTGCCGTAACGTACACGCGGAGCACGCTCCTTAATATTTTCGTACATATTATGGTGGAATGTCACTCTCAGATGTCCGTTGTCGGCTTTATAACTGTCGCTTGATCCGACAATCGTGTTTTTAGAGTGGCCTGAAAATACATTATAGGAAACAGTGATGAAGTCGGACTGCTTTTTAATATCCAGCAATCCGTCATGATGCTGGAATTCGCGTCCGAAATAAGTCTCGGTCTTTTCATCAGACTTGCTTCCGTCATTGAATGTGCAATGGTCGATCCAGATATGCTTAGATGATTCAATTAAGAGATTATCAAATTCCGAATTCCAGTTTCCGCTGCTTCCATCGGTCGGATCCCAGCCTGGGAAGAAATCGTAGGCATTTTCAAATTCGATGTTGCGGATAATGACATTTTCGGCGCCTTTGATATATAGACCGCCGCCGACGATTTTCGCATCTTCTCCAGCTCCAATGATGGTCGTATTTGAGCCGACTCTAATGATCACGCGCTCTTTCTCGTTCTTTTCAGACCGGAGTCTTGCTTCTTCAAGCTTTCCTGACGGCTCTTTTTTTCCCCATTTCTTTGGATCATAAGTTTTTAAATACTTCTCAATGCTGTATTCAGAATCTTTATAGTCATCATAGCCTAAAGGCTTGTTTTTATCATCAACGCTAAGATCAATCGTTCCCTTCACATAGATGATTTTCGGCGTCTCATTGGTGCCGTTTTTGCTGTTATTTCCTCCCAATGCTTCAACAAGCTGCTTACGGTTTTCAGCTGTATAGACGTGGTCAGAGGAAGCGTCGGCTCCTCCGGTTGTTCCTTCTCCATAAGCGCCCCAGCCGTCTTTTGAGCCCAGGGTTTCACGTCCGTAGTCTTTCGCTTGGACGGACAAAGAAGAGCTGAGCAGCAGCATGGCAGACAGCATCATGAATCCAAAAAGCTTTTTCATTATACTTGCTCCTTCTATCAAAATTTTTTCACAAAAACTAATATATTCTATTAAAATACAAAAAACAACATATTTTCCTCCTATCTTCTTTGTCATACTTCTGTCGATCAATGACATATTCCCCATCAAACATAGGGCATAACTTCCCGATAAACGGAGGTGAAGTGGCTGAAAACAAAGGATGAGGAAGAAGGGTAATATCGGATAAAATTTTTCGAAATAATAAAATAAAAAAAATCGCCTATTCGGCGATAGTTTTACTTGTCCCGGCCGGGTTTATAAAGATAAGGGCTGTTCGATAACGGAGCGCCGGTTTTTTCCATATCAATCATGAGTTCATTGTTTTCGTTTAAGGTACCAAGTGTAACGGATGACAACTTCGCTTGTGATACTCCTTTTTCATCCAACTTTTCGAACAGCCATTCTTTCGTTCTTTTCAAATATTTTAAATTGTGTTCGATGATTTCACCGTCCAAAATCAGGGGAATCGGTACAAAGTTTCGTTCAGTCCTGATATTTAAATCACGCGGCTGAACCGGCCTCGCTTCAGATTTTGGGATGACGCTGATTTGACCTGATTCTTCGATCAATGCAAGATCGATGTCACGGGGATCGGCATATCCTTTTTCGCGCAACTTGCCGAGCAGTTCATTAACGGTAAGCCGCTCCTTTTTCAAGCCCTTTTCATCAATATCCCCGTTTCTGATCAGAACGGTCGGGCTGACAACAAGAAACCACCTCCATTTATTGTGCAGTGACAGCTTTTCAACAGCCAAATAAAAGATAAGAAAAGTAAGTGCGTAATAAATGGACATCGAAATTTTAGAAGTAAGAATCGGTTCGCTGATAATCGTTCCGATGGCGAAGGTCAGCAAAAGATCAAAATTCGTCATTTGGGAAACGGCTTTCTTTCCTGCTATCCGAAAAAGAATATAGGCAATGGTGAACACTAAAGCCGGCTTGATCAAAAATATCCAAAAATGTCCAAAATTCATATTGCATTTCTTCTTCCCTTTTTTGTCATTTCTTTTATGTTCAACTTTATTTGCGTGATATATTCAAAAAGCTGCTGAAACCGCAGTCCCTAGATAAGAGGGATGAGTTACAGCAGCTTACATTCAAATGTTTACCAAGGCTTGTCTACGGCAAGCGCCTGGGCAAGTGCTTTACTGTGTTTTCGATGACTTTTGCGTTCTTCCGCGCGCTGTTGGGCTGTTTGATGAAGCATGATTTCTTCTTCCGTCTCCGGCTCAACTTGCGGAACAGCCTGAGGATTTCCGTCTTTGTCAAGGGCCACGAATGTTAAAAAGGATGTGGCGGCAAGCTTTCGTTCGCCTGATAGTAAATGTTCTTTAATCACCTTCACAAATACCTCCATCGATGTTCTCCCGACCCAAGTCACATAAGATTCGAGGCAAACGGAATCTTCCTGGCGGATCGGCTCGAGAAAATCGACGGAATCCATTGAAGCTGTAACCGTTTCACACCTGGAATGGCGCGCCGCAGATATCGAAGCAATATCGTCAATATAGCTCATCAGCTTTCCGCCGAACAAGGTGTTGTGATTGTTTGTATCGAGCGGAAATACGCGGCTTGTTTTGACAACTTTTGATTCCCGGCAGTATCTTTTTTCTGGTCCCTTCATATCCATTACTCCTTTGATGTCTGTGTCCTGTGTTTGTAAAGTGGAATTTTCTTTATTAAACACTATTAGAATTCATTTGTCTAAAGTTTTTTATCCGGATCACTTGTGAGATTTTCTTGCTAAAACGTTTATTTCCTTTGCTGGGAAGGGAATAATGAAAGTATTAAAGAGAGACGGGGGAGAGAACATGGATTCAGCCGTACCGAAAAAAGACCATAAAGCCAACTGTACGAGCGAATATGACATTTTAGAAAAAGTTGTGCTATGCAGGCCGGAGTATATGGAAATTGCAGAAGTCATCAATGAAACGCAAAAATACTTCCATAAAGAAAATATCGATAAAACACTTGCTGTCCGCCAGCATGAAACACTAATTCAAGAACTGGAAAAACAACATGTTGAAGTGGTGCTGCTGCCGCCGTTGAGCCAATTTCCAGAGCAAGTATTCACCCGGGATATCGGGTTTATCGTCGGCGAAACCGTTTTTTCCTCTCGGCTATCAGCAGATATCCGCCAAGGCGAAGAAAATGTTCTGCAGGAATGGCTAGCAAAGGAAAGCATCACCTGCACCACCTTTAATCAGGGATATAAGATTGAAGGCGGGGACATTCTTATTGACCAAAACACGGTTTATGCCGGAATCAGCCATAGGACAACGTTTTCAGCGGTTCAAGAGCTGAAGCGACAGCTTCCTTCATATGAAGTGATTCCTGTGCCGTTCGAAGAAACATTTCTCCATTTGGATTGCGTCTTTAATATACTTTCTCCAACCGAAGCGCTCGTCTACCCAAAAGCCTTGGGAGAAAAAGAGTATCAGATGCTCAGCAAGCGCTACGATATGATCGAAATAACTGACGATGAACAGTTCACTCTCGGAACGAATGTACTGTCCATCGGTCATAAAACCGTGATCAGCCTTCCCGATAATCAAGATGTCAACAAACAGCTCAGGAGACGAGGCTATACAGTCATTGAAATCGACCTGTCAGAGATTATAAAATCCGGCGGCTCTTTTAGATGCTGTACAATGCCGATTGTCAGGAGCTGCAGGTGAGGGAGCCCGATAAGGCTCCTTTTTTATGTGAAATCGGACGTTCGATATCTTCCTTTATTCTTTCACACCACGGGTCGCGCTTTATCTGGCCTGCAGCGTCACCTTCATGCCGTCCGCTTCTTTCCCCACGTCTCCGTCATATAAATGACAGGCGACGAAATGGCCTTCGTCCGCTTCTTTTAACTCAGGCTTTTGCGCCGCGCAAATGTCCATAGCGGCCGGGCATCTCGTTCTGAAGACACAGCCGCTTGGCGGGTCGATCGGACTTGGAAGCTCACCTTTTAAAATGATTCGCTTCCGTTTGTCTTCGATGTCGGGATCGGGAATCGGAATGGCCGATAAAAGGGCTTGCGTATACGGATGAAGCGGCTCTTTATAGAGCCGGGCGCTGTCTGTGATTTCAGCCATGTGTCCGAGGTACATGACGCCGATGCGGTCGCTGATATGCTTGACCATTGAGAGATCGTGGGCGATAAACAAAAAGGTGAGCCCTTTTTCTTTTTGCAATGTTTTCAGGAGATTAACGACTTGAGCCTGTACGGATACATCAAGGGCTGAAATCGGCTCGTCCGCGATGATGAACTCCGGTTCAAGTGTGAGCGCCCTGGCAATGCCGATCCGCTGCCTTTGGCCGCCGCTGAATTCGTGCGGATAGCGATTTGCAAAACTTCTGTGCAGGCCGACTGCTTCCAAAAGCTCGTCCGCTTTTTCGAGACGCGCTCTTCTTCCCCCGTACAGATCATGGATCTCCATCGGCTCCAGCATGATGTCCCTGACCGTTAGCCGCGGATTTAATGAGGCGTACGGGTCCTGAAAAATCATTTGGATTTTGCGTTTGTACTGAAACGCCTCTCTGTCATTCAGGTTGTGAATGTTGATCCCCCGGTATGTCACCTCACCTTCAGTCGGTTCGTAAAGGTGCATCAATACGCGGCCGGTTGTCGATTTGCCGCACCCTGATTCACCGACAAGCCCGAATGTTTCCCCTTCTTTTATGTGAAAAGAAATGCCGTCAACCGCTTTAACTGTTTTGCCTTTTCCGGCGTCAAAATGCATTTTCAGCCGGCTGACTTTTAATAAAGTGTCTCTGTTCAAGCCGATCTCCCCCGTTTTTGGTTAAAAGTAGCGCCTTATTGCACACAATTCTTTTTCATATATCGTGTCTTTGAGAGATATGATTTCAATTGATTTTCCTGTTTTTGGAGAGTGCAGCATTTGACCGTTTCCGCAGTAAATGCCGACATGGTGAACCCGTCCTTTGCCTTCTTCATATGCAAAAAACAGCAAATCCCCCTGCTCGGGACTGCTGAAGGAAATTTCTTTTCCTCCTTGCGCCTGGTCACCGGCATCCCGCGGCGCGTGATATCCGTTTGCTTTCAGCATATTGAAGGCAAAGCCTGAACAGTCATAGCCAAACCCGCTCATTCCTCCCCAAAGATACGGCAGGTTTAAGAAAGTTTTTCCTGTTTGAACAATGTCTTTTCCGGAGCCTTTGGCGCTTGCCGAGATTCTCGCATCTGCTTTTTTCAGCCATTTGCGGCCGAGTGGTGTAGCGACTTCAAACCAGGCTCTGTCTTCGGATAACATCGAAAGCTTTGTGAGAAAGCTCAATTCGAACTCTTTTGTTTTTTCTTCGTCATATAAAAAAGCTGTCGGTTTTTGAATGACGGCGAATGCTTCCGTCTGCGGTTCATGTGTTCTTGCCAGGCAGTTTTTTGGAATCCAGCCCGGATAACCGCGCTTATCTTTTGCAGACGGCTGCCCGGGAATGACGACAGAGGCCCAGCCATCCTTTTCATCAAGCACCACTACTTTTTCGCCGAATAACACTTGTGTTTGAATAAGATTTTCCGTACATAGCTCAAGACGGTCCTCATATGTTAACGAGTCAAGCCAGCTTCTGATTCGAACAGGCTGTGACAGCATCATTTCATCAACCTTGCGCGGCGCTCCCCAATGCGTCCAGACATTAGCCACTGATACAGCGGCTGTATAAACATTCACCCGTCATCCCCCCTTAACATTTTGATATGGTCAATCCCAAGTCCCGGAGCATCAGGCAATGTCATTTTTCTGCCTTCATAGCTGATACCGCCTTCAACGATATCTTCTTTCAGCATAAGCGGGGCATCAAAGTCACATCTTGTTACATTTTTTTGGCTTGCAGCAAAATGGGCTGCTGCTGTAATGCCGAGCCTCGTTTCGATCATGCTTCCGGTCATGCATTCCACCCCGCATGCTTCTGCAATGGCATTGATCTTCAGCGCCTGCCTGATGCCGCCCGCTTTCATCAGCTTAATATTGATGAGATCAGCGCTTCTTGTTTTAAGCACTTGAAAAGCCTCTTCTGGGGTAAAGACGCTTTCGTCCGCCATAATCAGTGTATCTACTGCATCTGTTACTTGTTTTAAGCCTTCAAGATCATGTTTAGGGACCGGCTGTTCAACAAGCTCAATATCAAGGCCCTCATCCTCCATTTTCCGAATGGCTCTGACGGCCTGCTTTGCCGTCCAGCCTTGATTGGCATCAAGCCGAATTCGAATGTTGTTCCCCGCTTGCTTGCGGACTTCGCGGATGCGGACGATATCTGTATGAATGTCGTCTTTTCCAACCTTTATTTTTAAAATACGAAACCCTTCTTTGATATAGCGGGCGGCATCTTCCGCCATTTCTTCAGGTGGATTGACGCTGACGGTAAAGTCCGTCTCAATTTCCCGCCTGTAACCTCCTAAAAATTGATACAAGGGCAGCCCGCACATCTGCGCTAAACAATCGTAAACGGCCATTTCTACGGCTGCCTTTGCGCTTGTATTGCCGATCATCAGCTTTTCGATGTCATGAAAAATCGCTTCCGCCCTTAATAAACTGCGGCCGATCAGCGCCGGGGCGAGCACCTCTTTGATCGCACCTTCGATACTGTCAAGGGTTTCACCGGTGATGACGGCGGTCGGGGGCGCTTCCCCCCAGCCCGCCGCCGCGTTCTCAGCCGACATTTTGACAATGACGGCCTCTAGTGTATGTACAGTTCTAAGCGCGGTTTTAAAAGGTTTTTTCAATGGAACAGCGATACGGTATGTGTTGATATCGGTAATTTTCATGCCGACCTCCTTTTATGTTTCAAGAAATACCCGGTTCGATCGTCAGCTGTTTTTGATCGGCATCCAATACGGCTTCCGCTCCGAGCGGCACAGCGATGTTCGGTGATGAATGGCCGATTTTAAAGCCCGACAGCGACGGCTTTCCCTCAGAAACGATGTAGTCTTGGAAAATGTCTTGCAGTGTCAGTGATTCTTCGCGTTTTTTCGGTGTGCAATTGTGGAAATCACAAACCAGAATCCCGGCCGCCTCAGAAAATTTCCCGGCCATTTTCAGATGATTAAGCATCCGGTCAATTCGGTAAGGCTCCTCATCGACATCTTCAATCAATAACAGCTTCCCTCTTGCATCAATTTCAAACGGCGTACCGAGCGTTGTCACCAGGAGGGCGAGATTTCCGCCGGTCAGCTCCCCTTTCGCTTTTCCTTCCACAACCGTCTCTAAAGGCGTGATCTCATCTGTAAGGGTGAGCGTCATCTGTTGAAACAGCTGCTGAAAAGAGTATTTTGTCAGCGGGTGGACATCATCCCGTCCGATATCAGAGCTGAGCATTGGTCCGTGAAAGGTGATGAGACCGGCGTTCTGCCGGATGGCTGTATGTAAAAACGTAATATCTGAGTAGCCCCAGAATATTTTCGGGTTGTTTTTCAGCATCCGATAATCGATTTGCTGGGCGATTCTTGCCGTGCCATATCCTCCGCACGCGCAGATCACCGCTTTAATAGAAGGATCTTCAAACATATCATGCAAATCGCGCAGACGGTCTTCATCCTTTCCGGCCAAATAGCCGTGTTTTTTTGCAGCGGCACGGCCCATTTTGACATGGAGCCCCAGATCTTTTAAAAACCGGACGGCTGCATCAAGCTTCCCGGGATCAGGCGGACTGGCGGGTGCGATCACTCCGACCGCATCTCCTCTTTTTAATCCTTGAGGCGCAATTTTCAACACAGATTACCCCCTTTTGTGAAAAATCCGCCCGGCTCTTGTGCTAAAAGGTGCACAGAAGACCACAGGCGGACAAGGTTTCTTGCAGATTATTGCTTCTCGGCCCATTTCAGCTCGATATAGCCGACCGGGTGGCGGATAATGCCTTTTACATTCTCCTTTTCCAAATGGACTTGATTATAGAAGTGGATCGGAATGATCGGCATTCCGGCAAATAACAGCTTTTCAGCCTGATGCATCAGCTCATGCCGTTTTTCTTCATCAGCTTCATTTTTTGCCGCATTGATCAGCCGATCATACTCTTTGCTGCTCCACCCGGTTCTGTTCATCGAATTATCGGTTTGAAAGCTTTCCAGAAAGTTGATTGGGTCTGCGTAATCCGGCAGAAAAGAACTTTGGGAAAATTGAAATTTCAGCGCCTTTTGCTGTTCAAGAAATGTGTTCCACTCCATATTTGCGAGTTTCACATTGACGTCAAGCGTACTTTTCAGCTTTTGCTGAATCGCTTCTGCCATTTTTTTATGCTCAGGCTTTGTGCTGTATGTCAATGTAACCGCAGGAAGCTTTTGATAATTTTCTTCCTTCATGCCTTTTTCCAACAGTTTTTTCGCTTCATCTGCATCGTATTTAACCAAATCGCCGCCTTCCTCGCGAAAGTCCTTGCCGTTCGGCCCCTTCATCCCGGGAGAAACAAAGCCATGCGCCGCTTTTTCCCCGTTTTTCGTGACATAATCAACGATTTCCTCCTGGTCAACGGCCATCGCGAACGCTGTTCTGATCTTTTCATTTTGGAACGGCTCCATATTGACATTGAACCTGTAAAAATAAATCCCTGCCTGCTCGAAGACTTTCACCTGATCAGAGCCCATCAGCTTCTCGCTCATTTCTGCCGGTACATAGGATGTATCAAGCTCATTCGACTGGAACATTTGATAGTCGGTATTTCTGTCATCGACCATCGCCCATGTGACTTGATCAAGCTTTACAGTATCCTGATCCCAATACGTATCGCTTTTTTCCATTGTCAGGCTTTCATCATGCTTCCACTCTGTCAGCTTAAACGGTCCGTTCCCGACAAAAGTCTCGGCTTCCTCATGCCATTTTGGATTTTCTTCGGCGACTTTTTGATTGACAGGAAAGAACGCCGGATTGGCCACAATGTTTAAAAACGCTTTTTGCGGGCTTGTCAATGTGACTTTAAGTGTTTTGTCATCCAATGCTTCAACTTTCACATCATCTTTTGTGCCTTTTCCGCTGTTAAACGCTTCACCGCCCTCGATAACATAGCCTAAAAACGCGGCGGACGAACCTGTTTTCGGATCAAGCAGCCGCTTCCACGCATATTCAAAATCACCCGCTGTCAACGGGTCTTCATTGGACCATTTCGCTTGCTCGCGAATTGTAAAAGTATATGTTTTCCCATCTTCAGAAATGTCCCATTTTTCCGCTGACGCCGCCAGAGGCTCATGGTCTGCGCCAAGCCTTGTCAATCCCTCCATCAAGTTGTTGAGCGCCTGCCATGACACATTATTAAAGCCGATTGGCGGATCGAATGAAGTCGGTTCATTTTCATTATTCAGCCTCAGTATTTGTTCTTTTTCTGCTTCTTTCCCCTTCTTTTCCGCTTCCTGTCCAGCCTGTTCATTTGCCGTGCATCCGAACAGCATCACGAAAAGCACCGCGATGACCAAAGTACGCCACAACCTTTTCATCAAATCCCCCCATTTCATATGATCCAACACTTATATCGATAATACAGTCCGCTTTGCCCGATCATCCTGAAGCCAACAGCACACATCATGCCCCGCTGAGACTTCCGTTTTCACAGGGTACAGCCTTTCACACACCTCCATTACAAATGAACAGCGGGCTGTAAACGGACAGCCTGCGGGAGGTGAAAACAAATCCGGCGGCGTCCCGTCAATCGGGACAAGCTCCGCTTCTTCAAGATCAAGCCTTGGAACGGATTTCAGCAGCCCCTTTGTGTACGGATGCTGAGGATGATAAAAAATGTCTTTCCGCGGTCCCGCCTCCGCGATTTTTCCGGCGTACATCACCGCGATTCTGTCGGCCGTCTGTGCGACGACCCCTAAATCATGGGTAATTAAAATAATCGAGACTCCGGTTTTTCGCTGAATATCCTTAAACAGCTCAAGGATCTGCGCTTGAATGGTGACATCAAGCGCTGTTGTCGGTTCGTCGGCAATCAGGACCTCCGGTTCGCAGATCAGCGCCATCGCAATAACGATCCGCTGTCTCATCCCGCCGCTGAATTGATGCGGATACTGCCTCAAACGCTCTCTCGGATTCGGGATGCCGACGAGCTCAAGCATGGAAAGCACGGCTTTTTCCGCCGCATCCTTGGAGATCGTCCGATGCTCCAGCAGCGCTTCTCTCAGCTGATCGCCGACGGTTAAGGTCGGATTCAGCGCAGTCATCGGATCTTGAAAAATCATCGAGATCTCGGCGCCGCGGATCGACCTCATCTCCTTTTCAGTCAAATGGCGCAAATCCTTTCCTTTAAAGCGGATCGAACCGTCTGTAATGGTTGCGGAAAACTTCGGAAGCAGCTTCATGATAGTTTGTGAAGTCACGCTTTTTCCGCAGCCTGACTCGCCGACAATCGCAAATGTTTCCCCTTCATATAAATCAAAACTGACGCCGCGGACGGCTTTAACGGTCCCTCCGTATGTCGCAAATGAAACATGCAGATTCTCGACTTCCAGTACTTTTTTTCGCAAACATCATGACCTCCTCAGCTTTGGATCTAACGCATCCTGCAGACCGTCTCCAAGAACGTTAAAGGCGAACATCGTTAATGAAATAAAGAAAGCTGGAAAAAACAGCCGCCACCAGTGCCCTGACAAAATAACGGGCAAACCGTCGTTCGCCATCACGCCCCAGCTGGCAAAGGGGGCTTGAATCCCCAAGCCAAGGAAGCTCAAAAAGGCTTCGGCAAATATGGCTGACGGCACTGTCAGCGTCATCTGGACGATGATCGCTCCCATCATGTTCGGAAGCAGATTGCGTCTGATCATCCGCCCTGTATTGGCACCGAAGGTTTGGGAAGCGAGAACATGTTCGTCATGCTTTACTTTTAAAACCTGCCCCCTGACGATGCGCGCCATGCCGACCCACCCGGTGACCGTCAGCGCAACGATAATCGTTCCCAGTCCGGGACCCATCAGCACCATGAGAAGGATAACGACCAATAAGTATGGAAGTCCGTGCAAGACTTCGATGATCCGCATCATGACATGATCGGTTTTGCCGCCTTTATAGCCGGCAATGCCGCCATAGAGAACACCGATTGCAAAATCGATCAAAGCTGCCATCACGCCGACAAAAAGAGAAATCCTTGCCCCATACCACGTTCTTGTAAAAACATCGCGGCCAAGCTCGTCCGTTCCGAACCAATGCTGCGGGGACGGCGGCAGGTTTTGCTGGGAGAGCGTCTGCTGTGTGACGCTGTGGGGAGAAAAAATCGGACCGAGTACCGCCATGGCGAAGAGGAAGATCAAAATGCTTAAACCGGCCATCGCCAGCCTGTTCTTTCGTAAAATCCGCCAGGCATTCTGCCAGTATGAAAGGCTTGGCCTTACAACAGATTCGCTTTCACCCCTTTCCTGCTTCTTAGGCGAAAACCATTCATTCGGGATATGCCCGCCCGGCGGTGTGTCATTTTCCGTACGAACTGGGAGGCTCATATATCTCACCCTTTCTTATGCAGTTTAATGCGCGGATCTAGGATTCCGTAGGCCATATCGACTAAAAATAGCATAACGATGAGGATGATGCTGTAAAAGACGGTGGTCCCCATGATGACGGGATAATCGCGGGAATTGATGCTTTCAACAAAATATTTTCCCATTCCGGGAATGGCGAAGATTTTTTCAATGACGAAGCTTCCCGTTAAAATGGAAGCGGTAAGTGTCCCGAGAATCGTGATAATGGGCATCATCGCGTTTTTCAGCGCATGCTTCATGACGATTTTAAATGGAGAAAGCCCCTTTGCCCGCGCCGTCCGGATATAATCCTGGCTCAGCACTTCAATCATGCTGGAGCGGGTCAGCCGCGCGATAATCGCCATCGGTCCCATCGCCAAAGCGGCTGTCGGGAGCACCATATGCATCGGGCTCGTCCATGTCGAAGGCGGGAAGATGTTCCAGTTGACGGCAAACTGCTGAATGAGCAGAGTGGCCATAATGAAGTTCGGAACCGAAATGCCGAGCACCGCTATTGTCATCGCCAAATAATCGATGATGCCATTTTGGCGGAGAGCTGCGAAAATGCCGAGGGCTATTCCCGAAAAAACCGCGAGCACAAGCGCTGTCATCCCCAATTCAAATGAGACGGGAAAACCTCTTGACAACATATCGTTCACGCTTTGTGAAGGCTGTTTAATCGACGGGCCGAAATCGAAAGCAATGATCGATTTCAAATAAATCAAATATTGCACAAAGAGAGGCTCATCTAAATGATAATAAGCCTCAAGGTTTCGCTGAACCGCTTCATTGGTGTTTCGCTCCTCATTAAAAGGAGAGCCCGGAATCACTTTCATCATCACAAAGGTCAATGTCGTAATCACTAAAATGGTCACAAGCATCGAGAAAAACCGCTTCATGATGTAACCCGCCATTTTTCATCACACCTTCCTAGGAAAATGTCGTCCGCATCGCAAGTTCTGTCATGACAAGCATCGCTTGGTAGGCTTCCAATATGTCTTTTGCTTGATAGCGGACAATCGTCGTTCCCGGTTTGATTTCAGTGCCCGGCATGAGATTCGCCCACTCCGCCTGGCCGTAGTTGGCAAATTCGATGCTCAGCACAGGTCTGTCCGGCGGTGTGAGCGGTCTGACCTTGTCCCTGTTTTGAATCGCATAAGCCGTCCGTTCCTTTAAAAGCCGCCCCGCTTTTTCCGGTGTCAGACATTTGACCGCCGATCGGGAAATCGTTTCTTTGACGGCTGCCGTCGTGACGTGCGGAATCAGCTCCTCCGCTTCTGCCGCCGCCTGACAGTCGCCGGCAACCATGATGACCGGAACGCCGTAATACCCGGCAACATAAGCGTTAAAACCCAGCTCTCCGACGGCTTGACCGTTTATGTAAAAATGTCTGACACCGAAAATCATGCTATGCGACATCACACCTCTCATCGACGCTCTCGCATGATAACCGAGAAAAACCGCTCCCCCATATGTATCATCAAGCCCCTGAACCATCGAAAACGGCTTGACATCCCCTGAAATCAGCTGTGCTTCCGGGTGGAGACGCTCTATTAAAAGATTGTTCATTTTTGAATGGCTGTCATTGACAAGCACTTCCGAACAGCCGCTTTTAAATGCTTCTTCAATCACATAATTGGCCTCATCCGTCATGATCACCCGGCCCCGCTCATAATTGAGCTTGCTCGAATCGACAAACGTATCATCAGGAAGCCCGGAAATCCCCTCCATATCAACTGACATATACAGTTTCATAGAACCCCCCCTTATGAAAAAACATCTCAAATTTTTTATTATTTTAAGAATATTCTAACAAATTATATTAGAATTTTAATAGGATTGCAATAACTCTTGGGAAATTTAGAAAATAAAGATAAGGATGGAAATGTAAAGAAATTTGTCGAGCGCACAAAAAAGGCTGCCCGGCCAGGCAGCCTCATGTCTAAGGCCGGACAGCTTCTTTTATTTCTGCGTACTTCTTCCCCGTACGTGCAAACAGCTCATCAAAAACCCCGGGCATGGCATTTTGAATGACCTCCGCTCCTTCGGCAGTGATGCCTCCTTTTGTCGCCACCCTTTGCAGCGTTTCTTCAAAAGTCATTTGCTTTTCCAATAAAAGTTTTCCCGTGCCAAGTAAAGAATGAATCAAGAATTCAAACGCTTCTTCTTTCGTCAGGCTGCTGTTTCTGACTGCGGATTGAGCGAATTCTTCAAATATCGCGGCGATAAAACCCGGGGACGAACTTGTTAAATTGCTCGCGGCATCAATATCACTCTCACAGATGTTTTTCACTTTGCTGAAAGCGGAGAGGTATCCTTCAAGCCGCTTCTTGCTGTCTTCCGCAACCCGTTCGCTATGTACGACAAGTGAAATGCCGATGTCCGTTTCAGATGTCAATGTCGGGATGTATCTCGTTATTTGCCGGTTTGTCCATGCGTGAAGCCGGTCAAGCGTCATTCCCGCGGCGATCGAAACAACGTGCGCATTTTCCTGAAGAAAGGGATTAATTTTCGCGAGCGTTTCTTTTACCGCCATAGGCGGAACACAGATGAAGATGAGCACGCATTGTTTTGCAAGTTCCTCAGGCGATTGAAAGGAAACGTTTGGATAACGTTTTCTTAAAGTTTCCGTTTTTTCTCCGTTTGTCCTGGTGCTGACCAGCACCATTTCGTCAGCGATTTTTTCTTGTTCAAGGAGTTTGTCCGCAATCATGCGAGCCATGTTTCAAGTGGTTTTCGCGGTTTTTCATCCCCTTTCGTTCCCTGCTTTTTTCTCGTGTTCATGTTATTTTTTTATTGTTTTAAGTTGCCGTTATTCGCCCTTGAACGGAACTTTCGTTATCTTCGTGTTATTTTTTTATACATAACATACCACTTGAAAATAGAACAAACGTTCCTATATAATCATCTCTAGGAGATGAACACCATGAGAGACGACAACCTTAAAGATCGAGGCACAATCAAATGGACAGCTATGATGCTGCCGGAGCATGTCAGCCTGCTCCGCGAATTAGAAAGCAATCACAACAGAGTAAAAAAGCCGGTGCTTGACCTGGCTCAAATAGAAGATATGGAAATGATCATAAGCGAAGCCATGGAATTTAATAAAACGGTGCAATTCGCCGTATTTAAACCGCTGCCCTTTTTAAATGGAGCAGAAACAGGGGAGATCATTTATATAGAAGGAAAAATCCATTACATAAACCAGCAGCGCAAGCTTTTCCATGTAATGGATTCAAAAGGAGACACCAATTTCATTAAATTTGAGGATGTTGTTGGTGTAGAAATGAAGTAAGCCCTTCGTTCAGCTAGAAGGGCTTTACTCATCATACGGCCGGTATTTTTCCCGGCCGGCTTCAAGTTCTTTTTTCTTTTCCTCAACATCAGAACGGAGAAACAGACTAGTCCCGCTCATTTTTTTTACAGGAATAAGCTTTCCGCCACTAATCAGCTGACTCATTCGTGAACGATTCACCTCAAGCAGTTCAGCCGCCTCTTTGGTGGTCAGGACTTCACGCCTGATGAAGTCCTCGACCTCCTGACGGCTTTTTAAATGATATTCCATGATCTTATCTGCTCCTTACATCCTTAATGATCGTGAAGATGGTCACGGCCAACACAATAACCATGATGACCGTTGTGAAAGTGCTTGTCCATAATTCCCGCAGCCCAATAGCAGCCACGCTTAATAAAATCATGGAAAAAATGTATGTTTGTCTTCTCTTCATATTATATGCTAGACTGGTTATAATTATATTAGGAAGCGAGCGAGCCACCGCTTCGCTTCCCCACTTGCTAGTCCTTCTTATTATTCTTCTTTGCATCCGATGATTGCTGTGCAATCCAGGCGATGGAAGCAACATAGAAGATAATTTGAAGGACTTTTATCATGTTGTCTAGCATTTCCTCACCTCCTTACACTCTTATTATACAATACCTATAAACAATTGTATAGAGGTTTTGTATAAAAAAATGCCCCCTTTTAAAAAAAGAGGGTTTTTAGTCAATATGTCACTTTCGAGTTCATATGAACACAACTAAAGAATCTCTGGTGTTCAAAATCCCCGGTCCCTTATTACCATTTTTATTATAACTGTGGAAAATTATGTTATGTGGTGGTATGCTCTTATTGATTCACATATAAGTGGAAGGAGAATAATATAATGAACAGTGTAGTGGGGAGTTTTAAGGGCTGGTTCATGATTGTTTTGGGGTTGAGTTTAATTTTAGGCTTTGCATCAATTTTTGGCACTCCGCAAGCTCAAGCTGCACAGGTAAATAGTGATTATCAAGATAAAAAAGCAGCTGAACAGTTGGCATTAGCTTTTTATGAAGCATCTACCTTTGACAAAGATACAAATAAGTACAGTTTTGATGTTGAAAAGGCTACTGCATCAGGAATTACATTGGCTGATGCTGTCCAAATGAAAAACTATTTAGAATCTTTGTCACCAGAACAAGCCAAGGAGACTCATGATCAACAAATAAGCGCAATTAAAGAAATGAAAAACAATCTAACAGTTTTACCTATTATTGCGTGGGCTCTTAAAATTCTAGCCGGTGCTGGGTTAGCTTGGTTAGGTAAAAAACTTTTAGATATGGGTTCATATGAGTTCTGTAAAAGATGGGGAAATTACAACGGAACTACAAAGTATATTTGTAAATTTATAGGATAACATCTAGGAGTGATCTACAGTGAAAGAATGGTTTATTTATGTGTTTATTGCGACATTGATTTCAATGTTCATTCAAACCGGATTAGATAAAGTTGGATTGCTGAACCTAAACAATATGTGGGCTGATTTCATAAGTTGGCTCGTTATTTTCTTTGTTGTCTATGTTTTAATCGATTTGGCTGGAAGGGCTTTAATCGGCTCCAAAAATAGTTAACCCCCCTCGTTAATAAGAGAGGGGTTTTTTATTTCTTCAATTCAATAATGCTTCAAGTTTCGCTTTCGTCTTCGGTCCGTAAATGCCATCAGCAGACAGCCCGTGCATCAGCTGGAACCGTTTGACCGCATCCGCTGTGTCTGGGCCGTAATAGCCATCAATCCCGTGATTCTTGGCCTTTTTGTTCGGGTAGAAATAAAGAGCAGCCAGCGCCTCCTGAATCTGCCGGACGGCTGTTCCTTTCATCATAGGTTTTTTTACTTTATAGATGCCGTCCGGCAGCTTGTAAGATTTTTTACCGCTTGAAGATGACTTTTTCTTTTTCGCCTCAATGGCTTGCAATGCTTTTTCTGTTGCTGGTCCGTAAATGCCATCTGTCGCAATTCCAGCTTTCTTTTGAAGAGAAAGGATAGCCTGTTTAGTTTCATCCCCATAATGGCCGTCTGCTCCGAATTTAGGAAGTTTGAAGCCTGCTTTTATTAAACGTTTTTGCAGCGCTTTTACTTTCGATCCTGTCGAACCTTTTTTCAGAATAGTCCCAGTCGATTTGCTCGGCTGGCTCGTGGATGCCGTTTCTTTCGATACCGTTTTATTTCCAAGCAGGTTATCGACTTTTTTCCGGAATGCCGCCAGCTGGCTTGAATCTCTCACCCACGGTGCCGGACAGTTTTTGTTTGTCACATCGTAATGACGAACGATTTTGTCAGTTGACAGCCCGTAGCGCTTGCACAGATCGGCGACCAATTCAGCGGCATTCTGAACAGTTTCACTGTGAATCTTGCCGTTTTTTTCGACGCACATTTCAACACCGATAGCCTTTGTGTTGGCATTCGGCTTTAAAAAGCTGACATAGCAGCGATTTCTGTCATGTGCATGGTATGCGACTTCATTCTCGGGGATAATCAACTGCGCCTCTTTTCTGTCCACAAAATAATGTGATGATGCGTACCGCTTATCTGCAATGCAGGTGCCATTGAAGTAATTCCGCTCATTTAAAGCGGACGCCCCAGGTGTAGCCGTATAGTGCATGACAATCCCTTTGACTCCAGACATTTTTAGGCCCGGCCGTGTATACTGATTGACTTTTACAAAATTCTTCACAACTTTAACCATTTGAACCACTCCTATTTTTCTTTATAAAAAAAGGCTGCCGTCGGCAACCTATTTTGTTTTATTTTGTTGTTTTAAAATCTCAATGGCCTTGGTAATCGGCTCCGGTACGTAAACTCCCATTTTCCCCACATTTTCAGTAATGGAAATCAGTTCATTGATACAGTAGAAAACAATGGTCACTGTCATGACTAGAAAGCCTATTTCGATATTGTTTTCAGCAAACAATAAATCAACCATGCGAGCGACACCAACCATCACGAAGATAAAGACTTTGCGGGCAATGCCGATCATACCGACTCGGCTTTTTACTTCTCCGTTTACTGCGGCCGCTGCCAAACCGCTAAAATAATCAATAATGACCAAAACAGATAAAATCGTCAAAAGAACGCTCCACCCTCCAAAAAGAAATCCGATTACTCCGCCAGCAACGGCGATGGCACCTTTATAAAATGTATCCAATGTATTTCCTCCTTTTATACAAAATAAAAAAGCCGCTATTTAGCCGCTTGCTTTCTATCGACTATACGCCAAAGCTTTGGCGCTGCCATTCTTCGTAATCTGTCAAGGCAGCCTCTGAGTTTATCATGGCCTCCTGTTCATAGGTCATAAAAAAATATTGATATGGACGGTCTGGAATGCAGTTGTGTCCGGCCACTTTATCAGTTATGTTCCCTTGATCGTCTGTATTGATAAAAATTAATATTGGTTTCGTTTCCATGCTTATCCCTCCACCCAAGCGCGCAATTTTCGAAGATACATATAGCGACTTGATGAACTTGTTCTAATTCTTAAATAATAGGACATAGCCGTGTAATCAGGAATGCCAAGATCAATAGTTGCCGTATAATATTCGCCGGCGCTCGTAGACTCATTGATTGTTCCTGTAAATGTTTTCGAATGAAAAACTTCTCCGCTAACCAAATTGACGAATTCCAATGTTCCGGTTCCACTTTGGCCGTTGTCTTCCATGCCTCCCACGACTTGGACAACAAGGTATCTCCCGGATTTTTTCAAAGTATAGACCTGACAGTTTTGCGAAGTGGTGCTATTTGTTCTCCAAAACCTTCTATAAACTTCTACACCGGACGATGTGAAAGGGGGATCGGCCTCAACTTGTGCATGTTGAAACTGCGGAACCCCATTTTCTATTAAATAGGCCCCGTCTTCCCTTTGAATAGATATAGCGCCTTTGGCGATTTCAAGGCCGCTGCTGTTCAACTTCACATATCTGTTTAAATCGGATGGATCATAGGCTTGCAAGGCTGTGCCATCCCAGTAAAACAAGTCGTTTTTTCCGATTATTTTAATGTTATTCGTGTTAATTTGTCCGGCCGTTAAAACATTAGTATTGACACCTAAATAGGTGATAGCATTTTCGAATGTTTGGCCACCATCGGTACTTATTCCAACCCCGGCAGAATTGAAAATGACTAGCCTGTTCGAATTAGTGGGGTCGACTGCGATAATTCCGTTATTGAATACCAATTCCGTTTGAGCGCTTTGTAAGGCTTCAGTAGCCTGTTTAACAGCTTCGTCAAGCACGTTATAAGGTAAAGTTTCCTGTCCGTTCATCAGTCTATTAAACTGCTTGGAAGTGCGAGAAAAACGTGTCATAGCATCAGTTTGACTTTCTGTGATATTTGAGATTGTACCAGTGCGATTGATTAGTTTGAGATTAATATCAAATGTTTCTTGGACTTTCACGATACGGGCTTCCACATCCACATTCATCGGTTCATAGATTACGAAGCCATAATCGCCTTCGTTGATGGTTTCGTTGAGATCAACTTCATCTATTGTGATGCTCAATTCTGGCACATCTATTAAAACGTTTTTAAGTCGTTTTTCCATTCCTGAAACAGTTGTGATACGTTCATCCACTACTGCATCCGCCTCGATAATTCCGAATTTCTCCGCATTCGGTGATGTGTATTCTCTCTCAATTGGATAGTTTCCTTTATCATCAGGTTTTCCGCCGTATCCTCTGATATAAGTCGCTAAATTGTTTGTGTTGATTTCCTTATCTATAACTTTAATGTTATGTCTATATCGGTATTGAAAATCCGTTTTTGAACCTATTTCCCGTTCTAAATAGACGGTTTTTCCCTCTATCCGAAATTCAGCCCCGTACCGATCCAAAACCTTTTTGAATAAAGAAAGGCAATTGTCGCGGCCGAAATTTTCGAATGTTTCAGCATAGAAAGAATCAATAATGTTGAATGTATAGGGCGTTGGTGAAAATACCATTGTTAAAGCAGCCGCGAAAGTCATCGATCCATTATGAATATCGTACTGTTGACACCCTATCATGTCATCAAAAAAACGGTGAACAGCTTCAACCTGTTTTATAGAGAGCTGCCCGGCGTTTTTTTCTTTGACTTTTTTGATAACATATTCTTCATCGTCAAATTCTACAATTGACTGCGTTTCGACCATTCTCCAAGCTTCTTCATGCGTTGGAAGAACGTAAAAAGTCAACGTTTTTTCCCCGTTGACTTTCCGTGTTCTTGTAAAGTTTTTGAGTATTGGAACAGGTTCAGTGTTCCCGCTTAAATCTGTGATTGGAAGCATCAGCCCCCTCCTTCCTTAATGGTATTGGGCTTTAACTTGTGGTATATTTACTAATAAAGACCAAGGGGGAACGTACCAAATATGCCAAGCCTTACATTAAACCTGAATACGATTGTGCGCGATTTCGAAAAAGAGTATCAAGCCGAAACAGGTGTTGAATTATCGGGATATAGACTAACAAACCTAAATAATAGGCTATTAATTGAACTGTTAGACTTGGACGAGAATCCAACTGCACAAAAAGTAATAGATTTAAAAAATCATAGCGTTTGTTAAAAACACGGTTTCCAATGAGGAACCCGTGTTTTTTTGTTATCTAACTATAAAATCAAGACCTTTCGAGAATGACAAAGAACCCAAGCTGACAGGGTTAGAAGCCGCTCCGAAAATTGGCCCATAATAGAACTTACGGTAATTATCATGGTCGAAAATGGACGGCCCTCTTGTATCATGCTCTTGATTGAATTTGGTAAACCTAATATCCAATTGTAATACGTCAGTCGGATTTACTTGGCTTATCCTTCCCTCTGTAAGTGGAATATTGTAATGATTTCCCGATGGTACATCACCGAAAAAATGAAATTTAGGTTGAAAAACATACGAAAAAGCCGTGTTTGTTGATGTCAATCCGGTGTAAAACGTCCCTAATTGCACTTGTCCGTCATAATAACCGAAATCCATTTCTAAAGTTCCATCAACGTTGAAATCAAATTCTGACACCATTCTCGCTTTGCCGCCCGCTAACGCTGTTTGCTGATATAATTTAAAATTGCGCTGGATTCTCCATTCACCCGTAGGAACATCAGCAAATGCAGTCATTGAGAGATCATATTCATCTATATCTGTAATGGCGTTTTTGTTCCAAATTAAGAAATCGTGTTCTGATACTTCGCCGCCGTGATAGCTCCCGAACCATTTCCCAGCTGTAGCATCGTAAAGGGCATAATCGGAAGCCCCGGAATTTTCTATCCATCCTCCCCGAGTGCTGCCGAAGCATTTAAAATTATCAATTACTTGTCCGTTATGGTCTTTCAACTCGAAAAAGTTTATGCAGCAAGGATAAACAGGATATGACGATGAATTGTTTTTTATTTTAAGAACAATAATTTCGTCTCCATCAGCTTTTGATGGTATTTCGAATTCTATAAGAGCCATTGCAGCCGTAGTTGTTCCGGTCACGACATAACTCCGAGGATTGAAAGACTTCACAAGGGTGTCATTGATAAGAATTTGAACATCCTCGCCGCCGCCAGTTGAACACAAAAATAAAATGTTGGCTTTTTTGGTTTTAGTCGCATCTAAGTTATAGGTAACTTCGCCGCCGGTCGCTAATTCATAACACGCTAACCCTGTGCCGTCGCCTTTTGATGAAAAATTGCGGGACATATCCAACTGTGGAAGCTTGAAGAGTCTTTGTTCTATTGTGTTGTTTTGCCCCGCTTCATATAACGTGGTCAGTGTTCCAGACGCAGGAGAACCCATATCAAAATAAACATAGGCATCCTGAAACTGACGTGCTTTCGTCAGCCGGATTAATTCATGATTTATACCATAGTCTTCGGTTCCGCTCGCCCCAGAGTTTTTAGTCAATGTATAGTGGACATACCCTTTATTTGTTCTTTGGACGATTTGCAATTCATCAGCGCTGGTTTTTTGAATGATCTTAGCGCTGTTTGTCCTAATTCCGTTTTTTTGAGGCTTAGGCGATTGAGGCGTTAGTGTATAATCAAAAACATCATCTCGAACACTTGCAAATCCTTGATCCAGACGCGTGTCAGTATCATTTAATCTATCGCTTAATACAGGAAAGCCGCCGCGCGCATCAACAATCTCTGTGTTATCGCTCCCTGCCTGTGCGACAATCTCCGATATCCTATCATTTGCCTCTTTGATATCCGTTTCGATGTTTACAAAATTATCATTTAGCTTGTTTAAATTGTCTATTGAAAGCTGTACATTCAGTGTGTTGTATGGATAGTTAGGCATTGTTTACCTCCTAAACGTAAAGAAAGCGAAAATCTACATTCACTGTAAAAATTCCGCTTGTCCCCGTGATTTGAAATTCATTTTCTCCCGGTGCTAAAGTTATCAATTGTCTATTGGTGTTCCTGAATATTGATAATCCGTTTTTGAGGCTCCTTATTCCATCCAAAACAATGATGTCTTTGGTGTTGGATTGTCCTGTATACTGCCAGTCGTCGCCTGTTGTTAGATTTCGGATTCGCAAATTAGTAGATGCACCCGTATAAGTGATTTTAAATTCTGTATTTGTATTTCTTGGGTCTATTGTTTCATCGCCTGTGTTATTGACCGTGAATGACGGAAGGGTGAAACTGTAAGAGTTTCCCCACTCAAACCCACGCCCCCAATCCCATCCTTGCCCCCATTCGAGGGGGATGACCGTAGAATTTATACTCTCTGCATAGGGTGACACAAGGGTGAATCCAACGTTCTGCCTTCCGATTGACCATATGCGTTCTGGTTCAAAAGCATTGCAATAGACTTTCCAGCGCCTATACGGCTCCGCACTGTCGATCAGATAAAACCAATCGGGAGAGCGCAATATGCGAAAAATCGTATTTCGGGCAGCAAAAAAGGCCTCTCTTGTCATGGCCCGAAAGTCGAAATCTACTTTTATGGGAGATCTATCCTGACGGGTTCCGAGAGGGATAATGCCGGAGCCGCCTTCGACATAATCACTTGATAGAACATCGTCAACGGATGGAATAATAACATCGCGGATTTTCACGCCGTATTCCGATAGATCATATGTCGTTCCATCTTGCTTTTGAATGATGATTGATCTAAGCATTCCCTCTCACCCCCACCATGAAATTATTTTGTCTTAAGCGTTCGCCGAACGCCTTATCGATCATGTCAACGAAATTATTCGCGTCCTGTTGGCTGCCATCTCCGTAATACTCCATATTGATTGTGACAGGTGTATTATTATTGTTTGTGACGCTATTTGTATATCCACTAGCTGCCGTTGATGGACCAGTCTCCGGCATAAAGTCCATAATCGATATGTCCGGTTTCATCCACTCGGCTGTCTCTGCTGATTTTCTCAGTACGCTTTGCTTCTTTTGGTCAACGCCAACTTCATAACCTTTCATCAAGTTAACGCCGATGTCATCGCGCATCCATCGGGAAGGGGAATGAATATTGAAAATGTCTTTAAATTTATCCTTTATGGAATTACCGATGTCGGCCGCTGTATCTAAGACATTTCCAAGCATGCTCCCCATTCCGTCCAATAATCCATTGACTATATCCGCCCCAATTCCGAACATATCACCAATTCCACTTCCGAAAGCCCCAGCAAGTTCTCCGATTAAATCAAAACCCGCGCCGATTAATTCGCCAACCAACGACATTAGACCCTTGATAAGGGCCATTAATAATTGTCCGCCGGCCTCCATAATCCGCGGCATATTCCTTATTAATCCTTCGGCCAGCTTAATTATTATTGTCACCGCTGCCTCTATCAATTGAGGAAGCATTTTTATGATCCCGTCAACCAGAGCAAGCAAAAGTTTGATTCCGGCATCTATGATTTTAGGCAAATTCTTGATCAAGGCTTCCGCCACAGAAACGACCAAATAAATGGCCATTTGGATCAATTGAGGAAGCATTTTTATGATTCCATCTATGAGCGATGTCAAAATTTTGATCCCGGCGTCTATGATGGTCGGCAAATTCTCGATGACCGCATTGGCAATTGCTAGGATGAGAGTTAAGGTTGCTTGGATAATTTGCGGTAAGGATTGGATAATCCCATCAATCAAAGCCATCAAGATCGTGATGCCTGCCTGAATGATGATCGGCAGCAATTCCGTTATTGTTTCAGTTAAAACGGTCATGGCCTGAGTCACGGCCGTTATGATTTGAGGCAGCGCCTGAACAATTCCATTGATCAAATTCGTAAGAATGAGAACCCCGGCCCCAACGATCATAGGCAAATAAATGGTGATTTGCTCGATGATTGTATTCAAAAGTGTAAGGACAGCTTCAATAATAACCGGCAGCGATTGAGTGATTCCTTGGAGAAGATTCGTCACAATATCTAAGCCGGCTTGCAGGAAAACGGGCAAATTCTCAACGAAATTATCAACAAACGTTTGAATTACTGTTTGTGCCGTCTCTAAAATCATCGGTAAATTAGCTTGTATACCCTCCGCCAAGGCTGGCAGGAATTGAAGACCCGTTATAATCAACGACGGGATGCCCCCGGTTAAAATTCCGATTATTTTCGGGATATATTCAGCTACCCCGCTAAAATCTCCGTTGAAAGCATCTTCAATGGCTTGTTTTACGTTCAAAAATCCTTCCCTGATCATATCCAATCCCTTGACGATGAAAGTCGCTACAGGTTTAGGAAGGATGTCCTCGATGATCCGTGTTCCTCTTTTTAAATCACCTGTTAATACCTTTGCTACTCCTTCAAATAGGCGTTGTATGGTCTCAATAGCAGGCTTTAAGGTCTTTAACAAAGATTTTCCGACTTCTGTTGCCTTTTCTCTCAGTTCGTCAAAGTGGGTTATGGCCAATACTATGCCTACGGCCAGAATTGCAAAAACTCCCGAGAAAAGAGCAATACGACCCATCAGCTTTAATAGTGCAGCCGTTGACATATTCAATGCCCCGGCTAATGAGACAAATCCGGGTGCAATACTAAAAACCGCAAACATCAAAGGGCCAATTGCGGCAACTAATATTCCTATAGCAACAACGACTTTTTGCACTACGGGATTAAGGTTTCCGAATTTATCAGCGAGATAGGCAATACCTTCGGCCACTTTCGCTAACATAGGCAAAAGAACATCTCCGATTTTAGCACCCGAGTTTTGCAAACTGATCAGCGCCTTTTGAAGTTTAACGCCTGTTGTTTCGTTCATTTTCTTAAAAGCTTCATCCGTCGCGCCTGCTGAATCGCCCATGGTTTTAAGAATTTCGTCAAACTCTTCTCCGCCATCTTTAGCCAACACCATGGCTGCGGAACCCGCCTCAACAGAACCGAACATGTCAGATAGCTGTAAACCTGAATTATCCGCTTCTTTTTGAAGGATATTCAAGACATCTGCTGTGGTTTTCCCCTCTTTTTGAAGCTCAGAGAAGGATTTTCCGGTTTTTTTCCTCAGAATTTTATCAACCTGGGTTCCGGATTTCCCTAATTCTCCAAACATTGAACGGATATAGGTTCCAGCCTCAGCTGTAGCAATACCATTCTTTGTGAGAACTGCATAACCAGTTGATAACTGTTCAATAGAAACGTTGTTCGCTTTTGCTACCGGGATGACTGTACCCATTGAGGCGGATAATTCATCAACGGTAGTTTTACCTTGGTTCTGTGTATTGATCAATAAGTCGCTAATTTTTCCGGCTTCGGATGCTTCCATGCCGTAAGCATTAAGTGCTGTTGTCATGATATCGACGGCGGTTGCTGTATCTGTAAATCCGCCTTTTGCTAGCTTCGCGGCATCTGCTGTAAATTTAATAGCTTTACCCTGATCGACGCCCGCCGAAATTGATTGATAAACCGCTTCTGAATACTCGCCGAAAGACACGCCCATTTCGTTAGATGCGTCCCGGATTGTGTCTTTATACTTGTTATAATCTGTTTTCGAAGAGTCTAAAAGAGTAGACACTTTCGCGAACGCCGTTTCTTGATCAATTGCGAATTTTGTCGCCATTGTTGCCGCTCCGACTAACGGGAGGGTAACGGCCTTTGTCAAAGTCGCGCCAACGCTTGCCATTTTTTGAGATACATTCGAAAAACTTCTTTGCAGATCAGAAAGCCCGCGCTCTGCGTCGCTCCTGTTTAATATTGCATCAATGACTATTCTTCCATCTGCCAATTTTTCACCCCCCTGCTCTAATCATGGAGGCTACTTGGTTAAAGGCATTATCAACCCGATCCGCAACTATATGCGGGTCTTCCTCGCCTCTGAGTCTGTAGAATTGTTTTGCTTTAATAATGCTCGCCCGCTGCTCTGCATTGTGTTTATCAAGAGGCGGTATTTTCATTTGGCGTATTCCGACAACTTGACTAAATTTTGTTTCCTCGCTAAGGCTGGACAACAAAGCAATGAATTTTTTCCAATGTAATTTTCCTTGTTGATCGATCAAATCGATATTGTAGTCCTGCAAAAAAGACGCGTATATATATGGCGCGTCCTCCGTGAAATCATAGTATTTAGGGCCTTTCTTTGGATTAAAACCAATTTCTAAAAAGTCCTGTAGAATAAATGACACGATCTGATCTTTTGCATATAGGTCGATGTCGAGCTTCTCGGTGCCTATCACTAGCATGTCGAACGCTATTTCGAGCCTTTGTTCCTTTGAAAAATCCTTATCTCTGAATAGTTCCAGAACGCGCAAAACGTTGTCATATGAAAGGTTCAAAGCGTAACGGGTACCCTCGATTTCAACGTAATCATCCAAGTATTCCGTTAGCGTGAAAGACATTATTTTTTAGCTGCTTTCTTGTAGTAGTTGTACACTTTTTCGTTTTGCGTGTTGGACGTCCGATGTTCAACAAATTCCATCAAGAAATAAAGCAGATCGGCCATATTATGAGTACTGCGCCCGCTTGCTTCGTATAGTTCATCATAAGAACCTTCACCAAGGAATGTATTGATCATCTCTTGGATGGTCGCTTTTTGCTTCGCTGCTTTTTGGTCGTATTCTTCTTTTGACATTTTTGTAACGTCAAAATTTTCATCTTTGAATTCTTCTTTGTATTTGAAAACTAAATCACGATATTCCTGTAGTTTTTCATCATCAAAATACATTCGGTACGTTTTCCCGGCCGCTTCAAATTCTTCATATGTCTTTTTAAACTCGAATTTTTTAATTGTCATCTGCTATTCCTCCTCAAAATAAAAAGAGAGAGCAAAAGCCCTCTCTGTCTTGTTATGATGCCGATGTACGTGTTACGATCTCAGACATTGGCGATTCTCCTGCCTCATTCACGGCCGTTACGTTTATCGTGAGTTGTGTATCAGCACTCAACCCGTCTGCTGTAAATGTTGTGTCAGTTACACTCTCAGCGAAAACTTTCTTTTCGCCTCTGTAGACGTTGTATGAAGTCGCCCCATCTACAGGACTCCAAGTTACGGTCACGCTATCAACCGTTGCGGTGTACTGTAGATTTTGGGGCGCCTTAGGGTGCAGGTGTGTAAGTCGGTTTACCGTTGAAATGGATTTCGAATGTCCATTCTCCTTTTGCGTTTGCGTCCCCGCCCGGAGGCGCGATGTTTGCGATTGTGACAGGCCCCTCTATCAATTCTCCAGTTGACGTTGTCCATTTGCATGTAGTGCGGCGAGACACACCGAACTCGAATAAAATTGACAGGATATAATTTTGTACCGGATCATCAAGTACACGGTCACATGTGCATGTAAGAGTCAATTGACCACCGATTACATCACTGTCCGCCATTCCGTTGCCGTCATAGTAAGCAGTTTGGTCGATTTCTTCGTTATTGTTTGATTCAATAGTCTTTAATCCTGCCGCCAAGCGTTCAAATGTCTGTGTTGTGCCGGTAGGTGTTACATCGAGAGAAAACTCATTTTTAAACTGTAAAGGAAAATCTTTCGGCATTTATTTAACCTCCCTGTATAGCTCTGCAACAAAGAGAGCTGTATAAACTTCTTGAGCGTGTTCGGTGGTTTCAACCCAATTCGGGTCTGTGGAAACCTCAATTATGTTCAAAGAAAAACTGCCGTCATTTGACAGCAGTTCGGTTTTTCCATCTAAATAATCCGTGATGTCTTGAATCGTATTTATTGCGGCTGTAGCATTGCTATTCTTGCAAAGAATCTGAAAGCCAAAGTTTTCAATCTTACCGCCGTTGTAATAACGGGTGTTGCGGGGCGTTGCGTATCTACGAATGGCGATAGAATCGCCGTCGCTCAGCGAACCCACATCAATAGGTGAATAAGGGGATAAATCGGCTTCTATCGCATCGCATAAACGATCTAAGAAATCCAATCAATCACCCCCTGAAATTTTGGTTGAATGCGTTTTGTCCCATGTTGATCCATTCGTTTAAATGTGATGATCTCGCCCGTTCGAACCAAAGACCGCCCGCTAATGGGTTTTTGTCTTTGGAGAAGTTGAATTGCGGATTATAGTACATCTTTCGTCCGTACGGCATATCCCAAATAACTTTACCGCTCCCCGGTTCCGTTGACCTCACACCAGATCGTGCTAACTCTCCGGTATCAAAAGCGATATATCGGTTTGAATCCTTCAAAACCTGCGAATCTATGATTTCTTGTGATGCGTCAAAGCCTTGGTTTGTCCTTCTTTCAATGCTGCCCCAATCAATATCCATCCTGACGTTGAAATTGATCATACAAGCATCAACTCCCAATGGTGAATACTGTTGACCTTGGCGTACTGCTCCCGAATCTCATTGATGAAACGAGTACGGCCGCTAAACGTCACCTTTGATTTCTCTACAAAATTCGGAGTAGGAGACGAGTAAACAGCATCCACGAAAACCGTTGTTTGTGAAGTGATTTCTTCCCCGTTGCTGTTTCGTGTAACACGCTCAATCGGTTCAACCCTGACAAAATCAATATTGACCGGGGCTTTCCATGTGTCGCCATATCGATCTTTTCCGGCAAATTCTTCATACGAAATGGAATGAATAAGCAGTTCTTTCGGGATTGGTTTAGCCACGGACAAACACCCCGCGATATAATAGACCTGTCGGTGTTAAAAAAGAAAGCGCAGTCGGACTGACTCGATCCGCATCACGTCCAAAAGAGCTGCCGGAATCGCCCCCGGAGGAACCGTTTGAATAGCTGAAAGCGCCGATGCTCACACTATTCATGCTGGTATCTTCCCCGGCGTTTACCTCGGCATCTCCGCCCTTCAAAACGTAAAATTCAACTTGTGCCGCCGTTGCTTTCTTGACCATATCTTTGACAAAGCCGTCCGGCAACTCATCAAATTTTCCGCCGTATAGCTTGAATCCCGTCACCTGATCAATAACATCACTTGCCCGCTCGATATAGCGTTCGAGATCAGCAGTAGACGGTGCAGCCGTACCCTTATAGGTGTTGTTATAATAATCCGGCGTGATGTAAGCCATTATTGCTCACCTTTTTCAGCCTTTTCTCCTTCATAACCGTGTGTTTTGAGCTTTTTGACAACAGTTTGCTCTTCTGTTTCGAACACTCCGTTTTTAAAAGCTGCCAAAGGCTTGTCTTTTTCTTTATCCCATACAATCAGATTTGGTTTTTTTGATTTGAATAGCATTTATTTCACTCCTTATGATGTTGCGATAATGTCAGCCGCACGCAATGAAGCAAGCAAAGCATTAACTGCTGTATCTGCGTCAGTGGACCCGGCGCTATCCGCCACCGCTGCCCCTTGTGATGCCGTTAATTTCCCTTTTAAAATTGTAGTAACATCATCGGCAAGCTTTTCGAGAGTCACATTTTGCGCCGCTATATTACTCGTTTGCACACTGCTTGTGCCGATGTGTCTATTTCGTACGCTGCTGTCTCCTAGTTTCAAATGGGTAATAGAATTATCTGTGATATCCGAGCCGTCGATTGTGCCGCCGCCTTCTCCCGGGATTTGCCCGATTATTTCAAGCAACAATTTCCGTAATTCAAGCTGTAATCCCACCGCTGTTTCAATTTTTTCTTGTAAATCTGCCATTTTAACCCTCCTTAAAGGAGGGGCAATTAATGCCCCTGTTTATTTATGCAGTTGCCAGACCAGTGATAGAACCGTGGAAGAATCCCGGCCCATGATCCAAGCCCCATTGACCGAAAATCATTGCTTGATCAGCCGCGCCCGTTTTCCCTAGCTCTTCAAGGAAGAAGTTGCCTTTCTCCGGAACTGGCTGGAATACTGAATTGATAACGCTCATATCCGCAACAAGAATGGAATCAGCAGGAATGAACTTATTCAGGCTAATGCCGATGTTCCCGAAATCTGTTTCGATAGCTTGGATGTTCACGCCGCCAACATTACGAGATGTAGGCGCATATGCGTAAAGATCGGTAACAAGCTGCTTTGATCTTGCACCCACCCACATAACTGGATTAGTGAATGTTGCGCCGTTGTTATACATTTCCCTCCAAAGTGTTTGAAGCATATCACGGGTTAAATCTGCGCCCGCTGCGGCAATTGTTGTACCTCCATTAGCCACCGCTTCAAGCATGCCGCGTGTTTTATTTGGTGTAGTAACATCAGTTGATTCTTGATATTGGCCATTAAATGAAGTGTGTTCCATGTCCCGCGCAATCTTAGTCAACTGACGGGCAATTTGAAAGTCTTTTTCGTTAGGCGCGTTGTTCTGTTGTCCTGCTGTGTTTAGCCCTTGCATGCGGTTAAAGTTGGACTGTTTAACATAAGTAAGGTTGACTGTTTCTTGAAAGACCTGCGTGACGTTTGTTTCTTGCGAGCGTGCATAATTAATCGCTTGCGGCGCAGTCGTGGAAGCTTGTTCAGAAATCGCTGGCTGTGATGGTTCCGGATAGTCATAAAGAGAACCGATTGTGAATTCAAAATTTTGGGTTTGCACCCCTCCGTTATGAAGACCGCCCAACATCGATAAAAACGGCGTACTTTCTGGCTCAGCAGTGTAAAGATCCCCGGCATAGTTTGGTAGATTCCAAGTGTTTCCTTGTCCTTGAACTTGTGTCATTTATAAATCATCCTTTCGCTTTTAATTCCGCAATTTTGTTGCGTAATGCAACGCGTTCAGGTAAAGTTTTTGCGTTTTTCATTTGTTCTTCGAGTGCCTCAACGTCGCTTAGTTGTGGCTTTTGATGGTTTCCATTCGTCCATCTTGGCGAGTCTTGCTTTTGCTGCTGTTCTTTGAAATGCGGGTACTTTTCGATTACCTTTTCAATGGCCGCATTCAGGTCCACGTCATCAGAAACGTATTTTTGAGCAAGCGTGACAACATCCTCCATTGACTCCTCTGTCACACCGACTTTTAAGGCTGCAACCTGAGCCTTGAGGCTTTCGTTTTCGCTCGAAAGGGTTTGGTTTTGAGTTTCAAACTCTTGCAAGCGCTCATCCCGTTTTTGCTCTTCTGTTTTCTGCGACTCTTCTAAACCTCTCATTTTTTGTATCCATTCTTTAGCCTGGTCGATGCTTTCAAAATCTCCAAGTTTCTTTAGCGTGTCCCTCCTTTCAGTAGCCACTAGGCTGTTAACTTTGGATTGTGGAACTGTTTTCTCCCCGGAATCTCCGGTATTATCAGCGCTCCCGTTTTGTGCTCCCGGGTTTTGCTGATCGTCCCCTTGTACACCTTCTCCGCTGCCGCCGTTATTATCGTTGTCGCCTGCGTCCTCAGCGAAAAATTGAAGGTTTAAAGGTAAAAAGCGTTTATCATACATAGAAAATCCCTCCGATAAGGTAAAATCCCGTGTTTTATTTACCGCCCACAACAGGTAAACGGGCAAGAAAAAAAGCCGCGTCAGCGACTTTTACATTCGTGATGATCTAAAGTTTTGGGACGTTACTTGAATTCTTAAATCTTTATATAACTCTTTATTTAGCATTTCCTTGTATTTATCAGATTCCGTATAAAGAATCGGTTCGCAAACAGGCATTGAATTGTTATTGATTGATGATTGAGTGAACTTGTTCATTTAATAATCTCCCAATCTTCCGCAAGTACATCAGTTTGAGACGCAAGCCACGGGACAACATTTCCTTGTGCTGTTTTCATTGCAATGTAGGCCCCGTAATCGACCATATCGCCGAAATGCTCTTTAGCTGCCTCCGTTTGTGCAGGGTAACTATTTGCAGGAACGTAATACAGAAACATCCCTTTGCCGTTCCAACCACGACGGGCAACTTTGTATCCTTTTTTCAAAAGAAATAAAGCTGTTTCGAATTCCATTCCTTTAGTCGCGATCTTTTCTAATTCGACAAAAGCAACATTATTTTCTAACGGGGCGGCCTCGAACTTAAAACCGCAGCCCTTCAATTGTTCGACAATCTCGACAACCTCGTTTAATTTCACATCTTGTCACTCCCTACGCATAAATTTGCTCCCTGTTCCTCCGCCTTGTGCGGCCGGTCTCATCAATGAATGTTCTAAGCTGCGCCTGCCGCCTTGCAATCTTGGCCCGGGCGCGTTTTATACCCACCTCATCGCCAAGCTTTTCAAATACGGCCAGTTCGCGCTTACCATTTCGGATGGATCGTTCCAAATTACGTTGTTTTTGGCTATTTTCGTATGCTTTTTTGTTCTTTTCTGCATTTACCGGGTGGTAACGTTGGACAGAAACACCCGGGACATGAGGATACTGCAAGTGGTGGCAATTAATTCCAAATAACCCGTCCGGCTCTCCTATGCTTGTGCTGGATAAGGCCGGATATTTTGGATGATTTCCGCTCCTGCTGAATATCCTACCCTGATAAGGCGCGCATTTTGGCCGGGCGCCGCTGTGCGAACTGATTTCAACAAGATCGACACCCCAACTATCAAAGCGTGCATCCTGCATTTCGTTGGCGACATTGTTGCTCATTGTACGAATGACCATTTGCGCATATTCTTGAGCATACATGCGGTCACCGTTGCTTTTAACGAGTGTCGGGATACCTTTGTTAGCCCACTTTGTCAACGTGCTTCTAAGCGCCTGCTGCGGTGTTTTCGTTCCTGATAGAACGGCCGCTGTCGTCTGCGTCAGAATGTCTCGGTAAACCTGAGCGCCATTCTCTAACATAGTTGAATTGATCTGATTAAATATGTCCTTTGATTGAGCCTCGAACGCCTCTAAAATGCGCCATATTGCCGGATCGTCTTTAGGTTCCGGTGCTTGTTTGGAGAGAGCGCCTTTTTGAAACGCAGTTTGTAAGATCGTTTCATTTTCCTGTATGCCTTCATGCCCGGCCTCGCTTAATATCTCCCTGACTTTCTTTTGGCTCAAGCCGCTTTTCTTGGAAATCGTTTTGATATTTTGCTTTGTAAGGCCGCCGACTTGCTGGAATTTCAGCGCATACCAAGCGTTTGTATCTTCTTCTAATGCATCTTGATCTTTAGCCAACAGTTCCGCGATGTTTTCAAGGATTTCTGTTTGGATCGATGAATATATTTGAGCGATTGGCCAAGTGATTTGATCAAGCCTGTCTTTTGTTAGGCGCGCCATTACGCACCATCACCATACATTTGATCAACGTCAGGCAGTTCTGTGGCAGCTTCTTCTTTTGCTTCCTGAATGATTCGTTTCGCCTGATCTTCTGGTACTTTGAGTATCCGCATAAGGGCCATATATTTAGGCATCAAACCGTTGTTCATGATCTTCAAATAATAATTGGCGTTTGCGTCCCTGTCTTCGGCAATAGAATCATCAAAATCAATTGTGACATCATATTCTTCCGGAACCGCGAACAATTTTTCTAGCTTCGCTAATTCGCAAATAGAGGCAATTAGGTTCTTTATCCCTTCTTCGATAACAGTTTCATGGCTGTTTTTCGTTTGAAAGGTCTTGCTGTTCTCACTGACTACCTCAGTCGCTGTTTTAACGCCTTGACCGTCGAAAGAGAATATACCGGGGCTAAAACCTATCTGCATCGCGAAAACATCTAATAGGGATTGGATAGCCTTTATGTGTTCATCTACACGCAATTCAACGGTATTATCATAGAGCTTTTGAGCATCAAGGCTATCAAAATTAAACGCTTGGTAAACTTCATCATTTGCATCGAAATAACGGTGTGTTTCCCCTGTTTTCGGGTCGACAATTACCTTAACCGCAGTCGCCGGGACGATAATCCGCTTTTTGCCTAGCTTGAATTCACGGTGATAGCTGTCAAACGCTGTATCGAGAAGCTTTATTGTATCGGTGCCGTTTGCAAATAAAGAAATCCCCAATGGTGATTGAAGATCAATGTTATTTGCTATATTCGGTTTGATATACGTGAATAAAGGGCGCCGAAGGTTTTCTATTGAGGCCCATTCTTTCAAGTCTGGATAAATCGTTTTTAACGGTACTTTAACACCTAATTGACTGGCCTTGTCCGATTCAAACAGTTCATTTTGAATCACATATTCTTTACCTTCCCATGTATGCCATTCTAAAAGCGTGTACCATTTATCGCCTTTGCGCGATATATTTAAAAATACGCCCTCTGTTATATCGTCGTTCGAATAGGCTAACGGTATAAAACAGTCGGCCGTAACAAAGTTGATTTTTATTTGTTTTTGGCCGGTTCGGTCTACTTCGACATGCGCTTTTACAACAAGGCCGCCGAGCGCAAACATATATTCGAGATCATTTTGAAATCTCTTAGAGAAATTGTTGTATTCAAAAACATTTCCAATCTCTTCGGCTAGGCCTTTCTCATCAATGTTGATCGAACATTTTTCATTAAAGATCAGGCTTGCCATTTCTTTACTTGCGATTTTAGGCATTCCCATTGTGTGCATCCGTCTTGTCTGCTTGCCGCCCTCAATGGTTGTGAATTCGACTTCGTGAAACGGCTCATCGTCATACTTCGCGAGATGCCCTTTATATAGCGCCAGCCATCTTTCTATCGTTTCGTAAAACTCATCATTTATCGGTATCGGCCGAATCTCTGAAATCGTATTGATTTCTTTAATAAGTCCCATTTTCCGTAACACCGCCCTTCCCCACGTGATTAGGCTGTTGAACATTGTGTCACCGCCTTATTTCCCAAATATCTCGAATACTTGTTTTTTGAAATATTCGATATCGATGATTCCATTTAAAAAAAGCGTTGCAAAGTATTCAAAATCGGCTTCTTTATCTTCTGTTTGGTTAGATGTTTGTTTTTCCAGAAACTTGATGAGTCCAATAAGATTATCCAGTTCCAACATTTCCTTTTCGTGATGCTTTCGCTGCTGTTCTCTCCATTCTTCCGCCCGTTTCCTGAAATTCTTCCAAATATCAGCTTTATCTTCAGCCACTTCCTCGAATTCTTTTTCGAAATCCTCCGGATCACTTGGGATGATATTTCCGTGTCTATTTTTGAAAATGTAATAACCCTCGAAAGCTGTCGATAATCTTTTGCGTTTATTGAAGTAATTCCAAAACCGGACGTAAAGGCGACCGTCTAACGCAAAACGAACGTCTTCATATTCGGTTTCTTTTTCAAACCACTCCGGGACGCTACCCAATCCCAATCGGAACCCTTCAACCTCTTCCCCGGTATGCTTTTCTCTATACTTTGGCATGTTATTTGTCCCCCTGTTTGGCTTTTATAATCTTGGCATCGCCTTCGAACTCTATTTCTTTTGGGTGCATCTCTATTTTCAAAACAGGCGTTTGACAGGCTGACAAATCCAATTCAAGACGAAAAACGCCAGCGCCGCCATTCAATATATCTTTTAAATTTTTGCCGTCTATTAAAACATCATAATTTTTAAAATGAATCATATTCCCTTCGGCATCTTTTCTTTTTCTGATAACAACCTTAGACATTTGTTCTTCCCCCTTAATATTTCAACCTCAATTTTTGAAGGTTGTCATTCACGTAATATTGGAAGCTGTCGCATGTGTGGTCATCTTCTTTGATGACTTTCGGATCATCCTTCTGCATCGTGTCAGCATCCCATTGATATTTTTTGTGTTCTTCATGGAAAATCTGATTGTTATTGTTATTGAGCATAAAAAAACGACCTTGTCCTAAAAGGTCTTGCACGTTTTCGATCATATGAACTTTCTTTTTCTTGGCGATGGGGTTTAGGCGTATCCCGTAATCTTTAAAGAACTGGTTACGCAATCCGCCTTCTGCGCTATCTATTGTCCACTTGTCAATGTTCCGGTTGAACCTCCGAATAAGTTGCTGTCCGAACTCCCATAAATCGTTACTAAATTCAGATGGGGCTTTTTTTCTCCCTTGGTTAACTGGAGAATAATAATAGGTATCAAGCAAAATAACATTACCTCGTTTAGTCACCCCATAGGCTGTGAATGTAGTAGCTGACACTTGATAGCCGCTGTCAATTGCGATGTCGATTAAGTTTAAATCGTCATCAGCCGGGATCGTTTTAATCCAATTGAAATGATTGATGTTGTATACCATGTCACCAAGTCCGATAACCTCACCGTTATACATCCATCGCCAATAATCAAGGTCATTCTCTTTGTATTTCTCTATCTTCCTGATCATTTGTTCAGACAAGAATCCTTTTTTGTCATCTAAATACGTTGAATGGTGTATAAAATAGTCGTCGTCATTCGCTTTGGAATCCAGCCATTCATTTATCCAAGAATACGGGTTTCTTGGCGGGTTATAAGAGAAATATACCTTTACCTCTTTCCCTTCGATTTCTTGCCGTATGAACGTATCTTCGACAATATCGATATCTTCCACGCCTGCGAACTCGGCTGCCTCTTCAAACCATAGGGCCATAACGTACCCTTTGGCTATCTTCGCCGATTTAAGTTTTATCGGATCGTCGCAGCCGTAAAAATAAAATGCTGTCCCTGTAGACTTATGCTTTATCAATAACGGGGATTTACCGAAATAGAATTCACTTTCTACGCCAAGCATGTAAATGCCCCATTTGATTTGTTCATAAATAGATGTTGAAAGGTACTTTCCGACTTTACGGAGACACACAACATTTCCTTGATCGTCTTCTAGGAAGTCAGTAACAAGCTTCAAGGAAATAACGGACGATTTCATAGAAGAACGGCCGCCCTTCGCTACTATATGCGATTGTTCGGCAAGCCACAGGGAGTAGAAATTGACATTCATCAAGTCCATAATGTTAATTGTCTTGGTCGTCATCTTCCATCGCCTTCCTCATCGCTTCCTTGTCGTTAACGATCACCACTTTGCCGCCGTCGCCTTTATCTTGCTTTGTTTCGGCCTCAAGCTTCGCCGTTTCAGCTTTCAATTTCTCAAGCTGTAGCTTTTTGCGGTCATTCTCTGAAAGCAGATCAGTGTATTTTACCAAGAACTCAAGGGCTTTCATCTTGTCGGCAAGCTTAACGGAAACGCCGTCTTTACCTTTTTTCACTTCTGTAATAATTGTGCCGTCTACTTCTGATGATTCTTTGAAAGCGACGTAATTAGTTGCAATCATGATCGGGTTTCCGTCCTCATCTTCTAACGGGCCATTCTCGTTGGTGGCTGGCACTTCTTTTATGCCAAATTCCGCAAAGTCCGTTATATCAGCGAATGCGATATCAATGTATTTTTGAAGGACCGCTTGAGCATCGAGCAATACTCCGTTAAATCGTTCTTGCTTGAGGCGTTCGATTTCTCTTTTCACTCCATCCTTCCCCATCAATCTATAAGCAATTGATTCAGCTGTATTTCGATCAACTCCATAAGCCTTCTGATATGCCTTTGTCGCATTGAAATACTTAATATAATAAAGACAGAACATTTTCTGTTTGTCGTTTAATTCGTCAGATTCGATAATAGGTTGTGGGGTTGCAACCTCTTTCTTTTTGGTTGCATCCTTTTTCGTGGGATCTCTTGACCATCCTTCACGACTCTTTCTGCTTTTCAAAGTCCCGATTTTCACATTATGTTTGTTGGCCAGCGCCTTCAATGTCAGGTCAGTTGTTTCGTATTCCTTTTTGATTTTCTCCCAATCCATTTACATGACACCGCCTCCCTCACTTGTTTTTGACGCACCGCCAGAATGGACAGACATATTTATTCCCGGCCCATGTCCCCCACACGCATCCATGACACTTGTGAGTTTTTCGGGCCGATTCTCTCGCTTTCTCGCGTTCTTCTTCTCGTTTGTCTTGTAAATATTGTCGTAGAATCATAGTCTTTTCTCCTTTATTTGCTCTGAGCCGCGCCCGTGCTTGGCGTTAGCCGGTAGTTGTCCCAAGACTTACAGGGCGCGCATCACAACAAACATAAAACTCATTTTTCTTTTTTCTCGGATTTTATCCCGGCGCAAAGTCCATACATCAGGGCATCAGCATGCTCTTTCTGTCTTTCGGTTGTAGGCCTAATATCAAGCTGTTTTTTTAACGTTTCTATTAGATTCTTGTACATGTTTTCCGCTCCTTTCGGCATAAAAAAGAGCGACCCCGCGTATTCGCAGTGCCGCCAAATGTACATAGTTATTTGCGATTTGATCAAGATCGCATTAAAAAAGTAAAAACCACATTTTCCACAACCTGTGTAGATTGAAAGGACGTCGTTAAGAGAAACGACAATAAAGAAACATGTTTGGGGAAAGATGTTTCTTGACTCCATTTTAACCCACAGATTTCAAATTACTGAAATTTGTGCCTTTTGTGCAATTCGTGCAATTTGATTCGTTAGCCAGCTTATCAATAATTGAATCGCGAATGTTACGGATATGAGAGAAAGACAATTGCATATGCTGCGCAATCCACCGATAGCTTTTGCCTTCCAGTAGCCAATGCAATACTTCGCCTTCCCTCTCATCTGTAATCCGATTAATTCGTTCTTGCAGCTTCTGAACCTTCTGTTCATATATTTCAATTTTCTTATATCGTTTCGACCGCCTTACAGTCTCATTGTAAACAGAATCGCTCGTTGTGCCCTGCGCCTTTGGCATAGCGGCCTCAATTCCGTATTTTGCTGTTAATCCTTCGCCGACATCTCGGTTTAATTCCCTTAGTTCTTCGATTGTTCCCCTTAAATCCTCAATGCTATTCATCATCCAACGATAATTTTTCAAGATATCCTCAATTTGTTTTCTATCCATGTCCGTTCCCCCCCTTATCGTCGTATATAAATAAAAAACGGACACCAAACAAACAGCGTAAATGCTGTAAGTTCAGTGTCCGCAGGCTTTCCGTCTTGGACGTTTATTTGACTTTCATTATGCCTCTATTATATCATAAAACTAGGGTTCAGGGTTAGCCTGGACGGCCGCCGCATGGCGGTTTTTTGTCCTTCATTCTTCTTCCCGGCTCCGGCCGCTGTTTATTCTATCTCCTTCGCAACATCGAACCCGATCATTAATCCGATTTGAAAAATCGTAGTCGCTCTATCGCTGAACACTTCCGCTGTTAATTCATCATTTTGCTGAACAGCTAATCTTTTTTTATGAATAGTATTTTCATACATCTTTTTCAGGTTGGATACTAATTCTTCCAGCTTTTCAGCTTTCTGAATAAGAAAATTCAGATCGGCTACTTCTATATCGAAATAAGGCAATGTTTCACCATCAGATAAAGCAAAATCAATGCAATTTGAATAAGATTCTTTTATTTCTTCTAAACGTTTTTTATTGTCCATTTCCTCACCTTCCCGTCTCGTCTGCTAATTAAATTATTTGAATTGCATAAACACCTGTGTGTGTTTCATAGCCTTTTGTAACTTCATAAATCGCTTCTGATTCTGAATCAGCAATAACTCGCCAATAACCTTTCTTTCCGTTGCAATAAACTTTAAATACATTCATTGTATTTTTCTACCTCCTCACTTAAACAGCCGCCCCGTAAACTTCCCAATCACCCGGTTTCTTACCCTCTTGCCGACCGTTCCCTGTTTCACTGCGTTTACATCGCCTAAAAACTTGGCGAAGCCGTACAAGAATTTGCGGACTTTACCGATTGTCATTTTCCCCACCCTTTCAAGAGGGCCGCAGCCCTCCTTTATTTCGACTCCTGCTCTGCCACATACAGAAACATTGCTGAAGCCGATTTCATCAAGGATTCCCATGTCAATCCTCCTCTTTTTCGATTTCCCTTAGATATTTAAAGGTTTGATGAATTGGGTCAACCTTAATCAATCGATTGTAAATATCCTCTGTCGTTCCGTGGTATGATGCCAAATGCCGCGCATCTGCAATTGCTTGCCGTAACTGTTCGTTCTCCCTTTTTAATCTTTCGTTATCGGTACTGGCATCATAAAGTTTCGAATTAGCTTCGCAAAAACGGTCATAAAATCGTTCATATTTGGCTTTGTATCCCTCGTTTTCTGCCCGCAGCCGCTTAATTTCCTTTTCGCAATGATTTAGTTGTCTTTTTTGTATTTTCCAAGTGCAAATTTCCTCTTGAATGTCTTCCTTTAGTTGTGCGTTTTCCGCCTGCAATTTAATAATTTCTTCCGACAATTCACTTACAATGTCGTTAAAGATACCGTAATTTGTTTTAAATTCACCATCCAACCAACACGAACCATCATCATTTCTGTAAAATTTTCTTCCGTTAGACAAATTGATTTCATACTCTTTCATGCCTTCTGCTCCCTTTTTCCGCCGTCCCAATCCCAATACTTCAAATGCTCATCACTCGCCACGATTGGGTGTTTCTCGATGTATGCAAGGCGCTGCTCCTCCGTCATCTTCCAAACTGTTACCTCTCCGTGCTTGCTTGAGTTTCTATTTGAAGTCATATCCGTTTCCCCTTTCAGTTTTGTAAAGAACCCGGTGCCATCTGCTAAACGGCACCTGACTTTTAACATCCTGCTTGTTTATGCCTTCCTCAAACACCTGAATGACCTGCAATTCTTCCCGATCGTAATTCGTTGCCGACCACTGAACAACGCGCCTTGTCATGCTATAGCCCCCTTAGAACGGCAAATCTGAGTCCTGTATATCAATTGGCTTGCCGTCATTAGCAAACGGATCGTCCGGAAAGCTGTTTCCCTGCTGTCCGCTGCTCTGGCTTCGTCCTGCGTTGCCGCTGCCCTGCTGCCTGTTATCGGCCTGACTTCCGCCCTTGGGATCAAGGAACTGAACCGATTCAGCGACGATCTCCGTCACGAACACCCTGCGCCCGCTCTGGTCTTCGTAATTTCTTGTCTGTAGACGGCCGTCCACACCTGCCATTGATCCCTTTTTCAGATGATTCGCAATATTTTCAGCTGTCTTTCTCCAAGCGACGCAGTTTATAAAGTCCGCTTCCCGTTCTCCCTGCTGATTCGTGAAAGTCCGATTGACTGCTAATGTAAAGCTGGCAACCGCCTGCCCTGATTGGGTATATCTTAGTTCCGGGTCTCTGGTTAATCTTCCGACAAGCACCGTTCTATTCATCATCTTTTGCATTCTCCTTTTCTATGATTTCCTCGATAGCTTTTAAAATTTTCTCTGGAAGTGTTTTGTCATTTATTTCTCCGGTGAAACTAATTTCTATATTCATATTGACTCCGTAAGCTTTCGCTATATTGACTTTTACTTCTTCGGGAAGTAAAGGGTTTATATCATGAGGGTAATTTCCGGGTGTCAAGCTCCAATTGGTGATTTTAACCGCCATGCTTTTCGCCCTCCGTTTCTACTCTCCATCCGACTATTAGCCGTAATCCTGTAACATGCGATGCCAAAAGCCCGCTTGTTCTACGTTCGATTTCGCATATAAAACCTTCTGACTCTAAAATTTCTTTAATGCGATAGTAAATAACTGCATCCTTTAAGTCGTAATCATAAGCCAGTCTATATAATCCTTTTTTGGAAGCATTTCTGATCGCCTTTATAACATTTTGGTATTCATCCGATTTTGGTATATTCCCCATAATGATTTCTCTGCATGTTTCAGCCATTTCACGCGCTGTTTTTGCATCCATTTCCCTTTCCCCTTTCGTCTCTTTTCGACAAGAACCGACATTCTCAGCCGAAATTTTTTACCCGCGCTTCTCAAGCGCAGCCCTTACCTTTTTCAGATCGCATTCCTCTCCGTCGATCTCGACATACGTCAAATCTTCGTTTAAAAAGCCGTAGCGCCGTTGCAACTCTCTTATGCTATCCAAACCCCTCCAAAGGGTGTCATGCCCCACAGTGCGCCCGTATTGGTTTTTATAACGGATGATCAGGCGTTTGATATGATCGCCCCCTATTTGTATCCCTTAACTCCTTTGCTCATTGATAAATTTCTTTACCTCTATTAGCTCTTTCATGTTCCTGTGCATTAATAAATCAATACACTCATTGAGTAAATTGTTTAGTTGTTCTTCAAAATCTGCTCTTAACGAAGAAGGGCAATCTAGTTGATTAGGGGTAGCTTTTTTCATTCCCTCTTCACTTTCATGGCAACATGAACCAAAAACATTCCAAAGGCAAAATCTGTTATAGCATTCCATCAAATATCAGCCCTCTGTTTTCGACATTTTTAAAGCATAATTCTAGGTAATCAAGGGGGACGCCCCGCCTAGTCCTGATCGGAGCACAGTTGAATCTGATTTCCTCGTATGGGATCGATTTTCTACCGCCGTTCTTGGCTGCATTCCAGTATTCCAAGAAAAACGGGATGCTCACAAAATAGAATTCTCTTAATCTCGCGAACTCGATCAACAGGAAGGCAATGCCGCCTTGTTTCAGGAAGTGATCGAGATATTTCACTTGATGATCATGAACGTTTTTCAGATCGAATCGTTTCGTTTCTTTGGTGCTTTTCGCATCAAATGCGATGCCGCGCCCTTGCGAAATGCCGTAATAGTCCACTGTGCTTTTTCTCTCGTAGATGATCCGGCCTTTTATGTTTTTGGATGGCGTCGGGACTTCATCGACCAAAGCCCAGCCCTTTTGTTTGTATACTGCGTTCGTGTTGTTGATCAGCATTTGCAAAGCCTTTCCGCGATTGGCGTAATTGATCATTCGGCCGCCGCCTCCTTCAAAGCCCTTTGATAAAAATAATTTCTGTGTGGTTCTGCTTCTGGAAAGGCAGCACAGAACAACGACAATGTTTCATCCAAAGACGAGGCGGTGTTAATCTGTTGCAATGCCTTAAATTCCTGATAGTATTTCTCTAAAAATTGTTTTCTTCTTTGAAGGTCATTCATTCCGCTGCCTCCCTTGTCTTGGCCGTCAGGCCATCCGGTAGCTGTTCGACCCGTTTCATACGGCCGGGATCGCCCACCACCTTTTTCAGCCATTTCCGCGCCGATTTGTATGTTACGTGAGCGCCGACAGTGTACCACTTGCTACTATTTCGATATCTGTAAGCGTAAAGATAATAGTATTTGAATTTGAACCATGACTGATATACACAAAACTCGCAGCGTTCTGTCCTGCTGTACCAGATTTCCATCATTCCGCCGCCTCCAATGCTTCTCTTGCGATCTCTTCGGCCTTTCCCAAGGTATCTACCGAAGTATCACCTGCTATCTTGTTAAGTGCTTTTTTGTACCGTTCATTCTCTTTTCTTAACTGCCTGATTTCTTGTTTCAACCGTTGGACCTGATCGAATAGATCCCGACTAATTTCCCTTTGTGTCATTCCGCTCATTCTTCCGCCGCCTCCTTCAAAGCCCTTTGATAAAAATAGTTTCTGTGTGGTTCTGCTTCTGGAAAGGCAGCACAGAACAATGACAATGTTTCATCCAAAGACTTTGCAAGGACAACCTCTTGCAATGACTTAAATTCCTGATAGTATTTCTCTAAAAATTGTTTTCTTTTTTGAAAGTCATTCATTCCGCCGCCTCCAATAGATCATCAGGTAGATCAGGATTTTCATATACGTTCCCGATAACCTTTAAATTCCCTAGAAATCCGCAAGGGACATTATGCTTTCCTCCGAACAAGCAGATGATGCGCCTTTCTAGCAAATATTCCGGGCCGTCTCCACCAAAAGCCTGCACAAGGTTTCTCGTTTCATATTCGACTGCATCACCCGGATAGATCATTTTCCCTTCATCATCTTTCACGCCGGTTCCCCACATGAGCACCGCGTCTTTATCATCGCTTGATACAACACAGCCGCCACCTGCATCATGCCATAAGAACCAACTTCCGTCGTTTTTGATCGTCAGGCTTATCCCCTCATCATCCCAATAATGCATTTGCTCGCCGTCCCACACTCGATAGTGAAGATTTGTCATTCCGCCGCCTCCGATAATAAATCAGGATTTTGATAGATATTGCCGATGATTTCATAATCTTCATCACAGTAATTTATATCCCCAATCCAGCAAATACCTTTCCCGTTTTCTTCAAATGTATAATCTGAATAATAACGGCTATTAATATTCTCCAAAGTAAATGATCCATCCCGAAATCCAACTGAAGCAGTAAAGTGTTCTTCTATTTCGTTTCCATCAAAGAACCAGTGCACGCAATGAATAATGTCCCCCTCGTAAATCTCGCGGTCAGTATTATCCTTCAATCCGGTGTATAAATCCCGGCTGATCAATTCATATTCATCTGAAAATACCGGGGACAGTTTGGCGGCCGCCCTTTCTTCCAATTGCCCGATGCTGTACCATTTCATTTCAATGTTGCCGCTACCTTTATGCCTAAATGTGTAACGAATCTTGATAATGTCCATTCCCCTTACCTCCCGTCATCTTGTAACCATTGTTCAATCTGTTTTTCCCTGTATCCGGCCAGTAGCAGGATGGACAGCAGCGCCCTCATATCAGCTTCCACCATTCAAACACTTTTTTCTGTTCCTTCTTTTTCCGCCCGATCAGCCGCACGATGAGTCTTTTGATCTTTTGCATTAGGCTGTTTCCTCCTCTATGAAATTTGCAGGGTGTCCGAAATCTGTGTCATAATCCAACAAAATATCCATGTCATCTTTTATCTCAATAGGAACATTTGGGCATCCGTCATCCAAGCTGAAAAAATCGTCTGGTGAAAAATAAGTGGGAAACTGTTGTCCTAATGCCTCAACAGCATCCGCGAATGATCTATTGACATAAATCTTTTTCATGACCCATACAAGATCGACTGATGAATTTTGTTCTAATTCGTCATATGTCGCTCCTACATGTTCTAAAAATGCTTGAAGCAGGCGCTCTCCTAAACTTTCTCTCATCCCTCTACCTCCTGAATGCGTTTCAACTCGCTTGTAAGCTCTTCAAACCATCGCCTATCCTTTGCGTCTAGCGCGACGTCTATCAACGCTCTGATGTCCGCCTGCGTGTATTTCGGTGCTGTTCTAGCTGGCATCTTCTTTAAAGCTGATATGTTTTTCAAATACAACTGCCCGTTTGTCGCTTGAACTGTTGCCTGCTGGTTGTGATTGTATATTCTGACGATGTAACCCGTGATTTCCTTGTATTCAAAAGCGAAGCAAAAGCTAACCCAATCACCCACATTTAGCCTTGTCACCGTAAATACTCCCCTTTCGCTCTTTGAGTATCCCGCGTTCGCATTGATCGACAATCAACAAGAATACTTCCAGCGCCGGGCGGCCTAATATTGCCGCTGTTTCCTCGATGGGGACGCCCGCTTTCCAATCCTCCCGAGCTCTCTGCATTTCTTCCGTCGTCCAGCCAAACTCACACTTTGTAAGCATGATGTACATTACGCGCTCTTCTCCTGCTGCCGTTTTTGAATGATCGCATTAAGCTGCTGGATGGTTTCTGTTAAATCCTGCTTCTCAATCTTGCAATTCGGGCAGGCATGGAATGCGACCATGCTGGAAATTTCTACCCTGACAACCTTCTGACCGTTACATAAGCTGCACATTGTGAATCCTCCTTTAATCAACTTTTAGACCTATTTCAAAATCAACACGTTTAAACGTGCCTTTTACTGTTTGAATAATTGATTTTCCGTGTTCCGGGGCGTCCATTGCGTGCGCCGTCCCGTTGTTCCCATCCACCACAATGACGCGGACTTTGCCTTTCTCCATCGTTCCAGTAAAACTAAGATCATCATTGATAGTAATAGGTTTCAGTTTCACTTAAACCGCCCCCAGTGTGCTATAATTGAATTACCCACAGTTCATAAAGCATCGGGGCCTTGCGCCTCGGTGTTTTTGTTTATTCATAAAGCAGTTGCAACAACTCCTCATTTTCCTGTTTTGCTATCTTGCTTCTGACTTTTTCATCTGGCATTTTGATAGGGAAAGCAAGCTTTTCAACCCTGCTGCTGATCCTGCCACCCGGATACTTCAAATCCAGTTCATCAATGGCTAAATTGCTCGTGAAAATAGTCGGCTTTTTATTCTGGAGCCTGTAGTCCAGAATGCGGGTAAACGTTTCTTCTACCCAATCGGTCGCTTTTTCTACTCCGATATCATCAAAGATCGCCAGATCAGCCGTTTTTGCAGCTTCGATAATGTCGGAACTCTTAATCTTCGAATCTGCTTCAAAGGTCTTTTTAATCTCTCCGATCAGATCAGCAGTTGAGGAATAAATGATTTTCAACGGATTGTCCGGCTTGTCGTGCATCTTGGTGATGGCCTTCATGATACTTGCAGCTAACCGCGTTTTGCCGCTCCCCTTTTCATGGCTGTAAAAATATAATCCTTTCCCCTGCTCGCGCATCTGCTCGAATTTCAATACATAGTTTTTAGAAATCCGCTTTGCATTCGCCGCGCGCTCCTTCGATTCGTCATTTTCATAGACATCTATTTCAAATGAATTTAAAGTTACGTCTTTAAACTCTTCCGGCAGCCGGGCACCCATCAGTTTTCTTTCTAAGGTTTTGACAGCCTTACACGGGCACTCTTTCATGAATTCCTTGTTTTCCTGATGGTCTTTAATCCAGATCAGGCCGGAGCCGTCGCATTTCTTATACATGCAGTTTTCCTCAGAAATCACAGTGAGTATCTCGTATCTTTCCGGATAAGCCCTTTTCTCTTGCAAGCGCTTCGAGTCTCTCAACCTCTTCGCTAGTCCGGGATTCGATTTCTCCAACTGCTTTAGGGTATCTTCTAAACTGTTCATCTTTCCTTGTACCTCCCTGATTCATCAATTTCATGAGGCCCTGCCGCGCTTTGTGGTCGTCTGTGTTTCTAAGAATGCCAAGCGTGTATTTTTCTTGTCGGTCGTTGTATTTCTCCACATGCGTCCACATTGCATAATGAAGCTGATCGAGACTGTACTTGCTCATTTTTTCAAGATGAGTCATTAAAACATTGGCCGAGATTTTACCTGTTGATCGAGTAAGACGGAGGCAGTCAAGATATTGAACTAAGATGCTTTTTTTAATCCCTGCTGGAAGAGTCTCTTTTTGAATTGTCAGTTCTGTTAATTTTTCAATCTCTTCTAAACTTGAAAGATTTATAGATTTAGGACCAACCGATTCCAGTTCATTTTGAAATGCATCTGTTTTACTGATGTCCTGTTTTTCACTTTCATCCGGTTTATTGTTAGTCTCTGTAGTAGTCTCTGTGTAGTCTCTGGTATTGCTCTGCCCATTTTGGGCACTCCTGTCTGCCCATTTTGGGCAGTCCGTCTGCTCATTTTGGGCAGTCCCTCTGCCCATTTTGGGCAGTCGGTCGTAATCAATCGAATACCATTTTGTTTTGTCGGCTCTCATTTTGTTGTAATTTGCTGTAATCAACACCCCGGACTTTTCAAGTCTTTCCACAGTTCGCCTCAACGTATTTTTAGACCAAAACGGAAACTGTTCTAACCACTCGTCATATGTGTTATAAATCCACTTTCGACCGTCTCTTTTTTTGCCTGATGACTTTAACCAGTAATGGACTTGTTGAAGAACGATTGCTTCGTTCAATCCGATTTCTTTTGCTAAAGAAGGAATGACAATCAAGGGATATTCGTCTAATAACAAACCGTTCAATGCCTCTGCCTCCTTTTATCCGTCCGTCTCTTGCTGATCGGGGCGTTTATTTAAAAATATTGATAGCTGATGATGGCGACCGCATCAAAATCGTTATCTTCTTTTAGTCTTTTCTCCATCCACGCGATGTCGTTAGGGGATATTCGTTTTTTCCCAGTGACTAAAAACTCTGTAGTTCTGCCACTTCCTTTCTTTCCGCCAACTAGGAAAGAGTAGCTGACAAGTAACTGTCTTTTCATGGCTCTTCTTCTCATGTTTGCCCCTCCTGAATAATCAATGGAAAACCGTATATATTTCTTCTAATTGGCTGCATATTTCAAACTGCCAATCGTTATCCTTTGTCATGGTCGCAAGTAAAGACTGGTTTTTTAGGTGCGCCACCTTTCGACAAAGGTTTAAATTTGCATCCAAGCAGATGTTTAATTCCGCCTTTTCTTCTTCGGTCAATGCCCTGTGGTTTTTCTCGATGTTTCTTAACTCTGCCAGTCTTTGATGTACTCCCCACATGGAACGTTTCCCCTTTCGTTTAATAGTCGTCTACGTTGTCGTCGTATTCTTCTGGGCTAATGCACTCTAAATGGTTCACGTCAATTTCATATTGAGCAGCTAAACGATGCTTAAGCTGTTCATGCATGCGGTCATATTGTCCTTGGCTGATCTTGCAGCCGCCTACGTGATCAATCTGAGCAAAGCAGTCTGTATCGTTACCCTGCTCATCATGAGACAGTCCCGCAGCCGCCAGTATCCGATAACAAAACCTTGGTTCTAACATTTGAAATCCCCTTTCAAAGCGAAATGATCTGATAACCCATAAGCACATAACATCCGTATAGGAGAGCCGCCAGAATGACGGCCGTTGTATTCTCGTTTCTCTCCTGCTGTTTCCGCGACATCCGCGCCCATTTGCGGGTGATTTTGTTCATCGTGATGCGCCGCCTTTCCTGATGTTTTAAGCTGATTCTTTCTGTAGCTTCGCAACCCATCTTTTAAGCTGAAAAATACATTTATCCGCTTCGCCTTTTTGAATATTGTTAATATCCATGACATTCAAGGCTGTCAAAACCGTCTTCACATCACCCTGACCGCGTAGTTCAACATAGCTTTGTGCCAGCGATTGAATTTCATCCTTTTGCTCCTGTGTGATCATTTCGGGCGGCTTTGAAGACTCAACTTTTTCTTGGAATGCATCCGGATCGGCTTCATCTGTCGGTATGTTGAATTGTTTCAGAAGGTAATATTTCTCGGCGTATGTTAAAGCCTTCCCGACTCCCTTTTCCCCTGCTATATCAACACCTTGTGCATAAAACGGTACTATCATTGTTTCTTCTGGGTTTTCTGTATTGATCCATTTGTATTCCATTGTCAATTCAGTAAAATATGTTGTTGTTTTTTTGTTGACGTTTCCGTTTTTGTCTTTAAATTCAACTGTTTCAGTTCGCACGTTTTTGTCGATAATATTCGGCACAAGCAAAAGACCTAATTCATCCATTTTTTCTCTAATTGCCGCTACTACTTGGCTTGAACTTGTATATGCGTATTGCTTGCCTTGATTATCTTTTTTTAAATACGGAACAGCCTTCCTGACTTCAACCAATTTTTGATAAATGTTCATCACTCGTTCACCTCGACCGTGAATTTGTCTTCCCTGTCAACCACCGTTACGCCGGGGATTAACTCGCCGTCTGCATCTATTAAATTGTCGCCGAACACCTTGGCTTTATTTTTAATAGCCGCCCAATCAACGTCTTTTTTAACCCTGACAAACCCCTTAGATTCCGCGTATTTTAGCAGATCATTTTCATTTCGTTGGTATTCCGGCTGTTGTTTAACAAGCTTGATCGTTCCGTAAGGCAGCTTGATTGTTTTCTTTGGCTTTTTGCCGTTATCTTGCATCTTCCTGACTTCCTCGCGCATGTATCTTTCAAGCCGATGTTTGTAGAAGTTTTCACGCCTGACGTATTCCTTTTTTTCTTCTACTCGCCAATACTCAAGCTGCAAGATTTCTCTCTTGAGGCGCTCTATTTGCTTGTCGGCCACCGCATCTATTTCAGCCTGCTTTCTTTTGAAGTAAGCAACACGCCGTTGCGCCTCTGCTGCCGTCTCCAGATCGTGAACCTCAAATATTTCTGGCCCTTCATCTTCCTGCGGCATTGCATCCATTAAATCTTTCTTTATTTCATCTGATATATTCATAGAGACATTGCCCCTTTTCTTGATTTTTTTAAAAATACTCGGTACACTTAAAGTAATAGTTTTTTAGTCATATCTTCCGTTTGCAAGTTCACTCCCCAAAAGTGAACTTTTTTTATTTGTCATCGTCTTCGTTCTCTTCCTCGTCTTCGTACCGTAAATGTTCTTTCGGGTAGCCGAAACGGTTAATTTCTGTAATCATTGGGTGTTCTATGTTCATTTGAATCAACTCCTTTGTTGGACATTACTTGTTTGACCAAATTCAAAATAAACTTGTTCTCCTTGTTGATTTCCTCATGGAGAAGTTGTACAGCCCCCTTGATATCTTCTTCTGAATAGCCCATAGATTTCGCATTCTGCAAAATGTAAGATGACAACTTGAATTTTTTATGATTCATTTAAACGGCTCCTTTTTTCTTTGAATTTTTTAAACCGCTGATCCCATACAAGATGTAATTCAGGATAATTTCGGATTCTCGCGCACCATGCACGCACTTCTAATGCTGTGGTTGGCTTGTGAATGAAATGGATCATCAATGAACCCTCCTTGATGGCGGCTTAACAGGAACAACGTTCAACCCTCTTTTGGCAAACTCTGACGCGATTTCATTAAGCTCCACCACTCTCTCAGGGTGTTCCATCTTCTTTAAATCTTTACTGTGTTGGGCTATTGCTTCAGCGACTTCTTTGCACCCAACAAAATCCCCGTCTTCGATAGCCTTTGCCAATAAATCAAAAGCCATAAATTGAATTGATTCATAAAGCCTTTCCGCCTTCTCCCTGTCAGATTTCAAGAAATGATTTAAGTTCATTCGAGCCACCCTTTCGCTTTCCATGTGATTTTTGCTTTCTTGTAACACTCTTTTAGAGAAATGTTGTATTCCTTCGCCAATAAAGCCGCCAAATTTTTCGCCCATGCCTCTACGTCCAGAAGTTCTTTTATGGCTCCTTTCACACGCTCTCTTTCATCAAGTGAAATCAACTTCGGATTCTTAACAAAACTCACATCATTAAGCGTCTGAACGGCTTCCGTTGCCTGCGTCACCATGATTTCCTCAAAAGCCAGCCGATGACGTTCTACAGATTCCCCGGTGAAGACAGGCGGCGAACATCCATCACTGAAACTGTTCATAATCCCCATTGCATAAAACGGTTGATCGAATTTCTTAAGCGACGTTTCCGCCACATCCCACGGCATTTTCCTTGTTCCGTTTTTCATCTTGCTTACCATTGATTCCGAAACGTTCAGATCAAGGGCAAGCTGCCCGTTTGTCATGTCCTCCGCTTCTAGTAAATGGGCCAGTGATTTCGTTACTATTTCCGGCATCCTTAAACTCTCCTTTGTCCTATGATCTCTATTCTTCTGTACAGATATTGGATGTATGATTAAGTCATGAGATTAAATAACTTCATCAAATTTAAAGTCATTGATGTTTACCTTGAATTGAATAGCCATTTCTTTGACTACTTGGATGTAGATTTCAACTAAGCGCTTTTCCTCGGCGATCACGTCTAATTTGTTGATTTTCTTTACATAAGTTTTGGACATGCCTTGTGAAATAGCGCGTTCTTGTCGGTTGTTTAAACGAAGCTCAAGCTTGCATCCTGCTCGCTTCTCTAAACGGTCATAGCTGAGATTCACGACACTTCGGTATGGCTCGACTCCGGTCCAGTTTTTCGCGATTCTTTTTAAGATGACATTTACTTTTTCGCGCCATCCGACATTGTTCATGGATACGATGTTTGAAATATTGTTGACTTGGCCTTCTAACTGATTCATGCGTTTGTCTTGCTCAACCAGTTGGTTGATAGTTCCCTGTAAGACTTCGAGATGAGTTTTTGGCTGTTCACTGTGATAAGAGCCTGTTTTTCTGATTGTTGGGATGACTTCGTGTGTTATCCATCGTTTGAATTGTTTGGCTTCCGGTTTGCGGCTTCGTAAGATCACGGAGTAAAGCCCGGCTTCATTGATCAGCGTTGAGTTCATATTCATACCTGTCAATTTGACAGACATGACTTCGTCGCTATCAAGATGCCTTGTCATCTGTGCGGTCTCGCTAAATTCCAATACTTCTGCAACATCCTTTGCAACGAACCAAGGTTCACCATCTTTAACGACTGTTCGGACCTGTTGATCTTGATAACTGAATACTTTTTGCAGTTGATTCATTTAACTCACGCCTTTCTTAAAGTAATGTGTGTTTTCTTCGACCCATCTCGTGTTGCGTTCTACCCATTTGAAAAGCAACTGGGTCGGGATTTTCTTGCCGAATTCATCAGTCACCGGAAAATCAGGTCGGGACATCAGTTCAGACATTTTGGTTGGGCCGCATCTAAGAACTTTCATTGCCTCTTCTCTTGTCAGGATGTGGGGCAGTTCATTCAGCGAGCCTAAACGTTCGATTAAAATGTCTGTGGCTCTGTCAGCTATCTTTGAAGCGATTTGATCGATGAATTTGTCATCGTATTGCATAGTGAACATTGCCAATCCCTCCTATGCTGTAGTTTTTTTACTCTTAACGTGTAACTTTTGCTCAAAAAAAAGATCATTAACATCAACATTCAAAATTTCAGAAATTTGTTTAGCTATTACTAAACTTGGCTTTGTACGTCCCATTTCAATGTTTGCGTAACCACTTGCGTATTTATAACCAAGTTTCTTAGCCATATATGTTTGGGTTTTTCCTTGGGAAATTCTTTCGGCACGTAACTTTTCAAGTTTCATCGTTTCACCCCTTACCCGTTTTGAGTAACTTTGTTAGTCCAATAATAATATACACGTAAAGAGTAAGTCAATACTTTTTTATTCTTTTTGTGTAACTTTTTATTTTTCCTGTGTAAATCGTGTTAAAATTTACACACTATATGAAAAAAGGTGTTTTCAATGGAAAATATAACTGGTAAAGTTTTGACCGAATTAAGAGAGAAAAAAGGATGGAGTAAGTCAACTGTTGCAAAAAAGTTAGGTCTTAAAGCGATGTCGACTTATGCTAATTGGGAATACAGCTTGAGGAAACCTGATGGCGAGATGATAGTTAAGATCGCTGAACTATATGGGGTTTCTACTGACTATATCCTTACAGGTAAGAGTCCGAGTAAAAATGACTCTGATTTTTCCAATGACCCTGATTTACAAATTGCTTTTAGAGATGCCGCTGATTTCTCCGAAGAAGCAAAGCAGCAGGCCGTTGATTTTATAAAATACCTCAAAGAGAAAGAGAGAAACCGACCTAAAGATAAAGGTAATTAGTTGTTCGCTTAAACAAAAGTATTGCAAGCTGGCCTGTATATCTTTCTTTGTTTATTATGTTTAAATTCTGTTTACTAATAAGATCTGGATTCTCTTCCGGAAAATTTGGGTCAAATCCGAGTTTTAAAAAGAGGTCCAATCTGCGGGTAAATCTAGCGAGAGTCAAGCAAGTTCTGATTTTGATTTCATAGCTTCAGAGATTAGGAAATATGCAGCTTTGAAAGATGAAGGGCTTATTACAGAGGAAGAATTTGCAGCAAAGAAACAGAAGCTTTTAAATATATGATGATGGTCAATCAAAAATTTTTGTGTTTTCGACTAAGAAGATCCCTCGCAAAAAACAATACTGACCACTTTTGCTGAAACTTTTTACAAAAATGGCAATATTCCGTTGAAAAATTGTGAATTTTGTCCTATGATAAAAGATGTATATACAAATGAACTGGGGGAAAATTTTAATGTCAGAATCAAATGTCGCTGTGAATGTGAATGTAAATAATACAATAGGAAAATCATATTTTGATGGCGGATTATTACAATATATAGGGTGGGTCATATTAGGCGCTTTAGTAACAATATTCACTCTAGGAATTTGTTATCCCTGGTCCTTAACTATGATTTATGGCTGGAGAATAAACCATACTGTCATAGAAGGTAGAAGATTAAAATTCAATGGGTCAGCTATTGGATTATTTGGGCTTTGGATAAAATGGTGGTTTTTATGCATTATTACCTTGGGTATATATAGCTTTTGGATTTTTATTTCTCTTGAAAAATGGAAAACAAAACATACAACGTTTGTTGATTAATGCCCTCTCATATGAGGGTTTTCTTTCAAACTAAAAATCGAACATACATTCTCATCATTGAGGGGGATTACATGTCTTTTCATTTATCAATGCTCGAAGAAAACGTCAAAAAAACATACGTACGGCTAAACATATTTCAACCCGAACAAATAAACATGAAAAAAATTGGATCTGCATTTAATATTTATATTCATTTTGAGGAGGCAGACAGCAGTATGTTCTGTATCCATGGCTGCTATAGTATTGTGTTAGACAATAGACTCTCTCCGGAAAGGCAGTGGGAAGATTTTGCTCATGAACTTTGCCATGTTTTAAAACACTATGGAAATCAACTCGTAATGAATAAAATGTTCAGGCAGCTGCAAGAGTTCCAGGCAAACAGTTTTATGTATCATTTCTGTGTCCCAACTTTCATGCTTGCAAAAATTCAGTTGCCCCGCCTACAATCTGAGGCCATAAAGTTAATTGGAGATACGTTCAACGTAACCTATCCTTTTGCAGCAAAACGGCTTGAAATGTACAGAAGAAAACAATTTTCGGTTATGTGGTATAAAGCTGTCTGTAAAACCAATCAGAAAAATATAGCATGTAACAGAGGTGAGGAATTTGTACTTTGAGGAATTAGTAAAGGGGAAGAAATGGCTAGCTGTTGGAGACGGGCCAAAACATCCAGTCACAGGCAAGCGCAGACAAATATCCAGAAGGGGAAAGACTAAAAAAGAGGCTGAAAAAAAAGTGTTAGATGCTATCGCCGCCCTAAAAGAAGACGGTATAGATGAATCTGTCGTTAAAAAAATGACATTTGAAAAGCTTGCTGCTGAATGGATTCATGACTACGCTCTTACCTTAGGTAACAAGAAAAATACCATCAGGATAAGAAAACAAGAAATAAATATTCTGAATAAATTTATTGCAAAAAAAAATATTACTGAGATTACGACAAGGAAATATCAAAAAATACTTAATGATCTTATAGAACAAGGATACGCACGAAACACAGTTAAAGGAGTGCATGTAACGGCAGGTTTGATTTTCAAGTATGCCATTAGAGTGAATTTATTGAAGGATAGCCCTGTGTCGGGGGCAACCGTACCGAAAAAACGATTAACGGTAGAAGAAATTGAAAATAATAAGATTGAGGAAAAATACCTCGAAAAAGAAGAGATCGAAGAATTTCTATTGGCTGTAAAAAAATTCGGGTTGGATATGGACCTCGAAAGGTTTTATTTACTTGCTTTTTCTGGTATGCGTTCAGGTGAATTGTGTGCCCTTAAATGGTCTGATTTTAATTTCGAAACAAATGAAATCCGAATTACCAAGACGATATATTCAGAAAAGGGCAATATGAAAGAATATGAGTTAACGCCACCCAAAACCGTCGGTTCAATCCGGACGATTCAAATCGATAAACAGATCATGGAGATGCTAAAGAATTTCCAGATTGAACAGAAAAAAAGAAGATTAAGATCACGTATTCCCCCAGAAGAATACCATAACGAAAATTTTGTTTTCGCGAGATCAAAAGGATACCCTACCCTACAAAATACTCTGATCGAGCGCATGGAAAGAATATTGAAAAAAACATCTATCAAGAAACATGCTACACCTCATATTTTCAGACATACACATATCAGCATGTTGACTGAAGCCGGTGTTGACCTTCCAACAATCATGGATAAGGTAGGGCATGATGATATGAAAACTACGATGAAAATTTATACACATGTCACCAATAAAATGAAAAAGGATGCTTCGCAAAAAGTTCAGGAGACTTTTGGAGACATCCTCAATATCGGGATTTCGTGAATAAATGTTATTAAAATGTTATTTTTTCGATAAGTAAGGAAGATAAAAATGCGAAAACCCTTGAAACAATAAGGCTTTGGATTGATTTACTAAATCATGCGAGCCATGCTCCCGTATCCGATGAAACCGATCTTTTTCAATGTTTTTAACACCTCTGTCATGTCGTATTGTAAAAATGCATAGGGTAGCACCCTATTTATTCTATCCTTTTTCTTTGACAATTTCCCACAATGTTTTCATGTTTATCCCACAGTCTTTGTTTATGATGGGTACATCAAAGGATATGATAACAATAGGAGCGTGGAGAATATGGAATATAACAGGGAACATCAACATGAAACCAAAAACGAAATCATCGTCTCTGATAAAAAGCCGAATCAAGCGTTAAAACAGGCGGAACAACAAAAACGAAAGCTTTCATGGATGACGCCGATCATCAGCGGCATCATTGGAGGAAGCCTCGTCCTCGGTGTAACGGCTTATCAGCACAGCAATGATGAAACGGTTAATTCGTCCGTTCAGACCGGAACAAATCAAACGGCCAATTCTTCTTCGACTGAGAATGCGGCAAAAACTGAAAACTTATCAAGCACAAGCTCTTCAGATGTTTCAGCAATGGTTGAGAATCTATCGCCGGCCATCGTCGGTATCTCGAATTACCAAAAACAGACAGAGAAAGATATGTTCGGCTTTGAAAGCAGCAGCAATAACGGCTCAGAAGAGGAAGAAACAGGAACGGGTTCGGGCGTCATTTATAAAAAAGCGAATGGAAAAGCATATATCATTACAAACAACCATGTCGTCGAAGGCGCCAATAAGCTGACAGTTTCCCTTTCAAACGGAAAAGAAGTGGAAGGCAAATTGGTAGGCAGCGACTCCTTGACAGACCTTGCCGTTGTCGAAATTTCCGCGGATCACGTTGAAAAAGTCGCCTCTTTCGGAGACTCGTCAAGCCTAAAGACAGGCGAATCAGTGGTTGCGATCGGCAACCCGCTCGGCAAAGACCTTTCCCGCACCGTCACACAAGGAATCATCAGCGGTGTTGACCGGACCGTTTCCGTCAATACGTCTGCCGGCGAAACCGAAATGAACGTCATTCAAACGGACGCGGCGATCAATCCCGGCAACAGCGGAGGCGCTCTTTTAAATACGAAAGGCGAGGTGATCGGCATCAACAGCATGAAGATCAGCGAATCCGGCGTAGAGGGCATAGGTTTTGCGATCCCAAGCGATGATGTCAAACCGATCGCCGAAGAACTGTTGTCAAAAGGAAAAATCGAACGCCCATTTATCGGTATCGGCATGATGGATCTTGAACAGGTTCCTGAAAACTATCAAACTGGAACGCTTGGATTAAGCAGCAGCCAATTGAACAAAGGCGTCTACATTCGCCAAGTCGCTTCAGGATCTCCGGCTGAAAAAGCGGGCCTCAAACAGGATGATGTCATCGTCAGCCTGAATGGAAAAGATACTGATACAGGAAGTACACTACGCAACTTCCTTTACAAAAATACGAAAATCGGAGACACAGTAAAGGTGACCATCATCAGAAACGGCAAAACAATGACAAAACAAGTGACGCTTGACCAAAAAGAGGAAACAGCTTCTTAATGGAATCCCCCTTAAGGCTGTCGGCTTTGCCGATGGCCTCTTTTACATTTCAAAAAAACCAAGGCCCGCCAAAGGCCTTGATCAGCTTTGTTTTTATTGAATCGGTTTAAGACGGGCTTCAATTTCTTTTCGTCTGTTTTCAAGGTATGGAGGCAGTGCAAGGCTTTGGCCCAGCTCATCAATTCCTTCATCAACGGCAAATCCCGGTCCGTCGGTTGAAAGCTCAAAGAGGATGCCGTTCGGTTCTCTGAAATAGAGCGCTTTAAAATAATAGCGTTCAACAATGCCGGAATTTGTGAAACCGTGTGAACTGATTTTTTCATACCATTTTTGCAGTTCTTCTTCATCTTTGACGCGGAATGCGACATGGTGGACGCTTCCTTTTCCGGGCCGCTCTCTTCTGAGACCCTTCGTTTCCGCAACATGAACCTCTGTCGCAGCTCCGCCTACTCCCGATTCAAAAATGATCAGCTCTTGATCGGTTCCTTCAAGCTTCTCTTCCGCGATTCGTTTAAAGCCAAGAATATCCGTCAGCACATCCGCCGTCGGCTGTGCATCAGGTACAGACAGTTCGACAGGACCAAGGCCTCTGATGGCATATTCCTCTGGGATGGCGCTGTTTTTCACAGGCACCCCATCGTCTTTTCCTTTTTCATCTGCGGCAAGAATGATATTTTGCCCTTCATGATCTAAAAAGCGGAGAATGCTCCGTCCCGCGCGCTGCGTAATCCTGCTTTGAACAACACCGAGTTCATCAAGCCGCTTTTGCCAAAAACCGAGCGCATCCTCGCCAGGCACCCGGAGTGATACAGATGAAATGCAGTTTGTTCCTTCCACACGGCGGGCAAGCATCGGAATCTCGAAAAACGTCAGATCTGAACCGGGTGTCGCTACCTCATCGCCGTAAAACAAATGGTACATCGTCGGATCATCCTGATTGACCGATTTCTTGATCAGTTTCATGCCGAGGCCTTTCACATAAAAATCGACATTTTTTTGAGCATTGGCTGTTAAAGCGGATACGTGGTGAATGCCATTCACTTTCATATCAAATCATCTCCTATTGATAACAGTGTGTGATTTCCCGAAGTCCTTTATGTGGATGATCACTATATATCTCGAATTCGAGATATTTCTCTTTATCAAAATAGGTGATTTCAATTGAAAAGTCAAACAAACCGTCTTTTCATCCGCCTTCTTGCGCTAAAAAAGCAGCACAACCAAAAACCTAACAATACGAATCAAAATAACCATTAAAGTTCGTATATAAACATCCGTTTTCGAACTTTCAGCAGTAAAACACACTGACAATGACAGGAAATACGAAAATCAGAAAATTTATTTTATTTTCGTTTTGAAAAAAAGGTATTACAATATAGAAATAGTTTTTTATAAAAAGATTATGAAGCAATGGGAGGCGGACAAATGAATGCAGAAACAAACGGACTAAAAAAAGAGATTGGCTTATTATTTGCGCTTTCTCTTGTCATAGGAACGATCATCGGCTCAGGTGTGTTTATGAAGCCCGGCAGTGTTCTTTCTTATTCTGGAAACGCCCAGATTGCGCTTTTCGCCTGGATTCTCGGAGGATTTTTGACGCTTGCGGGCGGATTGACCATCGCCGAGCTCGGGACACAAATTCCGAAAACAGGCGGACTGTACACGTATCTTGAAGAAATATACGGGGAATTTTGGGGCTTTTTGTGCGGCTGGGTTCAGATCATCATTTACGGACCGGCGATCATCGGCGCACTCGGATTATATTTCGGTTCGCTCATGGCCAACCTGTTTTCCTGGGACAAATCATGGGCCGCGCTTATCGGCATCGTTTCCGTCGCTTTTTTGTGTATCGTCAACATTATCGGAACAAAGTACGGCGGAGCGGTTCAGACGATCACAACGGTCGGAAAGCTGATTCCCATTGTATTTATTATCGTCTTTGGGTTATGGCAAGGCGATGAACATATTTTCAGCGCCGTCAGCAGCAGTATCGGCGGGCAGAATTTCGGCGCGGCTGTTTTGGCGACATTGTTTGCCTATGACGGCTGGATTCTCCTCGCAGCGCTAGGAGGGGAGATGAAAAACCCTGAAAAGCTCCTGCCAAAAGCGATGAGCGGAGGCATATTGATTGTAACGGCCTGCTACCTGTTTATCAATCTGGCGCTGCTTCACATTTTACCGGCCGACCAAATCGTTAAGCTCGGTGAGAACGCGACAAGCACCGCGGCTTCGATGCTGTTTGGACCGCTGGGCGGAAAACTGATCTCCATCGGAATTATCGTCAGTATTTTTGGATGTCTAAACGGAAAGGTGCTGTCTTTTCCCCGCGTCATCTTTGCGATGGCCGAAAAAAATCAGCTCCCGTTTTCACGCTGGATCTCACATGTCCATCCGACATTCCATACGCCATGGATTGCCGTGATCGTCCAGATCATGATTGCCGTTGTTTTAATGCTGATCAGCAATCCTGAAAAACTGTCAGAGGTTTCGATTTTTATGATCTACATCTTTTATGTCATGGCATTTTTCGCGGTGTTTATTTTGCGGAGGCGAAACAGCGGGATGGAGAGATCATACAGTGTGCCGCTTTACCCTTACCTGCCGATTGCGGCTATTGCGGGATCCTTGTTTGTCCTTTTAAGCACGCTGATCACAGACTTTTACAGCTGTCTGTGGTCAATTTTGATCGGCCTTGTGGGACTCCCGGTTTATGTTTGGATGAAAAAAAGAAATAGCGGCTCAGCCAGCTAAAGCCGCCCTGGGCTGCCGGAGACCTTCCGGCAGCCTTTTTATCCTTTTACAGATCCGATCAATATCCCTTTGGCAAAATGCTTCTGCAGAAATGGGTAAACCGCTAAAATCGGAAGTGTTGCAATGACGATGACGGCCAATTTGATCGACTGTTCCGGCGGCACCGTGCTTTCCATCATGTCATTCGTCGTCCCGGTCAGATCGGAAAGAATTGTGACCTGGCGCAGCACCATCTGCAGCGGCCATTTGGCGCTGTCATTTATATAAAGCAAGGCATGAAAAAAGTCGTTCCAGATGCCGACTGCATAAAACAGTGCGAAGGTTGCAATGATCGGCTTTGAAAGCGGAAGCGCGATTCTGAGAAATACGCCGATCTCCGAACAGCCGTCAATTTTGGCGGATTCTTCGAGCTCTTTCGGCAGCTGCTGAAAAAAATTTTTAATAATGATGAGATTGAACGGATTGATGGCCATCGGTAAAATCAAAGCCCAATAGGAATCAAGAAGTCCGAGCGATTTGACGACGATGTACGTCGGAATCATCCCGCCGCTGAACAGCATCGCAAAAATGACGAGATTCAGCAGTACGTTCCTCCCCTTGATATGCCGTTTGGCAAGTGGATATGCCATCGTAAACGTAAAAAAGAGCTGGACTACCGTTCCTACGACGGTAATCAACACGGATACCCCCATGCTTTTGATAAATGTCGGTGTTGAAAAAATATAGCGGTACGCATCCAGTGAGAATGTTTCAGGAAAGATAAAAAAGCTTCGTTCCGAAAGCTCGGCTTCTGTTGCAAAAGATCCGGCGATAATATAAAGAAAAGGCAAAACCGTCACAAGCCCCAAGCAGCCGAGAAACAACATATTAAACAAGTCGAACACCCGCCCGGCTTTCGTGTTATGGATCGATTCTGAACCGGTCATTCCACCCACCTCCATTTATTAAAACAGACCGTCCTGGTCAAATTTTTTCGCAATATAGTTGGCGCCGAAAATCAGGATGATGCCGACGACTGATTTAAAAAGACCGACTGCCGTACTGTAGCTGTAAGCCCCTTGGGTAATTCCGACAATATACACATACGTGTCAAAAATCTCCGCCACGCTTCGATTTAAAGAGTTGGTCATTAAAAAAATCTGCTCAAAACCGATGTTCAAAAAGCTTCCGATTCTTAAGATGAGGAGTACGACAATCGTGCTTCTGATGGCCGGCAGCGTAATGTGCCACATTCTTCTGAAGCGCCCGGCACCATCCATCACGGCTGCTTCATATTGCTCCTGATCAACCGCAGCAAGCGCTGCCAAAAACAAAATCGTTCCCCACCCCGTCTCCTTCCATATGCTTTGCAGCACGATCATCGGCCTGAACCATTCGGGATCAGAGAGAAAGGAAATCTCTCCGCTCGTTATATTCTGAAGCATTTTATTGATCACGCCGGTATCAACTGTAAAAAAGACAAATGTCATGCTGACGACGATCGTCCATGATACAAAGTGCGGTACGTAAATAAATGTCTGAATGCATCTTTTGTAAATGGCATGCCTCAATTCATTCAGGAGAAGCGCGACAATCAGCGGCGCCGGAAACGCAAAAATCAAATCGAGTGCGGCCAGCATAAGCGTATTGTACAGCAGGCGGAAGAAATCGGGATTCATAAAAAAGTCCTTAAAATACTCGAATCCGACCCAATCGCTCTGCCAAAAGCCGAGATATGGAGAGTAATCTTTGAAAGCGATCAATACGCCCCACATCGGCCAATATTTAAAAATGAGAAAATATAAAACACCTGGAACAAGCAGAAGGTAAAGCCATTTATCCCGTCTTACGGCTGTCAGCCAATTCGTTTTCCTTTCTGTCTTTACAGCGGCCTTCTCCGTTTTTGTGGCGATTTCCATATGCTGCATCCCCCTTTCATCTCATCCTCGGAGATGGCCTATTTAGTCTGCTGATACAGTTGATTAAGCTCTTTCATCAGCTCTTCGCCGCCGCTTTTATACCAAAGCTGGACGGCATCCTGAAAACCTTTTTCATCAATGTCTCCAATAATAAACTGTGTTTTCGCGTCAAGAATGATATTGTCGAGCTGTGCGCCTTTTTGGGTGTATACATCTGAAACGAGCGATTCAGCAGGATTGAAGACGGCGATTTTTTCCCCTTCTTTGATGATCTGTTCACGGTGCTGGAACAGCTTGGACGTTTGTTCTTCAATATAGTACCTTCGTTCCGGAATACCCATGCTGAATTGAGCCAGCCCTTCATGCTCGTAAAGGAGTTTTTTATTATTTTTTTCATAGGATGTGAATGTTCCGTCATCAAGCTTATAATTGCGCCCTTCCACTCCGTTGTTGGCAATGATCTGCGCCTCTTCATCATTCATTTGGTCAAGGAAGCTCAAAACCTTCTTCAGTTCTTTTTCCGTTTTGACGCTCTGTTTCGGGATCGCGATCATACCGGCATAGCCGGACGTCGGGAACGTATAGGTTCCCTTCGGCCCTTCCACCGTTCCGATGACATCGATCACATCTTTATTTGCAGGATCAGCTTCCTCCAATGCGCTTTGGATTTGCGAGGCTCTTGAACCCGTATCGACGATCACTCCCGCTTTTCCTTTGACGACTGGATCATTCCACTTTGCCGAATCCATCACGGCAAAATCTTTATTGATCAGCCGTTCATCATAAAGCTTTTTAAAGAACCGCAATGCCTCCATATATTCGTCTGTTGTAAAGTCGGGGACGAGCTCTCCATTCTCATCTACGCCATAGCGGTTCGGCGTGCCGAACCAAGTCTGCATGATATCCCACGGACTTCCGTTGCCGAGCCCCATCCATTTTGGCACAACCATCCCGTACGTATCATCTTTGCCATTCCCGTCAGGATCTTTTTCCTTAAACGCTTTCAGCACTTCATAAAAATCATCGATCGTTTTCGGCATGTCGAGCCCGACATGTTTAAGCCAGTCGGTTCTGATGATGATGGAGGCCCTGATCAGATCTCTCGCCCTGTATATGCCGTAAACCTTACCGTTGATTGAGCTGTTCTTCATGACTTTTTCATCAGCCTTGCCGAGGTTTGGATAATCTTTTAAGTATGGGGTAAGCTCCCAGAACGCTCCGGATTTGACTGACTTGATAAATCCGGGCGACTTATCCGTCACGACGATGGCGTGCGGCAAATCTCCTGACGCCATGACAATGTTAAATTTATCGTTATAGGAAGAGTTAGGAACCCATGTCACGTTAATTTGTTTTTTCGTATATTTTTCGAGCGCTTTTAACGATGGGCTGTTTTCTCCCGGACTTTCCGGCGAAAGGAGCGGCGCCATAATGCGGATGGCGTCCTTTTCCTTCTCATTGCCATTTTGTTTAGATGTTTCGTTCGAACTGCATCCCATGAGAAGAAAAAAGACGGCGGACGAGACCAGCCACTTTTTTCCCCCGTATTTCAGCTTCGGCATTTTATGATTCCCCCTTTATTATTTAAACTAAATTTAAAGCGCTTACATTTTTCCGGCAATCTTCATTTTTTGCCTGCCGTTTCACCGCACTGCTCCTGATTTGCAAGCGATCACCTTTTCTTGCATCTCTTGACTCGGCAGCATATCGCCGAGCAGCTCCAGCACCGCAATTGTGTTTAAACACCATTGTGATATGCAGTTCGTCGTCACCCAGGGAATTTCCAACAGACTCTTCCAGCAGTCCGCCTGTTTCGGTGCAATCGGCAGCGGTGTATGGCTTTGTTTTTCATCAAGCAACAGGCGCCACGCTTTTTCGGCGAGCTCCCGGTCTTGATTCCGATGTGCTGCATATGCGGCCATTAGAGCGGCAAACATCGGCCAATGGAACAAATCATCATGGAGCTTCCCTCCGCTTCTGCGGCGCTTCTCTTCATCGCTGAGCAAATAAAATTCGCCAAATTCGCCAAGCATCTCATTCCATTCTTCATCTTCCAAGAGCCCGGACAGCTCCATCCACACTTGCGGAGCACCGAAAGCGATGACCATGTGATATCCGCCCTCATTTCCGTCCCCCATATGAAACAGATGTGCATTTGCCGGATCATAGCCAAACGTCGGGCCTGATAATAAACGAAGCGGCAGCGCTTTAAGCTGGCTGATCCCCTTCTCGATTTTTGCCAAATATGCCGTGTCACCCGTCCGTTCCCATTGTGTCAGCCAGTTGGAACAAAATGCCGCCCAATCTGGACCGACTCTTGCGTGCGTTGGAAACGCACCTTTTGGATAATACGCTCTCATCGGGTCCAGCCGCTTTAGAGCTGTGTCAGCATCCTTCACTTCGGTTAAAATGTCGCCGATGCGTTCATCCGCCGTCAAAAAATAATACGTTTTATGGAGTCCGGCCATACTGATTCTCGCTTCTTTACAGCCGCAGCCCCAGTGAAGGACATTGTGCCTTGATCCGAGCCCTTTGTATTCCCCGAAATGGTAGCAGTCAACCTCGCTTGTATGACGCGTCATCGCTTCTGCCATTCGAAAAACATCTTCCCTTCCCGATCTGAGAAACGTCTGCCAAAGCCATAGATTCGGGACGAGTTCCGTGTTTTGCCAGGCATAGCCGCCAAGGTCATACCGCCACACATGCCGGACGGAGTCATACGTATGCATCACATCTCCGTAATGCCAATACCCGTACCAGCTGCGCTGATCAACTTCGTTTTTATAAAATTGGAAAGCTTCGTCAAGCTGTTCTTCAAGCACCGCTTGAAATGGTCCGCTTTTATCTTTCAAACTCCACATCCCTAAAGCGCGGGTTTTGGAATAATAATCAGGATCGCAAATTAAAAGCGGGGGATTTTGCCATTCATCCGCCAATACATCCAGTTCTTCATGGCTTGGCGGCTTTGTAAAACATTTGAGATTGACTTCGCTTGTATTGGCGATACCGAAGGCTGTTGAGCGCATTTCCGAAAAGCCTTCATAGGCGCTTTCAACATGGCTCTCCTTTGAATAGCGGCGGAAATCCATCGCTTCAGCTTCAGGAGGCCAAAACCATACCGTCAATTTCGTTTCATCAGCAGCAAGTCCTGACGTTTCAAGTGAAGACGGATATTTTTCAAAAAAACCCCTTAGCCCCAAGGCGATTCCGCCGTTTTCTCCTCCCGCATACATCAGCCCGTTCGCTCTCCCGCCATGAATCGCATCGACCCAAGCGCAATCCCGATCAGTCCGTTTCTTTACACTGTAGTGAAGAGGAGAATCTTGAACAAGCTTAAAATCATTCCAAACGGCATTGCGACTGGCATCGAGAATCAATGCAGAGGTATCGGCATCTTCCCTTACCGGCTGTCCGGCAATTTGTTTTTCATAAAACCCGTTTGCTTCGTTAAACCTTCTTGTAACAAGCAGCTGGGCCGGCTCACTGTAAATCCCGCTGTCCGCTGCATGCCGTATGTGCCGATTCCGCGGCTCTCCCTTGAAAACGGCGGAACATTCAAGGCCGAGCCCTCTCACCCATTCATGTTCGGCATCACTGTCGATGAAAACCGTGTGCATGATCCTGATAGCCGATACACCGGCATAAAATGAAAGCCTGACGGCAAACGGCAGCCATGTCTTCTCCCGGCCACCGCCCCGGTGAACCCCCTCAGCCTTGATGACCGCTTTAACCGGACCGTTTTGTTCAACTGTCACCTTATTGATCATGCTCTCAAACCGTTCAATTTGATGTGTCCTGTGTGAATCTGTACCGGTCCTTTTCTCTTTCAGAGCGATGAGCCGTCCGGTTTTCGCCATCATTTCCCCGGAAATGGAAATCGAGCTGAACAATGAGGAGCCTGTTTTCTCCAGTTTGCAGACCATCTCCCCGGTGTTGACTGTTATGCTGTCTTCCTCCTCTGTCATGTGAAGGGTGTGTTCAGTTGTTTGAAGCTTTCCTTTATGCAGAGAAAAACGGCTCCCGCTTTCTTCTGTGAAAACAGCGGCATGCCCCGTCCATTTCACAGAGCCGTCCGGCCAATATCCCAGCGGCCATGTCTGTAAAAGCAGAGCGCTGTTGTTCGAATCGGTGATGGTGATCTCATCTTCTTTTTGCAGCACGCCTTTTCCCCAAGGAACTCCCCATGTTACGCCGCCTGAGGCAGGCGGTGATTTCAGCCATTTTACTTCAGCCTGTGCCTTCACAAGCATTCCTCCTTTCCCTTTAAAGCTTTTGTCAGTCTGTATTTTCCCTTTCCGGCATTTTGACCGTCAATGGTCTTTTTTTGCCCGAGACAGGCAGTGTATTTTCTCCTTTTTTGCGAAATGGCCCTTCTTTTGTTTCTTTAAAGGAAGCAAAAGAAAAGCCGCCGACAATGTCAGCGGCTTTGCGCTCTATTTAGGAAACTGAATCACACGGTATTCGTACGGTGTGAGCTTCAAGCGGTTTGCCGATCGCTCGCCTGATATCAGGTCGGTGCCATCCTCAGGAAGCGTCACTTCTCCTCCTTTGCCGTCCATATTGACGACCACCCAGACCATGCCGTCCGGCCCTCTCCGCGGAGCGACGATCGTACCGGGCGTAACATCCGTTCCCTGTGTGACACCGGCTTCTTCGGCATAATGGCTGATCAGCTTTTTCAGCATGATATCTCCGGCTTCCCCTGCAGGCATGGAGCCGAGCATGACGATTTTTCCTTTTCCGCGTTTATGCTCTGTTATGAATGCCTTGCCGGGCGCCGCCCCTTTTTCGATGATACCGACCGCCTCAGCATGACCGGATTCAAAAACAGCGCTCCATAGGCTCAGCGGCGCCTTGACACCAAAAGCTTTTCCGATTGTGTTCCGTTCATCCACCGGATAAGTAAAGAGTGTTTTTACACCGGCGCATTTTTCTAAATCCCCCAACCCGCAATCTGTGTGAATCGTATGATGTTCCGTTCTCCCTCCTGTCAAAGGGCCCGCTATCCAGATTCCGCCGTTTTCTGTAAATGCTGATGCCTTTTCGATAAATTCAGGCGGCAAATAATGAATAAATGGCGTAAACAGCAGTTTATATCCGTCAAGCGGGCTCCCTTCCAAAATGACGTCCCTGTGGATGCCCAATGATAAAAACCGTTCATAAAATTCGGTCATAAGCGCCCTGTAATGGAGGCGGCGGTGGGGCTCCGTCTTTAAAAACACCTTCGCACGGTCTGAATAGACGACAGCCGTTTCTGCCTGGACGGGAACAGTCGCCAGCATAATGTTCTCGATCTCTTTTCTGGCGCGCTCGACTTCAAGTACGTTCCGATACCCCACATCCGGCTCCCCCCATGCGCTGAGGACGGCACCGTGCGGCTGTTCAGAACCCGCTCTCTGCTGCCGCCACAGCCAATAGCAGAAGGCGGCTCCTCCCAGGGCATAGGATGACACTGCTTCGGCTTTCAAATAGCCGTTTTCATGCGGCAGAGCATAGCTTTCAAGTGAAGCGCTGTAAGAAGGGCTTGTTTCCATAATCCAAAAAGCCCGCCCTTTTTTTATGTTTCTCCATAAATCACAGTTAAACAAAAAGGCAGCGCTGTTCTCTTGGGTGGCATACGTATCAAAAGATGCAAAGTCAAGGCCTCTGAACAGTTCTTCATTATTCACGCCGAACATAACACTGCTGTTATGGGTGATCGGCGCATCAGAGTAAGACCTGATGACTGCTGCTTGTTCACATGCAAACTCGGCGATTTTTTCCATTGAAAACAGCTGATACATCGTCCTTAAAGAAGAGTTGTGTAAAAACGGTGTCAGACCGGGCTGCGGGACTTGATCAAAGCGCTGGTATGTTTCACTCCAAATATCAGTTCCCCACGCTTCGTTGAGGCGGTCAATCGACTGATAACGCTCCTTTAGCCATTTGTGCCACAATGTTTTGCACGTTTCACACATGCATTCTGTGACATGGCATTTGAATTCATTGTCAAGCTGCCAGCCGGCAAGTCCAGGCAGACCGCCGATTTCTTTGGCAATGTGCTCGGTGATCAGTCGAGCCCGCTCTCTGAAATATGGATGGTTTGTACAGACATGCTGTCTAGAACCATGCCCCATCGTCTCCCCTTTTTCATTCACATGCAGTCTTTCCGGGTGTCCGTGGGTAAGCCAAATCGGCGGAGTCGGGGTCGGTGTGCACATCACGGTTTCAATTTGATTATCATAAAGCTTTTTGATCACGTTCACAAAAAAGCCGACATCGATTTCCCCTTCCTCAGGCTCCATTTTCGACCAGGCAAACTCTCCGATTCTGACGACATTGATCCCCGTTTCTTTCATCATTCTGATATCTTCTTCAAGAACCGATTCATCCCATAATTCGGGATAAAAGCAGGCGCCGTGATACAGTTTTCTGTTCATTTTCACACCGTCTTTTTTACAAATGGCAGACTGAGCTCCTGAATGCCGGCTGACACGAGCTTCGCCATTTTCCGGGCGCCTTTTTTGGTGAAATGGGTGTAATCGTTTACATTTTCTGAAATCATGAAATATTTAAAAATCTCACTGTAGCCTTTTTCCGCAAAATGCTGGAGGCTTTTATCCATCAAATCGATTAAGCGGACATTTTCTTCATCCGCCACCTGTTTCATGGCAATGCAATAGTCGGGAAAATCGTTCAAAAAGACGCCGTCCTTGTAATGAAGCCTTGCCACAGGGGTTATGAGAAGCGGTTCGGCACCTTTTTGGCGCGCCCCTTCGACATACATTTTTAAGTATTGTTTATAAGTCGTATACGGCTCAGTATAACGCTCAGGTTTATCTTTCGATGCATCATTGTGCCCCATTTGTACGAACAGCCAGTCGCCTTTTTTGATCACATCTAAAATCGAGGCGAGCCTTCCTTCTTCAACAAAGGTTTTTGAACTCCGGCCTCCGATCGCCCGATTGATCACCTGTACATCTCCCGTCAAATAGGATTGGAGAAATTCACCCCAGCCTCCCTGCGGCGAGTCTGCCTGATAATTTTGCACTGTCGAATCACCGGCCAAATAAATGCTGATTGTCAATATGACCACTCCTTTTCATAAAAAATCTTTTCTATCCTGCCGAGTTTCATTTGAAAAACCAGGTGACCCTATCACAACAACATTTTCTTCGATCTGCTCGGCTTTGCTTGCCCCGATTCAAACTGAAGTGACTCGGGGATCTTTTAAAAGCCAGGCTATGCTTCAGCCCCGAACGTCCGCAGCGGTTATATACCAAATTTTTATAACGGTTGCCATTTACCTGATACTCCATATTCGTCCCCTTTTCCCCTGGAATGAAATCGCTTACCATTCATTTTATGGGAGCAGGTTTCAGTTCACAATCATACTTTTTTGCTTTACATAGAAAGATAGCGGCTAACAGCCGCTCCATCCATCTTTTTATTTTTACAGTAGGTTACGAGTTTGCCTGATTCATGATCTCCCTGATCCGTTCTTTAGGGTCTCCTTCAACAGCTCCGCCGTGATAACAGATCACCCTGTTGATATCGAATGGCAAAAGCTTCTCAAGCGATTGGACCGCCTGCTTCATATCGGGTGTCACCTTAGGAATGGGCGGCTGTAAAATGCCTTCGGAACAAACCAATGCATCGCCCGTAATTAATGTTTTGCTTTTTTTCAAATAAAGGCTGATATGACCGTCTGTATGCCCAGGTGTAGCGATGACCTGAATGCCGCCGCAAAACGGCAGCTCCATTCCGTCTTCCAAAAGGCGGTCAATTTTTGCCTTCGGCGGATTTTCATATATAGTGAGAAGATCTTTCGGCAATGCTTGTTTTGTCTCATCGTCTATCTTCCCCGGATCTGTTTTCAGCAGTGGACGCTCGCCTTCAATATACGGCTTTTCAAGCTTATGGGCATAGCTTTTCGCCCGTCCGTCCGCTTCCTGTAAAAGATCAGGAAGATTGCCGATGTGGTCAATATCTTGATGCGTCAAAACAACCGCCTTCAGCATCCCTAAGGAGATTCCCGTGCCGCTCAGCCCCTTAAGGATTTGGTCAAGTTGTCCCGGCATGCCGGTGTCAATTAAAACGGCGTCTTCCTCATCCCATACAAGCACCGGATTCAGTACAATTTTATGGCCAAAAGCTTCGCTGCCCAATTCAAGCATCTCAAGTCCATCTGATAGTCTCATCGGTTCATCCGCTCCTTACGCTAAAATGGCATACAGCTTTGCTGTAAATCAAATAGATTAATAGCGGATTTATATTTTGTCAAATAAATATTTTATTATACCACATTTCATAATTTTAGTCAATATATTTTTGTTCACCATCATTAAATGTGGATTTTCCATTAGCAGAAACTGTATAAATATTCGGCTGGGGCGGTTTTTTCATCCCTGTCCCCAAATAAAAGCCCGGGTGCGGCGGCTGATTGTAAGCAACATTTTGCCAGGCGACCGCCAAACGATAGACAGGATCATGCATGAACGTATAAAAACGGTGTTCAGTCAATTCAGTTGTTGTATAAATTCGCAACGCATCGCTTTCTGCCGTTCTGAACATCACGTCTTCCCGCCAATCGCCAAATATATTCGCCTGAAGAACAGGCGTCCCTTTCGTCCAGTTGTTGGAAAGCGTTCCTTCAGCTGTGAGAAGATTGATCAGCCTGCCGCAGTGATAGTCCCACTTATCAATTTTCGGCACGCCTTCGGGCTCTTTCCAATCGTGGTCAAGCAGTTCACGGAGCAGATCCCCGTCCCACCAAATCGCAAAATTGGCTGAGACCGGGGGCGCATCGCTGATTTTTTCTCCCTTACACGTATATAGGCCGTATGAATGTCCTTCACTTCCAGGAGGATCGATCGCCCAAACAAGTGCGCCTTGATAGCGGGGATCGATATGCGCCGCCATTCCCCGTCCGACATCAGTATCGGCAGGGATGCCCCAAAGAACCTCACCTGTTTCCGCATCGCGGAAAGACAGGCCGTAAGGAAGGCGCGGATCTTCATGAACTTGAAAAACTTCAAACCCCGGCCTATCAGGGTCAAGGTCGCTCAGGTGCATCGCATCCCCGTGTCCAAGCCCGGTCGTATAAAGTCCTGTTCCGTCATGATCGACGGCCATTGCACCGTAGATGATTTCATCCTTCCCATCGCCATCCACATCGGCAACGCTGAGGCTGTGATTCCCCTGTCCGGCATATGCGGCATATTCAGGCTTTTCACTGTCAAAGGTCCATAGCTTGGTTAGCCGGCCGCCGCGGAAGTTATAAGCAGCAAGCACTGTTCTTGTGTAATAGCCGCGTGCCATCACCAAACTCGGCCTTTCTCCATCCAAATAGGCAATACCGGCAAGAAACCGGTCCATTCGGTTGCCGTAGCCGTCTCCCCAGTCTTCAAGCCTGCCGCGCGGCGGATCATAATCGACGGTCACCAATTCCTCGCCCGTTTCACCAGCAAAAATGGACAAGTATTCAGGGCCTGATAAAATCCTCCCTTGCTCATTTCTGTAATCAGCATTATGATCACCAATTACCCTGCCTGTCCCGTCCATCGTCCCGTCAGCCGTTTTCATGGCGATTTCCGCTTTTCCGTCACCGTCAAGATCACAGACCATAAACTGGGTATAATGGGCGCCAGCGCGGATGTTTTTCCCGAGGTTGATTCTCCATAAAAATGTGCCGTCAAGCTTATAGGCGTCTATGAACACTTCACCGGTATAGCCGTTATGGGCATTGTCTTTTGAATTGGACGGGTCCCATTTGAGCACGATTTCATATTCGCCGTCACCGTCAAGATCGCCGATGCTGGCGTCATTAGCGCTGTATGTGTAAGCTTTGCCGTCAGGGGCCGTCCCGCCTTCCGGCTTATTGAGCGGAACATCCATATACGGCTTCTTCCAGACGGTCGTTTCTTTTGATTTCGCGCACTCTTTCCCACGAAGAATCGATTTGACGAAATAGACGGATTTTTCATCGCCGTGTTCGTCGAGATAATTGGTTGATGATGAAATGGGGCTGGCATTGATTCGCGTTCCATCGCGATAAATGTTAAAGGCTGTTTCATGAGGATCTGTCCCCAGCAATCTCCAGCTGATGAAAACGCCTCTTTCTGTTTTCACTGCAATAAGACCTCGGTTTAAGCACTCCATTTGCCTCGGCTTAGCCGCTGTTTTGTCTTGGTGAAAGCCTTCGGCAGCCAGGCTGTCTTCTGCATTCTTCATCGCCAGCTCTCCTTTCGGTTTTAGCTGATCGGGAGAATCATTTGTATGATTCCCCCGGCGGCTGTCTGCTTATTTCCTTAACGCGCGTTTAAGCGGATAAAGGTTCAAATCCGAAATCTCTTCTGTGACGAGCCTTGCCAATTGATTGGCTCCGTACTCCTGAAAATGCACTCTGTCCTGCGCACCGTCCGGATAATTCGGGCTCTCACCTGGCTCTAAAAACATAAACACTTTTTTAGTCGCTTCAATACCGATCGTATTGTAAAAAGCGAGGCTTTTTCTGTTCAGATCGATGACAGGCACATTCATCTCCCGGCCGATCTGCTTCATCGCATTCGGATACTCTCCGATGCTGTTGTAAAAAACGCCGTTTTCATCGAACGTCCGCTTGCTTTGGGAAGTGACGAGCACGGGATGTCCTCCTTTTTCCTGGGCACTTGCAATGTACATTCTCAAATAGTCCTGAAATGTCGTATAAGGATCTGTATGGCGGGCCGGGTCCGGTCCTGCATCATTTATGCCGAACTGAATAAACAGATAGTCCCCCTGTTTCATGCGATTCAAGATCGTATCAAGGGATCGTTCATCAACAAAGCTTTTCGCGCTCCTTGCCCGTTTCGCCTGGTTGTCAATGACAATCTCATTGGTAAAATAACCGCCTAAAAACTGCCCCCAGCCGGCCATCGGCGCATATCCGGGTTCATAGTCGGATACCGTGGAGTCACCAGCCAGAAAAACCGTCGTTTTGTCATCGGTTCTATGATAAGCCGTTTTCGTGATGACCACTGCATTGACACGGGGCAGCGTTCTTGCCGTCATGCATTGAATGGAGAGGTGGCCGTCAGAAATCGTAATCGGAAAGGTTTTTTCATTGTATCCGCCCGCTCCTGCTCCAAACGAATAAAGCTGAAGCATCCCGTTTGCCCGTACATCCATATTCGTTTTTTGCAGCGCATCCCCGGTGATGATCTTTACTTCATACGTACCGTTCGGCAGATCGAGGGAAAACGAGGTGCCGTCGGAGATGCAAAAATCTGAGCGAAGCGGATCATCCGTGCCGCGGTCTGTACAGGACACCTTGGATGCGTCGTCAAATCCGTAGCCTATGTCAGGATCATAGCCAGCTCTGGCAGAAACCGGCGTAAATCCGGGTGCTGCCGGCCCATCCCCGAAATCAAATTGATGGATTTTCGAAATTTCAACGGCATACACCTTTGGTGATGCTCCGCGCCACTCAAGATCAAGCCTTCCATCTTCAATTGAAACCGTGAAGGCTTTTTCCGCCTCACTTCCCTTTGCTCCTGCCGGAATCGATCCCACTGCTTCGCCTTCTGCAAAAAGCGCCACTTCTTCAGCTGATGAGGCAAATACCGTAACTTGGTATGTTCCATTTTCAAGATCTGTTAAAAATGCAGACTGATTTACAAAGCAGTAGTCTTTGCGCAATGCTTCCTTTTTTTCTGTCCGTTTGCATTTGATTCCGTCCAAATGGGAAAACCCATACCCCTTATCCTTTTTGTAAGCGGATGTCTCCTCCACTTTCATATAATCTTTTTCTGCCGGGCCCGCTCCAAAGTCAAAAAGGAAGAGTTTCCGACCGGTTTCAGCAGCAGCTTTTTGCGGATCTGCCAGGCCTCCGAACCCCGCCAAGAGGAGGAAGAGCAAGGAAATCATTCTGATAAAACGAAGATGTGTCTTCATTTTTCCAGCTCTCCTTTTTGATCAGCACGTGTATAAATATTCGGCTTCTCTTGAGCCGGCATGCCTTCTCCCAAATAGAAACTAGTGTGCGGCGGCTGATTGTAGCCGACGTTTTGCCAGGCTATTCCGAGACGATAGACAGCGTCATGCATCAGCGTATAAATACGGTGGTTTGTCACGGCAGTTGTCGTGTAGATGCGCAATGAACTGCTGTCAGCGGTGCGCCATATCACTTCTTCGCGCCAGTCGCCGAGAATGTCAGCCTGCAAAGCGGGCGTTGCTTTTGTACCGTTGTTTGAAGAAGCTCCCGCAGCTGTCAGCAAATTGATCGTTCTCGCATTTTGATAGTCCCATTTATCAATTCTGTTGCTGTCAAGAAGCTCCCGCTGAAGATCTCCGTCCCACCAGATGCCAAAGTTCGTTGAAGAAGGCAGAGCGCTGCCGATCTTTGCGCCTTTTGCCGTGTACAGACCGCCATTTGCCCATACTTCTGCTCCCTCATGGCGCGGATCAATGTCAGCCGCCATCCCGCGTCCGACATCCTTTCCGGCGTGGACGCCCCAAATCAGTTTTCCGGTTGCCGCATCGCGGAATGACAACCCGTAAGGAGAATGGCTGTTTTCATGAACTTGAAATACTTCCAATCCCGCTCTTGACGGATCAAGGTTTCCGGCATGCATGGCATCTCCATGCCCCCATCCCGTTGAATACATCCCTTTACCGTCGTGATCGACCGCCATTGCACCGTATAAAATTTCATCTTTCCCATCGCCGTCAACATCTGCCACACTCAAACTGTGGTTGCCCTGTCCTGCATATGCCTCATTTCCAGGTGTGTTTGAATCAAACGTCCACCGTTTTGTCAGCTTTCCATCTCTCCAGTTATAAGCGACAAGCACCGTCCTCGTGTAATAGCCGCGCGCCATCACAATGCTTGGCCGTTCTCCGTCAAGATATGCGACACCGGCGAGAAAACGGTCAACCCTGTTGCCGTAGCTGTCTCCCCAATCGGCTACATTTCCGCGCGCAGGTTCGTAGTCTACCGTTGCAAGCTCGCCGCCCGTATCACCTTTAAAAATCGTCAAATATTCAGGTCCTGACAAAACCCGGCCTTGGGCATTCCGATAGTCGGCATTGTTGCTGCCGATCACCTTTCCTTTTCCATCTTTTGTTCCGTCAGCCGTCTTCATCGCGATTTCCGCTTTTCCGTCGCCGTCGAAATCATAAACGAGGAACTGCGTATAATGGGCGCCGGCGCGGATGTTTTTGCCAAGGCCGATTCTCCACATTCTCGTGCCGTCAAGCTTATAAGCGTCGATAAACACTTCTCCTGTATAACCGTCCTGCGAATTGTCCTTTGAGTTGGATGGATCCCATTTAAGAATCATCTCGTATTCGCCGTCACCATCAAGGTCACCGACGCTTGCATCATTGGCGCTGTAAGTGTATGACACGCCATCAGGGGTTTTCCCGCCGGCCGGCTTCTGCAGCGGGATCGATTTATAATTCTTCCCCCAGACACCGACTGTTTCAGAAGGTGCCTGCTCCCTGCCGTTTAATACGGCGCGTACGTAATAGGAAGCATTTGTATCTCCCCCCGCATCCTGATAATTTGTACTGGACGTAATCGGGGAATTGTTCAGTTTCCGTCCGTTTCGATACACATTAAATGAAACAGAAGACGGCTCGGTCCCGAGCAGCCGCCAGCTCACAAAAACGCCGTTTCCAGTTTTGACAGCGACAAGCCCCCGTGCCAGCGACTCCATTTGTCTGGCTTGCACCGCTTGCGTTCCGCCTGCTTCCGCTTGTTCCGAAACCGCCGGAACAAGGGTGAGCAATAATAGAGATGAAGCCGCCAACAGTTTCCTCCACCTTTTCCTGCCTTTGTTCATAATCGTCTCCCTTCAAGATTTTTGTAAGCGCTTACTTAAATGGGATTCTATTATGACTTCCATTTTTATTCAATCGCACTTTTTTGCATGGACAATGAATATGAAATGGCAAAGACAGACCGTGATATCACGGCATAAACTATGAAATTGACACTTTTTTGCCTTTCTTTCTCTTTTTTGCCCGAAATCGGTCACACTTCCAAGCGCAAAAAACAGCGATGTGCGATAAACATAAATACAAGAGCAAATAAGCTGACACCATAAAACGGAATCAGTCCCGGTAAAGTCAACAAAACATAGACGACCACCGCGCCCGCTGCGGCCATCCCGGCCGTAGTCAAAGGGCGAAGCAGACCGATCAGTACAGCCTGGGAAAAATAGCGGACAAAGGGCAGCTGAAAATGAACATAAAGCGGAAAAATATAAACGACAATCACCAAGTATGCCAGTCCGGCCAGCAATGTCACATAACTGATCATGATCGAAAACAAGTCTGCGCGAGCATGAAAAAATTGATAGTTGACGATTAAAATATATCCGGCAGCTGCAAGTATGAGGCCCAGTCCGTTTGTTTTGATAAACTCCTTTTTGTACGTTTGATAAAAGGTTGTCAAAATCGGCAGATCTGTATAACCGAGCAGCCACTTGCGGACAATCGCGAACATTGCGGCCGTGCTCGGAGCCCAGCCGAAAACGATGCCTCCGCCCACCGTAAACAAAAGCCACAGCCCGTTCAGCAAGGCGATCTTCATGACCGCTTCACAGCCGCCGTAAATCATCGCCATCACGCCATTTTCCCGCATGATGCTCCTCCCTTCTTCCTCTAGACGCGCAGCAGCTGGCGCACCTCAAAATGACCGTATGCCGCTTTCAGCGGCGCCATTTGTCTGAAACCGATTTTTCCTCCGCCATAAACCGGGCCAAAGCGGCTGCCGTCATCCGTCCATTCCAGAATGGACAGCCCGTTGATCGAAAAATGAACGTATGCCCCGTCTTTCACGAGTCTCATCCGATAAGGCGGAAGAGCATCAGCAGCGGGCGGAAGCGGGTCGGCTCCCTCCTGCACAAGATGAAAACCGTGGCTTTTCCGGAGATTGCATGTTCTGAACGCTCTCTCATTATCATGCTTATGCCTGAAATAGGACAGATGCAGGGCATTGATATCACCTGAATGGTATTCCGGGTACTTTCCGGTTCTCTCTGCCAGCTTCCGGTCAAACAGATCTTCTCCATTCCGTCCGGAAGCCGCGAAAAATATCATGCACAATCCGGGCTCTCTCACGGGATAGAAGTCCCATTTCACAATCATTTCATCCGGAAATGTCTCCGGGCACCAGTAGACAAAGTGTGCATCATCTCCATAATCTTCCGGATCAAGTTTGTTTTCCAGATGCAGTCTGCCAAACGGAAAACTGATCTTGCCTTCCCCTTCCATGACCCAGCCGCGAAGATCTTCGGCAGATGCCAAACGATTTTGATAGATGACGCTTCCTTCCCGCCTGTTATTGTTAGACATTGCAGTTTCTCCTTTCCGTCTGAAGATAAGCCGAAAGAGGAAGACAAAGCTCCCTGATGCCTTCTGTGACAAGCTTTGCAATCTGACGGGCTCCGTTTTCAGAAAAATGGGTGTTGTCTTCGATTCCGTCAGGATAATGGGGATGCTCATTCGGCAGAAAGTGAACGAACAGCCGCTTTGAGCCTTCGATTCCGAAAGATTCATAGAGGGCCTTCGTTTTTGACCATAAATCGATGAGCGGAACATCGAGGTTTTCTGCAAGCTCAATCATCGCTTTCGGAAAGTCGCCGAGCGTGTTGACGACGCTTCCATTCTCATCAAAATAACGCCTGTGGACAGGTGTAACAAAAACCGGAAACGCCTGTTTTGCCCGAACGGCTTTCACATAGCGGGCAAGATGCGCCTGATACGATGTAAACGGATCTGTGCCGTACGCCTTTTGATCATTGTGACCGAATTGAATCAGTACATAATCCCCTTCCGCCAGCCGGCCGGCGATGTCATCAAGACGCCCCTCTGTGATGAAGCGGTTGGAGCTTGCCCCGCCTTTCGCCAGATTGACGATTTTGGCCTCGCTTGTAAAATACAGCGGGAGCAGCTGGCCCCAGCCGGCCATCGGAGCTTCATGAGGAGGACAGTCGGCTGCGGTCGAATCCCCCGCCAAATACACGGCTACTTTTGGTTTTTCATTCGTTTTCTTCATGATTCCTCTCCTTTTCATGATGGTTCCTGATGAATTTGTCTGTAGCGGCTCGGCGGTATCCCGACCTGTTTTTTAAAAATCCGGTTGAAATAGCTGTGTCTGTAGCCGACTTCCTCTGAAACGTCATGTATTTTCTTATTCGTTTCAAGGAGCAGCTCTTTTGCTTTTTCAATCCGCATGCGCGTCACATAGTCGATAAAATTAATACCAGTTACCTGCTTAAACGCCTTGCTTAGCGTATATGAATTCGTTCCCGCTTCATCAGCGCAGCTTTCAAGTGAAAGATCATTCATATAATTTTCATGAATCATCCCAAGCACCTGTTCGACAAGCAGCTTTTGCCGTCTGTTGTTTCTGCCTTCAAGTTCTTTGAGATATGGGCCGACGACGCGTTCCATCATCCACACGACGGCATGCGATGGCTCTCTGAGCTCCGCCAGTTCCCGCATCAGATCTTTTTGATCAAATAATTCATACGGATGAAGTCCGGAATGAAAAATCTCCTCCTGAATTCTTGCAAACAGCTGAATCATCCCCGGCTGGATGCGAATCTCCGTTTTCCCTTTTTCCGTAAGCTCTTGAATAAAAAGCTTGATCAAACTTTCGGCTTGATCTTTTTCTTCAAGACGAATCGCTTGAATCACCTTTTTTTCAAGGGCAAACGGATAATAAGATTCCGATGGCGCCTTCTCTTCCCGCTGATTTAAATCGATCAGCTGGCTCGAATTTTCAAATTGCCTGTAAAGCTTTCCTGCCTTCACCTCTTCATAAATGACAGGAATGTCCTTTACCAAACTGACCGGTTTAGAGAGCGTAGCCGTGATATGAAGCCTGCAAAATGTGTGGATCATTTCCGTCAGCTCGCGGACAAATTGTGCGATTTCTTCCTTCAATGCCGTTTTCCGGCTGCTCATCAGCAATATCGCAAGCGATAAAGAGCGAACATCGGTGATATACATCTGTTTAAATGTTTTGCCGGCCAGCTCACGGGTGATATTGTCCAGCATGAAATTGACCAAGCCTTCATCTTCATTGGCAAAAGAACCGGCTCTCTCATGGAGGCCTGTCACCTGGATATCAATGATGATGAATATCTTGTCTTTTGCTTCCCAGCCCCATCCCATCAGACGGTTCCTCAAGTTTTGCTCTGATTCATCGGCAAAAGATCCTTGGAGGAGCCGCTGAAAAAATCCGCTTGTCACTTGGGACATTTGGGTCATCATCTGCTTTTTCAGCTTCCCGCTCTCTTTTGACATGTCTTCCCAGCGCTGTTCAAGCCAACGAAATTCATCACGTCCTAGAGCGGAGACGGTTTTCTTTTCTTCTCCTGAGCAAAGCTGGATAAGCTTTGCGACAGGCAAGTAGATTTTATGTGAGGCATACCATGTGAGAATGACAGCCAACATGATCCCGGCCATGCTGACTGCTGCGACGAGTTTAGATAAAAACAGCACCGGGGCTGTAATGGACGACATCGGCGAAGCAGAAGCATAGGTCCATTCCTGGCCGAGCCTGTCCATCTGACCATAGGAAACCGAATAATTCTCCCCTTTCCACTTCATGAAGAAGGAACCTTCTTTATTCAGCTTTTTTCCGACTCGATTTTTTAAAGCGCTTTCAAAATTGCCACTGCCGCCTCCCTTTTCAGAAGAAACGGCCCGCTGATCCCGGCTGAGAAGCAGAGCCGTTCCTTTTGAATAAGGTGACAGGCTTTCCAGCAAATGCTTCATTTCTCTTTTATTAACGGTTAAAATCAGGGCGCCGAACGGCTCGGAAATGCCGCCCGGGATTTTATGAATAAGAGCCATGTCTCCAGAGCTGCCGCGCCATTTTTTCCAATAGACGTTTTTTTTGCCGGAAAGCAGTGAATCATACGCTTCCAGGGCATTTCTATCGGTCATTCCGCTGTATTCGGGATTTAGCAGCTGCGGCTGTTCATCATGAATGAATAATTCAACCCGCTGAATGAGCGGATTTTGGTCCTGAAGCATAAACAGTGATTTTGACAATCGGTATGTCGTGTGAAAGTCTGTCTTTAAGTCTGTATGAGCAAGGCCGTTCATCAGCCGCGTATCATATGCCAGCTGGGAGAGCATGATCTCAAGCCCTTCCAGCTTGTCATCGATCTGGCTGATTTGGCGTCCGACTTGGCTTTCATGCAGATGCTGAAGCTCATTTTCAATTTTTGCGGCTGAGAAAAAATAGATGCCTGCGCCTGTTAATAAACCGGGTATACACGCGATCAGCAATATCAACACAAAACTTTTCTTAAAATAGGTCCCCTTCCGCCGTGAAACATGTCTTTGATGCAGCTTTTTCATTCCTCTCCCCCCACTGCAAATGAAAAGAATGTTTCTTTTTCAATTTTTATTGAAATGCGCGGGATTTAGAGCGGACGACATCTGCCAAAAAAGTCAGCGCAAGCCCTTGTCCCCAGCCTTGAATCCGTTTATATGGCACATCCTTATAGCCCTGAACATCCCTCATGACAGCCGTTCCCGCGGAAACGCGCTCAACCCTGCCATCCGGTACAACTGCATCTGTGATGGCAGTCAGTGTTTTCTGAATGGATTTGTGGTATAAAGAGCCTCTCGACAAAAGGCCGGCCGCAATTCCGGCAGAACCGGAGACCTCTAGATATGAATCAGGATCTGTCAGGATCGTATGCCATAACCCTGAAGAGTGCTGGAGCCTGACCAGCGCGCTCAGCAGATCTCTCAATGAGCCGTCAATAATCATAAAAGACGGATGTGTCACATCAATCAATGGCAGCGCTTTAGCCATTGTCAAAGCGGCCCAGCCATTTCCCCTCGCCCAAAATATGCCTGACATATGGTTTTTCGCCACATTGTCCCAGGCGTGGTAATACAGATTGGTATCCATATCCTGCAAAAACTCCTCATGGCCGTGATACTGCCGCAGTCCATCTTCAAAATATTCTTCACTGCCAACAAGTTTCCCAATGCGGAGGAGAAACAAGCCGGCCATCATCATCGTATCGACCCATGCCTGTTCCGGAAACACGTTCTTCTCTGAATTGACGGTGTGCTGAAGGATACCGTCTGCAAACCGCGGCGCATCATGCAGCACATAGTCTGCCATTTGACTTGCTGTATCAAGATAGCGGTCATCACCTGTTGCCTGATAGAGCGACAAAAGGGTATGGCCGATGGATACACCGTTGATCGAAAGCTTAGGCAAACCGTCTTCAAGCTTTTCATCTGTCCAGTTTTTCAAAAGCTGGAGGTATTCTTCATTTTCCGTGGCTTCATAAGCTTCTGCCACGCCGTAAAACGCCACACCTCCCGGCCAATCCCATTCAAAATCCATTTCAAAGGTCCGTTTGACGATTCTGTCAATCACTTCTTTTAGTTTTTCTTCATCAAAAACAAGCTTTGTCATACACGCTTCTCCCCTTTTTATTTTAATCCGCTCATGCTGATTCCTTGAACGATCGATTTTTGAAAGGCAAAAAACACGATCATCACCGGCAGCAGCGAAATGACAGACATCGCAAACATCGCGCCCCAATTTGAGGCGGTTTCCGTATCTAAAAACAGCTTCAGCGCAAGAGAAACCGGATAAAGCTCAGGTTTGTTCAAATAAAGGAGCGGATTGATCAGCTCTTCCCATTTCCAGTAAAATGAAAAGATTGCAGATGTGGCAAGCGCCGGGGCAATCAGCGGCAGGATCACCCTGAAGAAGATGCCGAGCCGGCTGCAGCCGTCAATCTTTGCCGCTTCATCGAGTTCAACCGGAATCGTCCGGATAAACTGGATCATCAAAAAAATAAAAAACGCGTGCCCAAAAAACTGAGGAACGACAATCGGCTTGAAGGAATTCAGCCAATCCAGCTTGGCGAAAATGATGTATTGCGGAATCATCAGCACTTCGTGAGGCAGCATCATCGTCACCATCATACAGGCAAACCAAAACGCCTTTCCTTTGAACGGAATCCGCGCGAACCCATAAGCGATGAATGCGGAAGACAGGACGGCTCCGACAGTCGAAAAACCGACAATGATCAGCGAATTTTTGATGAATGTGATAAACGGCTGTCCTGCGATTCCCTTCCAGCCTTCAGCATAATTGGATATGACAAAAGGATCGGGAATTAACGAATGGGACGTCGTGAAAATGCTCGCGCTTTCTTTAAATGAGCTGACCATCAGCCATATGACGGGATACAGAAGAATGATCGCAAGACCAGTCGTTGCAGCATGGAAGACGATCTGTCCCGTTTTGCTTTTTCCGCTCCTTGCGGCAAGCGGTACAGACCCCGTCCTCCCGGGAGTTTCCTTTACCGGCTCCATCTGTTATTCCTCCTTTGATTCGTAATGCACCCACAAGGATGATGTTTTAAATAAAATGAATGTCACAAGGCCGATCAAAATGAGCATCACCCACGCCATAGCAGAGGCATAGCCCATTTGGAAAAAGTTGAAGGCACGCTGGAATAAATAAAGCGAATACAAAAGCGTCCCATCAAGCGGACCGCCCTCTCCTTTAGAAATAATATAAGCGGGCGTAAAGGTCATAAACGCGGAAATCGTCTGCATCACCAAGTTAAAAAAGATCATCGGACTAAGCAGCGGAAGTGTAATCATAAAAAACCGCTGCACCCTGTTTGCGCCATCGACGCTTGCCGCTTCCTGATACATCGGCGGAATATTTTTCAATCCGGCCAGAAAGATCAGCATTGAAGAGCCGAATTGCCATACCGACAGAAGGATCAAGGTCCACAATGCACTTGTCGGGTCCTGGTACCAAAGAATCTTTTGATCGATGCCGATAAAAAACAGGAGCGCATTGATGACACCGTCGTTTCCAAACACATTGCGCCACATAATCGCGACGGCCACACTTCCGCCGATGATAGACGGAAGATAAAAGAGCGTCCGATAAATTCCAACTCCTTTTTCTGCCCTGTTCAAAATCACCGCGATGAAAAGCGCGAAGGCCAGCCTGAGCGGCACGCCGGCAAGCACGTAATAAAACGTCACTTTCAATGAACCCCAGTACTTCTCATCATCTGTCAGCATCGTTTTGTAGTTGTCCAAGCCGATCCACTGGGGCGTTGTAAACAGATCATAATTGGTAAAAGACAGCAGCAGCGATGCCCCCATTGGAATCACGGTAAAGCAGAGAAAGCCGATAATAAACGGAGAAATAAACGCATAACCCGCCAGGTTGTCATTTCGTAATTTTCGCTTCACTTTCACATCCTCCTGGACTTGCAGGCCGAGCTGCTTTCTTTGCCCGGCTTACCTTTCATTTCGTTTCAGTATGGCGTCCGCTTCTTTTCTGAAGTTGACGGCTCCCTGTTCAGGTGTGATTTTTTTAAATAAAATTTGGTCTGAAGTATCCTTCAACAATTTGATAATCTCAGCGCTGCCTATCGGTTCGGGCGGATCTGATTCACCTGCATGTTTAGAAGCCCGTTCGACATATTCAAAAATCTTTTTTTCCTCTTCATTCAGTTCTGACTTCACCGCTTCAGCCGCTTTGGAAGAGACCGGAACCCCCCGTTCGCCTTTAATCAGCGTATTGGCTTTTTCATTATTGATGAAGAAATCGATAAATTTAGCCGCCTCTTTTTTATGTTTTGAACTCTTTGGAATCGAAAACAGCATGCTCGGCTTTAAAAACAGCGCTTTTTCTTTCGTCTGCTCAGGCGGCAGATGCAATGAAAGAGGCGCATCCGTCAGCTGGGCAAACGCCGAATATTGATTGGAGTAATTCCAGGTCGCAGCCGTTCTTCCTTTTACAATAAAATCGTCTTCCATTCCTCTAATTTGCGCACTTTCATCAGGCGTCGGAGAAGCCTTCCCATCAACAAGCTTCACCTGCCTTTTAAAGTAATCGACAAACAGCTTGTCATCTGTATAGGCGAGGCCCGTTCCGTCCTCTTTATATAAACGCTCCCCTTTCGTTCTGAGATAATATGGAAAAAATACGTCAGGCGGATGCATTCCGTTTGACCCGTATTGGCCGGTCTTTTCCCTCACTTTGAGCGCAAGGTTTTCAAAATCGTTCCATGTCCAGCTTTCATCATCAATCGTCGCGCCGGCGTCTTTTAGAAGGTCATCATTTGTAATGACTGACAGCACATTGACCCCGAGCGGAAAACCATACAGCTTGCCGCCGATGTTACCTCCCTTGATTGTCTTATCATCGACTGCATCGGTGTTGATCGTACCATCTTCCACATAAGCTGAGAGATCTTCAAGCTGCCCTTTTTCCCCGTATTGCGATAAATAGGCGGTATCCATTTGGATGACATCCGGCAGCTGGTTGGCCGCTGACATCGGAGCGAGCTTTTTCCAATAGTCGTCCCAATTTGCAAACTCCGCTTCGATTTTGACATGCGGATTTTCCTTTTCATACATGTCAATGACTTTCGTTGTATAATCATGCCGCGGCTGTCCGCCCCACCAGGCGACCCTCAAGGTGATCGTTTTTTTGCCGTCTGCGCCTGCTGTTTCTTCACTGTTGGAGCTGCACCCGTAAAGCCCAAGCATCAAGAAAGCGCATAAAGAGAAAAGCACGAATCTTTTCATCAACATCCTCCTCTTTTTGTAAGTGCTTACATTTTATTTTAATGACACCATCCTGTCCCAAAAACTCAAAAAACAGAGAAGAATGTTAAAAAAACAGAGATCCCGTCAGTTCTGTTTCCATATAAAAAAGCCATCGGACTGTGCCGGCAGCTTTAGATCAGATTTTCTTCTCTTTTTCGGTACTCAGACGGTGTATAGCCCGTATACTTTTTAAAGACGAGACTGAAGTATTTCGGGTTGTTGCCAAATCCCAATTCCTCTGCCAATGTTCCGATCGTGATATCGCTTGTCTGCTCCATTTTTGCCATTGCTTTTTCAATCCTGACTTTCGTCACATAGCTTGAAAACTTTTCACCTGTTACCTGTTTAAACAGCTTGCCGAGATAATCCGGGTTCATATACAGCATGTTTCGAGCCGCCCATTTTAGTGAAAGCTTCGGGTTGGCGGCTTCCTGTTGAATCAGGTCAAGCATTTTCCGGATTAATGCCGATGATTGCCCTTCTGCTTCACTGGTCTGTTTATGCAGTTTGGCTCGCACATGTTCATATAGAACGGGCGCTTTGGCGATTTCGCCGCTTCCGCTCAAAGCGGCCGCCGGTTCAAACTGAAATTGCTCGTATGAGCGCCTTATAATGCCGTCGATTTTTTTCTCGAGCCTCTTATCATCCCCTTCTGCTCTAACAGCGAATACAAGTGCATCTTTGAGCCGGACGGAAGTGATCACAGAGCACTTGAGGATATCATCGGCCAGCTTTTCCAAGTCTGAAACATGACGTCTCTCCACTTCGCTTCGAACTGAAAACAAGATAAGCTTTATATTCTTTGGCTCCGCAAAAAAACGCGAGCACGCATCAGCTTCGATGTTCTCGCCTGTGATCAGCTCTTTTAACACTTGTTTTTTAAGGTGCGGCCTGATTCTCTCCAAATCTGTTTTTACCTGTTTGGCCGACTCTTCTTTTTTCAACTCGCTGATCACGCTCTTGAGCGAATCTGTTATATGGCTTTCATTGCAAGGTTTGAGCAAATAGTGCCTGACACCGAATGTCATCGCTTTTTTCGCGTATTCAAACTGGCCGAAACCAGTTAGCAGAATAAACCGGGTCGACGGATATTCGCGTGACACTTTCTCAATCAGCTCCAGTCCCCCCATTCCCGGCATTTTAATGTCGCTGATCACAATATGCGGCCGCTCGCGCAATATCAGCTGATAGGCATCTGTTCCGTTTTGCACTGCGCCAACTAATGACGCGCCGAATGCATGCCACTCAATCATGTTTGAGATGCCCTCTAGAATAATCCGCTCATCGTCGGCCAAAAGCACTTTATACATCATAACACCCCGCTTTGAAATGGTATTTTTATGCTCACTGTTGTTCCCTTGTTTTTTTCGCTTGAAATGTTTAAGCCATACCTTTGGCCAAACATCAGCTTGATCCGCTCATCAATATTTTGCAGGCCGATGCCTCTGCCTCTTGTCTGAACGAGCCCCTTTCGCGCTTTTTCTAAAAAACCTTCATCCATTCCCGGGCCGTTGTCAGCAACCGTTAAATAAACGAATTCTCCCTCTTTGCACGCTTTGATCTTGATTTGGCAAGGTTCAATGACCGGCTCAAGACAATAGGAAATCGCATTTTCAGCCAGCGGCTGTAGGACCAGCTTCGGTACGGGACACGTTTTGACGAGAGGATCGATCTCAACGTCAAACATAAGCCTTTCTTCAAAACGAAACCGCTGAATCGTAAAGTAATGAAGCAAGATCTCGGCTTCTTCCTCAATCGTCAAGACATCGGTTTTCATATTGATGGCATTCCGCAGCAAAAATCCGAGAGATTCGGTCATCTTTGAAATTTGCGGCTGCCGGTTTGTCTTGGCCAGCCAATTGATCGACTCTAATGTGTTGTATAAAAAATGGGGGTTGATTTGCGCCTGGAGCGCTTTAAATTCTGTTTCTTTGAGCATCAGCTGCTTCTCATAGTTTTCCGCTATTAATTCATTGATTCGCTCAATCATCGTGATAAAATTGCGGTTCAGCACACTGACCTCGTCTTGATGCTCAGGTGAAGCCACAAAAAGCGACTTTGTTTTGAAATCGCCGTTTTGCACATTTTTCATGGCCGCTACCAGTTTCTCAATCGGACTCGTAATGCCCCTGGCCATTTTTCTTCCAAAGAGGACGGCAGTCAAAAAGAAGAGAATAAAAAGGGAGATGAGTATGGATTTCATCGCTGATATTTTCGAAAACATGGTGTCAAAAGGAATCAGACTCCAATACGTCCAATTTTCATACGAGGACTTGACATATGAGATGAAAAAGCGCTGGCCGTTTTCTTCGACAATGTCGTATCCGTTTTGATCAGGAGATGATAAGCGGAGCTCTTCCATCCGGCTCAAAGGGCTTTCTGAAAAAAAGGCATTCCGGCCGTCAGACATTACGATCTTCCCCGCCCCTTCCCCCAAGTCCTTCGGAAGGTCGGCGACAATGCTTTGCAAATCGGTCACAATCAGAACGATTCCAAGATGATCGAGGTTTAAGTTCTGATAGGAACGGATTTCCCTGACGGATAAAATCTCGCCGTTTGCTCCCGGCATTGTCACCCACACGTTTCCGCCTTTTTGGCGCGACGCTTTTTCAGCCAGCATGTTTCGCCGCTCTTTTAATGCCTCGGCAGAGCTTGCTCCTGCTGAATATTCCGTCCCGAAAGCATCGAATAAATGAATCGATTTAATATATCGCTTCGACCCGGTGAATTCGGCAAGCTGATCCCAAATTTCTCTTTTCATCCGATACCGGCCGTATTTGTTTTGATCGCGGCCAGCTTTTAAGAGGTTGGCTTGAATGTTTTGATCAGTCGTAATTTGATATGAGACATCTTCAATTTTTTTCAGTTCGTCTTCAATGCTTTTTGACGACATCATCAGCACTTGCGACGATTTTCTGTATATCTGCTGATCATACACGCGAAATGCGTATTGAACCCCGCTGAAAATCAAAATCAGTGAAACAGCCATAATGAGCGAAATCAAAATAAACAGTTGATCTTTAATTTTTAAATGCTGATATCTGTTCACTGAAAAAACACCTTCATTTCATACGCGTGAAGGCGGCCTGTTTGTCTTTATGACGGCCGTCAATTGATCGAAAAGCGCGAAACGCCAATTTTGTTAAAATCAAGCTTAATGCGCTGCCGCTGAAAAATAAAAGAAATGTGACGTGAAATAAAGTAAGCAGCGCCATTCCAAGTGCGCTGAATATCATCAAAAAGGTGATGAGCGGACGGGAGAAGCCGATCATGAAGCTGTATTTCAGAACTTCGATTCTTTTCATCTCAAAGTGGACATCAATTGGAAAAGTGTATAAGAGGATAATGGCATAAATGATAAATAAACTGATAAATATGCTGAATACGGCGGGCTGATCGTGAAAATAAACGGCTGCAATGTTAAAATCAACATATAAAAGAAGGGCGATAGACGATAAAATAAGACCGAGAACACTTGACTTTGCCCATTCCTTTTTAAACGTCTGAAAAAACGTCTGAAAAACAGGGATATCTGTATTGCCCATGACCCATTGTCTCGTCAAGGCAAACATGGCGGCAGTCGCCGGCGCTAATCCAAAGACGACCGCTCCAGCCAAAGAAAAGCCGATCCAAAGCAAATTAAGGTATGCAAGCCTCATCACCCACTCACAAAAGCGGTGAAATCCGTTTGACAACGCGTGAATCATGATAAATCCCCTCCACATTCAGTAAACGCTTACAAAAGATATATTTCTCCTCTTTTCAAAAAAATCCTCTTTTAAAGAGGACAGAGAAGAGGGCTTGATCTAAACCTTTTAGACCAAGCCCATCCTCCGTTATTTCGCCGAATGTTTAATATTCACGCCGACCGCAGTCCCGCTCCTGCTTGAATCGGCAACACCCATAAAGGATTTGTTCTCCCGATCAATGAAAATACTCTGCACATTTCCGATATCAACGGGGTTCGACCCGAATTTATGGCCGAATTCATTAAGCTTGAGTCTCACATCTTTCGGCATTCCGGATTCATAGCGGTATGAAGACAGGCTGTTCGTATAAATCCGCGGCTCTTCAATTGCATCCTGCAAGCTCATGTCGTATTCAAAGTAATTCAAAATCGTTTGGAAAACGGATGCAATAATCGTTTTTCCGCCCGGCGAACCGACAGTCAGCACAGGCTTGTCATCTTTAAAGACGATCGTCGGCGTCATGCTTGACAGCGGCCTTTTATTCGGCTGCACTTCATTGGCGCCGCCAGGGACCGCATCAAAATCAGTCAGTTCATTATTTAAAAACAAGCCGTACTCTGGAACTAAAATCCCCGTTCCGAAGAGCTGCTCAATCGTCGTTGTATAGGAGACTACATTCCCCCATTGATCTGCAACAGTAAAATGGGTTGTTTCCCCGGTTTCATTATCATCGGCCTGCGGCACGATTTGATAGTTCGGCTCCCCTTCTTCATATTTCCACGGGTCGCCCTCTTTGACATCGCGGTTGACCTCGTCAAGGCTGATTAATTTTTGCCGCTCTTCAATATACTTCGGATCAAGCAGCCCTTTTAACGGAACATCGACAAACTCAGGATCACCGGCATATGCCGCTCGATCCGCATAAGACAGGTGCATCGTTTCCGCTAATAAATGATATTTTTCAAATGACTTCGGATCATATTGTGATAGATGAAAATCATCGATCAACTTCAGCATTTGCAGCATGAAAACCCCGCCTGAGCTTGGAGGAGGCATGCTTGCAATGTCATAGCCGTGGTATTCTCCCCAGATCGGCTTGTCTGTTGTAACACCATAGCGCGACAGATCATCAGCTGTCATTGAACCGCCGAAATCCTGCACCGTGTCCGCGATCGCACTGCCGATTTCTCCATCATAAAAGGCTTTTGAACCCTCTTTCCGAATCAATTTAAACGTTTTGGCCAAATCTTTTTGAACGAGCTCATCCCCTTCTTTCAAAGGTTCACCGTCCGGCAGAAAAATATCTTTCGCAGCCGTTTTGCTCAGTTTGTCCTGATGATCCTCAATCGCATCCGCTAAAACTGAATCGATCGGAAATCCATCTTCCGCAAGCTTGATGGAAGGAGTGATCAAGTCTTGCATTCTCTTCGTTCCCCACTTTTTATGCGCTGCTTCCAGTCCCTTTAGCGTACCCGGAACACCTACTGCATTACCGTGTGTCGACCTTTTGGAAAAAGGAATGACATCTCCGTCCCCATCCAAAAACATATCAGGTGTAGCCCCTTGAGGAGCCCGCTCCCGGCTGTTGATAATCGAGGTTTCCTTCGTTTCGCCGTCATAGACCATCATAAAACCGCCGCCGCCGATTCCCGACATCATCGGCTCTGTTACATTGAGGGCAAATTGAATGGCAATTGATGCATCAATCGCATTCCCGCCCTTTCTCAAAACCTCGGCGCCGATTTTTGATGCCAGCGGATGAGCCGTTGCCACCATCCCGTCTTTTCCGACAGCGACTTTTTCCCCGCTGCTCTCTACACCTTCCGCTTTTGACACTGGACTAAAAAAGCAACCAACCGTCAAACAAAAAACAAAAAACAAGGAAGTTAACCGTTTCATCAGCTCACTCTCCTTTCCAGTTTATTACTACTATAACAGGAAAATGAACTGAAAATAAGGAAAAATCACAATTTTCGGTATTTTTAAATCAAAACACCTATTTCAAGAAAAAAAATTCGATAACTCATTCTTTAGACGCAAATACAGATAAGCAAAACCGACTATTCTCTATAAAACAGCACATTTGTCACAGTGTGCTTACTACCTCACCAAAAAGTGACAGCTACCTGAAAATTAAATTGTTTTTCGACTGCACCTGTTTTTTTTCGACAAAAAGTTATATAATATTTTGATGTGTGCATTGTCTCATTTAAACAATGGAGGGTTACAAATGTTAAAAAGAAAAAAAGACAAGTTTTCCGTGCTCTTGACGGAAATCGCAAAAAATTTAGATGAAACAGCTGAGTATTTTGTTAACTATAAAGTGACGAATCAAACAACCCTTAAGGAATTCGCAGATACCTTAAAAGAGTATGAGACAAAAGGAGATACTTATGTACATACGATGATTAAGGAGCTGAACAAAGCTTTTATCACACCGATCGAACGCGAAGATATCCTTCAGCTGACAAACAGTCTTGACGATGTTCTCGACGGCATCGAACATTTCTCTGCCATGATGGAAATCTTCTCGATTACCTCTTCAGATGAGCACATTGATAAATTCAGCGGCTATGTCAGAGAATGCGCAAAAGAAATTTTGATTACGATTGAACTCCTAGCTGAAAACCGTCTGACAGAAATTCAGCCGCATGCGATCAAAATTAAGGAATACGAACACAATTGCGATAATCTGCACCGCAAATCACTGAAAAATCTTTTCGGCACGCAAACTGACCCAATCAAAGTGATCCAATACCGGGAAATTTATGAAACGCTTGAAGAAATCGCGGACTCCTGCCAAAGTGTAGCCAACAATTTAGAAACCATCATAATGAAAAATGCGTAACGAGGGATTATAATGGACCTTTTATTTGTATTAACCATATTGATTGTCATCTTTGCTTTGGCATTTGACTTTATCAACGGATTCCACGATACAGCAAATGCGATCGCCACCTCGGTATCGACAAAAGCTTTAAAACCAAGGCATGCCATCATCATGGCCGCTGCCATGAACTTCGCCGGCGCCATGACCTTCACTGGCGTAGCGAAAACAATTACGAGCGACATCGCCGACCCTTTTAAATTAGAAAACGGTTCTGTTGTGATTTTAGCCGCCCTCATTGCGGGAATTACGTGGAACCTTTTGACCTGGTATTTCGGGATTCCGAGCAGCTCCTCCCATGCGATTATCGGAGCCATCGCGGGAACCGTTATCGCATCAGAAGGTTTCGGAGCGATTAAATACAGCGGATTTATCAAAATTATCGAAGCACTTATATTATCGCCGATTTTAGCGTTTGTTTTAGGTTATATCATCTACAGCATCATCAAAGTCATTTTTAAAAACAGCAATCTCGCCAAAACGAATAAGCGTTTCCGCCGGGTTCAAATCGCAACAGCAGCCATTCAGTCGTATACCCACGGGACGAACGACGCCCAAAAAGCGATGGGAATCATTACGATGGCTTTAATCGCAGGTAACTTGCACAGTACAACCGACATCCCGTTCTGGGTGCAATTCGCATGCGCCACGGCCATGGGGATCGGAACATCTGTCGGCGGCTGGAAGATCATTAAAACGGTCGGCGGAAAAATCATGAAAATCCGTCCTGTCAACGGTGTTTCCGCCGACTTGACAGGTGCTGCCATCATCTTCGGCGCAACGGTTGTTCACCTGCCAGTCAGCACGACACACGTTATTTCTTCATCGATTTTAGGTGTTGGCGCTTCCCACAGGGTGAAAGGCGTGAACTGGGGTACAGCAAAACGAATGATCATCACATGGGTCATTACCCTGCCCATTTCAGCAACCCTCGGCGCATTTGCCTATTTTATATTGGAATTATTTTTTTAATCAGCAGCTCCCGTTCGATTCCAGGACGGGAGTTTTCATGTTTCCGTCATTTCCGGCATAAAAATAAAGCAGGACAGCACTTATTTTCGGGAAGAGGGAGCAAGTTATGCTGCTATTTTATCAATTCTTCGTTTGGATCATCGTTCTGACCCTGGCTTTGTACGTTTTTGCCGTCTGGCGCTTTGAAAAAAAGCTGACAGAAAAAACGATTGCCATTCGGAAAACGTGGTACCTGCTTTATGTCATCGGAGCCGTCACATATTGGACGCAGCATCCTCAGTCCATTTTCACAGACCCGCTTCATTATCTGATCGTCGCCGTTTTTTTCACGCTGACTGATGCCTTTATTTTCTTAAACGCCTATTTCAAAAAACTTGGCAGCCATGAACTCGCAACAGACACAAGGATGCTTCTCGAAGAAAACAATGATCTTCTCCACACATATCAAAATAGGCTGAAAACGTTTCAATACCTATTGAAAAACGAGCCGATCCATATATATTATGGAAATATAGAAGCTTATGCCGAAGGTATTGAAGAGCTGATCAGCCGGTTTGGCGAAAAAATGAATATATCTGCTGCATTATGTGAATATAATGCAAAGCAGAGCAAAGATCATTTGCTTGAACACATGGAAAACCGTTTCGCTGTTCAGGAAAAGTTGGATCGAAAAGACGTATATTACGAAGAAAATGGAAAAATGGTCCTGATCCCATTTTCGATCCATGATTTTGACTATGTCATAAAATTAACTTCAGACGATCTAGTCACAGAATTCGATTATCTCCTGTTTACTTCTTTAACCAGCATCTATGATCTCCTGCTACCAAACGAAGAGGAAGGTGACGATTAAATGGAACCTGCTTTTCTGCAAGACCAAGAAAGCTCAAAGAAACGCCTCTCATTTAAAGTGTTTAAAAAGCAATCTAACACAAGCATTGCAAAATATGAAGTCAGCCCCCATACCGAACGGATTTTCAAACAAAACGAACGGCTGATTGGCGAGTATAAAAGAAAAAAAGCGTGACTTTGAGGACGGGAAAAAACTCTCCCGTCCTTATTCCGTTTTCCCAGCTGATACATACAATAAACCAATCAATGCTGATAAGGTGATACTGTGAAAAAGCTCAAAAAACATGTGAAATATGTTGATTTCGCAAAATTCGGCCTGTCGAACTATACGGCCCTCCTCAGAAAAAGAAGCGAGAAAATGATTAAGGTGTTAAACAAGAGGAAAAAGAAGCAGTGAGCTGCCGGCCCGGTCGCAAACCCTTCTCAAGATGAGAAGGGCTCAGATTGTTGACAAAAACCTAAAACGGTTTAAAGTTTTAGGTTTTTGCCATCCTTTTCAGCGTGTCCCGAAAAGACGAGCATCGGACTTTCACAGGACGTCCGCACAACTCCTTACTTTTAGATGTGATGAGGGCGATGTTCAGGCAGGACGCCTGAGCGATTTGCCGCCGTTCCTTACGTGAGACCGACTCAGCAGGCCTGACAACAAATGCGAGGGTTTGTCGACACGCTGAAGCCTTCTCAAGATGAGAAGCGTTTTTATATTGATATACTTGCCGTCCCCCCAGCGTGTCGTCATGATAAAAAGCGGCCCTGTTCATCACCTGTGACGGATTGCGGCAGCTTATCGGACTGAATCGGTTTTACAAAACATGCCACACAAAGGGAGCCTGCCACCGCCAGCCCTCCTGCAAGCAAAAATGCGCTTGTAAAGGAGCCGCTGTATTCTACCATGAATCCCGTGGCAGTCGGACCGATAATCCCTGACGTGTTTGCCAGAAAATGCATGAATCCGCTGACGCCTCCGACCCGGTCTGGGTGAACGATATCCTGAATAATCGCCCAGTAGGTGATGCCTGTCAAATACAAAAAGAAAACCGATAAAGCGACTAATGCGACCGCTCCGAAAGCGGTGGCGACCATTCCGGCAAATCCTATACATACAGCCGCAGCCAAAAGACAAACGACAAGGACCGCTTTTCTTGAAAACATCTCCTTGCCTGTAATCCTGAAGATGTAATCAGAAATAAATCCCCCCAGTGCAAGACCGATAAATCCAACAACCCACGGAATGATCGTGGCAATACTCATATCGTGTATACTCAATCCGCGGGCCGTCGTTAAATAGCTTGGAAACCACGTTAAGAAAAAAAACAGAATATAATTGTATGAGAAAAAAGCGAAAGCGGTAAAAAGGACCGTCGGCTGTTTTAAATAAAAAGACAGCGGTATATCAGCGGTTTTTTTCGAATGCTCTTCTTTCTCATGAGCGGCACCGTGGGATTCGTCGGGCCTTTCTTTCGAATACTTGATCCAAAACCAAACCCAAATCAGCCCGATCAGCATAATGAGAACAAAAGAAGCCTTCCAGCCCCAATGGATGGCGATCAGTCCGACGATCGGACCCGAAATCGCCCCGCCGAGCGGAGTGCCGCACATCGTCATTCCCAGCGCCCTTGCCCTTTCTTTTTTCGGGAACCAGTTGTTGACCGCCTTGCTTGTTGATGCTGAAAGAGGCCCCTCTCCCATACCAAAGATGACACGGATGATAAACAGTGAAACAAAATTGTACGTAAGTGCGATCGCTCCGCTGAACACCGACCAGACGACCATTGCCGCCGACAGCGTATTTTTTGCGCCGTATTTGTCTGATGCCCAGCCGCCAATGAAATTAAATATCGCATACCCGATGAAAAAGCTGCTGAACAGCATCCCCATTTGAGCGGGCCGGATGTTCAGATCTTCCTGAATGAACGGAGCAGCAACAGAAAGAGCTGAACGATCCAAATAATTAATCACCCCTGCCAAAAAGAGCATCACGATCACAAATCCCCGGCCGTTTGAAAACATGGGCAACCCCTCTTTCTATATTTTTGTAAGCGTTTACTTTTTTTGGTGAAGTCTTACAAACTGATTAACACCTTCAACGGCTTTTCTTCTGAATCAAGCGCTGATTCAAACCCATCAACTACCGCACTGAACGGAATATGTCCGGTAATCAATTGTTTTGCATCGACATCGCCTTCCTTAATGGCTTCAATGACCGTCTCAAAATCACTTTTTAATGCATTGCGGCTGAATAGAACAGCCAGTTCTCTCTTATGGCATTCAGGGTCCGGTAACGTAAGGCGATCTTTAACAAGTCCGACATATATGATCCGCCCTCCGTGAGCAGTATACCGGTAAGCCTGATTCATGGAAGCGGAATGTCCGGTCGCGTCGAAAACCGCTCCAGGAAAGTCCCCTTCCGTTATTTGTTTGATCTCATCAGCTGCTTTTTCCCCAGCGATGACCGTTTCATCGACAGCCGCCCACATCCGGCTGAATGCAAGACGCTCCTCTCGGACATCCATTGCAATCACCTTTGCCCCCTTCAATTTCGCGAATTTCATCACGCTGAGTCCGATGGGCCCCGCTCCAATCACGAGCACCGGCTCCCCTTTTTTAATATCCGCCCTGCTGACAGCATGGGCGCCGATGCTTAAACACTCAACGACAGCCGCTTCACTGTATGTCAAATCCTCTGTCTTGATCAAGTGGTCTGCCGGGATTGTGATATACTCCTGCATGCCTCCGTCTGTATGAACGCCCAGCACTTTCAGGTTCACACAGCAATTGGGCCGGCCGATCCGGCAGGCGGCACACTCTCCGCATTCCAAATAAGGAATGACTGCAGCCGGATCGCCCGTCTTCAAAAGTTCGCGGGGATCATCAATACTGACAATCTCTCCCGCCAGTTCATGTCCGAGCACCCTTGGATATGAAAAAAATGGCTGTCTTCCGCAATAAGCGTGAAAGTCCGTGCCGCAAATCCCGATGCGCTTCACCTTAAGGAACGCTTCTCCCCGTTTCGGTTCAGGTGCTTCTACTTCCGTCATTTTAAATCGGTAAGGCTTTTCACACACAATTTGCTTCATCCGTATGCCCCCTTACATGATTCAGACTCCTGAGTATGCCATAAATCCTCCATCTACAGGCACAGTAATGCCTGTGACAAACCCGGACATGTTCTCATCCGCCAGCCAAAGCAGAGTTCCCAATAAATCTTCCGGTCTTCCAAACCGTTTCATCGGAGTGTGAGAGATGATTTTCTCCGCTCTTTGTGTCCATCCTCCGTTTTGATCAAGAAGAAGCCGTTGGTTTTGATTCGTCAAGAAAAAGCCGGGTGCAATCGCATTGACGCGGATCCCCGTTTCAGCCATGTAGACGGCGAGCCATTTTGTGAAATTTTCGATGCCCGCTTTCGCGGCGCTGTATGCAGGCACTTTTGTCATTGGGGTTTGTGCGCTCATTGAAGAGATGTTGATCACTGAAGCCCCCTTTTTGTTCAGCATCTGTTTCGTAAATATTTGGGTTGGTATGAAAGATCCGAGAAAATTTATATTCAGCACAGATCCGACATCATCGCTGTTAAGATGAAAAAATGTGGTTTCGCTTTCATTTGCGAAGTGGTCAGGATGCAGGGTTTCATTCGATGTCGTGCCATTTGGATGGTTGCCGCCGGCTCCGTTGATCAAAAGATCGCAGCCGCCAAGAAGACGCGTGACCACGTCATTCGCCCGTTCAACACTTGTTTGATCCAGTACATCACACTCGACTGCAATCGCCGCTCCTCCGGCCTTTCGTATATCCTCAGCTACAAGTTCTCCATTTTTAACGTTCCGGTTTAAGACGGCCACTTTCATGCCCTGACGTCCGAGTTCCCTCGCCATTGCCCCGCAGAGCACGCCGCTGCCGCCTGTGATGACCGCCGTTTTTCCAGCTAAATGTTCATGGATTTCAAGCATGGTGAAGCCCCCCGTTTTTCTCTTTCAAGTGAATCCCAAATGCCCCATAAATACATGATTCCCAGCGCCCTGTCATATAGGCCGTATCCCGGTCTGCATTTTTCATCCCATATGTGGCGCCCATGATCTGGGCGTACATAACCTGAAAAACCTGTTTCATGATACGCTTTGACAATTCCGCAAATATCAACGGAGCCATCTGCCATTCTGTGTGACGTTTCGATAAAATCCCGATTTTCATAGACTTTGACATTTCGTATGTGGGCGAACGGAATCCGTTCTGCATAGGCTTTGATCATGCCGGTGATATCATTTTTAGGATTGGCGCCCAATGAGCCGCTGCAAAGAGTGATGCCATTGGAAGGATGATCTACGAGACGAAGCAGGCGCCCAATGTTTTCGCCAGAGGTGATGATGCGCGGGAGTCCGAAAACCGGCCATGGCGGATCATCCGGATGGATCGCCATTTTGATCCCGCAGCGTGCGGCGGTTGGAATGATCTGCTCCAGAAAATATTGAAGATTGCTCCACAAGTCTTCTTCTGTCACGTTTTGATACGCTTCAAAAAGCCTTGTCAGATGCTCCAGCCTTTCAGATTCCCAGCCGGGCATTGTAAACTCAAGGTTGTTGGCGATTTGATCGACAAGCTCAAAAGGATTGATATGATGCACTTTTGCATGCTCATAAAACAAAGCGGTCGAACCATCTGCAGCTTCTTTATATAAATCCGTGCGAAGCCAGTCAAATACCGGCATAAAATTATAGCAGATCACTTTCACACCGGCTTCGCCCAAGTTTTCAATCGTTCGTTTGTATCTTTCAATATAAAGATCTCTCGTCGGCAGCCCCAGTTTAATATCCTCGTGAATGTTAACGCTTTCAACCACCTCAATGTGAAACCCGTTTCGCTCGCAAACCTGTTTGACTTCCATGATATCTTCCAGCGGCCATTCTTCACCGGCAGGAAGATGATGAAGCGCCCAAACAATGCCTTCAACGCCCGGTATTTGCTTAATCTGCTCAAGGGTGACGGTGTCATTTCCTTCTCCGTACCATCTGAAAACCATTTTCATCATGGCATCCTCCAGTCCAATTTAATAGGATAAAATGATTTTAGTTACCTGTTCTGGACAGTTTTTCGCTTTTTTCAGCGCCTCTTCTATTTCCATAAACGGCATAATTTCAGTGACGAAAGATTGTGCCAGCTGTGGATTTTCATTTAAAAATTCAATGACGCGGGGAAACTGATTGACGCTGTGCTTTGTTCCATGAATCTCAATATCTTTTTTTGTCAAAAGAAGCCCGGGGATCGTCACATCCTCCCCTGTCAAGCCTACGATGACAATCCGCCCCCCTGGTGCTGCGATACGGACCGATTGTTCAATCGTCGCGGGGATGCCCGCCGCTTCGAAAACAATTCCGGCACCGTCCCCGTTTGTCAGTTTGGAAATGGTTTTTTCTGCATGTTCCTCAACAGGATGGATGACGGAATCTGCGCCGAACATTCTCGCAAGCTCCAGCCTTTCCCGTACGGGATCAACGGCGATAACGTCAGCTTGAAACCGCTTTTTAACCTGAGCCAAAATCGTTAATCCGATCGGCCCCATTCCCAATATGACAATCGTTTCGCCATGTTGTATGCTTGCGCGCTTTATCGCTTGAGCGCCGATTGCAAATGGCTCGCATAATGCGCCTGTCACAAAGTCCATATGGTCGGGAATGGGATGGACATGCGTTTCCGGAACGGCTAAAAAGTCCGCGAACCCTCCTCTCCGCACCGATCCGATCATATCAATGTTTACACAGGCATTCGTCTTCCCTTTCCTGCAAGGATAACAGCTCCCGCACGAAATGGCTGGTTCAATGACGACGCGTTCTCCCAGCGATCTTTTCTTTACCCCTGCACCCGTTTTTTCGATAATGCCTGACAGCTCGTGTCCAAAGATCTGCGGATAATGTCCATAAGGATTTGAACCGTCATAAAAATGGACATCACTCCCGCAAATGCCGGCGGCCTTTACTCTGACGAGGACTTCATGAGCATCGGGCTCAGGACAGGGGATATCTTGAAAATTGATTGAAAAAGGTTTTGTCATCACCGCAGCTTTCACATCACCACTCCTTTTTAAAAGCGCTTACTTTTTAAAGTAGCCGGGAAATTCCTCAATCAGCATTTCCTTATCAACGATCACGAGTTTTAAATGCTCCTCGGCGATCCTGCGGGCTTCTGTCGGCTGTTTTGACTTGATGGCTTCCGCTATGGCGGCATGCTGCTGATAAATCGTATTCCAGTTGAAGTCGGCAGCAAGCCTTAGAAAACGGATTCTCCGAAATGGAACATTCATTTGCTGAATCACCGACCAAATATTAGATTTTCGGCAGCCCTCGAAAATCGTTGTGTGAAATGCTTCATCCAAATCAAATAAGCTTTCGTAATTTTTTTGTTCAATCGACATTTCCTGCATCTTCAAATTTCGCTCCAGTTCAAACATCGCCTCATCTGAGAATTCTTCACATGCCAGTTCGGCAACGGCCTTTTCGAGATTTTCCCTCATAAACCTCGCTTCCTCCACCAAGTTAAGGTCGATTAAAGATACACGGGTCCCTTTTTGCGGATAGATTTCGAGCAGCCCCTCTTTTGAAAGCTGCAAAAAAGCCTCTCTGACCGGCGTTCGGCTGACTTCATACCGTTCTGAAATCTCCTTTTCCGATATGTGCGTCCCCGGAACGAGCCGAAACTTCATGATGTCTTCCATAAGGAAATAGTAAATCTGGTCTCTGACAGATCGTAAGTTTGATTGTTTAACATTCATGTTTAGGCCCCCTTATCTGACATACTACCATACAAGAGTGGTAGTATGGTAGTTGTTTTTTGAAAATTTGAAACAAAAAGAGAGACACGAACCCTTTCACAGCTTCCTGTCCATTTTGCATTCGGCCGTTGATCCCATTCAAAAGTGGGAATCGTTCGACAGCGCCCGCATTTGGGAAAAAGCTTCTTAAATCCGCCGCACGGCTGACCGACGGCTTAGAAGGCCGTTGACCCTTAGAGACACTATGGGCCATCACTTAATCAAAAACCCGTCGTATCAAGGTTCTTTGCCCTTTTTTGCTGTCTGTAGGAACTAAATATACCTAATTGGGAGTGAATCCGCTCCCCGCTCGCTCCCAATTTGCCCATTTATTCATCTGCTTGAAAATAGGACATTCGCTTCCATATAAGAAGATAAGATCGGGGAACAGTTAAATGGACAGCTATGATGCTGCCGGAGCATGTCAGCTTGCTTCGAGAGTTAGAAAGCAACCGCAACAGAGTGAAAAGGCCGGTGCTTGACATGGCTCAAATAGAAGATATGGAACAGGTTATATGTGAGGCGATGGAGTTTAATTCCCTGGTGCAGTTCGCTGTATTTAAGCCGCTGCCGTTTTTAAATGGGCTGAAACCGGAGAAATCATTTGTATAGAAGGAAAAATTCATTACATAAACCAGATCCGCAAGGTTTTTCATGTCGTGGATTCAAAAGGGGACACCAGCCTCATTAAATTTGAGGATGTTGTCGGCGTGGAAATGAAATAAACCCTTTCCATGATCAAAGATGCTACAAACGTCTTCTTTTCTAATATAAACATATTTGGTAAAATTGAGGTGTTGGTTAAAGAATTCAAAGATCTGGGAGTGACCAGCAAATGCTTTTGTTTTTTGGTAACTTTATCTTGTTCTATTTGTTCGGTTCAGTTGCATTCGCCCTTTTCAAAGTAATGTACTACAATATCAGCAAAAAATTTGTTACAAAGACGGCAGATGGTACAAAACTGAATTGGGCTTTGAATGTTTTTGTTAAAAACGGTAAGAAAATGGACAGTAACGACTATTTTGTTATAGGTGTTTTTGCGGGTTTATGTGCGATTTATATATAAAAAGCTCCTGGAAATAATCCAGGAGCTTTTTTTATTTCGTTGGATATCCATTATTTTTACAGAACTGTTTAATTTTCTTATGTTTTTTGGAAAACTTTTTGCATGCTTGTTTGATCCCATGTGTATAAAGATCTTTTAAGAACGCTTGTGCCACTCCTGCTAATCCAAGTGCTGTCAAAAGTGCGATTAATTCTTGAAGTGAAATATATACAACCCAAGGTAACGCAGGTACAAACATAGGCTTGATTTGATTATCGCCTTTATTCGCAACCTGTTTCCCTTCCTCTAAAAATTTCACTTGTTCTGTTGGTAAGTTTTCATAAAATAGAGCCATGTTAGTTACTTGATCTACTGTAAATCCAATCTGAATTGCTTTTTGACGGTCGACTGAATATGTAAAATCATCATTTGTGATCAATGCTTCTTTCACAAACCTTTTTGCTTTCTCCATGTCTTCTTCGTCAATATTTTGTACGACATCGTTAACTTTCTGGTTACTCATCAAGCTCTCTGTTACATTTTTGGCTTGTACTGTAGAAGCCGGCGTAGTCAATACAACTGTGGTTAGAAGTGCTAGTGCAGAAAGTACCATGAACACTCTAGCTTTCAAACTCTTCATACCAAATTAAACCTCCTATAGTTTATATCCACAAGTAAAATATTAACATATAAACCAACAGAAAGGGAATTCCATTTTTTTTAAAATTTTATAAACTTTTAATTTTTTATCTGCTATAAGATTAGTATTTTATTTTAATAGGCTCTCTGTCACGAGAGCCTATTTTCACTTCAATAATGACTCTATTTTCGCTTTCGTTTTCGGCCCATAAATGCCATCAGCAGACAGCCCGTGCATCAACTGGAATCGTCTTACGGCATCCGCTGTGTCTGGGCCGTAATAGCCATCAATCCCGTGATTCTTGGCTTTTTTGTTCGGGTAGAAATAAAGAGCAGCCAGCGCATCCTGAATCTGCCGGACGGCTGTTCCTTTCATCATCGGACTTTTCACTTTATAGATGTCGGACGGCAGCTTGTAAGATGATTTTTTCTTTTTCGCCTCAATAGCCTGCAATGCTTTTTCTGTTGCCGGTCCGTAAATTCCGTCAACCGCAATTCCGGCTTTCTTTTGAAGAGATTTGACAGCTTGTACGGTTTCATTTCCGTAAGAGCCGTCAGCCCCGTACTTCGGCAGCGAAAAGCCTGCGGCAATCAGGCGTTTTTGTAGCGCCTTTACTTTTGAGCCTGACAAACCTTTTTTCAGGATAGTTCCGGTCGATTTGCTCGGCTGGCTCGTGGATGCCGTTGTTTTAGAGATCGTTTTATTACCAAGCAGGCTGTCAACTTTTTTCCTGAAGGCCGTCAGCTGGCTTGAATCGCTCACCCACGGTGCAGGACAGTTTTTGTTTGTTACATCGTAATGACGGACGATTTTGTCAGTTGACAGCCCGTAGCGCTTGCACAAATCGGCGACCAATTCAGCAGCATTTTGAAGGGTTTCGCTGTGAATCTTGCCGTTTTTTTCAACACACAATTCAACGCCGATAGCCTTCGTGTTGGCATTCGGCTTTAGAAAGCTGACATAGCAGCGATTTCTGTCATGTGCATGGTATGCAACTTCATTTTCAGGAATAATCTGCTGTGCCTCTTTCCAGTCCACAAAGTAATGAGCAGACGCATATCGTTTATCAGCAATACAAGTGCCGTTAAAATAATTCCGTTCATTCAGCGCCGGTGCACCCGGTGTTGCCGTCCAATGCATCACAATCCCTTTTACGCCTGACAACTTAAGACCGGGCCGGGTGTATTGATTGATTTTTACAAAGTTCTTTACTACCTTAACCAACCTCATCATCCCTTTCTTTTTAATAAAAAGCCACCCTTAGGCAGCATCATTTCGTTAAGCCTTTTTGCTGTAAAACGCCTTTTTGTTGCTTGCCTTTCTCCGTGACATAGTTGTTTTTAAACCAGGCGATAAGCGATGTGACGATCGTAAAAGCCGCAGATCCGGCCACATACAGAGCGTCCGCCAATGTATTGATCTGATCTTCGCTGATCGGCAAAACCGGTTTCCCGCACATCATCAACGTCTGGTTTACCAATGCAATAAAAAGAAGCACCGTCCGTACGACTGTGCCTTTGTCCACATTCTTCATCTGATTTTCCTCCCTTATTTCTGCAGCAGGCTATAAAAAACAGCGATCGCTCCGCCGATGAGGCCGGTGCTGACCGCTGTGATGATGGCGCCTGTGATGCTGCGCTTGATCCAAGTAGTGTTTTCTTCAATCTTATTCAGCTTGTCATTGATCGACATGATTTGCTGATCGTGGCGTTCTGACGTTCTTTCGAGTGTGCTGACACGCTTTTCAAGCGTTTTTTGACCTGATTTAATTTCTGTTATTTCTTTTTGAAAAACGTCCATTTCATTTGTTTGCGGCATCTACATCCTCCCTCCTTTCAATATCTCGCGTATTTAGCGCGGAATTATTTCATCTTGGATTATTCTCATTTCTCGTATGCATATCAACATTTGTTTTCATACTTTGCATCTGTCGCTTCAAACCGCCCCGATTTTTTACAATCCTTGTGCTACAGCCAATTTGAATTCCTCTCCAGCCAACTCTTGATACTGCTCCTCTGAGATTAATTTTTTCTCGACGCCTTCTTTTATATCGTCTAAGGTACAATCCTCTAAATGAATGGCTTCTTTTACCACATCAACTGTTGCCCATTTATAATACAAAGCTAAAATCCAAAAATTCATTTTTCTTGACCTCCTTTTAAATGGAAGAGTTCTAATTTAAGGGCAGCCAACTCATTTTCCATTGTTTGATTTGCTCTCTCAATTTTTTTACGGGCGATTCTTTCTTGAGATAGCTGCTCTCCCAATGTTTTCAGCGGATCCTCATCTATATATGCAGGATATTGCTGAGATTCCTCCCACCACAATTCAAGTTCTTCCTGAGATGGAGCCGATTCACTTAAGTTCCACTTACTGATGTAAACATTCCCGTTTTCTGCTCTAATTTCAAAATCCTGATTCGGAATTGCATTGGGATATTTGTACATGATTGCATCGTATATTATCATTTTTAATAATTGATACCTCCAAGCTCCAATATATCAAAATAGTTATATTGACCAGTTCTGTCGGCAATATAACGCTGCTCATCTCCGTTATAATTGACATACATATGAATCTCTACATAATCTCCAGGATTCATCGGCACTGTACAGCTTCCGTACACCCCAACATTCAGTTCTGATGAAGCGGTATTTGCCGGTGTTGGAATCCGATAATGCCCAATATTTTTATACCTGCTTCCATTCAAATATACGATTAATTCAAAATTACAGTAGTTCATAGAATTATCCATATATACTCCGGTGCCTATCAGATACACTCCTGAATGTGAAGCTGTAAAACGGTTTTTAGAGGTGTCAAAAAGATTGTGGCTGTCTTTAATGATTCGATTAAACTCAATTTTGTTAATGGCCCCCTTTGTCAGAGCCTGTCTGCCATTAGTACTGACATTTGCATGAGCAAAACCGGATATTTTCTCCCACGTCGTCCACCCCGAGCTAGTATACCAATGACGAACCCACGTTCCAATTCCTGTATTAGTATTTAATTGGTTGCCAAGACCATAAAAGTACTGTGTAAAACGAAAATTTGACCATTTCTCATTTTTTATTAAACCGTAGCCTAAAGGATACCCTGTTTGATTGTTATTTATGTTCATAAGTGTTATTCCGTTGGGATAGGTATCCCCGCTTACTGTTGCATCTTGAATCGCATCAGAATCGGTCAATACAGTTAATTTTTGATTTGTGAAATTCGTGTCGGCATAGCTTTTTGCATCATTAAGCGCCTTGGTTGCTTTTTGCTGTGCCCCTGCTTCTGTTTCGAGTTTTGTCCACTCTTTAAACGTCCCATTCCCCTGTGTAGTTCTCCATGTAGATCCGTCATTTCCCAGCGCGATCACTTCGCTGACATTGTCTTGACCTATTTGCAGCCCTCTTAATGAAATATGTTGAGCAGGATTATTCACTGTTGTGCTATTAGAATAAAATGTTACCGTCCTCGCATTTTTCAATTCTTCAAGAATGTCTTTATCAGACAAGTTCAGTTTGTGTATACCTGTGTCAGAGGTTAATTTATATAGTTGCCCATTATTCCACTTCGTGCGCTCCGCCCCAGTAATGTGCAGTTTATTGTCATTTGCATGTGCATCTACCTTGCCTTGCGCATCATCGGCTGATTCTAATTCCACCCACGCCGTCCAGGAAGAACCGCCGTTCCAATAACGGATTTTTGGCTTCATATTGTCTTGAGCCATCATCATTTGTGTGCCACGCATTTGGTCAATCTTATAGGTCAGTACCGTTGTATAGGAATGGTATCCGTTTTTTTCTGTGCCGGCCATCATAGAATAGCCATTTGGATAGGAAGAAAGCGGAGTATCTTCTGCAAGTTCATTTATGATGTTCACCTGTTCAGATGTTACATTATGCGGATTGTTTTTATTCTTAACATGCTGATCCGTAAAATCCTTCGCATTCTTTTCAGCCTCTTCAGCACGCTGTCCAATCAGGTTATCATTTTCATTCAGCTGATCAATCACTTCATTAAACAAATCGGCATGGGCGCGGTCTGTCGTTTCAAAGCGTCTCGGTTTTTGAATGTCCACTTGTTAAATCCCCCTTAATAAATGTCGTCGATTTCAAAGACGAATTCGATGTCGCCGTCTTTATGTTTGTCTGTCATGGTCCTGACCGCGGTGAATTTTCCGTTTTCATCGACAAGGGCGAGTTCGTTGATGATCTCCCCGGCCAGCTCGCTTTCTTCCAATGTGCATGTATAGCGGACTTTCGCCGGTTCCATGAAGACGAATCCGTCGATGTCTTTTTGAAGAAGTTCGTTTTTCAGCGCCTGCTCTGTGCCCTGTAATGAAATCGGTTCGCCTGTATCGTTTGTTCCTCCGTTTCCGAAAGCCATTTTGACGATTTTAGTGAGTGTGCCTCCTTCCGCCCGTGCTTTTGCCATTTGCTGTCTTGCATAAAGCGTTGTCACCGTTAATTGTTCTGCCATGTTCATGTCTCCTTTTATAATGCGATTTTTTGCGCTGACGCTGCCAGCTGTTTTGTCCCGTCAAGGAAATATGCGCCGTTAAGCGTCCACCATTTTTCTTTCATTTCAAGTGAACCCGTTTGTTTGATATCGTGCTGGCATTTGAAGCTGATGTTGAGCGACTGGACCTTCTCGTTTTGATTGCTGATGCCGGATCTAAGACTGGATTTTGCTTTTTGTCTCGTTCGATTTTCTGTGCTTGCCCTCATCATAAGGTGTGAAGCAGACCAAATGTTTTGCTGCTTTTTATGGCGCAGTGTCAGCTGATGCCTGAATCTGCGCGGCAAACCGTCAATCTCGCGGAAGCCGTTCAAATAAAATGAATCATCAAGCGGATACTGGCCGTCTAAATAGACCGGAATCGTCCCGAAAAAACCGTTTTTGCTTCTTAATACAAGCCTGTTTTGATAGCTTTTCGGAGCCTGAAACCTATAATGAAACCCGCCCCGAAACGTGTAAGCTAAATGGGCGGGCTTCATATGGTTGACGGTCTGGATGATGGAAGGAATATACTGCAGATCTTCTCCGTTTACATTCAGCAAAAAATGATACCGCCCTGCGGTCAGTCTGACTTCTGCGGACGGCTGTTTTAAAAAAGCATTGACTGCGCGTTCGATCGAGCGGTAGGTGATCGGCGGAATGTTGGACATTTTAGTCAATAATCGCGCTCGTCGAATATCAACGCCATCCGAAGCTTCGCGCCTGACATCCAAAATCGTTTCCCACCGCTCCAGTCCCCAAGTGGCCGTTGTGACAAAGAGCTGGTCTGTCATGTCAAAAATCTGTTCATTCTGCTTTTCAAACTCAGGGGCTTCAGTATTTAAAATCTCATCGATCTCCCGGATTTTCGCTAAATAGGGAGGCAGGTCGAAAGTCATTTCGTCAATCTTGCTCAATGATGGTCACCTGCCCCAGCTTTGGAATTTCCGTCTCTGTCAACTGCAGATTTTTCGCTTCGCCGTTAATGGCCACTTCAGCATAGTCGCTGACAGAGGATGATTCATATATCATGTTGTTGATTTGCGACAGCCGGATGACGCTTTCTTTAAAGGCAATTTCTTTAAACAAAAGAGTGATCTTTTCTTCAATTTCCTGTTTGGCGTCAGCGATCGTCCGGCCTGTTGCAGGAATGATTTTCGCCGAGATTTGAATGTCTTTCCATACTGCGCTTTCAACCGTCGCATATGCGCCGATCGGCGCCATCCCTTCTCCTTTTCCAGGTTCAGGGTCGATATATTGCTTGACTCTTTCGATTAAAACTTGTGATGCAGGCTCCATTTTGGCATTTGTAATGACGATTTTCACTGTTCCTTCGCCATTCCAGAGCGGAAAAATTTTTGCTTTGCCGACACCTTCCACTTCTTCCGCCCACTGTTTGTAATGGAGCTGATTCGCGCTGACTGCTTCCCGGCGGACCCGCACCAGATACCTTTCATACAGAGACTCGTCCGATTCTTCATCCCGACCTGGGATCTCGAGATTCCCCATGACCGCTTTTTCAAGTCCGGGGATGGTGTCGAGCGGGAGCAAAGTTTGACCTGTGAGGTTTGCGTTCCCGCTTGTCCCCGCAGTTTCACATTCCAGTTTTCCGTTCTCCTGCATCGTAAAGTACAAGTCTTCTAGAAAAAAACGGGTTCCGGCGGGAATGAACACACCTTCTGTAAACTCGCCGGACCAGATCGCTTTTGATGCCTGGTAGCGCTCTAAGCCGGCTTCAACAGCCCTTCTGTCCAAATATTCTCCTTCAGCTGTATCCGCGTAAACCAAATTCAGCACTTGGTCAAGCCAAATATAAGAAACAGCCAGCTCAGCCGCCGCCGGGGCAAGGGCATTCCAGATCACACTGTTTTCACGCTTGTCAATATCAGCTGAAACCCGGTCAAGCATCCGTTCCATAATCTCTTCAAATGTCTGATTTTCAAACATCTTCCCCTATCACCTCCTCTATTTCCAATGTCCCTTCATCTGTTTCCACTGTAAATGACACATGGAAAGCATCCCCATGACGTTCAATCTCAAAATCGCTTACTGCAGCGATCCGCTCATCATAGATGAGAGCTTCTTCAATCAACCTCGGAATCTCCATTTCTTTATAAGCATCTGTTGTCTCATTGTCTGAAAGCACTTCCTGAAGCTCATTCCCTATATTATGGCTGTAGACGGCATAGGCATAACGCTCAGTTCTCAGCGCCATGTAAACCATTTGTTCAATTGCCTCAAGTCCTGAAATAATTTCACCTGTAAGCCGGCCGGTTTCAAAATCAATTTTGTACGTTTTTGAGGTTTCGATTACTTCACTGTCATCCTCGATATCTTCGAAAGGTATTTCTGGTGAAAGAGCCAAACCAAGCCACCTCCTATATTCTGTCGATCACAAAAAAAGATTGTCCGCCCGGCATAGCGGCAATCATCACGTGGTCGCCTGCATGTAATTGATTGTAAAAGCGTATCGTTTTCTCTTCCCCGTCAATCCGGATCAGTTCTGTATGTTCAGTTAAATGCCGGGCCACCACCAATAAGTCGGACGGGATCACCAATTTTTCATGATCGCGCAGTTTAAGCTTGAGCGGGGCGGCAGAAACAACTTCCGCAGGCATGACATCAACAGGTGCTTCGGCATTTACAGCTCCCAGAGCCAGTTCTTTTATCGCATCGCTAAATCTCATGATGATGCTCCTTTAGGTAAAGTGTTTTTCGCTACAACATCAATCGTCATCATATGCTTCGTTCCGATAAAGTCATGTTTATCTTTATCAACCCAGTAAGTCTCTTTGACACCGGCCTCCGGAATCGAAATATAAACCGGCAGACCGCTTTGGATTTCAGGAATGCCGATGGCCTGTATGCTTTTCAGCTCTTTTTTGACACCTTTCTTTTCGGCTTGCAGCCGCTTTGCCCGGTCGCGCAATTGAGCCTGGTTAATATCGTCTGAAACCGTTTCTGTATATTGAAGAACGCCGAATTTTTTTATGCCCGAGCTGTCGCTCTCAGATGCAGTATAGGTTTTGTTATCCTTCTGTTTTCTCAATTTAACCCGGGTTGCCGTTTCTTCGATTGATGTGCTGTAGCCGTAATCCGTAATGTTGACGCCGGTTTCCAAAACCCAAATCTCCGCCGGGGATGGCCATGCTCTTAAACAGAGCCTGCCTTTTTCTGAATACAGCTGATAATTTTTCCCCGTTTGTTTTTGTGTTTCCTTTAGTGCCTTTAAGATGATGTCATATAGGCTCGTATTGTCCTTGAACACAAGCGATTTGATCGTGTGACCCGTTTTGGCGATCGCGCCTTTTGGAATCTGAAAGTCGCTTGCAATCCGCTTGACAATCTCATCGGCCGTTTTGTTCGAAAAGACATAAACATCCTGGTTTTTCACCAAGTACTGAAGCATGTCATACGCTTTAAACGACAGTGTAAATTCTTTCGGCACCCTGCTGAACACGATGCCGCGAAACAGCTCTTTTCCTTTCCATTTGAACAGAACGGTATCGCCTTCCTGTACGGTGTAGTACTTATGGTTCCCTTGCTTGATCACAATCTGAGCCTCGATCGAGCGCGGAGCCTGAAATCTTTGGCCTTCCAATGAGACGCTTTCTGCGACAAGCTCATACCATTCGGTTTCTTTTATGACAAATAGTTCGATCATCATTATCCCCTGCTTTGATTTAACGAAGAAGCACCGGACATGCCGGTGCCACATTCTACGGTATTTTCAGCTTCTGCCCCGGAAAAATCCAATGTCCCGGCTGCTTAATGTTGCGCTTGCTGCGTTTTATCATCGCTTGTTTATTGGCATTCCAAATTTTTCGCCACTCCTGGCTGTTTCCGTAAAAGCGCCCTGCAATGTGCCAGAGCGTATCTCCTTTTTTGACGGTGTATACTTTAGGAGCAGACTTGGACGGCCGTTTCTTTTTTGTCTTCTTTTTCTGTTTGATCTTTCGCGGCGAAGCTGTTATATATTCTTTTAATGAGATATCAAAATCGCGGTCGCCGATATCCTTTTCTCCCTCGTGATGGGAAAAGCTTTCGATGCTGCATGTGAAATTAACCTTCGTCCCGGTCACGAGAAATCGAACCGGCTTTTTTGCTTTCATCCATTTTTCAATTTTAAGAATCGCGTTTTCCGGCGAAGGAAACCCTTTGTATTCGGCGAGTGAAGAATATTTTTTTGGAAAATGGGACGAAAACGAAATCGTCTTGGCGCCCGGTTCATTAATAAAGGTGACCTCGCCGAATTTCGCCACTTTTACCGACTCGTTACCAAGATTATCGCTGACCACAAGCTGCTCCGGAAGAACGGGGAGGCGCAGCTTTTCCTTGCCTTGTGTCAGCCAAAATTCGTACACGGATTTAGTCATAAGCTACGCTTCCTTTCGTTCCGATATGGATGTCTCGCTCAAGCTCTTCGACAAGAGCCCGCTTCATTTTGGCAATCAATGTCTCATGATCCTGATCATTGTGGTAGTGATTGTCTCCTGTTATATAAATATTGACTTCTTTGGCTCCTTTTGCAGCCGTTTGCTGCGTGCGGGTTGCACCTGCAGTGGCTGCCGCCGCTTGACCGCTTGGTATAGAGCCGGACGGCTCGGAAGCCGGATCATGAACTTCCATTCCCAACGCTCCTGCAGCCCGATGCAGCAAGTATTTGCCGCGAATGCCGCGCTCTTCTGGAATGATCCACTCGCGCTTGCCGCCTTCACCGACCCTGGCGATTTGCTCGCTTGTAATTAAGCCGCCGTTGGCATAGCCTTTATAAGCCCCGCCTCTTGCCATGCTTTTGATACCTGGAGTATTGAAAGGCGACCCGTATCTCGATTTGATGTAGTTGATGGCAGCTACCGCATTATGAATCGGATTGAAAATATCGTTCATTCCTTTTTCTTTGTATGCGTTGAACGTTTGGCCGATCGTCTGCATCAAACCTCTGCTCGGGTCCCCCCGCTTGGCATTGATGTCCCAGCCGTTGTAGGCACGCGGGTTCCCCCCTGATTCTTTTTGGGCAATGACAGAAAGCGGATCTAGCCAAGACAGCGGTGATCCTGTCGCCATTAACGCCTGCTTTATCCAGGACTTCACATTTCCGCCGACTGCACCGATGCCTGAGAAAGCGGCTGCCAGTGATCCGGCTTGTTTTTCAGCAAAACTTTTGACATCGACAGAGCTTAAGCCTTTGACGATACCGACCGAGGCAAAACGTCCGAGGCTCATCATAACCCGGGATGGAGAATGGATATCAAGTTCTTCACGGAACGCTTTTTCTACTTTTTTGGCCAGGTCTTTCGCAGCCTGGGACACTTCACTGCTTTTCTCATTCATGCCGGAAATAAAATGCCCGATCATTCCGGAACCCCATCCCGAAGCAGACTGTCTAGAATCCAGGAACGGTTTATTGATGTTTTTTTCTACGTATTGCGTCGTCCCCGTCGGTGTCGTATTTTGCCCTGAAGCAAAGTTTTTGACAGTATTCACTCCCCATGAGGATGAGGTTTTCACTGTTGTTTGGTAAGGCGCATTTACTTTTGACTGGAGAAAGCCGTTCGTACCCGTCACAGACGCATTTTGCCCTGAAGCAAACCCGGCGACTGTTTGTTTGCCGTAATTAGACGATTCTGCCGCAAGACTGCTAAACGGTTTGCCAATATTTTTTTGCTTCCATTCATCAAGTGAAACAGTATTTGAGCCGATGCCTGTGTCAAATCCGTCGGTAAATTCCCGGCCGAGAGACGCTGCCTGATTCGCCATATTCACGGTGCTCACGGCAGGCGAAACAGAAGCTGAATAGGAAGACACGCTTGAAACAGTTGGAGCAGTTCCGCCATCTGCCGCTGCGGCACCCATGTCGTCAACAACGTGCATGCCAAGCTTTGTCGCCGCCTGGGCAAGCAGCATTTTTCCCCTTCCGCGATTGTTTTCCGTCGGGATGACAAATTCGTTCCCGGCTTCACCGATCCAGGAGATGGTTGGTTTTGTGATGTAGCCGCCTGTGGCGTTTTTATCGGCTTCTTCGTTGTTCCCTGTCATGAAGTTGATGACGGCATCGATACCGCCGCCGACCTTTCCCCAAATCTTTCCTACCCAACCGAACGCTGCTTCAAAACCATCACTGATCAGACTTGCAATCTTTACAATCGGCTTTTGAATGTTTTTCTCAAACCAGCCGGCTACACCTTCCCAAATGTCCGTCACCGTTTTTTTGGCAGCTTCGAATTTATCTCCGATGGCTTCCTTTACTCCTGAGAACGTACTTTGTATCGGGTTCCAGACCGTATTCATAAACCATGAAGATACCGCGCCCCATACTCCTTTGATCATGTTCCAAGTCGTTTGAAAACGATTCCAGATACCTGTCGCTACTTCAATCACTTTTGAGACCACCGGATTCCATACGTTTTCCGCAAACCAGCCGGCCACTGTCATAAAGGTTTCCTGGATCATCGTCCAGGCTGTCACAAGCTGGTTCCAGATTCCTGTCGCTACTTCAATCACTTTTGTGACCACCGGATTCCATACGTTTTCCGCAAACCAGCCGGCCACTGTCATAAAGGTTTCCTGAATCATCGTCCAGGCTGTCACAAGCTGGTTCCAGATTCCTGTCGCTACCGCTATCACATTTGTGATGATCGGATTCCAGACATTTTCTGTAAACCAGCCAGCCACTGTCATAAAAGTCTCCTGAATCATCGTCCAGGCTGTTACAAGCTGGTTCCAGATACCTGTCGCTACACCGATCACTGTTGTGAAAAGCGGGTTCCAGACGTTTTCCGTAAACCAGCCCGCAACCGTCATAAACGTTTCCTGAATCATCGTCCAGGCTGTTACAAGCTGATTCCAGATGCCCGTCGCTACCTCCATGACCTTTCCGGCAACTGGGTTCCATACATTGTCAGCAAACCAGCCAGAAACCGCTGACCAAGTTTGTTGAATGGCTGCCAGGGCCTCTCCGGATTTTTCCTTTATTGTATTCCAGGTTTTCACAACACCGCCGTTGTCATCAAACATCTTTCCGAGTGATTCCCCGATGCTTGAACCTCCCATGCTTCCGACCATGCCACCGATAGCGCCTCCAATTGCTGTTCCGCCTACGGGAAGAATTGCCGTTCCGATTGCCGCACCCGCTGCTGCGCCTGCTAAACCGCCGCCAATTCCTCCACCTGCTGAACCAATTTTTTGGCCTGCATTTTCACTGTTCATATCCATTAATTCAGTAGCTGATAAAAGCGCCCCAGCATAAGGCAGGACTTTACCCCCTACTTTTCCCACTTTCCGAAGACCTCTCATAAACCTGCCGCCGGATCTATTTCTTCCTGTTCTTGATTCTCCACCAGAAGAGCTTCCTTCACCTCCAGGCCCGCTGCTTGTTGTCGGTTCATTGATCAACGAACCGCCTCCCTCACAGCAACAACCCCCACCACTTTCCTCTCCCTTGAGTAAATTGCCGAGGACAGCATCAAACGATTTATCCATGATCTTTTCTGGAAGACTGTCCAGCCATTTGACAAACCTTTTTTTACCCGCATTTAGGATTCCTGTCCATATTGCTTCCTCTTTACCCTCAGAAGATTCATTGTTGTCCGTCTTTTCCTCTTTTACAATGGTGTCAATTTCAAGGGTTCGTTTAGCCTCAATGTTTTTTAGTTTTTTCTGAAGAGCTAAGATCTTCTTATTAATCGTCTGGTCATTAATCGTAAGGGTCGCCTGATATTCTCTCGCAAAATTGCTTTTGATGAATGATGAAATTCGGCTTACAGTATTTGTCACTTTATCAATTACGTAAAGTGTTGCTGTATATCCTTTTTGCAACGTGCCTTTCATGTAGCCGGCGATTTTTCGAACGGTATCGGTCACTTTGTCATTGACGGCTGCTGTTATTGAGTAATCACCAGATGACAGAGCGGAAAGCATGTTTCTGATTTTATGAATCCCGGCTGTCGCCTGGTCATGAACAGCTATCGAGAATTCAAAGCTTTCAGGCAGTTTCTTTTTGAGCTGATCTGATATGTTTTGAATGGTCCGGCTTGCCAAGTCAACAGCTGAGATCTTCATCTGCCACGAGTCCAGATTTGTTCTTAATGAAACATGAAGTTTTTTCAATGTTTTCGCTGCCTTATCAGCCCTCACTTTGACTGTAAGCGGGCGGCTAAGCATTTTCCGTCTTTTTTCCAAGTCCTTAAATCCTTTTTGAATCCTCCGCAGCTTCTTCGACACCCGGTCTTCCAGCTCAAACCGCGCAGTCAGTTTTGCCATGATTATGTACCTCCTTTCCTTGCTTCTTTTTCCAAAATGTCTAGCTTATAGCTGATTAAGCCGTACAATAGAGCTTTAAAAGGCTTTGGCGCTTCATAGAGCTCCTGAAGCTGGGATGGAGAATAATGAAGTTCATGCATCGCAAAATATAGATACACCGCTTCTTTATTCCCATCCTTGATTAGTTTTTTGCTTCTTCTTCCAGATCTTCAAGGTCGTCTTCAAAGCCGTTGATTTCAATCGCCTTGTTGAGCCAGTTGGCATATTCTCCGCCGACGGAAAGGACGCGTTTGGCCACTTCGACAGGATCAGCTGTTTTATAAGCTTCTCTTAATTCTTTTGTACGGAAATCGGGATAGATGGTGGATTCGATCGCGATTCTGGCATAGAAGCGCTGGGTGTCGAGGTCTTTGACGCGGCCTCTGCCTTTAATGTTTTTATACGTCGTATTTTCTTTTTCCAGCTCATCGATGCGCTCTGTTGTAATCGGTTTAAACACAAATGGAATGACATTGCCTTTTTTATCGACGAAGCGCTTTGAAATCGGGACTTTGATTTCTTCGGCTTCAACGGTTTGGCCAGGCATAAAAAAGGATAGATCATATACTTTTTGTTCTTGTTTTTCGCTCATAATTGTTTGTCCTCCCAAAATTCGTTTTTCGGATTCGTATTTTTCAAAAATAAAAAACACCCCCGGCTTAGCGAGAGTGCATGGTATAATATTCCTTGTACAACTGAATTAGCTCACTCAAGGGGCGGTCTGGCTCACTCCTTTAAAAAGGGGGTGAGGCCTTTTGACGACATTTGAAGCGCTGATGCTGACATTTACATTTGCCAGCTTAATCGTTGCCATGCTGTCATTCGACAAAAAGAAATAGACCAACCCTTGAGCCTCACAAACCAGGGATTGGTCTATTTCTATGAACAATCTGAGCCAGCCCGCTATGGGCTTCGTTGTACACGGCTTCAGGTGTTACCAGCACCTGAAGCCCATTTTTATTTTACGAAGAATATACCTTTTTTATAACATAGATAGAGAATATTGACAACCCGCAGCCATTAAAACGTATCCTTCAGCTTTTCAGGTACATCAAAATCTTCAAATGTGAATGGCACTTCTTCTTCAAGCGCCTCTGAATCAACGTCAAGTCCGGCGATTTTGGCGGAGTCGAAGTTGACGTCATACAGGGTGACGCGCTCTGTTCCGCGGCCTGATGATTGATCTTCAAGAACGGCCTGGAGAGTGAAGTACGGATCTTCGCCTTTTTTCACATAATTCATCATCAGCGTGACAAATTGAGAGGTGACTTTATAAAATGTTGCCGTTCCAGTACCGTTTGCACCTGTTGTTTTGTGGCCGGTCATGCGCCGTCCCATAATATTGACTTCAGCCTTATTTTTTTCTACATTCGCTTCAAATGTTTTGATATGAGCCATCTCCTGTCCATCAAGAAACAGGCGGCCTTCTTTTCCTGAAATCGTATTTTGCGCTTTTAAAGCCATATTATTTTACCTCCACATTAAAGTAGAATTTTTCTGCCGCATCAACCGGCTGAATTGCTGCATCGATTAAAAATCCGTCGCGGTCTTCGTTCAGCGCAATGGCAATGTCATTTTCTGAATCAAACCCGGAAATGCCGCCTGCTTCCTGAAGTGCCGTCATGTATTGGATAATCAAGGTTTTCACATACTGCAAGCCGTCGTCAGAAGCAGGAATGTCGCTGCCGCTTGCTTTTCGGGCTTTGATTAAAGCCTTCAATTCACGGGTCAGGTCATTGTTTACCCCGTCAAGGACGCGGATGATTTTGTTTTTGGAGAATTTTTTATTCTTTTCCGTTGTGAAGCTCGTTAAAGAGTTGATGTCTTTTTCAACGCTGACCGTTTGATCTCGGGCATCAAACGTAAATAAGAACTCGCCTTTTTTCAAGCGGTCAATCACCTGGTCTTCATCCAAACGGTTAAGGACGTCAACAGCACCTTCATATTCGACAAAAGTTAATGATTGATTAAAAGTCGCACCCGCGCTTGCTCCGGCGACCCATGCCGTCGCTTGTTCAGGGGTGATTTCTGTGCCGTCCTCCAGCACAACGCCCCCTGTTACATTAATGATGCCTTCATAATCACCGGCATAATTGGCGACGACGCCTTGGATTTTCAGCCCTTGTTTGTCGCGAAGCCGCTTGATGAAAGCCGAAAAAGTAGCTTTCAGCTGTTCATTTTCGGCTACGGGCAAAGCGATCGTCTGAAAGTATTCTGTTTCAGCTGCATCTAAAAATGCCGTGTAATCGGCGACACTCGCCGTGCCGTTTTCACCTCCGGACAGTTTTGTGCCGGCTGTCAGTTCAAGGGGGCCTTCTCCCTGAAATTCGACATAAGCATTTGGCATAAGCTCTTCAGCCGTTTTAACGGTCTGGCGGTCAGCTTCATCTGTGCCGACAAAAGTTGCCACATCATATTTTTTTGAATCGAGAACATTCTCGGAAATGCGAATGGAGATGTCGTTCCCTTTTTCACCTCCGTATTTTGCTGTTACCGTCATTGTTTCGCCAATTTGAGCTTTGGCTGTAACACCTGTATTCAAACGGTATAATAGAACCGTCTCCGCATTTTTCTTCGCTTCGCGCAACAATAGAAGAGACGGATCATCAATGTTCAGTCCCACTTTTTTGTTTAAATCCTCGATGGTTGAAATGGCTGCAAATGTTTTCGGTTCTCCCCAGCTGGTTATGACAGGAAGCGCTACCGTGCCGCGGTTTCCGAGAGAAACCCGTTCCTCTGCTGTCGTTTTGAAATTAAAATAAATACCGGCACGCTCTTTTTCTTTACCTGGTGTAAATGTTCCGCCGTTCATTAATTTATGACCTCCTTGGCTAAAAATGTTTGAATAAGCTGACTTGCCTCAGTTTTTGAAATTTGTTGTTCTTTCACATGAAAAAGAGCACCGTCGAGAACTTCCGCTTTAATGCCGAAAAGCTCTTTTGCGTGCTCTCGCAGATCTGCAATAAAAAAAAGCGCTTCATGCTCTGCCTGTGGCGCCTTTTTTGCTTCGGATTTTGTCTTTTTACCGACTGCCAATTATTTCACCCCGTTTGTAAAATCAATTGTTTCAAGAGAAGGCTGAGCTTCTCTTTTATACCAATAGCGGCTGTTCCATTGAACAATAATGGACGCCGTCCCGGCATCTCCTATCCTCGTCTCGATTCTGCTGATTCTCAAGCTTTCCCCGGTATCGGCGCCTGACTGATCAACAAGCGGAATGGCATGGCGCGCTTGTCTTACGGCGTCTGCGATCCGTTCCGCATGATCATGGGCTTTTTGTGAGTCATGATGAAACAGTTTTACATTCAAGCTGAAGACCTTCTTGAAGGTTGAGACTGTGTCATTTTCATCAAAGACAGAAGGAGGAGGAAAATAAAGCGACGGTATTTGAAAATGATCTGGAATTTCTTTTTCATAGCATACTGCGGGAAAGATTTGATAAAAGAAATTCATGACAGATCCCGTTTCATCGTTCAAATCATCACCTCCTTACAAGGAATCCAGCCATGTTTGCAGCCTTTCATCAAGACGTTTTTCAAATAAACGCTCAAATATGTAAAGCGCATGCTCCCAATAGCCTGTTCCTTTTATCCATTGCCGTTTTAATGCCATGCCCTTTGATGATCCGGGATCATATTGAAAACGTCCGCCCTGCCACCTTCCGGGAATCCACCTGACTCCTTCTTTTCCTCCCATCCAATGACCGTCATTCACAAATGAGGCATAATCCAATTCAGTGCCTATTTCGAGCGACAGGCCGCCGCTTTCCATTGTCCATATATTCCTGTCCGCTCCCCGCCGGAACGAACGCAGAAGCAGTCCCGTATCAACGGAGCCCGCCTGCATGATTTCTTGCCTGACAAGATCTAAAAAATCAAGCCCCTCCTGTTCAAGCCACTCGGCGGCTTTTTTCCGGAAGCTTCCGCGTCCGGCTTTTTCAAGTGCTCCGGACAGCTGCTTCAAACCTTTTATTTTCATAGTTTTTCATCCCTTACGGCCAAGACTTCCCAATGATGATCTTTGATGCTTTTTGGTTTTTGCAGGGTATAGCTGACACCGTTCCACACGACTAGATCATGGAGACGGACATCTGCATTTAGCGGAAAATGCACCAAATAGGAATGGTAAATGACCTGCTCCGGATCTTTTTGAATCATCGACTGGCTTCTTTCTGTAAAATAGCAGGGGACATTTGCAGCATCAGGCGTTTCCCCATATGTGCGGAGCGGCTGAAGGTCTCCGGCAGGAACGCCGTATCTCGCTTCTTGCGCCTGCTCTTCTTTTACATGGTAGATATCACAGCGGTCGCTTAACAACTTCCGGTAGCTCATATCGCACGCACCTTTAAGCGGGCAGATTCGTAATCGAGAATATATTCTTCAAGAAGCTTGTAGACATCCGGCTTCACTATTCCTCCGCCGTCAGACAGCGTATAGGAGTAGTCTCCTAGCTTTTCGGATTTGTAGCCTTTCAGCAGTGACTCATCACCGTTTTTCAAGGCATAGTATTGTGCCAGCTGCAGCAAAGCGAGCCTTGCCTTTTCCGGAAGCGGATGATGCTTTTCATCTGTGAAACGATGACCCGTCATCTGCTGGACGTCTGCTTCGGCTTCAAGAATATCCCGGCGCAGCAATTCCGGAGGACGGTTTTTCACAGCCTCGAAAACGGAATACTGAATGATTTCATCAGGTGTGATCAGCATCTTCATCCATCCTTCCTCGGGCTTTTGCCGTTTTCCGGCGCGTTTCCTTGACTTCAAAACAAGGGTTTTCTTTTATATACCGGTATATTTCCCTGGAAATGGGCTGTTCCTCTTGATATATGAACCTGCACCCTTTCACATCATAGGTTCTCCCTTTTACCAATCTTGCACTGTACATGCCTGCTACTCTTTTACATTAATCATTTTTGCGACTGCATCTTCTTCTTCAAATTTGCTGTCGAGCTTAACAGTCAGCACGATGATAAATTTGCGGGCGCGGATGTCTTTATCAACTTCGATTCTGATATTCCGCGAGAAACCGAGAATAATGTTTTTCGGATGCGTCAAGATGATGTCTGAAGCCTCACCTGCCGTTTCTCCTTCTCCATAGGTATACGGCTGAATGTTTGATACCCCTTTAACAGGTACTCCGAAAGCGGTAGACAATCCGCCTTGAACGGCTGCATCCCCAAGATTTGTTTGACGGTCTGCGACATGGTCCTTCCATTCCACTTCCTGTCCAAGCGAAGTATAGAATCTGAATTCCTGAGGAACGCGCATATATTTTGCCGGAACGGCTTTAAGCCCCCTTTTAAAAAGCTGTCTGCTGATTTCTTCTCCTCCGGCATCGACAATGTGGGAGACGGACTGCTTCCTGATGCCGTCAAGCTGGGCAAGATATGAGTCAGATGATGACACATCACCATTGACAATCAGCTCTTCAATATCGACAGCGGCCCGTTCTGCCAGCATCTGCATCAGCGTATTTTGCAGGCCGTCTTTTTCAATGTTATTTTCAAGCGTGTCGTACGTAATGTTGACTTCGGCGATGACTTCTTTCGTATTCAGTTGAACAGTGCTTGTCACCGGGACGGTTAATTGATCATCAGCCAATGCTTTTCCTTCATCAGCCGCCCTTAAAATCCGCTGGCCAAAGCCGATCTTTTCAAACTTCTGCGAATCGTTTTCCATTTGGATGACGCGGGATTCATTGAAGATCGTCGGCGTATTTTGCACCATGCGAATAAATGCGGAAGCCTGCGCCGGATTCATTAATCCTCCGCTTTTAAGCGTCGCAAGCGACATTTCTGCTTTTCGAATGATATCTTGATTTCTCATTGTTTTCCTCCTCTTGAATTAAAGCAATCCGCTCCAAATCGATTTTTTAACTTCCTCAGCTCCGCCTTTTTCATCTTCGGTCTGCTTTGAAGCGCCTCTCATCTTTTCGAGCGCTTCAATTCGTGAAATAAGGGGTTCGAGCATTTCCTGGATCACTTCTTTAAGATGAGCGTCCTGCTGTGTTTGATCGTGTTTATCGTTTGCATCTGTATTTTCTTCCAGAGCGTCAAGACGCTTAAGAAGCGGAGCCAAGACGGCTTCGATGGTTCCCTGGACTTCTGTTCGTTTCATCTCTTTTTCTTCCTCTCCCTTTTTTTGTTTGTCTCGTGCGAAAAATTGTTTCATCAGCTGAAAAAAACTGTCATTTTCCCTGTCGGCTGCTGATTGATGGTGGAGCGTTTCAGCGGTCCCCGCCATGCTGTAGCCTGTTATTTCTCCTTTTTTAATCTGCTCCCAGACTTCATCACAGGCTTTTGTGACCAAGACCCAAGAGCCTTTTACAATCGTTTCGCCGTTTACTTCAAAATCAGCCGGAGCGACATATGATTCGACAACTTCACCGACGCCGCCCTGAAAATTGTGGTCCTTGTCAATCTTGCGGGCCTCTTTCAGAAAACCGTGAGCCGCCTTTTGGATTTCCTCAGCCGTCATAAAATCGCTGTGGGCATCCATGACATTCGGTTCATAGACCACACCGTAGACGAGTTTTTTTTCATCCGCTGCTTTTGTGATCAGTTTGACTTCCTTTTGAAATGTCGGCGGCCCGCTTGATTTGGTCAAAAAGAATTTCTTTTTGTTAGCCGCTTTATCGACATAGCTGACAAAATTGATTTTTGCATTCTTAAGCTCTCTCGGCACGAAGTGTTCACCTCCTTTCAGGGCTGTTTTTCAATGACTCGATGACGGTCTTTAATTCCGGTATAAGGCTTGCGATTTCAGCCGCATCTTGAGGCTGAGACTGAGCGGCGGGCGGCCGGCTGTAAATCTCTTCAGGCCATTCATCAAGCGTTTTGCCAAGCACCCTTCCAGCCAGATCGCGCAGATCATTCGCGGAAACGGCTCCCGCCTGAATAAAAGGACCAAGCACTTTTGCGATCTCAAGCGGGTCGCGAAAGTCTGGTCCTTTTAACTGCAGCCGGGCATGATAAATCTTCAAGTCGCGCAGAAACAGCGTATTCAGCTTGCCGATCAGGATTTTCCGCTCCGGTTCAAAAACCTGTTCTTCCGTTATTTTGCGGGCGGTATCAGCCGTCGCCCTGTTGTATTCATGGGCATCTCCTGTATAGAGCGGAGGAAGCCTGAAGGACGAGCGGATTTTGTTGCGGCTTTTTTCGTCATATTCAAGAAACAGCGCATCTTCCTGCAAAATTTCAGCAAGCGATTTAATTTCCACTTTGACTGGGGTAATGTCTTGTGTGCCGTGAAGATCTTTTTCCTGAGCGATTCCTTCGGCTTCGATCAGCAAAAACTTATGGGCATTTTCAACGCCTTCCAAATCATTCATATATTCCTGCAGCTCTCTGTACGACGTCTCTGAGAGCATGCCGTTTTCTACCGTAATCACGGCCGGCACATGCCGCCCCTGTCTGAAATACATGTAATTCAGCTCTTCCGCCTTCCTCGCTCCGTAAAGATTGACGATATTCCCGATCCAGCGGGGAACGCCGTAGACACCGCTGCCAATTCTAAAATGGATCGCTTCATTCGCACTTCGTTCAGGGGGAGTCTGTCCGTCAAACTCGCCGGTGGTCATATCCATGATGCGCGGATCGCCGTACTCTTTGAAGTACACTTTCCTTCCGTCAATCATCTGGACGTATTTGCGGAATTTTTTCTGTCTTTTCACTTTTTTCACGGTTCCATTTTCCATGAAGACGAATTCGATCTCGACCGGTTCCGTCAAACCGCAGACGCGCATATTTTTCACATCAAGGTATTCAATTCCGGCCGGCTGTCCCGCGCCGTTCCTCAATACTTCCAAAAAGCCGTTTCCTGTCTTTTCCCGGTCTTCTATCATATAGCCTAATACCGTTTCCGCTGATTCATCAAAATGAAGGTGGCGGCAAAATTCTTCAAGCCTGGACCAATCGGTTTCAGCCGCTTTTTTCTTGTCGGGCGTCACATCGGCTCCGTTAAAATCAAATGCATATTCGATATCAAGCCCGAAGCCGGAAATATTCGTTTTATATGCATCAATACATTGCTGAAGAATGGAAGAATATTCGGCAATCATTTTGAGCTCTTTGATATTGTATGGAGGCGCGATAATGTCCTCACCGTAGATTTCCGTAAATTGATCTTCATATATTTGCTTGGTCACAGGCCCCTGAAGCTGGGATTTCATGACCCTTGCTCTTACTGTTTGCTGAGAGGTCATGCGTTACCTCCTCCTTTTTCTGTTTGGACGTTTTTTCAATTCCGGTTCGGCTTTCAAATCAGTGACTTCATAGTCATCAAGCGCGTACCATAAAGCAGAAAGAGTATGCGGGTCAATCGTGAACTGGTCCTCTTTCATATTTCCGTCTTTGTCCGCTGCATAGGTCAGCGGCTGCAATTCATAGATCGTATTGATGCAGCGGTCAGAACAATAGATTTTTTTGAACCGTTTGATTTTTTTCGTATATTGCAGGCGCGACCCCTGATATTTGCGGGCGCCGGCCATGTTAAAACCGTTTTGTCTGAAGTAATGAATGCTTTTCGGTTCAGCCGGGTCGGCTTTAATCAGCTCCTGTGTGTCGCGGAGTTCCTTGAGCTCTTCTGCCGTCTTGTCATCTGTCATCTTGTTCTTGTAATACTCCCAATATATATAAAGAACTTTTTTATCGGGATCGATGACCGATCGGATGACGGCATTGTAGGATTCTTCAAATCCGAAATCCATCCCGGTTCTCTTCAAGGGATTATTAATGAAAGAAATCTGCTTCATCACCTCATCATGCTCCATCACTTCAAATTGCGGCAAAACCCTTGTCCCATTTACCCCGAAACGGCCTTTCCGGGCAATCCGGTAAAGATCTGGATCGTATTCTTTCATATCCTCAAGCTGTTTGATGTAGCTTTTCGGCAGAAACAAATTGTCTTCGGCCGTAGAATGGTGGTAATACGTATCTTTAATGACGATTATCCGCTTCTCATACAGGGTCTCGTCATCCAAAATAAACCGTTTGTTCCGCTCATCCTTAAAGAAATGTCTATATGTCCAATTGGCTTGACTGACGGGGTTTGTCGTTAAGATCATATAGAGTTTAAAATCAGGATGTCTCAGCCGGCCGATCAATTCCTTGAAGCCTTCATACTTCACTTCTGAGCATTCCTCGATCCAAATCAGCGAAATATTATTGACTGATTTCAATTTAGCCGGATTGTCCATTCCTTTAAAAATGATCCGGCTCCCATTGGAGAACCGGATGTGCATCGGCGAGGAAACCGCCTGGACTGCTTTTTGAGCCCCGAGCTCCTCAATAATGGATGAAAATAATGAAAAGGTTGAGTCCCTGTGTGTTTCAAACACTTCCCGCACCACTAAGGCGGTCCGCTTTTCCTGAAGGAGCTTTAAGACGATTTTTAATGCCGTATGATAGCTTTTCGATGAGCCGTATCCGCCGACGAGAAATTGAAAGGTTTGATCCCAATTAAATACAAAATCTTCAAAATGGGGATTGACCTCCTTCATGATCAAGCCGAATCACCTTTTCGGGTGATCAACACTTCAACAGCACCGTCTTGTGCGTCTTTTTCCGTTTTTTGTCTGGCGAGCTTCAGCTTTTCTTTTTCGATTTTCCGTTTAAATGAATCCGGGAACAGGTCAAAGTATTGTGACAGCTTGTCCAGCGCCTTCATCTTGTCGGCCAGCTTGATCGCAATACCTTCTTTGCCCAGCTTTGCTTCTGTGATCACTGTGCCGTCGACAAAATCGGAATGTTTGACATCGACAAAGCTGACCTCTTTCATAATGGGTTTATTTTCTTCGTCAAAGAGCGGTCCTGACTTTCCGACCGCTTGCACTTCTTTCTTGCCGAATGTCACATAATCGGTCATATCTGCAAACGCAATTCTCACATAGACGTGAAGGACGTCCATCGCCTCTACGAAAATCTCACCTACCATATCTTTTTTGATGCGCCTGATTTCGTCCGCCACCTTATCGTTTTTAAGGAGCCGGCAGCCTGTCACATGGGCGCTTGCGGGAGAATATCCCGCTTTTACGGCGGCTTGGGTGGCATTAAAGCTTTTGACATAGTAAATGCAAAACAATCTCTGTCGTTCATTCAGCCCTTCATTATGAATGAGGCCGACAGGTTTTCCCTTACCATTTTGACTTCCGTTTACGGCTTCCTCCCAGCGGTCGCGGATTTTCCAGGCGCTGATTTTTTGATTCGAAACCCCAAGCTCACTGGCGATGGCGCGATTTGTGATATTCCCTTCATATTTTTGGTAGAGCTTGTATGCTTCATCTCTTTTTGGATCTCTAGGCCTTGGCATCGCAGGTCTCACCGCCTTTCTTTCAGCCTGTTATATTTTATAGTCCATTCGTATGATCTAAAACTCTGCCGAAACGACTGCTTTTTAGATCTTGTATATGCTCCCTGTTCACGGCTGCAAACAGCAGATGAATATTTATGTTTTTCTCTTTTCACTTATAGGTGGCAAACGTATGACAAAAGTTTGATTTTTTTAAATCAAACAATTAAGAGGCTGTTGTCATTTGCTTCGCTATTTTCATTTGCGCCCGTTTGACATTGGTCTGCACGGTTGATTTTTTGATGCCCAGCATGGCGGCAATACGCTCATAAGAAAACTGCTCCACCTTATTTAAAATGAAAATTTCCTTTTCCCTTGCCGTAAGAACGGAAAGGGCCGCTTCAATCCGCGCTTTATCAAACGCCGATACTTCCTGCGCCGGTTCAAATGCAATACCTTCTGAAAAAGTATCGATAATCCGCGGGTCTTTAATCAGCATCCGTTTATAAGAATCCCGCCTGTCAATGGCTCGTCTGATTCCAGGTTCTCTGCCGTTCTCAAGCCATTCGATGACATATTCCAAATCGGTGATCATGCTTCTGATCAGTTTTTTATCTTTCAGCTGTTCCGCTGTCAGTCCGCTTTCATCTTGATAAGGCTGATAAAGATTTTTCGTCTCTTTCAATGATCTTTTGTATTCAAAAAGTAAGTCTTCCATTTTTTGTTGACCTCCGTATTTTCGAAATCAAAAAAGGACACCAATCAGCTGCACAATGATTTGTGCATTCTGATCAGTGTCCGCAGGCTTTCCGTCTTGGACATATTGATTTTTAAGGGGGATCAGCTGAGCTTATATCCGATTTCAAAATCGAGTCTTGCCAGATCTCCTTTTCTCGTTTCAACAACGGTTTTCCCATGCTCAGGGGCTTCGGTCTGCCATGCCGTTCCGTTGATTCCGTCAAGTACGATCACCGTCACCTTTCCCTCTGTGATTCGGCTTCCGACGGTTGTATCGTGAATGGCTTTTATTTGTGTCGGGTGTTGCATCTGTGTTCCCCCTTTTCGGCTGTATCTGCTTCATGTTCTTCCGCCTTGGCGATGACTTTACTTAATATATGCTTCAATTTATATTCAACCGAAGCGGCATCATCCGGCCCCTTTCGATTCAAGTAGGCGAGCGCAAGTTTTGCTGCGATCAGCAGCTCCGGTGCTGCTGCGATGAGCTGAGCATTTTTTTCCTGTGAAAACGCGGTGTAATCAGCGACTTTTGCAATGACCCTCCCGTTTGAATACGGGAACCGCTTTTTCTCGAGTTTGCTGTATGCTGAATAAATGTATAAGTCCGAATTTGTTCTGACGACGCGCCATGGTAATGGGCTGTACGTCCCGCCTTCTTTTTCCATTCTTTTCTTCCTCACTTTCCGTCATCTTGATGCCATTTTTTAATTTGCGCTTCTCTTTTTGCCGCTGTCAGTAAAATGAGAATCAGCGCGTATAGACATTTAAGCACCCTGCTTCACCCTTGCTTTCATTTTTAAAGTCAATGCTTCAAGATCTTTGATCGTCTCTGTCAAATCACCGCTTTTACCGCGGCAGTTTGGACAGGCGCTGAAAACAACTCCGAAGCCGACATCCTGTTGAACCGATTGCCGGCCTTTGCATAGACGGCACATCAAAGCATTCCCTCCAGTCTATGATTGATGTCGAAAGAGTTCCCTTTCAGGATAACGAGAAAATCCTGGCACATTTCTACAATCCTCGTTCCGAGCGCTTCATCAATCGCGACGATTTCTTCTACATCCAGCTCGCTTGAAAGCAGAATCGGCTTGTGATTCAAATACCTGTAATTGATGACGGCATATGTTTGTTCAATCTGCCATTCCGTTGCCCGCGGCTTTCCGCCAACCGGCTTAAACAGATCATCGAGAAATAGAACCTCAATTTGCTTCATCCTGTTCAGTTTTTCCTCAAGCAAAGCAAAATCCTGTTTTAAATCATTGAATCCCTCGACAAAAGGAAAATACAGTACCGGCACAAATAGCCTCCTCATCAGATCATTGGCTGCCGCCGTAAGCAAATGGGTTTTGCCCGACCCAGGCCGCCCTAAGAGCGCAATGCTGTTTCTGCGGCATTTCTGAATGTCCGGATAAACTTGTCCATATTCAAGTGCGCATTCATAGGCGTCTTTTACAGACTGATGCTTGCCAGCGGTCTTAAAATTTTCAAAGCTCAAGTTTTTAAATGCCTCGGTGATTTCGCTCGACTTTAAAAGCTTTTGCGCTCTGCGCCGCTCCCTGCAGGCGCATGCCACCCATACTTCTATATTTCCGCGCTGTTCGATATACCCGAGCTCGTCTTTACACTTAGGACATTCATACCGTTTTTCGGCGGATTCGTCCGCTTTGTCCGCCTGTGATAAACGCCTTCTGTTTCTCAGTTCTTTCATAACCTCGTCGATTGTTCGTTTGGCCATTGTTTCCCCTCCTTGACTCTTTCCTGGTTTCCAGCTCTGCCAGACGGTCCAGCATGTATTTTTCACAGTAGCTGAAGACCTTGATCGTTTCTTGTTTGCTTCTTCGCCGGCCTTCATACTCTAGGAAGCATTGTTCAAGCCATTTGATTGTTTGCGAAAGTGACACTCCGCGGGCGACAATCCGGGCGATGGCTTGATAGTCCCTTGGCGAAGGATGGACAAGCCTGTCTTCCTGCAGAGACCTGAGTGCTGCAAAACGTTCTGCTATCGCCTCAATTTGATTATTTTTTGTTTTGATCTGTGTAATATCTTTATTAGCCTGGACAAGTTTGTCCTTACAATCAGATGCATTTGTCCGTTCTTTGACCTGTGAACGGACATATCCGGGCTTTGATTGATTGACGAATTTTTTCGAATGTCTGACAGACAGAACGAAGCCGTAAGGGGCTCTCGCCACAGCAATGTAGCCATTCCGCTCAAGCTGGGAGAGCCATCTCCTGACTGTTTTTTCATTCACGCCAAACACGTCCGCGAGTTCTGATGCTTTCAGAGGCTTATGTCCGAGGACGATCCCCCATGTCAGGCCATCCCGTTCTACTTCTTTCGTCGTTGAGCTAATACACCATAAAAACAGCCAGAGAGCACTGCCGATTTTTTCAAAATGGCCGGAAGTTAACAAACCTGAATAAATCGAGAACGGATAGCTGTTTTCAGACTGGGTGGGACTGGATGTGTTCATCATTCAACTCCCCCTCCTCCCTTTTTGCGGCAAGCGTTCAGCTTCACGTATCGTTCATATTGATCTTTGTTTTCAAATCGAAATACAGGCAATCCGTCTTTTGTAAAAGAGATGGAACCGCCCGCTTTGCCAAGCCTCCATTGATCGAACCGGTCATTGCTGTATGAAATATCAACCGTCTCCATGCTGTGTTCCCCTTCCTGTCCTGGTGATCCTGATGCTTTTCGCATCGTTTTTCGCTCTACTGCCTCCTTTGGATAGCCGTATGCCCGGATTTGTGTAATGATCGGATGTTCGAGGTTCATGATCTGCCTTCTTTCGTATGGATTTAATTAGATACATTTTGTATCAAAAATGACCTGAAAAAGATCGGGAAAAAGCTCGCGGTCTGGAACGGAATAGAGCGTTTCAAACTTCAGCATCGTTTCTCTGCCCGGATTTCGCGCTCCCTTTTCGATTTTGCGAACATACACCTCAGAAATCCCCAATCGTTCGGAAACCTGCTTTTGGGTCCATCCCTTCCTTGACCGCTCTTCAATTAAACGTTTTCGCAAATGCCCCACTCCTCCGCTTATGATACAATTGGTATCTGTATGACTATGATTATAAATGATACATTTCTTATCATCAACACTTTTTTGATACTTTTTTTATCATTTGTTTATTTCGATACATTTTGTATCTATAATAGATATTATAATGCCGAATGAGGAAGAGAGGTCATTCTATGTTGGGAGGCAGACTAAAAAGCCTGAGAGGAAAACGAACACAGGAAGATGTAGCAAAACAGATCGGCGTATCAAGAGCGCGCTATTCCCACTATGAAAACGGAAGAAGCGAGCCGGACTATGAAACCTTAAAAAAACTGGCTGATTATTATAAAGTGACAATAGACTATTTACTGACAGGTGCTGAAAAGGAAAAATCTCTTCAAGACATGCTTGATGATCCTGATCTTCAAATTGCCTATCGGGACATGCGGGAATTCTCCCCTGAAAGCAGACAGCAGGCGATTGAATTTATTCAATACTTAAAAGAAAAAGAGAAGAAGCGGAAACCCGGAGATTAAAAAACGGATAAAAAAGGAATTTTTCATTAAACATTCCCTGATGAGCGCCGATTTAATAATTAAGATGATGTAAAAAAGGGAAAGATTTGCTAAAGGTGCTGCTCATCGTATATATTATATATCAGTAGCCCCTTTGCCGGGCTTTTCTTTCCGCTAAAAACGGAACATTTGTTCGAAAGGGTGTCTCTATTGGAATTTTATTTATCTCACCTAGAAGAATACGTAAAAAATATGTATCTAAAGTTCGGTTTCACTGAGCCGCATCAAATCGATATGACTCGTATAGCGGCGAGTTTAAATATTTGGATTCATTATGAACATGTGAACAGCATGATGATCAAGCATGACGGCATGTACAGCATCATTCTCAACAGCAGCCTGTCAAGAAAAAAGCAATGGGAAGACTTCGCACACGAACTCTGCCATGTATTAAAGCACGCGGGAAATCAACTGAACATGAATCAAATGTTTAGGGAGCTTCAGGAATTTCAAGCCAATCAATTTATGTATCATTTTTGCGTACCGACTTTCATGCTTTTAAAATTGGATTTTCCCCAGCTGCGCTGTCATGCCGTAAAAATGATTGCTGATCTTTTTCATGTGACAGACGAGTTTGCCTCCAAACGAATCGAATTGTTTGAAAAGCGACAGATCGGAATGGAGTTCCATAAAGCATGGACGGACAGCCTCCAAATTGCAGCCGAAGACAGGGCTTTTGACTGCCATGATGAAGATGAACTCAGAGGCTATAAAAGAAAGTCACGACGCCCTTACTCCATTGCCAAAAGCGCTCAACAGCTTTTTGCCGCTGAAAGACAAGCAACATATTTGCTGAAAAAGTGACAGAAAAAACAGCCGGCTTAAAATGCCGGCTGCGCTCATCCATACGCTTTTTTCGCCCCTTCCCTGACTGCTTTCAGATAACGGTAAAACACCTCATTTTTGGAGTTTTCTCTTCCCTTTAAACCGAAACGGCCAAACATCGCCTTTCTTTGTGCTGTGCTGATTTCAAATTGTACGCTTAAACCCGTTTTGCACCGATTGTTGATGCTTGCCGGATTCGTTCCTGAAAGACAAGCGCCGGCCGACAGCAGCACCGCAGAAAAACCCTGCTTTCTAAGCGCCTCGGCAAAAACCTGGGCGCGCTTTCGGTCAGTGCCGCCGATCAGCGTCTGGCAAAGAGAGCGCTCCTCATAACCGTGAAAAGCCAATATGTATTGATGTCTCCCGGCCATTTGCATGGCAAGCGGATCATCAAAATGAGCACTTGTCACGTGAAGCCATTTATTGCCTGAGCTTTTCAGCCCCTCGAGCAGATAAACGGAACAATCCTCAGTTAAAGCCCGTACAATTTCGCTGATGCCAGGCTCAATTCCTCCTCCATGCGGAGCCATTACAAGGAGACCGCTCTCTAATTCCCGTGAAAACACCGTATAATCGATTCCTTCGGTTTCATGATCAACCAGCTCTGTAAAACTTGCATATCGATCAGTTAAAACGCGCTTCATGGCTTATTTTCTCTCTCCTGACTTCCTGTTTTTTTAGTAGTTTACCGGGAGTCTTAACAATTGTAAATTACAATTGGATCTTTTTTTGATATGATCAAATGTATACTGCACGATTAGGAATGAATGCTGAATGATGAAAAAAACACTTGGAAACATGATCGCAGTTACCTTAATCTTTCTTTTAATCCTCTTTGTCTTCGCACTCTTATTTGGCTCTTATTATTTCGGCGCTGCCGGCTTTTTCGCGATTTTCGGCGTGACATATGAATCACCGGCTTCACTGCTTTGGTATATCCTCTTAAGCTTTGTACTCGGTGTGGCCTTTGAGATTCCCGAAAAATTTCTCAGTTTGCTGATCAGACAAAAAGCCGTCACTTTTACAATCGAATGCTTCTTTACTTGGCTTTCGATTCACCTTGCAGATGAAATGATGGACAGCATTACCATCCCTCTGGATGTCGAAATCATCGCCTGCTTGTTTTTATTCGTGATCCAGCTGGCTTTTGAGGACAATAAAGAAAGGGGAAGAACGGAAGAATAAGCCAAGAGCGGAGGGAAATGTTAGGAAATGACTTACTTGGTTTTAATGGCAGGATTATTTCTGTTGATTTACTTAAAAGAACCATTCAATAAAAAGATATACTGCTATATATGGCTGTCTTTTTATTTAATGGTTTTGGCCCTTTATATTATCAATACTGCATTTGTACATTTGATATCAAACAACCTGCTTTTCATCTTGGCAGTGATTGCCGTAATGCCGCTGTTCATCAGCTGCCTGAAATCTTCAAATGAATTTTATTAAAGAGTTCAATACAAAAGGAGATGGGCAAAATGACTGAACAAGAAAAAGACATAAATGAATATCGAAAACATAGAAAACTGGAGGAACGATCCCATTCTTTTTTTGGAATGTGCACGATTTCCGAGTCTGCCTTGGTGTGTCTGAAATGGGACGGCAGCCTGATCATGAAAATAGTCCTTTGACACTATTTCTAAAAAAGGCCTTTAAAAAGGGCCTTTTTTTTCGTTACAATACTTTATGTTGACCGATCAGTATAAAAATAAAAGGGATGATATGATGACAGATAAAACAAGGAGCCGCGATAAAATCCTGCACACAGCTTCCCGGCTCTTCCGAAAACAAGGCTATCATGCTACAGGGCTGAAGCAAATCACGGACGAAAGCGGCGCGCCAAGAGGATCTATCTATTATTACTTTCCCAGCGGGAAAGAAGAGCTGGCTGCCGAAGCCATCAAATTAACCGGCGAACGGATCAAAACATACATCTCCTCAGCCCTCAGCCGGGATTCAGATCCTGTAAAGGCCTTTCAAACGTACATTCAGATGATGGCTGATGGGATTGAAGAATACATGATGGAAGAAAACGATGATATTCCGATTGTATCTGTCGCTGCAGAAACATGGTCTTTGAGTGAAGTGCTGCGAAAAACTTGTGATCAGGTGTATAGAGATTGGCAGCGTGTGTATCAGGAAAAGCTGATTCAATCTGGTTTTCCAAAAGAAAAAGCGGACAGTTTGAGCATCGCGATCCAGGCTATGATTGAAGGCGCATATGTACTCTCGGTTACGAAAAAAAACGGACGGCCGCTAAGCGCGGCTGCCGAACAAATTCCATATTTGCTAAAACCATAATCAAGGGTGGGAAATAAAATGGAACACACAAAAAAAGGCTCCATTATGATTATCGCAATCTTAATCGTCGGCAATTTCCTTGCTTTGATTAATGAAACGGTCATGAATGTGGCATTGCCGAAGATCATCGACGATTTCAGTATATCCGCTAATACAGCCCAGTGGCTGTCGACCGGATATATGCTCATGATTGGCATCGCTGTGCCGATTACCGCATTTTTAATGCAGCGTTTTACGACAAGACAGCTGTTTCTTTGTGCAATGTCTTTATTTACAGCAGGAACACTTTTGGCAGGAACAGCCCCTGTTTTCCCTCTCGTTCTCGCCGGCCGGATCATCCAGGGTTCCGGTACAGGCCTTATTTTGCCTTTGGTGATGAATGTCATTTTGACATTGGTTCCCCCTCAAAAGCGCGGAACGATAACAGGGATGCTGACCCTTGTCATTTTATTTGCCCCTGCGATCGGGCCGGTGATTTCAGGGTTTATTGTCGAGCACTATTCATGGCGCGTCGTCTTTTTTATGATGCTGCCAGTTGCGCTCTTCATCATCTTTTATGCAACTTTCAGATTAAAAAATGTCACCGAACTGACCAATCCGAAAATTGATATCTTGTCCATCATATTATCTACCATTGGATTTGGAGGAATTGTTTTTGGCTTCAGCAACGCCGGAGAAGAAGCAGGCTGGAGCAGCCCGAAAGTCATGATCGGACTGGCGGCCGGCATCATTGGATTAATGTTGTTTGTCCGCCGCCAGCTGAAAATGAAAGAGCCGATGCTTGATATGAGGCCTTTCCGATCAAAAGTGTTTTCTGCAGCAGTCGTCTTAATGTGGATCGTGATGATGCTGCAATTTTCGATGATGCTGATTTTGCCGCTGTACTTTCAAATGGCGCTCCAGCTATCACCTTTAGATACAGGCTTTCTAATGCTTCCGGGCGGTTTAGTATTGGCCATGACGTCTCTTGTAGCAGGGCGCCTTTTTGATAAGTTAGGTTTTAAACCGCTGTTGATGACCGGTTTAATCATTGTGATAGCCGTGCTGTGGCTGTTTACGAACATTTCAAGCGATACCTCAATGGCAGCAGGGATGATGCTTTATGCCGGGTTCACACTCGGCGTCGGGCTGACGATGGCTCCGATCATGACACTCGGCTTAAACCAAGTGCCTAAGCCTTTATATCCGCACGGATCGGCGATTATGAATACGGTCAACCAAGTATCGGGCGCAATCGGCCCCGCTTTATATACAACGATCCTGACAACCGTTTCAAACCGTTTCATTGAGCTTTCCTCTTTAACAAACAAACAGGAACTGCAAATGCAAGGAATGACGGCGGGCGTTCATACGGTTTATTTCGTCGCCATCGGGTTTGCGGCTGTCGCGCTGATTCTTTCATTCCTTTTAAAAGTAAAGAATGAAGCCATTCAGAATAGCTAAAAATTAACAACCTAGCTTGAAGCTAGGTTGTTTTTTTATCGAATAAACACGAGGGCAATTCCAAAACCTCTGTGAACGTCATACTCGGAGGTTATTTTCATGACTTGCCAGCACTGACCCGGCTGATCAGTTTTAGTAGCAATACCGCCGTCAGCTTCAATAAAATCACCAGCCTTCACTTTTTCATCACATTTTACATACACCTGTCCGACGAGCCCGACCACGTTCCATTCTTCACGGTCTTTTCTTGATTTATATTCTTGTTCAGGACGGTAATCCGGATGTTCTTTAGGAACCATAGCAATTTCACCATCAGAACCTTTTTGCAATTCATAAACATATCCGCCAAACTCATTTTTGACGTAGCGGCCTGACCAATGAAAGCTTGCTTCCCCAAGGATGACGCCAGCGGTTTCTGATATGACGCCGAGCAGATGATCGCCTTTTTCAGCAGGTCTGATCTTATCTCCCTCAAGTGCGACAAGCGTTCCAGTCGGAATCTTTTCACCAGTGATACTTTCGAAATATTCTCCGTAATCGGTAAAGGTTTGTGAACCTGTTATGCTTCCTGATGCTTTAATTGTGCCGTTTCTAGCATGCAATTCAATCTTTCTGTTCGCTGTAGAAGGGGAATTACCGGAAGCCCAGCCCATTGCTACAGAATCAGAGTTTGGATTTATCGTATTGTACGAGGAAAGGACTGTCGATTGTGCGGCCCCTTCAGCTCTTCCTCGTACTGAACTTGCCACAACATTATTATTGCCTGTTGCATGCGATTCTCTTGAACCGATAACCCCGCTGCCTTTATGTTTGAATAAAAAGTATGGGGTCACTACACCTCCAATTTTAAAATCGGTCTCATAACCGGAAAAATCGCAATTCGAAACGTTTAAATCCGGATCTGATGAATAAATCCCTATTGTACCTGCATTATTTTTAGGAGAACGCTGGCCCCAAACATTAGAAACAACCGATTCATACATACCCTTTCCAAAAGCTACGCCATATTGGCCGGAATCAATCAGGGTGACGCCATCAATCATGACTTTGCCGACGGAATTATCCCCTCCGACAATGTACAAGTCATTTATTGCTGTTTTAAACCCTCTGATCGTGATATTTTTCAAACTGATTAAACGACCTTTATAAAAAACGCTGATAACCGGGTTATCTCTATAATTAATAGTGCTGTCATCACAAATAGCATGGAAGTTTACAACACTGACTCCATCATAACCTGAAATCTGCAATGCATTTGGACCCGCCCCTTTATAAAGATCATTAGGCTTTGGATTATATGCAATACAGTTCACAAGCTGAACATCATGAGCCGAAACAGACTGAGGTTCACTTGCTTTATGATGTCCGATATGCCGAATAGCATATCCGATGGCATTTTCAGAGGCGCGGCAGTTAACCAGTTGAATACGTTTGGCTGCTGGTGCATATTCATGTGCTTTTATTTCGAAACCGCGGACTCCGCCGACAGCAATGCAGTGATCGATCATTACATCTTGAGAACCATCATCAATCTCAAAACAGTTTGTATTTGAGGATCCGTCATTCAAACCCATCGGATGATAAGAAAGACAGTGACTGAAAGTTGTATGCCGGCCAAAGTGGCATGTGAAATTATCATCTCCGGCACCTGTTGCTTCACAATGTGAAAATGTCACAAAACTGCATCCGTTCGGCTGGTAATATGTCGGATCATCATGCTCACCATGTCTGTTGTAATTCGGGCTTGTTGAATCAAAGCCGTGAAGTCCGCCATTCTTAGCAAAAACATGCTCTACAAAAGAGTAATGCACGTTGGCAAAAAGCAAACAGCTTGAGGTCGGACCTTTTGGAATTTTCCATCCCGCCGGTCTGGTATCCTTGTTCCAATCAAGCGTTAAATGGCCGACATAAATATTTTCGTTGCCATTTGTCCAATCACTATTGGTCAACACCGAATTTTCGACCGGTATGCTGTCCAGCAGTTTTATGATCGTCTTTTTCTTCCCTGAGCCGACCAACATCGTATCCGATGGGACATGCAAGCCGGAGGTTCGAAATACTCCTCTCGGTACCACTACTTTGTAGCCACCGTCTGCCATGGCGTCATGAAAAGCCTGGGTATCATCAGTCACTCCGTCTCCTTTTGCCCCAAAATCCATTACATTTCGTTCAGTCAGGCTGTCAAATTTGGTTTCATAGATTTTAAGCCGCTCATTTAAGCTTTCATATGTTGAGCTTCCATCATCAAGTGCAGAGCCGATTTTACGATCGATCAACTCAAAATTTTCATAAATCGCTTTGTCGATTTCAAGGTTTTTAGGTTTGTGAAGTCCTAAAAAAGATGTGTTGTTTGCCAACTGTCCCGCCTCCATTTATTTGTTTAACACCTTTCAGAAGGAAAAGCGTTTTCATCAATAGTTGGCAAACGTATGACATTCAACCTAAAGCAAGTCTGTTTCCGTTTTTACAATAAATATAAAAAAGAAGACGCAGAACTAATTTCTGCGTCCTCATCTCTTAATCTAATACTTTCACATTTACGGTTTTCACGCCCCAATTCAGCGCGTCTTTTTTATTTGGGATGAATACGTCTATTTTATTTCCGTTAATGGCGCTTCCGGTATCTTCTGCCGTCGCTTCGCCATAGCCTTCTACATATACTTTTGAACCGAGCGGAATGACGCTTGGATCAACCGCAATCACTTTCGCATCTTGATTGGCATTAAGGTCGACTCCCGTTTTCGTGATGCCCGAGATGCCGCCGTCATTTGCCGTATATGCTGTCGCCGTCACAGTCAATTCTTTTTTCGGCTTTTCTGTTTGTTCAGTTTGGACGGCTTCTTGCTTTGCGGGTGGTGTCACACCTGCAGCTTGTCCGTCTATTGCGATGGTTTCTCCGGCAAAAATCAGATCTGATTTGATGTTGTTCCGTTTTTTAAGATCATCGACAGCTACACCAAAGGTTTGGCCAATTTTTGAGAGCGTGTCTCCGGATTCGATGGTGTACTGCTTCTCATCAGATTTTTCTTCTTGAGAAGAAATGTTCAGCTTTTGACCTGGAATAATAAGGTCTGAAGAAAGCTGATTCCATTTTTTTAAGTCCTTTAGGTTCATCCCATGATCTTTGGAAATCCCCCAGAGCGTATCCCCTTTTTCCACTTCGATTTCTTTTGCTGAGGCATTCGCTCCGAATGCAGTCGCTGACAGAGCTGCGGCTGCAGCCAAGGACATGATTGTCTTCTTCATAAGTTAAATCCTCCCTTGTTAGCTCTTTTGAAACTAACAGGGAAAATCGTAACACAGCAAAATGTCACCTCAATGACAAATTGATATGAGTTTCGTTACAGTTTCTTTACTGAAAAAGTTTAATTTTATATAAAATTCGGTGTTTTCATTATTTTAAATATGTAGAAATAGGGTGATCGACTTGATCTTCGTCATGTGACTGTGTTTACTTTTGATTGATAGCCGGCAGCTCCAACTGATGTTTTTTTATTAAAAAAAGAGGGAAACGAATCTATAGGATATCCATTGAATCTTTTTGAACACTTCTGATGGTTCTCATTTTTGATGAGAAGCTGACGGCCGTCATTTTTCTCAAGAAACGAAAACTCGGCTTGCTTTTTCTTCGTCATATATAACAAAACAGGCGGAGGAAAAATTTTCTCGCAAACTTCTTGTAATATCACCGTAATTATTGTAACATTTGTAACATAAGAGATATATTGAAGGAGAGAAGAACATTGAAAAAGTTTATCGTTTGTTTGTTGACTGCTTTATTGATTTTACCGATCGGTACGACGATTGCTGCAAAAAAACAAACATCAGGGGATTTAACGAATCAACAGGTGATGACGATGACACTGCAGGCCCGTGAACATTTTTGGAATACAATGAGCGGCCATAATCCTAAGGCTAAAAACTCATCATGCCAGACAAAAACATTTGAACACCGCGGCATTCCATATACGTACATGTGCAGTGAATTCAGTACAAAGGCAAAATTAACGGATTACTTGACGCCGATTTTCACAACAGATGCAATTAAAAAAGGATTCGACAAATACAATATCATCGCCTATAAAGGCAAAATGGCCGTCCCTGTCGGTGATGGGGATAATCTCTTAGGATGGGAACAGGCAAAAATGAAACTGATCTCCAAAAAGGACAATGTAAGAACATACGAATTTGCTGTACCTGCATTAGACGGATCAGTCACTGCAAAAAGAAAAATCACGTTTGTTAAAGAAAATAACAAATGGAAAATTAATCAGCTTGATGCTGCATTCTAAAAAAAGCCAATGTCTAAAAACATTGGCTTTTTTTCTTGCAGGCTGTTAAACGGTCAGTTCGACAAGATTTCCGTCCGGATCCTGGATGACGCTTTCATAGTACCCGTCCCCTGTGACGCGCGGCTTCCCAACAACCTGAAAGCCTTCCTCTTCAAAACGGCGGGTCATGTCATCGACCTGCTGGCGGGAACCTAAAGAGAACGCCATGTGGGCATAGCCCTCTGCCGGCTCTTCTCCCGGCGCCAAGTCCGGTCGTCTCATCAGCTCCAGCCGCGTCCCTGACTGAAACTGAATGAAATATGATTCGAATTGCTTTTTCGGATTGATATATTTTTCACTTGCCGTCCCATGAAAATAGTGAGTGTAGAAGTCTTTCATTTCCTCTAATTGTTTCGTCCAAATTGCGATGTGTTCGATTTTCATTTTTCTTCACCCCCATCTGATATTACCATATATAACCTTGAACTTCCCCATGATTTTCTTACATCTTTTTAAATCTGTAAGTATTCATAAAGATACCAATGCAGACCATTAATGCGCCAAGCATGATGTTAAATGTTATCCGCTCATGCAATTGCAGCCAGCCAAATAAGAGGCCTAAGACAGGAACAAACATTAAAGCCATAGATGCTTTTGACGCTTCTATTTGATTGAGTATCCAAAACCAAATGACAAACGTAAAGGCCGTGGAGAATAAACCATTAAATAATAGAGATAAGACCGCTTCATTTGACCACTGAATCGAATGGGATGGTTCCAGAATGAGAGAAAAGATCAATAACATGATCGTCCCTATGATAAGCTGCCAAGCATTCATATGAATGATATCTATGTTTTTAAATTTCAGTTTGCTGAAAACATTGGCTATACCCCAGCTAAGCGCCGCCATAAGAACACACAGCTCTCCAAATATGACGTTTTTATCGACATTAAGAATCTCTGTTCCTAAAATAAACAAAAGGCCGATAAGGCCGGATAGTAAACCTATCATTTTGTAAACATTGATTTTCTCGTTTAATCTAAAATGACTGATAACAGTAACAAAAATCGGCATGGTGTACACCAAAACAGAGGTTTTTCCTGAATCGACAAATTGCATGCCATATGTTAACACTCCCATATAACCTAGACTCATCAATAGGCTCATGATCATATAATTTTTCAGATTCTCTTTTCCTATAGAACGCTTTTTTCCTTTTATAAAGAGAATCAAAAACAAAGGAGCCGCACCGATGAACAAGCGCAGTGCTGAAAATAAAATAGGGGGTATGTCATGGATTGCTATTTTCATCGTCACCCATGTATAACCCCAAATAAGGGTGACTGAAATGATCCCCAAAATAACTTTAAACATCTTTATGCCGCCTTTCTTTTAACTATTTCTGATTTTTATCATATGCTATCTTTATATATAACTGAAATACATCTTAATTATCGGAGGTATAACTTAATGGTTATGAATATGAATAACCTTCACATATTTGTAAAGGTCGCAGAGAAGTTGAATTTTACTGAAGCATCCAAAGAATTGTTTATATCTCAGCCTGCAGTAAGCAAAGCGGTTAAAAACCTGGAAAAGTCGTTAAATATTCAATTATTTATGAGACATAAACAAAATGGATTATGGCTAACCGAAGCGGGAAAGGACATTTTGGTCTTGGCCAGACAAATGATAAGTATCGAAAATAGAATATTTCAAGCGGCCTATCAGAAAAACAAGCTTCTAAGCGGGAAAGTGACGATCGGTTCGTTTCCGGCTGTATCAACGAATATTCTGCCCCAGGCAATCGCTTTATTCAGATCTAAATATCCATTGATTCAAATCGATTTAATCGAGGGAACGTCCGCCCAAGTAAAAGAATGGGTAGGGAATCGAACGGTGGACTTTGGAATCGCGGCATCTCCTTTTGAACCGTTTGAACATCAATTATTGTGCAGCGACTATATGGTAGCCGTCATTCCTGAAGCATATGATGATGAATTAAAAAAAGAAAAATATGTTGAACTGAAAAAATATCAAAATGACATTATTTTTTGTAAAGGCGGGCATGAAATCGCCATGTCAAAAACATTTCAGCAATACAATATTGAATTAAAAGAGAATTTAACAGTTCAAAATGCCGAAACGTTAATTAATATGGTCAAAAACAATCTGGGCATCGGCATTATTTCAAACTTTACCCTTTCATCTGTATCCCATCGTCTTGCCAAAAAGGACATCTTCCCCCGAATCACTCGCGATATCGGTATCATTACATATGCATTTGATGATGTGACACCGGCGGCACATGAGTTCATTCAAGTCTTGAGCCAATATCATGCTGGGGGTTTTCACAAAACAAAATCGCCTTAGAAAGCTAAGGCGATTTATAATATCCGAACCATTTATGAAGTTTGATCAATTATGAAAATTCGTACCGTCTGTCGTTTCTTTAATAATCCCGGCGCGGATGACGAAGTCGCCGAAATGTTCGCCTTCCTCGCGTTCTTTTGCATAGCGCGGAAGGATCGTGCGAAGTTCTCTTAAAATGTCTTCTTCCCCGATGTTTTCGCGGTACATTTTGCTTAGGCGGCTGCCGTCGAAAGCGGCGCCGAGGTACATGTTGTATTTTCCCGGCGCTTTGCCGATAAAGCCGATTTCACCGAGGGCATGGCGGGCGCAGCCGTTTGGGCATCCTGTCATGCGGATGGTAATCTCTTCATTCTGCAGCCCGTTTTCCTCAATGATTTCATCGATCTTGTCTATCAGAGTCGGCAAATACCGTTCCGCTTCAGCCATCGCCAGTCCGCACGTCGGCAGTGCGACACACGCGATTGAGCTGCGGCGGAGAGCCGTATAATGCTTGCCGTCAGTCAGACCGTACTGTTCGATCAGCTCACTGATCTTTTTCTTCTTTTGACTTGATACATTGGCGATGATCAAGTTTTGATTTGCAGTCAGACGGATATCGCCAGTGTGGACTTTAGCGATTTCACGCAAGCCGGTCATCAGCTTGTAGTCATCATAATCGGTGACACGGCCGCCTTCGATAAACATAGTAAAGTGCCATTTTCCGTTAACGCCTTTCACCCAGCCGTAGTGATCGCCGTTATGATCGAAATGATACGGCTTTGCTTCAGCAAGGCTCCAGCCGAGGCGGTTTTCCAGCTCGTTTTTGACCGTTTCCAAACCGAGGCGGTCAACGGTGTACTTGAAGCGGGCATTTTTGCGGACGGAACGGTTTCCGTAATCACGCTGAATCGTAATCGTTTTTTCGGCGATATCATACATTTGTTCAGGCTTGCAAAAGCCGATCACTTTGGCAAGCTGCGGATATGTCGCTTTGTCTCCGTGGGTCATGCCCATACCGCCGCCGATGGCCACGTTAAAACCGATGAGCTTGCCGTCTTCAACGATCGCGATAAAGCCAAGATCCTGTGAAAAAACGTCAATATCATTTGACGGAGGAACGGCAATTCCGATTTTGAATTTCCGCGGCAGATAAAGCGGTCCATACATTGGTTCGACTTCTTCCGTCTCGGGTGTGCCGGCGACTTTTTCTTCATCAAGCCAAATTTCGTGATACGCACGTGTACGCGGCAGCAAATCATCACTCAATTTTTTTGACCATTCATACACCTCGGCATGGATCTCGGATTGATATGGATTTGAGGCGCACATCACATTACGGTTGACGTCACCGCATGCCGCAATCGTATCCAAAAGAGCCGAATGGATTTTCTGGATCGTTTTTTTCATGTTCCATTTTAAAATGCCGTGCATTTGAAAGGTTTCCCTTGTCGTCAGCTTCAATGTCCCGTTGCCGTACTCGCGGGCAAGCTCATCCATGACAAGCCATTGCTCAGGCGTCGCCACACCGCCCGGCATCCGGACGCGCAGCATGAACTGATAGGCGGGCTCAAGCTTTTGTTTTTGGCGTTCATTGCGGAGGTCCCGGTCATCCTGCAAATAGCTGCCATGGTGTTTCATCAGCCGGTTGTCATCATCGGAAATTCCGGCGCTGATTGACTCAAGCATCGATTCCTTCAATGTGCCGCGCAAATAGTTGCTTTCTTCCTTAATGCGCTCTACATCGCTTGGAGGGCCTTCCGGTGCTTTTAATATTTCGTTCCCCATGTTGAAAAAACCCCTTTCAATCAAAATCAGTATACATCGCGCTGATAACGTTTTTGCTTTTTCATCTCGGCGAGATACGCTTCCGCTTCTTCGCGGCTCACGCCGCCTTCTTTTTCGATAATGTCGAGCAATGCGCTGTGAACGTCTTTAGCCATGTTGTTCTTATCGCCGCAAATGTAGAATACCGCCCCTTCTTGAAGCCATTCAAACAGTTCTTTGCTGTGTTCAAGCATGCGGTGCTGCACATATACTTTTTCTTCCGTATCGCGCGAAAATGCGACATCCATTTTCGTCAGCACTCCATCATTCAGCCACTTTTGCCATTCTGTCTGATATAAGAAATCGGTGACGAAATGCTGATCGCCGAAGAACATCCACGATTTTCCCGCCGCTCCGGATTCTTCGCGCTCCTGCATAAAGGAACGGAATGGTGCGACTCCTGTGCCAGGGCCAACCATGATGATCGGCGTATCCGGATGCTCAGGCAGCTTAAAGTTTTTGTTCGGCTGAATGAAAACCGGCAGTGTATCGCCAGGCTGTAGGCGTTCTGCACATAAAATCGAGCAGACCCCTTTTCGGTCTCTGCCGTGCGTATTGTAGCGGACCGCGCCGATCGTCAGATGGACTTCATCAGGATTCGCCGTTAAGCTGCTTGCGATCGAATATAAACGCGGCGGCATTTTCCGCAAAATCGAAACAAATGCCTGCGGAGTTGTGCTGATCGGTCCGAAATCGCGGACGAAATCAAGCAGATCACGGCCATCGATATACGCTTTTAATTTGTCTGCATGTTCTGATGCGGCAAGCTCGCGCAGCTTTTCATTTTCTAAAAGTTCAGCCGCCTGCTGAATAAATTTCTTCGTTAATATCGTAATCTCAAAGTAAGAAGTCAACGCTTCTTTGAGCGGGAGGCTTTCCCCCTGTTTGTCAACGGTGACGGTTTCATTTGGGGCCCATTTCAGTTCCTCAAAAAGCATGTCGACAAGTGCCGGGTCATTTTCCGGATAAATGCCGAGCGCGTCGCCGGGCTCATATGTGAGGCCTGACCCTTCAAGCAATAATTCAAGATGGCGTGTTTCTTTATTGGATCCGCGTCCGTTTAAATTCAAATTTTCCAGCACTTCGGCTCGAAACGGATTTTTTCTAGAGTAAACCGCTTCCCCTGCTTGAGGTGCCGCTGTCTGAGCAGGTGCTGTGCTTTCAGCTTGGCCCTTGGCTTCGCTTAAGCCGCCAAAGACGCCTTCAAGCCATTCTGCCGCCGGCTCATCATAGTCAAGATCACAATCAACACGCTGATAAAGCCTTGTGCCTCCGAGTTCGGCCAGCCGCTGATCGAATTCTTTGCCGGTCTGGCAGAAAAACTCGTATGAACTGTCTCCAAGCGCCAATACGGAAAAGCGGAGATCATCAAGCTTCGGAGCCCGTCTGCCATGAAGAAATTCGTGGAATGACAGCGCGTTGTCAGGCGGCTCGCCTTCCCCGTGTGTGCTAACGACAATCAACAGATTTTTCAGTTTTTTCAATTGATTTGGCTTAAAGTCGCTCATTGAAGAGACGGTGACTTGAAAACCGCGTCCTTCAAGAGATTTGCCCGCATTTTCCGCAATCCCCTGGGCATTGCCTGTCTGTGATCCGTACAGAATGGTCACTTCTTTTGAAACAGGCTGCGCTGTATTTGCGGCCGGGGCTTCAGCCGGAAGCGTTTCTAGCGCCGCCGCTGCATCGGTTGACTGTGAAGCCGCCAAATAACCGCTCAGCCAGGCTTTTTGTGATGCTGTCAAGGTTGGCAGAAGGCGGTTGAGGAGCTCTGCCTGCTCCTGATTAAAAGGACTGTTCATTACCTGAAGTTGCAACGATATCCACCTCACTAAGGAATAAAAAATGATGACTTTTTTGAAACGGAAAAGGATTACATCTATCATATATCCACTATTCCGATAAATCAAATCGGTTTTAATCACGCAAAATATTTGCGTTTGATAGAGGTTTTTACTTTTTAGAAGTACTGAAAGCGCTCAATCCTCACTTCCCTTTTGCCCAAATGTAGCGTCATCTTGCTTCAAACCTATATATTTCCTAAAAAAGATTCTAATTTAAAGTTTACTGGAATACTCAACATTAGTAAAATATATATTAATTATTACTGCTATTAAGATCTTTAATAATAAGGCGGGATTGTTTTGTATTATGATGCGCTAAAAACATTTGTCACTCTTGCGGAAGTTAAAAACTTTACAAAAACGGCAGAGCTTCTCCTGATGTCACAGCCAAGCGTTAGCATGCACATCAAAAATCTGGAAAAAGAATTCCAGACGAAATTATTTGAGCGCTCTCCGAAATATTTAAAAATCACCCCGACAGGTGAAATTTTATATGACCGTGCCAAACAAATGATTACGATTTATGAACAAACAAGACAGGACATTCTTGATCACCACAATTCCATCAAAGGCGAACTGAAAATCGGTGCAAGTTTTACGATCGGAGAGTATATACTGCCGGCGCTGCTTTTTGATCTGCAAAAAGAATATCCGGAGCTTGAGCTTCAGGCCGTCATCGGAAATACGGAAGAAATCGTACAGTCTGTCCGCCTGTACAAAGTGGATATCGGCTTAATTGAGGGGCAGACCAATGAAAAGGAGCTTTCGGTTCACCCCTTTATACAGGACGAATTATTCATCGCTGCTTCAAGCGACCATCCGCTTGCCGGGAGAAAAGAAGTCGAAATGGCCGACCTCCAAAACCAAACATGGGTGACGAGGGAAGTCGGATCAGGGACGCGCGAATACCTGAACCATGTGATCCGTTCAAACGGTTTAAAAGTAAAGTCGTTTCTTACGATAAGCAGCAATCAAGGAATCAAAGAAACGCTGATGACAGGCATCGGGCTTTCTCTCTTGTCGCAAAGCGTCATCGAAAGAGATGTACAGCACGGCAACCTTTCAGTCATCCGGCTGAAAAATCAAACCTTTAACAGGACGCTTTCATATATTTACTCTCCCATCATGCAGGATAAGAAAAATGTTAAGACATTTATCAATGCACTGAATAAACGAACAAACCCGAAATGATTATTGTACGGAACTGACAATTCCTGCCTCTTCACATTAATATCTTTTTTGGTTTGTACATTATGTGAATGATGGACATCATCAATTGACTGGCGCCACAACACCCCATATCCTGGAATTATCAAACAGAAAAGGGATGATCTTATGAAGTTGTTAACGAAAGGTTTAGTTGCTTCATTTTTATTCACCGGCATTTTCGCAATTTCAGGTAACCCGCTGCAGGCACAAGCCCAGGAATTTCCTAAAGCGGCAAATCATTCTGTTCAAGCATCTGTTCAAGGGATTTTCGCCCCGCAGGCCGTCGTCATCAACAGGCCGATGAGGGTGGGACAGGAAGATCAATATGTTGGCATTACGAACGTGTCTTACAGCGGCAGCGCCATTACGGTCAGAATCACCTCAGACCGCGTATATGTAAAAGCCGTCAGACCTGGAAAGGCAATCTTTTCTTACCGGAATACCCTAGGCGAGATGATTATTAATAATATTACGGTTAACCGGTAGCATAGAAGTCCGCGGAAGGCGATATCTTCCGCGGATATTTTAAACTTCTGCTTCCTCTTGATAAACACCGCAGCCGCAATATATCCTCAGGCAGACAATGTAGTCTTCCACACATAAATCGAGCAGGGAAACGGCAACTGATGTCGAATTTATGCCTATAGGCAGTGTTTCGTATGAACAGATTTGGTGACGCTTTCATGTTAACGGTATAAGATCTATTGAAAAAACAGGAGGACGGCATGGCTTCAATGAAAGATTATATCAATTTGGTGAAACCCGGCATTATCATATCCAACTCGATCGCTGCATTCGGCGGGTTTTGGATCGCCTATATTAGTTCAGAAAGAATATTAACAGGGGCCGCATTTTTTGTTACCATGGTCTCGGCGCTGGCCGGAACGGCGCTTGTCATGGCTGCAGGGACCGTGTACAACAATTACTTTGACAGGCATATAGATGCAAAAATGGAGCGCACGAAGAGCCGTGCATCTGCCGCGGGAAGAATGTCCCCCCGCTCGATCTTGACATGGGGCACCTTGTTGGGAGCCGCAGGACTCGCGATATTATTGACGGTGAACATTTTGACAGCCCTTCTCGGATTTGCCGCTTTTATTTTGTATGCGGTGATCTATACGGTTTGGTTTAAAAGGTCTTCGGTATGGAGCACTTTTGTCGGAAGTTTTCCTGGAGCAGCGCCGCCGATCATGGGGTACTGCGCCGCTGCGGGACATGTTGATATGACTGCTCTCGTTTTATATGCCATTATGTTTTTATGGCAGCCGCCGCACTTTTGGGCGATCGGTATTACCCGCAAGGAAGAATACCGTGCCGCAGGAGTGCCCCTTTTGCCGGTTGTTAAAGGGAATCATTTGACGAAATTGAGCATGATCAGATACATCATTCTCCTTGTGCCTGTCACACTTTTATTATACTTTTATGTCGGCCTTGACCATCTGAGCCCGCTCTATTTTATTTCCGCATTAATCCTCGGTTTTATCTGGATTTATAAAAGCTGCCAAGGCTTTAAAACAGATCATGACATCAAATGGTCTAAAGGCATGTTTGCGTATTCACTTCTTTATTTTTGTCTGCTGTTTTCCGTCATGATTGTAGACACTTTTATAATGGCGTTTATCATCAAAGGATAATAATGCTCCCTGCAGCGGGAGCCTTTCTTGCCGCATTATCGCGACTGGTTGATCCATACTCGCATTTCACCTGGCTCACGGTTGCACCATGCATAATAAGGAACGGCTTTGATGTCTGCAGGACTTGTTTGGATCTCAGCCATCCGATACAGGCTTCCTCCCCAATCTTTCTCGTCGATTCGTTCCGCTTTTCCTGAAATAACGACGACCCTCTCAAGCAAACCCTCGTCATACTCCGCTTTCAGCTCTGCCTTCCTAGGCAATAAAATATTTTGCAATTGCCCGCCGTTATCGGCTTCTTCTAAGCAATACACAAGCGGTCCGCGCTGAAGCGCCGCCTTTCCGACATTATGGCGGACCAGCGGATTTGCTTTGATTTGTTCGATCGTCATTTGAATCGATAATTCAATTTTGTCCTGATCTTCCCATGTACGTGTGATATACACATACCCATTTTTCATAATGGGAAAATGGTCAACAACTTCGCCATTCACCTTTAAAACAGCATGTCTCGACCATCCCGGAATGCGGAGAGCTACCGTGAATTCATGCGCTTTTTCAGGAGATACCGTCATTGTGACGTCGCCATCCCACGGATAGTTCGTCTCTTGGGCAAGATGCACCCTGCACCCGGCAAGCTGCACATTTGTTTCATGCCCCATATATAAGTGGACAAACAGCTCTCTTTCTTTTTGAGAATAAATGTAATGACCGATGGACGAAATAAGTCTGGCGAGGTTTGGCGGACAGCATGCACAGCCGAACCACGTTTGTCTCACCGCTTTGACATGCTTTTGGTCATTCCGTTTTTCACATGCCTCAGGCTGCACCTCCAGCGGATTGACATAAAAGAATTTTTTCCCGTCCAAATCCATCCCGCTGATCGTTCCGTTGTATAAAGCTTTTTCCATGACATCTGCATATTTATGATCAGCTGTCAGTTCCAGCATTTGTTTTGCCCAGAACACCAAGCCGATCGATGCACATGTTTCTGTGTAAGAAACATCGTTTGGCAGGTCATATTGAAATGAAAACGCCTCTCCGAATGCCATGGAACCGATTCCGCCCGTTATATACATTTGTTTTTGTGTGACATTTTCCCATAATGCTTCACATGCCTTTTTTAAGGTTTCATCATTTGTCTTTGCTGCGAGATCAGCCATGGCTGTATACATATACACAGCACGCACGGCATGGCCGACGGCCTCTTTTTGATCTCGTACCGGCAGATGGGCTTGATGATAGGCATAGCCATCATGAAAAAAGAACGGTGAAGATTCCTGCCTCTTCTTCTTCTCGATGTCAAAAAAATGCGGCTGTTTTCCGCGCTCATCGATAAAATATCGACTCAAGTTTAAATATTTATCATTTCCTGTCACATCGTATAATTTAAGAAGCGCAAGCTCGATCTCCTGATGGCCATCATAGCCCTTCAGCTTCCCTTCTTCAGGACCGAAAACAGTGTCAATGTAATCGGCATATTTAGACATCAAATCTAAAAACGCTCTTTTTCCGGTTGCTTGATAATAAGCAACTGCCGCTTCAATCAAGTGGCCTGCACAATAGAGTTCATGGTTGTCGCGAAGGTTCGTCCAGCGCTGATTCGGTTCTTTCAGCATATAATACGTATTTAAATAGCCATCTTCGCCTTGCGCTTTTTGCAGCAGTGCAATGACTTCATCAGCTGTTTTTTCCAATTCGGGATTTGGATGATGCTCCAAGCTGTAAGCGGCCGCTTCCAGCCATTTGGCGACATCACTGTCCTGAAACACCATGCCGTGATATTCTCCCTCTGCTTCACCTGCCGCGATTCTGAAATTTTCAATCGCATGACTCGGTTCTGCATCCTCAAGACGATCGTTCAATGCGGCCCATTGGTAGGGAATCACGTGATCATGGATCACCTCTAACCGCTTGCTCCAAAACCTGTCCGTGATCTTTACCTTTTGATAGCCTTTTTGCTGAATTGTCATCTCGATTCCTCCCTTTTCTACGATCAAGGATGTTCACACGATCCCCTCTATTCTTTTAACCCTGACAGTGTGACGCCGCGGATGAAGAAATCCTGCGCCAACAAAAATATGACGATCACCGGCAGCAAGCTTAAGACCGTCCCGGCCATTAACACAGGCCAATCGGTCGAGTACATCCCCTGCATCGCCGCCAATCCTAAAGGAAGGGTCATCTTTTCCAAGGAATTGATAAACACCAGCGGTCCGAGGAAGTCATTCCACACCCCCATGAAAATAAATACGCCCAATGTCGCCAGCGCCGGCTTTGACAACGGCAGAAAGATCCGCCAATAGATGCCGAAAGGGGTGCAGCCGTCAATTCTTGCTGCATCTTCAAGCGCCTTTGGAATGGCCAAAAAGAATTGACGCAGCAGGAATGTGCCGAATGCGGACACAATCCCGGGCAAAATTAATGCCGCATGTGTATCTACCAATCCATAAAACTTCATTAAAATAAAGTTGGGAATCATAGTCACTTGTCCGGGCACCATCATGGTTGCTAAATACAGCCCAAATAGCAGATCTCTATATTTAAATGTCAGCCGCGCAAACACATACCCGGCTAATGAGCTTGTGATCAATTGTGCGGCGACAACGATCAGCGTCACTTTTAAACTATTGAAGAAAAACTGTCCAAACGGAAAGCGGTCGGAAATCCTCAAGTAATTCTCCCATTGAAGCTTCTCGCCAAACAGTGTGGGCGGGAAAACAAACACTTCTCCCACGTCTTTAAAGGAAGTGCTGATCATCCATATAAACGGAAAAATCATGGTCAGCGCTCCGAGGGAAAGCAGCAGATGGGCAAAGAGACGGCGGGCATGCGGCTTTTTCATAGCCATTGACCTCTCCTTTTAATAGAATGAATGATTTTTTTGCCGCCAAAATTGGACCAAAGTGATCAGCGCAATGACAAAGAACAGGACGTAAGACATGGCGCTGGCATAGCCCATACGGAAAAATTGGAAAGCATTTTCATAAATATAATGCACCATGACTGATGTGGATCTGGCAGGTCCGCCTTGTGTCATAAGGTAAACCGAATCGAATACTTGAAATGAATTGATAACCGCCATTACGGTGACGAAGAAGGTCGTCGGTGAAAGAAGCGGAACGGTAATGCGCCAAAACTTTTGAAGCCAATTGGCTCCATCCATTTCGGCCGCTTCATAATAGTGTTCGGGAATACCTTGCAGTCCTGCCAGAAAGATGAGCATGTTGAAGCCCAATCCTTTCCAGATGCTCGTCAAAATCACAGCCGGCATGGCCCAAGTCGTACTCGTCAGCCAGTTTGGCCCTGAAATCCCTATCAAGCTTAATAAAAAGTTCAGCAGGCCGTATTCCGGATTGTAGATCCACTGCCAAATCACTGCGACAGCGACCATCGAGGAAACGACAGGCAGAAAGTAAGCGGCTCGGTAAAACTTCATCCCCCTCAATCCCTGGTTTAAAGCAATCGCCAGCGAAAGTGACAATGCGATGCCGATCGGGACTGATACGGCCGTAAAATACAGCGTATTCCAAAACACTTTGATGAACGTTTCATCACTGAACAAGTCCATATAATTTTGCAGTCCGACGAATTGAATCGGCTGCAGAAGATCCCATTTTGTGAAGCTGAGAAAAAAGGAAGCGACGACCGGCCAACATGTAAATACAGCGAATCCGGCAAGGTTTGGAAGCAGCATGATGAACGCCCAAGTACTGTCCTTGGAAAACAGCCTTGTCAAACGGCTTTCCCGAGGCTTCAGATGCGGCGGCGGCCCGTGCTTTAAGCCGGCGGCACGCTGATTTTCAAAGCCAGCTTTTCCCTCAAGTCTGCTCATCGTTTTATCACCCCCGTTCTCACGATTTTGCCAGTTCTTCTGCTGTGCGCCGGTCGATATTTTCTGTCACCTCATCCACTGGCTTTCCGTCATAATAAAACTGGTCTAATTCTTCGGTGATAATGGAACCGACTTTATTATTTGAAACCATGGCATTCGGGTATGGTTTGGCATCTCTAAAAAAGGCCGCCATTTCCTTAAAACCTTCCGGGTGTACATCAGGGTTATACCATTTTTTCATCCCTTCCGGTGTATAAAGCGACTGTCTGTTCGGCATCCATAATCCTTCTCTTACTAAATCGAGCTGATATTCTTCCGAAGATAAGAAAGAGATAAGCTTCCACGCTTCTTCGGGATGCTTTGTTTTCCCTGAAGCGGCATGCAAATGTGCCTGCCCGTGAGTGAACGGCTCTTTAAACTTCGGCAGCGGAGCGACACCGACAGGAAATCCCATACTCGACAGTTCTTGAAGCGCCCAAGATCCCTCTGCAAGCATCGCAACCTTCCCTGTCTGCAGCATTTGCGACGGCCTCATCCCAATCTTCTCTAAAACGCTTGCTTCAGGAGCGGCTCCGTCCTTTTCCCGCAAGTCGAGAACGGATTGCAATACTTCTTGAATCTCCCGAGTTTGATAAGCCGCGGTTTTAAAATCATCAGCAAACGGGCTGCCCCCATTTGAGAAATACTCCGCCATTGTCATGTAGTTGTTTTCAAATCCAAAAGCGCCGTATTGCTCGGTTTTACCGCCATTTTTGACGGTAAGCTTTTGAGCTGCATCGACAAACTCTGCCCATGTCCATGCATCATCTGGATTGTTCGGCGGCAGGGGGACGCCAGCTTTTTTAAACAAGTCCTTGTTGTAGAATAAAACCGGAGAAACTGTACAGCTGCTTACGCCAGCAATCGTTCCATCGATATCCATAATCTGTGCCGATGAGGGGATAAAATCTTGCAGCGAATATTCCTTGTGAAAATAGCCGGTTAAATCCAACAGCACGTTTTTCTTTTGAAATGCACGATAATCTTCCGAACCTAAGAAGAAGACGTCAGGGGCTGCATCCCCAGCCAGCATCGTTAATAGCTTTGAACTGTACTGGGCGTTTGAAATCGGTGTGTATTCGACTTTGATAGTCTGATTTTTCTCCATGAATGCTTTTAAACCTTTTCTTACAGATTCCGTTTCCAAGGGGCTTGCTTCCCATCCCATCAGCTTCAGCGTGACAGCCTTGCCATCTGCTTCAGGTGTATGGGACGATTGACTGCAGGCAGTTAACATGAGTGAAACAATGAAGAAGAATGCCGTTAAGACATGAAGCTTTCTCATCAATTCACACTCCTTTTTTTGTTGGTTATTGCCTTTTCTCCCCGTTGACAACGCTTACATTATGCCCTTCCCCCTCCTTTCCCGCTGTTTATCCAATAAATTCGAGCCGCTGATCGAATTTAAAAGATTCCGGTTTAAACGTTTAACTTCAACATATGCTGCCGCCTAAATCTTCATCGATTTAGGTGTGCAGACAGATTCTCTTTCAATCAATTCACAAGTCAGCTTGCCGCCAGTTTTTGAAGAGCCGCTGATCAAATCTTGAATCGCTTGAATCGATAAAAAGCCCATTTCCTGCAAAGGCAGGCTCATCGTCGTCAGTTTAGGTGAAGAATATTCGCTGAATTCACGGTTATCAAATCCAATAATTGAAATATCAGCCGGAACATTGAATCCTAAATCATTGCATGCTTTGATGGCCCCTAATGCCATTTGATCATTCATCGCCAGTATGGCGGTTGGAATATTGTCATGCTGCAGCAGGTCTTTCGCCAGCGTATAGCCGGAATCAAAGTACCAGTCTCCTGATTTGATATATCCCGGATAAAAGGCGAGCTGGTGCTCCTTGATGGATTGGTAGTAGCCCGAATATCTTGAATGCGCTGACTTTGAGTCAATATGACCGCTGATGAGCGCTATTCTTTCGTGCCCCTTTGAAATCAAATAATTGGTCGCTTCATATGCCGCCAGCTGATCATCATATATAATCGAGTGTTGATGAGGAGTCGTTGTGTAGCAATAAACAAAAACAATCGGGATGTCAACATCCGGAATAATCGCGGTCACGTCTCTCGGATGCAAGCCGATATAAATGATGCCGTCCACCTGTTTGCTGATCAATTCGTCCATAATCTTCTTCACTAAAGGCCTGCATTTTTCGGGATCTGTCGGATGATTTCCAACCAGTTTTTCTAATCGCATATTTGTTAAAATAATCGATAAGCCGAACTTTTCCGCGTTTTCGTTTATTCCATCAATAATCTTTGGGGCATTGAATACGGTGACATCTTCAACAATGACACCAACCGTATTTGTTTTCTGCATTTTTAAGCTTTTTGCGATATGATTAGGGCGGTAATTTAATTCTTTTACGACTTCCCATACTCTTTTTTTCGTTTCTTCGCTGATATTGCCGTTTTCATTTAAAACGTAAGAAACGGTTGCAACTGAAACATTTGCTTTTTCCGCTATCTCCTTCATCGTTACCATCAGTATCACCGCATTTAATCGTTTAAGTTAGATTCATAATACCGCGCTGTTCATCGCGATTTCCAGAAAATTTTTTCGACAAAAAATAGAAGGAGTGGTTATTTTTCAGAGGGTAAACATTCCGATTTTGGTCTTTATAAACGTTGAAGGTCAATGTAAAATGGCCAAAAATGAATGAAGAGGTTTTCTATGAAAATTTTCAAAGATATTGTCGTTGGATTTGCGATTTGCGATTTGCGATTTGCGATTTGCGATTTGCGATTTGCCATTTCCTTTTCTTGATTCTCTTGTATTTAAATCTTTACCGTCGCGGCGCTTTTCACGAAGGGCTCGACACCATTCCATACGCCTTCATCCTATTTTCTTTTATTCCGGTTTTAGCTTTAATTGAATATTTTGCGTTTCTTTGGATGTTAAAAAAGTTAAATGTCTCTTTTTTAACTGCACTCCTCGTCGGAGTAGCCAATGGGGCTGTTCTATACCTTCACTCCAACGAAATGTTTATGGGCGGTATTGCAGGAGTGAGCGCTTTTTTCATGGGCCTGGCTCTTCGCTGGAATGAATCCAGGCGCAAGACGATCGAATAGCGGATGAAAGCCGTGATCTTGAAACGTGCTTGAACCCGATTCACTCCTTTGTCAGTGAAATCGAGCGAATCGGGTTCAATACCGGCGATTATCTTTTATCAGGCTTCAATTATTGATTTCTTCGTGCTGCTTTTATCACTTTGCGAACGGACAGTTCTTCTAATTCTTCAAGGTACGGCCATTGGTTTCCGGCATGGCAATGAACCAATAGAAGTGTATATAAAAGGCTCTTTTTGCTGCCCGATTGCTTTGAAAACAAATCGGTGTTTTTCATAGCGAATCTTATTTTATATCAATCTGCTTTATGATTCTTGCAGGATTCCCGCCGACAAAGCACGTCTTTTGTCACAACCGCTCCGAAAGCAATCACCGCTTTGTCGCCGCTCGTTACACCCGGATTAATAATGGCCCTTCCGCCAATCCATACAGGCCGGTGGCTACCTACTCCGCTTATTCTTTCAGCAGGATCCAGCGGATGTACTGCCGTATAAATATGGACGCCAGGCCCAATCAACCAGTTGTCGCCTATTCTGATCTCACAGGCATCCAGAAACACACAGTCAAACTACTTTAGGAAATGCAAGTGTGATGTACTAGACTATTGACTCTATCCTAATAACTTGTACCAAGTAAATTGCTGCATATTAAAACATCAAACTAAAAAAACATTGAAACTATTCTTCTCTCATATAGTTATCATAGAAGGTCACTTAAGAAAAAATATTCTTAAATCATCTACCTATTTTTTTGCTTCAATTTTTGCTCCATGCGGAAGAATTAAAAATCGAATTCCACCCACTAATCCGTTTGCAATAATAAAAAAAACAGTGGTGAGCAAAAATTTTCATCACTGCACTTTTATGTATTTAAATAAATTAAAACCACTTTCAAATTAAAGGTTTTGCAACTAGTGTATTTTTTGAATCCCAAAATCTGCGTAGATTTCTATTAATGACCACTATTGTATGAGATTGCCACCTTAAGCATTATATTGTATTTATAATGGAGGGGCTTTTTCTGTTCCATAGCTTTTTTTAACTTTTCCTTCCCAAATTTGGACAGACCTAAAAATAAAAAATGAAACTAAGGGGGTTGGGAGAGCTACTATCAAAAACAGAAAATTTTCATCTATAATCTCTGATATCATTCCTGCTAAAGCATATCCTAAAGGCATTAAAGAGCTGTTCACAGCAAAAAACGCCCCCAGAGATCTTCCTCGATCACTTCCTTCGGTAACTCTTTGTAAGAAACCTTCAAGGTAAATATTTACGATTCCGCTTATAGCCCCTGTGATTACAAATAGAGTTAAACCAATAAAAACATTTTTAATCCATCCTAAAGGGGCAAGTAATAAACCAAAAATTATCATTAATGCTGGGGCTACAATTTTTAAATGTTCTTGCTTTGCTAAAAAAGACAGAGTTATTGCTGCTAAAAGTGTTCCCATTCCCCATATTGATTGAAATACCCCGCCAACCCATTCTTTGTCTTTAATCAATAAAGAAGTCCAAATGGCTATATAAATCGGAAAACCGCTAAATAAAAGCTGCTGTATACTTGTACCGTACAATAGATTTCTTAAAGGTTTATTATTAAAAAGGTTTATGAAACCAGTGAATAATTCTTTTCTGCTAAATGTTACCTCCTTTTGGCTGCCTCGCCTATCTTTAATAAAGAATTCCAAAAAGATCGAGATGAAGGTTAAGCAGCCACATAAAAACCATACATAACCAAATGGAAGAAAAGTGAACAAAATACCAGTTAGAATTGGAACTATTACTTGTGTAACTTGATTCAATACTTCTTGAAATGCTACACCTTTCTCAATTAAGTCTTTTTCAACAGTATCAGAGATAAGCGATCTGGAAGCTGGTTGAATGGCAGCCAAACCGATTGAAATTAATGCTCGGGCAAAAAACAATAGAAGTACAGATGTAAAATTAAAGATCGCTAAAAGTCCTATTATAAAGAACAAAACAGAAATCATCATATCGGAGAAAGCAATTATCCTTCCCCGATGGAACCTGTCTGCTAACCACCCCGTTATTGGGGAAAGCGCTATTGATATGCCCATGCCAAGCCCAATAATTAGGCTGCCACTTAAAGCGCTGTCTGTTTCATTTAAGGACCACCAAATCAAAGAATAATAAAAAAGTGTAGAACTTAATAAAGATAAAAAAGTTCCTGACCATAACTTAAAAAAATCGCCTTTAAATATCCATGAATTCTTCAAATGTTTTCCCCCACTTCAAGAATAGAGACTATCTATCGATAGTCTCTTAAGTAATTTTAATTGGCTATAGTTTTTGCTTCTTCAGGGAAAAGCATTTTAATTACATCAGAGGTCTCATGTGTATATTTAGATTGTTGAATTACTGTCATATTATGCTGAAGAGCAGCAATGATTAACTCTCTTGCCGAATTAGAAACAGAGTTATACAGTGAGTTAAAATCATTGTTTTCCAGAGCTTCAACGGCCTTTTCTTCCGCATTAACATATGTTAAATGATCAATGCACTGAATTACATTTTGAATCCCACGGACTCTGATTCTAAAGACTTCTTCTATTTCTTTCTCATCATACATCATTTCTTCATACTTTGTTTCTAATTTTTTCGTGTTGTGAGGATGCATTTCGAGTTCTCTGTGTTGAACTTCGACCAGAAGGTCTCTTGCATGTTTTAATTTTTTAAATCCTTCTTTAATCGCAGCAATCGCCTTCACCTTGTCTCCAGCAAAATAATATTCTCCAACTCTATCAAACTCGATGGTCCCAAGATAGACCTCTACGAGTGATTCCTGTGTTCTAACCGCTAAAGCTTCAGCTTTTGACTTCAATCCAGGAACCTTAGAATTTCTACAATAATTCGCCACTACACCCATATATTTTTCCTCCCTTGAGATAATTTTACATATAAAAGGTTATTTTTTCAATTATTTTTTAAAAATTCAAAACAATTAACATTAATCACATTATCACGTGGTGAAAATTAGGATTCGAAATGTTTACTGTATGAAATTAAATAATCAGAAAACTGATATCTAAGTTCATATCAATTTAGAACCTGCCGATACATTGAATAAGAAGCGCATTGCAAATTGGATTCCCCGTCTGAATAAAGGACATTTGAAATGACAGCCTCTATACCCACTTCCAACAAATATTTTGTAGTAACTGGAAGTGAATAAAGAATATGATCCATTCAATGATCAGACAGAGTCACACATGACTACTATTCTAAAAAGCATTGATTGTATTTTAATGATCTCGTTGATCATTTTTTTGTTCTGAAATGTCTTCTCGATATCGAAAATAAAAAGCGGCCATTTCTCATTTTGATTCTCTTTTTCATCAGTATATATTTTGTTGTCATGTTTTAGAGATCTTGGAGAATTTGTTTACAACTGTGTCCTAGAGATCAAGAGAAAAGCTGCAGACAGTGTTTCAATGGTCATTAACCATTTTGCGGGATGACGCAAAGATTATTTTTTCAATCAAATTGATTTCTGTTATGTTAAAATGATGTAAATATTATTCTGAATTTTTTAAGAAAGAGGGGAGTCCTCATGAGCAAGGTTGCTTCAGAAATCGTTGCCGGCATATTAAATGAACTTCATCTCGCCATCAAAAAACAGGAGGCAGATCAGGCGACTAAGCTCTTTCATCAAGCGAAGTCAATGTTTGATGGGATGGAGGAAAATCAGAATGTACTATTGTATTTTTCTCTGCTTGAAGAAAGATACAAAATGATGCTGTACGATATTAAAGGAGAAAGATTGCCGTACCGTTCGCGCTTTAACGATGACAGCCTGGAATACGCCAGGCAAACTGATCATATGATCGATTTTTATTTCTACTTTTTTGAAGCCATGTATGAGTCGTATAACAAAAATTTTGAGCGTGCCATCAGTCTATATAAAGTAGCAGAGAAGAAGCTGTCCAAAATACCGGATGAAATTGAAGCAGCTGAATTTTACTCAAAAGTGGCCTCTTTATATATGTCATTGCGGCAAAGCGTTGTTTCTCTCAACTACATAAACCAAGCCATTAACATTTATAAAGGGCATAAAGGCTATGAGAAAAAACTGGCCATTTCAATGGTTGTCATGGCAACAAACTATATGCATATGGGGCGCTATAATGATGCGGAAGCTTATTATGACCGCGCGATCAGCATATCAAAAGAGCTGAACGACCATTTTCTTGAAGTGATGCTGTATCATAATGTAAGCATTGTCTATTCTGTTGCCGACAGACCCCATGATTGTATAAATGCCCTGAAAAAGCCTTTGTCAAATGAAAGCTGGTGCTCTTCAGGCTACTTGATCAACTCGATCTATATGATAACGAGAGAGCTTTTCAAGATCGGAAAAAACGACGAGGCTCATATCTATTACCAAAAGGGCCTAAAAGAATTAAAGCGAAGAGAAAATAAAATATATGAGGCAAAGCTGAATATCGTATATGAACTTTATTCCAAAAACACATCGGAAAGCATTGACAACTGCCGATCATATCTTCATTATTTAATTGAGAGGAATGATTTGGATGGAGCAATTGAACTTTCTCTCATTATATCCAAACATTATGAAGAAAATGAAGATTACCAGGAGGCCTTAGAATTTGCAAAAAAAGCGATTCAGGCTGAGAACAAAATGAAACGTTTGGAGGGAATTTAATGAAAAAATTAGTTCTTTGCATGACAATCATGGCGTTCGTACTAGGCGGCTTATCGGTATCCGGCAGCAGTCAGGCCAATCAGTCTCATATTCACGAGACAGCAGAATTGCCTGTTGGTACGTAAAAAAGCAATCATAAAAGGTACAGGCCCCTCTCAGGTGAGAGGGGGTTTTTGTTGGCTTTTGTACAGAATATTGTTCCTTATTTATCTTTTGTATAGTATCTTTATAGGTGGATAATTGATGCATGAGACTAGATACATATGACGGATTAATTGAAAATAAAGAAAAGAGGATGGGTGTTAGTCATTGGTTATTTTGCAGCCTACTTTATCAAGCAGCCGATTTTAAGAACCGGACGTAGTTTCTTTTCATCTATAGTGTTAAATACTCTATAAGAGACTTTAAAATTGGATTTGGATATTAGGCTATACATTCACATCATTTACGATTGCTCATGAGCCTTCTTTTGCAATTCAGATTATTTTTATATTATTACCTGACTTCTTCTTTCAAAGAAAGATTCAACCAAAATTCCGGATGTATATTTGTATATTTTATACCCTACAGGATTGATTTATTATAATAATCTGCAGGACTTATTTTTTGCACCTTCCCAACTTCCCCTCTGCCGCTTTATTACATATGAGTGATTTAGTGCTTAATCTCATCTTGTGAAATTAACTGAGTTTCTCTGTAATCGTAAAATGTTTCACTAATTCTCTCTTCTCTACAGCGGCATTCTCTCGTTAAACAAGTTCCATAGAAAAAGCTACAAAAGAGTTCAAAAAAACAGTTGACGAAATGATGTAATCCGCATATAATAGAACTTGTCAGTAAGACAAATACCCAGTGTTACATATCATGATTCCGTAGCTCAGCTGGGAGAGCGCTACCTTGACAGGGTAGAGGTCGCTGGTTCGAGCCCAGTCGGAATCATACCGACAAACCCTTGTATATCAAGGGTTTGTTTTTTTATGCTTAGCTTTGACAACAACTGGATGAATCGAATTATTGGCAAACTCCTTTTTCAAAGACAGACGGACTTTAAGACGGCTGTCTTTTTGTCTTAAAAAGCGTACAATATTCCGAATAGGACAGGTAAGGCGATTTCGGGTAAATTCATTTGCAGGCTTGCTCATCATAGGGTAAGTAAAAGCTATTTCGCCGGTTCTGGTCATTAATAGAGAATGATGCCCTTTAAGACGGCTCTTCATTTCATGTTCAAAGTATTTCATAATGTCGGTAAGCGTGAGATGCGTCGGAACAAAAAAAGGTGAGCAAATTATTTTTTCTATCATTGATTATAACAACAGGTCGAAATAACCATCATAATCATTAAACGGTTGAACAACAAAATTACCTTTGACCGATTGCAATCTTCTGACAGCCATTTTCTTGGTTGTCAGTTTTATTTTGGGACTAGAAAACAAGTCCAATGTCCGATTTAGGGATCATAAACGCCTGCTAAAATAAGGTGCGGAATGTAAGGAAATTCTATTTACTCAAAGAGGAGGGCCGAGTTTTTATAACAAACGCGAAAATTGAAAGGAGAACGACTGTGTCTAAGTCTATCTTATCCGCTTTTATTTTATTATTTCTGCTTATTTTTTCGGCAGCTGAACCAACATCAGCGGCTTTTTGGAATACCAAAGGGGACAATACCATTCATGATCCTTCCATGATCAAAGAAGGAAATACATGGTATACATTTGGAACGGGCGTTGGCAACGGCATCCGTGTCATCAAATCTACAGACGGAAAAACTTGGAGTGCGTCGCCAAGCATTTTTTCAACTCCATTATCATGGTGGGAAAAATATGTACCGAAACATGAAAAAAATCAATGGGCGCCTGATGTCAGCTATTATAATGGACGGTACTGGCTTTATTACGCGGTATCGTCGTTCGGCTCGAATACTTCGGTGATCGGGTTGGCTTCAACAGACCGAATCTCTTCCGGGAAGTGGCGCGATGACGGGCTAGTCATCAGGACGACGACTTCCAGCAATTATAATGCGCTTGACCCGGATATGGTCGTTGATAAAGAAGGAAATCCATGGCTTTCCTTCGGCTCATTTTGGAGCGGCATCAAGCTTACAAGGCTTGATAAAAACACAATGAAACCTACAGGGAAGCTTTATTCCATCGCTTCAAGGCCGAGCAATGGCGGAGCGCTTGAAGCACCGTCTATTACTTACAAAAACGGCTACTATTATTTATTCGTTTCATTCGATAAATGCTGTCAAGGTGTGAACAGCACGTACAAGATCGCTTACGGCCGCTCAACAAAAATTACGGGACCTTACTATGACAAAAGCGGCAAGAAAATGACGGAAGGCGGAGGCACAATCCTCGACTCCGGAAACGACCAATGGAAGGGCCCAGGCGGCGCAGATATCGTGAACGGCAACATCATCGTCAGACATGGTTATGATGCGCTTGACAATGGGGCGCCTAAACTGCTGATCAATGATTTAAACTGGGATTCCAAAGGTTGGCCGAAGTATTAGTTCTAAACCGGGCAGATATTTTCTGCTTGGTTTTTAACATCTAAAAAGAGCTTCATCCCGTCTCGGACTGTCCCTCCATTACATTTCACCACTCCGCTTTTCACCGGGTTTGCGTTGTATGAAAAAAAGAGGAAGACATTAAAGATCTCCCTCTTTTTTCTAACTGTTTGTGAATATCCTTATTGTTTTGTCTTTGACTGCCAAATTTATATTCCACCTAGGACTAATCATCAATTCTCCAGTATTTGAAACACTTATAATCGCATGTATCTCATCTGCTTGATCATTCAGCAATACGATTTTGTTTTGCTGCTGGTCTATTGTGATATCAATATTTTCTTGTATCTCTAAGTACCAATCTTGGAACTTCATTCCATCACTCTCCTTTATAATCGCTGCCTTTCCAAAACTGCTTAGCTAGATGATCTTTTTCCCCATTTCATTTTAGTTCGATCATCTCCTTTATATTTTGCTATGTCTTCAGCTATGAATTAACCATTCACCATCCAGATTGATCTCACGGCTTGCGGAGCGAGCAAATTCAAACCGGACTGCTCATTCCTTCTTATGTGTCCAAAATGTTGCGGCTCCAACACCTGAATATTTCCAAAAAAGCAGAAGAACACCCCTCCCCTCCAAGTCTTTATTGACAGTATCCTGCATTGTGCATACAATTGAAAATGATTATCAACATCAAGCAGGAGGAAAGCACAATGTTTAGTGGAGCAAATAGACGAAATATACTGTTTTTAGCTGCTTTTATTTTATTATTATCAACTGTATTAATTGGTTGTACAAACGCTGGCGAAGAATCTACGGCCAAAAGAGAAAACGACAATATGCTTACGATCGCTTGGCCGCAGGATGTAGGGGAAATGAATCCTCATGTTTATAATCCTTCGCAATTATTTGCTCAGTCAATGGTGTATGAACCGTTAGTAAGCTATCAAGATGGGGGCGATCTAAAACCGCATCTTGCTGAGTCATGGGACATTTCCAAGGACGGTAAAGTATATACGTTTCATCTTCGTAAAGGTGTGAAGTTTTCAGACGGAACAAGCTTTAATGCACAAATTGTGAAAAAGAATTTTGATACGCTTTTAAAGAATGTTGAATTACACAGCTGGTTAGGTTTCATTACGAAAATAGACCGAACAGATGTGATCGACGAAAATACGTTTCAATTGACATTAAAGGAACCATATTATCCAACCATTCAGGAGTTGGCTGTAGTTCGACCGGTTCGTTTCTTAGGTGAAGCCGGATTTCCTGAAGATGGTGATACTTCAAAAGGTATCGTTAAACCGGTCGGTACAGGTCCATGGGTGTTGGAAGAGTATAAAGCTGATGAATATGCTGTTTTCAAGCGTAATGAAAAGTATTGGGGTGAGCTTCCTAAAGAAGAAAAAATCAAAGTAAAAATCATTCCTGATGCGGAAACAAGGGTACTTGCTTTTGAAAAAGGTGATCTAGACATTATTTATGGAGAAGGTATCATTAGTTTAGACGCTTTTAAACAATTAGAATCAACTGGAAAATATGAAACTAGCATTTCCGAGCCGGTCGCAACGAGACAACTTGTCATCAATTCGAAGAAAGAACAGCTTTCGGATGAACGGGTACGCCAGGCGTTACATTACGGTTTTAATAAAGAAGCAATGGTTGAAGGGAATACATCTGGCTACGAAGAGAAAGCAGATTATATTTTACCGACAAATCTGCCTTACACAAAAGACATTGATGTTGATGTAATCGATTATGATGCAGAAAAAGCGAAAAAGCTATTAGACGAAGCTGGGTGGACGCTTCCTAAAGGGAAAACAGTTCGTGAAAAAGACGGACAGCCACTTGAAATCGAGCTCATGTATAATTCTGCAGAATCGATTCAAAAAACGATGGCGGAAACCCTTCAATCCGAGTGGGCAGCCATTGGTATTAAATTAAACATTGTCGGTGTTGAAATAACAAAGCAAATTCAACGATTCAAAGGAAATGAATTTGACATTAATTTCTTTAGTAACTATGGAGCTCCTTATGATCCTCATACTTTCTTAAACATTGTTGCGTCTGAAGGATTTGGATTTAATGAGGCGATTTCAGCATACCCGAACAAAGAAGAATTACTTAAACAAATCGCAAAGGTCCCTCAAACAATAGATGAGAAACAACGTCAAAAGCTTTACTCTTCTATTTTAAAATCAATCCAAGACCAAGGAGCGATTATTCCTGTTTCTTATATTAAGAAAACAGCGATTTATCAAAAAGATGTGACGAATTTTACATTCCCTGCTAATCGTGACGAACATCCATTCACAGGAATTAGCATCGAGTAGTAAGTAGCGGGAGGCTTTCATGGGCACCTATATATTGAAAAGAATCGTATCGATTATCCCGGTTTTTCTTTTGGCAACACTTCTAACGACTGGAATGATCCACCTTTCACCAGTGGATCCGGCTGAGGCTTATTTAGCAGCCGCCCATATTCAGCCGACCGATGAGATTTTGGCTCAGAAAAGACAAGAGTTCGGTTTAGATCAACCTTTCTTCATTCAATATGTAAACTCTATTATAAAGATATGCCAACTTGATTTTGGCATATCTTATGTTTCGAATAAGCCGGTTTGGGATGAGGTTATATACCGAATGCCAGCTACGATACAGCTAGCTATAGGGAGTATCATCCTAGCATTGCTCGTCAGTGTCCCTCTAGGCTTTCTTGCTGGGGTAAAGAAAAATAGCGTAATCGACCACTTTAGCCGTATTCTCTCTTTTTTAGGGGCGTCGATTCCATCTTTTTGGCTAGGTTATATATTGATTTTTTTCTTTTCTATTAAACTTGACCTTTTTCCAGTTGAAGGAATTGGAACATGGCAGCACCTTGTTTTACCTTCCGTGACACTGGCTCTTCCCTTAATTGCAATCTATACAAGATTGTTGCGTGCCAGCGTTCTTGAACATTTGCAAGAGCCCTATGTGCGATTTGCCAGGGCGAGGGGAATTGCTGAAAAAACCATTATGGCAAAGCATGTTTTAAAGATTGCCATTTCCCCGATGATTACTGGACTTGGGGTGAATCTTGGAAAACTGCTGACTGGAACGATTATCGTTGAAGCCGTGTTTTCCTGGCCCGGGTTTGGCCGTTATTTTATTGAAGCGATTTTTAATCGTGATATACCTGTCATTCAATGCTATGTGCTAATTGCAGCTGTCTTATTTATCGTCAGCAATTTAATCGTTGATCTGATTCAAATATATATTGACCCGCGCATTTCTAGGAAAGAAGGATACCAGCAATGATAACAAGTATACGTCAGATATTCAGAAGTCAAAAAGTGATTCCAATATGTTCGATCATATTAGGTATTCTTTTTATCATTGCCATATTTGCTCCCTGGATCGCACCAAATGACCCTATTGCTGTCAATTTAGCTTATAAGCTACAGCCGCCTTCATGGGCTTTCCCGCTCGGAACCGATCATTTAGGAAGATGCAACCTATCACGCATTTTATATGGGGCACGCATTTCGTTAGGCTTTGCGATGCTTATCTTTCTTTCATCCATCGTGATTGGTTTAATCGTTGGAATTTTTTCCGGTTATAAAGGCGGTTGGATTGATCATGTTTTGATGCGGTTTTGCGATGGAATGATGGCTTTCCCAAATCTGATTCTTATTCTTGGATTGGTCGGAATATTTGGGCCTGGCCTTACACAAGTCGTCTTAGCACTGATGCTTGTGCAATGGGTCTATTACGCGAGAATGTTCCGGGGAATGGTGCTTAGTCTAAAAGAACAAAACTTTATTGCAGCTGCGAAAATAAGCGGTTCTTCCCAATGGAAGATTATGAAAAATCATATTGTCCCTAATGTACTCCCCCCGCTTGCTGTAATGGGTACATTAGAAATGGGATGGGCCATTATGGATATATCCGCCATGTCGTTTCTAGGATTAGGAGTACAATCCCCTACACCTGAATGGGGAGCGATGATTCACGAAGGAAAATCGTATATTCGGACGAATCCAGAATTAATGCTTTATCCAGGTTTAATGATTATGCTTGTTATTGTAACATTCAATTTGTTGGGTGAAGCTTTATCAGAACGGTACGGTGTCAAACGACGATTTTAAAAAGGAATGAGGATGTTGGGAACAGAACAGTCCAATGTGTTACAAGTCAGGGATTTACACGTACAGGTAAAAACAAAAAACGGTACTGCGACCCTTGTTCAAGATATCAATTTCGATCTAAAGCGTGCGAGCGTACTTGGCCTTGTCGGGGAAAGCGGATGCGGTAAAACCGTTACGAGTATGTCCATTCTTCAGCTTCTTGATCAAAAAACAACAACGATTAAAGGCAGTATCGCTTTACAAGGCCGCGAATTAAATGGTTTAGGTGAAAAAGAAATGTGCAGGATTCGCGGCAAGGATCTAGCCTTTATTATGCAAAATCCGATGAATGCTTTTACACCCGTTTTTACAATTGGCCATCATTTTATCGAGACCATTTGCTCACATACATCTTATCGTAAAAAACAAGCAAAAGAACTTGCCATTGAGGCCATGCATCATGTGAACCTTCCGAATCCTAGACAACTTTTAAAATACTATCCTTTTCAATTGAGCGGCGGTATGCTTCAGCGGGTGATGATTGCCATTGCAGCCTGCCTGCACCCAGCCGTTATTATTGCTGATGAACCAACAACCGCACTTGACGTTCATAATCAAAAGAAAGTGCTTCGCCACTTGGATAAAATCCGCTCTGAATTTGGTTCAGCCATTTTATTAATATCTCATGACCTCGGCGTCATTTCGGAAATGGCAGATGAAGTCGTCGTGATGCATAGTGGAAGAGTAGTAGAAAAAGCGGATGTGTTTCAGCTATTTGATGAGCCGCAGCATGATTATACGAAGAAACTATTAAATGCCCGCTCACTATTACACGCAGATGATCCGATCATCCATTTGACTTGAGAGGGGTGAACAAATGAGTTTATTACAAGTAAAGGAAGTCACTCATAGCTACGGTTCGCGAACGTTTTTCAACTGGAAAGATCATTCTAAAACAGTACTTTCCGATATTTCCTTCTCTATTGAAGACGGAACATGCTTGGGACTGCTTGGTTCAAGCGGAGCAGGTAAAAGTACGTTAGGAAAAGTAATTCTTGGTTTGGAACGACCGCAAAATGGACAAATTCTGTTTCAAGGGCATGATATTTATACTGCGGATAAGCCTATTCGTCAAAAAATCCGCCGTAATCTTCAAGCTGTCTTTCAGGACTCATACTCATCGGTCAACCCTCGCATGACCGCAGAACGTATTATTGCAGAGCCTTTAGAAAACTACGAAAGGCTTACAGCAGCTGAACAAAAAAGAACCATTGTTGAATTATTGGAAAGGGTTGGACTAAGCGAAAAGGACTTAAAAAAATACCCGCACCAATTTAGCGGCGGTCAATTGCAAAGGATCAATATTGCAAGAGCGATCTCCCTCAAACCAAAACTGATTGTTCTAGACGAAGCTGTCAGCAGTCTAGATATGGTGAACCAAGCACTCATCTTAACATTATTAAACGAATTAAAGGCAGACTTCGGCTTATCTTATCTTTTTATAACCCATGATATTAAAGCCGCCTATGAGATTAGCGACACATTGGGTGTACTGGAAAAAGGAGAATTAGTCGAGCTTTACCAATCAAAACATCAGTTTTTCACCTCAGAACACCCTGTAGCAAAAGAAATGAGAAGTTCCATACTTCCCGAGCACCCGCGTTTCCGGAAGCATGGGGATCGAGCTCATTTGAGGTGAAGTGAGAGACGGTGCCTTTTTGCTTTAAGAAGGAATCTTGAGGTGCCCCCCCAGTCGAAATCATACCAACAACCCCTTGCGAATCAAGGGGTTGTTTTTTTGTGTTTTACATGACAACATGCGGAAAAGGGTCATTCACAAGGTGATCTTCAAGACGGGCGGGGTGATCAAATTCTTTCTTGTATTGATTTTACAAATGACCACAAAAGAGTTAGATATAAAAGATTTTCTCCTCTGTTCTGCTGTTTTTTATACTCCCCCTATTGCTCAATCCCAACCCCCCTATTACACTATTTAATTATCACACTATTCAAAATACTAAACTGAAACGGGGAGATTTTCATGAATTCTTCATTCATTTCACCTGATGATGTATGGGTGCTTTGGGGGTTTATTGCGGTGTGGGCGGCTGTGAGCATTTATTTGGAGCAGCGGTTTCGCTGGGCTGCTGCGTTGTCTGGGGCCGTGCTTGCGCTTGGCGGGGCGATGGCGTTTACGAATGCGGGGATTCTTCCGACTGAGTCACCTGTTTATGATGCGGTTTGGACATATGTCGTTCCGCTTGCGATTCCTTTGCTGCTTTTTCAAATCAACTTGCGGAAAATTGTTAGAGAAAGCAGACGGCTTTTGTTTGTTTTTTGCATCAGCTCTGTCGGTACTGTGATCGGAAGCCTGATCGCATTTTTCCTTTTTAAACAGCAAATCCCGTACCTTGACAAAATCGGCGGGATGATCAGCGCTTCCTATATCGGGGGAGGCGTGAACTTTGCGGCAATGGCGGCAAAATTTCAAACTCCGGGCGAGTACGTATCTTCGACAGTTGTTGCCGATAATTTTATGATGGCTTTGCTCTTTTTCATTTTAATGGGCATCCCTGCGTTAAAATGGTTTCAAAAACGGTTTTCCGTATCTGAAATAGCTGCTCCCGAAAAAAATCAAGCTGAATCTTACTGGGAGCGAAACGAGATGTCTCTTCGGGACATTGCCTTGAATATGGGGACGGCATTTGCGATTGTCGTTGTTTCTGTTAAAACGGCCGCTTTTTTTCAAGGGCTGTTCCCTTCTGAAAGTGACTCGTTTATCGTTCGGCTATTATCCGGGATTCTCGGCGACCAGTATCTGCTTCTGACAACGCTGACGCTCGCCGCAACTTTTGCCTTTCCGCGTTACTTTGAAAAGATGCGCGGAACACAAGAAATCGGCACTTATATGATTTATTTATTTTTTGTGGTAATCGGCATTCCTGCGGACTTGCGAATCATCCTGATAAATGCTCCGCTTCTCTTGGCATTTGTTTTTATTGTCGCGATCTCCAATCTGCTCGTCTCGCTGGCAGCGGGGAGAATCTTTCGTTTTCGGCTTGAAGAAATTTTGCTTGCCTGCAACGCTTCAGTCGGCGGTCCGACGACTGCGGCTGCGATGGCGATTGCAAAAGGCTGGAGGGAGCTTGTCGCCCCGATCATGCTGGTCGGAACGTTCGGCTATCTGATCGGCAATTATGTCGGAACCTTGCTCGGAACATGGTTTTCATCATTTGTCTAAGATGCAAAAAGCCGGAGATTCTTCACGAATTCACCGGCTTTTCACGCTTTCCGACTATGAACGGGCAAGCGTTCCCGCTACGGTTTGCAAGGCCTGTGCAAAGTCTTTCTGTAAATCATCGGCATTCTCTACACCGACGCTCAGCCGCAGGAGACCGTCTGTAATGCCCCGTTTTTCCCGCTCTTCCTTCGGCATGGCGGCGTGCGACATTTTCGCCGGATACGAAAGAATCGATTCGACCGCGCCAAGACTCACAGCAAAGACTGGGAGTGAGACATGTTCCACAACCTTTTTAACAGCTTCTGCATCCTCAAGCTCAAAGGAAAGCACCGCTCCTGCACCAGTTGACTGATGTTTATGAACGGAAGCGCCTGGATGGGAAGACAGCCCCGGATAATAAACCTGTTTGACAGAGGGATGCTTCGCAAAAAATTCGGCTAGCTGCTGAGCCGTTCTGCTCGCTTTTTCCAGCCGCACCTGCAATGTTTTCAATCCTCTCAACACAAGCCAGCAGTCTTGGGCGCCAAGAACCGCTCCAAACGAATTTTGCAGTTTATAAAGATCCTCCCCGAGCTTTTTGTCTTTAACAACAGCAAGTCCTGATAAAACATCGCTGTGGCCGCTTAAAAATTTCGTCGCACTGTGAAGCACGACATCAACGCCGAGCTCAAGCGGACGCTGCAGCGCCGGGGTCATGAATGTGTTATCAAGGAACGTCAGACAGTCGTGCGCTTTGGCAAGCTTGACGACGCCTCTTATATCCGTAATGCCGAGCGTCGGATTTGACGGTGTCTCAAGGTAGATGACTTTAGTGTTTTCTTTTATGTTTAAAGCAATTTCATTTAAATCGGTCATATCGACGAAAGTATGTTCAATGCCGAAGCGGCTCAGCACATCTGTGATCATGCGGTACGTTCCGCCGTAGACATCCTTTGTGACGAGGACATGATCGCCTTTTGATAAAAGCAAAAAGGCGGTGGAAATAGCGGCCATGCCGGATGAAAACGCGAATCCCCGCGTCCCGCCTTCAAGCTCTGCTATCGTGTCTTCAAGCGCCTTCCTCGTCGGCGTTCCGGAACGGCTGTAGTCATATTCGCCAAACTGGTCAAATGAGCCTTGATGAAAGGTTGAAGCATGCTGGATCGGCACGCTGACGGCTCCGGTCGCTTCATCTGTTTTATTTTGATTGTGGACGAGTTTTGTTTCGAACGTCCAATTTCCATTACTCATGCGGAACCGCCTCCTCTTTTACTTTCTGCAGCGCCTGTTGAAGGTCTTCCTTCAAATCTGATACATGCTCAATTCCGACTGAAAAGCGCAGGAGCCTGTTGCAGACGCCGCCGGCGATGCGTATTTCTTCAGGAATATCCATATGGGTCTGGGTCGCCGGATAGGTGATAAAGCTTTCTACCCCGCCGAGGCTTTCGGCAAAGCAGATCGTTTTTAAATGTTTCAAAAACGGGTTGACCCATTCTTCCTTTTGGATACGGAATGACAGCATGCCGCCCTGTCCTGGATAAAGAACATCGGCAACCTCTTCTTGCGCTTCCAAAAAGGCCGCGAGCTCGCGGGCGTTTTCCTGATGCTGCTTCATTCTGAGAGCCAGCGTCTTCATGCCCCTCATCAAAAGCCAGGAATCAAACGGCGATAAGACGGCCCCGATGGCGTTTTGATGCTGAAACATCTCTTCGGACAGCGCTTCGCCTTTCGAGACGACAAGCCCTGCCAAGAGATCATTGTGGCCGCCCAAATACTTTGTCGCGCTGTGAATGACGAGATCAGCGCCCCATTCAATCGGCTTTTGCAAAACAGGTGTATAAAACGTATTGTCGACGATCAAAAGCAAATCGTGCGCCTTGGCGATTTCTGCGACTTTTTGAATATCGGTTTCCTGCATTAACGGATTTGTCGGTGTTTCCACAAACAGCGCTTTTGTGTTTTCCGTGATTTTCGACTTGATACAGTCTTCATCTGAAAAATCGTCATATAAAAAGCGGAGGCCGTATTTTTTCCATTCGTTTTCAAAAAGGCGGTATGTTCCTCCGTATAAATCTGAGGAGACAATCAGTTCATCACCGCTTTGAAACAAAGCCATGATCGTCTGAATGGCAGCCATACCAGAACTGAACGCAAAACCGCGCGTCCCTCCTTCGAGTTTCGCGATTGCATCTTCCACAAGCTGTCTTGTTGGATTTTTTGTACGGATATAGTCGAATCCGGTTGATTCTCCGATTCCTTTATGTCTGTAGGCAGATGAGAAATAAACGGGCGGATTGACGGTTCCTGTTATTTCATCACTTCGGTTTCCGATTTGCGCCAGTGTTGTTTGTACATGTTCAGTCATATGACACCATCCTTTAAAAAGTAAAAACCCCTTCTTCATAAGAAGAAGGGGATTATACGCTTCTTCTTATCTTCCAAGCATCCGCTTGCTGGATTTAGCACCTTGGTACACTGACAAAATCAGTGCATACCGGTTGCTGAGGTTTCAAAGGGCCAGTCCCTCCACCTCTCATGATAAGAATCTCTTTAATTTTCTGATTGTTCTTTACTTTAAACTAAATCTGGACATTTTTCAAGAGGCTTTTTTTCATCTTTCCGGCTCTTTTATCGTGGTATGATTTAATCATACGTCACATTTGGAGGAAGCGAATGCCTAAAACACAGCGGTTGATCGAACTGATGATGACCATTCATACAAAGCGAAGATTCACAGCCCGGGAGCTTGCCGCTGAATTCGGCGTCTCGTACCGCACCATTCTCCGCGACCTGGATGAGCTGAGCGCTCTCGGCGTCCCCGTCTATTCTGAAACAGGCGCCAATGGAGGCTATTATTTACTGAATGAGCCGATGCTGCCGCCGCTTTTTTTCACAGAATCTGAAGCAGCTGCCATGTTTTTTGCCTATCAATCTTTGCAGTTTTTTGGATCGCTCCCCTTTGAAGCCGAAACGAGAACGGTTTTGAAAAAATTTTATCATCACCTCCCTGCAAACATGCAGAAACGGATCGACACAATGAAAGATAGGATCGTCTTCTGGAATCCGAACCGTCCAAAGGCAGTTGAGCATTTAAACGCTTTGCTGGACGCCGCCATAGAGCAATCCGTTATGACGATCCATTATGAAGGAACGGCGGGCGGCACGAAAAGGTCCATTCAGCCGATCGGCTTATACAGCTGGAATGGCTTCTGGTACTGTCCGGCATACTGTTTTAAAAGACAGGATTTCCGGCTGTTTCGCGCAGATCGCATTGCAAGGGCGGAAAAAACAGATGTTGAACAAGCCCGCGATCTTCCTTATGAGTCCGTTCACAGCTGGATTCAGACTTCAGAAAGCGGGTGCGAGAACCCTGTCCGTCTACACGCCGAACTGACGCGGACCGGAACAAGCAAGGCCATGTCAGACCTTGATTTGCTTAAAATCGTTGATATACATGAAGATGGAAGCGGCTCGATCAATACGCAAATCCCAAGAACGGAAATCGATTATTTTGCAGATCTTTTGTGGAATCTGGGCGCTGAAGCCGCTGTTATAGAACCGAGGGAAATCAAACTGCGCCTCAAGCAAAAAGCTGCCGAGCTTTTGAAGCGCTACAGCTGAATTTTTTTGAATCATGACAAAAGCTGTCAGGATTAACTGATAAAATATGAATGAATTCAAATAGAAAGGGTGACGCTGATGAATGCGGTTCATACATTACGAGATGTTCTTTTGCACGAAATGGAAACGGGGATTCGATCGACATGCCTTCTTTTACAAAAGGTGAAGAAAGCCGATTGGCCTTACCGCCCCACCGATAACATGCGCAGCCTGAAAGAGCTGGCTTACCATCTCATCGCCATTCCGGAAACGGATCTGGCTATCATGCGAGAGAAAAAGCAAAGCGATATCACCGAGCTCGAAAAACGGTATGGGGCATTGCAATCCGCGGAGGAAATGACGGCAGCGATGGAAAAAGGCTATGAGCAATTCAAATCCTTTTTTACATCCATGCCAGATGAAGAATTTTTGACAAAGAAGACAACGCCGTTTTATCTTGAAACAGGAATGACCCAAAGCCGTTGGCTGACGGAAACGCTCACCCACATCTTCCATCACCGGGCCCAATTGTTTAACTATTTGAAACAGCTCGGCTATCATATCAACATGTTCGATCTGTATATTTGAATGAAGGTGATCACATGAAACTGCCTTTGACAGAACAAGAGCGGTCAAACCTAAGAGCCGCACGGATAAAAATGAAAGATGCAGCAGAACTGGAGCTGTCAAGCCTCGCTCAGGCGCTCGATTCACCTTTGGCGCGGGCAAAATACATCAAAGCGCTCGCCCAATTTCAAACGGTCCCTTCCATCGGGCCGAAAATAGCTCAGTCCGTCATTGATTTAGGCTATTATTCTCTCGCAGAAATCAAGCATGAAACAGGCGCAGATTTGATCATTCGCCTGGAAAAGCTAAAAGGCTATTGGGAAGACCCTTGTGCAGAAGATGCGCTGCGCTGCATCGTCCATTACGCCAACCATCCCGGAAGCGGCAAAAGCTGGTGGGATTTCACTGCTGAAAGAAAACGATATCGGCAACAATACGGATATCCCGCGGACAGACCGTCAATCCCTTGGTACGAGAAAAAATAATCAACCAAGCTCAGGGCTGCTGATCATAACGGCAGCTCTTTTTCGCGCGGATATGCCGAAACGAAAATTGCGCCTTCGGAAGAGAATTTTCGCGAAATTCGTGTTACAATGTATGGAAACGTTCACAACATCATTTCTGGAGGAATTCATCTTGGCTATTAAAACAGGCGTCATTCAGGAGAAAAGGCTTTTTTCAGAAGAGCTCGGCGAAGAGATGGAGCTTTTGGTGTATTTGCCTGCATCCTATTCCCCGCTCTACAAATATCATGTCATCATCGCCCAGGATGGACATGACTACTTCCGGCTCGGCCGCATCAGCCGGCAGCTTGAGGAACTGCTGAAAAACGGCGAAATCGAACGATCCATCATCATTGGCGTTCCTTACAAAAACGTCAAGGAAAGAAGACTTACATACCATCCCGAAGGTTCAAAATTTGAAGCTTATAAACGCTTTTTGGCGAATGAACTTGTTCCTTTCACCGACCGCGAGTATCCGACATATCAAGTCGGATCAGGCAGGACGCTGATCGGAGATTCGCTCGGAGGAACCGTCTCGCTTATGACAGCGCTTGATTATCCAAACATGTTCGGTAATGTCATCATGCAGTCTCCTTATGTCGACAATCATGTGCTTGAAAAGGTGGAGCATGCTGATTCCCTGCAGCTGATTTCGATCTGCCACCAAATCGGCACGAAAGAAACCGAGGTCAAAACAACAGATGATCAGGTTTTAGATTTTACGGTACCTAATGAAAAACTGAAAGAACTGCTCGAAAAAAAGAAGACAAACTATGGCTATGAAGCATTTGACGGTGATCATAAATGGACGTATTGGCAGCCTTTAATCACCCCAGCCTTAAAAAAAATGCTCTAGCTCTCTGTATATCTGCCCATCTTTGATATACTAAATCATATACATTGTTTGAGGAGGGAACAAAATGAAATACGGCATTGTGTTATTTCCATCAAAAAAACTTCAGGATATTGCAAATTCCTACCGAAAACGTTATGACCCGAATTACGCTTTAATCCCGCCCCATCTTACATTAAGAACACCTTTTGATGCATCTGAAGAAGAAATCGGCAAAGTCGTTCGACAGCTGAGAGAGCTTTCAAAAGAACTAAAACCGATTCCGCTGAAGATAACAAAATTCAGTTCTTTTGCACCCGTCAATAATGTGATTTATATGAAAGCCGAACCGACTGAAGAGTTGACAGTGCTTCATGAAAAAATGTACAGCGGCGTTTTGGAAGGCAAGCCGGAATACGCATTTGTTCCCCATGTCACGATCGCTCAGAATCTATCCAATGACGAGCATTCCGATGTCCTTGGCCCGCTGAAAATGAAAGATGCGTCACATGAAGAAACAATCGACCGCTTTCACCTGCTTTATCAATTGGACAACGGCTCTTGGACAGTACATGAAACTTTTATTTTAGGAGCGTGATGAAAGCCAGTGGAAGCCGTCATCGTGAAGAATAAACAACAGCTAGAAGACGCTTATTTTGTAAGAGAAGAAGTATTCATCAAAGAACAAAACGTATCACCGAAAGAAGAAATGGATCACTTCGACCAGGACTCTTCACACCTTGTCATCTATGACGGAACAGAACCGATCGGCGCTGGCCGGCTTCGCATTGTCGACGGCTTCGGCAAGCTTGAACGGATCTGTGTGCTAAAAAGCCACCGCTCACTCGGGGTAGGCAATCTGATCATTCAGGCGCTTGAAAAGGAAGCAGCAAAACAAGGTGCAGCACAATTTATGCTGAACGCACAGACACAAGCTGTGCCTTTTTATGAAAAACACGGCTACAAGGTCGTTTCCGAAGAATTTTTAGATGCAAATATTCCTCACGTCAAAATGGTCAAAAAGCAACCGTTCCAAGCCTAATTGGAACGGTTAGATGGTTGACAAAATCCTAAAACGGTTTAAAGTTTTAGGATTTTGTCATCCTTTTTAGCTTCAGCGTGATTGAAAACCCTTGCAGTCTAGGAGGGCCGAGCATCGGAGCAGAGCGAATGTTGGAATTCGTGAGCACCGACGCGCAGGCCTGACAACGAATGCGAGGGTTTGTCGACACGCTGACCGTTCCAAATCTAATTGGAACGGTTTTTCTTTTTCCCCCTCCCCCCTCAAACATTTCATAGTTTGTTCATCTTTTGTTTATCGTTTATTCAACATTATCCCTTAAAGTTGTTTCTAAGCTTGAAGGAAGCGCTAAAAAGGCGTGCGCTTCTTCTGATGGGAGGTCAAAGATCGTATGCCGTTATGATCAATAAGAAACTCGTCATATTATTTCGTTTCGGAACCGTCGGAGTCGGAAACACACTCATTGATTTCGGAGTATTTTTCCTTCTGACGGCCCTCCATGTCCCCTACCTTCTTGCACAGGTGTTCTCCTATTCGGCAGGGGTGGCAAACAGCTATATCTGGAACCGGACATGGACATTTCAAGTCAAAGAAAAAGCCCATGGCCGAGAAGCTTTCCGATTTATTATGATCAACCTTGCAGCTTCAGGAATCACTTTTCTCCTTCTGTACGCTTTGCAAAAAGGGGGCCTGTCACTCTTTTTCAGCAAAATGACAGCAACAGCCGCAGGAATGGTCATCAATTTTATCGGAAACCGGCTCTGGGTGTTTCAAGATCCAGAAACAGATTCATAAGAAAAAGAACAGGAGTGAATGATCATGAAAGTAAAAAAAGCCGTCATCCCGGCAGCGGGGCTGGGAACGAGGTTTTTGCCGGCAACAAAAGCACAGCCGAAAGAAATGCTGCCGATTGTCGATAAACCAGCTATACAATACATCGTGGAAGAAGCCGTCCAATCAGGAATAGAAGACATTTTGATCATTACAGGAAGAAACAAACGCTCGATTGAAGATCATTTTGACCGTTCGGTTGAGTTGGAACAAAGCCTTTTAAAAAAAGGAAAGGACGATACATTAAAGGAAATACGGGATATCGCCGATATGGCAAACATCCATTATATCCGGCAGAAAGAGCCGCTCGGACTCGGACATGCCGTTTTGTCAGCGCGTCATTTCATCGGCGACGAACCATTCGCCGTCCTGCTCGGCGATGACATCATGGTTTCCGAAAAACCGGCACTGCAGCAGTTAATCGATGTTTATGAACAATACCAGACAGAAGTCATCGGCGTTCAGACTGTTGAACCGGCTGATGTCAGCAAATACGGGATCATTCAGACGTCTGTGCAAAAAAATAAAGTCTATGATATTCAGGATCTCGTAGAAAAACCTTCTGTAAAAGAAGCGCCTTCAAATATCGCAGTCATGGGCCGCTACATTTTAGAGCCTTCGATATTTCCGATTCTCGACCAAACCAAACGAGGCGCAGGAAATGAAATACAGCTGACTGACGCCCTAAGGGAAATCTGCGGGGTACGGAGCATATATGCCCGTCAATTGGAGGGAAGCCGTTTTGATATCGGCGATAAATTAGGCTGCTTTAAAGCGAGCACGGAGATCGGCCTGATGCGGGACGAGATGCGGCCGAAACTATTAGACTACTTGGAAAACGTCTTAAAAAGAGAAATGCAGAAAGGGGCTTTGCAATGAAAACTGTACTGGTGACCGGCGGAGCCGGATATATCGGAAGCCACACCGTTCTCGAATTAAAAAAACAAAACATAGCTGCCGTCGTTCTTGATAATCTTTCGACAGGCCACTGGGAAGCCGTCCACGCTCCTCACTTTTACGAAGGCGATATCAGCGACCGCGAATTGGTCAAATCCATTATCCGGCGGCATGAGGTCGATGCGGTCATCCATTTTGCCGCGAAAAGCCTTGTATCTGAATCAATCGCAAAACCTGAGCTATACTTTAGGGAGAATACGCTGAAGTCTTGTGCATTCTTTGAAAATATCATCAGCGAAGGCGTCAAAAACATCGTGTTTTCATCAACCGCAGCCGTGTACGGCATGACCGGGAACAAACCGATTAAAGAAACCGATCCGCTTGCACCGGTTAATCCCTACGGGGAATCAAAGCTGATGATCGAAAAATATTTGTATTGGGTCGGCAAAAAACATGATGTCAAGTGGGCCGCCCTCCGCTATTTCAATGCAGCAGGCGCCGCCTTGGACGGGGCCATCGGCGAAGACCACGATCCGGAAAGCCACCTCATTCCGCTCGTCCTGCAAACGGCTCTAGGCCTGCGGGGCAAAATCTCAATTTATGGCGATGATTATCAGACACCTGACGGAACATGCATCCGGGACTATATTCACGTTTTGGATTTAGCCTCGGCCCATTTGTCGGCTCTCAATGGGATATTTGAAGACAGGCTCCAACAAAATGTTTATAATGTAGGAACAGGGGCCGGACATTCCGTAAAAGAAATCATTGAAACAGCGGAAAAAATAACGGAACGAAGCATTGCCCAAAAAACGGATGAGCGCAGAGCGGGTGATCCGCCGGTGCTTGTGGCAGACAGCCGGTCATTGCAGGAGCAGCTCGGCTGGAAGCCGAAATACAGCGATTTACAGACCATTATTCATAGCGCTTGGGAGTGGCATAAAGCCCATCCGAACGGGTTTTGAGATTCGCTTGTTTTCCGTCGTCAGCGGCAGGCATTTTCTGCAGCTGATCTGACGTTCGGCTGATGAAAGTGAAAAGGCAGGGTGAAAAAACGAAAATGGGAAACATAGTGAATGATATTTTAATGTGGCTGACCGACCTTGGCTATCTCGGTATAGCAATCGGTTTAATGATTGAAATCATCCCCAGTGAAATCGTATTGGCTTACGGAGGATATATGGTGTCAAACGGTTCCATCGCCATAACGGGAGCCGTGATCGCCGGCGTCATCGGGGGAACGATCGCCCAATTGTTTCTTTATTGGATCGGCTACTACGGCGGACGGCCGTTTTTATATAAATACGGCAAATACTTATTGATTCAAAAGCATCATATCGAAACAGCGGAAAAATGGTTTGAGAAATACGGGGGCGGAGTGGTGTTTTCTGCACGCTTCATCCCGGTGGTCCGCCACGCCATCTCCATTCCGGCCGGCATCGCCAAAATGCCGCTTTTGAAATTCACCGGCCTGACGGTGCTCGCCATCATTCCATGGTCGATTTTATTCATTTACCTCGGGATACAGCTGGGCAGCCGGTGGGATCATATTGAAAATGTCGCCAAAACGTACACAACACCGATTATGTTTGCGGCTGCCGCCTTGGTCATTATTTATTTCGGACTTAAAAAGCTCCGCAAAAAATAACAAAACCCCCGGTCTTCCCGCCGGGGGTTTTAAGCTTGCCCTGGAATTTATCGTTTCCCGCACCTAAGCGAAGGTTGCTTTAAATCGATTCATTGACATAGCGGCCTCTGCTTCCTTTGCCTGCGATCCGGCGGTTCAGCGCTTTTCTCCGCTTCTTTTCCTGAATCCTCTTGCCGATCACAGTCTGATTTTCCTCTCTTTTTTCCACTTCGCGATATGACCGTTCGCTTGGAATATAGGAGGCTTTTTGTATATATGCATAATTGGATTTCTGGCTGATGCTGCGGTTGGCGTATTGTGTATACTGATCATTGTGAACCGGCGGCAAATATCCCATCGTATCTCCTCCCCATCACTCGCATTCCCAAAAATCTACTGTTTTAAACGGTTTTCATTTGATATGATAGACGTTGTCTCATAATCAGACGACTACCAATTATTGGAGGAACTCTTTTTGAAATGCGCCCGATTGAATAACCGAGACATTCATATACATACATATTCGCGAGAACATCTTCAATTCCTCTTTGATGAGGCAAGAAAAGACCGCATAACATGCAAATTTTGCGGCTCGCCGCTGAGGCTGAAATTGACGATCCATGAAGCACCGCACTTTTTCCATAGAGAAAACGGAGATTTTTCTGAATGTGAAGCGGCATGCTTGAAAGACGAAACAGATCAAACAAAAGAAGCGGGCTATACGGAAAGCGGAGTATTCCGCCTGCCAAAGGGAAAAGCGATAACCGAAGAAAAGCAGGCGCCATCAGCCTTTTGGGAGGCGCCGAGGGAAGCATCCGTTCACACCCATTTTGCTCCAGAAACGGAAGCGCTGCCGGAAGCGATTTTTCCGAATGTCCCTTTAAATGAAAAACAGCTTGAAGCCGTTTCAGCGCCTGAAGCTCCCCTTCTCGTCCTGGCCGGTGCGGGCAGCGGAAAAACACGGGTATTAACAGCACGCGCGGCGTACATGATATCCCAGCTGGATATTCAGCCGTCTGCTATTCTGCTTGTGACGTTTACGACAAAAGCGGTGAAGGAAATGAAAGAACGGATGGCCTCGCAGTACGGTCTTTCCGAGCGTATCGTCAGCCGCCTTGTGACAGGGACATTTCACAGTCTTTTTTATAAAATTCTCTGCCACCATGATCCTGTTAAGTGGAATGGAGAGCATTTGTTGAAATGGGAGTGGCAAAAAGAACAGTACATCAAAATGGCGCTGGCCGAGGAAGGACTTGATGAAAAGGATTTCCCGATTGACCAGGCGATTCAGCAGATCGGCTACTGGAAGAACGCTTATCTGCCTGGGGAACATATCCCGCTTGAAGATGAATGGGAGAAACGGGTTCATCGGCTGTACCGCCATTATGAACAGCAAAAAAGAGAGCGCCGGCAATTCGACTTTGACGATATGGCGTCTGCATGCTATGAGCTGTTTCAAGAGCGGCCAGATGTATTAAAAAGGTACCAGGAGCGGTTTCACGCGATTCTGATTGATGAGTTTCAGGACATCAACCCCGTTCAGAATGCGATCATCAAACTTCTTGCCAGCCCGGAGGACAACCTGACCTGTGTCGGAGATGATGATCAGTCGATCTATGCTTTCAGAGGCAGCAGCCCGTCTTTTATATTAGATTTTGAAAAAGACTATCCAAACGCGAAGACGATCCACCTCACAACCAATTACCGGTCAAGCCACTCGATCGTGGCAAGCGCAGACGCGGTTGTGAAAAAAAATAAAAAGCGCTGGCCGAAAATGTTGAAAGCTGTCAAAGATGACCTGAAAAAACCGCTTTTATTTTATCCATATGATGAAGAAGAAGAAGCGATTATGGTTGTTTCTGACATACAGGAAAAAATTGAGATGGGCGCAAAACCGGATGACTTCGCCGTCCTTTATCGGACAAACAGCAGCGGCCGCGCTATTTTTGAGCGGCTTCACCAATCAGCCATTCCCTACACGGCGGAACAGGGCGTCCGAACATTCTACAGCAGGCGGATTGTCCGGCAGATGCTGAGCTTTTTGTATTTAAGCCAAAATCAAGACGATGCGGAAGCCGTCAAACAGATATTGCCGGCTCTGTTTTTAAAACAGTCGGCTTTGAATACGCTAAAAGCGCTCTCGATTACGGAAGACTGCACAATGGTCGGTGCGCTTGAAAAATTAACCGATATCAAGCCCTTTCAGCTTGAAAAAATTAAAAAAATCGTCCCTTTCTTCGCTGGCCTGAAGACGATGAAACCCGTTGAAGCGATCACGTTTGCCGAGGAAAAGATGGGTTTTTCCGATTACTTGAAAAAGCGCGGAAACGAAGGAAACAAGCTTGAAAAAGGGTCAGATGATCTGCGCGATCTCAAAACAGCAGCGAAAAAATTCAAGACGATTCCGGATTTTCTCGAGCATGTCGATCATATGAGAGCCGCTGAGAAAAATAAACCTGACGGCAGAGGTGTTCAGCTTTTGACGATCCACCGCGCGAAAGGACTTGAATTCAACACGGTCTATATTTTAGGAGCGGCGGACGGTTCCATTCCCCATGATTTTGCATTGGAGACGGCAAGAAAAGGGGACGAAACCGCCCTTGAAGAAGAACGAAGGCTCCTTTATGTTGCGATGACCCGCGCTGAACAACATTTATATATCAGCGTCCCTTCGGTCAGAAGGAACAGAACGGCATACCGCTCAAGATTTTTGCAGCCGATTTTAAGGCCGCAGCCTGAAGTTCAGCTGCGTTAAAAAACACCGGGCCTCCCTTTATCGGAAGGCTCGGTGTTTATTTTTTGCTGTTCATCATTTTAGAAATTGTATTAAAATCCATTTTTTCCTTTCCGCTTACAATCGATTCGACAATCTTATCTTCCATTTCCTTCGGAACCCGTTTGTTCGCTAATTTAGCAACGCGCTTAATCACGCTGCGGACCGTATTTTCATCCTTGAAGTTGGCATTTTGCAGAGAGTTTGCGAGCTGCATCACATCCGTCATACTGACGCCCGTTTTCTTTTCAATGTTTTTGAAAAATTGATTGTCCATACCTATGCCTCCTTTTTTGGGAGTGATACGCTATCTTATGCGTACCTGATCAGCGCTGTGCTTTTCCATTTAAAAAGAAGAGAGCACGGAACCTCTAACCGCCGCCCCCTTCTCTTAAATTGAAAACTAGTATTTAAAAGAAGCGCCGACAATAATCAAAAGAATAAACAAAACAACGATCAGCACAAATGTTGAGCCATAACCGCCGCCGTAGCCGCCACCATAGCCGCCGCCATAGCCTCCTCCATAACAGAAGCCCATCTAAAGCACCTCCTTTTCTCCCTACACAATATGAAAACAAATAGGTTTCGCTTGGATAGATGCATAGGGCCTGTGTGGATTATTTAAAAATGCCTGGCAGACTCCCGTCCTCTCCAAGCCATTTTTCAGCATTTTCCGCGAATTGTTCGAACTGTTTTCCAAACTGTTCCGCGGAGCGGTCAAATTGCTTTAATTCTGTCTCTTGCCCGTGCATGACCCACTCATGCCCGGCTTGTTGATGATGATGCTTCTCGTATATCGACTCGATCAGCTTCTCAAAAAGATTCATGCAGATTTTCCTCCTCACCAATGATGTATGCATGCGGAGGAAAAATGGAAACAAAAAAACCGGATCATTTCCGGCTTTTTTGAAAAATCATTGAGTTCTTCTCTTCTTGCCGCATCCGCAGCCTTTTTTCTTCACTTTTTTTGAGAAAGTGGACTGATTGTTACTGGAAGCATTTTTTAATCGGCCCTGCTGCCGTCTTTTCACATGTCTCATTGCCATTCCTTCCTTTCTCATTCTTATGTGCCATTATATGAATCTCCTTTTCATAAGTTGCTAGTGATAAACCCCCATTCAGTCCAGCCATTTTGACACGATCGTCTCAAGCATTCCGGCAAAGCCTGCGATTGCAAGCAGAAGGATCAGCCATTGGGCGACGTCCGGAATCAATGCGTAAAAGATCAGCAAAAAGGCCGTACACCACACCCCTGTGCACCAATAGCAGCTCAAAAGCTCACCGATCCAGGCTCTTACGCCTTTTCCTTTCATGACAATATAGGTTTCCATTTCTCCCGTTTTTTCATTTTTTTCTTCAATCTCCTCGTGAAAAAGGCTGCGCAGCGGGGCCGTGATCGTATCAAAAACAATCAGGCGCGTCAGCCGAAACACCGCAATCGACAATAAAATGAACAATAGCCAGCTTTGTATCACCGGGCTCCTCCTTTAAAAAAGTCTGCTTCCCAATATATGCCGTTTCAATAGTGAAGATGATTCACAAGCCCCTCCCCCTCATGCAAATTTGGGTGCTGAATTGTATGTTTTCCTCATTCCGCTAAGGAACCAGGCTGCATTTAATAAAGTGTGGATAAGAAAGGAGTGAAAGTTATGTCATTTCATGAAAATGCCGAAGCGCTATACGAGAAAACGTTCAATGAATTATCCCGGGAATTTGACCAGCTCATTGAAGTAATTGATTCGGAACATGTCACAGTAAACACAGCAAACATAACAGCCGCTCTCTCTTTACAAGCTATAGTGATCACATTGATTATCATGTCCGCGCAGCTTGCGATCGATGATCAGGATACGGCAGACATCGTCTCAGAACACGTTTTGGCCGTACACAGACTGCAAAATAGAAAAAGGACAATCATCCAAGTCATAGGCAGCCGAAATGTCACCATTACACTTTCTTCATTGGAAATCGTAGCTTCCGTCCAGATCTTAACCGAAGTGCTGATCGTGCTGTTAACAGAACTTGACATACTTTAAAACCTTCTTTCTTTCTAATATTTTTTAGAAAATGAGGTGAGAATTAATTGTCAGACAAAGAAAAACTAAAAGCAGATGTCAATCCATTAATGAATACGCTTGTGACGAATATCCTCAGAAAACACGGCGTCTCAAAAGATAGTGTACGGACGCTTTCTGAGGGAGAAAAAGAAAACATTTTAAAAATGCTCGAAGATTTGAAAGCACAATCTGAAGCCGTCATTCAAAAACAGCAAGAAAAACAGCACCAGTCTGAAGCATCCTCACAGTCTGAAGACAGGCCAAGGCGAAGAAGAAACCGTTCAAATAAAAATAAACTAAGAGAAAAGCTGAGACAGAGAAGGCAACAGGAGACTCCAGCTGATACTGAAGAAAAAAATGGGGATTTGGAGTAGGGTATCTGCCATATACAAGTTCAGGAGTTTCAACATTTAATAATAGTAAATGGAAGGAGGAAATCAAATGGAACCAAGACCATATTCATGGGTTGCGCTTGATCCTGAATGCGAGCATCCGGGAACTGAGCATTATCCAAGATTCCCTAAGAAACAGCTTTGTGATGATTACAGCTGCAAATGCGGCAAAGATGAGGCTTTTATTAATCAGGAGCTGGATCAGCTCAACCTTAACAAACAGCTTTCAGATGAAACGATCATCATCAAAGACTCTTGCGACATCAGAGTCTCTACTGAGGACACTCAAGTCGTTACATCTGTGCTGACATCAATTCAGACAGCGATTGTCACAGTTGTTCTGGCGATCATCGATGATGCTGATCTTGCAGAGCTTGTATCGCAAGACCTGCTTCAGGTAACAGCCAATAAACAAGCAAACCGCCAAAAACTCGTGATCGACAATTCCCGCGATGTAACAGTGACAACGGAAGATACAGATGTTGCGACATTGGTCAGCACAGCGGTCCAAACGCTTACAGTTGTCATCGCAACGCTTATTGTCGGCATCCTTTAATACAAAAAGCAGAGCCAGCCAGCTCTGCTTTTCTTCATTTTTATAGACGATTACCCACACCAACAAGGGCACGGATACATATGTTGTTAAAGACTAAAGTCAAATATCCTATACAAAGGAGCTGAAATCCATGAGCTGCGGAAAAAACCATGGCCGGCATGAAAATTGTGTATGCGAAGCAGTTGAGCAGATTATAAAAGAGCAGGATGCAGTCGAGGAAACAACAGCATGCTCGACGAGCTGCTTCGGCAACCTGCTGAGTCCGACTGTTTCCGGTAAAGACACGATTCCGTTCCTCTTGTACGACAAAAAAGGCGGTTTGTTTTCAACATTTGGAAATGTCGGCGGATTTTTAGATGATATGCAGTGTTTCGAATCTATTTTCTTCCGGGCAGAAAGTCTAGAAGATTGCTGTGCAACTCTTTCAATCCTGAGGCCTGTGGACATAAACGGCGACACGTTAAGTGTCTGCCACCCTTGTGACCCTGACTTTTTCGGGCTTGAAAAAACGGACTTTTGCATTGAGGTTGACTTGACTTGTTTCTGCGCGATTCAATGTCTGTCACCTGATCTAGTTGATCGCGCAGCAGACAAAAAACACCATCACAACGGTTAAAAGATGTTGGACTGCATCAAGCCGATTCGGCTAAAGGATGGCTTGGTGCACTCTTTCACGAAGGCTGCCGGCTCTCGGCAGCTCCTTTTACCAATAAAAACCCGGCCGTTTCGAAACGAAATTTAAAATCCTGATTTAGGAGGGATCATAACGTGACTAAAATTTCAGCCGACAATTGCGTTTGTGAAGCAGTCGAAAACATCCATGACCTGCAAAACGCCATCGAAGAGGAAGGCTGCCCGACAAGCTGTTTCAGCAATCTGCTGTCTCCTACCCGACATTTAGGGGATACCATTCCGTTTATTTTGTACACATCAAAGTCAAAGCCGTTTGTAGCGTTCGGAAATGTGGGAGAACTTCAAGCCGGTCCTTGCTTCAGCACCGTTTTTTTCAGAGTTGAAAACATCGACAACTGCTGCGCTACGCTGAGACTGTTGATCGCCTTTGATGAACACCGCCGCGTGCTCGATTTCACAGATGATAAAGATAAAATTTGTGATGTGTTCCGATTGGAAAAAACAAGCTTTTGTATTGAAGTGGATTTAGAATGCTTCTGTGCGATCGAATGTTTGAATCCGCAATTGATCAACCGCGCGCAATAAAAAGTCCCTGAACCGGGACTTTTTTTGTGCTGTTTAGCTTAAAAGCCGAGCGGGTGCAGCGAGGTAATGTTCTCGACCTTCAGCTCTGCCGGCGAGCCTTTGCTCGATGTCCGAACAAAAACGGAATCGCCTTTTTTTTCAACGATCGTGCCTCTGTATGTTTTTCCGCCCGCTTCAATCAGGCAAAGAGTTTTCGGCATATTTCCCGGCAGGCTTGTTAAAAAATCAATTTTTTCGGTTATTGACATTTTGCTGAGCGGCTTCTTAATCGGTTTTATCCCTTTTTCAGGTCTGTCCCCCACCTCGTTAAGCACCGCTTCAGCTCCGTCTTTCTCCTTGGACTGTTGCGCTTCTGAATGCTCTTCTTTTTGTTTTTCCTTTTTTTCGGGAGCATTTGGCTTTGATTTTTTCTTTCTTTTGATGACAATATCCTGCATGTTTACTTCTGCCGTATCATAGTCCGGCTGTACGATATACATGAGCGGCTTTTGCTCCGCGTCGCTTTTCTTATGAGACATCTTTATCCCTCCGATCTGTTCATGGTATATCTATATGACGGGAAAGGAAAAATCAGAAGAAAAGAAAAAGCAATCCTGATCGGATTGCTTTTTTAGTGAATCTTTTTATCGCGCGATGATATGATATCCTGAGTCAACATGCAGGTTTTCACCGGTCATGCCGCGGGAAAGGTCGCTGAATAAGAAGGTAGCTGTGTCGCCGACTTCTTCCGGTGTTGTCGTGCGGCGCAGCGGTGCCCGCTCTTCAATTTCTTTTAAGATTGAATTGAAGTCGCTGATCCCTTTAGCGGACAATGTCCGGATAGGACCCGCAGAAATGCTGTTGACGCGGATTCCATCTTTTCCGAGATCGCTCGCTAAATATTTGACGCTTGCATCAAGGGAGGCTTTCGCAACGCCCATGACATTATAGTTTGAAACGACGCGCTCTCCGCCAAGATACGTAAGCGTGACAATGCTTCCGCCTTCAGTCATGATGCCGCGCGCCGCTTTGGCGACCGCTGTCAGTGAATAAGAGCTGATATTGTGTGCGAGAAGAAAACCGTCGCGAGTCGTATTCAAATATTCACCTGTCAGGTCTTCTTTGTTGGCAAAAGCGATGCAGTGAGCAATTCCATGAATCACTTGGACTTCGTCTTTGATTTTGGCAAAGCATTCTTCAATCTCCTGATCATTTGTGACATCACAGGGCAGAACAAGTGAATCATTACGCTCCAAAGAATCAGCCAATTCCTTAACCGATTTTTCAAGCCGCTCTCCGGCATATGTAAAAATCAGCCTTGCTCCCGCATTGTGAAGGGAACGGGCAATTCCCCAAGCGATGCTTCGTTTATTTGCAACACCCATGACGACAATATTCCGGCCTTCAAGTGACAAATTCATATGTATAAATCCTCCTAATGATTAACATTTTATTAGTACCTGATCATAATATATACTATCACAATTTATATCAGGCTGACAATTTCCGAATGGATGAGCGCGTTTTTTTCTTCAATCAAAAACGGCAGGCGTTCTTTAAAACACACTGCCGTTTGCCATATCCTCTTATAGCGGCTACACCCGCAGACTGCCTTTGAAAGATTTTTTAAATGCAAAATGATTGGTCGGTCCGTGTCCAGCCCCGATATCCAGACTGTGTGCAACCGCTTCGTGAACGAACGCCTCAGCGACCTGGAAAGCTTCATGAATATCATTCCCTTTCGCTGTTTGCGCCGTGAGGGCGGCGGCAAATGTACAGCCTGTTCCATGCGTGTTTTTCGTCTCAATATAAGGGTTCGAGATTTCGATGAATGTTTCGCCGTCAAAGAGGAGATCGGTCACTTTTTCGTTTTCCGGCTGATGTCCGCCTTTGATAATCGAGTAGCGGACACCCATTTTACACAAATCCTGCGCAGCTTTTTTTCGGTCATCCATCGTCTTAAGGCTTCTTCCGGTCAGCACTTCCGCTTCCGGAATGTTCGGGGTCACCGCATATGCCAGCGGCAGAAGACGGCGTGTCAATTTTTCAACAGCCTCATCATTTAATAAAGAAGCTCCGCCTTTGGCTATCATGACTGGATCGACAATGACGTTTTCCAAATCGTATGCTGCTATTTTTTCAGCAATGACTTCTATCATCTCCGCACTCCAGAGCATTCCTGTCTTTATGGCATCAGGTCTTAAGTCTTCGGCAACTGCTTCGATCTGTTTGCCAAGCGTTTCAGGAGACAGCGGATAAACGCCGTGAACCCCTGTCGTGTTCTGCGCGGTAATCGCCGTCAAAGCAGTCATCCCAAACACTTCAAGCTCCTGAAATGTTTTAAGGTCGGCCTGGATGCCGGCTCCGCCGCCTGAATCAGATCCGGCGATCGTCAACGCTTTAAATATACTCATGTTGTCTGCACTCCCTTCGGCCTTTAGCCAATCCATCTGTGATATAACATTTTTGCCTTGTTCACATCGTTTGTTCCGTGGATGAAAGCACGGCCGTCCCGGAAAATGACGAATTTGAAGTCTTTTGATTGGCAGGATACCAAATAAGGATTACCCGTCACATCCAAGCCTGCATCTTTTAACCTGGCGGCCAGCTCTTGCAATTCCGGCGGCTCGCTGCCGGCCGGTCTGATCTGTACCGTTTCCCGGCCGCAAAGAACGGCGGCTTTTGTTTCATTTTCAGCTGAAAGAAACGGAAACTTTCGGGTGCCGCAAGTCGGGCAAGCTTGATTTTTAATAGCATCGGCCCGGACTTCAGACCTTTCATTTGTCCATATATCAAAGGAGCGGAGCATTCCTGATGTCTCATGTCCAGTCAGCAGCTTGAGGGCATCTGTTACTTGAAACGCGGCGACCTGCTGGACGATCGGACTGATCACACCGGCTGTGTCGCATGTCAGACTGCCTGCCGGCAGATGCCCCAAAAGACAATGAAGACAAGGTGTTTGATCCGGAATGACGGTATAGGTAATGCCATAGCTTGACACACACGCCCCGTACAGAAAAGGAATGCCCAATTTGACGGCTGCATCGTTTATGATCAGCCGGGTCTCAAAGTTATCTGTCGCATCGATGATCAGAGAGGCGCCTTCAGCAAGACTGAGCACTTTCTCGGCTGTTACATCAGTGACAATTCCTTTAACGCGGACAGAGCTGTTAATGAGGCGCAGCCTGTTTTCAGCAGCTGCCGCCTTTGGCAGGTGGTCTGCCACATCCTGCTCCGTATAGAGCTGCTGGCGCTGGAGATTGCTCCATTCCACATAATCTCTGTCTGCAATTGTAAGCGAGCCGATTCCTGCCCTCACCAGCATTTCGGCGCTTGCCGCCCCCAAAGCCCCGGCTCCGATGAGAAGCACATGAGCGCTGTGCAGTTTTTTCTGGCCGTCCGGTCCGATCGGTCTGAACAGCTCCTGCCTTGAATATCTGCCGGTCAAATTGTCAACTTCCCTTCTTCAGGACTGCTGGCGATGCCGTAATTTTTTTCAGGAATTCTTCCGGCCAGATATCCGAGCCTTCCCGCTTCAACGGCGAGCTTCATCGCCAGCGCCATTTTCACCGGATCTTTCGCACCGCTGACAGCGGTGTTCAAGAGTACCCCGTCAGCTCCCAATTCCATTGCATATGCCGCATCTTTAGGAGAACCGATGCCGGCGTCCACGATGACCGGGACTTGAGCCTGTTCGATGATAAAAGAAAGATTGAGCGGATTTGCGATTCCCTGACCTGAACCGATCGGAGAAGCCCCCGGCATAATCGCATGCACGCCAAGATCTTCAAGCTTTTTCGCCAGCACGACATCATCTGATGTATACGGCAGCACGATAAAGCCTTCTTCAAGCAAAGCTTCAGACGCCTTTAATGTTTCGACAGGGTCAGGCAGAAGCGAACGGTCACAGCCGATGACTTCTACTTTAATCATGTCGCAAAGGCCGGACGCTTTCGCAAGCCTGGCAATACGCACCGCTTCTTCAGCGGTTTTTGCGCCAGCCGTATTCGGCAGCAGCGTATAGCGGCTTAAATCAAGCTGTTCCAAAAAGTTAGGCTGTGACTCTTCAAAAATATTCATCCGTCTGACGGCAAAGGTCAAAATGTCTGACTCCGATACACGGACGGCTTCCTTTTGGATCTTAAATGACGGATATTTTCCTGTACCAAGCAAAAGTCTTGATGAAAATTGTTGATCAGCGATTTTAAACATGTTTATCCCCCTCCGACAAAATGAACGATTTCGATCACATCATTTTCTTCCAATTCGACTGTTTGATATTGATCTTTTCCAATAATCTGTCTGTTTCTTTCGACGACGACAACCCGGTTTTCCAGCTTGTAGGATGCGAGCAAATCATAAATCGTTCCACCGTCATCGTTCCATTCTATTTTCTTTCCGTTGAGCTGAATGTTCACCTGTTAACAGCCTCCTTTCGCTCCGCTTGAAACGCCTCTTCCCACGTTTTTTTAACGGGGCGGCCCAGAATCATGTCGGTGATCATCGCGCCGGTTGCAGGCGCCAGAAGAATGCCGTTTCTGAAGTGGCCGGCCGCAAACAAAATCCGGCCGTTTTCAGGATGCCTGCCGATATACGGATTGCCGTCTTCGGTTTCCGGCCTCAATCCGGCCCAGCATTGATCAATTTTCATTTTTTCGATCTCTGGCAGCATCGTTTTCGCCTTTTTGATGACGGCCTCGATTCCGCCGAGCTCAGGCTGCTCATTCCAGTCTCCCGGCTTCATCGTTGCCCCGACAACAAGCTTCCCGCTATGGCGGGGAACAATATAGCAATGATCATGATACAGCGTCCGGGTTAAAGGAATGCCCTCATTCCAAACAGACAGGCACTCGCCTTTTACAGGATAAAATCTTTTATTTAAGCCGAGCTGTTTGAAGAAAACGCCGCTCCATACACCGCTTGCAATCACCGCGTGCTCGGCTTCCACCTCTCCTGAAGCCGTTTTGACCGTGACTGCGCCTGGCCCGGTTTCGATCGAAGTGACAGGAGTGTATTCAAAAATATCGGCGCCCGACAGTTTGGCTCCCTTGGCAAACGCCCTGCAAACAGAAACGGGTTCGACTTGAACATCATCTTGGATGAAGTTTGCGCCGAGTATCCCTTTTGCCGCATAAGGCTCTTTCTCATATACCTCTCCGGGCGTCAGCCATTCCGCAGAATCCAATACAGCCATCTGCATGAGGCGCTCCCGGTCGCTTTCAGAAAAAGCGAGCTTTAAAATTCCGCCGTCGCGTCTTCTGATGTCAATGCCGCTTATCTGTTTTAATTCAGCTTCCAGCCGCTGATATGCCTTTTGGCTGGCTCTGGCAAATTCAAAAAATGTTCCGGGTTTATCGCATTCGGCATGGGCGCCGAGCATGCCCGCTGCCGCCCTGGTCGCTTTTTGTCCGATTTCTCCGCTTTCAAAAACAGCCGTTTTGATTCCTGCCTTTGCAAGATGGTAAGCAATCGAAGCGCCAATGATGCCTCCTCCGACCACAACGGTCTCATAACGCTTTTTCATATGAATCTCCCTTTACGTAACAGGCAAACCGCGCCGCTGCTTCAGCCGGATGGTCGCTTGAAATGATCCCTGACATGACGGCGATGCCGTCAGGGTTTGCCGTCTGCACCTCAGGCAGCCGCTTTTCGGTGATTCCCCCGATCGCAATGACTGGAATATGGACAGCCGCTTTAACATCAGCCAGGCAGCCGATCCCTCTTCCTGTCCGGCCTTTTTTGCTGTCCGTTTCAAAAATATGGCCAAACAACACGTAATCTGCACCTTCTTTTTCAGCCTGAACCGCTTCTTGAACGGAGTGCACGGATTTGCCAATTTTCAAGTGAGGAAAACGACTTCTCACACACTTGACAGAAAAGCTGTGAGAAGGCAGCTGAACGCGGTGTATATTGTAAAACAAAGCGATATCCACCCTGTCATTGATGATAAGCTTCCGTTTATCGACCCCGCCGATGAGCAGGCGGCTGATTAAATCTGATATGTCGCTGACGTTTTTTGACCGTTCTCTGATATGGATAAAATCGACTATATCCTTGATTGAAATGATTTTCGCAGCAAGCTCTTCCTGAGAGTGCCTGTCATTGGTGATCACGTGAATGCGCAAGCTGTTCCACCCCGCTTTTTGACCAGCCTTCCTGCCGGTGGGCCATATTCCAAAATTGATACTCATAATAGCTTGAGATCACGAAGTTTTTCTTCATTTTCGCGCGGGTTTCAGCAGTGCTTTTTTCAGCCAGCTCATCAAAACGATCAATCTGTTCAGTCACAAGCTCTTTAAACCAGTCTCCACCGTATGTGGCAATCCATTCTTGATAAACCCCGTTCTCAGGTATGCATGTTTGCAAAGTTTCTCCGACTTCATAATAAAGCCAATAGCAAGGAAGCAAAGCAGCGAGAATTTCTGCAAAATTGCCGCTCATCACGGAACGGTACATGTGGGAAGTATAGGCATAAGCCGTAGGCGACGGCTGAAACGCTTCAATTTCTTCTTCTGTAATCCCCAATAAATCCGTGAACTTCCTATGGAGAGACAGCTCTGCTTCATAAGTGCCCTTTGCATGTTCTGCCATCCGGCTTGTCGTATACAGATCATCTGCATATGCCGCAGCAAAGGATTGAACCTTGGCAAAATGGGTCAAGTAGTAGGAATCCTGCAGAACATAGTATTTAAAACAGTCAACAGGCAAAGAGCCGTCACCGATTCCTTTAATAAATGGATGGACAAAACTGCCTTCCCACCATTCTGCAGCGCTTTTTCGGCATTCTTCTGAAAATTTCATATCGAGGCTCCTCCTTTAATTCTGAAAATGAAAAAACCACTTTCCCCGCAGGAAAAGTGGTTTGGAATTTGCATATATACATAATCAAATACCTTGCCACTTCCCTACGCAGGTATGAACCTGTTCAGGTTATGAGGGTCTAAAAGTCACACTTTTATCTCAGCCCTTATCAAGGACTCCCCTAGTGGAAAACATTTCTTTTTCATTCAGTTATACTTTTATCTTAACACGAAATAGAAAATGGTCAAGCATCAGTCTTCAAGCGTTTTTTTCAGTTCTGTGATATATCCGCGCGAACCGGTGGCGATCAGCCTGTCACCCATTTGCAGCCTTGTATCTCCATGAGGCACAAGGCTGTCGATGCCTCGGAAAATCCGTACAAAAATGACATCCCCGGTAAAAGGAAACTCCCTTAACAGCACACCGTCAAACCGTTCGTTGTTCATGTTGATCTGGTACAATGATGCATCCTGGTTGGTCAGCAATTTCATGACGCCAGGCGCCTCAATAAGTGCGCGAAGCAATGTTTTCGTTGACAGCAGAATGGAGATTGTATCGATTCCGTTTTCTTTTAATTCAGCTTCGGCTTTAGGCGAATCTGCGCTGGCGATAATTCTGTCGACCTTTTGCTCCTTTGCAAAAAGGGCAATCCCGGTGTTTCGCTCTTCATTTCCTGTCGCCACGACAAGAATATCCGTTTCAAAAACGTTAAACGATTGAAGTGTGCTATATTCATAATCCGGCAGCATTTCCACATCAAAAACGGAATCAGCCAGCTTTTCTTCTTTCTTTTCCTGATGCACATGCAGAATTCTGACATGATATTCTTCAGAAGAGAGCTCAAGCGTGACCGGCAGCGTCATTTGATTGGCGCCGATAAAGCTGATCGTCTTTTTCTCTGTTTCGCTTTCCGCTTTCGGCATCAATTTTTTAAAGCCGATCGGTGTAATGATACATGTGATCACAGCCACCAAAATCAGCGCTCCAGACATTTGCGCATCGATAACGCCAATGCGTTCACCGATCGTTGTCGCAGCAATGACAAGGGACAGCGTCGATGTCAGGAGAAAACCTGAAGCCAGGACCGTTTTTGTGTCATACCATTTTTTCAAAAGCAATGCGGGAAGAACCTTGCTTATTAATAACGCAACAAACAGCAGCGGAATCATGATTAAAATTTTCGGATTCTCAAAAAGCGACCAAATATCCAATTTGACCCCCGTCATGACAAAAAAGATCGGGATCAAAAATCCATAGCCGAACGAATCAAGCTGCTGAACAAGCTCTTTGTTCGGAGAAAGAAGCGATACGAGCACCCCGGCTAAAAATGCGCCGAGAATGTTTTCCGCGCCGAGCGACTCCGAGAGTGCGACCAGTACAATGATCAAAGTAAAAATCGCCCTTGTGCCGATTTGAATCGTCCCTTTTGACATCACTTCGACAAAAGACCGCTTTTTAAAGATTCTCCCGAAAAGATACAGAACGACGCCTGCGGCAAATAATATGATCAACAGCCACATATTGCTGTTTTCATCACCATAGATTGATGCGAACACCGCCAGCAGAATCATCGTCGCAAGATCGGCAATCACCGCTACAAGCAAAATAACCTGGCCGATATTTGTCTTCATGAGCCGCTCTTCCTTCAAAGTCGGAACGACCACGCCGAGGGAAATGGTGGAAATAATCAGCGTCATTAAAAAGGCGTTGTCGATAAAGCCGGCCAGCACGAAGCTGTATGATAGCCCGAGCGACAAAATAAAAATTCCGATAAATATGATGGCAGCCGTTTTAAATGTATTCGGCGCCGCTTTTCCGTTTGGAAGCAGCTGCTTTTTCTTTCCTTTTTCAAATGCGGAAAAATCAATTTCAAGTCCGCTTAAAAACATTAGAAATATAAATCCAAGCATCGATAATGTTTCCAGCCATGTATCGTGGGCTGTTACAAGGTTTAATCCGCTTTTTCCGATGATAAGACCCATGATGATTTCCGCGACGACAACAGGTATACTGAGCCTAAATCGATGCAGCAAAATGGGAGTCAAAAATGCAAAAATGAGTACGACGACTAAAGATGAAACAGATGTATGCTCCATAAACTGGTACCTCCTCAAAACCGGTTTCCGGGTATAATTAGCGTTCCCTTTTTTAACATAAAAAAGGTCCATATTTTAGAAATTCATGTGAGAAAAGAGATGCAAACCTTCCTTTTTTCACAGGTGTAAAAATCGATTTTAACAATGCTCGCCAAGAAAAAAAAGTGATATGCCTGATTTTCTTCTCTAAAAATTTAAGAAGCTAAAAAAAGCTATGATTTCCAATAAACAAAGCTCATGAATGAATGGCGCCGGGTAATGATAAACATACGAAAATCAGCAGCATCCTTTGAATTTTTGCCGGACAAGGTCCGAGTAGGAGGTGAAGTAACATGAAATATGATGTGGTTGGTGATATTCATGGCTGCTATGACGAGATGATCGCATTAATTAAAAAGCTCGGCTATTCTTTCAAATCAGGTTTACCTGTTCACCCTGAACACAGAATGCTTGTCTTTCTCGGAGATTTGACAGACAGAGGGCCAAAATCGATTGAAGTTGTTGAATTTGTAGCACGCGCCTATGAAGAAGGAGCTGTGCGTTATGTTCCTGGCAATCATTGCAATAAGCTCTACCGCTTCTTCAAAGGAAATCCGGTTAAGCTGATGCACGGTCTTGAAACGACGGCTGCCGAATACAGACAGCTGCCTCAACATAAGCAAACACAGGTCAAAGAGCTCTTTATGCGCTTATATGAACGCGCTCCGCTTTATGAGATTCTCCATAAAGGCGAGCTTGTTGTCGCCCATGCCGGCATAAAAGCTGAAGACATTGGGAAGAAGCCCGTTGGAAAGGTAAAGCAATTTGTGCTTTACGGAGATATAACCGGGGAAACGCTGCCTGACGGAAGGCCTGTCAGGCGGGACTGGGCCGCTCATTATCAGGGCGAGCCGTGGGTCGTATACGGCCATACGCCCGTCAAAAGCCCGAGGATGATTCATCATACGATTAATATTGATACGGGATGTGTATTCGGCAACCAGCTCACCGCCTTCCGATTTCCAGAACTGAAGACGGAATCCGTCCCATCCTCAATGCCTTATGATGAATCAAGATTTCGCCTGAATCCATAAAAAAAGAGAGCTTTTTCAGCTCTCCAACAATTGTTTGATATCGTGCGGAACCGGCGCTTGAAACGCCATCTCCTCCTTCGTCAGCGGGTGGATGAATGTCAGCTTCTCGCTATGAAGCGCCTGTCTTTTGATGAAGTCACGGTTTCCCCCGTAAAGTGTATCCCCGCACAAGGGATGTCCGATATGACTCATATGGACGCGGATTTGATGGGTTCTTCCGGTTTCCAGACTGAGGGAAACATCTGTCAGCCGGCCGATTCTGCTGTTTACCTGAAAATGCGTGACCGCCTTTTGGCCGTCCGGAATCACCGCGCGCTCAATGATGCTTGACGTTTTTCTGCCGATCGGTGCATCGATTGTTCCGCTTTCTTCACAGATCAGGCCATGAACGACGGCACGGTACTGCCGTTTGACATATCCCTTTTTTTGCAATCCCGATAAAAGCGAATGGGCAAAGCCGTGCTTGGCGACAAGCATCACACCCGATGTATCGCGGTCAAGCCTGCTTACCAGATGAACGGTCGCCTGGCAGCCTGTCTTTTGATAGTAATGGATGAGCCCGTTTGCAAGACTGCCTGCCGGGTGCTCCCGCGACGGGATTGAAGATAGATAGGGCTGTTTTTTCACAACGAGAACATGATCATCCTCAAATAAAATATCAAGCGGAATGTCCTCCGGCAGCAAAGATTCGCTCACTTTTTCCGGCGGAAACTGAATGAGGAGCTCGTCTCCTTTTTGAAGAACATATCTTACCGTGACATGCTCTCCGTTTGCCAAAAGGTCTCCGCCCCCGAATTTGATATCTGCGAGCATTCTCTTTGAAATGCCCAGACGCTGTGCATATTCTTTCAACAGCATGCCATGCTCTTTCTCTGTTATGATTTGTTTCATCGAAAAGTCGTTCACAGCAATCCTTCCTATTCTCCCGCGCCAATAAAGGAATCCTGCACCCTTTTCCAAAACGGAAACGGCCGGAAACGGGCAAACCTGACATTCTCGTTCGCGACGCGGCATTGAATCGATTTAACGTCTTTATGCAGCAATGTTAAATGATCAACTGCGACCTGGAAAGTAACATCATTAATGGGTTTGATCAGGCATGTATGATGCTCAGGCAAAATGAGCGGCGAACCGACCGTCCGAAACACTCGGTTGTTGATGGACGCCATTTCGGCCAGCTGAATGGCCCTGATGGACGGGTGGATGATCGCCCCGCCCAGCGCTTTGTTATATGCGGTGCTTCCTGACGGAGTTGAGAGGCAAAGTCCGTCTCCGCGGAACGTTTCAAAAAGCTCCCCTTTAATCTCGACATCTGTTACAAGCGTGCCTTCAATGCTTTTGATTGTACATTCATTAAGCGCCAAGTACCTTGCTTCATCACCGCCGTTATTGTAGCGGACGATCACCTCTAAAACCGGATACTCGACGATTTGAAACGGGGTTTTGGCAATCGCGATCACCAGTTTTTCAATTTCATCCGGCACCCAGTCGGCATAAAACCCAAGGTGTCCGGTATGAACTCCGACAAACGCCGTTTTATCGAGGCGGCTGCTGTATTTGTGAAACGCGTATAACAGCGTGCCATCACCGCCGACGGAAATGACGATATCCGGCTCTTCCTCATCACACTCAAGACCGAAGTCGAGCAGGTACGTCTGAATTCTGCTTTTCAATGAATCTGAAACCGGATTTCCTTTAGACGATACCGCAAACTTCATCATTCCATCTCCTTTCCCCTAGCCGTCATCCTCGTCCTTTTTCTTTCGCGAGAAAGCCGCTTGGGCTTCCTGAATTTCCACCCTGATCTCAGACATTTCTTTATCAAGTCGTGAAGCCGCTTCTGAAGCTCTCTGAAGCCTTAATTTCACTTTTTCCGGGATATTGCCGCTGTATTTATAATTTAAAGAATGCTCAATCGTCGCCCAAAAATTCATCGCCAGCGTTCGAATTTGAATTTCAACCAGAATCTGTTTCTCTCCATTTACCGTCTGTAAAGGATATAACACAACCAGATGGTAGGAACGGTAGCCGCTCTCTTTATGTTCTGCGATATAATCGCGTTTATCCACAACGGTGAAGTCCTTTCTGGCCAATAGCATCTCTACGACAATGCGAATATCGTCAAAAAATTGGCACATGATTCTGAGACCCGCAATATCCTGTATGTCCTCAATATGATGTAATGGGATGTTTTTTCGTTTGGCTTTTTCCAAAATACTCGGAACAGGTTTGACACGTCCTGTCACAAACTCAATCGGTGAATGCCCATCCTCGTATTCGTAAAGGCCTCTCATCCCTTTCAGTTTTACTTTCAGCTCTTCAACGGCCTGCCTGTACGGCGCTAAAAACTGCTCCCATTGTTTTTCATCCATAAATCTTCCCCCAATTTCATCGCCTTTTTTTCTAGAGGAATACCCGTTTTACTCGCTCTTCCATTTCTTCACCGTAATTTGCATTATCTTTAATATTTTCTACTAAATATGCAAGCTCATCATGGAACCCGCTAAGCTCCAATTGCTGGTTTTCAGTAGTTAAAAACACCGGAAGCTTTTGATCAAATGCCGCTTTAACATCGGGCCAGATGCTGTCATTTAAAATGACGTATTGGAAGGATTCGCCTTGTTCAAGTATGTATACAAATGCAAAATGATCAGAGTCTGCCAGCATGCGTCCGGCCGGTTTTCGCTCCGCTCCGTCATTGATTTCGCTGGCTAATATAAGCCGGTCATCCCGCAGATTCGCTTCTGTAATCTCAATTCTGTTCTGCATAATGCTCTCCTTTACATAAAAAGTACAGATTCATTTTATCATATCAGGTTCAATATTGATAAACGTTCCTTCTCAAGAGATAATATAGAAAATGTCATTTTGCCAGCTGAAAGGATGAAAAATGAAAGAATGAGCCAAGAACTCGAAATAGAATTTAAAAATCTGCTCACAAAAAAAGAATTTGACCAAATGAAATTATATTATCAATTTTCTCCCGAGCAATTTGTCACGCAAAAAAACCATTATTACGATACATCGTCCTTCTCGTTAAAAGAAAAAGGAGCGGCGTTAAGAATTCGCGAAAAACAAGATCGGCATGTGCTGACATTAAAAGAGCCTGCTCCTGTCGGTTTGACGGAAACCCACCAGAGCCTGCCCTTTCAGCCGGATGTCGAATCATTTCACATCCCGGACGGCCCCGTATTGGGCCGCCTGAGGGACCTTGGCATTGAATCTGAGAGCCTTCAATATTTCGGCACGCTGACAACAGACCGCGCCGAAAAAAAACTGCCCCAGGGCTTAATTGTTTTGGATCGCAGCCGATACTTAATGGTAGAGGACTACGAAGTTGAATTTGAAGTCACAGATTATGAACAGGGAAAGCAGGATTTCACAGCCATTCTGAAGTCTTTCGGCATCCCGCCGCGCGATACCAAAAACAAAATCGTCCGTTTTTACGAGCAAAAACTTAAGGATAAATAAGGTGGGGAAACAATGAACATCAATCATTTGGCCGCCCTTTTGGAACTTCAGGCCATTCGGTCGTTTTATCAAACATCCGGCAGCGGTTCCGAAGATACGGATTTTGATTTCAGCTCTATTTTAAATCAGTATTTAAGCAATACCGGCGGCTTGCAGCAGCAGACGGGAACGCTTCCGCCGGTTCGGACAGAAGCTCAGTCTCTGACAGCGGAAATAACCGCGCCGGCGCCGGTGGCTGCGTCTGCACCGTCTGTCACCAAGAAAACCGTCTCATTCGGCGGCCAGAATCAACATATTGATGAAATCATCAAACAAGCTGCTCAAAAATACGGCGTTGATGAAAAGTTGATTCATGCTGTCGTCAAACAAGAGTCGCGCTACCAGCAGAAAGCGGTCAGCCAGGCCGGAGCCATGGGGCTGATGCAGCTCATGCCTTCAACAGCAAAAGCGCTCGGCGTCAGCAACGCTTTTGATCCCGTTCAAAATATTGAAGGCGGGACGAAATATTTGAAGCAAATGCTGGACAAATACAGCGGAAATGTCCAACTCGCATTGGCAGCATATAATGCGGGGCCCGGAAATGTCCAAAAATACGGAGGCATTCCGCCTTTTAAAGAAACGCAAAATTATGTAAAAAAAGTCAGCGCAAATTACTACGCTTAAGCCAGAAAGTTTCCCTTTCTGGCTTTTTGCCGTTCAAAAAACCTCCAAATTTATCCTCCTGATATAAAAAATACACATTTAATAATCGGATATGATATGATATTTCATACAAAAACAGCGATTCCAATCTGCAGGCTAAAAGTCGGTTTGTTTGTAGAAATGGAACAGGGTTGATAAAATAAGTATATACAATCTTGAAATAATAAATGATGCACAAGATAAATATTTTTTTGCGATAGGAATCGTTATTTTTTCCTATTAGCCATATTAAAAGGAGTAGTCAACATGGGACAATCGTTTAACGCACCTTATGAAGCGATTGGAGAAGAACTTCTATCGCAACTTGTTGATACTTTTTATGAACGAGTGGGACGGCATCCGCTGCTCTCCCCGATTTTTCCGGATGATTTGACGGAAACGGCCAGAAAGCAGAAACAATTTTTAACGCAATATTTGGGCGGTCCCCCGCTTTATACAGAGGAACACGGGCATCCGATGCTGAGGGCTCGGCATCTTCCATTTCCGATCACACCTGAACGAGCGGATGCATGGCTTTCGTGTATGAAAGAGGCAATGGATCATGTCGGTTTGACGGGCGATATCAGGGAATTTCTTTTTGAAAGGCTGACATTGACAGCAAGACATATGGTCAACCAGCCTAAAATGGAGGATGGTTCACATTGACAATTTATCAGCGTGACCAATTTTTCTCCCATTGCCATGGACACCCGCAAAAGCCGATGGAAATTTACATGTTTGTTGACCCTTTATCTCCGGAATGCTGGGCTCTGGAGCCAGCGATAAAAAAATTAAAAATCCGCTATGGCCGATTTTTCACAATGCGCATGATCGCCGCCTGCAGCCTTACAGCATTAAATGTTCAAAAGCGAAAGAAGCACCGTCTCGCAGAGGCTTGGGAAAAAATCGCCTGCCGTTCAGGGATGTCCTGCGACGGAACGCTTTGGTATGACAAAGCGCTTTCCGCTCCATACCTCGCCTCCCTTGCGCTAAAAGCGGCAGAGCTGCAAGGCAGAAAAGCCGGAATGCAATTTTTGAGATGTATGCAGGAGAGCTTGTTTCTTAATCAGCAGGATATTACAGAAGAACAGGTGCTGTTTGATATTGCGGAACATACACAGCTCGATCTGGACGAATTTCAAAAGGATCTTCATTCACAAAGCGCCGTAAAAGCGCTGCAATGCGATATGAAAATCGCTGCTGAAATGGAAGTCTCATCGGTTCCGACCCTCACTTTTTTTAATAATCTCCGCGAAGGAGAAGGCTTAAAAGTAACGGGAAATTATTCATATGAAATATACGAAGAGGTGTTGTTTGAAATGCTCGGCGATGAGCCAAAGCCATCGCAAACTCCGCCGCTCGAGCTATTTTTTGAATACTTTCAATTTGTAGCGGATAAAGAAATTGCAGTCGTTTATGACTGGACGCTTGATGAAGTCGAACGCGAAATGAAAAAGCTCGCTTTCGCCGGAAAAGCCGAAAGAGTGGAAGCGAAACACGGCATGTTCTGGCGTTATGTGAACGAAAATGATGGTGCAGGACCGCTCTATCAGTGCGAGAAATAGCACGGGTTTTTCCGTGCTTCTTTTTTATGCTTATTACCGAACTTATGTTCTTTTTTAGAGCAGTAAGAAACCGCGCCGGGATAAGCGCGGTTTCTATTATGTCTTAACGACAACAAAGGGGATGGGAGAAATTTTTCACGGTCAAACAAAGGGGTAAATGTTTGTTTGTGATCAATTTCACATCTTTATAATATCAAATCATGTCGAGTTTTGACAACTGATTTTATTACTTTTCACATTTTTGTCACAAAACATAAAAGATAGATGTCCATCATATGATGAAAGTAGGAAAGAAAACGGCTGATTCACACGGCAAAATGCGGGAAAGAATGCGGGTTCACGCACTGTAAAGCGTCATTTTTCGCTTTTTGACATTTTATCAGTCCATAGGAGGGTTTTTATGTTACAAATGATTTTGGGACTTGCATCGATTTTGTTTTTTTTCGTATTGAACATTTTAGGCTGGATGCAGATGCTTCCTCTTTATATTACGTCTCCTCTGCTGTTTATATCCATCCTTTTTACGATCAGCCGCTTCAATCATCGGAAAACATTTAAAGGTTTTTAGGCAGTGTGTCTTAAGCTTGTGCAAAAAGGCTGCCGCTATTTACCGGCAGCCTCCAAAGCCCTGAATTCGCTTATTGATTTTTAAGCAGAAGCTCCTCCATTTCATTGAGCCGCTCTTCAAATGTTTTGCATGCAGCTTCGATCGGTTCTGATGACGTCATATCGACGCCCGCTTTTTTCAGCACTTCAATCGGATAATCCGAGCTTCCCGCTTTTAAAAAATCAATATAGCGGTCAACAGCTGGTTTGCCCTCTTTTAAAATCTGCTGGCTCAAAGCCTGGGCTGCGCTGAAGCCGGTCGCATATTGATAGACATAGTAATTGTAGTAGAAATGCGGGATTCTTGACCATTCAAGACCGATTTCTTTGTCAATCTCAATATTGTCTCCGAAGTATTTTTTATTCAAATCATAATAGATGCTCGTTAACAGCTCAGGAGTCAGCGGCTCTCCTTCCTGGGCCTTGACATGGATTTCATGCTCAAATTCGGCAAACATCGTCTGTCTGAATACTGTTCCCTTAAACCCTTCGAGCATGTGGTTCAAAATATAAAGCCGCTGTTTTTCATCATCTATCGTATTCAGCAGGTATTCCCCTAAAAGCGCTTCATTTGTCGTTGAAGCCACTTCGGCGACGAAAATGCTGTAGTTTCCATACGGATACGGCTGATATTTTCTCGTATAATAGCTGTGCACAGAATGGCCGAATTCATGAACGAGCGTAAACAGGTTGTTGACATTGTCGTGCCAGTTCATCAAAATATACGGGTTTGTCCCATATGTTCCGGAAGAATAAGCTCCGCTTCGTTTTCCTTTGTTTTCATAAACATCGACCCAGCGGTTGTTTAAGCCTTCCTTCAAGATGGAGGAATACTCTTCGCCCAAAGGTGCCAGACCCTTCACCATATAATCCTTCGCCTGTTCGTATGTCACCTTCATGCCGGAATCTTTTACAAGCGGAGTATACAGATCATACATGTGGACCTTATCAAGATCGAGCACTTTTTTTCTAAGCTCCACATACCGATGCAGAAGCGGCAGATGTTTATTGATCGTGCCGACGAGATTATCATAGACCTCTTCTGGAATGCTGTTTCGCGAAAGCGCCGCTTCCCTCGCCGACTTATAATGTTTGACTTTCGCATAAAAGTTATCTTTTTTCACCGCTCCGCTGAGCGTTGAAGCAAGCGTATTTTTAAAGCGTCCGTACGTCTCGTAAACCGCCTTGAATGCAGCGCGGCGGACATCGCGGTTCTCACTTTCTAAAAAGGTAATATAATTGCCGTGGGTGATCTGCCGTTTTTCTCCGTTTTCATCGGTGATCTCCGGGAATTCCATATCGGCGTTATTCAGCATCCCAAATGTGTTTGACGGGGATGAAAGCACATCTGAAGCCTCGGCCAAAATCCCTTCTTCTTCCTCGCTCAGCACGTGGGGACGCTCTTTGTTAATTTCTTCGAGAGCATGTGAGTAGAGCTTCAATTCCTCTTTTTCCAAAAGGAACTGCTGAAGTTTTTCCTCCTGAATCGATAAAATTTCCGGCACCATATAAGCTGTGGCGCTCGCTGCCTGTGTATAGAGGTTGGCCGCTTTATCATTGAGACCTTGATAAAACGAGTTTCCCGTATCTTGATCATAGCGCATATGTGCGTAAGTATACAGCTTGCCCAGCCTTTCCATTACCTTATCCTGATACGTCAGCGCCTCATATAAATCATCAGCTGAATGGCCGAGCTTGCCCTTGAATTCGGAGAGCTTAGGCAGCAGCTCTTTCACCGCTTGGAATTCCTCATTCCAAGCATCGTCTGATGGGAAGATATCCTCGAGTTTCCACGTCTCTTCTTTCTTCACCTCATCTCTTGAAGGCAGTTTCTTTGTTTGCTTTTCTTCAGCCACTGTAAATCCCCTCGCTTTCTTTACTCCAAGTCCATTGATGTTCAATAAACTTGTATTGTGTTTATCTTCTGTTTTTTCACCGTCTTTTGTCAAATCATTTGCGGAAAAAATCATGCTTGATGCGGCAACCAAAATACAACATACATACCTTTTGAGCTGAAACAGTCCGGACACCACCTTCCTTTCCTTAGGTTGGACGAAAGGCTTGGTGATCATTCGGAAAAATATCGTTCATCTCTTTTCAGCAGCTCCGCCAGCCTTGGCTTTAAAAAAATCGGACCGGCGGGATAATAAACTTCTTCCTCCTTCTTTAAAAATCCTTTTTCGTGTAAAAACTGAATATATTCACATACGGCGTTCACAACCGTCTCCCGCTGATTCCGCCTCAGCTTCAGCTTTTTTGATTGAACCAGTTTGTCCATATAAAGAACGGCCGATTGCATGTGAAAAGAAGACCGCTTCGTCAAGTACAAGTAAAGATGGCCTTGCCACACATAAACCGGATGAGCAAAAATATAGCCGCTGGGCACGGGAAGAAAGACTTCCGATGGGAAAAATGGAAGCGGAATTTGAAACCTTTCATAAAACAGCGCGGCTATCTGCTTTGACTCTTTTGATAAAAAACGGCTGGGTGTCGTCCGAAATTTGAGGAGATTCCTTTTCCATGCATCAAGCTGATACGAGGAGCGGCTTTTAGAGGAGGTTAAATCGTGCCATTTTGTCTGCTGCAGAGGGAGAAACCTTACCGATGCGGATGTTTTATTTGTCAAAAACGGGATTAAATGTTCAAGGACGAGAAAAGCTTTTTGATCGGGGCAAAAAAACAAGAGCTTCGGAAGTTTTTCATTTCTCATGCTGAACTGCCAATGGAAGCCGGAAAGCTGAAAAAAGCAGCCTGCTGAGCGCTTCAGACGATTTCCGCCGACAATCCAGAGCGGCTCGATCCCGAGTTTCAGGAAGCCAGCCGTCCTTTTTTGATACTCTTTTAGATTGAGATTCGCGCATTGAAATTCAACCGCCATTTTGAGCGTCCCGCTGTTCACAAGCAAATCAGGCCTCTGTCTGATCGTCCGCAAATACGGTTCGAGTTCTGGCCTCAGCCCTTGTCCGCCAAGCCATTCATACAAGAGCCGCTTCCCTTTCAAATGATAAAGGCTTTCCGGTTCATGCGGAACGGGGCACGCTGAACCCGGCTTATGGGCAAAATGATGAAGCTTTTTGGCGCCGATTTTGAGATCGAGCTTATGATGACAGGCCGGGCAATAAAAAGTATGCCTCTCCCTCATCCGTTTGAGCTCATCTGCTCTGTATCCGTCAGCCAGACAAATCAGCCGCCCTTCTTTGCTTTGTGCGCTGAACATATTGCATTCCTCCTTTCTGTACCACTAGGTATTCAACAGGTATCTGCTCTCTCCTTTTTTTGAAAACGCTTCAAATTTAAGCTGATTTTATATAAAGTAGTATTATAGAGCACGAAATTTTCAGAAAAGGAGTTTTTGATATAAAACAGAAATTGACCACAAAACTGACATTGCTGATATTAACATTGCTGTTTATCTTACTTTCTGTCATGAGCGGCCTTTATCTATTGATTTTAGAAAATTCTTTAAAAACACAAATTCAGGCCAGAGCGCTTGATATGGCAAAAACGCTCTCACAAATGCCTTCCATCAGCGAAGCATTCGAAACCTCAAATCCGTCTGAAGCGCTCCAGCCGATTGCAGAAAAAGCAAGAAAACAGTCCGGTGCACAATACGTGGTCATCGGCTCGACCGATTCAATCCGCTATGCCCACCCAGATCCGAACAAAATCGGCAAACCGATGGTCGGCGGAGACAATGAGCGCGCCCTTGAAAAAGGCGAAGCATATGTTTCCGAAGCCGTCGGCACACTAGGGGCCGCCATCAGAGGCAAAGCGCCGGTCCGAGCCGCAAATGGAGAAATCGTCGGGATCATCTCGGTTGGTTTTTTAAAAGAAAATATTCAGGATGTCGTCTATCAATATCAGACGAAATTCATATTTTTATTGGGATTCGTCGTGCTGATGGGGGTTTCAGGGGCTGTCTATATTTCCCGCAATGTAAAGAAATCCATTTTCGGCCTTGAACCTTTTGAAATTAATCAATTATATACGGAAAAACAGGCGATCACCGAGTCTGTGCATGAAGCTTTAATCGCCATCAACAAATATGAAAAAATCACCCTTTTAAATAAAAAAGCCTGTGAACTGCTTGATGTGGAAAGTGAAGATCACTGGCTCGGCAAGCCGATTTCCCAGCTTCTCCCTAACACACTGCTTCCTGAAGTCCTGAAAACGAAAACCGCCCAGAAAGACCAAGAACTAACGATTGGAAACGAAGAATTGATCGTCAACAGGGTGCCGATTTTTGAGAATGAAATCATCCGCGGGGCTGTCGCGAGCTTCAGAAAAAAGACGGATATTGACGAGCTATCGAAAAAATTAGCGCAAACATCGCAATACGCAGAAGGTCTGAGAGCCCAGACCCACGAATATTCAAACAAGCTGAACACAATCGCAGGCCTGATTCAGCTTGAAAGCTATTCAGAAGCGCTTGAACTCATTCAGAAAGAAAACAAAAGCCATCAGGATATGCTGCAATTTTTGATTCATTCCATTCCAGACCCTCTCCTTTCCGGGCTTTTACTTGGTAAGGTCAATCGTGCGAAAGAGCTCCATGTCGAGTTAGAAATCGATGAAAGCTCCAAAATCGACGCATTGCCTCCTGAAATGGATCAGGGAAAGTTCATTACGATACTGGGAAATCTGATTGAGAACGCATTTGATGCCGTTTTGCAAAAAAAAGAGCGGGACATTCTTGTGTTTTTATCTGACGGGGGAGATCACTTGTTGATCGAAGTCGAAGATTCAGGAGACGGTATTCCCGACGCTGACACAGAAAAAATATTTCAAAAGTTTTATTCGACAAAGTCGGAAAACCACCGCGGTCTTGGGCTCCATTTAGTGAAAGAATCTGTCAAAGCATTAAACGGAGAAATTAAAGCGGAAAAAAGCGACCTTGGCGGGGCATTGTTTACTGTCGTTATACCAAAATCAAGAGATACGCTGGGGGACCAAAGATGAAAGAATTGCAAGTATTTATTGTCGAGGATGATATCAAAAACGCCGATATTCATCAAAAATTGATCAGTAAAATTGAAGGATTTTCCGTCATCGGGATCGCCGAACATTTTCAAGATGCCAAAGACTTGCTTCCGGCCGTAAAGCCTGACCTTGTCTTGTTGGATATTTTCCTGCCGGATGGCTCCGGTATGGAGCTTCTCTGGCTGATCAGGCAGAAGCTCAGGCATACAGATGTCATGATGATCACGGCGGCCAAAGAAGTTGAATATGTTGAACAGGCGATACGCGCAGGAGCCGTCGACTATTTGATTAAGCCGATCATGTTTTCCAGATTGAAAGAAACCCTTTTAAACTACCGGTCTTACCGGCTCAAGGTGAATACATTGTCATCAATTGATCAGACAGATGTCGATACGTTAATGGCAAAAAGAAGAAATTTGATGAAAGAAAAGCAAATGGCAGATGCCGATTATCCGAAAGGCATTGACGGCCTGACATTAAAAAAAGTAGCCGCTGTTTTACATAACGGCGAAAACACGGAGGGCATTACTGCAGAAAATCTGGGCCGCACCATCGGTGTCAGCAGGACGACCGCAAGGCGCTATTTAGAATTTTTAGCAGCAGAGAAATACGTCAAAACAGAACTTTACTACGGGACCGTCGGACGTCCTGAGCGGCGCTATAAGCAGGTCAAAGCCGATGAAAGTCCGGAAACATAGCGTTCCGGACCTCAAAAGCTTATCCTTCTAAATCAATCGATTTTTTATGCCTGTTCTTCATTGCCCGGGAAATCGATGGCAAGATGAGGGACAGGAGCGCCGCCATCATCAGCCCGATCGTGACAGGGCTTTCGAAAAATACGGTCAGACTGCCGGAGGACAGCGTCATGGCCTGTCTGAACGATTCTTCCATCAGGCCGCCTAAAATAAATGCCAAAATAAACGGCGCGGCCGGAAAAGACAAAACCCTCATAAAATACCCGAGAATGCCGAAGAAAACCAAAATATAGAGGTGAACAATATTAAAGGTCACGGCATAGACTCCGATCAGACAGAAAACAAAAATGAGCGAAATCAAAAGCTGCTTAGGAATCAGCAAAATCTTTGACAGAAAAGGAATAAGCGGCAAATTTAAAATCAGCAGAAACAAATTGCCGATATACATGCTGGCGATGACGCCCCAAAAAACATCGGGATGATCCGTCAGCATAAGCGGACCAGGCTGAACACCGACAACCAGGAGTGCGCCAAGCAAAACGGCGGTTGTCCCTGATCCGGGAATTCCAAGTGTCAGCAGGGGTACAAAGGCGCCGCTCGTTGCCGCGTTATTCGACGTTTCAGGCGCTGCAATGCCTTTAATATTCCCCTTGCCAAACGACTCGGGATTTTTTGAGATTCTCTTTTCTGTAATATAAGAAATAAAAGACGCAATCGTTGCTCCAGCCCCCGGCAGTATTCCGAGCAGGAATCCGATCACCGAATGCCTTGCGATCGGTCCGGAAATCTCTTTCATTTCGCTTTTTGTCACCTTCAGGCTGCCGACTTGGGATGTTCCCTCTGTCATCGGTTTGTTTCGCGTTTTAATTAAAAATGCAACTTCAGCTAATGCAAACAGTCCAAGAGCCACGATCAGAAAGTCGATTCCTTCTAGAAGGCTTGCAGCACCAAATGTAAACCGCTCTGTTCCCGTCTGCGGATCAATTCCGATGGTGGCGGTCATAAAGCCTAATGTAGCCGAGATCAATGCCTTAACCGTCGACCCTTCTGAAAGGCTGGCAATCGCCACCAAGCCCAGCAGCATCAAGGCAAAATACTCAGTGGGTCCAAATGTAACGGCCACGTTTGCCATTGTCGGAGCCACGAGCATCAGTGCGACGACGGTGATCGTTCCGCCTGCAAACGAACAGATGGCAGCCACGGCCAGCGCTTTTCCCGCTTTCCCCTGCTTTGCCATTGGATAGCCGTCAAACGACGTGGCAACAGTCCCGGCTATACCAGGGGCATTTAAAAGGATGGAAGAAGTCGATCCGCCAAATACCGCTCCATAATAGACACCGGCCATTAAAATCAAGGCTGAGGCTGGATCCATCCCATAGCTTAACGGAATCATGATAGCAATTGCGGTAATCGGCCCGAGTCCCGGAAGCATGCCGATAACCGTCCCGATCAGTACGCCAATAAAGGCAAACATAATATTTTGCGGGGTCAATGCCACCTGGAATCCGTATAAAATGCTGTCTAACATGCTCATCCCTCCTTATCGTTGATTAAAAAGGCAAAACCCCCTGCGGAAGCATAATGTTCAGCAAATAATGAAATGAAAAATAAATCGTGCTAGTGAAAATCAGCGAAACGACAATAGCTGTTTTCCACTTTCTATATCCCAATATCGCCGGCAGGGCGATAAGCAGTATAATGGTTGACAGCAGAAATCCGGCCATTTCTAAGATCGTAATATAGATGAGCAACGAAACAACGCAAAGGGTCATGACCTTTACATCTTTTTTCTTTAATTGAAACAGCTTTTTCACATTCGTGTCTTTTTGATCTTTTTCAAAAAACAAAAATATCCCGAGAATAAGGAGCAATATACCCAAGCTTTTCGGAAGCACATCCGCGTCAATGACGGCATACGGATAGCTGTCTAAATTGAAGCTGAGCGCCAAATAAATGGCGGCCACAGCTAAAATCACAACGGATACGACCCGGTTTGTGATCCTCATGGTTTACACCAGCCTTTCTCGATTTCCTCCTAAGCCGGCAAGCGTCAGCCAAACGGCTTGACCTTTAGCCTGACATGCCGGCTCCGCGATCTTCACATTCTGGTCTGTTTATTTGGCCTTTTCCCCAAGTCCGATCTCATTCAGCAGACTTTCCATCTCGTTATATTGATCATCAAGATATTTTTTGAATTCTTGATGATCCATATAGTTATCGGTCCAGCCATAGCTGTCCCGAATTGATTTCCAGCTGTCTTTCTCCATCATCTCTTTGATTTTTTCCTCATAAAACTGAACGGCTGATTCGCTCATTCCCGGAGGGCCCATAAAACCTCTCCAAACCGTGAATTCATTATCGATTCCCTGTTCTTTTAAAGTCGGAAAATCTTTGACGGTCTCCCCTTTCATGCGTTCCGGGGCGGTAATGGCCAATACTCTGACCTTGCCGGCCCGCGCCTGTTCGGCGGCTTCACCGACACCGGTCGAGTAGACATCGGCTTTTTTGCCAAGCAGCATACTCATGCCGGCACCGTCTTGCGCCGTTATATACTTAAGCTGTTTTGCGTCAACACCCGCTTTTTGAACAGCGCTTACAAACTGCATGTGATCCATGCTTCCAGGAGAAGATGTGCCCACAATGGAAACGGCCTTCGGATCTTTTTTGAGTGCATCCACAAGATCTTTCATTGTTTGATATGGCGAGTCTTTATGAACGACAAACGCTCCGTAATCGGCAATCACGCTTGCAATCGGTGTAAAGTCCTCATAACCATATTGGGATTGTCCGTTTAAAGGCACGAACAAGATCGGCGGTGACGTGACGAACAGCGTATGATCATCGCCTTTTTTGCGGTGAACGTATGACCAGCCGGTTGCTCCGCCGCCGCCAGGTTTGTTGACGACAGCCATCTTGTCGATCAGTTTTTCTTCACCTAAAATTTTCGATACGGTTCTTGCCGTTGTATCCCATCCCCCGCCGGCACCGGCAGGCGCAACAACCTCAATCGGTTTTGAAGGTTTAAAGCCTTTTTCTTCGGCAGCTTTATTTTTTGAAGCCGTGCTTCCGCCGCATCCTCCCAAAATGAGCACAAACACAAGTAAAATGAAAAAGCCGCAAAGTGTACCCCTTTTTGCCATGCTGTGTTCCCCCTTTTTTGTAATCGCTTTCATTATAGCTTCGTCTGCTTCTCTTGCACAGTTTAACGGCATAATGTTCTTTTTGTTCATAAAGTTCACAAAAAAAACCTTTCCCGACACGCAGGAAAGGTTAAAAGCCGATTTCAAAAGAAACCGGCTTTTATGCAAAGTGTTTTTTTATTGTATGAAGAGCATGATCCGCTGCAACCAGTTTTCCATACTCTTTCAGCATATGAATCGTCATTTTTGATTCTGAGGCATATTCCAGCAAAATACTCAGCTGATTTTCAACCTCTTCATCAGGCAGTTCATTGAAATCCACGAATAAATAATAGCGGTTTTCATGAGAGTACAATGTCGTTTGGCAGCCGCTTATCGTCATTTTTGATAATGAGATTAAATCCTCAAAATCAGCAAATTTTAATACAAATTGCAGCTTCTGCTCTTCCGCTTCTTCCTTTTGAAAATCTTCCAGCAAAGCGTCAAGGCTTTCTTCTGCTGCATCTTGCTTTTTATCTTCAGGAATCGGCAGTTCAAGCTTTTGTCCGTCTTTGGAGAGCTGAGCTCTTGTCACAATGATTTCCAATCCCTTATCAAGGGCCTGCACTTGAATCCAAAGGGGGCCTTCAACGGCAAACTCTTCTTCTTCGTGCACTTCGTCCATCATTTCCCAAAAAAGCTCTTCACTGCGTTCTCGATTGTACCAAATTTCTTCTCTGTCAAACCCTCGGTCTTCTATATCACCGTAGGAAATATAAAATTTAACCGTATGTTCGTTTATTCTTTCGATTTCCATTTGCCAACCTTCCCTTCTTTGTAAGATGTTGAAGGGATAACTAAGCTCCCAATTAATTGTACTTTACTACACTTTACCCATTACGTCCACTTCTTAACCTTATCCCTGATCAATCTTTATTTTCTATTTTATGATAAAAAAGGCGCAAAAGAAATAAAAATGCATGAAAAGACAGGCTAACATAAATTCCGGCCCGCTTCATATATTAGTTGTACAAGCAGCAGCTGAAGATGCGGGCTTCGCCAAAGAGGCAGCCCGCCAGCAAAGTGAGGTGCCAGTTGATGGAACACGAATTACTGATGTCATTCCTTGTCATCATAGGAATCGACCTCATTCTCGGCGGTGACAATGCTGTTGTCATTGCGATGGCGAGCCGCAATTTGCCTCCACAGCAAAGACAAAAAGCAATCATCATCGGCACATGTATTGCCATCTTGATGAGAATCATGCTGACCACAGCAGCAGTATATCTGCTGGCGGTTCCCTACCTGCAATTTACCGGAGGAATTTTTCTTCTGTACTTAGGATATCAGCTCCTGATTGAAAAGAAAGACGCCCAGCATGTCAAAAGCGGGACATCCTTATGGAAAGCGATTCGTATTATTGTGGTTGCCGATTTGTTCATGTCCCTCGATAATGTCATTGCTGTTGCCGGAGCCTCGCACGGACGCCTGATGCTTGTTGTGGCCGGCCTTATGATTTCGGTTCCGGTGATCATTTGGGGCAGCAGGCTGATCCAGACCGCCATGGCCAAATTTCCGCTTCTGATCTATGCAGGAAGCGGGCTGCTCGCTTATACAGGCGGCGAAATGATTGTCAGGGAACAGGAGCTGTCTTCCTTTATGGCAAGGCACAGCATCCTTGAAATGCTCCTTCCAATCCTCACGGTTATTTTTGTTGTTTTAGCCAGTATTTATTATGAACAAATGGGTGAAAAACATTAAAAAAGAAGGCTGAAAAATTCAGCCTTCTTTTTCTTCATCATCAGTTTGCCAAGCGCTGCGCTTCTCTTAATTGGAATGTGCGCACTTTGCGAGGAAGGAATCGGCGGATTTCATCCTCATTGTATCCAACCTGCAAGCGTTTTTCATCGATGATAATCGGGCGACGCAAGAGGCCTGGATGTTCATTGATGAGCTGGTAAAGCTCCTGAAGAGGCATTGTTTCAAGGTTGACGTTCAGCTTTTGGAACACTTTTGAACGAGTTGAAATGATCTCGTCTGTTCCGTCTTCCGTCATCCGTAAAATTTCTTTTATCTCATCAATTGATAAAGGCTCAGAAAAAATGTTTCTTTCCGTAAATGGAATATCGTGCTCTTCCAACCATGCGCGCGCCTTTCTGCAAGACGTACAGCTTGGTGATGTATATAATGTAACCATCATGCTTCACTCCTTAAAAAGTAGAATGAAATAGCGTATTCTTAAATTGAAATAAATCTAAAAAAGTAATCTTTATAGAGTATTATACTATAAAAAAGTAAGTGTGAACAGTCTGCAACAGAAATTTTTTGACAATCCTGCAACTTTTGTTCTTTTCGCCTATTATCATTCTCAGTTAGTTTAGTTCATCGAAAATGTTTTTTTGCTTTTGATCATCAACGATTTCCAGCACATCATCGACATCTTCAAATGATTCTCCATACCATTTTTCATCTTGATATGTATGGATTTTTTCATATGTTTCTTTCATTGCTTCAAACACTTCTTCTTCCGTGTTTGATTTCGGGGACCAGTATAAAATCTCCATTTTGCTGACTTTGCCGGTAGCCAGCGACCGGCGGCGGTAACCGATTGACTCAGCATGTTTAAAGTTTTTCTTTTGATAAAATTTAAGACGTTTTGCTGTATCTGCATCATCTTCATCTACTGGCTCGACCTCAAGGAGTATCGGTTTGTTTTTCTCTTTGAGCTTCTCGATCAGTTTGGAACCGAGTCCCTGACCTCTGGCGTCTTTAGAAACGAAAAGATAGTCGATGAAAATAAAGGAATCAAACTCGGCATACATCAAAATATGATGGCGGCCTTCTTCTTTATGGTAAATATCGTTTTGTTCCTTTAATAGCGCTTCCATGTGCTCTTTTGATTTCATTTCTTCAACCGGAAAATACTCGCTAAGCTTTTCATACCAGTTCATAGATTTGCTCCTTATGAATTTTCTTATGATTCACACCTTAGATATACCCGCTTTCTCATTAGTTTAAACAAGATCTTTCGGAAAAGAACAAGGAGCTTATCAAGCTGAGCATGTTACCTATATATACTAAGACGAACGTCATCGCCGAAGGTTTCAATTTTTTTCACAAAAAAACGAAGCGGATGCTTCGCTTTCACCAAAAAAGGCAGCGGTCAGGCTGCCTTTCAAATGTTTATTTAGATTTGAAATGCTTGAAACTCTTCTTCAGAACACATGACAAAATGTCCAGGCTTCACTTCGCGAAGCTCCATCTGTTCGCCGTCTTTCAGCTTATGGACCGACGGATCATACGTTTTCCGCACACGAGTGCGTTCGTAATCCGGATCCGGAAGCGGAATGGCCGAAAGCAGTGATTGTGTATACGGATGAAGCGGATTTTCATATAATTCATCGGCCGGCGCCAATTCAACGAGCTTTCCGAAATACATGACACCGATCCGGTCGCTGATGTATTTCACCATGGACAGATCATGGGCGATGAACAGGTATGTCAGTCCCCGTTCCTTTTGCAGATCCTTCATTAAATTGACGACCTGCGCCTGAATGGACACGTCAAGCGCCGAAATCGGCTCATCGGCAATGATGAATTCCGGTTCGACCGCAAGCGCTCTTGCGATTCCGATCCGCTGGCGCTGTCCTCCGGAAAACTCGTGAGGATAGCGGTTTGCGTGTTCTTTGTTTAGACCGACAAGATTCAGCAGCTCGTTCACCCGTTCAACCCGTTCTTTTTTCGTTTTTGCCAAACCGTGAATGTCGATTCCTTCGGCGATGATGTCGGCAACCGTCATCCGCGGATTTAATGAGGCATACGGGTCCTGAAAGATCATCTGCATCTTCCGGTTGAATTCGAGAAGATCTTTGGCAGACTTTTTGTCGTGCACATTCTTTCCTTTAAATAAGACCTCACCGGATGTCGCTTGATATAAACGAATGATTGACCGGCCTGTCGTCGATTTTCCGCAGCCCGATTCGCCGACAAGGCCAAGCGTTTCTCCTTTGTAGATGTCAAAAGAGATGCCATCTACAGCTTTAACAGTTCCTTTCGGCGTTGAAAAGTGCTGTTTTAAGTTCTTAATTTCGAGAAGTTTTTCTGCCATGTCATTCACCTTCTTTCACTTGAACCGGTTTTTCATATTGATCTTTAAACTCCCGCATTTTGCTTTTGACAGCAGCCGGCGGCTCGACCTTCGGTGCATCTGGATGCAAAAGCCATGATTTCACATAGTGAGTGTCGGATATTTTAAACATCGGCGGCTCTTGTTCAAAATCGATTTTCATTGCATAAGGGCTCCTTAATGCAAATGCATCTCCCTTTGGCGGATTGGTCAAATCAGGCGGTGATCCCGGGATTGCCATCAATTCTTCATCACCGTCATTATCAAGGCTCGGCATTGAAGCGAGGAGCCCCCAAGTGTATGGATGCTTCGGATTATAGAAAATTTCGTCAACCGCTCCAATTTCAACAATCTGTCCGGCGTACATCACGGCGACTCTGTCCGCCACATTGGCGACGACGCCGAGATCGTGCGTGATAAAAATAATCGATGTTTCAATCTTTTTCTGCAAATCTTTCATCAGTTCCAAAATCTGCGCCTGGATCGTCACATCAAGAGCCGTTGTCGGTTCATCGGCGATCAAGAGCTTTGGATTGGCGGCAAGCGCCATCGCGATGACCACCCGCTGTCTCATTCCTCCGCTGAATTCATGAGGATATTGATTGACGCGCCGTTCAGGCATCGGAATCCCTACCAGGCTTAGCAGCTCAACCGCCCGCTTATGGGCGTCTTCTTTTGAAATTTTCTCATGCTTAAACAACACTTCTGTGATTTGGCGGCCGACTTTCATTGTCGGGTTCAAAGAAGTCATCGGATCTTGAAATATCATGCCGATATCTTTGCCGCGAATCGACTGCATTTCTTTTTCCGTTTTCGGCACCAAGTCTTGTCCGTCAAATAAAATTTGTCCGTTCTTAAAGTAGCCCGGCGGCATTGGAATCAGTTTCATAATCGCCTGTGAAGTGACGCTTTTGCCTGATCCGGATTCGCCGACGATCGCAAGCGTTTCCCCTTTGTCAACGTGAAAATTGACGCCGCGGATAGCCTGAACTTCTCCGGCGTAAGTTTTAAAAGAAATGGCTAAATCTTTCACTTCCAGTAAGTGTTTCATCTTTCTCACTCCTTTATTTACGAAGCTTCGGATCTAAAGCATCGCGCAATCCGTCGCCGATAACGTTAAATGCAAACATGGTCAGGCAGATAAATGTAGCCGGGAAGAACAAGCGCCAAGGGTAATATTCCATGCCCTGCACACCGTCGGTTGCCATCGTTCCCCAGCTTGCCAGCGGCTGCGGCACGCCAAGACCTAGATAGCTTAAAAATGCTTCATAGAAAATCGCCGTAGGGACGGTTAATGTCATCGTCACCAAAATCGGGCTCATAATGTTTGGAAGCAGGTGTTTTCTGATAATGCGTGAGTTTTTCGCCCCTAATGTTCTCGATGCAAGGACGAATTCCTGATTTTTAAGCTGCAGCACTTGTCCGCGCACAATTCTCGCCATATTGATCCAGCCTGTAATGACCATCGCAACGATCATCGTGATCAAACCTTTGCCCATGACAACGAGGAGCAGAATCGTCATTAATAGTGAAGGAATCGCCCATAAAACATCTGCAACTCTCATCATGATTTCATCTGTGCGTCCGCCTTTGATACCGGAAATCGCTCCCCATATCACACCGATCAAAACGTCGATCAGCGCCGCGGCGAGGCCGATAGTCAGCGAGATACGAGCGCCGACCCATGTCCGGACAAACACGTCTCTTCCAAGGTCGTCTGTACCAAACCAGTGCTCAGCACTTGGCGGCTGATTCGTATTCGTTAAATCGGTCTCTTCGTATTGAAAGCTTGAAAACATAGGCGCAAAGATAGCCATTAGAGCAATCAGGATCAGAAGCACCAGGCCGAACAGCGCCAGCTTGTTTTCTTTAAATCTTAAGAATACATCCGTCCAAAAAGAAAGGTTTTTCTTAGAGATCTTTTCGGCTTCGCTATGGTCAACAGCTGCAGGTTCAAACATGTCTTTAGGTATTTGCTGCATCCTTTTACTCCCCTTTCTTAGCGCCAAACAGTTTAATGCGCGGATCAATTAAGCCGTACAAAAGATCAACAATCAAGACGCAAAGTAATAAGATCGCCCCGAAAAACACGGTAACACCCATGATAACCGTATAGTCGCGGTTCGTAATGCTCGTGACAAAGTGCATGCCGAGTCCAGGTATGCCGAAGATTTTCTCAACGACAAACGTTCCTGTTAAAATAGATGCCGCCATCGGCCCCATATATGTAACAACGGGCATGATTGCATTTCGTATCGCATGCTTAAACGTAACAGCTGACGTGCTTAAACCTTTCGCACGCGCCGTGCGGATGTAGTCGCTGCTTAACACTTCAAGCATGCTTGAACGGGTCAGACGGGCGATAAACGCCATCGGCATTGAGGCAACGGCGATTGCCGGCAGCACGGTATGTCCCCAAGACTCCCATTGTGCGACAGGGAACAAGCCAAGCTTCATCGCGAGCACATACTGCAGAAGCGCGGCCATGATGAAGTTCGGCACAGAAATGCCGACAACAGCGATCATCATCGCAGAATAATCCTGCCAGCTGTTCCTCTTCAAGGCTGCAATGACGCCGAATAACACGCCAAATGCCAGGGCGAGACAAATCGCTTCCAATCCAAGTGTAAAAGAAATCGGAAAACCGGAGCCGATTAAGTCATTCACAGTTTGTCCCTTATATTTAAATGAAGGCCCAAAATCCCACTTCATAACCGATACCAAGTAATCGAGATATTGTTTAAATAGGGGCTGGTCTAAACCATAGTAAGAATTGAGGCTGGCTTCAATTGCAGGAGGAAGTTTCTTCTCGCCTGAAAAGGGTCCGCCAGGAATTGCTCTCATCAGGAAGAAGGTAGCTGTGACAATAACCCAGAGAGAAATCAGCATATATACAAGACGACGGCCTAAAAATTTAATCAATCTTACACACCTCCGAATATTCAGTCTATTAACTTCTTATCATAAATAAAAGTATATGGGGGGAAACTCAAAAGCCCCATATACTTTTTCTGCAGTTTTATTCAAAATACGCAGTTTTAAAATAGATCTCTCCAGTACCTGTCAGAACAACGCCTTTTAAGCTTTCATCCTGAAGATAAGGCATTGTGTAGAAGTAAATCGGAGCGATTGGCAGTTCATCCATGATGATGCCTTCGGCTTCTTTCATCAGCTCGACGCGTTTATCGGCATCCGCTTCTGTAGCAGCTTTTGAAAGCAATTCTTTATATTTTGCATTCTCCCAGTTTGTATCGTTGTTTCCGCCTTCTTTGTCACGGTATGTTTCAAGGAAGTTCATCGCGTCGTTAAAATCGGCAATCCAGCCCAAGCGGCCGATTTGATAGTTTCCGGTATGGAGCTTATCAATGTATACGTTCCATTCTTCATTGCCTAATTCAACATCAACGCCTAGATCTCTGCTCCACATTTCCTGGACGGCCTGGGCGATTTTTTGGTGGCCTTCATCGGTATTGTAAGAAAGCGTGATTTTCGGAAGATCTGACGCTTTTTTCAAACCGAGTTCTTTCAAGCCTTTTTGCAAATATTCTTTCGCTTTCTCAACATCATGATCTTTGAAATATCCTTCGTTGGACTCAAACCCATGGACTGCCGGCGGCACTAATCCCATCGCAGGAATCTGTTCCGCTTGCGTGATGTTTTTGACGATCGCTTCGCGGTTGATCGCGTATGTCAAAGCTTTGCGAATGTTGACGTTGTTCAGCGGAGCCGCTTCTGTATTGAATTTGTAGAGATAAACGGCTGCGAACGGATCAACATTCAACCCTTCTTTTTTCAAGGTTGGGATTGCATCCGTCGGAATCTCGTCAAGAGGAAGTCCTACATAATCAAGCTCACCTTTTTTATACATATTGAGGCCGGTGTTGGCGTCGTTGACCATCGCCATATTGATTTTCTTCAGTTTGACAGCATCTTTATCCCAGTACTGGTCGTTTTTCTCCAGCACGATGCTTCCGTTGTGCTTCCATTTCGTCATTTTGAAAGGTCCGTTGGATACGTAGTTCTCATCAGCTTTTGTATACCATTTCGGATTTTTCTCAGCGACCTTTTTATTCACAGGTAAATAGGTGTAGAATGCCGTAAGTTCAGTAAAATACGGTGTCGGTTTTTCAAGCTCGACTTTCAAAGTCTTGTCATTCACCGCTTTAACGCCGACGTCTTCAAGTTTTCCTTTGCCTGTGTTCGCCGCTTCACCGCCTTTTAAGTAGTAAAGCTGGTAGGCATATTGTGATTCATTTTTCGGATCAAGCGCCCATTTCCAGGCGTATTCAAAATCCTCTGCTGTTACAGGATCTCCGTTTGACCATTTCACACCATCGCGAATTGTAAATGTGTATGTCTTCTGGTCGTCGCTGACTTCGATTTTTGAGGCTGTCGCTTCAACCGGCTTTCCGTCTTTGCCGATTGTCGTCAACCCTTCGAAAGTCTGGCGAAGCACGTTTGAGGAAACTGAATCGTTTGCAAGTCCTGGATGGAGTGAAAACGGCTCAGTTTTAATATTGACGTTCACTGTGTCTTTCCCTTTACTGTCTTTTTTACCGCCGTCACCAGAGCTTGAGCCAAAACCGCAGGCGCTGAGGACGAGAGTAAAAATGAGCAGTAAACTGATTAATGACCAACGCTTCTTCAAAGAGAAACCCCCCTGTTTCATATTTTTTTAGTCCCTTACTCCTGAATATTCAGATTTATCATAAAAAAGTAATAGGCCTACTTGCCACACTTTTTTCTCTGTTTCGTCTTTTCTGAATATTTATTATGTAAAGAACCTGTAACACCAAGGTGAACAAATTCATTATAATTAATAGAATAATTTATTGCAATATTAATTTTCAATTATTTTTTTATTCAAACTATTTAGGTTTGTCAGGTTTTCTGCCAAATAAACGAATATCCTTCTCTCTTTTAAAGCATGACTACGTTAAAATGAAAGTTGATGTCCAACTGTGCAAAACGTTTTACACATATAACAATAGTCATTCTTTATAAAGAACATTCCGCTGTCCAGCAAACTTTGGTCAACCTGATCTGAGCTTTCTTTTTTGGAGACTCGTGACATTCATTTTAAATTTATATATAATAAAATTATGAATAAAATGCTTTGAAAAAGAAGAGTACACATTTCTCCCCATTTAAAGAGAGTCCGCGGTGCTGGGAGCGGATAATGGCGAATGTGGAATGGGCTTTGGAGCAGCTGACCGAACTCGTATAAGTAGGCTCAGCCGGAGAAGACTTCGTTAAAAACGTCTAGAGTGATTTCATTTTGACCATAATGAAATAATCAGGGTGGCACCACGGTTCATTCGTCCCTTTTCTTTAAGGGAAGAGTGGGCCTTTTTATTTTGATATGAAAAGAGGGATTCTAAATGAAGAAAACAATATTTTCCGGCATTCAGCCGAGCGGCTCTGTTACGCTTGGCAACTATATCGGAGCCATGAAACAATTTGTTGAATTACAGAATGACTACAACTGCTATTTCTGCATCGTTGACCAGCATGCGATCACCGTCCCGCAGGACCGCCTTGCGCTGAGAAAAAACATCCGAAACCTGGCCGCGCTTTATTTGGCCATCGGCCTTGATCCGGAAAAAGCGACGCTCTTTATCCAATCTGAAGTGCCCGCGCACGCCCAGGCGGGATGGATGCTTCAGTGTGTCGCCTATATCGGCGAACTTGAGCGCATGACGCAGTACAAGGATAAATCCGCCGGGAACGAAGCTGTCGTCTCGGGATTATTGACATATCCTCCTTTAATGGCGGCAGATATCCTGCTTTATGGAACAGATGTCGTCCCTGTCGGGGAAGATCAGAAGCAGCATCTTGAATTGACCAGAAATTTGGCTGAGCGCTTCAACAAAAAATACAATGACATCTTCACCGTGCCCGAAGTAAAAATTCCCAAGGTCGGCGCCCGCATTATGTCGCTTGCTGATCCGCTCAAAAAAATGAGCAAATCGGATCCGAACCAAAAAGCGTTCATCACCTTGCTTGACGAACCAAAACAGCTCGAGAAAAAAATCAAAAGCGCCGTCACAGATTCTGACGGAATCGTTAAGTATGATAAAGAAAACAAGCCGGGCGTATCCAACCTCCTGACCATCTATTCGATTCTCGGACAAGTCTCAATCGATGAGCTTGAGGAGAAATACGAAGGCAAAGGCTACGGCGAATTTAAAAGCGATCTTGCCGAAGTCGTCATTGGCGCGCTGAAGCCGATTCAAGACCGGTATCACGAATTAATCGAATCAGATGAGCTGGACCGGATTTTGGACGAAGGCGCCGAACGGGCAAACCAGACAGCCGGCAAGATGCTGAAAAAAATGGAGAATGCGATGGGCCTCGGCCGGAAAAAAAGACGATAAACAAAAACACCTTCTCGATGGTCTGTTGACAATCAGAAGGTGTTTTTCATAAAGAACAAGTATTCACCGAATCTGCCGCACTTGCAAGACGCGATATTCCTATAATGAACGCTTTGAAAAATATAGCTCTGGTCCTGAATTAGCCGTTTGGTCATATGAATATCTCTGTTTTTTTCTTTTTTAATATAGAGTTTTGGATTTTTCAGGAAGCCGATAAAAAAAGGCCGTCGACTAGATCGACAGCCTTCATGCTGAATTTAGTTTACTTTTGACTCATTTTCGATTTCCCAAAGCTTCTCAAAAAACGGCTGTCCTTTAATTAAATTTTCGCAAAAGTCCCGGTGTTTGTCCGACCAGCCGTCAATTGTTTCATTGAAAAGCATGTCCCAGATTTCCTCAAATGTCATCCGTTTAATCTGCTCATACATATATGGGTTCCATTCCGTGTACCAATAAGTGATCTCTGCGCGATTTTTGAGCCCTTTCAGCTGATCAAGCGCCATGAACAGCAGCTGTTTCAGCTGACGTTCTTTTCTTGTTAATCCTCTGACATGCTCCGGTGATAATGACAAAATGTGGTATTCTTTGGAAGACTGCAGCTTTTCTGGTGAAAATTCATATTCTTCTGCCTCAACGTCCTTTACCATTTCATAAACAAGCTGTTCCTGTCTTGGAATGAGGCGGCTTTTTCTGACAGGGATCGAGTATCCGGCCGTATCGACCGCAAGAATTCCGATCCCGTCCGTTACGACAAAGCAATGATCAAGCTGTGTACGTTCATGATTTTTTCGAATATACGCTTTTTGATGAACATCCTTTAATAATTCGGACGGAAGCTCTGATAAATCATTTTCTATGTAGTGAAATAAAACGGACGGAACCCTTAGTAAAGGCACCTGATCGAGCAGTTCAACACTGTCTTCCTTCCGCCATTCATGAAAGTGGCAGACATTATAGCCATTTTCTTCTCCCTCAAACCAATTCACCCACACATCATGAAGAAATAACATTTCTAACCCCTCACTTTTATAAAAACTGTTGTCCACAGTATAGGCAAGGGGAAAGGAATTTATTCCATCTGACAAAGATTATGGCAGTGCTTCCTCAAAAAAAGCCAAGGGCGGCGGCGCCCCGGCTTTTTTATTTAATATTTTTCGGATCAAGCGCATCACGAAGCCCGTCTCCGACAAAGTTAAAACACAAAACGGTGAGTAAAATCATCAATCCAGGAAACAGCGGATACCACCACGCCTGAATCATGATCGTAAAGTTCTGCGCGTCTTGAAGCATGTTGCCCCAGCTTGCCATCGGCGGCTGAACGCCGAAGCCGAGATAGCTTAAGGCAGATTCCGCGAGGATCACCGTCCCGACAGACAGCGTTGCCGCCACGATGATCGGTCCCATCGCATTCGGCAGAATATGCGAAAAAATAATCTTGTGGCTTCTTGTGCCGATCGTTTTCGCGGCTAATACGAATTCCCGCGACCTCAAAGATAAAAACTCGCTTCGCACGAGCCGTGCCGTTGTCGTCCACCTTGTCAAAGCGAAAATTAAAATCAGCTTGTCAACGCCGGGCTGGAAAATGGTGACGAGTGTAATCAAAAGGAAAATGTCGGGTATGGATAACACGATATCAACCAACCGCATCATGATGGCGTCGATCATTCCGCCGAAATAGCCGGCAACAGCTCCGATCACAGTTCCGATCGTGATCGAGCCGAGTACTGAAGCGAAACCGACAAGCAAAGAAACACGTGCGCCATACAGCAGCCGGCTGAAAATATCGCGGCCGAATTTGTCCGTCCCCATCAGATGCTCAGCGCTGGGAGGCTTTAATTTATTGAGCAGGTTTTGCTGTTCAGGCGGATACGGAGCGATCACCGGTGCAAAAATGGCTGACAGTATAATGATAGATAATAGGATGCCTCCGATGACCGCCAGCTTATTTTTGAAAAACTTCTCAAAAAAGATTTTTGTCATTGTTTCGGGCTTTGGCCCGATATTTTCCTGCAGTGTGATCTCCGGCGAAGGTGTCGATGGATTTGGCTGTGTCATGAATAATCTCCCTCCTTCATTAATACTCAATCCGCGGATCGACCATCGCATAGAGAATATCCGCAATTAAATTCCCAATGACAACAAGAGTCGCAGAGATGACGGTCATGGCCATAATAACGGGATAGTCCCTTTGAAAAGCGGAATCGACAAACAGTTTTCCAAGCCCAGGCCAGCTGAAGATCTGTTCGGTCACGACAGCCCCGCCGATAAAAGAAGGAATCATCAATCCGAAAATCGTAATGACCGGCAGCAGGCCGTTTCGAAGGCCATGCTTGTACACAACCCGATTTTCTTTAAAACCCTTCGCCCGCGCCGTCCGCATGTAATCCTGTCTGAGCACATCAAGCATGCTTGACCTCGTATAACGCGTGAGCCCCGCCATATCCGCGGTGGCAAGTACAAAAGCAGGCAAAATCAAGTGATGGATGCGGTCCCATAAACTAAAACCGGCATTGAGCGTCATCACCCCGCCGGTTGGAAACCAGCCTAAATTGACCGCAAGAAACATGATCAGAATCAATCCCAGCCAAAAATTCGGAACGGCAAGGCCGATAAACGAGGTAAACGTGATGCCGTAGTCCAATTTTGAATAAGGCCGCCTTGCCGAAAGCACCCCGAGCGGAATCGATATAAGAAGCGCCAATATGGTTGAAACGAGCATCAATAAGAGCGTGTTCGGCAGTCTTGCAACAATCAGGTCGGTCACCGGTGTTCCTTTTCTGACGATTGACGTTCCGAAGTCACCCTGAACCATATTGCCGAGCCACTTTAAATATTGAATATGCTCGGGTTCATTCAATCCGTATTTTTCAATGAATTTTTCGCGGTCTCCCGCACTGATGGTCGGGTCCATCATCAATGCCATTGGATCTCCCGGTGCGGCTTTCATAATCGCAAATGACAAAATGGTAATGCCAAATAAAATCGGAATAGACATGAGCGTCCTGCGAATGATATATGTAATCATTTTTTTATCCCCTTTTTTATCAAATTCTTAAGAATGAAGGGGAAGGAAGCTCAAGTTGAAAACTTCCCTCCCCTCAAGGGAATTTCCTTTATTTTTGATCTAACCACCAGTTTTCGGCTTTGTAAAAGTCCTCTTTCGGATGGAATACGTAGCCTTTCATATTGGTCGGCATCGCTCTGTGGTAATTCGTATAATACAGGAACGTATACGGCTGATCTTCCGCCAATATTTCATAGATGTCTTCATAGGCCTTTTTATAATCTTCCCGATCTTTCAGTGTTTTTGCTTTGTCCAATAATTTATCGAGCTCTTTATTTTGATACCATACATAGTTAAGCCCTTTTTCCGCTTCTTTTGAGTGGAAAATGTTGCTCTGATCAGGGAACGTAGCCAGGCTCCAACCCATGATCATCGCATCAAAATCCCAATTCGGCGGGTTCATCTGTTCGATTAAAGCGCTCCATTCGACGATTTGCGGTTTCGCCTCAATGCCGACTTCTTTTAATTGCTGCTGAACGACGACAGCCAGATCTTCTCTCGTTTTATTGCCTTGGTTTGTTTTGATCACGAAAGAGAATTTCTTGCCGTCTTTGTCTAAAATGCCGTCACCGTCTGTGTCATCCCATCCGGCTTCCTTCAGCATTTTCTTCGCTTTTTCAGGATCATGGCTGAACGTTTTGATGTCATCCTTGTTTTCCGGGTAGTTCCATGACAGCGGGCTCTCTGGAATGTTTGCGATTTCGCCGTCCCCGTCAAGAACCTGGTCAACCATGGCCTGGCGATCAAGCGCATATGTCAGCGCCTGTCGCACCTTTTTGTCTTTGAAGAGCTCATTCCTTTCATTCCAGCCGATGTACGTATAGTTCAAGCCCAAATCTGTTTCCATTTTCACATTGTTAAATTTCTCCGCTGTTTTGTTATCCGGACCAGGCGTAACGACTAAATAATCAATATCTCCGGCTTGAAGCTGTGACATCGCCGCATTTGAATCCGGAATGATTTTATACGTAATCGAATCCAAGCGGGCGCGTTCTGCGAAATAATCGTCAAACGCCTCCACTTTGACGTATTGTCCTTCTTTCCACTCTTTAAACTTAAACGGTCCGGTTCCGATCGGATTTTTGCGGTTGAATTCGTGTTCACCGAGCTCGCTGATCGGAACGTCCTTTAAAATATGCTTCGGCAGGATGCCGTAGCTTGTAAGCGTGACATTATAAAAGTAAGGATCGGGATTCTTCAATTTAAATTCCACTTCATATTTGCTTTTTTTCGTGACGGATTCAATGACTTCAAAGTTTGAGCCGCGCTCTCCGACATAGTCGTCGCTCATCGGAATGCTGTACGTAAACACAACGTCATCAGCGGTCATTTCTTCGCCGTCATGAAACTTGACGCCTTCTTTGAGCTTCACGTTGAATGTCTTGCCGTCCTCAGACTCTTTCACATCTTCGGCGAGCTGATTTTCCACTTCAAGCTTTTCATTGACATCCAAAAGGGTATTGTAGATGAGCCTTTCAATATCTGAACTTGCCGTATCTGTTGAATACAGCGAGTTAAACAGTGTCGGCTCACCTGTGGAACCGGCGATCAAATCCCCGCCTTGCTGCGGCTTCCCGTCGGATTTGCTTTCTTTTTCGTCCCCTCCGACTTCACCGCTGTTACAGGCCGTAAGAAAAATCGATAAGATCAGCAGCAAGCTTAAAATTGAAAATCCCGTTTTGCGAATGTTCATTTTTACGAATTCCCCCTTATTAAACTGTTGTCCTTCTTTCTGCCTAATTGACCCCCGTTTTTTAAGAAGACATTCCCCCTCTCAAGGATTTAATATGTGACGGCCTCACCCTTTATTCGTAAAGGTGGCATGCCACAAAATGGTTTGTTTCCACTTCCCTGAAAGCTGGCGCTTTTTCCCCGCATATCGCTTTTGCGGCCGGACACCTCGTATGGAAGACACAGCCTTTCGGAGGATTGGCAGGGTTCGGCAGCTCTCCTTTCAAAACGATCCTTTCCCGTTTTGCCCGGCCTTTTTTTCTTGTGACAGGGACAGCGGAAAGCAGCGCCTGTGTATATGGATGAAGCGGATTGTCATACAGCTCATGCTTATCTGTCAGCTCCATCATTTTGCCGAGATACATGACGCCCACTCTGTCGCTGATATGGCGGACGACACTCAAATCATGGGAGATAAACAGATACGTCAGATTAAATTCTTCCTGAAGCTCTTCCATCAAATTGATGACTTGAGCCTGAATCGAAACATCCAATGCAGAAACCGGTTCATCGGCGATGATCAGCTCAGGATTCAGGGCAAGCGCACGGGCGATGCCGATCCGCTGGCGCTGTCCTCCGGAAAATTCATGAGGATAGCGGTTGGCAAAGGACGGATGCAGTCCGACCCTTTCCAAAAGTTCTTCGGCTTTTTCATTTCTCTCTTTGAAATTGTACATATGGTGTGTGGTGAAGGGCTCTTTGATGATGGAACGCAAAGTTTTTCTCGGATTCAGTGAGGCAAACGGGTCTTGAAAAACCATTTGGATATTTTTGCGGACGGTTTTTCTCAAAGCTTCTTCCGGCAAATCGGAAATATCCCGGCCTTTGAAAAGAATTTGTCCTGACGTCGGCTTATACAGTCTGATCATCGTCCGGCCTGCAGTTGATTTTCCGCAGCCCGATTCTCCGACGATTCCGAGCGTTTCGCCGCGCTTTAATGAAAAGCTGAGGCCGTCAACCGCTTTGACATCGCCGATCTTTTTCTGAAAAATCCCTGAACGGATCGGAAAGTATTTTTTGACCTCTTTCAGCTCCAGAAGGGGCCCGTCATGGTTGATCTGCTGTGCAGATTGTAATTGTTCTGCTGATGATGCCATCGCTTTACTCCCCCTCCTTATATAAGAAACATCTGACAGACCGGCCGTCCGGCAATGTTTTAAGGCTCGGCTGCGACCCCCAGCATTTATCGATTGCGCTCGGACATCTCGGAGCAAAACGGCAGCCCGCCGGAAGATTGTCAGGCGTGGGCACGTTTCCTTTAATGGCAGTTAATGTTTCAATCGAGCCGTCTATTACCGGAATGGAATTCAGCAGTCCTTTTGTGTACGGATGCAGGGGTTCATCAAATAGTTCATCTACTGCCGCGTTTTCAACAACTTGTCCGCAATACATGACGATCACGCGGTCTGCGATTTCAGACACTACGCCAAGATCATGGGTAATGAGAAGAATCGATGTATCCAATTTGTCGCACAAGTCTTTCATCAGCTCTAATACTTGGGCTTGAATCGTAACATCAAGCGCTGTCGTCGGTTCATCGGCGATGAGCAGCTTCGGATTGCAGCTGAGGGCGATCGCGATCATCACCCTTTGTCTCATGCCGCCTGACAAACGGTGCGGGAAGTCCTTCATCAGCTGTTCAGCTCTTGAAAAGCCGACAAGCTTCAGCAGCTCGACCGCTTTCTTTCCGGCTTCTTTTTTCGAAAGCTTTTTATGATAGATCAATACCTCTGTGATTTGTTCGCCGATCGTTAAAACCGGATTGAGCGATGTCATCGGCTCCTGAAAAATCATAGAGATATCATTTCCGCGGATCTTGCATAAATCTTGTTCCTTGTATGTAACGAGGTCCCGGCCTTCCAGTTTAATAGAACCATTGATGATCCTGCCGCCGGAGCCCTCGACAAGTCCCATGATCGAGAGGGATGTGATGCTTTTTCCCGATCCTGATTCTCCTACCAATGCAACGGTCTCTCCTTTTTTAATCGAAAAATCAACTCCGTCAACTGCAGGTATCGGCTGTTTTTTTCTGAAAAAATAAGTTTTTAGATCATTGATTTCCAGCAATGCGCTCATCCAGATTCCCCTTCCATAGACCAGAAGTTAAATATTATTAAAGAATCATATAATAAGACTGAATTATCTTAAAATTTTATAGTTGTATATTATTACATAATCATTACAAAAGCAAGGAATTTTTAGATTTACTGTAATAATATTAATTTAATACCATAATTTTAATGTTTTAAAGCACTGGCTCTATAAAGGCTTCTGATGGAAGGGATATGACATCGGAAACTTTTAATTTTTTTTTCGACAAATATTTTTTCACAATATTGTAACCGACAGCATATCCGAGCATATCTGGATAATAACCTTTTCCGAATAAAATATTGGAGAATAGTCTTCCTTCGTGTCGTTTCAGCTCGAAATGCGGCTTGATCAGGCGGTTCTGAAAATGGTCGAGCTGTTTTTCTGAATAAATTGACGTCCATCCGGCGATTTCTGACTCTCCGAAACGTTCATAAACAGCATTTTCTGCAAGTCCTTCGAGTATGATTGTATCAAGAAGCGTCATATCTTTTTCCTCTTTCGGCATATTTTCTAACCGGCAAACATGATTATATTCATGCGTCATGATGGCAGAAATGGCAGCTTGAGAAATATGGGAGGAAAGAAATAAGAACAGTTTATCTTGGAAAGCAAGGCCTGATTTAGATCCGAAATCGACGCGAATTCTCCGGTTTCTTTCATTGACGGGAAAAACGATAATCGGAACGTCGGGGCCGTTCCATCTTTTTCGCAGCAGCCGCTCTTCCCGTTTTACATGATGAAATATCCCCTTTTTTTTGAGCTCTTTCATCGTACGCCGGCCTTCCGCCCAAGAACGAAACATGCCGTGGGCTTGCAGATGGCTGACGAGAGACATGATATCCGCTTTTAGCGCTTCCTTAAAATACGGAAGAAGACAGCTGGATAACTCCTGCATTGATGATGCTTTTTCCAGCCACTCATATGTCTTTTCGACGCTCATCTCAGATCACTCCTTTTCATTCACCTGTATGATATGCAGGCGCAAAAAAACGGCTACCAACTATGTGGCAGCCGCTTTCAAAGAGCTATTCGTATTTTTTAAAGATCAGTGTTGCATTGTGCCCGCCGAAACCAAGCGAATTGCTGAGCACAACATTTACGTCCTGACGGCGTGCTTGATCGGGAACATAATCCAAATCACAATCTTCATCAGGCGTTTCAATATTGATTGTCGGAGGTATGATTCCTTCTTTAATGGCGAGCACTGAGAAAATCGCTTCGATTCCTCCCGCAGCGCCGAGCAGATGGCCTGTCATCGATTTTGTCGAGCTGACGGCAAGCTTGTACGCGTGCTCTCCAAAAACTTCTTTAATGGCGATCGTTTCAAATTTATCGTTGTACGGCGTACTTGTTCCGTGCGCATTGATATAATCTACCGCTTCAGGAGCCAGACCCGAATCTTTAATTGCCTCTTTCATGGCTCTGACGCCGCCTTCTCCGTTTGGCGCAGGCGCGGTGATATGATATGCATCTCCGGTTGAACCGTAGCCGACCACTTCCGCATAAATGTGGGCGCCCCTGTTTAATGCATGCTCAAGTTCCTCAAGAACAACGATTCCCGCACCTTCTCCCATGACGAAGCCATCGCGGTTTTTGTCAAATGGACGGCTTGCCGTTTTCGGATCTGGATTGGTAGAGAGCGCTTTATTGGCGGAAAAGCCTGCGAATGACATTCTTGTCAGCGGTGCTTCCGTTCCGCCCGAGATCATCACATCAGCGTCGCCGCGCTGGATCACTTTGAAAGCATCTCCAATGGAATTCGTACCTGTCGCGCACGCCGTAACCGTACATGAGTTGACGCCTTTTGCACCGAGTGCGATTGAAATTTGGCCTGTTGCCATATCAGGAATCATCATCGGTACAAAAAACGGGCTGACCCGTCTCGGCCCTTTTGTTAAAAATGTTTCAAACTGCTGTTCAAGCGTTTCAAGGCCGCCGATGCCGGAACCGACCCAGACGCCGACTCTGTCGGCAATTTTATCGTTGATGTCAAGCTTGGCGTCTTCGACAGCCATTTTTGCTGACACCACGGCATATTGCGTGAACCGGTCCATTTTTCTTGCTTCTTTTTTATCCATGTAATCTTCTATTTTAAAATCTTTCAATTCTGCGGCCACTTTGGCAGGATACTCATCCGCATTTACCCGTGTAATCGGCCCGACGCCGGAAACTCCGTCAACCGCATTGTTCCAGCTCGTCTTGACGTCATTACCAAGAGGTGATAAAGCTCCTAATCCGGTAATGACTACTCTTTTACTATTCATAAGTTGCACCTCACCTTTCTTCTAGCGGCCCCAGCGCATGGCAATGGCTCCCCATGTCAAGCCTCCGCCGAAACCGACCATAACAATGACGTCACCGTCTTTAATTTTACCAGCTTCCAGCTCTTCCACAAGTGAAATCGGAATCGAAGCAGCTGATGTGTTTCCATATTTATGAACCGTTTTAGACATTTTTTCAATCGGAAGCTCTAAACGTTCGCGCGCCGCCTCCATGATCCGGATGTTGGCCTGATGGGGCACCAAAAAGTCGACATCCTCTTTTAACAAACCCGCTTTTTCAATGACGTTTACACTGGATTCTCCCATTTGGCGGACGGCAAATTTGAACACTTCTCTGCCATGCATGATTGTATGATCTTTTTCATCCAAGTACAAGTGCTTTCCGCCTCTACCGTCTGCACCAAGCTCAAAAGAAAGAATGCCTTTGTCGTCGCTGACAGGCCCGACAACCGCTGCTCCCGCTCCGTCTCCGAATAAAACGGCCGTGTTGCGGTCATCCCAGTCCGTAATGCTTGAGAGCTTTTCGACCCCGATGACAAGCACATGCTTATATGTTTCGGCCTCAATAAACTGTTTTCCAGTGACAAGGCCGTACATAAAACCGGCGCAGGCTGCACTGATATCCATCGCACACGCGTTGAATGCGCCGAGCTTTTCTTGAATCATGCAGGACACTGTCGGAAATGCCTGATCAGGAGTAACGGTGGCGACGAGAATCATATCAAGATCTTCCGCCTCAATGCGTGCATCTTCCATCGCTTTTTTTGCGGCGGCGACAGCCATATCAGACGTCATTTCGTCTTCGGCTGCGATTCTTCTTTCTTCTATTCCTGTTCTTGTACGAATCCACTCGTCAGAAGTTTCAACCATTTTTTCCAAGTCGAAATTAGTCAGCACTTTTTCAGGGATATACCGGCCAATTCCAATAATTCCAGCTTTCATAGGAAAGACTCCTTTATTCATGATTTTTTCCAACTAATGTTATGAGTAATTATTAGTATCTGGTACTAATCCTACCCTATTTTTTTTCTGTTGGCAATATATCCGTCTAATCTATTAGACCAAGACCTTCATATAGTAGTGGTATATAGAGTAAAGGAGGCTTTGAAGGATGGCGAATGACGATTTTTTCACGAAGATGATGTTCGGCACAAATGTGCCAAACAGCCGTGAAGAACAGGATGACGCGACACAGGATGGCGTGACAGCTGATGAAGAAGCTGAATCCGCACAGCATGATTACATGCATGTCATGAACCAGGTCGGACAAATTATGGATTCGATTGATGAGCTGAAACCGTTTTTTAAAGAAATCGGATCAGTGGTCAGCGCTATAAAAAATAAGATCTCCATGTGAAAAGCCACTTCCCATAAAAAGTGGCTTTTCACCCATGTGTTTTTTAGTCTGTTTTAAGCGTCTGACCCAGCATCTGCTTTCCCGAGTTCATATGCTTCCGCCATGACTTTTGTAAATAAATCCATAAACGGCTGAAGCATCTCCGGTGAAAGCTCAATTCCCGCCTTCTCCATTTCTTCTTTCGCTTCTGGAATGTATTTCATGGCAATTTGTAAAAATTCCATTGATTTTTCGTGCATCTGAATCACCTCATTATTCATTTGGCAGTTTGTTTGTGTTTTTGTATTGTTCGATCAGCCCTTTGATCTCTTCTTGAAATGATGGATCGACGACCGGGCTGAACGCGCCCATTTCTATGACGCCCTCCTGCATGTCGAAGGTTCGCTGGCCTCCTTTAAGCGCTCCTCTATTAAATTCGTCGGCGGTGAGTTCGTAAGCCTCGTCAACATGCTGGATGGTGCTTGTCAAAACGACGTTTTCCCCCAACTCCGACTGGTCGCTTACATAGCCTATGGCGTACAAACCGTCTTTTTTGATTTGTTCAATGACAGGGACATTATACCCGTCTCCGGCGGGATACACAACATCCGCGCCGGTCTTTTTCATTTTTTCATACAGTTCCACGGCTTTTTCAGCATCATCCCACTGTCCTACATACTCTGTGATAACCTCGATGTTCGGATCAACGTATTGCGCGCCTTCAATGAATCCTTTCACTTCAGGCTGCCACTTTTGCGTCGCAAGCACGCCGATTTTCTTTGACTTTGATTCGTGGGCGGCCGTCATTCCGCCGAAAAACCCCATCGCTTTTCCTTCAAGGGAGATGCTTGTCACATTGTCATGCTCAGCCTTGCTGTTCATTAAGACAAAATGAATATCGGGATAGTCCTTGCATATGTCATTAAATATTTTTTCATATTCGCTTCCATGTCCATAGATTAAATTGACGCCTTTTTTACGAAAATCCTCCACAGCCATTTTGATTGCTGCTTCATTGTCAATCCCTTCTTTATAGTAGACATCGACATTGAAAACAGACTGTATTCTTAATAAGCCTTTATATCCTTTCGTTCCCCATACTTGATCACTTATTGTATCAGGGACAAGCAACCCGACTTTTTCAATTTTCCCTGTCAGCGGCGATGATCCGCAGCCGCCCAGAACAAAGAGAATCAAAAAAATCACGCCAAGCCTGTACACCATGCCATGTTCAACTCCCTTTCAAAACAAACAAGCAAATCTAATCTATCTTTATTGTATCCTTTCAAGTGCAAATAAGGAAGATCTTTCTTATTTTTTGTCGAAAAATGTAGACATTTGTCTTTTCCATTCCTCAATTATGGCATCCGCCTCTTCTGCTGTCGTTTGCTGTTTGAACTGCAACCCCGAAGGATCGTTTTGAGCTGTGTAAACGGCGAGCTGAGCTGCTATGTCATCCACAAAAAAACACGATTCCCTTTGTACACCGTCATCTTCCCGGACGTCCCACGGACCGTACATGTCCGGGAGAACGATGATGTCCGCGCCTTTTTGTTCAAAACGCTCTCTTAAATCCTCTACCATTTGATGCTCATAGACAAATAGAAAAACAGGCTTGTTTTGAATCAAGTCATCGAGCTCTTCATCAAGCATGCAGCCTGTATATTGGATAAAAACCTTATCATACTCGGTTTCAGGCTCTTTTTCAATCATGCGGAAATGTTGGTTTCTCACCAGCCACATCAGCCGCTCTTCAAGGTAAAGCCGTTTGGTTTCATCACTCGGATCATCTAATTTGACCCCAATGTCTACGCCCTCTTCAAGAAGACATTCGCAAAATGAAAGGCCGAAGAATTCATCTGCTCCATACACCAGCGCGGATTTCATGTGCCAGACCACCTTTCGATTCAGCTGTTCTGCCAAGTAAAAACAGCCCTGATCAAAAACGGGCTGCTATCATTCTATTCTCTATAATACTTTTTCATGCCTTTTGAAAAAATGAGCGATCGCTGAATAGATGCGCTGCGGATGATCAAATAAGTGCAGGGTCAGCCCCACTTGATAATCGCCTTTTTTCTGACGCTCCTCAAACGTTTTTGCATGGATCATATACGGATATGAAGAACCGTTCAGCCTTTGCCAAATATGGACAGGCACAAGATTGTGATAAGGGGATATGCTTTTGAACGGGTAATCGGCGGCCTCTCGTTCAGAAATACCGTAGCTGTCTGCAATCTCTTTAATAAACTGCTTATAAAAAAATTTATTGTCTTTTTCCCTTTGATGTTGAGCCTGAAGATCGAGGCAAGGATTAAGCATCGCTGCAGAACGTATTTGATCCGGAATCGAGCGGAGAAGTTCATCAGCTACGAGAGCGCCTGTTCCCTCTGCCAGCAGATGAATTTTTTCATTTAAAATCTCCTGCCTGAACACATAGTGAATCAGCTGCTTCGCGTAATGAACCGCTTTTTCTGAGCCCCAGTGCCTGCCGAATAAATTGCTGTTCACAAGCGTGTAGCCCTGGTTTCTTAAACTTGTCAGAAGCTGATTTCTGCCGTGATGCTGCATCCAAAAGCTCGATTCTTCCCCGACGAAATGGTTGCGGTCGCCGAAAATAAAAACCGCAAAACCGTTTGGTCTGTATGGAAGATGAATCACGTTCCATTCTGAGCCGACTTTGAAAAAACGTTCAGTTATTTTCATCGCTTGCCTGCCTCCTTCCTGCCGTAATCTGCTCATTATTTTATGTAGAGAACGGATCAAACGAATAAGGAAAAGTCCCAGTCGCAAGATGAAAATGAATTTTTAATAAATCTCCCATTCTGATATTTCTGAAAAAAAGTGTTGAAAGCCTTATCTTGTTCACTAAAATGCCCTTTCTCGTTTACTTTATGTGTGGTATGATAAGTTTTAGAATTGAATGCGAAGGACGAGGTGTGAAACGTGCGTTTTGTCATGACTTTTATTTGGACATTTGTTTTGACGCAAATGGCCTGCTACATTGTCGGCGCCATGAACGGTGCTGCATATGACTTTCAGACCAGTTCAATTATGGGCGTGATCATCACTGTAGCCGTTATTGTTCTTGGAGAAATTATGCCTGTTAAACAGGATGCGAGTCAACATTAAAAACCCTGCTTTAAAGCGGGGTTTTTGTTTTCTCGAACTTTGATGTACAGCCGTCCAAAAAAGGACGGCTGTTTTTTAAGGCTTTCTTTTATATGTCCAAAGTCGGTTATGGTTGGAGTTCTCAGGGAAAAATTCACCGGCTGACAATTTGATTTGCTGCGGATTTTTCACCATGCTCCCTGTTTCTCCGATTTCAACATATACACCATTGTTAGGCGCTTTTTGGCCCGGGCGGAATTGATGCTGCTGTCCCATATGTTTCACCCCTTTTTAGAGATTAGATTGCCCTGTTCCGGAGAAAAACATGTTTATTTTATCTTTACATTCATTTGTTTTATGTAGTTTAATGTAAAAAGCGCTTGAATATTGAAACTAACCGCCTTTTCTTACCGTCTGTTAAAAGGGCGTCAGATTCACTTTAGAAACGGAGGAGAAAAATGGATTTTTTAATGATGATAAAGTATATCCTTTTGGGGCTGCTGCAGGGGTTTACCGAACCGATCCCAGTCTCATCAAGCGGACACCTCGTGCTGGCACAGCATTTTTTAGGCTTGGAAATTGAAGGGTTCAGCTTTGAACTTTTGATGAATGCAGGCTCTTTGATTGCCGTTTTGCTCGTTTATAAAAATGATATCATTCGACTGGCAACAAACGGATTGTCCTATGTGGCGGCAAAAAATGAAAAAGGAAAAGCCGATTTCAGATTTATCGTTTATTTGATCATTGCAACGATTCCCGCAGGTGTCGTCGGCGTTTTATTTGACGACGAAATTTCCGCTTTCTTCAAAGACGGTGTGCGGATCACCGCTGTCACACTGCTGATCACAGGTTTGGCATTGTTTTTGATTCGAAATCTGCGCGGACGGAAAAACGATGGGGAAATGAGATTGAAAGACGCCGTGATCATCGGACTTTCGCAAATGATTGCACTCGTACCCGGCATCAGCCGTTCAGGAGCGACGATTGTACCGGCCATGGCGCTCGGACTCAAATCAGATACTGCGCTGCGCTTTTCATTTTTATTGTACATACCAATCAGTCTGGGCGGAACCATTTTAAGCATTACCGACATTTTTCAAGATCCGCGTTTATCAGAGCTTTTCCTTCCTTATTTGTTTGCGTTCATCGCATCCATTATTGCCACATATTTTTCATTGCGCTGGTTCATGAATATTATGGCGAAAGGGAATTTGATTTATTTCTCAATCTACTGCTTTATCATCGGTATCGCGGTATTCATCTTCGCATAAATAAAACTGCTGATCTTTTTGATCAGCAGTTTTTCGTTTAAGCAAGCAATGCTTTCAGCAAGGCTTTTTGCACATGAAGACGGTTTTCAGCCTGCTGGAATACGGCTGAATTCGGCCCGTCAATGATCTCCGCCGTGACTTCTTCTTCCCGGTGCGCCGGAAGACAGTGCAGAAAGATGTAATCTGGTTTGGCGTGGGAGACGAGTGAGCCGTTGACTTGATATGGTTTAAAGACATTCAGCCGTTCGTTTGCCTCTGCTTCCTGTCCCATGCTTGTGAAAACATCGGAATAAATGACATCAGCATTCTTGACAGCTGATTCGGGATCATGTGTAATGTTCACTTCCGCACCTGATTCTTCGGCAAATGTCTTGGCAAGCTGAACAACTTCCTGATCCGGTTCATAGCCTTTAGGCGATGCAATCGTAATGCTGCAGCCGACTTTTGCACAGGCGATTAAAAGCGAATGCGCGACATTGTTTCCATCTCCCACATAGACGGCTTTCAGTCCGTCCAAGGTTCCTTTCGTTTCTTGAATTGTCAAAAGATCTGCGAGCGCCTGGCACGGATGAAAAAGGTCGGTCAAACCGTTGATAACTGGGACTTCCGCGTGCAGTGCAAGCTCTTCAACTTTTTCGTGTTCAAATGTGCGGATCATGATCGCATCAACATAGCCTGACAGCACTTTTGCCGTATCAGCGATTGTTTCGCCTCTGCCGAGCTGCATGTCTTTGCTGCTTAAAAATAAGGCGCTTCCGCCAAGCTGAGCCATTCCCGCTTCAAACGAGACACGCGTTCTCGTCGATGATTTTTCAAAAATCATCGCCAATGTCTTTCCTTTAAAGACGTTTTGAATTTTCTTTTGTTTCATGGCGGCTGCTTCCTGCAGCAAATAAAGGATCTCTTCTTTTGTAAAGTCCTTCAGGCTTAAAAAATCCTTGCCGGACAAATTGGTCTGCGGGGACACCCCGATGTTTACTGTAGACATGTTTCCACTTCCTTTTTATATAAGTCTTTTAGTGAGACCGATTGTGTCGATCCATTTCCGCTTGCTAAAAATGCCCGCACCGTCTCTTCTTCCGTCATTACCGCCACACCGTGGGTAATGGCTTCCATCCGCTGCAGTTTCGCCTCGTTCGAATCGGTCAAATTGATGTGAAGCGCTTTGTCCTCCCTTTTGATCCAGCTTGCAAAATCGGCAGACTGAACGGTGAATCCCGCTTGCTCTGCGAGAGACTTCAGGTCGCCGGCTTCTTCAAGGTAGATGCAGCCTTTCGTCTTCCAGACGCCCGCAAAAATTTTCTTCAGGGCGCTTTCAGGACTGTACCCGACATACATGCCTTCCCCGGTCGACTTCATTTCAGGTCCGAGCTTCAAATCGACATCCTGAATGGCATGTGATGAAAAAACCGGAAACTTCACGGCTACACCGCGGCTGTTTTGTGAATCTGGTTTCAGCTCTTTTAATGTCAAACCGGCCAAAAGCTTAGATGCCAGCGGAATCAGCGGTACACCCATCACTTTGCTGACGACGGGTACAGTCCGGCTTGCTCTCGGGTTGACTTCGAGGATGAGCAGCTCATCTGCATCAGCGATGAATTGAATATTCATAATCCCTTTAAAGTCGAGCTTGCGGACGATTTTTGCCGCTGCCGATTCTGCAGAGCGCTTCATCTTATCTGTCACGGACGGCCCCGGCAGGATCGCATAACTGTCGCCAGAATGCACACCGGCCTTTTCAATATGTTCGATATAGGTTGGGATATAAATGTCCTGTCCGTCGCTGACAAGGTCGATTTCAAATTCCTTTCCGGAAATGTATTGATCGATCAGAATCGGATATGGCATCGCCGCTGCACCTTCAAGCAGCTCGAGGAGCCCATCTTCAGAATGAACGATCATCATGCCCATCCCGCCGATGACATAGGACGGTCTGATCAGGACCGGATAGCCGATCTCATTTGCTTTTTGCACCGCTTCTGTTTTTGACGATGCCGTTTCCCCTTTGGCATGAGTGATGCCAAGATCATCAAGCAGCTGATAAAATTGATCGCGGTCTTCAAGGACATCAAGTGTGTCTGAAGAGGTTCCCAAAAGAGTGACGCCCGCTTTTTCGATCGCTTCCGCCACATTGATGGCGGATTGGCCGCCGAATTGAACAATTGCAAAATCAATGTCTTCAGCTTCAGCCACATTTAAAATATGTTCGGGCGTAATCGGTTCAAAGTACAGGCGGTCTGCCATTTCATAGTCCGTGCTGACCGTTTCCGGGTTGTTGTTCAGCATGATCGTTTCAAACCCGAGGCTTTTCATCGTCATGACGCCGTGCACGGCGCTGTAGTCAAACTCCACTCCCTGGCCGATCCGAATCGGTCCGGAGCCGATGATCAACACCCGCTTTTTCGTTTTTTTGGAGAAGTCTCCATCGCTTGCTCCAAAATAGGTTGAGTAAAAATAATTCGTCTTCGCATCAAATTCCGCGGCGCACGTATCGACGATTTTAAAGGAAGCCGTTATGCCTTTTTGCTTGCGGAGCGCGCGGACTTCTTCCTCCGTTTTTCCGATTAAAGAAGCGATCGTCGAGTCGGTGAATCCCTTTTCCTTCGCCTTTTTCAAAAGATCGCAAGAAAGGACGCAGCCCTCTTCCATCAGCGTGTTTTCAAGTTGAATCATGTTTGAAAACACATAAAGGAAATAGTAGTCAATCTTCGTTTTCTCATGGATGTCTTCGATTGAAATTCCGCGGCTTAACAGTTCCATGACCGCAAAGAAGCGGCGGTCATCAGGCGTCTCAAGCAGCTTCCATAAAGCATCTGAAGAGACGCCGCCAAGCTCCGGTAAATGGGTTCCGGCCGTTTTCAGCTCAAGGGATGCGACCGCTTTTTGCAGAGCCGCTTCAAGATTGCGATCGATCGCCATGACTTCCCCTGTCGCTTTCATTTTCGTGCCGAGCTTACGGTCGGCATGTTTAAACTTGTCAAACGGCCAGCGCGGAAATTTAACGACAACATAATCAAGCGCTGGCTCAAAGCTGGCATATGTCGAATCTGTCAGCGGGTTTTTCAGCTCGTCAAGCGTATAGCCGACAGCAAGTTTGGCAGCCATTTTCGCAATCGGATAGCCGGTCGCTTTTGAAGCGAGGGCGGAAGATCGGCTGACCCTCGGATTCACTTCGATCACGTAATAGTTTTTGCTTTCGGGGTCTAACGCAAATTGAATATTGCAGCCGCCGACCACATCCAGCGCGGAAATAATCTTCAAGCTTGCCGAACGCAGCATTTGATAGTCTGTATCTGTTAATGTCTGCGAAGGGGCGACCACGATCGAGTCCCCTGTGTGAATGCCAACGGGATCAATGTTTTCCATGTTGCAGACGGTGATGCATGTATTGTTGTTGTCACGCATGACTTCATATTCGATTTCTTTAAAGCCGGCAATGCTTTTTTCGACAAGACATTGGTGAATCGGACTTGCCAGAAGAGCACTTTCGATCAAAGGCATAAACTCCTCCTTTGTCTTCGCAATGCCGCCTCCTTTTCCGCCCAATGTGTAGGCCGGCCGTACGATGATCGGAAAACCGATGGAAAGCGCAAAACGAAGCGCATCTTCTTTGTTATCGACGATTTCTGAATCCGGCACCGGTTCATTCAGTTCTTTCATCAATGCGCGGAATTTTTCTCTGTCCTCGCCCTTTTCAATCGTATCTACAGATGTCCCGAGCAGCTTCACCCCGTATTTGTTTAGAATGCCGGCTTTTTCAAGCTCGACAGCCAAATTCAGCGCTGTTTGGCCGCCCAAATTTGCCAGCAGGCCGTCAGGTTTTTCCCGCTTGATGATTTGAGTGAGACTTTCCAGCGTCAATGGTTCAAAATAGATCTCATCGGCAAACGATTCATCTGTCATGATCGTCGCCGGATTGTTGTTGACGAGAATGACCCGAAAGCCTTCGCTTTTCAGCGCCATGCATCCTTGGGTTCCCGAGTAGTCAAATTCTGCGGCCTGCCCGATGATAATCGGTCCTGATCCGATAACCAGTATGTTTTCTATGCTGTGATCTTTAGGCATGGATGACTTCTCTCCTTGCTTCGTTCAATTTCTGCAAATATTCGTTGAAAATCCACTCGCTTTCGACCGGTCCCGGATGGGCTTCAGGATGAAACTGCACAGATATGACAGGCAATGTTTTATGCATCAGCCCTTCTACCGAACCGTCATTTACATGATGAAACCTGACTGAGAATTCCTTTGTGCTGATCGTCGTTTCATCAACGACATAGCTATGATTTTGGCTCGTCATGAAAACGCGTCCGGTTTCTCTGTCAATCACCGGATGATTGGCTCCCCTGTGGCCGAATGGAAGTTTATACGTGTCACCGCCAAAGGCGAGGGCGATGAGCTGATGTCCAAGACAAATGCCGAGGGTCGGGTAAGATTTGATCAATTCCCGAAGCGTTTCCATATACGAAAGGATGGCTTTCGGGTCCCCCGGACCGTTTGAAAGAACGATCCCATCCGGATTCAGCTTGGAGATGCCGTCCATCTCTTGATATGGAACAACCGTGACTTTACAGCCTTGTTTCGCGAGGGATGCAGCGATCGATTTTTTATAGCCGAAATCTATCAGGACGATATGTGTCGCTCCCTCTCCAAATGTGCCGTTCTCATTTTGTCCGGCCACCTGTGCCGCGAAATTTTCCGATTCGCGCGGAGCAGGCCGGCTGTCTTTTTGATTGGTCAGTTTGGCATTGAGCGTCCCTTTGGCCCTGATATGCTGGACGACCGATCTTGTATCAACGTGTGACAGCAGCGGAACTTCCCATTTTTCCAAGTACTCCCGCAGGCTTTTAGTCGCCTGATGGTGGGAAAATCGGTCGCACGCTTCATAGACGACAACCCCTTTCACTTGCGGACGCTTGCTTTCATCATCGCTTTCATTGATGCCGTAGTTTCCGATCAGCGGATATGTGAAGACAATGATCTGGCCTTTATATGAAGGATCTGTCAATACTTCCTGATAGCCGGTCATGCCTGTAAAAAAGACGACTTCACCGGTACAGCCTTCAAAACCGTCTAATTCTCCGCTGAAGGATGTTCCATCTTCAAGAACTAAGTATCCTTCCATTTTATGCCCACCTCTGATGAATAAATAATAATATTTATGAATTTTTATACCTTTTATCCGAAAAAAAATTACTGTTTTACCGACGAATGATGTGCAAAAACACGGTTCAGCTTCTCGACAGCTTCACTGATTTCATTTTTCGCGACCGAAAGCGGCGGCAGCAGCCTGATCACGTTCAGACCTGCAGGAAGCACGAGGAGCCCTTCTTTCTGAAGGTCTTCGATCAGCGGCTGAACGGGGGCTTCGCATTCGATGCCGGCGATCAGGCCTTTTCCTCTGATTTCTTTAATACATGGAAATTGGAGTTTTTCTTTAAGCTCTTTCTGCAAAAATTCTCCTTTTGCACTGACTTCTTCAAGAAAGCTTTTTTCAAAAATAATGTTCAATGTCGCGTTGGCCGCAGCCATGGCCAGCATATTTCCGCCAAAGGTCGTACCGTGTGAACCAGGTGAGAACGCTTCTGAAAGCTCTTTTTTTCCGATAACCGCTCCGACCGGAAATCCGCTGCCGAGCCCTTTTGCGACGGTGATAATATCTGGAGAAAGCCCTCCATGCTCGTATCCGAAGGCTTTTCCCGTCCGGCCGATACCCGTCTGGACTTCGTCAACAATGAGAAGAGCTTGTTTTTCTCGGCAAAAAGCCTGAACTTCTTGCAAAAACTCTCTGTCCGCCGGAATGACGCCGCCTTCTCCTTGGATGGTCTCAAGCATAACCGCGGCAATGTCATCTTGGCCGCTTAATGTTTGGAATGCCTCCGGCTCATTATAAGGAAGGTAATGAAATCCGGTCAGCATCGGTCCGAATCCGTGTTTAATTTTTTCCTGTCCGGTCGCCGCCATTCCAGCATATGTCCGGCCGTGAAAAGATTGCTTGAACGTTATGATTTTCGTTTTCTGCGTATATTTTCGCGCCAGCTTAACAGCCGCTTCATTTGCTTCAGCTCCGCTGTTACAGAAAAAGACAAGATCGCCGGCACTGTGGTTTGTCAATTGCTCTGCTACTTTTTCCTGAAGGTCGTTTTTGAATAAATTTGAAACATGCCAGACATCATCGAGCTGTTTTTTGATGGCGTCTGCCACCGCATCCGGACAGTGCCCGAGATTGCAGACTGCGATTCCCTGAACGAAATCCAGATAGGTTTTTCCGTTTTCATCTTCGGCGATGGTGCCTTTCGCTTTTTTTATATTGATATTCCAGCGGCTGTACGTCTGAAATAAATGACTCACAATACGGCCTCCTTTTGTTTCATAATTTTTGTGCCGATAAATGCATCTTCCCGCAGAAAGGAACCTTTTCCGCTGACGATCATCACTTCATTGACTTGACCTATAAGAGCGGCTGCCGCAGAGTTCACCTTCGGTATCATTCCGCCGGAAATCACGCCTTCTGCAATAAGGTCCTCTATCTCTTCAGGTGTTAATGCTGAAAGCATTTCGTCGTTTTTCATGATCCCTTTTACATCTGTCACAAACATCAATTGATCGGCATGTAAAGCCCCGGCTACAGCGGATGCCGCCAAATCGGCGTTTACATTCAGCGTCTCACAGCCATCTGTCATTGACAGCGGTGCAATGACCGGAATGAATCCTTTTTCCATGAGCGTTTCCGCCATCTGTCCGTTTACCTTTTTTATGCGCCCGACTTGGCCGTATTCCTTTTCGTTTAAATAATCAGCAAGGAGAAGCCCTCCGTCTTTTCCCGAAACTCCGACCGCCGGAAGCCCATGTTTGGCAAGCTCTGAAACGAAATACTTATTGATTGAACCGGACAGCACCATCTCTGCGACTTCCAATACCGGTTTAGTCGTTTTCCGCTGTCCGTTGACAAACTCTGTTTGGATATTTAATTTTTCCAGCATCCTTGTAATATCAGGTCCGCCTCCATGGACGACTGCGATTTTCCATCCCTCTTCAAACAGCTCTTTTAGATTTTGAAAAAACTCGTCAGAAAGTTCACGAATGACGCTTCCGCCGCATTTAAAAACGATTGTTTTGCTCATTGTTTTCCCCTTTACGTACGATAGCTCGCGTTAATTTTGACGTATTCATAAGTTAAATCACAGCCCCAGGCCGTTCCTGTTCCTTCGCTTTCATTCATATAAACGGCGATTTCCACTTCGCTATTTTCTAAATATTGCTTCGCATGCTCTTCGGAAAACGGCTGTGGTTCATTGTTTTTAAAGAGGCACTGTCCGCCGAGATAGATTTCCACCTTTTCAGGTGTAACAGAAGCCATGCTGTCTCCGATCGCGGCGATGATTCTGCCCCAGTTGGCATCCGTCCCGTACACCGCTGTTTTAACAAGATTGGAGCCGACGATTTTCTTTGCGATGATTTGCGCTTCAAGATTGGTTTTTGCCCCTTTGACTTGGGCTTCGATTAATTTTGTCGCCCCTTCACCATCTTTCGCGATTTTTTTGGCGAGATCCGTGCAAACCAGCTGCAGGCCTTTTTTAAATACCGGCCATTCTTCATGCCCTTCGTGGAGGCATTCATTTTCGGCGCAGCCGTTCGCCATGACGAGAACCATATCGTTTGTGGATGTATCACCGTCGACCGTAATCTGGTTGAATGAAACATCTGTGATCTCTCTTAAAGCCCTTTCCAGCGCACCTTCTTCAATACATGCATCTGTTGTGACAAATCCGAGCATTGTCGCCATATTCGGGTGGATCATGCCAGAGCCTTTGGCAGCTCCGCCGATCGTCACTTGTTTACCGCCGATCATCAGTTGATAACAGGTTTGTTTTGTCACCGTGTCCGTCGTCAAAATCGCTTCCTCGAAATCACCTTCGCCGGGCTTTGTATCGCCGAGAAGGACGATTCCTTTCTGAATCTTCTCCATGTCGAGGTATTCGCCGATGACGCCTGTTGAGGAAACGGCCACAAGCGCCGGTTCAATGCCGAGGATTTCAGCTGTTTTCTGACGCATCTCATATGCATCCAAGAGCCCCTGTTCACCTGTACATGCGTTGGCATTGGCACTATTAACAATCACTGCTTGCAAGTGTGCACCCTTTTTGAGGCTGTCTTGCGTCACCTTGATCGGTGCAGCCTGGAAGTAGCTTTGTGTATAAACCGCGGCGCTCACCGCCGGAACCGAGCTGATGAGCAGCCCCAAATCCTTTTTTGAATAGCGGAGTCCGCAGTGAATCCCTTTTGCCTCGTAGCCCTTAGGAGAAGCTATGCTTCCATCTATTTTTTTTATGCTGTCTTGACTCACCTGAATCATGATTTGTTCTCTCCCGTCTTATGGATAAATTGGCGTAAAATCGAGTCCTGCCGTTTCGCTCCAGCCGTTCATGATGTTAAAGTTCTGAACCGCCTGCCCTGCGGCTCCCTTCATTAAATTATCAATCACTGATACGATCGTGACCCTGTTCGTCCGTTCATCTAAAGCAACACCGATATCACAGAAATTGCTGCCGTATACTTCTTTTGTAGCCGGAAATTGTCCCGATTCTCTCATTCTGACAAAATAAGAATCTTGGTAAAAATCAGAAAAAAATCGCTGCAGCTCATCACCTGACAGGCTTTCTTTCAGCTCTGTATAAATGGTTGCCATAATTCCCCTTGTCATCGGCGCTAAATGCGTGCTGAACGTGATCGGTTTAAAAGCGGGGTTCCACCGCATTGCAGCCTGTTCTATTTCAGGTGTATGCTGATGCTCATTGACCTTATATATTTTAAAATTGTCATTGATCTCTGAAAAATGAGTTCCCATTGAAGCTTTTCTGCCGGCTCCCGATACCCCTGTTTTGGCATCAACGATGACAAACGATTCGCCGATTAATCCGTTTTTGACGAGCGGAGCCAAACCGAGAAGAACCGCTGTCGGAAAACAGCCGGGGTTGGCTATGTACTTCGCCGTTTTGATTTCCTCCCGATGAAGTTCGGACAGTCCATATACCGCTTTTTCAAGCACGTGTTCCGGAGCCGGCTCCCTTTTATACCAGCTTTCATATACAGACGGATCTTTGATTCTTAGATCGCCGGACAGGTCAATAACCGGTATGTCATATGAATCAAGCTGAGGCGTCAGACGGCTTGATACACCCGGAGGGGCCGCCATAAACAAAAAATCGATCTCATCTGCAATCTGCTCAATCTCAATCGGTTTAAGGATTTGATTCGTCAGTTTTACAAGATGCGGATATGACTGATGGTATGGAAGTCCTTCATCACTCGATGAATATAATATACATTCGCCCACATGAGGATGCGACCTGATGATTCTTGTAATCTCTGCTCCCCCATAGCCAGTAGCACCTATAATACCTATTTTCAAAACAAGTTCACCTTCTTGGTCTTTGTGAAATTATTTAACATTATAACATGAATAAAAATTAATTCAATTGTATATTTAATATTTTTTTATTCATCTTGGAGAATGATCCCACCGCTCCTTCTCTTGGAACTCTCCGCAGAAAACCACGTCAGCATTGCCTATTTCCAGCCAGATGGCTCGCGTTTCGCGCGCCCAAAAAGCACGGAGTATTTCCATACAGCATATTTGACAATTTGCTCACCCCAATTTTGCGGTTAAAAAAGCGAATCGTAAGTTTAACTTCCCGATCTATCACTTTTCAAAACCGAGGAAAGTGCGGCCCCCATTTTTCAGCGAAAAAAAGAACGCTTTTTCAAGCGTTCTTTTTTGATCTCGATGATGAAAGGTCAATCTGCCATGATATGCCGAACTGATCGACAATCCAGCCGAACTTTTGGCTGAAGCCGTAATCGCCGAGCGGCATCAGCACTTCTCCGCCGCGAGCCAGCTCCTGATAAAACCTGTCGATTTCCGCTTCTGTATCACATGTCAAAAACATCGAAAATGAAGGGGTAAACGTAAAATCGTGTTCTACAGGACTGTCAATACACATAAATTCCTGTCCTTTCAAGGAAAAGACACCATGCTTAACACTCCCCTTTTTCCCTTGTTCATCTGCACCATAGCGAACCAGACTCTTCATTTCCGAATCCTCGATTAAAGATATGTATGTGTTCATGACTTTTTCTGCATGTCCTTGAAACATTAAAAATGGCGTAACCTTTGTCATCCTCATCACCCTTTCATCAAAAAGAGCCTGTCAAAGGTTGAGCAGGCTCTTAGGTGTTTACTGTATTCCAAGTGCAATTTTCGCATAGCGAGACATTTTATCCCGTGTCCAAGGCGGGTTCCAGACAATGTTAACATCAACCTCTTTGACTTCAGGAATATCTGCCAGCGCTTTTTTGACTTCATCTACGATAACCGGCGCCAGCGGGCAGCCCATAGATGTCAAAGTCATGGTGACATCGGTTTTTCCATCCTCATCCATATCGACGTCGTAAACGAGGCCGAGGTTCACGATATCGACGCCCAGCTCAGGGTCCACGACCTGTTCAAGAGCGCCCATGATGTTTTCTTTTAATGCTTCATCCACAGTTCTTCACTCCTTTTTTCATCAGTATAACGCACTTTGGATATTTTCTAAAACGAAAGTACTTCTAGAGATGCTTGTCAAACCATTCAACCGTCTTCAAAAGGCCTTCCCTTGACACTTTATGGCCGGCGCGTTCATCTGCAATAAAGTGAAGCCGTCCGGGCTTTGATTCATATTGGTCAATGACCGATTCATAGAATCGGTGCGCCGGTGCAAACGGAACTGTGCTATCCTGCTTGCCGTGCCAAAAAAGAAGCGGTCTGCCTTTAAGTTTTTCCGGCTGAAGTGCGAGGTCAAACTGCTTCAATTCATCGCGCTGCTGTTCAATTTTCTCTTTAGATACAGGGAGTTCAATTTGTTTTTTACGGATAAATTCGAGCTGTTTGTCGAAGAATTCTACATAAGAAGGACAGCCCATCAAACTGACAGCAGCGGTGATCCAATCGTATTGGGTCAGAGCGCCCAGTGTGACGATTCCGCCCATCGAGGTTCCTGCTACACCAATGCGGCCGTTTTCGATCAGGTTCTCCTGTTCAAAATGGTTTTTCAGCACGTCCAGCTCTTTAATTTCATTCACGACAATACCCCAAAACCTGGAAGCTAGGTCTTCTTGGGCAAGCTGTCCCTCTCTCTCGCCATGGTAGGCCGCCTCAGGCAAAATGACGCGCATTCCTTTTTCAGCAAGCAGGTATGCATAATGAAGATTATGTTCTTTCGCGCTTGTAAAACCGTGTATAAAAAAAACAAGAGGAAGAGCCTTATCTTTTTGATCCTCTTTTACGATATGTAAAAAAGGGATGTTTGACATATTTTGATTTTCGATTATGATCACGATTGTTTCTTCCTCCTTTAGGATGTCCATCATCATCAGTTTAACATGTAGACAATAAAGAAGGTAAAAAGATACACTATAGATAAGTCAGAACTTTTAAATTTACGGTTAAAGGAGCACTTATGGAAACAAAACCATATTTAATCGCATTAGACTTAGACGGTACATTATTAAAAGATGACAAGACCATATCTGAAGGCTCTGCCCAAGTCATTCGCCAGCTTCGGGAAGACGGCCATAAAGTGTGCATCTCTACGGGCAGGCCGTTTCGGGCAAGCTCATTGTATTATGATCAGCTTCAGCTCGATACGCCGATCGTCAATTTCAACGGAGCGTTCGTCCATCACCCGAAGGATGAGAGCTGGGGAAGATTTCACACATCGCTCGATCTCGATGTGGTCAAACGAATAGTTGAAGTCAGCGAGTCATACAACGTACATAATATACTTGCTGAAATCGTTGATGATGTGTACTTCCACTACCATGATGAAAAATTGATTGACGTCTTTACAATGGGAAGCCCGAATATCACAGTCGGTGATTTAAGAACAAATCTCGGCCAAGATGTAACAAGCGTTCTCATCCATGCCAAAGAAGAGGATGTTCCAGCGATCCGTTCCTATCTGTCAGACGTTCATGCGGAAATGGTCGACCACAGAAGATGGGCCGCTCCATGGCATGTCATCGAACTGATCAAAAGCGGCATTAATAAAGCGGTCGGCCTGCAAAAGATTACGGATTACTACGGTATTCCGCCTGAGCGCGTCATCGCCTTCGGTGATGAAGACAACGACCTCGAAATGCTTGAATTCGCAGGCTGCGGCGTGGCGATGGGCAATGGAATCACAGGTGTCAAAAGCATTGCCGACCAGGTTGCAAAATCGAATGAAGAAGACGGCATCGCTCACTTTTTGAAGGATTACTTCGCTTTATAATTTTATAATTTGCCATTCATAAACAGGTTTTTAAAACGGCAATACTAGGAGAAGACGGTCGTAAAAGACCGTCCAACTCTTTTTAAGGGGGCAGTCAAGATGGGTAAACGAAGCAAATCGAAACGGTTTATTCAGCAAGGCAAAGACTCGCTTAAACAGCATGCCGAAAGGTTCCCTTATCGTTCCACATTAGAAGAAGCTGAACAGCGCACCGGTCCGACGGAATGCGGAGGACTGTAACATGAGAAACGAATTGTTTCAAATGGCAAAGACAGCCGTTCAGGAAGCTGAAACATTGGCAAACACAGCGGAAGCGAGCGAACAAATGAAAGCGATTGAAAGAGCGAAAAATGCCGTTTCTTCCGCATATGCCAATTCCACTGATGCAGAGCGCCGCGAGCTTCACACTCTTCAGGAACAGCTAGACAAACTATCATAAAAACAGACTTGCAGGAAAACCATGTCCTTGCAAGCTAAAAAGAGTCTGTGCCGGCGGCACAGACTCTTTTTTTCATCATGAAATCAAGATTTTGTCTTTAGCACCCCTCATCGTTATACAAAAAATTTGACATCTGAAGCAAAAGAGAGTACATTATAAAAGGCGAACATTTTATATAAAATTAAAATTATTATTCGTTTTTAGAGGTGAATATCATGGAAAACGTGTTTGATTATGAAGACATTCAATTAATTCCTGCAAAATGCATTGTCAGCAGCCGTTCTGAATGCGATACATCCGTCAGTCTTGGCGGACGGACATTTAAGCTGCCTGTAGTGCCGGCCAATATGCAGACCATTATCGATGAGAAACTGGCGGTTTCATTGGCCGAAAACGGTTACTTTTATGTGATGCACCGCTTTGAACCCGAGAAACGGCTCGGTTTTATAAAGGACATGCGCTCGCGCGGCTTATTTTCTTCCATCAGCGTAGGGGTCAAAGATGAGGAATATCAATTTGTACAACAGTTGTCAGAAGAAAATATAACACCTGAATATATAACGATTGACATCGCACACGGACATTCTAATGCCGTCATTCAAATGATCCAGCATATTAAGAAACATTTGCCGAATAGTTTTGTTATCGCCGGAAATGTCGGAACGCCGGAAGCGGTGAGAGAGCTCGAAAACGCCGGAGCGGACGCGACAAAGGTCGGGATCGGACCCGGAAAAGTATGCATCACTAAAATTAAAACGGGTTTTGGAACCGGCGGTTGGCAATTGGCTGCGCTGCGCTGGTGCGCCAAAGCCGCAAGCAAACCGATCATCGCCGATGGAGGCATCCGCACCCATGGAGACATTGCAAAGTCAATCAGATTCGGCGCAACCATGGTGATGATCGGCTCATTATTTGCCGGACACGAAGAGTCCCCAGGGCAAACGATTGAAAAGGACGGAAAGCTCTATAAAGAGTACTTTGGCTCAGCTTCAGAATTTCAAAAAGGCGAAAAGAAAAACGTAGAAGGCAAGAAGATGTATGTCGAACATAAAGGTGCGATGATGGATACGCTGACTGAAATGGAACAGGATCTTCAATCCTCTATCTCCTATGCGGGAGGAAAAAAACTTGACGCGATCCGTAATGTAGATTATGTAGTCGTCAAAAATTCCATCTTTAATGGAGATCAATATTAAAAATGCAAAAGAGGCATCTGGTGAAGATGCCTCTTTTCAATACCATTCATCAGGTTCCAGTCTCCCAGCTGTATGCTGTCATCTCATCGGCCAGACCAGCTTCTTCTCACTTCACTTCAAATGTTTTGCTTGCCCTCAATGCTGAAGCAAGCTGTTCCGTCCTTCCCTTGAACATAACGTTCACTTCATATTGACCCGGTTCGGGCACTTCTTTCCAGACATCTGTCAAATCGTATGTCTCTTTTGGATTCAATGTCATCGTCTGAAAAGCCTGGGTAAACATCTTTCCTTTTGAATAGCGGTACCTCTCATTTCCTTCCTGATCTGTAACGACTAGCTCGAATTTCTGACCGCTGCTGAATTCAAAATCAACCGCTTCGTCCGTATTGTTCACAACTGACATTTTAAATTCGATTTCCCCCGGTTTTTGCACCGGTTCGACCGTTAACGCAACACTCCTGTTCTCCACTTCTCCAGATACCTCCTTGTCAGGGCCGTATTCCCCGTTTTGACCGCATCCACCGACAAACAGCAGCATCACAATCATTGAAATCAGCCGCATTCATTCAACCCTTTCATTAATCTTTGCGGAAAAACCCTAAAACCTGAGTTGTTTGTACGACATTTGTAAAAGCGTTTGGATCAACTTCATTAATAATTTTTTCTAAATCGTATAATTCATACCTGGTGATGACAATGACCATCATATCTTTTTGCTCATTGGTAAAAGCGCCTTTTGCCGGTACGGTTGTAATGCCGCGGACCATTTTTCCGTAGATTGCTTCCTTGATCTCCTCCGCTTTCTTTGTGACGATCATGACGGTAAGTTTGGCATGGCGGGTGTGAATCGCATCAATCACCCTTGTTGTCACATATAGTGTAACGAGCGTATATAATGCTTTCTCCCAACCGTTCAATAATCCTGCTGTTAAAATGATCGCTCCGTTTAAAATAAAGAAATAGGTTCCGATCGGTTTATCTTTCCATTTCGCCAGTATCATGGCGATGATATCCAAACCGCCCGTTGAAGCCCCGTATTTCAGCGTCAGACCGATGCCGATCGCAGCGATCACCCCGCCAAAAACGGCGTTCAGCAAAATATCGTTTGACAGACTGGTTTCAGGAAGCATTCCTAGAAACACCGTTGTCAGTGCAACGCTTAAAATGCTGTAAATCGTAAAAGAACGCCCGACCTTCAGCCAGCCTAAAATGCCGACTGGAATATTCAAAATAAACAACAGCGTTCCCGTTGAAAAATAGATGGGGCTGTACTGGTCAAGCGCACTCGATAAAAGCTGCGCTACACCTGTAAATCCGCTGGCATAGACATCTGCTGGAATGAGAAATAAATTTAAGCCGATGGCATTCAGCAAGGCGCCGATGATGACAATGAACAATTTTTTTGCTTCAGCTATGACCATTTTTTGAGTTCCTCCGCTTATTCCGTATATATTTGGTTTACCCATAAAACAATATTTTGAAAACGTCAATATTAAAATATATGATATAGTTGATCTGAAACGAAACCAAGCCTCCGAAGGCCGGCAACCTTTTTATATCAACCATTTTCAGAAAGAAGGGGTTCAAATGACCGTTCACCTTTTAGCCGACAGTGCGGCTGATTTGCCTAAATCATTTTATGATGAGCATCACATCTCGTTCATTCCTTTACGAGTGCTTCTCGATGAAAAAGAATATGATGATCTCCTGACGATTCAGCCTCTAGACGTCTATGAAGCGATGCGCAATGGCAAAGCGCCAAAAACCTCCCAGCCGTCTCTCAAGCTTTTGAAAGACACCTTCAGTGAACTGGCGGAACAAAACAAACCCGCTTTATATATCGCCTTTTCCTCAGAGCTTTCGGGAACATATCAGACGGCTGTAATGGCAGCAAACGAGGTCAAGGAAGAATTCCCGGACTTCGATTTGCGAATCATTGATTCGAAATGCGCTTCATTAGGCTATGGGCTTGCTGTAAAGCACGCTCTCACGCTCGCAACTAACGGCAATACAATACAAGAAATTGAGCCGTCTGTAAAGAACTTTTGCGAACATCTTGAACATATTTTTACCGTCGACGATTTGACCTACTTGGCCAGAGGCGGCAGAATCAGCAAAGCATCGGCATTTGTCGGGGGGCTTTTGAATATTAAGCCGCTTCTGCATGTTGAAGACGGAAAGCTTGTCCCCTTGGAAAAAATCAGAGGCAAAAAGAAATTGCTGAGACGAATCATTGAGCTGATGAAAGAAAGAAGCCTGGATTTAAGCGATCAGACGATCGGCATCAGCCATGGGGATGACGCCGAAACAGCCGAAGAAATCAAAGGGCTGATAGAAGCTGAATTTCAGCCGAAAGAGATCGTCGTCAACATGATCGGTTCAGCCGTCGGCGCCCATGCGGGTCCGGGAACCTTGGCCATCTTTTTCCCAGGGAAAGAAAAAAGATAATGAAGTCAGGCCTGCTTTTATAAAAGCAGGCCTTCATCATTCAGCTTTCTTCGGTAATTGTTTCTTCGCCGACTGCCGGTGAAAGCTGGCTGCCAAAAAAGTCGGCAGCCGCAAGGCCGATATTTGGACCTCCGGCACCCTCGACGACTTTCTCCATCGTGATCGGACTAATCCTGTACGCCCCGCCAAAATTCACAATTCCTCCGTCTCCAACATGATGAATGTAAACCGAACAGCAATGTTTCATACCATTTCTCCTTTTTTTGGGTCATATAAATATATTTATGCTGTTGATACTAGAAGGCATAAACTTCCCGGCAAAAAAACATCAGGCTAAAGAGAGTACATAGTTTCCATCCTAGGTGAGCATTCTAAAAGCAACATTTTGACGGGAGGTGCCGCCTCATGAAAGATGACGATAAAAAACCGGTTGACAACAACGCCGTCAACCAGCAAAAAAACCGGCTCGCCGAAAAGAACAGACAAGCCGGAAAACACCAAGATTCGAAAAAACCGCATCATCTATAAAAAATTGGCGGCGTCCAAACAGAACGCCGCCGCTTCCTCTATTTTTTCTCGTATGTCCAGCCTTCTTCCTGATAGACCTTATCCTGTTTCATCAGGTGGCCGAGCGCCCTTTTAAACGCCGCTTTGCTCATATTGAACCGCGTTTTGATGTCTTCAGGATCGCTCTTATCCCAGTACGGCATCGCGCCGTTTCTCGATCTTATATAGGACAGAATTTCTTCGGCATCTACAGACAAGGCATCCTGCTTTCTCGGCAGAAGCGACAAATTAACCGAACCGTCTTCTTTGACTTTAATCACCCTTGCCGTCAGCTTCTCACCCAGCCTCGGCTCTTCTTTTCTTTCCGATGAATGGATAAACCCCCTGATGCCGCCGTCGGAAATCATAAAAGATCCCGAAGCGATGAGACGGTATACAGTTCCTGAAAGCTCTTTATTCATGAAATCAGGCGAAGCATCGTGAAAAAGCTCGCTGATCTTATCCTCCGGAGCCGGCTTGGCAAACATCCGTCCATGGCTCGTGATTTTCAGCATGCAGTACAGCCTGTCCCCTTTTTTAGGCCAGACTGATTCATAAGGCGGTAGATGCTCGATGGCGACAAGCGCATCCTTTGTGAGCCCGACATCGACGAACACCCCCATGCCGCTGACGGCATCCACGACTTCTACCCAATCGTAGTGATCAGCGCTGATGATCGGTTTTCTCATCGTAGCCGCCAAGCGCCCCTCATGATCGACATACACAAAGACGTCGACTTCTTCCAGACCATCTATATCCTCAATGATCTCGCTGTGATGGAGGAGAATCGATTCATCTCCGTCCGTCAAAAAGTACCCGTAGTCGGCTTTGTGATCTATTTGCAAAGTTAATTGCTGTCCCGGTCTCATATTGATTCTTCCTTTCTTCATGCACCTGTCCTATTGATGTATTCCTCCAATGTTCAAATTATTGCCAGATAACGGCCAGGCAAAACCGTACCATATTGGAAGTTTCACCTTATTCTACTATAATTGACTCATAAGTAAAATGGATGGAGGTTTTCACATGGCAAAAGAAAGCTCATTTGACATCGTGTCAAAGGTTGAGATGCCTGAAGTTCAAAACGCAATTCAAACCGCTCTTAAAGAAATCGGCACACGCTATGATTTCAAAGGATCAAAAAGCAACATCACACTTGACGGTGACGAGCTTGTGCTTGTCTCAGACGACGAATTTAAAATGAACCAGCTCAAAGACGTCCTTGTCGGCAAACTGATCAAGCGCAATGTCCCGACAAAAAACATCGAATACGCCAAACTGGAAAACGCTTCCGGCGGCACCGTCAGACAGCGCGGCAAATTGGTGCAGGGCATCGATAAAGAAAACGCAAAGAAAATCAACAATTTGATCAAAAAATCGGGGCTTAAGGTCAAATCCCAAGTGCAGGATGATCAAATCCGTGTAACCGGAAAAAATAAAGACGAGCTCCAGCAAATCATCGGCCTTGTCAGAGAAGCCGACCTTCCGATTGACGTCCAATTTATAAATTTTCGATAAATTCTTAATTTACTGTTGATTATTCCCCCGATTTTCGGTAAATTGAGTAAAAGTAAACAATACAAATTGAATAGCTGTTCTTATCAAGAGAGGCAGAGGGACTGGCCCTATGAAGCCTCAGCAACCGGTGAATGAATATTCATGACCAAGGTGCTAAATCCAGCAAGCAGACTGCTTGGAAGATAAGAAGACGGACATTTGTCGCTTAAAAGTCTTCTTCTTCAGAAGACTTTTTTATTTATCAAAATTTTCAAGGGGGAAAACAATGGGTTTATTTGAAGATATAAAAAGCAAAATTTTAATCGCTGACGGCGCCATGGGTACGCTGCTCTATTCTTACGGAATCGACCGCTGTTTTGAAGAATTGAATATCTCAAAGCCCGATGAGGTGAAACGCATCCATGAAGCGTACGTGCAGGCAGGCGCCGACATCATCCAAACGAACACGTATGGTGCAAACTTCATTAAGCTGTCCAGATACGGACTTGAAGACGAAACGAAACAAATCAATGAAAAAGCCGTCCGCATCGCCCGTTCTGCCGCGGGCTCCGCTCATGTTCTCGGAACGCTCGGCGGCATCCGGACGTTTAATAAAAACGCGTATTCACTCGAAGACATTAAAAGAAGCTTTCGCGAACAGCTTTATCTTCTACTAAATGAACAGCCAGACGGTCTTCTTCTTGAAACCTATTATGATCTTGAAGAAGCGCGCGAAGTATTGAAGATTGCCAGAAAAGAAACGGAACTCCCGATCGTTCTGAACGTTTCGATGCATGAAGAGGGCGTTCTTCAAGACGGAACCTCGCTCAGCGAGGGCCTGAAGCTTTTGGCAGACCTCGGAGCAGATGTGGTCGGCATCAACTGCCGCCTCGGCCCATATCACATGATCAATGCGCTTGAGGAAGTGCCGCTTTTAGAAGACGCCTACCTTTCCGTCTATCCAAACAGCAGCCTCCCATCCCTAGTCGAAGGGCGCCTCGTCTATGAAACAGATGATCAATATTTCAGAGACAGTGCGATGGAATTTCGCAATCAAGGCGCGCGCATCATCGGGGGCTGCTGCGGAACGACGCCGAACCACATCAGAGCGATGGCTGAAGCGGTCAAAGGACTTCCGCCGGTCACCGAAAAACATGTGAAAACGAGAAAGAAAGCAGCGGCCGCCGTCCGACATGAAAGAACAGAGCCTGCTTTAGACGAGCTGGCAAAAGAAAAACGGTCCATCATCGTCGAATTGGACCCTCCTAAACAATTAAACTTTGAAAAGTTTTTACGCTCCGCCCAAGAATTGAAGTCAGCCGGCATCGATGCCCTGACTTTGGCGGACAATTCTCTCGCCACCCCGAGAATCAGCAATGTTGCCTGTGGCTCGCTTTTAAAACAGCAGCTTGATATGAGATCGCTCGTGCATATTACATGCAGGGACCGCAACCTGATCGGCCTTCAGTCTCATTTAATGGGTCTTGATACGCTCGGACTGTCAGATGTACTGGCGATTACCGGAGATCCGTCGAAGATCGGCGATTTCCCGGGAGCCACCTCCGTCTATGACTTGACATCATTCGATTTGATCAGCCTGATTAAACAGTTTAATGAAGGATTGTCCTATTCGGGAAAACCGCTCGGCAAGAAAACGAACTTTTCTGTGGCGGCCGCCTTCAATCCGAACGTCAGACATATTGACAAAGCGGTCAAACGGATCGAGAAGAAAATCGACTGCGGGGCTGACTATTTTATTTCCCAGCCTGTCTACTCAGAGGAGCAGCTCATCAAGATTCATGAAGAAACAAAGCATCTCAAAACCCCGATCTATATCGGCGTTATGCCTTTGACAAGCAGCCGAAATGCGGAGTTTATCCATAATGAAATTCCCGGCATCAAGCTGTCAGACGCGATCCGCGAAAAAATGGCGCTTGCGGGAAATGATAAGCAAAAACAGGCTGAGGAAGGGCTTGCGATCGCGCGCTCTCTGCTTGATACAGCATGCGATTTGTTTAACGGCATTTATTTGATCACACCGTTTTTACGATCTGATTTAACCGCAGAACTGACGGCTTATATTCACAAGAAAGAAAAGGAGACGACAAATGCCTAACATCAATGACCAGCTGAAGAAAAAAATCCTCGTCCTTGACGGGGCGATGGGAACGATGATTCAAAACGCCAATCTGTCCGCCGCAGACTTCGGAGGCGAGGCCTATGAAGGATGTAATGAACACTTGAGCATAACGGCGCCCCACATCATCCAGGGAATCCATGAAGCGTATCTCGCCGCTAAAGCCGATATCATTGAGACCAATACATTCGGAGCGACCCGGCTTGTTTTGGATGAGTATGATCTCGGACATCTCGCCTATGAGGTAAACCTCGCCTCTGTCAGGCTCGCAAAAGCCGCCGCTGAAAAATATTCGACACCTGAATGGCCAAGGTTCGTCGCAGGCGCAATGGGTCCGACGACGAAAACCCTGTCCGTCACAGGCGGTACGACATTTGACGAGCTGATCGCCAATTACGAGGAACAGGCGAGAGCGCTGATTACGGGCGGAGCGGACCTTTTGCTGCTTGAAACGAGCCAGGATATGCTGAATGTAAAAGCCGGTTTTATCGGCATCCGGCAAGCCTTTGAAAAGACCGGCACCCCCCTTCCCCTTATGGTGTCGGGAACGATAGAACCTATGGGCACGACGCTTGCCGGTCAGGATATCGAATCCTTTTACATCTCCCTTGAACATATGAAGCCGATCAGCGTCGGCTTAAATTGCGCGACAGGCCCTGAATTTATGACGGATCACATCAGGACCCTTTCTTCGCTTGCCCAGACGGCCGTGAGCTGTTATCCAAATGCCGGACTTCCTGATGAAGAAGGACAATATCACGAATCTCCACAGTCATTGGCGAAAAAAATCAAGGCTTTTGCTGAAGAAGGCTGGCTGAACATTGTCGGGGGCTGCTGCGGAACGACGCCCGTCCATATTAAAGCATTAGCCGATGAAGTGGCTTCACTGCAGCCGCGGCCTGTCCCTTCGGGAGCAAGACCGCACACCGTCTCAGGGATTGACGGATTGATTTATGAAGAAACGATGCGTCCTCTTTTTGTCGGCGAACGGACAAATGTGATCGGATCGCGAAAATTCAAGCGGCTGATTGCCGAGCAGAAATTTGAAGAAGCCGCCGAAATCGCGAGAGCTCAAGTGAAAAACGGCGCCCATGTCATCGATATCTGCCTCGCCGATCCTGACCGAGATGAAGCTGAAGATATGGAAGGCTTCTTGAAGGAAGCGATGAAAAAAGTAAAAGCCCCTTTTGTCATCGATTCGACGGACAAAACGGTGATCGAAAAGGCGCTTCAATATTCGCAGGGAAAAGCGATCATCAACTCGATCAACTTGGAAGACGGCGAAGAGCGGTTTGCGGACATTCTCCCTCTCGTCAAACGATTCGGCGGCGCACTCGTCGTCGGAACGATCGATGAAGAAGGAATGGCCGTCACCGCTGAAAAGAAGCTTGACATAGCAGTCCGTTCGCACCAACTGCTCACCGAAAAATACGGGATTCCGGCATGCGACATCATCTTTGACCCGCTTGTCTTCCCCGTCGGAACGGGTGATGAACAGTATATCGGCTCTGCAAAGGAAACGATTGAAGGCATACGCCTCATTAAAGAGAGACTCCCGGAATGTTTGACGATTCTCGGCGTCAGCAACGTTTCCTTCGGCCTCCCTCCCGTCGGCAGGGAAATTTTGAACGCCGTCTTTTTATACCATGCAACACAGGCCGGACTTGATTATGCCATCGTGAATACGGAAAAGCTTGAACGGTTCGCTTCCATTCCAAAAGAAGAAATCGAGATGGCTGAAAAGCTGCTGTTTCATACAGATGACAAAACGCTTGCGGTATTTACCGGCTTTTACCGCGGAAAGAAAAAAACGGACAAACAGCCGAAGACATCGCTTCCGCTTGATGAACGCCTTGCCGAGTATGTCATAGAAGGCACAAAAGAAGGACTGATCCCTGATCTGGAAGAAGCCTTGAAAAAATATGACACACCGCTTGACGTGATCAACGGTCCGCTGATGGACGGCATGGCAGAGGTCGGACGGCTTTTCAATAATAATGAGCTGATCGTCGCCGAAGTGCTCCAGTCTGCTGAAGTCATGAAAGCTGCTGTTTCCTTCCTCGAAAATTATATGGAGAAAAAAGACGACAGCGGCAAAGGCAAAATCATTTTGGCGACCGTTAAAGGCGATGTGCATGATATCGGAAAAAACCTGGTCGATATCATTTTAAGCAACAACGGCTACAAAGTCGTCGATCTCGGGATTAAAGTGACACCTCAGGAATTGATTGAAGCGATCCGCAAAGAAAATCCAGACATTATCGGTTTATCTGGACTGCTTGTCAAATCGGCGCAGCAAATGGTCGTCACAGCGCAGGACCTGGATAAAGCCGATATTTCTGTACCGATTATGGTCGGCGGTGCGGCGCTTTCGAGAAAATTCACGAACATGAAAATTTCGCCTGAATATAAAGGAGCCGTACTATACGCCAAAGACGCGATGGATGGCTTAGCGCTCGCGAATCAGCTGAGGACGGACCCCGGACAGTTTCTTGTCCAAAAAGAACAGGACGCACCCGCAGTCGCCGCTGCAAAAAAACCGTCAGCCGCGGTTGTTGAAATGCTTGAAAAACGGGTGCACATCCCGAAAGCTCCCGTCTTCCTTCCGGAAGATTTAAAACGGCATTACTTAAAAAACATTGACCTTGCCTATATTGTGCCATATGTAAATCAGCAAATGCTGCTCGGCCATCACCTCGGCTTAAAAGGAAAAGTTAAAAAGCTTTTGGCCGAAAAAAACGCGAAAGCGCTTGAACTGAAAGGCTTAGTCGACGAATTACTCAGAGACGGTAAAAAACACGGCTGGTTCGACCCTGCTGTCGTCTATCAATTTTTCCCGGCCTATAGCGACGGAGATTCGCTCCATATTCTAGACCCGCAAAACAGGGACAGCATTCTTGAAACGTTTGTTTTTCCAAGACAAGAAAAACTTCCGTTCCGCTGCATCTCTGACTACATTCGGCCGAAGGGAGAACTCGATTATGTATCATTCTTCGCCGTCACAGCAGGCAGACATGTGCGGGAAGTGGCAAACCGCTTTAAAGCCGAAGGCGACTATTTAAAAAGCCACGCGGTACAAGCACTTGCCCTTGAACTTGCGGAAGGGCTCGCCGAACGGACGCACCAAATCATCCGCGACCGCTGGGGCTTTCCGGATGCACCTGACTTTACGATGGAGCAGCGTTTTCAAGCAAAATACCAGGGGCAGCGCTATTCTTTTGGATATCCGGCTTGTCCGAACCTCGAAGACCAGGAAAAGCTTTTCAGACTCATTCAGCCCGAGGGGATCGGCATCCATTTGACAGACGGTTTTATGATGGAGCCTGAAGCATCCGTATCCGCGATTGTCGTCTCACATCCTGAAGCAAGGTATTTCAACGTCCATTAAGGAACTCTTGGTGATTTACAAAACCATTGACAGCAGCAAAAGGAGGCAGGCATATGATCGAAGTGAAACAGATCAAGGCAGAAGATACACACGAGATCAGACATCGCATTCTGAGGCCGAATCAGCCGATCGAAGCTTGCCGTTATGAAACAGATTTGCTGGAAGGAACGTTTCACCTCGGCGGTTTTTTTCAAGACGCCTTAACCAGCATCGCTTCTTTTCACAAAGCGGCACATCCCGATCTTGAGGGTGAGCTTCAGTATCAATTAAGAGGAATGGCGACACCTGACCGCGGGCAAAATGCGGGAAGCACGCTAATCCGTCACGCCGAAGAGATGCTCCGGAAAAAAGGCGCAGATCTTTTATGGTGCAATGCACGGACATCAGTACACGGCTATTATCAAAAACTCGGCTTCCAAGAAAAAGGCGGTGTATATGAGATTCCGCCGATCGGACCACATCTCTTGATGTTTAAAAAATTAACATAAAAAAACACCCCCGCAAAAAAAGCGGGAGCTCGAGGCCGCATTAGCTTTACAGCTTTGCGGCCTCTGTTTTAAATTGGGTGAGCGCATTTGCCACCTTTCCGAATTCAGATGCATGCGGACGGTCATCGCCGTCCTTGTATCCATAGTCAACCATACGGTTCCTGTTCAGGCACAGCTTAGTCAATTCTGGTTTAAATAAATCAAACAGCTCGAAACGCTCCCGCAGCTCAGGAAATGACTGCTGATAATCCAAAATGGCATCGGCTAGAGCTTTCCAAAAGCGCTTTTCAGAAAGGAGATCATCGTTTTCCAAAATGTTTGCCACATATCGCAAATGACAGATGAACAGCCCTGTAAAAATGAACTGCACAAGTCCTTCCGGCGGCTCGCTTCTTAAAACGGCTTTTAAATCCTCCGTTAAACCGCTCAATTCAGGGAGCGGCTGGTCGCTGATATTGACGTCATCAACGAAATCTTTGATCGCCAGCCTGTGCGGCTGATGATTCTTTAATACGAGAATCGTATTTTGCCCGTGCGGCGAGAAGACGGTGCCGTACTGGTACATGAAGTGAAGCAGAGGCGGCATCACCGTTTTAAACAGCTGCCCGATCCATTCCTCCGCCGTCAGTCCCGACTTTTCAATAAGGCGTCTAATCAACGGTACACCGTTTTGATCAATATAAGTTAACGATGCAAGTGTTACAGGATGCTCCCCGTCCTCAAGGTACGTGTAAATGCTTTCTCTGAAAATGACGCCGAGCATTTCAAGATATTGATATGGCGCTTTTTCAAGAGAGTGATAGTATGGATGATTGACGTTTAGACTGGCATTTTCACCAGGCAGAATCACGCGGCATTTGTCTTTTAAAAATGCGTCCCCGCGGGCAATTCCTTTTATATGCTCGGTGATTTCCGGCGCGATCACCGTCCGTTCGGAAGGCAATCCTCTGTATACAAGCGTATTTAAAATGCTCATCGGCAGTTTAATATGATGCTTTTGTTTATTTGTGATATTTGTAAAGGTTCTGATGGATTGCTGCGGCAAATACTGATCGCTTCCTTCTCCCAAAGGAATGATCGCCTTTGCAGCAAGTTCTTCAGGAAATTGCTGAATGATCGTATTTGTCCACTGCCATTCATGAACAGGCAAGTAGTAATAATCCGCCTGTGTGCCGCCATGTTTTTCTATCATTCTGGCAAAATGCCTTAACGTCAGCTCATCAAGCTCTTGATTGATCAGGGCTTCATATTCAAGACCTTCAACCGAGTGGAATGTCGCGTTTTCCTTGTGAACGGCAATCCACAGCAGCCGTACAGTTTTCTGGTGTTCAGGCGCAAAGCGGAGATAGTCATTATAGCTGAAGCCGATTCTCCCTTTGTTGTATACAATCCACGGATGGCCGGTCATCTCGCCTTCAATTACCGCATAATCCGCCTCTGTCAGTTCATCCGCTGTGAGCGCATCCTTTGCTAAAAGGTGAGCGTCTGCAAGCATGGTATGATTGAATTCTTTAATCAAATGCCCCGCTGTTTCAGGGCTCATCGGAATGTTCGGCTGAATATCGAGAAGAAATTCAATCGCACTTGCATTTTTCGTCCATTGTCCGTCTTTTAACACTTCGATGGTCTCCGGCACCGTGTCAAAGCTGTCAAACATGCGGGGCTTTGCTGCAAACCGATATCCCTTATGCTCTGACGTAAAAAGCTCATATCGCATAATCCCATCTGCTTTCTCAACAAGTTCAGGCTGGATGATATCCTCATACATATATTCAGACAGCATCTTCGCCAGCAGCCGCTGATTGACTTTTCTCCATCTGTCATGGGTGAGCACCCGCTTCAATTCGTCTTTAAACAACATGAAAATGCCTCCTCTATCAGCCGTTTGGCACGGCCGTTTTTTCCTTGATCCCTGAACCGAACGTCTGGAAGACCGTTTGATGGCTGACACGATATACGTCCCTTGCCGCAAGCTGATTGATGATCACTGAATTGCGGTAAGCGCCGAGTCCTAAGTCGGGCGCTCCCACGCCGTGTGTATGCAGTTCTCCGTTTTGAACAAAAATATGGTTCTCTTTGTTTGCTGCCGTCATCAGACGGTAATCGCGCGTGATGAAGAAGCGCCCGCTGTCATCTTTTTCAATCAGGCTGTTTAGAGTAGCGAGGCATTCAGGCAGTCTTGCTTTATAGCCCGTCGCCAGAACGACCACATCAGCCTGCCGTTCGAACCGTTCTTCATTCACACGTTGCGCGCAATGAAGAATCCATTTTCCGGCATTTTGTTCGATCTGCTCTACTTCTGTCATGGACTGCAGGTTGAATGCCGCTTCTTGTCCTCCTGCTGTCCGTTCATACAGCAAATGATAAATATCGCTGATCGTCTTCGCGCTTATCCCTTTATACAGCAAATCCTGCTGTGCGAGCAGTTCATCCTTTCTCCATTGCGGAAGCTGATAAAAAAAGTCGATATAATCAGGTGAGAAATACTCGAGCCCGAGATTGGAATATTCCATCGGGAAGAAGCCTTTCGAGCGGGTCAGCCAGCTGACATGCTCCGCTTCCTTCCCGCCGACTAAGTCATAAAACACTTCAGCTGCGCTTTGTCCCGAGCCGATCACAGCAACCGTTTTTCCTTTAAAGCCGCAGGGCTTTTTCATGACATACTCGGCTGAATGGAAAACCGTGTCACCGAGCGCATCGCGCAACGGCTCGGGAACATAAGGGCCGGTGCCGATGCCGAGAACGATGTGCCTGCTGAAATAGACCGATTCTGTACCGTCTTCTTGATCGGCAACCCGTACTTCATATAGAGCGCCTTCTGCCGTTTCAAGGAGCGAAATGCTTTCAACATTCATTCCGAAGCGGCAGGAGTCAAGGCTTTCGGCGACCCATTGGCAATAATGGTTATATTCTTTTCTCGGAATATGAAAATCTTCCAAAAAGTAAAACGAATACAAACGGTTATGCTGCTGAAGGTAGTTTAGAAAGCTGTATTTGCTTGTCACATCCGCCATACTGACCAAATCGGCCAAAAACGGCACCTGCAGTGTGGTTCCTTCAATCAGCATCCCGGGGTGCCAATTAAAGCTTCGGTTTCGTTCAAAAAACAGCGCATTGATCTCAGGCACCGCATCAGACAAAGCAGCCAGACCGAGATTGAAAGGACCGATACCGATGCCGATGACATCATATATTTCAGTTTGTTTGCTCTGTGAGTTCATCTTTTTTCTCCTTTTTAAAAAAACGTTCTCTTTCGCAAAACATCAATAAGCCGGTTTTATCAGGAAGCGCCACCGGTTTGATGGGGCGGAATCCGCATTTTTCAAAGATGTGAATCATTTTTTTATTGCGGATATCCGGCTCAGCAATGACTTTTTCCGTTTCTGGCGTCTCAAATTGCATCCTGACCATCGCTTTTAAAAGCGGAAGGGCCAGACCTTTCCCCAAAAAAGTTTTCTCGCCGATCAACAGATGAATGCCCTGGTCATACGGCACATTGCCATAATGGTGTTCGATGATGTCCCCCTTGACCCAGTACGATTCCCAGTAGCTCATCGGCACATCATTGATAAAACCGATGTACAGCGTCTGATGAGGGTCTGTGATCGCCTTCTGAAAATGGGCTTCAAATTTTGCGAACGGCATATTCAAATGCCAGAACGGGATGACATGCTCTTCCTGCATCCAGCGGTATACGAGAGACACATCTCTTTCATAATCAGCCTTTTGAAATGTGATCCGATCATTCATGGACGACGGCCGCCTCCTTCAGCAAAGGGTTTTCCACGGATGTGTAGCGCGATTGGGTTTCAAGCGAGCCTGTCAGTTCATCCATGTCATAAAACCGCGTCAAGAGATTGGCTTTGCACGGAAGCGCCGGAAAACGAAGCAGGCTGTCCGTCAGTTCGGTAATGCCATACTTTTTCTCCGCCTTCTCAAGTCTGTCCCTGATCATCCCGAGCAGCGCCTCTTCTTTGATCAGCTCTTCACACCCGAAGGCGCCCACAAGTCCAAACAAGTGATTGAAGAAGAAATAATAGCGCAGCCTTTCGACAGCCACCCCGTCGGAGCAGATCGTTTCGCTTTTTTCGCTTAAGCCTTCGATCAGATTGGACAGGACATCCGCTTTTGATTCACAGTAATAATAGCCTTGGTTATCCCTGTAATAAAAAGTGGCGGGATAGCCGTTTTTCAGCTGAATAACGGCGTTTTGCTGGTGCGCTTCGATCGCCAGCCCGTATGTTTCAAACAGCCACAATACAGGCTCAAGCGATAGTGACAAATACTTGTCAAACCAATCAGCGCTTACTTCTTCTGTTGAGCGTCCCTCTTTTAATGCCAATGATTTGATGATGACCGACAGTCTTGATTCTTTTCCATAGGCGTGATCCTGGCACAAACCGGCGATCAGGCTTGCCGAACGGTCATCGTCATAAAACGGATTCTCCCTGATGACGACTTCAAATCCCGACTCTCCGTTTTCTCCTTTAAGCGAAATGTAAGCCGGGTCTTTGATCACACGAAAGCCCGGGAATGCGGCTTTTAAGTTTTCGCCAAGCTCTGATTCAAGAAGCCGCGCCATTTCAACTCCTCGGTCAAGCTCTTTTTGTTTGTTCACGCGGAGGGAATTCGTGATTTTGATCGGAACCGAGAATTTGTACATATACCGCGACCGTTTGCTGTAGACCGTACGGACCGAGGAAGTCGCCGTAAACTTCTGACCTTTTGCGCCTAGATATGTAAGCAAACCTTCTTCGATCAGCTTTTTGACATACGGCTCCTCAAGCAGCGCCTTCGCTTGAAGGGGGTGTGAAGGAAGCAGAACAAATGCCGAATCGGCCGTTTCTTTGGCAAGCCATTCTTTGTCAATCATCGGGTCGTTTTTCAGCTCTTCTTCAATCAAAAAAGGCGCTTTTGTCCCTGTGCACGAGTCATGAAGCACGAGTGACGCATGGGCTTTAAAATAGTGAAGCTGAAACTCTCCCTTTAATTCGGGAGAGAAGATTTTCTCCTCTTCCTCCTTCATTCCCTGCCTGCTTTTTGGCGTCGGATGCAACAGGTGACCCAAAAGCAGCGACTGCTCCGCTTCGATAAACGTAAAGTCGGCCGTATTCAGCTCTGTCTGATCCCCCGCCCTTTCTTCGACATAGCGGCGGATATTGCGGCAGCTTAAAATGACCCTGAGCATAAATTCATCTTCTGCACCCCGGTTGTTCTGCTGAAGCAGCAGTTCTTTTGAAGCGAGGGAGACGAGTGTGACATAGTCGAGCGGAAGCTGTTTTCCATCTTGTTTTGTTTTGTAGTAAAGCGGAAATGAAAAGAGATGCCTCCCCGTTTTCGACCAATATTTGACCGGAATGATCAGCTCGATTTGCTGGCGGTCGAGCGGTGCAACCAGCGTTTTCTCTGAACCGGCCGTGAGCTCATATGTTTTCATGCCGGTTTCCCGCAAATAGCAATTTAAAAAGCTTTGAATCGTAGCATTTTCTGCTATCTCTTTAAATGAAGTCATCGTGTTACCCTCCTGCTATTCAAATAAAGGCTTGCCAGCTTTTGAATCTCGCTGAGAACTCCTTCAAGATCTGAAAGAGTCGTTCTCGGATTGAGCAGCGTGAATTTTAAATATGTTTTTCCATCGGCTGCGGTCTTTGCGATGACAGCCCGGCCTGTTCGAAACAGTTCTCTGTGAATGTATTTATTCAAGCCGTCATTTTCCGCATCATCTTCCCCGCCGAGACAGCGGAAGACGACAGCATTCAGCTCCGGGTGCGGGTTCAGCAGCTCGAACCGGCCGCTTTCAGAAATGGTTTGCGCCGCTGCTTCAGCCAAGGAAAATGTCCAGTCAATCATCTCGGCGAATATATCTTCACCGATCACACGCAGTGAAACAAACAGCTTTAAAGCGTCAAAACGCCTCGTCGTCTGAATCGATTTATTGACGAGATGGACGATGCCGTCCGCTTCATCTTCTTCGGGATTTAAATAATCGGCATGATAATCAATGAAGCGGAAATTCCGCCCGTCTTTCACAAGAAAAGCGCCGCAGCTGATCGGCTGATAAAACTGCTTATGAAAATCAACGCTGATCGAGTCCGCCCTGTGGATGCCGGCCAGTTTATAGCGCCGGGTTTTGCTCAAAATCAATGCCCCGCCATAAGCGGCATCCACGTGGAGCCACAGTCCCTCGGCTTGCGCGACATCTGCAAGTTCGGAAAGCGGGTCAATGCTTCCAAAATCCGTCGTGCCGCACGTTGCGACAATCGCAAACGGATAAAACCCCGACTCTTTCAGCATGGCGGTTTTTTTCTTTAAGTCGTACAGGCACATCCGCTTATGCTCATCCGTGTCGACGAGGACGACAGAACGCTCGCCCAATCCAAGCTGGGAAGCCGATTTTTTCACGGTAAAATGAGCATCCTTCGAACAAAGAATCCGCAAACGGCGCGCTTCAGACGGAAGGCCGTCTTTTTGCACATTGCAATTCCACTGTTTTTCGCAAAATGCATCGCGCGCCAATAGAAGACCCATATAATTTGATTGTGTACCTCCGCTCGTAAAAGTGCCGTCCGCTTTTTCGCCGTAATCAAATTTCCGGCAGAGCCATTCGACCATTTCTTCCTCGATTAAAGATGCGGCCCCGCTTTGATCAAAGGAATCCATCGACTGATTCAGCACGCTGATCAGCATGTCTGCCGCAAGCGCGGGGATCAGCGGCGGGCAATGCAGATGAGCGGCGCATGTTGGATCTTCGACATGAATGCGGTGCGGCAAATATGTGTCTTTCAGCTCTTCAAGAACATCTTCAAGCGGCTCACCTGTTTCCTGAAATGAAAACAAGTTTTTGATGTGTTTGTCTAATTCATGCGGCATCTTCCCGCTGTAGGGCTTTGTTTTTTCCTTCCATTCAGCCCACAATGTTTCAACAACGGTATGCACCGCTTTCCGGTAGGCTTCGATCCCCTGTTCACCGTTGTGCATGAACAGGGAATCAACGTTTTTCTGTTTACTTGACAGCTTCATAGACAGCCTCTTTGAAAAGGGTGATGATATCGTCGATTTGCGCTTCTGTTACGATAAGCGGCGGCAAGAAACGGATAACACTTCCATGGCGGCCGCCCGTTTCGACAATCAGCCCTTTTTCAAAGCATTTTCTTTGAATCAGGCTTGCAAGTTCGGGATCGGCCGGAAAACTGCCGCTTCCGCTTTGTTTTTGGTGTGGCGCGACAATCTCAACACCGACCATCAGCCCGCGCCCTCTGACATCGCCGATTTCGGGAACATGCTGCTGAATGTCTTTTAATTCCCGCATAAGCTTCGCACCGACTACTTCCACGTGTGAAAGAACATCATGGTCTTTTATATATTTTAATGTCGCGGTTCCGGCCGCCATCGCCATCTGGTTTCCCCTGAATGTGCCGATATGCGCGCCAGGCCCCCATTTATCAAGATCTTGATCATAGATGACGACAGACAATGGCAGGCTTCCGCCAATCGCTTTTGAGAGCACGATGACATCCGGTATAATGCCGGCGTGTTCAAACGCAAACATTTTTCCGGTTCTTCCGATTCCAGTCTGCACCTCATCAATAATCAAAGGAATTCCGCGTTCTTTTGTGATTCTTCTCATTTCCCTGATCCAGTCTGCCCGCGCCGGGACCGATCCTCCTTCACCTTGAACAGCTTCAAAGATCATTCCGGCCGGCTGCAAAATTCCGCTTTCCGGATCATCCAGCATATGTTCAATATATGCGCTTGACAGTCGGTGGCTGTCTTCTCCACCGATGCCGAACGGACAGCGGTATTCATATGGGTACGGCAGGAAGTGGACGTCAGGCATTAACCCTTGGACATTTTCTTTCGGAGACAAATTGCCGCTTAGAGACATCGTTCCGTGCGTAGCTCCGTGATATGCACCGTGGAAAGAAAGGATGCTTCTCTTGCCGGTGGCCGTTTTCACAAGTTTGAGCGCGGCTTCGATCGCATCACCGCCGGTAGGGCCGCAAAACTGAATTTTCGCCCGTTTGGCAAATGCTTCAGGAAGACTTGCAAACACTTCGCTGATAAACTCTTCTTTTATTTCTGATGTGATATCAAGCGTATGCAGCGGGCGTTTTTCATCGATCATTTTTTGAATGGCTTCAATCACAACTGGATGATTATGACCAAGCGCCAGCGTACCTGCTCCGGCCAGACAGTCATAATATTGCTTTCCATCCGCATCCTTTACCAAGATGCCTTCCGCCGTTTGCATGGCGAGCGGAAACCTCCGCGGATAAGAACGCGCATTTGATTCTCTTCTATTTTGCTGCTCCAAAAACGCTTGATTTTTAGAACGGGTTTGTACAGACATAGAAAGCATTCCTCCAATTGATAAAGATTATCATTTTCAATGACAAAAAAAGTGTATATTTTGTGACGCGTATATGTCAATAAGATTCGGAAAAATGAGACGTTTCTCACAATCGGTAAAATACCGCCCTTTTTCGCGGTCTATAAAGTTCTTAATATGAATCAATAGTTTGTTGAAGTGTGCATTGTTGGAATTTAATGGTTTGTTTTTAAGTGTCCTGAGGCATGAGTCACGCAAAAATAAGGCTGAAACCGAGGTGAGGTTTCAGCCTACGCGGATATTTACATGAGTTCCCGGGCAAGTTCAGCGACGATTCGAATCCCGTTTTCGAGGGCTGATCGAGAAGCGTAAGAATAAGACAGCCTGATGCTTTGCTTTGCCTCTTTATCGTAAAGGGTTCCGGGATTGATGAGGATGTTCTTTTTTAGTGCTTTTTCAAACAAGGCGCTGATCGCTAGAGGCTTTAGAAAAGTCACCCATATGTAAAACCCGCCGCGCGGTTTTTCCCAGCGGGCGATCCCGCCAAAATAGGCTTCTAGACAGCGAAGCGCTGTGTCGCGCCTTTTTTTCAGTTCATTTCTGATCAGCTTGAGGTTTTCTGCATAAAGTCCGCTCGAAATCCATTTCGCGGCAGCCCATTGAGAAAGGGAGCTTGAGCCATAGTCCGTCTGCATTTTGATATCTGCCAGCCTGTCGATCACGGGTTCCGGACCGGCCACCCAGCCGATGCGAAGTCCTGGACTGACCGTTTTTGACAATGTACCGACATAAAGCACGTTTCCGTCTTGGTCCAAGGCTTTTAGCGGAGACGGCGGCGGCATATCAAGCCATAAGTCGCCATATGCATCATCTTCAATAATCGGGAGAGATAAGCGTTTACTGACTTGAATCAGCTCTTTTCTTCTATCTTCCGCCATCTGAAAGCCCGTCGGATTGTGAAAGGACGGAATCGTATACAAAAGATCGGCGCCATGCTGTTTTTTGCAGGCGGAAATGACAGCCGGGTCTAATCCCCTTTTATCAAGCGGAAGCCCATAAAGCCTCATCTCCATCGATTGAAAAATGTGCAGCGAGTATAAATATGACGGCTTTTCCGTAAGAACGGCGGCTTTCCGTTTTAAAAGGCCGATCGAGATGAGCTGCAATGCTTGAAGAGCGCCGGAGACGATCAGAATGGAATCAGGCGAAACATGTATGCCTTTTTCCTTCAAATGTGCTGCCAGCACTTCTCTTGTATATCGATTTCCTTTCGGCTCTTCATATCCGAGCATCAGCTTTCCGGCTTCAGCATCTTGAAGAATCTTTTTCATCTGCTGATATGGCAAAAGCTCTGGCGCAAGTTCACCTGTCCCGAGCCTGATGATGTCCTTCTTAAATTCCTGCCGGTTGATCTCCTGAATCGTCAACGAATTCGGGCGGTGGATTCCTGAGCGTACATAGCCTGTCCAGTCGAGCACAGGCCATTCAGTCAGCCCGCTCCATGTAAGATTTGTCACGATTGTCCCGCCGCCCCGTTTCCCTTCGAGAAGTCCTTGGGCTGTCAATTCGTCAAGTGCAGCGGTCACCGTACTTCTGTTCACTTCAAAAATGTCTGCCAGTTTCCGCTGGGACGGAATTTTGGTTCCGGGCGGCCATTCGCCCTGTGAGATTTTCTCTTTAATGATTTGTTCGATTTGCTGATATAGCGGTACCCCTGAGCTTCGTTCCAGCCGTATCTTCAACTTTTGTTTCAGCTCCTTTTTTAAAAGGATAGCATTTGGCTGGTTTCTTAAGCCAGCCAAATGGCCGGAGACATCGGCCGCCTCTTGCCCTACAATAAAACAGATGTTTTTGATGAAAGGGGTTTTAATAGCAATGAACGCAGCAATACACGGGGTGATGCTTGCTTTTGGACTGATTCTGCCGCTGGGTGCGCAAAACGTCTTGATCTTTCAGCAAGGAGCCGCACTGCCCAGCTTTTGGCGGGTTCTGCCGCTTGTGATTTCCGCAGCGATATGTGATTCGCTTCTCATCATATTGGCTGTTACAGGTGTTTCTGCAGCCGTCGCCGGCCTCCCTGCGGTGAAAATCATATTATTGATCGGCGGCTTTTGTTTTTTGATTTATATGGGATGGATCACATGGCACAGCAAGCCCAAAGAAGAAGAAAAACAAGATGCGATGACGGTCAAAAAACAAATCGTTATTGCTGCCGCTGTATCATTATTGAACCCGCATGCCATACTCGATATTGTCGGAGTGATCGGCACCAACTCGTTAGCATATGACGGGCCGGAAAAATGGCTGTTTACCGGATCATGCATCTTTGTCTCATGGGTATGGTTCACAGGACTGGCAGCGGCGGGACGGGCCGTGAAACGGGTCGATTCTGGAGGGGTCACGCTTGTCTTGTTCAACAAAGGATCTGCAGCCGTGATGTGGTGCCTTGCCATCTATCTCGGCGCCTCATTTTTCACCTGAAAAAACGTCCGCCTCACTTTTTGGGCGTTTTTGTCATTCTGCATAAATTAAGCGCGGGCGTGCACAATAAACTCATCTGTAAATCGCCGGAAAACCGGTTTGATTATTTGTTGATGAGGGATGTCCATGTTTCGAAAGAAAGATCAATCACCAACCACTACCGCAATAGCGGATATTAATCCTGAAGCCATTAAAGAAACGATTGCCGGGATGAGTGATGCCAAAGCCGAAGAATATGAAACGAAGAACGGACAAAAGGCTGTGTTTTATTACATCAATACGATTATTGATGAAGGAATCCTCCAAGATTTGATTATCAAGCCCATGGTCAGCTGTGCGGAAGATACGGTGTACGACTATTTAAAAAGTTTGATCTTAAACGTTTGGCATCTCACATCTTTAGATACAGCGAAAGACCTGTTAATGTCCGGATCGGTTCTCATCCACGACCCGATTCGCCAGCACTGGTATGCGATCCCGCTCGAAAATCAATTGGGACGGCAGATTGAATCATCTGATACGGAAACGATTATGTACGGCCCAAAGGACAGCTTTACAGAACAGATCGGCATCAATATCTCTTTAATACGAAGACGGCTTCCTTTAACAAACTTGAAAACAGAAAGATTAGAGATCGGAGCATTAAGTAAGACATCGGTTGTCCTCGTCTATATTGACGGACTGATCAACCCTGAATTTGTTGAGCAGGCGAAAAAAAGAATAGCTGAAATCAATTTTGATATGATGTTTGATTCTTCTCAGCTTGCAGAATTGATGGAAGATCATCAGCATACCATCTTCCCTCAATTTCAACAGACAGAGCGCCCTGATATTTGCGTCTATAATTTGAGCATCGGCAAGCTCACCATCTTGGTCGATAATACGCCATTTGCACTGAATGCGCCTATTACATTTTTTCATCTGTTTCATTCATCTGAAGACTATACCATCCGCTGGCCGATATCGAGTTTTTTCAGATGCCTTCGCTACCTCAGTTTTTTTCTGTCAATCACTTTGATACCAATATATGTAGCGCTATCGACTCATCATTATCATATGATTCCTTTGCAGATACTCTTTGTTTTGATCCAGTCAAGGAGCCAAGTGCCGTTTAACCCGTTTTGGGAAGCTGCTCTCATGCTTATCGTTATCGAATTTATAAAGGAAGCAAGCGTTCGAATGCCGACAAAATCAAGTTCAACCTTGGGGGTCATCTCCGGAATTGTCATCGGGGAAGCGGCAGTACAAGCAGGTTTTGTCAGCAAAGTTTTAATTGTCTTAGTCGGCATCTCAACAGTGACTTCATTTTTGGTTCCTAATTACATTGTGGCGAAAGGATATACGTTAATGCATTTTACGTTTCTTCTGTTTTCAGCTTGTCTAGGCTTTTTTGGTTTGATGCTCGGGTTCATTGGGTTATTCGTCCATTTAAATGGGCTTACTTCTTTAAAACAGCCTTATTTGGCCCCGTTAACCCCTTTTTATTTGCGGGATTGGCTCGATCTTGTCATTCGGAGCCCGTTAATATGGCTGAAAAAACGCCCGGAATTTTTACATCCTCTTCAAAAATGGCGGTACAGCAAAAGGAGATGATCAAGTGAGTCCTTTTACGTTATTTCAAAAAACAAGACCTCTTGACGGTTTATACATGATCATTATCCTTAATCGCACACAGGTTCTGTTTTTCATCCTGGTTCTGCCGATGTACTTGGTTCATCCGTATATGATTTTCGGAATTTTTGTCATTGGCATACTGTCACAGCTGAACTTGTTGATATTATCCAAATGGCTTTCCTCTCCTTATGCCGCCAAAGGATATGAGGGCTTCAAAGAACTTATCGGTGAAGGTAAACTCCGTTTTTTCGTTTTGATCAGCTTGATACAGCTGTTTATAAAAACCGCTATTATGATCGTGAGTTATGCGGAAACGGTCCGCCATTTTATCTTTCCCGCCATCAATATAAACTGGCTTGTATTATTTGTCGTCTTGATCAGCGGCTATGCGGCTTCCCGCGGAATGGAAAATACGATGAGGTTTGCAATTATCGCGTTTTTATCCTCGTTTTGGATCGTTTTTCTATTTATCCGGTTTTACTTTCCCCCGATCGCTTCACTGAATGATTTATATCCGCTTATTCCTTTTGAGTGGACGAAACAATCATGGAAAACGCTGCTTGTCACTTGGTCTGCATTTTCCGGTCCCGAGTACCTGATTTGCCTGGCTCCCTGGTTCAAAAAACATGATCATGTTCTGAAATACTTATCAATCGGAAATTCGATTTCTCTTTTTGAATATCTGTTTCTGTTTGTGTCTTCGTTATTCTTTTACGGCTCCTCTTATTTGCGTGAAACCATTTTCCCGGTCTTGAATATGCTCCGCTATTTGCAATCACCGATACTTGAGCGGATCGACACCTTTTTGCTGTCTGCCCATATGTTTCATTTTATTTTTGTCATCGCCATCTTTCTATTATGTTTGTACGGCGGTGTCCGGATCCTTTTCAAAAAAGTCTCGAAACCGGTGACCCGAAAAGGATTTCTCATCAGTTTTCTCTTGCTTCTGGCATGCTCCCTCATATTAAGCACATGGTTTTGGGAATCCGGTGAACAGAAGGACATGTGGTTTTTGCTGGAAGTTTCGATAGGAGCCATTACTTATGCCCTTGTTCCTTCATTGCTTGCAGCAGCGGCTAAACGAAAGAGGCGTATATCATGACGAAAGGAAAACGATCTTTACTATGCTCTCTAATGATCAGCCTTTTTATAGCACAAGGCTGTTCTCCATTTGTTGAAAATCATGAGATTGAAGAGATTTCTCCTGTTACATTTTGGTATATACAGGAAGGGAAAAAAGAAAAACTGTCAATGAGCACATTAGTCCCGCCGGTGGGACTTGAGAAGAAACGAATATTCAATAAAGAGGTTAACATGATCAAACAAGCCGGCAAGCATTTTAATTTAAATTATTACAATGAGCTGGAAAACGGGCAGCTCCGGATGGTGATGATTGAAGAACAACTGGCCAGAAAAGGGGTCGTTTCGATCATTAACACACTGCTGAACGATCCAAAAACCCCTCAGCGCCTTTACCTGATGATCGTCAAGGGTGACTTTGAAAAATACATGCTCAGCGAACTGAAGCAAAGCGAAAAGTTTGATTTCTATCTATATCAGACATTAAGGCATTTCGAAAAAGCAAATCAAGGAGAAATGAGCATTGTCAACCTGCATCAATTCAAAAACCAGCTGTACACTCTTTTTTCCGATCCTTATGTTCCCGTTTTCCAAACGAATGAAAATCATTTCACATACGAAGGCACGGCCCTTTTTAAGGATGACAAACTGGTGAAAATTCTTGCCGGGATGAATGATCAAATATTTCAGCTGATCCACAATAACAAGTACCTCAAAATTCTGGAGCTTCCCCGGCTTTCTGTCGTTCTCGGTCAGGCTCGTTCAAAGGTCTATATGGACTTGAACAAAAAAAATACGTCGCTATCCATGAAAGTGAAAGTGGATGCCGGAATTGAAGAGTACACCGGGGATAAAGATCTGCAAAATCAAAGGGAGTTTCGAACGCTCATCAAAGATGTAGAAGCTGAATTGGAGAAACAGACAACAGAGCTTCTTAAAGAAATCCAAGAGATCAAAGCTGATCCTCTTGAAATCGGCGGTGAAGCCCTGTTCCCGTTTACAAAGCCGATGAGCAACAAAGACTGGCTGAAGCATTGGGAGAACATGGACGTTAATGTCGATTATCAACTGAATCTCAGGCCTGTTGTCAATTCGCGGTAAGGATGGCTGAAGGACAATTCCGCGGCACATTGCACTGAACTTGGATCATCGGCTGCGAAGAATGAGCAGGAAGCCGGTCTATCCCGGCTGAACCTTGATGTTTCCTCCGGGGGTGCCTGACGTATATCAAAAAGAAGAAGCTCCCCTTAAGAACCTTGAGAGACGTTAGGAAGCCGGCGTTTTTTGCATCTTGGAACTTACACATACTGAACAAATTCATACATGTCTCAAGACGATCTGTTCAAATGGACAGGTTTAAGAATATCATCGGCCAAGCGGACCGGCTCGATGCCAAGCTGGATGACTGGCAGTCCTTGCTATGTTTATCAGTTTGCTGCAAGCATTTTCTGATCCAGTCTTTGAGCAGAAGGAAGGGCTTGATCACATCCAACGTTTTTCTATACAGCGATTTGCCAATGCCACTGCTTTCAATCTCGGCATCGCTTCTATGCTAAGCCGGAGCTAAAATCAATTTGGCAGATGATATTGTGAGTCCGCAGGAGGCGGCGGTTTCCTTTGGCTCGTGAAGGATGCGATGTTGGAAATTCGATCAAAACCTGTTTCGATGCTGCGCAGCATTTTTTCACCTTTATGTTTTGAAAGCCGACTTGCGCATGAAGAGAACCGAGCCTCCTAATCCATATTCCCCCATCGTTTTCTAAATCTGCCCTGTTTGATACTGAAGCTTTACAGGCTTGCCGGTTAAGGAAGATTCGGTTGCCGCAATCGCGATCTCCAAATTATCCGCCGCGGCTACTTCAGTCACGATCGGCTTTTTCCATGGTCTGCCGCTTTTTTGATCACTTCAGCATGCGTGCTCGTCGGTGTCACGATCATGACGGCAAATACTTTTTGTCTTGCTGATTCTCCCCGTATTGTTGATCACCCGTGAGACAGTGGAAATGGAAACCCCGCCGCTTCTGCCACATCATAAATGGTTTTTTTCATTTCGTCCCCTCATCTAATTCCACTAGGAAGATTTCTAATATCATATTATAGAGCGTCTCAGCTTGAGCAGCAAATCCGCTCCCACTCTTCCCTTAAAATGCCGTATCTGATTGAATCATAATAGATTCCGTCATAATATCTGACTTTGCGGATGCGCCCCTCCATCGTAAACCCGGCTTTTTCGGCGCATTTCATCATCCGCTGATTCCCGGACCACGTCGTCATCCCAATTCTTGGCACATCGATGTTTTCAAATAAGAAGCCGACCCATAATGAAACGGCTTCAGTACCGTATCCTCCGTTCCAAAATCGCGGATCATAGATGACGATCCCGCATTCAAGCCAGCGTGTCGGCCGGCATTCCCAATAATAAGAAACCGTTCCTTTCAGTTCTCCCCCGATCTCGATCGCCGCATAGCGCGGCGGCTTGTCTTTTAAAGCCGGCAAAAATGAGTCGGCGAAATATTGATAAGGCTCAGGCTGAAGCGGAAAATAAGGCGCATCCCACTTTTTCCACTCAGGTTTTTTCACTCCGTAAATCATCTTCCATAATACAGGCAGGTCATCCATTATTATCGGCCGCAGTGTTACTTTATCACCATAGATGGACGCCAAATTTTTCTCCTCCGATCCGCTTTTAGGCTATGGTCGATATGAAAGGCTTTATTCAATATTCCTCTTTATCATCTTTCGGTATTCAATCGGCGAAATTCCTTCTATTTGTTTAAAAAGCTTGGAAAAATAGGTTGGATCATCGATTCCGACTTGTTCTGCGATGGATGACAGCTTGTCGTTTGTCACAGAAAGAAGCCGTTTCGCTTCAAGAATCCGCGCTTTATTGGCGTATTGCCCCGGTGTGATACCAAACACTTTATGCATGCAGCGGGTGATATAGTCCTGGTGGTAATGAAGGGCCGCTGAAAGCTGATCCATGCTCAGCTTTTCTTTAAAATGCCGGTCAATATAGCGCTGGGCCTCTGATGCGACCCGTTCATTTGCGGAAGGAATATGAAACGCCTCCTTCTGCAAATGAATCAGCAGCTCTTCAAACAGCAGCTGCTTTCTGAGGGGCAGATCTGAATTTTCGGCGGTGTCATCAATTAAACTTCGAAACTGCTTTTCAATGAACGCCTTTTGATCGACCTTCCCCTTCCTCGGAAGCTTCAAATGATATAGAGGCGGCGTTTCAAACGTTCCCTGCTTAAGCTTGAGCTCTGTCCAGTTCTCTCCTCCGCTCTGCCCCAATTCATAGGATGCCTCTTGAAAGTGGAGCCAAAAATAATGGGTTTCCTCATCACAGCCCTGATGTCCGTAATGGTCGAGACCGGGGACGAGGATAATGTATTCCCCCTGCCGAACGCGGTGAGGCACGCCGTCCTCTGTCAAAAACAATTCCCCTTTGATCACATATAAGAGGTCAAAGACGGGGTATTCGCGCTTCACATGCTTTTCCCCTCTTTTGAACACCCCTTCGCCGCAGACGATCAAAACGGGGAGCGGCGGGATCGTGAAGATGATATGTTCCATGTTCTCTCCCCCTTTTGATTTGGTCGGATTTCTCCAAAAAGTATCGGTTTCGTCTCTTCTTATTATAGAAAAATGACGGTACACTATTAAACGGATTTTTGAAAAGAAAGGTGGTCAGGCGCCATGAAAAAAACAAATACTCAAAACCTCTCCTTATTCTCTTTAACTTGGCCTATTTTTATAGAGGTTTCATTATATATGCTGATGGGAAACGCTGATACCCTGATGCTCAGCCAATACTCCGATGACAGCGTGGCAGCCGTCGGCGTCAGCAACCAAATGCTGAACTTGGTCATTGTCATGTTCGGTTTCATTGCGACAGGCACAACGGTGATTATTTCACAATTTCTAGGGTCGCGGCAAAAAACAGAAGCGATGGAAGTCGGATATGTTTCCATCAGTACCAATTTTATGATCAGTCTGTTCATCAGTGCCGTGATGTATCTTTTTGCCAAACCGCTTTTATTGATGATGGGGCTGTCAGCTGAGCTGCTTGCCGAAGCTGGCATCTTTCTGCAGATCGTCGGCGGTCTTTCCTTTATCCAGGCGCTCATTATGACGTTCAGCGCCATTTTAAAAAGTTACGGCTATACAAAAGATACGATGGCCGTAACGATCGGGATGAATATTTTAAACATCGCCGGCAACTATCTTGTGATTTTCGGACCGTTCGGCTTTCCGGTCTTGGGTGTTGCAGGTGTTGCGCTGTCTACGTCGGCGGCGCGCATCATCGGGCTTTTAGCGATCGCTTTGCTCGTCAAAAAGCGAATCGGTATGCCGCTTTTATCAAAACGCCTGTTTTTCATGCAAAAAAGCCATTTAAAGAAGCTGCTGAAAATCGGCATCCCTTCCGCCGGTGAACAGCTTTCCTATAACGCGTCACAGATGATCGTTACCTATTTTATCACGCTGATGGGCGCTCAGGCGCTGACGACAAAAGTATATACGCAAAACTTGATGATGTTTATCATGCTTTTTGGAACTGCGATCAGCCAGGGAACGCAAATTTTGATCGGACGCCATATCGGGGCGAAGCAATTTGACGAAGCCTACAGCCGCTGCTTGAAAAGCCTGTGGTGGGCACTGGCAATCACGACCATCACTTCGGTTCTTTTCGCCGTTTTTTCAAAGCCGCTCATCGGCATCTTCAGCAGCAACCCTGATATCATCGCCACGGCCAGCGCACTGATTGTTTTGACAATCATTCTGGAACCAGGCCGCTCATTTAATGTCGTCATTATCAACTCATTAAGAGCAGCCGGCGACGCAAAGTATCCCGTCTATATGGCGATTGTGTCAATGTGGGGGATCGGGCTTCCCATCGCTTATATTTTCGGAATTCAGCTTGGCTTCGGCCTGGCGGGCATTTGGTTTTCATTTATTGCGGATGAATGGGTCAGAGGGATTTTCATGTACAGAAGATGGAGATCAAAGATATGGCTTCAAAAAGGGTTTGCAGCTTAACCGGCTTTCAATGAAAGCCGGTTTTCTTGTTATAAAAGTTAACACGAATATGAGTCTATGAGAATATCCCTGATGATGAATAGGTCTAATAGATTAATTTTTTTGAAAATTCATATTGATTTTCACTTTATTTTTACGTATGATAATAAACATAACAATACACGTGATAAAACCTTACATTAATAAAAAGGGGGATATACATTTTGAAAAAAATCGAAACGATTATACGTCCTGAACAGTTTCCTCGCCTCCGAAAAAAGCTTGAAGAGGTTGGCATAAACGGATTAACGGTTTCAGAAGTCGCCGGCTGCGGCCAACAGAGAGGTAAACAAGCGCTCTTCCGCGGCACCGCCTATGAAATCAAACTGCTGCCAAAAGTAAAAGTTGAAATGGTCATTGAATCTGAAAACGTCGATGAAATCATCCAAATTATTGAAAGCACATGTTCAACAAATACGGTCGGCGACGGAAAAATATTTGTGCTTCCTATAGAAAACGCGATTCGGATCCGCACAGGGGAATCCGGAAAAGAAGCGATCGTTTAAACACCGGTTCTAAAGCAAGAAACAGCTGCCTCGTCTGCTTCTCTGTCAATACTTTAAGAAAGGATGATTTTTTTGAAGAAAAAGATATCTTTCGTACTTTTTCTAAGCTTTTTTCTTACAGCATCGGCATTCGCCGCAGAGCCGACGGTACAGTCGGTCAACGACTCTGTTCATATGGCCTGGGTGGCGATCGGCACCCTGCTCGTCTTTTTTATGCACGCCGGCTTCGCGATGGTCGAGTCAGGTTTTACAAGAGCGAAAAACACCTTAAACATTTTGATGAAAAATTTCCTGACGATCTCGATCGGCTCGATCCTATATTTCTTTGCCGGCTATGCTTTTATGTTCGGAGACAGCGCCGGCGGATTCATCGGCACAAACGGATTTGCTTTGGCGGGTGACCAAGATATCGGATTTTTCGTTTTCCAGGCCGTGTTTGCCGCTACGTGCGCGACGATTATTTCAGGAGCTGTTGCCGAAAGGATGAAACTTGGCAGCTACATGATTTTAACACTGTTTATGACCGGCATCATCTATCCGGTCGTCGGCCATTGGACTTGGGGGGAAGGCTGGCTTTATGACCTTGGTTTCATCGATTTTGCAGGGTCTGCAATCGTTCATTTGACAGGTGCTGCCGGTGCGGTCGCCGCCGTCATCTTTCTCGGTCCTCGTATTGGCAAATATGCAAACGGAAAAGTGAACGCCATACCGGGCCACAGTATTCCGCTCGGCGCCCTCGGCGTTTTTATCCTTTGGTTCGGCTGGTTCGGATTCAACGGCGGCAGCACGCTCGCGGCCGATCCCGCAGCAGTGCCGCACGTCATTACGACAACCCTTTTAGCCGCCTCAGGCGGAGTTGTCAGCTCAGCGCTGTTCACTTATTTCCGCTACGGCAGGATCGATCCTTCCTTGACTTTAAACGGGGCGCTCGGCGGACTTGTCGGCATCACGGCCGGGGCTGATGGTGTATCATTTACAGGTTCCATTTTGATCGGCCTAATCGCAGGTGTCATTTTAGTGGCAGGTGTCCAGTTCATCGACCAGATTCTGAAGCTTGATGATCCAGTCGGCGCCATTGCCGTCCACGGTGTATGCGGTATTTGGGGAACGCTTGCGGTCGGGCTCTTCAATACATCGAGCGGACTCTTTTACGGAGGCGGAATCTCCCAGCTCGGGATTCAAGCCGTCGGTGTATTGGCCATTGCCGGCTGGACCCTTGCAGCGACTTCGGTCGTCGCCGCGGTGATGAAAGCTGCTGCTCCAATCCGGGTTTCCAAAGAAGAAGAAATTTCCGGACTCGATTACGCTGAGCACGGCTCTTCTGCTTATGAGTATAAAGAGAGCTACCTCGACCAGGGCGACACGGAAATCAGCTCTGATTTCGGAACGGATCTCGTCTCACGGCTAAACAACTTAAAGCCTGGCCCATCATCCAAAACGGAACAGATCTAATCAAAAACACCCGGCAGCCGCCGGGTGTTCTATTCTTCAATATCAATCCTGTATGTTTCAAACCAAGTATGAATTTGAGCAAGATGTGCGATGAGCTGCGGTCCTTTCATCAATTGTCCGTACCAAGGAACTTGAAATGATGCACCTTCTGTCTCGATCAGCTGATCGAGTTTTTTCTTGTCTAAAAAGACGTGCAGCGCCGAGTCTTTTTGATTCAGCAAAGATTCCAGCCATTGTTTCACGGCTTTTGTATATCCAGGGTGATGCGTTTTCGGATATGGACTTTTTTTGCGGTATAAAACCTCATTCGGCAAAATCCCTTCCAACGCTTTGCGGAAGACGCCTTTTTCGCGGTTTTCGTGCATTTTGAAATCCCATGGAATGTTCCATACATATTCAACCAGCCTGTGGTCGGCAAACGGAACCCGGACTTCGAGGCTTGCGCCCATGCTCATCCTGTCTTTCCGGTCTAAGAGCGTCGTCATAAACCAGAGCATATTTAAGTAAAACAGCTCTCTCCTTCTTTTTTCCTCGCCTGTTTCCCCGTCGAGAAGCGGTGTTTCATGAACCGTTTCCTCATACTTGGACATCACATATTCCTTGAGGTTCAGCTTTTCCTGCCAAGTATCCTGCAAAAGACCGATCCGTTCTTCCATCGACCTCATCCATGGGAAACCTTTCACATCCTCAGTCGAATGGAACCAAGGATATCCGCCAAAAATTTCGTCGGCACATTCCCCGGACAGACTGACGACAAAATCCTTTTTGATTTCCCTGCAAAACCAAAGCAGTGACGAATCAACATCAGCCATCCCGGGCAAATCCCTGACAATCACAGCTTCCGCTAAGTGGGCGGCCAGATCTTTTTGGGAAATGACACAATGATGATGGACGGTTCCGAATGCTTCGGACATTTTTTTGATCCACGGGCCGTCGGCGTTCGGCTGAAACGAGCTTGATGTAAAGTATTGCTCATTGTCTTCGTAATCGATCGAAAACGTATGGAGCGGCGCTTTTCCTTCTTTTTCGAAATGTTTGGCTGCTGTCGCCGTAATCGCGCTCGAATCGACCCCGCCAGACAGGAACGTACAGACGGGAACATCGGAAACTAGCTGCCTTGTGACAGCATCTTCAAAAAGGAACCGTACATTCTCTACCGTTTCGTCAAAGGTGTCCGTGTGCTCTTCACTTTTGACATTCCAATAGCGCCAAATCGTTAAGCCGTCTTTCGAGAACCGCATGGCGTGCCCTGGACGCACTTCCTTAATTCCTTTAAAGACTCCGTTCCCCGGCGTCCTTGACGGACCGAGTCCGAAAATCTCAGCCAAGCCTTGGCGGTCCACCCTCGCCTTTACTTCAGGGTGGGCAAGAATCGCTTTGATTTCCGATCCGAACAGAAATGACGTGCCCTGCTCAGAATAAAACAGCGGTTTGACTCCGAGCCGGTCGCGAGCGGCAAACAGAAGATCACGCTCTTCATCCCACACTGCAAAGGCAAATATTCCGTTCAGCCTGTGGATGCACTCTTCCTTCCATTCCATGTATGAATGAAGCAAAACCTCTGTGTCGGAATGGCCCTTGAATCGATGGCCCCGCTTTTGAAGCTCTTTTCGCAAATCCTCCGTATTATAAAGCTCTCCGTTATAGCAAATCGTATAGCAGCTTCCTTGATGTGTGCGGGTCATCGGCTGTCTGCCGCCTTTTATATCCACAACGGCCAAACGCTTATGTCCGAATAAAACATGGTGCTTCCCCCAAATATTTGTATCATCAGGTCCTCTTTTTGACAGTGTTTCAGTCATTTTCTCCATGACAGACTGTTCTCGGACAAGCGGTTTTTTAAAATCCACCCACCCCGTAATTCCACACATTGTCGATCAGCTCCAATTCTAATAATCTGTCTCTTTTTAGGCTTCACTTCCTTTGTCACTTTACTTATTTTATGCACTTAAAAACAATAGTTGAATTGTCCATCAGATCCTTGTATGAGACAAGCCCGTTTTGGAAAAAACGAAGAAAGAAAGGAGACCCGCCATGGACATCGAACGCGAAAAACGAATCTACAGAGAGAAGCGCAAATGGATTTACGGCAACATTTTAATGGAGGATGGGATCTGCCTGATCGAAAATGAAGAAGGAGATTTATTTTTAGTTGAAAGTTTAAAAAGCCCGGGCGTCTTCATTAGCATAGACGGCGAATGGCTGAAAGCGGAACTGTTCGACCGGTTTGCCATCATAGAAAGATCAGAGACCGTTAAATTAAGCGGCGGTGAACCGATCCGCTACCTCAAAATCGTAAAACAGGCGTTCTTAGCGTTTTTAAATGATTTAGAAGACGGACAGTTTTACTCTTTTTTGGATCAGCTGAACGACCTTGGTTTTTCCGTGTTTGATTGCGTCTACGCCTATAACAGCTTATGCTTTTCAGCGGAGAAAAAGGATGCAGAAGGTGTTTCATTTTATCAGTTTTCAAACGATGTGAAGCATTGCGCCCTTCAGCACCATTATGAACGAAAGGATGAGAGAAAGGACAGATTTGAATGGACGACTTCCAACGGCGAGCGGATCGTAACGATTTCAGCGTCAAAACCGCCTTCATAAAAAAACACCAGTCCTTTAAACGCGAGAACTGGTGTCCGTCATTAAAACACTTTAAAACCTAGCGGAAGACGGAGTCCGAGTGCGATCGTTAAGAGCAGGACGACAATGAAGCCGACCCAGATCCCGGTGATCGATTTTTCCTTTTTCCTGCGAATCAGCAGCATCTCCATCAATCCGACTGTAACAAGGCCAAGCACGGCCTTTGCTATGTATTCTCCATTCCATACCGTAAACCTGAACAAAAGCTCTGCTCCGGTTAAGATAATCAAAATGTAGAATAAGCGGAGAATCATATGTGCGATTTTTGCGCCTTTGCGATTTCCGGCAGAATAAAGCCCGTAAGAAACGATTACTAAAATGAGCGCGATGACCCAAGTTGTAATATGCATATGCGTCATATTCGTTTTTCCCCCTATCAGATCAGGTATCGTTTTTATATTATCATGAACCTGTCCATTAAACAAAGCATGTGAACGCTGTCATTTTCACGTCAAAAAGACGCTTAAATGAAACATCAGCGTCTTTTCCGATTTTATCTTTTTTTGTGTTTTTTCATGTTTTTCGAAATCTGTTTCCAGCGGTTTTTTTCCTGCTGCATCGCTCGTTTATCCGTTTTTCTGGCAAGGTATTCGAGCTCTTTTTTCAGCTTCAGGTAGCTTCGAAATCTGCCGGCATCCAGCTTTCCGGAAGAAAGTGCCGCCTGCACCGCACAGCCAGGCTCTTCATCATGGCGGCAGTCGGAAAATTTACAGGTTTGCGCCAGCTGTTCAATGTCGCTAAACCCCTGCCGGAACCCTTCTTCTGATTCCCACAGTTCCAGGGCCCTCATTCCTGGCGTATCGATTAAAAGGCCCCCTCCTGGCAGCAGAAACATCTCCCTGTGGGTCGTCGTATGCCGCCCTTTATCATCATCTTCGCGGACTTCCTGGACGGCTTGCCTGTCTTCCTCCAGAAAGAAGTTGATCATTGTTGACTTTCCAACGCCTGATGAGCCTAAAAGCGCAACGGTTTCTCCCTCTTTGACATACGCTTTTAGCTCATCCATCCCTTTTCCTTCATGGGCGCTGATGACATGGATCGGCACACCGATTGCAGCTGATTCGGCCTGCCTTATTTTTTCTTCTATCTGACTGCCGATGTCGGCTTTGCTCAGAATGATGACAGGATTTGCTCCGCTCTCCCAGGCGAGGAGCAAATAGCGTTCAATTCTTCTAATGTTAAAATCCTGGTTGAGGGCATTCACGAGAAAGATCGTGTTGATGTTAGCGGCCGTGATCTGCTCCTCTGCCGGATCACCCGCCGCCTTTCGCGAAAATTTGCTGAAACGGGGGGCAATCTCAACGATCAGTCCTTTCTTTTCATCCTCCCGCGGGCGCATATACACCCAATCGCCGACAGCGGGATAATCTTCACGGCTTTCCGCTTCAAACCTGAGTTTACCGGAAATTTCGGCAAGCCATTCTCCTTCTTCCGTCCATATCCGATAAAGCCTCTTATGCTCAAGAGCCACTCTTCCTAAAACTAGTCCCGCTCCTTTTACATCCTTTACATCTCCGCTTATATAGTTTATGCCTAATGCTGATAAATTCAATGCGATTTCCTCCTCATGATCTGTTGATGCTTTAAAATAAAAAAGAGCCTGAAAACAAGGCTCTTTTTTTGCGCTTCATGTGCAAGCAAAAAAATTCCATGAGCCGTGCATACAGCCCATGGAACATCACCAGATCAATCTGAAGATAACCGTTTAATATGCTACATGGGCTGTGCAATGATCAATTGTCCGACAAACATTACAATATCCTTTCTCATCACACATCCCTCATTTCTTCAAAATTTACAGCTTGATTATATATGATTAACTATTTTTTCACAAGGTTTTATTTTACTTTATTCGAAAGCGTCCCGACCGGTTCTATTGTGATATCAACTTGATCCCCTTCATGAAGAAACTTCGGCGGATGAAATCCCTTTCCCACTCCCGACGGCGTTCCTGTGGCAATGATGTCACCCGCTTCCAGCGTCATTCCTTTGGACAGTGTTTCAATCATTTCCGCTACCGAAAATATCATGTCTTTCGTAAGGCCGGACTGGCGGAGCTCGCCATTTACCCGGGTCTCCACTTTTAGATTTTGAGGATCTTCGATCATTGATTTATGTACAAGATAAGGCCCCATCGGACAGGTTGCGTCCAAACTTTTGCCGATGAAAAATTGTTTATGCCGCTTCTGCAGATCGCGCGCCGTCACATCATTGATGATCGTGTAGCCGAACACATAGTCAAGCGCTTCAGCTTCCGGAATGTTTTTCCCGGTTTTTCCGATCACGACCGCAAGCTCCCCTTCATAATCAAGCGCTTCTGTCACGCCTTTGTGGGCGTCCACTTCTTCCAAATGCCCGATCACCGAAGTCGGCGCTTTGGTAAAAACCATGATATGTTCGGGAATATCCGCCTCACTTCCCATTTCAATCGCATGATCCCGATAATTTTTTCCGATGCAAATCACGTTTTTCCGCGGCGCGGGAATAGGTGCAAGCAATTTGACGTCTGAGAGCGGATAAATAAATGAACCGCTTTCCTCATTGTTTTTCTTCTCTGACCACTCAACAAGCTGTCTGACATGACGGACAAACCGCTCCCCCTCGCTGACGCATTCGATGAGTGTTTCAGGTATCGTCTCAAGCTCAAACAGCTTTTTTTCCGCCTTCTGCAAATCCATTATTCTATCATCCATGACAAGTCCAATAAATATACGGCTGTGCAGCTCGGCTGTCGCAAACTTCATAAAAATTCCCCCGCAGTTATGATTTCAGCTTTTTCCCCTTTTCACATATTCTCTAAAAATTTTAAAATCCCTTTCTGATTTCTGCAAACCGCTTCTAAAGTCCCGGTTATGTCCGCCCGAAAAAAAACGGCTCACCATGCAGCAAGCCGCTCTTATTATCGCTTTCTGTGTCTGATTTCTTCTAAATTTCCATCAGACCATTTTGTAATGGTTTCATAGCCGCTTTTGCTTCTTCTGTGGTGGTGAGTTTTCTTGCAATGACGATGCTCGTGCCGTTTGCGGCAGCATTTATCAGATTTTTTGCATCTGTCCGGTTTTTTGCAGTCGTCCGGCTTCTTGCTTTTATCCGGCTTTTCACAGTCATCCGGCTTCTTGCTTCTATCCGGCTTTTCACAGTCATCCGGCTTCTTGCTTTTATCCGGCTTTTCACAGTCATCCGGCTTCTCGCTTTTATCATGTTTCTTGCTTCTGTCTGGTTTTATTCCCCACCACATATCCCAAATATTATGTGAACGCCTGCTATTGCTGGAGCCGGCGGATTCAGGTTCACGGTCTAAATAATGGTCTCTACCTTCGCTCCTAAGCTGGTCTACAGCTTTTTTAATATCATGATCATGGACATCGCTCATCAGTTTACCTCCTGTTCTTACATTTTTATGTCCTGATTTATCATACGCAAGCTAAAGACAGGGGTACTGAGGCAAATGACTGTTTTTGTTCAAAACTAGGCAGGCCGCTTCCGGGACAGGCTTTTTTCACATATGATAAGTCAGCTGAAAAAGGAGGAAATGATGATGAGTGCCACTGCCTTGCCGGCCTTCAGGCTGCACATTCATCCGAAGAATCTGCTCGGTTTAAACAGAGACGTCTGGAATGATGAAGCGGTTCCGGGGATGCTTCAAACCGGTTCAGGAAAAGCACCGGTCTCCATTTCATACAGAGGTGCGCACACCCGCAAGCTGCCAAAGAAATCTTACTTTATTCAATATCGAAATCAGGCAGAAAAAAAATCGGAGACAGAATTTCATTTAAACGCCGAATTCTACGATCCTTCTTTCATCCGCAACAGACTTTCCTTTTATTTTTTTGAAAAAATCGGCGTTCTTTCACCATCAGCTTCTCATGTTTTTCTCTATTTAAATGAAAAAAAAGAAGGCATCTATTTAAAAATCGAATCTGTTGACGATCTTTTCTTAAAGAGGAGACATTTAGAAGGAGGGGCTATTTATTATGCCGTTGATGACGATGCCAATTTTTCCCTTCTGAGTTCTTTTGACAAACAGCCGAAACAAAACCTTCAGCAGGGCTATGAAAAAAAATTGGGTTCGAACCGTCATGACAGCTACTTGCAAGAGTTTATCTACTTTATCAATACTGCAAAAGATGACATGTTTGAAAAAGAAATCAAGCGCTACTTGGATGTCAAACAATATTTGCTGTGGCTCATCGGAGCCGTCTGCACCCAGAACTTCGACGGATTCGTCCATAATTATGCTCTTTATTTAAATGAGCGGACAAAGACATTTCAAATCATTCCTTGGGATTATGATGCGACATGGGGGTGGAATATTCACGGAGAGGAAATGGAACATGACCGCATTCCGGCGACAGGCTTTAATACATTATCTGCCAGAATCCTTGACATTCCAGCCTTTAAATCTCAATACTTTATGTTAATGAAAAACATATTGCAGCATGAATTCACCATCAGCAGGCTTTCTCCCCCGCTTACAACATGGCATGCCGACATTGCTCCATTTCTTGAACAAGATCCATATACAAATACTACTTTTCATCAGCTGGAAGAAGAGGAGAAACAGATTTTTCAATATATTGAAAAGAGAAAACGCTTTTTGCTTTTAGAGCTTTCCAGGTTTTAATCTTCTCGGCAAACACCAAAAAAAATGTCACATTTTTTGTCATATTGACGAAAAAAATCCTTTTAACACAAAATAGGGTATACTATCAATATCAAGAAACATAAAAATCCAAAGCTGAATCCCGGCTCAAAATATAATTGAAAGTTGGAGACTGCCATGATGAACAATAAAATTGAAGCAAAAAGACTGGCCTTAATTGAAACCGCCCAAAAATTCGGAATCAATTCCAAAGAGGCCATTCAATGCAGTCAGGAATTGGACAACTTGCTGAATCAAAGAATGCAGACACATGAAAACAGCCTGCATAGAGAAAAAGCTTTCGAAAGCGGCAACCGCCATACTTCATGACAGCCAGTTCCACATCCTGATCAACGGCGCCTCCCGTTTTTTTTCGGGGCTGACATCAGCCTGCATCAGTGGACTATTGCGATCTAATCAACCAATGTTTTTTGAACATAGATGATCGTACAAACGCCGTAAGCCAGGATGGCGGAAGGGGTAAATGATTCTTGATACGGGATATGAACAAAGCCGTTCAGCAGCAATAAAAATCCGCTGTTCAAAAAGAAATATCCAGCGATTTTAGCCAGCTTATCTTTATCCCTGATTCTTTCCTGGCGAAAGCCTCTTAAAATCCAAGTCTGTTTTTTGATTCCCACTGCATAAGCTGCGAAAAAAAACAGCAGAGCCGCAGCTATTGATTGAACATGACCTTCAAAATACATATGACTTCCCCCATTGCTGAACTTCTTTTACTTCGTACGTTTCTCTCCCTGAAAACGTTTCATTTGTTGATTCAATAGAAGACAAAAGGATTTCTTTTTTAATCACAAATGCGCCTATTCCACATAGGATATGGTGTATAGCCCATTAAAAAATGTTTTATCACTGTAAAGGGTGTGCCTTAATGCCAGCCATTGTCGGAGCTTTTAAAGTAAATGCCGTCGGTACGAGCGGAGTTGTTCATGTCGGGGATTGCATCACGATTTCTCCTTATGCTGAGGTTAAAACATTTGCGGGTGCCGGAAGCTTTAATACCGGTGACGGAGTCAGCGTATACAACCAAAACAGCATCACCAACACATACGACAATGATATGATCGATCAGCCGGTCGCAGGTAATCTGTAAGGGGTGAAGGCATGAACTTTTATATCAATCAAACGATACAAATCAACTATTTAAGAGTGGAAGGAATCAGCAATTCTTCCGTCTTGCAAATAGGGAGCGCCGGTTCAATCAAAACGCTTGCCAACCTGTACAATACCGGAAGCTACACAGAAGCCGCTCCGCCAGTGACCGGAGAGGTTTTTGATGGTGCTTTTGAAGATGGGGATTCACCGATCTTCGTTCCACTTCAGGCTCCTTCTGTTACAACAGGATAAACGGGGGTGTATAATCTTATGAAGCAAAGCAATCCACAGAACTGGTATGGGTATTTGCAGCAGCAGGCTACACAGATTCAGCGGCTCGAAAGGCAGATTGCCATATTGCAGTCGGAATTGAACCAATTGAAAGAAAATCCCGGAACCCGGATCGACCGGATCGAATATAAATTTGATCAATTAAAGATCGAACGGCTGGACGGAACGCTCAATATCGGTCTCAATCCGGCAGACCCGGATAATGTGGAAAACTTTGAAATCGCACAGCAACAGCCGGATATCGGGACCCTTCAGCAGGAGCTTGGCAGCCAGCTGATGCAGCAAACGAGACAAATCGTTGACGCTTACTTAAATGAAGAAACCCCTCTTCTGCTGGAACAGCTGGAAGATCGGTACGACAGCAAACTTGATGATACAAACCGACAGCATATCATCGAAGACATACGAAAGCAGATCGACAGCCGCATCCGCTATTATGTCAAACATGTAAAGCCGAATGATTCTATTTCTCCGAGGGAGCATGCTGAACGGTTGGCTGACTATGTGAAGCAGGATATCGCCCGGGCAATCGAACATTTTCTACAATCGATACCTGATGAAATGAAAGGGGATGAGAACGAATGAATTTTACCGTTGTGAACCGCTGTTTTGATGTTGGCAGCATTAACATCACAGGGGTTTCGAGCTCCTCTGTGTTTTTAATCGGAGATACAGAGTGCATCTCCCTGTCATCGATTTTTGATACGCCGCCTGAATCTCTTATTGTCGGTCCTTTTGTACCGCTGGCCCCTGAATCACCATGATCAGAACGTCAAAAGTTAAATTTTTAAAAGTGCAGTCAGTCGGGATCACCAGCACACTGCAAATCGGGGATGCCGAAGAGCTTGTTCTCAAGGGAAAAATTCTCGCTGTTCAACGATACCTTTCACTTTTTTTCGGAAATGAAGGCTCATTGAATCAGGAAGACTTTCAGCTTTATCGGCAGCCTATTCCCCAATTGCTTCCCGAAACCGGCGTCTCTTCAGCTTTTTTCAATGAAATCCCGGCTATTCGCGTCAGGGCGGTCAAGGTTACAGGTATCTCCACTTCTTCAGTTGTCCAGGTAGGCTCGACGCGCCGCATCATTTCCGATGTGAGAGTCAAGCATATCAGAAAGCTTCCTTCAATGAACTCACAATAGCATGACGGCCGACATATACTGTTTCCGAGACTTCTAAAAAGGATGTCGGTCAATCATGCCAGCCATTGTCGGACCTATTAAGATCAACGAGATCTCAGGAGGAGTAGTGAATTTCGGTGATTCCTTTTACCTTTCTCCAAAAAGCACTTCAAAATCTGCACTCGGTTCTGGTGCTGGTAATACAGGAGATTTCCTTATCGTCAACAGCGGTATAAATGCGACAAATTATATAGACCCGGATGTAAGCGACCAGAATGTTGTCGGAAATGCATAAAGCAGCCTCTTCGGTTAAGAAGGAGGCTGCTTTCCTGAGCTTGCTTGGAAACGCATCAGCTCCGTACAAAGGAACGGCTGCCTGTGCACCGCCGGCAATCACATCCTTGTGAAAATCAAATCATCTCAAGCGATACAGATGTTCCTTTTCCGCTCGGCTCTGCCGGGTGTACAATCAGCTTTTTCGGCAGTCTTGCACGAAGCTCTTGAACATGGCTGATGACGCCGACCGACAGATTGTCCGACTGGAGTTTTTCCAAAGCCGTGACGACCGTATCCAGCAAATCCTGATCAAGCGTACCGAAGCCTTCATCCAAAAAGAAGAATTGAAGCGGGTATTCCCCCCGAAGCTGGATCTGTGCTGAAAGGGCAAGCGCGAGCGCCAGGGATGTCAGGAAAGTCTCTCCCCCTGACAAGCTTGTCACAGGACGTTTGACTCCGCCATTGGCATCATCCCTCATCACGAATCCGCCTTCTGAATCGACTTCAATCGCATATCTCTGTCTTGTCAGCCCTCCGAGTCTTGCTGACGCGTCTCTCGTCACGCTCTCAAGCTGTTCTTCCGCCAAATATTCAACAAAACTGTTCCCTTTAAATACTGCTTGAAGTTTATCGAGACGATCGATGTAAGTCTGCCATTCTTTCAAGGATGCTTCAAGCTCTTTAAATCGTTTATGGTTTTCACGGATGACAGCCAGCGCTTTTCCTGCTGCCCCCCTTTCCTCTAAGGCACTACTGAACGCTTCTTCCGCCTGTTCTTTTAACACGGCTGCTTTTTCCCATTCTTCCGCAGAAATCGATCTGCCGCCAAGCTTTTCCGCAATCCGTTTTAGATTTGATTCAAACTGTTTTGTTTGATCCCAATATGATTGAATGTCATGTTTCAGCCGGGCGAGCTCTTCGGCGTCTAGCAGAAGTTTTTTGACTTCAGCGGCCTGCTCAAACATTGTATCTCCGGCTTTTTCCCTCCAGACGTCTGCCGCTTTTTCCAGCCTTGCCGATGCTTCCCGCAAAGCAAGCTCACAGCCTTTTGTCTGGGCTCTTAATTGGCTGATGCGCGACTCCGTTTCCTTCAGCTGTTCATACAGCGCCTTCTCCTCATCATTCAGCTTTGCCAATTGTGATTTCACATCTTGCAGCCGTTCTTCTATGGCAGCTGTATCAGGATAATCCTTAAGCTCTTTTTGATAATCGCTTATTTCTTTTTTCAGGCTTTCAATCATATAATGGAGATCCAGTTTTTCTTTATCGAGCGTAAACAGACGCTCAGTCAGCTTGTCTTTCTGCTGTTCATGCTCCTCTAGAAAATGGATGCTTGTTTCAATCCTTTTTTCATATTCTTCTGCGGCAAGATCCTTTTCTTCAATTGATTTCTGCCATTTTTCAGCCTGTTCGTGAGACAGGCCCTCAAATTGTTCGGCAAAGCTCTTTTGCTGCTCGTTTAGCGAATCGTTCAGCCCGCGGACACGCTGTTCCAGCCGTTCTTGCTCTTTTCGTTCATAGCTGATCCGTTCGCGAATCTGTTCGCGTTTTTTGGATGCTTCTTTGTAGGCGTGAAGCAGCTTGGACATACGGCTTTTTATTTCATTGAGGTCCTGCCTGACCCCCTTCCATTCGAAGCCGATTTGCCTGAATCGTTCCGGAATCGATTCTTGTTCTAATGATGCAGCGGTTTCTGCCATTTCTGGTTCGCTTTTGCTTAAAAACGGACACTCGCTGATGAAATGATCTGACTGCTGTTCAAGAGTCACTTTGGCAGAAAGTAATTCCTGAGCTAACGCGGATGCTTCTGCTATGACAGTTTCAGCGTCCTTTAAATCAGCCTCCGTTTCTTCGAATAAGATGCTTTGCACATTGCTGTGAGCGGGTTTTTCATGATGTGTAGAACCGCAAACCGGGCAAGGCTCTCCTTTTTTAAGCTTTTTTGAAAGCTCTCTCGTCAGTTGATCCATTTTTGCCTGTTCACGATTTGCCAGAATGCCATCCCTCTTTTGGACTGCTTGATGAACAGTCTCAGCGAGGGATCTATCCGTTTCACAAACCATCGCATAAGCGCGTTCGACTGCGGCAAACGCAGATTGAATATTCTCTTCCTCGCTTTTCATCATACGGTCCAGCTTTTGCTGTTCTTGCTGAAGCTCTCTGATCACGGCTTGGTGTTTGTCCAATCGTTCCTCTTCCGCCGCAGCCTCGCTTTGAAGCTGCTGAATCTGAAAGGCAAGCTGGCCGGCATGCCGGCAGTTTTTTCGTTCTTCACTCGACACCTGAACGGATTTCAGTTCTGCCTTCAGCTGATTCTGTCTGCTTGCGCCCCTCTCCAGCAGATTTTTCACCTTAGCCAATTCATCAGTCGCATGTTTGATCTCTTCTTCTTTTACTCTTTTTTCTTCCTGTTTTGCATCGGCTTCTTTTTGAACGGCAGCCCGCTTTTTCTCAATCTCTTTCAAAGCGGTGAGCTGTTCCTCCTGCTTCAGAAGCTCAGGTTCTTTTTCGTTCTTCAGTTTTCTGAAGTTTTCATAACCTTGCTGCGCTTTTTCATGCAAAACTTCATATTTTTCCAATTCCCCTCGGGCCTGTTTTTCTTCATGCTCTGCCCGTGCGGCATCTTGCTGAGCTTCAAGAAAGCCATCGGCATACGGCTTCAGCATGCCTGCTGTTTCGGCAAGGTGCAGACGAGTCTCTTTTTCTGCAATCATATCCTTTTTCTTGAAAAGCTCTGCCTCATCTTTTGAATAGCTCTCTTTTTCCTTTTGCAGATTCCAGATTTCCTGGCATTCTTCAAAGTACTGGATTTGCATATCACGTTCACGCTGTTTCATTTGCAATGACTGTTCGGCTTCTTCAAGATGCTTTTCCGCGCGTTTTAGCGCTTCTGCTCCGGCCTCGCCCAGCCCCGCCTGTTCGGCGAGCATTTCGTTTTTTTTCGCATATGCTTTTTGAGCCTGTTTTTTGAGCTTTTTCACCAGCCGATCACCGTATTGCTCAAGGTTGAAAAGGCGCTGAAGCATCTGTCTGCGGTCTGCCCCTTTTAAGGAAAGAAACTCGGCGAATTTTCCTTGCGGCAAAACGACAGCTCTTGTGAAATCATCGATCGTCAAGCCTAGCAGTTCCTCGACTTTTCGGTTCACATCATTGGCTTTATCAGCTAAAACTGTTTGTTGTTCTTTCATTTCTATAAAGCGGCAGATGGAGGTTTTGACTTTTGTCTCATCTGTCCGCTTAAACACCCGCTCCACTTTATAAGCTGTTTCATGGCCGGTTTGAAGCTTAAATGTGAAGGAGACGGAAAGCTCGGCTTCAGCATGGTTCAAAATGCCGTGCGTATTGTTGGAGGCCCTCTCCACTTTTCCGTATAAAGCCAGGGTCATGGCGTCCAGTATCGATGATTTTCCGCTTCCGGTCGGTCCGAAGATGCCGAATACCCCGGCACCACACAGGCGCTCAAAATCAATCACCTGTTCTTCCCTGAAACTGTGCAGACCTTTGATGGACAGGGAAATCGGCTTCATGTGTCATCCCCCTCTTCAAGTTCCATTCCGGAGGCAAGCTCCATAAACAATTTTACGGTTTCATCATCAGGAATCGCTCCGCCGGTCTGTCTTTCATAGAACGTTTTAAATCGTTCTTCGATCGGGACGCTTTGCGACTGAACCGTTCTTTTAACAGACGGAATGTCTTGAAATACCGGACGAATGTGGATGATTCCTTGATGCGCTTTTCTCAAACGATGAATCTCTTCAATCGAAAGCTGATCCGTCAGATGGATTTCAAGATCAACCCACGCATTCTTGTCCCTGCCTTCTTCAAGCCAGCTATGCACTTGAGAAATCCCTTCTTCCGCCTTCCACTTCACAAGCAGCTTTCCGCTCGATAGGAAGACTTCTTCCCATGATGCCGCTTCACCCGGTGCAGCTTCAACAACGGTAACCGACTTCGCATATCCGGCTTCTGAAAAGCTGTAGGCTAAAGGGGAGCCGGAATATCTTGCAAGTGTGCGGGCCCGTTTGATCGTCTGCGGACGATGAAGATGCCCAAGCGCTACATAAGCGGCGTTTTCAGGAAGGCTTTCCGCTGCCACCGTATACGCGCCCCCGACTTCGATGGGCCGCTCTGAATCAGTCTGGCTGCCTCCCGCCACATAAATATGGCTAGCCGCAATCTGAACGGCATCCTTTCTGAACTTCCGGCTCATATGCTGAAAGGTCTGTTTGATTTTCTCGTCATACTGGTCGCGCAGCAATTTTTCATCAAACGCCTCGGACAGCACTTCATTCAACCTCGATTCAGACGGGTAGGCAAGCGCCGCGACAGAGAGGATTTCTCCCGCTGAAGCGACTTCTATATCAACGGGCTCTGCCTTCGGATATCCAATCAGATGGATGCCATGGTCTGTCGTCAGCGGAGAGGCAGCGGAAAGGCGGTCCGGATTATCATGGTTTCCTGCGATGACGACAACGGGACGCCTTCCTTTATCAGACAAGGCCGAAAGACTTTCATAAAATAACTGTTCGGCAAGTGCAGGCGGATTGACCGTATCAAAAGCGTCTCCAGCCATGACGACGGCATCGATTTTCTCGTCTTTAACAATCCTTGCGAGTTCATCAAGAAAATCCTCCTGTTCTTTCAGGCGGCTTCTCCCTTCAAGGGTCTTTCCCAAATGCCAGTCCGCTGTATGTAAAATTCTCAAAATCTAACCACCTCTCTTTTTGCCAAAACTTCCCCCAACGTATGTTTTAGGGGGAAGCAGGCGTTTTTGCTAAAACTTAAGCACATGTCCGCCGTCAAAAAAGTACAGGGCACGCCCTTTCAGCGGCATCTTGAGCATCGTTTCAACGGCGCGCGCATAAAGATGAATCTGTGTTTCATAGCGTTTTCTTAAAACCGGCTCGGCGCCCTCAAAGCCGTTCCGGTATTTTCCTTGGATTCGGTCTGTTTTGTAATCAAGCAGATAAAAGCCGTCCTCTGTCTCAAATAAACAGTCGATAATCCCCTGAATCAATACAGGTTCATCCGCCGTCTGCAGGTTGGGATAAACCTCTGCCGCCGGCAGTGTCATATTAAAGGGGACTTCGCGCTCTACCCGGTGAGCGCCGAGAAGTTTTTCACCTATATCTGTTTCGAAGAATGCGAGAATATCATCTTCTTCAATTGCTGCCCGCTGTTCTTCCGTTAAAAGCTCTTTGTCGACAAGCCTGTCAAGAAGGCGGCTGAGCTCGTCTTTTTCCGGAGCCCGGGTGAGCGGGATGTGCTGCATAACGGTATGCATCGCCGTTCCCCGTTCGGCGGCTGTCAGTCCCTTCGTCATCATAAAGGACGGCCGTCTGAACAGCAGTGCCTCATTTGCCGGACGAATCAATGAACGGTCGCCGTATTCATCCTCATATTCCTTTTGTCTCTTGATTTCGGAGACGGACTGTTTCGTCCGGACTTTCGCCGCATCCTGATAAGGATATGACCAGCTCAGCCGCTCCTCGACCTCCTCCTGGTAGTCGAACGCGGCATCGATCGGCAGCCCCTTTTTAATCTGAGTCAGCCGTTCGTGTTTTTCTTCCCCCGCTTGTTTGGCGTCTTCAGCTTGGAGCTCTCCGCCCGAGAGCCAGCTGATGAGAAAACGTGATGGATGCTGCCGGATTTCGTCATCCGGAGAATCCACACCTGCATCAGCCATATCCCTGTGCCGCATCAATGCAGGTCCGATAAAATCCAAATACGATTTGGCCTGAAAGCGATCAAAGTCCGGCAGCAGCCACTCAGGCTGGGCTGCGGTTGTCCGCCATTTCGACAAGAGCTTTTCCTTATCCTTTGCCGAGCCGATCAAATAAAGCTTTTCCTTCGCCCGCGTAAGAGCGACATATAAGACGCGCAGCTCCTCTGACAAAAGCTCGCGGCGCATTTTTTTCTTCATTGCGACGAGCGGCAGCATCGGATAGCTGATGCGCCATTTCGGATGGATGAATTTTGTTCCGAAGCCGAGTTCTTTATCAAGCAGATATGACTTGTTCAAATCCATCATATTAAAATTCCGGCCGAGGCCTGCTGTGAAAACGACGGGAAATTCAAGGCCCTTGCTTGAGTGGATCGTCATCAGCCGCACGACATCTTCCTGTTCGCTCAGAGCTCTCGCCGTTCCGAGATCATCGCCGCGTTCCTGCATCCGCTCAATAAATCTTAAAAAGCGGAACAGGCCGCGAAAAGAAGTCGCTTCATAGGATCGGGCCCGGTCGTAAAGCGCGCGCAAATTAGCCTGGCGCTGTTTTCCGCCCGGCATTCCGCCGACGTAATCCAAGTATTTCGTATCACGGTAAATTTCCCAGATCAGCTCTGCCACAGAATGGTTTTTGGCATACGCTCTCCACTTTCTGAGAAGCCCTTCAAAGCGGCGGAGCTTTTCATAAAGGCTGCCATCGCGGTCACCTGAAGCAAGATATGCTTTCATCGCTTCATAGAACGGCGCTTTCTTGTCCTGAATCCTGATCACGGAAAGCTCATTTTCATCAAGGCCGACCACAGGCGACCTGAGAACAGATGCAAGCGGAATATCCTGGTATGCATTGTCAATGACTTTTAACACCGACAGTGTGACGGACACTTCTGTCGCTTCAAAATAGCCTGTAGACAGATTCGCATAGACGGGAATCCCCTGCTGTTTGAACTCATCCATAATCTGGGGCGCCCATGGCATCGAACGCAGCAGAATCACGATGTCGCGGTACTGGATATTGCGGGTCGTCTTCGTTTTGCCGTCATATACTTGAAACTTTTCGGATATCAGCTTGCGGATCTGCATCGCCATGGCTCTCGCTTCAAGCTGGACCGTTTCAAGCTCTTCGGCCTCTTCATCGGCTGCGTCTCCTTGATTTTCAATGATCAAAAGCTCCGTTTTCGTCGTTTCATTCGGAGGATATGATGCGCCGAGCTTTAATTCGGCTTGTTCATCATAGTCAACTTCTCCGACCTTTTCCCCCATCAGCTGCTTAAACAAGAAATTCGTGCTGTCTAATATATCTGAACGGCTTCTGAAATTTTTATTTAAATCGATTTTCTGGCCGGCGCCTGAGCCATCCTCTGTAAATCGTTTGTATTTTGAGAGAAACAAAAGCGGTTCAGCCAGCCGAAACCGATAAATCGATTGTTTGACATCGCCCACCATAAACAGGTTCCCCTCGGGCTCATCTTTGGCGACAAGCTTTAAAATCGCTTCTTGCACAAGGTTCGTATCCTGATACTCATCGACAAGCACTTCATGGAACTGGAGCCGGTAATATTTTGCCGCTTCACTCGGCCCGGTTTCACCGGCATCGTTTTTCTTCGTCAAAATGGCCAGGCAATCATGTTCAAGATCAGAAAAATCAACGATGGCCTTTTCCTTTTTGGCCGCTGTGAAACGCTTTCCATACTCCAATACAAGCTGAACAAGGGTATGGATAACAGGCTTCATTTCCTTCAGGCTCGCCAAATGCTGATCTGGGGTCCGGGTAAAATAATCGCTTTTCAGCTTTTCCAATTGCTTTTTCGCACTGTTGCGAAGCTCTGTCGACTCTTCGATTAAGGCAGGTTCAAACTCGTCTCCCTTGCAGGTCTTTGCCCTTTGAAATGAAACAGCGGGAACAAGCTCATAAAGTGCCGAAAAATCATCCTGATGCTGAATCAGCCTGTCAATCTGTTTTAAATCATCAACGAAATTTTCGGCGCGCGGTGCAGGTCCTCCAGGCTGTTTTGCCAGCTCAAGCGCACGCGCAAGTTTTTCCCGCACCCCTTCGAGGATGAGGGCAATATCTTCCTTGATATAAGAATAAAACGGCAGCGACTCCACTTTCTCATCTTGAGCGGCGTCATACAGGTCAACAAATTTTTCAAGCCAGCCTTCCGGATCAGGATGCGATCTTGAAAACTCGTAGACACGCTTCACAAGATATTGCAGATCAAGATCATGGCGGTCTGTCGTATATCTGTCCACAAGTTCGAAAAAGGCCGGATCTTGCTTTTTATATTCTTCTTCAAACAGGTCATCAAGCACCTCATCGCCAAGCAGTTCGCCTTCTGTCTGATCGGCGATCCGAAAAGCCGGATCAATGTCGATCAGATAATAGTATTTGCGAACGACCTGGAGACAGAATGAGTGCAGAGTCGATATGCTGGCTCTGTTTAGTAAGGCGAGCTGTCTGCGCAAATGAAGGGAGCCGGGATTTTCGGCAAGCTCTTTTTCAAGCGCTTCGCCGATCCGGTGCTTCATTTCAGCCGCGGATGCATTCGTAAAGGTGACGACAAGAAGCCTGTCAACATCAATCGGGTTTTCCTTTTCGGTAATTTTACGGATGATCCGTTCAACTAGAACGGCCGTTTTTCCGGAACCGGCCGCTGCGGCAACTAATATATCCCGGCCGGATGAGACAATCGCCTTCCATTGATCATCAGTCCATGTGCTGCCCTTCGGCTTAGACATTTCCATTTGTCTCATCCTCCTTTTTCAGCCGCTCCAATATCACATTGTCTTTTTCAGGTTTCAATTTACGGTATTCATTCTCTTCAAGCGATTCGTCAAACTGGCAGAATGATTGAAAAGAGCAATATGTGCACGGTGTTTTGTCTTTTAGCTTATACGGCTCGATCGAGACCTTTCCGTCTGTAATCTCTTCGCCGGCTTCTTGAAACGTTCGGCGGATGTGGCGCCTTAAGAAATGAAAATCCTCCTCTGAGACGACTGCAGAATCTGAACGAAGCGAGCCGTCTTTTTTCAAGCCGGCGCTGATGATGTCTGACCTGCCCTGTTCAAGCGTCGTATCCATAAGCCGGATCGCTTCTTGATCACCTAAAAGAAGACCCTTCATCTTAAATTTCTTGAAAATTTCTTTTTCAATTTCATCAAGTCCAAGCGGAACAGGAACCTGAATCATCGGATCATGCACATGAAAATAGAGAACTCCTGCAGGCGAGGCCTTCATGCCGAGCCAATCTGCTGAATGAGTGATAGATAAATCAAGATATGTCAGCATTTGCAGGGCGAGGCCGTAATACACCTCGGCTAAATCGAGACCTTTATCACTTGATTTATAATCGACGATCCGCAGCAGCAGACCTTTTGAGCTTTCCGCTTTGTCCACTCTGTCAATCCGGCCGACAAGCTCCATCGTGCATCCGTTTTTAAGGGTAAACCGCATCGGAGGAAGCGGACCATTGCCGCCGAATCCTAGCTCTAGGCCCACGGGAGCGAAACCGCTCGCTTTTGCGTGCTCGCTTAAAATACCGGAAACCCTAGCAATGATTTTTTGCAGCTTCTGCTTCACATAGTGGTGCCGGTTTGAACTGAGCAAAATCTCTTTTTGCAGTTTTGGCGCAAGCCGTTCCACGGCATCGCTGGACAATGTATCACATTGTTCCTTCGTCAGATCGCGCCAATCCAGTTTCAGCTCGTGGAGCCGGTCTGAGATCAGCTTGAGCGCAGAGTGAAACAGCTGGCCGATATCAGGCGCTTCAAGCTTGAAAAACTGGCGTTCCTTCAGCCTTAAACCGTGCGAAGCAAAGTGTGAAAACGGACAGGCTTTGTACGTTTCCATCCTTGAGACGCTCCCCTGAATGTTCTCTCCATACAGATCGCGGCTCACCTGCGGGCTGAGCTTGTGAACTTTATTTCGAAAAAACAAGCTCGACAGGATATTCTGAGAGAAGAAGCGATCGGGCTCATCCATCAAAAAGTTGTAAGTACTCCACCATACATCACTGATCGGATACTGTCTCGTCCATATTCCCAGCTGTCCTGCCAAATAGCTTAAAGCAGCGCTTTTATTGATGAGAAATTCAAGCTGTTCTTCATCGCTCAGCTGTTCCGGTTCATTGATCAGCACCTTTTCGGCATGATTTGGAAACAGCTCGCTCAGCCGCTTCACAACAGTTGATGGAAGCAGTGTTTTCCCTTCGGCATCTGCGATGGGATATGAGACGTAAAGCTTTTCAGATGGACTTGAGAGCGTCATATAGATCAGAAAATTTTCATCCAGCAGCTGCTCTCTTCCCGTAGCCGCCAGCTCCGCTCCATTTCTTTTGAGCCACTCTCTGTCATCATCTGACAGAACCCCGTCATCAGCAGGTCTTGCCGGCAGTATGCCGTCGTTTGCCCCGATAAGAAAGGTGCATCTCGTTCCATACATTCTTGAAAGATCCATATTGCCGATCAATACCTGATCAAGTGCAGGCGGAATCAAGGCGAACTTCAAGGACTCCAAACCGGTTTCGATCATTTGCTGGAACAGGGAAAAGGAGATGTGTTCGTCTCCCATCATTTCCACGAACTCGTCCAATAACTGTATCACGGCGTCCCACACCTGGTTATGCTGCCGCGATTCTGCGATCCTGCCGTCTTCTTCTGCGATCCGTCTTTCCTGCTCAAGCTTCATCGGAACATCGGCTTCTTCAAGATAAAGATAAACAGCTTCAGCCATCTCCCTGACCGATTCTGCTTTTTTTATGCGCTTTTGCAGCCTGTGGATGGGAGGTACAATCCAGCCCTTTAATTCATTGAGCATATGCTCTGTCTCAATTTCCCGGTCTGTCTTGGCAAAGTCCTCGTCCAATGAAGCATACCTTCTATAAGCAAACGGATCTTTGCTCGTCCACCTCTCCCCTTTAATACCATAGGCAATACAGTAATTTTCGAGCTGGTCAACCTGCTCCCGCAGCCGTTCCCTCGGCTCATCCTGCGGGAATAAAAGCTCTGTTTTGACACAGCGGAACACCGCTTCATATCTCCAATTGCCCTTGATGATGTCAAGCGTTGAACGGATCAATTCGATGAGCGGATGATTCTGCATTGATTCCTTGCCGTCTATGAAAAAAGGAATCTCATAATCTTTAAATACTTCTTTTATCGTATCCTTATAATCTTCGACATTGCGGGCAATCACGGCGATATCTCTCAGTCTGAAGCCGTCTTTGCGTATAAGGGAATGAATTTCGCGCGCGATTCCTTCAATCTCGGTTCTTCTGCCCGCCGCCTGCATGATGCAAAGCGCCTCCATTTTTCCGCTATACGCCTTCGCTGGTCTTTCATCAAAATACCGTTCCAAGTGCTGAAGCTCAGGAGCATGGCTGTGCCGCTTCCCCTCTTCAAGACGCACCTCTGACAGGTCAAGGCCGAGCTCTTGTGCTTTTTGGTACAGGTCATAATAAGCCTTCCCCGTCATCCTGAAAAGATGAAGTTCATGCGGGGTGTTTACTGTAAACGGCTTGTCCGCCGTCAAAGAAAACGTCATCTCCCGGGCATGTTTCATCAGCTGTTCGAGCACATTCATCTCCTGCGGTGTAAATTGATGAAAGCCGTCCACATAAACAGAAGCGTTCCTGATCTCTTCCGCATCCGGAATCTGCTCAGCCAAGAGCGTCAAGTAATCTTCCGACTGAACATATTGGCGCTCGAGATTTTCTTCCATTTTGCTGTACAACATATATAAATCATGAAGCTTATCAGCCAGAATCCGTTCACCCTCATATTCTGAAGATCCGCTTCCCTCCATGATGCCGCGGATGCTTTCGGGTGTCAGGCAATGCCGTTTGAATTCGGTCAGCATTCGCTCCACCTGCTCCGTAAATCCGCTTTTATCGCTTGCATTTTGATAGACCCTAAACTCACCCTTATGCTCTTCGATCAGTTTGCGAAGCAGCATTTGTATGCCCGTGCCCGTCAAAAATGGCCGGTTCATGCCCCCGGTGTGCTGAAGGATTCGCCAGGCAAGCCTTGAAAAACTGTAAACCTGTGCGCGGATCGTGCCGCCCAAATCAGGTGTTTTGCTAAGCTCGTATTCCATTAAAAACGTCATTTGATCCGGGACTAGAAAAATGATCGGTTTCCCGAGCGGTTCACGGCGAAGCTTTTCTCTGATTTCATTTAAAATAAAGGTCGTTTTTCCACTCCCGGACCTGCCTGTTAAAAATACTGCTCCCACTAAGCCCGTCTCCTTTCTGTTTACTTATCTTTATTCTATCGAAACATTCGTCAAATAACCATTCTCCAAAACTGGGAAATAGCCGTACTTTTCATACGGCTATTTTTGTTTAAACTGTACAAAAAACAACATAAAAAACGAGATCAACGCAATTGAGGCGACCCAAAGCCATGCCAGCGTCATGTCGCCCGAGTCAATCGCCAAATAGATTGCCGTAGGGACCGTTTGCGTCACACCGGGTATAATGCCGGCGAACATAAGCGTTGCCCCGAATTCCCCCAGCGCCCTGGCAAAACTGAGGACACTGCCGGTAATTATCGCATTTGACGCGAGGGGGATGGTGACAAATAAGAATACCTGCCATTCATTTGCTCCGTCAACCCGTGCGGCATCTTCTATTTCCTGGTCAACTCCCAGAAAACCGGATTTCGCAGACTGATACATTAACGGAAACGCAACAACCGCCGCCGCAACAACCGCTGCCCACCAAGTAAAAATAATCGGGGCTTGAAATATATTTTCTATCAATTCGCCGATAATGCTCTGTTTTCCGAAGATCACAATTAAAAAGAAGCCGACAACAGTCGGCGGAAGGACGAGCGGAAGCATCATGACCGTCTCAATGACAGATTTTCCTTTAAAGGTTTTGTTCCTCAGCAATCTCGCCGCAGCCGTTCCGGCTAAAACGGCAATGATGCCCGCCGCGAGTGAAACTTGGACGGAAATTTTGATAGGAGAAAGAAATTCCTCAAGCATAAGCATGATCAGCCTTTCTTAAACCCGTACTTTTCCATCGCTTTTATGGCCCGGTCGCTCTGCAGGAATTGATAAAATTCCTCAGACTGCTCTCTATGCTTTGTATTTTTTACAATGCCGAGAGGATAGATGATCGGTGTGTGCAGATCGTTTTCGGCAGTTTCCGCGATCTCAACCTGATCTGAAGAAAGGGCATCCGTACGATAAACGATCCCTGCATCAACATTGCCCGTTTCCACATAGGAAAGCACCTGCCTTACATCCTTTCCGTAAACGAGTTTAGATTGAACCTTAGACCATAAATGAAGGCTCGTCAATGTTTCTTTTGCATATTTTCCGGCTGGAACAGATTCAGGTTTGCCGACCGCAAGTTTTTCAATATCTTTCGTCAAATCTTGAAAGCTGTCAATCTGTTGATTTTTACCTTTTGGAACGATCAGCACCAGACTGTTTTCCAACAGCTTAACGGAGTCGCTTTTTTCGATTAATCCTTTATCTACCACTTTATTAAACTTGTCCTCGGCAGCGGAAAAAAATAAATCTGCCGGAGCTCCTTTTTCAATCTGCTGCTGCAAGGCGCCTGATGACCCAAAGTTAAACTTAACCGTCACATTCGGGTGATCTTTCTCATATTCAGACGCAAGCTCTGTCAAAACGTCTTTGAGGCTGGCAGCCGCGGAAACCGTAAGCTGAACATTTTCCGGTTTTCCTTCGCCTGATGCGCCTTTTTCAGCCTGGCAGCCGAAAAGCAAAACCGCCGCCATTAATAATGCCATTCCCGTTACCATCATCTTTTTCATCTGACTCACTCCAGTTTGATAGATATGACACTTTTCAGCACTAAAAACCATTTTACGTCAAACTTCATTTTTTTAAAATAGATTCAGTACGACTCACATAATTGACACATTCTCAGCTAGGCACGCACGAACACCACCTTACATATAATGACATGGCGATCAATATATGAAAATACAGAGGTGAAAAAAGATGTGGTATGTCCAGCCATATAATCCCGCCTTCCCCGTCAGGCAAAACAACAAACTGATCAAGGATATCGAAAGAGCGGTAAACGGCGAACACAGTGCAGTCGTTTGCTATCAAAAACTGGCGCAAATGGCGCAAGATTCGGCCGTTAAAAAACAAATACTTGAGATCAGACAAGATGAAATCCGTCACTTTAATACCTTCTTAAGATTTTATATGTCCCTTTCCGGCAAAAAGCCAGATATCAAAATAACGGAGCCATGTCCTGACCAATATAGGGCAGGTTTGGAGTTCGCCCTTAAAGACGAGCAGGAAACGGTCGACTTCTATTTGGACATCGCTGACGATGCCAAAAACCAATCGATCAAAAAGGCTTTCAAAAGAGCGGCCGCTGATGAGCAAAATCATGCAGTCTGGTTTTTATACTTTTTAACAAAACGGTAGAAGGCTGCCTCTTCATTCCGGCCGCAAGCAAACTTGATCCATATACCCTTATAGGGTATATTTTTAAAATAACAATCTATTATTTTCACTACTGGTATTAAAGAGGTGCTTGATATTGAACGTGCTGCTTGTCGATGACGAAATCCGGATGCTGGATCTGCTTGAACTTTATTTAGAAAAATATTCGTGCACGAAAGCCGTTTCCGGGAAAGAAGCGCTCGAGCTGATTGAAAAACAGATCTTTGATTTGGTGATTCTCGATATTATGATGCCTGAAATGGATGGCTGGACGATTTGCGAAGAAATCCGGAAGCTCACAAACGTTCCGATTATGATGCTCACGGCAAAAAACGGACAGGAAGACATTGTGCGCGGACTGACGAAGGGAGCAGACGATTATTTAACAAAACCGTTCAGCGAAAAAGTGCTGCTTGCTAGAATAGAAGCTGTCTTGCGGAGGGCCAGCAGGCAGTCCGAAATCCGCTTCAAGGGTTTAGTCTGGAATAAGCAAAACCATACCCTTCATGTCAACAACCGGGAAGCCGACATCACACCGTGCGAGTTTCAACTGCTCGGCATCCTCTTAAACCATCAGGACCAGGTGCTGGCGAGAGATCAATTGATCGAGAGCGTTTGGGGATTCAACTCCGACATTGAGCCCCGCACTGTTGATTCACATATGAGAAATTTGCGGAACCGTTTGAAAAAAGCGGGATTCCCGGTCCGAGAATATCTTCATACCGTCTACGGCATCGGATATAAATGGACGAGCAAAGGAACCAAGACACAATGAAAAACATTTCATTTAAACTTGCTGGCTCATTTTTCATTTTAACCTTCTTCATCGAAGCCATCCTTTTTGCTGCGCTCTATACATCAATTGTCAACACAAGAATCACTGAGGAGATCCATGCGCTTCAAGGAAGAGGCAACAGCCATAGAGCCGTCTTGGAAAAACATTTTGACAAAAAAACGATTGAACACGTGGCTCTGATGGAAACCGAAGCCGATACAAACGTGATCATCACCGATGATAAAAGAAATGTGCTGGCGCAGTCTGCCGCCGGGGATATGACGGAGCACCTGCATTTTGAAGAACGAAGCATTCCTAGGTCAGGCACTGCTTTACAGTCCCATTGGAAGACATCAAAGTACATCTGTACGATCAGCCCGATCATGAAAGGCCGTGATACAGTCGGCTATGTTTTTATGTATTTGGAGACGTCTTCTATAAAAGGATTGGTGCAGAACATTACCAATCGCTTTTTCGCAAGCTTCGGTTTAACCGGCTTTTTAACGGTTGCCGCCATCTACTTATTGAGCCGCTTTTTGGCGAGGCCGATTATCATGATAAAAGAATCAGCCGAGAAAATGACAAACGGCCAAGACAATATTTCACTGAATATAAAAAGGAATGACGAACTCGGAGAGCTTGCCAAGTCGATCGAAAACCTTTCTTCAAACCTGAACCGGCTGCAAAAAGAACGAAATGACTTTCTCTCGAGCGTTGCGCATGAACTGCGGACACCGATCACATATATTAAAGGCTATTCTGACATTGCGATGAGAGATCAGCTTGATGCAAATGCCAGGCATCAATATTTGTCCATTATCAAAGAAGAAACGGACAACCTCACCCTCCTTGTCGATGACTTATTTTTGCTGACTAAATTGAAACAGCCCGGCTTTCACATCGAAAAGAAACCGGTGCACCTTCATACTTTGGTGGAAAAGGAAGTCCGAAAATCACAAATCGCCTTTTCGGAAAAGCGAATCGGCCTTTCCTATCACATCCCATTGAACCTGACTGTCTCAATCGATGAAAAACGTTTTTCCCAAGTGATCACAAATCTGCTGAATAATGCCCGCCACTATTCTGAACCTGATACAGAAGTGACGATCACGGCTTCCGCCTCTAAAGACCGAATCATAATCACGGTTGCCGACGAAGGCTGCGGGATTCCGGAAGATGAGCAGGACTATATTTTTGAGCGTTTTTACCGGATTGATAAATCAAGGTCGAGACAAACCGGCGGCACGGGAATGGGGCTTGCCATCGTAAAAGAAATTGTCGAACATCACGGCGGAGAGATCATGGTGAAAAACAGGCACCCGAAAGGAAGCAAATTTATCATTACCCTGCCGGCTTAAGAGTTGAAAAATAACGATATTTCTGATGTCTGCATCGGTTTTGCACATTTCCCGGGTATACTATGCAATAAAGTTAACCAAGAAGGGGGAAAACACGATGAAAAAGACATCCGGCTTTCTTTTTGTCATGATTATTTTTGCTAGCGTATTGGCAGCATGTCAAACTTCAGGCTCTGGACAAGGGGCTGAACATGATGACCATCAAATGAAAGATCATTCCGGAACAGAAAAGAAAGAATCCGCATCTCTTCCGACTGATTTGAACAACCAGGCAGCAGAAGGATTAGTTGTCCAAAATACGAAAAACACAACAAGGCTGGATGCCGATACACTTGAAGAGATGAGCATCAAAACTTCACAAACGATATGGCCCGCCACCCATAAACAAAACAGACCAGGGGCTGTCATCTTGGTCTCCGGCCAATCATGGCAAACAGCCCTTGCCGCGGCAGATCTGATTCACCATCCGAATAACGGACCGGTTTTATTCACAGATTCAGAGAACATTTCTGAAGAGACGCAGAAAGAGATCAAGCGGTTAAGTCCATTGGGTACGTCGGACGGTACGCAAATTCTGGCCATCGGAAATATCAATGAAAAAGCCCTTCAGGCTCTGGAACCCTATAAAGTAAAACAGCTGAAGGGAAAAAATCCGGCTGATCTGGCAAAGGAAATCGACAAGGAATACGCAAGCGCGGCAGATGAGTATCCGAAAAGCGTCATCATCGGCTCCTCTGAAGAGGATGCAGAGCTTTACACTCTGCCCGCCGTCAATTGGATCGCCCATATGCCTGAGCCGGTATTATACGTTGATAAAGAAGGCATTCCTGAAGAAACGGCTGAAGCATTGAAGAAAAGAAACGGCAAAGCGAACATTTATATTCTCGGTCCTGAATCAGCGGTTTCAGTTAAAACGGAAAAAGCTTTAAAAGAATACGGAACCGTCAAAAGAATTTCCGGAAACAATCCTGTGACAAACTCGATTGCATTTGCAAAATTCAAAGATGAAAGCACCGATTTTGGCTGGGGAATCACAGATCCCGGACACGGCTTGTCCTTTGCATCAACGGCAGCGCCTGAGCTGGCTCTTGCCGGAGCGCCTTTTTCCCATTTAGGAAAGCATGCTCCGCTGCTTTTGCTGAAAAATGGACAGGCAGACCAAAACATGTACTCCTTTTTAGCAGGTATTGAACCATCCTTTAAGAATCACCCGCAAGACGGACCTTACAATCATGGCTTTATTCTCGGAACAGAAGACGATATTTCATTTCAGACACAAAGCATTCTTGATGACATTCTGGAGATTAAATCTTCTGAAGAAGGACATACCGGACATTAGCATCTCTAGTGAAGGCTCGCTGAAAAAGAGCCTTCATTTTATTGTCATCATACTCCTCTGGCTGCGCATCGGCGGCACACTAATGAAGAGACATGCGGTTAAGGAATCGGATAATTCGCAGCCTCAACTTTTTGCCGTGCGTCCCTCCGGTTTCACGCGTCCTCATACGTTTCCGGCAGCCTCTCCCTTTCGTCTTTCTTGAACCAGATGCCGTAAAAATTGATCCATCCTTCATCATTCAGGGCAATGCCTTGAATGGCTTCCCCCGCTTTGACACGCATATTATTTTGATAAAGAGGCAGTGCACAAACCTCTTCGGCCAGTTCGGCATCCACCCTGCTGAGAAGGCTGATTCTTTTTTCATGGTCATCGATATAACGAATGTCTTCCCTCACTTGCTTGACCTTTTGTTTCCATTCGGAAGACAGCTGAGCATGCAGAAAACTGTTTTCCGTCAAAAGCAGGTGAAGCCAGCTCACTTCTTCGGAATAGCTGAAAGTCGCGCTGTCATGAATCAGATCGGCTTTCAAAATGATGTCTTTCCTCATCAGCTCATCAGCCTCCAAATGGTGCACTTCTACTACAATGCCAAATGGCCTGCATCTCTCCTTAATCCATGACACATCTTCCCTATGATCGCACTCGCTAAATGTATAAAGCTTGAGCGGTTCACCCCCGTAATCACATTCTTTCAACAGCTCATGAATATTATTCTTGATTTCAGCCGGCTGACTTACATTCATAAAGGCTGCTGCAGGTGTCGTCCGCTGACCTGCCAATTCATTGACCATATCAGCCGGAGATATGATTTGCTTTAATGCTCTTCTGAACGCTCTATGCTGCAATGGCCCCGGCCGCTCCAAATTGACCGAAATGTACTGGACATTTCTTTCCTCATACCATTCGTCAAATAACCGTCCTTGGTCTTCACTCTCTATATAAAAACCGTAGTCCAATACATGTGAGCGGCTTTCCGTCTCCATATGCCATAATTCAATCCGGTCTAAAAAAGCTCGCCCTTTAAAATAATGCTCATGCACTTCAAGAGCAAGAACCCTATCGTCGCGGCGGACAAGCCTGAAAGGACCGGTGCCGGTCAACTGTCCGCTCTCATGCTGCACACATAAAACAGACAGCCTTTCATCACACAGATGATGCAAAAACAGCGCGTTTTTCTCCTTTAGACAAATATCGAAGCAATAGTCATCCTTGATCGTGATTGTTTCAATATCTTCGGCCAGCCATTTGCATTTGTTTTGCGGATCCAGCAAAAAACTTTCAAACGTGTAGCGGACATCTTCGGCGCTCAATGTTTTGCCGTGATGAAAATAAACGCCTTTTCTCAAATAAAATGTCCATGTTTTGTGATCGGCCGAACACTCCCAATGATGCGCAAGATGCGGCTGAACTCCGCCTCTTTTTTCATCAAAACGAAGCAGTGTATCGAAAACCTGTTTCACGATATGGCTTTCAGACCGCAGATAGATGCGAGTTGGGTCCAATCGTTCAAAATGCTCCGGCTTTAGGGATGTAATCAGCCGCAGCACGTCCTTCTTCTGTTGGTTCTGCGTCTCCATTTGAAAACCAAACACGTGATTCAGCCATTTTTTATAACAGAATAATGCGCGCGGACAAACGTTTTCATACGTTTGCAAAAGGTGTCTCGCCTGTCCGATCTTCCCGTCTTTTGTGTAGTTCTTTGCCGTTTCGAACAGCAGTGCGCAGGGTTCCTTCAAAAATTGAACTTCAGATTTAATGCCTCTGCCCAGACCCCTTTTCCAATTGATCCACTGCAAATCTTCAAGCTTGTTTAAAATCAGCTTTGCGTTTCTTGCTGTGCAAAATAAGATGCCTGCCGCTTCCTTCATCGACATCTCCGCTGTTTGTCCGGCTTGATCACATTTTAATGTTGCGGTCAGCGCCATGTAATGCTCGATTGGTTTCATCCATTCTTCCCCCGCTTTAGAAAAGGTGAAATGATCTCCTTACCTTTCTGTCCTTTTTACGGATATTTTTTTATTCTACACTAATTACACCACATAACGGTAAGGAGGCAAGATATGAAATACATCAAACGATTGAAACAAAGATACAGCCCCCCGGTGTGGATTTGTTTCTTCGGAGAGTTTCTGACCGGGACAACAGGTGGCATGCTTGCACCTTTCCTCCTTCTTTATCTCTATGACACGCTTGGAACAGGCGTATTGCCTGTGATGATGGTCATCGGGATCAGGCCGCTGACAGAGGTTGTTGTCACTTTGGCTGCCGGAGGAATGACAGATTGGTTCGGGAGGCGGAAAATCATCTTAACAGCGCTCGGCTTTCAGACCATTTCTGCTGCCGGATTTATGACCGCTGATCACGTATGGCTCTTTGCCCTTTTTTATATGCTGAACGGCATCGGAGGAGCTTTGTACATTCCCGCACAGCGCGCCCAAATAACGGACAGCACCCGAAGCGGGATGCGGCCGGAAGTGTTTGCCGTTATTCATGCTATTGAAGGCTTTGGCGCAGCGATCGGCCCCGTCATCGGACTTGCCGTTTATTCCTATCAGCCCGTTTGGATATTCGGTTTTCAAGCGTGTGCTTTTGCTCTTTATTGGCTTGCTGTTTATTTTAGAATGCCTGAGACATATCGGTCAAAAAGCAAAAAAGAAAGTTTGCAAAAAGAAAATCCCGTTTCTCTCAAGCAGATGTTTCTTTATCACCGGCCAGTCCTGCTCTTAATGCTGTTTTCGGTTCCTGTCAGCATGTTATACGCACAGCTTGAAACAAATTACCGCCTTTACCTTGAAGTTCTTTTCGACGATTTTTTAATGATCTTGACTGCTTTTACCGTCTGTCATGCATTGCTTGGGATCACAATTCAGGTTCCTCTTGTTAAATGGACGGAAAAGCTGAAAATGAAAACAATTGTTATGATTTCATACGGATGCTACTCAATTGCGGCATTAGGTTTTGCATTTTCTTCCTCTCTCCCAGCAGTACTAGTGACAGCTGTCTTATTGACAGCGGGAGAAAGCATGCTGCTTAATCACATGCAAACCTTTGTCTCAAGGATTGCTCCTGTTCATATGCGCGGTCGGTATTTTGCATTTTACGGCCTTCATTGGGATATTTCCCGGACAATAGGACCTTTTTTAGGAGGGCTGATCTTCATCCGCTTTGGCGGAACCGCGCTTTTCCTGTCGGTATTTATACTGGTCATTGCCGGAGCAGCCGCTCAGTATGCCGCAGTTTTGAATCTGTCTAACGGGAAAAAACGAACCATTTTATAGTACCTGGTACTAGTACAAAGTGCTATAATTAAATCAACATAGATCTTGAAGATAAGGAGGCATTATGGATACGTTAAAACAACAAACAATCGGCGCCTTGTTAGCATCAGCTGCCGGCCGGTTTCCGCATCATGAAGCGGTCGTGTATTCTGAGCTGGATTTGAGATATTCATATCAGGAGCTTTATGAAGAAACCGCCAAAATAGCAAAGGGCTTAATGGCACTCGGCATTGAAAAAGGAGAGCATGTCGCCATCTGGGCATCGAATATTCCCGAATGGATTCTGCTTCAGTTTGCGACTGCAAGAATCGGTGCCGTGCTTGTGACCGTCAACACGAGCTATCAAGCGAGAGAACTGGAATACTTATTGGAACATTCGGATTCAACCACCCTTTTTCTGATGGACGGCTACAAAGGCACATCATACATCGAGATGATTCATTCGATAATGTCAAAGCCAGAAAAACTGACAAACCTGAAAAGGCTCGTCTATCTTGGAAAAGGCGAAACACCGGACAACATGATGTCATTTGCCGAGATCGCCAAAAAAGGCGAAATCATTTCTGATGACGCCCTTTTGAAAAGGGAGCGGTCGCTGGCGCATGATGATGTGATCAACATGCAATATACGTCGGGAACGACCGGTTTTCCAAAAGGTGTCATGCTGACTCACTATAACATTGTCAACAATGCGGCGATCGTCGCTGACAGAATGGGGCTTAAGAGCGAAGACAGATTGTGCATCCCGGTTCCCCTCTTTCATTGTTTCGGCTGTGTATTAAGCACGCTCGCTTGCGTGTCGGCAGGGGCAGCCATGCTGCCGATTATCGAATTCAAGCCTGAAACGGTTTTAAAAACGGTTGAAAAGGAAAGATGCACAGGGCTGCAAGGCGTACCGACGATGTTTATTGCAGAGCTCGCTCATCCCGGCTTTGCAAATTATGATCTTTCTTCACTGCGAACCGGAATTATTTGCGGGATCTCCGTGCCCGAAAGAAGTCATGAAAAAAGTGATGAAACAGATGAATTTGACAGATATCACGATTGCATACGGACAGACGGAATCATCCCCTGTGATTACACAGACAACCGTCGCCGACACGATCGAACGCCGCGTCGAAACAGTCGGAAAGGTGCACCCTCATGTAGAGATTAAAATCATCGACCCTGACACAGGTGAAACGCTCGGCCCTGATGAGCAGGGCGAACTGTGCACAAGAGGCTATCTCGTGATGAAGGGATACTATAAGATGGAAGAGGCGACAAATAAGGCAATAGATGAGGATGGCTGGCTTCATACAGGAGACCTCGCCGTAATGGATCAGGATGGCTACGTGAAAATCACCGGCCGTCTAAAAGATATGATCGTCCGCGGAGGGGAAAATATTTATCCGCGTGAAATAGAAGAATTCCTTTATGAACATGAAGATATTATCGATGTTCAGGTCGTCGGTGTTCCCGATGAAAAATACGGAGAAAAAACGGCGGCTTTTATCAAATGCAAGCATGGTAAAACGCTGACTCTGGAAGATATCAGGACATTTTGCGAAGGTCAGCTTTCCTATTATAAAATTCCAGAATACGTGTTTCAGATCGATAAATATCCGCTGACCGCCTCCGGAAAAGTCCAGAAGTATATTTTAAGAGAACGAACTGAAGCGCGATTGGCTGCTGAGACAGTAACATAAGCTATGAAAAAGCCGAAAATGCCATGTTCGGACGACATGCCAAGGTATTTTCGGCCTTTTGCATTAAAACACTTTTTTTTGGTCGCGCTCTTCCTTTAAAATTTCGACAGCTTCACGGAAGCGCTGGGAATGAACGATTTCCCTTTCTCTTAAAAACGCCAGCCCGTCATTTAAATCAGGATCATCAGACATATCGATCAGCCATTGATACGTCGCCCTCGCTTTTTCTTCCGCGGCGATGTCCTCATATAAATCGGCAATCGGATCACCTTTTGCCTGAATATATGTAGCCGTGAACGGAACACCTGCCGCGTTGTGATAAAACAGGGCTTTGTCATGATCTGCATAATGGGCGCCGAGTCCCGCTTCCTTCATCTGTTCCGGTGTCGCATCTTTTGTTAATTTGTACACCATCGTAGCAATCATTTCCAAATGAGCAAACTCTTCTGTGCCGATGTCCGTGAGAAGGCCGACGACCTTATCAGGAATGCTGTAGCGCTGATTCAAATAGCGAAGCGCCGCCGCCAATTCACCGTCCGCTCCGCCGTACTGCTCAATTAAAAATTTAGCAAGCCTTGGATTGCACTCCCTCACTTTCACAGGATATTGCAGTTTTTTCTCATACAGCCACATGAACATGACTCCCTTCCTTCTTTAAACTTGCCATGGCCAAGGACTTCTTCTCCAGCTCCAGTAGGATTCCGTCTGATCGGGATTCCCCTGTATGAGAGGACCGTATCTCGATTCAAATTTCGCTTTCAGTTTTCTGGAGTATCCGGCGTACTGATTGTATTGTTTAATGGCATCAATATCATCCGGATGTGTATCAAGGTAAAGCATCAACTCGACAAGTACAAAATCGACCGCCTGAATCTCATGAAGCTTTTGATAGTAGTCTTGCGGTAAAGAGTTAGTCACCCCCCTTACCTCCCATCTTCATACGGATTTTCATAATGATCATAAAAAACGGGCCAAAGCGTCCCTTTTTTTAAAGCCTCCATCGGCGAGAACTGCGGAAGACCCCGGGGCTGGAAGCCCAAATATAAATTCGGAGGGGTTCGGTAATACCTTTTCCCCAGCGGCGGACACGGGTCAAAAGCGCTGCGGAACGGACGATACGATTTAACTTTGGTGAATGATTCCTCGGCATGCTTCACTTAGGTTCACCTCTATTTGTGATGGAATCTAATTTAATGTATTCATATACGCTTACAGTTATGTTCTGACATGCCTTTGTTTTCCAATGATCAGTTTTACTTATCAATCTTTTAAATAAATTCGTATTTTACCAATCACTAAAATTATATTATAGTTATAAATATAAATACTTTACTTAGTGAAACATTAATGATCTCGATTACTACAGGAAGAAGGGTTCAAATTTGAGGATAAAAAATGATTTCCTGCGGGATATCATATTGATTATCATCAGCGGTATCGGGGGATTTCTTCTCTCATTAACCGGGATGACAATCGGCTGGATGGTCGGGACCATGGCTGCCGCCTCATGTCTGTCATTATTTCGGCCGGCTCCGCTGAAAATAGCGGTCAGACAAAACGGCATTCATACAGGATGGCTCAGTTTCGGGCAAATGCTGTTAGGGATAGAGCTCGGGCAAAAAATCAATATGTCTGTGATTTCGATCTTTAAAGAAAATTGGCTGATTGTCGGAATAATGCTGCTTCTTTCCGTTATCTTTGCGATGCTCTCGGGATTGGTTTTATGGAGATTCAGCAAAGCGGATATGATGACAAGTTTTGTAGGAACGGCGCCTGGAGGTCTTTCAGCCATGCCAGGAATCGCTCAGGAAGTGGGCGCGAATACGGCCATCGTCAGCCTTGTACAAATGATACGCGTGCTTTTGGTGGTCATGACGATACCTTTTTTCGTCTATTTCATTCATTCCAAATATCCGGATTCGCAGGCTGTCGCCCACCAGGTGCTGGCTGCCGGTACATCCAAATTTGAAACGGTTTATGTTGTTTGGACGGCCGTCATTTCACTGGCCGCTTTTTTAGCCTGCAAGGCGGTTAAATTTTTAAAGTTTCCCGCCCCATGGCTGCTGGGAAGCATGATTGGCGCCGCCGTCATTCATATCGCCGGCAGTTCATTGACCGGTTTTAGCCTGACCGCCTGGTGGCCCCACGGTTTTTCAGTGTTGTCGCAAATCTGTCTCGGCGCAACGATCGGCTCAAAAATGAATAAAGAGATGTTCATCGGTGTCAGACAAACGCTTGTCGTTGCTTTCCTCGGCTCCGTCGGCCTGATTATTGCGATGATCTTAAGCGCCTTCGTGACTGCCAAAGCCGCAGGCATTTCCTTGACGACAGCCATATTGGCGTTTTCACCTGGAGGAATCGCGGAAATGGCGACGACTTCGGTTTCTCTCCACGCCGACTCGACTTTTGTTGTCGCCGTTCAAGTTTTAAGGGTTGTGCTTGTGATAGCCATGCTGCCGCCATTCTTCCGGCTTTTGCATCAAAGGTCGGAAAAAACGGCACACCCGTCTATGAAAAAAGCCAGAGCTGAAGGTTAACCCTTCCGTTCCGGCTTTTTTTCACATCCTAATGAAATGTCATTCAATTCATTCATCACACATCTTTACGATATCATCCATCGATCACTCTGCGGAGTATGCGGATCAAGCAGTGCAGCCTGATAAATGGCTCTTTCTTTTTCGTAATCGCAGCTTCAATCGTCAAAAAAAATGCGAACATCTCTTTCAAGGGCAATACGCAATGTTTGATTTAATCCGCAAAATAAATGGAAAGGCTTGGCCGGAAAGCATGTAAAACAGATTGATATACTTCGCCGGGCCCGCTTTTTTTATTTCCAGCGCAAAACATCCTAAAACGGTTTAAAGTTTTAGGATGTTGTCATCCTTTGCAGTCTAGAAAGGCCAAGCATCGGACTTTCACAGGACGTGATGACGACGGTGTTCGGGCAGGACTAACCGCCGTTCCTTCCTTGTACATGAGCACCGGCTCAGCAGGCCTGACAACGAATCCGAGGGTTGTCGATACGCTAAAAATCCGCCTTGCTTCCAGCAAGACGGATTCAAACCATTTTTTATCCGACCATCTTTTCAGCAACATGCATTTCAGTAGAGACAGAGTGGTTTTCAGCCATCAGCCATCCTGAACATACAACGGCAGCAATCGCAGTGACAATTAAAAGTTTTTTCATGACATTCCCTCCACTTTTTTCATCTTTTCTTCTGCTTTAATCGCTTCCAAGAAGAAATAGGCAGCCTCTTTATAAAGAGATTTTCCACTGTAAACATTGGCCGTTAAGAGTGAAAGCTCCCGCACGCTGTCATACTGCTTTGTTTTAAATAAGACCTCCAGATTATCTTTGCAATCGCTGAATGCCTTTTCACCACCCTCTGCATACGTCGCATATAAAATATTGATTTTTGCCTCAAATATATCATTCTCCATGCCTTTTGATCTTTCCTTCCCCTCTTTGTAAAGAGCGGCAGCCCGGTCATGCTCCCCTATTTTAAACAGCTCTTTGATCATTAAAAAAACAGCGTTGAAATAATAGTCTGAAGCGGCATATGCCTGATCGGCCAAAACGGTTTCCAAAAAACAAATGCTCTCTTCCGGTTTGTCCATCGCCGAATAAAGAAGGCCGAAATTATGCCGGAGCTGCATTTCTTTGAAATGATCGCCGGCATCTCTTGCTGTACCGATGGCCTGGGTCAAATATTCTTCCGCTTCTTTATATTTCCCAATCTCAGTGTAATTACCCGCCATCGTGATATATGTAGAAACAAGATTGATATTATGTTCTGCATAGCTTTTAAATATTTCCATCGCTTGGCGCGTATGATTTAACGAAACAAGATTTTGCCCCAAGTAATAATATAATTTCCCGACTTTATCATGGAATTGCGCAACTTCAATCTCGTCATGGACATTGGCGAGTTTTTTTTCGGCAATTTTATAAAAGCTGACCGCTTGTTCATAATTCTTTTTATAAACTTCGTACGCTCCTGAAAACAGGTAGTAATAATAAGATGTCATATCTGATGCAGCGCTGCCGCCGTTCGTTAACTCCTCTTGCTGTTCTATCTTTTTTCCCCGCGTATCATACAGCATGATTTTATGCCGCAGCTCCAGCAAAGAATAGTAGATTAATACCTCTTGATCTTCCTCCATCTCTGCCAGCATCGGTTTGACTTGTTCAAATAGTCGGATCGACTGTTCTGCATCATTTCTTCTGATGGCGCGGTACCATGAGTTAAGGGTGTTGGCGACTTCTTCCGCGGCGATTTTGTTCATATGGAGCTCCTTTCTTCCAATATTCAATTTTTTTATTTTTTCTTTGTACATATCATACTATATTTTTCCCTTTGTATAAATTAATAGTAATAGTTCATTTTTCTCACTTCACCGGATTTATCGCTTATTTTTTACATATTCAGGCCAAATGGCTCTTCAAGAGATAGATAACGAGTCTGATGAATCAACCAAAAAGCACCCTTGGCGAAGGGTGCTTCAATATTAATAGGAACTTGTATAAGCATAGGTTAAGGCGCCGGTTGATGGATTATAGTATTTCCCCATTGCATAGGATGACCGCGGATCAAGATCATAGACCATCGGCGTATAGCAGGATGTTTGGCCGGGGAGCACTTTTCCGTTTCCTCCGGATGAGCTGCAATTCAGCTCTTTTCCATCAGTGTTCCTCTTCACGTACGCATTTGCCTCCCAGCCTGAAGGCACGGCTTTGTCCAGCGTAATTTTAGCCCATGCTGTTTTGCAGACGCTGCTGAATTTTAATTCCACGATTCCGAATTGTTTATTATTTGCATCTATCAGTCTGGCTGTCGCCTTTGTTGTGCCGCTTGAAGCGCAATTATTGTAGTAAGGGCTTTTGCCGTCGTACGAATGATCTTCAGCATGAGCCGACAATCCATTCGTCATGAAACATAAAAGAGCAATCAAACACATACTTGAAACCATAGCCAGACTTTTTTTCACAGAGTCCCATCTCCTCTTCATGTCATATGCGCAGCAAACCGCCAGCGCATAATTGATCATATTGCCGTTTTTCAAATTTATACCCTTTTATTTTTAAGACCTGCATTTCGCATCAGTAATTTTGAATAGGTTGAAAAGCCCTTTAATATCAATGGTTTAGCGGTTTGTAGAGCAGAGAATATTTTATTCTATTTTAATGAATTTTATCCGTCTCGTACCTAAATTCGTACCCAAAAATACAAGTGAATCAGAACAGTGGAAAAATGTTTGAAGAAAAACATCATACAGGATTAAAAATCGGAAGTCTCTTTGATGGTATAGGGGTATTTCCTTTAGCGGCTTCACATTATGGAATTGCACCTACATGGGCAGTGAGGTAGAGAAAGTACCTATCTCCATTACCAAGCGGCACTTCCCCTGAAGAAAAATACTATGACAACTTTTACCCAATAGGGAACCAGTGGTTGTTTTCCTTTGCCTTCAACTGTTCCCGCCTCTTTTGTCATCAAACTTCCTCCTTCAACTTTTAAATGATACATTATTTTCTACTCATCCTTTGACTTTCGATTTAGACTTCATAGGTTGTTTCTTTTCGAAATCTACCTGCTCAGCATAAAGAATCCCATTATAAAGATTGTTCAGAAATCTTCGATGGAAATGACACATCAAATGTGGTCATATCTGAAAAAGGAGGAATTTTAGCTTTTTATCCTCCTTATGAACATGCACGGATTGTCTTATTTTGTTATGCGTGTACCCGCTTTTCCATCTAGTGCAGCTACCGCTTGATCCAATGAACAAATAATGGCCTCTTTACCTAACTTTGCAAATTCTATAGCCGCTTGCATCTTTGGCAGCATACTCCCAGCAGGAAATTGCCCCTCTGCCACATATTGTTCTGCTTCTTCTACTGTAATTCGGCTTAGTTTTTGCTCATTTTCTTTGCCAAAATTGATAAATACATTTGGTACGTCTGTCAACATCATGAAAACATCAGCATTTACTTGTTGTGCAAGCTTTAATCCTGAACGATCTTTGTCTATTACTGCTTCAAGACCGTGTAATAGACCGCTGTCGTCACGATATACAGGTATACCGCCGCCGCCAGAGGAGATAACAATAGTTTCATCAATTAAACGTCGAATCTCTTCTATCCCATGGATCACTTTCGGTTCTGGGGAAGGCACAACTCGTCTATAGCCACGCCCTGCATCTTCTGACATAGTAAACCCTTTTTCTTCTAATTGCTTCGCTTCTTCCTCTGAATAAAATACTCCTATTGGTTTCGTTGGTTTTTCAAATGCTTTATCATACTTGTCCACTTCAACCATTGTTAGAAATGTAGCTACATTCGCAGCAATGCCCCGTTCTTTAATATGGTTTTTTAAAGCTTTTTCCAGCATATAACCAATGAACCCCTGTGATTCTGCATTACAAGCATAGATGGGCAATGGTTCAACGACATTTTTAGCAGCTTCGTTTTGAACAATAATATTCCCCACTTGTGGACCATTGCCATGTGTAATCACAATTTTATGTCCTGCTTCTTTAATTTCAATCATATGACGTGTTGCAGAGATTACATTTTTGAATTGATTAGCATAAGTTGCTTCTTGTTTTGGCTGTAAAATTGCATTACCTCCTAGTGCCATTACTACACTTTTCCCCATCTCTTTCACTCCTTTGTTAAAGCCATATAAATTCCATATAAAGTATCCATCCCAGAAGAAGAACCTACTTTTATCAGGCTTTTCATACTTTTTAAAGATGAATCATGTTGTAGTTTTGTAATTTTCGAGCTAAATAAACCCTCTATAGCACAAGTTAAAAAGCGCGTGCTAACAATGGTTGTTAAGGGTTTTCTGATTAGATTTCCCAATGTTCCAAGGTGTTTTTGTGCGATAAAAGAGTCGATGAAATGTCCATATAATATACCGACCAATATATCGTCACCCGTTGGTGTTAAACCTTGGCCCCGTCCGATAAAGTAACGAAACTCCTCTTCCAAATTTTCAGTTGGATCGTGTAATTTATTTATCAAGTCCGACACATGAGCTGATTCAAAATCAGTAGATTCATACGATTTAAATGAAATTTGTTTCACGTTTTCTTTTAATTTATTTATATTTGCATGTTTAAAATCCGTATATAACGGAAGTATTTTCGCATTAAAATTGAGTTCAAAACGATTGTGGGAAAGATGGTTATTGCGAACGTGAAATGTATCTCCCACCTCAAGACCGGCTTTTAATGTTTGCTTCGTTTGTGAGTCAAGCAAGATTCCAAATGGAAAGACCCCATTTTCATTTGTGCCGATAAATATCAATTCATCATTCCGATCAACAATATTCAAACCTTTTTCAAAAATGCTGTGCACAGTAAACGTTTTTCCCTCAATTAATAGCTGAAGTGCGATTGAACCAATCGCACTTGCCTGTAAAATCATCCTTGAAAACCTAGTTTTTCAGCATATGCTGTGATTGCTTTCTCAAAACATTCGATTGGAGGATGAACTGTACCAGCACCAATTTGCCCATATCCAGCAATTTTATGTGCAATACCTGTGTTGATTACCGGCGTGATACCTGTTTCAACAACTTTACGTGCATCAATACCTAAACACGCACCTTTGAAGTCCCACGTCGGAATAACAAAGTTCGGATTTTCTCCAACACAGATTTCAGCCATTTGATTGCTTGTTTCAAGCGCATCATTAAATCCACCTGTTCCAACAAAACGTGTTACTGCAGGGGCAGCAATCATTGCTACGCCGCCAACACCGATTGTTTCTGTAATCGCTGAATCACCGATATCTGTGTTTGCATCTTCCGCTGAGTAGCCAGTAAAATATAACCCTTGTGGTGTATTAACAGGTGCTGTAAACCACTCATCTCCCATACCTGCAATACGGATGCCAAAGTTTTCACCGTTTCGGCACATTGCAGTAACCACCGTACCATGTTTGATTGTACGCGCTGCATCCATCATTGCTTTTCCAGTCGCCATGGCAATGTTTAAGAAAAATTGGTCTGTATCAGCTAAAAATTGGATAACTTCTGTACATTGTTCGTTTTCAACATCATCTAATGCCGAAATTACTGGAGCAACTTCTTTTAAAAACGCCAATGATGCTGCAATATTGCGCTGGTGAAATTCATCCCCCATTGCAATAGCTTTAGCAATCAATACATTAACGTTTAAGCCTCCATCAATTTTTCTTAATGCCTTACTTAACACTGGACCCAACACATCTTTCATCCAGTGCAGGCGATTGATTACCTGCTCATTATAAGCACCGAAGCGTAATACTGCACCGATGCCTTCGTTCATTTGACAGTACGCCTCATTGCCGCTCTCTTTGTTAATAACAACAAGAACTGGCATATTAGGTGATGTAATGCCTCCCATTGGTCCAACCGCATTCACATGATGACATGGAATAAATGTAATCTTATTGTTTTCAAGCAGTTCACGCGCTCCCTCTTCATCTTCTGCCCATCCTTCAAAAAGAATCGCTCCAACACAAGAGCCTTGCATAGGATCTGTCATATTTTCATATTTAATTGGAGGCCCAGCATGTAATAACACATAATCTTCTAATTCAGGAATCACAGACTTGGCAGGTACAACATCCGTTAAGAAAGGTTCAGCTGCTATGATCTTCTGGATAACAGCTTCGTTTGCTTCATTTATTGTTTTGTACCCCATTAGATTGTCTCTCCTTCATAGTAGTTTAGAAATTGAAGTACTTTCATTAACTTTTCATCACCGCCAGCAATTGGACGCCAGTTAAATTGAACACACTCTGATCCGCTGTTCTGAACAGCAGCTGTAAAACTTTTTAGCCCAATATTGATGACACTTGGTTTCGTATTGATTAAGGACACAATTTTTTCGTCTACTGTCAAGTCTTCTTGGGTATGTTCAAATTTTTGTATATCAAGGACTGGCTGTTCCACTTTTCCTCCTACCAGTTTAATCGCTGTACGAACCATTTGGTCGTTTGTCTCACAAATCATTGCACCACTTTCTTTTAAGGTGTCAATTTGCTTTTCGTAACCTTGAGGATCTTGTGCTGTACCTACGACTGTTACAAGCACTGCAAGTTCACGACCACTCTGATGTGCATTGGCTAAAATACGTTTAATGGCTGGTGCTAATTCATTTGCCATATCATCATGACTGCCATAGCCAATGACGTTATCAATCATGATTACTGCTGTTTCAGGATCGTTTCCAGATGTTTCAAGCATTTCGATACGTTTTTCTGGATCAATCATCGGGTGCGGCTTCCCTTGGGTATAAATATCATCGCCTAAGTCAATAATTTCATGATGTTTTGTTTTTAGGGTATAGGCATCTTTCTTCTCTTCAGGTACTTCCTCTTTGAATGCCTCTTTCACTAACACAGCTGCTTCAGATGCCAAAGTACCACCTGAGTAATAACCTTTAATACCAACTTGTGAATCTTTTAACGACACGTTTACATTTTCAGCCACTGTCGGTTCAAAATTCGGTTTGTCACCATTGGATAATTGAACAGATACAACCGCTGCTTCTTCAAGTGTATACGCATGATAAATATTTTCTTCCTGATAAGTTGGTTTATCTCCTAAAAATAACGTAACAACCGGTTTTTTAATATTTCTTAATACGTTTAATACTTTTTGCTGCACTTCCTCTGCAGGCGGTTTAGAAATTACTGTAATCACTTTTACTTTTGGATCTTGATTCAATGCTTTGATACTATCTAAAACCGTGGTAGCCCCAACCTCTGTTGATAAATCCCGACCACCTGTACCAATTGCGTTTGTTACACCTTTACCATAACGGTCAATGATGCTTGTCACTTCCTGAATCCCTGTACCGGATGCACCCACAACGCCAATATCTCCTTCATTCACGATATTTGTAAATGCAAGTGGCACGCCATGAATAATTCCAGTACCGCAGTCTGGTCCCATTACTAATAATCCTTTTTCATGCGCCTTTTGTTTCAACTTAACCTCATCTTCTTTAGATACATTGTCACTGAATACAAATACATGTAACCCTTCATTCAATGCATTTTCCGCTTCCATTGCTGCATACTGACCAGGAATGGAAATCAATGCTAAATTCGGGTTGTTCGCAAGCTCCATTGCACGCTTCCAGTTATGTACTTCTTGGTCTTTAGATGTATTTTGTGAAGCGGAATCACCTTTTAAAGCTGCTTTTACTTCTTCTTTCACTTCCGATACTTTTTCTTCTTGATTTGTATCTATAACGATGACGAGATCATTTGGGTTTGCTTTTTCCAATTCATCTGTGCCCAAACCCGAAGATTTAAAAATGTCTTTGTTAGCTGGTGTTCCCATCATGATCGATACTTTGTTTACACCATCTATTGCAGATAACTTGTTTGATAAAAGCATTAACACGATAGAATCTTGATAAGTGTTTTCTTTTATAATTGTGTATAACATAATGATCCTCCATTTTGTTATTCTGCAAATCTATTCTTTCCATGATAACGATTAAAATGAACATCGCCTGAAACGAGGTAGTTATAAATATCGTCTACAATTTCAATTCCTTCTTTATCATATTTTGCACTTCTTAATTTACCGCGCTCACCCGGATAATAAATTTCTCCATAGCCTTCTGCTCCCGGGTGTGCTTTTAATTCATCGAGCATCGTCGAAATCTGTTGTTTAAAAGTAGTTAAATCTGTGAAGTATGCAGGGTTAATAACAATATGAATTTGCCCTAAATCGCGACCTTTTGTCAGGTCTTGATACATGGAAGATACATGTACGCCATGAGGTACTCCAAGAAGGCTGCCTGATAAGATATCCACCATCATCATCAATCCATAACCTTTTGGACCAGCAATTGGCACAAGTGCATGGACATCTCTTGCATTCGTTGTTGGTGCACCGGCTGCATCTACTGCCCATGTTTCCGGGATCGATTCATTTTTACTTCTTGCATCCAATACTTTTCCCCATGCCTGAACAGTTGTCGCCATATCAAATGTGATCATGCGTTCATCAGCCGATGGTGCACTAAAAGCAATTGGATTGGTGCCAAAGTATGGTTCTGTTCCTCCAAACGGTACGACCATTGGATCTGATTGGCACATGCTTAAAGCAACCATGTCTTGTTCTGCTGCCATTTCAACAAAGTAACCCAATGCACCGCTATGCGAGATATTCTTCATTCCTACAACAGCAACACCTGAATTTTTTGCCATTTCGATTGCTTTTTCCATCGCTTGTTTTGCTGCTTGGTGACCTGGACCATTATCTCCGCTAAAGATAGCGGATGCAGGTCCTGTTTGTTCAAATGTGTAGTTTGGGTTTGCTGTAATACCGCCTTTTGCGATTCGTTCGGCATAGTATTCCACACGTACTGCACCATGGGAGTGGATCCCTCTATGATCGGCGAATGTCAATACATCTGAAACATCGTGTGCGGCTCCTTCATTTAATCCAGCTTTGATTAGCTTCTGTTTGATTAAATGAAACAGCTCCTGCTTAGATACACGCATCTGATTCCCCCCTTCCATTACATGATTAGTAAATTTTGTCTGACTCTAAATAATCTAAAATTTCCTTTGTAACTGGGATACCTGTTTTTTTATACTGTTTCATCACAGCTATTTGAATTTCACCGGGATAATACACTTTGTCAAATCCTTCAGCAGGTGGGTTGTCATGTAATTCTTCAACCATTTGAGATATTTTTTCCAAGAATTGCTCCTTCCCACCAAAGTATTCAGGATTGATTACGAGATGAAGCTGCCCTAAGCGACGGTACTCTGATAAATCTTTATACATGGAAGTGACATGCCTGCCAAATGGCAAACCGAGTAAACTCCCCGATAAAATATCAACCATCATCATTAACCCGTATCCTTTAGGCCCAGCCATTGGTAATAATGCATTTACCTTAAACGGGTCTGTTGTTGGTGTTCCATTTTTATCCACTGCCCATGAGTCTGGGATAGATTTGTTTTTGCTTCTTGCATCTAAGATTTTCCCCCAGGCTTGTACCGTTGTTGCCATATCAAAAAGTATTGGACTACCATCTTTTCTAGGCGCACTAAAAGCAATTGGGTTGGTACCAAAGTACGGTTCGGTGCCACCAAATGGCACAACCATGGGATCAGATTGACATACTGTTAATGCCACCATACCTTCTAATGCTGCTTGACATGCATAATAACCAATAGCACCACTGTGTCCCATTTCTTTTACACCGACAACACCGATACCTGATGTTTTTGCTAATTCGATTGCCTTTTTCATTGCTTGATAACTCACATAATGCCCTAACGCATTATCTCCATGATAAATCCCTGATGCTGGACCCGTTTTTTCGAAACTTAGGTTTGGTTTCAGGTTATATCCACCTTTTAATGTACGTTCGGAATAGTATTGCATTCTCACTGCACCATGTGAGTGAACACCTCGTTCGTCTGCAAAAATGAGTAAGTCAGCTGTTTTATCCGCTTGTTCTTCAGGTAAGCCTGCTTTCACTAATTTATCTTTCATTAGCTGCCGGAGACGATTACTATCTACATACACTAATGGTTCACTCATTAAAATTGCCCCTCTTTATAGATTAATATCTCTATTCGCATCCTTTGAATAAATATACGAGAATGGTTCATCCAAACCAATTGCATAGGTTGCTTGCGGCGTATAAGCTCCCATAAAAATATAGTCACCTTTGTCAACTGGCATCCACTCGTTGTCTAAGTTGTAAACACCCCGTCCACTTAATATATAAGCACCATGTTCTTGAACGTGCGTTTCAATGTAACCATGCGAAGCACCTGGCTCAAATGAAAGAATATGAATGTTCATGTCATATGCGATTTCTTTTGGCAGCAAATCTTGAATTAATACTTCTTTCATACCTTCATAGGCTTCTTGTTTGATGTTATTCACATTACCTGTAACAATTTCTGGTGTATGTCCTTTAAGCGGCTGATAACGCTTTTTGTATAAAAACAAACGGCTATCCTCACCATTATTATTATTATCAAACGTCAATTGTAGGTGTGGAGGTACATATAAGAAGCCGCCTTTTGTTAATTTGTATTTTTTACCATCCGCAAAAGCGTTGATTTTACCATATTCAACGTACACAAATGATTGGATACCATCACCAGCAAAACCGGTTTTGTTTCCGCCCTGGTTTTTAACTGTTACCAAATAATCTACAAACCTTGCACCTAAACGCGGAGATCCTAAAATGGTGACATCACAATCTTCAAAGCCAGGTACAACATTATTAACTAAGCCATCAGGTGTGATTACCGCATAATTATCTTTTTTTATTACTGAACGTGTTTCTAATAAACCTTCTCTGTATCCTTGATTATGATTTAAGTAACTCATGAATATCTGGCTCCTTTTCATTATTATTCTTTATAAGCTAGTTCATACAATACATCTTTCAATACTTCAATCCCCTTCACAAGGTCTTCTATCTTCGTTTCTTCATTGGTATTGTGGCTAATTCCGCCAATAGAAGGTACAAACAACATTGCTGTAGGAACAAAATCCGCAAAAATTTGTGCATCATGGCCTGCACCAGATGGCATCAATTTATAGCTGTCCCCCACACTATTCTTAGCTGCTTGTTCAACTATTTGAATGATTTCTTTATCCATCAATGACGGTGCTTCATCCATCCATAAATTAATGTCATAAGTCATGCTGTTTGCTTCTGCTACCGCTTTAACTTTATCTTCAATTTCTCTCGCAAAATCATTTAATAGTTGTTGATCAATATGACGACAGTCTATTGAAAAAGTAATTTCTCCAGGGACGACATTTACGGTGTTTGGAACAGGAGTGACATGTCCAAACGTTAATACAAGAGGCTCCCCAATTTCTCTAGCTCGTTTCGTTAAGTCTGTTACAATTTCACTATATGCAACAACTGTATCCCTTCGTAATGACATCGGTGTTGTGCCAGCGTGATTTGCTTCACCTTTCAAGTTAATTGTGTAACGTTTTTGCCCAACAATCCCAGTCACAACACCAATCGCTTTATTTTCCGCCTCTAATACTTTCCCTTGTTCAATATGTACTTCAACAAATGCTTTAATATCGTCACGAACATCATCTGTTTTACGGTAATCAAAACCAGATTCGTGCATAGCATCTTCGAATTTAATTCCTTCAGCATCTTCTATTGTGCCAACATCCGCTTTTTTGGCTAAGTTAAAGAAGTTTTTACTTCCCCAAAATGTATATGGGAAGCGACTTCCTTCTTCTTCTGCGAGTGATAATACTTCTATTGTTCGTAATGGTTGACCATATTTTCCTTTTAAATATTTCACAGCAACCAGTGCAGATAAGATACCGAATTGTCCATCTAGATGACCACCTTCAACAACTGTGTCGATATGTGATCCTGTTAAAATAGTTTCTTCAGAATATTTACTTCCAACAAGACGACCAGATAAGTTCCCAACATCATCAAAGCTTACTTCTAAACCTTCTTCCTTAAATGTTGCTTCCAGTTCGCGAACTGCAGCAATCCATTCAGGAGAGTATAACAGACGCGTAATACCCCCTTGTTCTAAACCGCCAAAACTTGTGAATTTCTTATCCAACGTTTCAAAGGTTGATTGAATATCCATTCTTTTTCTCCTCCTTTCCCTTATTTACTTTCATCATAGAACCCTGTTTACAACCATTCATTGACATAACCAACAATAATGGAAGAGCATTTTATGCACTTTCAACAAATACACCTTTTAATCAAAATATGGTATCTAGATAATGGACTAATGCCAGAGGAAAAAAAGAAACTGTTGGCTTTCGATTGCATAAAAACTTGAAAAAATACGCTTTATAACAAATTAAATTTGCATCGAGTTTCTCCTAAAAAAAATCGCAGAGCGCCCGCTTAAAAATATATAGATTGGAGCGAAGCAAAATCTCCTGTTTTTTGACGATTGACTGTCTCTCTTACCCAACAAATAAATAAGGTGCAAATTTTATACTTCCTTATTCAAGAAAAAAACTACCCTATAAATCAATAAAAAACATTGATTTATAGGGTAGTTTATCTGTTTCATTACATCATAAATGATATGCCAAGAGTCAGGATACATACGAGCAGCAGCAATTCTAGGCTGTACCTTACTGTATATTGAAAAATTTTTGACTCATTTCCAATTTGATTAACAGCTGCTGCAATAGCGATACATTGTGGTGAAGTCAGCTTTGCCATGCTCCCTCCAACTGTATTAGCAGCCATAAGAAATGCTGCTGACATACTGATTTGCGAGTGTAACACATTCTCAGGACGCCTTCATACAAACATTTTCACAGGAAGTGGCACGCATGTGTTCCATATTTTCTGCAGGAAAACAACTTCATTTACTTTTTATTCATTTGTTTTCATCCCAGATATTACTCCCCAACCAACATGTGAATTAATTCGCTTTTATTTTTGAAACATTTTACAATTATTGTAAAATAAAAAATTCTCTTTATCTCTCACGAAATGGCAGATGAATAAATCGAATCTTCAGAGGAACAATCTGCCTTCACATCTTCCTTTGCCTCAAATTCCTGACGGGACAGCTGTCCCGTCACTTAAGGAATAAATCTTCCTACTTTTTCATTTGAAATCCCTTTTTCTTTATCATAGATTTCGACACCACGAACGATTGTTTTCACTACCTGCGCACCAATTTTGCGACCAATATATGGACTAATTTTGTGTCGATATGCTAAGTCCTCAGCTTTTAATTCATAAGGTGCATCTTTCTTAATAAATACGAAATCCGCATCTTTCCCTACTGCAATACTGCCTTTTGATGCTAGATTAAAACGTTTCGCAGGGTTTGTAGCAATAATGGCTGCAAATTTGGATAATGACATATTACGTTTTTGCACACCCTCATCAAATAATACGTCGACAATATTTTGTACACCTGCGATACCTCCCCAAGCTTCAAATGCATTATCCGTAGCTTTTAAGTCTGGGGTACATGGTGAATGGTCTGATGTTACGAATGAAATATCTCCGTTTAATACCCGATTCCACATGCCTTCTAAGCGTGATTGCTCACGGATTGGCGGAGAGCATTTTACAACTGGTCCGATATTATCTAGTTCTTCTTTATAGAAATATAAATAGTGTGTACATGTTTCGCATGTAATATCGACCCCTTCCTGTTGCGCTTTGACAATTTCATCTACGCCCTCTTCACAAGCTACATGAACGATGTGTACACGACATCCCGTTTCTTTCGCAAATAGAATTATTTTTCTAATCGGTTCTACTTCAGTAAATACGGGTCGAGAATCTACATAAGCACGTAATGAGGTTTCACCATTTTTAGATGCATTTTCCCCTAACTTATCCGTAATTGCAGCATTTTCAGCGTGTATAGATAATATTTTGCCTGTCTTCGCAATTTGTTTCATACCTTCGTATAGGGAATAGTCATCCACGTTCATGAAATCTCCTTCTATAGAACGGTCACCACATGTTGCTACAAAACATTTATATGCAACAACACCATTGTTATCTAATTCTTGAATACCCCCATCTAAGTTAAATGGTACTAAACCGCCGTAACTCGCAACGTCTACAGATAATTTTCCTTTTCCAGCTTTAAATTTTTCTTGAATGGATTTCTCATCTACCGTTGCTGGCACTTGATTTAATGGCATTTCAATAATTGTCGTTACACCGCCTTTTGCAGAGGCACGTGTTCCTGTATCATAGCCTTCCCACTCATCACGATAGCCGCCGCCCGGCTCTGTGATATGCACATGTGCATCAATCATACCTGGAGATACAATAGATCCTTTTGCATCGATGATTTCTGCACTTGTACCCAAATCCTTACCGATTGCTGCGATTTTACCATCTTTAATCCCTACTTCGACTTCTTGTTCACCATTTTCTAAAATGACTAATCCATTTTTGATAATTGAATCAAAATTCATCAAAATCATCCTCCTCTTTTAATGGTTGGATAAAATGGTAGCCCCACCCCACTATCATGAAAACGGGAAAATCTTATTCATTAGAATCAATAAAGCTTGTGAACCAGCAAATGTTTGAAATCAAAACCAGGAAATCCAAGCCACAACACCACGTAATACACCTGGCAGTTAGCACCTATATCACCATGGGTATGTCTTAAATGCATAAAAATGGGACGCCATATTTCGAACCTGTGTATCCGTTTACAACAAGGCATAAGGCTATCTAAGAAGGAACTTATAACAAGGGATACTATTACTTGAAACGGTGATAATCCCAGTTGTAAAAAATCACTAACAGCTATATAATTCGGAATATTATGCACTGCTCCCATCCACAACGTAAAAAAATTAAATGAGGATGAATTTCTTTGTTCAAGTGATCTTCGACATGATATCTTTGTTATAACCACGCTTTTCAAAAAACGAAGAATCATGTTGAAGCATAATGATTCTCCTTTAATATTTTTAACTAAAGGATTATACGTATAATAACCTTCAAAAACAGTGTACTATCAGAGTGAGAAGTTATCCTTGTAACATCTGATATATTTCATTTTTATTTTATCTTTTTCTAACAAAGATAAGGAGGTAGCCTTGATGACAACATTAAAAGAAATATTATCTGTACTGCAATTTTCAGATTTAACATTGCTGAATGAGCAGGGCGATTTGGAACGAGTGGTAGAAATGGTTGATATTACAGAAACGCCTGATATTAAAAATTTTACAACACCATACTCACTTATCGTAACAACAGGAATGAATTATCAGTATGATCAATCTGGACTAATCAGTCTTATTAGTGAGTTAAATGATATACAAGTTGCTGGTCTAGGTATCAAGCTATCCCGATTTTTAAAAAAATTAGATGATGAGGTTATTGCATTTGCAAACAAATTAAAATTCCCAATTATTGAAATTCCAGAAAGTTGGAATTTGGGATCCATTACTCATCATATATCGTCATTTATCTTGGATGAAGAAACAGAAAAATTACACTTCGCATTAGATATCCAACAAGAGTTAAATGCTATGCTTATGCAAGGGTTAAGCCTGAACATGATGATTGAACGTTTAAGTAGACTTATAAAGGTTCCTGTAATGCTGCTAAATTCTTTTCATCAAGTTGAGTCAGCGAGTCATCACTTTCATCAACACTCAGAACATGTTCAAAAAAACCTTAATTATTTCAGAAGATATTTAAATTCAGAGCAAATCGAACCAAATCATAATGGTGTTTTCCAGGAAGAATATGCTATATTTAAGGTTCCTGCATTTAAATATTTTCCGTATTACCTTATGATTTCAAATGTTAATTTGCTCAACTATCCGATTAGTTTATTAACAATAGAACAAGCAGTCAACACACTTAGTCTCGCAATTTATAAAAATAGTAAAATCAAAGAAGCAGAGCAGCAGGACGTGAACCATTTTTTCACATCACTTATGTCCGAACATCCTGATAACCTTGTTTCACTAACACAACACACCGACCTTTTAAAAAAATATCACATTCAACCTTCCAAATTCTATCAAGTGATTATTTGTGGGATTGACAAAGAAAAGAATGTAGAAAATAGCGTCTACTTAAATGAGCGATATCAGATGACTTTTGAGTGGCTAACGCATAAGTTTACTGCGATTGACCCTTCCATTAGTATATATATGTCTCAGGGTGAACGCAGATTTACGATACTTTTACAAAGAAGACATCATTATTATTCGGAATACTGCAGATATATCCAAAAAGAGTATCAGCTATTTTTTAATAGCTCCCTTTCATTTGGCATTGGTAATGAGGTCTCCGAGCTTTCACAATTACCACTGTCTTTTTTCGAAGCGAATGAGGCTTATGATAATAAATATGAACAAGGCGAAATGGAATTTATAGAGCCCTACAAATCCAAAAGCGTAGAAGAATTATTACAACTCATTCCAACGAATAAGTTAAAGCCATTTATCATTTATACACTCGGTCCTTTAGCCTATCCCCAAACAATGAAGGAAAAAGAACTAAGATTTACATTAAATGTTTATATGGCAAACCAATGTGATCTTACAAAGACCTCAGAAGATATTTTTATTCACCGTAATACTGTGAAATATCGTATTAAAAAATGCGAAGAAATATTAGGTCAATCTGTAGAGTCTCCTGATACATCACTGAGCATTCGATTGGCATTATTTGCTTCAGAGAAAATATCATTGTAAATCAAAAGGAGAACCACTGGAAGTTTTCTTTTTTATTTATTTAGTTAGTTAGCTACTGTTTTATTCTGTCTTAACATAACCACAAGGAAAAATAGCAACGCTGCTGCTGCAAGAAGGATGGTTGCAATATAGAATGCTAATACTTGCGAGCCAGTTACATCACCAATATAACCAGTAAGTGTTGGAGCAATAACAGATGAACTCATTCCAAAGAAGTTAAATAGAGTTAATGCTCTAGCAACTCTATCTCCTGATACGGAATCAGATACATAGGTTATTAACACTGGATCAATCGCAAGTTTACCTAATAAGCCATATAAAATTAACGCAATATACAGTACTGCAGGATTTGGTGCAAATACTGTCAAACTAATTGTTACTGCTGCAGCAATTAATAGAAATAAAATTAAACGCAGACGCAAATGTGCATTTTTGTCTATATATTTAGTAAATATCAAAGCACCAGGTACTGCAGTGACCGCAACTAGTGCAGCTACATATCCTACTGAACCTTGAGCAAATCCTTTTTCCGCTACAAGGAAGGATGGTAACCAAGTTACTATCATATAATAGCCATAGCATGTTGCAAAATATACAAAATATACAACTAATTGTCTTGGAGAAAATAAGCTTTCATTTTGAATATCTGTGCTTTGTACGGCGGCTTTCTTCTCTTCAGCCACTTCCTTATCTGATGTTTTATCTTGTTTAATAAACAACACAAACACAAATGTTACAGCTACGATAACGATAGCTGTTATAAAAAGCATATAATTCCATTGAATTTCAAAACCGCCTACTAAAACCGATGATCCGATTAGTCCAATTACCATCCCTAATGCTGAACCACTATTTATAATCGCATTGGAAAAGCTTTTTTTATCTTTTGGCGTATGTTTAGCTGATAAGGAAAAGGCTGCACCATAATATGAACCAGTCGAAATACCAGCCAATAACGATCCAATGTAGACTTGCATGATAGTTGAACTTGTGCCAATTACAAATGCAGCTAGCGCAAAAACGATAAATGCAGGAATTAACACCTTTTTTTGTCCAAATTTATCAACAAGTGCTCCAGACGGAATTTGCATACCCGTATATGCAAAGAAATAAATAGAAGCAACCAACCCCATTTGTGTGTCACTAATATTTCCTAATGATTCTTGAATCTGTGGATATATTGGCGTAAGTATTGTACGATAAATCCAAATAGCTACCCATCCTAAACACAATGCAATAATGATCTTTTTGTAATAATTGGGGTCATGTTTAATTGTTTTTTCCACGGTATGACACGCTCCCTTTTTATTATTCAATTATATTTTTTATTTAATTAAATTGTAGGTTATAAGCCAGTCAATAACATTGTTCACTTTCAACAAAAACAAAAGTAACATTATACATTTTAGACAAAAGGTGTCTGCTTAAAAATATCGATGGAATGATTCATCGATAGAAGCTAATCTTATTTTTCCCAGCTCTCTCATTTCCATAAAAGTAATAATAGTAACGCCTTTTCCCCTCTCTCATTGTTACTTCCATGAGCAAACACTATTTTGCAAAATAAATCTTCAGACAAACAAGAAATAAGCCCTAATAACTCTAGAGTTATCGGGCCTATTCTATCTATAACAAGGTTTGCGCGTGTCCTTATAGACTAAGAACCTAACGCCTGCTGTATTTAGATTAATCATGCTTATGCGGAATGAAACCAATGGGTGTCGGACCCGCTATTCCAATCATAACGAAATTTTTATCGGATTTATTTGTCATTCCATGCTTTTCCCCTGCGCGTGCAACAACGACATCACCAGCTTGAATCGGAACCGTTTCGCCACATTCAGGATAAAAATCTGCTGTTCCTTCGATGACAATCCATATATCGTCAGCATTCTCATGCGAATGGATTGGCAAAGTTTGTCCCGGGCGCATACACCATACAGCTCCCACAGTATTAGGTGTTTCATAGAAAATATGTTTTGTTGCTTCTTCTTCTCTAAACTCCTGAATGTCTGGCCAATGGAAAATACGATTTTTTAAATCTTCTCTTGTTACTTCTTTCAGTGTCATTGTATTTTCTCCTCGCTTCATTTTCCAAAATGCCACATCGCTATTGTTCAATTATTCACATATTATTTTACAAGCAAAACACTTATCTGATCTGTAAGAAAAGCTCCTCTATATTATCTTTGAATAATATTCTGAGGTCTACCTTCCAGGAATGCAATGGTATTATTGAATGCAATTTCAGCACGCAATTCCATTGCCTCATCCGTAAAGAAACCTACATGTGGTGTTAAAATAACATTTTTGGCATGTAATAGTTTATAGTCTCTTGGAATAGGAGGCTCCATATCAAACACGTCAATACCAGCTCCAGCAATTCTTCCCTCATTTAATGCATCAGCCAATGCGTCATTATCAATAATTGGACCTCGTGCACAGTTGATTAAAATGGCTGATTCTTTCATTAGCTCTAATTTTTCTTTGGAAATCAAACCTTTTGTACTTGGTAGTAATGGTACATGTAATGACACAATATCGGATTGTATTAATAATTCATCTAATTCCATGTACTCGATGCCCAAATCTGTAGCTTCTGGATTTTTTCGAGATTGGTCTGAAGCTACCAATTTTGCACCAAATGCTTTAAACAAGTGAGCAGTCATCATACCAATTTTACCTGTACCAATCAAACCAACTGTTTTTCCCTTAATTTCACTACCTTGGAATGCCCCAGGATAATTATCAGCACGAATTTCTTTATCCCCACGAGCGATACGGCGATATAAATCTAATACTAAACCAATTGTTAATTCTGCAACTGCTTGGTTCGCATATCCAGCCGCATTACATATCATAATATCCTGGTTCTTAGCCTGAGCAAACCCTATATGATCGACACCTGTAAAAGCAACATTGATTAATTTTAAGTTATCATTTTGATCAATTGCTTCTGAAGGATAAGGATTATTCGCAATCATAATAACATCTGCACCTTCACTACGTTTTGCCAATTCTGCCGAATCCGTTGTTTTCTCATTGTAGTAAACAAATTCATGGCCTTGCTGTTTGATGGGTTCTGCTAATTTCTCAATGAGCGAATCTGAAACATTTAATGGTTCTAATAATTTAACTAACATTTAATCCATTCCTCCCCGTGATTTTTTAATCATTTACCACCTGTAGCTTTTATTTTAGTTTGTGAAATTCTTCACAAATTTATTTTTACAATAGCCCATTTCATATATTCTGTCAATCCATTCAAAAAATTAAAATAAATTTAATGAACAATAGCTTATGAAGGTGGGGTTTCAATAGAAGAAATCTCACGTGACTTAACGCATTCTGATACAAAAACAACGCTGGCCTATGTAAATACACCAAATGTAGTTGATTTATCCGCTTATCAGAAATTTGAACATCGCTTAAAAGCTGTTCAAAATGAATAATTAAATGACAGGTAAAAAAGATGATTCTTTTTTAAAACAAATATTTTTACAGATATTAGGATTACCCATTTTCGTACCCAATTTATTAAAAAAGCACTTCCTAAATAAATGGGAAGGGCACAAACGTTGGTATAACAGTGTTCTTAACGTTTTGAGAACTGAGGTGCACGACGAGCGCCTTAAGACCGGCTTTATTTCTCTTTGAAAAACAAAAAATTCTCCGATATATATAGCAAACGCCGCGCAAAAAGGAGGAAAGCCGATGAAAAAATTTGGACTGGCCGCCGTTTCCGCCATGTTATTTTTTAGTTTTTCCACCGTTTCACCTCTACAAGCAGAGAGCAATGAGCAAGAAAAAGAGGTTATTGTCGTCTATAAAAATCAAAGCGGAAAAAAAGCGGTCATGGAACAAGCGGAATCCGTTGAACACATTTATCAGCAGCTTCACGCAGCCGCCGTCACCGCGGATGAAAAAACGGTGCGCGATTTAGAACATGACCCTGATGTGCTGTATGTTGAAAACAATGCTGCGGTCAAGGTTGCCGGAATTGCCCCATTAAAAGCAGTTTCAAGCGGATCAGAGCAAAGCACTGGCTCATTTACACTGTGGAATGTAAAGTTGATTCAAGCCGCTCTTGCCTGGAATAAAGGTTTGACCGGAAAACGTGTAAAAATCGCGGTCATAGACAGCGGAATTGCGCCGCATGAGGAACTGTCGATTGCCGGTGGAGCCTCAATGGTGAGCTATACCTCGTCATACCACGATGACAACGGCCATGGAACACATGTTGCTGGAATTATCGGTGCAAAGCATAACGGCTATGGGATCGACGGAATTGCGCCCGATTCGCAGTTGTATGCGGTGAAAGTGCTTGACCAGAACGGCTCAGGCGATCTGAAAAGCATTTTAAAAGGAATCGATTGGTCGATCCGGCACGGGATCGACATCATCAATATGAGCCTTGTCGTATCCGGCGACAGCCAAATACTGCACGATGCTGCAGATAAAGCGTACAAAAAAGGGCTAATTCTCGTAGCTGCAAGCGGAAATGACGGAAACGGAAAGCCCGTTCATTATCCGGCCGCCTACAGCAGCGTGATTGCCGTTTCAGCAACAAATGAAAAAAATCGGCTCGCTTCGTTTTCCAACACAGGCGGCGCCATCGAGTTCGCCGCTCCAGGCACTTCAATCATCAGCACATCTTTGCACCGCGGATATACGATCGGCAGCGGGACTTCCCAGGCTGTTCCGCACGTAACCGGCATGTTCGCTTTATTAAAACAGCTGGATCCCGCCAGTACAAATACCGAGCTGCGCAGAAAAATGCAGTTTTATGCCCGCGATTTGGGCGCGTCCGGGCGCGATTCGCTGTTCGGCTACGGTCTGGTCCGCTTTAAAGATACAGCGGCGCAAGCGGCATTTGAAAAAGCGCAAAAAGCCGTCGGGAAGGCTGAAAAAAGCAAGAAAAAAGCCGACATTGATGCGGCGCAAAAAGCAATCGATCCGCTCCCTGCAGACACCGATAAAACCGCTTTGAAAAAAAGGCTCGCCCTTGTGAAAGAACAGCTCAAAAAAACGGCCGAAAGCAAAGTAAAGCTCGCTGAAAAACAGAAAAAGAAAGCCAATGCGGACGCCGCCCAAAAAGCGGTCAATGAGCTCTACAAAGGTTCTTTTAAAACAAAACTGCAAAAACGGATCCATTCAGTCCGGTCAAGCCTTCTCAAAAGCGCACAGCAGGCCGTCTCAAAAGCTGAAAAGACAGCGAGTGACGCAAATATCGGCAAAGCGCAAAAAGCAATAAATGAGCTCCTTGCAGGGAAAGATCAAATGAAACTGCAAAAAAGACTGAACACCGTAAAAAAGAAAGCTGCCCTGGCTTATCAAAAAAAGGTTGAGACAGCAAAAGCAAAAGTGAAAACAGCCGAAAAAAGAAAAACGAAAAAGACGAAATCGGCCGCGCAATCGGCGGTGGACAAGCTGAAAGCATCGGCCGCAAAAAAGAAGCTGCAAAAAAGGCTGAATGCCATTAAATTGAAGTAAGATAAACGAAAGCAAGCCTTGAAGTTATGTTGTTTAAAAGTTTTATTCATATTTTCGGCTTCTCTATTTGCCTGATTTGGCGGCGGGGTGGGTTTGCCATGCTGAATGATGTATCAACGTTTTATACAATAAGGCTCTATTTCACCTTTTTATCTAAAAATAGCAATTCCATTTTGATTAATTTATCAATGTGGAGTTTATTCCTTTGAGGGAGCTTTTAAATCAACGAAGGCTATGCCTGATCGAAATATCATCGCCACTATTTGATTTATGGCCTTTTTCTTTTTTCACATCAACCAGCCGCTTTTTCTGCCTACAGCCATTTGCTTTCAATTTTATTTCCAGCTTCCTGCCTTTTGTTCAGTCGTCTTATTGGGGTGTTTGCCCCAAGGCAGTCCCTTGGAAATGATGGACGGTTGTAAAAAGGGGTGGACATTTCCTCCCCTTTTTGAGCCGCCTGCTCACTTCTTATCGATTCTTTCCGTCACAATTCCGACAATGTCCTGATCCGACACAAAGCCGAAATGGCGGCTGTCAAAGCTGTGGATTCTGTTATCTCCAAGGACAAAATAGTGATTTTCGGGAACTTTCTCCTCCCCCGTCACTTCTTTCAATGTAAAATCCCCGGTCAGATCTCCCCCTGCTGTCACGGATTTTAAATCATCCAAATAAGGCTCTTTGACTTTTTTTTCATCAATATAAAGCTGATCATCTTCATATCTGAGGGTTTCACCCGGAAGTCCGATGACCCGTTTAATGAATATATCCTTTTCAGGCCCTTTAAACAGCACGATATCAAATCTGCCGATCGTCTTAAAATGATGGGCGAACCGATTGATCAAAAGCTCATTGCCCTCCTGAAAGGTTGGATTCATGCTGACTCCTTCCACTTTATATTCAATAAAAACGGCGTTTTTCACCTGAATTCCAATGATGATTAAAAGTACTCCGGCTATGACCCAAAAACGCTTTTTCACTTCTATGTCCCCCTAGTCATTCTCTCTCTGGCTGAATTTCACGTTCAGACGGTGTTCAACCCGTTTTCCGGCGTACCATAAAATCAAAATGACGATAATGACCCCGGCTGTTCTTAAAGGCTGTGTGAAGAGCGCCATCAGGTCATGTCCGATAAAGCTTACTATAAAAATCATGACGAACTTTCCGCAAAGCACCGCAAGTGTAAAAGGCAGTAGGCTGATTCTTGAAAGGCCTGCCACAACATTCACTGCCGCAGAAGGTGTGAATGGAAAACAAAGCAGCAGAAACAAAGGACCAAAGCCTCGTTTTTCGACCCAGATCATCAGCTTTTTCACAGATTGATGCCTCCGTATAAACCCCAGAGCTTTTTGCTGGCCAAAATGGCGGATAAAAAGGAAGACGGCTATCGAGCCCGCAGATGCTCCGATCCAAGTGAAAATGAATCCCTGCCACAAACCGAACGAATTCACATTGGCGATCACAAACACGATCAGCGGCAAAAATGGGAGCAGTGCTTCAATGAACGGCAGCAGTATGGCTGCAAAAGGACCAAAAGCCCGATAGCTCTGAAAAAAGTCTGTTAAATTCTCTTCTGTAAAATAACTGAATAATTGCTCCAACATTTATTCTCCTCAGGCGGTTGTCTACTTCTATTCTACACGTTCAAGCAAAAACTTTAAATCATCCGTCTCCGGATGTTTCTGTCTTAGTCTGAATCAACCTGATCTTTTTAGTCATTTTTTCCCGGTTCTTGATAAAAGAACGGCCTATCGTGTAAAATACAAATAGAACAAATGTTCCTTACCACTGAAAAGAAAAGAGGAGAAAAGCCATGACAAGAATTCCCTCAGATGTCAGGGACACGATTGAAAAGGCTATTTACCTTCCGATGACCATCAGCATTTTAAATAAAGATCTCGGCAACATCCAGCAAGGTCCGTTTAAGCTGAAAGACCCTTATCTCCGCCTGATTGAGCAGGCGTTGAAGCTTGCCCAGCGCGATTTATACAACGTAAAAAACGATTTACGGAGACGAAAAGTCAAAGTTCATGAAGTGTCCCGGGACGAAGCGTTTACGATGTATTCCTTTATATATGAAGGATACGAAGAAGAGCACAATTACTTTAATCCCCGCATCCGCAACCAGGTCGCCGCCCTTTTAGAGCACTATTTATTCGCGGCGAAAGCCTGATCAGTAGCGTTTTTTCAGCTCTCTGAGGATGAATTCATATATCAGCTGGTTCCGGTCTTCTTTCGGATACAGCATAAATTCCTGTTTCTTTTGCATGGCGCTGCCTTCGATCCGATCAAGAAATTTGGTTCTCAGCCACGCCGTGCGGTAAACCTGATTTTCGAAAGATGTGATGGATACAGGCAGCTCTAATGTTTCCCCATTTACAAAAGTGACGAATGTATTGTCATATTTTGCCGCGCAAAATTCGTGAACATGTGCATGGGAAAGCCACCCGCACTGAGGCCTCGTTGAGGAGAATGTGGGAAAAAGAAAAATATTGGTTGAATGATCGACCATAATCGGCGGTTTATGGGAAACTTTAATCACTTCATATGTGCCCGCTTTTCTTCCGGCATAGCTTGAACCGAAATAGCGGCAGCTTCTTTCTATGATTTGAAAAGGCCTCATATTGACCCGGAATGTCCTTTCGGTTTCAAGAATTTTTGAAGCGGGCTTTTCACCCTCTCCCAGAGGCAGAACGGCCATTGTCGAACTGTTTACTTCATAAGAATCCTTTGTCATATCCTCTGTACTCATCTTCATGATCCTCCTAGCCATTTAGTAAATTTATACTATTAATCTAACATTATCCTTTACAAAACGACAGGATTTTTTCCAATTAATTTGAAAATATGTTTTTAAAATTCCATTTTTATTTTTTATCCGGGCAAAATTGCGTTTTTTTGTCCAAATATACAAACTTTCACTCTCATAAACAAGCTTCTTTGAATAATTATCTAAAAATTATAAATACTTATTGATTTTTTGGTGCGTAATCCATATACTATAAAAAAGGCATCAGGGGGAATCTTTATGAAAGAGAAAAAGTCGTACGCTGAGCTCATGAAGTCCCGCAACACCCAAAAGGTAAAAGAACTTGATGTAACCATCATGGATATCTACATTCAAATGGTCCTTGATGAATCGTTGTTTAAACGGCGTTTGAACATGCTGAGTGACAAGATCAATGAAGCATTAGACAAAGGAGATAAACAATCTTTCCTTGAGCTTTCAACAGAATATACTGCGATGAAATTGCACGCATAACGGCCAATCCCGACAGGATTGGCTTTTTTATGTGCGGTAAAAGGTCAAGTGCATAGAGCCCCGGCCTTTTTAACCATTAATGATCGTCCCGCCATTGACATGAAGCACTTGGCCGGTCATGTAAGATGAATCTTCACTGGCCAGAAACAGGTAGCTCGGCGCTACTTCAACCGGCTGCCCCGGACGCCCCATCGGCGTTGTTGAACCGAATACCTCGACTTCTCTCTCCGTAAATGTCGAAGGGATAAGAGGCGTCCAAATCGGCCCAGGAGCCACTCCGTTGACGCGGATGCCCTGATCAACGAGCGACAATGCAAGCGAACGCGTAAATGATGTAATCGCTCCTTTTGTCGACGAATAATCGATCAGCCTTTCATTCCCGGCATATGCGGTAATGGACGTCGTATTGATAATCGAGCTGCCTTTTTTCAGATGAGGCAGGACGGCTTTTGTTAAATAAAACATTGCAAAAATGTTGGTTTGAAACGTCCTGATCAGCTGGTGGCTCGTGATCTTTTCGATTCCTTTTTGCGGATGCTGTTCAGCCGCATTATTGACCAAAATATCGATGCTCGGAAATGCTTCCTTCGTCCGGCTGACCACCTCATTGCAAAAAGCCTCGTCCCCGATATCTCCGGCAATCAGCAAGCACCGGACCCCCTCTCTTTCCACATATCCTTTTGTCTCCTCTGCATCACGGTGCTCATTTAAATAAACGATGACCACGTTTGCGCCTTCCTTTGCAAACAAAACGGCCACCGCCCGGCCGATTCCGCTGTCTCCTCCCGTAATAATCGCCGTTTTCCCCGCCAGCTTTTTCTCCAATTTCGGCCTGTCGAAAACAGGGCGGGGATCCATCAAATATTCCAGACCGGGCTGCTGGGTCTGGTGCTGTGGAGGCAGTACTTTTTTCTGTTGCTTGCTCAAAACAATTCCTCCTTCACGATTAAACCTTATTATTTTATGAAACATAACGTTTTTTATGACGAGCCTTTTCCGGTGTATGAATATTTCACAAATGGAAAATTTAAGAACAAAACCAACTTTGGAGGGAACTTTGTGGCAAACAATGAACAAAAACTGCCGAATTCACCTGAATCGTTTTGGAGAGACAGTACGAATCTTCCTTCATTTCCGGAACTAAAGGAAGACGTGAAGACAGATGTCGCGATTATCGGGGGCGGTATGACCGGATTGACGACAGCTTATATGCTGACACAAAAAGGATACAGCGTCCTCTTGATCGATGCGGACAGCATCCTGAACGGAACGACAGGACATACGACGGCCAAAATAACCGCCCAGCATGACCTTATTTATGATGAGCTGATCAATCACATCGGAATGCCAAATGCAAGGATTTATTATGAAGCAAATCTCCAGGCGCTTTCGTTCATCAAAAACCTTGTACTCGAACAAAACATCCCCTGCGATTTTGAAGAACAGGACGCGTGCATCTATACGACGGAAGAAAAATCGGTCCAAAAGATCAAAAAAGAGTATGAGGCTTATCAAAAACTCGGAATCGACAGGGAATTCATCAAAGACCTTCCTGTCGCCATCGATATTAAAGCCGGGCTTGTGATGAAAAACCAGGCTCAGTTTCATCCGCTTCATTACTTAAAGCACCTTGCAGAGACTGTCCAAAAAGCCGGAGGCCAAATCTTTGAAAACACAGCCGCCAAGGAGATCGAAGAAGGAGACCGTCCAAAAGTGCTGACAAGAAGCGGGTATAAGATCTTCAGCGATTATGTCGTATGCTGTACGCATTTTCCGTTTCATGACAAAAAGGGCTTTTACTTTGCAAGGCTTGAGCCGAGCCGCTCATACGTACTCGCCGTCAAACCGAAAACACCCTACCCCGGCGGCATGTATTTAAGCATTGACCAGCCTTCCCGCTCTCTTCGCTCGGTGATGATAGACGGAGAAAACATGGTTCTTGTCGGCGGAGAAAGCCATAAAACCGGACAGGGAAAAGATACAATGGAGCATTATCAAGCGCTTGAATCATTTGCAGAAGGCGTGCTCGGCATCGAAGAGATCCCCTATCGCTGGTCAACACAGGATTTAATCAGCCTTGATAAAATCCCTTATATCGGGCCGATTTATCCGAAAGAGAAGCGGATCCTTGTCGCGACCGGATTTAAAAAATGGGGCATGACATCAAGCACGCTCGCCGCTCAAATCATGACGGATCATATTACAAACGAAAATAATCCGTATCAAGAAGTCTTTAAACCTTCTCGCTTTCATCCAGATCCAAGCATCAAAAAAGCGATTTCCTACAATACGGATGTCGCAAAACACTTTGCTGAGGGAAAGCTCGAACAGCCGATACGGAAGCCGGATGAACTTGTCAAGGGAGAAGGAGCGGTTGTCACGGTCAGCGGCAAACGGGCCGGCGCTTACCGTGATGAAAACGGAAAGCTGCATATGGTCGATACGACCTGCACCCACATGGGCTGTGAAGTCGAGTGGAATGACGGAGAACGGACATGGGACTGCCCCTGCCATGGTTCAAGATTTTCCATTGACGGCGAGGTCATCGAAGGACCTGCGGTCATGCCGTTAAAAGATCCTGAAAGCTGAGGTGTGAACTTAAATAATAAGAAAAACAACCGATAAAAAGATAAATGCTGGAAATTTTATAAAACCGGCAATTTTTTATTAGCGTTTACAGGGGGATACGATCGTGTTATTCAAAAAGGATAGAAAATCAGAACGGTCATTTTTTGCTGGGGAAAACGATAAACAAATCAATAGAATCAGGCTTGAACACCATTCAGAATTTAAAAAACAGCTTGCCATAGTTGATTTAACAGATGATGATCTTTGGGTGCTGAGCAAGCTGAAGCCTTTGGTCACTGAACATATCGAGTCCATCGTCAGCCAATTTTATCAAAACCTTGAACATGAAAGCTCGCTGATGGATATTATCCATGATCACAGTTCAGTCGACCGTTTAAAAAAGACATTGACCATTCATATACAGGAAATGTTTTCCGGTGTCATCGACGAAGCATTTTTAGAAAAAAGAGTCCGGATCGCCCATGTTCATCTTCGTATCGGACTGCTTCCAAAGTGGTATTTGGGCGCCTTTCAAGATCTTCTTTTATCACTGCTCAAGATTTTCGAATACGCCTTAAGCGATAAAGAGTATAAACGATCTGTCAAGGCAGTGACGAAAATCCTCAACATTGAACAGCAGATCGTTCTGGAAGCTTTTGAAGACGAACATGCAAGAATCCGCACGCACGAAGAAGAAAGAAAAAATGAGCTTCACAGGCAAATCAAAGATACCTCCGGCTCTTTAGCCGCTTTATTTGCCGAAACGACGGGTGCGGTGCAGGAATTGGTGGATAAATCTTCAGAAATCGCCGAAACGTCAAGAGCGGGAACAAAGACGGCTGGCTCAGTCGAAGAAAAATCGATCGGCGGCAAAAAGGAGCTTGAGGAGCAGGAACAGCAGCTCAATCAAATGGGAAGCAGCATGACCGAGATTGAACATGAAATCAAAAAACTCGAAAACATCGCACAGCAAATCGAAAAGATTTTTGGAATTGTAACAGGCATTGCCGAGCAGACAAATTTGCTTTCGCTCAATGCTTCGATCGAATCGGCAAGAGCCGGGGAGCACGGCAAAGGATTTGCGGTCGTCGCCAATGAGGTCAGAAAGCTTTCCGACGACACGAAAAAAACCGTCTCAGCCGTATCAGAGCTGGTCAATAACACAAACGCACAAATCAGCATTGTCACTAGACATATTACAGATGTGAACCAGCTTGTGAAAGAAAGCAAGCGCAAAATGTCAGATATCAACCACTTATTCGATGATATTGTCAGCAATATGAAAACAAGCAAACATCAAAGCGGCAGAATCGAAGGTGATCTGCAATCCTTTTTAAGCGGCCTCGAAGAAGTAAATGGAGCCGTATTGCAAGTCGCATCTTCAGTCGATTCCCTTGTTGAACTGACAAAAAAATAAGCTGCAACAAACATGCACAGGTCACGGATGATCTGTGCATTTTTTTCGGACTCTTTTTGTAAACGTCATTTAAAAATTAGTTGACATTACAAAAGACTCAATGATACTTTGATTCTATTAATACATTTGAAAGGATCGTAGTCTATTATGCATGTAAAAGATATGACATTCATTTCTCTAAGTACAGCAATCATCGCAGTCCTCGGGTTTTTTCCGCCGATCGTTCTGCCCTTTACACCCGTGCCGATTACATTGCAGACATTGGGCGTTATGCTTGCAGGAGGAATAAACAAACCAAAAAACGCGGGGCTCAGCCTGATCGTCTTTTTGCTGCTTGTCGCCAGCGGCATGCCTCTTCTTTCAGGAGGAAGGGGCGGGATCGGCGTTTTCACAAGTCCAAGCGCGGGCTTTTTGCTCGCCTACCCTGCCGCGGCGTTTTGCATCGCTCTTGCCGTCGGCAGACTTTCCATTTTACGTTTCCGGAATATTTTTTTCATTCATCTTTTATTTGGCATTTTATTCATATACGCGATCGGGATTCCTGTTCAGGCTTTTTTGATGCAAATTGATTTTATAACGGCGCTGAGGTATAGCTTGGTCTATGTTCCCGGGGATTTGCTAAAGTCCGCAGCCGCAGCTTATCTCGTGCTAAAATTAAGAAAAGCATTACAAATCCGCGATGCTGGAAATTAGTATGGAGGAATCGCAAAGTGCCAATTACCGAAACCTATCATTACCACGCTCAACATCATCCTGAAAAAACCGCCATCCAATTCGAGGCAGAATCGATCAATTACAGGAGCTGGCATCAGCTCGTCTGCCGGACGGCAAGCTGGCTAAACGGCAGACAACAGGACAATAAGAGAATCGCATGTCTGCTTTCGAACGGCCTTCCTTTTTTGCAGCTGTTCGCCGGTGCGGCAATGGCCGGGTGGACGGCTGTTCCATTTGATCCGCGATGGAGCCTGTCTGAATGCAGGGAAAGGCTTTCCGTTTGTAAACCCGGATTGATCATTTCAGAACGGCCGTTTCCTGATGGTGAAGATGCACTGCTTTTGGACGAATGTCTGGAGGACATTAAAACTGCACCATATGCTTCGGAACCTGACATCCATGATGAAGAGCCGTTTTACATCGGCTTTACTTCCGGTTCTACAGGAACGCCCAAAGCATTCATCAGATCGCACCGTTCCTGGATTGAGAGCTTCCGCATCAGCAGCAGGGACTTTCAATTATCGGGAGCGGACAGGGCTGTCATTCCAGGCTCCCTTTTCTTTTCACATTTTTTATACGGAGCGATGAACACATTATATCTCGGCGGAACAGTAGATCTCATGAAAAAATTTTCGCCGCTTAAGCTTGAAAAAACAATCGCCCGCTCGCCTGTCACAACGATATATACAGTGCCGACAATGACCGAAGCCGTGAGATCAGAGAAGAGGCGGATCGATAAACGGCTCAAAGTCATTTCTTCCGGCGCCAATTGGAGCAGGGAGGCAAAAAATGCATTCCAAAAGGCATATCCGCAGCTCTCTTTATATGACTTCTACGGTACATCGGAATTAAGCTTTGTCTCCGTTTCCACCCCCCGTGATTTTGAAACGAAGCCCGATTCTGTCGGACGCCCCTTTCAAAACGTGGACGTGGCCATCCGCTCAAGCTCAGGGGAAGCCGTCAAAGCCGGTGAGATCGGCAAAATTTACGTGAAAAGCCCGATGGTGTTTTCAGGATATTTGCAGAAACAAGCCCCGCTTCCCCCTCTTGATGAAAACGGATGGATCACGGTTGATGACATGGGCTGGATGGATGATGAAGGCTACCTGTATGTAACCGGAAGAGAAAACAGCATGATCGTCTACGGAGGCATCAATATTTTCCCTGAAGAGATCGAAGGTGTTCTCAGCTCACACCCGGAGGTAGAAGAAGCAGCGGTCATCGGCATCGCTGATGATTATTGGGGAGAAAAAGCGGCCGCCGTCTATAAGGGCAAAGCCACGGTTAAAGAGCTTAAATCGTTCTGCAAACGGCGGATGGCTCCTTACAAAGTACCGAGAGCATGGTATTGCTTCGAACAAATCCCGCATACTGCCGGCGGAAAAATCGCCCGCCACCTCCTGAAAAAACAGCTGAAGGAGCTGATGAAATGAGAGCTGTTATCACAGCCGCCAAACGAACGGTCATCGGCAGACAAAACGGATTTTTGAAAACAGCAGAGCCGCACGAATTGGCCGCAGCTCTCATTAAATACCTTGAGAAACCGCTGAACGGAAACTTGAACGAGGTCATTCTCGGGAACGTCGTAGGGCCGGGGGGCAATATCGCCCGTCTATCAGCCCTATCTGCCGGTCTTCCTGCTTCGGTTTCAGGAATGACGATTGACCGTCAATGCAGCGCAGGCCTTGAAGCCATCCGCACGGCCTGCTATTTCGTGCAGGCCGGCGCAGGAAGCTGTTATATCGCCGGAGGAACGGAAAGCGCGAGCCTCTCCCCTTTCCCGCAAAGAGCGCGGTTTTCTCCTGATGAATGGGGCGACCCGGAGATGGGGGCTGCAGCAGAGCTGACGGCGGAAGTCTATCACATCACCCGCAACATGCAGGATGATTATGCACTGTTAAGCTATGAAAGAAGCTTACGTGCATTTGAAGATGGTTGTTATGAAGATGAAATACTGCCATTTCAAGGTTTAGCGGTTGATGAAAGCATGACCCGCAAGCGGCGGATGGATAAAATCGTTTCAAGGGCTCAGCCCGCTTTCAAGAAACATGGCACCGTGACAGCAGCCAACAGCTGCGGGATTCACGACGGTGCAAGCGCCGTCGTCATCATGGACGAACAAAGAGCGAAGTCTCTCGGCTTAAAACCTGTTCTGCGATTTGTTGACAGCGAAGTCAGCGGGGTTAATCCAAACTTCCCGCAAATTTCACCTGTACCCGCCATTGAAAAGCTGTTAAAGAAAAGGGGCCTTTCCGTTCAGGATATCGATCTGTTTGAAATCAATGAAGCATTCGCCGTAAAAATCGCGGCCTGTGCCCAAGAACTTGGGATTCCCTATCATAAACTGAATGTCAGGGGCGGAGCTCTCACGCTCGGACACCCTTACGGCGCTTCAGGAGCCATTTTGGTGACCCGTTTATTTTTTGAGGCCGTACGACGAGACGATCTGAAGTATGTCATTGCCGCGATCGGCAGCGGAGGCGGGATCGGAACAGCCGTATTATTTGAAACCGCCGTTTGAATTTTTGATCATGTCAGTCATTATTCGTGAGTTCTCGTTTTTAAATTTAGTATAATGGCCTTATCACCAAAAAACGTGCACTCGTTGTTCGAAAGGAGATTTTTTCAAAATGACTGCGATTTGCTTAATCCGGCACGGAGAAACCGACTGGAATGCTTTAGGAAAACTCCAGGGAAGAACAGATATCCCTTTAAATGAAACCGGAAAAAGACAGGCGAAAGAAACCGGAGAATTTTTAAAAGATGCAGATTGGGACGTTATCATTACAAGCCCTTTAAAAAGAGCCCGGGAAACGGCGGAGATCATCAATCAATATTTGGGGCTGGAAATCGTCGAAATGGAGGATTTCATCGAACGCAATTACGGAGACGCAGAAGGAATGCCATTTGCAGAAAGAATGAAGCTGTACCCCGATAAAAACTATCCGAATCAAGAATCAAAAGAAGCGTTGGCTGAACGTCTAATGACGGGTATTCAAAAGGTCAGTGACAAGTACCCCGATCAAAAGGTGCTCGTCGTTGCACACGGAGCCGCCATTCACACCCTGCTGTCAAAGATTTCAAACGGAAACATCAATCTTGAAAACACGAAACTCGTCAATGCCTGCCTAAGCAACATCAGCTTTCAAGAAAACAAATGGCTTGTAAATGACTATAACCGGTCAGACCATTTGTCTGACTAACATAACAAACCGGACGGTTCAAATCCGTCCGGTTATTTCGTTCTGCCCTGTTTTGCCTCACGCCGCAGCAAATAGATAAAATAAGGTCCTCCGATAACGGCGGCAATCAGCCCCGCCGGAATTTCAAGCGGAGGCATCAACCCTCTTCCGACTGCATCCGCCAAGAGCAGGATGATGCCTCCGATCAAGCCTGAGACAGGGATCAGGAGGCGTGAGTCGAAACCTGCCAGCTTTCTCGCGATATGCGGCGCCATCAGCCCGATAAAACCGATTGTACCCACAGCGGTAACGGCGGCCGCTGTCAGCGTAACAGCTGCCGCAAGCAGCAAAAACCTGGTCTTTTCCAGGCTGATGCCAAGACTGACGGCAATACTGTCACCCGATTTGATGATGTCAAGCGACTTTGCCGCAAGCCAAACGGGCGGAATGAGCAGACAGCACCAAATGAAAAGGGACAGCACATCATCCCAGCTTCTTCCCCATAAACTTCCATTCAGCCAAATTAGAGCGCTGTTCACATTCGGACTGGCTCTTGAAATCAACAGCTGGATGCCCGAATGACAGAAAGCATTGACGGCGATTCCGACTAACGCGAGCCGCACTGCGGATATTCCATTTCGATAAGCCAATGAATAAACGAGAACAGCCGCCAGAATGCTGCCTGAAAAAGCAGCGCCTGTCAACAGGAGCGGACTTTGTTGTGAAAACAGCACGGTGACAATCACCGCCCCGAGCCCTGCTCCCCCTGTAATGCCGAGCGTGTCCGGCGCGGCAAGCGGATTTCTCATCAGAGACTGGGCAATAACCCCCGCAATTGCCAAAGCGGCTCCGGCCAGCACGGCCAAGATGATCCTCGGCATCCTAAATTCCATCACCATAAACCGCACCCCGGGATCTCCTTGTCCTGTCAAAGATTTAATCACGTCTAAAAGCGGGATTTTCTCATCGCCGATCGCTAAATTGACTAAAACAAGCAGCAGCAGAAAAGCGGACAGCACGAGCAGGACGGCCGCTGTTTTTCCAACATGTTGTTTTGTTTGGTCTGTAAGTTTGTTCAAGACGCGGCCCCCTCTTTTCGTCTTCTCGCCAAGTAAATAAAAAAGGGTGTTCCGAGCACTGCTGTGACAACGCCGACCGGTGTTTGATAAGGAAAATAAACAAATCGTGATGCGATATCGGCCAGAAGGAGCAGAACCGCGCCTAGCATCGCCGAATACGGAATCACCGTTCGGTAGTCCGCCCCCATGATATAACGAATCATATGAGGAACCATCAAACCGATAAAACCAATCGGACCGGCGGCCGCCACAGATGCCCCCGCAAGCGCGACGACAGTGATGGCTATGAATATCCGGCTGATCCAGACTTTTTGTCCCAAGCTTTGAGAAATATCATCACCAAGGCTGAGGACGGAAGCCGCTTTTCCTAAAGCAAAAGCAGTCACTAAACCGGCGGCGCTGACCGGAATCAAAAAAACCAGCTTGTCCCATGAACTCCCGGCTAAAGAGCCGGAAAGCCAAAACAGGATCGTCTCCGTCGACTCTTCATTAAAAATCAGCAGCATTTGTGTCACTGATGCAAGGATCGCTTGGATAACGACACCGATTAATGCAAAACTGATATCGCGATGATGCTCGCTTAAAACCGATGCGATCATATAAACAATCAGGGCGGCGGCGGATCCTCCGGCAAAAGCGGCGCCCATCGTCAGCTGGAGACTGACGGCAGCCGGAAACATCACCAACAGGAACACAACAGCCGCCGAAGCGCCTGCATTAATGCCAAAAACACTCGGCGATGCAAGCGGGTTTCTCGTCACCGCCTGCATAAGCGCCCCCGCCGCTCCGAGATTGGCCCCGATCAAAGCGGCTTCCAAAGCGCGCGGTATTCTAATAGACTGAATGATAGAATGCAATTTTGACCCATCATATGAAAAAACGGCCGCCCATATATCAGAAAACGCGATATTGGATGAACCGATAGATATCGACAGCATCAAACTCACAATGAAAAGAACCAAAAAAACGCCCCTGATCAAGAGCTTTTTTTTCATAAAAGCGGATCACCTCCTGAGAAAAAACAAGCGCATGCTTTCCGAAAAAAGCATGCGTTGGTCTGCCTGAAGAAAACACCGGCAGTGATGGAACATCTGTCTTTTTATGAATTCTTTTCGGCAGCGGGCAGAATATCTTGATCGATTTCGTCAATTACGGCATTTGCCCCGTTCACGCTGCGGCGGAGCGACCACGCAAATCGATCAACCTCATATACTTTATGATTCTTCACAGCGTTGAGCTTCTGCCAAAGCGGATCTTTTTCAATCTCCCTTTTACCATCTTTATCCAATTTATCTTTTTCTCCTGTCATCAATATAATGACATCCGGATCTTTTTCAAGGAGCTGTTCGATCGTCATTTTAATATTGACGGACTCACCGTTTGCAGCTTCGCTTTTTTGGCTGTCCCCCACACCGTATGTGTAGCCGATTTTCGTTAACAGCTGAGACGTGAAAAAGTTCTCGTCACGGACGGTGATCTCTTCATTTGTATTTCCGATTAGGAGAATGCTTTGCTTTTGATCAGAAAACTTGTCTTGCAGAGATGTCAGTTTTTCGTTATGCTCAGCCAGTTTTTTCTCCATTTCGCTTTCTTTGCCGACCGCTTTTGCAATCGTTGCGGAAGCGTCAAGCGTATCCTGATAATCGGCATTTAAATTTTGCAAAGCAATCGTCGGCGCGATTTTTGACAGTTTATCATACACACCGCTGTGTCTGCTTGAATCGGCGATAATTAAATCGGGTTTTAAAGCGGCGATCTTTTCAAGGCTTGGCTGGGCGCGGGTGCCGACCGAAGTATAGCCTTTTATTTCTTCTCTCACTTTTTCATTAATAAACTTAGGCTTCCCGTCATCCGCGACACCGACAGGTTTAATGCCTGTGTCCACCAGCGCGTCAATAAAACCAAGTTCAAGAACGACAACCTTTTTCGGGTTTTTTGGCACTTTCGTTTCGCCAAGGTCATGTTTTACCGTCACAGTATCCTGATTTTCGGCACTCTCTTTTTGTCCGGAGCACGCCGACAAAACAAACATAAGCAGGATCAAAGATAGAATCGTAGTAAAGTATCTGAGCTTCATATGTATCTCCTTTTTTCTTAATAGACGATAACATTATAGCAACACAGCGGGATCATGACAATGATAATCATTATCATTTTTATAAAAATAGTGATTTCCTTCTCCTTTAACACTGCACTTTTCGGCAGCCTCTGCCATGTACACATTTTAAAAATATTATTTTATAAAATGAATAAATAGTATTTTCATAAAATAAAGGAATAAAATAAACTCTTGTCCCCGTTGAGCAACGGGACATCTTTCATACGAAAAAAACAGCGAAAACACCTACTTTTGGTGTTGTTTATTTTTCTAAAATCGTTATTTATAACTAGAAAATCGCAAGGGCTTCTTCAAAAAAATAGGTCTTCCAAATAATTCATTTTTTCTCTATAATGAATTAACAGAATAATTTGAATAGAGTATATTATCCTTCTATTTTAATTATTCTGAATAAAATAAGAGGAGAGTGAGCAACGATGAGAAAAAAGAGTTTATGGCTTAGTGTGCTGACGGCCCTTCTGCTTGTTTTCACAATGGCTTTCAGCGATTCGGCTTCTGCTGCCCAGTCTGCGAAAAATGTAGAAAAGGATTATATTGTCGGATTTAAATCCTCAATGAAAACAGCTTCCGTCAAAAAGGACGTCATCAAAGAGAGCGGCGGAAAGGTCGAAAAGCAGTTTAAAATCATCAACGCAGCAAAAGTGAAGCTCGATAAAGAAGCGCTGAAAGAAGTAAAAAATGATCCGAGCGTCGCGTATGTAGAAGAGGATCACGTCGCACATGCACTGGCACAAACTGTCCCTTACGGCATCTCGCTCATCAAAGCTGACAAAGTACAAGCCCAAGGCTATAAAGGAGCTAATGTAAAAGTCGGTGTCATCGATACCGGGATCCAATCCTCTCATTCAGACTTAAATGTCGTCGGCGGAGCAAGCTTTGTATCCGGTGATTCCAACCCTTATAACGACGGGAACGGACACGGTACGCATGTGGCAGGTACGGTAGCTGCGCTTGATAATACAACTGGCGTTTTAGGTGTTGCGCCAAATGTTTCCCTCTACGCCATCAAAGTGCTAAATTCGAGCGGCAGCGGAACATACAGCGCCATCGTTAGCGGAATCGAGTGGGCTACGGCAAATGGAATGGATGTCATCAACATGAGCCTCGGCGGATCATCCGGCTCGACTGCACTGAAACAGGCGGTGGATAGAGCATATTCAAGCGGGGTTGTCGTTGTGGCAGCAGCGGGGAACAGCGGATCATCAGGGAGCGCTAATACAATCGGCTATCCGGCCAAATACGACTCTGTCATTGCTGTCGGTGCGGTAGATTCTAACAGCAACAGAGCTTCATTCTCAAGTGTGGGAGCAGAGCTTGAGGTCATGGCTCCGGGTTCAGCAGTGTACAGCACATACCCTGCCAACACTTATGCAACACTGAACGGAACTTCAATGGCTTCTCCTCATGTTGCAGGAGCAGCAGCTTTGGTCTTGTCAAAATACCCAACGCTTTCAGCTTCACAAGTTCGCAACCGCCTCTCAAGCACAGCGACTTATTTGGGAAGCTCCTTCTACTATGGCAATGGGCTGATCAATACCGAAGCTGCCGCTCAGTAACATATTTTAACAAAAACTGTATAGAAAAAGCTAGTGTCTAAAGACATTGGCTTTTTCTTTATTCATTTGATGCTTTTTCAACATTTTGAATGCGCTCCATAATCGTCGGGTGTCCGTATTTAAAAATTTTGACTAGGAATGGCGGATTCGCCTCGCTCAGCCCCGCTTTCGACAGCTCCTGAAAGGTAGTAACAGCAGCCTCTTTGTTTTCCGTCAATTCGATGGCATACTGGTCAGCCGCTTTTTCCTGATGTCTTGATACTGCGTTTGTAAAAGGAGAAACAGCAAAGGAAATCACACCGAGGACGACCAGTAAAAGCGGAAGTGCGGCCAGATCAGATTTGCCTGCAATATGAAGCCTACTTCCATAGCGGCTGATCATCCATTTATATATTTTGCCGATCACATACAAACCGGCGAGAGACAAAAGCAAATACCCGCCGAGCCCTATGTAGACATGCTTCATCACATAGTGGCCCATTTCATGCGCCATAATAAACAAAATTTCAGACCCATCAAGCTTGTTCAGCGTCGTATCCCACAAAACGATCCTTTTATTGGCACCGATCCCTGTCACATAAGCATTTAATGCGTTCGTTTTTTCAGACATGTTCACTTCATAGACATGATTTGCCGGTATGTCCGCCTGATCGGCCAGCTTCAGAATGTGCTGCTCCAAATCTTTATTTTTCAGCGGGTAAAAATCATTATACAAAGGGTCGATGACAACTGGCTGGAGAAAAAACAAAAAGAGCGTAAACGGAACGGTCAAGCACCATGCATAGAACCACCACCGTTTTTCATGCCTTTTGATCAGCCAGTAAAACACCATGACTACCCCTGCCGTTAGTGGAAAACTGATCCAAAAGTCAATCACCTGATCTTTGATCCAGCTGGCAGTCGTCTGGGTTGAAATCCCGTACTCTAACGAGAATTGGTAGCTGATCCAGTCAAGCGGCAATGAAGCGGCCGTCACAATCAAAAATAAGCTGAAAACATAAACCGCAATCTGAATGAACCTTCGCTTTGAAGTCTGCTCCGCCCAATGCTTCATCTTCTTGGATAAACCTGCAATCAAAAGAATAAAAAACAAAAACCATTCAAACGGAATCCGGACAAAAAACAGAAAATCTTTGATTTTCGAATATTCTTCAGTCAGCATGAGTTCCCGTTGATTCATAAATGTCGCCGGGTCTGCGCTTGTCCCTTTCAGCCCCTCAGGAACAGAGGAATCGCCGGTCAGAAAGAGATACCAATAGAAAAAAAGACCATACAGAACATAAAGCAGACCGGCGCCTACAATCCACTTCCGCATGACGAATCACTTCCTCTCACAAAAGCCGTTTCTTCTATTGTAAGCTTTTTATCGCAAAGTTAGAACCAAGCCTTACAATGAGAACAAGAGACCCGCTCCCGCAAGCGTCAAGATCGTTCCTGTTACAACAATGATGACGCTCGCCCCTAAATAGGAAAATAAAAACGCGATAAGAGCGCCGGCAAGTCCGTAGAGCATGCCGCTTTGAATGAAAAAAACCCCCGGAAAAATCAAAGCGCCCAGAACAGCGTAAGGCACGTTTTTTAAAACACGCTCTAAAAAGCCGGGAAGTTTGAGGCTTTCAAAAGCGACTAAAGGGATCATCCGCGGCACATATGTAACAGCAGCCATTCCGAGAATCATCCAGATGATGGGACTAAACATATTTTCTTTTCCCCTCTGTTCTAAAATGATAAAGCCATTCAATCAGGACAGCCGAAAAGAGCGTAGCGCAAACGATCGACCAGCCAGCTGACAGCATGCCGTTCAACTGGAAAATAGTATTGAATAAAGCTGCCGCCCCCGCCAAAAAAAGAACTTTCATCTGTTTTTTCATAGTCGGGACAAGAAGTCCGATAAACATTGCGTAAAGGGCAATGCTCATGCTTTCCTGCAAGACGGCGGGCATCGCGGCTCCTGCAGCATGACCGGCAGCACTCCAAAAAACCCAGCTCACATATCCGATCGAACCAAGGCCCATCATATATCGCGTTGTCAATTTTTCTTTTCTTAAAGCAGCGACTGTAAATGACTCGTCCGTCACCGCAAAAAAAGCATAAATCGCTTTTTTCCAGGATGAATCCTTTTCAACCAACTGATTCAAAGAGGCAGAAAATAAAAAATGCCTGATATTGACGATAAAAGTCGTCATGATAATTTCAATGATTCCCGTTTGAACGGCGAGCATGCTCAAAGACATGTACTGTGACGCCCCGCCAAAAACAAGCGCACTCATTAAAAACGTTTCAAAAAGCGACAAGCCCGTTGTTTTTGCCAAAAGCCCGAACGTCAGAGCAACCGGAATGTAGCCGACTGCAAGCGAAGTCCCTGAACGAAGTCCATCAATAAATGTAAGTGAACGCTGGTTTTCCATTTTGACACCTCTTACGGATAATAAATTAATGTATAGCAAGATGCGGCTTGTTCCGTATCGTTTTCATACGCGTGAACAGTATTTGCGGTAAAATGCATAGCATCACCCTCATGTAATTCACAGCTGTAGTCTCCCGCAGCCACCTTCATCGTTCCTTTGCTGACGAGCACGTATTCTTCAATTCCGCCGTGATGGGGTTCAGACTCATGCATACAGCCCGGCAGCAGTTCAATATAAAAAATTTCAAACTTTTTTTTCTGATCGTATGGGAAATGCGGGAAAGCCGCATATTTGTCTTCTCCCGCCATAACAGGCGTTTTCTCGAGCCTTCGGACGACTGTCGGTTCCCCGGCGGGCTTTTCAGCCAATGAAGTAAACGATACCTGCAGGCCGTTGGCGATTTTCCACAGCGTGGTAATCGTCGGGCTTGAAGCGCCTTTTTCGATTTGCGCGAGCATTCCTTTGCTGACGCCGGTTATCGATGATAGTTGATCAAGACTGTAATTGCGGACTTTTCGAAGCCTTTTGATATTTTCGGCCACTTGCTTTTCAATGGAATTCATCCTTTAGCCCCCTCACAATAAATTGAACATTTGTATAATTTATTGAACATTATAGCATATTTTTTCAGGATGAAAAGACCTCTAAACGGAGAAACTTGCTACTAGAGGTGATCATTCTGAAAAAAATAATGGGTATCGTGCTTTTTTTCGGTATTTTATCACTCAGCGTTTTTTATATATTCAACCTGATGGCAGAGCCTTTTGATTCAAGAAATGCCGAAGAAATCACATTTATGCCGGCAGAGAAAAGCGGGAAGGCGATCAGGATCAAAGAGAGGCAGAGCATAGACGGCATTTTGGATACGTTCAACAAAGGAAAAAGAATGAAGAAAAATAAAGCTCATGAACGGTCTCAGCCAGACTATCACGGAGATATCAAAATGAGCGATACACACCATGTCCCTTTCACCGTCTGGCTTGAGAAAGATCAAGCCGTGATCTTACAAAACGATGATGATACTTATTTCCATCTCAATCAACGGGACAAAGCCGATCTCATTAAAAAAATGCAAAAAGGGACGTAACCCCGTCCCTTTTCTTTGTTTAAGATTGCTTCGAAAGCATGTCCTTTAAAGCGCGCCTTAAAATTTTCCCGGTCGAATTTTTCGGAATTTCCTCCAAAAAAACGATTGCTGAAGGCCGCTTGTATTTGGCAAGGTGCTTTTTGCAGTGGGAAGAAACGTCATCTTCTGTAAGCGTCTTTGTCTTCGGAACGACATAGCACTGAACCGCTTCTCCTTTAGTGGGATCGGGAACCCCGATAACCACCGCCTCGGCCACTTCCGGATGCCGATAAAGAACCTCCTCGATTTCTCTCGGGTACACATTGTAGCCGCCGACAATGATCATATCTTTTTTTCTGTCGACAATATAGAAATAACCGTCTTCATCCCGTCTTGCCAGGTCGCCCGTATAGAGCCATCCGTCTTTCAATGTATGGGCCGTTTCTTCAGGCATCTTATAGTAGCCCTTCATCACATTCGGACCCTTGACGATCAATTCGCCGACTTGGCCTGGAGGAAGCTCTTCCCCTAGTTCATCTACGACTTTGTTTTTCACATTGAGAATGTTGGTGCCGATCGATCCCGGCTTGCGGCCTGTGCTGAACGGATTAAAACATGACACAGGGGATGCTTCAGACAATCCGTAGCCTTCTAATACGAGAACATCGAACTTGTCTTCAAAGCTCTTCAATAAGGCGACAGGCATTGCGGCACCTCCTGAGATGCAAATCCGGATGGAATCAAACCCGGTTGCATCAGCCTCATCATACTGGTACAAATAGTTATACATCGTTGGAACACCGGAGAAGATTGTCGCTTTGTACTTTTTAACGAGCTTAAAAACGGCTGCCGGACTGAACTTCGGCACGATAAGGATGGCGGCGCCGTTCATCAGCGGAGCGTTCATGCAGACCGTCAAGCAGAACACGTGGAACATCGGCAGAGCGGCAACGACAAGATCGGCTTCATTCATCGTTAAATACTGCGCCGTGTCATTTGCATTTGAAAAAAGATTTTGATGTGTCAGCATCGCTCCCTTCGGTTTTCCAGTCGTTCCCGATGTATAGAGAATCGCGGCCGTATCTTCTTCTTTGAGCTCAGGAAAAGACTGAACAGAAGATCTCATCATCTTTGAAAACGATTTCAATTTCATGTTGATCTCTATGTTTTCTGATTCTTTAAGCGGTTCTCCTGTCTCACAAAGCACAACATGCTCGACTTTTGGAAGAGATTCATGCATTTTTTCATACAAAGGAAGGAGCTGGCCGGCTGCCACAATGACTTTTGCATCTCCATTGGTCAGCATATAGCCGATCTCTGTCGGTGTATAAGTCGGATTAATTGGAATAACTACAGCCCCGGCTTTCAATGCTCCATAAAAAGAAATCAGAAAATGCGGTGTATTGCCGAGAAGCAATGCGACATGATCCCCTTTTTCAACCCCTAATTCATGCAATCCCCCGGCAAAACGATCAATTTTTTGCTGCAATCCCCCGTAAGATTCTGTCTGTTCCCCAAAAATATAAGCGGTTCGGTCAGGCTTTGATTTAGCTGTTTCACCTAATTTTGAAACTAAATTCATTCTCCCACCCCTTAAAAATGAATGAATAACCATTCATTTTGTGATAATCAAAATCTATCCCCATTATATTAAATGAACAGAAAACACTCAAGAGCTCTAGGGAAATATCTTCCATCCCTCTTCATTTAAAACCGGGAGTAAATGAAGAAAAGAGCTGCCCCCAGCTCTAAAAACCGATGGGCATGCTCTTCTTTAGTATACGAGATCCAAAAATTCTTCTTTTTGAATGTTGCCGAAATAATGCTGAATATCAACACCTTGAAGGGCTTCTTCGATTGCATTTCTCTCATATTGAACACCTGCCAGCTTCTCTTCGATGTCCCCGATATCGCCGACTCCGAAAAAGTCGCCGTATACTTTACATTCATGAATCACGCCTTTATGTACTTCGAGACGAATGTCGATTGATCCGGCTGCAAAACGTTTTGAATGCTGGAGGTTGAATTTTGGTGATTTTCCGTAGTTCCAATCCCAATTTTGATAACGTTCTTTTGAGATTTGATGAATGATTTTCCAATCCTCATCAGTCAGCTTGTACTCCGGAATTTCATCCTCTGTATCGAAAATGTAGCGAAGGAGGAGATTCCGGAATTCCTCGGTCGTCATCTTCTGATCAAGAAACTCGCTGATGTTGGCAACACGGCTTCTAATCGATTTAATACCCTTTGACTCGATTTTATCCTTCTTCACCTTCAATGCGGATACGACGTGTTCAATTTCGGAATCAAATAAAAGCGTCCCATGGCTGAACATTCTGCCTCGCGTTGAAAACTGGGCATTCCCCGAAATTTTACGTCCGTTCGCCATCAAATCGTTTCGGCCGCTCAGCTCTGCGTCCACACCAAGCCGCTTTAAAGCCTCGACAACAGGCTCTGTAAACTTCTTAAAGTTATGAAAACTGTTGCCGTCATCCTTTGTAATGAAGCTGAAATTCAAGTTTCCGAGATCATGATAAACAGCTCCTCCGCCCGAAAGCCTGCGGACGACGATAATCCCGTTTTCATCTACATACTTTGTATTGATTTCTTCGATTGTATTTTGATTTTTGCCGATGATGATCGACGGCTGATTGATATAAAACAGCAGATATGTTTGTTCTGGATCAAGATGCTTTAAGCAGTACTCCTCAATTGCCAAGTTGATCCTCGGATCTGTGATATGTTGATTATCGATAAACAGCATGTTTCTTTCCTCCTTCTAGTCTCCCCACACAAAACCGGTTTGCGCCAGATCAACAGCGCCGTTATAAACCGTTGTTGCCTCTTCTATTAGTTTCTGATGCTCCCCAAAATGCGGGAGGTGTGTCAGCAGAAGATGCCCTGCTCCGGCTTCCGCCGCGATCCGGCCCGCTTCAAGGCTGTTCATATGCCCTGCCTTTGCACCGTCCTGACCCGCATAAAAATTGCACTCGCTGATCACTAGATCCGCCCCTTCGCTAAAAGGGATAAACGCTTCCTGAAAGCTCGAATCAGCAGTATAAACGACAGAGTGTGCACCGTCTGTGATCCGCATGGCAAAGCAGTCAACAGGATGCGCCGTTTTCAAAAATGTGAATGTAAACGGGCCGATTGTTAAGGGCTGCCCAGGATCGTACGGGTATCCGGCAGTATGCGTTTTATATGTAAGCCTTGAAAACTGATCTTCATCAAAAGGATGTCCATATATCGGAAGCGCATTCACGCCTTTTCCAAGGAATGAACCGACCAGTTTGGCAAATTGCAAAGGGCCGATGTCTGCGATATGGTCGTGATGATAATGGGATAAAATAACGGCATCAAGCTTCTCAACAGGCAAAAACTGCTGAAGTTTGGATAAAACCGCACTGCCGCAATCGATTAAAACAGAGTAATCCCCTGATTGTACGAGATAACCGGAAGTCGCTTCATTCGCAGCCGGAAATCCTCCATAGCAGCCTATTACAGTGATCTTCATATCATTCACACCCCATGTTTATGGCTTTAGTCCCCCTATTCAATATACCCATTTTTCTTAAAAATTGCATGTTTTATGTTTTGTCATAAAACAGACATTGATTTTCTGCATACTGTTATAATACAATGTTATCAACAAATGAATTGGGGGAATTGAAATGCTGGCTAAGATCACCGAGTTTTTCAGAAATTTACCTTCCAAAAAATGTACAGAGTGCGGCAATGAAATTGATGAACAGCATGAATGCTATGGAAATACATGTTCTAAGTGTCTCAATTTGAAAGATCTATAAACCTGGCAAAATACACTCCGGAGGACATTCGATCCCCGGGGTGTTTTTTTTGTCACAAAGTTAGTCATAAAGAGAGAGATTTGTGTCAAAATTCATTATTTTAATAACATTTTACTATGTTTCTTAGGAAAAATAGACTCCGCTTTGCAGACCAGCTTGGCTTTAAAACCGGTATAATGATCTCATATCTGAATTTTCAATATATTCAGATGTTATTTTTTTATGGACGAGCTTCTTTTTCTTTCGCTATACTTAATTTACGATCTCGTATTTAATATTCTAGTATAATTAAATATTCGTTGGGAGGGCCTCTATGAAAAGATTCAAAATCGGATTGGCCACACAAATTTTTCTCGGACTGATTTTAGGTGTTGCAGCTGGAGCGATTTGGTTCGGAAATCCTGCTGTTGAAACATACCTTCAGCCTGTGGGCGACTTATTCTTGAGACTCATCAAGATGATTGTCATTCCAATTGTCGTATCAAGCTTAATCGTTGGGGTTGCCGGAGCTGGAAGCGGCAAAAAAGTCGGCAGACTCGGCTTCCGGACGATTCTCTATTTTGAGATCATCACCACTTTTGCGATTGTTCTCGGCCTGCTCTTGGGAAACATTTTGCAGCCTGGACACGGCGTTAATTTTTCGGATACCGAAAAGACGGATATTAGCCAATATGTCCAAACCGAAAAAGAAGCCAGCACAAAATCGGTCGCAGATACTTTCTTACATATTGTGCCGACAAACTTTTTCCAATCTCTTGCTGAAGGAGACCTGCTGGCGATTATTTGCTTCACCGTCCTCTTTGCCCTCGGGGTTTCAGCAATCGGAGAAAAGGGAAAGCCTGTGCTTTCGTTTTTTGAAGCAACTTCTCAGGCCATGTTTCATGTCGTCAACATTGTCATGAAATTTGCACCGTTCGGCGTGTTTGCTTTAATTGGTGTAACGGTTTCAAAATTTGGTTTTTCTTCATTGCTGTCGCTGGGAAAGCTTGTTTTATTGGTCTATTTTGCACTGGCTTTTTTCTTGATTGTCGTCTTTGGCATTGTCGCCAAATTGGCCGGCATCAGCATATTTAAATTTTTGGCATACCTAAAGGACGAGCTTCTCCTCGCGTTCAGTACATCAAGCTCAGAAACCGTTCTGCCCCGCGTGATGGAAAAGATGGAGAAAATCGGCTGTCCAAAAGGGATCGTCTCGTTTGTCATACCGATCGGCTATACCTTTAATCTTGACGGCTCTGTACTATATCAGGCGATTGCCGCTTTGTTTTTGGCGCAGGTTTATGGCATCGATCTGTCCATTGCCCAGCAGCTTACCTTAATTCTCGTACTGATGGTCACATCAAAAGGAATGGCTGCGGTGCCAGGCACATCGTTTGTCGTGCTTCTGGCGACGCTCGGAACAATTGGCGTCCCGCCTGAAGGACTGGCTTTTATCGCCGGCGTCGACCGGATCATGGACATGGCGCGTACGGTCGTCAACTTAACCGGAAACGCCCTTGCAGCTGTCGTGATGTCCAAATGGGAAGGTGAATATGATGCATTTAAAGGACACGCTGAACTGAACAAAACTGAGCCTGCCGACATGAAAATGTCCAGCTGACGGCACACTGAAAAACGTATGTTTCCGGGCGGAAAACATACGTTTTTTTCAAAAATATACGATTTAATCAAGAAACCTGTCCAAACAGCTTCCTTCCAGTTACATACGATGTACTGTAGTTAAATTAAGAAAGAAACTGGAGGGAAGCATAATGTATTATTACGATGACCATTGCAAAAAAGACTATGACTACGACTACGACCACTGCTTCAAGAAAGACCGCGATTGCAAGAAACACTACTACTATTATTATTACTACTATTATCCTTGCTTCAAGAAAGATTTTCACTTTGACCACTGCAAAAAGAAAAAACATTATGACTACTGGTAAGTAAAACTTTCATTCTAAAGGATGATTTCCACACCTTTTTCTCCCAAGCGATCACGAGATCCTTGGGAGTTTTTTAACGAATTCAAATCATCTCAGACTGGACGTAGTGATACAAGAGTTTTGCCGTATGCTCCAATGATGCCTTATGCGTCCTTTCAAATGCGTGGGAAGCATCGATTCCGGGGCCGATTAAACCATGGACGATATCATGGCCTGCTTTGATTGCTGCGGAAGCGTCTGATCCGTAGTACGGATAAATATCAAGCTTATACTCGATCCTGTGCTTCTCACAAATCTCAGCCAGACGCTTTCTGAGACCGTAATGATATGGGCCGCTTGCATCCTTCACACAAATGGATACCGTATACTCATCCGTCGATTGCCCATCTCCAATCGCCCCCATGTCAACAGCCATATATTCCACTGTTTCGGACGGAATATTTGAATTGCCGCCATAACCGATTTCTTCATTATTTGAAATTAAAAAATGGGTGGTGTAAGGCAGTGTAATCTGTTCTGTTTTGACTGTTCTGATCAGCTGCAGCAAAAGAGCCACGCTCGCTTTATCATCAAGATGGCGCGACTTGATAAATCCGCTCGGCGTAATCTCAACCCGCGGATCAAATGAAATAAAATCCCCGACATTGATGCCAAGCGCCCTGGTGTCTTTTTCATCCCGGACAGGCTCATCAATGCGAACTTCCATGTTTTTCTGGCTGCGCTCGGCTTTTCCTGCGTCTTTATAAACGTGCACAGACGTTTGATGCATTAAAATCGTACCTGTATATGTTTTTCCAGCTGATGTTTCAATTCTGCAATATTCGCCTTCAATTGAGTTGTAATGAAACCCTCCGATTAAATCAATTTTCAGCCTCCCGTCTGATTTAATCTCTTTTACCATCGCACCAAGTGTATCGACGTGCGCCGTCAGCATCCGGTGGCGCGAGTTGTCGCGGCCGGGAATGGTTGCGATCAGCCCGCCTTTATGATTGAGCCTCGTTTCAATTCCCTCTTCCTTTAGAAGCCCGCTGATATAGTCTATGATCTCATATGTATGTCCGGTTGGGCTTGGGATCGAGACCAGCTCTTTGATTAATTTCATCGTTTCCTGAACAGATGACATCTTCATTCCTCCCATCTTTATATGTATCCAGTATACATGAAAAAAACAAATTAGTACCAGATACTAATACTTGGTGATATAATATAAAAAAAGGAGAGTGAGTTCATGAAAACTTTATCAAAAGCGCGAATATCTGCGATCGGCACCTATGTCCCGGAAAAACGGCTGACCAACGAAGACTTGGAAAAAATCGTTGATACCTCTGATGAATGGATCACACAGCGGACGGGAATGAAAGAAAGACGCCTGGCGTGTGAACAGGAATTTACCTCAGATCTTTGCATTAAAGCTGTCGAAAATTTGAAGCATAGATATAAAGGCACACTTGATGATATCGACATGATCATCGTCTCTACGACAACGGCCGACTATGCTTTCCCGAGCACAGCCTGCCAGATTCAGGAGCATTTCGGATGGTCTGATGTCGGGGCGGTGGATGTCAATGCAACATGCGCCGGATTAACATACGGTCTGCATATGGCTAACGGGCTGATCACTTCGGGTTTGCACCGAAAAATCCTCGTGATCAGCGGTGAAACATTATCAAAAGTAACGGACTATACAGACCGAACATCTTGCATATTGTTCGGAGACGGAGCAGGCGCGTTGCTTGTTGAACGGGATGAAACAGCCCCGGGCTTTATCACGTTCGTCCAAGGCACTAAAGGAGACGGTGCCAGACACTTGTACAGGACAGGCTTAAGAAGCGATTTAAAGGGTGAACAGCTAGCAGGCGGAGGAAAGATGGTCCAGAACGGGCGCGAGGTTTACAAATGGGCGGTCCGCACGATTCCCGACGGAATCAAAACACTGCTTAAACAAGCGGACTTGAATCTCGAAGACATCGATTGGTTCGTTCCGCACAGCGCAAATCTGAGGATGATCGAGTCGATCTGCGAAAAAGCCGGAATTCCAACCGAAAAAGTACTGACAAGTGTTGAATGGTTTGGCAATACATCATCGGCTTCGATTGTTCTGGCCCTTGATGAAGCCGTCAAAAACGACAAGCTGAAAAAAGGGGATACCTTGCTCCTATACGGCTTTGGCGGAGGTTTTACATATACCGGACTTATCGTGAAATGGGAGGTTCCGGCTTCCTAAAACAAAGAAGGAGGATTGGTTGTTATGAACCAATCCTCCTTCACAAATTGTCGCCATCATATACCGCTAGAAGCCCCCTGTTCGCTTGCAGAGCCTTCAGCCGGCAGCGGACGGCTTCATCTTGAAGTCCCTTCGCTTCGGCTATTTCGCCTTTTTAGCGCTTCTTTCATGCACTGTTTGCTGATGTCCCCTGCCACCTTCAGTTCATGTCGTTCTACTTGGAGCAGTCCTTCATCATATTGTTTTGCATCAGGCTGCTTTAATTGCCGCGCTGCCAGGTCGTCTGACAAAAATCTGAATATGCGGCTGTTTATGTTCTGGCTATTTCGTTTAATGCTCTTTCAGCTTCAGCTGTCCTGCCGTTTATCAACAAAATGTAAAACCTGCAGTCCGGACGGTCCTGATGTTTTTTATAAACGCGCAGTCTTTTGTGTTTTTTTTCCAATACAAGTCTGAAAGTTCAGCATAACCCGCAGACAGCCTGTCAGAAACACAAATAAAATCTGATTCAGAACGGCCAGCGGGAAAAAGCGGTGATGATTGAAATGGCAAGCACGACAGCCGTAATAAACAGAATGTCTTTTGCTCTTCTCGTGTGATCCCTGTACTTATCGGCATAAAAAAACATCTTTTCAAACCCGAAGCCGGGCTGAAAAGATGTTTTTCCCTTAAGCAGGCTGCTCCTCAGTTTTTCCTTTTCTAAGCAGCACTTTAAAATAGATCAGCGTCAAAGCCATCATGACGAGAGCAACACCGCCGAGCACAGCGGCCTGCTTCCACATATATCCGTAATCGCCGCTTGAAATCACAGCTCTGTAGCCCGCAATGCTGTAGGTCATCGGCAGTGCGGCATGTATGACTTGGAAGAAATGAGGAACAAGCGCAAGCGGGAATGTTCCGCCGCTTCCTCCAAGCTGAAGTACGAGGAGAATAACGGCGATGAACCGGCCCGGATTCCCCATCGCGGCCGCCAAAAACTGAATGAGCGCAAGACATGTTATGCTCATGATCATGCTGAATACATAGAATCTCCAAACGCTTTGCACTTCAAGCCCGATTCCCCAGAGGATGATCGTACAGGCGATTACCGCTTGAAGAATGCCGACCGGCAGAAGTACGCTGAATTTGCTGATGAACCAGCCGAATGCAGATTCAGGTTTGCCTGAAGGCTGTTTCACATCGAACACGACAGTGATCATGAGCGCGCCGACAAATAATCCGAGAGATAAAATGTACGGGGTTAATCCCGTGCCGTAATTGGAAACCGGATCGATCTTGTCGCCTTTGACATCGACAGGATCAGAGAACATATTGTAGTTCTTTTCTCCGGCTTTGATATCGCCCGTCTGATCAGCTGCGTCAGAAAGCTTATCGGAAAGCTCCCCGCTGCCGCCTTTAAGCTTGCCAAGACCATCGTCCAAAGATTTCATCGCGTCTGCCAATTTGAAAGAAGCATCCTCGATCTTCTTGGACGAGCTTTGAAGTTCGCCAAACTTGCCTGTCAATGTCTGGCTGCCTTCGGCAATTTTTGAAGACCCGCTTCTCGCTTCTGCGAACTTTTCGTTATAAGCCCCAAGCCCGTTTGTAATGGTGTCGAGTCCTTTTTGGATCTTCACCGATCCGGTATAAAGCTGGTTCGCCTGGGAAGGGAACTTTTTAAGCTCCTGAAGCTGCTGTTTGATGACAGAAAGATCAGGAAGTTTGCTCATATCCGGAATCCGCTCTTTCAGCTGCTCCAGTTCAGGGAGTTTCACCTCTCCCATCTTCTGTTCGATCTGTTTTGAAAGGGCCGCTTTTTGTTCTTTTGTCAACATGCTGCTTGATTCAATAATTTGTTGGACTTCAGATTTTTGGTTTTTCAAAGTTTGTTCCAGCTGTGTCAAGTTATTTGAAATTTGACTGATGTCTTTTTTCGCCTTCTCGGCATTTGAGAGCGCTGTTTCCAGCTGGGCTATCTTCTCATCTGAAATCGATTGTTCGATTTTGCTGATTTGCTGGGCTTTGTCATTGAGCTGCTCTAAACCTGAGACCAGCTGCGGCATACCTTGCTGAAGCTGCTGTGCACCGCTGTACAGCTGACCGCTTTTTTCCTGGAACTGTCCGAGTGCAGAATCAAGATCATGGATTTTTTCATTTAGCGTATTAAAAGCCGTGCCAAACTTCTCCATGCCGTCTTTGTTAAATTTCAGCTGGCTTTTCGCCAGTTTTTCAAGGTTCGTTTTGATCTTTTCGCTTCCTTCTTTTGCATCCTTTAAGCCTTTATCAAGCTTTCCGGCTCCTTCGCTCGCTTCTCCCAGCCCTTTTGCAATCTTTCCGAAGTTATCGAAGATCACTTCAGCGTACTGTTCGCTGATTTCTGAGCCGATCGAATGCTGCAGCTGATCAATCGCCTTGTCGCTGATCTGAGCGCCGACATAGTTGCGGCCGGCGTTTGTATGATAGATCAAGTCAAGCTTTTTCGGCTTTTCATCTAATACTGTGCTGGCATCCTTTGAAAAGTTTTCAGGTATTTCGACAACCATATAATATTCCTCATTTTGTAAACCTTTCAGCGCTTTTTCTTTCGTTGTAAAATGCCAGTCGAATTTTTTATTCTCTTTTAGTTCTTTGACAAGATCGTCGCCGATGTGAAGGTCTTTTCCTTCATATGTCGTTCCCTTGTCAGAATTGATGACCGCTACAGGGAGCTGGTCGACATTTCCGTAAGGGTCCCAGTATGCCGCCAAAAAAATGCTGCTGTAAATCAGCGGAATAAAGAGAACCCCGATGACGGATATTAGAAGTTTTTTATTGGTTATCAGTTCTCTCCACTGGTTTTTTAAAACATTCATGTTGATACGCCTCCTAATAAATGGCCGATCTCTTGATGTGGCCGCACCCCTTTAAAAAAGGAAGGATCATCTAGCGGGACAATCCTTTTAAAATATACATTTTCAGCATTTCTGCTATATCTTCTTTCTGTAATGGATCATGGTGTTTTTCCCAATCAAAGATGAGTGCAATGTATAGCTTAAAGATGACAAATGCATTCAGCTCAGGATCACACGGTCTAATATCGTCATTTTTAATCGCTTCTTTAATTTTTTTCTTAATGTAGTTAATCACCATCCGCTCCAGCTTCTCGATCACTTCCCGGGCAGCTGGGGTGCCCAGTTCAGTTGCCTCTTGAAAGATTTTAATCGTCAGCTGATGTTTTTTTCTGTACTCCAAAATGGCCATCATTGCGCGATGGGCATTTTCGTGAAAAGGCTGCCCCGGGTCGATCGCATGATCAGCCGTTTGTTTCATTTCAATCAGCAGCGAAGAAAAAATTTCGCCGAACAATTCTTCTTTATTTTTGAAAAATGTGTAAATCGTGCCCTTTCCGACATTTGCGAGCTTTGCCACAAGATCCATCGTCGTCGCTTTGTACCCAAATTGTGTGAATGATTTTTTTGCCGCTTCGATAATGAGTGTTTTCCGATCTTTGCTCATGTTTTTTCACCCCAGAAATGACTATTTGAACATTTTGGTCAATAAGTACAAAAAGTAATTTAACACATCTGAATGCAAAAAGCAATCATTTCAATTTATCTTTATATAAACAACCATTCATTATGTAGGCTTAAAATCAGAGCAAATAAAAAAAGCCGCCGATATCACTCGGACAGCTTCGCTTACTTTTATTCTGCTTTTTCAAATAGGTGGGAAAGCACATCTTTTACGGCTTGTTTGCCTTGATCAATGCAATCCGGGATGCCGACGCCTTCAAAAGAAGCGCCCGTTACAAAAATCCCGGGATATGATGTTTTTAAACCTTCCCGTATTTCGTTAATTCTTTTTTTGTGGCCGACATGATACTGCGGCATCGCTTCATTCCACCTCGTGATACAGCTCATTTCCGGCTCGCCGTCGATTTTCATGATCCGTTTTAGATCATCGAGTACGATCTTGACCATTTCATTGTCGGACTGCTCGACAACCGATTCATCCCCGGCTTTTCCGACATAGGCTCTTAATAAAACTTTTCCTTTCGGCGTTGTATTCGGCCATTTTTTATTTGTCCATGTACAGGCGGTAATGGAAAAGTCGCTGTTTCTCGAAATGACGAAGCCTGTGCCTTGATGCTCCATCTGTACAGCTTCTTCAGGAAAGCCCAGCGCTACATTTGCAACTGATGTCGAAACCATATCCTGCAAGCCGTTCAGCCAATCCTCACCTTGAAACATCGCAGAAACGGCTTTATGAGGAGCCGTGATCACGGCGGCGTCCGCATCGAGCACGCTCCCATTGTCAAGCTTCATGCTGTACCCGTTTCCAGCATGTTCAACGCTCACAACCTTTGTACCCTTATAAACCTTCGTCAGTTCAAGCTGTTTTTCCAGTTCTTCAACAATGGTCTGCAATCCGGTTTTCAAGGTTTGAAACTGGCCTTTCTTTTTTGCCGGTTTGTTGCTGTTTGCATTGCCGCGCGATTTTTTCATTCCGATAATCAAGCTTCTGTGCTTCTGCTCTGTTTGATAGAACTGCGGGAAGGTCGACATCAGACTGAGACGGTCGATATCACCGGCATAGATGCCTGACAAAAGCGGTTCAATCAGGTTCTCTACCACTTCCCCGCCGACTCGTCTCCTGAAAAATTCTCCGAGTGACTGATCTTCCTGAGGCTTGCTTGCAGGAAGCACCAAATCCATCCCAGCCCGCAATTTTCCCTGAAAGGAAAACAGTCCAGTCGTCAGAAAAGGTCTGATTTCTGTCGGCACCCCCATCACGGCTCCCTCTGGAATCGGATAGAGCGTTTCATTTACGAGCACATAAGACTGACCTGTCGCATTGTTCACAAGCAAATGATCCAACCCCAGGTCCTTGACAAGCTGAGGAGCGCTTTGTTTTCGTTCCAAAAATGAGTCCGGACCTCTTTCAATCACATAGCCGTCTTTATGGACGGTCTGAATCTTTCCGCCTAATCTCGGACTCGCCTCAACAAGCGTCACTTCAGCCGGGAGACCGTTTTTTTTGATTTCTCTCTCCAAGTAGAAGGCGGCGGCCAGTCCGGTAATACCGCCGCCGATAATTACAATCTGCCTACGTTCTCCACTCATCATAAAATCGCCTTCTTTACTGTTCTTCTTTCTCCAATTCTTTTCGCACAACGTCTGCCAAAGCATCGATAAACTGCGGTTTTGCATTAGGCATTTCCGGTCTGTAATAGCTTGCTCCGATATCATCTGTCACGACTTTGCATTCGTAGTCATTATCGTACAGGACTTCCAAGTGGTCGGCTACAAAACCGACAGGAGCATAAACAAAAGCGCTGTATCCTTTTTGCTCGGATAAGTCCCGCGTCAAATCCTGAACGTCAGGCCCAAGCCATGGGTCGGGTGTGTTGCCTTCGCTTTGCCAGCCTATGGCGTAATTTTTAACACCCGCTTTTTCAGCAATCAATCTGGCTGATTCTTTGAGCTGATCTGGATAAGGGTCTCCCATTTCAACGATCTTCTCTGGAAGGCTGTGTGCCGATACGATCAAGACGGCGTTATCCCTTTCCTCAGACGGCATTTGGGCATACGTATCTCTGATCTTGTCCGCCCAATATGTGATGAATTTAGGCTCATCATACCAGCTGTTAATCGATGTGATGTTTAAGCCGCCCAGCTTTTCAGCTTCCTCTTTCGCCCGTTTATTGTATGACTGCACGCTGAACGTGGAGAAGTGGGGCGCAAGTACGATGCTGACGGCTTCTGTTATACCGTCTTTATGCATGTCCTGAACGGCGTCTTCAATAAAAGGTTCAATATGCTTGAGACCGATATAAGCTTTAAAGATCACGTCATCCTGAACCTCATTTAAGCGCTTTTCAAGCTGCTTCGTCTGCTCCTCGGTGATTTTTGCGAGCGGAGAAATTCCCCCGATCGCCTTATAGCGGTCTTGCAAATCCTGAAGCATGTCCGGCTCAGGCTTTCTGCCTCTCCTGATGTGCGTATAATAACGCTCGATATCTTCTTCCTTATATGGCGTTCCGTACGCCATGACAAGAAGCCCCATTTTCTTTTTACCCAACATGAACACCTCTTTAAAGATCTTTATCTATTCGTATTTTGACAGTTTAAACTGCAAAGACCAACTGAAATGCTCATGGGATCAGGCTCGATTTTTTTGAGGCGGAATACTCATGAACAAATGCCGTCAATTTTTTCAGTGTATCAGGGCTGACCTCAGGGAAGATGCCGTGGCCGAGGTTAAAAATAAACCGGTCTGTCAGCATTCCTTGATCCAAAATGTCTTTTGTTCTAGCCTCGATGATGTCCCATGGCGCAAGCAGTATCGATGGATCCAGATTTCCCTGAAGGGTTTTGGTCAGTCCTTTATCCCTTGCTTCCTGTATGCTCATCCGCCAGTCAAGGCCGACGACGTCGAGTGAAAGGTCATGCCAGTCGCGGGCAAGATGGCTCGCGCCCACACCGAACATAATCAGCGGTACACCTTCAGTTTTGAGCTCTTCAAAGAGAACGTCCATTGTCGGTTTGATGTAGCGGCGGTAATCATTGGCGTCCAATGCTCCGACCCATGAATCAAACACTTGAATGGCTTTTGCGCCCGCGCGGATTTGGGCTTTCACATAAACGGCCGCCATGCCGCCCAGTTTTTTCATCAGCTTGAACCATGCTTCAGGCTGGCTGTACATAAACGCTTTTGTTTTATTGTAGTTTTTAGACGGGCCGCCCTCTATCATATAGCTTGCCAATGTGAACGGGGCTCCGGTAAAACCGATCAGCGGAACGTTCAGCTGCTCCTCGGTCAATAGCTTAATCGTCTCCAGCACATATGGAATATGTTTTTCCGGCTCAAGTTCACCAAGCTTTTCAACATCTGATGCCGACGCAATCGGATGATCGATAACCGGGCCGATTCCGTTTTTAATCTTGACATCGACGCCAATTCCTGGAAGCGGTGTCATAATGTCCTTATAAAGAATCGCCGCATCGACCCCGTACTGTTCAACAGGCAGTCTTGTCACATAAGCGCACAGTTCAGGCTGATGCGTAATGTCAAATAGTCCGTATTTTTCTTTAAGCGCCCGGTATTCAGGCTGCGATCTGCCGGCCTGCCTCATGTACCATACCGGTACATGATCGGTCTTTTCTCCGCGGCACGCTTTTAAAAATGTGTCATTAAAAGCCTTGTCGTTTTTCACTCTGATTTCCACCTTTCAAGCTGCAACCATACGTTCGCAAAATTACTCCTTCAAATATACCGTTTTTTTGATGTGCGGTATACTCATGAGACTTATTGTTCAAAAAATTGATGAATTTCGAGTTTCTAATGACCCGAAGGGAATATTTTCGGCTTGATAAAATCGGTCCCTTTCCCCTCTGTTTTTGTCTGCGGATTGTATGGAACAATTCTGTATGAAACGTCGGAAAAGATATTTGCATACGGAATCTCATAGCTCCCTTTTCCTGTAACAGTTTTTATCAGTGCCTCTTTTCCGTTTTTCTTTTCATATATTCGGTATTCGGCTCTTTTATCCTCTTGCTCATGCCATTTTAATGACACCGTAATCAGTCCCATAGGTGTAAAGGAATAGTCTGCCTCAGCGCTTTCCAAGTCTTCAAGGTGGATCGGCCTGTCCAGATCCTTTACGCCTTCCGGCTTTTTGAATGTATCCGTTTTTTGTTTGGAGCGCTTTAAAATGTCTTTAAACAGCCTCGTCGGATAAGAGCTTCCGCCTTTTAAATAGTGGGCTTCATCTGTTTTATCGTAGCCCATCCAGACCGCTCCTGTCACTCCGGGAGTATACCCGGCAAACCATGCGTCCTTTGTACCGCCCTCTTTTCCGGTAAACGTAGTGGAGCCTGTTTTTCCGGCTATCTCTCCGGAAAACTCACCGGCTTTTCCAGTACCGCTTTTGACAACCTCTTGAAGCATGCGTGTCATATTCCAAGCGGTCTGTTTACTAAATACCTTCTCTGGTTTATCTTCATGGCGGTATAATACATTCCCGCTTTCATCCGTGATTTTTGTAATAAAGTATGGCTTATCAAATTTTCCTGAGTTTGCAAACGTCCGATACGCACCGGCAAGTTGAAGCGGCGACACTCCTTCTTCGAGGCCGCCGAGTGCTAAAGCAAGGCCTTCATCAGGTATGTTCATGCCCAAACGGCTTACATAAGGCTTCGCGGTTTCAATACCGATTTCATTCAGCGTCCATACGGCAGGCGCATTTTTGCTGTCAGTCAACGCATCGACCATCGATACCTTTCCTTCATATTGCCCGTCATAATTTTTAGGAGCATAGCCGCCATATGAGAGCTGTTTATCTTCAAGCAGGGAGTAAGGCTTAAAAAGCTTTTCCTCAAGGGCGGGTCCGTAGACGGCAAGCGGTTTGAAAGTTGATCCCGGCTGGCGCGCAGCAGTCGCTCTGTTATAGCTTTTTGGAAGATAATCCCTTCCTCCGAGAGCCGCGACTACACCTCCTGTCTTATTGTCGATAAAAACGGCGCTGCCTTCGGCTTTTTGATCAGTTCCTGGAAAGTAGGCATCCTCTTTCATCAGTGTGTAGGCGGCTTTTTGAATCGAGACATCAAGGGGAACACTGATGGTGTATCCGCCTTGCAGAAGCTGTTCGCTTGAAATGGAATAACGATCTTCCGCCTCTTTCATCACAAGGTCAATATAGCTGTCAATCCAAGGATTTTTTGACTTTTCTTTTACATGAAGGCCCAAAGTGCTTCCTTGTGCCCTGACCGTTTCTTTTGAACTGATGTATCCTTGCTCATTCATCATACTGAGTACGACGTTGCGCCGCTCTCTGCTTTTTTCCGGGTTGAGAATGGGTGAATAAGTAGACGGCGCCTTGGGAATCGAAGCGAGTACCGCACCTTCGCTTACATTTAAATCTTTTGCATCTTTATTAAAGTAATAATTTGCGGCAGCCTGAATCCCGTAAACACCGTGTCCGAAATAAAGCTGGTTTAAGTACATTTCAAGCAGCTTGTCCTTGCTGTAGTCACGCTCTAAATTAATAGCAATAATGACTTCTTTTGTTTTCCTTAAAAATGTTTTGTCATTGGTCAAAAAGGTATTTTTAGCAAGCTGCTGGGTAATCGTGCTTCCCCCTTCGACTTTGCCTCCGGCTAATATATCTTTGTAAATCGCACGGCTCACCGATTTGAAATCGATGCCGTGATGCTCATAAAAGCGTTTGTCCTCAACTGCAATAAACGCATGTTTTACTTCGTCCGGCACTTCACCGATTGACACCGGGCTTCTGTTTTCAGTATAGAGGCTTGCGACTTCTTCTCCATTTTGGTCGACGATCTTTGAAGACGCATGGAAAATCAGTTTCTTTTCATCAATCACATAGTCCCCCAGAAATAAAATCGTTATATAACCAATTAAAGATAAAAGGAAAATGGCCGCTGTTATGATGATTGGAATGAAAAATCTCTTTCTCATATATTCACCTCATTCCTTTCTATAGCTAGTATGGGAATTTTTTCTTCAAATTATGTTTGCGCATTTATTCATTTCCTCGATAGAATTTTAAATCAACCTTTTGTTATACTATCAAAAAAGGGGTGGGTAAAATGAATTTTTATATGACACACGGAACAGTCGATTTTTTAAAAAAGATTGCTGAAAAAAACGGTCTTGAAAACATGCTGTTTATGAAAAGCTACGAATCTGCGCTTCTTTTTCACGAAACGGACGGAGAGAGCGTTTTTCAGGCTCCTCACCGCTACGACGTCATCGATCAGTCCGGAGAATTGGAACAGCCCGGCTTTCTCGTCCTCAACAATATCCCTGTAACACCTGAAGGCAGGCCTCTGTTTGAAACCCGTTTTAAAAACCGGGCCGGAAAAATTGAAAATCAGCCCGGCTTTAAAGCGCTGCGAGTACTCAGACCGCAAGACAGCGACACATATATCGTATTATCACTGTGGGAGACCGAACAGGCCTTTCAGGATTGGAAAAACTCAAAATCCTTCAACGAAGCTCACAAAAAACAGCAATCTTCAGCAGGAATCAACAAAGGCGGAACAATCTTTTCAAGGCCCTCCTATATTTCATCATACCATTCTGTCGAATAACTGCCTGATCGGCAGTTTTTTTATTTCCGAGGAAATGACCCTCCTTCACAATCTTGCAGCCCAAGAATAAGCTGTATAAGGTTCAGGATAACGGGGGAATGAGCATTGGATTTCGAACTAACATCCGTTCATTTTTTGTATTTGGGCTTTATTGTGGCGATTCTCATGTTTATGCTTCTTCGTCTCGATACAACATTTATATCGCTTGCAGGGGTTTTTTTCATTTCCTTATTGGCAACCCATTCCGTAAGCGCCTCTGTCATCGGCGTATTTAACAGTTTAATTTACGCCGCCCGCGAACTCCTCCCGACCATTTTCATCATTTGCTTTATCGTTTCAATGAGTGAGCTTTTAACAAAAACGGGCATTAATGAAACGATGATCACACCCATTGCCAAGTGGATAAAAGGGCCTGTGCTGGCCTATTGGATCACCGGAGCGTTAATGTTTATCATCTCATCCTTTTTTTGGCCATCTCCGGCTGTTGCTCTCGTTGGAGCCGTGCTTCTGCCCGCTGCTCTTAAAGCCGGTCTTTCACCAATGGCCACAGCGGCGGCGATGAACCTGTTCGGCCACGGTTTTGCCCTGTCAGGCGATTTCATCATTCAGGCAGCGCCGAAGTTGACCGGAGATGCCGCCGGGGTTCCGGTCACAGAAGTGATGGCCGCCAGTATTCCGCTCGTTCTGATCATGGGATTTGTGACTACACTGACAGCTTTTTTCATGTTGAAAAAGGAGCGTTCCGCTTCTTATACACGTATTGAAAGCGGCGGCCTGCAGAAAGACGAACCGGAATGGCTTCTTGGTCCGGCAGCGAGAACATGGCTTGCATTCATTGTACCGGTCATTTTCATAAGCGATATTGTCTTGATGTTTATGATGGGTCTGCAGGGGGATGAAGCGACTGCGCTTGTCGGCGGAACTGCTGTTTTCGTGCTCATGCTTATCCATTTTATCGTCTACAAGCATCGATGCCTTGAGAAAATCACCGATTATTTCATTCATGGATTTCAATTCGGTTTTAAAGTGTTTGCTCCCGTCATTCCGATTGCCGCTTTTTTCTACCTTGGCGACGCAGGTTTTGAGAAAGTGATAACAGCCGATATTCCAGGGTTCTCCAACAGGATCGTTCATGATCTCGGCTTGTCTTTTGCCCATTCCGTTCCCCTGTCTCCGGAAATCTCAGCTATTGCGCTAACATTTGCCGGTGCAGTAACAGGACTTGACGGTTCAGGATTTTCCGGCATCTCTCTCGCCGGTTCTGCTGCCAGCATGTTTGCCGCGGCGATTGACGGAAATCCTGCTGTTCTGACAGCCCTCGGCCAAATTTCTGCAATCTGGGTCGGCGGAGGGACGCTTGTTCCTTGGGCAATCATCCCTGTGGCAGCCATTTGTCAAGTCGATCCGTTTGAACTGGCAAGAAAAAATTTTATCCCTGTCGCTGTCGGGCTGACCGTCACGACAATTGCTGCGATATTTCTTTTATAAAACTTGGCAGCAAGGTTGAACAGGGGCTTAAACTGTCATAAAATTATAAAAACTCACCATTCCTAAAAGGAGGAATATTTTTGAGTGCAGCCGCATTAAAGCAAACGATCGATCAGCAGCTCGACAGGCACTACGATGAAATGGTCAAATTGAGGCGCCATTTCCATCAGCATCCAGAGCTCTCTTTTCAGGAAAAGAAAACAGCCGCGTTTATCGCTTCTTATTATAAAGCGCTTGGCATTCCGACTCGCACAAATGTCGGAGGGGGCGGTGTCCTTGCGTACATTGAAGGCGGGCAGCCGGGTCCTGTCATTGCGCTAAGAGCCGACTTCGATGCTCTGCCCATTCAGGATGAAAAAGAAGCGCCTTACAGGTCTACGGTTCCCGGAGTCATGCATGCGTGCGGCCATGACGGCCACACCGCGGCACTGCTCGTTCTCGCAAAAATTTTGAACCAGCATGCGGACGGTTTAAAGGGAAAGATTGTGATGATCCATCAGCATGCTGAAGAATATTCGCCGGGCGGAGCCAAACCGATGATTGAAGACGGCTGTCTCGATGGAGTCGACGTCATTTTTGGCACCCACTTGTGGGCCACAGAGCCGCTTGGAACCGTTCAATACCGAACAGGCCCGATGATGGCAGCTTCTGACCGCTTTACGATTACGATTAACGGTAAAGGCGGCCATGGCGCACAGCCCCATAAAACAAAGGATGCCGTCCTGATCGGTTCACAGATTGTTACCGCCCTTCAAAACATTGTCAGCCGCAGGCTTGATCCGACACAGCCGGCCGTCATCTCAACAGGCTCTTTTCTCGCGGAAAACTCTTTTAATGTGATTGCCGATAAAGCCGTTTTAATTGGAACGGCACGATCCTTCAGCGAGGACATCCGCACCCTTATTGAAAAAGAGATTGAAGAAGTTGTGAAGGGTATTTGCAGCATGCATGACGCCTCTTTTGACTATTTATATGAAAGGGGCTATCCGGCCGTCTGCAATCATCCGCAAGAAACAGCCTTTCTCTCCGAGATCGCCAAAAAGACGGAAGGCGTCCAAAAGGTAACGGAAAGCGAATTGCAAATGGGCCGGAGAAGATTTTGCCTATTACCTCCAGCATGTCAAAGGCACCTTTTTCTTTACAGGTGCTAGCCCTGAAAATCCCGAAAATGTCTATCCGCACCACCATCCGAAATTTGATATCAATGAAAAAGCGATGCTGATTTCCGCCAAGGTGATGGTCAATGCCGCAATCACTTATCAACAACAGGGAAAAATGTCTGCCGCATCAGCGGAAATTTAGCATCTCAGTTGAAAAAATGGCCGGTTTTCATCATTTTTGAAGAACAAAAGACAGCCGGATGATCAAAATCCGGCTGTCTCTTTAATGTATCTCAAATGAAAGACATGTCTCGCCGTTTCCCCTAGATGGCCCAGCAGCTTATAATTGGCCGTGCCTCCGATAATTGCCCCGAAGCCAGGAACAAGCTGAAACAATTTAACGAGATCAAGATAATCCCGGTATTCCTGCTGAAATGCCTGCCAATCAATGTCGCATTTTTCAGCTTCCCAATTTTCAATGATGCGGAAAATCTCTTTTCGATGCGCTTCACCAGAAAATGCAAGCTGAAAAATATACAAGAGAAACATTCGCTCTTCCTTCTCCTTGACATCATAGCCGTAAATGGATGCCAATTCAAACAGGCATTTCATTTTAATGCCGAGCAGCAGCGGAAAATCCGCCAATCCGAGAACAACCCCGCCAGCACCTGTTCCGACTCCTTCCACAGCGGCAGCCTTTTGATATTGGGCAATCGTCTTTTGCGCCAATTGGTCTTTTTCCCTTAACGAAAGCGCCCCCGTCTCCTTTTGGGGAGTCGTCAAATTTGAACCTAGCAGTGTCGCTTCGACCATCTTTTTAATGCTTTCTGTGACGGCCTTGTGCACTTTGTCGGGAATGCGTGCATTAATCTTTGCCTGGACGCCTTTTGACATCCGCTCGGCCATTGATGGCTTTCGCAGAAACTTTATTTTCCAGCGGCAGGCTTCATCTAAATACAGCTGGTTTTCATTCATGTGCCTTTCACCTCTTCTTTATTCATACTGATGACAAAAGAAAAGGATTCATTTATCTGCGCGCATTTTTCTTCAGTCTGCTGCTGAAATAAGGCTTCATCACGACAAATATCAAGAGCGCAGAACCGGCCAAACCGAAAAGCGCCCCGGTCCAGTGCATCTTGACGCCGGCAGCGGCGGCTAAAAGGAGCGCCTGAATGCTCAAAACGATGTGGAGGAGCCGGAAGAAACTCTTTCGTCTTTCTTCCTGTCTGACGGGATAGAGCTCCTGCAAAGACAAGTGGGAAAAATGATCAAACAGCGGTGTCAGCTGAATGCCGGTAATAAATACGGTAAAGACGATCAGCAGTGCAGACACCCACTCAATAGTCGAAAAATAAACAATGATGAGTGCGAAAATCACGGTCAGTCTGATGACGATCCCGAAATAATCGTTCGATCTGATGAATGCCCTGCCATACATGTACGCAAATGTCCGGCGCTGATCATACGGGATGGGGCTGAGCATCCAGTCAAGATATGCTCTTCTTTTCGCCTGTTTCCTCAGATGAGGGACATCCGTAAATAAGTTAGCAAGCCTGTAGAACCGCTGTTTTCTCTTGATTTCATCTTCGATATGCAGCTCCCATTTAAAAGACTTTTTCTTATCAACCACTGTAAAATACACGAGCAGGGCGGCCATGATCGCATAAACCGCGATGGCAAAGCCATAGGACGCCTGCAAAACAAAGTAGATGACGATCGTATTGAGAAAAAGGCGGACAACCTGATCCATGATCCGCATGTTTTTTTCGCCGAAAAATGTCATCCTCCATTGCATCGCCATATTCCAGACTTTTAATACAAACAGCTGAATGAATAACATCAAATAAGCCGATAATGTCTTGCCGCTCACCTCGAAATACAGCGGCGTTAAAGCGAGCATCACAGCAATCAGCGGAAACAGCTGCGTGATCAAACTGAACCGGAAGGCCTGGTTAAGATAAGGCTTCATTTTTGCTTCAAGAGGCAATAAAAACACAAGATCGGCTTCTTTGATCAACGTTCTGACATAGGAGCCCGTCAAAATAAACGAAAACAGGACGGACATCAGCCAGTAGGCCGGAAATCCTTCCGGCATCTCTTTCAGCCATTTGCTGTACCAGCTCGCAGCCCCTGCCAGGAAAAAAATCATGACGATGACGAGATGATCATTCAGCATATATTTCAAATAGGATCTTGTTTCTTTTATATACTCCTCGATTCTTGTCTTCCAGATCCCTTGAATGCTATTCATAGCTCTCTTCCTTCGTCAGTTCAAGATACAGATCATCAAGGGTCGCCTCTTTCATCGAAAACTGTTCTCTGAGCTCTTCAAGCGTCCCTTTTGCACGCACTTCGCCATTATGTAGAATAATAAATGCATCACAATACCGCTCTGCGGTTGCTAAAATATGCGTTGACATCAAAACGGCCGCCCCGTTTTTCTTCGCTTCATTCATCCGTTCAAGCAAAGCGTTGATCGCCAGCGGATCAAGGCCGAGAAAAGGCTCGTCAATAATGTAGAGGTCAGGCTCCACCAAAAAAGCGCACATAATCATGACCTTCTGCTTCATTCCTTTTGAAAAATGAGCCGGGAACCACTTGAGGCGCTTCTCCATCCTAAACTCCTTTAACAGCGGAGGCAGCCTTTTTTCAAACGTATCTTTCGATAAACCATAGGCCATCGCGGTCAATTCCAAATGCTCCTTCAGCGTGAGTTCCTCATATAAAATCGGTGTTTCCGGGATAAACGTGAATTGGGAACGGTAGCTTTCCGGATCTTCCATGAACGTCTTGCCGTTCAGCTCAACAGATCCTTTGTGCGGCTCCATCAGTCCGATAATATGGCGAATCGTCGTACTTTTCCCGGCTCCGTTCAAGCCGATCAATCCGACGATCTGCTCCCGTTCAATCGCAAATGAAACATCGCGCAGCACCGGGTTTCTTGTATATCCTCCAGTCAGATCTTTAACGGTCAGTAGTGACATACGTTCGTTCCTTTCCTGCATTTTTCTTAATAGTACCAAAAACAAGGAGGTATTTGAAACGTTTTCCCTCCGGCTATCTAAAAAGAAAAACGAATAATCGAAAACAGTTCGGGACAGTCTAAGTTGTGAAGAAGGAGAGCTGATCAACTCTGGCGAATGAGGTGTTTGTCAAAGACAATAATCCGGCAAGAGTCTTGAGTATGAAACATGTCAAAGCTTAGAAATTTCTTTCATCCACTGAATTGAGAAAGCATCCGATTCATATGACAATATGTCGTTTGAAAAAGATGTGACGATCAAATGAGGTGTTTGTCGCAGGAAATGTATAGGCGTTCCAAGTCTTCATTTTCAGGAAAAATGGGGTGCTTGCAAAAGGCAAGAAACGTTTCTTAATGAAAACAGCGAACCTTCTTCAGGCAGGGTGAACGCGGGAGCCGTTCATCCTGTTTTCGTGTTTCTGTGAAAATTGTGGTAATATGATGCTTATACATAACCTTTCCTAATGGAAAAAGGAGGAAAAGTATGAGCGATTGTATTTTTTGCAAAATCATTAATGGAGAAATTCCTTGTGCAAAGGTATTTGAAAATGAACACGTCATGGCTTTTCTCGATATTAGCCAAGTAACGAAAGGACACACCCTTGTCATTCCCAAAGTCCACAAAACCAACATATATGAAATGACTCCTGATGTTTCAAGGGAATTTTTCGAAGCAGTTCCAAAAATCGCCCAAGCCATCAAAGATGAGTACGAACCGATCGGTTTAAACCTGCTGAACAACAATGGCGAAAAAGCGGGACAGTCCGTCTTTCATTATCACATGCACATCATTCCCCGCTACGGGAAGGGAGACGGATTCGGCGCCGTCTGGAAAACACATGCGGACGATTATTCACCCGAAGATTTGCAGTCAATCGCCTCTTCCATCAACAGCCGTTTGACTCAGTCTTCATAAACAAAAGCTTTTCAAGGGGGGGCATTGTTCGAAGCGATGCCCCTTTTTCGTTTTAAGTCCCCTTTCTTCTTCCCGCTTGTCATAAAACCTTCACATATGTTGATCCCTCTTGATGGGCCTAGAATCTGTATTGCTCTATATTTCACACAATTCAAATTTTTTATGTATAACGGGAACCTTTTATGATAGGATTGTTTTATATTTTTATACATGAACAGGGAGCGATTGTGATGATACGTACAACGAACTTTAATGCAGGACCTGCGGCACTGCCTTTAGAAGTGTTACAAAAGGCGAAAGACGAGTTTATTGATTTCAACGGTGCAGGGATGTCTGTAATGGAGCTCTCCCACCGCAGCAAAGAGTATGATGCCGTTCATCAAAAAGCGAAAGCTCTTTTAAAGGAACTGATGGACATACCTGACGATTATGAGATTTTGTTTCTTCAAGGCGGAGCAAGCCTACAGTTTTCAATGATTCCGATGAACTTTCTCTCCAGCGAAAAAACGGCGCACTTCGTCATGACCGGGTCATGGTCTGAAAAAGCGCTTGCAGAAGCAAAGCTGTTTGGAAACACATCGGTCATCGCGTCAAGTGAAACCGATACTTACAGCTATATCCCGGAAGTCACGGAGATCCCGGCAGACGGAGCGTACCTTCATCTGACATCCAACAACACAATATTCGGAACACAGTGGCAGCAGTTTCCCGACTCTCCGATCCCGGTAGCGGTTGATATGTCGAGCGACATTTTGAGCAGAAAAATCGATGTGTCCCAGTTTGACATCATCTATGCCGGAGCCCAAAAAAACCTGGGACCTTCAGGCGTCACCGTCGTCATCATGAAGAAAGAATGGCTCGAAAAAGAAAACGAACAAGTGCCGAAAATCTTAAAGTACTCAACACACGCAAAAGCGAATTCGCTCTACAACACCCCTCCGACTTTTGCGATTTATATGCTGTCACTTGTGCTTGAGTGGCTGAAAGAAAAAGGCGGTCTCGCTGCAACCGAAAAACGCAACAGCGAAAAGGCGGAGATTTTATACAAGGCGATTGATGAAAGCGGCGGATTTTACCGCGGCCATGCGAGAATAGACAGCCGTTCAAACATGAATGTCACCTTTACGCTTAAAAATGATGAACTGACCAAATCATTCATCGCAAAGGCGAAGGAAGAAAAAATGTCAGGCCTTGGCGGACACCGTTCAGTCGGCGGCTGCCGTGCATCGATCTACAATGCCGTATCTGTTGAAGACTGCGAGAAATTGGCGGCCTTTATGAAAAGATTCCGGGAAGAAAACTAATTTTTTATCCTTATGATGGAAGCTGCCGAAAAGGGCTTCCCCATTCATTCAAAAGTTTGATATACTACTAGAAAGCTTTCGCAATAAATGGCGAGCATATTATTGGAAAGCATAAAAAGAGCCTGAGATGAGGAGAGAATAGAGATGAAAACAAAAGAATTAGTGGCAATGGCCCTGTTTGTCGCCATTGGAGCAGCACTGCACGCCGTCATTCCGCCTTTTTTCTACGGAATGAAGCCGGATATGATGCTGATTATGATGTTTATGGGAATCATTTTGTTCCCTAGAGTGCAGAATGTGCTTGTCATCGGAATTGTGACTGGCATTATTTCCGCTTTAACGACTGCATTTCCGGGAGGACAGCTGCCAAACATCATTGATAAACCGATAACAGCTTTGATGTTCTTCGCCGCTTTCCTTGCTGTGAAAAAGCTTGGCAGCAAAACATTTGCGGCTTCCGGATTAACTGCTGCAGGAACGATCCTTTCTGGAACCATCTTCCTTACAGCGGCACTTTTCATAGTGGGACTGCCTGGAAACCAGGGATTTATTGCACTGTTCACTGTTGTCGTTTTACCGGCGACACTGATCAACACGATCGCCATGGTCGTGATCTTCCCGATCGTGCAGTCAATCATGAAACGCTCAAGACTGATCGAACAAGTCAAATAACCAAAACCTCTTTAAGAAAGGTCTATTCCTTTTTTGAAGAGGTTTTTTTCGTTTCGATGGTCAAAAAAAGAGGAATCCGCCCGATATTTTATATAAGAAGCTGAATAAAAAACAGGAGCAAGAGCACTAGTCCTGCGCTTCCCGTACAAAAAAGCGCTTTTTGTTTAAGGACGCGTTTCGGCGGATAAGATGTAGAATATCCGAGAAGTCTTAAATAGTAAAAGGAGCCGGCGGTGAAAACAGCGCATAAAATGAGCAAAACGATGATGATGACAGACAACCCTCTCCCTCCTTTTTAAAAAAGTATGCTAAAATAAAGCAAGCTATGCAGAAGTTTCTGCTTTGAGGGAATTCAGACAAGACAAGCTTCACACTTTTAAATCATGAAAAGGCTGGCGCTTTAGCCTGAATGCCTGACCTTTCAAAAATATAAACGGGGTGATGTACATGTCAAAAGGCCGATCTTTAGCAGCTGGACTGATTGTAGGAGGAGTTATCGGCGGAATTGCAGGTTTGCTTTCCGCACCGACTTCAGGAAAGAAATTGAGAGGACAACTCAAAGCCAACTGCGGAACATTTGAAGATACTGTCAAAAGATTGAAAAGCGACGGGCTTGCTTTAAAAGAGCAAGTTGTCAAAACCGCCAGAGAAGGCGCTGAAATCATTAAAGACGTCGGCAGCGAACTGCAGACATCCATCCAGGAGTGGCGCGAAGAAATCAAGCCGCAGCAGCAGGACCTAAAAAAAGAAATCGCTGATATTGAAGAAAAGATCAAACAACTGGAGAAAACCTTACAAAACTAATATACTCAGCGAAAAAAATGAACCTTTAAAAAGGGGTGTGAATGGACATTTTCACGCTCTTTTTTTAATCAAAATGCTGGTTTCACACCGAAATGATGGATTTTTTAAAAATTTCGTAAATTTACATCTTTATTAATCTTTATTTTATTGGCATAATAGAAATTATAAGATAAAGAGAAGCAGGTGAAGTGAATGAATCGAGCGGAAGAGCCCTATACAGTGAAAGAAGCCCTTTTATTCAGTCAACGAATGGCACAGCTCAGCAAGGCGCTTTGGAAATCGATAGAAAAGGATTGGCAGCAGTGGATTAAGCCTTATGATCTCAACATTAACGAGCATCATATTTTGTGGATTGCCTACCAGCTGAACGGAGCTTCAATTTCTGAAATTGCCAAGTTCGGCGTCATGCATGTTTCCACAGCGTTTAATTTTTCAAAAAAGCTTGAGGAAAGAGGATATCTTGAGTTCTCCAAAAAATTAAACGACAAACGTAATACGTATATTCAGCTGACGCGAAAAGGCGAAGAAGTTTTCCTTGAAATCCTCGAGTCTTATGACCCGTCCCGGAACGCTGTCCTAAAAGGCGCTCAGCCCCTTCATCAGCTTTATGGGAAATTCCCTGAAATCGTTGAAATGATGTCTATCATCCGCCATATTTACGGCGATGATTTCATGGAAATTTTCGAAAAATCGTTTTCTAATATTGAAAATGAATTTATCAGTGAAGAGGGCAAAATGAGGAAAAAAGAAGAAGCGAAGGAATCCGGGGAATTGATAGAGATGGACAAACCGCTTGAGCCTATTAAAAACTAAGCCAAATCGTATTGTTTGATGATGCTGATAAACTCGCTCATCAGCGGTTTGTAAAGACCTTGTCTGTGAAGGGCGAAAATCGTTTCGTGCACTTCAAGTTTTTCATTTAACTGTCCGGCAAAAAGCGTAAGGAGATGGTCGAACATCACATATCCTTGCGCTTTTTGCGCTTCCAGCTCCATTGCGAGTTCCTCGCACAGCTTTTCCGTTTCCTTTGCTTCTTCCTCTGATAAGCCCTGTTCAATCAGCATTTTATAATATGGATATTGATCCATATCCGCTGTGTTCAGCAGCAGCTTCATATAATATTCCAACCGCTCAAGACGATGTTCAAATGAATTCATATTTGTCTTCTCTCTCCCTTTCCCTTATTTTAGCCGAAATTGCCTTTTGATGAAAGTTCAACGTAAAGATTTCCGTTCCTTTTAGGGTCCTCTAAATTCTTTGTAAAATAACGAAATTTTTTTCGAAAAAGCATTGATTTTTCTCATGCAGAGGAGTAAATTATTCTGAGGATTTCATATATCATTTTTTTGAAACGGAAGGATGTTACGTATGAGTTGCTGGAAAACCATCAATCTGATTAGAGATTATGGAGGCATGCGCATTGGGCTCACTGCCATCAGTTTAATGATTTTATTTTTTATTCCCGAATATTTGGCTATGCAGCTTATCCATCCGCAAACCGTTCAGAGAGGCGATCATGCTCTTTTGTTTGCCGGGCTTTTATTGGCGGCGATTATCGCACATAAAATCCTTCACATTTTACCGATAATCAGTAAGAAAAAAATAGAAAAAAAGATATTTTGGCTGAAAATGAGAACATGGAGAGAAATACCGAAAAATACGATGCTTGTTTCTCTTCTATGCCCATTCCTCATCATCACACCCGTTTTTTTCTATGCGGGGGCCGTGATGCCAAGCTTTGCCCACTATTTCTGCATCATTTCCAGCATCCATTTTGGTTATTGTCTGCCGGACTTTTTGTTTGCCTGGAAATTGGTCAAAGCGCCGAAGAATTGCTTTGTAGATCAAGAAGCCGATGATTTCGATATTTTAATTCAAAAATAAAGGGAGACTGACACTTGGAAAATCCCTTTTTTTCAGTCTATTTTCTATCTTTTTTAATAAATATTTGGTAATGTAGTATGGAGTATAAACAGAGAGAGGGGGATCTCCTATTATCCTTTTTTATTTCATCTTGTTCGCGGTCTTTACTGTGTTCAACATAAACAAGCTTACAAACTCTTTATGCCTTGTCAGAGAGATTCCTGAAGAACGGCAGGATAAGGTATTCAGAATGATTAACGTGCTGATCTTGATTTTATTGATCTCATCATTTATTGAAATTTCCTTCACGGTGTAAAGAAAAAGGATAGCTGCCGGTTATGATACGGCAGCTATCCTTTTGTTTATTAGCATATCCAAGAAGCACCAATAATAATTAATAAAATGAACAGAACCACCAGCAGTGCAAAGCCGCCAGCAAAACCTCCTGCGTAACCGTCGCCCATATTGACACCTCCTCTGTCCCAGTCGTTACATTAGTGTATGCACGAATGTCATGAAACGATTAGGCTCTTCACACAAAAGAAAAGAACCGCCTGAAAAAAGCGGTTCTTTCCCTATTTTCTAGGTTTTAGTACAGATAAGCTGCACCAACGATGATTAACAAAATAAATAACACGACCAATAAAGCAAAACCGCTTGAGTATCCTCCGCTCATGTTATTGACCTCCTTTTCTTGATCACTATATTTGTATGACCGGGAAAGAAATTTGACTAGACGGATGCCCCTCTGTTGAAAATCTTTTTACAGCATGTCAGAATATGATATGATACAATTCAAAGGAAGTTTAAACTGTAACGATTAGGAGTGTTAGCATTTATGAAGAAGATTGCAATTGCGGCGATTACGGCGACAAGCGTTTTGGCTCTCAGCGCGTGCAGCGGGGGAGATTCTGAAGTTGTTGCTGAAACAAAAGCTGGAAATGTTACAAAAGAAGAGCTTTATGATACGCTAAAAGAAAACGCCGGAGCGGACGCGCTGAACATGCTTGTTCAACAAAAAGTGCTCGATGATAAATACGACGTCTCCGACAAAGAAATCGACAAAAAGCTGAACGAGTACAAAAAGTCAATGGGAGATCAGCTTGATGCGCTCATCGACCAGAAGGGCGAAGGCTATGTCAAGGATCAGATTAAATATGAGCTCCTGATGAAAAAAGCCGCAAAGGATAACATAAAAGTAACCGATGATGACGTAAAAGAATATTATGACAGCTTAAAAGGCAAAATCCGCGCAAGCCATATTCTTGTAAAAGAAAAGAAAACCGCGGAGGAAGTTGAGAAAAAGCTGAAAAAAGGCGAAAAATTTGAAGACCTTGCAAAAGAGTATTCAACTGACGGCACCGCTGAAAAAGGCGGAGATCTCGGCTGGTTTGCCAAAGAAGGCGAAATGGATGAAGCGTTCAGCAAAGCCGCTTTCGCTTTAAAAACAGGTGAAGTCAGCGACCCGGTTAAAACTGACTACGGATACCATATCATTAAGAAAACCGAAGAACGCGGCAAATACGAAGACATGAAAAAAGACTTGAAAAAGCAAGTCAAAGAACAAAAACAAAATAATCAAACTGAGCTCCAGTCTGTTATTGACAAGCTTGTGAAAGACGCTGATTTAAAAGTAAAAGACAAAGACCTGAAAAAACAGGTTGAACAGTCTCAGTCACAGACAAGCAGCAGCTGATTTCAGCAAAAAAGCTGTCCTCCCCTTTTACGGGGCCGGACAGCTTTTTTTATGCAATAGAATGGTTGTTTTCCGCTGAATTCTCACGCTGTTCGTCTTTTTCATCGTCAGAACGTTTCATTCGTCTTTCTTTTTCCTTTTCCATCCGCTCGATATAAATGCGGCCTTCTTTTTCTATAAAAGCCTGATCGATCTTTTCTTCTTCCTTTGCCGTCGTCATCAGCTTATAGGCGCTGAATATGATACCGACAATACAAAGGTAGACCCACCACGGAAACAGCAGCACGGCTTTTCCCCCTTTTTCAAAAAACTGTATATCAGACATTATGCAAAAGGGAGACAAGTTATGACGTTTATTTATGAAAAACAGGCTTGTAGAAGGAACGGTTATCCAAAGCAAACACGCGCTCAGTATACTCCCCTGGCTTGACCCGTTCGAGCGCCCTGTCCATCATATTGATTTTCGCGTCAAGATTGTCGATATAATGAAGGACTTCCGCCTCTTTGACCATCGGCGGCTTCGGGCTCCCCCATTCAGGCTTGCCGTGATGGCTTAAAATCAAATGCTGAAGAATAAGCACTTCTTCGGAGTCGATTTGAAGCTCTTCAGCGGCTTTTGAGATCTCCGTCACCATGATCGAAATATGGCCGAGCAGATTCCCTTCAACGGTATAAGTGGTTGACACCGGGCCGGAAAGCTCTTTGACCTTACCAAGATCGTGCAGGATGACACCGGCATACAAAAGATCACGATCAAGCGCCGGATACAAATCTGCGACCGATTTGGCCAGCTGCAGCATGGAGACAACGTGGTAAGCCAGTCCTGATACGAACTCATGATGATTTTTCGTCGCGGCCGGAAAGTCGATGAATTCATTCCCGTATTTTTTGACGAGGTGTCTCGTGATTCGCTGTATATTCGGATTTTTCATTTCAAAAATATATTGGGTGACCATTTCCATCATTTCATTCTTCGGGATCGGAGCGGTCTCCAAAAAATCGTCGATTTGAACATTTTCATGTTCGCCCGCAGGTCTGATATTCCTCAGCTTCAGCTGGTTCCGTCCGCGGTAATGATGAATGTCCCCGACCACTTTGACGATCGTCTGCGGTCCATAGGTCGTTTCATCATGCTGTTTAGCGTCCCAAAGCTTTGCTTCAATATCTCCTGACTGATCCTGCAGCATCAGTGTTAAAAACGGTTTTCCGTTGCTTGCGATCCCTTTTGTTGACGATTTGATGAGCAAATACATATCCACCTGCTCGCCAACTTCATGCAACAATATACCTTTTGCCATTATAAAGCTCCCTCCGTTTTCATACATAAAATCATTATAGCACAGACCTAGTTTAACCTTATTTTTCCATCTCCTTCAAGAGTGGTGAAAGCTGTATCACCTCTTCCTCGCGAAAAGCCTTCCTCACATGTTCATGACAGGTAAAATATAATATTTGCTGATCTTCGCCTGAAAGCTGTTTTAAAATGTCCAGCACTTGTTTGAACCTTTCATGGTCAAAGTGAACAAAGCTGTCATCAAGCTGAAAAGGCAGCTTGATCCCCTTTTGGTGGGACAGAGCAAGCGCAAAGCGTATCGCTAAATAAAGCTGTTCACAGGTCGCCTGGGACAGCTCATGAGCATGAAAAACAGCGCCGTCTCTTCTCAACACCATGATGGAGTCATCTGTTTCAGAAAAATAAATTTTTTCATAACGTCCGCCTGTTAACGGCTTTAATAGAGATTCGGCCGTTTGTAAAAGCTTCGGAAGCCGAACCTTCTTATGGTCTTCTATCCTGTTTTTAACCGCCTGCCTGACCAGCTTAACAGAAGCCCACTTTTTGGCAAGCAGAGCGACTTGCTCTTTTTGCATTTCCACCTTGTGGACAAGCTCGGAAACCGTGCCGGATTCCTCCAGCCTGCGCTGTTCAGCCAAAAGCACCGCAGCTTTTTCCCTCTCCTCTTTCAAAAGCTTGTCTGTCCGGTCTTTTTTTTCTTTGGCCTCGGCCAGCTTCTCTTCAAGATCGACAAGAGCATGGTTCGCTGCGAGCATGATGGCCTTCTCATCTTTTTTGCCGAGTTCGGCTTTGATCCGTCCGAGCCTTGTTTTCAATTCCTTTCTGATTTTATCGCGCTTTGCCAGCTCGATAAACGTATCTCGGCCGTCTGCGCCGGCCTTTTTATACAAGGCTGCGATTTGCGATTTAAAATACTCCGCTTCTCTCGCCAATTCTTTTATTTGTTCTTCTGTGTGCTTAAGGGACAAATCCGCTTCCTGTTTCTTCCGAAGTTTTTCTTTTTCTGATTCAAGCCCGCTTTTCAGCTTGAACATCAGCTCCTGTACGCTTCCTTCAGGATGGTGAAGGAGTGAGGCAAGCTGGCTTGAGCGCTCTTCAAATGATGCCCTTTTTGATTGGAGGCGGCTTCGCTCATCTTTCATTTCCCTCATTTTTGTTATTTCCGTTTTAAGATCTTTGATCAAGGCATAAGCGTCAGATAAAAAAGACGGGTCAATTGACACGTTCAGCTCTTTTAAATAGCGGTCTGTCTGTTCCTGATAAGGATACATGTCCTTTTCCCATTCTTCGAATTTCCGAATCGCCCTTTCGTAGTCCGCTTCCTTCTGCCGGAGCTCAGCCTGTTTTGCGATGAAGAGCTGTCTGTTTTGATCATCTCGCCACACCTCTTCTCTTAAGGTATTCAGTTCAGATCCGCTTTCTTCGGCGCTGCGTTCTGCGTCTTCAAGCTGCTTTTGAATGAATACCGCAACAGAAGACGGCTCCGGCTTCTGCAAAGCAAAGAGCAGCAACAGGAGCGAAACAGGGACGATAAAAACAGCCGGAAGCCACTCTTGCAAAAACAGCGCCTCCAGACTTCCGGCAATAGCTGCTAAAAGCGCCCCGGCAGCTAAAGCTTTCCTTTTTTTCGCCCGCTCTTTTTGTTCATGCTTCAGAACTGACAGCTGGCCGAGCAGCTCTTCCCGCTTTACCGATTGTCCGCCAGCGGCTGCCAGTCGGCTCAACGCCTCCTCCTTTTGTTTGCGAATGTCGTCCGGCAACACCTCGTTTGCAACGTCGGCATAAGCTTGTTCCGCTTCTTCAAGATCAGTCCTCGCCTGTTCAAAGCGTTCATCAAGCTCCCGTTTCTGCTCGCGCAATCGGAGAAAAGCCTGAACCGACTCCTGCAGCCTCCACTCGTATTCGTAGGTGGTGTCCGCCTTGAGTATCTCCGCTTCGCTTGCAATTTTCAGCCGGGCCATCCCCGCCTGAATCCTTTCATCCGTTTGCTTCAGCTGGTCGGTCAGCGTCATGATTTTCTCTATGTATGATTGGTAAAGCGGATACTCTGACAGCAGCTCTTCAATTTGCGCTTCATACTGCATATGACCTTCCGGTGGTGCAAGAGCTTCCGCCTGCTTTGCCAAATCGCATCTTTTTTCTTCCAGCGCCTTCAGCTGAGCCATTTTCGGATGAAGATGAGATTCGTACTTTTCAAGTTCAAAAAGCCCTGCCTCAGGGAAGGCGTTTTCCAAGGCGCCGCCTTCTGCATCAAGCTGTGCGGCCAGCTGCCGTTCTTCCTCCTTCAGCGGATGAATCTCGATCGCCCGTTCAATCTGCGAGATGTAATGGCCGAGGTCTTTGAGCAGCTGTTCGTTCTCCTTCATGGACAACTCAACCGCTTTTTTTCCGCTCAGTATATGATGATAATCGCCTTCACGCGCTTTAGCCTTTTTCAGCTCTTCTGAAAGCCTTTTTAAATGTTCTAGCTCCTGGTTGAGCTCTGGCTTTCGCCCGTTCGGTTTAAACAGCTCTTCCTGCCTTTTCGTCAGGCCGGCATCCATCTTCGATATGGCATCTGATCCGAATAGACTGGAGAAAAGCAAAAACCGGCCGATTTGATCACGGTTAAATTTGTGAATTTCCTGAAGACCGAATACATCAAACGAGTAAATCGCCTTGTACAGCCGCCTGTCGATGTTAGACAGCAGCTGTTTTAAAAAGTCCTCTGACCGGGTGCTTCCGTCTTCTAAAAAAACGTTTACCCGTTCAGGTTTTCCCGCGATCCGTTCGATGCGGATATTGCCCAATTCAGGATGCCGGGCTTCGAGCATTCCTCCGTAAATGCCGCCTGTCTTCGGTTCATATCTTTTTGTTTTCGGAAAACCGAACAGCATGCTTTCTATAAATGACATGAGCGTCGTTTTCCCGGCTTCATTCAGCCCATAGATTAAGTGAAGGTTGGCAACAGGTGACAGGCGAAATGTCTGGTTCACAAACTTTCCGTATCCGTATATATGTATAGCGTAAATATTCACCCCGTATCCTCCCTTATCTTCTGATTGTCTTCAGCTCATGAAGCAGGACCTTTTCCGCCTGAAGGCGAATGTCGTGAAAATCCTCTTCACTAAACCGCTCTCCGTACCTTCTGAAGACGGGGTGCCGCTTTAAATCGTCAAGAATCAGGCCGAATTCTTGAAACTCATTGATTTCACGGGTCAGCTCCTGAAAGAACGCATCATTTTCTATTCCCGTCATACCGCTTTCAGTACGATCTTCGACAGCGGCAAGCCAGATGAATGCTTCTTTTTCCTGCTCTTCCTCGTGAAAGGTGTCAAGCAGCTCTTCTATCATGACCGACGCTCCGTCAACCAAATAATGAGGCGCTTCTCCAGTCAGTACGGCTTTGATGAAAACGGGCTTCCCTTTGTCTCTGAAAGATTGAAAAACGTCTTCGATGCGATTGATTAAGTCAGTTAAATGCCGTGTTTCCGATACGTCGATGTCAATCGTTTCCCAAAGGACATCTGAGGCGGCTTTAAATTCAAAAGACAGTTCGCCTTCACGGGCTTTGACGAGATAGCAGCCTTTCTCGCCGGTTTCTTTCATATGGCGGGATTGTGTGTTTCCGGAATAAATCACCGCCGGATGTTCGGCTGAAATGACCTGTCTTTTATGAATATGGCCGAGCGCCCAATAATCCATTTCACCGTTTTTTACATCTTGCAGGGAAAAAGGGCAGTACGGATCATGGCCGCTTTCACCTGAAAGGGTCCCGTGAATCATGCCGATATGGAGAGGGGCGTCCGTCGTTCTTTTCATTTCGGAAGCCTTGTTCTCAAATACCGACCGTTCAGGATAGCTGTATCCATAGATGCTCGCTTGAAGCCGGCCGGCCTTGTAAAATGATTTCTCCTCTACATCTTCCGAGGAGAATATATGAACATTGTCCGGCCATTCAATCGGCGTCCACTCCCCGCCCAAATGATCATGGTTTCCGAAAATCACATAAGCGTGGATGCCGTTTTCCTGAAGCCTTAAAAACTGTTTTCGCAAAAACATTTGCGCTTTTAAGCTGCGGTTTGCTTCATCGAAAAGGTCTCCGGCCAGTAAAATGAAATCCGCCTGTTCATCGATAGCAATCTGGAACACATTCGCGGCGCTTGCAAATGTACTGTTTTTAATCCGCCGGTCTATCCTTTCGGGAAGCCGGCTGATACCGTGAAACGGACTGTCCAGATGGAGGTCGGCCGCATGAATGAAGGTTAGGTTTGTCAATCTTCTGCTCCTTTTCCTAAAACATGTCTGCCCTCATTTTATCATGGCTTCCAGGCGAATGCACGTTCTATTGATCTACCTGAAAAAAGCAGCTTTTCTTTCAAGCTGCTTTTCTCTTTTTCTCATTTATTTGTCTTTTGACAGACGAAGCGCCTGTTTGATGTTTTTCAGTCCGCCTCCAGTGCCGTACATAAGAACGCCGCCTTTATACACTCTCGCTCCGATGATGGCGAGAATGATAATGGTTGCAGCGGTGATGCCGATGCCGAGGGCCGCTTCCCAAAACGGGATATCAAGCATGCCGACTCTGAGGAACATAATCATCGGCGCAAAGAACGGAATAAATGAAGTGACCGTAATAAATGGCGCATCAGGGGTATTCAATCCCACCATCGCGATCACAAATCCGGCAACGACCAAAAAGATCATCGGTGAAATCGTCTGCTGGACATCTTCAATCCGACTGACAATGCTGCCGAGAAATGCCGCAAGCGTTGCATAAAGGAAATAGCCGAGCGCTAAGAAAATCACGCCATAGACAAGCGTTGATACGGGAACGCCGGAAAAGTCCAAAAATCCTTTAATCTGCTCAGCAGCTCCACCAGCTTTCTCTTGGCTTGACTGCAGAGAGAGATAGCCTGCGAGAAACAGAACAGCGAGCTGTGTAAGCCCCAATAAAGCGATGCCGAGCAGCTTGGCAAACATTTGCTGGACGGGCGCTACGCTTGAAATTAAAATCTCCATGACACGGGACGATTTTTCAGTCGCCACTTCAGTCGCAATCATTGAAGCATACATGATCACAGAAATATAAATGACAAACAACACAATATATACTAGGACTGACGCCTTTTGAAGCTCTTCTTCTGTTTTGGCCCCTTCTTTTAAAGCGACGCTTTTGACTTTAACCGGTGTAAAAAGCTCGTTCAGCTTTTCCTGCGGCACATTTAATTCAGCCGTTCCGACGGCGATTTTCGTTTGTGAGAGCGCCTGTTCAATCGTGGAAACAGCCGTTGAATCGGCAATATCAAGCGCTTTATACGTCCCTGTCAGCCCGCCTTTTTCACCCTTGGCTAAGATCAAAATCCCGGCAAGCTCTTCATCTCTTACAGCTTTTTCGAGATCTTTTTCAGGCTTTTCCGCTTTTTTCAGCTCCAGCTCATGATCCTTGTCTATCGCCTTCACCTGCTGGGAAAATGGTTCATACAGCTGATTCGATTCGTCAATGACGGCGATTTTATCCGGTTCGCCTTCTTCATTGTCAAACAGAGAAATAATTGAGCCCAAATTTGTGACAACCATGACAAGTGCAAGCGTAATCGCAGTCGAGATGATAAACGATTTCGTTTTCAGCTTGCTTATGTATGTATGAAAAAGCACAATCCAAAACTTATTCATAACGGGCACCTACCTTTTCAATGAAAATATCATGCAAAGAAGGCTCTTCAAGTTCAAACTTTCTGATAAACCCGCGCCCCTGCAGTATTGAAAACAGCTGCTGGGAAATTTCCTCATTCTCGATTTGCAGTCTGATGCCTTCCGCGGTCTCTCTCCATTTCGTGATGCCGTCCGTTTCTTTTAAGAAACTTAAATCATCATCTGAATGAATCGTGACATTCTTTTTGCCAAAAGAGCGTTTGATTTCTTTTAATTTTCCTTGGACGACTGGTGTTCCGCGCTGCAAAATGCAGACGTGCTCACAGAGCTCTTCAACATGCTCCATCCTGTGGCTTGAAAAGACAATTGAAGTTCCGGCGTTCTTCAAGGAAACAACCGCGTCTTTTAAAAGATCGACATTGACAGGATCGAGCCCGCTGAACGGCTCATCGAGAATCAAAAGCTCGGGCTTGTGCAAAACAGCCGTGATGAACTGAATTTTTTGCTGGTTTCCTTTTGAAAGCTCTTCAACCTTTTTATCCGCATATTCTGTAATATGGAATTCTTCCAGCCATTTGTCCATTTCCTTGAGCACATCCTGTTTTGTCATGCCTTTGAGGCGGCCGAGGTATACGAGCTGATCCTTTACTTTCAGCTTCGGGTACAGTCCGCGTTCTTCCGGCAAATAGCCGATGCTGTTAGTCACTCCATAGTTAATCGGCTTCCCTTTCCATGTCACCGCACCCTCTGTCGCATTCAAAAGGCCCAGAATCATGCGAAACGTTGTCGTTTTTCCAGCGCCGTTTGCACCGAGCAGTCCGAACATTTGCTTCTCGGGAATATCAAGCGTGAGATCGTTAACCGCCGTAAAAGAACCGAACTTTTTTGTCACGTGATCGATTTTAAGCATTAAAAAACTCCTCCTTCCAAGTTACAATGATACGTTAGTCATGCAATGAAAAAAAGGATTTTTTTGATTTTTATATAATTTTAAACAAATACATCTTTTTTTGCGAAAGGAGAATATAAATGGAAAGCTATTATGTAACCGTTTTCGATCCGTCTGGGGAAACCTTGCTGAATGAACGTTTTGAAGCGCTGAATGAGGAGGAAGCGAAAGAGAAAGGGAAACATCTATTGAAGGAAAAACAGTTTTCGGAACATACCCACCGTGTAGTTCATTCGTCTGGTAAAATGATCGTTTTCCACAGATAGATTGCAAATGGGTGAGGCGGCGCTTCGGGGAAATCATGGATGTTTCGCCGCCCGTCCTTTAACTGATAATCGCAAGGCTGCCGATTTACTGGATGATCAGAGCGGCCAGCATGACAAGATTGACCAATCCCAGCAAAAAGGACACAAATGCGATCCCTTTGTTTCTCCGAAGGAAATAAAAAGCGTTTGCGATCAGCACACAGATGATGACAGCATCAAAAATGTGCAGCACCATGTCTTCTAAATGAATGGCCGGTTCGAAAAACCAAAATCCCGCCGTGCACAGTATTAAAAACGTCGAAGCCGCAATAAACATGCGCCGCTCGTTTGCTGTCCGGGCTGTCTCATTTTCAAAGAACTGCTGCATGTACGGCTTAGACCCTTGCCTCATCTGAAGTCGTAATCATTTTGTCAGCATAAAGCGAAGGGCTATTGCCGCTTTCTGACCAAAGATTCGCAGACGCAACCACCGCAGCCAATGACAACACGACGAACAACAGCTTAGCTTTCATACAATGCATCTCCCCTTTGAATTTTTCGTCTTGCCTGAGCACCCTTTTCATAATAAAAAATGGAATCTTTCAGCCGCTCAATTTGATTATAATATTGAGCCGCGTCTAATGCCAGTTCTTCTACGGTTGCATACAAATGTTTCGACTCCAAATAATGAAATCCGCTTTCCACGGCTTCCGGGTCTCCACCGTCTAAATACAGGCCATGCAAAATATGAAGCTTTGCCGCATGTTCTTCATCACCGAGCGATGCCGCACTCTTGATCCCTTTTTCATAATATTCAGAAGCAACGCCATGGTTTTCCTGCTTGAGGCGGACATACATCAAATTATACAGAACCTTTGGTACATATGATGAACATTCCTGTTCAAAGATGGAAAGTGCGCTGTCCATATGATCAGAGGCTTCGCGATACGATCCTTGATAAAAGTAGCAATTCCCTAAATTAAAATGAGCGGATGCCGTTAAATGGCTGTTCTCGATTTGCTTTGCATCTTCTAAAGCATTGGTCAGACTCGCCAGTGCATCTTTGTATTTCATCGATTCGACCCAATTGCCGGCAATAATAAAATCGCAAAAGATCTTTTTTTCTTTTAATGTTTCATATTTGTTGAAAATATCAGACGCCATTGTCGCATAGTTGATAGAGAGGTATCTCTGATTGATGTAGTAATAAATTTCCGCGAGTTTGTAAAAAAACTCCGCTTTTTCAACCTCGTCTTCCAGTGCACTCACTTTTTGTTCAGCCACTTTATAGCAGCCGATCGCCTTGACGAATTGCTTTTGTTTAAATTCGTACATCCCTTTAAAAAACCAAAAATAATAGTTTAATAAACCTGTCATTTGGTCTTCTTTTTCCTCTAAATCGCGAAGGTTTTTTTCTATATTTTCTGTCTTTTCAGGTTTCAGATAGCTGAGCATCAGATTATGCCTGAATTCAAGCAGCGAGTAATAAAGCAGCACATCCTGATTTTCTTCCATGTCTTGAAAATCATTTAAAATGTCGGCTTTTAATGATTCACTGGCGGCGACCAGATTTTTCCGAATGGCGCTGTACCAGTCATTCAGCTTTGCAGCAACGTATTCAGATGGAATCTTTTGTTTCAATTTCTCCGCCCCCTCTGCTTGAACAAACCTACGTCTTAAGAACCATTTTATAAAAATTTAAATTTTGTTACAACTCATTTTCGCACGTCTTTCCCAAGACAAAAATCCCAGAGACGCCTCTACCAAACCCGTGATCACGTTAATTTTTGATTAAACCGGGGTTTTCGTTTTTCTAAAAATGCGCGGATTCCTTCCTGGTGGTCATTTGTCCGCCTCATTTTGATCTGGGCTGTTTTTTCGAGCTCGAGCGTTTTTTGTAGATGGCCGGCATTCAAGGTTTGATATATTTTTTTCGTTTCAATCATGGCGGAAAGCGGTGATTGCAGCAGCTTTTCGAGGTGTGAGCCGGTATGGCGGTCAAGGTCTCCGCTAAATACAGCATCAACCAGCTGGAGCCTCTGCGCTTCATCAGCCGTCAGTTTTTTGCCGCTCCAAATCAGTTCTTTTGCCGCCCTTTCACCGATCCGTCTCTCTAAAAAGAAATGTCCTCCGCCATCGGGAACAAGGCCGATGCCGATAAAATTCATCGCCAGTTTGGCGCCTTTTTCCGCGAGTACATGATCACAGCTGAGCGCCAGACTCATCCCCAGGCCTGCAGCCGCGCCGTGGACAGCCGCGACCGTGATCTTGGGCATGCTGTAGATCATCATCACAACTTCTGAAATCGTATCGATCACAGTCTCTGAGAGCTTTTCATCAGCGGAAGACATCATCATATTGATGTCTCCTCCGGCAGAAAACCCTTTTCCGCTGCCTTTTATCAGTAACAGCATCGCTTCTGTTTCCCCGGCAAGGATTAAAGCTTCTTTCAGCTCTTCAAGCATTTGTTCATTCAAGGCATTATACGCTTCAGGGCGATTCAGCACAATCTCAAACATCTCGCCATGGTCTTTCCATTTAATATAATCCATCTTCCAGCACCTCCGTGAATACGTTTTCATGTAGCATTAGCTTAAACTATTCCACTTTGAGCCTCCAAAATCCTTTTTATGCTTGATGGATCGGTGCTGAAATCGGATATCAGGCGTGTGCTCAGCCTTCGTTTAAAGACTATGATCTGGTCAATGAAAAAGCTGCAGGTTAAGCCGGCAGCCAAAACTTAAGCTCCCTGAAAGCCGCTTTTGGCGTCCTCGCCAAAAAGCTCAGACAGGTAGCGGAGCTTTTCCTCTGTGTAGTGTTCAAACCTGTCATTGTATGTTTTCGGATCTTTTGGGTTGGCGAAATGCGTGATTTTCCCTGTGTTCGGATCGACAAATTTACTTGCCGCTCCGCAGCCGATGCCGATAATCGTCTGTTTTTCTTCCATGATCATAATGTTGTAGATGCTTTCCTGCCCCGGAAGAGAATAGCCGATATTTTCAAGATTGCCGAGAATGTTTTTTTGCCTGTACAAATAGTAGGGCTGGTAGCCGTGCTGTTTTGTCCATGACACCGCATCATCCATCATCTTGACGATTTCCTCGCGGTCCGCCACTTTGTACTTATGCTTGTTCTTTGTCATTTCAGACGCGCGCTTAAATGACAGCGTATGGACTGTCAGAGACTCCGGCATTAATTTTTCCGTTTCGCGAAGGGAGTTCCTGAATTCTTTGACACCTTCGCCCGGAAGGCCAATGATTAAATCCATATTGATATTTGACATGCCGTGCTTCCGAGACAGGCAATATTTTTCGACCGTCTCTTCAACCGTATGATGGCGGCCGATCGCCTTCAAGGTTTCATTCTCGTAAGACTGCGGGTTAATGCTGATCCGGTCGATGTTCCATTTTTTCAGCACCGCAAGCTTTTCCTCTGTGATCGTATCGGGGCGCCCCGCTTCAACCGTGACTTCGCGGATGTTTTTCACATCGGGAAAGGAACGGTACATTTCTTCATACAGCAGATCCATTTCTTCAGCCGTAATGCTTGTCGGTGTGCCTCCGCCAAAATAAACGGTCGTAATTTTGACATCATGCTGTTTGAGCCATTCACCGATTTTTTGCATTTCAAAATGAAGCCCCCACAAAAATGAGCCGACCCGTCCGGCTTGTCCTCTGATCGCATAAGCCGGAAAAGTGCAATACGCGCATTTCGTCGGGCAGAAAGGAATGCCGATATAAATGCTCACTTCCCTGTCAAGCTCATATAAATCAGGAACGGCTTTCAGCTGATGGTCAATGATGTTTTGCATCAGTTCGATTTTCTCTTCATGAATTAAGTAGTCCCGTTTCAATTCGGCGTGGGCCGCTTCTTTCGACATGCCGCTTTGCAGTTTTTTATGAAGCAGCTTTGTCGGGCGGACTCCGGTAAGAATCCCCCACGTCTGAACGATTCCCGTATGCTCCTGAAGCATGCTCAAATAAACGTAGGAAACGGTGTTTTTCACCTGCTTAAACGCTTCCTTCTCCATTAATTGAGGCTCGAGTGATTTCGTGTAGTCCGCTTTGATGTCCGTATCTTTTATCGCTCCCGATGCAATGACTGACGCCTCATCCCGTTCATAGCGGAGTATAATCGCAAGGTCTGCGGTTTCTTCTTCATCAAACACAACTTCGCTCTCTTCAAAAAATAAATGGGCTATATGCTCAAGCGGCCGCTGGAATCTTTCATCTTGAAGCCCTTCTATATAAATGCGCAATATCCTCACCTTTTTCGTTTCAAAACTTTCTTTAGTGTACAAAAATAAATGGGCAAAATCAATCCGGGAAACGGGGAAGTTTTTTCATGCTGCATTGAAAATATATTAAGCCCTCTTTTTCACAATAAATATCCCTGTTTTCAAATGAAAACAGGGATTTCACCGGGTCACACTTTTCTAATATGAAATTTGTTGAGAAAGCCTTTGCTTTGCTGCATTCTGAAGTATTCTTTGATCATATAGGCGACGCCCTGCTCATCATTGGATCGCGTCACCCAGTCGGCTTTTTGTTTCACTTCCTGTGCGGCATTGCCCATTGCGACGCCCACTCCTGCAAGTTCAATCATCGGCAGATCATCGATATCATGGCCGATCGCGACAACGTCTTCCATTTTAAAGCCAAGGTCTGCGGCAAGCATCGTCAACCCGGACTCTTTTGAAACACCTTTGTGGACAATCAGCATTTTTTCTCCGGCCTCAATGATGTCAACTGAAGGAAAAGCGTTTTCGATTGTTTGCCTGATTTCTTCTTTCTGCTCTTTTGTGCAGTAAACCTCGATGACCGGGGCACTGACCGGTTCATCCATCAGCATATCGCTTAAAGAATCAACGAACTGCACTGGATAAAAGATCGGGTCAGACGGGTGGATCATCGTTTTCCCCAGCAGATTTGAGTTTGTTTTTTTCCGGTTGCCGATTGAATATTTCTCATGCAGAATTCGTATATTGCAATCATAGCTCTCCAATATTTGCACAAGATTAAACGTTTTTTCTTCAGAAATCCTTTGTTCTAAGAAAGGCTCATTAATTTTATCCGCAACAATGGCTCCGCTGTGAGTAATCAGTTTCGCATCGAGCTTTAAAGATTTCGCAATTTTTTGTGCGGATCGAAAATGTCTGTTTGTAACGAGCGTAACATATACACCTTTTTTCTTTGCATATTCTATCGCTTCCTTCGTTGCGGGATGAAGCCGTCCGTTTGTCCGAAGCAGCGTTCCGTCTATATTGAGCGCAAGCATTTGTTTTGACACTAGGAGGTCCCCCTTCTTTGATGACTGAATCTGTTATAGAGAATATGTCCCGATCCTCCTCTTTAGAACAGACCTCACTTTTATCCAAACTAAAAAAGCCTGTTTTCACAGACTTTTTGCTTCGCATCTTTTGGATACGATCATGATTTCTCCCTCAATATCGAAAAACAGCGAATTCAATGCCCCTTTTCATTCAATTCACTGCATATAGTGAACCCCTTTTATCTGACCGGAATTTGTGCTTTCCATAAAAACAATCTGGCAATTTTCTCTGTACCCCTTATCATTTTGCCGCTAGTCAGTTTTGATCATGATCGTATCCCGGCAAACTATGAAAGCACTTACATTTAGTATTATCGCAATTAATTCATAAATTGACAAGTCTTTTTTTAAATCATTATGAAAGTTATTTATTCACTTAGTTAAAAAAACCCCTCTTTATCTCGAAAAGAGGGGTTTTTGATCAGCTTTCAGGGTTTCCGTAAAGTTCTTCCAGCGGCTTCATGATGATTTTGTTTAATTCAGCAATCAGCACGCTCATCCGCTGCTCTGCTTCCATCAGGTTTGAAATTTTTTCATGCTGCTGAACGAGTGCTACGGATTTCTGTGCTTGTTCGACTTCCTCCTGGGAAATGTCTTCACCGTTCATCTGTTTCTCCTGAAGCTTCAATTGAATATCGCGAAAGTTATCAAACATCTTTTTAGCAGATGCATCGGCATTTACCTCATCATAAAGGCCTTTCAATCGAGAGTATTCTTCACTTTGACGCAAGGCTTTCTCCAAATCATAAGCCGTATCATGCAAATTAACCGTCATGTTTATACGCTCCTTTCTTGCCAGGTTTCCTCTTCTATGGAAATGGCACCACTCCACTATAACAAACTATGGAACATTTTTCACAGTTATACTAACATTCCGTGTAAAACAGGCGTTTATTCATCAGATCAAAATCACGAAAAGAGCTTGAACGGCACCGATGATTCCGCCAAGGAGCCCGCCTAGATACGTAATCATTTTAAACTCCCGCTTTGATATGGACAGCACCATTTCTTCCAACCGCTCGACTGGGAAGTTGTCCACCTGTTCCTTGACGATATCTTCAAGCTGGAGCCGTTTCAATATATCGTCAAGGCGGCGGCCCGCCTCTTCGAGAAGCCGGTCGAAAATCTCCGGCAGGCGCTCTTTTATATTCTGTTCAATCATGGAGACGTAAGAGCCAGTCGATCTTGCGAAAAAAGGCGCAAGCGAGAATCGGATCATCAGCTTTTCTTTTACATTCATGATCAGGGTTTTAAGGTTCCATTTTTCATCAGCTTCTTTAAACGTAAACTCCTTCAGCTTGTCCCATTCGTTTTCAAGCAGATCTGTCAGCAGCCGGGCGGTTTCGCCGTTTTTTAAAAACTTGATGATCTCAGGCTGAACCCGGTCTATCAGACTGCTGTTTCCTAAAAACATCTGCACCATGCTCCCGAGCATACCGCGTTCTTTCAAAAAATCGTCAATCATATGTCCAAGGCGGTTTTTCCCTTCATCACTCTCAAAATAGCTGACAGCCCGCTTTAAAATATAACCGGATACCATCGGGATTTTTTCTTTCAGCTTTTCCTGCGCTTCTATAGGAATAAGCTCTTTCAGCGGTTCATTTTCATAAGTTGATAAAAGTGCAGACAGCTTTTCATCTGTCCATTTGTTGACAAATTGATCCGCTTGTTGAGCAGGGTTTGCAATCCCGATTTTCTCCAGTGTTTCTTCAAGGGTAGACGGTGATTTGCTGAAATGCGCCAGCAGCCGTTCCCCCAATTGGAGCGCCTCTGTTTTGACTGCATCTGATGCCAGCCTTTTTTTGATTCCTTCCGTTGTCAGCAGATGGTTGACGACCATCTGTCCCATCTGTCTCGCCAATTCATCGCGTCTTTTCGGAATCAAACCGGGCGTAAACGGCACCCGCTTCCCAAATATGTAATGCGCCTTATATGGGCGAAAAAGCATTTTAATTGCAAAATGATTCGTCACAGCTCCAATCAGTGCGCCAATTGCAATCATGATGACAAAAATTCCAAACACATACATTTCTTTTTCAACTGCCTTCCATTCACCTGATGTCATTGCTGCATAGACTGCACACGGCCGTCCGCAGATCGGACCCGCCTGTTTTCGTTCTATGCCTATCGTTACCTGAGGATAGGAACCCGAAGCACCTTACGCTCGCCTCTATTTAAAAAACGAATAAGCTGCGTCTTCTTTAGGATTGCCTTCTTCTTTTACTTACAGAAGTTTATTTTCATGGTAGTGAAAAAAGTTATACATATTACTGATATTTTTTTGCAACTAAAAACTCTATAAAAGGTAAAGTTATCATTGATAGCCCTAATAACAGCAATAGAAAGATATTGATTGTCTCGTTTATAAATTGGTCAGCAACTACTGCTCCAAAAATAAAAAATGTCAGAAGAAAATAACTCACTTTCGAACTTTTCTCTGTAATCCTTTGTCCAAGCTCTTCCTCCTGCAATATTCCATCTTGCTCTTCCTTTGTTCCCCAAGTGATGGCAGAAAAAAAGATCATCAACAAAGCGCCCATACTCATAACTTCGTTAAATCCAACATCTTTTCCAACAATAATCTTATAAATTGTAAAGCCTACCACAATCAGAGCAGCTATACCAGATATTACCGAACCAATTTTTCGAGTGCTCACCCTTCTCCCTCCTTTTCATTTAAAAACAAGATATCAACCCTAACTTCTAAATTTTTTGCAATATCAAATGCTAATTGTAAACTTGGGTCATATTTATTGTTTTCAATGGCATTAATCGTCTGTCTGCTCACATTGCATAAGTCTGCCAATTTTCCTTGCGAGATGTTTTTTTTCTCTCGATACTCCTTGATTTGATTTTTCATTAGATTTCCACCTTCACAATAAGATAGGTGTTAAAAAGTTTTTACATACAAAGTATAAAAAAAGATGGTTTAGGTGTCAAATATTTTTTACATCCAAACCATCATATCAAAATATGTCTTCCTTCACTAATCTATCCTTTAGTTGAAGGACATTCTTTCACAATCTCCATCATATATTATCCAGTGTTTATTTGAACGTCTTATTCCATTAAATGGACCGATTGCGGAACAAAAATAACATGGGACAGGCGTTTGAACAATAAAATTGGTCAAGTGGCTTTTATTTAGGGCGAAAGACATTTTTAATAAATTTCCAATTTATAAATGCCTATTTCCGCAGTTTCAGGCGTATCATTTAACAGAAGTTCATGTATATGAAGATTGCCCCCCAAGGCTTAACAGAGTTAGCCGCGTCCTTTTTTGGCCGGCTAAGCGTTTTTTAACAAGGAGGAATATGCATGCTGACGCTTGGATTTATGTCGCTGTCCCATGAACACGAAAAAGCCTATGCCGAGGAATTAGCGAAAATGGCTTCGGATTACGGAATCCGGTTTATCCGGTTCACACCTTTAGATATTTCTCCCGGCTCCACGCTTGTTAAAGCGCTCACCTATCATTCGAAATCAGGACAATGGAATGAAGTGGAACGGGAAATTCCAGAGCTGATCTATGACCGCTGCTTTTATGGCAAAGATCAGCAATCAAAGAAAGCAAAGCCGATCGTTGACTGGCTCAAAAAGTACCCAAAAACGAAGTTCCTCGGACTCGGACTCCCTGATAAATGGACGGTTTACAAAGCTTTAAGGGCTGATCCGATTCTCAAGTCTTACCTGCCTGCAACATCTCTCGCAGGCAGCGCCCAAGATGTTCTGCGCCGCCTTACAAAAGAAAAAAAGTGTATATTGAAGCCTGCATACGGCTCAGGAGGACGCGGCATGATTCATCTCGAAATGACGGGGAAAACGGTCAAAGCCTCTTATCAAGTCGGAAAGCATAAACAGCTCAAATCTTTTTCCAAGCAGGCCTCTTTTGAAACATGGTGCAAAAAAGTTCTTCAGCACCGTTATCTTTTGCAATCGTTCCTCGACATTCAAGACAAAGACGGTTATCCGTGCGACATCCGGCTGCTTTTGCAGAAAAATGGAGCGGGGGAATGGGCTACGGCCGGAAGAACAGTGAGAAGAAGCTACCAGCACGGACTGCTCGCCAACTTGGCCGGCGGCTCGGAGTCTGTAAGCTTTGACAGCTGGCTTTTATCCGTTCCGAAGAAGCGTCAGGCCGTTCTTCTCGATGACTTAGAGACGATATCGCAAGCCGTCCCCAGAGCGCTTGAATCCGCGCATGGACCTTTATTTGAGCTCGGTCTTGATATCTGTTTGACGAAAGACGGAAAAGTCTGGCTTCTTGATGTCAATTCAAAGCCTGGAAAAAAAGCATTTTTACAGTATTCTCCTGAAAACAGCAAGCTTTTGCATCAAGGCCCTTTGGAATATTGCTCCTCTTTTGCAGCATCGCCGGACAAGAAAGGAGCTGAGAAAGGATGACCGGTAAACCGTTTACAGTCGGGGTTCACCCAAACAGCGAAAATACATTGCTTCTCCCCGCTTCTTTAAAGCAGGACGGTCTATTGTATGCCGCTTTCGGAACGAGCGTGGAAAGATGCCATATCTCTTTTGACAGCCATTTGCAGCGAACGGTTTTGCTTTCTGAGAACCTGTACAACAACCTGCGGATTCCTTACCGCGGCAAAGCATCCTTGCTTTTCCGCGACAATACCGTCTATATCGGGCCTTTAATCGGCATTTTCACCGCCGGCTTCACAAAGTCGGAGCTGGAGCCTGTCAGAGGGCGCTCTTTGTTTTTTTCAAAGCTTCTGACGATGGATCTTCCTGCAGGCGGCTATTGCTACCTGTTCGGAGCCCACCAGATTCAGTGGGAAGAAGGAACCGTCCAGGGACTCATTTTCAAGGAAAACGGCTGGGAAGACATCACCGTTCCACTGCCCAATGTGGTTTATGACAGACTGCCAAACCGACAGGCGGAAGATTCGGCCGAATTGCAGGAAACGAAGGCGCGGCTGATGAACGAATACCGAATTCCATGGTTCAATCCGGGCTTCTTTAATAAATGGGACATATACCAGTCCATGCAGCAAGACGAAAGAACGAAAGATCTGCTTCCATATTCGGTATTCCAGCCGAGTGCAGAGAAGCTTGACGAGATGATCAGCCGGTATGGCGTCGTCTATGTCAAACCCGCCAATGGCAGCTTGGGAAACGGGATTTTTCAGCTCTCCGCATCTGAAGAAAACAGCCTGCAGGCAAAGCATGCCAAAGGCGGAAAGCCGTATCCATCAGCAGATGCTTTTTTAAACGATTTACAGAAGCGCCATAAAGAAACTCCCTATATTGCACAGGAGGGAATTGAACGGATCAAAGTCGGCGATCATCCCGCTGATTTCAGAGTGCATACAAACAAAAACGGAAAAGGGAAATGGACTGTTACAGCGATCGCCGCCAAAATAGCGGAAAAGGACGGGGTCACAACACATCTTTCGAGCGGAGGCGCCGTCAAAACGCTTGCAGAAATCTATGATGATCCCATGGAGAGACTGATCATCCTGCAAAAACTGACAAAAACAGCGGTGCTCATCAGCCAGGTTCTCGATGAGAAAATGGACGGTTTTATCGGGGAAATGGGCCTTGATCTCGGAATGGACCACTCGGGAAAAGTTTGGATGTTTGAAGCCAACTCGCGCCCGGGCAGAGGCATTTTCGCCCACCCCCGCTTAACATCTGTCAGCCGCTTGACGAAAAAAAGGAATTTCGAATACGCTTCATACTTGACTGAACAATCGATCCTTTTTCCCGAGAACATGTGGCAATAAATTCAACCGTGAAGAATCAATTCTTCACGGTATTTTTTTAGTCATGAAAAGAGCCTATGATCTTTCCTGTGAATGAGATACAATGATAACAAATCAACGTTTATAGTCGGCTTGTGTTCGAGGCTGACCATTAGAAATCAATTAAGGAGCGTGGCACTTTATGATTTCTCACTTTCAATGGAAGCCGTTGTTTAAAAAAGAAAAACTGCCTGGCTGGAAAATTTCGTTTTACCATAAAGGAACACATTATGAAGGAATTTATCATAGGTCAGGGGAGATTGAATGGGGCAGCGTTTATCCGCCGCATGATGACGAACCTTCCCTTAAAAGCAAAATTCATGAGTTAATGCTCTTCCATATTTACGAGTAAAAGAAAAGGACGTTTTCAGGATGCTGGAGAAATTAAAGACGCTATACGGTGAAAAGATGATGGCTTCCGGCTCAGCTCAAAAGCATGAAGCGCTCTGGTTTCAAACGGACGAAGGCGAAACGTTCGGCGTTTTGAAAGAAGCGGTCACAGAACGGGAAAAACAGCTGCTGTTGGCGTTGTTTCAGCCTTTTTCAGAATCGCAGCCGTCTCAGCTGACCCCCCGTGAGAAAGAATGGCATCAATATTTTTTTGCAAATGCCCCGCTGGAAAACCCGGAAAACATCCAGCTTGTCCAAGGACATTTTTTCAAAATGAAACATTCACTTGAAGAAAGACAGGCCATCAAAGAAGCGGTCAGCGGCTTTTTCGAACATCCGATTATTGTTTGGTACGATCAGCATGAAGCGCTCATCATTCACGAAGATCCTTCTCCATATCTCCCGAAAAAGGAATTGGAGCAACTTTCCGACGCGCTGACAAGCGATTTTCTGTCAACCCCAGTGTTTTTCAGCGGCCAGCTTCATCTAGTCAATGCTTCGCTTCAAGAAAAAATCCGTTTTGAAAAACAAATGTTTCAGCATATCCTGGCGAACAGCGAGCGCGGAAAAGTCACCTCATTTTGCCAGTGCCTCCCGTCATTTTTATTGGCAGCACCGGATAAAATCAAAGCCTCCCTATTATCGGATGCCATAAGAGATGCGCTGTCAGATCAGGAGACATCCTTAACGATCCGGACGTATATGAGGTGCAACTTGAACGCTTCTCTTACAGCAAAACGATTATTTATCCACCGAAACAGTCTGCAATACAGAATCGACAAATTTATTGAACGGACCGCAATCGATATCAGACAGTTTGAAGAAGCAGCCGCCGTTTATTTTATTTTGCATTTTCTCAAGCTTTTATAGCAACCTGCACGAAAGCAAATTGTGCATCATGTCCATTTACACCGCCTATTCAGTTTTATAAGATAAAAACAAGTTAAGCGCTTACATAAATAAAGGGGGATAAAAAATGGCAGAGCTGGTGCTTGATCAGATTTATAAAGTATATGACAACAAAGTGACCGCTGTAGATGATTTTAATCTTCATATTGAGGATAAGGAGTTTATCGTCTTTGTCGGGCCTTCAGGATGCGGAAAATCGACAACGCTCAGAATGATTGCAGGTCTTGAAGAAATTACAGACGGCGAATTCAGCATCGATGGAAAACGGATGAATGATGTTGCCCCGAAGGACCGCGATATCGCGATGGTGTTCCAAAACTATGCCCTCTATCCGCATATGAACGTCTACGACAACATGGCATTCGGATTAAAGCTGAGGAAGTTTCCAAAAGATGAGATTAAACGAAGGGTGCATGAAGCAGCCAAAATTTTAGGACTTGAAGAGTATTTGGACAGAAAGCCAAAAGCGCTTTCCGGCGGACAGCGCCAGCGTGTCGCATTAGGACGCGCCATCGTCCGCGATGCGAAAGTATTCCTGATGGATGAACCTTTGTCAAACCTTGACGCCAAGCTGCGCGTTCAAATGCGCGCTGAAATCACAAAGCTCCATCAGCGCCTGCAAACGACGACGATCTATGTTACGCATGACCAGACAGAGGCGATGACGATGGCAACAAGGCTTGTCGTCATGAAAGACGGCCTCATCCAGCAGGTCGGCGCGCCGAAGGAAGTGTATGAAAATCCGGAAAACGTATTTGTCGGCGGTTTTATCGGCTCTCCGGCAATGAACTTTTTCACGGGCACCCTCAAGGAAAAAACCTTTACATACGGTGATGTTTCCGTCCTCGTTCCAGAGGGAAAAATGAAGATTCTGCGCGGCAAAGGCTATGTCGGAAAAGAGATCATCATGGGAATCAGACCTGAAGACATTCATGATGAGCCTGTCTTTATCGAAGCCTCAAAGGAGTCAAAAATCGATGCCAAAATTGAAGTGGCAGAGCTGATGGGCGCTGAAACAATGCTCTACTCCCAAGCGGGCGGACATCCGTTCATCGCAAGAGTCGATTCTCGGACAGATGCACAGGCAGGCCATTCACTCGCTCTTGCATTTGACATGAATAAAGCACACTTTTTTGATAAAGAAACAGAGCTCCGCATCCGCTCTGAAGGATGACCCGGCAGCTCCAATGATGCAATGACCGAAGCAAATGCCCTGCTATGCTTCGGTCATTGCAATTTCAACGGTTTCTTCATAAGTGCAGTCTTGACAAGTGTATAAGTGAATACATGTTGTTTGCGTCTGCAGAAAAGAATCAAATTCCATATACGGACTGTACGGGCCGTAAAAATCGGTCGTTCTCCCGGCGTCTGCCATCTCACCGCCGCACTTCGGACACATTCTTGCCTCGACAAGAATGCCATTGCAAACAGGACACATCTCTCCATCCTCCTGACTTTTTCCTTAGCATGCCCGCCCTCGCAAAAAATTGCACTTTCAACATTTACCATTGAGCTGTATGCATGGAATGTGAACCATCTCTCCATAATACGTAGTAACAATTCACATTGGGCTTAGCCAAAGAAGGCAGCGGTGAAAACCGTCAGCTGGTGCAAATCCAGCCAGCCCAACCATACTATTTTAAAAAGGAGTTTGGATACAAATGGCTAACCAAAATTCTTCAAACCAACTTGTTGTACCTGGCGCTGCTCAGGCGATCGAACAAATGAAATTCGAAATCGCTTCTGAGTTCGGTGTAAACCTTGGCGCTGACACCACTTCTCGTGCGAACGGCTCTGTCGGAGGAGAAATCACAAAACGTTTAGTTTCTCAAGCTCAAGCTTCTATGGGCGGTCAACACTAAAATTAATATAACTTCATAATAATGGCTGAGAAGGTGCATTCAATTGCACCTTCTTTTTGCATAGGTAAAATCCCGCACCCGGCTTCTCCTTTTTTCATATGCTGTAGAAAGGAGGAATCGGCATGCAGCTTGTGGCAAGCATTAATTGGGAACTGTTTCAATTTGTCGGAATTTCTCTCTTGCACGAATATGTCGTCAATGTCCGCCCTTTTCATCCGCTCTTCCGCTTTCCGAGGGCTTTTTCTTCCGGGCGATCTGACGTATGATAGATCAGATGGGAGGAATTGATGATGAAGATTGCACTTTTGGGAGGCACAGGCCGTGTCGGACAGGCCTTTGTCAATTTTCTAGAAAAAGACGGCAGACATTCCGTGTATGCCCTCGTCCGCGGGGAACGTGCGGACCTTCTGAAAAACCGCTGCCAGACGCTTACGGGAAACGCAAGAAACCAGCATGACACGAGAGCTTTGATTGAAGAGGCGGACATTGTTGTCAGCTGTTTAAATACGGACGGGGACGATACGTTGTCCGTCTCCGTCCAAAATATAATCAACACCATGAATGAACAGAACAAAAAACGGCTGATCACCATCGGAACCGCCGGAATTTTAAATGCAAGACAAGATCCGACACTATACCGTTTTGAATCAAATGAATCAAAACGGCGCTCGGCGCGGGCGGCAAAAGAACATGCCCAGGTATATGAATGGCTCCGGGACTCAAGTCTGGATTGGACAATCATTTGCCCTACCTATCTCCCAGAAGGTCCGGCCGTTGAAAAGTATCGGGTTGAACGGGACTTTTTGCCGCTTGGCGGAAAAGCGATATCAACAGGTGATACCGCTCACTTTCTTTTTGCACAGCTTGAGTCTGATCTATATATCAGAACAAGAGTGGGATTAGCTTATTAATCGTTTTAAAAGCCAGCTTACCCTATAAGCGTTCCGCGTCCTTTCTGGAGCTCATACATTTGATAATACTGCCCTTTTTGTTTCATCAGCTCTTCATGATGACCCCGTTCTATGATTCGCCCTTTATCAAGCACAAGAATTTGATCTGCGTTCCTGATTGTCGACAGCCGGTGAGCGATGATAAAGGTTGTGCGCCCTTTTTTGACAACATCAAGCGCCTTTTGGATCATCGCTTCTGTTTCGGTATCGATATTTGCCGTCGCCTCATCTAAAATGAGGATGGCCGGATCATAAGCAAGCGCCCGTGCAAACGAAATCAGCTGTCTTTCCCCTGACGAAAGCGTGCTGCCTTTTTCAATGACCGGCTCATCAAAGCCTTTAGGGAGTTGGGTAAAAAGCTTATCAGCCCCTACATGCTTCAGTGCCGCTTCAATCTGCTCTCTTGAGATGTCTTCATTTTCAAGGCTGACATTGGAAGCAATCGTCCCTGAAAACAAGTAAGGATCTTGGAGCACAATGCCCATGTGCTGCCTGATTTCCTGCCGGGACATATGGTAAATGCTTGTTCCGTCAATTGTCACATCGCCTTTTTGAATGTCGTAGAAGCGGAAAAGAACGTTCATGACCGAGCTTTTGCCTGAGCCCGTATGGCCGACTAATGCTACGGTTTCCCCTTGTTTCGCTTCAAATGAAATGTTTTGCAATACATCGTCCCCGTCATCATAGCGAAATGACACATCCTTAAACACGACATGACCGTTTACTTTTTCGGAATTTTTATCTTCAACATCGACACCCGGCTCATCCAAAAGGCGAAATACCCTCTCCGATGATACGCGAGCCAATTCAAGCTTGGCAAATTGGTTAACAATGCCGGTAATCGGCTCAAACAAACGATTCAGGTAATCAACGAATGCATAGAGGACACCGATTGAAATCATTCCTTCCGCATTCAGCGCCGCACCTCCAAAGTACCAGATCAATGCAGTGAACATCAGGTTTCTGAGAATGTTGATCAAGTTGTGGGACATAAGGGAATTCAGATTGAGCATTTTATTTTGATATTGGAAATGGCTGTCATTCAGCTGTTCAAATTCCCGCTTGATATCCTTTTGGCGGCGGAACGCCTGAATAATCGTCATCCCTTGAATCGACTCATTCATTTTGGCGTTGATCTCACTGTTGATCGAGCGAAGCTTATGATTGTAGCCAGACGCAAATTTTCGGTAAGCGGCCGCCCAAATGACAATAAGCGGCAATATTAGCAGACAGACGGACGCAAGCCGTACATCAAGCAACAACAATGCGGCAAAAATGCCGGCCATATAAATCAAATTCGTCGCAAATGTCGAAAGGACGGTCACATACAGATCGCGGATCGCTTCTGTATCATTAGTTACTCTGGCAACGATTTTTCCGGCCGGCAGATTATCAAAATAGCGGACAGGCAGCCTTTGAATGTTGGCGAACACATCCTGCCTCATCTTTTGAATGATGCGGTTTGCGCTCATCTGCAGCAGATAAATTTGCCCGTAATGGAAAAAAATCGAGAAAATCAAAAGGACAAGATACAAAAGGACCAGTGACACAAGTCCTCTGACTTCAGGTTCGTAAAAAGAAAACACTTCAGACTTTGACAGCGGGACGGCCTGATAGGTTTCGGATTGTTTTCCGCTTGAAATCCGCAGTTCTCCTCCGGCCGCTGTCCGTTTTCCATCAAAAGGAACCGCTTCATCCACAAAATAATAATTCATGCCGACTTGAAAAATATGAACTTCCTTGCGCTTTTCAGCCGAAGGGTCTGCCCTGTCTTCCCTGACAAATTCCCGGCCTTTATAGGAAACCGTATGTTTGCCCTTCTCTGAGACCTCATACCACGTTTTTTCAATTCCTAAAATATGATCGTCAATCATCTTTTTGGCGATCATCGGCCCGGTCAGTTCGGCTGTGACCGCTACAGTCAGCATCACAAGCGCCGCGATTAGAGTTTTTTTATAAAGAAGCGCATATTGAAAAAGCCTTTTTCCAGTCTTCATATAACAGTCCCCCCTTCTTCTCCTGAAGGAAGCCGCTGTGCTTCATATTGCTCAAAATACCAGCCTTTACCTGCGATCAGTTCTTGGTGCGTTCCCTTCTCAGACACTTTTCCACCCTCTAAGACGATGATGAAATCGGCATGTTCAACCGCTGACATGCGATGTGACGTAATAAAGGTTGTTTTGCCTTTCCTGCCGTGTCTGATGTTTTCAATAATCGCTGCTTCCGTCTTCGCATCAACAGCGGAGAGCGAATCATCCAAGATCAAAATATAAGGCTGTGCGATCATGGCTCTCGCGATTGAAATCCGCTGTTTTTGCCCCCCTGATAATGCGACGCCTTTTTCGCCGACCATCGTCTGCAGCCCATCTGACATCAGTTCAATGTCCTTTTCTAAATGGGCCTCTTGAATAACCTCCCGCAAATCCTGTTCTGTCGCATATTGTCCGCCAAACAAAATGTTCTCTTTCACCGTTTTTGAAAACAGAACATGATCCTGGGGCACATAGCCGATCCAGCTGCGAAGCTGATCAAGAGGCAGACGCTCAATCGGCACACCGGAAATGCTGATCATGCCTTTTCCAGCGGGATACTGTCTTAATAACTGTTTGACCAAAGTCGTTTTTCCGCTTCCCGTCTTTCCGACGATCCCGACCGTCTGGCCTTGCAAAACAGAAAATGAAATGCCGGCAAGGTTTTCTGAGGCTGAGCTCGGATACGTAAAACTGACGTTGTCAAACACGATATCCCCCGGCTCGGCTTTTTCATGCCGAGAGGCTTCCGCTACATCAGGTTCATACGACAAAGTGTCATTCACCCTGTCAAGGGACGCATTTCCTCTCTGCATGACATTGATCAGCTCTCCGATCGCAAACATCGGCCAGATCAGCATCCCGAGATAAACGTTGAATGAAACGAGCTCTCCCAATGTCAGCTGGCTGCGGAAGACAAGGTAGGCGCCATAGCCGAGGCCGATTAAATAACTGATCCCGACCAAAAGCTTCACTGTCGGCTCAAACAGTGAATCAATCAGCGCAACTTTCATATTTTTTTGGTATACATCCGCCGTCATTCGGTTAAATCGGCCGACATCGTTTTTCTCCTGTACATAAGCCCGGATCACTCTTACGCCTGAGATCGATTCAAGCACCTGGTCATTTAAATCGCCAAACGCATCCTGCGCTTCCGTAAAACGCTGATGGATTTTCTTCCCGTATATACTGATGGCCACCGCCATCAAAGGAAGCGGAATGATTGAAGCAAACGTCAGCTTCCAGCTGATTAAAAACCCCATCGTGAAGAGAATCGTCAGCATATACATTGTCGAGTCCACAAGCGTCAATATTCCGAAACCGGCCGTCATCGAGATCGCTTTTAAGTCATTCGTCGCTCTCGCCATTAAATCTCCGGTGCGGTTCTTCTCGTAAAAAGACGGCGTCATTTTAAGCAGATGGCCCATCAATTTTGACCTGAGGATTTTCTCGATCAGATTCGCTCCGCCAAACAGCTGATACATCCAAAGGTAAGACAGTGTATAAACCACAATGGCAAGCCCGATTAATAAGCCGATATACAAAAGCATCCCGGCCATTGAAAAAGTGCCTGCCTGCATATCGTCAATCGCGTTTCCCAGCAGCTTCGGCGGAAACATCTCTAAAATATTAACGATGATCAGCAAAGCGATCGCAATTGTATAGCGCCGCCATGCATCTTTAAAAAACCAGCCAAGCTTCCATAAAACAGAAAACATGTGATATCCTCTCCTTTTTTAGCCGCCTTCGAGCTTTTCCTTACAATCTTTGATTTCGCTTTTTCTTACATTGAGCATAAAAAATTCCTCCTTATATTTGGATTGCGAAAATTCGGCCAATTCAGCTTCGTTTTCATATATTAGAAAAACATCATGCCCTGATCATCAGGAACAAAATGTTTTTTCTCCGTAAAAAAAGACACACTGTATATGCAGTATGCCTTCTTTATACAAAAAAGGCGCATGTACGCTCGTTCACGCGACATGCGCCTTCCTTCGTTTTTTTAGATGGAAATCGTTACTTCAAACAGATGGAAGGTATTGAGCCGTCACGTTCAGATTCATTTGTTTTCTGAGCTGATGCATTGATTTTCCTCAACATGACGCTGTCCTCCAATCTTATTAATATTTTCCATCTTATAGTACGGCCCTTTATTTGTCAATTTGATTTTTCGTCAATTGCAGACTTTTTATTCATATTCTTATATTTTGTTAGATCATTTGAAAATCGGGTAAAACGATAATAAATCCATTCTGAAAGGAATGATCAAGTTGTTTAAAGCTGACCGCATTATTGTCGCGTTTGACGGAAAAGAAGAAAGCAAGAAAGCGCTAAAAAAAGCGATCGACCTGACAAAAAAGCTTGATGCCGAACTGACCATCGCCCATGTCCATGAACCGAAACAAGTCAGAGCATCAGCTGAGGAACAGCGCCCTGCTGCCGGTGCATCTTATCTTTACAGCGGCATCCCGGCTGCACCTCCTGTTCCGCCTGAATCAGATCTGGCCGGGGAGCCGATGATTTACGAAGACAGTGCAGAAGAAGCGATTGCGGCAGCCAAAATCATCTTACATGAAAACCAGTTTGATGCTGAAATAGAAATCTTGGAAGGCGACCCCGCAAACGCGGTCCTTCACCACGCCGAAAACACCGGCGCCGATCTCGTCATCACGGGAACGCGCGACCAAAACCGCCTGAAAAAACTGCTGTTTGGAAGCGTCAGCGACAAGATTTCCACAAAGTCTGAGATTCCGGTGTTGATTGTGAAGTGAGAGTTGGCAGAGAGCTGGTTCGGCAAAACGGCCTCCATTGCCTTTTTCAAAAGGAGACAGCTTGAGGCTGTCTCTATTTTCATTTCAAAATATCGCATTCATAGTTTATATGCTAGGAATATCAACCTTATTTTCCTGGTGACTTTATCATTAAAATCTGGAAATGTTCAGGTTATTTTTTTAATTTTATATTTGAAATCTTGATATCTCAAGATTCAATGACATTAAAATCGACATTTAAATATTTATTCTTCCACTCTTGGAATAAGAAGTTGTAACTTTCTTTGAATTTTCCAAAATTCCTCAAGAATAGCATTTTAATATCGACACCTCTATTACAATCTACCACCTTAAATAGGAAAGTGATCTTTTCAGTTCCTTTCGCAATCTCTTTGATTGTATATATCAATAACAGAAAAAAAATCAGCACGCCCTCCCGATACCAATTACAGGAAAATAGGCGTTGAAATTAGTAACAATCACCTAACAGGGCTCATAATTTGATGTTGTGAGTGCCCGGGATATTTAAACTCATATTTATAACGATTTTTTTCTTTGAATGGTTTCCTGAAGTGAATACCATTCCTTTATTTAAGATGTAGGAGGGTTGTCAAAATGGAACATTTTCATGATGAGTTGCAGTCATTGGGGATGGATCATTTCCAGGCAGGTGAAATGACGGCTTGGGATCCGAACCGTCATCATGCCAATGCCAAACACTGTGCAAGCTGCTGGAGCTGCGGAAGCTGTGCGAGCTGCGGAAGCTGTGCGAGCTGTTGGAGTTGTGCGAGCTGTTGGAGTTGCTCATGTCACAGCTGCTCCTGTCATAGTTGCTGGAACTGTGCGGGGCATTGCTGCTGGAGCTGTGCAAGCTGCTGGAGTTGTTCATGTCACAGCTGCTGGAGCTGTGCAAGCTGCTGGCATGGAGGCATGTAGTTCTTTTGGGAGAAGACTGCCCCTGTCCCTTTTGCCGCAGGGGTCTTCCCTTCATAATGGACAAACAAAATTACATATAATGGTATAGCTTTTTCCATCATGAAAAGGAGGAGCAACATGACACATTTAGCCGCTTCCGCCCGCCTGAAAGTGAAACAGGATACTTATTTTCTTCCTGATCCGAACGGCGGCGCGTATTTTAGAAATAATTCCGGGTCGTTTCGCATAAAAGGCGCTTCAATTTATCAATGGATTGAAAAATTGCTGCCGATGTTCAATGGTGAGCATACAATGGAAGATTTAACAAACGGGTTACCCGCTCCTTATCGAAACAGGGTGTATGAAATCGGAAACATGCTCCATAAAAATGGGTTTGTTCGGGATATAAGCAGCGACCGGACTCACCAATTGAAAAGCTCCGTGCTGGAAACGTATGCAGCCCAAATCGAATTTATCGAAAGCTTTGGAGATTCCGGCGCTTACCGCTTCCAGTTATGCCGCCAGACAAAAGTACTGGCAGCGGGCTCCGGTTCCTTTCTTGTTTCACTAGTCAGATCGCTGACCGAATCCGGATTCTCCAATATTCGGGTTATGGCGGCAGGTTCTTCTCAACCCGCTTTAAAGGAACTGACGGAAATAGCTGGCGAGGAGGCAGTCGAATTGACGGACGCGCAAAATTGGCGTGAAGCGGTGCGCTCTGTCGACTGGGTTTTGTACGTCTCTGAAGATGGTCTGCAAGAAGAGCTCCTCAAACTGCAAACGATTTGCATGGAAGAGAAGAAAGGCTTCATTCCGGGCGTCTGTCTGAAGCAAATCGGTCTGGCAGGACCTGTCGTACAGCAGGGCGGTGACGCCTGCTGGAAGTCGGCATGGCGACGCATCCATCAGACGGCGCTTCATGAAGACCGAGAGCTTGCAGTTTTTTCTTCAGCGGGAAAAGACATGCTGGCAAACACCATCGTGTTTGATTTGTTTAAAACGGTTACAGGACTTACGCCGTTAACTAAACGGAATCAATTTTTCCTAATCGATTTGGCCACCCTTGAAGGCGCTTGGTACCCATTTCTCAAACACCCGCTCATCGATTCTGACGGTGCCCGCGCTCAATTGATTGACGACCTTGAAGGGAGAATGGCAGAGCGCTCGGACAACAAAGAAGAAGGACGTTTATTTCAGTTTTTCAATGAGCTGACATCTGACACATCGGGAATTTTTCATCTCTGGGAAGAAAAACATTTGAAGCAGCTCCCATTGTCACAGTGCTTTGTTCAAGCTGCCGATCCGCTGTCAATAGGGCCCGCAAAGCTTTTGCCTGAATCGGTTTGCATCGGTTTCACCCATGAAGAAGCAAGGCGGGAAGCAGGGCTGACCGGTATTGAAATGTATGTATCACGATTGGCACGCTCTTCTATCAATCATGGTGAGGATTTCGGAATCGGAGCCGGAGAAACAATAGCAGAAGGCGTATTGAGAGGATTGCAGAAATGCTTAGAGCATCGATTGACAGAGCGGAAAAAGGGCGAAAAAGAAACGATTGTCCAGTTTCCTTTAGGTGTAATACAAGATAAGCAGTCGGCATTCTATTTCAAAGCGCTGACGATGATGCACGGCAGACCGGAAATCGGTTTAAGCAAGGATATAGAAGACTTTCCTGTTGTATGGGCAGGTATTCACGGCCGCTGGTATGGGAGTCCTGGTTTAAATCTCACTCTGGCGCTCAGAAAAGCGCTCGAGCGGGCATTGATGGACATAAAGCCTTTGGAGAAGACGGACATGATTTTACAAAAAAATGACATAAAGCTCGATATCCCTGTTTGCGAAGATTCGCCGCAAACACTGCTTTCCACTTTAATAAACAATCATAGCTCACAGTTTTTGGTCTATGATTTTCCAGCTGAACCTTTTTTGAAAGAAAACCTAGCGGGCATCTATGGGGTGCAGTTAAGAAAGGAGGAGGCTTAAAATGTGTATTTTGATTGTTGGTGAAGGTGTGATTGCAGAAGGCGCATCAGAACAATTATCAGCAAAATATCAGGTCATTCGTCAGTCTGATTTTAAGGCCGGAGTACCGGAGGAGACTTCGTTTGTTCTTGTTGTCCACGACGCTTTTCAGCCTTTCTTATATCGCAAGACTGAACAGATATTGAGAGCGCCGGGCATTCCATGGCTTCGCGTGTTTGCATCATTTGGCGAGGGTATAATCGGTCCGCTCGTTTATCCGAACGGCCCCGGCTGCTCCCAATGCGCCGATATGAGGCGGCTTATCGCCGGACCCGACAGCAGGGAAATGCTCGAGCTGGAGCAGAAAAGCGAAGACCTTCACCGTGATCCATGGGCGTCAAAGACAGGCTGCCGGCAAATGGCCCGTTTGATATGCACGGAAATCGACAACATCATGGGCGGCGGGCGCGGCCTTTTGGAAAGAAAACTGTTCATCATCAATTTAAAAACGCTGGAAAGTTCCTTGCATTCTTTTATACCAGACCCACTGTGCCGTGTCTGCGGCAGCCTTCCTGATGATACAGCAGAATCCGCCCGGATTTCACTTCAGCCAAATCCTAAAGCGGCGCCGGACAATTTCCGGGTTCGAGAACCAAACGATTTAAAACAAACACTAGCAAAAGATTATCTCGATCAGAGAACAGGAATTTTCAACGGAAAAATATATGACGCGATTTTGCCGTTCGCCGATATGATTGTCAATATGCCCTTATGGATAGGAAACGAAGGTGTCGGAGGACGGAGCCATTCATATGAAGAAAGCGAGTTAACCGCGATATTAGAAGGTTTGGAACGTTATTCCGGAATGGAACCGCGCGGCAAACGAACAGTTGTCCATGACTGCTACCAAAATGTAAAACATGACGCACTCGACCCGAGAAAAGCTGGACTACATGAAGCTGAACAATACCGGCAGTCCGATTTTCCTTTTAAGCCATTTCATCGAAATCGCCCGCTCCATTGGGTATGGGGCTATTCATTTTTGCAAGAGCGACCGATTCTTGTTCCAGAGTCACTTGCCTATTACAGTCTTGGGCGGGAGGACAGCTTCGTTTATGAAACATCCAATGGCTGTGCATTGGGAGGGAGTTTGGAAGAAGCGATTTTCCACGCTATATTAGAAGCGGCTGAGCGCGATTCATTTTTGCTGACCTGGTATGCTCAACTGCCTCTCCGGCAGCTTGATCTCGATTCAGCCGCTGATCTTGAATTAAGCTTAATGACAGAACGGGTGCGCAGTGTGGCCGGATATGATCTGTATGTCTTTAATTCAACCATGGAATACGGTATTCCGAGCATCTGGGCGGTCGCCAAAAACAGAAAGCAGCAAGGGATGAATCTCATTTGTTCCGCAGGAGCCCACCCCGATCCCGTAAAAGCGGTCAAAAGCGCCCTTCATGAGCTGGCGGGCATGATGCTGAAGCACGACCGCAGATTTGAGGACGAAAGAAACAAATATGTGGAGATGCTCCACAACCCTTCTCTAGTTAGGAAAATGGAAGAGCACAGCATGCTGTACGGTTTACCTGAAGCAGAAGAACGCCTCCGGTTTTTATTGGAGCAGAGGGAGCCCTTGCAAACTTTCGCAGAAGCCTTTAAACCAGGAAAGAAAAACCTTGATTTAACCGAAGACCTTTGCAGCCTGCTTGAAAAATTACGCAGTTTGAACCTTGAAGTGATCGTCATTGATCAGACTTCACCTGTAACAAAGCAAAACGGATTATACTGTGTAAAAGTGCTTATCCCAGGGTTGATTCCCATGACATTCGGACAGCGCTTCATCCGCCTGGAGGGGCTTGAACGGGTTTTGACGGTTCCTAAGATACTGGGCTACGCAAAAGAGCCGCTAAAACCCGGTCAGCTGAATCCGCATCCACACCCATTTCCTTAAAATGAAGATGAAGAATTTTTTCCGATTGTTCTAATAAAGCGGAACTTTTTAAGGCGGTAATTGTGGTGAAACAGGAAGACATGCGGCCGATTCTATTTCTTGCAACCCTTTTGATGGGCTTTTGCGCCGTTTATTTTGGCGGGAAGCTGATCGGTTTTTGACATGACGGAATATCCGAGATGGACCGGGCACAGCGCTGACGGAAATTGGGAGGCCGTCATGAAAAAAGCGGTGATGCGCCCGGGTTCAGCGGAGATTTTTATTGGACAGGCCGCAGCCAGCCGGATGACACGTATTCGGAAACACTTGTTGTAACATTTGATGATCAAATAGCTCTCAGCTCCTCGGCGAAACGCCAATGATCGACTATGCTGGAGGCGCTTTTCCCGGCGGCGGATCGAAAGAAGAATCTGTGTCGTTTTTAGAAAAGTTCGGCGAAGTCGAATTCGATGGCCACTGTCCAGTTGAATTGGAGACAAGGAAAGCATGTGTCCATTTACGCTTGATAAAAAAACATGATTGAATGGCGGAATGTAAGCTTACACTCCGCCGATTATGATTTTGCTTCGCATTGTCGCCTCTTCCTGCGGCTTTAATGCCTCAAAACCTGTCACATCCCGTGGAAGCTCAAGATTCGGGGCATTTGTCACCCATGTATAGGGTTCCAAGCAAAGCAAGTCATCCCGATCCGATTTCCCGTTAAAAACGACCCAATGCTTAAAATGTTTGTCGCATTGATATTGCACGCGAATGTCCGCAAGGCGGTCGCAAATGTCAGCGGTGCTCTTTTCTCCTTGATCAAGCTCTGCCGCCAAAATGTCATCAAGCCTTTCCCCGGCAGCCGTTCTCCCCTTTTTAAATTCCTCTGTTGACCTAAGTTCCCCTGTCGGGAGCAAGCGGTCTGACAGCACCCATTGTTTTGATGCCGGGAGAGAAAACAAGCATTGTGTTTTATCCCCCTCATCATTAAATGGATAGCGAAACGATGTGTGATATCCCAAGCCGAGCGGCATCGGCTCTGTGCCATGATTGACAACGGTTGCATCCATCTCCAAATGGTTTTCTTTTAATCTATAGGTGATGACGATCGAAAACGAATGCGGAAAGATGCTCTGAATGTCTGGATGATCATCCGCTTGAAGCACCGTTTGCACCATGCTGCTTTCTTCGTCCGCCTCCGCTTTTTTCACCGTCCATTTTTTATCGTTCAGAAATCCGTGCAGATGGTTTTGCAGCGGTTTTTCATTGATGGGCAGCTGATATGTTTTTCCTTCATATGTAAATCTTCCATGATCGATCCGGTTAGGCGGAAAAAGGATGGGAATTCCGAATAAATACGGGTTGGCATCATACTCTTCCTTTGTTTCGGGCGTTTTTAACAAGTTCAATCCGCTGGGCTTCCACTTCAGTGATATCAGGTTGCTCCCCCAGCCTGGCACAAGTACGGCCTCCAAACTTTCATTCGTCATCAGTATCGCTTCTTCATTTAAAAACCGGGATTTCTCTACAGTGCAGGACATCCGCATTTCCCCCTATTTTCAATCGATTCGGTACAGGCATGTATACATTCAAGCCTTCCTGAGCTTATTATATCTAAAGAAGTCAGCGCTTTCAAAAGGATGGGCCTACAACTGAAAAATGTTTGAAATATTTTAATTTAAGTATATCTTCTATTTTTCTGTTATAATACGTTTACGCACAAAAGCATAAACGTATTAAAGAATGATATTTTTTTCCAATGAGGTGTATGATTTGTCAAAAGAAAAACGCTTATCGTTTTCTATATCGGCTTTATTATTTTTAGTTATCTTAGCGATTATTTTTACGTGCCTGTTTATTTTTCACGCAGAGCCGCATTTGCCATTATTGATGTGCGTCGGCTTTTTGGCGGTCGTCGGCGCGTTTAAAGGGTATAGCTGGAAAGAGCTTGAAAGCGGCATCGTCTCAGGAATTCGGAATGGTGTTCAGCCGATTATTGTTCTTTCTTTAATCGGCATATTAATCGGGGTTTGGGAATACAGCGGAGCGATTCCGACGGTTACGGTTTATGCTTTGAAGATGATCGAACCTCAAGCCCTGCTCTTGACGGCTTTATTCAGCTGCCTGATTATCAGTTCGCTGGTCGGTTCAAGCTTTACAACAGTCAGCACGATCGGAGTGGCTCTAATCGGCGTAGCCCAAGCAGCGGGAATTCCCCTCACATGGGTCGCGGGGGCTGTGATTTGCGGCGCCTGCTTTGGTGATAAAATGTCGCCGTTGTCAGATACGACAAACTTTGCCGCAGGGGTTGGAGAACTGCCGATTTTCAAGCATATCAGGCATATGATGGGAACCACGATTCCCGCTCTATTCATCACCATCCTGCTCTTCTTTTTCATGGGGCGTTCTTTAACCGTTGCATCGGCATCAACGGAAAACATTCAAACTATTGTCAGCGGGATTGAAAACATAGTCAATATCAACATGCTGACTCTTTTGTCGCCTCTCTTGGTCATCGTGCTTGCCGTAAGAAGAATTCCCGTGATTCCGTCCCTTGCAGCAGGAATCGTATCAGCGGGAATTCTCGCAGCGTTTATACAGCCTGATGCCAGCTTTTCATCTTTTTTATCAGCCATGCAGAATGGGCCGGTTTTTTCAGCCGAAAGCGAAGCGGTTGCAAACATTTTGAACCGCGGCGGCCTTCAATCGATGATGGGCTCCGTTTCCCTGATCATCATCGCGTTTGCGCTCGGCGGTCTGATGGAAAAGACAGGACTGATTACAAGCCTTCTTGAAGGTGTGATCAAAGGCATTCGTTCAAAAGGGCGCCTTGTTTTCTCAACCGTTGCGTCAAGCATGGGCATGAACTTGCTGACCGGAGAGCAATATTTATCGATTTTGATTCCCGGCCAATCGTTTAAAAAGCTGTATGATAGACTTGGAATTGAACGAAAACATTTGTCAAGGTCGCTTGAAGACGGGGGGACATTGATCAATCCGATGATTCCGTGGGGTGTCAGCGGCGCGTTTATGTCAAGTGCGCTCGGGGTCCCTGTGATTGAATATTTGCCGTTCGTTTTCTTCCTATATCTATCGCCGATCTTTTCAATATTGTTCGGATTTCGCAAACAATCATAATCCTAAAACTTTAAACCGTTTTAGGATTTTGCCCCAGCGTCAGTGAAAATCCTCGCAGTCTGTGAAAGCAGACTTTCACAGGATGTGATGACAGCGGCGTTCAGACAGGACGCCTGAGCGATTGCCGCCGTTCCTTTTCCCAAAAGAATGCGAGGGTTTGTCGACACGCTGAAAGCGCCGTTCTCTGCTGGAGACGGCGCTTTTCTTTATTAAACAGGCTTTGCCGTTTCTGACAAAATGCTGTTTTGCATTGCTGTTTGTACTTCTTTTGTAAGCGGGCCCGGCGTTCCTGTTCCGACTTTCTGTCCGTCGATCACCGTGACCGGAATCACTTCGGCTGTTGTTGATGAAATAAACACTTCATCCGCACTCAGCAGTTCGTCTTTTGTAATGGCTTTTTCTTTATGCTGCCAGCCGTTTTTCGCAAACAGCTTGAGCAATTTCATCCGTGTGATGCCGTTTAAAATGAGATTTGTCGCGGGGTGAGTGTAAATGACGTTTTGTTTGACGGCATAAACGTTTGAAGATGTCCCTTCCGTCACGACGCCGTCACGAATCAAAATCGCCTCAAACGAGGAAGCTTCGCTTGCTTTTTGTTTGATCATGACGTTGTACAGCAGATTCAGGCTTTTAATATCGCATCTCAGCCAGCGCAGATCATCTGCTGTGATTACGGAAACGCCGTGTTGCTGGTCTTTTTCAGGTTTTTGAATCGGAAACGTATAAGCGGTCACTTGAGGAGTGAGCCCTGCTTCATATTGATGCTTTCTCGGCGCCTTTCCTCTTGTCGCTTGAAGGTAGAGCCCTCCGTCTTGAACCTGATTGGCTTCAATAAGCTCTTTTAGCTCTCCCTTAAGCTCAGCTTCTGAAAACGGCAGATCAATGCCGATTTCGGCTGCGCTTTTGAAAAAACGGGCAATGTGTTCATTAAGCGTATAAAAGCTCCCATTGTAAATGCGGATGACTTCATAGACACCGTCTCCAAATTGATATCCTCTGTCTTCGATATCAACAGCACATTCGCTCCGTTCAATCAGCCGGCCGTTAAAAAGAACCTTCATTTCTCCATCCCCTTGTTTTTTATGGTTTCTCGATTTTCTCCATTCCATTCTAACATGTCGGTATCGTTCAAAATAGTGCAAGATTTCCAAAAACTTTCCCGCTGACGGATAAAAAACCTCTTCTTCTAAGTTTCAGCATTTTCTCTAAAAATTTGATATATTTTTCACTACACCCGGTACCCATCTTCCTTCCAATCCTGTATACTTAAAAATTGTGATCCATTATTTTATGAGACTCGCTTTCTATTACATAATGGAATCGAAAAATGATACGGAGAGAGTGACATGCGCCAAGTTTCAAAAAAAACATCTCCATCTGTAGCTTATCTGTTGACGAAAACAGCATGTTTTGTCATTTTGTGTCTGATCCTTCTCTACGTTTGGGATTTGTCACAGTCCTCTGACACCCCTGACAAAAAAGAGCTGACAATGTCCGAAAACAGTCAAATGCGGCATGAAGGAGACAGCATCCCGCTTAAAAAGGCAACGCAAGGACAGCTTCTTGATCACCTGAGCACAAAACAGGAGATCGCAAAACGCGAGCAGGAAAAAGAAAAGAAAAAAGCAGCGGAAGAAAAAAAGAATGAAAAAACGATTTATCTGACTTTTGATGACGGCCCTTCAGCGGTCAGCCAAAGGCTATTGCAGATCTTATCAGAACATGATGTCAAGGCAACGTTTTTCATGCTTGAGCCAAACATGAAGGTTCACAGACAAGCCGTTCTCAATATGAAGCAGCAGGGCCATGCACTTGGACTTCATGGGGTGACCCATGACCAGAAGAAATTTTATAAAGACGCCAATTCTCCTAACTTGGAAATGAAGCAGGCTCAAAAAACGCTGAAGTCGATTACCGGGGTTGAAACCCATCTGATCAGAACGCCATACGGAAGCAAACCGTCGCTTACCGATGCTCAAAAGAATGTTCTGAAGAAAAACGGGTTTACTTATTGGGACTGGAATATCGACAGCCTTGACTGGAAATACAGGAGTCAAAAGTTTGTTCCGGAAGTCATGAACCAGCTGAATACGATCGAAAAACGGCAGTCGAAACAGCCGATAGTGATCTTGATGCATGATATTCCTTCAACTGTTCAGTCATTGCCGCTATTGATCACAAATTTAAAAAACATGGGTTATTCATTCGAAACACTTGATGAATCGATGACACCTGTTCACGAATAGCAAATTGCCATACTGATCCCCTTTTTAAGGGGATTTTTTTAATAAAAGAAAGACTTGATCATCATCATATCCGTCATAAAATCTGACACACTTGTTGCCAAAAAAAGAGCCTCGGCTATATTAAACAGATAAGTTGATAAAATGGGGTGTTTTGAGATGCAGATTGAAGAAGTAAAATCGATCACAGAAGAAATTGATCAATTGGCGGGTCTTCTCGTTGAAGTGGTGAATGACGGGGCATCTATCGGTTTTTTGCCGCCGCTTGACCAGGCGCAGGCAAAAGAATATTGGCAAACGGCCTTATCACCCAGCGTCATTTTACTGATAGCCAGACAGAACGATGAAATTGCCGGAAGTGTTCAGATTGCTCTGTGTACGAAACCGAATGGCCGCCACAGAGCTGAAATCTGTAAATTAATGACTGCCCCTGCCTTCAGACGGCAAGGCATCGCTCGTCTATTAATGCAACAAGCATTGCAAAGAGCGAAACAAGCAAGCAGATCACTGCTTGTTCTTGATACGAGAGAAGGCGATCCTTCAAATCTTCTTTATACGTCACTCGGATTTAGGGAAGCTGGACGAATTCCCGCCTATGCTGAGTCGGCTAACGGCGAACTGGATGCTACCGTTTTTTATTATCAATATCTATGACAAAGCTGCCGGGAGAGATCATAGTGAAGGCGTTCCCGGCGGGAACGCCTCTTAACCGTTTATTAATTTGGCAAACTCAGCGATTTTATGATGGATCACAAGGTCAAACAAATGATCATAAGGTGTTTCATCCAGATTGATCATCATTTTCTTTAGTCCGGGAATCGCGTGCGCTTCCTCAGGGATAAATCTGACAGGCGCCACTTCAAGCGAGGTGCCGATCACTAAAAGCAGGTCAGATTGATCAAGACTCTCAAAAAGAGTATCGAAATGCTGAACAGCGTCGCCGAACAAAACGACATCGGTCTTTAAAATAAGGCCGCACTCTCTGCCCTTTTCATTCACACGGCAGCATCTGGGAACTTCAGCTTGCAAAATATGGTCCAGCCCATAGCGCGTCCCGCATTTAGGGCACGCGGCCGTTTGAATGGAGCCGTGCAGTTCATATACATGGCGGCTGCCCGCCTTGTTATGAAGCCCGTCAATATTTTGCGTGAACACCCTGACTTCTTTCCCCTGCCGCTCAAGATCGGCTAAATATAGATGCCCTGCATTCGGCTGAAACGAGCCTGTCATCTTGATTTGAAAAAGCTCTTTAAACTTTGGCCAAAAAAGCTTTGGAAAACGCTCGAAATAATCGAGGCTCATCGCTTCCATTCTCGACATATCTTCCGTCCATATTCCGCCGGCTGAGCGAAAATCGGGAATGCCGGATTCCGTGCTCATTCCGGCGCCCGTTAACACGGTAATGCGCCTGGCGCTTTCGATCATCTCCAAAAACTTCCCGGTTTCTCCCTGCATTCGGCGCCCTCCCCCTTTCTCAAGACGATCTTTCTAGGCATTGTTTTGCTGATCCGTCATTTTCTTCAATTCAAAGAGACTGTGTCCAGGCGATACAAAATCCACCTCTTCTTCTTTCATAATGTCGAGGATTTTGTAGTTCACGTCCTGTCTGACGTCTAAATTTTCAGCCCACACCGTTGTATTGGTATAGTAGTTGAAAAAGATGCTCAAATGCGTATCCTGCAATACTTCTAGATTAACCATAATGACATCTTGGTTCACCTGCTCATGCGACCGCAGCATTTCTTTAAACCGCTCCACACATCTTTCGACCTTTTCCCGCGGTGTTGACGGATCGATATCGAGTGAGAACGTGACCTGGCGCTTCCGCATTTTCGTCCAGTTCATAATCGCTTCATTGGCAAGCACAGAGTTGGGAACAGTTACAAGCGCCTCTCCCGCCGTACGAACTCTCGTGCTTCTGAACGAAATATCCTCGACCGTTCCGATGACGATGTTCGTTTCAATCCAATCTCCTATTGTAAAAGGCTTCTCCATGATGATCACAATTCCCCCGAAAAAGTTCCCGACGGTATCTTTTGCCGCAAGTGCGAAAGCAAATCCCCCGAGCCCGAGGCCGGCAACAAAACCGTTCACATCATAATCGAACTCACCGGCAATGACGCTGATACCGAGCGCGACGATGATAAAGCGGAGAATTTTTGACAAAAACGGCGCGAGAATGTCGTCCATGTCAAGTTCAAGCCGCTTATTGATTTTATAGAATAATACCGATGATGATGCCGTTAAATTGTAGAGTCCGCTGACAATGATGATGATGACGGACACTCTGTACAGCTTATGGACGATGGCCATGTGGGTATCGAAAAACGGGGAGTAAATAATGGCCAAATAAATACCGAGTATAGCAAAAAACCATCTTGCGGGTTTTTCAAACGCCCGCGCCACCTGACTGAAAAAATCCGTTTTTGTTTTATTCGTCAATTTCAGAATCAGGTTGAACAAGTATTTCGTAAATATTTTTCTAAGCAAGAAAAATAAAAGCAGGATGCCGATGCTGATTCCGATTTCTGCAGCAAATTCCATTGTCATATATTTTGTAAACATTGCTTTCTCTCCTTATTAAAGCTCATCAACCATCTATTATACTAGATGCTTCGAAAAATTTCTCATTTTATTGCGCAGCAGCTCAATCCTGAAAGCTTAATCGATTTGCTTTTCCCAAACAATGACTTCATCGAAGCAATTGGACAGCTCAGAAAACCAGTCATCCAGAACCGCACCCGATGTCCAGGGCCATTCGCCTTTTCACAGGCAGATGGGACAGAAAAAAAAATGGCCACTTTTCGGGCTGGCGACAAAATCTTATTTCTCAGCCACTTTGGCAAACTGAATGACGGTAGTATTCAACACCTGCTGCCTCCCTATTCTATTGATATAGGATTCGCACTTTAGTCTCTTTTTTTAGCTTTCAACAAAAAACTCCGGAATGCATCATCCGGAGTTTGATCGGTTGAGTTTGTATCCAAGAGACATTTCGGGCCAACACCGCTATTTTTTCTTTTGAGACTGTGTTTGATCAAGGAGAGTTGCTTTAAACATTTCAGCATCGGTTTCGATCTTAATCCGTTCTTCCACTTTCATTCTCCCTTTACCCATCATCTCGCCTCCTTTTGTCCATTATAAAATATCTGAAATATTGAACAAATGATGCTTTCGCACTAATTTTGACGAGCTTTGTTGTTTCCATCGCGTGTTTTTTTGCTCTGTTCTGTTTTTGAATATTTCGGGACTGGTGATTTACTTGCATCACCTCTTCAGGTATCCTAGATATGGAAAGATTTTATGAAGAGGAGCTGACATCTTTGCATATCATCGCCCATCGCGGAGCTTCAGCTTACGCCCCGGAAAATACGTTTGCCGCTTTTGATAAAGCAAGAGAGCTTGGAGCTGACTTTATTGAGCTTGATGTACAATTAACAAAGGACGGAAAGCTTGCGGTCATTCATGATGACAAGATCGACAGAACGACAGACGGCGCGGGCTTTGTTCGGCAGTTTACGATGAGCGAGCTTGAAAAGCTTGATGCGGGAAGCTGGTTCGGCCCCGAGTTTCAAGGTGAACAAATCCCAGCTCTTGAAGACGTTCTTCAGAAGTATCACAAAAAAACGGGACTGCTCATTGAAATCAAGTCTTCCAAAACACAGCCGGGAATTGAACAAGCGATCGGGAAGCTGATCAGCCGGTTCGGCGTCTCCATGAATACGATCGTCCAATCCTTTGATGCCGGCGCAATGATGACGCTTCACAAGCTGTATCCTTCAATTCCATCCGCTGTTTTGATCAAGCCGAGATTTGGAATGGTGCCGCGCAGCAGACTTCGGCATATTGCGTCATTTGCGGGCTATGTCAGCGTCAAACATACGATGCTCAGCTCTTTCCTGATCGAATCGATTCACAGCTATGATTTAAAAGCTTTTGCATGGACGGTCAACGGGCCAAAAACAGGCCGCCGTCTTGAAAGCTGGAAAATTGACGGACTCATTACCGATTATCCGGATTATTTCAAGAAAGAAGGAAAAACATGAAATCGTATGTTGCCGTTTTTTTAGGAGGAGCACTCGGCTCCCTTCTTCGTTATGTCTTAAACTTGAATACAGACAGCGGTTTTTTTCCCTGGGCGACTTTTGTCGAAAATATCTCGGGGAGCTTGCTTCTCGGTCTGCTGACAGGCTTTTTTTCGTTCAGGGCAAAAAAACCGCTCGTTCAGCTATGTTTAGGTACCGGTTTTTGCGGAGGGTATACGACAATGTCTGCGTTTTCCAAGGAAACCGCCCTGATCCTTCAATCCTCTGTACCGCAAACCGGAGTCTTGTACTTGGCGGCTTCCCTTGCCGGCGGGATATGCTTCGCTTTGTTAGGAATTGTCTTTGGAAAACGGATCAGCAGAGCAGCAGGAAAAGAAAAGGAGCGTTTTGAATCATGATGGCAGCTGGTTTTATGATCGCGGGAGGAATCGGGTCTGTTCTGAGGTTTTGGCTCGGCAATATCATCATGTCGAGGCTTCCCCATCCGCGTATACCGGTCAGCATTATGCTGATCAACATTCTCGGCTCTTTCGCCCTCGGCCTATTTGTCAGCCTTGGAATTGACAATCAAGTACTCTCAATCGTCGTGGGAACGGGATTTTTCGGCGGGTTCACAACATTTTCCACCTTCAGCATCGAAGCTGTTGAGCTTTTGTCGGCAAAACGTCTAAAGGCATCAGCAGCATACATATTGCTGACAATGGTTTGCTGCATCGGTGGATTTTGGGCGGGGAGCATTGTTTGATCGATTTGGTTTTGAACAAGCAAAAGCTTGTCTGTTTCCGGTTGTCATTTTTCTTGCTCTTGCCATAACAAAAGCGGTTGAAGTGCCTTTTATGCCCCGATCTGTTATTGATGCAAATATTCATGATAGCATTCAAGCTTGAATCTTTGGATGAAGTGAAAGTGATTGGGGTTTTCCACCTCATCGGCCTGGCACTAGAGCTTTATAAAGTACATATGGGATCGTGGAGCTACCCTGAGGAGGCCAGCCACCAAGCTGTTCGGCGTCCCTTTGTACAGCGGCTGTCAGCTCCTGGCTCTTCTTGTGATTGTCAGCTTTATGATCGTTGCAATGCTGAAGCATTTAAAAGACAATCGCGCGAAGATGAGCTGCTTCAAGCAGGCAAAGGACTTAAAGGCCGTTTTAAGAAAGCGGTCCGAAAAAACAGGTTCAAAAAAAGAATCCATTTTGATCTCGCTTTTTTCAAAATGGATTCCTGATTTTTTTCGTTATCCTTTTACAATCTCTGCCGTCTGAAAGCTGTCCCAGTTTGAAGATATCACGTTCAAAACATCGTCTTTTTCTTGATATGCCCCAATTTGTCCTCCGTCCATCGTCACCTTATATAATGAAGTGTCATTTTTCGTAAGACCCAGACAGACGGCAATCCCGTTGACATGCCCCCTTGCAGTCTGTTCAATCCAGGCGGCGCTTTTCATTTTTGCCGAATCGCCGGCATGGTCAATAAATCCGTTCTCAGTTAAAATGGCAGGCATGGCGGTTTCCCGAAGGACATGAAAGTTCGCTTTTTTCATCCCTCTGTCCCGGAGTCCGTTAAGTTTGATCACTTCTTGATGAATGATTCTTTGATAAAGAGCGGTCACAGACTCATCGGACAAGCCGCTGTAAATGTAGTCTTCATACCCGTAGGCTGTCCCGTCAAAAGCGTTTGTATGAATGGAAACAAACAAATTCGCGCCCCACGAATTGGCATCATCCGTGCGTTCCTGAAGCGAGACTGTTTTGTCCGTCATCCTGCTCAGCCTTGTTTCGGCATTGGCATACTCCTTTAAAAGGATATCATTGATCCTCAGTGCAATGGCCAATGTGACGTTTTTTTCCTGCAGGCCGTTTCCTGCTGCTCCCGGATCACTCCCGCCGTGTCCCGGATCCAAATAAATCTTCATGTTCGATTTCCTCCTTGTTTAATGGTTTTAAGATGTTTTTTGAACCTGAATAAAAACCGACTGATGACAATCCTAGCCACGTTCCGATCATCATGTCTTCCTTCCAGTTTCCCGATGTCAAAAACAAAGAAATACAGATGCCGAAAACCACTGCATAGACGGGGAGAAATCGTTTCTGAACGCCCAGAAGCTTTACCGTATGCACCAAACCTGTAATCAGCGGAACGAGTCCGATTTCAGAAATGTCCATATTCTTTCCCCTCCCTTTTCAGCCGTTTGTCCAAGCAAATACCTCTGTTTACTGCGTCACATCTTGATCAGCCCCCTTGCTGAATAAAAGGTTGTCTTCATCATAAAAGGAAACCGCTCGTCCTCCCTGTCATCATCCTGTCAGGAAACTGAAGAAAAACGGAAGGAAGCTTGGTGCAAATGCAAAAAGGACTTGTCTCCGTTCCTGAAAACAAGTCCCAAAGGCGCTGTGCTAAATATTCGTGATCGCTGCCAAACTGACAAGCAGCTTATCGAGCAGCGTTTTTTTTAATAAAAACAATGTTTTTTCACTATAGCCGATTTCTATTGCGCATTTCCCCATGCTCCAATTTTGAATATACCGATATTCAACAAGCGTCCGCTCAATCTCGTCCAATTCAGCCAAAGCTGTCTCCATGGAGTCCAGCAAAAATTGATAGAGTCTTTTTTCCGCATCAATTTGATAATGCACGTCCGTCTCTTTCACCAATCCGCTCTGTTCTTCCTTATCCATCCTCCTCTCCAGATTTAATACCGCCGCTTTGTAATTTTTCCAATTTCTCAAATGAAACTCGATCCGCTTAATGTATGTTTTCTTCTCGTCCCCAGAAATGGTTTCATACCAAAGCAATTGCATCCCTCCAAACAGAACATTTGTTCCCATTATATACGAACATACATTCCTGTTCAAATGCCATTTGACTTATGGTCTTTTTTCTTAACAACACAAAAAACACCTTGAACTATTTTTCGCTCAAGGTGATTTCGTTTACGACAATCGGATTTGCCGGCGCCAGCTCCACATGTTCAGTCGTTTGTTCTTGTTTGACCTCAACGTGCTTAATCAGCCGGCCTTCCATCTCAAGAACCGTTATCGTATAGGAGCCGACATGAACCGCCTGGCCTTCGGCGATATCTATATTTTCTTTCAGAACGAGTCCGCCGACCGTTTCGACTTCCTCTTCTTCAATATCATCCTCAAACAGTTCATTCACCTGATCAATTCTCGCCTTTCCGTCCATGATGTACTCATGATCGGAAATCTTCTGAATGAGGGGTTTTTCGTCTTCATCAAATTCGTCCCTGATGTCTCCGACGATTTCTTCGAGAATGTCTTCAGTCGTTACAAGACCTGAGGTTCCTCCGTATTCATCCGTTAAGATCGCCATATGAATCCGTTCCCGCTGCATTTTGATCAGGAGCTTTTGTACAGGAACGGTTTCAATGACTTCGATGACCGGACGGATATATGCTTCAAGAGAAAGCCGCTTTTTTTCCGCTTCTGACATGAGCAGCATATCCGTAAACAGCTGTTTCGTATTGATCATGCCGATCACATGATCCTTATCGCCTTTATAGACTGGCCAGCGCGTATATTTTTCCTTCAGCATCACGGTAAGCGCCTCATCGATCGGCATATCCGCAGGAACCGAGGCGATTTCTGTACGAGGCACCATGATTTCTTTGGCGATCCGGTTGTCAAATTCAAAAATTTTATTGACGTATCTATATTCAGACGGATTAATCTCTCCGCTTTTATAGCTTTCTGATAACAGAATTCTCAGCTCTTCTTCTGAATGGGATTCATCCTTTTCCGAAGCAGGCTTCAAACCGAATATTCCGGTCAACACTCGGGCTGAGGCGTTTAACACCCATATGAAAGGGAACATGACAACATTGAAAAAATGCAGCGGTCCCGCCAGCCACAGTGTCATCTGTTCAGCTTTTTGTATCGCGATGGTTTTAGGGGCAAGTTCTCCAACCACGACGTTCAGGAATGTAATCACAGAAAAAGCAATCGCAATTGACAGCGCATGTGAGACAGAGTCTGAAACATGCAGGCTTTCAAAGAGCGGATGCAGAACTTTTCTGACTGCAGGCTCACCCATCCAGCCCAATCCCAGCGCTGTAATCGTAATGCCGAGCTGACAAGCTGACAAGTATTCATCTAAATCCGATATCACTTGCTTTGCGCGAACTGCCTTTTTATTTCCTTCTGCTATAAGCTGATCAATACGTGAGCTTCTTACTCTGACAATCGCAAATTCTGATGCTACGAAAAAAGCAGTCAAAGCAATCAGAACGCCGATGATAATCAGACTAACAATATCGTCCATTTAGCCTTATCCCTCTACAGGATAAGGAGTCACCTCCTGATGAATTCAAATTCCCGTAATAAGGCTGATGTGTGTTCTGTATGAGTGACTATGCAGAGGGCCCCATCAAACCACCTCCAAGCCAATATATACTATTATCTTACTTTATTAAAAAAGAGTCAGTCAAATGTCTAAACTTTAAATCTGACAATATTTCCTCGAATATTTAGAAAAATGAAGGTTTCCGCATCAATTTCACGCCTTTTTTTGATCAATTAACTTGTATAAACAGCTTCTAATATATTAAAATGTTTTATAACTATAACGTGATGGTTGAGGAGGGATGCAGATGGGGCAGAGAAATATCGTATCGGCGAATTAGCAGCTGCAGCGGGCGTTACAAAACGAACTGTTGATTATTACACAAATCTCGGGCTTTTAACGCCTATCAGATCATGTTCAAACTATCGGTACTACGATGAAGCCGCTCTTAAACGGCTGAAGTTTATTACAGACTGCAAGCAGCAGAGATTGGCTCTGTCCGACATCAAATTGCGGCTGGAAAACCAGTTTCCCTCTTCAGTTGTGAACGATGATGAAATTGGAAGCCTGACAACGGAGATTGATCATGTCAATGATCATATATCCGTGATCATAAATAGATTGGAACGGCTGAATCCCGATGAACGGAAGATTCTCAAAAACCGCCTTTCTCCTGATAAAATGACGGTCATCCAGTCATTTATGCTGCTGCTTTAGTTAATCTTTTACTAAACAGGAGGTGTTACCTTCATTCTCACGTTAGAGTGAAGGTCCTAATTGGAAATAGTTAATTTGATTTTTGTTGCTGTTTTAATTGCTTTAACAGCATTTTTCGTAGCGTCTGAGTTTGCGATTATCAGAATCAGAAGCTCACGGGTCGATCAGCTGGTTACCGAAGGAAACAAAACAGCGGTTTCGGTCAAGAAAGTGATCACACATTTAGACGAATATTTATCGGCCTGTCAGCTCGGCATCACCCTGACGGCTCTGGGACTTGGATGGCTTGGAGAGCCTACTGTCGCCCGGCTGCTTGAGCCGCTATTTGTTCAGTGGAACATTCCAAGCTCTGTTTCACACATCGTTTCAGTTGTGATCGCATTCAGCTTCATTACGTTTCTGCATGTCGTTGTCGGAGAGCTTGCTCCGAAAACACTTGCGATCCAAAAGGCGGAAACCATTTCCTTTCTATTCGCAAAGCCTCTGATCTGGTTTTACCGCATCATGTTTCCATTCATTTGGGCGCTGAACGGATCAGCAAGGCTTTTGACGAAATCGTTTGGCGTTGAACCAGTTTCTGAAAACGAAATGGCACACTCTGAGGAAGAGCTGCGGATCATTCTGTCAGAAAGCTATAAAAGCGGCGAAATCAATCAATCTGAATTCAAATATGTAAACAAAATTTTTGAATTCGATGACCGTCTTGCCAAGGAAATCATGATCCCGAGAACAGAAGTCGTCAGCTTTCCACATGATATGAAAATCAAGGATATGATCGACATTACGAAAGCCGAAGGCTACACGCGCTATCCCGTTGAGGACGGCGATAAAGACAATATCATCGGCGTCGTCAATGTCAAGGAAATTCTGACGGCCTGCATCAGCGGAGAATGCTCCAAAGAAGACACGATTGAACAGTTTATCAACCCGATCATCCATGTGATCGAAACCGTGCCAGTTCACGATCTGCTTCTCAAAATGCAGAAAGAACGCGTCCACATGGCCATTCTTTCCGATGAGTACGGCGGAACGGCGGGTCTTGTTACGGTTGAGGATATTATTGAAGAAATCGTCGGTGAAATCCGCGATGAATTTGATATTGATGAAATCAATGAAATTCGCAAAATTGACGAAGGCCACTACATTCTTGACGGCAAAGTGCTGGTCAACCAAGTCAACGATTTGCTCGGCATCCAGCTGGACAATGAAGAAGTTGACACGATCGGCGGATGGTTCCTGACGCAAAAATATGATGTCCAAAAGGGCGATATGATCTCAGAACAGGGATTTGAATTTAGGATTAATGAAATCGACGGCCATCACGTCTCATATGTAGAGGTTAAAAAAGCGGATGAAGAACTGCTTGAGGAAGCGGAATAACAATTGAATGAACAACCTTCGAGGATACAATTCATTTTGTATCCTCTTTTTGTTGCCCGTTTTTTAGGTTCCATCCATGTAACCACTTGATTACATCATTAGCTTCCTTTAAAATGTAATCAGTTGATTACATTTATAGGAGGGGCATATGACGAAACAATTGACGAGGGAACGTTTAATTCAGGCGGCCCTTGCTGTTTTTAAAGAAAAAGGATATACAGCTGCATCCACCAGAGAAATTGCCCAACAGGCAGGAGTCAATCATTTGACCCTTTTTAGACATTTTGGAAATAAAAGAAATTTATTTCGGGAAAGTGTTGTTCAGCATGTAACATCAGGCGATTTTATCGGCGGGCTTGAGGGAAGATTAACTGGAAATATTAAAGAGGATTTAACATTGATCGCCAAAGCTTATCTTGAAGAGAACCTGGAAAAGGACACTGTTTTCTGGATTTATTATGCTGAATCAGCACAAGATCCGGAGGTTTCCGAATTAATCATGGACATTCCCCACCGCTTACAACAGTTTTTAGCCGCTTATTTTGCAAAGCTTCATTCTCAAAAAAAGATTTCAGGCGGCAACTTTCAAGTTCTCAGCGGCATGTTTTTCGGTTTGCTCAATCAATACATCATGTTTCGTCATTTGCCGGCATTCCGGGAATCATTCACTGATCATATAGAAGACTTTGTTGATGAGTGCGTCGATTTATTTTTCTCAAAACTTAAAAAGGAAGTGCTGTCTTGATGAGCTGTCAACCTGTTTTGCACATCCCTTCCGCTTCCAAATGGGATGAAAATATCAATTTGAAGATATGCGGACTCAATCCGTTTGATATCGTTTACATCGTTGTTACAGTGAAAGATGAAGCCGATGTCACGTGGAGATCGCACGCCGTTTTTCAGGCTAATCAATCTGGAGAGGTTAATCCTGCAACAGCAATTCCATTAAAAGGAACCTATCAAGTTCAAGATCAAATGGGGCTATTCTGGTCAATGCAACCAGTTGGATCTTCCCGCTCCTTCCAGAAAAAATCGGTTCACCCTTCTGTGTATCGCATTGAAGTGAGGCAAAACGAACGGGTCATCTTGAGCAAGGAAATAAAACGATTGCTAGTCTCTGAAACGATAAAAAGGCAGGAAATAGAGGAAAATGGATTCTCCGGCGTCTTTTTTCGTCCTCTTACTGCCGACCGGCCGCCCGTCATCATTGTTTTAGGCGGATCTGACGGAGGTCTTGATGAAACAATAGCAGGTATGTTATCAAATTACGGTTATGCGACATTCGCAATTCCTTATTTTCAATACAAACAGCTTCCTAAAAAATTGGCTGAAATTCCGCTTGAGTATTTTCAAAAAGCAATCGCCTGGCTGCTTCGTCAAGAGGGGCTCGATCATGGCCAAATCGGAATATTCGGACGGTCAAAAGGCGGGGAATTAGCGCTTTTAATCGGTTCTCATTTTCCTGATATCCGTTTTGTCATTTCCCATGTAGGCGGCGGAATCGTCTTTCAAGGTGTCGGATTGAAAAAACTTCGCCAGACATCTTCTTGGAGTCTGGGCGGCGCACCGCTGGCCTTTGCCCCTCTCCCACTGTTCACGATTTCTCAGCTGTGGACGTTCATGAAACAAAAGATCACAAGGCAGCCTCAATCTTTTCTTGAGCTTTATCAAAAAGCATTACATAACATAAAGGACGATCATCCTTCTATTATTAAAGCAGAAAATATAAAGGGCCCCGTCTTTTTAACTTCAAGTACAGATGATTTGGTTTGGCCTTCGGCATTCATGAGCGAAAAAGTCGTTGAACGCCTGAAAGTGAACGGCTTTCCCCATTCTGTTCAGCATCTATGCTTTGAAAATGCCGGCCACAATATCAGACCTCCGTATTTTCCAACCGCTGCACGTCAAAGCGGAACGGTTGTATATGGAGGGGAAACTGCCGCGGATGCTCTCGCTTCCCAGACATTTTGGCGGGAATTGCTTTTGTTTTTGGAAAAAACGGCTTTATGCTGGCAAAATCAAAAAACACCCCTGTAAGATCGTAATGATCAATTACGACTCAAGGGATGTTTTTTTGTCTCATTCAACAGCCAGAAGCTGTTTCTTGTTCGCATTTTTTATGACAGCTCCTTGAGCTGCGTTTCAAGACCCTTAATACTGTCATTCAAAGCCTCTGTCATTTTCGCCAGCTTTTCTTTTGACGAATATTGAGCGAAATCTTCCGGATTGAGGGGCTCGCCGATGATCAGCTTCATTTTGCCTTTCTTGAAAAGCTCTTTTCCGTTGGACGGGCCGCTGTATGCAGCCGGTACAAGCGGCGCTTTTCCCATCTGCGCGATCGTGACCGCTCCCCTTTTTAAAGGAACATCTTCAGATGATCTCGTTCCGCTCGGAAAAATGCCGACAATCTTTCCTTCTTTCAGCAATTTGATCGGGGTTTTGATGCTGCTTGGCCCCGGATTTTCTCTGTCGACCGGAAAAGCGTTGATGCTCGAAAGGAAAGAACCGCTTAATTTATTTTCAAAAAGCTCTTTTTTCGCCATGTAATGAATTTCATTAGGCAAAATGCCGACACCTAATGTGACTACATCCACCCATCCGGAATGTGTACACGCAATAACGAAGCCTGTGTCTTTAGGAAGATTCTCCTTATTGTATACTTTAATTCCGCCGCGTAAAGAAAGAATCGCTTTTGCAGCATTAGCTGTAAATTTATACATATGGCACTTCCTTTATTGTTGTAATCGAATGAGGTTTCCCTTTTCCATTATAACAACTTTTTTTATTACCTGGTACTAAAAATTGTTCTTTCATCAAAAAACCGAGGAATACTCCCTGCTTCAGATTGTTGACAAAATCCTAAAAGGTCTTGAGAATTAGAATAAAAAAACAGGAGTGAAGCTAATGTCTAAAATCAGTCTGATGACAACAATTTTTTAAAATACGCAAAGCATTTAAGCGCCTTTGCCAATCTTAGGTAATGATGAATCTGTTTATGAGTGTATTTTATTTAAAGATGCAGAAGAAACAAGGAGTTTGGAAAACCTCATTACAACCTGAACAAACGGGGGAGCAAAAGTTAAAAAAATTTCAATGACATATTTCAAAAACAGAATAGAGCGATTTAATATATGGTAATGATGATGAAAGGTCTTGAACGGTTTTTATTAGGAGGCGTCTCATTGTTTCTTATACTCCCGTTGATGTAATCTTCCGCACACCATTGTCATCTTTCCTATCCTTCGACATCCCTTCATAAGAAACTCGATCCGCAATATTTAGGTTTGATATTCTATTGCCAAAGCCTTCATCCTCCTTCACCTATACGACTTTGTTTTTTCCTTGTCCGCTAGATAGGTTCAGTTTTGCATGAAAATTAGTTTTTTTGAACAGGTTCAGTTATTATATAGGATAGATGATTTTTAAGGGTAAGAAATTGGAGGAAAAAACAGCCGTGGACATATTGAGTGCAACTTCAAACCTTTCTTATGCGTTTATAACATAGAGGGGAGAAAAGGCAGTGACTATCGATGAAATTTACCAATTGTATATGAATGATGTTTACAGGTTCCTGCTCTCCATGACAAAAGATAAACATCTTGCAGAGGATTTGCTTCAGGAAACCTTTATGAGAGCTTATATACACATCCACTCTTACGACCACAGCAAAGTGAAGCCATGGCTTTTTCAGGTGGCGCGGAATGCGTTTATCGATTATGTCAGAAAGCATAAAAAGGAAGTCACGATTTCTGACGATATGATCGGAAGCCTGTTTCAAACCGCGGTCCAAAGCCCGGCCCACCAGGTCGAGATTAAGGAAGTGTTAACGTTATATATGAATCAGCTTCCCGATAACTACCGGGAAGCGCTTACGCTTTATTATTTAAAAGAGCTGAATTACAAAGAAGCGTCAAGCTTGATGAATATCTCAGAGGCTAATTTTAAAAGTGTTCTATTTCGCGCCAGACAGCGGCTGAAAGCACTTTACAACAGAGGTGTTAACGATGAATGAAGATTTTAAAAAACGTTGGGAACAATATAAAAACGGCGAACTTTCCGAATCGGAAATGATCAAGGTTGAAGAGGAGCTTGAACAACTTGAAGAATATCAGGATATGCTTGATCAGGAAATGAAAGATGAAAACTGGGATCTCACACTCAGTCCTGAAAAACAAAAAGCGATTTTACGATATGGAAAAAACAAATCATATATGCGGATTTCAGCCCTTGCTGTCCTTTCTACGCTCATCATCCTGCCGCTTTGTACGCTCGGGAGCTATTTATACTACGGCCTGGGCGGACATGAAAGCAAAGGAAACACACTGGTGCAGACCGCTTCAATGACCGTAGCCGTCACCAAGCCGAATATTCAAGTGGATACTGATTCACTCGTGAATAAAGTGCAGCTATTCGGAATCAAGACCCAATTTCCGCTAAAAAAACAGATCGGCAATGTGACGAAAGTGGTTGGGAATGAAGAAGTGGAAATGTTTTTTGACCAGCTGAAGTCCCCTCAGGTTCACCAATATAACCAGGAGCTGTCACAGGAAGAACGGTATTTTGTCTATCCAGGGGGCATAAAAGAAAAATCGGTTTCCAAAGCCAAATCAATCTTAAAACAATTGCCTGACGGGACTGTTGCCGAAGCTTTCCTTTCATTTGAGAGAGCCTATCCGACAAGGGAACTCTATGAGAAATTAAAAGGATACGATATTCGTGTTCTTTGGAATGCGATAGAAACCGAAAACGATTTAAAAGAGCATCCGTACGCTGAACCGATCGGTTATCCTGGAAAGGATTCCAACCGCATTTTCGAATTTCAGCACCCTGCTCAGAATGACAATGAACAGTTCAAAGCCGCGCTGTCATATATGATCAAACACAATGACTGGGCTGAAACCATATCAGGAAGAAAAGACTTAAAACTCGCCAAACGGCTTGATTACGTTGAGAAAAACGGTGTAAACGTGTATGGAGCGGTCATTACCGGCCCTTCAAAAGAAATTGAAAACCTGATTGAAAAAGGGCCTGTCAAAGCAGCTAAAGTAGGTGAGGTGGAATTATGGAATTGGTAAGAATCTTTAAAGAACATAATGTATTTGGCTGGGTATCTGTCGCGACAGCGATCCTTTCCCTCTTCATCTTAAATTTGGCGATTATAAGCGATACCTTCGCTTTTTCCTATAAAATGCTTCCTTTTGCAATGGCCGCCATACCGCTCGGCATCATCGAGCTCTTCATCAAAAAAGGACGGACAGGACTAGGATTCCTCGGCGTCGTGCTCAATATTTTCATTCTCATCTGCGTCTGGACCATTGTGTCTATCGATGCGAATTTGCAGCTTGGATTTTGATGTAAGGTCCAGATAGACAGGAGACACAGACTAAGGGCGGGCATCGGAGGCGGCTTTCATCCGCCGCCCCTCATATTTATGAACGCCGGCCGGGTACAGCTGGATTTGCTTTCGAAGATTTTGATTTCCTTAGAAATGACGCTTTCTCCAATTTTCGAAAAGCATTTCATTGATAGAATGCCCCTATAAGAATTATTGGTTGCTTTTACAGATTCGAATTAGTAATATGAAGCTATGAAATGACCTCTTTCGTGAGTCAAATTCTTCTTTGAATCATGAAAGAAACATCATACTCGTACGATCAACACATGTGAAATGTATTTCTTCTTTAAGAAATGCATAAAATAAAAAAGACCCGACTGCGCCAACAGTCGAGTCGTGTGTACAAAGCGGCCCAGCAAGGGGCTGGCTCAAACGCAATCTGGAAATAGACTCTCCCTTTAAACTTTTGCGGTGCTCAAGGGAAGTCTATTTTTCTTTTTTAGACAACACGGCAATTAACATGCCAAAAGCAATCATTAAAGAGATTGTTTCGTATGTTGTCATAAGCATCCCCCCCCCTTTCATAGGGGGGGTTGAATGAGCCGAAACTTTATACAATGAATATTTTACCATAACACTCTCTAACATTGAGAGTGTTTTCTCATTCCCAAGACAAAATGCCGAGGCTAAAGGATAAAATGATGAATCGCCTCCGAAGCTTGGTCAGCTTCATGTGGGAGGCGACTTTTTAATGCTGCCCAAAAGTCTTTCTTATGGCCTTTTGGGACAGCCCCTTTATTTGAGATGCTTGCGATATAAATAGCTCGCTTTTTCATAACCCATTTTTTCCTCGTAAAATCTGTGTGCCTCGCGTCGCTGTGTTCCTGATGAAAGTGCGACAGTCCGGCAGCCGTGCTGTTTTGCCCACTCTTCAACAGCCGAGAGCAGCTTTTTTCCATAGCCTTTTGACCGATGTTTTTCACACGTCACCAAATCGTCTACCCACACATGGACTCCTTGATTCAAGGTTACTCTCTGCACAAACCCGGCCAAGGAAACGGGAACAGCATCATCGTATAATGCCAACATCCTATAATTTTCGGTTTTCTTCGCTTTGTCTGCGAGCTCTAAAAACGCCTCTTCATCCAGATGGGGCCGCAGCTGTTTCATGACCGGGTACACTTCCCTTAGCTCTGTTTCAGATTGGATTTCCTTTTGATAAAGCAACAGCATCATTCCTTTCTGATTGATGAATTTACTTTAACTCGAAATCTGGCATGAATAAAATAGTCAGTTTTGCTAAAATAAAGAATGCCAGTTATGTTATATGTTGAAAGGTATGGTGCTATGGATATAACGCCTTTTTTAAACCGCGAACATGATGAACCGCTTTATCAGCAGCTCTATATGTTTTTTAAAAACAAAATTCATAGCGGCCATATACAGCCCGGTACAAAACTGCCTTCCAAACGGGCGCTCTCCAAGCATTTAAATGTCAGCCAGACAACCGTCGAACACGCATATGAACAGCTCACAGCCGAAGGCTACCTGATCAGCAAACCGAGAAAGGGCTGGTATGCGGCTGAAACGGACGGAGACTTTAACGACCATCCAGCGCCGCCCCTTTTTAACACAGAGGCGGAAACATCACCGTCTTTAGAAGATGTCATTGATTTTCATCACGGGCATGTCGATCTCCATTCTTTCCCGGTCTCCTCCTGGAAAAAAACAATCGCAAAAACGGTCGATGCATCAGACTTCGAGCTTTTTCAGAGCGGGCCGCCGGCCGGAGACCTTTTCTTGCGAAAGATGATAGCTGTCTATCTCAGAGAATCGCGCGGTGTCAAGTGTACGCCGGAGCAAATTATCGTAGGCGCAGGCACACCCGTTGTGCTGCAGCTTTTGTGCCAGCTGTTTCCTAAAGGAACTGCAGTCGGGTATGAAAATCCGGGATTTTACCGTTCAAAAATCGTCTTAAAAGCGGGCGGGCTTCGAGTGATGCCCATTGCGGTTGATGAAAGCGGAATTTGTGTCAATGAACTTCAGCAATACAGGCCAAAACTAGCATATGTCACACCGTCCCACCAGTTTCCGCTCGGCATGGTCATGCCGGTCGGCCGCAGATTGAAGCTGCTTGACTGGGCGAAGTCTCATGGCGCTTATATTATTGAAGATGACTATGACGGCGAATTTCGTTATGCAGGACAGCCGATTCCTTCCCTTCAGGGGCTTGATCAAAACAATCGCGTCATCTATTTGGGGACTTTTTCAAAATCGCTGATCCCCTCTTTAAGGGTCAGCTATATGGTCCTTCCCCTCCCATTGGCTGAAAGAGGACAAGAGCTCTGTTCATTATATAAACAAACGGTTTCCCGTCATGTGCAGCAGGCTGTCGCTCAATTTATGAAAAGCGGCGAATACCAAAGGCATATCAACCGAATGAGGACGCTTTACCGAAAAAAACGAAAAACGCTGCTTGAGGCCGTCAAGCGGGAATTAGGAAATGATGCCGCAACCAAAGGAGAAAATGCCGGCCTTCACATCATTCTTGAAACAAACGGCATTCAAAGTGAAGATTGGCTGGTTTCGAAGGCGCTTGAAGAAGGTGTCAAAGTCTACCCTGCATCTGTCTCATATGATACACCGCCGCAAACGACGGCCGTGCTCCTCGGGTTTGGGGGACTTTCTGAAGAAGCTATCACAGCCGGAATCAAAAAGCTGAAAAAAGCGTGGCTTCGCCCATAAAATACCCTGCAGAATCGGGCACAAAAAGTCGGATAGTGATATTCCGCTCCTGCTATTCTGTAAATAAAGGAGGTCATCTCATGGATTTGCTGAAGAACATGAATGAAGCGCTGAAGTACATCGAAAACAATCTGACTGCCGATATTGACTTTAAAAAATTGGCAAAGCTGGCTTTTTGCTCTGAATATCATTTTAAAAGGATGTTTTCCTTTCTTGCAGGCATTTCTCTGTCAGAATACATCCGTCGCAGGCGGCTGACCCTTGCGGCATTTGAGCTGAAAGACACCAGCGCAAAGGTGATTGATGTTGCGGTGAAATACGGCTATCAGTCCCCGGATGCTTTCACAAGGGCATTTCAAAAACTGCACGGGATTACGCCGACAGAAGCCAGAAACAGTGTGCACACGCTTAAAGCATATCCGCCGATGACCTTCCAGCTAACAATTAAAGGAGGAAGCGAAATGAACTACCGAATTGAAGAAAAGAAGGCCTTTCGCATAGTCGGCATAAATAAAAGGGTTCCTGTTATTTTTCACGGAATCCATCCGGAAATCGCCTCGATGTGGAAATCGTTAAACAGTGAGATGATTGACAGCCTGAAGAAACTTTCTAATGTGGAGCCTTCAGGAATCATTCAAGCATCCGCGAATTTTTCAGAAGGCCGGATGGAAGAAGAAGGAGAGCTTGACCATTATATCGGCGCAGCTACAACAAAGGAATGTCCTGAACCCTTCACACAGCTTGAAGTGCCTGCCTTGACATGGGCAGTATTCGAAGCGGCAGGACCGTTTCCTGATACACTGCAAAATGTGTGGGGACGCATTTATTCTGAATGGTTTCCATCCTCTCACTATGAACAAATGGAAGGGCCGGAAATCCTCTGGAATGAGCATAAAGATATTTCCTCACCAATGTTCAAAAGCGAAATATGGATCCCTGTTAAAAAAAGGAGCTGAGCTGTTTACAGCTCTTTTTTTAATCCCAATATTCGATCGCTACGTTTGAATATTCGTCCTCGCTTAGAACAAATCCAAATTTAAATGTCTCTGAAACGACAGACAAATCATCGTGCATGCCCAACATGAGCTTGTTCATCATTTTTTTACATTCTCGTAAAGGGATGATGATGGCAATTGGATGCTTAAGATAAAGCCGCTGGCCTCTAAAGTAAAAACCCAATGTAGAAGGATAAAATAGAACTCTTTCCTGTTCGTATTTCTTATCGTAATCAAATATGAAGTCAATCTTTGACTTGAGCGTTTTTTCATCGTATGGAAATGTTAAAGTTTTGATTTCATCAGTTTTAATACGGGCATAAATGTTCTGATGCACTTCCTCGGCTAGTTGATAATCGGCATATTCTTTATCCGAAATATCTATACCGTGATATTGCTTCAAATCATATATAAGCTGTATCTTTGCTTGTTTTCTATTATTTTCTTTCAGCAGCTTCCCGAGCCTGCTTTTTCTATCATTCACCATGTAACCACCCTGCTTTTAAAAAAGATATGGAAGAAGGGAATTGGCCAAGACCCTTTTCCATATCTTTTTCCATTTACGTCTACCCTGTTATGGCATCCGCCGGCACAACGTGTGCTTTTAAAAAGTCAATATATCCATCAACTGCATCTACCGTCGTGTAAGGAGACACACTGTAAAATTTCTGAACGTAGAGCGGTACGGGCGACTGGCTGTCGAAAGGATAAACATACCTCTGCTTTTTCGTACTGCCAAAGTACGTCTGATTGCGGAACCTCCCCAACGCTTCTGCAATTGTCTCATTATGCCTGTTAATTTCCCGAACCTCTTCTTCAGTAATGTTTCCGCTTATCTCATCGTGATAGCGAACATTGCGGGGATAAAACCGGAAAGTCGTAACAGGCGCTGCCTCATTGGTCACTGCCGCATTCGGAAAGGCTGCTGTCAGCTTTTTGCGAAACGCCAGATTGACCCTGATGTAATTCGCCAAGATCTGCTGATAGCCTTGGATGCCGAAGGCAAGCAATGAGGCATAAATCGGAATACTGCTTCCCATTCTTGAGCATTCAAGCGTATAGCTTGTATGATAGCTGCCAAAACCCCTGTTTCCAACATAAGGGGTCTCATCAGGGTCCAAGTCAACCGCTTTAAAATCCTCTCTGTTTTTGACTAAAAAAAGGCTTGTCGTATACGGCGTTTGGCCGAGTTTATGAAAATCAAAGACAAGGCTGTCCGCAAGCTTTAGATGCTGAAAATGAGACTTATAGCGGGAAAGCGTCTCAAGCACGTCATCTTCAAGCCGGAGCGGATTTTCTGCAAAATCATATCCGTTAAAAAAGCTGTACATTCCGCCCATCGCTGTATCGGCATGGATATATATGCGAGGCAAACCGTATGCGGCCTCTATTTCTTCTGTCAACTGCTTGATGCCCGCCAGATCATCAATCCCGAATGTATCTGTCGTGCCAAGCGTTGCCAAAACATATACCGGAAGTCCGCCGTTTTCAATGACAGCCGTCATTTTTTCCCGCAAGTCGAACAGATCCATTGAATGATCGCGATTCGCTTTTACCCGGATCAAATGGTCCGTTCCTATACCTGAGGCTTCCATCGATTTATAGAGGCTGAAATGCGACAGCTCAGAACAAAACGCGTACAAATGATTTGGCGTTCCTTTTTGATTCGCTTCAGGACAGGCATTTGCAATCGCGAGCCTAAGCGACTGAAAAACGGCTCCCTGTCCTCCCCACGTCGTAAATCCCGCGCTTTTTTGCCTGTCATAGCCGACGATGTCTGACAGCATGCTGGTGATTTGCACCTCTGTTTTGGCCGCCGCCGTACCATCGACATCCCATAAATTATTTCCATTCAAAAGAACCATCAAAAGGTTTCCTGCAATGCTGGCATTGTTCGGCAGCGGAGTCGCATTCGCAACATACTGCCGATTCAGAAAGCGATGCCCCTCCAGCAATTTCAACAGCTCTTCAACACTCTTTTTTGTTCCGAGCCCTTTTTCAGGCAAAACGGCCGCATCAATTATACTTTGGTAATAATCAGACGAAATCTCTGATTCAGGGCCAAGCGTCAGCCGGCTCGGATCTTTCAGCTCATCCATCCCGGCCAGCACGGTTTCAAGCAGTGCAAGCAGTTCAAACCGCGCCTCATGCCCCCCATCCTCACTCGGAAACATGTTTTGAAAGTGTTGCATCATATTCTCCCATCTCCTGATCAGTTAAAGTGAAAATACTCCGATTAAGTTTAAAAAGACGAGCACAATCGCAAGCGGGACTAGAAAGCGGAGCAGGTAAAACCACACGAGAAAAAATCCTCTCCCCGCCTTTGACCCGCTTTTCATCTCCTCAAATAAATCATGCTTGGACAATTTCAGCGGAATGAAAATGGAAATGAAAAGCGCCCCCAGCGGCATGAGCACATTGCTGACAATGTAATCCGCCGCATCAAAAAACGTCTTATTGAAAATGAACGGCTGATCAAGCACTCCATAAGACAAGCATGAGGGAACGCCCGCGGCAAAAATCAAAAGCCCGATTGTCCATGTCCATTTTCCCCTTTTTGTTTGATCTCCTTTCGTGATGGCCGCCACGATAATTTCAATCATCGAAAAAGCGGATGTCAGTGCGGCGAATAAAAAAGCCGCCAAAAAACCGATAAAAAACAAAATCCCGAACGGAAGCTGATCAAACACAGCTGGCAAGACCGCAAACAATAAAGTCGGACCTTCATCTGGCTTCAGTCCGAATGAAAAGACAGCCGGAAAAATCGCCAAACCGGCGAGCAGCGCAACGGCAAGGTTCATGATGACGATCGACATCGCCGACTTTGGCAGGTTTTGAGATTTTGATAAATAAGAGCTGTATGTCACCATCACAGATACGCCGAGTGTCAAAGTGAAAAAAGCTTGTCCGAGCGCAAAAAGGATCGCCCTGGGCGTCAAACCCGCAAAATCAGGAACAAGCAGGAAGCGAACACCGTCCATCGCATGATCAAGAGTCAAAGCCCTCAACACAAGAGCGATAAATAAAATAAATAATAGCGGCATCATGACCGAACTGACCCGTTCGATTCCTTTTTGTACACCTTTGGCAACGACGATGATCGTCATCATAATAAACGCGAGCTGGGCTGCCAACGTTTGCAGCGGGTCTTGTATGATGGAACCAAAAAGCGCTCCATACTCCGCTTGTGAAAGGCCTGACAAAGAACCTGTGACGGCTTTGATGATATAAAGCAAGATCCAGCCGCCGATGACACTGTAAAAGGATAAAACAAGAAAACACGCGGCGATCCCGATCCAGCCTGTTATCACCCAAGGCGAGCCTGGCGCCATTTTTTGATAGGTGCCGATAGCATCAGATTGGCTTTTTCGGCCTAATATAAATTCCCCGAGAAGCAGGGGGTACCCCAAAAGTATCGTAAAAAGAACAAACACAAGGAAGAATGCGCCTCCCCCGCTTGTTCCCGCCACATAAGGGAACTTCCATATCGCTCCCAGACCGATGGCAGACCCTGCGGCAGCAAGCACAAATCCTATTTTGGATGTCCATTTTGCTGATATTGTGCGGTCGCTCATTCATACACTTCCTTTCTATATCTTTTTCTATTATCTCTTACTCGATAGCTTTTTTTAAAGTGATCTTGTAAATTCTTATTTTTCGGAATAAATAAACAGAAAAAAACCGGCTTCCTCAATGGTCAGCCGGTTTATCATTATGTTGTGATAAATCTTCCGCCGTTGATATGGATCGTCTGTCCCGTCATATAAGACGAATCGTCTGAAGCGAGAAGGACATAAACTGCGGCGTGTTCTGAAGGCTGTCCAGGCCTTCCCATCGGCGTATCTGTTCCGTGCTGCTCCGTCTTTTCCGGAGAGAATGTAGACGGAATCAGCGGCGTCCAAATGGGCCCCGGCGCAACCGCGTTTACGCGGATCCCTTTCTTGACTAGAGATGCCGCCATTGAACGGGTAAACGCGACGATTGCTCCCTTTGTGCTTGAATAGTCGATCAGAGCGGGGCTTCCTTCATATGCCGTAATCGAAGCCGTGTTAATGATCGTGCTCCCTTCGCGCAAATGCGGGAGCGCGGCTTTTGTCATGTGGAACATCGAAAAAATATTCGTTCTGAACGTTTTTTCCAGCTGTTCTGTCGAAATATCCTCTATTCCTTTCTGAGGATGCTGCTCAGCGGCGTTGTTAACGAGAATGTCGAGTCTGCCAAAGTGATCCGCCGTCTTTTGAACAGATGTTTTACATTGTGTTTCATCTCCGACATCCCCAGGAATCAAGAGGCATTCAACACCTTCCTGTTCAATCCGAGCTTTCGTTTCTTTGGCATCTTCATGCTCATCCAGATACATGATCGCAACGTTTGCGCCTTCTTTCGCATAAGCAATGGCGGCGGCTCTGCCGATTCCGCTGTCTCCGCCGGTAATAAGAGCGGTTTTTCCTTTTAATTTGCCGCTTCCTTGATAATCCCGATCCTCTCTCAGCGGAAGGGGCTCCATCTTATGTTCTGCCCCTGGCTGTCTATCTTGTTTTTGGGCTTTCTGTCCTTCAGTCTGTCTGTTCGCCGGATTCATCTGACTCACCTCTGTTCACATGGTTTAGTGGTCAGTTACCACATTTGTGCCGGCGCTAAACGCATGAACAGGTGATGCGGGTTTATTGATCAGAAAGCGGAATTCGAATGAGCCGATCGTCGTTTTTCTGCTTTGTACCTCTTCCGTCGCCGTTGTTTGTGATGAAATAAAGATCGTCGCCAATGATGTGAATGTCCCTGATCCTCCCAAATCCGCCTAGCCATTTTTCAGCTTTGGCTGCAGCAGGATCAACCTGGTAAATGGCTTCTCCCCTCAATCCCGCCATATAGAGAATGCTTCCTTTCGCCACCATGCCTGACGGAGCCCATGTTTTTTCTCCTGAATGGATGAGCGGCGCTTTCATTCCTTTTTTCGTTTCGCCGCCTTCAATCACCGGCCATCCATAGTTTGCACCAGGCTCAATTTGATTCACTTCGTCATGGCCTGTCTGACCATGCTCCGAGCTGTAAAGCTTTGTGTCGATCCATGCCAGCCCCTGCGGGTTTCGGTGTCCGTAGCTGTATACATACGATGCTTTGAAAGGATTGTCGGCCGGCACTGAACCGTCCAGCTCCATTCTTAATATCGTCCCTGCCATTTTTTCTGGCTGCTGTGCCCATTCTCTCTCACCCGCATCACCTGTGGTGATATAAAGCTTTTGATCAGGACCGATGGCGAGCCGGCCGCCGTTATGAATGGTGCCGCCTGGCAGACCGGCAAGCAGCTCATCCGCTTCAGTCCAAGTCAGATGATCGAGCGTCAATTTTGCGATTCGGTTTTTTATGTCGGGCCCGTCTTGATATGTATGATACACATAAGCTTCCTGATTGTTTTGAAAATCGGGGTGAAGCGCAAACCCGAGGAGCCCGCCTTCCCCTTCCTGATGAACCGGCTTTTTGAGCTGCAGCTGCATGCGTTCCTTTTTCCCGTCTGTTACGGACGTGATCTTGCCGTTTCGTTCTGTGATGTAGAATGTCCTGCCGTTATAAACGATATTCCAGGGTACATCAAGCCGGTCTGCAATGACTTCTGCCCCGCTCCCTCCTTCTCCCGATGTCATGGCATCTTGATCTTTTTCATGACTTTGGTCAGCTGAACACGCGGTCAAAACGATGAACATCATCAAAAACAGGAATAACCTTTTCAATCGTCTCCCCCCAGAATGTTTTCTGCTGTTTACATTCAAGAACACCAGCCCATTTCCCTACTGAAAACTTGCAGTTTTTCAGCAAATTAAAAAAACACGCTCTTCTATTCAGAAGGCGTGCGCTTTCATTACTGAGAGACCATCTCTCCGATATATTTGGCCGACGGCCTGAAAATCATGTTATCGCCAGCCTGCTCCAACACATGGGCGCACCAGCCGACCATTCTGGCTGCCGAAAATGTAGGCGTAAACAATGAGGCGTCAAAATCGATCGCTTTCATGACGGCCGCTGCATAAAACTCGACATTGGTATAAAGCTTCCGGCCGGGCTTATATTCTTCCAATAGACGGATCGCCGTGTTCTCAACGTGAAGAGCCAGATCAATATCCCGATCGTCTCCGGCAATTTCTTCAGCTTTAATCCGCAAAGCCTTCGCCCTCGGATCGTGCGTTTTATACACACGATGTCCAAATCCCATCAGTCTCTCGCCTTTTTCAAGCTTTGCTCTTAAATAGCTTTCAGCACGGCATTTTTCTCCGATGTCCTCAAGCATTCCAGTCACCGCCGACGGTGCTCCGCCATGCAGAGGCCCTTTCATCGTGCCTAGTGCGGACGTGACGGCTGAGACAAGATCGGATTCAGTAGACACCGTGACCCTTGCCGAGAAGGTTGACGCGTTCATGCCGTGTTCCATGGCGAGAATCATGTACGTTTCAAGTGCTTTCATTTGCGCTTCGGTCGGACGCTTTCCTTTCAGCATATAAAAATAGTTTTCTACAAAGCCAAGCTCAGAAAGCGGCTGTACAGGCTCCTTTCCATCCATCAGACGTTTTCTGAAGGCGATGATCGTTGGAGCGACCGCAATCAGCCGAACCGCTTCTGCCATTGTCGGACGGAATCTATACGTTTTATCTCCGAATGAAGAGATGACCGTGCGGAGTGCCGCCATATCGTCTAATGCACTAGGAAGGCTCGCAATCAGCTTTTCAGCCGATTCTGGCAGTACGCGAAATGAAGCAAGCATTTCCTTGAAAGTTTGAAGTTCATCTTCGTTTGGAAACACTCCGTTAAGTATCAAATAAGCAATTTCCTCAAATGTCGAAGCAAGCGCCAGCTGGTCTGCATTGTATCCTCTGTAAATCAGCTTTCCCTTTTCACCATCAATGCGGCTGATCGCTGTTTCAACACAAGTAATCCCTTTTAATCCGTGATATACCATGTGAATTCCTCCTTTGCCTTTGTCATTTTCATTATAATTGATATAATATTTAAAAAATATTGAATTATATTGATGTCTTTGATTAAAAAAATTAATCAGGAGGACCGCAATGGATTTTAAATGGCTTCATACCTTTGTCACTGCAGCAAAATACGAAAATTTCAGAAAAACAGCAGAAACCTTATTTATTTCCCAGCCGACTGTAACCGTTCAAATCAAACTGCTCGAGGAAGAGCTCGGATGCCAATTATTTACGCGGAAAGGAAGAAGCATCCATTTGACAAAAGAAGGGAGAGCCTACCTTCCTTTTGCCCTCCGTCTTCTGGAGGATTATGAATCCAGCATGACAGAGCTGCACAAAATCAGACAAGGCTATTCGCAAACTTTGAATCTGGCAGTCTCACCGCTTATCGCAGATACGATTCTGCCTTTCGTATTAAAAAAATATACAGCGCTTAACCCAAACTCGGAAATCAAAGTGAGGATCGCCGAATCGGCTGAAATTGCCCCCTTGATCTCGGCAGGCAATGCAGATATCGGATTAAGCTGCCTCAAAGTTCAATCGTCAAATCTGACCTGTCATTCAATGTACAGCGATCCCGTCATCTTGGTTGCGCCCCATGACGGCCGCGACTCAGAAAGCGCATCTCCGCTTGATGTCAAAGATTTGCTTGAAGAATATTTATTGTTGACCCACAACCATCCGGAGTATTGGGATGATTTGGTTCGACAGCTGAGAATCAAATTTCCGTTTGTGAGAACAATGCTCGTGTCCCAGACACATATTACGAAAAGATTTATTGCAGAAGGGCTCGGCATTTCATTTTTGCCGTTATCGACCGTGCGCCGCGAGCTGATGGAAAAAAGATTAATAGAGGTGCCGTGCGGGTTTATGAAGCTTCCCGTTGTAGGTGGGTATGCGGTCAGTTTAAAAGATAATGAGAAAGTACAGCACTTTTTAACATTCTTATCCCAGTTCCGTTTTTGAAACAGGAAAACCCGTTCAATCAAGAACGGGTTTTTCTAAAATAGCTTAGAAGCGTTTTGCGCCAAGGTAGCGCGGCTTCCAATAGCTGTTTGTCATATCGCTTGTTGTCACGCCGTCTGAGCCGGCATGAATGAATTTGTTATTTCCGATGTAAACGCCCATATGCGATGGTCCCGCCTGATAAGTGGTAAAGAAGACAAAGTCGCCGACAGCAGGGCTTGATACGCTGGTCATAGAATTCCAGTATCCGACTGTATTCGTTCTGGCTACATTTGTTTGCTTGTTTAAGAGATACCAGATAAAGCCGCTGCAGTCAAAGCCGGAAGTCGTCGTGCCTCCCCATTTGTAAGGTGTTCCGATAAGCGCTTGCGCATCTGAGATAAGCTTTGATGTATTCAGCTTTGAAGAGGTATTTGCCGATGAGCTGCTTGTCGTACTGGAACCAGTATTTGTAGATGCTGCTTTTACACTGCTTGTCCCCTTTACTTTCAGAACTTGTCCGATGCGAATTAAGTCTGTTTTTAAACCGTTCAGCTTTTTCAATTCATTGACAGTCATATTGTAGGACCGCGAAATTTTCCAAAGGCTGTCTCCTCTGACGACTTTGTACGTGGAAGAAGATGACTGCGATGCTTTAGAAGAAGTGCTGCTGCTTCCATTGATGGACAGCGTTTGTCCTATATAAATGATATCAGAAGTCAGCTTGTTTTCTTTTTTAATCTTACCGACGGTTGTTCCATATTTTTTGGAAAAACCCCATAATGTATCGCCTTTTTTCACCTTGACCGATTGTGCGGATGCCGCTCCCGCAAACAATGTAGTCCCCAAAACAATCGCTGTTGTTGCAGTTAAAACTTGTTTCTTCATGTTGTCCTCCCATAGGTAGATTTTTATCATCTTAAATGTAATAATCTCTCATATTTAGAAAAGAAACGGCTTCTTAAGCCTTCCTCTGTTTCTATTATAAGGAGGTAATTCCATTAGGAATAGTCTTGACTTCCTGCATCAGATTTCTTAGTTATTCGTTTCTAAAAAAAGTTTTTAAGGGTCTAAAATATTTCATTTGCATTTCAAAAGTAACTTAAATGCTACATAGTTACACTTTTCAAGTGTTAAAAAATTCAATTAATAGAAATAAAAATCCACTATCTCATTTACTATTTTTCTATTTATCAAAACTGGGCAAACAAGCTTCCTTTAACAATATAGACTGAATCCGATTTTTAATAGGAGATGGCCGGCACAAATGACAGTGGAAAGGCTCTTAAAACGATCTTTAATAACCGCTCACATACAGGCTGGACAACAGGCGGCCAAACTGGCGAAGAAGTGCCGGTATATGCGTATGGCCCAGGAAAAGAACAATTCACAGGTATTGGATCACATAGATCAGGCGAAAAAGAAAATAGGAGTGAACACTTGTAGCTGTATCAAAACCGGATTTTTTTAATAGCGGGAAGCAAAAAAAAAAGAGGGAGTTTCCCTCTTTTCATCTATAAATATCGTCGATGTACGGCCTTTCCGTCATACGAGAACATGACAGGCTTATCCTCAAGCACGGTTTCGACATGTACGCTTCTTCCCCACAGCTGCTGAAGGTAAGGAAGCACTTTTTCAAGATACTTTAAATCAAGTTCAATCCCTTCATACCAATGCTTGATGTAGAGTTCGTTATTTTTTAAATAATCTCCGTCCTCAACGGTCAGATAAGGGAATCCTCCGTTTACTCTCATGCTGACAAGCTGGTCGCGTACTGCTTCCCATTCCTTGTCAACGATTTTATAATCCCTTCCCTGTTTTTGAAACAGATAGAGATCCTCCCTCGCCACAAGATCCTTTGTCAAGTAATTGCGGATAAAGGAAATATCTGATTCAATTTCTCGCACTTCAAAGATTTTCTCTTTTCCCGAGTTTGGCTCAACCCCCATCTTCTTCATGTCATCGGTCGGATTGTTGTAGCGTTCTTCGATGTCTTCAAATATTTTTAATCCGAGATAATAAGGGTTGATCCCTGTTTTAGACGGCTGTACGACCCCTGCATTCAGCTTGGCAAATTCGATTGATTCACTGGAAGTCAGGTCGAGCTCGCGGATGATCCGCTGGTGCCAGTAGGATGCCCATCCTTCATTCATAATTTTGGTTTCAAGCTGCGGCCAGAAATACAGCATTTCCTCCCTCATCATAGTTAGAATGTCCCGCTGCCAAGGCTCAAGCTCTCTGGAATGCTCTTCAATAAAAAGCAAGATGTCTTTTTCCGGTCTCGGAGGGAACTTCTTCCTCCCCTTTTTCTTCTTCTGTTTCAGCTCTTTCTGATCGAGCTCCCACAGATCATCATAAGGACTTGATCCCGTTTCTGCTTCCTCTTCCTCCTCATCATCTATGCTCCAAGAAAGCTTCGGCCTCACCAATGAAGGATCAATATGTTCTTCAATCGCCAAAACCGCATCGAGAAATGATTCAACTTCCTTTGAACCGTGGATCGTCTCATAGTGTTTAATCCGTTCCGCCGTTGCCGCCATGCTTTCAACCATATCCCGTTTTGTATTTTGAAAGCGGCAGTTGTTTTTAAAGAAGTCGCAGTGAGCAAGCACGTGCGCGACAATCAGTTTATTTTGGATCAGTGAATTGCTGTCAAGCAAAAATGCATAGCAAGGATCAGAATTGATGACAAGCTCGTAAATTTTGCTCAGACCAAAATCGTAGTGAAGCTTCATTTTATGAAATTGTTTGCCAAAGCTCCAATGGCTGTATCTTGTCGGCATCCCGTATGCACCGAATGTATAAATAATCTCAGCCGGACAAATTTCATATCTCATCGGGTAAAAATCAAGGCCGAATCCTTTCGCGATGTCCGTAATTTCTTCAATCGCCCGCTGCAGTTCTTTTTGCTCCCGTACGCTCAATACTCAGATCCCCCCCGGTTGGACTTCTCTTTCATTGTATGAGCCGGGTCTTAAAAAGATGAAATTTTAAGGCAGCTGTCGATTGACAGCTGCCTTTTGATTAGTTTGCAATTTGCATATCAAGGGATGAAGCAAAGCTTTCATAGCGGATGTTTTCCATTGGAACACCCAGATTTTGCAGTCCTTCGATGACGCTCTTCATGAAAGAAAGCGGTCCGCAGATATAGAATGCGGCATCCGGATTTTTGACGGCCGTTTTGAGAATGTCATCGTTCAGACGGCCATTGATGACGTGTTCAGACGGTTCTCCGGAAGCTTGGCTGTAGATGAACAGCAGTCTGCCCTCTTGTTTCTCGCCAATCAGCTTTTCAACCTCTTCTTTGAAAGCATGGTGTTTTTCAGACTTCGCCGCATGAATGAATGTGATCTGCCGATCGTTTTCCTTAGCGGCCAGTGTTTTCGCCATACTCATGACAGGCGTAATTCCAGATCCGGCGCTGATGAAGTAAACCGGTTGATCCGTCTGTTCGGAAAGGGCGAAGTCTCCCGCAGGAGCGCTCACTTCGAGGCTGGCGCCGACTTCCATTGCTTCATGCAGATAGCTTGATACCCTTCCTTTCGGCTTGCCTTCTTCCGCTTCCAATTTAACTGAAATGCGGTAGTAATCTTTGTTCCAGGCATCTGATAAGCTGTACTGTCTTGTTAAAAAGTACTGTTCTCCAGGAATTTTAATCCGTACAGATACGTATTGGCCCGGGCTGAAAGGAGGCAGGTCTGTTCCGTCAGCCGGTTTTAAATAAAAGGAGGTGATCGTTTCAGATTCCACCCGCTTATCTAAGACGACAAAGGGTTTAAAGCCTTCCCAGTTTCCGTCCTGTTTTTTGTCTTCATCATACATTTGTTTTTCGATTTCAATAAACACGCGGGCAATCTCTTCATATGCCTCGGCCCAAGCTTGGAGAATTTCCTCTGTCGCTGCATCGCCGAGTACGATTTCAATCGCTTCCAAAAGGTGATGGCCGACGATAGGATAGTGCTCCGGTTTCACATTTAAGCTTTTATGCTTATGTCCGATTTGTGTGACAACCGGCAGAAGCGCCTCAAGGCGGTCGATATTCTCTGCCGCCTGCAGCACGGTATAAGCTAATGCTTTAGGCTGTCCTCCCGTTTGCTGGCGTGACATATTAAAAATGTTCTTTAATTCAGGGTGTGCGTTGAACATCCGTTTGTAAAAACAAGAAGTAATTTCTGTTCCTTTTTCCTTTAAAACAGGGGCGGTCGATTTGACAATTTGCATCGTTTTTTCAGATAGCATAATGGTTTGCTCCTCTCCAGCCACTTTTAAGAAGTATTTCAAATACATCTTTAAAAGTGCAAAACGGTCTTTTTTAAAATATGAATTGGTTTCTCTTGATTAAAGATGTATTTACTATACATCTTTATAGTAGTCCTTTATGAATATTAAAGCAATATCATAAATGAATATTTTATATTTTTGTAACAAATTCAGCTCCACCCTCATAAAAGGGAGAAAATGTGATAAGATAATGAAAACTTGTTTGATTGAGGTAATGCGATGAAATTAACAAATTATACGGATTACTCATTAAGAGTACTGATTTTTCTAGCATCCAAAAACTCAAACGAGCTTGTCAATATAAAAGACATCGCCGACACGTATTCCATCTCAAAAAACCACCTCATGAAGGTGATTTACGAGCTTGGCAAGCTTGGCTACGTTGAAACGATTCGGGGCCGCAACGGCGGGATTCGCCTCGGAAAAGCTCCTGAACTGATTAATATCGGTGAAGTCATAAGAAAAACAGAAGATGATTTTAACCTTGTCGAGTGTTTTAATGCAGAAAAAAACAACTGCATTCTGTCTCCCACATGCGGCTTAAAACACGTCTTAAACAAAGCCCTTTCCGCATATTTAGCAGTATTGGACCAGTATACTCTTCAGGATGTTATCTTTAATCAGGATCATATACGTAAATTATTGAGTTGACGAAGGAATCGTGTTCCTTCGTTTTTTTCTTTACAGAGGAAAAATTTGAACGCTGATGATCGCATGTGTTATCGGATGAAAATATACTTCTGCATGCGCCGAAAACGTTTGGCTTTCCTGATTGACGGTTACCCTGAAAACATCTTTCACCTGTTCATCATTGACTTCAGTACGGCCTACATATTCATAATCCTCCAGCTGGGCGCCTTTATATTTTTCTTCAAGCGCGCTCCAGGCGATTCTTTCCCATCTTTCGGCCGAATCGTGTTCTTCCCCCAGTGTATAGCTGTTTGCCGTGAATGCGGACAGCATAAGGATGCTGAAAAAAACCGCGTACGAAAGTTTCTTCATTTTTCACTCTCTCCGATTGTATTGTACATATGATTATCATGACCAGAAAGCTGGCGGTCATGCAGATATTTTTCGCTTTTTCCATATACAATCCTCATATTTCTAGGCTGTGAAATCAGGCAGACCAAGTTTTGCCCAGAGAAAAAAACAGGCCGCCACATAAAATAATCAAGACTCCTTAAAGAAAGAAGGGAGAATCGCGAATGAACTACGCTGATTATGATAAGGCTTTGTATTACACACATCGGTCTCAATGGGATAACCTGCTCATCTTAATGGTGCGTACGGAAGATGATTTACTGTCTAAACGAATTGAACATTTTTTGCACGCCTATAATTTTGAAAGAGACGACTCCATTGTTGAAAAAAGGCTCTATGATCTGCTTCAATATATTGATCATGCTTCATTTTCCGGACAAGAAAATGAAACCGGCGTGCTCGTCTTCACATAAAAAAAAGCCTGACGCTCTTTTAGCGTCAGGCTTTTGCTTGGCTCGCGTCCCGTCAGAAGGCGAGTCAAGCTTTTTGAAATGTTGCGAATAACAGAAGTTCTTCCATCACATTTTTAATATTCGCTTGCGCCTCTTCTATAACCGTTTTGTTTACCTCATCAATATGTATCGGATCGAGCACAAGCTGTTTTGTGATCACGTTCGCATATAGTCCGCGGGCTACGATGCGCATGTTGGCCAAAGCGTTCATCCCGCCTTTTCCTCCTCCTGCACACGCAAAAAGCGCTACCGGCTTTCCTGCAAACTGTTCATTGCTTAAAAAGTCGAGCGCATTTTTCAAAGCGCCGCTCATACCGCTGTGGTATTCTGGGGATAATAAAACGACAGCGTCAGCGTCTTTGACCGCTGCTTTCAGCTGTTGAACATTCTCTAATAAAAACTGCTCTTCTTCGCCGTTGAAAACCGGCAGGATGAATTCGCTTAAATCGATCAGATCAGCCTGATATCTATTGGCAATATAAGAAGCGGCTATTTTCGTTCTTCCTTTTTTTCTTGCGGTTCCGCTGATAACGGTGATCTTCATATCATCATCTCCTGGTATTTGAATTTATGTCATGTTTTACAGCAAAAAGCGCGGCTTGCGTGCGATCTGACAGTTCAAGCTTAGATAACAGATTGGATACGTGCGTTTTGACCGTTTTTTCGCTGATGAATAAAGAGGCTGCAATTTCTTTGTTGCTTTTGCCTTTAGCAATTTCAAATAAAACATCTTTTTCTCTATTTGTCAATTGATGTATTTTTTCTTTTTCATCAGTCTGAGCCATGTGTTGAAAGACGTGGGACATGATCTTCGGGTCCAATGTATGCCTGCCTCTGTGAACGGCCCGAATCGTTTCGACAAGCTCATCCGGCTCGGCGTCTTTCAGCTGATACGCTTCTGCGCCGGCTTGAATGGCGGGAATCACGTGCGCCTCGTCGGCATAGCTTGTCAATGCAATCACTTTAACCGACGGATATGCTTTTTTGATTTGCTTTGTCGCTTCAATTCCGTCCATTTCAGGCATCGACAAATCCATTAAAACGATATCTGCATCATTTTTATTTAAGGCTTCCAACGCTTCTGCGCCTGTCGATGCTTCTCCCACAACAGCCAGATCGCTTTTCGTCTTGAAAAAAAACAGCAGGCCTTTTCTGACAATGTGATGATCATCGGCAATGACGATTTTTATTTTCTCCATTTTGCCTCCCCCTTCTCCCTGCATGGCAGAACAACCCGGATTTTCGTCCCTTTATTCATGTCCGACTCGAGATGGAAGGTGCCTCCCGCCTTTTCTGTCCGTTCTTTCATTCCTTTTAAGCCAAGCGTCGGAATAGCTGAATCAGGATCGTATGAAAAGCCTTTTCCATCATCTTCGATTTCCAGAAAAGCAGATGACGGAGACACGCAGATGTTCACATGGATCAGCTCGGCTTCCGCATGTTTCTTACAATTGTTGAGCGCCTCCTGACTCAGACGCCAAAACAGCTCTTCCTCTGCTGGCGATAAGCGCAGAACACCGCTGAGCGTCATCTTCACATCAAGACCGAGGACTTCGGCATACTTTTCAAGGGCGGCCCCCAGTCCTTCTTCAAGGCCTTGGGGTCTGAGCTGCCAAATCAATGCCCTCATCTCAAGGAGTGCTTCGTGTGATAGGTCCTGGATAAACTCAAGCATTTCACAGACTTCGGGGTTATTTGTCATTTCGCCGGCAGCTTTTGCGGTCAGACTTAACGAAAAAATCATTTGGTTGACAGAATCATGCAAATCCTGTGCGAGCCTGTTCCTCTCCGTCAAAAGGACATTTTTTCGTTCTGTTTCAGCAAGCCTCATCCGTTTAATGGCTGTGCCGATTTGCAGGGCGACAGCCTCTAAAAGTGCCAGCTCTTCCCGGTTAAAGTGGATTTTGCCGGGAGCGGCGACATTCAGCAGGCCAAATCGTTTATTTTGATCTCTGAGCGGCACTGTTGCATGCTGGGTAATGCCTTCGGGATCTCCCCTGTTCATTTTAATGGCCTTATCAATTCTCTGGCAGTGGATCATATTTGTCGCTCTGTCCAAATTTTCGTCCCTGTATTGCTGAAGGCAATAACATCCTCCTTCACACAATAAGCGGCTGTCATCATAAGCGAGAGCTTCAGGTAAAAAAGCGGATGCAGCCAGTTCAAAACCGCCTTTCTCATCAATCAGAAAAAGCCATGCCGTCTTGAGTCCTGTCAAATGAAGAAGCTTCTTCAAGACAGCATCAAGCGTTTCCTTTACATAATTTCCTTCATTTAAGGTTTCCGCGATTTCTTTCAGCGTTTTTAGTTTTTCAAACCGGGTGTCTTCTCTCAAAAGCTTCATCCGCCCCTCATTCCAGATTCCAGCTTATTTTATTATACAAATGTTTCAAAAAAATGACGCCCTCCATAAGATCGGAAACGGCTCGCCGTATTAGATGAATTTTTCTCAGACTTTTGACTGAGAGCTGGTTCGAAAAGATCTTTGTTTCTTTTCCAAAACCTTTTCAAGGAGTACAAACTGATCCAAAAGCAAAACAACACGACCGGCAAGCCAAACAGAATCAAGCTCCCCCCATTCTCCCGGTCCATTAGGCAGACCTGTGAACGCACAATCGATGAACAGGACGGCCAAGGCCCGGATGATACTGCTGTACAGGATCTGCATACATTTTTGTCGATATGTTTTAACGTTGTCGATTTCCGAGTAGCCTAAACCGGCTGGACTTGCCGTATATTCTGAAAAACCGTTGTGCAAAACAGCGCTTCTGACCACAATATCCATCAACAAGAGAAAGGCGATGATCATCCCCGCTTAGCTGAAGAATTGAGTCATTTTTATTCATCCGCCGGCTTCAACCCATTCATCATTTTTCATCATCCACCCAAAATAAATCGTCCAAGGTTTTATCCAGAGCCTTTGCAATAGCAATGCAAAGCTGCAATGTCGGATTATATTTATTTTTTTCAATCAGTCCGATCGTCTGCCTCGTCACCCGAACCCGTTCTGCTAACTGGGCTTGTGTCCATGACTTTTCGATTCGGGCCAATTTGACTCGGTTCACCATTTGCTCACCCGCCGTGTTTATTTAATCGTCTAAAAGATCTTTATTTTTTTTGAAAGATTTATGCAAAGAAATAAAATGGATAATGAAATAAAAAAATACAAACAGAATAAACATCACAATCAAGTCAACCCATTCATCCGGCTGTTCCGGGACGCCGATGAATATGAGCGTTAAAATGAAAAAGATGATGCCGGAAGCGAAGCTGACCGCTATGATTTCTTTTCTTTTTTTCCGATAAGTCAATTGATTCGCGATCTCCGGGTACTCAAGCCCGGAAAAAAGATAGCGGAATAAAATCCAGCCTGCATAGACAGCAAAACCAATTCCGCTGATTAAGTATTCGGATGATGGCCTCTCCAAAATGAGGCTTCTGATGAGAAAATCGATCAACAATAGAACCGCAACGATCATGCCGGCTTCGCTGAAAAATTGCTCCATTTTCTTTTCAATGTATTCATCTCCAGATTTAAAAAACTTCATGCCTATTCTCCCCCTCATTCATAAAATTGAAATGAATGCTCAACATCATGCAATTTATATCGTACTTTATGCAAATTATACATTACATTCAACAGCATGACTTTTCAATAGGGATGAAAAAAAATCCGCCTGCATACATGCGGCGGATTTTTAGTCTTACGAATTTGATGCTGCTTTTACAAGCTCATCTATTTTATTCATTACTTCATCTGTCAAGGTCTTCAGACGCGCTTCACTGTCTTGATGGCTTTGGCCTTTGACCGCAAAATAAAATTTCACTTTAGGTTCTGTGCCGGACGGGCGGAGGCAGAACCATGATCCGTCCTCAAGGAAGTATTTCAGGACATTCGATTTTGGAAGATCAATCGTTTCTTCCTTGTTTTCCTTCAGCAGCGTCCGTTTGCCGATCAGATAATCCTCAGCAGACATCACATCTTTTCCGGCGATTGAAAGAGGCGGCTGCTTTCTGAAAGAGCTGAGGATTGCAGCGATCTGTTCAGCTCCTTCTTTCCCTTTTAATGTAAGAGACTTCAATCCCTCGCGATAATAGCCGAATGTTTTATACAGCTCCATTAAACCGTCATAAAGAGATTTCCCCTCTTTTTTATAAAAGGCGCATACTTCAACGGCAAGGAGCGCGGCCTGGACAGCATCCTTATCCCTTGCAAAGTCGCCGATTAAATAGCCGTAGCTTTCTTCATAGCCAAATTGGAAGGTATATTCGCCTGAGGCGTGATATTGCTTCATTTTTTCTCCGATGAATTTAAAGCCTGTCAGTGTGTCGATTGTATCAAGCCCGAACGAAGCTGCGATATCGCGGCCCATTTCGCTTGTGACAATCGTTTTTAAAACGACGCCGTTTTCCGGGAGGATTCCTTTTTGCTGTTTTTGTGAAAGCAAATAATGGAGCAGAAGCGCTCCCGTCTGGTTCCCAGTCAGCACAACATAGCGCCCTTCTTGATCTTTTACAGCGACGCCGAGGCGGTCTGCATCAGGGTCTGTCCCGATCAGAATATCGGCTTCTTTTTCCTCGCCCAATTTGATTGCATATTCAAAAGCGGCGTGTTCTTCCGGATTAGGTGAAGAAACAGTCGAAAAATCAGGATCTGGCAGCTCTTGTTCAGGAACGACGGTGACATGTTCATATCCGAGAGCTTTGAGTCCCCGTCTGACGGATTTGTTGGCTGTGCCGTGCAGCGGAGTGAATATCACCTTTACTTCTGTCTTTTGAGAAAGATCCGGATTGACGGAGATCGACGTCAGCTTGTCAAGGTATGCTTGGTCTATATCCTCGCCGATGACCTTAATCAGCCCTTTTTCTTTTAAAGCGTCTTCATCGCCAGCCGGAATGTCCAGTTCGTTTTCAATCGCATTGACGTGGCCTATGAGCCTGTCAGCGGCCTCGGGCGGCAGCTGGGCCCCGTCATCGCCGTATACTTTGTAGCCATTGTATTCCGGAGGATTGTGGCTTGCCGTAATCACGATACCGGCATATGCATTCAGCTCTCTTACCGCGAATGAAAGCTCAGGCGTCGGGCGCAGTTCATCAAACAGATACGTCTGAACGCCGTTTGCGGCAAGCGTTTTAGCCGCTTCCATCGCAAATTCAGGCGATTTGTGGCGGGAGTCATAAGCGATGACAGCGCCGCGCTTCTTGGCTTCCTCCCCGTTTGCAGCAATATAAGAAGCAAGGCCGGCCGATGCTTTGCGAACCGTATAGACGTTCATTCTGTTCGGGCCGGGTCCGATTTCCCCGCGCATCCCCGCTGTTCCAAATTCAAGCTTTTTATAAAAGCAATCTTCCAATTCTTTTTCATTTCCTTCTCGTTCGAGAAGGAGAGACCTTAATTCAGGATCTAGGTTTTCATTTTTCTTCCAACGTTCATAGCTTGTTCTCCAGCTCATGACAGACCTCCATTGTTCTAGCCTATGTAATTGCAGCCTTTTCTTTTTATATTATCGATAAACGCCTGCTTTGTCCAAAATTAGACGGCTCATCTAAAAAAATGAGGCTGCCTCTTATCAAGGCAGCACCATTTTAGATATTCAGACCTGTTTTACCGAAACATTCACACATGCCTTTTGCACTTGTCATGATGATTTGTTCTCAAGCGGAACCACCGCGTCATGAAGCAGCATATCTAATGTTTTCATATGCTCAGCCCTTGTTTCGGCGTCCCAGTTCAGCTTGTCGCTCATATATTCCGTAAGTCCCTCTTTATACGTGCGGACCCAATGGATGTCAAAAAATAGCGCGCCCGTTCTGCGTACAAAGAAGTCTGCCGGTGCGGCGGCCATTTCTTCTTCAATGCCATAGTCCATTTCCGCCAATACGTGAACAGGAATGCGGCGTTTAGCTGCTTCATCCTTCAGCTGCTGCACTCGTTCAAACAGATGGTCTGTATTCGATCCGTATCTGGCTGCAAGCTGTTTGGCTGTTTGTTCTGTTAAACCTGCTGCAACCCCTTCAGCCGCTTTCGCCTCAATAAAGGCCTCTAAGTTTTTGGAGCCGCCGATATGCCCGCCGGAAATCGGCATTGTTTTTGTTTTGCAAGGTCCGAAGTCTTTGTCTCCTTCTTCTTTCAGACGGGTTCTGACAAGATCGACGATATGTTCAGCCATTTTTCTGTATCCTGTCAGTTTTCCGCCGGCAATCGTGATCAAACCGGAGTCCGATGTCCAGATTTCATCTTTGCGGGAAATCTCCGACGGGTCTTTTCCTTCTTCATGAATCAGCGGTCTGAGCCCGGCCCAGCTGGATTCCACATGCTCGGCTTTAATGCCCAGCTCAGGGAACATATAATTGATCGCTTTGATGACATAGTCCCTGTCTTCTGTCGTCATTCTCGGATGTTCCAGATCCTTGTTGTAAACGGTGTCCGTTGTTCCGACATATGCCTTGCCATTCCTAGGAATGGCGAACACCATGCGGCCGTCGGGCGTATCGAAATACACCGCTTGTTTTAAAGGGAAGACCGATTGATCAAAAACAAGATGCACTCCCTTTGTATGCTGAAGGTGTTTGCCTTCTTTTGAGCGGTCCTTTTCCCTGAGACGGTCGACCCAAGGTCCTGTCGCATTGACGATTTTTTTTGCATAGACGCGGTATTTTTTCTTTGTCAAAACGTCTTCAATGACGACACCGACAACTTTGCCGTTTTCGTAAAGAAACTCGCTTACTTTCGCATAGTTCACGGCCTCAGCTCCAAACTTTGCCGCTTCTTTTAATACTTCAATTGTCAGTCTGGCGTCATCTGTCCGATATTCGACATAATAGCCTCCGCCTTTGAGGCCGTCCTTTTTCACAAGCGGCTCTTTTTCGAGTGTTTCGTTTGCATTCAGCATACTTCTCCGCTCATGCTTCTTGACGCCTGCCAAAAAATCATAAACTCTAAGGCCGATAGATGTCGAAAACTTGCCGAACGTTCCTCCCTTATGCATCGGCAGAAGCATCCATTCAGGCGTTGTCACATGCGGGCCATTTTCATAAACAATCGCCCGCTCTTTACCGACTTCGGCGACCATTTTGACTTCAAACTGCTTCAAGTAGCGGAGCCCTCCGTGCACAAGCTTCGTCGAACGGCTTGATGTCCCTGCGGCAAAGTCCTGCATTTCGCAAAGAGCCGTTTTCATCCCCCGTGAAGCGGCATCCAAGGCCGTACCGGCTCCAGTGATCCCGCCGCCGATAATAAACACATCGTATTTCTGTTTTGTCATATGATTAAGAATGTCGTCGCGTTTGCGGCTTGAAAATAATGATTCCATATTAAAGTCCTCCCTTGTTGTCACGGCAAATAATAGAAAAAGAGACCACAAACATCCAAAGCAATGACGCTGCTTTGGTGTTGTGGTCTCTCCTCTTCTCCAACCGTTTCTATTAACTTAAGTTCATTGTAGCATAAATGTTATTTAAAAGCCATAGCTGCTTTTACTGCCTTTTTCCATCCGCTGTATAAACTGTCACGCTCTTGTTCTTCCATTTTCGGTTCAAAGCGCTTATCGAGCTGCCATTGATCTTTGATGTCTGAGCGATCGTTCCAGAAGCCGACGGCAAGGCCTGCTAAATAAGCTGAACCAAGTGCAGTCGTTTCATTGATTTCCGGACGTTCAACCGGAACATTCAGAATGTCTCCCTGAAACTCCATCAGGAAGTTGTTCTTTACAGCTCCGCCGTCAACCCGCAGCTTTTTAACCGAAATCCCGGAGTCTTCCATCATCGCATCAAGCACATCTTTCGTTTGATATGCAAGCGACTCAAGCGTTGCTCTAATAAAATGCTCTTTTGATGTTCCTCGGGTCAGACCAAATACAGCGCCGCGAACATCGCTGTCCCAATAAGGCGTGCCTAAGCCGACAAATGCCGGAACCACATAAACACCATCAGCAGATTCTGCTCTTACAGCGTAATTTTCACTTTCTTTTGCATCCTTAAACATTCTCAGCCCATCGCGAAGCCATTGAATGGCGGAGCCTGCGACAAATACGCTTCCTTCCAGCGCGTATTCTACCTTTCCGTCAATTCCCCAAGCGATCGTCGTCAATAGGCCATGCTCTGATTTAATTGCTTTTTCACCGGTGTTCATCAGCATGAAACAGCCTGTGCCATACGTATTTTTAACCATTCCTTCTTCAAAGCAGGCTTGCCCGAACAATGCCGCCTGCTGGTCTCCGGCCGCACCGGCAATCGGAATATTTTTTCCGAAGAAATGATAATCGACCGTTTCAGCGTAGACATGTGATGAAGGCTTGACTTCCGGAAGCATGGATTTCGGAACGCCGAGAATGTCGAGCAGTTCCTCATCCCATTTCAAGTCATAAATGTTGAACATTAATGTTCTTGATGCGTTTGAATAATCTGTCACATGAGCTTTTCCGCCTGACATCTTCCAGATCAGCCATGTATCGATTGTTCCAAAAAGCAGGTCGCCGTTTTCGGCTTTGTCCCTCGCTCCTTCTACATGATCCAAGATCCACTTGACCTTTGTTCCTGAAAAGTAAGGATCAATCAAGAGTCCTGTTTTTTCCCTGATTGTATCTTCACAGCCTTTATTTCTTAATTCATGGCATATGTCTGCCGTTTGGCGCGACTGCCAGACAATCGCATTGTAAACCGGCTTGCCGGTATGTTTATCCCAGACGACTGTTGTTTCCCTCTGGTTCGTAATGCCGATCCCGGCTATTTGTCCGGCTTCTATTCCTGATTCAGAAAGTGCTGAAGCGATAACGGACAGGACAGATCCCCAGATTTCATTTGCGTTGTGTTCAACCCAGCCCGGGTTCGGGAAATACTGTTGAAACTCTTTTTGTGCGGTATGCACAACTTCCCCGTTTTTGTTGAATATAATCGCTCTTGTACTTGTCGTTCCTTGATCAAGAGATAAAATATATTTTTCCATTTTAACTCCCCCTATGAGTCTGTTAAGAGTCACTTTACTTAAAACGTGACCGATTTATCCACTGCCTGTTTTTTCATATGAATATAGAAACCTAACAATATCACAGCTACTGCAGCGCTTACAAACCAAAAGCTGTTTGTCATGTGCCCTTTAAAAAAGGCATTGTAAAATACGCCTGCAAATGATCCTCCGAGAACCGGTCCAAGGACTGGAATCCATGCATATCTCCAGTTCGATCCTCCTTTTCCCGCAATCGGGAGAACGAAATGGGCGATTCTTGGTCCCAAATCTCGCGCCGGATTAATCGCATAACCTGTCGTACCTCCAAGCGAGAGGCCGATCGCCACGATCAGAAATCCGACAACAAGCGGATTCAGTCCGTCTGTGAATTTGTTTCCGCCAATCGCTAAAATGCCGAGCACGAGAATAAATGTCCCCAATGTTTCGCTGAACAGGTTGGCAAACGTATTAGGAATGGCCGGCCCTGTTGAGAATACTCCGAGCTTGGCTCCAGTATCTTCTGTTTCTTTCCAATGCGGCAAATAGTGAAGAAAAATGAGTACGGCTCCTAAAAATGCACCAAGCATCTGTCCTAAAATATAGGAAGGCACCTGCTCCCAAGGAAAATCGCCGACAAATGCCAGCCCCAGCGTAACAGCAGGATTTAAATGCGCTCCGCTGATATTGCCGACGGCATATACGGCCATGGCCACTCCGAGCCCCCAACCAAATGCGATAACAATCCATCCCGATTGATGAGAAAGCGATTTCTTTAAATTTACTCCTGCACATACACCTGCACCAAATACGATGAGCAGCATCGTACCAATAACTTCTCCCCAAAATGCTGTCAAGGCTAATCCCTCCTAATCAATCTATCAATTCCAGATGAACAGTCATTGTTCATCTTATCCACTGTGCTTAAAAGACCATAAAAAAAACACAGCAAACTTTCTTTACATGATCATAGTAAAGAACTGCTGTGGTCTCCGAGTCTCCGTCACAATGTATTAACTTAGTAAGATCGTATCGTAAAATGTAAGCGGTGTCAATATTTTTTCACATTTTAAATTTTAACCCCAATACTTTTTCCACAGTTCCGTATCAGAGGTAGTCACAGCTGTAGCCCCAGCCTCTAGCGCTTTTCTTACATCTTTTTCAGAACGGATGAATCCTCCTGCAAATATTGGAATTCCGGTTTTTTCCTTTACTTCACTAATCAATTCCGGTGCAACTCCCGGAAGCACTTCAATATAATCAGGTCTATGTTTTCTAACGAGTTCAATACTTTTCATCATGGCGCTTGTGTCAATTAAAAACATGCGCTGGATGGCATATACTTTCTTCTGCTTTGCCTTGGCAATCACGCTTGATCTCGTTGACAGAATACCAGCTGGCTTCATTGCCTGACAGATGAATTCCGCTCCGTACTCATCGTGTTTAATTCCCTGGATTAAATCGACATGCACAAGCATATTTTTTCCGCGTGCTCTCGCAGCGCTGATGACCCCGCCCAACTGTCCAAGATGAATATCAAGAAGGACTCCGTATGAAAAAGGACTGTCCAAAAAAATATCAAATTGTTTCATGTTTCGTATTGCCGGTAAAATTTGCTGATCGTCAAAACTCATGTTCCATCTCCTTCATTTACTATCCTGCTTTTACTGGATACTGTATTACACTAAAGGAATTTCCCTCACATTGCAATCCCTTATATAGAAAGAAGTTTGGCTTTTACTGATGAAAATCATTCCCAAGCAGATGATTTTACATTCCCCCATCCCGGGTGGATAATTTAGCTTAATCACATATGAAAGGGGATTTTTGATGAAAGCGATCATACATGACGGTACGACCGGACTTTCGGGACTTACATATCAAGACGTTTCAGCTAAATCGCCCGGCTTTGGCGAAGTAAAAATCAAACTGAAAGCAGCGGGGCTGAATCATAGGGACCTGTTTCTCTTTCGGTCGAGAAAAGCAGGCGATGCCCCGTTTATTCCCGGTTCAGACGGAGCCGGCATTATAGAAGAAATCGGCGAGGGTGTGCAAGATCTCTCCGTTCATACAGAGGTGATCATCAATCCGAGCATTGCTTGGGAACTGACCGATTCCGTTCCGCAGGTTCCGGACATCCTGGGAGGCCCGACTGATGGCACTTTCGCGGAACATGTCATCGTTCCGGCCAAACACGTCGTTACAAAACCCGCCTATCTTTCCTGGGAGGAAGCCGGAGTCTTGCCATTGTCCGCTCTGACCGCCTACAGAGCCCTATTTACGAAAGGGTGCTTGAAAAAAGGCGAACATATCTTGATTCCCGGAATCGGAAGCGGTGTCGCAACCTATGCACTGCTGATGGCAAAGGCTCTTGGCGCAGAAGTCACTGTGACATCGCGGAGTGAAGAAAAAAGGAAAGAAGCGCTGCATTATGGAGCAGACCGCGCCTTTGACAGCGGCGGCGATTGGAAAGAAAACATGGACGGACATCACGCTGACATCATCCTTGACAGCATCGGTCCGGCCACATTTGCAAACTATTTTGATGTCATAAAACCGAACGGACGGATCGTCAATTTCGGCGCCAGTTCTGGAGACAGCATCAACCTTCCGCTGCGCTCGCTTTTTTTTCCGCAAATTAGCATCATCGGCACATCGATGGGGAGCCTTGAAGAATTTCGGCAAATGCTCGCCTTTATGGAACGTCATTCACTAAAACCGATCATAGATCAAGCATTCTCGTTATCAGAAGCTGTTCATGCCTTTAAACGAATGGCAAACGGTGAACAGTTCGGAAAGATTGCTCTGTTAACCGGCGATTAAGCTGAGGCGGCGCTCCCGCCGCCCCTTTCGTTACAGCCGGCAAAGGCTTTCCTTGAGCACTTTCACCATAAATGAAAGGTCTTGTTCCCACAGGCTGAGCGGGGATGCAAATGATATCCGGCCGCCGTATCTCCGTTTTTGCTGACAATGAATCCTTTTTTCCCTGGATTGCCTGATCACTTTGTCCACATCTTTGACATCTTCGGGTTCTTTCCCGACAAGCAGCCCTTTGCCGCAGATGTTTCCGACAACATTCAGGCGGCTTTTCATTCACTGAGGAGCCTTAGGCCGAGCGTCCTTGATCGTTCATTTAATTGCTCCTCCTCCATCACGCTGAGGTTATTCAGTGCCAACGCAGGCCGCAGGGCTTCCTCCAAACGTATTGACATGGCGGAGGCGGTCATACTTATCCGTTGCCGAAAGCGGCAGATATCCGCCTGTTAAACCTTTTGCCATCGTAATAAACACGATAATTTATAAAATCAAATCATTGACCAGTCCTGCCAAAACCGCAGATCTCTTCATCACAGATCAAGTGCGCTTCGTGCTTCTCACAGATCTTTTTAACCTCCATATATCCGTCATGAGGCATGAGGATGCCGCCTCCCGTAATGATCGGTTCCATGATCATCTCAGCGATCGTTTCGTTTCAGAAAGCTCCTATGTCATCACCACAATCAATGTTTCAAAAAAGTAAATCATTTCAGTTTCCTATTGATTTACTTCTCCGGATGAGGTGCCGTTCCTTTTTTTGTTTTGATATGCAAAAAGGCTGCCTGAACGATTTCAGGTCAGCCCCACAGAGAAAGCATCCAGAGCACCGCCGGCAAGGTGGCTATGCTGAGCATCGTGCTGATAAACGTTGCGCTTGAAACGATTTCCGGCTTTGTTTCAAACTGTACGGCCATCAGTGTCGTATTTGCCGCCGTCGGCATGGCAGCGGCCAGAATCATAATCTTTTTGACCAAATCGTCGACAGGCAGGATGAGAGCGAATCCCAAGGCAATCAAGGGGGACACGAACAGCTTCAGCAAGAGAGAATAAGAGATTTTCCGATATTCAATATGCTTAAAGGAAATGACGGCAAGCTGCATGCCTAGAATGATCATAATCGTCGGTATCGCAGCGTCGCCTACTAATTTAATTGCCGTCATTAACTGTTCGGGAATCGAAATATGACCCAACTGAAAAAACATGCCGAGCAGCGCCCCATATGCAACGGGCATCCGGGTTACCCTCGTCATCACCGTTTTAAAGCCGCCTCCCTTAGAGCTTCCTTTCGCTGCATAATACACGCCGATCGTGCTCATCACAAGCTGCTGAAGCACCATCAGCACAACGGCGATATCAAGCCCCGCCGTCCCGTAGACAAGCAAGACGACCGGAGTGCCGTAGTTTCCATTGTTCATGAAAGCAGACGACAAAACAAGAGCGCACCGCTCCTGATTGGAATACTTGTGAAAATATGAAATGATATATACAAATAGAATCAAAGTTAAACAGAGGCCGAGGCAATAGACGGACATATATACATAATCCATAGTCAGCCTGTTTTCATAAAATGTATCAAACGCCAAAAAAGGAGACATTAAATAAAGGGACATTTTAGAAAGATTTTGAATATCAAAATGAAGCAGCTTTTGTCCGATAAACCCAATCGCAAAAATCCCGAAAACAGGCAGCAAAACAAGCAAAAATTCCATGATGCACCTTCTTTTTTATATATAAACCGTTTTCAGTCATAATTTTAATAATAAAGAAGATTTCTTTTCTTTTCAATATCAGCATTCTTCAGATCAAATGGACAGGGCCGGCTGACCCTGTCCTTCTTTTATTTCAGCTTCCATCCAGCCGCTTTTTCTTCTCTCTCGCAGCCGTATAGTTTCCGTCATATCGGGTCAACCGCCCGCCGTCAAGCCAATAGGTGACATTGAACAGACGATCGAGAAAATACCGGTCATGTGATACCGCTATTATTGTTCCCTCAAATTGGCTCAATGCTTCTTCGAGCACTTCTTTTGACTCAATGTCTAAATGGTTTGTCGGTTCATCGAGAATGAGGACATTATGCTGCTGATGAACAAGCTGGGCCAGCCGAAGCCTCATCCGCTCTCCCCCGCTTAAATCTTTTACTCTTTGAAAAACGGCATTTCCGTAAAACAAAAATTTTGCAAGCATCATGCGGGCTTCACCTTCAGTTGCAGTGACTTTTTCACGGAATTCGTCTAGAACCGACTGCTCTTCATTCAGTTCAGCGACATGCTGAGTCAGATGGGCAGCCGACAAATGGCTTCCAAGCTGGACAACCCCGCCGTCAGGGGCAGCTGCTCCGCCAATGATATTGAGAAGCGTCGTTTTGCCGCTGCCGTTTTCACCGACAATGGCGGCGCGCTCCTGAAAGCGGACATGCATGCTCAGGCTGTTAAAGAGCATCCGGCCGCCCAATCGTTTGCTCACTTCCTCAAGCTTGACGACGTCTTTTCCGCTTCGGCCGTCCATTTTGAAAGATAAGTTTATTTTCTCCCGCTCCAGCACGGGTTTTTTCAAAACTTCGATGCGCGCCAAAGCCTTTTCCATGCTTTTCGCCCGCCGATGCAGACCATCGTTCGGAGGATTGGACCGATTCGCCCATTCCTTTAAACGCTTAATCGTTTCTTTCATTTTTTTGATCTTTTTCTGCTGGTCCTGATAATGCTGGAATTCTTTGATGAGGCGCTCCTCTCGTTCAACCGCATATTTTGAATAGCCGCCTTGATACATGTGAAATTCGCCTTGGTCGATTTCAAAAATGGATGTGACGGCTTCATCCAAAAAATAGCGGTCATGCGAAACGATGACTACCGTTCCTTTGTACTGCTTTAAAAATGATGTAAGCCATTCGATCGCAGTTAAATCTAAATGGTTTGTCGGCTCATCCAGCAAAAGCAAATCCGGCGCTGAAAGCAAAAGGCGCGCCAGGCCGACCTTTGTCCGCTCGCCTCCGCTCAAGCCTTGCCACGGCCTATCAAACAGGCGGCTGACATTCAATCCGGCGGCAACGCGTTCAATTTGCGCGCTGATCTCATAACCGCCTTTTTGCTGAAATTCTTCCTGCAATGCCCCGTACCGCTCCAACAGGCGTTCAAGCCTTTTCATATCGTTTTCGCCTGAAAGCTCCCGTTCAATCTGGGAAAGCCTGTGCTGTATTTTCCATAATGAAGCAAACACATCATAAAACAGCTCTTTCACTGTTTTTTGGCCGTCCATGGAAGGAGTCTGCTCCAATAACCCGGCGGCCGTTCCTTTTTTCCAGGTGACAAGGCCTTCATCAGGCTGTACTTGACCGCTCATTAACTTTAATAAAGTCGTTTTCCCGCAGCCATTGCGGCCGATCAGACCGATGCGTTCACCTTGCTTAAATTCGCAGGAAAGTCCATTGAAAACCGCGTGTCCTCCGTACGTTTTCGTGACATTCTGTATACTGCATACGATCACTTATCTCTTCCTCCATATTCCAGTGAAGAGACACTTTTGCATTAAAAAAGACGGCAGAGCTGCACACTGCCATCAGGTCATCAGACATGAATGAAAATCCGATTGTGGGCAGATGTCTCTCACTGGTATTTTTTCCTGTATGAATGTGTAAAAAGGGCAGACTGATCCCGTAATCCGCATTCTCCGGAAAAAATCGCACGACAAATATACAAATGAGCTTGCATGTCTGTCATGCGGATACCAGTTTGATTCATCTTTCCCACCTCCTTTTGATAGTTACAATATATGAAAAATAAACCAAAAAGTCAAACTGAATAAAGCCGGCCAAAAACGGCCGGCTCTGTTCGATTATTTTTTATAATGGATCCGGTATATGTCATGGCGCCTGTCCTTGAGCTGACGGACCGTTCCGTCCTGGCGCTGCCTTCTGAGAATTTCCAAGTCGACATCGCCGATGACCACCATTTCAATGTTCGGATTGCATTCACCGACGATTCCATCCCTTGCAAATTCAAAATCTGAAGGAGCGAAAATCGCGGATTGCGCATATTGAATATCCATATTTTCGGTTTGCGGAAGATTTCCGACCGTTCCGGAAATGACGGTGTATACCTGATTTTCAACTGCTCTTGCCTGAGCGCAGTATCTGACGCGCAAATAGCCTTGACGGTCTTCAGTACAGAAAGGCGTAAAAATAATTTTTGCGCCTTTTTCCGTCGCGATTCTGCCGAGCTCAGGGAACTCAATGTCATAGCAGATCTGAATCGCAATTTTTCCGCAGTCTGTGTCAAAAACGCGCACTTCATCTCCTCTGCTGATGCCCCACCATTTCCGTTCATTCGGCGTGATGTGGAGCTTGTACTGCTTTTCAATCGTGCCGTCCCTTCTAAAGAGATAAGCGATATTGTAGATTTTCCCTTCCTCTTCGACAAAGTGGGAGCCGCCGATAATATTCACGTTATATTTGACGGCAAGATCTGTGAACAAGCTGATATAATCCTCGGTGTATTCTGTGATTCGCTGCACGGCGAGGCTCGGAGAACGCTCTTCGAGAAAAGACATCAGCTGTGTCGTAAAGATTTCCGGATAAACTGCAAAATCAGCTCCGGCGTCTGAAGCGACATCCGCATAGTATTCCACTTGATTGGCAAACTCCTCAAACGAATGAATCTGCTTCATTTCGTATTGAATCACGCAGATCCGAACCGGAAAAGCCGACTTGTAATAGCGCTTCGTTTGCGGCAGATAGTCGACATTATTCCACTCCATCAAAGTCGCATATTTGCTTGATGCTTTGTCATCAGGAAGATAGTTTGGATTAATCCTCATCATCGTAAATCCGTTCAAAAGCTGAAATGAAAGGACCGGATCATAAATCTGGTGGTGAATGACCTGTTCCACATATTCTCTCGGCGTCATCTCCGAAGCGTACTTATGGTAATTCGGAATCCGTCCGCCGATAATGATGCTTTTTAGATTCAGCCTTCTCGCCAGATCTTTGCGTGCTTCATAAAGACGGTGTCCGATTTTCATTCTTCTGTATTCAGGTTGAACCATGACTTCAATACCGTACATGTTTAAGCCGTCAGGGTTATGATTGGTGATATAGCCGTCATCTGTAATATCCTGCCATGTATGCCTGTCATCATATTCATCAAAATTGATCAGCAGACTTGAGCAGGAGCCGATCACTTCACCGTCAAGCTCTGCACAGAACTGCCCTTCCGGAAAATGATCAAGATGGCTTTCCAAATGCTCACGCTTCCAAGGGATCATTCCCGGAAAGCAAAGTCCCTGAAGCTCAATGATGCTTTCGATATCCTTTTCTTCAATATTGCGAATTACAATCTTTTTTTCAAAACGGGAAAGATCCAATTTTTCAGACACGCCTCATTCCTCCTCTCCTCTTCTTCATGCTTGTTCAGAAATTTTCTCTATCAGACGTTCAAGTTCCAATTCCGCCATTGATTCAAGGCGATGGTCATAATCTTCGAACAGCAAAGTTTTCGTGACTTGATTCGGAACGATGACACACTTCATACCGGCCCGTTTTGCCGCAATCGATCCATTGACAGAGTCTTCGAAAGCGATGCATTCCCCAGGCTTCACACCAAGGCAATCGGCAGCCTTCAGATAAAGCTCCGGATTCGGTTTGACTTCTTCTACATCATCAGCCGTTCTGATGCACTCAAAATCGTCATAAAGGCCGATTTGTTTTAAATGCTGAGATACCCATTTATAATCTGAGCTTGAAGCCAGGCCGATTTTTAGACCGAGCTCTTTTGCCGCTGATAAATAAGCTTCCACACCTGGGCGCGGTTTTTCATTTTCCATTCTTTTTATAAAACGCTCCTGCCTCATCTTCGTCAGTTCTTCATGGTCAAGCTTTGTTTCAAGCTGCTCCTCCAAGTAAACGAATGGCTGAAATCCCGCGGACGTACCGATCACTTTTCCCCAAACCGACATTGGAAGCGCCGACCCATGCTCTTCAAATATTTCTTGAAGCACTTCATACTCATGTGTTTCTGTATCTAAAATAAGACCGTCAAAATCAAAAATCACTGCTTTAATCATCACGCTTTAGCCCACTCCTTTTGACTGTTTGCAAACTTATTGTATCCTTCTTGCTAACCCTTGAAAAGTCCGGCGCATTCAAATCAGTATGTATAAAGGAAGAAGAGCCTGCTGTTTTAGAGGCAAGCTCTTCCGTATTTATTGTGTTTTTGTCGGAGTGGAAATGTTCGTAAGCGCCTGTCCGGCTGATTCATTAGACAGTTCATTTACCGCCAGGTCTCCAAGCGCGACAATGCCGACTAAATGGTTGTTCTCCACGATCGGCAGGCGTCGGATTTGGCTTTGCGCCATAAGCTGTGACGCTTCTTCAAGGCTCATGTTCGGATTCCCCGAAACGATATTCGTTGTCATGATTTGTGAAACAGGCGTCTGTCCATCTTGTCCTTCAGCTGTCGTTCTCAGTGTGATATCACGGTCTGTGATCATTCCTTTTAACACACCCTGATCAACAACCGGAATCGCTCCAACATTATGCTGGCTCATAAGCTCTGCCGCTTCCTGAACCGTCTGATTGGAAGAAACTGTTGCAACTTGTCTTGACATCGCATTGTTGATTGTGTTCAAGTAAACTGCACCCCTTTCGCTTGTTAGTATGTACAATAAGTGAAATGCTAAAAAGGAAGTTGACACCATCCATTGTGTTTTTTGCTGATTTCCTATATAGTCTTTTCATAAAAAAAAGAGCTTTTCCATAGAGGAACAGCTCTTTAAAGTTCAATGACCGGCTCTTACATCAGCAATTGAATGCCCTGCTTATCAGCGTCTGTTTTCAGCATGTTAAAATCGGACGAGCTTAAAGGAAAATACAGGCCGCATTCATTCAGTTTTTGGCAGTTTCTATCGAAGAGTTCCCGGTCTTTTAACACCCACTGGCGTTTTGATTTCGTTAATAACGTGTGGATCAATTGCAGACTTGTGATAATCTGAAATGCTTCATCCAGAATTCCTTTGTATTCATATTCTTTAAAGTCAAGCGTTCCCTGCTTTTTCAGCTCTTTCATTTTTTGTTTGCTGAAGTACATTGACAATACTTGATACAGCTCAGATGCAAGCTCTTCAATATAGGTTTCCTGCTCTTCAGTTGCAGCTTTAACAATACGCACATTTATCACCCTTCATCCCTTGTTCAAATCTCTTCAAACAGAATAGCACACAAAAACTCGGGGCTGTGAAGGTAAGTGTTTCCTGATAGCTGAATCGCTTTTTACAGAAAGGAGAGTAAAAATGAACCAAAAAAATCGCGGTGTTACTTTTGTCGCCGACGGCGAAAATAACGGAGAACATTTATTTACATTTTTAAAAAGAGAAACGAAAGCTTCAAAGCCGGTCATTCAATATTGGGCAGCAAACCAAAAAATAAAAGTCAATCATAAAGACGTTTCACAAAACCTTCAGCTTAAAGCAGGCGACAGGATATTGATCGATCTCAGAGAAGAGGAAGAGAGCGGCATCGTGCCCGAGTATGGCGACCTTTCCGTTTTGTTTGAGGACGATCACATGCTCATCGTCAATAAGCCACCGGGAATTGCAACACATCCGAATGAAGAGGGGCAGACCGGAACACTCAGCAATCTTATCTCCTTTTATTTTCAATCAAACGGAGAGGAACGGAGAATCCGCCATGTTCATCGCCTTGACAAAGATACAAGCGGTGCGATCGTATTTGCAAAACACCGCCTTGCCCATGCGATTTTAGACGAACAGCTGCAAAGAAAAGAACTGGCGAGGACATATCTTGCCATAGCAGAAGGGAAGTTCAAAAAGAAACAAGGAACGGTTTCAAACCCTATTGGAAGAGACAGGTACCACTCCGTCAGAAGAAGAGTCTCGCCGACAGGGCAGCCGGCCGTCACTCATTATGCCGTCAAAGGCTATCACAATAAACATCATGTTTCATTGTGCGAACTTCAACTGGAAACAGGCAGAACCCATCAAATCCGAGTCCACCTTGCCAGCCTCGGCCATCCTTTGGCAGGCGACACATTATACGGCGGTTCATCGGCTCTTTTCAACAGACAGGCTTTGCATGCAAAACAAATCAAAGTAACCCATCCGATCACCAACGAACGATTGACCATAACCGCGTCCCTGCCCGATGACTTCAAAACGGAGGCTGAGCGTTTATTCGGAAACGCAAATAAAATCTAAATACATAAAGGGCTGTCAAAAATATGACAGCCCTTTATGATTCAAGCGGTTTCGCATAGATAATATAACGCTGCGGTGCATTTCCAACGTAGGAAAACGGATAGCATGTCGTTAACAGCAATTCTTCTTTTTCATGCTGCAAGGTAATAATGGATGTATCGTCTTTATCGACGATTTTTGTGTTCGTAATCTGATATTCAAAGCTACCGTAGGGAAGCTCAATCTTCAGCAGATTGCCGATTTCAAGCTCGCCTGTTCTTCGAAAGACCGTATCCCTGTGTCCTGAAAGGACAATTTGCCCGTTTTGCTTCGGATAATAGCTTTCTTTGTAATGTCCGACGCCTTTTTCCAAATCATCCGGACTTGTGCCTTCAACGATGGGCAGCTCCGCTTTTAGCTTTGGAATTTTCAAAATACCGACCGCTTCGCCTGTTGCAGTTTTAAAGGACTCAGGCGGCTTCCCTTCGGAAAAGGCTTTTGAATAACTTCCTGACGATCCCGCTGCCACCGTTTCTTTTGCCTCTGATAAAGACATATCCGTCTGTCTGTTCATATCAAATATCTTCCATCCGCCATATGCAAAAATGATAAGACCAGCGGCCATCAGAAAGAAAGAAAAAACTTTGATTTTCATCGCTTTACAAAACCCCTTTTCACTCCATAAAGAATTGCGCCAATCATGAACAGGAAGAAGCCGTACAACAGAATGTTGTAAAGAGCCGTCGCCGTATTTGGGAGTATGTGCCCGTCCCGGACGTCATGTGACAGGCCAGCCGGTGTTTCTTCAGCCTCTGATTGTACAACAGCGCCGGTTCCATCAGCATCCGTTTTCCCTCCATGATCCGAATCTTCCGGTTTTTCTCCATTATAACCCGATCCGTCGCCGGTTCCAGGCGATCCGCTTCCATCCGGGTTACCATTTCCAGGCGGTCCTCCCGGCTGTGAGGCCTCGTCCAGCTTTTTGATCCGCCCTTCAGATGTATAGGCAATCGGCTCTTTAAAGCTTTTCACAAATGCAACGGTGGCTTCGATATCTTCCGGACCTGTCACCGGGTATTTCCCAAGCTTGGAAATCGGCGAGTACTTGCTTCCTGAGGCAGAGGCCATAAAATGATTCACGGTCACTGTATAGGTGCGGTCTTTGGCAATCGGTGATCCATCTTCAAGAAAAATATCAGCCGTTTTGTTTGTTTTAGGGTCCCAAGTATAGGTGAAACCGCTGATGCTGTAGTCTGGCCCGTATGACGGAGAAATCTGCGCATCTAAGATGTCGAATAAATCGCTCCCTTTGATTTCAAGCCGAACGAGCACATTTCCGAACGGCTGGATATTGAATAAATCGCCCCATGTAATCGGCCCCTTTTTTAAATCTTGACGGATGCCGCCGCCGTTCATTAATGCGAAATCGGAGTTCATCGCCTGCTTCATTCCGTCGGCAATTAAATTTCCGAGCGGTGTGTCACCGTCATTAGAGTATCCGCCAGCCATATCATGTGCCGCTTCACCGACTTTTTCGCTGATGATCGGCTCAACCATATGCCCGTATTTTTCCAAAATCCGGCTTACGGCTGGATCAGGGCTGAGTTTTTCCTGATTGACGTATTCTACATCTGCGTTCTTTTTGACAATATCTTTTGTCTTCCGATCAATTTCAAGATCGACTACACCGATTGCTTTTCCATATTCATGCGCTTGAACAATTAAAATATCATTGACTTCGCCATTTACGACTTCATGATTATGCCCGGCGAAAATGACATCCACTTCAGGATCCGCGCGGTTCGCCAGATCAGCAGATTCTCCCGTTATGGTGCTGCCGCTCTGTGAAGCTGTCATATGGGCGAGCACAGCGATCGAATGGATGCCTTTCGCTTTCAGTTCTTCCGCCGCCTGATTGACCGCCTTGATCTCATCGGTGAATTCAATCGTTTTAATTCCGTCAGGCATCACCATATCGGCGGCAGACCTGGTTACCACCCCGATGAAGGCGACGGGAATCCCTTCAACTTCCACGATCTCATATGGAGGCAAAAAACTGCCTCCGCTGTTTTTCAATTTGCAATTGGCACAGACAAGCGGAAAATTCTGACCGTCATAGTCTTTCGTCCCTTTTCCTTCAGGATGTTCGCCGCCTTTTAACATTCGCAGGAGCTCATCAGTGCCCTCATCAAACTCATGATTGCCGACAGTCCCTGCATCAAATCCGATTTCCTCCATGATTTCGACGGTCGGTTCATCTTGAAGGAGGGAAGACACAGGCGAACTTCCGCCGATCATATCTCCAGCATGGACAAGGAGCGTGTTTTTCTGCTCCGCTTTTTTCTGTTTGAGCAGGGCCGCTGTGTAATCCATTCTGCCAAATGTTCCGTCAGGCTGACCGTCTTCGTTTAAATCGAGCTGATACTTCTGATCGATTTTACCGTGCAGATCATTCATGCTTAACAGCCGCAAAGAAAGATTTCCGTTTTGCTCTTTTTTCGTGTATCCGGCGGCTTCCGCTTCTTCCGAAGACGCAAAGAAAATTCGTCTTTCCGCAGGAATTTCACGCCATTCATCAGGCGTGACATACGTTTTTTCCGCTGAATCTCCGACATGCCTTGTCAGCCCTTTGCCCTGCTCTCTTGCACGAAATTCAAACGGCAGTTCAAGAAGGAGATCATCTGGATTCCAAATGCCGAGCTGTTCCTCTTTTGCCTTTTTGACAGCGTTTTGGAACAAATCGTAGTCTTCTTCACTTCCGATCGGCCAAATAAAATATGTCGAAGCCATCCCCTTTTTGACCATTTCCAAATTCGTATTCAAACCGTCCTCGGTTATGATTTGGGCGAGCAGCCGGCCATAGCCGTCTTTGGCTTCTTTGCCCACTTTAACGGTCACCTTATCTCCTGGGGACAAAATCGACTGCAAATATTCTTTTGCCCGGTTTCCGTGTTTCAGCTGGTTTTCATCTAAATCGTTTTTTGGCGTATGATAGGTTTCAGCCGTATCAATATTAACATAGCGCACCTTTGTCGACCCCAACACCGGCTCTTTCAAATGAATGGTATCCCCGTCAACAACGCGGTCCACAATGCTTTCGTATTGTCCTTCTGAAGGGGGAGGAGGATGGCTGATGCCGTCTAATCTCTTGATGTCTTCCGGTTTTCTCGGCAAAAGCTGCAGCGTATTATAGCGGCTCAAAATCCCGGTTATTTCGAACCATTGCCCTTGTTCAATCAGTTTGACCCCATTCGTTTCTTCCATAACCCGCAGCATCAGCGGATTGTAGTTTTTGTCAATCATCGTCAAATTGTAGCCTCCGCCGGCAGGTGTGTCAGGCTTTGATTCAATATAGCCTTTCAATTTGACGAGGCGGCCTTCGTTTTCATCTGCTTTTACACCATCTTTCAAATCTTCAATAGTCAGCGAAACAGGCTCAGGCAGGGCCGCACCTTCACCAGTTACTTCGATACCGGATGGTGCCGGAACGATTTCTGTCAGACTTTTATAAGTCGTGATTTTCCCTGTGACAGAAACGGTCATCCCTTCTTTTAGTTCCGGAAAATCACCTTGGGATGCAGAAAAAATATTGATTCCCGCCGTTTCATCTTGGATGAAGGTTGACAATTTTCCTCCGCCGACCGCGGACTGATCTGCGGTGACAATTCCCTTGATTTTCACCGTTTCATTTAAGAGCTTGCGGGCATCCGCTATCGTTTTCATGTCCGGCTGGGCTGGGGATGGCTTACCATCGGAGAGCCTGATGGATTGAACGGATTTTAAACCCGGGGAATTAAAATATGAAGAAAGTTCTCCTTCGATGGTTAGTTTTTTTCCGATGAGATGCGGATTGGTCTGTAAGCCGAATTGATCCCTGAATGAGGCGGGAATTTGCACGGGGAGTATATTCTCTGGTGATGTCTCTTCTTTTTGGTCGGCGATCGCCAAATTATAATCATTTGCAAAATTTCCTGTGACATTGTATTTTCCTTTTGCAACGGTGTGGCCGACGACATATCCTTCAACAACCGCCTGCCCTTCATTATGTTTGATAGCTTCTTCAACCGATATCGGCGATTCCGCACCCTGTGATTCGCCCGCAATTGGTGCCAAAAAAGAGGCCATCATGATAAATACAATCACTAAACAGGATATAAAACGATCTTTCAGCAAATGAACCATATATTTCCCCCCTTATTTTTGCTTCCCTGTCAAATTTATCTGATTTTTATAAAGGCTATATGATGTTTTTGTAAATATTTCAAAAAAAGAATGAGAATAGGGATGACCGCATTCTCATTCTTTAATTGGAAGCTTCAATTTTACTTTCGTGCCTTTGCCTTCCTCGCTTTCAAAATGAATGCTTCCTCCATGGTTTTCAATGATTTTAAAGGTGACCATTAAACCGAGGCCCGTTCCTTTTTCCTTCGTCGTATAAAACGGCTCACCCAGTTTTTCAAGCACTTCTTTTGAAATCCCCTTGCCTTGATCTTCAAAAATGATGAATACGTTGTCTTGTTCCTTATAGGAACGGATGGAAATGACGCCTTCGGCATCCTCCATCGCCTCGATCGCATTTTTTAATATGTTAAGAAAAACCTGCTTAAGCTCATTAGTGACAGCGAGAATCTCAGGAAGCTCACCGCTCAATCTTTTCTCAATCCGCACATTGTTAAGCACCGCCTGGGATTCCAAAACCATGCAGACATCTTCTATGATCTCATTGACCTCAACGGGATCATATGTAGCCGATTTCGTTTTCGCCAATACGAGAAATTCATTAATGATCGCTTCCAGTCTGATAAATTCAGACATCATCACCTCGGCATAATCCTTCTGATATTTCTTAGTCTGGATCATCAGCTGAAGAAATCCTTTCAGGGATGTCAGGGGGTTGCGGATTTCATGAGCGATCCCAGCTGCAAGCTGTCCCACGGCTGAGAGCATTTCTGATTTCATGAGCATCTTCTCTGACTGCTTCTGATTCGTGATATCTTCAGATATCAGTATGACTTGCTGAACGTCTCCTATCTGGTCTTCAACAGGAACGAGCGAAACTTGCTCCCATCTGTCACTGCCGTTTTCGCCCCGGTGATGAAACTCTCCTGACCAAGGTTTCTTTTCAATCACCTGCTGCCAGCAGCCGGACAGATCAGCGCAAAGAAAATGATCGTTATAAAGGGCAAAGACATGTTCACCAATAATTTCATCCTGCTTTTTTCCGATCATCCGACAAAACCGTTTGTTTGCATACTGGACAGCCCCTTCGACAGATGCGATCAAAATGTTGGCCGGGCTTTGATCGATCGCTTGCGAGCTGATATGCAAAGCTTCGTTTGTCATCTTAAGCTCGGTGATATTGGCAAACGTAATCACAACGCCCTCCACTCTATTTTCGGCCGTGTAATAAGGAATCATTTTTACGGCGTACCACTGATCATCCAGTGCTTTCATTTCTTTTTGAATCGTCTTTTTTTCCTCAAGCGTGGTTTTTACGTTTTCTGCATAATCCTCGTACTTCAGCCTGTCCGCCAGATCGCAGGCCGGTCTGCCGATATCCTGCTTCTCCAGCTGAAAAATCTTTTCCGCTTCAGGTGTGAATAATTTCAAATTAAAATCCTGATCTAGAAAAACCGCGGCGATATTCGTATTGATCAGCAGATTATCCATATCATTTCTGATGGTGTTCAGCTCATCAATTTGCTTTTCGTACGCCTTGTTGACCGTCGTTAATTCCCTGTTTGTTTTTTGCAGCTTCTGATTAGCGGCAAGCAATACATCATTGGACGTTTCAAGCTCTTTTATCTTCCGATAGAGCTGCTGAATGTCGTCAGATGCCCTGCCTTCGTCTCCTTCAGATATCCGCCATTTGTTTTCGTCTTCCTTTCCTTTTTCAATAAAAAGTACATAAAGTTTGTGATATTGGCGGTAAAAACTTTTGAGTGTCAAATGAACAAAAGCGAGTTTTCCGCTTAAATAAATCGGAACATTTTTCAAAACGACTTCTCTTTTTTCTTTTTTCGCCCGCTGTAAAGCTGCTTTGACCTGCACAGCCAAACTGGCCGGAAAAACATAATCGATATTGCCTTTCGGACATTTTAAAAATTGATCAGCATCTTCTGAGGATGTTACGATTTCCCCCCTGTCATTCAGAATCAGACAAGGAAATAAATACTGATCGATCACCGACAGGTAGATATCATCCAGTCTGTGAAAATCACTCAGCTCATTGATTTTTTTATATAGGTCCGTTTGCACCTTCGGATACAAATCATCACTAAATAAACCTGACATTTTTCCAACCGTTTCACTTGAGCCCAGCATATAAAATCCTCCTTTTCTAAGCGCAAAATAAAAAAGGGAATACCTTTTTTGCATTTCATGATGATAATAAAAACCTTGGCAGCTGAAATCATTTTACGGAGGGAAAATCCTTTACAGAGCACGCAGGGGCAATAAGAAAAGCTTCTACAGAGTACACTTCTGTCCTGTGAAAACATCCATCGCGAATGCCAAGCCCGGCACTGCCTGTTTTCTCCTCTTTAAGTGAAGTCCCGATCCTTTTCTTTAAAGAGGATGCCGCAGCTTAGGCAGCTTTTAGTCCATATTGACTGAACAATAGGCTTAAAGATTTCTTCAAATCAAGTGACTGACGCAGCGCCCGGCAGATGTACGCCCTGTTTTTTTCCCAGGCTAAAAAAACAGCAGCACTTTTTGACTTGTAAATTTCTTTACAAATGTTTTATACCAAGTGAATTCACTACCGCCGCATCAACAGCATAGAATAATGACCCATGTTTCCGGATAATTTTTGGCCAATGTCTTGTCAAGCAAGACCCCCAAATATTTTTCTTCTGAACTAAACTATTCGACAATTAGAATAAAATCCCTCTTAATCCAGTTTATCGATTATCGTTTTTTTGAATAAAAATGCTTCCATAAACAAAATATAACATTTGAACTAAATTCAAGGAGGGTACTAAAGAATGGAACAGCAAAACCAGCAGCAGCAAATGCAAATCAATCAAGGGAATGAAGGAATGCAGCATATGAATCACGGAGGACACGAAGTTTTTGACATGCATGAAGTGCTGTCGGGAATGATCGGCACTCTTGAGCAATACATGATGTTCAGACAGCATGTCCAAGATTCTGAGCTGCTTGATATTTTAAACAGGCAGCACCAATTTATTTTGTCGCAGTACAATATTACGACAGAGTGTTTCCGGACAGGACAAAAGCCGAGCCAGGAAACGGCGACTTATATGATGAAAGAGGATCGTCAATTTGTATACGGCTTAAAGAATACCCAGCCCAAAAAGCCGAAACAGTCTCCTCAACAAATTGATGATGCCTGCATCAGCAGCTTTATGCTCAGCTTGATTAAATCTTGTTCTTCCGCTCTTGCCATGGCTGCTCCTGAGGTGACAAACCCTGTCTGCAGAAGAGTGCTGGCAGACCAAATTCCTCACTATATCGAAATGGCCTATGAAATTTTCCTTTACCAAAACAAACATGGCTATTACCAAGTGCCGCAGCTTTCTCCTCAGGACATGCAAAAAATGCTGACTGCTTTTGCACCGGCTCAAGGACAGACGCAAATGCAGATGCCTCCTAACAATGGCGCCGGACAGCAGAGACCGATTCATTAACAACAGAAACGGCATTGAAAAAGAAATATTCAATGCCGTTTTTTCATTCTCATATTTTTGTTTGAATTTCTTTTCAAATTCGGTTAGCTCTTGACCTACAGCAGCTTTAAAGCCGCTTTCAAAATTTTTGCGTTCAGCCGTTTCTTCGATGATATGAAGGATGATTCCTCTGCCTTTTTGGGCTATAAGCTCTTCAATGATATAAAAACTCTGCAAATAAATGTCCGTTTTATGGAAAGTCCGCGCTTTTTGCCACTGCCGGTCCGTCTTCAGTTCTCTGAGAGGAACGACTGCCGGCAGAGCACGGGCATACGCCGTATCATGAGCGGCAGCCCACTCTGCAACCCCTTCATGAAACCAAAGCGGATAATCTCCAGGTTCGGATTTCAGCTCCCGAAGCTTCCCATGAAACGAGTAATGGGTATATTCATGTGTCAAAACCCGCTTGTAAAGAAACACGGCAAACCCTTCTCCGTTCAAAAGGTGCTTTTTTTCCTCAGGCAGCAGTCCGATCATCCGCATTTCTTCTGAATAAAATCCGGTGATGTCCTTTAAGTTTGAAAATGACTCCATTTCGTCGCGGCTTGAAAAAAAGATGAGATCCACTTCATCCGTGCGGGGACTGTCAAACAGGGTCCGGCTGAGGCTGGCTGCATCATCAAGCGTTTCTTTAGTAAGCGCCAATAGCGGATTTTCCTTGTCGGCATAATAAATGCTGACATTCTCATGTTTAGTCATCTGCAAGGATGCTTTCAGCTTTTCTTTTTCTTCAGAAAAAACCGCACCCTTCTCTTGATTTTGATTAAGCATGATAAAAACCATCAGTAAAAGAGCAGATAGAGCGCCCGCCATGATAAAAACAAAGGCTGTTTTCAACTTACCAGTCACCGATTCTCCCTCCATCCGCAAAGCTTTTCTGTACTACATTATGCCGGGATGAATCAAAAGTGCCCTGTCTGAAAACAGCCAATAAAAAAGCCGCATCTTTTAGATGCGGCCCAGACGGTTGACAAAATCTACGTCGGTTTAAAATTTTAGGGTTTTGTCATCTTTCAGGCGTGCTCATAAATGCTTGTCACGGCTCGTATTAGTAACGGCAGGCATCGGAGCGGACTTTCATAAGAACGTGTGAAGACAGTGCGTCAGCGCACGCCGAAGCGAAAGCTGCCTTGTTTCATTATCGTTGCTGAGGGAAAATCCTGTTGATCGTTTCGCCGAATTCCTCAAAAATACCTTCAATCGGTTCACCGTTTTGAATTCTGTCTCCATAATTTCTCATACGGTCAACGAAATCCGGATTGGCAGATACGAATACATTGTTGATATCTTTGTCTGCTTCTTTGACTTTATTGGAAATCTTCTTTTTCAGGTCGCCTGTTACTTCGCCCTTCGGATTGCCTTTTAGCACAACAGCGACATAGGCGTTGTTTTCTGTAACAATCACGTTGGCGTTTCTGACTTCTTTCAGTTCTGCCACTTTATCTGCTGCTTTATCCGCAACTTCCATATTGTTGTTGTCTTGATTTTGGTTGCGGTTGTCCGTTACATTCATACGGTTATTTACATCCCTGCGATCATTTACATTCGTACCATCATTGACATTATCTCTGTTGGTTACATTTTGAAGCGCATTGTCTTGATTGCGGCGGGCATTTTCTCCTTGGTTCGCCATACCGCATCCTGCGGTAAACAACAGCGGAAGAAGAAAAGCTGTGATTGCGCCTTTTTTCATATTGAACATTAAAAATTGCCTCCTTTAATGATTTACGTATAGGTTTTTCTTTTCCATGTTATTTATTCGTTTTAAACATAACTTTTATCCCCATATTTTGTTATGATCAAATTGAAAGAATATCCAAATCAAACCGGGGGTGTTTGAAACATGATCAGTGCTGAGAAAATATTTGACGTTTTGCGAATTACAGACTTTACGATTCATCCAGACGAGACTCAGCTTGTCTTTGATACAAACTTCAATGGAAAATCAAATCTGTGGGCCATGGATCTTCCCCATGCCTATCCATACCAGCTCTCATTTTTGAATTAGGATTCAAAGGGAATCGCCTACAGTCAAGACGGTTCCATCATCTTTGCGGGGTTTGACACTGATGGAAATGAACAAGACGGGTTATATAAACTTTCTTCAAAAGGCGGAGAGCTCCAGTGCTTAAACGGAAATGAAACAGACCGCCATTTTGAACCGATCCCGGCAAAACATGCGGTTTATTACTCATCAACGAAACACAATCCTACATTTTTAAATACATACAAATATGATTTGCTGACTGACCGGGAACAGCTCGTTTTTGAAGGAAAAGACGGGTCATCTCTGCTCGGTGATGTGAGTCCGGGCGAAAAAGCGGTCAGCATCCATGTCTCCTATGTCAACAGCCATTCCGTCTGTATGGTTCAGACAGCGGAGGGGGATACAAAAGCGATTGTTCCCGACAGAGAGAAGCCCCACATGGTGTATTCATCCCATTTTGCATCAGATGATCAGCTATATGTCACAACAAACTACAATTCAGAGTTTTCATATCTTGCGTTATACACCATTTCAACCGATACCTTCACTCCGGTTCTTTCGATAGACAAAACAGAGCTGACATCCATCCATGCCGATCCGAAAGGAAAATATCTTTACCTCATTGGAAAAAAAGGCGTCAAAGACGTCCTTTATGAATATGACACAGATTCAAGAGAAGGCAGGCATGTAGTGTGTCCATGCTCTTCGATCGCTAAAATTTGCAGCACCAAATCAGGATCTCTCTATGCTCTGGGATCTACCCCGACGAAGCCGCCCAACATTTACGTAAAAAAGCAAAACGAAACAGCATGGCGCCAATTGACAAAACATGAGGTTCCGGGCTTTTCAGAAGATGAACTGTCATATCCAGAAGTCGTGACATATCCGTCTTTTGACGGTCTCTCGATCGAGGGACTGCTGTTTAAACCCGCTCAGAGTGAAGCGAATGGCTGGACGATCATTTGGCCTCACGGCGGCCCTCAGGACGCCGAAAACTTCATGTTTTACGATATTTTTCAAATCGCGGCTAAAATGGGCTACCAAGTATTTGCCCCGAATTTCCGGGGGTCTGCAAATTATGGCTATTCCTTTTATAAAATGGTTGAACAGGATTGGGGAGACGGGCCGCGGTTCGATATGGTGAGCGGCATCGACTGGCTCATCGATCAGAAGCTCGCAGACCCTGACAAATTGTTTTTAATGGGCGGCAGCTACGGGGGATACATGGCTCTTTTACTGCATGGCAGGCATCCTGAGTATTTCCGCGCCGTCGTTGATATATGCGGAGTCAGCAACCTGTTTTCGTTTGTCAAATCTGTCCCTGATTTTTGGCGGCCTTCTATGGAGAAATGGGTCGGTCATCCAGAGCGGGATTATGAAAAAATGAAAGCCGATTCACCGATCACATATTTGAAGACGATGACACGTCCAATGCTGATTGTTCAAGGTGCAAACGACCCCCGCGTTGTGAAGGAAGAATCCGATCAAGTCGTCGACAAGCTGAGGGCATGGGGACGGAACATTGAATATCTCGTCATGGAAAATGAAGGCCACGGCTTTTCTAAAAAAGAAAACAAAATAAAAGTGTACAGCACAATTTTCAGCTTCTTTGAAAAGCACCGGCTAAGCCAGACTGCAAAAGCATGAAGAATAAAACCGGACAGGGCTGGGGATGGTATACGTAAAAAGGAGGTTGACCCTTTGTTCAGAAGAAAAACAGGCATCCATCCCGCTGTATTAGTCTTGGGATCTGCTGCATTAACCGCAGCATTTTCCCCCGAAATCCGCAAAAGAGTAACAAGCATGATCTCGAACCGAATGGGCGGACAGCAGCACGGAAACAGCCAGAAAAACATGATGATAAACCCGGCTGAAATGATTAAACAGGCCTTCAATCCCGGAGGGCAAGGACAAACACAGCAGCAGCAAGGTCAAAGCCAATCGGACCATACGGGAAACCAGCAGCAAACATTCGGCCATATGTCGCAAGCTCCGGTCAATGTGATGAACGATGAAACAACACAGCAGACCATGTATGATGCAGATCAAACGTATTCATAAAAAAAACCCGCACAGCTTCCTGAGCATGTGCGGGCCTTTTTTACATTTCTGCTTCTATTATATTGGTACGATCGTGATAAGTGTCTATTTCAAGCTCTTTTGTCACCTTGCTTGTCACAAGACCAGAAGTCATGCTTCCGCTGACATTAAGAGCCGTACGCCCCATGTCGATGAGCGGTTCGACCGAAATCAGCAGTCCGGCAAGGGCAACCGGCATATTTAAAGCGGATAGGACGAGAAGCGCTGCAAATGTCGCACCGCCTCCGACGCCTGCCACACCGAAAGAGCTGACCGCAACGACAGCAATCACGGTGAAAAGGAATGACGGATCAAGCGGATTTTGCCCGATTGTCGGTGCGATCATGATCGCCAGCATGGCGGGATAAATACCCGCACATCCGTTTTGGCCGATCGATAAGCCGAATGAGCCGGCAAAGTTGGCAATTCCTTCAGGAACTCCGAGGCTCCGCTGCGTTTTAATATTCAACGGCAAAGCGCCAGCACTAGATCTTGAAGTGAAGGCAAACACAAGCACCGGAAATACCTTTTTCAAGTATGTGACCGGGTTCAACCCGCTGATTGTAATCAGCAGCAAGTGAATGATGAACATCACAATCAGCGCCGCATATGAAGCAATCACAAATTTGCCGAGTTTTGCGATGCTGTCAAGGTCACTTGTCGCAATCGTTTTTGTCATAATCGCCAGTACACCGTAAGGCGTCAGTCTTAAAATCAGCGTTACAACGCGCATGATGATCGCATATATGGCATCAACGACTTTTTTAAAGAGTTCAGCTTGTTCAGGCTGTTTTCGCTTTACGCCAAGATAAGCGATTCCGAGAAAAGCCGCAAAAATGACAACCGCAATCGTTGACGTTGGTCTTGCTCCAGTAAGATCTAAAAACGGATTTCCCGGAAGAAGCTCAACGATTTGCTGCGGAAACGTTTTGGCTTCCATGTCCTGAGATTTCTGCTCAAGTTCGGCTCCTCTTGAAACCTCTGCACCGCCTTGATCAACCTGGACGGCTTGAAGGTCGAAGGAAAGCGTGGAGGCAATACCTACAGCAGCAGCGACAGCGGTCGTCGCAATCAAAATCCCGATGATCAGTCCGCTGATTTTTCCGATGTTGTGGGTCAATTTAAGCTTTGTAAAAGCACCCAAAATCGAAATGAACACAAGCGGCATGACAATCATCTGCAAAAACTTGACATAGCCGCTGCCGGCAATATTGAACCAATCAGATGTTTGTGTAATCGTTTCTGAAGACGAACCATATATAAAATGCAAAGCAAACCCAAACACAATTCCGAGTCCGAGAGCGGTAAATACCCGCTTAGAAAACGAAACATGTTTTTTTTGCATCATATAAAGGAGCGCCATCAGGCCAAGCATGACGAGAATATTTATAATAATAAAGAATGTCATGATAACAAAAGCACCCCCAGAATTTTTTTACATTAGAAAACTATAATACAACAAACCTGATTGGTCAAGTAGGAATTATACCTGCTGCCAAAAATGGGCCTGGAGCTTTTCTTCATTCTCCGATTTCTTTAAGAGGAACGAACGTTGGCAGCTGTGCCCCGTCAAATTCCTTCTTGATAAATTCAGCCGTATCGTCTGCTTGATAAAGCTCCACAATTTTTATTAAATCTTCGCGATTACGGTCTTCTGTTCTGGCGGCAATGATGTTAATATACGGCGTCGCTGTTTCGTCTTCCAGTTTGATTGAATCTTTTACAGGGTGCAAGCCGGCGTCAACCGCGATACCGTTGTTAATGACAGAAGCAGCCACATCAGGGAGGACACGGGGAGTCTGCTCCGCCGCCACTGCTGTGATTTCCAAGTTTTTAGGGTTTTCTTTAATGGCATCAAGTGTTCCGTTGCCGTCAAAGCCGTCCTTTAATTGTAGCAATCCCGCCGACTGCAAAAGGAGCAGCGCTCTTCCCATGTTGGTCGCTTCATTTGGAACTGCGATTTTTGCGCCGTCAGGAATATCGCCGACTGATTGATATTTGTCGGAATACACCCCCATCGGAGCGATAATCGTCGTGCCGATGGGCGATAAGTCAAGGCCGCGTTCTTTTTTAAACGTGTTAAAATAAGATATCGTCTGAAAGGCGTTTGCATCGATGTCTCCGCTTGCCAAAGCCTGATTTGGCTGAACATAGTCTGAGTATTTGACGATTTCAAGCTTCAATCCTTCCTTTTCCGCTTTTTTCTTCACGAAATCCCATATTCTCGTATCCGTTCCGCTGACGCCGATTTTAATCGTTTTGCTGTCCGAATTTGCTGCACATCCTGCAAACACAATGACAAACAAAAGAACGATGATGATCAAAGCAAATTTCTTCATTACGTCTACCTCTCTTTTTATCTTCTTCTTATTTTTTTTGAAAGCACATTTCCTGATGTCTGCAATCCTTGTACAACGATGACAAGCATCGCCACCGTTATGATCATCGTCAGCGTATCAAATCTCTGATAGCCGTAAGTGATCGCCAAGTCTCCGAGTCCGCCGGCGCCTATTGCACCAGCCATTGCCGAAGCCCCGACAAGCCCGACTGTCGCAACCGTAAAGCTCAGCACCAATGAACCGAGCGCTTCCGGAATCAAAAATCGAAAGATGATCTGCCGCGGGGTGGCCCCCATAGCTTCAGCTGCTTCAATGACCCCGGGGTCCACTTCAAGAAGAGAGTTTTCTACAAGCCTTGCTATATATGGCCCCGCATAAAAAGTAAGCGGCACAATCGCAGCCGATGTTCCGATTGACGTCCCTACGATCAGCCGTGTTATCGGGATTAAAGCAACCATTAAAATAATGAACGGCACAGATCGGAAAATGTTAATGATGGCATTGACAATCGTAAAAACCGCTCTATTTTCGAGGAGATTTCCCTTTCTTGTGACAACGAGCAAAATCCCGAGCGGAATTCCGATGATGCTTGAAAACAAAAGTGAAAAAAGAGTCATCTGTATCGTCTCTAACAGTGCATTGATGATTTGGTCATATGTAACAAGCATCTATGAAACCTCCCTTACTCGAATGTTTTCTTTACGGATATCATCTAGAGCCCGCCTGATTTCATCGTCTTCTCCCTGCAGCTCGACCGTTATGCTGCCAAATGGAATGCCTTGGAGTTCTGTAATCGTTCCGTGAAGAATATTGACTTCCACATCAAATCGCTTTGATACACGGGAGAGAAACGGCTTCCCTGATGATTCCCCGATAAATTGAAATTGGTAGAGATGCTTTACATTCAGCTTTTGGATCGATTCAGGAATCTCATGATCTATAGCCGATCGAATAAAGCTTTTGGATGTGTCTGTCTGCGGTGCGGAAAAAACGTCAAACACACTGCCTGATTCAATGATTCTTCCTTTTTCAATCACAGCGACTTTGTCGCAAATTTCTCTTGCGACATTCATTTCATGGGTGATCAAAAGAATCGTAATATTGTATTGCTCGTTGACACGCTTTAACAGTTTCAGGATTTCGCCGGTTGTCTGCGGATCAAGCGCAGATGTGGCTTCATCACAAAGCAGAACCTCCGGATTTGTCGCCAGCGCCCGCGCGATGCCGACGCGCTGTTTTTGCCCGCCTGAAAGCTGATCCGGATAATCGCCCGCTTTATCCTCAAGGCCGACAAAACGAAGCAGATCCATCACTTTTTGTTTGATTTTGGCTTTCGGTGTTTTGACGAGTACAAGCGGCTCCGCGACATTTGCGAAAATAGTCTTCGAATTTAAAAGGTTAAAATGCTGAAACACCATTCCAATTTTCCGTTTCACAGAGCGGATTTCGCTTTTTGACAATGATGTTAAATCCCGACCGCCAACGAATACCTTTCCCGCCGTCGGTTTTTCGAGAAAGTTGACACAGCGGATCAGCGTGCTTTTGCCTGCTCCGCTAAATCCAATGACTCCGTATATTTCCCCTTTATTGACATGAAGGTCAATGCCATTCAGCGCACGGACTTTCTGTCCGCCGCTCTCATACACTTTTTCAACCCCTTGAAATGTAATCATGATGATCCTCCTCCGTGTTTTAGATAACAAAAAAGGCTTCTTCTTATTTAAAATAAGAAGAAGCCTATCAGCTCAAGGGAATATTTGAGTGCATCCGCTTTTCTTATTTTTCAAGCCTGTACGGCTTGTTGGAGTTGGCACAGTATTCTGTATCGCACAGAACCCGCTGCCGAGGTTTCATAGGGCCAATTCCCTCCGCCTCTCTGAATAAGAAGTTGTTGATGTATAAAGTTTTACCTAACTTTACAGCTTCTTCGGAATGTTGTCAATGAGGGTTTTTTGAGCTTTCTACGGACCGGCATGGGAAAGCTGCCTTTCAAAGTGCTTCCCCTGCCGGTGCGGTTTTTCATTTTTCCGTCTCACAATCCTAACTAAATTCACTTTTTTAAAAAAATTTGCGTTTAGCAGTTGTAATTTCGCTTAAACACTGGTAAAGTAAAGGTAATTATTTTTGTTCGAACTATCTTTAAGAAGAAAGTTTTGTAAGAGTTTTCGTCTTGGAAGTTTGTTTTAGAGCAAGAATAGTGAATTTAAGCGTTATCGCTTTAGGAGGAAATTTCATGCTAGAAGGTAAAGTAAAATGGTTTAACTCTGAAAAAGGATTCGGATTCATCGAAGTTGAAGGACAAGACGATGTATTCGTTCATTTCTCTGCTATTCAAGGCGAAGGCTTCAAAACTTTGGAAGAAGGCCAATCTGTATCTTTCGAAATCGTTGAAGGAAACCGCGGACCACAAGCTGCTAACGTAACAAAAGCATAAGCTGGGAACCGCTGATCTTCATACAAGACTGCTGACTTATCGTCAGCAGTCTTTTTATGTTTTAAAAAAAGCATAACGCCCGGAAACCGGTGTTATGCTTTCGTTCCAAAACCGCTTATGAAGCAATGTCTCTTTTTGTAAATACGCCGAAAGCCAGCACTTGAAAAACGATAAAATAGACAGCCAGCACCGTAATCGAAAACCCTAACGTCATTCCTGAAACAAGCGGTGTTCCGTCAAAATACTGCGTTAAATCCGTGTTGGCAAACAAGATGTATTTCGCCCAATCGAATTTCATTGAAAGTAGGCCTGTCGCCGTTCCACCCATGACAAGCAGAAAGATCGAAATCCCTACGGCAAGAGAACTGTTTCTGAAAACGGCTGAAATCATAAATGCCATCGTCGACATCATGAACAGTGAGATCGAATTCAGCAGGTAGCTGCCGGCTAAGTGCAGCAGAAGACTTTGCTCTTCTACGCTTCCATTCACATACGCAAGGTGCACCTGGCTGCTTTCTCCCGTACCAAATAAAAGAAGACCTGTTAAGCCCGCGCTTGCAAACAAAATGAAAAGCAAAGCCAGCGCAAACAGCAGCACCGTAAGATACTTGGATAATAATATTTTAAAGCGGCTGATCGGCCGAATGACAAGAAGTTTCACCGTTCCCCAGCTGAATTCATTTGCGACAATCCCCGCCGCTACCGTAATGACAAACAGTCCGATCATGGGAATTACATCTATGGCATCATTGATAAACGACAATACCGAATACTCTCCATCCTCCGGTAAATCGTGCTTGATTCGATAATCATTAATGGCGATCGACTTTTTGTAGTTTTGTTCAAGAACGGGATTATTGACGCCTTCAAGCTGTTGTTTCATATCCGCATTTTCCTGCGCCAATTCCTTTTTCCAATCTGCGCTCACGCCGCTTTCGCCTATAGTCTTGGTCATGATGCCCAGTCCGATGACGGATAACAGCAATAACCCGATCATGACGTATGTTCCTTTTCGATTGAAAATTTTGATCCATTCATTAACAACGAGATTAAACATGCTGAGCCTCCTCATCTTCTGCGGTGATTTCCAAGAATCGGTCTTCCAGAGATTTGTTGATGACCTTCACTTCATATAAGCGGATGCCGCCGTCGGTCAAATGTTTAATGAAATCAGGAACTTCACCTTTCGAGAGGCTGATTTCTATTCCCGTTTGAACTTTTTCAACCCGTCTGTCTCCAAACCCAGCAGCCTCGCGAAGCAGGGCGTCTACATCATCAGCCTGGATGAAATAGCGCTTTCTCTCGTCCGCGGCAGCTCCGTGCACATGTTGAATATCGCGCAGCTTGCCGTTTTGAATGATGGCAATCCTGTCACACATCAGTTCCATTTCAGAAAGAAGGTGGCTCGAAACGATGACGGCCAAGCCTCTTTCCCTTGTCAGTTTTCTTAAATAATCGCGGATTTCCCTGATTCCAGCCGGATCAAGTCCGTTTGTAGGCTCATCAAGGATCAGCAGCTTTGGATCGTGCAAAAGACTTTGAGCAAGGCCGAGCCTTTGCCTCATGCCTAAAGAATACGTTTTGACCTTATCATTGATCCTGCTCTTCAGACCGACGAGCTCGACGATTTCATCGATTTTCTTTTTTGTCACGCCTTTTGTCATGCGCGCATATTGCTGAAGGTTTTGATAGCCCGTTAAAAATTTATACAGCTCAGGATTTTCGACGATCGCCCCGATATGGCCGGCAGCCTTTTCAAAATTGTCTTTTACGCTCACACCGCACACGGCAATCTCTCCAGCGGTGATGTTCATATGACCGACCATCATCCTGATCGTCGTCGTTTTTCCGGCGCCGTTCGGCCCTAAAAAGCCGAATATCTCTCCGGCGTGTACATCAAAGCTCAATCCGTCGATAATTTTCTTTCCTCTGATCGTTTTTGAGACGTTTTTTAATTGCAGCAGTGTTTCCACTGATTTCCCCTCCCGACTTTTGAAGTTGCAGATTCATCATGATTTTTCTTTGATAAGCTGTTTAAGCCATTGTAAAAGCGAAACCCCTGATTCTTCACGAAGCTCTTCGACATCCTTTTTTTCCTCAATCCGCCCGTTTAAGACGACGATCACTTCATCCAAAATCGGTTCGATTTCATGAATTTCATGCGTGGCGATGATCACCGTCTGCTTTTCAAGCTCAAGATTTGTAAGCAGACTTTTGACAATCGATTCTCTCACCAGCGGATCAAGGCCTGAAAGAGGCTCATCAAGCAGCACGACTGGTGCATTGCGCGCCAATGTCAGCACAAGCTTCAGTCTGCCTCGGTTCCCTTTGGAAAGCCTTCCGATTTTTTTATCCCCAGCGATTTTCATATCTTCTAAAAGGTCAAAGGCCTTATCAGTCTGAAAATCGGCAAACTGGCTTTCATAAAAATAAATCATATCCTTTACAAGGAAAGGCTCATAAAACATATCAAGCTCTGTTAAATAGGCGATACTTTCAGCCATGTGCCGGGCTGCGGGCTTTCCTTCAATAAAAACCGTTCCCGAATCCGGAAAAGTAAGCCCTGTGATCAGCTTTAAGATCGTTGATTTGCCGCTGCCATTCGGTCCGGCCAATCCGTAAATTTTGCCGGGAGACAGAGTCAGATCTGCATCTTTGAGCGCGAAATCTTTGCCGTACTTTTTCGTGACATTTCTCAGCTCAATGTTCATTTGGATCTCCTTTCTGTAGATAACGGTCAAGCTCAGACAGCATATCTTGTTTAGACAGACCGAGTTCTTCCATGCTTAGCACAAATTGTCCGATGACTTCGGCTTGCATCTCCCGTTTTAAATCATCAATCACTTCCGACTTTTCAACAACAAAAGTTCCCTGTCCCCGCCTGGTCTCCACGATGCCCATCCTTTCCATTTCATTGTAGGTTCTTTGAATCGTATTCGGATTTACTTGTGTCTCGACAGCCAGCTCACGGACGGAAGGCAGTTTTTCTCCCGGCTTGATCTCTTCGCGTACCATTCTTTTGAAAAGCTGTTCGGCAATTTGCTTGTAGATCGGCTTTGATGAAGAAAAATCATTTGCCATCGCATTACACCTCAACTCTTCTATCAAGTATCTTGCCGGAAAAATAGAATAGACAGACACCTAAAACCGCATAATACACCAGGAGAACACCCGGAAGATCAATTTTAGAAAATGCAACAGTCCATTCTGAATTCTGATAGTGAAATTTGAAATTCGTCTTTATGGAAAAGCTCCAAAACTCCTGTGCAGCCTGAAACAGACCGCTCTTGATGAACAGCCCTTCTATCAATCCATAAGCATAGTAGATCAATAAAGGAATGAGCCAGCGGATTTTTTTGATGGCCGGATATTTTCTAAGTGTTTCATATATCGTCCACAGAAACATGACCCACGTTGAAAACAACACTGATCCGAAAAAGACTGCGATGTTGACAATCATCATATCCCAAACCGAAAACAGACTGTCACTCAGGGATTCCAGGACGCCTCTGACAACCAATCCGAACATAAAAAGAATCGCCTGGGAAGCCATTTGATACACGGCGGCTGACGCCAATTTTGACAGCAGCAAAACCGCACCCTTATTCGGATTATACAGCCATAACTGGGTTTTCCCTTCCAAGTGAAGCTGGCTGATCATCATGAGTGGACAAAACAGAATATGAAACAATAAGATGGTCGCAAACGCCCCAAACAACACCATCGGTTCGTCTGTATAGCGGGCAAAAACAATGCTTGCAGTGATCGCAAAAAGCATCAAGAGCACCCAAGTAAGAAACCAAAATCTTGAGGTGAGCAAATCTTTTTTAAATAAACCGCTGAAAGATTTCAAACGATATCCTCCTCTAAATCTCTGTATCAGTGTACTACGACAATAGTACACTGATACAGAAGAAATGACAATAAAATTTTTAAAAAAACCGAAAAAAAAAGCAAACCCGCTGATACCCAGCGAATTTGCTTTTAATCTTGATCCCGTTTCTTCATGGACTTCAATGCATTTCGGTAATCCATGTCATCCATTTCTTCTTTAGGGGCGTTATTTTGTTCTTTTGGTGTTTGAAACTTTTGCAGTATCTCCCGATATGTTTGATCAGTCATGACATACTGATCATTTTCGCCGAAAGCTGGTTCCGGCGCTTCCGGCGCCTCTTCTTCCACCTGAACCGGGGAAGTGCGCTCAACACGAGGCTCCTCAGCAGGTTCAGGTTTTGCAGGAGATGCCGAACGTACATTAAACACCACAAGTCCGATAATAACGATGACTGCAGCTATAATGGTCACGATAATGGTCATGTCAAAACGCTCCTTACTGTCCTGCTGCAAAGCGGCCCGTCACTTGTGTGACGCGTCTGCCCAAAGCCCGGCCCAGCTCAAGGCCTTCCTCAGTAATTAATTCATCACTGTCTACAGGGCATGTGATGCCGGCCCCGTAATAAGATCCGTATAAAGCATTTTCAGGTACATTCCCAGGGAGACCGACAATCATCATTCCTTGATGGAGCATCGGCGTGATTAAGTTGAGCATCGTCGCTTCAACTCCGCCATGAGTCGTCGCTGTTGTGCAGAACACGGCGCCGACCTTATTGATCAGCTTTCCTTCCGCCCATAAATAGCCGAGCTTATCAATCCAGGCTTTCAAACCAGAACTGATCGTGCCGAAATGGCCCGGGCATCCCCAGATGATGGCATCCATATCTTCGAGCTTTCTGACATCAGCCTGGCTGACATGGTCGATCAACACTTCTGCCGCCTCATTTTCCCGTGCACCTTCTGCAATCGATTCAGCTAATTTTTTTGTGTGTTCGCCTTCACTGTCATAGACAACATAGATTTTCATATGAGAGCCTCCTCATCTTAAGATTCTTTCGCTTCCTTCGGAGCCGGCAGCAAAGTCAGCTCTTCTGCTTTATTTTTCTTGCGGTTCTTGTCTTTTCTGACATCTCTCAAAAACAGACTGAGCACAAGACCGGCTAAACAGAATCCAGCCGCCCACATAAATGCATCATTGATCCCCATGACATTGGAATTGAGCTGTGCCTGTCCGGTCAAATATTTCACAACATATTGTTGCGCCTGTTCAATGGATATATGCATCGATTGTGCTGTTGACTGAATGGTTGACTGCAATGTATGCATAAATGACGGATCAGCCGTATTTGTTTGGTCAGCCATTGATGCGTAGTGAAATGTCGTGCGCGTTGTATATATCGTCGTCATCAAGCTTGTTCCAATCGAACCGCTGATTTGGCGAAGCGTATTGGACATTGCCGTTCCATGGCTGTTCAAATGCTGCGGAAGCTGGTTCATGCCGGCTGTCATAATCGGCATCATCAGCATTGACATACCAAACGCCCGAATCGCATAAATAACCACGATATGCATATATGGTGTATCAATGGTAAGTGTCGTAAATTGGTAAGTCGTAACGACGGTGATCAATAAACCGACGATCGCAAGCGGTCTGGGACCGATTTTATCAAATAAAATCCCTGATACCGGCGACATCAAAAGCATGACGATTGCGCCAGGAAGCATGAGAAGACCCGACTCAAGCGCCGTAAAACCGACCAGGTTCTGCAAATAGATCGGAATCAGAAACATTCCGGCATATAAAGCGACCGTAATGATTGCGTTGATCACGCTTGATAATGAAAACATGTCATATTTAAACACTCTGAAATCGAGCATCGGTTCTTTTGATTTCAATTGCTGGATAATGAAAGCAATAATGCCGATGACACCGATCACAACGGTAGAAAGAACGACCGGATCATCCCAGCCGTCGGTTCCCGCTTCACTGACACCGTACAGCAATGCTGCAAACCCGATGACTGAAAGGAACGCACCTGCTGTATCCAGCTTAATTTTTTTAGGTTCTGTCATATTTTTAAATAGGAAAAATCCGCAAATAATCACAATGACGCCAACAGGTACAAGCCCGTAGAACATGATCCGCCAGCTATAGTTTTCGATGACCCAGCCGGATAAGGTCGGACCGACCGCCGGAGCAAACATCATCGCGAGTCCAAAGATTCCCATCCCTTTCCCGCGGCTTTCCGGAGGGAAGATGAACAGAATCGTCGTCATCACTAAAGGCTGGAGTATGCCTCCGCCGACCGCCTGAATGAGGCGCCCGATTAACATCGTTGAGAAATTGGGCGATATACCGCAAATCAGCGTTCCGATCGTAAACAGCAGCATGGCGCTTAAGAACAGACTGCGCCCGCCAAACCGTATAATCAAGAAGGCTGATAAAGGAATCAAAACGCCGTTGACAAGCATATATCCAGTCGTCAGCCATTGAATCGTTGTGGCGCTCACATTAAATTCGGTCATGAGATGCGGCATCGCCACATTCAGCAGCGTCTGGTTTAAAATGGCCAGAAACAAACCGGACATTAATATAATAAGCAGTGACATATTTCCTTGTTTCTCTTGAGAAGCCACTTATGACATCCTCCTTTCGCTCGTTTTCTTCCCCCAAGCTATTTTGAAATTTTTACTGATGCGTTCATTCCCGGCAGCACTTTATCAGATGGGTTTTTGATTGAAATTTTCACCGGCACTTTCTGCGTCACTTTTGTGTAGTTTCCGCTTGAATTGCTTTGGGAAAGCAGATCAAATGTAGAGTTTGTCGCATAGCCGATTTCTTCAACGTTTCCTTCAAAGGTAGAGCCTGAATCACCGTCAACCACGATGTCCACTTTGTCGCCTTTTTCAATATCTTTAAGGTCGTTTTCTTCAATGTTTGCTGTAATATACAGGTGGTCCATGTCGATCGTTTTGGCCAGCGTTTGTCCGGCTTGTACGACCTGACCTTCTTTCGCTTCATTTTTTACGATTGTTCCGTCCATGATTGACTTTACATCAACGGTTTGTTCGCCTTTGATCTTCGCTGTTTTTTCGTCTTTTGAAACTTTTGTTCCTTCTTTGATATCCCAGTCAGTCAGCTTGCCTGATGCAGTCGCTGTGATGTCAGCCATTTCCCCGGCAACATGCGCTTCATCTGTTTTCACATAGCTGATGCTGTCATAATAGAAATACGCGCCTCCTGCAATGATGGCAAGCACGATGATGAGTCCGATAATGTTAGTCGCGATTAAACGTCCTTTGCTCATGTTTTATTTCTCCTTCCGTATTCTTATATTTTTGGCGAACCCGGCAAGCGGGCCGCACACAGTTTGCGTTTTCCCTATTTCCTGCTCAGAAACTTGCGGACGTGTACTGAACTTCCTTTTGATTCGGTTGTTCAAAACTGAGCAAAAAAGATCGGAATTTGTAAAACGAGTTCACCCATGCAAACAACAAAATTAATAGTTAACAAGATTAAATATTAGTTAAAGTAAGAAAGAATGTCAACAACCTTGCACTGAAAATCTTCACTTCAATATTTTCCACATAAAAAAACCTCCATAAAGGAGGCGCGGCTTGGCGCTTTTACGTATATTGATGACGTTCTTCATTGCTGAAAAAACTTTTCAGCGCCTGGAACACATCGGCTTTCTGTTTTAAAACATAGTACTTGAATTTTTCATTTTTAATATTTTTATAGGCCGACATTAAAGTTGAATGCCTGTTGTATTGATTGACTTCCCCATAGCAGAAGATATTTGCCTTCTCCATAATTTCTCCAACGAGCTTGACACATCTCGGGTTGTCAGATGTCAAATTATCACCGTCCGAAAAATGAAATGGATAAATGTTATAGCGGGTCGGGTGATATTTATCATCGATCAGTTCCAAGGATTTTCGGTATACGGATGAACATATCGTCCCTCCGCTTTCCCCCTTTGAAAAGAAGTCTTCTTCAGATACGACTTTTGCTTCTGTATGGTGGGCAATAAATTCGATGTCAACCGTTTCATACTTTGTCCGCAAAAAGCGTGTCATCCAAAAGAAAAAACTTCGCGCCATATATTTTTCCCAAACGCCCATCGAACCGCTCGTATCCATCATCGCCAATACAACAGCCTTGGATTCCGGTTTGACGGAGTCATTCCACGTTTTAAATTTTAAGTCTTCGGGGAAAATCGGATAAAACGAAGGTTTTCCCGTCATCGCGTTTCGCTTATATGCGGAGAGCATCGTTCTTTTCTTATCGATATTGCCAGTCAGCCCCGTTTTGCGGATATCATTGAACTCGATATCTTCGACGACAATGTCATCGCGTTCTTTCTGTTCTAAATTCGGCAGCTCCATCTCGCTGAAGAGCGCCTCTTCCAAGTCCATTAATGAAACTTCCGCTTCATAATAGTCCTCACCGGCCTGATCACCCGCTCCCCGGCCTTTTCCGGTGCCGCTTCGTTTGTCAGAGCCGTCCCTTGCCACGATGTCTCCCACCTTGCTGTCTCCCTCTCCCTGTCCGGCGTGTTTATTTTTATCATAGTTATAACGGATTTTATACTCATCTAATGAACGAATCGGAATTTTGACAACATCTTTACCGTTGGACATGATGATGCTTTCTTCCGTGATCAGATCAGGCAGATTGTTCTTTATCGCATCCTGCACCTTTTTCTGGTGGCGCTGTTGGTCATCATACCCTTTTCGATGGAGGGACCAGTCTTCCTCAGAAATAATAAAATGGCCATTGTCTTTATGGGACATGAATTCCCCTCCTTATTGATAAATCCCTAAAAAATGGCTTCATACATGCACGAGAATTCTTTGAAATCAGCCTTAAAAAATGTTTATTTTTATCTTATGCGGACGGCAGATGACTTTTGACAAACAATTTTGAAAATGGGACAAAAGAACCCGCCCTTCTTCCGGACGGGTCTTGAACTACCGGTTTAATAAGCTTCCTACATATTTTAAAAGCTCATTTGCGCTTGTTGAATTATAGCCGTGTTCATCAATGAGACGGGCGACGACCTCATTGATTTTTTTCAGCTGCTGTTCATCCGGCGTTTTTGTCGATGTCGTAATTTTGACCACATCCTTTAAATCTGCAAACAGCTTTTTCTGAATGGCTTCTCTCAGCCGTTCATGCGAATTGTAGTCAAACCGCTTCCCTTTTCTCGCATAGGCCGAGATCCGGATGAGAATTTCTTCACGGAATGCTCTCTTGGCGTTTTCAGAAATGCCGATTTGCTCTTCTATCGACCTCATCAGCTTTTCGTCAGGATTCATTTCCTCGCCTGTCAGCGGATCGCGCAGCTTGATTTTATTGCAGTAGGCTTCCACATTGTCGAGATAATTGTCCATAAGGGTTTTAGCTGATTCTTCATACGAGTATACAAATGCTTTTTGCACTTCTTTTTTCGCCATCTCATCGTATTCTTTTCTTGCGGCCGAAATAAAGTTCAAATAACGCTCACGGTCTTCGGCTGAAATCGAGGGGTGCTGGTTAAGTCCTTCTTTTAACGATCGAAGGACATCGAGCGCATTGATCGATTCCATGTTTTTGCGGATGATCGTCGAAGAAATCCTGTTGATGACATATCGCGGATCAATCCCGCTCATCCCTTCGTCATGATATTCTTTTTTCATATCGTCGACATCGACGGAATTGTACCCTTCAACACTTTCTCCGTCATACAGCCTCATTTTCTTGACGAGGTCAATATCTGAACGCTTCGGCTCTTTCAGCCTCGTGAGGATCGAAAACATCGCGGCCACTTTTAAAGTGTGCGGGGCAATATGCACGTCAGACACGTCGCTTTCAGCGATCATTTTCTCGTAAATCCGCTCCTCTTCTGTCACTTTCAAATTATATGGAATCGGCATCACGATAATCCGCGAATGGAGCGCTTCATTCTTCTTATTCGAAATAAATGAACGGTATTCGCTTTCATTCGTGTGGGCTACGATCAGTTCATCCGCCGAAATCAGCGCGAACCGGCCCGCTTTAAAATTGCCTTCCTGTGTCAGGGACAGAAGATGCCAGAGGAATTTCTCATCGCATTTCAGCATTTCCTGGAATTCCATCATCCCTCTGTTCGCTTTGTTTAGTTCCCCATCGAAACGGTATGCCCTCGGATCGGATTCTGATCCGTATTCAGCGATCGTTGAAAAATCGATGCTGCCCGTCAGATCGGCAATATCCTGCGACTTTGGATCAGAGGGACTGAACGTGCCGATCCCTGTCCGTTTATCCTCGGAAAAAAAGATTCTTTCAACCTTTACATCTTCAATTCTTCCGCCATACTCCTGTTCAAGCCGCATCATATTTAAAGGGGATAAATTGCCTTGAATGCGGATGCCGTATTCCTTATAAAAATCCTCGCGCAAATGCTGAGGAATTAAATGAAGCGGATCTTCATGCATCGGACACCCTTTAATCGCGTAGACTGCGCCTTCATCTGTCAGCGAGTAAGCTTCAAGACCTTTTTTCAGCATCGTGACAAGCGTTGACTTTCCGCCGCTGACAGGACCCATTAACAGCAAAATTCTTTTTCTGACGTCCAAGCGCTTTGCGGCCGGATGAAAATATTCTTCAACAAGGCGTTCTAAAGGTTCTTCAAGCCCAAACAGCTCCTTGTCAAAGAAGCTGTATACTTTTTTTCCGTCTTTTTCTTCAATGCCGCTGTCTTTAATCATATTGTAAACGCGGGAATGAGCAGATTGTGCGACAGTCGGATTTTCTTTCACGATTTCCAAATAATCAGCGAAGGTTCCTTCCCACTTCAGACGCTGCTCTTCCTCTCTATACTGTTCAATCTTTTTTAATATATCCATAAGAACCTCCTATATGTGATGAATGCAAGGTGCCAAGTGAATCACTGTTACATTCACTCTATGCGGAGATGTCCCTTTAGATGCGTTTCATATGAAAATTGAAATGTACTTCCTCGAATTGACAAGGACGGCGCAAACCATTCATAATAAAAGCAGATAAGCCCGGCCCGCAGATGCGCCGCGGATCAGCCGGACTCTAACTACCACATGGCCGAAGACAACAAGGGATAAAGGATGGAAAGGGTGATTTTGTTGAGAACCTTGATTATGATGGGGGTTATCCTCACATTTCTCGTATCCATTTTCACAGCCGGGTATGAAAGCAAGCCGGGGAAGAAAAATTAAAAAAGAAAAAGGATGGCGTGATAAGCAGCCATCCTTTTTCTTTTTTAAAACATAACACTGTTTTATTCTAAATCAGCTTTGTTTATTTTCTTTTACATCCGCCCGGGAAGACACCTGATAATCGCTTTTGTACTCAACAGCTTCAATGCGGCAGCCCGGACCTATATGCACCTTGTTTCCTCTGACAATCTGAGCCGTTGTGTTTTCCAGGTAAATGTCGTCACCTTCTATCACTTTGGCCGAGAGAAAACCGCCGTTTCTTTTAAAGAAGCCGCGTTTATTGACCACTTTTATTACGGTTCCGCCGATATCTCCAATAGAGCTCTTGCCCAATCTTAACCCGATTTCAATCATACCGGCGTTCAAAAGCCCTTTTAATTCAAGACTCCCTTGTAATGCAAAACGCTCCGCTTCACAATCACCTTTTACAGTCAGCGCGCCTTTGATGTCGCATGTTTCAGCGGTCATATTTCCGCCGATATTGACCATGCCTTTGACGGCCGCTTCGCTGATTTCGGCGTCGCCCGCAATGTCAGCCGTTCCGAAGATTTTGGCCTTTTTTGCTTTCAAGCTGCCGCCGACTTCCGACTCTCCATGTATAGCAAATGTTTGAACTGCAGCATCTCCTGAAAGAGTGCTTGTGCCATATGTGCGAAATTTAGAGCAGTCAAGGTCTCCTCCGATCATTCCTTCGCCTCTGATGACGACTTGTTGATAAGAGCCGCCGGACGCGCTCCCAGATCCGCTGATTTTTAAGTCGTTTTTCTCCATACCATATCCCTCCGCTATATTTTCTGGCTCTCTTCGATTTTTGCCGTTTTTGACTGCTTGAGATCTTCCTTGTATTCTATCAGTCCGATATCACAATTTTCTCCGATGATCACCGTATTGCCCCGAACGATTTTCGCCGTTGTGTTGGCGAGTTCTATGTGATCGCCTTCAATCAGTTCTGCAGAGAGCCTCGGCGGAGAAATCAGCGGTGTCAAAAATGACAGCAATTTGGACTGATGTACTGTACAGCTGATGCGCCGGCCGCCGATTTCTTTGACTTTGCTTTCGCCTCCATGCACCTTGATCTCAATTTGTTCTGCATTTAAAAGACCGCCGATCGTAAAATAGCCTTCAGCCGAAAAATGTTCTACTTCGCAGTCTTTGCCGATTGACGCTTTTCCCCGAATCATCAGCTCGTCTCCTTTCACATGACCGCTCAGGCCTGCATAACCGGAGATTTTCAGTTTATCCGCGCTGACATCTCCTTCTACCTTTGCGGAGCCGTCAATCCGCACTGAAGAAGCAGTAATCCCGCCGTTCATTTTCGCATGGCCGCTGATTTTCACCGTATCGGCCTTCACATTCCCATTTACGGTCCCAGTCCCGTTGCAGAGAAGCCGTTTGCAATCAACATCACCGTTAACCGTTCCTTTGCCGTTTAATTCAACAGATTGAAACGTCCCTCCGCTTGAACTTCCAAAGCCGTTTATCGTTAAATTATCCATCGCTGTTCCTCCATTACAGTAATTTTGTTTTCATTTCTTCTCCGGCAGCCGCCAGACTGATATCAGCAGCGACTTTCACCGCCTTTTCAAACACGATTTCGCCTTCAGCAATAAAGCATGTGGCGATGCCTAGCTTTCGCAGCACGATCAGCCTGCCCTGGTGCTTCGGAGCACGCGACAGCATGACATCCAAAACCATTTTTCCTTCATCAAGACTGATCTCCCCTGACTGAAGCAATCCTTCCAGCACATAAACGGCCAGCGCTTCTGTCAGTTCAAATGCATCATCCCGTTGATCTGTATTTTCTATGAAAAATGACATGACCGCACCGGAAACCAGCCCTTTTTCAAGCAGCTCCCCGCGGCTGGCATTGATCTTTTCAAGCCTCGGCGAAAACATTTCCGCCATTTCATCAAGCGAAAGGTTTTCTTTCATATTTTGAATTTTTTCGATTCTTTTCAGGATCTCTTCCTTTGGAAAAAACGTTTCTTGTCCGGTAAACGTAGATTTCCGAATAAACCATTCTTCAGGTATTAAATTTTTCCGTTTCCATCTATAAAGCTGCCCATAAGAAATCGATGTCAAATCAAGCAGCTCTTTTTTTGAGATTAAATCATCATGCTCCATATTCTTCACTCCTTCACAAACATTGTAACATAACACTGTTACATTAAAAAGCCTAAAAAAACCGCCCCCTTCTTTTTGGGGGCAGCCGCTTATGTTAAATCTCTGTAGTTTTGCTGGCGAAGCGCCTCATAGACAAGAATTGCCGCAGTATTTGACAGGTTCAGCGATCTGACATGCTCTGTCATCGGCAAACGCAGGCAGCGGTCCATGTTTTGTTCGATCAAGTCTTTTGGAAGACCGTTCGTTTCTCTGCCGAACACGAAAAAATAATCTTCGTTTTGATCTGAATAGTCAAATGATGTGTGCGGTTTCTGGCCGAACTTCGAAATATAGAAGAACTGTCCTTTCGGATGCGCCTCAAACAATTCCTTCAATGAATCATGATAGACGACATTGACGAATTCCCAGTAGTCAAGGCCTGCGCGCTTCAGCATTTTATCATCTGTTGAAAATCCGAGCGGCCTGATTAAATGAAGCGTTGTATCTGTTGCTGCACAAGTTCGTGCGATATTTCCTGTATTCGCAGGAATTTCTGGTTGATATAATACGACATGCAATGCCAAAAATGTTCACCTCTGTTTTTCTGATCCGCTATTTATTATACCATTGTTTACGCTTTTGGCGTATCATCTGCAATATGAAAAAACGCATATCGAATCGAAGAGGTATAAGCGGGCGAATCTTCATAAGACCAGTACCTCATCCGGCAGTCATGGGTTTGGGCATTCACAAGCGGCATATTGCTTTTATCTTTTGACGTCACAATCGCCACATGATCAAACCTTCCGTCTCCGTTGAAATCGTAGCAGATCACATCACCTTCGATCAGCTCTGCTGCAGTCTTCATTGGAACAGAGCGGAGGCCGGCTTTTGATTGTCGCAGGAACGTTCTGAGTGAATTGGCGACAGTCCAGCTGTAGCTCCAGGAGTGATTCTGCATCCACCAGCCTTTGCCTCTGTTCGGATAGCCGCGCATCGGCGCATCTCCGGCTCTGAGGCATTGAGAAATAAAATTTGTACAATTGTCTTCAAAGTTTTTATAAGCCGGATTCCGTTTATTCCAAAATGTTTCGGCATAGCGGACGGCGGCCAGCCGATCATAGCGGAACGCCCGCCCCAATAATTCGCTCGGCTCATGTCCCGCCCTGCTTTCCACCTCGGGGAGCGGCTGAACGGCCGGCCGCGGACTTTCGGAATCTTTGATCACCATCTCGTCATATAATAGAGCATTCCTGTTTTCAATTTGTTCTTCCATATACATATCATCCCCATCTTTGCACAAGTATGCGGTATGGGTTTGATAATTCACATGGGCTGCACTGTCTTCATCAACCCAATGCTCCTTTATGGCTGCCCGTATATTCGCTTTGACGATCTGAACACCGCGCCTTTCAAAAAGCTTTTGTTTTCGTTCGATAACTTCAAAGCCGCCGGCTTTACGCCAGTCTCTTTCGTCGCTGCCGTTGATTAAATAATTCAGCCTGGCCTTCAGCAATTGCTCGATAATCTGTTTCAAGGGCTGCACCCCCATCTGTTTGTTTGAAAAGAAACATTTCTCTTCCAAACATATGTCAGGACAGCCCTTAATTAGTCGCACTCGTTTCCTTTAAAAGCTGTATGCCTTTTTCGATCTCGGCTTTTGCTTCTTCATCCTGTTCACGGATCAGCGCTTTTTCAAGCTCATCCTTTACATCTGCTTCTCCGATCTTTCCGATCGCCCAGGCAGCGGTTCCTCTGATGACCGGGCGCGGATCTTTGTGCAGGAGCGAGACCAGCTCAGGCAGTGCGCTTGTTTCTTTAAAGTGAGCCAGCGCGATAATCGCGTTCCGCTGAATCGGCTTTTTCCCCCTCCAGGAACCCGCCACATGGCCGAATTTTTCTTTAAACTCGCGATTCTTCATCGTAAGCAGCGGCTTTAAAAGCGGCTTGGCGATCTCAGGATCGGGCTCCATTTCAGGATGAAGGTGAAAGTCCTTGCCTTTATTAATCGGACATACCATCTGGCATGTATCACATCCGTAGATCCGGTTACCGATTTTCGTGCGGAACTCATCAGGCAGAAATCCTTTTGTCTGCGTTTGAAAGGCGATGCATCGCTGGGAGTTCAGCTGTCCCGGGTTTACAAGCGCTCCGGTCGGGCATGCGTCAATGCACTTGTTGCATGAGCCGCACTGATCCTCCACCCTCTCATCAGGTTCAAACGGGATGTTGGTAATCATTTCCGCCAAGTAGACGTAAGAGCCGAATTCAGGGGTGATGATCATGCAGTTCTTTCCGCTCCAGCCGATGCCGGCGCGCTCTGCTACGGCCCGGTCGGAAAGCTCTCCGGTATCCACCATTGATTTTGTTCTGACATCGCTGCGCTGCGACGTCAAAAACTCTTCAAGCTGGTCAAGCTTTTCCCGCAGTACATGGTGGTAGTCTTTTCCCCAGGAAGCTCTGCAAAAGATGCCCCTGCGTTCGCCTTTTGTGCTCCTTGGCGCATCTTTCATTTTTGAAGGGTATGCAAGCGCAATCGCGATGATCGATTTCGCCTTTGGCAGCAGGAGATCGGGATTGGTCCGTTTTTCAATATCAGGTTCTTCAAAGCCGGATTCATAGCCGAGCGTACGGTTTTCGATTAGACGCTCTTTCAATGTTTCAAATGTATCTGCGCTTGCAAAGCGGATTTTATCAATTCCGATTTGCTGTGCGTATTCAATCACATCTTGCTTCAATTTTTTGACATCCATGGTGCAGAGCCTCCTTTCTTTGTTTTAGTTTTCGCTCACTGTATAATATAAGTGTAACATGATGAATGGGAGTTGAATTGGAATTGGAACTAAAATTACAAATAGCCCCTGCTGTTTTAAAGCGTGTTCCTTCATTTAAGGCAGGCGCGGTTTTATATAAAGGAATTGAGATTGCGGATTCCCCGCAAATGCTAAAAGGCCGGCTCCGCCTTTTTCAGGAATCGCTGTTTTTTGATTATGCCGACAGGAGCCTCGGGGATGAACCGGCAATACAAGAATGGCAGCGGATGCTGACAAAGCTGGACCCGTCATTTTCCGGCCGGCAAACAAGCCTTGAGCAGATGCTCACGGATATTCAGCAGCAAAACTACATAGAATCAGCCGATTCCGCCACTGATTTGAGCCGCTTTTTCTCTCTGAAATATTCGATGCCGGTTCATATCTATGATGCCGGGAAGCTAAAGGGACCGCTTCACGTCGCGCTCGGCGAAAGAGACAGTATCATAACCGTTTCTGATGCGGGCGAAACATTCGGTTCCCTTTCGCAAAACATCCATCATCATCCCGTCAGCAGGGAAACAAAAGATGCTTTGCAGCTCGTCTTCTTCAGACCTTCGGTTTCCAAAGATGAAGCACTCCGGATGCTAGAAGCTTTGACAAAAATGTTTGAACAAATTCACGGCGGAGAACATATCTCAGCAGTCTTTCCTTAAAAAACTTGCTCACAAAAAGCAAGTTTTTTAAGTCATACATGAAAAAACGCAATGCTTCGTTTAATCTGAGAAACGAAACACTGCGTTATAAACAGTATGTATGGAGCGGGTGATGGGAATCGAACCCACGACATCAGCTTGGAAGGCTGAGGTTTTACCACTAAACTACACCCGCACAGATCTTTTAAAATCAGATCAGCGATTTGACTTTTATAATGTTACACGTTTATTAAATTTTCGTCAAGGGTATATTAAAAATTTGTCGAAAAAAACGCCGAGTTCAATCGGCTGCTTTTTTTCGACATTAATTGTTTACCAGCTTGACTTTTTCACTCCTGGAATATGTCCTTTATATGCCAATTCTCTAAATGCAATCCGCGACATTTTAAACTTTCTCATATATCCTCTCGGCCTGCCCGTCACCTCACAGCGGTTATGCAGCCTTGAGGGCGCAGAATCGCGCGGAAGTTTGCTCAGCGCCCTGTAATCGCCTTTTTCTTTTAATTCTTTCCTGATGGCTGCATATTGCTCAACAAGCTTTTGCCGTTTCTTTTCCTTTGCAATTTTTGATTTTTTGGCCACGTTTGCCTCCTCCTTTTAACAAAACGTAATGATTACGATTTAAATTTATCACATCTTTCCTTCTCATGCAAATAAAAAAAGCCTGCCTGAAAAAGCAAGCTTTTTTATGACCCTTTCTTTTTTTTCTGAAAAAGAGACGAAAAGGCCGCCGCTATGATAAAGATGCCGATAAACAGCCCGATCATAATGAAGAAGAAGTTGGGTTTTACCTGAAATGAAAAAGAAGACTCGCTCTCCATCACAAACGACAGGCTGTTAAAGAGAATGTCCGAACTCGTTTGATTTGCAAATAGATGATAAAACAAAAGCGCCACCGATATCATCGGAAATGCCAAGAAACTTGAGAAACTGGCAAATATTAATCCCTGTTTTAAAGAGTTTGCATTCATGATGATTTCCCTCCCATTCCTCTGATCATAAGCTGTTTCATAATCGATTTTCCGTCACCCATAAATGGAAGCAGATAAATCATATGCAGAGCAAAAGTTGAAAAGAACAGAAGCACGCCGACGGACACCGCATTTTCCTGAAGGAAGAAGATCGTAAATAGCACCCCTGCTAAACCCAGTATCCCCGGGACAAGCGGCCCCAACGCCGTAATCCAAATCATTTTTTTATCAAACGGTGATATCACGGGCCTGATAAACTTAACGGACATCATATCAGCCGCTAAATATCCCGGTGCTCCGTGTTTCCCGGCCAATTTGCGGTGTGCGATGCCGTGCACCACTTCATGAAGCGCTGTTCCCGTAATCAGCCCGAAATAAATGACCGAAAAGTAAACCGCGATGCCGATGATCGAACCATCTGGAAACGCGGAAAATGCCGCGAGCGAGAGCATCAGAAAGATCAGCCAGAACACGATGATTTTCTTTGAAATGATCTGAAGAAATTTTATGTACAAAAACAAAAACGAATCAGACCGGCTCGAAAATCTCTCCCTGTAGCGAATATGATACTGACCGAAAAATTGATGGAGAAACCCTTGGAAAGACGGGCCATCCCCATATTTCCAATTGATCAAATAGCGCTGGTTAAGCCCGGAGAGCAGCTCATGCAAATCTTTTAACAAGACATCTTCACTGATGCGGAACAGGCCTGAAAGGGCGGCTGCTATCTCCTGTTCATCTTTTTTTCCATCGATTTCTTTCAGCATTTGATAAGCTGTCGGATTAATCGGGAAATCCGCACCGATGTCATGATCTGAAATATGCTTTTGATCAAGTGTCACATGCTCTGGAAAATAAGGAATTTTTTTTATTGCGAATAATGCCTTCACCATATTAATGATCATAATGGTACCTCCATTTAAACCCGCCGTATAACAACAGGAGCAGCAGTAATTCCAGACACGGTATGAAAAACAGCAATCCATTCCCTGTGACTTTATCGATTGCATAATTTCCTATAAAAAACAGCGGGATCAAAAAGAGAAGGAGCATCCCGAATGAAAAGATCCCCATATAAGGATTATTTCGGTCAAGCGGAAAGATGATTCCGGCTAAATAAAACATGGCAATCGAGTTCATCATGACAGCGATCGTCTTCAACAAGACCGGGAAGCTCTCCGGAAACGTCCATGTCAGCAGGGAAAACAAGCAAAGCTGAAGCAGACCGAGTACACATAAACCGAGATATTTCGACCATAAAACCGTTGCCAGTTTCAAATGAAGCGCCTTATACACCGGCATCATCCGCTGGTCGTTTCCAAAGGAATTAAATGCAATGATTCCGGTTACGCCGCCAAGCACCAAATAGCTCTCCCCTGTAAAGCCGAATTGAAATCTGTATTTTAAAAAACATAAGGCCAAAAGCAAAAAAATGAAGTTTAAAATATTTTCTTCATTTCTGGCTTGAATTTTGATTTCTTTCACCATCATAGACAGCAGTTTTGATGACGGGATTTTAATGAATGAAAACAGTTTAGATGATTTTTTTTCAGTGAGGATCGGGACAAAATTCAATGACAGGAAAGAAGCCATAATGGCGGCTGCCAAAATCAGCACAACCGGAACGATGGCTGCATCTGCTGCCTGTCCGTTCAGCAGGAGAAACAGCGGCGCTGTGAAATAGGTTAAGTTATAATCAAATGATGAATAAGCATTCTGTATTTTAGCAAGATCAAAAGACGTCATGCCGTACAACACAGCTAATACGACGAGCGCAAACATTGAAAAAAATTTCTGCAGCGGAAAGCCGAATTTTAAAATGGTGATGTACACCAAATTATAAACAAGATTGAGCAATGAAAAGAAAAAGAGAATCTGTACAAAAAGCAGCGCAAAGAACGTAAACGCAAACCAGATGCCCACACCGGTCGCAATAAAATTTGGAATCAGCAAAATAAATATGATGAATAAAACAAGGAATGATACCGCTCCGGCAAACGGAATATAGTAGCCGAGGCTTCTCTGGAAAGCCGTCAGCGGAAACCAGCTGAGCTGCATGGAAAAGCTGTGCTGCTCCGGCGTCCTTACCTTAAACAAAATGAACAAAACAAATGTAAAAATCGAGGCATTCATAAACATGGAAATCACGAACAATCCCAAAGAACGTACATCACCATTTAAAAACGAACTCAAAAACATGCCCGTAAAGCTATAACCGATCACGGCGCCCATACTGACCGCCAACAGCAAAAAAAGCGCGGCCAACAATCTTTTTGTGCCGGTATTAAAGAGCTTGCTCATTTCTTTCTGCCACATTTTCAGCATCATTTTAGAAATTTCGAATGATTTGATCAAAATGCGCACCCCTATCACTCAGCATCGAAGCTTTCAAAAACACTTCTTCCAATGTATTACTATTATATTTCAGCTTTAATTCTTCGACTTTTCCTTCGTCCATTTTGACTCCTTTAGAAAGGATCGCGATTTTATCGCACAGCTCTTCGGCAGAGAGCATATCGTGAGTCGAAAGCAGAATCGATCCTTGTACAGCCACATATCGCTTCATCAATTTTTTCGTATTGATGACTGCTTCAATATCCAGCCCGCGGAAAGGTTCGTCCATGATGACAAATTCACTTTCCAGCATAAAAGCGGCGATCAGCTGCGTCTTTTTTTTCATTCCGTGGGAATACGTTTCAATCGGCTCTTGCAATGCCTCTTCCATATCAAAAAGCTCAATTAATTGTTTCCGCTTCTCTTTTGATGTACAATTATACATTGAAGAAACAAAATCCAAATATTCAGCAGCTGAAAGGGCATCCGGCAAAAGCAGATCATCGGGAACATAAGCGAATTTTTGCTTGAATTCCGCCGACATGTTCGGCAGGTCATCCAAAAGAATGGTTCCTTCGCTGGGCGTAATGATTCCTAAAATGGAATGAATGATTGACGTCTTCCCTGAACCGTTCGGACCGGCTATCGCGACAATTTGATTTCTTTCAATCTCTATTTGAAACCCGCTAACGGCAGTCACATTGTTTTTATATGTTTTAGACAGATTATCTATTATAAACATAATGCCTCCAGGGTAGTGATGAATATTAATGAGGACTTAACCGCCCCCCACAGGCGGTTAAGTCCTGTAAGATATGTCTCTTGATGTGAATAGATACTTAAGTATAGCTACTTCCTGCACTCAATGCTGACCTTTAAACCGCTGGCCCATTTGACGGATCCCGTGAAGCTGCCGTTTCCGTTAGCTACACACCATACTGCGGCGCCAAGTACAACAGTCGCTCCAAGTGCCAATAGGACTGCGATGAACACTAAGAACCAAGCTTGGTCTTCGATCGCCGGATTGACAGAATAATCAACTTGCGGTGCTGCGTATGTCATTTTTCCCCCTCCTTTCTATCAAGTAACCAAAGCGTAACACACCCAAATTCATACTGAAATCTATGAATTTTCCTATTTCATAAATACTACCTTCCAACTATTTATTTAATCATCTGTCTCTTTTTGATTCTATTTTCCCATTCATTCTCTCCATCCATCGTAATCCCCCTGCGTTTTTCACCATCACAGATGCCACATGGTCTTTTTTTCTTAATTTTCAATCTTCTCCGCCTTTTTCCTCTTCATTCTTGAAAACAGACTGTTTCCAAGTGTCAAGTGAGAAAAGAACTAGAAAATAAGACATGCCTCCACTTGAAAATAAACACTGAAAATAACCATAAAGTCCTTTTTCAAACAATGATAGACAGTCCTATTTTACCTGTTCCATTTTTGTTAATTTTATGTATAAATTTAAGTATTGCGGTTGTGAATCTTCCATTTCTAGATCAAAAGATGTTGAATGCAATGTAAAATCGAGTTAACATTATGTCTAGTACAATTAACAATATGTCAAATATACTATATAAAAAAAGGATTGCGGGTGGTAAGATGAACAACAGGGTAAGAGAGCTGAGAGCAAGATATGGCTATTCACAAGAAGCTCTTGCAAAAGCTGTCGGAGTTACGAGACAGACAGTTGCGGCCATTGAAAAAGGCAATTACATACCGTCGCTCCTTTTAGCATTGAAAATTTGCGGGGAGTTTCGATTAAATATGGAAGAAGTTTTTTGGTTAGAAGGGGGGAAAAATGAATGAATATGAAAACGAGGACTTTTTTTCACATTCTTCTTTTCGGACTTGCGTGCTGGACTTTTATTACGTTTTTCCAAACATCTGAACAGATTGCAAGAAGCCTGAAAACGAGCAATTCTGAACTGCATTTTGTTTTTAACCTTATTCCCATTCTTCTATTTGTTTCGGTTCTGGCGGTTTACTCTTTTTTAGAGAAGAAAGGCTCTCGCAAACGAAGCCTTATTCTCATTCCTGATGAATTTAAAGAACAGGATGAAAGGGAGCAGATGATGACCGCCAAAGCGTGCAGAACCTCTTACATCGTTCTGTATTTTGCAATGCCTGTCGCAGCGCTCCTCATGATCTTTTATCCGTTTTTCCAAGTCGATATCCCGTACTTTCCGATTATCGTCATCTTTGTGTTAATTGTCATTCAACACTTGTCATATATGTTTTCATTTCAAAAGAACAGATAAGCAGATGAAGGCCCCCGCTTCATCTGCTTTTTTTGTCAGCTGTATATGCGGCTGCCCGCTTTTTTAAATTCCTTCGCCTTTTCTTCCATGCCTTTTTCAATAGCCTTTTCTTCATCAAGATTATTTTCATTTGCATAATCGCGAATATCTTGAGAAATCCTCATGCTGCAAAATTTCGGACCGCACATTGAGCAAAAGTGAGCGGTCTTCGCGCCTTCGGCCGGCAAGGTCTCATCGTGAAATGCAAGCGCCCTTTCCGGATCCAGCGAGAGGTTGAACTGGTCCCGCCAGCGGAATTCAAAGCGTGCTTTCGAAAGCGCATCATCGCGAATTTGCGCGCCGGGATGCCCTTTAGCGAGATCAGCCGCATGAGCCGCAATTTTGTATGTAATGACCCCTTCGCGGACATCATCTTTATTCGGAAGCCCCAAATGTTCTTTCGGCGTGACATAACAAAGCATTGCAGTTCCATACCAGCCGATCATCGCCGCTCCAATCGCTGATGTAATATGGTCATAGCCCGGGGCAATATCGGTCGTCAGCGGGCCGAGTGTATAAAACGGGGCCTCCTTGCAAATCTCCATTTGCTTATCGACATTCTCTTTAATTTTATGCATCGGCACATGCCCCGGTCCTTCGATCATCACCTGCACATCATGTTTCCAGGCAATTTCCGTCAGCTCGCCGAGCGTTTCCAATTCGGCAAACTGGGCTTCATCATTCGCATCAGCAATCGAACCGGGACGAAGTCCGTCACCCAATGAAAATGCGATATCATAAGCTTTCATAATTTCGCAAATTTCTTCAAAATGCGTGTAAAGGAAACTTTCTTCATGATGCGCCAGACACCATTGCGCCATAATCGCTCCGCCGCGGGAGACGATGCCCGTGACACGCTTTGCCGTGAGCGGCACATAGCGCAGGAGTACACCGGCATGAATCGTAAAATAATCCACACCCTGCTCTGCCTGTTCAATCAATGTATCGCGGTAAACTTCCCAAGTCAGATCTTCCGCGACACCGTTTACTTTCTCAAGCGCCTGATAAATCGGCACGGTTCCTACAGGCACTGGACAGTTGCGGATGATCCATTCCCTTGTTGTGTGAATATCCTTCCCAGTGGACAGATCCATCATCGTATCGGCGCCCCAGCGGATCGCCCATGTCATTTTCTCCACTTCTTCTTCAATTGAGGAGGTGACGGCTGAATTCCCTATATTGGCATTAATTTTCACGTGGAAGTTCCGGCCGATAATCATCGGCTCGCTTTCCGGATGATTGATGTTTGACGGAATGATCGCCCGGCCGCTCGCTACTTCATCACGGACAAATTCAGGAGATACATGCTCGCGAATCGCGATAAACTCCATTTCAGGAGTGATGATCCCCTTTCTTGCGTAATGTAGCTGAGTGACATTTTGTCCTTTTTTCGCGCGCAGCGGTTTTCTTTTCAGCCCCGGGTAGCTGTGATTCGTCTGCTTCACATTTTTATAGCCGTTATCCTCAGGCTTTATGTCTCTGCCCTCGTATTCCTCGGTATCGCCGCGCTCTTTGATCCAGGCCGACCGCAAAGGCTTCAGCCCCTTTAAAATGTCAACCTCCGCCTTTGCGTCTGTGTAAGCACCGCTCGTGTCGTATATACGAACAGGCTGATTTTCTTCTTCGCCGAATGAACCTGTCGTTGGGCTCAGGGCAATTTCTCTCATCGGGACTTGAATGTCAGGACGCGATCCTTCGACATACACCTTTCGGCTCCCTGTAAAGCTTGACATAATCGAGATGTTTTTTTGCTGTACTGACTCATGTTTCATGTTTTAAAATCCTTCCCCTCTATAAATTGGTCAAGACTAAACCTGAGAACTGTACCAGCACAAAAAAACCAGGCACATTTTCATGAACCTGGTTTAAAGTCAGTAAAAAATCACCATTATTGCACGGCAATTCGCAATAATCAGCATAAATCACTTTTACTTCCCCACGCTGGTACGAACCAGATCAGGTCCAAAGGGTTAAGAAACGCATTCGTTCCTCTCTCAGCCCATGCAGGGCACCCCTAGTAATGCTATTTAATTCGTCACTATGGTAACACAATGAACACATGATGAAAAGTTAAAATGTAATCATTCCTGCTTTTTAGGAATGATTGACTACAAAAACGTATGAAAGCTGCTTTTAATTAAAAAGGGATATGTCAGCAAAAGTGAATACCATTATGGAGAAAGATCCGTTAACAGGATTATAAATGATCGTGCAGAACACCAATCATTCTCTTGAGCTCACCAGCTGCGATCTGTCCCGGAGCCGAGGCTTTCTTTGCGGCGCCGAAAGTCATGGCCGAACCAAACACCTCGCCTGCCAAACGGCTGACTACACCCTTCCCGGCCATGGACATCGTAATAATCGGCCGCTTTGCATACTGCTCATGCATCGTATACGTCGCTTCAAGCAGCCTTAGCACATCAGCCGGCGTTTCAGGCATAACTGCAATTTTCGGCAAATCTGCACCCAATTCCTGCGCTTTCTTCAAGCGGGAAATCATTTCTTCTGTGGCCGGCGTCTTCTCAAAATCATGATTGGAAATAATGACTGCCACTTCATTCGCATGTGCGGCTTCCGTCGCTGCTTTCACAGCCCGTTCATCATGAAACAGCTCGATATCGATGAGATCGGCAAGCCCTGTTTTGATAACCGTTTCATTTAAAGAAAAATAATATTCCGGGCTGACATCTTTTTCTCCGCCTTCCCTCGCACTGCGAAAGGTAAAGATCAGCGGAGTTTCTTTCAAAAGGCCGCGGATTTCCGACAAAGCCTCAGTTACCTTCTCGATGTCTTCAACACCTTCATAAAAATCTGCCCGCCATTCGGCGACATCCGCATCAAACGTCTGCAGAAAAGCCGCTTCTTCTTTCAATTGTCCGAGTGTTTCTCCGACAAGGGGCACACAAATTTTCGGGGCGCCTTCTCCAAACGTCATTCCTCTGACCTTCACCAGTTTCTCCACTTGTTTCAGCTCCTGTTCTTTCTATATCCGTGAAATCTCAATGACTTAACGGTAACCAATATTCATCATAAGCGCAAGCAAAAATCTTAGGCTATGCCGCAGATATGAAACAAAAATAGATGAACACCCAGAGCATAGGCAAGTGCACAAGAATAGGATGAAGTTGGAATGATCATATAGAACGAAGGAGGAAATATAATGGATGACCATACCGTTCCCTATCATGCGGATTTAAGGAACGTCCAGCACCAACGTGTTTTAAAAATGCTTCAGCATTGTGAAGCTGTTTGTGAGTTAACTGAGTATTACGTTCTCACAAGGGAAGATCCGAGACATAGAAAAGACCAATTAAGAATGCTTAGAGATTGTGCCGATATATGTACGCTGACCGCCAAATATATCGCAAGGTACAGCCGCTTTGCAAAATCGCTTGCCTTGCTGTGCGCAAAAATTTGTGAAATCTGCGGAAATCACTGTTCACAACAGCCCGATCAGCAATCGCAAACATGCAGTCAGACTTGCCTGCAATGCGCCCAGGAATGCCGTTCCTTTGCAATGCCGTCATGATATGCTGAGAAAATGAACTTACGGATTGTACGAAAAACGTTTCTTACTGATCGTGAGAAACGTTTTTTCATCACTCCCGAAAGAAGAACAGATTTTGAGTCGTGCCGAAGCGATTTCGAGATCAGCCGTTAAGGGCTATGAATGGTATACGATTTATATTAAAGTTTCTATTTTATATCATTCTGGATAGCGCAAGTAAAAAAAGACGGCCATGTTTCGCCACCTTAGAATCGGTCCTGTTCTATGATCCAATCATAATGCGTTTCATAGCCGAAATTCGGCAGACCGCTCTCGCTGACCTTTTGTGTTTCTTTAGATTCGGCTATCAGGCTATACTCATACGACCTCCTTGCGTACAATTCGGATATAACGAAAAACGGCCTAGCATAGCGCTAGACCGTTTTTCGTATTATTTTCGAATAATAAACTTGATACCGGTGGTCGGGGTCGAACCGACACTCCCGAAGGAACACGATTTTGAGTCGTGCGCGTCTGCCAATTCCGCCACACCGGCATGTGTGAGCAATGGTGCCGAGGGCCGGACTTGAACCGGCACGGTAGTCACCTACCGCAGGATTTTAAGTCCTGTGTGTCTGCCAATTCCACCACCCCGGCACGGGCAAATAAGGCGACACCCGGATTCGAACCGGGGATAAAGGTTTTGCAGACCTCTGCCTTACCACTTGGCTATGCCGCCATCATTTTAAGAAATTGGAGCGGAAGACGGGATTCGAACCCGCGACCCCCACCTTGGCAAGGTGGTGTTCTACCACTGAACTACTTCCGCATTTTTATTAGTAAGTCATCTCATCATATGCAGCTTCATAAGAAAAGATGAAAACTGGGCTAGCTGGATTCGAACCAGCGCATGACGGAGTCAAAGTCCGTTGCCTTACCGCTTGGCTATAGCCCAATATAATTATAAAGGGCGATTGATGGGAATCGAACCCACGAATGCCAGAGCCACAATCTGGTGCGTTAACCACTTCGCCACAACCGCCATACATTCTGAATTGCAAATTGGCAGGGGCAGTAGGAATCGAACCCACACCGGAGGTTTTGGAGACCTCTGTTCTACCGTTAAACTATGCCCCTAAAATAATGGTGGAGGGGGACGGATTCGAACCGCCGAACCCTGAGGGAGCGGATTTACAGTCCGCCGCGTTTAGCCACTTCGCTACCCCTCCGAAAACAGTGCCGGCCAGAGGACTTGAACCCCCAACCTACTGATTACAAGTCAGTTGCTCTACCAATTGAGCTAGACCGGCAAAAGGTGGCTCGGGACGGAATCGAACCGCCGACACACGGATTTTCAGTCCGTTGCTCTACCAACTGAGCTACCGAGCCAAGTATTTAAATTTTAATGGCGGTCCGGACGGGACTCGAACCCGCGACCTCCTGCGTGACAGGCAGGCATTCTAACCAACTGAACTACCGGACCATTTAGCTGCACCCTTCGGGTACTTCTCATGAATTGTTTTGGTTGCGGGGGCAGGATTTGAACCTGCGACCTTCGGGTTATGAGCCCGACGAGCTACCGAACTGCTCCACCCCGCGATAATGTTATTTTCATAGATATGGTGGAGGATGACGGGATCGAACCGCCGACCCTCTGCTTGTAAGGCAGATGCTCTCCCAGCTGAGCTAATCCTCCGCAGTACAGGACGTACAAGTGCATGTGTTGCAACAGAACGTTGCGCCTTTAGCATACTGTCCTAA
>NZ_CP133085.1:745000-1087500 GCF_030908325.1 Bacillus swezeyi | reverse complement strand
GGTAGGGGCCCCTAGTCCAATCAGTGCTCTACCTCCAAGACTCTTACCTTGAGGCTAGCCCTAAAGCTATTTCGGAGAGAACCAGCTATCTCCAGGTTCGATTGGCATTTCACCCCTACCCACACCTCATCCCCGCACTTTTCAACGTGCGTGGGTTCGGGCCTCCATTCAGTGTTACCTGAACTTCACCCTGGACATGGGTAGATCACCTGGTTTCGGGTCTACGACCACGTACTCATGCGCCCTATTCAGACTCGCTTTCGCTGCGGCTCCGTCTTTTCAAACTTAACCTTGCACGGGATCGTAACTCGCCGGTTCATTCTACAAAAGGCACGCCATCACCCGTTAACGGGCTCTGACTACTTGTAGGCACACGGTTTCAGGATCTATTTCACTCCCCTTCCGGGGTGCTTTTCACCTTTCCCTCACGGTACTGGTTCACTATCGGTCACTAGGAAGTATTTAGCCTTGGGAGATGGTCCTCCCGGATTCCGACGGAATTTCACGTGTTCCGCCGTACTCAGGATCCACTCAGGAGAGAACGAAGTTTTGACTACAGGGCTGTTACCTCCTATGGCGGGCCTTTCCAGACCTCTTCATCTACCTCGTTCTTTTGTAACTCCGTACAGAGTGTCCTACAACCCCAAGAGGCAAGCCTCTTGGTTTGGGCTGTTCCCGTTTCGCTCGCCGCTACTCAGGGAATCGCATTTGCTTTCTCTTCCTCCGGGTACTTAGATGTTTCAGTTCCCCGGGTCTGCCTTCTCATATCCTATGAATTCAGATATGGATACTGCTCCATTACGAGCAGTGGGTTTCCCCATTCGGAAATCTCCGGATCAAAGCTTGCTTACAGCTCCCCGAAGCATATCGGTGTTCGTCCCGTCCTTCATCGGCTCCTAGTGCCAAGGCATCCACCGTGCGCCCTTTCTAACTTAACCATTAAAAAGAATCACTACAGAAAATTCTTGTGAATGTCTACTTTTCGTTATCTAGTTTTCAAAGAACACGTTTTGAAGGAATGATCCTTCAAAACTAAACAAGATCTAAACGCACCTGTCTATAAGACCGGTAAGGTCTTATATTCCGTATAATATCCTTAGAAAGGAGGTGATCCAGCCGCACCTTCCGATACGGCTACCTTGTTACGACTTCACCCCAATCATCTGTCCCACCTTCGGCGGCTGGCTCCAAAAGGTTACCTCACCGACTTCGGGTGTTACAAACTCTCGTGGTGTGACGGGCGGTGTGTACAAGGCCCGGGAACGTATTCACCGCGGCATGCTGATCCGCGATTACTAGCGATTCCAGCTTCACGCAGTCGAGTTGCAGACTGCGATCCGAACTGAGAACAGATTTGTGGGATTGGCTGAGCCTCGCGGCTTCGCTGCCCTTTGTTCTGTCCATTGTAGCACGTGTGTAGCCCAGGTCATAAGGGGCATGATGATTTGACGTCATCCCCACCTTCCTCCGGTTTGTCACCGGCAGTCACCTTAGAGTGCCCAACTGAATGCTGGCAACTAAGATCAAGGGTTGCGCTCGTTGCGGGACTTAACCCAACATCTCACGACACGAGCTGACGACAACCATGCACCACCTGTCACTCTGCCCCCGAAGGGGAAGCCCTATCTCTAGGGGTGTCAGAGGATGTCAAGACCTGGTAAGGTTCTTCGCGTTGCTTCGAATTAAACCACATGCTCCACCGCTTGTGCGGGCCCCCGTCAATTCCTTTGAGTTTCAGTCTTGCGACCGTACTCCCCAGGCGGAGTGCTTAATGCGTTTGCTGCAGCACTAAAGGGCGGAAACCCTCTAACACTTAGCACTCATCGTTTACGGCGTGGACTACCAGGGTATCTAATCCTGTTCGCTCCCCACGCTTTCGCGCCTCAGCGTCAGTTACAGACCAGAGAGTCGCCTTCGCCACTGGTGTTCCTCCACATCTCTACGCATTTCACCGCTACACGTGGAATTCCACTCTCCTCTTCTGCACTCAAGTTCCCCAGTTTCCAATGACCCTCCCCGGTTGAGCCGGGGGCTTTCACATCAGACTTAAGAAACCGCCTGCGCGCGCTTTACGCCCAATAATTCCGGACAACGCTTGCCACCTACGTATTACCGCGGCTGCTGGCACGTAGTTAGCCGTGGCTTTCTGGTTAGGTACCGTCAAGGTACCGCCCTATTCGAACGGTACTTGTTCTTCCCTAACAACAGAGCTTTACGATCCGAAAACCTTCATCACTCACGCGGCGTTGCTCCGTCAGACTTTCGTCCATTGCGGAAGATTCCCTACTGCTGCCTCCCGTAGGAGTCTGGGCCGTGTCTCAGTCCCAGTGTGGCCGATCACCCTCTCAGGTCGGCTACGCATCGTCGCCTTGGTGAGCCATTACCTCACCAACTAGCTAATGCGCCGCGGGTCCATCTGTAAACGGCAGCCGAAGCCGCCTTTTATGATTGAACCATGCGGTTCAATCAAGCATCCGGTATTAGCCCCGGTTTCCCGGAGTTATCCCAGTCTTACAGGCAGGTTACCCACGTGTTACTCACCCGTCCGCCGCTAACCTAAGGGAGCAAGCTCCCGTCGGTCCGCTCGACTTGCATGTATTAGGCACGCCGCCAGCGTTCGTCCTGAGCCAGGATCAAACTCTCCATGAAGTTTGATAATGACTACGCACATTCGCATGTGCGATTTATTTAATGAATTAACAGGTACGTTTGTCTTGTTTAGTTTTCAAAGATCATTTCCGCTTCGTTGTGAAGCGACTTTATTAGTATAACATTTTCAACTAGGCGTGTCAAATGTTTTTTTGTTTTTTCGTCGCTGCTGCTTTCAGCTGGAAAACCGTTTCGCTAACAGCGACGTTTAATACTATATCATCATCATTATTCATCGTCAACACTTTTTTTTATAAAATATCCTCGATGAAAAATCTTTTGGCCCTTTGTTTCAATTTCTTTTACGCATACCAAGTCCTTTTCCGTCAAAAATTCAAGGATGACCCCAAGGTCTGCGGTAAAGTATTTAAGCTCGGGATGATTGAGAAGCTCGGCAAATTGCCAAACCGTTTTTTCATTCATCACATCAAGAATGTGGGCCGCCCCGATTTCAGCTTTTGAATGAATGAGAAAATCGCTTGCGAGAAATAATAATTCCAGCCTTTTATGCAGGCTTTCATTGCTTTCAATCAGTTCCTTATATAGTTTATATACCTGCGGCTCCATATGCCGCACTTGGTTCCATACCGTCACTTCAGGATGAAAGCCTTTATCTATCACTTCAATTCTGGCCAAATGATGGAGGGCATGTACGATAGAATTATACGCATCCAAAAACTGACCATCTTCAAAGAACGCTTTTCCTTCTATATACCTTCTGATTAGCTTTCCATATTCAAGTCCAATTTTTAATTTTCGTTCTGAAAATGGAAAAGTATTGAGCTGTTCTATCAGCTTTGCGATAAATTCATTTCTGTCAAAAAGAACTTTTCCATTCAAGATCCAATCTATTATTCTTCTGTTCGTGCCGAGCAAAATCCATTCTTGAAGCTGTTCAACAGAAATAATATGAAGAGAAGCCGTTTTCCCGTCAAACTCATAATGCTTCACGAATACAGGTTCTTCAGTCTTGTTCACAATAACCAGCAATGCCGCATCAAAATTATCTGTCGCAGATGACGTTTGATTTCTCCTCTCGATGATCATTACAGCTAACGTGTCAGGGCGGCTTGCTCTTTCTTGGTAAATCGGACGGAGAAGATTTTCCATCACCATTCCTCCAATACGATGTAAAATACATGCTTTAAAAGCTTCTCTTTTGTTTCTATCTACTTCTACGAGCCAATAAAAACTCCTTTATTTTGAAAACACATTGAAATATTATAATCAATCTCCCCAAAACTCTCTATAGAAAATTCCAATTCATTCTCATTAATTAAAGAATAACACATCTTTGTTATGCTATATTAGAGACAGGGGGATGGATATGGCCAAATATTCTAGCAAAATCAACAAAATCAGAACGTTTGCGTTAAGCTTGGTTTTCGTCGGCTTCATTATTATGTACATCGGAATCTTTTTTAGGTCTTCGGTCTTGCTGATGTCGGTGTTTATGGTCTTGGGGGTTTTATCTATCATGCTGAGCACAGCGGTTTATTTTTGGATCGGCATGCTTTCGACCAAAGCGGTTCAAGTCGTCTGTCCGAACTGTGAAAAACCGACCAAAATTTTGGGCCGGGTCGACATGTGCATGCACTGCAGGGAGCCTCTTACACTAGACAAAAACCTTGAAGGTGAAGAATTTAATGAGTCGTATAATCGAAAGTCTCTCAGGTAATATCTCAAAACAAAAAATAAGCTGACCGTTAAAAAAGCGGCCAGCTCTTTTTAATGGCTTTCTTTTTTGTCGCATTCCTGGCATAAACCGTATATTTCCAGTCTGTGGTGACTGACTTTAAATCCTGTCACATGTGAAGCAAGCTGCTCCACTTCGTCAAGGCCGGGATAATGAAAATCGACGATTTTTCCGCAGCGTTCACAAATTGCGTGATAATGCTCGGAAGTTACGAAGTCAAATCGGCTGGAAGAATCGCCATACGTTAATTCTTTCACGAGCCCTGATTCCTTAAAAACCCGTAAATTGTTATAAACCGTTGCTACGCTCATGTTTGGAAATTTCCCTTCCAGAGCTTTATATATATCATCTGCAGTTGGATGAGACATAGAATTGACGAGAAATTCCAGAATGGCATGACGTTGAGGAGTAATTCGCACCCCGGTTTCCTTCAACGCTTCCAACGCTTCTTTCAGGTTATGTTCAGCCATCGTCATGCACCTCTCTTCTAAAAAAAATTCTTACATTATAACGTTTATAATTAGTGTAACTCCTGATAAGAATCTTTGTCAATTCCAATCCCTGTGAAAAAGCGTTTTTTTAAGCCAAAAAGACCTATTATTAAAATGATGGCCAAACAACCGGCCGATTATGACCATAATAATCACCACCCGTGATAACGAGTGGTGCAGATTGTTGACAAAATCCTTTCAGCGTGACCCGAAACCCTTGCAGCCTAGGAAGGACGTCCGCGCACTTAACCGTCGTTCCTTCTTGAACATGAGCACCGACTCAGCAGGCCTGACAATGAATGCGAGGGTTTATCGACACGCTGAGAGACCGATCCTTTTCAGTTCGGCCTCAGGGCTGTTTTTATTCAGCAGAAGCTTCTTTTACAGCTTGAAGAGCGTCTGCAACATGGTCTTTAACCTTTACTTTGCGCCATTCTTTCACAAGTTGGCCTTCTTTATCAATCAAGAAAGTTGACCGCTCAATTCCCATATATTCTTTGCCGAAGTTCTTTTTCAGCTTCCATACATCAAATGCTTCAGAAAGCTTATGTTCATCATCCACAAGCAGCAAAAACGGAAGGTCGTGTTTTTCTTTGAATTTTTCATGGCGTCCCTGATCATCAGGGCTGACCCCTATAATGACGGCATCAAGTTCTTTAAAGCTCTCATGGCTGTCTCTGAAATCACAGGCTTCCGTGGTGCACCCCGGGGTCATATCTTTCGGATAAAAATAGAGCACGACATACTTACCTTCAAATTCTGACAGCTTTACTCTTTCACCGTGATCGCCCAAAAGTTCAATATCAGGTACTTTTTGTCCAATTTCTACAGTCATTGTTTTTGCCTCCTGTTTATCATTAATCGTCTACTTCCCTCATTATAAAAAACAGTTTCCTTCTATTCAAATAATGGCGGCTTCTTTTTTTGCGCTCTGTCCACATATGTTACAATAAAGGAATAGACAAAGGTGTGAGAAGTGAGGAGGATATTATGCAACACACACAAACCGAAAAGCTTCATGAAGAAGCTCTTCAACATATAGTAGGCGGAGTCAACAGCCCGTCAAGATCATACAAAGCCGTCGGCGGAGGATCTCCGGTCGCGATGGAAAGAGGAAGCGGCGCATATTTTTGGGATGTAGACGGCAACAAATACATAGATTATCTGGCGGCATATGGACCGATCATTACCGGCCATGCCCATCCGCACATTACGAAAGCCATTCAAAAGGCGGCAGAAAACGGCGTCCTCTACGGAACACCGACAAAACACGAGGTCACTTTTGCCAAAATGCTGAAGGAAGCGATTCCTTCATTAGATAAAGTGAGATTCGTCAATTCAGGTACAGAAGCTGTCATGACGACGATCCGCGTCGCACGCGCTTATACCGGCAGGACCAAAATCATTAAATTCGCAGGCTGCTATCACGGGCATTCGGATCTTGTATTGGTAGCGGCCGGGTCAGGCCCATCCACTCTGGGTACACCCGATTCAGCCGGGGTTCCGAAAAGCATTGCAAATGAAGTCATTACCGTTCCATTTAATGATATTGACAGCTATAAAGAAGCGCTTGATAAATGGGGCGGCGATATTGCAGCCGTACTCGTTGAACCGATCGTCGGAAACTTCGGGATCGTTGAACCGAAAAGGGGATTCCTTGAACAGGTGAACGAGCTGACGCATGACGCCGGGGCATTGGTCATATATGATGAAGTGATTACCGCTTTCCGCTTTATGTACGGCGGAGCCCAGGATCTCTTAGGCGTCAAGCCTGATTTGACGGCGCTCGGCAAGATCATCGGCGGCGGACTGCCGATCGGCGCCTACGGAGGCAAAAAAGAAATTATGGAGCAGGTGGCACCGCTCGGACCAGCGTATCAGGCCGGGACAATGGCCGGAAACCCGGCGTCCATCTTATCCGGCATTGCCTGCCTGGAGGTGCTGAAGGAAAAAGGCACATATGAAAAGCTTGACCGCCTCGGCGCCATGCTTGAGAAAGGAATTGTGACACATGCGAAAACGCACGGCATCGATATCACCGTCAATCGTCTAAAAGGCGCGCTCACCGTATACTTCACCAAAGAAAAAATCGAAAACTATGAGCAGGCTGAAAATACGGACGGCGAGATGTTCGCGGCATTTTTCAAACTGATGCTCGAGAAGGGAGTCAATCTTGCCCCTTCCAAATATGAAGCGTGGTTTATAACGACCGCTCACACCGAAAAAGACATTGAGGATACATTGAAAGCCGTAGATGAATCATTTCAACAATTAAAACAGCGTATATAAAAAAGAGAGCGGTCCGCTCTCTTTTTTATCAATACGCAAGCGTTCTGAAACGCTAACAAAAAGGCACATTCAGGTTCGGAAGCCTCAGCTTGTTTTTCTTTTTTTGTCAATGATTTGTTTTTTCTTAGAAATGGGTTGAATATTTCAGGAGATCGCTGTATATTACTTTATTGTTTGGCAATTTAGCAGAGAGGGTTCAGGTACAATTCATTTTCTGTAAAGAACGAATTTTATTATAGAAAGGGATGCAAGTAAAGCCTAATGAAACTTGGTGCCCGTATTTTCAAAACAGGCGTTGCCATTACGCTCGCACTATACATCGCAGAATGGATCGGCCTGCCCACTCCGGTTTTTGCAGGCATCGCGGCTATTTTTGCGATCCAGCCTTCGATCTATCGTTCATTTTTGACGATTGTCGATCAAGTGCAGGCGAATATTATCGGCGCCGCAACAGCTATTATTTTTGGACTTATTTTTGAACCCAGTCCGATTATCATCGGATTGACGGCGGTTATTGTCATCGCGATTAACCTGAAGCTGAAGATCGAGAACACGATTTCGATCGCTCTTGTCACCGTTATTGCCATATTGGAGAGCTCAGGCGACAACTTTTTATTGTTTGCCTTGATGAGAACCGGAACGGTTATTCTGGGCGTTTTGTCCGCGTTCTTGGTCAACCTGATTTTTCTGCCGCCTAAATATGAAACGAAGCTCGCCAGCCATATTGTGGAAAATACAGATGAAGTCATCAAATGGATCCGGCTGTTGACAAGGAAGACAACAGAGCACTCCATGCTGAAAGAAGACATCGAAAAACTGAAAGAAAAAATGATGAAAGCCGACTATCTCTACTTGCTGTATAAAGAAGAAAGAAGCTATTTAAAAAGATCAACATATGTGAAACAGAGAAAGCTCGTACTTTTCAGACAGGCGATCATTGCGTCCAACCGAGCGCTTGATGTTCTGAAAAAGCTGCACCGTCTTGAAAACGACTTTTACCACATGCCTGAGGAGTTTCAAGAAACACTGGTGGAAGAGCTTGATTATTTGCTTCACTGGCATGAACGCATTTTAATGAGGTTCGTCGGCAAGATCAAAACACAGGATACCGTTGATCTTCATGAAGAAGGAGATGTATATAAACAGCATTTGACCGAATCGTTCCTGAAAAACCAGGACAAATTAAAAGAAGACTTATTGGACTACAATATGCTGACCATTATGGCAAGTGCAGTGGAATACCGCGAACAGCTCGAGCATTTGGAAACATTGATTACAAGCTTTCAAACTTACCATAAAGAAGACAGCGAGCTTGAAGTTGATGAGTAAAACCGGTTAACGACGTCGTTAACCGGTTTTTATTTACCTTCTTTCAGCTTCGGGTCAAGGGTATCCCGAAGCCCGTCACCCATTAAATTAAAGCCGAGCACCGTCAGCATGATCGCTATACCTGGGAAAAGTAAAGTCCAGGGCGCCTGTGCCAAATAAGGCCTGGCATCTGCAAGCATTTTTCCCCATTCAGGGTTTGGAGCCTGCGCCCCCAATCCTAAGAAGCCGAGCGCTGCCGCTTCAATAATCGCGGTTCCGATATTGAGCGTAGCTTGGACGATAACCGGAGCCATGCTGTTCGGAAGAATATGTTTAAACATCATTCTCAGATTGGTCATACCGACAGCCCGTGCCGATAATATATACTCTTCCTGTTTGATGCTGAGCACTTTTGAACGGACAAGCCTTCCGAATGTCGGGATGTTGATGATGGCGATTGCGATCAGCGCATTTTCCAATGAGGGTCCAAGGATCGCGACGATCGCAATCGCGAGCAAAATGCTTGGAAAGGCAAGCATGATATCAAATATTCTTGAAATCACAGCATCCGCCCATTTTCCGTAAAATCCGGCCATCAGCCCTAAAAGGGTTCCCGCCAAAGCTGAGCCCAAACACGAGAAAAACCCCACCCATAACGAGAGCCTTGCTCCGTACAGCACTCTTGAAAAGATGTCCCTGCCAAAATCATCCGTTCCAAAAAGGTGTTCAGCGGACGGAGCCGCAAGCCTGTCTGACAGCGACTGGTCATTTAATCCGTAAGGAGCGATCAGCGGTGCGAAAATGGCCAGCAGGATAAACAGCGCGACTAAAATACTGCCGGCTGCAGCCAATTTATGTTCAAAGAAACGCTGAATATTTTCTGACAGAGGCGAGCGGACTTTCGTTTCTCCCCTCTGCCGTTCATTTTGCAGCACAACCACATTCTCCGCCTCCTAATATTTAATTCTCGGATCGATGACGGCATAAAGCAGATCAACGATAAAATTGATCATCACGAAGATGAAGGCGATCACGAGGATCCCCGATTGAATCACCGGGTAGTCGCGGTAGCTGATCGCATCGTAAATATAGCGGCCGATGCCCGGCCAGGCAAAAATCGTCTCCGTCAGAATGGCACCGCCTAGTAAAAGTCCTGTTTGCAGACCAATGACAGTAAGGATCGGAATAAAAGCATTTTTTAAGCCGTGCTTATAGATCACGAAAGGCATATGAACGCCTTTTGCTTTTGCAGTACGGATATAATCAGACTGAAGGACCTCTATCATACTCGCTCTCGTAATTCTCGCGATGATCGCCGCCGGTATGGTGGCAAGAGCTGTTCCCGGCAAGACTAAATGGCGGATCGTTTCAATAAACTGATCAAATCTTCCATGCCATAATGTATCGATCGTATGAATGTAGGTGACGGCTTCAACCGGATTTCTGACATTTTCTCTTCCAGTCGTTGGCAGCCAGCCAAGTTCAATTGAAAAAAACCATTGTCCCATTAATCCCAGCCAAAATATCGGCATGGACACCCCGATTAAAGCAACCAGCATGGCGATATAGTCAAACACAGAGTTCTTAAACCACGCGCTGATGATTCCGGCATTTACGCCGATAAACACCGCGATCACCATGGCGAAAAAAGCAAGTTCGAGAGTGGCGGCTAAATACGGCTGCATTTCTTTTGTTATCGCCGCTCCCGTGCGGATTGAAGTGCCTAAATCCCCTTTCAGCAAATCTCCGATATATCTTCCGTATTGCATATACCAAGGCTGATCAAGACCGAGCTGAATGGTCAGCTGCTCGACCGCCTCCTTTGTCGCTCGCTGGCCGAGAATCACCTGGGCCGGGTTGCCGGGAATAAAGCGGATGATCGAAAAAACGACCAGTGTCATGCCGATCAGAACGGGGATCAGCATGACGGTCCGTTTTAAACAGTAAGCAAGCAATGGCTGTCACCACCTTGTGAACTATTTAAACTCTACGCCGGATAATACTTCACTTCCTGTCGGGTGCGGGACATATCCTTCAATTTCTTTTGCACCGGCCAAAATCGGTGTTGAGTGGACAAGCGGAACCCAAGGCGATTCTTCATGAATGAGTTCCTGCGCTTTTTCATAAAGCTTATTTCTCTTCTTTTGATCAGGATCTGACTGAGCCTCGATTAACATGTCATGAAGCTTGTCATTGCTGAAATACGTATAGTTGTTTCCGCCGATATTGTCTTTATCAAGCAGTGTGTAGATAAAGTTATCCGGATCGCCGTTGTCCCCGGTCCATCCCATCAAAAACGAATCGGCTTCACCTTTGCTGACTCTGTCTATATATGTGGCCCAGTCATAGGTGACGATTTCCGCTTTGACTCCGATCTTTTCAAAGCTTGATTGTATCACTTCGGCGATTTTCATACCGTCCGGCATATATGGACGCGGAACAGGCATTGCCCACAGCTGCATCTTAAATCCGTCCGGATATCCGGCTTTTTTCAAAAGCTCTTTTGCCTTTTCAAGGTCATACGGATAAGGCTGGACTTGCTCATGATAGCCTTCCAGCGACGGAGGAAGCGGATTTTTTGCCGGTTCGGCAAGCCCTCCATAGAAAGAATCGATGATCGCCTGTTTATCAACAGCGTGATTTAACGCCTGGCGCACAAGCTTATTGTCGAGCGGCTTTCTTGTTGTGGTCAGCCCGAGGTAGCCGACATTCATCGAAGGTCTTTCAAAAATTTTCAGATTGGCGTCTGCTTTAATACTTTCAATATCTGACGGATTTACACCGTCGATTAAATCGATTTCGCCTGTCTTAAGCGCATTCAGGCGGGCTGAGTTTTCAGGAATGGCTCTGAAAATGATCTTTTTCAATTTCGGCTTGTCTTGATCCCAATAGTCTTCAAATTTTTCAAGGACAATCCGGTCGTTCGGCTTCCATTCTGCAAATTTGTAAGGGCCCGTGCCGACGGGGTGTTCTCTGAATTTATCCCCGTATTTTTCAATTGCTGCCGGGCTTGCGATCCCAAAGGAAGTCATCGCAAGGTTCTTTAAAAACGGCGCCTGAGGGCGTTTTAAAAGAAATTGGATTTTATGATCGTCAAGGACTTTTATTTCTTTAATGACATGCCCATCATCTTTTTTATAGCCTCCGAACATGCCGTAGTAAGGAAATTTTTCTTCGTCCCCATTCATCCATCGTTCAAAATTATATTTGACGGCTTCTGCATTAAAATCGGTTCCGTCATGGAATTTCACGCCTTTTCTCAGCTCAAGCGTGTATGTCAGACCGTCATCTGAAGCATCCCATTTAATCGCAAGCCCTTCCTTAAGCGTTGTGTCCTGCTCCCCGTAGTTGAGCAATGTTTCAAACATGTTGATGGTTACTTTAAATGCCTCTCCTTCAGTTGTCGTGATCGGATCAAGCGAAGTTGAATCACCGCCTCTGCCAACAATGAGCGTATCTTTTTCATTTTTCGCCCCGCCGCCGTCTTTTTCGCTCTCTTTACCCGAGCACCCCATTAAGAAAGCGGAAATGATCAGCATAATCCCCAATCCTTTTAACCAGCTTTTTCTTTTCATTCTATAGCCCTCCTGTTATTTAAATGGCATGCCGCATAATGCCCTTCCGAGATTTCATCCAGGAAAGGCTCCGATTCCCTGCATACCGCTTCGCGCTTAGTACACCGCCCGTAGAAAGGGCATCCTTTCCCGCTTGCATCCGGAGCGTCCCCCTCCAGCATTGCTTCATCAGCCTGCCCTTTGCCGATAACCGGAACAGCCGCTAAAAGAGCTTCTGTGTAAGGATGCTTCGGTTCTCTAAATAATGTTTCAGCATCTGACACTTCGACGATTTTTCCAAAATACATGACAGCGACCCGGTCGCTGATATAGCGAACAACCCCAAGATCATGAGAAATAAAGAGAAAGGTTAAGGAAAATGCTTCCTGCAGATCAGATAATAAATTGAGGATTTGCGCCTGAACAGATACATCAAGCGCGGATACGGGTTCATCGGCGATGATCAATTTCGGTTTGGTGATCAGCGCTTTCGCAATCCCGATCCTTTGCCTCTGTCCCCCGCTGAATTGATGCGCATAACGCTCTCCATACGAATCATCCATCCCAACGATCTCGAGCATCGAACGGACGACTTCTTTCCGCTCCGCTTTCGTTCCTAAACGATGAACAATCAGCGGTTCTTCTAAAATATCTTTGATTTTCATGCGCGGATTTAATGAGGCATACGGATCTTGAAAAATCATTTGAAAATGCCGCCTCATCCTGCGCAGCTCTTTTGCATCAAGCCCAGTGAGCTCCCTTCCTAGAAATGTCACCTTGCCTGAAGTCGGTTCAGTCAGCCGCAGTATGGATTTTCCCAATGTTGATTTTCCGCATCCCGATTCACCGACAATGCCCAAAATCTCGCCTTTTTTGACTGAAAATGTGACGTCATCTACCGCCTTGACCATTTTGTTTCGGGCAGCCGAATAATGCGTTTTCAGCCTGTTGACGCGCAAAAGTTCATTATCCATTTGCCCCACCTTCCTCCTCAAAGAGAAAGCACCTTACTGAATGCTCATCTGCCAGTTTGCTCAAATTCGGCTCCTCCTGAATGCAGCGCTCAATTTTGTGAGGGCATCTTGGCGCAAACATGCAGCCTTTTTTGATCGCCCCCGGCCTTGGCACCTGCCCCTCAATTGAAGACAGCCTTTCAGATTTGCTGGTAAATGCGGGAATCGAGGCGAAAAGACCTTTCGTATAAGGATGTTTCGGACTGTCAAAAATGGCTTTGACACTGCCTTCTTCAACTATGCGGCCGGCATACATGATCATCACCCGCCCGCAAATGTTGTGGACGACGCCGAGATCATGGGTGATCAGCAGAATCGCCGTCTTAAATTCGGCATTCATTTTTTTCAAAAGAGAGAGAATCTGCGCTTGGATTGTCACATCAAGAGCTGTTGTCGGCTCATCGGCAATCAGCAGCTTCGGCTCACAGATTAAAGCCATCGCGATCATGACCCGCTGCCTCATTCCGCCTGACAGTTCGTGGGGATACTGCTTCATCAGCTGGCTGGGCCTCGGAAGGCCGACGGTTTCAAGCATTTGAACGGCTTGTTTGTTCGCTTCTTTTCTTTGAATGTGTGTATGGCTGGAGAGTGCTTCTGTCAGTTGATCGCCTATTGTAAAAAGAGGGTTGAGAGAGGTCATTGGCTCTTGAAAAATCATCGCTAATTCATTGCCGCGCATATGTCTCCATTCTTTATCAGACTGCAGGAGAAGATCTTTTTTCTGAAACAGAATCCGGCCCGTTGTATTGGTATTTGCGTTCAGCCCCATCAATGCCAAAGATGTGACACTTTTGCCGCAGCCTGACTCCCCGACTACTCCAGTGATTTCTCCATGATGGATTGTGAAAGAAACGCCTTGAACAATCGGGATTTCGGTTTTTTTCTTTTGAAACGAAATAGATAAATCCGATACTTCAAGCAATTTTTCTTTTGTCACTTATACACCTCCGGAGCTTGTATTTTTTAAATTGTATTTAGACAAGCTAGGAAATATGAACGAAATTTATAACGAGAAAAAAGCCCGACCTCCGTTTGGATTCAAACGAAAGTCAGGCTTTCTGACGATTCAGCTTAATTTTTGGATTGTGAATAGATGTTTGTAATGGCCGTCTCGGTTCATTAATTCCTCATGCGTGCCGGCTTCTGCGACCTGTCCGTTTTCGATGACAACGATTTTATCTGCGTGAGTAATGGTTGACAGTCTGTGGGCAACAATAAAAGTCGTCCGGTCTTTTGCGAGCTTTTCCATCGCTTCCTGAATGTAGTGTTCGCTCTCAAGGTCAAGCGCTGAAGTAGCTTCATCCAAAATTAACAGTGGCGGGTTCTTCAGGAACACCCTTGCAATTGAAATCCGCTGTTTCTGTCCTCCGGATAGTTTTACTCCTCTTTCTCCAACCTTTGTATCATAGCCGCCCGGCAGCTCCATGATAAAATCGTGGGCATTTGCCGCCTTTGCCGCTTCAATGATTTCTTCCATTGATGCTTCCGGATTTCCGATGGAAATGTTTTCGCGGATCGATTCGCTGAACAAAAAGGTGTCCTGAAGCACCATGCCGACCTGGTTTCTTAAGCTTCGCGCCTGATAGTCCCGCACATCGACCCCATCAATATATAAGTTTCCGGCAGTGACATCGTAGAATCTCGGAATCAGGCTGACAAGCGTTGATTTTCCGCCCCCGCTCATCCCGACAAGTGCGATCGTTTCTCCCTGCTCGGCTTTTAGAGAGAGGTTTTGCAAGATCATTTCATCCGTTTTTTCATATTGAAACGAGACATTCTTAAATTCGATCATTCCTTTTAAACGATCTGCATTCACGGCATTCGGTTTATCTTTCAATTCATACGGCTCATCAATAAATTCAAACAGCCTATCCATGGACGCGATCGATTGGGTTAATGTCGTCGACGAATTGATCAGGCGACGCAATGGATTGTAGAGGCGTTCGATATAGCCGAAAAACGCCACCATCGTTCCCACCGTCAGGGAACCGTGAATCACATGATAACCGGCGACCGTAATGATGATCAGCGGGGCAAGATCGGTAATCGTATTGACAACGGCAAACGTTTTCGCGTTCCAAGCCGTATGGCGGATAGCCTTTCCGAGAAAATTGCCATTCTCATGATCAAACTGCTTTTGTTCATGATCTTCGATGGCAAAGCTTCTGATAACAGGCATCCCCTGAACCCTTTCATGAAGATGGCCCTGCACTTCAGCCAAAGCCTGTGAACGCTCCCTCGTCAAGGTTCTGAGCCTGCCGTAGAAAAATTTGACAGACAGCCCGTAAAGCGGGAACAGCACGATCGAAATCAGCGTCAATTTCACATCCATCGTCAGCATAATGGTGATAGCGATAAAAATCGTCATGACGTCAAGCCATACATTCATAAGACCAATAATGACAAATTCCTTCGTTTGCTCAACATCATTGATCACCCTTGAAATGATTTCACCGGTGCGTGTATTCGCATAATACCTGAGGCTCAATTTTTGAATGTGGGAAAAAAGCCTGTCCCTGATATCATACAGCACCTTGCTCGCCGTCCATTGTGCGAAATACTGCCTATAATATTCGACCGGCGGCCTAAGCACCAAAAAAATGGCGAACATGACCGCCATTACGATAAATAAGGTGGATGTTTTTTCTTCAACGGTTCCGCTTCCCTGAATGATATCATCCACAACATATTTCAGCAGAAGCGGAATCGCAAGCGGAATAGAGAATTTTATAATACCAATCAGAACCGTCAAGATGATTTTCCATTTATATGGCTTGACAAATTCCATATACCTTTTGATTACACCCACACGTCATCCCCCCCTCTTTATATTGATGGTGTGAGTTCACTGCAAAAAACCTGTTGAGGTTCAACAGGTTTTTTGGCTTATTTTGTATAATGCAAAAACCGTTCATACCAAATATCGATAAACTCTGAAGCAAACGGGCCTTTTCTCTGATGAATCCAATGCAGCAATGTATTTAAGTGGAATCTTAAAATGCCGTCTATTTCCTTCGGATAATTCATCGCCTTTTTATGATCGGCATATTCATCTTCATCAAGGATATGATACGTCATATCCGGAAAGACCTTCACGTCCAGATCATAGTCGATGTATTTGATGGCTTCATCATCCAAAGCAAATGGCGAGCTGATATTGCAATAGTAATAAATCCCGTCTTCGCGAAGCATGCCGATGACATTAAACCACTGCTTTGCATGGAAATAACAAATTGCGGGCTCTCGCGTCACCCATGTCCGGCCGTCAGATTCTGTGACCATTGTCCGGTCATTGGCGCCGATGATGCACAATTCCGTTGCTTTTAAAATCGTCGTTTCACTCCATATCCGATGGATTTGCCCATTGTGCTTATAGCTATGAATTTGAATGGTTTCTCCTTCCTTGGGAAAGTCCATGTTTCTCCCCTACTTTCTTTGCAAAAGCCTTACAAGTCAGTGTGTCACATTGCCTGTCCGACAGTTCTTTTATTTATTATAACGTTTGAAAATAAAAAATGAAAATAAAACAGCCACTCCGGATCAGGAATGGCTCCTTTTAAGGTAGCTATAAAGAGAGACTCACGCTTCAATTTTTTGATAAGCTTGAATCACCTGCTCCGTCTGCTTTTGAAACAAATCCTGAATAGCAGCAAGATCTTTTCGTTTTTGAGATATCTCTTCCCGGATCGCTGAAAGCTGCGCTTTTTTTTCAAGAGACGCAAATTCTTTTTCGATCGCCTGACACCTCTCGATCTCGGATTGAAGATACAACAGCTCATCCATAATCTCCATCTGCCCCTGAACCAAATTTTCAAATTCCGGCATTCAGATCCTCCATTCTATCACTACTCCATTTATTGCCTATGTATCATTTCTCTATACCTTCAGAATGTCCTTTGACTGATTGTGCCTAAGAATCGGTAATTTTGTCGGACCGCAGAGCTAAAAGAAAAAAGCACCTCATCCGATGGTGAAGTGCTTTTTCCTGTTTCAGTGATTAGCTGTTTTGCTGTTTGTTTTGCTCAGCTTGCTGGTTATTTTTTCTAACTTGCTGCGCGTCAGTTTCGCTGGCAAATTCAGTGCCGAACTGACCACCTTGTGCAGAAGCTTGGTTTTGTTGTCTTACTTTTTGTGCGTTTGTTTTGGATTGTTGTTGTTGTTGGTTAGCCATTGTATATCACCTCCACGACAATTAGATTGTGCAGGAGGCTGATATCCTATTCACTTTGGCCAAAAATAATTAAACGAGCAGGGAACGGCCGCCGTCAATGATGATGGTCTGGCCGCGGATCATGTCCGCTTTTCCAGAAGTTAAAAATTCAACCGCATCAACCATATCATCGATCTCAACCATGCGGCCGGCAGGCGTGTTTCGCCGCGCATCTTCGAGAAGCTCTTCACGATTTGGAAAATGTTTCAGCGCGTCTGTATCGATCGCCCCGCCGGATACGGCATTAACGACAATGTTTTTCGCTGAAAGCTCAACGGCAAGATATCTAGTCAATGATTCCAGCGCCGCTTTTGAAACGCCGACCGTCGTATAGTTTTCCAAATAGCGGATCGAGCCTAGCGAGCTGATGCTGACAATGTGGCCGCCTCCTGTTTTCTCCATCAGTTTTGCCGCTTCTTGGGCGCAGAAAAGCAAGGCTTTGGCATTGATGTTCATCGTCCAGTCCCAATGGCTTTCTTCAAGCTCCATGACCGGGCGCAGTACGCCTGAAGCGGCATTATTGACGAACACATCCAGCCTGCCGAATGCTTCTTCAATTTGCTGAAACATATCGTTTATTTTCGCCGGCTGTCCGACATTCGCTTTGACGACTAATGCTTTTACGCCAAGCTTTTCAATTTCTTCAGCCGTTTCAAGGGCTGCTTTTTTGCTTCTTGCGTAGTTGATGACAATATTGTAGCCGTTCTTGGCTAATCTGAGAGCGGCCACTTTTCCGACGCCGCGGCTGCTTCCTGTAATAAGCGCACATTTTCTTTGTTCCATCTGTTTTTCATCTCCTAGTATAGTTATTTGAATTCGTTTAAAAATAAAGAGACATCATCAAAAAGGAGGCTTTCGCCTTATGTACGTAGGACGGGACATGAGTGAACTTGATCAGACCCCGAAGCATGAGTGGAAGGAAACAGAACTTCTCTTTTTCCACCACGCCTTCCAGCAAATGATGCCCTTCTTAAATGAGGAAGGACATGCCGAATACTTGGAAGTTGTCAAAGAAATCCAAGCAAGAGGCGGATTGCACCGCCATGAAGCCGACTATACGCACGGCACAGACATTCCATATGACTAATGGGCAGCATGCACAGTCAAGCTGCCTATTTCATATACATATTCCATATTTTCTGATGCGAAACCGGGAAAGCGTATTCTTCAAGCTCTTCTTTCGTTACCCTTTTCAAGTAGGATTCATCCGGCTTGTTCAGCGTTTTCCCGAAAAACACGGAGATGTTCCAGACAAGGTGGGTAAAGACATGTTCAACGACCCCTTCAAGCGGGCCGATTTCCGCCTCAACCCCGGCTTCTTCTTTTAAGAAGGCGGCAAGCTGCTCACGTTCGGGTTTGAGACCCTTTTCTGTTTCGGTATTTGGAAATTCCCAAAGATTCGCTAACAGGCCGCGTCCAGGTCTTTTATGGATGTAAAGGTATCCTTCTTCATCAGTGAGGACTACGGCAGCCAGGCTTTTGAGAGACGGTTTCTTCTTTTTGCTTTTGACCGGAAGCTCTTTTTCACAGCCTTCTGCAAACGCGGAACAATGTTCGCGGACGGGACAGAGAAGGCAGGAAGGCGATTTCGGAGTGCAAATAACCGCTCCGAGCTCCATCAGCCCCTGATTGAATTCAGACGGTTTTTCTTTTGAAATAAAGGCTTCGACAATTTTTTCAAACACCGTTTTTGTTTTTGGTTTTGCGATATCATCCCATACGGAAAGAATTCGCGACATCACCCGCATGACGTTGCCGTCGACCGCCGGAATCGGCTGATCGTAGGCAATGCTCAGCACCGCCCCTCTTGTGTAAGGGCCGACGCCTTTTAGACCGCCAAATTCCTCTTTTGAAGACGGAACCGTTCCTCCGTATCGTTCATGGACTTCTTTGACTGCGCTTTGCAGATTCCGGACCCTTGAATAGTATCCCAGTCCTTCCCATGCTTTAAGCACTTTTTCTTCGTCAGCTTCGGCAAGCGCCTCTACGTTCGGAAATTTTTCAATGAAGTTGTTGAAATACGGGATGACCGTATCCACCCTTGTCTGCTGAAGCATCACCTCAGAAACCCATACCTTATAAGGATCGCTGTCTGAACGCCAAGGCAGATCCCGTTTTTCTTTTTCATACCAAGAAATTAAATCTTCTTGAAACTGTTTAATGTTCTTTTGCTCTAATTTCTTTTCTAAATCATTCATGAAACTTCTCCTTGCCGGTCATCGTCACATTAACATACTGTACTTTTGCTGCATCGGCTTTTTGTTGTAAACTGTATGCATATACGATAACATGTTACATTAAAAGTGAGGAAAGCAAAAGCGTTAAATATTTCAGGCAAGATCCATATCATTGCTCTTCTTGGTTTTGCTTTTGGAATTTGCTTTTTGGGCAAGCTGAACATGATTTCTAGCACCATTAGGGGAGGTCACCAATGGATACTGGCACACATGTTGTCATGGGGGTTGCGCTCGGCGGCATTGCGACTTTAGATCCCGTCGTCGGAACGGATCCTTCAATGGCCCAGGCCGTGATGATTGCGGCAATCGCCGGATCACAGGCTCCGGATATTGATACGATTTTAAAATTAAAAAATAATGCTGTATATATAAGACACCACAGGGGATTCACGCATTCCATCCCCGCTGTCCTCGCTTGGTCGCTGATGATTCCGGGCATTCTGTTTTTGTTTTACCCTGAAGCAAACTTGCTTCATCTGTGGCTGTGGACGCTTGCCGCTGTCGCGCTCCATGTGTTCGTTGATATCTTTAATGCATATGGGACACAGGCTGTCAGACCGTTTTCAAAGAAATGGGTGGCGCTCGGTCTGATTAACACATTTGATCCGTTTATTTTCACCAGCCATCTTGTGGCGATTGCCGCTTGGCTTGCAGGCGCCCATCAAGGATATACATTTTTGGCCCTTTATATCGTCTTAGCGGGATACTACCTGCTGAGGTTATTAATGCAAAGAAGAATCAAACGGTCGCTTCACGCTAAAATTGATGATATTGAAGAAATTATCATTTCGCCGACAATGAAATTCAGACAGTGGCGAATCGCCGTCAAGACTAAATCCGCTTTCCACGTCGGAAGAAGCATTGAAGGGAACGTCGTCATCATCGATACATTCAACAGGGTGCCGATGCCCGAATCAACTGTTATGAAAGCAGCGAAACAGGATAAAAACATTTCCGCCTTTCTCTCTTTCTCACCGGTTTACAGATGGGAAATCGATACGTATAAAGACCATTATGAAGTCCGTTTTATCGATTTGAGATACCGCAGTAAAGGACACTATCCGTTTGTCGCCATCGCCCATATCGACCGGGACAATTTGGAATTGATCACATCCTATACGGGGTGGATTTTCAGCGAAGAAAAACTTCAGAAAAAATTAAAGCTTGGCTCTGTTTAAGAACCAAGCTTTTTTCTTCTTCTGCTGTACCATATGCCTGCGGCAAGACTGATGATGGTGATCGCCAATGTGGCTTTGAAGTATGGCGGGTAATAGACAAGCTGAATGTCATTGTCCCCTTTTTCGATGGAAAAGCCGATAAAGGAATAGTTCGCTTTTTCCACGTCTTGTTTCTTTCCGTTCACCATCAGTTCCCAGCCTTTTTCATACGGAATCGGGAGCACCATGTAGCGGTCTCCGCTTTTGTTCTGATAGCTGATGGACAATTTATTTTGTTCCCAGCTCATGTCGGCTTTCGGAGCGTTTTTTGCCGCCGCTTTTTTTAAGGTTTGATAGTCTTCCTGATACAAGTTCAGATTGTCCAGCTTATATTTTCCTTTTGGAAGCCTGAATGAAATCTTTTCCGCTTTCGGAACCCTGATTGTCAAATCATAAATTCCTGTCTTGTAAATCGACTGATTTGATTTTCTTGACGTGACATAATCGTTGACCTGCAGGTTGAAAAACTGGTCTTTGGCAAGGCTTTTCAAATAAAATTCGACATAATAGTCGCCTTCATTCGGAAGTCCGCTTTCAGGGATGAGATCAATCCCTCCCTTTTCCGCTGTTACCTTGAGCACACCGTTTTGATACCTTGCTCCCTTTGTTTTGATCTTCGTCTGCCCGATCAAATTCGAAATTTGAGGCGGCTGTTCTTTTTCTTGATGGTTTTCCAGCACAATCCCTTCAAGCATCGCATGCTCTTTAGCCAAAACGGGAGCTTCGGCTAAATCTTTTTCAGTAAACACGGTTTTAGCCGTGCGGATAAACGGCAGTGTGTACTTATTCTTATAGACGGCATAATGCTCTGATTCATCCGTTTTCTCAAATCCATATGGAACATCAGGGGCATTCTCTTTTTCCGTCATATAATATTTTCCGTACAGCAGGCTGTACAGATTGGCGCGGTCCCCCATTGTTGCATAGCGGCTGACGCTTTCTCTTCCCATATCAATTTGCAGGTCTTTCCAATAAAACAGCAGCAAATGCTGGTTGAGAATGCTTGAATAGGCGCTGAAGCCGTTAAAGTGCTGGATCAGCGGCGTATTGTTGCGAACGCCGTTCATCCAATCGATCCTTGTGTACGGATCCCCGCCATCATCTTTCTTCATGTTTTCCAAAAGTTCACGCTGCTCTTCACCATTATACTCATTGCTGGTCAGATAGCTTTTCGTCACGCTTTTAATATCGCTCGCCTCGGACAGAACGTATTTCTGGTATGTATTGGCAACCAAAACCGCTGATGCCAAAAGACATCCGTGTAAAAGCAGATGCGCTTTTTTGTATTTTATGCCGGCTGCCGCAAAGGCGGCAATCGTCAAAAACAGCAGAACAAGAACGCTCCAGTTTTTGACCAAAGACAAATCAAGATCTTTTTGCCAGATCGCGGCGATATAAATGAAGAGGACGAGGAGGCTTGAATATAAAATCTCTTTCCTGCTGATATTTTTAAGCTCTTTGATCCCGATTGCAACAGCGCCGCCTATCGTAAAAGCAAGCAAATATTCAAAGCGGTTCTGCGGTGCGGAAAACCCGTTGAACACACTAGCCGCAAGCGGACTGTAATGCAGGATCACCAGCAAAACACTGATTCCGGCAAACAGCCTGAACGTCTTGTTCTTATAGAAAGAAAACACGAATAAGAACAGCAAAAAGACGGACGGCAGAAGAATGATACGGCTTGAGAATAAAATGTTGTCTGTGAAGTCATACAAAGCGACCGCCTGATCATACGGAGGACGCAAATTGTTCAGAAAGCCGTAAACAGCCGGCACAAAGGAAACAGCGCTGATCCCAAAGGAAATCAGACAGGATACGGCAAACAGCCTGAACTGCTTCCACCTTGTCTCCTCTTGTTCATCAAGCCTGATCAGCCAGCGGAAGATGACATAGATGGCAATGAAAATCAAATTGATATACGCAAAATAAAAATTGTTAAACAGCGTCAAGGAACATGCTGTAATAAACAGGCCCGTCCGCTTTTCCCTGATGATTTTCTCGGCTCCTGCAACAAGCAAAGGAAGCCAAAGCATGGCATCACTGAAAAATTCCCAGAACACCGTATGGCGAAAATAGATAACAGATGTTCCGTATAAAACGGCACCTGTAAAAGCGGCCAGCTTATGTTTCACCATATAGTGAAACGCATATGACGCGATTAAAATGATCAGACCCAGCTTCACCACACTGATAAAAACGGCGGCTTGCGCCCAGAACAGGGTATCCGCATCTCCGGCTAAGTGCATGAGCTGCATCAGAAAAACAGCGGCGAAAGAAGCGATATATACAAAAGATGTCGTAAAATAATAGCCCAGCTGACTGTAGATCCCGCCGCCGAGACCGAAGGAATACGAGTAAAAAAAGCTGCCGTTTTTATACTGATCATACAGAAATGATTTAAAGACGATCATTTGTGCAAGTCCGTCACCGTTTCCAGTCATATAACGGTCATTTGCCCATTCGATCAAAAAAAAGGAATGGGCGATCACGGAAATTGCAAAACTTGAGATGGCAAATAAGAAGACTGTTTTTTTCATACTCTTCCCCTGTCTTTTTTCAAAATCTTCCCTGTCAGCAAAAATGTCAGAGGAACGGTTAAAAACATGGAAGCCAGAGGAGCTGCCGAACTGTTCATCTTCAAAAAGTTTACAAAAACATACACAAACAAAGAAGAAGCGGCCAAATTAAACAGCTGTGTCAGCGGAAACTGCAAAAATTTCGAAAAGGTCGGTTTGATTTTAAAAGTAAAATAACAATTCAGGAAAAATGAAATCACAAGGCTGACAAAAAAAGCGGCAATATGGGACACCATATAATTCATTTGCAGCAAAATATGCAGCAGCAAATAAACCGCATAGTAATTCAAAGTATTCACGACGCCGACAGCGGCAAAGCGAATAAATTCAAGATTCATTTTTCTCATGAGTTTCTCCATGGCTGATGTTTGCCTCCTGTATTAAATAATGAGGCCGCTTTTTCGTCTCATAGTAAATTCGCCCAATGTATTCGCCTATGATTCCGAGGCTGAGAAGCTGAACCCCGCCGAGAAACAGCACAGCGGAAATAATTGTAAAATATCCCGGAACAATGACACCGTATTTCAAAATGCGAATGAAGGTTGCAGCGATATAAATAAGAGAAAGAAAAAGAATAAAGATTCCAGTGTAAAAACACATTCTCAGCGGTTTGTTGTTAAACGAAACAACTCCGTCGATTCCATAGTTAAGCAAGTGGCGGAACGACCACTTCGTCTTTCCGTTTTTCCTTTCGACATTTTCATAATATATAATCTTCTGGTCAAAGCCGATCCAGCAAAACAGCCCTTTTGAAAAGCGGTTTCCTTCACTCAGCTTTAAGAGCGCGTGGACCGCTTTTCTGCTCAAAAGACGAAAATCCCCGACACCGTCCCTTAGGTCTACTTCAACCGCATTGTTGATAAAACGGTAATAAAGCGAAGACAAATAGGAGCGCAAGGGATTGTCCCCCTTTCTGTTGCGCTGGGCGACCACTTGGTCATAGCCTTCCTCATATCCTTTAATAAAATCGTGCAAGAGGTACGTCGGGTGCTGCAAATCCGCATCCATGACGACGACGGCATCGCCACGGGCATGCTGAAATCCGGCAAGAATGGCCGCTTCCTTGCCGAAATTTCTTGAAAAAGAAATGTATTTGACCCGCTCGTTTTGTTCTGCCAGATTTTTTATTTCCTCCAGCGTTTGGTCTGTGCTGCCATCATTTATGTAATAAATTTCATATTCATAATCAATGGTTTGAAATTCGTTCCTTAACGATTGATAAATCAGTTTAATGTTGCTTGCTTCATTATATGAAGGAATAATAATTGAAACGAATCCTTTCTTCACTTAAAGGCACCTCTTTTAGACATAATAAAATCGCATCCGGCATCTGTTTGATCGGCAGGATACTGATCCTTGCATGTTCGTCATCCGCACAAAAGGAAAACTGTGGGTATGCTGCACTATTTTCTACAAGATTATTTTGTCATTATATCAGACATCTATGAACAAGTGGTAAAAAAATGATATTCCCTAGGGAAGAACAAGGGTTCATTTGCCATTTTATGAAGTTTGCCTTGTCGGGTCATACTTTTTCAAATCAATGCCAGGATCTTCACCATATGCTAAAGATGCAGCGAGCGCCCCGGCATAAGGTCCAAACGTCAGCCCTGAAGGTCCGAAGCCTGTCGCCGCAATCAAACCCGTCCCGGCAATGTTGCCGAGCAGAGGTAGACAATCCTTCGTCAGCGGACGAAAGCCGATCCTCACTTCACCGACTGTTGCGCTGTGAAGTCCCGGTGCAACAGCCAAAGCTTCGCGAAGCACTTCCTGCAATCCCCCGGCCGTCATTCTGTAATCAAATCCCGTGCCGCTTTCTCTTGTCGCCCCGGCTACGACCCGGGAATCGGCAAATGACACGATATAATGGTCTGTATCCGGTAAAACAACCGGCCACTTGTCAGTATCTTGATCAGGCATCTTTAAATGAACAATCTGCCCGCGCTGGGGCTCTAGATGAAGATGAATACCCAAAGGCTGGGTCAGTTGATTCGTCCATGCCCCGGCGGCCAATATCACTTTGTCTGCGCAAATAAACTGCCCGTCCACCCTCGCCCCGTTTAGGCGGCCCTGATGAAAAGACAGCTCTGCCTTGCCTTCTTGCAGAACGGCGCCGCGCTTTACGGCTGCCTGAAGAAGAGCATTCCGCAGGAGATGGCCGTCAACGCGGGCTGCTCCGGTGATATGAATGGCTTCCATCCCTTCTGCAAGCGGGGGGAAAAGCTTTCTTGCTTCCTTATTCGATAGTCGGGCGATTTCGCCTGCTCCCGGCTCAGCTTCTGTTTGTTCTCTTAATTTTCTTTCAATTCGGCCGAGTGCTTCCAGATCCCTGCTGACGCGAAGCGCACCCGTTTTTCCATACCCGAATTCGGCTGCTCCGTCTTCTTTAAGCTGTGAAACAAGTGAGGAATAATATCCGACTCCCTCTTTTGCCAAACGATACCAGTCTTCACCTCTGGATGAAAACCACAGACAGATAATGCCCGCTCCAGCCTTCGTTGATTGGCCTTTATGCCCTTCATCCAAAACCGTCACATCTGCTCCTTTTTTCACTAGATGATATGCTGCGCTTGCACCGGCAATTCCCGAGCCAATGACGATCGCTTTCATTTCATCATTCCTTTCTGAAAGAAACGTTTAATGCAGCAGTCCATGATCTCCTGTCAATAGATCCACAAACGAAGACTTTTCGGTCTGAAATAAATGCAAATGGCTGCCATAATGCTCAATCCATTCTAAAACAACACGCTCTGTCAGTTCTTTTCCTCTATACGGATGGCCGGCTTTGGCAAATGTCGATTCGAAATCCTCCCACAGCAGTTCAATCCATGTTCTGGCTTGTGCATAGCTCAGCATATAATTTTTTTCGAGAAGCGCATTTGTCAGCTTTTCAAAGTGTGCTTCCACCTTGAATATTCCCTCCTTCCCTTAGGAAAAAACTTTCTTTTTGAAAACGTCGTCCATTTCATATACTAACCTTACGTCTTCTGAACCGAAGACGCAAACATTTTGGACTTGAATGGAGGAGCCCTAAAAAGATGCGAAATAAATCGAGAGGCTTTCCGAACATGAATAACAATAAATTTGAAGGTGAGCCCCGGGCCAAAGATGATTTTGCTTCAAAGCGCCCTGACGGAAGCACAAATACTCATCCGCAAGAAAGAATGAGAGCTTCCGGCAAACGCTAAATTATTCTGGGATGGAGTGATTTTCTTTGTGTGCAAACCGCAAGCCGTATACAAATGATTTTTACCAGATGAAAACGCAAAACTATCCGCAGCCATGGGCCAACACAAAGCATGCGCGCGCACAGGTGAACGGAGAAACGCAGCAAACACAAGACCTTATGATTCTCCAGCGCAACACGCGCATCCGTACAAGATAACAAAATACGCATGAAAAGGGTTAAGCTATGTCTTAATCCTTTTCTTTTAACAAAGAAATCGGCAGGGCCTCTTCATGATCGGGTGTATTGAGTCGGTGCCCCCAGGCGAAGACGCCGTTTAAATAGCGAATGTAAAAATCCTCTTCCGCCCCTTCAATTTCGTAAATGACATCGGGTTTATAATCGGCCGGATCGAGAAGATATGCTTTTGCCATTGCAATTTTCCGCTCATGGACGGCCAGTTCATTGACGATTCCCATTTGCTCAGCCTTTCTCGCCTTTTCTGTCAGGACTCCGATTTCCCTTTGCAATTCGTGCTCTGTCATTTCGCTGTATCTTTTCTCCATTTTCCTCATCCCTTTTCATCCAAAAATTGGTCAATCATATCAATCGAAAAACCTTTTCTAAACAAATACTGCTTGACCTTCATCTTCGTTTCGTAAGAACCGTCATAGCTGTAGCGCCGCATGGCTTTTTCTCCCTGCTTATACAGAGCTTCTCTTTCTGCATCATGTTCGTTTTCATAATCCGTCTCCAAAAGAGCGGCCGAGATGACATCGAAGGAGAATCCCTTGCGAATGAGCTGCTGTTCGATCGCTTGTTTCGTCTCTTTAGAGGACAGTTTTTTTCCTTTTTTCACTACTTTTCCGGCATGCTTAACGGCTGTTTCAACCTGTTCCGAAAAGGTAAATGAGCCTAGCGCTTCCTGGATGATGTCATCATCAACACCTTTTATTCGAAGCTCCCTGTAAAGAACGTCTGGCCCTTTGCCGCTCGTTTTGCGGTGGGTGCTGACATATGCCGCCGCAAATTCCCGGTCGTCCAAATATTGATATTCGTTCAGCATATGTATGATTTCTGTCACCGCAGAATCTGGGACGCCTTTTTTCTTGAGATGGTCTTTGACTTCTTTCGTTGAGCGCATCCTGTAGGATAAATAATCAAGCGCTTTATTAAACCCTTTGCGGATGTCATCGCCATACTGGATTTCGATGACGTCAAGCTCATCGAGCTCCTTCCCTTTCCGCAGATCAAATTTGACGAGAATATCCAGGTCAACGCTGAACGCGTATTTTTCATCCAGAAATATATTAACCCGCTCTTCATTGTTTTTCTGAGAAGAAATTTTTGTAATATAAGGCATAAAAGCTCCCTTCTTTCGTTTTCTTCTTTTAAAATGAGGTAAAGGATCTCCAAAAGGGAGTGATCATGATGAAAATTGCAATCGCCGGCGGAACAGGCTTTATCGGCAAGCACCTGTCAAACGCTTTAACCGCCGGGGGACATCACGTTTATATTTTATCAAGAAATCCGGCGGAAACGGAACAAAAAAACCTTTCTCATGTTCTTTGGCAAAGAAACGGCGCCCGGCCTGAAACTGAACTGCCTGAAATCGACGTGTGGATCAATTTGGCCGGAAAATCGCTTTTCGGCCGCTGGACTGAAAAAACAAAGACGGAGATTGTGAACAGCCGCCTTCGCTCTGTGCAGGAGTCCGCGCGTATCATCGAAAAGCTGGATGCAAAGCCGAAAGTCCTCATTCAAGCAAGCGCTGTCGGGATCTACGGGACGAGCCTTGACCAAACATTCACAGAAGATTCGGCTGTTTCAAACCGCGATTTTCTGAGCCGGACGACGACTGCCTGGGAAAAGGAAGCGGGACAAATCGAAGCGCTTGGAATTCGCACCGTATACATGCGTTTTGGCATGGTTCTCGGAAAAGACGGCGGAGCGCTTCCGAAAATGACGCTTCCTTATCAACTGTTTGCAGGAGGGCGAATCGGTTCAGGCCGCCAGTGGATGCCGTGGATTCATATTGATGACGCGCTCGGCTTGATTCAGTCGGCGATGGATAACCAGCAGCTGTCAGGCCCGATCAATGCCACAGCTCCAAATCCCGTGCAGATGGAGGCATTCGGAAAAACAATCGCCAAGGTGAAAAAACGGCCGCATTGGATTCCGGTTCCCGAATTTGCGATAAAAGCCGTCCTGGGTGAAATGAGTCTGCTGGTGCTAAAAGGACAGCGCGTTCTGCCGAAAAAGAGCCTATTAAACGGTTATCATTTCTTGTATCCCGAATTGGAAGACGCCCTGAAGGATCTTCTTGTATAAGAGAATGTATTTCCCGCAAAAGCCTTGTCGCTTTTCGCCTCCCAGCTGCGTAAAATGTAGAAACCATTAGCAGCAGATGTGAATAGGGAAGGCAAATGGTGCGCCACCAGATCTTCTGGTTTTAGTGGGTTCGATTCCCACCCCGAATTTTTTAATGCTTGAGCAAGAAACGGCGGATGTTTTTTTCCGCAAATTAAAAAATTTCGAGGGTGGCTGGAGCCTGTTTGCAACTGGAAGACCGCCCTCACATTAAGGAGGGGCTGCCATGCTGAAAAAACGAGAAATGACCGACTGCTCTGCGCTTTTTGAACTTATGATCCATCCGGAAGTCTTCCCTTTTGTCAGAAATAAAGCAGAGACCATTGAGGAGTATATGTTTCACGTCAAAAACATGATAGAAGAGGAAGAACAGGGAAAGCTGATATCCCGTACGATTCTCGATGAATGGGAAAATCCGATCGGCTGCATCAGCTTGTATGACATAGAGGGGAATGAGGGGTTTCTTGGCACTTGGCTCGGCAGGACTTTCCACGGCAAAGGCTATAACCAGCGGGCAAAAAACGCGTTTTTCTGCGAGCTTTTTTACGAGAAAAATATTGAAACGGTTTTGATGAAAATCAGAAAAACAAACACACGCTCACTTAAAGCGGCAAAAAAGCTGCCATATGCCATCCAGGCTGACCCTGAAAGGCTGAAAGAGGCTGATTGCGGAGCATTTTACCTATTTGAAATACCGAAAGATTTGTACTCTTTATACAGCATGAGAACGTTTGAAGACGAAAACCGCCGGCTAAAAGAAGCTTAATCCTGTATAAATGCCTCTGAAACGGACAGCCTGTGAATAATCTGATCTTATAGGAGGCTTTAAAAATGGCTGACAAGAAAAAACGAGAGCGCTTCAAATCCCCCCTGAACAAAACACAGGAAGTCAGATATTCGCGGGAATTTAAAAGAGCGGAGCGCGCTGCCAGGGAAAAATCGTAATGCATAGCGGCTGTCTGATCAGCGAACAATAATCACGACCGGCCGATTATTGATGAGGAGTGATCACATGGGCAGAAATGCAATCCACAAAAACCGGGATAAAAATAAACAAAAGCTTCCGCAAGTCCCTGATCAGTATAAAAAAGAAACTGACGGTGTTTATGAGGAATATTCAGCAGAACTCGCAGATCAGGATGACCGCGAAGCACAGGCTCGCATGCAGGCGGCCGACAAGCGCGCGGAGCAGCGGCAATCGAAGTAGCATAGAGAAAGCCCGGAGCTGCCGGGCTTTCTTTTTTATAAAATTTCAGTCAATAGCTGCGCCGCCGGCGTGCGTTTTTCCCCATTAGGAATTTCCGCCGGGTATCCGATCTGCAATAAAGCGGCAACCCGTTCATCACTGTGCAGCCCCATTAATTGATGAAGCGTTTGGCTGTAGAGTACTTCTCCGCTTTTCCATACCATGCCGATGCCTTTTTCCCAGGCAAGCAGCTGAAAGTTTTGGATCAAACAGCTGACGGCCGCGAAGTCATCCTTTCTGATCCGCTCATTTTCGTCTTCTTTCATCAGGACAAACAGAAAAGCCGGAACACTTAAGATATGCTCCCTGAACTTTTTGATTTGTTCCTCTTTCATATTCGGCTTAAGCTCTTTAAATGCTGCTTTTAAATTGTCGGCATGCTTCTTTTTTCCGCTTTCCGACCCGATATAAATAAACCGCCACGGCTCTGTCAGCCGGTGATTCGGAGCATAAACCGCATCTTCCAGCAGCTCAATAACCATCTCTTTAGGCACCGGATCCTGCTTAAATTTACGAATCGTTCTTCTATTTCTGACGCAATCGCGTATACTTTGAGTCTGCAAAGTGTCGTTCATTTTGCCGTCCCCCTTAAATGAAAATGATTATCATTGTTGATTATAAAGTTTTATTTTCAGGTTTGCAATCATCATCCATTCCATAAAAAAAGACAGCGCTCTATCCGAGCGCCGGCCTATTACACCTCAAAGCTTTGTTTTTCCGCAAAAACAGCGGTTCCTGTCATTTGCACCTTCATGTCTCCGTTTTTTTCAATGACCTCGATTTTCACCTTTCCGTCTTTACCGATTTCCTGGCCTTGTTCGATGAGAAACACTGTCTGCCCTTCTTTGCTGAATGTTTTTCCGTACGTTTTCATATAAGCGCCCATCACGCCAGACGCCGTCCCGGTAACAGGATCTTCACTTGTTCCAGAATAAGGCGACGAAAAATGTCTGCCGTGAAGCTGGCAGTCCTGATGGATCGTTTCTAAGCAGAATGGGTGGACAGATGCACGGGGCATATCCGCTAAAACGTCCGGAAATTCAGCCTGCACCGGTTTCATCCTCCGGCAGGCCGCCAAATCTTTAACAGGTACAAGCAATGTCCAAATCCCTGTGCTTCCGTAAACGATGGGCAATGCTTCATGAAAGTCTTCCTCACTGATCCCAAGGACTTCCGCCAATTTGGCGCGGTCTCCTGTAAATGGCCGAAAGCTTGGCGGCGCCTGCTCTAATGTTGCGAAAAAACGTTTTTCTATGTCATCATAACCGGTCTTAACGGAAAGATGGCCCGCTTTTGTTTCAATTTTCAGCTCCATGCCGTGTTCAATCCCGCCTTTCTCATAAAGCGCATAGAGCGAAGCCACAGTCGCATGTCCGCATAAATTCATTTCATGGCCGGGCGTAAAATAGCGAATCCGAATGTCAGCCGAACGGCTCGGCAGCAAAAAAGAAGTTTCGTTGTATCCGGTTTTTTCGGCGATCTGCTGCATCTCGTCAGCAGCCAGATGCTCCGCGTCAATGACGACCCCCGCCGGATTCCCTTTACCCACCAGCTTTGAGAATGCGTCATATCTGAGTACTTCGACACGTTTCATTTCCATCCCCCGTTTGTTCCATATCGATTTCCAGTCATTTGCAGTATATCGTTTTCTGCCGCTTCTTACAACGAAAAGAGCCGTTGTCAAACGGCTCTCACTTCGCTCTTCTCCCAATCAGCCTTGTCACCAGAATCATCGTCACAGGAAGGGATCTGTTTTTCCGGTAGGCTAAATATTTCCCCCGCCATACCGGCTTATATTTTTCTTTAAAGGACCGCAGGCCGCTGAAACTGTACATATAGCTGACATTGTTGAAAATTACGGCGGCAAGCCGTTCCGTCCAAAACGACTGCAAGGATGTGCCCACATTTGATAAAGGAGCCATTCCCATATTGAATGTCGTGTAGCCCTGCTCTTTTCCCCATTGAAATAAATAGATGAACAGCGCATCCATGATTCCTTTTGGCGCTTTTTCCGAGTAGCGCATCAAATCGATGGACATTTCGCCTTCACGGTACATCGGCATGATATTCATAAATGCGATGATTTCGCCTGCTTCATCTTTTAATACAGCAATTGGCGCTTTTTGCAAATATTCTTCTTTAAAAAACCCTAGTGAAAAGCCTTTTTCTTTTTTTCGTCCGAGCCATTCATCAGATATGTGCCGCAGTTCATGAAGGAATTCTTGGGAAAATGGAGGTTCTTCGACATGAAACGTATACCCCTCCCTTTCAAAACGATTGTATATCGCTCTTAAGCCGGCCCGTTTTTTGCCGCTGATCGTAAACGTGTCGAGATCGACAATCGCCTCTTCTCCGAGCTTGAAAAAACGGTAGCCGAAGTCGTGGTAAAGCGCCATATCTTCCCGTTCAATCTGATAGAAGGTGACGAGATATCCTTTTTGATCTGCCAGATGCAGAAATTCTTTTAAAATAAGCGGAAAGGATTCCTTTAGTCCGGATGGGTCGCCGAGAACAACGAGGCGCTGGCCGATTTTGGCAAACTGAATCAGCGCGTTCCCGTCGCTGGAATAAAAAAAGCGCTTGTCTCCCAAAAAACCTAAGTGGCTCAAAGCATTCCCGCCTTTTTCTTGCAAAAATTTCTCCAGTTTCGCAGAATCGGTCTCTTCGCCAACCTCTTTTGTTTTTCTGTTGTATATGGTGATCAATACGGCAAAAAACAGCGGTACAAAGAATAAAGCAAAAACGGTCGCAAAGTTGACATGCCGTTCACTGTGAATAAAATAATCTCTGGTCAGGATATGGCCGAGCCCCTCCCAAATCTTTGAGGCAATGATATTGTAGTTCAACAGGGTAAAGAGAAAGATGAATGCCCCCCATGCGATTTGCCCAAATGTGTATACCGTCCGCTCTCTGGTGAATTGCCCTCTTAATAAAATAAACAGAATAAATACGAGAGGAATCAGAAAAACCGCGCTGATATTAAAGCCTTTAAAAAGGCTGAAAACGAAAGCAAACGCTAAAGCGGTCAGCGTCATATAATAAGAACGCTTTGTCCTTCTGTAGAGTTCCAACGGAAGAATCAGCAATATCAAGGCAAAGCTGAGAGACAGGCCGTTAAAAAACGTCAGCATATGTTTGGAAACATGCGGTATCAGCGTGACCCTGTCGATCGGCAGCGCAACCGAAACCAGGACAATCGCTCCGCAGCAAAATGAAATGACGGCAAGCGAACCATTCAGCAGCCTGAACAGCAATGCCCTATGTAAAATCAGCAAAATGTTGGTCGTTTCTATTGCCGGGGCAATAATCGGTTTTTCCTCAAGCTTTTTCATCGTATTTCCTGTCAAATCAGCCGCAGCAAAAACAAGGCCAAGCCCGAAAGGAATAAATGAATAAGCGATCCGATAAAGGACAACGGCAGTCAAAGTGATTTCTTGATCGACCCCTAATTGGTTCATGCCAATTAAAAAAAGCAGGTCGAACGAACCGAATCCGCCGGGAACAAGACTGATCATTCCGCCGACCGAAGCGATGGCAAAAACGCCGAGCACGGTTCTGGCATCCAACTCGATTCCCATCGTCACAAGCGAAAAATACATCACCGTTCCAGCTGCAAGCCATTCGATAACCGATGCACTTAAATACGAAAAAAAGTCGGATAGCTTTAAGCCTTTTTCAATGCCGCCGCTTCTTTTCTTTCTGATGATTAAAACAGCGGCCGCAGCCGGCGCAATCATAGCCATTCCGGCAACAGCCAGAAGAACCCAGGCCTTTTCAGAAAGCAGGCCTCCTGAAGGCAGCAGCCTGACAAGGACGAGAATGCTGAGAACGGAGAGGCCGAGGAGAATGGAGGAAGCTAGCCATGCGATGCCTTTGATCAGCTTTTTCACATCGCTGACATGCTCCTTATAAAGAATCGTTCGCAAGCCAGCTCCTGACAGCCCGCCGAAGCCAAGGACATTGTTAAATGAGTTGGCGATCCATGAAATCTTGACCGTTTTCCATTTGGATATCCGCATTCCAAGAGATCGAACCAAAACAAAGTCATATAAGGACATCGCCGCAATGGCAGCGAAGCCGAGAAAAACCAATATAAAAAGGTCGATTCTTTCCACATTGTTGATAATCAAAAATGTCTCTTTAAAAGATAAACCGGCCAGCTCTTTTTTTGCTTGATAAATGACAAACAGCAGAACAGCCGCGGGAAATACGATTCTTAAAACTGACAGCGCATATTTTTTCATAAAAACCACTTCTCTCCATCGCAATCCATGCATGCCGAACATGTTGAAACAAAACGGCATATTTCAGGTGTTATTGTGTGATACCCTCATTATCTTACTGCAAATCACCAGCAAAAAAAAGCGGTGCCCACAGGTGTCCTCTCCCCACCTCAGCTTTAACGATCTTTTATAAATAAAAAAACGCGCCGCGGCGCGTTTTCTTATTTCCATCCCATTCTGTCACGAAGCGATGAAATATGGGCGATATGGTGTTTCGAATGCCACACATAGAGTGCAAGGGCATGATAGAGTCTGATCTCTTCCCGGCTGTCGGGATGAAGGTACGCTTTTTCAAAATCCGCGTTTTCCAAGGCTTCAAAAAGGTCAGCCCAGCGCTGATGCAGCGCCTCTAAAAGCACGATTGACAAGTGTGGATCAAATGTCTTTGCATCAGTCAGCTCCGACCACTTTTGTTCATCAAATGTTCGGATCAGCGGCGTTTTTTCCGTCAATGCCAGTTTACAGCGAAGATAACCATTGATGTGGCTGTCAGCGATATGATGGACGACTTGCCGGACTGTCCAGCCTCCTTTTCGATAAGGTGTGTCCAACTGTGTCTCACTCAGCCCTGACACGGCTTCTTTCAGTAATGCAGGCGCTTGCCTCAGCGCCTTAATCAAATCAGCCCGTTTCCTTTTGTCCATCTGAAAGGGCGCGGTAAAGGCTCCGATTGGATATTTCAGCTGTTCCAATGTCACTCCCCCTTTAATCACAGTACACAGTACCGGAATCGCTTTTTTCCTCAAACAGAAATTTGATCTGCTCATATGTATTTCTGGCTTCTGATAATTCAGGCAAGTGCTCCAGCGGGAAAAAACCGATGTTTTTCGTTTCCATTCCGGCGGCAGCCTCTCCGCCAACAATGTCACAGGCTATAAACATTTTATACACATGAAATGCGGAAGGCGGATGATTGTGGCATTTTTTATCCATGACAGCTAAAAGCTTTTGCGCTTGTACTTTAAAGCCTGTCTCTTCAAGCGTTTCCTTGACGGCGATTTCTTTCGGAGAAAGTCCGATGTCGGCCCATCCTCCCGGCAGCGCCCATTTCCCGTCTGCTTTTTCCTGTACGAAGAGCAGCTGCTCTTCTTTAAAAATGACGGCTCTGACATCAACTTTAGGCGTTTGATAGCCTGACTCGCCTGCAAAAAGGTCTTTCACTTTTAAAAAACCGGCATCTGAATGCTCAGCGATGATTTCACAGCTTAAGTCGCGAAGTCGCTCAAAGCGTTCTTTATCAAATTCATCTTTTGTATAGGCAAGCCCCGCTTGGGCAATTGCCTGCATTTCCTTTGCCCAGTCCAGCCATTTCAGATTCTTTGTCATCTGCTAAAACACCTCACCCTTCAAATGATGCCGACCGATATACGCGATCAAGCCATTTTTTCCGTTTTTCCTCTGAGCTAACCTTTACACTCGGAAACAGCATGCGCCTCACTTGGCGTACACCGCAAAATTTTAAAATGGCGTCTTTTGCTGTAATCCAATCCGCATCACGCCGCCAAAGCCGCAAGTACCAGCCAGGAGCGTCAGCCGTATAGTAAACCGAAGCCTTGCGCGCCTTCAGCAATCCTTTTGGCAGCTTTCCTTGATATGTATAGGCTTCACCGGAAACAAACACGCGGTCTATGAAGCCTTTTAAAATCGCCGGCATTCCTCCCCACCAGAGCGGATAAATGAAAATGAGGTGATCCGCGTTTTTGATGATGTTCCGGTATTCCGCTGTTTCCGGATCGTTTTTCATTTCAGACCGCCTTTTTTGCTCATTAAATATAAGAACGGGATCAAACCGCTCTTTATACAAATCGATGACAGTATAAGACTTCTTTCCATCCTCAAGGGCTTTTACGACCTGATTTAAAATGGCGCCATTGAAACTGTTTGGATTGGGGTGTGCGTAAATGACGGCTGTTTGCATCTGGTTCCTCCTCTGTGATCCTCTTTCTCTTATGGAATTATATTGTTTATTTCAAAATATTTAAAGAATTTACACTTGGATATTGTCAGCTATTTCACAGAACTGTTGCAGAAAGGCACGGACAGCGGTGAATTTCATCCTCTTCAGCCGCTGGAAACAATCGTGAAATTTTTCATCAGTACAAACGACGCCATCATCATGCAGACGATTTATTTAGGAAAAACAAAGGCTGATACAGCGGGCCAGATCGAGGCATTGACGCATGTTCTGCAAGTACGGTGATTGTCCGCAGTCCAAAAACCCTTTCCGCCATTCGCTCAGGAAAGGGTTTTTCACATTTTATTTCTGATGCTGACGATCCTCATTCAGCTCTCTGATCATCTCTCCGCCGCCCTGTTTCTCCCATTTCCCGACGGCCTGATCAAAGCCTTTTTCATCTATTTCCCCGAGAATAAATTGAAATGTCGCATCATCGATAATCTTTTTTAATTCTGTACCCCTGGCCGTCTGTACCGCAGAGTAAAGCGGTTCCGCCGGATTCAAGACGGCGATGGAACGATTGTCTTCTTCAAGTCTTTCGTTTTTTGCGCGCAGCGGATCTTCAGCGCTTTTTAAAGATTGTTTATTGACGCCGATCAGCTGATTCAGCGGCTGAATTTCCGTTTCCCATAAATGATAGTTTTCTTGTTTTCGAAAATAGCCATCGTCTCCCTTTTTTTCATAATGGACGCCTTCGATTCCGTATAACATTAAATTGTTAAGGTCTTCTTCGGCGATTCGGTCAAAAAATGCGAGGATTTTCTTCACTTCTTCTTCTGTCTTGACGCTTGATTTAGAAATGGCGAACATTCCGCCATGGCCCCCGATCGCCCATGTATGCTCTCTGCCGTCCGGACCCTTGATTCGGTTTGTGATATCGAGCTGAAAATCGGAGTTCAAGCCAAGCCCCTGATCACGCAGATTCATCGCGTCGCTCATTGCTCCGATATAAATCCCCGCTTTTCCCTGAATGAATAATTCCTGCTGCTGCGTTTTGCTTGTAACCGCAAAATCCCGGTTCATCAGCCCTTCGTCATAAAACCTTTTCATATATTTCATCGTCTCTTTGTAAGCGCCGCTTGTGAAATCGGGAAACAGGCTCCCGTCTTGGTCCGTCCCCCACTCATTAGGCGCTCCTAAATATGATGCCATGGTTTTGAAGGCTCCGAATGTCAAATCATTGCGGTCGGCAAGACCGATCGTGTCATCCTTTCCATTTTGGTCAGGGTCATGTGTTGTGAATGCTTTTGCTATTTGATAAATATCATCTGCGGTCTCAGGCATGTCCAAACCGAGATTGTCAAGCCAGTCTTTTCGTATCACAACCCCCTGTCTCGCCAAAGGCCTTTCTCTATAAATTCCGTAAACTTTGCCATCAACCGAGATATTTTTTAAAATGGTTTTATCAAGATGTTTCAAATTCGGATAGTCTTTTAAATACGGGCCGATTTCCCAAAACATCCCTGACCGCAACGCGTTTACAACAGCTGAATCTTCAAGATTCGGCAATGTGATGATTTTAGGCATACTTCCGCCGGCAAGCGTTGTATTGATCCTTTCTTCTTTTGTTGAATCCGGAACCCAGATGAGACGAAGCTTTGTATTCGTTTTTTCTTCAATGATTTTCAGCGCTTTATCTTTCGGCGGCTGCGGCGTGTGCAGCGGGATTAGCCAGTCAAGCTCAAGCACCTCTCCCTCTTTCGTTGACGCCTGCTGCTGATGAGCACAGCCGGCTAATAAAGCGAAAATTAAGATCAGACAAAAAAACCTCTTCATATGATTTCCCCCATCCCTTGATTGGAAAACGTTTTCAAAAGGAGGAATGCCCGATGCTTCATCCAAAATATTTTATCGCCGAGCATTCTTTTTCGATTCAATATATGCAAAGAAAAGGATTTACCGAGATGAACGCGCCACATGTCCACGAAAGCTATGAACTGTATTATTTGCTGAACGGAGAACGCACCTATTTTATCAATCAAAGCGTGTATAAAGCTGAAAAAGGCAGCATGATCATCATTAATCCCCATGACCTGCACAGAACCTCCAGTACAGAAGTTCAAGAATTTGAGCGCATCTTAATTAATTTTTCTCATGATTTCATTGAGCCTTTTCTTCATTGCAGTCATTTTCCGCTCCTTCCGTTTCCGGAGAGTACAAATGTCGTCTCCTTCACCCTGCGTGATCAGACATCTGTTGAGCATTTGCTTATGGAAATAAAGAAGGAATGCAGACTGAAAAAAGAAGGATATGAAGATGTTGTCAGAGCTTTACTGCTTCAATTGCTGTTCACCATTTACCGAACCCTGATCAGCGGCAGGCAAAACGAGACCTGTCCGCTTCATCCAATGGATGAAAAAATCTCTGAAATTGCTTCATACATTCATGACAGCTTTCAAGAAACGCTCACATTAAACGGATTGGCCGAACTTTTTTTTATCAGCCCTTCCTACTTAAGCAGGGTGTTTAAAAAAGTGACAGGCTTTCACCTTCCTGAATATATTCGGCACATCAGAATACGCGAAGCGAAAAAATATCTTCGGGACACGGACGAGAAGATCTTGAATATCGCTGAAGAAACCGGGTTTAAACATATCAGCCATTTCAATAAAGTCTTTAAAGACATCGTCGGCATCCCGCCGCTTCAATACCGAAAAAAAAGCAGGGATATTTAAAACGGCGTATAGCCGAACCAATCAAAATCAGCAGCAAGCCTTCTCCCGCTCCCGCCGTTGTTGGCGTACATCCCGACCATTGTTCCTGTATGGCCTTTTGGATCGCGCGAACCCTCATCGCTTAAAAAGCTCGCGTTTTCTATAGAAACGGCGTGATGCCAATGTTTTTCTTCATAGCTAAAATAAAAAGCTCTCCTCTGTTTATTCATGACGGCTTTTAAGAATACCGGGCCTTCTTTTGCGTTTTGTTCCCCCAGCGTTTTCAAAACGCCGTTTCGGTTTTCAACCACCTTGATTTTCAAACGGTCTTCATAGATCAGACAGCATTTTAAAAAGTTGTTCGTGCTGTAATAACAGGTGAGGCCCGCTTGCTCTCCGTTTTCCGAAGGAGCAAAATCCAATTTCACGGTTGCGCTGTATTGGTGGTGCTTTTCCCTTCTGACAACGGTATTTTTCGCCTGAAGGTCGTGCAAATCAGCATCACCTGTCCAAAGTCTGAGAAAGCCCGGTCTTTCAGTGAGCGACCAGCCGCACGGATCTGGATTTCTGACAAACTGCCACTGCAGATCAAGCGATGATTCCTGGAAATCATCGATATTCTTTTCATCCCATATGACTTCAGGAAGATTCGGCGCTGTTTGAATAAGACTGGGGCCGTTTAGGCTGTTGATGACAAACCAGTCGTCTTCCTTCCATTGAACGGGGTCCAATGCGGTTTCTCTGCCAAGAGTTGTAAAGTTTCCTTCATTGGGACGGCCGCAAAGATAAAGAACCCACCACTCGCCGTTATGCGTTTTGACGAGCTTTCCGTGGCCGGCTCTCTGAATCGGCGCCTCAGGATCAGCCTGGGTCAAAATCGGATTATACGGGCATGGCTCATACGGGCCGTACAAATGTTTTGAGCGGGCGGTCGTGATCGTGTGGCCATAGCCGGTCCCTCCCTCTGCCAAAATGGCATAATAATATCCGTTCGTTCGCAGAAGATGCGGGCCTTCCGGGGCTCTTCTTCCCGTTCCTTCCCAAATCTGCACCGGTTCACCGATAATTTCTGTGCATTCATCATTTAAAGGAAAGAGCGTGCAAGCCGGACTGAGCAGCATATAATGTTTCCCATCATCATCGACAAAGTGTGAAGGATCGATACCGCTGCCTTCATCTATAAAAACGGGCTTTGAATACGGCCCTTCAGGCCTTCTCGACTTGATCACAATCTGCCTGCGGATCAGTTTTTTGCCATTGATCACGGTCGGACCGTTCAGTCTGTGCGTCGCAAAAATGTAGTAAGTTCCGTTGTGATACGATATATCAGGCGCCCAAATGCCGTGTGAATCTTTGATATCAGAAAGATCCAATCCGTCATTTTCAGTGATGCCGTGTCCAATAATCTTCCAATTCACCAAATCCTTTGAATGTGAAATGACAATCGCCGGGAAATACTGAAAGGTTGAATTCACCATGAAATAGTCATCTCCGACCCTAATGATTGACGGATCTGGATGAAAACCCGTTAAGACGGGATTCGTATATAGCCTGCCATGATTCATTTATGTCCCCGCCTTTCCGGCTCAGCGATAAACCAATCGATGTCACAGTAGCTGCCATCCGGTCCGTCTGTGCCGGCATTGACACAGTACATTCCCACTTTGGCTCCCGTCCACAATCCGGGAACGGCTTGAAATGGATCTCCGACTTGTGTGAAATGATGCTGGTCGATGCTGTAGCTGAAACGGCATTCCGCTTCTTCACTGACTGTCACGCGAAGATAGACTGTCTCCTTTGAAACCGGGTGCTCCTCTGTTTTAATGTCTTCTAGATCATCTTCGATTCGGCCTGTATACACACCAAGCTTATACAGACCGTTTTCTCCTTTTGAAAAGCAGAGGGACGCATATTCTTTTCCCATGACCGCCAGTCCGGCTCTGATGGTTTCTGACAAAGCGCATAACGACAGTTTGATTGTGGCTGTAAAGCTTGGTCCGGAAAATTTCTGCATGAGAAGATTCGGAATTCGGCTAAGCTTGAAACGATGAACAGAACGGCGGCTGTACAAACGAAGGCGGCCCGGTCTGGCATCAAGGGAATACCACTCTTGCTTAGGATTGGCTTCCCATTGCCATTGAAGGGCAAGATTTTCCGAAGAAAAATCATCACTGGCCTGATCAAAAGGCTCTTTCAAATCTTCGCTATTCGTCTTCGGTTTTTGCCACTCCAAAACCGGTTCGCCGATTCCATCCTTATTGATGTCTTTGCCCATCAACGGCCAGCCGTCTTCCCAGCTGACAGGCTGGAGGTGGACAATCCTTCCGAAGGCCCCGCGATCTTGAAAATGAATAAACCACGACTCCCCTGAATCAAGCTCAACCCAGCCCCCCTGGTGCGGACCGTTGATGACCGTGTTTCCTTGGTGAAGGACAATCTTATCTTCATAAGGACCGTAAATCTGCCTGCTCCGCAGAACCGTCTGCCAGCCGTTCTTCACCCCGCCGGCCGGAGCGAAAATATAATAATAGCCTTCCTTTTTATAAAGCTTTGGCCCTTCAATCGTAGGGTGGTTGAGTCTCCCGTCAAAAACAATTTCCCCATCGTCTTCCAAGGCCGTCCCGTCCTTTTTCATTCTGCATAAATTTAATTTGCTCTTAATGCCGATTCTGCTGTTGGCATACGCGTGTATCAAATAAGCTCTTCCATCATCATCCCAAAACGGGCAGGGATCGATCCAGCCTTTCGTTTCTTTTACGTGCACAAGAGGTTCCCAGCCGTGAAACGGGTCCTTTGTTTTGCTCATAAATATCCCTTCATCAGGGGTGGCAAAATAGACCCAAAATTCGCCTCGATAATAACGGATGCTTGGCGCCCACGCCCCTTTTCCATGAGCAGGTAATTCATAATCTTTAAAAGGCAGTTTGTCAAACACGTGGCTGATTAATGTCCAATTAACCAGGTCGGTCGAGTGCAAAATCGGAATACCTGGAAAACTGGAAAAACTTGAAGCCGCCATGAAAAAATCTTTGCCTTTCCGAACGATATCAGGATCTGAGTAATCCTTAAAAAGAACGGGATTGCGAAAGCGCCCGCTTCCAATGTTCGGATTCCAAACAGACTTATGTTTCAGCTCTTCAGTCAACTGTCTTGCCACCAATTCTCACCCCTTTTGAACCTTCCAAATAAAAACAATTTGCGAGTTCATGTTAGCACAACTGCGAATTCTAAATCTTTGTTTTAGATGTCTGTTTTTCTCATTCTTTGCTTTTTTTGTCCTTTATGATTAAAAATGAGCAATAAAAAAAGGTGAAACATTGTTTCACCTTTACTGAACCGTCAATCTAATATCAACACCTGAAGCCGGATCTTTGACAAACCATGCGTCTGCTTTTTTCTCAGCAATACGGCCGGAGCTTTCAAGCTTTTTCAAGACACTGTCAAGCTCGGCTTCATTCGGCAAAAGAATCGTATAATATGCCATTCCGGCGGCATTCGCGGGAGCAAATGGCGCGTGGCGTCCAGCCCATAGATTTAATCCGATGTGATGGTGGTAGCCGCCCGCAGACACAAAAAGCGCTGACATGTTTTGATAATCCCCTGTTATATCAAAGCCCAGCACAGAGTGGTAAAAATCTTTCGCCAGTGTTAAATCCCTGACGTGAAAATGCACGTGGCCGATCTTTGTTTCCGGGGGGAGCCCTTTCCATTCCTGATCTTTGGCTTCATCGAGAAGGCCGCTCACATCAACAGGCTCCGTTCCCATCACATAATGCCCTTGGTCATCACGCTTCCACCCTTCACGCGGACGGTCCCGGTAGATTTCGATTCCGTTTTGATCCGGGTCCTGCAAATAAAACGCCTCACTGACAAGGTGGTCTCCCTGGCCAATTTCAATGCCGGAACGGATCAAATGCTTCACGGCCGCCCCGAGATCTTTACGGGTTGGCAGCAAAATAGCAAAATGATAAAGGCCTGCCGCCGATCTTTCAGGGAGCACGACGGCGTTTGGAATTTCTTCAATTACCAGGAGCGGCTCCATGCCGTCCACCGTGAATTCAGCTGTTTTTTCGCCCAGCTTTAAGATTTGAAAACCGATAAAGTCCCTGTAAAAGGAGATGGATCTTTCAAGGCTGGTCACCTTCAGTTTGACATAGCCTAGCTCTATGTTTGAATGTATTTGCTGGGTCATCGGTTTTTCCTTCTTTCCTGCTTTTTTAATCTAAAGACAATTCTTCTTGCCGATTAGCACGGAACAAACTGTCCAGAGACAGCAGGCCGCTTCCGTTTAAAGCAAGGTAAACAGACATCGCGAGCAGTGTTAAATCAAATTCATAGCCCGCCCCTCCGTCAGTTCCCATAAAACCGGCAGAAAGCTTCACTGTGAAAATAGCTCCGATCATCACAAGCGCAAATAAGACGCCAATGATTCGCGTACCAAGGCCGAGAATCATCAAGGCTCCTCCAGCAAGTTCGATAATCGCTACGACATAAGCAAGAAACCCCGGAATTCCAATATTGCTGAAAAATCCTACAGTATTTTCAATACCGCCTTGAAACTTGGAAATACCGTGAAGCAAAAATGTAAGTCCTGTAACCAATCGTAAAATCAATGCACCAATTTCATATTTGTTATTCATCATTTTCTCCTCTTTTTTAATTTTTTTTTGACAAAACCAATCACTATGACAAGCTTCCAACCTTATCTATCTATCAACATATCATCAGCATGAGACGGTAAAGTCCTCCTTTTTTCGTTCGTCACTTACTTTGTGTAAGTTAGTATATATAAATAACAAACTTACGTCAAGACATTTTATGATCTTTGCTCATTCATTGATATACCGTTATAATATACCTAGAGAGGTGAGAAATATGAGCCTATCATCTTTATGTCCCAAATTTGAAAAAGGAATGAAAATGATAAGTCAGCGCTGGAACGGATTAATCATTTACCAGCTACTTAACGGCCCGCAGCGGTTTTGTCATATAGAATCGTCCCTTCCCATAAGCGGGAGGCTGTTATCAGAAAGATTAAAAGAACTCGAGCATGAAGGCATCATTCACCGGCACGTATACCCTGAAACCCCTGTACGGATTGAGTACTCTTTGACCGAAAAAGGACAGGCTCTTGAATCGGTCCTTAAAGGAATGGAAGAATGGTCACAGGAATGGGTTGAACTCAGTGACCCAAAAGAAAATAAATAAACTAAAAAAGGCAAGCATCTGCATTGCCTTTTTGTTTGGCCGTTTTTAGTTTTTCCTTTAGTCAATTATACGCTTTCATACCGCTAAAATACCGTTTCTCCTTTTCTGCTGTATTTCAATTCATGATATATTTGAAGAGCTGAAAGGAGGCGAAAAAATGAGTCCAGCACTCGAACAAACCATTAGAAACGTATTCAGAGAAGAGCTTCTTCCCTTTAAAAAAGAGCTTATTTTGATTAAAGATGAAGTCGGTTTGATTCAAAAAGACCTGTCCTCTGTTAAAGGGGAAGTCGGCGGTCTGAAGACAGAGCTTGCTTCTGTTAAAACCGAAGTCAGTTTTATCAAAAAAGACCTGTCTTCCGTCAAAAGCGAGATTGGTGAGCTGAAGAAAGATCTTTCCTCTGTTAAAAGCGAAGTCAGCGGTCTGAAGAAAGATCTTTCCTCTGTTAAAAGCGAAGTCAGCGGTCTGAAAGAAGACCTTTCATTGGTTAAAAGTGAAGTTTTCGGTCTGAAAAAAGATCTTTCCTCTGTTAAAGGGGAAGTCGGCGATCTGAAAAACGGTCTTTCCTCCGTTAAAAGCGAAGTCGGCGACCTGAAAAAAGACCTGTCCTCATTTAAACAAGAATTTAACTCTTTTAAAACCGAGACCTTGTCACATCAAGAACATTTCAATGCTTTCAAAGCCGATACCCTGGCACATCAAGAACGTTTTCAATCTTTTAAAACCGAGATATTTTCAATGTTTCAAGCGATGAAAGAGGCTCAAGAGAAGACCCACGCCGAACTGATCGCATTCAAAATGGATACGGGAAAAAAATTCAAAGAGTTATTTAAAAAAACCGCCTTCTTTGATCATAATCTAACTGAAATGACCAAAGAATTGGCGGCAAGTAAACGAGATATAGAAAAGTTAAAGTTTGAGGCTTAAATGTGTCGAAAGAAGCTGCTTTTAGCCTTGAGTTCTAGAAGACGCTCTATAATTAAAATAGAATTTCATTACAAAAGGCAGCAGCATTTTTTCTTCGCTGAATTGTCAGTCTATCAGCAGCTTCTCAACCCTTTCACGGACCTGCGGAACCGAAAGGCCGATAATAATTTGCAAAGCCTTTCCATTCCTGACGACACCGTGAGCGCCAAAAGACTTGAATACGCTGTCCGGTTCCACTTTTGACTCGTCGTACACACTGACTCTCAGTCTTGTTGCACAATTTGTCACTTCGGCTATGTTTTCTTTCCCGCCAAGTGCCTGGACGCAGAGGACAGCCTGATCCTGAACCGCATCAACTTCCTGAGCCGCAGACACCTCTTTTTCGGAATGCTTTTTTGCCTTGTAGTCTTGTTTTGAATAAAACTTTGTTTCTTGCTCCTGGTCTTTTTCACGACCAGGAGTCGCGATATTCATTTTTAAAATCAAAAACCTGAATACGAAGAAGTAGATGACCGTAAATGACAGACCGATCAATATTTGAAAAAGATAAGTGCTTCCGTGCTGATGAAAGAGCGGAATCCAGTTGAGCGTCAAAATTTCGATTAAACCTCCGCCCATATTTCCGACAACCCCTGATACATACATCAGCGTTGCCATCGAAGCCGCTAAAAGGCTGTGAACAAAAAACAGCAAAGGCGAGATGAATAAAAAGGTAAACTCAATCGGCTCGGTGATGCCGGCTACCATGGCCGTCAAGGTAATCGGAATGAGCAGACCCGCTACGATTTTTTTCTTCTCCTTTTTCGCCGTCACATAGATGGCGAGCGCAATTCCAAGGATACCGAAGATCTTTGAGTTTCCGTGAAGCGCGAACCCGCCTTGCGGAAACAGTTCCTTGAGAGACTGCGTGCTTGCAGCGTATTCACCGAGGTGCTGGGCCCAATGGGTGACAATCCCGCCTTCGACAACAGCCGGACCGAAAAGAAAAGGCGTGTAGATAAAATGGTGTAGCCCCGTCGGAATCAAAATCCTTTCAAGGAACGTGTAAACCCATACGCCAAATGCACCCGATCCCACAAGAAAAGTTTGCAGAGAGGCTATGCCTCCTTGGACCATCGGCCAAACGAATGCTGTTGCCAAAGCCACCGGGAGCATGACGGCAAATGAAATGATAACAACATATGAAGACCCTTGAAAAATGCCCAAAAAGTCGGGCAGCTTTTTATCAAAGTAGCGATTGTGGATATAAACGACAATTGAAGAAATTAAGATGGCGCCAATGATGTTCGTATCAAGCGTTTTGATGCCGGCAATTTCTGCAAGTCCGCTCGTTCCTCCGGCCTCCTGACTCATGTCCACACCGAAAAAATCGCCCCAGACGGTCAGAATGGCGCTGACAAAATAGTTGAAGGTCAAATAGGTAGTAAGCGCTTCCAAACAGGCGCGCGCCTGAGCCTTCTTCGCCAATGCGATCGGAATGCCGACCGCGAACAGCAGCGGCATTTGCCTAAAAACGGTCCAGCCCCCTTCTTCAATGACAAACCAGAATTGATACCAAAAGGTATCAGGTGCGGCAATCGCCCCCATTAACTGCTCATTTTTAAATAAAGTGCTGAGCCCCACGACAATTCCCGCAAAAGCAAATAGCAAAACCGGAACAAACATGGCGCTTCCGAACCGCTGCACTTTTTGCATCAATGTGAATTCCCCCCTGTTATTACTGAATTTTCTTTTCTTCAGCATAATCGACATAACTGCGAAACAACGCTTCCCCGACGAGAAAAAAGGGAGCAAAAGCGAGCAGTTCTGTTTTCGGATAAACTGTTACTGCCTGGCTTGTTGCATAGAGATTGTAAGGCGTTAATTGAGCGAGCAGATTATTTTTCAAATTGGTCAAAGAGATAAAAGGAATGCCTCTTGCAGACAATGTTTGCGCTTGCGGAATCAGCGACGGGGTTTCACCTGAAAGCGAAATGATGATGATAAGGTCGTCCGTGCTCAAATCAGGAAGCATCAGTTCAAATTCGATCTGATCTCTGATCACCGTCAAATAGCGGTGCTGGGAAATAAACATTCGCTGCAGCTCAAGGGCGCACGACGTTTGCGCGGTGCCGGAACCGTAGACAAAAATTCGGTCGGCTTCATCAATGAGCTTGCATATATTCCGCATATCCGTATTTTTCAAATATTTAATGCTGGACTCCATATCTCTCATCAGGCTTTCGAAAGAACGGCAGTCTTCCCGCTCCTCTTCCTGTTTCTCGGCTTCCCATTTCAAAAACACGCGAAATTCGCTGTAACCGCTGAAATCAAGCTTTTGAGAAAGCCTTAAAATAGACGTGCGGGATACATTGCACTTTTTAGCCAGTTCATTTATGCCCAGCTTGTAGCAAGTACCTTGATGATTTAAAATATATTTCAAAATATGAAAGTCATTTTCATTCAGTTTTTTATAATGTTTGTTCATCAGTTCTTCCAATTGCATCATCTTTCTTCACCTCATTTATCTCTATTATATAAAATACGAGAATAAATGAGGAGATATGCCTGGATTAACCGGCGGCGCTCCCCAGCTGGGCGGGCCGCCGGCATTGGGAAACATTACAACAACGGCTGAAGGCTTTTCTCAGTCAATTCCGGCCAATACTCTTTGTTCGCTTCAATGAGGTCGTCTAAAATCAATTTTGCGGTTCTGGCATTTGGAACCGTCCGCGACAAGATCAGCGCCTGCCATAGCTTTTGATACGATTTTTCAACCCATCCTTCAACAACAAGCTTTTCAACGGATACTTGCTGCTCCATCAAACCTTTTTGGAATTGCGGAATTTTCCCGACGGTGATCGGCTCGGGACCATTCTTTCCAACAAGACAAGGCACTTCAACCATTGCCGTCGGGTCAAAGTTTTCGATCGCTCCATTGTTCTCGACAATTAAAAGCATCCGTTCCCCGGTATTATATGCGAGCGCCCGTGCAAGGTCGACGATATATGAAGCATGGTCATCGATTTTTATTTGGCTGTCTGCGCTTGATTGCGCTCTGACGATTTTTTCGCATTCGCTGAAAATGAATGTTTCCCGTCCCTCCATTACCTCATTGGCTCTGGTATGCTCAGGGTTGGATTTTTTGACCATATCTTCCGGATAGAAATAATATTGCAAATACGTGTTTGGAAGTGTTTCAGGATCAAGCTGGTATACTTCCCGCGCTTTTTTGAATGTATCATTCCAGCTTGCCTCTGCCTGTTCATGTTCATCTTTTGGAATATAGCCGAATTTCCGGACATGTTCCTGAATCGCCGGCATCAGATCATTTCCGTTTTTATCGCAAATTGACGTCCACCAGCCGAAGTGATTGAGGCCGTAATAACGGACAACCATCTCTTTCCGTGAAGACAGCCCGAGGATCTGAGCCATTCTGTCTTCAATGCCGATCGGCATATCACAAATATTTAACACCTTTGATGTCGGCCGCAGTCTTCTTGTCGCTTCTGCGACAATGGCTGCCGGATTGGAATAGTTCAGCATCCACGCATCTGGTGAATAAGTCTCCATATAATCAATGAGTTCAAGGACTCCGCCAATAGATCTCATGCCGTAAGCGATGCCGCCGGGTCCGCATGTTTCTTGGCCGACCACTCCGTATTTAAGAGGAATTTTTTCATCAAGCTCGCGCATCGCGTATTTTCCTACCCTGATATGGGCCATCACAAAATCAACATCAGAAAACGCCTCTTTAGGATCAGTTGTTGCCAAAAACTGAATATGCGGCGCCCTTTCTTTAATCAATACTTCACATGCGCCCGCTATCTTGTTTTGACGCTCTCCATCATTATCATAAAGCTTGAGCTGGCGGATTGGGAAATCCTCGAGATTGTCCAGCAGCATCAATACAATGCCTGGGGTAAACGTGCTTCCTCCACCTGCGATGACAATTGAATAAGATTTATTCATGTTTAAAGCCCCCTTATAAGCGTTTACAATTTACTTATATCACGCTTGCTTTCGGCATCCAACAGGTTCGGAGAAGACAGTTCCTATAATCGCGTTCTGTTTATTTTCCCGAAATGCGGGAACTTTCCCGGTCTATCCGAAATCATGTACAATAAAAGCCTCGACATCATAATTGGAGTGTGTTGTTCATGCTGATCACAATCATTTTATTTTTGCTCGCGGGCTTGGCTGAAATCGGCGGGGGATACTTGGTTTGGCTTTGGCTGAGGGAATCCAGACCTCTGTGGTACGGAATAACCGGAGGCTTGATTTTAATCATATATGGAGTCATTCCGACTTTTCAGGCATTCCCTTCCTTTGGGCGCGTCTATGCAGCTTACGGAGGCGTTTTTATTATTCTTGCAGTGCTTTGGGGTTGGTGGGTCGATAAAAAAACCCCTGACCTCTATGACTGGGTCGGGGCTGCGGTCTGTTTGGCAGGTGTCAGCATTATGCTCTGGGCGCCGAGGGGTTAGCTAAAGGTTATATTTTCGAAGCCGTTTGTAAAACGTGCTTCTCGGAATGCCCGCTAACTTTGCCGCTTCTGACACATTGCCTTTCGCTTTTTGCAAAGCATCCATCATCATATGTTTTTGAATGCGCTCTCTGAATGACAATCCGCTTGAAGGCGGCTGACCGCCTTCCGCAGACGTTTTTCCGCTTTTCCAGTCAAGAACGTCCAAGACCGAAGCATACTGGGACGGACTGATCAAACCGCCGGCAGGAAATAAAACCCTTAATCTCTCGAAAATATTGAAGAGCTCACGAATGTTTCCAGGCCAATGGTATTCTTGAAGCCGCTGAAAAAACCCTCGCGGAAACTCAGCCTCCCACCGGTGCTTTTCCTTGTAATGGCGGAATAAATCGGGGATGTCTTCTTTTCTTTCTCTGAGCGGCGGGATTTTTACCGGGTAAACATGAAGACGGTAGTAAAGGTCTTCACGGATCTTCCCTTGCTGTAAAAGTTCGTTCATATCGCGATGGGTTGCGGTTATAATGCGGATGTCTAAAGGAACTTCATGAGCCCCGCCAATCGGAGTGACCTTTCGCTCTTCGATAATCCGAAGCAGCGCCACTTGCATCTGAAAAGGGATTTCACCGATTTCATCCAAAAAGATCGTTCCTTTATGAGCCTGCTCAAACTTCCCCTTTGAACCGCGGCGTTTCGCCCCTGTAAACGCGCCTTCGGCATAGCCGAACAATTCGCTCTCCATTAGGCTTTCAGGGATGGCACCGCAGTTGACCGCGAGAAAAGGGCCGTTTCTTCTGGCGCTTCCCGCATGGATCGCTCTTGCAGCAAGATCTTTCCCAGAGCCTGTTTCCCCCCATATGTATACATTTGCATCAGTTTGAGCCGCCAGTTTCATTTCATTGAGTGCGTATTGAAACGCCTTGCTTGTTCCTGTTTCTCCCGGAAAGCTGAAATAGGGTGTAAATGTTTTGGCTGGATCTTTTCGCGGAGCTTCTGCTAATGAGACCGACACTCCGAGCGTCTTGCCGTCTGTTTCTGAGCGGATGGTTCGCTCGCGCAGAATATGAAATCCTCCTTCAGACAGCTTATTGACCTGCATGCCGCGCCACCCGGAAAACCGCTCCCGAACCGGACTGCTTGCCGATACAATCTGTCTTTTTTCATCACAAACGACAAACGGTTCATCTGATTCAACCTTCTCGAGACAACGGCTGACCAGCTCCATTTCTTTTCTTTTCGTGTATACATGAACCTCTCGTTCAATGGCATGCGCGGCTGTTGCAGCCATTCCCAGCATAAACGGGTGCCTCCTGTCAGTCAGACAGGAAATGTCGATCACCCCCATGGTCATTCCGGATTCATCGCGAATCGGAGCGGCTGAACAGCTCCAATGATGGGAAGCAACTGAGAAATGTTCAGAGCCGTTAATCGTCACAGCCTCACCGATTTCCAGCGCTGTTCCGATTGCATTCGTGCCGACCTCCGCTTCCGTCCAGCGGACACCTTCAACAAAATTGATTCTTCCCGCTTCAGCAAGCGTCCTTTGACTTCCGGCCAAGCTTAAAACATAGCCATCTGCATCGATAAGAAGGGCCATCATTTCTGATTCTTTTAATTCTTGGCTGATTTTGTTTAAATAGGGCAGCGCCACATCAAGAAATAATGCATGTTTTTCTTTTTGAACGCTTAATAATTCCTTTTGTAAAATCGACTGTCCTTTATCTAAATACGGATTCACATTTGCTTTTTTGCAGCGGTACCATGACTCCATCACTCTTTTGTTCAGGCGGGATCCATCAAGCAGTCCCTCCTGAACAAAGCGTTTCCACGTATTTAAATAGCAGGGCGTCGGATTCATTCCATCCTCTCCTAAGGGCTTTTATCTCATTATAGATAATTATAAAAGCGCTTTCAACATCGTTTGTCAGCCCATGAAAAAACTTCGCACAATGAAATATGCGAAGTTTTTACCCTGAATCAGCAATGGATCGCATGGCCGCTTGTTTGCAGCAAGGCTTCGTGGACGGCCTCTGAAAGAGTCGGATGTGCGGCGATAAAATTTTCCATTGTGTCAGCGGTCAGCTCAGCATGCATCATCACGGACGCCTGCCCGATCAGCTCGGTCGCGTTCGGTCCGATAATCGACACCCCTATGATTTCTTGATATTCCGGTTCTGTAATGATTTTCACTTTGCCGACCGGCTGATTTAAAATCAGCGCTTTCCCATTTGCGGAAAACGAAAACTCCCCAATTCGAATATCTCCATAGCGTTCCCTGGCTTTTTGTTCATTTAAGCCTACGCTTGCGATTTCAGGAGATGTATAGATGCAGCGCGGTATAACTTTGTCATGAACCTGCACATCTTGACCTGATGCGTGGGAGGCGGCAACCGTTCCTTCATGGAAGGCGGCATGGGCAAGCTGGACTCCCCCTGCAACATCCCCGCAGGCGTAGATGTGCGGAAGGTTCGTCTGCATATGCTGATTGACATGAATGCCTTTACTGTCATATTGAATGCCGATTTGATCAAGATTCAGCTCTGTCACTCTCGGTTTTCGGCCAATCGCGACCAAACAAACATCTGAGTGTGCCTCAACGCGTTCATCTCCATTCTTCAGAAGAAAGGCTTTTTTCAATACCGGATCAAGCCGTTCCACTGCAGCAGATGTCAAGATCTGTACTCCCGCTTCCTCAAGCTTGCTTTTTAAGCATTCTGCAATGTCAGGATCTTCTTCAGGCAAAATCTGTTCTGCCTGCTCAGCCATGACAACCTTTGTACCCATTCTGCTAAAAATGCTTGCGAATTCACAGCCGATAATTCCTCCGCCAATGATAAAAAGCGAATCGGGAATCGACGGAAGGGACATCGCATCACCGCTGTGAATGATCCACTTTCCGTCGAAAGGCGCAAAGGGCAGAGCAGCCGGTTCTGATCCTGCCGCGATGATGATATGCTCGGCTTTGATGACTTCAGGCTTTCCTCCGCCTTCAATCAAAATGTCATGTTCAGAAAGAAAAGACGCTTTTCCTTTCATTACCTTGATTTTGTTTTTATTCATCAAGTATCGGACTCCGTCTGCAAGCTGCCTGACGATTGATTTTTTGCGGTTTTGAACGGCCTGCCAATGAATGACCGGATTTTCCCGGGAAAGGTCGATTCCGAACTCGCTGGCCGACTTGATTTTTTCGACCATATCCGCGCTTTCCAAAAGCGATTTGGTCGGAATACAGCCTTCATTTAAACATGTTCCCCCCAAATCTCTTTGATCAATCAAAATGACTTTCCTGCCGCGGCGGGCGGCTGTAATTGCCGCCACATACCCCGCAGGCCCCCCTCCGATAATGGCGAGTGTCACAGTTTCTTCACCTTCTTTCTATAAAAGAATCGCTGCCGGGTCCTCTAAATAATTCTTCACCGCTGCAAGAAATGCTGCCGCCGGCGCTCCGTCCAGTGCGCGGTGGTCAAATGTCAGGCTGAGCGGGAGAATCGCGCTTTTACACAATTCCCCTTCTTTGTAAACAGGTGCTTCATACATTTTGCCGACCCCGAGAATGCCCGTTTCCGGCGGATTCAAAATCGGTGTAAAATGCTCTACACCGTATGCACCGAGATTTGTAATCGTAAAGGTTGAGCCTTCGATCTCATCATGAAGAAGTTTCCCTTCGCGCGCTTTTTGGCCATACCACTTGATTTTCTTTGCCAGTTCAATCAATGGCAGGCGCTCCGCGTGCCGGACAACCGGAACAGCCAAACCGTGATCCAAAGCGGCTGCAATTCCTAGATGAACATGCTCAAAAACCGTCACTCTGCCGTCTTGATACATGCTGTTCATGCCGGGATGCTCCAACAGTGAAAGCGTCGCTGCCCTAGCGGCAAAGTCGGTGATTGTCAGTTTTGTATCATACCTCGTTTTCGCTGTTTCATTAAGCTGATGCTGCAAGTCTGTTAGTTTTGTGACATCAGCTTTCATGGTCAGCGTAAGCTGGGCGCTGTTTTGCAGGCTTTCTGTCATCCTTGAGGCAATTGTTTTCCGCATCATGCTGACAGGCGGATCTTCCGCTTCGTTTGTTTGCTGCTTTTGCTGATCAGGGAGCGCCTTCAGTACATCTGCCTTCGTAATTCTTCCGCCCGGTCCGGTGCCTTCAAGCGTTTTGATGTCCACATTTGCGCCTTCGGCGATTTTACGGGCAGCAGGGGAAATTTTTATTCGCTTTCCCGCAGTTTTTTGCTTTTCCTCTTTTTCATTCTTTTTTTCTATCTGTTCGTTTGCTTCACCGATATAACAGATGACGGTTCCGGGCGGTACGCCCTCTCCTTCAGAGACTTTAATATCTAAAACGGTGCCTTCTGCGGGCGACTCGATTTCCATTTCGATTTTTTCAGAGTTGATGCTTGCAATGCTTTCGCCTTTATCAACTGTTTCTCCGACTTTTTTGTTCCATACGGAAACTGTGCCTTCTTTCATCGACATTCCCAGTTTCGGCATGACAACCTCGACAGCCATATTCCCCTCTCCTTTCTTCTGTTACACACCTTGAGATGATGTCTCACCGAGCATCTCCAATACGGTTGCAGCGACCTTTTCCGGTGTTGGAAGATAAATGTCTTCAAGCGGCGGTGAAAATGGAACCGGTGTATGCGGCGCCGTCACCTTTTTGATCGGTGCATCGAGTGCGTCAAAGCCTTTGTCGGCGACTAATGAGGCGATATCTGCAGCGATGCCGCATCTCGGATTCGCTTCATCCACAATGACGAGCCGGTTCGTTTTCTCTACTGACGCCAGAACTGCTTCTTCATCAAGCGGCGACAAGCTGCGCGGATCAAGAACCTCTGCATCGATCCCCTTGGAGGCAAGCTGTTCTGCCGCTTGCAGGGCTGTGTTGACCTGTTTGCCGACCGCGAAAATCGTGACATCAGAACCCTCCCGTTTCACATCAGCTTTGCCGATCGGCAGTGTGTAATATTCTTCCGGCACATCACCGGTCATGTTGTATAATGTTTTGTCTTCAAAAAAGAAGACGGGGTCCTGATCTTCAATCGCTGCCAGCAGCAAGCCTTTGGCATCATACGGAGATGACGGCACGATCACTTTCAAACCGGGAATGCTTGTAAAAAGGGCGTACAAGCTTTGCGAATGCTGGGCCGCCGCTCTGAAGCCCGCCCCGTGAGTCGTTCTGATCGTGATCGGCACCTCCGCTTTCCCCCCGAACATATAGCGGAATTTGGCTCCTTGGTTCAGCACTTGATCCAGACAGCTCCCGATAAAATCATTAAACATCAATTCGGCAATCGGTCTGAGGCCCGTTGAAGCAGCCGCCATCGCGGCGCCGATGTATCCCGCTTCACTGATCGGCGTATCAAGGACGCGCTCGCGTCCGAATTCCTGAACAAGCCCTTTTGTCACACCGAGGACACCGCCCCATGCTTCATCATCCTGCAAATGATCGACATAGGCTCCCCCGGCAACATCTTCCCCCATTAAAATGACATGATCATCTTTTCTCATCGCAAGTTTGATCGCTTCATTCAGTGCGCCGGACATACTCAATTCTCTCGCCATTTTTTCTTCCCCTTTCTGATCAATTAATAAGATACATAAACATCTTTCAGTAATTCCGCATGATCTGGATAAGCGCTTTCTTCACTGAATTCAACCGCTTCATCTATCGCTTCTGCCACCGCTGCTTCAATCTCGGTCAGCTCCGCCTCATTCAAAACCTGCCTTGTCAATAAGTCGTGCCTGAAAGCGGAGATCGCGTCTTTTTCTTCTTGATGTTCCGTTTTTTCCTCATTTGTTTTATAGCGCTGGGCATCCCCCTCAAAATGGCCGTAATTCCGGTATGTCATGCATTCGATTAATGTCGGCCCCTCACCGTTTTTCGCCCGTTTCACCGCTTGCTCCGCCGCTTGATAGACGGCCAGCACGTCTTTTCCGTTCACTTGGATGCCCGGAATTCCGTAGCCGGCTGCACGGTCTGCGATCGATTTGCAGCTTGAAGCATAGGAAAACGGTGTCGCTTCTCCATAGCCGTTGTTTTCAGCTACGAATATGACCGGCAGCTTCCAGATGGCGGCAAGGTTGATTCCTTCATGAAATGTGCCTTGATTGTTTGCACCATCGCCAAAAAAGCAAACGCTTACATTTTTGGTCTTTTTGTATTTTGCTGTCAGGGCCGACCCGCAGGCCAATGGAAAACCGCCTCCGACAATCCCGTTGGCGCCGAGCATGCCTTTGTCAAAATCAGCGATGTGCATCGATCCGCCTTTTCCTTTGCAAAGCCCTGTGGCCTTTCCGTATATTTCAGCCATCATCCCCTTGAGGTCACATCCCTTTGCAATACAATGTCCATGGCCGCGATGTGTGCTTGTGATGCTGTCCTTGTCATTCAAATGGGCGCAAACGCCTACTGCAACAGCTTCTTCCCCCGCATAAAGGTGTACAAAGCCAGGCAGAATCCCTTGGGCAAAAAGCTCATGCACCCGGTCTTCAAATTGGCGGATCTCCAGCATTTTCTTGTACATCCATACCGCTTTTTCCTTTGTCAATGCCGCTTCCATTTTGCAAAACCTCCTGTCTTTTTTCATCACACTCTTTTTCTTGCAAAAATCGTGCCAACGGAAAAAAGCGATGACAGCGGTGTTGTGTCTCAAAACCATCATGAGAAAAATGAGACAAAACGAGACACTGGTCTCATTTTGTCTCTGAAGCGGTTGCGATCATATCTTTTTCACCGTTAGAATGAAAATGGAGGAGGTTTTATCATGAAAAAAGCGTTTGTCTTTTTAATCGAAGGTTTTGAAGAAATTGAAGCCATTGCAACGATCGATATTTTACGTAGGGCTGAAGTGGAAACCGTCACGGTCTCTCTTGATCAGACGCGCAGTGTAAAAGGCGGACATGACATTGTCGTTGAAGCCGACCGAATGTATGAGGATGCTGACTTTGATGTGGCGGACATGCTGATTCTGCCCGGCGGAAACGTAGGAAGCAAGAAAATGCTTGAACATCAAGGCTTGCATCAAACGTTAAAAGAAGCTGCAGCTGCAGGAAAATATGTCGCTGCAATCTGCGCTGCGACAATGACGCTCGGAAAAACAGGGCTTGTCAGCGGCAAAAAAGCGACCTGCTATCCGGGTGTTGAAAAAGAACTGGCCGGGGCAGAAGTCAACACAAATGAACCTGTCGTGACAGACGGAAATATCATCACCTCCAGGGGACCGGCGACAACGATTCCGTTTGCCCTCAAACTTGCCGAACTGTTAAGCGGAAAAGAAAAATCCGATGAGGTGGCAAAAGGAATGCTCGTCTTCTAAGCGGGTATTTTCCTTTTACATCCAAAAAACAATCCGGTATTGACATGATAAATCTTAAAAGCTATGATATTAAAAAAGTAATTCCGTAAAGTCAATCATCGTAATCTCATGCAAAAGAGCTTTAGCATTCGGCTATAATGGCATTATGGCCGCGTGAAAAAGTCATCTTTACCGTGTATGACATTAACATTTTGATAGGACGGTATATTTCATTTTCCCTATATTTGTGTATACGGAAAAGAAATATACCGTTTTTTTAGGAGGATATAACATTGGCAAAACAGAAATTGACGAAGGGGTCTTTGGAAGCTGAGATCAGCAAAGCCTTAACCCAATGGGAAAAAGACTACTTGGGACGGGGGTCCGTGTCTGTGAAATCAGATATTCTCAGAAATATGGTCATCGTTTCCTTAAACGGGATTTTGACGCCCGCCGAGTATGAACTTTGCAGTGCAAAAGAAGGCCTGTTGTCAATTAAAAGAACCCGCTCCGGCTTGGTGGAATCGGGTATGGAACACCTGAACCGCTTGATGAAGGAGCTGACCGGTGAAGATACGATCAGCTTTCATACGGATATCAGCACGCGCACAGGCGAACGGATCATGGTGTTTAAATTGGCAAACGACCTGCAAAAGAAATTATCATAGAAAAACGGAAGATCTTTAAAGCATGAACATGAGTTGAAGATAAGCCGGTATCATTCAGAAAGATTGGCTGAAATGGGTCAATCCTGAATATACCGGCTTTTTTACGTTTTTAGAAAGGAAGGCCAGACATGAAACAGTATGTTCTTTTCCAAAACGCCGACGGAGGGATGTCGGGTGTTTGATCTAGTAGATTCTTTATTTTGGCTGAAAATATTTTTCGCGTCGCTTGCGCTTTGTTTATTCAGCGCACTGCTTGTGCTGAATCCAAAGGTTCCATTGCCTTTTGTACGGATCCACGCCAAGATCATCGCCCTGCCTCCGCTCGCCGCACTGGCGGGCATGATGACTGCAAATGCCGGGCACACTGCAGCTCCTTGGCGCTTGGATTCGCTGGCCTGGCTGATCGCCTTGTTTGTCCTGACCATCGGCTTCATCGTTCAGCGCTACTCCGTCCGGTATTTGTTCGGGGACCGCTCCTACCGTAAATTCTTTTTGCTGCTGACTCTTACGACAGGAGGAGCTTCATCCGCCTGGATTAACGATGATCTTCGCTGGCTCCTCTTTTGCTGGGGAATCACTCTGCTCGGCTTGACTGCGCTAATCGGCTTAAACAGCACGTGGCAGGCGGCGAAAAATGCCGCTTTGTATGCAGGGCGGATCTTTGCGCTCAGCTGGCTGGCTATAGCGGCAGCTGCTCTTTGGCTCTCTCTCTCGACCGGGCACTGGCAGTTATCATCCGCCATAGCGGAAGAAAGCCTTGCACAGCTCAGCTCATGGGAGAAAATCGGAATCGGACTCCTTGTCATCTTAACGGTGATGATTCCTGCGGCTCAGTGGCCGTTTCATCGCTGGCTGCTCGATTCGGCGATTGCACCGACTCCCGTTTCCGCAGTCATGCACGCCGGACTCGTAAATGTCGGCGGGGTCATGCTGACCCGTTTCGCACCGATGTTCAGCGGTGATGCATTGCAGCTTATCCTGCTTGTTCCCGCCGTTCTTTCAGTCTTACTCGGAACGGGCATGATGCTCGTCCAAACGGACTACAAACGGCAGCTCGCAGCTTCAACGGTCGCGCAAATGGGTTTTATGCTCATTCAATGCGCATTAGGCGCCTATATCGCGGCTGTTATTCATCTCGTCTTGCACGGCCTGTTCAAAGCCGCTCTTTTTCTGCAAGCCGGATCAGCGGTGCGCCGTTATGAATCATTCGCATCTAAACCGGGCAGGCCGTCTCTTTTTTGGAACATCTTAGGCGGCGTCTTCGCTCTTATTCTCGTAACCGGAATCTGGGTCACAGCCGCGGATGATGGCTATCAAATGATCAGCGCCCTTGTATTAGGGTGGTCACTGTTTGTTGCTTGGCGACAGCTTGTCACAGCCGGGCACGGACTCATCACACGAATTGCCGGACTTTTCATTTTAATGGGGGCTTCTCTCGCGTTTGCCATCATTCATTTCGTTTTGCACGGGCTCTTGAAGGAAGCCGTTGTACAAGGGGCGCAGCCGCCGGCAATAGCGGTTGTTTTAACGGCCGCCGTTTTGTTGTTCGGCAGTGCGGCCGGCACCTTGATCGTTCGGCAACGCTTTGCATGGTCCGGTGCACTTTATCTGCGTCTTGTGAAAACGGGTGAGCCCCATTCCGATTCGGTCGAAGGGCGGCCGAATTATCTAGACCAATATCTTACTCAAGGAGGTCGTCAAGGATGAAAGTAGCATCCACATTGTCTAAACAATTGATCTTCAAATACGAACATCAGGCCGATGACCTTAATATGGACGAATTGGTGCAAGCAGCAGCACGGGTCATTGCGCCGCTTTGGCCTATTGAAACCTTTGCCGCGTGCCATCCTTGGATGGGTCTTGAAGAACAAACATTCGAACAGACAGCGCGGCGCCTTAAACAACAGCTTCTTGTTGACATCTACCCAAAGCCCTCCATTTTCCGCTCCGCAAAACAACGGGGAGAAATTGATGAGGCGATGCTTGAAAAAAAGCTGATGTATTGGCTTGATTCGCATCCGTCCGGTCTGCCCAGGGAGACAGCAGAAGCGTTTTGCAAAGCCGCGCTCAAACTGGACGAAATACCTGAAGAGCTTATGTCATCCCCCCATGTAAAGAAGCTTGCCAAACAAGCCTCCAGCGGGGTGAAAGCTGATCGGGAAACCAGTTTCATCAAACCGCTAAGTGTTTTTGCCGGACAAAAAACCGCTCACCTCCTTGACCATCATGTGATTAAATGGTGCAAGCTGTACCTTGATGAGTCACAATCGGCATGGCGGCTTCCACATCGTGAAAAAGGGTTTTACAGTGCATGGCGACGGCTTGTTGAACATGATCCAGCCCTGTCGCGTGCGGAACGCCAACGGTTGAATAGGTGGCCGGAAGAACCGAGGGACGCATTAAAAAGAGCGCTCGCAGCACTTGATATTTCTAATGGAGACATGCAGGACTATCTCGAAGCTCATTTGCTTTCTTTGCCGGGCTGGGCGGGGATGATGCTCTGGCGTTCCCGGCAATCGCGAGACGAAGAAGAGCTGTTGCTCGAGTATCTGGCTGTCCGGCTTTCAATGGAATGGATGCTTATTGAGCCTCATTTGCCGCTGTCTAAGCCAAAACTTGAAAAAGAGAGGCAGCTCGTTCCTTTGATTGCAGCCTGGCTGCATTGGGGCGATCTCACTCCTGACGAATGGCTCGAACTTTCTCCAGCGGAGCAAAAAGCGCGATTAACACTCGCCCGCCGCTTTGATGGCATGACGTGCAGGCGCCTCTGGCTGGAAGCCTGGGAGCAAACATATGCCGCCGAGATCAAGAAGGTCACGGCAAACCAACCGGCAGCTGTCGAAACAAGTGAACCGGTGCTGGCCCAGCTCGCATTTTGTATCGATGTCCGTTCAGAGCCGTTCCGCCGCGCATTAGAGAAATCAGGACCTTTTGAAACGTATGGGACGGCCGGCTTTTTCAACCTGGCAATCGAAACGTGCGAACTTGGCAGCAAACACAGCCACAGCTCTCTGCCGGTCATCCTTAAACCGCAACATCGCGTCAAAGAAACGGCTGAAGAATCCAGTTTTAAATCGTATCAAGAACATCAAAAAGCGGCTGCTTCGCTGAGCTCCGCCTTTAAAACGATGAAACAGAATCTATTGGCGGGTATGCTGCTTCCCGAAGTAAGCGGTCCTTGGCTGAGCCTGCAAATGGCCGCGCGCAGCCTGGCTCCCCGCAAGGCAGGAGAAGCTTTCCGGAAAGCGCGGAAAACGTGGCTGAAGAAGCCTCAGGCAAAGCTCTCGCTTGACCGCATGGAAACGTCTGAAACCGGCATTCCGGTCGGATTTACGGAAGAAGAAAAAGCCGCCTATGCCAGACAGGCATTACAGATGATGGGGATCACAGACCGGTTCGCTCCGCTGGTTGTCATTTGCGGGCACAGCAGCAGAAGCACGAATAACCCTTATGCCTCGGCACTGGACTGCGGCGCCTGCGGAGGCGCATCAGGCGCTTTCAACGCACGCGTCCTTGCCGCTTTATGCAACCTTCCAAGCGTCAGACAGAGGCTCCGCTCCGACGGCATCTTCATCCCGGATGATACGGCATTCGCTGCCGCAGAGCACATGACAACATTGGATGAATTGCATTGGCTCTATGTGCCTGAGCTGTCGGAAAAAGCTCAAAAGGCGTTTGACCGCATGAATTCAGCGCTTCCCGATGTCAGCCGCACTGTCGGAGCAGAACGCTTAGCCGAATTGCCTCAGTTCGGATATAAGAATCCGCGGAATGAGATTGAGCGCTTTGCCGAAGATTGGAGTGAAGTTCGCCCCGAATGGGGACTAGCCCGAAACGCTTCATTCATCATCGGCACGCGCCGGCTTACGCGGGGAGCTGATCTTGAGGGGAGGGCTTTTCTGCACAGCTATGACTGGCGGAATGACCAAGACGGCTCCATCCTTAGCGGCATCATTTCTGGCCCGGGGACGGTGGCCCAATGGATCAATCTACAGTATTACGCGTCAACCGTTGCACCGCATTATTATGGAAGCGGAAATAAAGCGACTCAAACCGTCACTTCTGGCCTTGGCGTTATGCAGGGAAATGCAAGTGATTTGCTGACAGGCCTTCCTTGGCAGTCTGTCATGCTGTCAGATCAAGAGATTTATCATGCGCCTCTCCGGCTGCTTGTTGTCATTGAGGCGCCCCGGGAACATATCGAACGGCTACTTGAACAGGATCACGGCTTCCGAAAAAAAATAGAAAATACCTGGATTCTCCTTGCTTCGATTGATCCGCACGGAAACTGGGAGAACTGGACAAAACAAAATGATGAATGAGGTGAATGTTATGGACGTAACTGAAAATAAAAATGTGTTGTTGATTACCGGGATGGAGGATAAGCTTGAACAATCAATCTGCCATGCGGCATCTATTCGGCCGGAAAACACGGTCATTTTAAAAAGCGTATTCCCTCACATTTCACAGCCCTACAGCGATTTAATGAGGGACATCATCACGCTTGTCTTCCAGAAGAAAATCGAGGAAATATTTATTGTCCGCTCCAAAAATGAAGAGCCGGCTGATATCGATCTTGACAATTTCATGTTGAGAAACCCGCATGTAAACGATAGATTACAGACCATCGATTACCTTTTTCAGAATGGCAATCCGGAGTTTCCATTCAGCAATCTGAATGAATGGCTGAATGGGGGAAAACCCGTTGCTGTAGGGATCAAACAAAGCGTCGACTTGATTCGGCGGCACCTGTTCATCCCCTCGCATGTCAAAGTCCGTGGCTTTTTAATAGATACGGAACATGAAGTATTAACAGAAATTAAAGCTGAATAGAAAAATGGAGCCGAGTCATCTTCGGCTCCATTTTTCATTAATGGCTGTAAGAGCAATTCCGCTCCTTGCTACACAAGCGCAGACCGCTGATAAAATCTCTGAATATGCATAGTAATATAGCATAGCTCTTTTTCCGGAAATGCAAAACCGTACTCATTCTTGACGAATTCCCCGATCTCCCGCGCACACAAAAAAGCTTGTCTAAACTTCTTTTTAATAAGGTTGATCATGTCAGAATCGAGTTCATAAAACGTCTCTCCCGCCTCTATATGCTGTATCGCAAAGCGAAGATGGGTGACGAGCCGCTCATATGAAATGGTTTCATCTTTAATGGTTATGTCCAATTTGTTTTCGATGACCCCGATAATATCCCGGATCATCGTTGTCAGATCAAGCGTTTTTGTCATATCCCCGGCGTTTGTTTTGGCTGTGTGAATATGCAGCGCGATATTTGCGACTTCATCTTCGGGAATTTCGATCTTAAGCTTCTCTTTGATAAGCGCTTTTGCCCAGCGGCCGATTTGGAATTCTTTCGTATAAAGGACTTTGACTTCATCTAGCAATGGATTTTTAATCACCATCCCTTTGCTTAACCGTTCAATCGCAAAGGACAAGTGATCTGAAAAGGCGACATGAATCCGTTCATTGATTTTAATCCCCAGCTCATGTTCCGCATGAGAAATAATCTCTTCTGCAACCTGAATATGGTCTTCCGGCAGTGTTTTTAAGATTTCTTCAAATTGGCGATACTCTGATGAGTCTTTCATGACAAATATTTTCTCAATTTTAGATCTGTCAACAATATCATTCTTCTTTTTCTGAAATGCGATTCCGGACCCTAAAACAATTTTTTCTTCGTCATGATCTTTTACCACTAGTGCATTATTATTTAAGATTTTCTTTATTTTCATAGCTTCCTTCCTTTCATCCTGTTTTGATGAATGAAAACGGAATTATTCTTTTTCATCTTTAAACCCAAGACACAAAGTCGCAATGAAAGCAGAAATCGCCGCAATCGCAAAACCGATCAGATAATGAATGAGATTGGCGGTCCCAAGCGGGAGAATAATTGAAATCATCGGTATGCCGGATAGTCCGTATGAATTTGCTGCCACATGCATAAAGACAACATATGCGCCGCCGAGTGCGCCGCCGATCGATGCGCCGATAAACGGCCTGAGCAGTTTCAGGTTGACGCCGAACATGATGGGTTCGACAATTCCTAAAAAAGCGGTAAATGAAGCAGGAATGGAAATCTTTTTTAGATTTGCATTTTTTGTTTTTAAACATACAGCCAGGCCTGCTCCCCCTTGGGCGACATTGGCCATTGACCAAATCGGGAGCAAAAAGTTGACGCCGTATTGAGGATCTGCGAGCAGTGATGCTTCAATAACGTAAAAGCTGTGATGCAGACCGCTGAAAACGAGCAATGAATAAAGCCCTCCGAATAAAAATCCGGCTGCCGGCCCCGCATATTGATAAACAAATCCCAGGCAGCCGCTCACCAAATGGCCGATGAGGAGGGAGAGCGGCCCCATGATAAACAGTGCGGCAAATCCGGCTGTCATCACAGTTATAAAGGGAATGACGAGCAAATCTAAAGAGCGGGGGACTATTCTTTTCAATATCCTCTCAAGTTTACTCATGATATAGACAGACAAAAGAATCGGGATGACTGTCCCCTGATATCCGATTAAAGGCACTTGAAACCCTAAGATGTCTACTGATGAAGGCTTTTGGCTGCCAAGCATTGAAGGATCTAGCAAATCCGGGTGAGTCAAGATTCCGCCGATGACGGCCCCTAAAAATGGATTGGCTCCAAACTGTTTGGCCGCGCTGAACCCAAGCAGCACAGGCAAAATGATAAACGCGGCACTTGAAAAAATATCGAGCAATTTCATGACCGGGCCGTCATAGGCGCCTAAGCTGAATTCCTTCAGCACCCCGATAAGGCCCATGAGCAATCCGCTTGCAACAATTACCGGAATGATAGGGACAAAAATATCAGACAATGTTTTTGCAAATTTCGTCAATAGATTTATGTTAGATTGGGATTCCGGCTGAATCTCTTGGCCTATATGACCCGGAACACTATAGTGGGCCATTTCTTTATAAATTTTATTCACGACACCTGCACCAAAAATAATTTGGAATAAACCATATCTAAAAAAAGTCCCCTGTACAGACTCCATCTTTTCGACAGCAGCTATATCTATTTTTGTTTCATCCCTGACATTGAATCGCAGCCTTGTCGTACAATGGCTGATGCTGATGACATTTTCGGCGCCTCCAATGAGAGGCAGCAGTTCTCTTGCAATCTCTTTATGCTGCACTGCGGTATATACCTCCTCCAATTTTTCTATCCTATCAAATCAGCAGAGGACGATCAAAATGAAAAAAGTGTCAAAGCGTGAGAAGCTCAAGGACAAAGCGTCCCATTCTTCTTTTCACCTGAAAAGAAAAAAGACCTAAAACACACTAAAGAAATCAGCCGATAGGCACAAAAAAGCACACTAAGGGCATACGTTCCTTTAGCACATTTTAGGTCTTGCCTGCATAACCAGTAACAATCCCGGCAATATTTGTTCTTATTATGATTCTAGTCTGTTCAGCCATTGACATCAATAGTGCAATGAACCTATATATCCACAAACAATTTTTGCATCAAAAAGAGAAGGCGTTTCACACCTTCTCCAGATCATGATTTGGCCAATAGCTGTACATCTTCAAGCGCAATCTCGCTGCCCTTTTCAATACGCACACTGTACTTCACATAGCCGGGCCGGTCTTCCCCGTCCAAGCCCATGCCGTTAATCTCGATGTTTTCATAATGATAGTCTTTTAATGCTTTTTTGACCGCTTTTGCCTGCTTATAGACCTGCTTCTGACTATCGCGGCCGGTATTTAAAGTGACAGTGACATCGATCATTTCTGTTTGTTTCAGCTTTTTCCATTCTGCGCTTTCTTTAAAAGAGCGGCTTCCTGAAAGCGACACTTCAACATCCATCACGTTTTTCAGCGATTTTTCAAGTTGGGACTTCATCTCTTCCGAAGCTTCTTTGCTTATTCTCGCTCTCGTTTTTTCCTCCCTGGCTTCATTGAAGCCGTCATTTGTGACAGCCGGGCGGAAGCCTCCTTTCACACTGAATATGTACTCATCTTCCCTCTGATCGGTAACATGGATAACGTATTCAGCGTATTTGAAATTATAGAAGCTTTCTTTAATGTTCAAGTTTTCACCATGGTGTGTTTCCTGCAAATACGCCGCCAGTTTTTTTTCGGCCAGCGAGCGGCTGATCGGATTCCCGTTGAAGGCGTTATAAATGTAAAAGCCTATCACGAGAATCAAAAACAAAAGACTTGCATATATTGCTTTCTTTTTCACTTCAATCAGCTCTTTCCAGATTCTGCGTCTTTATATTATGGCGCAGTTTCCAACCGTTAAGCAAGCTCTTTTTGCTTCGTTTCCGCCCCCAAAAAGAAAATAGCGGCAACTGCTACTAAAACCGCAATGCAGAAGATGAGGAAAATCATTGAAAGCGCTGTGCCCTGGCCGACGAGATAGCCGACAAGAAGCGGGCCTAAAATACCGCCGATTCTGCCAAATGCCGCTGCCATTCCTGAACCTGTTCCCCTGATCGCCGTCGGGTACTGTTCCGGCGTATAGGCGTAAAGCGCTCCCCAGGCTCCGAGATTGAAAAACGATAAAAACATGCCTGCCGTCAGCAGAAGCGCCAGCGACTCAGCCGTTCCGAAAAAGTAGGCGCTGGCAGCGGTGCCTAATAAGTAGAGAATCAGCACCATTTTCCGTCCGGCTTTCTCAATCAGCCAAGCGGCTGAGAAATAGCCTGGCAGCTGAGCCAATGTCATGACCAATACATATTCAAAGCTTTTAATCATGCTGAATCCTTTCATAACCATTACACTTGGGAGCCAAAGAAACATGCCGTAGTAAGAAAAGACCACGCAAAACCAGACGACCCACAGCATGACTGTGGAACGGACATAGCGGCGGGACCAGACGCTTTTCACATTTTCCAGAACCGTCGGCTTTCTATGTTGATCAAGCTTTTCGTATTTTGGCGAATCCGGCAGCGCAATGCGTAAATACAGCGCGTAAAAAGCCGGAAGCGCGGTAGTCAGCAAAGCAATCTGCCAGCCGTAGGTTGGAATAATAAAATATGAAATAAGTGCTGCGGCCAGCCAGCCGAATGCCCAAAAGCTTTCAAGCAATACGACGATTCTCCCCCGACGCTCCGGCGCTACGGTTTCAGAAACAAGCGTGGAAGCGACGGGAAGCTCTCCTCCCAATCCCATTCCGACAAAAAAGCGCAAAATCAAAAATGCGGTTAATGTCGTTGTCATAGCGGACAATCCGCTGCCGACCGAGAAAAATAGAAGGGTTATCATAAACACATATTTTCTTCCGACGCGATCAGCCAAAAGGCCAAATACAAAAGCCCCGACAGCCATGCCGATTGAATTGACACTGCCAATCCAGCTCATTTGCTCTGGCGTCAAATTCCATTCCGCGTGTAAAGCGGCGATAATAAACGATAATATTCCAACGTCCATTGCATCAAATAACCATCCCAGACCGGCAATGCCAAGCAGCTTCCGTTCTGAAACAGGACGTTTTTTCTTCATACTCACAACACCTCTTTGCTCATATAGCTGATTTACATGAGTATTAGTTTACACCTGTCTTTACACTTTTGTCACGAAGAAAATGAGGCTTCAGTATAAAAAGGCCTGGTTTTAATAATGAATACGATGTCTATAAATCCTCTCTTGATGCCCCCATCTTGGCATAAACCCGTTCTTTTTCTCTTTTTCATACCGTTGTTCAATATGTGATTTGATTTCGTTCCCTTTTTTTCGCTCTATAATTCCGTACTCCACATATTTATTGATCAGCTGTTTTTTCTTTTCCATAATGTCTTTTTGCATCGATGCCAGCTCATTCTTTTGTTTCTCTGAAAGATCTTGATACACATGTGTTTCTTCTCCATTAGCAGCAGACATTCCGGCTGTGAAAGACAGCGGGATGACGAGGAGCAGACAAATCCATAATTTTCGCATCAAACAACATCCTTTCTTTTCATATGTTCATTCCTACTTTTCTCTTTTTTGTATCATTTATGCATAAAAATAAAGAAGCCGCTATTTACATAGCGGCTTCCTTTTATGATTGCAGTGATTTGCTTCGGACGATATATTGATCAATCAGGTCCAGTGCTTCTTTCATGTCCATGCTGTTTCTGAAGCTTTCAGCAATTTTTTGAATGCCTTCTCGATATGTCCTGTCATTCAGTACTTGGTCGACAGCATGTCTTAAAATCTGCTCGTTCACTTCGTCTGTTGCAATCGGGTAGCCCGCATTCAATTCGGCAAGTCTTTGGGCCACCATCGGCTGATCCTTATCGTGAGGAAGCACGACCATTGGAACTTGATAATGAATGCCTTCATTTACACTGTTCATACCACCGTGTGTGATGAATACATCCGCTTCCTGCAAAACGTCCAATTGTGGAACATACGGCGCAATGATAAAGTGCCCGGGAGCTTCCTTCATATCTGTATAATCAGATCTTTCTCCCGCAGCGATGACGACCTTTCCTTCGAAATCTGAAAAAGCGTCGATGCACATGTTGAAAAAGTCCGCTTTTTTATCAAGCACCGTTCCCATTGAAATATAGATGACTTTTTGCCCTTTTAATGTTTCCAGCGGAAAATCGGTTTTCCCCAACCGTTTTGGAAAACGCGGACCGATAAACAAACATTCTTCGCCAAACCGGTCGCTGTCAGGCTGAAAATACCGGCTTGTATATACAACGGTCAGTTCCGCTTGATTGCTCATAAATTGCCCCGTATGCCGAGGTGAGACGCCATACTTTAATTTCAGCTCTTGTAACAAGTCTTCACATTCTTTGTCCAATTCCAGCTGCACGCCTGAATCCGGATGCAAAGGCAGGATCTTCAGATGCTCTTCCCCGAAGAGAAAAGAAGCCGATGAAGCGATCCCCGGGATGTTCAAATAGTCTCTGACCAATTCACCCGCACCAAATGTATCATAATAAACGGCATCAAACTGAATATGTGTTGATAATTCCTTTACGACTTCAAGAATGTACAGCGAGGTTTTAAGATGTATCTTCAAAAACTCAAGAATGCCGGACGGAGAATTTGGGTCAATATGCGCGTTCCTCACCAGATCCTCACACAAGTGGACTGTCGCCCCGACACCTTCCAATCTGTCTTTATATTTTTCCGTTGAAATATAGTGAACATTGTCTCCTCTGTCAGCAAAGGCTTTTGTAATCCCTAATGTAGGATTGACATGGCCTTCCGCCGGAAAATTGACGATTAAAATATTTGTCATGAACAAAACTCCCTTTATCCTTTTTAAGACGGGTTGACATCCAAACAGCGCCTCATTACACTGATGTTAGTTACCACTAACTATCATCATCATAAAAGTGGAGGGGACACCTTTGCAAGAGACTAACGACCGAGTCATTACCGCTGCTTTAGACTTAATGCAGCAATATGGATTCAAATCCGTTACAATCAAAGACATCGCGCTTGCCGCGGGCGTCAGCGAAATGACTGTCTACCGGCACTTCAAAACAAAGCTGGGACTTTTGGAAGCCGCCGTTCAAAAATTTTCTTATATTCCCGCCTTTCAACACGTATTTGAAAAGGAAATCACATGGAACCTGGAAAAAGACTTAACACTGATTGCCGAATCATATTTGCTCAACATGGAAAAAAACAAGCCGCTATATCTCATTGCCGTCCAAGACGGCGGGAGAGTGACTGAACTTTTCGGCTCCATTTTGAAACACATGGAAGAACTCCTTCGTTATTTAACAGATTATTTCCAAACGATGCAGCATAAAAACTTGATGGCGAAAGGAGACGCTGATTCACAAGCTTACGTTTTCTTGACGGCTTTATACGGATTTTTCTCTTCATCGGCGCTTGCTGGAGGCCGGTTTCAAAAAGTCGCAAAAGATGCTTTTATCAAACAGATGATCGCGGGTTTTTGCAATGGCTTAAAAAAATGAATAACGGAAAATCCCTATCTCCGGGCGTCGGAAATAGGGACATGTTCTGTTTGACATCAATCATTGATTTTCTTCTTCAACATCTCTCAGCTTGATATCCGTGTTTTTTTCAAAGGATGTACTATATTTTACATAGCCGATGTCCTCGTCTTTAACGTCTTCTCCATCAAACATATTGGCATTGATACTGACATATTCATAGTCATATCCTTCTTTGTTCAACAGACGCTGAATTTTTTTTGACATATTGTATACGGATTCCCGGTCGGCATTTGCGGCATCAAGTAAAATATGAATCTGCATCGGCCCGTCCAGATGGATGCTTTTCTCCCATTCCGCATCATCTTTGACCTTTTCTTTTAGCACTTCCAAATAAACATCGACATCTTCCACATTGTTTATGCTTTTTGATATAAGGGTTTTGATTTCTTTTGATGCTTCACTTCCCAACCGCTCCATCAGCGGTTCATTGAGATTCTCATCATAAATCCCGTCAGCGTATACTTCAGGTTTGATAAATCCTCTTAAAGAAAATACATACGGCTTAGATCGCTTTTGATCACTGATGTCTGTGACTTCAAATGTATATTCGGCAAACTTAAAATTGTAGCTGCCCTCATCGATCCTCAAGTTTTTTTCAGGATAGCGGTCGGTCAAATAATGCTCAAGCGTTTTTTTTGAAAGCTGCTTGCTTACTGGATTTCCGTTAAAAGCGTTGTATGCTGCAAGCACGAATGAAACGAGCAACAGAATCAGCACACTGTATAAAAGTTTCTTTTTCATTATGATCAACTTCCTTCTTTCAGCTTTACGCACAGCCAGCCGATCAAGCTTCCGGCAATGGCGAATAAACAGTGAACCAGAGCGAGCATGAATGCTCCTAAAACGGAATTCAGCAGCTGTTCTGCAAATCCGGTTCCGTCTGCGGCATCCCAGCCGCCCAGAATATCGCTTATTCCCCAAACAAATATCGGAACAAAGGAGAGAAGCAGAACGATTTTCATATCGCGATAGAACAGATACGTCACAAAGCCGAGCACGGCATACCATAAAATAAAGCCGAAGCTTTCATTTAAAAGCGACGTTTTCATCGCAAGAAAAAACGATACGACTGTAAAAATGATTTGATAAAGGGAAAGCTTTCGATTGATTCGTTTAAACATTTGCCCCTCATGAACAGACGATTCAATGTCTTCTGTTGGGAGCGCGGCACCTGACATTTTCAAAAGCTTTTGAAGCTCCTCATCGTTTTCGGCCTGTTCCTCGATCCATTCAGCCGTCTCTTTGCTTAACAGCCCCTCGTGATATAAAGGAAGCAAATCTTCGAATATACTGCGCGCCTTATCCTTCATCATACCCCTCCATTTCTTGCTGAAGCTTGAGCTTCGCCCTGTGAAATGCAACTCTGGCATAGTTTTCGGTTTTGCCTGTGAGCATGCCGATTTCTTTAAATGACAGTTCTCCGTAGATGCGGAGGGTGACGATCTCCTTTGAGGTTTCATCAAGCCGATTGATTTCGGCGAGAAGCTGCTGCTCTTTCTCGGATTTTAGCAGGTGTTCCTCCGGGGATAAACCTGCCGTTCCCTGATGCTGAATGAACGTGTTTAACCCCGATCTGTACGCCCCTGAACGAAAGTGCTTTTTCAGCACGTTTTTAGCAATCGAAAATACCCATGTTTTGATCGTCGATTTTCCCGAAAATGTATTGAAGCTTTTCACAGCCTGATAAAATACTTCCTGTGTTAAGTCCTCTGCCGTTTCTTTATGAAATGTTTTCACGTAAAAAAAGGCATAAACGGCAGGCTGAATGTCCTTGTAGACTTCCTCAAGTTTCATAGAGCCCCTCCCGGATGGGCATACTGATATTTTTTCCATCATTTATTAGTGCCGCCGATCATTTTTTTGTTACACAAATGTATACAAAAAAGAGACAACATGAAAAATTCATGCTGTCTCCCAGTTTCCAGGCGATCTACATCGTTTGTCCGGCGCTGCCCAACACCCATTGAAGCGGGTTCTCTATGCTGACGATTGCTCATCAGGGAGCGCAAATCCTTCTGCAAAGCAGGCAAAAAGACGTCATTATCTAAGATATCGGTTCAGATGGTCGATCATCATCTGCCATCCTTCTACGGCATCCGCCTTGTCGCTCAAGGTGAAACCGTGGCGTGAGCCCTTGAAGCATTTATAGGTGACATCAACACCTGCATCAATCAATTGATCCTTGAAATCCTCCGCTTCTTTACAGAGGGAATCCTGACCTGCTGTTAAAATGAGCGTGGGAGGAAATGCTTTCACCTGATCGGTTGAAGCATAAACAGGAGAGATGAATGGATTTTTCCGTTCCTCTTTGTTGTTGCAATAACATGCGTCAAATATTCTGCACATCTTCGGATTCAAGGAACCCTTCGGCCGCGGCTTCAGATATGCGTCAGTATACAGATCAAGGGGCGGATAATCGAGGATGAGGCATTTGATTCCCAGCTCTTTCGCTTCGGCATCCCTCAAGCAAATCGCAGCGCTCAAATTTCCTCCCGCACTATGGCCGCCGACAGCGATATTCTCAGAATCTATACCAAGCTCCTCTGCATGTTCTTTCGCATACTTTACAACGGCATAGCATTCGTTCAAGGCTTTTGGAAATACTTCTTCAGGAGAAAGGCTGTAGTCAATGCTCAAGATCTTCACATTGGCGTTATCGGCCACATTCATCATATACGGATCATCCATGTCCGCACTTCCGAGAATGAAACCGCCGCCGTGAATATTCATAAACAGCGGAAGCTTTTCGAGTTTTTCCAGATTGTAAGAAAGCACACGGATTTTTCCTTCCGCCGTTTCCAGAAAAAGCTCCTTGCCGGCCCTGTCGTTCCGATGACGCCCTGCTCTGGTTGAACGGGCGGCCAGCCATTTAAAAAGCTTCACTTTCTTTTGCAGCTGTTTTCTCGAATAAACCTTCTCCTTTGGCACACTTCTCATCAGTGCATCTCCTCCGTCTCCGCTTTAATCGTCTAATCGACGTTTTCCATGTGCATGGTGAAATCCATAAAATCTATGTTATATCATTCGGTATAATCCATAAAAATACTCCGCTGCCGCTCTATGGCTCGCAAACCAAAACAGGCGTTTCATTTTGCCTTAATCTCCCGGCCGTCATCGACAGCCTTTTTCAGCGCCTGAAGCATGTATCCGATTCCCCGGTATCCGACCAGTGGATAGGTGATCTGCCGGCTATCGCCAAACACGCTTTTCAGGACAGGCCGGTATTTTTTTCCGCCGAGCATGACAATTTCGTCATATGCCAGCAGTTTTTTCTGTTCAGCCTGCGCTTTCAGCTCGTCATTCGGCATGATCTCCGAGTGGCGCATCCCAAATGTTACATCATAGTTTTCCGGAACGATATCTTCAGGCCGCAAAAAACCGTGTTTGGCGGAGAGAATCACCCAGTCCGCAAAAAATGTTTGCGCATATGCGCGACACGCCCGGTGAAACGGGCTCAGATAGACATCCTTTGCGGCGGACGGGCCGATGTCCGGATCGACATCCCAGATTTTCTTCGCGCCGCAGGGGATGATGCAAAGTCTTTTCATCGTATGTTCCTCCTTCCCGTTCCACTAAAAAACGCCTTCAAAAAAGGCGTTTTATTTCAACTTCAGCGATACGACCGATTCCACATGCGCCGTCTGCGGAAACATATCGACAGGCTGAATGTATTCGACATGATAATCTTTCGCCAAGTACTGCAAATCCTTCGCAAGTGTTGACGGGTTGCATGAGACGTACACGAACCGCTTCGGTTTGACTTTTTTAATCGTATCCAAGAAGGTGCGGTCACAGCCGGTTCTCGGCGGGTCGACGATGACGACGTCAGGACGGAAGCCTTCTTTCGTCCATTTCGGCAGCCAATGCTCGGCAGTTCCTGTGACATATTGGGCGTTTTCGAGTCCGTGCTTTTTCGCGTTTTTGTTGGCGTCATCGATCGATTCTTTAATGACGTCCATGCCGCGAATTTCTCCTGCCCCGTCGGCGATCCACATCCCGATCGTACCGACGCCGCAATAGGCGTCGACGACTTTTTCGCGCCCGGTAAGCTTGGCGGCTTTTTTGACTTCGTCATAGAGTTTGACGGTTTGAATCGGATTGAGCTGGAAAAAGGCGCGGGCGCTCAGCTCAAAAGAGACATCACCGAGAAATTCCTGTATGACCATGTTGCCGGCTAACAGCCTTGTATCCTCGCCGAAAATAACCGATGTTTTGGCTTTATTGACGTTTTGGATAACCGATGTCACTTCAGGGAGGCGTTTTTTGATTTCTTCTATGATCAGCTTCTTGCGGGGCAGATCTTCTTTAGCAGTAACAAGGACGACCTGCACTTCTCCCGTTTCAAAGCCGACTCTTGTCACGATCGTACGGACATCACCGGTCCTTTTCCGTTCGTTATAAACCGAAATGCCGAAGTCTTCGAGAATCTGCTTGACAGTCTGCGTGGTTTTGTTGGTTGCCGAATGCTGGACGATGCATTCCGTAATCGGGACGAGGCTGTGCGAATCAAGCCCATACAAGCCGGCAACCATTTTCCCGTTTTTCGTACCGAGCTGGAATTGGCTTTTATTCCGGTAGTGCCACGGATTTTCCATTCCGATCGTCGGTCTGATCTCCATCTTGCCGATGTCGAAGCGCGTATGGCGTTCAAGCGATTGAATGACGATGTCCCGCTTTTCTTTCAGCTGCTGGTCATACGCCAGGTGCTGAAGCTGGCAGCCTCCGCACTGTTCATAGATGATGCAGGGCGGTTTTACGCGGTGCTCTGAACGTTTGCGGACCTTCTTGACCCGCCCTTCAGAAAATTTCGGGTGAACCTTTGTCGCTTCGACGACGACCTCTTCACCTGGCAGAGCACCGGGGACGAAAACGACTTTTTTCTTAAAATAGCCGACGCCTTCGCCGTTGATGCCAAGGCGTTTGATCGTCAGCGGAAATTGCTGTCCGACTTTTAATTCTGCTGATGATCCTGTTCTTTCACGTTTCACTCATGTTCTCTCCATTTCTACTCAATGCTCCTCCACAAATACAAGGAAGCATAGCTTAAATAAGGGTGCCATTCCTTGCTCATTTCAAGCATTTCTTCTTTAGTCGGTTTATCTTTTAAGCCAAAATGGTGTTTAATCGCATTTTGGATGCCGATATCGGCCATCGGAAAAAGGTTTGGGCGGCCGAGCCCAAAGAGCAGGACATTTTGCACCGTCCACGGGCCGATGCCTCTGATTTTCACCAGTTTGTCCATGATGTCTTCATCCGATAATAAATCAAGCTCATTAAGGTTTAAGCTTCCGCCTGTGATCATTCTTGACGTATCGATGACATATTCGGACTTGCGCATGCTGAACTGAAGCTCGCGCAGATCGCCGTAGTCCAGCTTCGCGATCGTTTCGGGAAGCGGATAAAACCAGACGCCGTCTTTTTGTTCGCCGAATGTGTGAACAAACCGTTCGGTCAGCGTATATGCGAACGACAGGTTCAGCTGCTGGTGGATGATGCATTTCATCATGCAATGGTACAAATGAAAATCAAGCACTAAAGGTGTCCCCGCGTGCTCTTCAAACAGCTTTGACAGGCTCGTTGCTGAAAAATGATCCAAAACAGGCTGCAGGTTTTCTTTCCACCTGAAAATCCGTTTTACTTCTTCCATCAGACCATCTCGATCTTCTGTTCCGCTGACGATAAATTCCGGTGCATCCGCCGTGCCTGCTGCCTGCACCGTGACAATACAAGGTTTTTTCTCTTTGTTGCGAAGCGGCAGCCTGACTTCCCGTTTTTCGAGGCTGACTGCATTGAGCGGATCGAGAGAAAGCCTCTCCAGGACACGGTCAAAATGATAAGGCGGTGATACGCTTACGGTTTCCTTCCACATGGCTTCCCATCCCTTTTCTTCTTTGTCCACAGTATACCATGTTTGCTTTTCACTTAAAAAAGAGAGAATTTTATTTTCAAACCGAATGATTCCCGGCGTTCGGCAGCATGCTATGATGAAGGTGGAGGGTTGCCAATGTTCAAACATATTGCGATTACAAAAGACGGACAGCTTTTATCCGACATCTCTGCAGAAAGACTGGCAGATCATGATATTGAATGGTATTGGACCGATTTTGATCAGCCTTCAGATGAAGAAGCTTCTTTGCTAAAAAGCCATTTTCACTTTCACCCTTTGTCGATTGAGGACTGCTTCCATCATTTGCAGCGTCCTAAGCTTGATCAATATGAACAATACCTTTTTTACGTGATACATGCTTTAAATCAAAAGACTTTGGCTTCTGAAGAAGTGGACTTATTCGTCGGAAAGGATTTTATCGTTACATTTCACCTTCATCGTTCGGCCGGCATTGAAAAAGTGAAAAAACACTTTTTAAATAACAGGGACTTGTGGAAAAAAGGACCGAACCATATCGCCTATATGGTCATGGATCAGCTTGTTGACGAATACTTTCCAATCCTTTATCAAATTGAAGACAGGCTCAATGAAATCGCTGAAAGCGACAGCCGAAAAACGTTCGGAACACTGATGAACGAAGTGTTTGACATCCGCGGTGATCTTCTCAAGCTCAGAAGAACGATCATCCCGATGCGGGATTTGCTCTACAGAATCTTAAATATTGAAAATCTAAAAGAGAACCGCGAAAGAAAAGCCTATTACAGCGATATTTATGACCATCTGCTGAAACTGACCGAAATTGTTGAAAACAACCGCGACATGACCGCTGATTTAAGAGACAGCTACCAGACGCTGAACTCCAATCGGATGAACGCCATCATAATGACGCTGACAATCGTGTCAACGATTTTCATTCCGCTGACTTTTATCGTCGGGGTCTATGGCATGAATTTTGACAACATGCCTGAACTGCATTGGCGTTACGGATATTTTTTCGTCCTTGGAATGATGGCTGCCGTGGTTGCCGGGATGATCTTCTGGTTCCGCCATAAAGGATGGTTTGACATTTTTAAGTAAATAAGGAAACCTTTTAGGGCCCCCTCCGCCTATTTCTATAGTTAAGGAGGGAAAAACATGGAGCTGCACAAAGGATCGGCTGGAATCAGCCTGATTGTTTTCGGCTTATTGCTTGGCGCCAATACTCATCAGCAAGTGTCGGCTGGCGAAGCGATTTTTTGTTTTTTAGGCGGACCTGTCCGGAGCTCTGCCGGGCTTCATTATATTTCTGTGATGGGGCTCGTTCTCATGATCACCGGATTTGTGCTTGCCTCGCTCTATTACAGGAAGGTGGCATGGATTCGCTTAAAGCTCTTGCTGTTTATTATGGGGTTTACAGCGCTCTATCCGCTTGTCACAGAGCAATTGATGTTCTTTCTGAAATGGAACGCGCGCGGTGCGGATGCCGTGGAATATATCACAAGAGAAAGTTCATGCAGCTATTCGGACGACCAAGAAGAAGGACGGATGGACTGCACGGTTAAGGTGAACAATAACGGAAAAAACGCCCAGCTCGTCTCTCTATCGCCTGAAATGATCCATGAGTTTGAATTTAAGGCGGAGACGTTAACAGCGCCTCCTCATTCACAAAGAACATATGAGATCACGTTCACGGCACCGGGAAACGAGAGTGTTTCAATGACAGGTTTCTTGGAGGAACCGGAGTTTGAGATTGAAGTTGTTCAATAGTTGGACTTTGCAGGTGTACTGCTGCAAAGGCTTAGTAAAAGAATGATGCCCTTAATCAGGCAAATTTGGATAATCAATGTCTAGTTAATCGATCACATCGTTTTGTTTTTATATAACCATCTGCAGAAGATTGAGAAAACAACCTCAAGAGCTGCGACCTTTTGAAAGAACTTAAAGAAGAGCAGAACTCCGATTGAAAGGATCAAAAAAGGATATCCATATATTTTCCCGGCTAAAAGTAACCGAAAGCAGGAATATAACATGAACGAATTTACACCTAAAGGCATTTTCCCAAAATCACAATTGGTTGGTTCAGCGTTTTTTTCTGTACAGGTCTTTTTTTTATACTTAAAAAGAAAACTTTCATTTTACTGCTTATTCACTCAGACTAATATTCTTTAAAAGAGGCAGCATATCTTTTCATAACTAAAATGATTCAATAGAAAAGAAAGCAGGCCCGCACCTGCTTATTTTGCCTCTGCCTCACATGCCAATCAAGAAAAAAGCCGCTCCATCACGGAAACGGCTTTTTCTTGATTAATCGTGATAAGACTCGGCGATCGCATTGGCGGCGATGATCGCGTTGTAGACGTCGTCTGGTGTGACAGGGAATGGCATGTTGCCCATTGTGTCGCCTTCCGCACAAGCTGCTTCTGCGACTTGGCGCCATTCTGCTTCTACAAATTCGTCGACTCCCAAGTCTTGTAATGTTAATGGTAGACCGACACCTTTAATAAAGTTGATGACCGTTTCCAGTTCTTCTTCCGGTACGTTTTCAAGGACAAGCTGCGCCAGGAGGCCGAATGTTACTTTTTCGCCGTGCTGCGCTTTGTGCAGAGCAGGTACGGCTGTCATGCCGTTGTGGATGGCGTGCGCCGCGGCGAGGCCGCCTGATTCCGCACCGACACCGCTTAAATAGATCGTGGCTTCGATGGTGTCTTCGACAGCTCTTGTTGATACTTTGTGCTGAACGGCCTGCATCGCTTTTACGCCGTTTTCCAGCAGCGTATCATAGCAGAGGCGGGCCAGTCCCAAGCCTGTTGTTGAAGGTTTCATCAACACGAGGTTGTCTCCGTTTGAACGGTAGCATGCCCGCGCTTCAAAATATGTAGCCAAAGCGTCTCCGATTCCGGCGGCGAAAAAGCGTGCAGGTGCGCCTGATAATATCTCTGAATCTGCCAGCACGACATCAGGGTTCGTCGGCAAAAATAAATAACGGTCAAATGCTCCGTTTTGTTTATAAATAACGGCAAGCGCCGTACATGGGGCGTCTGTTGATGCGATTGTCGGGAAAATCACAACCGGCAGCTTTTCATAATAGGCCGTTGCTTTTGCGGTATCGAGCGTTTTTCCGCCCCCGATTCCAACGATGATGTTCGCGCCGGCTTCGCGTGCAAGCTCACGGTTTCGCTCGATTTCCTCTTGTGTGCATTCATAATTAAATTTTTCAAAAACGGCTTGATTGCCGGCTGTTTGAATTGAATCCCCGGCTTCTTTTTTCGCCTGGTCTAATATAAACTCGTCGCAAATGATATAAGCCTTATCGCCAAAATCTTGAATGTAGTCATTCAAATTCTTAAGCAATCGTTTTCCTGTAATGAATTTTTTGGGTGATGTAACTGATTTTACTGAATTTGTCATGGTAATTCCCCCTTCTATTCAATGATATACCTATTTCTTTTTTAAATCTAGTAATATATGTATATAAATTGGTTTTTTATTCTATGGAATTGACTGGAGTAAATGAAAGAGTCTGAAGCCTCAATTTTTGGACAAACGAAAAAAACCTCGGTAAACGACCGAAGTTTTTTCGTTTAAAGGGGCTTTAGCATCATATATTTTTCAAACATCAAATCATCAAGGCTTTTAAATGTATACCCTTCTTTTTTTAAATCAGTGATGGCTTGGTCAAGCGCTTCGGCATTGTCTCTTGATACCGTATGAAGCAGGTAGATGGCGCCGGGATGAGCCTGTTTCATCATATTGTCGTAAGCATATTTCCAGCCTTTTTGGGAGTTGATTTTCCAGTCGACAAACGCGACTGACCAAAAAACGGTTTGATAGCCGAGTTGTTTTGTCTCTTCAAGCACCCGCTCGCTGAATACGCCGCGCGGCGGACGCAAATAGAGATTGTCCTTTTTGCCGGTGATTTTCAGCACTTCTTCTGTGACGGATTCCAGTTCTTCTTTAATGACGCGGCTTGTTTTCGTTGTTAAATCAGGATGGTGGAATGAGTGATTGCCGATGATGTGCCCTTCCTGGGCCATGCGTTTAATAAGTTCGGGTTGGTCTTTGACAAAATGGCCCGTCACAAAAAAAGCCGCTTTCACGTTTTGCTTTTTCAAGACATCGAGCACCTGAGGCGTATAGCCGTTTTCATAGCCGTTATCAAAGGTTAAGTAGATTGTTTTTTCTTTTGTGTTGCCTAAATAGAAGGCGTCATACTGCTTTAAAAGGCTGTTCAGCTCTTTTCCCGCATCAGCCGGCTCATGGTTTTTGCTTTTGGAGAAGCCCCAATGAACAGCCTTATTGGATATCGCTTCGGCATTTCCTGCAAAGGTCAGCATCAGCAGAAATCCGCAGCATATGGCACAGATTCGTTTCATCATTTTCGCTCCCAGTTTCATTTTTCCTTATTGTGCTAAACGGTTCTCTCTTTCATACCAAGCAACACTTGGAAAACAAAAAACCGCGGCGAAAAATGCAGCGGTTTTACTTCCAGTCTTTTTTAAAGCGTTCATATTTGTCTTCAAGATCGTCAAGCATACTGATCAGCCTGTCAATATCTTCAATGTCCGTTGATTCAGGGTCTAGAGAATCGATGACAGACATAAACATATCCAATCTGTTTTTTAAATAATTGACTTGCTGTTCTTTGTCATTTACTGCGTTACCCATGCTTCTCCTCCTTTTGTTCCTTATATGGTAGCCTATAAACCGGCTTTTTTCAATCATCCATCACTTGCGAAGCTTTAGGATGAGGTCTAAAATGAATAGTTGGGCTATATTAGTATGTCCTATCGATAAAGGAGTTAGATATGCCATGACAGAAAAAACGCAGGTCCGTCCGATTTCCCCTGATTTTGATCCGTGGGAAGCCTATATGGATGTTGACCAATATGGAGATATACAGCTGACAAACGTTGAATTTACGACGACAACGCTTTGCAATATGCGCTGTGAGCACTGCGCCGTCGGATATACGCTCCAGCCGAAGGACCCGGACGCGCTTCCCGTCAGCCTGCTTTTAAAACGGCTGGATGAGATTCCGCGGCTCCGTTCATTAAGCATCACCGGCGGAGAGCCGATGCTTTCATTAAAATCTATAAAGGAATATGTCGTTCCTTTATTAAAATATGCCCATGAGCGCGGCGTCCGGACGCAGATCAATTCAAACCTGACGCTTGACATCAGCCGCTATGAGCTGATCATTCCTTACTTGGATGTGCTTCACATTTCCCACAACTGGGGAACTGTCGAAGATTTTGCCGAAATCGGCTTTGCCATGATGGAGAAAAAACCGACGTTTGCACAGCGGGCCCGCTATTTTGAGAAAATGATCGAAAACAGCCGGACGCTTGTTGATGAAGGGGTGATGGTTTCTGCTGAAACGATGCTCAATAAACGGACGCTTCCTCATATCGAACATATTCACCGCCAGATTGTCGATGAAATGAAATGCCAGCGCCATGAGGTACACCCGATGTATCCGAGCGATTTTGCAAACGCCTTAGAAACTTTGAGCTTAAAGGACATGAGAAAAGCGATCCACCACCTTCTCGACATTCGCGATGAAAATACGTGGATGCTGTTCGGCACCCTGCCTTTCTATTCGTGCAGCTCTGAAGCCGAAGACCAGCTTCTTTTAAAAAGGCTGCGCGAAGCCAAAAATGTCACGGTCAGAAATGATCCCGACGGCCGTTCACGCCTGAATGTAAATATTTTTGACGGCAATATTATTGTGACGGATTTCGGGGACACTCCGCCGCTCGGCAATATTCAAACAGACAGCCTTCCGAGCGCATATGCCAAATGGAGAAAAACAGAGCTGGCCAGGGAGCTGAACTGCCATTGCCCGAATGTCAGATGCCTCGGCCCAAATGTACTGGTGAAAAACAACTATTATCAAGATATTGATTTTTCTTCCCGGAAAGCGAAAGTATGAAGAAAAAGCAAGCCTGTCCATAAGGCTTGCTTTAGATTGTTGACAAAATCCTAAAACGGTTTAAAGTTTTAGGATTTTGTCATCCTTTCAGCGTGATTGAAAACCCTTGCAGTCTAGGAAGGCCGAGCATCGGAGCGGAGCGAATGTTGGAATTCGTGAGCACCGACGCGCAGGCCTGACAACGAATGCGAGGGTTTCTCGACACGCTGAAGCAAGCCTGTCCATAAGGCTTGCTTTTTCTTATTTCGGCTGATGGCTCAGCTGAAAACCGAATGTAAGGTGGTCCTGTACAGGAATCCATGCCCCGATTCCCTGTGAGGTGATATTTTTGACGACAAGCTTTCTTTTACTTCCTTTTAAAACGAGATACACCTCGCCATAGGTGACTTTTCCTTTTTCATTGACGGCCGGTGCGTAAGCGTTCAGATATCCGAGTTTTTTCGACTGCACTTTATACACTTGATCCCGTTTTGTTCCGGCTCCGACCACCGTTTCAAAAGCGAGTGGCAGCTTTGTTTTTTCCATGGCTTTCAGCATCATCATGTTTTTTACATCTTCCGCTTTGGGCACTTTTGCCGTTAAGCCGCCTTTGATTTTGCTTGTCTGATCTTGCGAATAGGTGATTTCGGCAGGTGCTTTTCCGCCTCTGTTATCAAAGCGGTTTGTGTTGATTTTGCGATATTCCCAATTCGCGACGGTTTCATTTGATGTGTACCCAAGCGCCCATCTTCCCAAATAAATCGTCGCTCTGTATCCGATCGCCAGCGGTGTACTGGAGATGCTTGATTCATTCAGCATTTTAATCAGATGCGGATTCTCGATCGTGATATCGGATGTTTGCAGCAGCTCGTCCGCCAATTCGCTCGGCTGAAGCCTCGGCTGATCCTGAGAAGCGTTGGGGTATGTGTTTTCTTTGGAAATGTTTGTGACAGAGCTTGGAATTTTGATCGGTTTAGCTGCATCAGCTTCCTGTACAGCGAAAAAACTAAAGGATAAAAACGCAGTCAGCGTAAAACACAAAAGCTTTTTCATACTATCACTCTTTCTGTTCCTTTTTCCTTATTGTTTTCCGGATGAGACGCTCTTATCCCAATTTTTTTAAAGAAGAAAGAAACCGATTCCCATAATGATATAAGCGGCCAGCAATGTCGCGCCTTCAAACCAGTTGGTATCCCCGTCATTGGAAATCACGATCATTAAAAGAACGGCAGATGCCATCGCGACAAGTTCAGGCAGTGTAAAGACAAGCGGCATGGCTTGTTGAAAAAACAAAGAAATAATCACAAGCACCGGAGCGACAAACATCGCGATCTGCAAAGTTGATCCGATCGCAATTTCCACTGCCACATCCATCTTGTTCTTATAAGCCATAATGACGGCAGAAGCGTGTTCTGCAGCATTGCCGACGATCGCAACAATGATGACGCCGATAAACAGCTCAGTCCAGCCGAATTGTTCAGCGACCGTATCAAAGGTATGGACAAGGTTTTCGGAAATATAGGCGACGGCAAGCGTTGCTAAAAACAAAATCAATGTCGCGCGCTTTCCCGACCATTCCGGCTCCTCGTGGTCTTCTGCAGCCTCGTTTTTGTTCGTCTGGTAGACGCCGCGGTGGCTGACAAGCTTGAAATACAGCGCCGCCAAGTAAAGCACAATCATGATGATGCTGATGCCAACGCTCATCGACAGCTTCCGCGGCTCCGTCATTTCCGCTGAAAACACTTCAGGAATGACGAAGGCAACAATGATCGCAAACATGAGGAGCCCTGAGTTATGTCTGGCATCATACACATTAAATTCCTGCCGCTTGTATTTAAGACCGCCGATGAAAAACGACAGGCCGGCGACAAGCAGCAGATTGCCGAGTACAGAACCTGTCAGGGAAGCGAGGACGATGCCGATCAGCCCTTCCCTCAATGCGAAAATCGAAATAATCAATTCAACGGCATTGCCGAATGTGGCATTTAACAGACCGCCGATTCTGGGCCCTGCAATAATTGCAAGGCTCTCAGTGGCCCTTCCCATATAGCTGGCAAGTGCAATAATGGAAAGACAATAGATGATAAACAACAAGGTTGACGGCCAATGCATAAGGCTTCCTACAATTGAAAGGGGAACACCCACAGCCATGATCAGAAAGAAAATACGGCCCATTTTCCATTCCTCTTTTCTTTACTTTTTTCGTCGTAGGTTATTGTTGTACGAACCTTTCAAATTATATACAGGCATACTGATCTATTCCGCATTGGCGAAAGCTTGAAACATTACTGAATCTCAAACGTTTCCTTGATGTCGATGCTGTTTTCGACAGACCTGGCCATTGCACAGTTTTTCAAGGCCATTCGCAGCGTTTTTTGTATTTGATCAGACTTCAGATGTTCCCCTTTTAAAATAAAATGAAGATGGATGCTTTTGATGCGGCCCGCTTCTTCAAGGATGCGTTCTTCTTTTGCCTGAATGATCATATCCTTCAGCTGTATCCGCTTCTTTTCCAATATGTTATGAAGAACGGTTCCGCTGCATGCTGCGATTGAAGCTATCATGAGCTGATAAGGCCTGAAACCCGCTTCTTCGCGGCTTGAAATATCGAGGCGGCCAAACGCCAGATCTGCATGGAAACCGTTTTGATTCCATTGTATATCCATGGTTCTCACCTCTTTTCATGGCAGTGAAAGAAAAACCATCTTGCCTAAAAACTTCCTAAAGTTTACGATCAAAGAAGGATGACGGATAAGGAGAATGGGCGATGTCAAGATTTCACTTTTTCATACTCGTGTTGATAGTCAGTATATCAGGTTTTTCACAAGGGATGCTTTTGCCGGTCATCTCTGTCATTTTTGAACAGGAAGGTCATTCCGCTGCATTGAACGGACTTCATGCGACAGGGCTTTATATCGGCGTGCTGATCGCTTCACCGTTTATGGAAGCGCCGCTTCGAAAGCTTGGATTTAAACCGTTGATCATTATCGGGGGCGTAATGGTTGCCGCCAGTTTATTCAGCTTTGTTTTTATCAAGTCTTACCTCACTTGGTTCTTTTTGCGGCTTTTGATTGGCATTGGTGATCATATGCTCCACTTTTCAACCCAAACATGGGTAACGACATTATCGTCTGAACAAAACCGCGGGCGGAATATTTCATTATACGGGCTTTCTTTTGGTTTGGGATTTGCTGCCGGGCCTTTTTTAACGCCGCTTGTAGAGATTTCGCCATCACTGCCGTTTATCATCTCAGGCGCGTTCAGTCTGCTCGCTTGGATGTTTGTGTTTTGCCTCGGGAATGACTTTCCTGAAAAAAGCGCAGTCTCTGACACCCGTGCCGATAGTAGCCTGAAGCGTTTTTCCCATGCCTTTTTGCTCGGCTGGGTCGCTTTTTTGCCGACATTCGGCTACGGTTTTTTGGAGACCGCGCTGAACGGAAATTTCCCGGTCTACGCGCTCAGGTCCGGCATTTCTGTTGAAGGCGTATCAATCATTCTTCCCGCCTTTGCGATCGGCAGCATTGTCTTTCAGTACCCTCTCGGCATCATGAGCGATACCTTCGGGAGAAGAAACGTCCTGCTCGTCATTTTGGCAATCGGGGCCAGCTGTTTTTTTGCGGCCGGCTTATCTGAGTCCGTTCTCTTTTTAGCGGTCTGTTTTTTTGTGGCGGGAATGGCTGTTGGCTCGACTTTTTCGCTCGGCATCAGCTTTATGGCCGACCTGCTTCCAAAGCACCTTCTTCCTGCCGGAAACTTGATGTGCGGCATTACCTTCAGCATCGGCAGCATTTTCGGACCTGTCGCAGGCGGCTGGTATATGCAAAGGTTTGAAAACGGGAATCTGTTTTATTTGATTACTTCTGTCATGGCTGTTATTTGGATCGGGGTGCTTTTTGGCAAGTCGAAGAACTTAAAAGGCATTGTCGAACAATCTAACGCGGAGTTTCACAGGACATGATGACAGCGGGAAGCCCGTGCACTTAACCTCCGCTCCACCACACGCAAAAAGAGCCGCCTGCTTACAATTGCAGACGGCCCTTTTTTGGCATTAAGCGCCTTTTTTAATGATATCCGTTTTGTCCGTTGGCGCTTCCGCTCGTTTTGTGTTTCGGACTTTGCTTTGCATTTTGTTTATTATGGCTTCCGCCTTTTTTCGTATGCTTTGTCATGATCATCCCTCCGCTTTTGAACTTAACGTTCTTTATTAGATTGCTCATTTTCGCGGATTTTCTTCAGGAATGATTTTACGTTTATGTAAAAGGGCGTTGATTTCCCCTCCTAAAATAATCATCATTCCGCTTAAGTAAAACCAGATCATCAAGACGATGATTCCTCCGAGGCTGCCGTATGTGGCGCTGTAGTTCGCAAATTCGCTGACATAGTATGAGAATAAAACGCTGACGAGAATCCAGCCGGCGGTTGCTGCCATCGCTCCGGGAATGACAAATTTAAACGACAGCCGTTTATTAGGAGCAAAAAAGTATAAAGCGGTAAATACAATCAGCAACACGAGCGGGCTGATTCCCCAGCGTAGCGCCGACCATGCGGTGAGAAACATCTCGGGGGTGCCGTCCAGATTGGCGATGAAATGGCCGATCGTCCTTCCGAATACCGGCAGAAGGAGCGCGATCAATATCGTGAAGACCATCGCAGCTGTCAGAAGAATCGATGTCAGGCGGACCGTAATAAATGAACGGTTTTCCTCTACTTCATATGCATGATTGAAGGCTCTCACAATCGCGTTCAATCCGTTTGAAGCGGACCAGAGGGCAGCGATGATCCCGAATGAAAGCAGCCCCCTGTTTCCTGTGTTTAACGTCTCTTTGATGACAGACATTGTGTCTTCCGGGGCGTACTGCTCGATCAGTCCGATGACATCTCCTGTTTTGACAGGCAGGTAGCCCACCAGCGTCAGCAAAAAAATCATGAACGGAAACAGGGACAGGAGAAAAAAATAAGCAAGTTCAGCTGATTTGCTCGGCCCTTCATGGAGCAGGAAGCGCCAACCAAGCTCTTTTAAAAAGCCCATTACGTTTCTCACTCCTGACGATTCTTGGATTTAGAAGAGAAGTGCTCCCTCGTTTCTTCGATCAGTTCAATCACCTTCGGGGTGGTTTCTTGCAGTTCTTTGATCTGCCGATTTAAAAAGCTCAAATCATCAGAAATAGATGCCGAAAGCTTTTTGGTTTCTTCCATTTTCTCTTTTGCACATTCGGTGAGCATACCCGGATTTGCGCGGTAGAGCCTGATCTTGTTTTTGCATGCCGACAATTTTAAACCGCACGCTTCCCTTGTCGGTTTGTGCAGCAATGACATGACGGCCCCGACCGATGCGCCGAGGAGGATGTTTCTGATGAAAACGCGATCGCCTTTCATAAAAAATCTCTCCCTTCGTTTTTACAAATTGTGCTCTTTTTTAATGTCTGTCAGCAATTGGCGGCAGCCCTCTGCTACAAGTTCGTACACCTCTTCAAAATTCCCCGTGTAATAAGGATCTGGAACGTCTTCCGTATGATAGTCATTCACATCATCAAGGAGCCGCCTGATGACGGCTTTGTGTTGATTGCCGGCCAGACTTCTTATATTTCCGGCATTTTCAGCATCCATTGCAATCAAATAATCAAACTCTTCCAGATCCTTTTTGGAAATCTGTCTTGCGTACAGCCCTTCACAGTTTATCTTTTTTTCTGCCAGCAAAGTCCTTGTACCTTCATGGGGCGGTTTTCCGATGTGCCAGTTTCCGGTGCCGGCTGAATCAGCTTGAATCTGATCGCCCAGTCCGGTTTTTTTGAGCATATCGTTAAACACCGCTTCTGCCATCGGTGATCGGCAAATGTTGCCGAGGCAGACGAATAAAACTTTGATCATCTTTTGCGGCCTCCTCTATTCTTTCCCCTCTTTTCAGAAAGAAAAACGTACATGATTTTATACTAAAGATTTTTCTGTTTTTTTCAACTTCAGTAAGAAAATATAACAGCCCTATTGACAAATCTGACAAACTTTCAGAATATTCTAGTTAGACACAAAATTAAGAGGGGGATTTTTTGCCTATGAACTTGCTCTCAAATATAGTCGATCAAATGAACGGTTTTTTATGGGGACCGCCGCTTTTGATTCTCATCGTCGGAACAGGTGTCTACTTGACATTCAGACTGGCTTTTTTACAGATCAGACTTTTACCTTATTCCTTAAAGCTTGCCTTTAGCAAAAGCCGGGATAAATCATCTGAAGGAGACATTTCTCATTTTCAGGCTTTAATGACCGCTCTTGCCGCCACTGTCGGCACGGGAAATATCGTCGGTGTCGCTTCCGCCGTCATCGCCGGCGGTCCGGGCGCCGTGTTTTGGATGTGGCTGGCCGCTTTCTTCGGAATGGCGACGAAATACGCTGAAGCCGTTCTCGCCGTCAGATTTCGCGTAAAAGATAAAAAAGGCGAAATGTCAGGCGGTCCGATGTATTATTTGGAGCACGGGCTCAAACAAAAGTGGCTCGGTGTATTATTTGCGATATTCGGGGCTTTGGCCGCCTTCGGAATAGGCAATATGGTTCAAGCGAACTCTGTGTCAGGAGTCATGAAATCAACGTTTTCAGTGCCTGTTTGGGTAACGGGCATGATCGTGACGATATTCACAGCGCTTGTTATTCTCGGCGGGATTAAAAGCATCGGAAAAGTCACCTCCGTTTTTGTCCCGATCATGGCTTTATTTTATGTCATTGCCGGATTGATCATTCTGATCACAAACTTTGAACTTGTCCCCGGCGCCATCGGCTTAATTTTCTCTGACGCCTTTACCGGTCAGGCTGTAGCCGGAGGAGCAATCGGGACCGTCATCCGCTGGGGTGTCGCAAGAGGGGTATTCTCCAACGAAGCCGGACTGGGCTCCGCACCGATTGCCGCCGCCGCGGCGAAAACGGATATGCCGGCACGGCAGGCGCTTGTATCGATGACCCAGGTTTTCATTGATACTTTGGTCGTCTGCTCGATTACGGGAATCTCCATCGTCATGGGAAAGATGTACTTGTCGGAAAAGAATGATGCACTGACATCGATGACCTTTGAACATTTTCTTGGTCCGGCCGGATCAACCATTGTTGCAATCGGGCTGCTCTTGTTTGCCTATTCGACCATATTGGGCTGGTCTTATTACGGAGAAAAATGCTTTACTTATCTGCTGAATGAAAAATATGCGATTGTTTACCGCGTCATTTTTGTCATCGCCGTCTTTTTCGGTGCGATCTTCAAGGATAATTTCGTTTGGGCGCTTGCAGATATGCTGAACGGCCTGATGGCGATTCCAAACTTAATCGGACTGCTCGGCTTAACAGGCATTGTCATTTACGAATCAAAACAGATCCTCGCTAAAATCAAGACGGAAAAACAAGACAAGCAAAACAGTCTTTCTGTTTGATGAAATATGCTTTTTGACAATGGTTCTTTTCTTCTCAACCATTTCTGTTACAATAAAGACTACGAAATCACCAGAGAAAGGAAGTGCCTTATTGTCTGAGCAAAAAACAGCCGAGCTGAATCAAATGATCGAAGAGATCTCGCAAAAATTAAACATGCTGAATATCGGTGTCATCAAAGCTGAAGATTTTAGCGATGAAAAACTCGAGGATCTTGAATATCTCCATCAAATGGTCATGAAAAAGAAATCTTTCAGCCCGAGTGAAATGCAGGCGATCGCCGAGGAATTGGCTGCGCTTCGAAAATGATAACAGCGGCGGACACTTGTCCGTCCTTTTTTCTTCATAAAAAGAGACCGGAAGCGCGGGTTCCGGTCTTTTTTCACAAATATCAGCCAAGCAAGTTCAAAGATTCCCGTGTAAATGCCGGGATGTCATCCGGTGTCCGGCTTGTGACAAGCTGGTTCTGGCAGACGACGACCTCTTTGTCCTGAAATTTGGCGCCCGCGTTTTCCAAATCGACACGAATGGATGTATAGCCCGTAGCGCTGCGGCCGTCCAAAGTCTTGGCCGTGATTAAAAGCTGAGGTCCGTGGCAGATCGCGAACACAGGTTTTTTTTCATCCATAAAGGATTTGGCAAATGATACAAACCGTTGATCGGCTCTCAGGATATCTGGCGAAAACCCGCCCGGAATCAATAATGCGTCAAAATCCGCAGGGCTGACTTCATCAATGGATGCATCAACATCCACTGATGCCTGTCCCTGCTTTCCTTTCAGCGTTTTTCCTTTTTCTTTTTCAATGACCGTCAGCTTGTGTCCGGCCTCTTTGAATGATTGGGCTGGTTCAGTATACTCGGAATCCTCAAAGTAATCCGTCAGTACAACAGCTATATTTTTGCCCATATCCTTGCTCCCTCCTTGCATCTTTTGTCTACATAAATCCATTTACCCTTGCCACACTAAATAAAACATTCAAGATTCGCCGGACAAAGTACCTAATGATCCGTTTCGGCAGACAGTGACTTTCGAATCATTTTCAGATTGTTTACAATATTCGCAACGAAAGTTCTACAAAACTTTACAAAAAGTTCTTACAATAGAGATTGTTACTATAAACGGAAAGGTGGAGAAATGGTGCGAATACAGAAAAGACGGTTTTCAAGTAAAAACATTCTCCGTATTCTGCTAACCTCAGTGATGATACTCAGCTTACTCATTCCAAACACCCAGACTCATGCAGAACAACAAACCGAACACCCGCTCATCAATCTCAGCATTTTGGGAACGACGGATATTCACGCACACATTATGGATTATGACTACTACGCCGACAAAGAAACGGCAGAATTCGGACTGGCCCGAACGGCGCAGCTTATTGAAAAATACCAAAGCCAGCATCCGAACACGCTTCTTGTCGACAACGGCGACTTAATTCAAGGAAACCCTCTTGGAGAATATGTCTCCAAACATGAACGTGATTCGATTATCTCCGGAACGAAAACACACCCTATCATTGATGTCATGAACAAACTGCAATATGATGCCGGCACATTGGGAAACCATGAATTCAACTACGGCCTTGAATTTTTGGAAGGAACGATGAAAGGTGCCGACTTCCCCATCGTCAACGCCAATATTAAAACAATGGACGGGCAGCATAAATACAAACCATACCATATAGAAGAACGGACATTCACTGATGAAAACGGACAAAAGCACAATCTCAACGTCGGCTACATAGGCTTTGTTCCCCCGCAAATTTTAACGTGGGACAAAAAGCACCTCGACGGCAAAATCAAGGTGCAGGATATAGCAGAATCCGCGAAAGAGATGGTTCCGAAAATGAAAGCCGAAGGGGCGGATGTGATCATCGCCATCGCGCATACCGGCATTGAAAATGGAGAACAGCCGGCAGGCGCGGAAAACGCGGTGTTTGACCTGGCTGTCAAAACAAACGGAATTGACGCGATCATCTCAGGGCACCAGCACGGTCTTTTTCCCGGCCCTGATTATGCCGGAAACGCGAAAATCGATATTCAAAAAGGGACAATCAATGGCATTCCGGTCGTCATGCCGAAAAACTGGGGCAGCCATTTAGGGATGATCGACATGCAATTGGAGCAAAACGACGGAAAATGGACGGTGAAAGACGCCAGCGCCAAAACGGAAGCGATTGCTGGAAATGTGACATCGCGAAATGAAACCGTCGTTTCAACGATTAAGGATACGCACAAAAAAACCTTGGCATACGTCCGCGCGCCAGTCGGCCAAACGGAAGCCGATATCAACAGCTTTTTTGCTCAGGTAAAAGATGACCCTTCGATCCAGATCGTCACAGACGCACAGAAATGGTATGCGGAAGATGTGATGAAAGGAACCGAATATGAAAACCTGCCGATCTTATCAGCCGGAGCGCCGTTTAAAGCGGGAGGCCGAAACGGTCCTGAATATTATACAAATATAAAAGCCGGCGATTTGGCCATAAAAAATATCGGCGACCTGTATTTGTACGACAATACGCTTTATATCGTCAAGCTGACGGGAAGCGAAGTCAAGGACTGGATCGAGATGTCCGCGGGGCAGTTTAACCAAATCGACCCTTCTCAAACAGGTGAACAGGCACTCCTGAATCCGGACTTCAGATCGTATAATTTCGATGTGATTGACGGTGTGACATATCAGATCGATGTCACTGAGCCGGCAAAATACAATGCTTCAGGCGGGATCAAAAATCCGCAGGCAAACCGGATCAAACATTTATCCTATAACGGAAAGCCGGTGAAAGATGATCAGGAATTCCTTGTGGTCACTAACAATTACCGCGCTTCCGGAGGCGGCGGATTCCCTCATCTGACGCAGGATAAAGTGGTTTATGCGGCGGCTGATGAAAACAGGCAGGTGCTGATGAACTACATTATGGAAAAAGAGACGGTTAATCCGGCAGCAGACAACAACTGGTCCATCGCACCGCTCAAAGGTGCCGAAGTGACATTCGAATCTTCCCTTCTTGCCAAACCGTTTGCGGAAAAAGCAAAAGACATCGATTTTGTGAGGGAATCTGCAAACAGCGGATACGGCGTCTATAAGCTGAATTTTGACGAATCAGAACCGCCGGAAGATGAGGAAAACTGGACGTTAACAGTCATGCATACAAATGATACACACGCCCACCTCGATGATGCGGCAAGGCGCGCTGCAAAAGTGAAAGAAATCCGCAGTGAAACGGAAAACAATGTTTTGCTTGATGCCGGAGACGTCTTCTCCGGAGACCTGTACTTTACAAAATGGAACGGACTCGCCGACCTGAAGCTGATGAACTTGATGGGCTATGACGCGATGACCTTCGGCAACCATGAATTTGATAAAGGGCCGGAAGTGCTGGGCGATTTTCTCAGCGGAAACGGGTCAGCGGTTGACCCGGAAAACAGACACCATTTCGAAAAACCGGCCTTTCCGATCGTCAGCTCAAATGTCGATGTTGCAAAAGAGCCTGAGCTGAACAGGTTTTTAAAAAAACCGGCAGTCTTAAAAGCGGGTGAAAAGAAAGACAGCGGCATTTACCCTTACATTCTGCTTGATGTAAACGGAGAAAAGGTGGCCGTATTCGGGCTGACAACAGAAGATACGTCATATACGTCAAGCCCAGGCGCAAACATTGCCTTTCATGATGCTTATTTGTCCGCAGAAAAAACTGTCAAAGACATCAAAGAAAAAGAAAAGGTCAATAAAATCATCGCCCTCACCCACCTCGGCTACAACCGCGACCTTGAGCTGGCCAAAAAAGTGAAAGGAATCGACTTGATCATCGGCGGGCATACACACACCCTCGTCGATCATTTGGAAGTGGTGCAAAATGAAGAACCGACAATCGTCGCACAAGTAAAAGATTACGGACAGTTTTTAGGAAGAGTCGATGTTGCATTCGATGAAGACGGTGTCGTGCAAACGGATCAATCAAGATTTGATTTGATCACGATCGACGATAAAGTGGAAGAAGAGACAGCTGCCAAAGACGTCCTTGACGGCTTTAAACAAGACATTGAAGAACTAAAGACGAAAGAAGTCGGCTATGCCGATGTTCCGCTTGACGGAAAGCGCGAGCATGTCCGCTCAAAAGAAACCAATCTCGGGAACTTTATCGCAGACGGCATGCTCAGAAAAGCGAAGCAAGCCGGCGGGGCTGACATCGCAATCACAAACGGCGGCGGAATCAGAAGCAGCATCGACAAAGGAAAGATTACACTCGGTGAAGTGCTCACTGTCATGCCGTTCGGCAATACGCTATATGCCGCTGATTTGACGGGAGCGCAAATTCAAGAAGCGCTTGAACACGGCGTCAGCCAAGTCGAAGAAGGCGGAGGCGCGTTCCCTCATGTAGCGGGTTTGACATATACTTTCACATTGAGCAAGCCTAAGGGAGAACGCATATTGGATGTGAAGCTTGTCAATGAAAAAGGAGAGGCTGAGCCGCTCGATCCGGAGAAAACCTACCGTGTCGCGACGAATAACTTCATGGGCGGCGGCGGTGACGGCTATTCAGTCTTTAAAGAGGCGAAAAATGGCGTAGACCTCGGGTTTACCGATTATGAGATTTTTACCGAACAGCTCGAATTATACGATTCCGTTTCGCCGAACATTGACAACAGGATCACTGAAGTTTTCTTGCCTGAAAAGCAGGCAGACGGCACATGGACACTTGCTGAAAAGCCGTTTCAAACATACGCGAAAAACGCCAATCAGGCGATCGTCTATTTTCCTGAAACAGAAAAGGAAAACATGAAACTGAGCATGACAAAAGCACAGACTGATCTGATAAAGGAAAGATCAAATGATCCAAACATCACTTTGAAAAACGATAAAATCGCTATGCTTCTGCCGGCCGTCAACCTGGCGAGCGAGGACACAAAGATTGGCATCAAGATCACAAAGGACATCAAGCAGGCGGTCACAAAGGTGTACGACTTCAGCATTCGGCAAAAAGGAAAAGCCGTCAGCTCTTTTAAAGAGCCGGTCGGACTGTTCTTCCAAGTGGATGCGCCTGACAAACACTACAGCGTTTATTATATTGACCGGAAAAAGAACGGCTTCACCAAAGTGAAAAACGGCTACAGCAAAGACCATACCGTCGCCGGCTATGTGGACCATTTCAGCGAATATACCGTTTTGAATGACAACAATGCCGTTCCTCCGGGCTCAGGCGGCGGGGACAATGGCGGCGAATCTCCCGCGGCGCCTGGCAGCGATCCTAATGGCGGAGGGCATGGGTCAGACGGTCAAGGCGGAGACGGTTCCGGTGACGGACAAGCTCCGCCGTCTAACGGCTTTTTGCCCGATACGGCCGCAAACATCTATAATTGGCTGCTGCTCGGCTTGCTGTTGCTCACATCTGGAGGCGGACTTTACCTTTATCAACGAAAAAAACGCAATCTAAGCCAAATGTAAAAGATTCAAAAAGGCGGTTCTGCCTTGATGCAGACCCGCCTTTTTTCTTATTTTACCCATTCCACGACTTGATCAAGCTCCCGTCTTGTTTTAGGACGCGGCTCTTTGACACGATAGCCGAAAGCTGCCATAACTGAAATGTCAAATTTCCCTTCTTCAAGCAGCCCCTCTTTTTCCAAAATTTCATGCACTTGATCATAATCAAAGCCTTCAATCGGACAGGAGTCAATACCGATCATCGCTGCGGTGGTCATCATGTTGCCGAGTGCGATATACGTTTGCTTAGAGACCCAATCAAATATCGCTCGATCGCTTTCAAGCAAATGAAAATCCGACTCTTGAAATTTACTCAATACGCCGTCTTTTTTAATCATGTTCTCCATGATTTCAGGCGGCATTTTTTTGACATCGTTCAGCTGATGGGCGATATAGTCGGAATCATACTTCATTTCCTGCGCCGTCCGGCCGAGCAGCAAAACGAAATGGCTTGCCGTCGGAAGCTGTCCTTGCGCTCCCCATGAGACTGTCCGCAGCTTTTCGCGCAATTCTTCGTTTTGAATGACAAGAAATTTCCACGGTTCAAGACCGAATGAAGTCGGTGATAATCTGCCCGTTTCTAAAATAAACTGAAAATCTTCGTCTGAAATCTTTTTATTGGGGTCAAATTCTTTCGCGGCATGTCTAAAACGAAATGCGTCAAGAATTTCTTGTTTTTTTATTTGATCTGCCATCGTATTCCCTCTCCTTTAAGCGTAATTTCTTTCTCATTTACATTTTAATCTTTATAATGAAACATAAAAAGTACGCACATTTTTGTGGCATAGTATCATTTTTTATACTAAGGAGAGATGATGATGGAAAAACATGCGGCAGACTGCGGAACACAGGGAGGATATTCATGCCCGGTGGAAGCGACGATTGATATTATCGGCGGCAAATGGAAAAGTGTGATTTTGTTTCATTTAATCGATGAGAAAAAACGTTTTAATGAACTGCGCCGTTTAATCCCCGGGGTGACGCAGCGGATGCTGACCCTCCAGCTTCGCGAACTGGAGCGCGACGGAATCGTCCATCGCGAAATTTACAAACAGGTCCCGCCGAAAGTCGAATACCGATTAACAGCGTTCGGCGAGACTCTGATTCCGATCATTCACCAAATGATGAACTGGGGAATGTCATATGCGGCTAAAATCAGTGAAGCGCGAAACAGATCGGCTGCTGAAAAGCTTTAATTTCAGTTGGCCGGTTCAACTTTTAATAAAAAATCTTTAATCTTTTTGAAATACTCCTCCGGATTTTGGCGAAACCCGCCGACATGCCCGGCTCCTTCAATTAAATAGAGCCTTTTGATTCCTTTTTTTCGTTCATATAGGTTTTTAGCCATTTGCGGCGGTACAAGCTGATCATCTGTGCCGTGAATAATGAAAAGCGGCGTGTCTGTCTGTTCAAGATCGCTGACTGGGGAAATATCAGCAAGCCCCCATCCATGCCGGCGTTTAATCAGGCTGCTTGTCAATGGAATGAGAAACGGCACGGCCAATTTGACGGCCGCTTTCAGCTGAAAGCGGCAAAGTTCGGTTAAATCGCTGAAACAGGAATCAGCAATGCAAAATTGAATTCTGCGGTCTTGCTTCATCAGCTCAATGGCAGCTGCCGCTCCCAGCGATTCACCGTGCACCCCGATCCAAAGATCTTTGCCAAGCTTGTTTTCAAGCTCATCCGCCCACATCGCCAAATCATTTTTTTCATAAAACCCGTAAGAAACGTGTGATCCTCCGCTTAACCCGTGGCATCTGCTGTCGCAAAGCAGGACATGGTAGCCGAGCGACTGGAACAGCTCGACATATTTATAGCCGCCAAACAGCGACCATTTGATGCCATGGGCGATCATGACGGCTTTCCTGCTCTCCGGAACGGGAAAAAGCATCGCATGCAGCCGGCAGCCGTCTTCAGAGGTCAAAAACAGCTCCTCTTTTTGGCTTGAATCAAAGACATCATCAATGATTTCCCCGTTTTTGACTCCGCTAAAAAAGGTCTCCTCATAACTGCTCCTGTTCGGCAGTACAAACAAATAACTGACAATCAGACTGACGGCGAAAATGCTGAGCCCCAGCCCCAAAATAATCAACAGAATTCCGATCCACACGGCCCTCACCCTTTACATTCTGTTTTATCACATTGTATTCTGAATTGATTTGGGCGTGAGTGTGAAGAATTTACATTAGACCTATTCCTGTATATAGCACCTATCGTACCGATTTCTCGGAACTAGAATGGGGGCGGCTGACTTGAAAGAAACATTCACCTGATTCAGCAAAAAGGATTTTACCTTCACGATAAGCGATCCGGCAAAACAATTTTTAGCATTCAGCAAACGCACGATTTATGTATGTTTCCATTCAAAGGACGAACTCATCATCATTGCTTGGAATTGGTCGTTTTTGCCGCTCGATCTTTTGATTTCAACCAGCGGCCTCATCAGCATATATTTACACAAAAATGAGCGGACGTTATGAAAAAACGCCGCCCCTATTTCTCTTGTTTTAACAATCTGTTCCTGACTGCAAGCCATCGCATTTTGGGTATTCAGCGGAGATTTCGATCCCGTTTGCTGATCTTTCAACCTATTTTTAACGATTATCCGCATTCTGATGATCGAAGACATCGTTACGAAAGACCATTTCCAAGCTGAACGACTTTAGCCTTTCCGGAGCTGTCTCTTAAAACCCCCCTCGTATCAAATACGACTTTTGCATGTTCTAAAAGCATTTCTTTCGGGAGTTCGGCATGGTCTGTTAAAACAACGACACAGTCATATTCTTTCAATGTCTTGGAATCTATCGGCCTGCTGTACAGCTTTTTGCCGTGAAGATCAAGCTCAGGAACATGCGGATCATGATAGGAAACATCTGCCCCCATCCCGATCAGCTTCTCTATAATATCGAGGGATTTCGATTCGCGGACATCGGCCACATTCCGTTTGTAGGTAACACCGTAGATTAAAATATTTGCCTCAGTTGTCTTTTCTTTTTCTGCCAATTGCAGCGAACGTTCCGCGATATAGCGGACGATTTTTTCATTCGTCACTTCTGACAGCTCAATGAAATCGCTGGAGAGGCCGGTCTTTTTAATCACAAATTGCAAATATAAAGGGTCTACAGGAATACAATGGCCGCCGATTCCCGGTCCGGGATAGAACGCAGCAAATCCGTAAGGCTTCGTGCTTGCCGCTCTGATGACTTCCCACACATCCACCCCGATCCGGTCGCAAATCATCGCGAATTCATTAATAAATGATATATTAATGAACCTGTACGTATTCTCCAACAGCTTTGTCAGCTCGGCTGTTTCAGGAGATGTCACCGGTACGACCTCTTGATAAATGCCGCTGTATAATTGATGGACCTGGTCAAGGCATGCTTTCGTCGTTCCCCCCACCACTTTCGGAACGACTTCGATCGGGAACTGGTTGCCGGGATCTACACGTTCGGGGGAATAGGCCAAATAAAAATCCTTCCCGCAAATCAGACCGCTTGTTTCCAAAATCGGTTTGACGAGCTCTCTTGTCGTACCCGGATATGTTGAGCTTTCCAAAACGACGAGCTGGCCTTTTTGCAAGTGCTCGCTGATTGTTTGCGCCGCTTTTTTCACATAAGCCAAATCTGGCCCCGAGTCATCATTAAGCGGAGTCGGCACGCAAATGATGACCGCATCAGCTTCTCTGATCAGCCGATAATCTGAAACAGGGTGAAAAAAACCGGCATCTATGCCGCTCCGCACCGTTTCGCCTTTAATATCAGATATATAGCTGTTTCCCTTTTTCAAAGATTTGATCTTTGCTTCGTCCAAATCAACACCGATAACCGGCATTCCTTTTGATATCAATAACATGGCCAAGGGCAGACCAACAAACCCTAGGCCTATGATCGCTATCTTTTTGTTTTGGCTTTCTTGATTGTTGTTCATTTATGAAATCGCCCCTTCTATACACTCCTTCAATAAAATATGTTTCTTATCTTTTTTTGAAAGGGACGATTTACCATTTTGCAAACCTATTTCTTTTTCATATCAGCCGTTTGAAATGATGAAAGAGGCAGTTCAACAACCCGCCTCAACAATGCGGATTGATAAATACCAAAGATCGTTTCCAGCGCTTTTTTTCCCTCATGTCCGTCAATTAAGAGCGGTTCGTCTGACTCCACGGCATTTATGAAAGTTTCGTACATCAAAACCTGCTCATCCTGAAGAGCGGCCAGCTTTGCCAATTCTTCGAAATCGGTCTCTTCCCCGTGAATAAACCAGCGGCTGATCCGGTTTAAAGAAGGACCTTCCAAAGAAATCGTGCCGTTTGCGCCAAAAATAGACAGCGAGCTTCCGAGATTGTTCGGCTGTGTGATGATATTGGCTTCGATCACACCTTTTGCCAGGCTGCCGAAAGTCAGGACGCCCACTGCCACATCTTCTGTTTCCTTATCAGGAGCGGCGGCCAGTATGTCTCCGTAAACACTTTCCACATCTCCCAAAAACCATTGCAGAAGATCAATCAGATGGATTCCTTGATTGACGAGCATACCGCCGTCTTTTTCCCAGCCGCCCCGCCATGATGCTGCTGCATAATAGGCAGGAGACCGGTTCAGGCGGAGCGTAACCGTCCCTAAGTATGGCCTTCCTAATTTTCCTTGCTCTATCGTTTCTTTTATTTTTTTCATGATCGGCCGGTGGCGCATTTGATGGCACACCATAAGCTTCAGATTGTTTTGCTCTGCCAGCTCGATGATGTCATCCGCATCTTTCAATGACAGTGTCATTGGTTTTTCCAGAATGACATGCTTTCCCGCCAGCAAAGATTGTCTGGCCATTTCTGCATGCAATCCGGAAACAGCTGCAATGATAACAGCATCTATTTTTTGGTCGTGAAGCATATCTCTATAGTTCTGATAGCGCACAATGCTTTCGATGCGCCCTGAACAGACGGCATAATATTCACCCGCCTCATCCATCCTTTCTTTTTGCAAATCACTCACGGCTGCTAATTCGGCCTCTTTGCATTTACTAAGAGCATGCAGATGTTTTCTTGAAATAGATCCGCAGCCGATGACTCCAAATCGCACACTCACTTTAACCCTCTCCCCTTTTCAGCAATACGGAAATAATTTGATCCTGCTCTTCTTTTAATAAAAAAGGGTGCATCGGGATAGCGAAAAGCTTTTCTGATAAAGATTCAGCAACCGGGAAATCCCCTTTTTTATATGGCAAAAAGGAGTAAACGTCTTGGAGATGAAGGCAGCGCGGATAATAAATGCCTGACTGGATCTGATGTTCTTGCAATGTATTCATCATCTCATCGCGTTTTTCCGCTCCGAGGCAATAGAGATGGTAAATGTGGGAGCGATCTTCTTTTTCTTTCGGCAGCTCTAAATCGGAAACCCCTGATAAGGCCCGCTGATACCGCTTGGCAATGTTTCTTCTTTGCTCGTTCCAGCTATCAATTTTCTCCAAGATAATCAGCAAAATCGCTGCGTGCAATTCATCCAGACGGCTGTTAAAACCGATTTGGTTGTGAAAGTATTTTTTCCTTGTACCATGGGTTCTGAGCGATCTTATCTTTCGGGCTGCATCACGATCCGAAGTCGTCACCATTCCCCCGTCACCAAGTGTTCCTAAGTTTTTGGTAGGAAAAAATGAGAAACAGGCCGCATCCCCGAGGCTGCCGACGGGACGGCCTTTATACTCCGCCCCAAATGCTTGGCAGGCGTCTTCAATAACAAAAAGCCCGTGTTTTTTAGCAATCGCCATGATGTCGTCCATATCAGCGGGCTGGCCGAAAATATGAACAGGAATAATCGCTTTTGTTGCCGTTGTGATTTTTTCTTCTATTTTTGCCGGATCAATATTGTATGTTTCCGGATCAACATCCGCAAACACAGGCGTCGCACCGACTCTTGAGACGGCTTCAGCACTGGCGAAAAAAGTGAATGGAGTGGTGATGACTTCGTCACCCTCCCCGATGCCGTAAGCTTGGAGTGTAAGCACTAAAGCATCCGTGCCATTGGCAACCGCGACCGCCTCTTCTACCCCGAGCCTTTCAGCTATCCTCTTCTCCAGCAATTTGACTTTTGGCCCCAATATATATTGCCCGCTTTCTAACACACATTCGAACTCATTTAAAATATCGTCTTTTACCTCTTGAAACTGCTGTTTTAAATTGATTAGCGGAATCATTTATTTTCCTCCTTGTTCGACAGAATCCCAAGATAATTTATGATTCCATATCGCAGCTTGCCACGGCTGAAGAATTTTTCAAAAGCCAAATTCTGCAGCTTTGCATGTCCGATGCGGCTTATAGCGGTAAATAGACAGCCTATAGCAATAAAAAAAGAAATTCATAACATATTAAGAAAAATAGAAAGGCAATTGCATAGGTATTCTTCAAGCAAACAGGCATCCAAATCTAGTCTGCATTTTCAGAGAGCAGCCAAAGTTATTTACATCAGAAGAAAGGAAGGTTGCTTTTATGCAAAACAAAATAAATTTGCGAAAGAGATGGATTGATCAAATGAGACCCTATTTCCTTTTTTTAAAAAACGTCTTGTCCCCTGATCCTGATCAGCGAAAACAGCCTGTTTTCATTACAGATTGGATGAAATCTCTATGAACCAGCCGCCAAAAATATTAATCACTGGAGCAGGCGGATTTACCGGCCGACATGCATGCCGCCACTTTTCGCAAGCGGGATTTGATGTAACAGCTATAGCAAGAACCAATACCCCTGACAGCCAAGTCAAAGTTGAGTATTGCAACCTAACAGATCAAGATGCTGTAGCCAGTTTAGTGAAAAAAACAAAACCGCAGTATTTGCTTCATTTAGCCGGACAAAACCATGTCGGGCAGTCTTGGCTTGATCCTGTTTCATCTTTGGAAAACAATCTCTTATCCACTTTGTATGTAATAGAAGCACTTCGCCATGAACATCCGGAATGTAAAATTTGTGTAGCCGGCTCAGTTTTGCAGTTTGACCTTAACGATCTATCTGCTCTTCCACACCCATACAGCTTAAGCAAAACACTGCAAGTCCTAATTGCTCAGGCATGGGAGATTCTTTATAACATGCAGATTATCATTGCCAAGCCTTCGAATTTAATAGGACCTGGCTTTTCAAAAGGCGTTTGCTCGATTTTTGCTCAGAAAATTGCGGATATGGAAGCAAGCAAAGCGGATCAGGTTCTTGAAATCGATAACTTGAACGTTCAGCGGGATTTTTTAGATGTAAGAGATGTTGTACGCGCCTATGAAATTCTTTTAACAAAAGGGGAATCAGGGGAAGTATATGAGGTGGCCTCTGGCAGGAGCTATTCTCTTAACGAAGTGGTCAGCATTTATAGAAAACTGACAGCAATAGATTTTGAGATAAAGTCACGAGTAAATGAAAAGATCAACACAAAACTGGACCTGAATCCTGCGAAAATGATGAGCTTAGGCTGGAAACCAGTTATTCCACTGGAATCATCACTAGCAGATATTTTGAATTTTTATCGTTGTAAATAAGTGAATATAAGTACTTGAGAAAAACTGTGGAGAATTTATTAAGCGATGATCAGCCGAAAAGGAGGGAAGGCATTGAGTCCAAATCAAACAAGACCTTTACCCCGAGTACTGGTTAATTCATTGCCAAAAAGCGGAACACATCTGCTGCTGCAAATGATTCTCGGTATTCCGGGAATGATCATTACTCCCGCATGGATCATAGAAGATAAAGATTTAGACTTGATCAATTCAGGCAGCGTAGGGCCAGGTCATCTCGTTCATTCAGCCGAACGGGCACAGTTTTTAAAACAAAAAGATATAAAGGTGATTTTTATCAGCAGAGATCTTCGGGATGTTGCTGTATCACTTGTTCACTTTGTGATGTTAAATAAATGGGGCAACCACCCTTGGACTCCATATTTGAAAAATTTAAAAACACATGATGAACGGCTGCTTGCAATGATAAACGGTGTGCATTTAACGAAGGAAGAGCAAGCTGAATTTCAGATCACACATATTCCAAATATAAGACAAATTTCTAAAGATAAATTGGAGTGGCAGCATCAGCCCGGCATTTGCACTGTAACGTTTGAGGAGCTTGTATATGATGAAGATTCCCAAAATCAGTCTATCATGAGAATCCTGGATTATTTATGGGAGGATCTGAAGGATTTACATTTAACAAAGATCGAATTATTACAAAAAATAAAACAAAATATCGTTCCAGAGAACTCAGGAACATTCAGGAAAGGAAGAATAGGGGATTTGAAACATGAATTCACAGAAACACACAAAGAAGCTTTTAAAAAAGTTGCAGGTGAGCTTCTTATTCAATTGGGATACGAAAAAGATAATAACTGGTAAACGAAACAATGTCTATGATTCAAAATGCAGCAATATGTCTCTCACCCTATACAACATATGACACCTAGTCGATGGTAATTTTAAAATTTCATCGAAGCTTGAATTGTTTTCTGTGATGACCTTTCGACGATATTCGTTCTAAAAAGCTAATCTTCATTTGAAAGGTGGAATATAAATTGAGAGATGTAGGAATTGTTATGCCTGTTTATAAACAAACACCTGAATATTTAAAGCTGGCGCTGCAGTCGGTTTTGCAACAAAGCTATCAACATTTTGATTTTGTGATCGTTTCGGACGGCGCTCCCCCTGAAACCGTTGCTGTCATCAAAGATATAACAAAAGAAGACGACCGAGTGCACATCATTCTAAAGGAAAAAAACGAAGGTGTGGCAAAAACCTTAAACATTGGGTTTGATTATTTGATGAAGAAAGAAGAGATTAAATATTTCACATGGGTTTCAAGTGATAATATTTATTATTCATCTTTTATCGAAAAGCTCCGGCATGCATTGGAAACAGCGTCCGACAATGTTGGGCTGTCTTTCAGCAGCTTTCGGCATATTGATCATAAAGGGGATGCTTTAAAAGAACCAAGCTTAGAGGAATTTTACAAATATCAAAATCAGCCGAAAGAGAATCTCCTTGATGTTTGTTTTATCGGTGTATCCTTTATGTACAAGAAACAATTCGCGATGATGATTGACGGATATCACCTTGAGCCTGTCGAAGATTATGAATACTGGCTTCGACTGACAGAGCATTGTGATATTGTCTTTATAGAAGAGGTTCTAATGGAATATCGAACCAATTCCCCGCTGAGTGTATCAGCTAAACTCAGAAACTCAAAAGAAGAGCATCGCAGATGGAGATATGCTTTTAACCTCGCTAGACATCAAGCAAGAAACCGAAGACATATCCCTTACCTATTAACAATAATATATCCTGTTCAAGACGGATCGGAAAATACAATCGAAAGGCTGGAACAATTGTTAGAACAATCATTTAGCAATTATAAGCTCATTATTATTGATCGAACATTGGATCAATCTGCCATTCAAACAATCCGGAATATAGAAGATCCGAGAGTTGTCTTGATTGACCTACCAGGCGGCTCTGAAATAGAAGCTATTCGTAAAGGTATAGTTAAAGCGGATACACCTTTCACGTTAATTTATGGAAAAGGGACATTTCCGTCTTCAATACTTGCATTGTACGACATGATCATTAAAGGAGTCGATTTGAAAGAACAACCCGAACAATCTCCGGGTGCGATTATTGATAATGGTTATCGCCTTACGGGCACTCGTTCTATTATATTGGGAGAAGATTATGAGTTTGGGGAACTTTATGACACAGCAATATTGAAAATCAACTTATTTCAAAACAAGCAGCACATCCGCTTACCGAAAGTATTAGTCAATTCCGTACCAAAAAGCGGAACTCATTTACTGCTCCAAATTATCCTCGGAATTCCCGGAATGAGACGGACCGATTTCTGGGTTTTCGAAGAAAAGCATTTAAAAGATCTTAAACCAGGATACACAGCAACAGGCCACTTTGCACATTCAGCAGATCGAGAAAAAATTGTAAATGAAACAGATATCAAAACAATATTTATTTATAGGGATTTAAGAGATATAGCAGTTTCACTTGTCCATTTTGTGATGATCAACAAATATAATCATCCATGGAATCCATTTATGAAAAATCATTTAAAAAACCACGATGAACGGCTGATGGCTATCATAAAAGGAGCTTCACTAAATAAAGAAGAACAAGCTAAATATGGAATTGGCTTGCTGCCGAATATATATGATTTCACAAAAAGATTTTTACAATGGGCGCAAGCTTCCGGAATCTGCATCGTGACTTTTGAAGACCTTATGCGCGATGAAGCTTCGCAAAATAAAACCATCACGAACATCATCGATTTCTTATGGGATGATCTTCAATCATTAAATTTATCAAAACAACAATTGCTTCAAAAAATGAAACAAAATATTCATTCCAGTGCTTCGGATACTTTTAGAAAAGGGAGTATAGGTGACTGGAAAGAAGAATTTAATGAGAGACATAAGGAAGCGTTTAAAGAAATCGCTGGCGACGCATTGATCCAATTAGGATACGAAAAAGATAACAACTGGTAAAAGGAAAAGCAGAGGCAGCTGGGAACATCAGACCGTTCAGGCCGGTTCCCGGCTTTTTAACAGCTTAAAATCATGATGATCTTTGCAGTGTTTGAAATATATCTCAACATAAAAAATCCCTTTGAAAGGGATTTTTTAATCATGTTTTAACTGATGAATCATATTCAAAAAATGTTCCGCGTATTTTTCCGGCGCGAAATGGTCTTCAATGTGTTTTAGAGCATTCCGTCTAATCTCTTCTCTTAATGCAGCAATTGAAATGAGCTCTTTTCCTTCTTGTACCGCTTGATTGATGTCTCCGAGTACAAAAAACTTCCCTGTTACATTATGTGTGATAAAACTGCGTACTCCGTCGGAATCGGTTGTCAGGACGGGACACCTGCAAACCATCGCTTCAAGCACAGCATATCCGAACCCTTCTACTTTAGAGGTGGAGCATAAAAAACCTCCTGAGTCGCCAATGATAGAAAAGTATTCGGCCATTTTTTGATGCGGCTGGTTTGCATAAACGGTCAGATGCTCTTTCAAATTCAGCTCGTTTATTCTTTCTTCAAAAGCGCTTCTTTCTTCTTCTTCCGCCAATGTACTATCTTCAAACATCCAAAGCTGAATAGAAGGATTTTCTTGAACTAATTTCGCTCCGATCGATAAAAAATCTTTCCAGTTTTTATTTTCTTCAAGCCGTCCCACCCAGCCGATTATAGGTCCGTTCTTTTTTGGAAGTGCTTGATAATGAAATTCATTTGTATTGAAGCAATTATTAAAACAAAATTTAACTTTGTCAGGAAAATACTTTTCAAATGCTTGCTGAAGGTGCGGCGTCTGCGGATATAAAATCGCATCACTGCATTCATTGACGATAGAATAAGCATGTATTTTCAAAAATTCATCTACATACTCTTTGCTGTTTCCCAACCCCTGCACTTCATAAATCAAGAGTCCTTGATAGCCAAATTCCCTTATGGTTTTCAATAGAAGAAGATCTGAGCCGACTACAATGGCATCATAATTCCCTTTTAGTATAATCTCTTTAATTTCGTCTTCATAATTCGTTATAAAAATAGAAGTATTCACTGTATTTTGCAGTCCTGTTCCTTCTTGCAAATACAAAAAGTCGCAATTTACCCCATATTGCTTAAGAGCGTAAAAACGCTGCCGGTTTAACGTTTCCACACCTCCGCTCGGTACAAAAAAGGTAAAGAGAATCTTTAATGCGGGTTCTTCAATTTTTCCGTCAGCATCATGGACAGTCGTTTCGCCGGCTTCACTCAATTTCCAGCAGCCAAACAGATCAGATTCGTTTTCAGCCGGTTTTCTGTTCATATGTTCCAAAATTTCAGATTGTGTTTTTGCTTTACTCCAAATTCTTATTTCTTCAAGTTTTCCGATAAAGTCGCGGGAGCCAGATCCCTTAAAAACTCCCGATGGGACAACCGTTTTAAAGGAGCTGACATTTCCCTTTTTAACAAATTGCCCGTTTATATAGAGTGATGGTATTTTATCATGATAGACCAGCGCAACATGCGTCCAGTCATATAAAGGCGAGGGAAAGGTAAAAGCCAAAATCTCTGTTAGAACCGCTTCATGTTCGTATACTTTAATCCCTTTTACTCCAAGTGAAATCCCAACACCGGCCAGGAAAGGACCACCGCCTTCTCCATGTACGCCGGAAACTGGTATCACTGCATACCGTTCCTCCTTTGCTTCGGGAACTGGTTTGGCCCAAAACTCTATTGTGAATGTATTTTGAATATCCACGAATAAATGTTTTGTTATACTTTTATGATTATCATGAAATGTATGGTACAACATCACAGAGATCCCTCCAACATTCTTTTTATCATCATATGCTCATTCCAGTTTTCGGAGTAGACCTCTGTCCTTTCTCCATTAAAACAGCCGATTCTCTCAGACAGCTTCATTATTTAACAGAGAACCTCCGGTGTTTAACCATACCGCGAAGCTATCGAAGCATAAAATAACTTAGACATCATATATGTTGTCCTCCTCACCTGTTTTTTGTATTTTTTACAGGGGGAATGGCTATGAGAAAGCTGATCATTTTTGCAGTTATAGGATTTTTCGCCCAGCTCATTGACGGTTCGCTGGGAATGGCTTACGGCGTTACTTCGTCATCGCTTTTGCTGACGCTCGGAATCGCTCCGGCGGTAGCTTCGGCATCGATTCACCTTGCAGAAGTCGTGACCACCGCCGCTTCAGGTGTTTCTCATGTGAAATTTGGAAATGTCGACCGCTCGGCTGTATACAAATTGATCATCCCCGGTTCTGTTGGGGCATTTACGGGGGCATGCTTTTTGAGCAGCCTGCCGGGCGATGCTGTCAAACCTTTTATTTCCTTGTTTCTATTCATATTAGGGATATATGTCCTGTTTCGTTTTTTATTCAAATTTAATCCAAGCGGTCAGAAAAAATCGATTGATTTGACTAGAAAACAGTCAATCGCTTTAGGGCTGGTCGCAGGATTTGCGGACGCAACCGGCGGTGGCGGTTGGGGCCCAATCACGACCCCTGTATTGTTGTCAAAAAAAGGAGCTTCCGTTAGAAAAACCGTCGGTACAGTAGATACAAGCGAGTTTGCTATTGCGATTTCTGCTACTGCCGGTTTTTTGATTTCATTAGGCTGGGAAGAAGTTAATTGGACATGGACGATTGCCCTTATGTTAGGCGGAATTGCTGCAGCCCCTATTGCCGCCTGGCTTGTGCGGATTCTGCCTGCATATTTGCTGGGGGTTCTTGTCGGAGGTTTTATTATCATAACCAATGTCCGGACTCTGATTCTTTTCTGGTCGATCAACGGCATATGGAGTGCCGCCATTTACACAATCTTATTGATCGGCTGGGGGCTTTCCATTTTTTACGCGGTACGCCATCATCGAAAGAATATATAAAAAAGCACAAGATATCCCTCCATATGTCCGCTGACTTTTTGCCACAAAACAAAAGCCTACTTGACAAGTAAGCTTTTGTTTTTTTATCTGTTTAATTTTCCTTCTAATAACTGTTTATTATGAAGAACAGACTTATCATTAGGACGATATTTCCGCGCCTTTTCGTTATGTTGATACGATTTTTCAAAATCCCCTAAGTTATAGTAGCAGACACACATTTGCAGATGAGGATACCAAGTGTAGTAGGCAGGATAGCTGAAACTCCATTTATTTGTGTCGGGAACCAATTTCGTCGCCTGATCGTACCAGTATATGGCCGCCTGAAATTCACGTCTGCGCTGAAAATTATAGCCGATCCTGCTGCACGTCTCAGCACGCGGTGTTTTAGAAAATTCAAATGACTGAAACAGCGATCTCAATTCATTGTCCAAATCTCCGAGAAAACGATAGCAGTCGCCTTTATTTATGCACGCATAAACTTTATCTTCAATCCAGCCTTCTTTCATTTCTATGTTTTGATTATAGCTTTCAATCGCTTTTTCATAATGCCTGTTTTCTCTTAATTCATTTCCGTAGTAAAAATAATCTCTCGGAGAAAACTCATCGCCCCGATCAATTTTCTGCTGGTAGATATTGAGATTTCGTCCGACGGAATGGCGGATTTTTTTATGTGTGACAGAGATATCGGCATTGATAATATGACCGTAAACCTCGAGATACTGGTGGCAGTCGCCTCTCCATTTAAAGTTTTTCTCCCTTTTCACCAAACGGTTGCGGCGGTATCTTAGTGTCACATTTCCGTATTCGTCCGTCCCTGCATCATAGTACATCGACACTGAATCAACCGATGGATCAAGCGTTTCTTTCAATTCTTTTAATTTCTTTTGATCTTCTTCATGCAGGACATCATCCGCATCTAAATAAAGGATGTAATCTTTCGTGGCATGCTTAAATGATTCGTTTCTGGCTGCCGCAAAATTGCCGATCCATTCAAAGAAAAAAACGCGGTCTGTGTATTGCTTCGCGATTTCGACCGTTTTGTCAGTCGACCCCGTATCGACAATATTGATTTCATCTACGATGTCTTTCACGGTATCAAGACATCTTGCCAATACTTCTTCTTCATTTTTTACAATCATACATAGACTGATCGTGACCAAAATGTTCACTCCTTATCGTTATATCTTCACCTCAATAGATTATGACTGAAGCAAGCTTCTTGTTTGTACCATTATCATGGGTCATCCTTCGAAAAGAGTTTGGATGTATAACACGGAAACTTCCATTCATCGCTGAATATAGATAGTACTAGGGAAATTTCGTTAATAGGAGGATACCAATGGCTCAAAAAAATGAACTGGATTTACTTTTAAGTTTGCTGGAGCTTGCCAGTGAACATGAAATCACTCAAATGACGGCAGAAGAAAACTGGGAGGAAGCTGAACACATCATCAAAGATAGACTGAAAGCCGATCCATTTGATATTGTCATGCTCATCAGTTTAGGTTTTATATATGAAAAAAAGAATCACATTCAACAAGCGATTGAACTGTATGATGATGCTGCTTTTTTTATGAATCTCGTGCAGAAAGAGAAATTGTATCGGGAGAAAAACAGTCTTTTCCGCAGCATTGAAAGAGTTCGGCCGAAAATCGTCTTCTTTGTCAAACCGAATTTGGATACGTTTATAGACCCTGTAATCGACCATCTTTCCCATTCATACAGAACGGTGAAGATGGTCGTGACAGACCTAAAACAAATCGACAAGGGCATGAAATGGGCAGATATTTGCTGGTTCGAATGGTGTGACAACTTAATCGTTTATGGAAGCAAACTGCCTCTTGCCCATAAAAAAGCATTAATTTGCAGGCTTCACAGCTATGAAGCTTTTACAGCATATATTTATCAAGTTCGCTGGAATACCGTGGATCAAGTCATTTTTGACGGAAAACACATGGAGCAATACGTCGTTCACCAAGTTGAAAGTCTGAAAAATACACAGACTGCTGCAATCCCAAACGGGGTAAAATTAGACCAGTATACGTTTAAAGAGCGTGAAAAAGGGTTTCATATTGCATATGTCGGATACATCAATTATAAAAAAGGTCCGATGCTTTTATTGCACGCTTTCAAAGCTATTCATGACAAAGATCCAAGGTACAAATTGTTTATCGCCGGCCAATATCAAGACATTCGCTATCAATTATATTTTAAACAGATGATTGAAGAACTTCATTTACAGGACAGCGTTCAAATGGACGGCTGGCAGAGCGATATCAACCGATACTTGGAAGATAAGCATTATCTCATTTCAACAAGTCTCTTGGAAAGCCAGCAAATGTCGGTCATGGAAGCGATGGCAAAAGGAATTAAACCTCTTGTCCACAACTTTTACGGCGCTAAAACAATTTATGATGAAAACTTTGTATGGAACACGATTGATGAACTGGTCGACATGGTCACTGAACATAACGATTCACCACATCAATATCGGGCTTTTATTGAAGAGCATTATTCGTTTCAAAAACAAATGAAGAAAATAGAAGAAACCATCTCACGATTGGCAAAATCGGCAAAAATGAGTGACCGCACAGCCATTCTCAACCTGCCTAAAATTACAGTCGGAATCGTCAATTACAATTACGCCCGTTTTTTAGACCAATGCCTTCAGTCTGTGATCAATCAGACGTATCCGAATATGGAAATCATCATTGTGGATGATCATTCTACCGATGGTTCGATTGAAAAAATAAATGCTTTTAAAGAAAAGTATCCCCATATTAAAACGATATACCACCAAGAAAATTCAGGTATGGCGGATACGGCATTCGCAGAGATTTTCGAAGAAGCAACAGGGGAATATGTAATGCCTGTCAGCGCAGATGACTTTTTGGCGCATGACAGTGTGCTCTGTGATTTAATGGAGTGTTTTGATGAACAAGAGAATGTAGATTATGTATACGGAGATTTTTTATTAGTCGATTCTGACGGCAAAACGATCGGAAGCTGGACTTATCAATCATATACAGACGATGAAGTGATACGTCGTGTGTTTGAAAGAGGAGGGTCCGGCGTGTATCCAATGGTAGGATTGTTCAAATTGTCTTTTTATCGCAACCATAACTACTCCTGGGTAGCCGATTGTAAGAATCTATATGCCGGTGACACGCTGAATAGTATCGTCAATATTAAGCGCGGCTGGAAATACCATTATTTAAATAAACCTGTTTATTGCTATCGAAGACATCAAAAAAGTTTTACTTACAATATAGACAAAAGAATACCGTCTATTATTCATGTAATGGAATATATTATTGAGCATTTTAGTGAAGATGTCTATTTGCCTTACATCAATTGGAACGAACTTGAGGAAACTCACCGAAAAGCATTGAAATATTTTACCATCGGCAAAATCTATGCAGATACAGCAAAGGATTATCAAAATAACGGATTTACACGGCACCTTGACGAAGAAGCGAAGAAGAAGTGTGTCCGGCCTTTGGTTGAAAAAATGCTTAGCTATTTTAATTTGAGTCTGGTTTCCGGAAAGTCAGTATATAAGAAAGACATCGATCATATAAAAGAGGAGATGGACCAGTTGCTGATATCAATCTGACTGACCTGCATTTGAATTAATATGAATCAGAGGGCTGTCTGATAAGCATGAGCTTATCGGCCAGTCCTTTTATTTTTGAATTCCGTTCTTCATAAAAAAGAGGCGCATGAAAGCCGACGGCTTTCATGCACCCCTTCTAAAACACATTAGAGGGTTTAAATGCTATATTCATAGCTGCTGCTACAATCATAATTGAGTCCCAGAAACAAAGTTAAGTTAACTCAATCTTGATTGATTAAGGAACTGTCGGGTTTGTTGCAATGCTGCACCGCCAGTTGGACCTGTTGGGCCTGTTGGGCCTGTTGGTCCCGTTGGACCTGTCGGGCCTGTTGGACCTGTCGGGCCTGTTGGGCCTGTTGGGCCTGTCGGGCCTGTTGGGCCTGTCGCTCCGGTTGCTCCTGTTGGTCCTGTTGGGCCTGTCGCTCCGGTTGCTCCTGTTGGGCCTGTCGCTCCGGTTGCTCCTGTTGGGCCTGTCGCTCCGGTTGCTCCTGTTGGGCCTGTCGCTCCGGTTGCTCCTGTTGGACCTGTTGGGCCTGTCGGACCTGTCGCTCCGGTTGCTCCCGTTGCTCCTGTTGGGCCTGTCGCTCCGGTTGCTCCCGTTGCTCCTGTTGGGCCTGTCGCTCCGGTTGCTCCTGTTGGGCCTGTCGCTCCGGTTGCTCCTGTTGGGCCTGTCGCTCCGGTTGCTCCTGTTGGGCCTGTCGCTCCAGTTGCTCCCGTTGGACCTGTCGCTCCCGTTGCTCCTGTCGGACCTGTCGCTCCCGTTGGACCTGTCGCTCCGGTTGCTCCTGTCGGACCTGTTGGTCCTGTCGCTCCGGTTGCTCCTGTCGGACCTGTTGGTCCTGTCGCTCCAGTTGTTCCTGCCGGACCTGTCGGACCTGTTGGTCCTGTCGCTCCGGTTGCTCCTGTCGGACCTGTTGGACCTGTCGTTCCAGTTGTTCCTGCCGGACCTGTTGGTCCTGTCGGACCTGTTGGACCTGTCGCTCCGGTTGCTCCTGCCGGACCTGTTGGTCCTGTTGGTCCTGTCGGACCTGTCGCTCCGGTTGCTCCCGTTGCTCCTGTCGGACCGGTTGCTCCCGTTGCTCCTGTCGGACCGGTTGCTCCCGTTGCTCCTGTCGGACCGGTTGCTCCCGTTGCTCCTGTCGGACCGGTTGCTCCCGTTGCTCCTGTTGGTCCTGTCGCTCCGGTTGCTCCCGTTGCTCCTGTCGCTCCGGTTGCTCCCGTTGGACCTGTCGCTCCGGTTGCTCCCGTTGCTCCTGTCGCTCCGGTTGCTCCCGTTGCTCCTGTCGCTCCGGTTGCTCCCGTTGCTCCTGTTGGTCCTGTCGCTCCGGTTGCTCCCGTTGCTCCTGTTGGTCCTGTCGCTCCGGTTGCTCCCGTTGCTCCTGTTGGTCCTGTCGCTCCGGTTGCTCCCGTTGCTCCTGTTGCTCCCGTTGGACCTGCTGGGCCTGTCGGACCGGTTGGGCCTGTCGGGCCGGTTGGACCTACTCCACCACCTTCTGCATCTAGCAACGCTACATCATCTACAATGACATCAGCAGTACCTGCCTGCGGCAAAGTATTAATCAAGATAAAAGCCATAGTAGATCCGGCTGGAGCCGGCGCAGTCGTTTCATAAACTTCAAGCCATGTGTTATTTTCTACAACTGGCAATCTATTAAATGGTATATTTAAGAATAGACCTTGCCCTAAAAAGTTAAAAGCACTATCAAAATAAGAGACTTGAATTTGCACCTGAGGAGATGGAGCAAAGCCAGTTTTAGCAAGAGAAGCGAGAAATTCTAATCCTTCTCCTGCATCGACTGGTACAAATTGAGCAATAAATGAAGTGACATTTCCGCCTAGCAGTCTTGCAGACCAAAAACCCGTATGCGAAAACTGAGTTGTAACTATTGCATTTTGGCCAACCCAAGGTGGAAGTGCCCCTGTTTCAAAGCTACCATTTACAACTAAATTTTGAATCGACATCTAGGGTCTTAACCTCCCTTTTTCAAGATTAGCTTCAATTCCCTTTTTTCAAGATTGAAGCTAACATATACTATGTTTTCTCAAATAACTCGGTCACGTTATTTTCCATACGTTTAAAACACATTTTATAGCTATGTGAGGCTTCATATAAAAAAATTCACCCCAACGTTGCTGCCATTCAAAGTTGCCAAACTCTATTCTTCTTTCATTTCAAAAAAAATAAAAGGTGATGTTCTAAAAAGAACTTCCTCTCCTTTTAATGAAACAAAATCAGGTTTCTGTTTCTATTGAATCCTAGTGCAGAAGTTACGTTCGTCAGTTTTCAGGTTGATGAACCTTTTAGATTTTGCGCTCCTAATGAACCTTCTTCTCCTGTTACATTCAATAAAGAAACATCGTCTTCTAAAATATCTTCGGCTTCCTCTTAGCTGGATAAATTCACGGTTTCCATCAAGACAACAAAAAGTTCTCCTCCTTCTGCCGGAATAGGCTATGAATCTTGCAATGAATGAGATAAATGTTTCTCCTAAGGAGTCTTACCGAGAAAAAATGTGAACATGAAAATTGGTTTGCTGCGATTATCTTTACACCTGCCCTAGCTGGTAGGAGTACAATTTTAAAACCGCTGTAAACCACTCGTTCTTAAAAATCACCCCCACATCTATTTAATCTATCGACTGCAACTTTAATAGATATTAAAGCTTTATATACTATGATCTTTTCTCTCAAGCAGACACGTTATTCAACACAAACATTTTCACAAATTTCAATTTTTTTCGAAGAAAGAGCCTCAATTCATCACACGACCCGGATTACCTACAGCCGTTTTCCCAGCGGAAATGTCTTTTGTGATGACGGCTCCAGCTCCGATGACCGCATGTTCTCCGATGACAACCGATGGCAGCAATGTGGCATTATTGCCGATTTTCGCCCCCTTTTTAATAATCGGGCCTTGGTATTGATAATTGCCCATTCCCATATATTTATCATTTGATGTTGAGCAGCACGGACCGATAAATACTTCATCTTCAATTTTCATATCAGCCGTAATATAGCATCCCGTTTGAATGGTCACACGGCTTCCGATGTTTGTATTGTTCTCAACCATAGCGTTTCGTCCGATAATGCTTTCTTTGCCGACTGACACATTTTCACGGATGCTTGCCATGTCTCCCACAAACACTCCTTGGGCCAACAAGACATCCCGATAAATCACTGCATTTGAACCGATGACAGCATCGTCCTCAATTGTCAATGGAGCACCGGCTTTTTTCGGCTGGCGCGCCATTTTTTTATTTGAAGAAGCCGTTTTGCCAAGTACGGTCAAATCACCGACCTTCACTCTGCTTCCGATCTGCGTATCCATTTTAATAATGGCATGGTGACCAATCATTACATCGTCTCCAATTGTCACGTTTTCCTCAATCACGACATACTCTCCCAACACCACATTCTTACCGATCTTTGCGCTTTCATGAATCATCTTCACAGCCTCCGTTTCTCAGAAATGCCTTTTGCATCATATTCAATTCGCATGCAATCAGAAACGGCTTCACAAAAAAACACGGCCGCCAACAGGCGGACCGTGCTACTTCTCTCTTCTGGCAAAATCGACAAACCGGAATTTGTCAAGGCGGTGTCTGCTTTCCGTATATTGAAACAAAGTGGTGTCATCCAAGAAAACGAAGTTTTTCACAACGACGATTTGATCATATCCATTTAGGTCCAAATATTTTTGGTCCTCTTCCGTACACGGCTCCACGACGATTTCTTTATGGGCATAGCTGATGACAAGCCCGAGTTCGCCTTCGATATAGTGATAGATCGAATCCTCACATATCTCTTTTGTTAAAAGCGGCACGTTTTTGCGGATAAAATAATCCTTGTCCAGAATGACATGCTCCCCGTCAATGTTTCGGGAGCGGACGACGCGCCATACCTCTTCATCACCGGTGATCCGAAGCTGCTTTTGAATATAAGCGTCCGGATGGGTCAGGCCGAATTCATGCACCGTCGTTCTCGTCTCTTTGCCGAGCGTTTGGGAAAGCTCTTTAAAACTGACCAATCCGGAAACAGGGAACTGCATTTTCTCCCTGTTCAGCACAACAGAACCTTTTCCCTTAATTTTTTGGATGTATCCGTTTTGGACAAGTACGTTCAGCGCTTTCCGAACCGTTTCCCTTGACGTCTCATATTGTTCGGCAAGATCGTTTTCAGATGACAAAATATCCCCGGCGCTCAAAATACCTTTATCGATTTGTTCTGCGATTTCTTTGTAAATCATCACATATTTATTAACTTTCATTTATTACCACCCAGCTTAGTTTAGCACGGTTTGGCAAGATGATAAACTATCGATTGATAAGGTTTGACCTTAAAGCTTGCAAAGTGCTCCGGAGTATCGGCATCATTGGAAATGAGAACTTTGGCGGCATAGCCTTCAATGTCAATATCTTCGGGAAGGTGGAACTCAGTCTCTCTTCCGTAAAAATTATTGATCACCAAAAGCTTTTCATCCACTCCGTTTCTCACATATGCGTAAAGCTCTGGGTCATCTTCAAGAATCACCCGGTAATCACCCGTGGTGATAATGTCGTATTCTTTGCGCAGCTCATTCAGCTTCTTATAATGGTAGAAAATCGAATCGGGATCGCGCAGCGCTTCTTCCGCATTAATGTCTGTGTAGTTGTCTGGAACCGGAATCCACGGTGTTCCCGTTGTAAAACCGGCGTTTGCCTCCGCATTCCATTGAACGGGCGTACGCGAATTATCGCGGGACTTCGCCTTCAAAATCTCAAGGATTTCTTCTTCCGGTTTTCCTTCTTCTTTCATCAGCCGATACATATTCAAAGACTCCACATCCCGATAAAGGGAAATATCATCAAATTTCGGATTTGTCATTCCAAATTCTTCTCCCTGATAAATATAAGGAGTGCCTTGCAGCATATGGATCGCGGTTGCAAGCATTTTCGCCGACTTTTTCCGGTATTTCCCGTCATCTCCGTAACGCGAGACGATCCGCGGCTGATCATGGTTGCACCAGAACAGCGCGTTCCAGCCGCCGCCTTTATTCATCTCAATCTGCCATTCAGAAAGAATCTTTTTCAGCTTTAGAAAATCGAATTCGGAGAGCGCCCATTTTTCCCCGTTTGGATAGTCGGCTTTTAAATGATGAAAGTTAAACACCATATCGAGTTCTCGGCTTTCCGGGTTTGTGTAGCGGATGCAATCGGCAATCGTTGTCGATGACATTTCACCGACCGTCATGCTGTCATATTGAGAAAAAACCTCCCTGTTCATTTCGTGCAAAAATTCATGAACCCTTGGCCCGTCCGTATAAAACCTCCGTCCGTCACCGCTTTCATCATCGGGAAAACGCTGATCTTTCGAAATAACATTGATGACGTCAAGCCGGAAGCCGTCAATTCCTTTTTCAAACCAGAAATGCATCATTTCATACACTTTTTTTCTGACCGCTTCATTTTCCCAATTTAAATCAGCCTGTGTGACATCATAGAGATGCAAGTAATACTGCCCCGTCTTTTCATCAAACTTCCACGCGGAGCCGCCGAATTTTGACTCCCAGTTTGTCGGCGGAGAACCATCCGGTTTGACATTTTTCCAAATATAAAAATTGCGGTAAGGATGATCCTTGGCAGACGATGCCTCTTTAAACCATCTGTGCTCTGTTGATGTATGGTTGACGACAAGATCCATAATCACCTTCAGGCCGCGTTTGTGTGCTTCCTGTAAAAGCTGCTCAAAATCTTCCATTGTTCCGTATTCTTCATGAATCCGGTAATAATCGCTGATATCATAGCCATTGTCATTTTGCGGGGATTCATAAATCGGCGTCAGCCAAATCACATCACAGGCGAGTTCCCTTATATAATCAAGTTTTTCAATGATGCCCTGAATGTCGCCGACACCGCTCCCTGTCGTATCATTGAAGCTTTTCGGATAAATTTGATAGACTGTCGCTTTTTTCCACCATGGGTTTTGTTTTGTTTCCATTTTTTAGCACCACCGTTTTCTTCTATATGAAATGGGAAAAGGGAGTGACCAAAAACGCGTCCCTCTCCCTTTTATTATTTTTGTTTCAATTTTGCATAAGCATATGTTCCGGCAAATGGAACCACGAGCACAATCGCCATCCCAATCGCAAAGGCGCCCCAATACTGGCTCATGATTGAGAAAATGCCAGGCACGCCGCCGACACCGACAGAGCTTGCCAGAACCCCTTGTGATGAAATATACATCCCGGCCAGCCCGGAACTGATCATGGCGATCACAAACGGAAACCTATATCTGAGGTTCACCCCGAATAATGCTGGTTCGGTAATGCCGAGATAAGCCGAGATGCCGGAAGTTAAGGAAAGCCCTTTTTGCTTCTCATCTTTTAAAATAAACATCATTGCAAGCGCCGCTGATCCTTGAGCGATATTGGAAAGCGCCAGCATCGGCCATAAAAATGTACCCCCAAGCTTGGAACCGATCAGCTGCAGATCGACTGCAAGGAATGTGTGATGCATTCCTGTAATGACGAGAGCGGCGTACAATCCCCCGTATAGGAGGCCGCCCAGTATGGCAAATTTTCCGAATACGGCAATCAGGCCTGATGTTAGCACATTTCCGATCGCAAATGTAATCGGCCCGATGACAATAAATGAAGCAAAGCCTGTCACAAGCAGCGTAATCGGGGCAACCACCAGCAGCTGTATGCCCTCAGGCGTCCGCTTTGTTAAAAACAGTTCTATCTTTGCAAGTAAATAGGAAGCAAGCAAAATCGGCAGCACTTGTCCCTGATAGCCGACTTTCTGCACCTCCAGCCCGAAAAGGTTCCAAACCGGGATCTCTCCGCTCTGTTCAGCGGCTCCATATCCCCATGCATTTAATAAGTCCGGATGTACGAGCATGACACCGAGCACGATGCCAAGCAGCGGATTGCCGCCGAAACGTTTGACAGCCGACCATCCGATTAATGCAGGCAGAAAAGTAAAGGCCGTACCCGCAATCAAATTAATCATATTGGCGAGATCCGCCCACTGCGGATAGACTTCGACAATCGATTTACTGAAGAAAATGCCTTGGGCCGTTAAAATATTGTTGATCCCCATTAACAATCCAGCTGTCACAATCGCCGGCAAAATTGGAATAAAAATGTCCGCAAGCGTTTTCACAGCACGCTGCAAAGGGTTCATATTTTTTTCAGAGGCCTTTTTCACTTCATCTTTGGTCGATTCGCCAACCCCCGTTTCTTTCACCAGCTCTGCATACACTTTATTGACTGTCCCTTGGCCGATGACCACCTGAAACTGGCCGTTAGTTGAAAACGAGCCTTTGACAACATCAATCTGATCAAGCACCTCTTGATCAACTTTACTTTCATCTATTAACGCAAACCGCAGACGTGTCACACAGTGGGTTGCCGCTGCGATATTTTCCACACCGCCGACTGCATCGACAATCTGTCGTGCTGATTGTTTTACATCACCCATTCCAAACCCTCCTTCTCCGCTTGTAACCTGTATATACATGTTATGATTATATTGTAATCCTGTATATACAAGTAGTCAACATATTTTTTAGAGCGCTTTCAAAAATAAAAAAACCAGCCGCTCCTCATCAAAACAAGAAGAAAACAGGATGGCTCCCATAGCAGCATGCCTGCTTTCTTCTATTTTAAAATGGAGCTAAACTGGTCAAGCTTTCGAAATGATTTTTAAGAATTTTCCGCCTTTTTTGACGGCTCATAAGTGTTCTGTTTTCCGACATCTTTTAAATAATACTCCTCAGAAGTAAAGAACTCGGTATACAGAGCTTTCACTTTTTTGCTCAGAAGCAGCAGCGCTGCAATGTTCGGAACCAGAATGAAGGCAAGCGCCAGGTCAAGAAAGCCCCAAATCGCCTTTGCCCCGCCTGCTGCCCCTACGATAATCGCAGCTAAATAGATCAATTTAATCACATGTCCCGCGATCCGCCCGAATAGAAATTCAGCTTGCTTGACTCCGTAAAAAATCACGACCGTGATCGTTGATAAAACGAAGAAGACAAGTGAGATGGACACGAAATATCCGCCTCCGCTGCCAAAATAGCTTTTAAAAGCGGCGGCAGTTAGCGCTGCTGGATTTTGAAGGGCATTTTCCCCGGTCCAAACACCTGATGAAAGAACGACAAAAGCTGTCGTTGTACAAATGAGCAAGGTGTCAACGACGATCCCGATCACAGACCAGAACCCCTGCCTCACAGGATGGTCGGTCATTGCGGCGGCATGTGCAATCGGCGCCGTCCCCATTCCGGCTTCATTGGAATAAAGACCGCGTGCAAAACCCCAGCGGACGGTTTCGGCAATAGCTGCACCTGCAAATCCTCCTAATGCTGAAGAAGAGGTAAACGCATTCGAAAAGATGAGAGAGAAGAAAGCGGGCACTGATGAAATATTCATGAAGACGATGATGATGCCTGCGCCGACATATGCCCCTGCCATAAGCGGCACCACAAGCTCCGTCACTTTTCCAATCCGTTTAATTCCTCCGATGACAACTAAACCGATCACAAAGGCGATTCCGATTCCGGCGTATACTTTATTGAAAGAAAAGGTATCTGCCAATGAGACGGATACTGAATTTCCTTGAACCATAATGCTGGGAACCAGCTCGACAATCAGCGCGACAGAAAAAAAGACGCCGAGCCATTTCATCCGCAGCCCTTTAGTTATATAATACATCGGTCCCCCGACAAACTCGCCTGCTTCATTTTTTTCTCTGTAATGGACGGCAAGCACGCTTTCCGAAAACTTAATCGCCATTGCAAACAGCGCGATCAGCCACATCCAGAAAACGGCTCCGGGACCGCCGAACATAATCGCAGCCGGCACACCGACAATGTTTGCAGCGCCGACCGTCGAACTGAGAGCTGATGTTAATGCTTGCAGAGGTGTAACTGTCCCCTCTCCCTTCGGCTTTTGACCTACGCTGCCGATCGTCTGTTTGAAAATGTAGAAGGAATGGCGAAACTGAAAAAATTTCAAAAGGATTGTCAAATACACCCCTGTCCCCGTCAATAAAATAATTAAAGGCGGCCCCCACAGCCAATCAGATATACGTTCTACCCATGTTAACAACATTTCCATCCTATCACCCTTTTTTCGTTTATGGGTCATTACCACAACTGGAGAAAAATAAACCTCTTTTGTGCGGTAACTTGCATAAGTTTTATAGAATAGGGTTCGTCATCTTGCCGCCTGATTCCTTCGGCTCAAGGCTATTTGACTTTCCATCATCAGGTGCCGGAGCAGTTTGCTTACTTGGGGGTGACAATCATTCGACCTGCTCGGGAAAGGATTACTGCATTGATTTCCCGGCTCAAACATCGGTGGGGCTCTCCATTCCAGCATGAAATAAAGGCAGACGCCCTGAAAAAACGTCCGCCTTTTATTTTCGGCCCAGCCGATTATAGATTTTATCTTTATAAAAAGCCGATGCGGGCTTGGAAAACATCCCTTTTTTACCGGCGAGCCTGTCGAGCTTGAGCTGGTTTTCCGTTTTTCTTCTCATTAAACGCTCGCGCTCATTTTCGTCCGTGCATTTGGATATTAAGTCGTCGATCGTCATCAGCTCTTTTTTCAGGGCACCTTCGTCTCCTGCCATACCGGCGTTTTTCATGACCCGGTATGCCATGCGGAGATTCTCGGGAATATGTGCAGCTTCATCTTTTTTAAGCGGCTTGCCCATTCCGGGAAGCCCGTCAAATTCCCCGTCCTTGATCGCCTGCTTAATCATATCCTCGGATATGATGCTCGAAAAATCCATGGTCTAAATCCCCCTTTCTTTCATATATTAAAATCAGTCTGCCATAAAAACATTTGACTGCCAATATCAGTCATACACAAAATATTTCCAACCCTCTTGTTAAAGGGTGAAAAAACCTTCATTTACCGGGCGTTTTACGACTTTTTTCAGAGCCTTAGTTTCCGCTTTTCTAAATCGGTATTTCATGGTATATTTTATACATTCGTTTTTTCTTTCGTTCCGATGGTTTTATACTGATCCGGAAAAAAGGAGTGTAACAATGAAAAGATTTATAAAAGAAAGAGGCCTTGCCTTTTTTCTGATAGCCGTCGTCTTGTTATGGCTAAAAACTTATGCTGCTTATGTAATTGAATTTAATTTAGGAATAACCAACACGATACAACAGATTTTGCTTTTTGTGAATCCGATTAGCTCAAGCTTGTTCTTTCTTGGATTGGGACTGCTTTTCAAGAAAAAAATACAGCAGACAGCGATTATAGTGATTCATTTTTTAATGTCTTTTTTACTTTACGCAAACGTTGTATACTACAGATTTTTCAGCGACTTTATCACACTGCCTACGATCATGCAGGCAAAAACAAACGGAGGGCAGCTCGGAGACAGCATTTTCTCATTAATGCACCCTCTCGATGTGTTTTATTTTATCGATACAATCATTTTAATCGGATTGGCTGTCTTTTATAACAGACCTTCTGAAACGACTACGAAACGGCCGTTTAAAATTGTGATGGGGGCAAGCATCCTGGTCTTTCTCGCCAATCTTGCAGTAGCAGAGATGGATCGTCCAGAGCTTCTCACCCGCTCTTTTGACCGCAACTATCTTGTGAAATATTTGGGAACATACAACTTCACAATCTATGATGCGGTGCAGAATGTGAAGTCAAACAGCCAGCGCGCCCTGGCCAGCTCCAGCGACGTGACGGAAGTTGAGAACTATATTAAAGCCAATCAGGACAAACCGAATGCCGAATACTTCGGAAAAGCGAAAGGCATGAACGTCGTTTACATTTCAATGGAATCACTGCAGACGTTCCTGATTGACTATAAGCTTGACGGCAAAGAAGTAACGCCGTTCTTAAACTCACTGGCCCATGATGATGAGACATTCTATTTCGATAACTTTTTCCATCAGACTGGACAAGGGAAAACATCAGATGCCGAATTTATGATGGACAACTCACTGTATCCCTTAGCACAAGGATCAGTATTCATCAATAAAGCGCAAAACACGCTACAGTCGGCGCCGGCCATTTTGAAACCCCAAGGCTATACATCAGCGGCGTTCCACGGCAACTACAAAACGTTCTGGAACCGCAATGAAATGTATAAAACCATCGGTTATGACAAATTCTTTGACGCTACGTATTACGATATGAGCGAGGATAAAACGAAAAACTACGGTTTGAAGGATAAGCCGTTCTTTGAAGAATCAATGCCGCTGTTGAAAAGCCTGAAACAGCCGTTCTATACGAAGTTTATTTCGCTCTCGAACCATTTCCCGTTTGAGATGGATGAAGGCGATACAGACTTCCCTGCCGGTGATACCGGCGACAGTGTTGTCGATCACTATTTCCAATCGGCCAACTATATGGATCAGGCGCTTGAACAATTCTTCAACGATCTGAAAAAGGCCGGATTATATGATAATACGATTGTTGTCATGTACGGGGACCACTATGGCATTTCGGAAAATCACAACAATGCGATGTCCGAAGTATTAGGCAAAGACATCACACCATATGAAAACGCGCAATTACAGCGGGTTCCGCTGTTCATTCATGCACCTGGGGTCAAGGGAGTCAAATCCCATAAATACGGAGGCGAAGTCGATGTAGCCCCTACCCTGCTTCATTTGATGGGCGTGAATACGAAGGATTACCTGATGAGCGGTTCTGACCTTCTGTCACCTGAACATCGTGAAGTGATTCCGTTCCGAAACGGCGACTTCGTTTCTCCGGAGTACACGAAAACGAACGGAAACTACTATGATACGAAGACAGGAGAGCTTCTGAACGAAAAAGACATTGATCCGACCATCGAAGAATCGGTCAAAAAAGAGCTCGAGATGTCGGATAAAATCGTTGACGGAGACTTGCTGCGATTCTATAAACCGAAAGGATTCAAAGCAATTGATCCGAGCGATTATGATTACACCAACCATAACCCGAAAACATCTGAATCTGATGCGGCGTCAACAACGAAATCAGATTCAGGGCAATAACAATCGGCAGCACCTGCTTTCCTGACGGAAGGCAGGTGTTTTTTCGTCTTGAAGCCGAGCTGTTCCTTTTTCGGGAACAGATATGGTAAGCTTGATTTGGAATATAAAAAAAGAAAGCGGGAATGAATCGTGATTGTAACGAATGACCAAGAGCTTGAAGGGCTCAAAAAAATCGGCAGAATCGTCGCTTTGGCGAGGGAGGAAATGAAGAAAAAAGCAGCTCCAGGCATGAGTACAAAAGAACTTGATCTCATTGGAAAAGAAGTGCTTGAAGCCCATGGAGCAGCATCAGCTCCGGAGAAGGAATATGATTTCCCTGGAACAACATGCATCAGCGTAAATCATGAGGTCGCCCACGGAATTCCAAGCAAATCCGCCATTTTAAAGGAAGGGGATTTGATCAACATTGACATTTCCGCGGAATTCGGCGGCTACTACTCAGACACCGGCATTTCATTCGTATTGGGCACAGGCGATGAGACCTTGCACAAGCTTTGCGAATGTGTCGAAAGCGCTTTTCAAAAAGGCCTTTTGCAGGCGCGGGCCGGCAAAAAACAAAATCAGATCGGCAGAGCCGTATACAACGAGGCGAAAGAAAACGGATTTAACGTCATTAAAAACCTCACTGGACACGGCATTGGAAAAAACCTTCATGAAGCGCCGAACCATATTCTAAATTACTATGATCCGTTTGATAATGCGCTGTTTAAAAACGGAACAGTCATCGCTCTTGAACCTTTTGTTTCAACAAAAGCCGAACATATTGTAGAAGCCGGTGACGGCTGGACTTTCAAAACGCCCGACGGAAGCTTCGTCGCACAGATCGAGCATACGATCGTCATCACGAAAAACGAACCGATTATTTTAACACAGCTTGACTGATTTTCATTCAAAGCCCGGACTCATGCAAGTCCGGGCTTTTATGTTAAAATATAAAACAGAATGTATCCGAAAGGAGCCCTTTTTCTTATGCTGTTTGCTATTATCGGGCTGATCTTTTTAATTGAGAGCGTGTTCTTAATCGTATATGCTCATAAAAAAAAGAACGGCTATTTAAAATACATCGGAATTGTTCTCAGCATTTCAATCCTTGTCATGATCATTACGAGCCTGACACACAGCTGAAATTCTGCATGGTCAAACTCCCGAACCAGGACGAAAGACTCAGTTTCGGAAAATTTTCGCCCACCCCTTTTCAACGTTTTTCTATAGATGTTAGAATGCCAATTGCATCGAATAATAGAAGGGGGTTTTCTGCCATGCATTACGGAAGCAAAGGCTGGTATGTAGAGGAACTGAAAAAGCTCGGAATGACGAAGTATGAAGGAAGAAAGCTTCAAAGCTATAAAGCGCACTTTTTAGCCAATCTGCTAGAAAGCGTAAAAAAATAAACCACTCATTCTAAGCCGTGCCGCTTTCGGCACGGCTTATTTTTAAGCGCTCAGCTGTTTTAAAAAGGAAGCTCTCCAGCTTTCTGACAAAGCATCGACCTCAAGGATCTTGCGAATGGCGGGCTGATTATCCCTGTCATGATACATCAGATGGTTGGCGTATGAAACGGTCACTTCATTCACATCACGGGAAACGAACTGCAGCTGCGCATCCGGCGCAACGATCCCTTCTTCCAATACTCTGAAATAAAATCCGCTGTAGCCTGTATCTCTCACTTTCAATACCATATCTTTTTCATTCAACTTTTTGGCAAGCTTAAAACACGGCTGCCGCGGCTGGCTTACTTGAACAAGAGCTTCTCCCAGCTTAAAAGTATCCCCGATGCATACATCTTTTTCTGTTAAGCCTTCAACCGTCAAATTTTCTCCGAATGCCGCTTCAGGAAGCTTTTTCTTCAGGACGTCTTCCCAGTATCCATAATGATCCGCCGGATAGACGCAAACCGCTTTATCCGCTCCGCCATGATGGACGAGATCAGCCTGCCTGTCTCCTTCAAAGTTTGTGCGGCTTAAATACACGGGTTTATCGACGGGCTCTTTGAAAATCGCCGTCTCTACCTTCTTTCCTTCAAAGTCATATGTGTCCGGATGTCCGACATAAATAGAAAAAATCTCATACTTCCGATTTTCCAAAACTTCACGTCCTTCCTTTATTTTCATATTTTAACGATTCCTTTAGATTATGTCTATCCCATGATCTTAAAATGGGAAATATGATAGCATAGAAGAAGGGGTGTTCTCTATGCTTCAATATCGAATCATTATAGATGGGCGAGTCCAAGGTGTGGGCTTTCGCTACTTCGTTCAAATGGAAGCAGACAAACACAAGTTAACCGGCTGGGTGAGAAATCTCGACAGCGGCGCTGTAGAGATTCGTGCCGAAGGCCCGGAAGAAAGCCTGAAACACTTCTTGAAAGCCGTAGAAAAAGGCAGTCCGTTCTCAAACGTAACGAATGTTAAAGTAGAAGAAACAAAACAACTCGACGGATATCAAAAATTTAATATCAGCTATTAAAATCCGCCGCTGACGGCGGATTTTTTAATTGCTCCTTGACTTATTCCGTATTTAATTTTAGTATTTAGTTAAATAACTAAATATCGAATTAAGGGATGCTTACAAATGAATCAAATGTTTAAAGCCTTAGCTGATCCGACAAGAAGAAAGATTTTGAATCTGCTGAAAGAGCGGGATTTGACCGCTGGTGAAATTTCAGGGCACTTCCAAATGTCAAAACCCAGCATTTCACAGCATTTGAAAATCTTAAAACAGGCCGAATTAATACAAGATGAAAAAAAAGGCCAGTTCATCATTTACTCTCTGAATACAACCATGTTTCAAGACATTATCAGCTGGGCTTTCAGTTTTACTGAACAAACCGGCAAAAACGAAGGGGATACAAAATGAAGAAGCACATATTTTCACTATCTATTATTTTAGCTAATCTTTTGATGTGGGCGATCGCTTATCCGCACATATCCGATCAAGTGCCCATCCATTGGTCGTCCTCAGGCGAAGTTGACAGATATGCTTCAAAAATGGAAGCGATGCTGACCATGATGGGACTGCTTGTCTTTCTGTATATCATGATGATCCTGACTCCAAAACTGGATCCACGCAGAAAGAACTATCAGCTTTTTTCAAAAACATATCATCTTCTCATAAATGCAATGCTGCTGTTATTTTTCTTGATCAATCTGCTAGTAGTCATGACAGGGCTCGGCTATGACCTGCCGACGGGAAGCATCGTTCCGGTGCTTGTGGGCGCTCTTTTGATCGTGATCGGCAATTACCTTCCGAGAGTCCGCTCCAATTTCTTTTTCGGAATTAAGAATCCTTGGACATTGAGCAGTGATGCGATTTGGAAGAAGACCCACAGATTTGCGGCGAAAGTATTTACTGCCGCAGGACTTTTGATAGCGGCGGATGGGTTGTTTTCAATAAGCGAAGGTGTGATGCTGCCCATTATTTTGATCACGGTTTTTGCTCCCTATATCTATTCCTATGTTCTCTATCGAAAAGAAATGGATGTGAAGAGCTGATATGAGGCTCAGTGAAAAAGGCTCCGTATCGGAGCCTTTCATTGATGATTCATGCGCCGGCGATCTTGATAAGAAAACGTCATCGAGCCTGTTTTTTTGGTATGGCCTATGAATAAAGGCAATCTCGCCTGTAGTATGACAGAGCAAGATTTTTGCATCCTTCGCTATATGTAAGCATTACAAAAAACAGCGAACACGCTGCATGGCACAAAGTATTTTCTTTTGATCTCCAATTTCCCTCTTTAGTAATCCCCGAGATAAGGCTTTTCCTGATAAAAATAATTTGGTTTTACCGGCTTATTTTCATAATAGCTGTGGAATATATGGGTCGATGCCGGTGATAACGGCGGAATCAGCCATGTCCAGCTTGCGGAGAGTTCCCGCCCCTCTTCAGCTTCCTGTTCCTCAAACCGTTTAAACTGGCTTGCCGCTGTATGGTGGTCAACGATGCTGACACCCGCTTTTTTATAAGAGTAAAGCACAGCCGTATTTAGCTCAACAAGCGCTCTGTCTTTCCACAGGGAGGCATTCCGCTCTGTGTCAATCCCCATAACGGCCGCCACTTTTTCCAGCACATTATAGCGGTCTGTATCAGCAAGGTTGCGCGCGCCGATTTCTGTTCCCATATACCATCCATTAAAAGGTGCGGCATTATAATGGATTCCTCCGATTTCGAGCTTCATGTCCGCAATAATCGGAACGGCATACCATTTCAGCCCCAAATCTTGAAAAGCTGCAATGTCAGGGTGTATGAGCGGCACCTCTTTTACGATATCCTTGGGCAGCTCATACCAGACAGGAGGATGATCTGCGATTTGAAAAACGAGCGGCAGCGGATCAAAAAGCGTCCCCTCTCCTTTCCAGCCAAGCGCCTGACACGCTTTTGTCAGCTCTGTTGAAGCCGGATCGCCGACAACGCCGTTTTCCGTCTCATATCCCGCGTATCTGATCAGCTGATGGTTCCAAATGGTGACTTTCTTTTCCCCGTTTTGTTCTGGAGGAAATATAGTAATGAACGGTTTTATTTTTCCGCTGTTAGTCGCTAATCGAATATGTTGAAACAGCGCATCCCGCACCTCTTCTTCCGTCCGGGCGTCCCTTTTGTCCAGGACAGTAAGAGAATGCCAAAACAGCCTGCCGATGCAGCGGCTGCTGTTTCTCCAAGCCATTCTTGCTCCATGTTCGATTTCTTCCATTGTATGTGTATAGGTGCCGGTTTTCTTGATTTCTTCTCGTATGTTATGTAAACGCAGCTTTTTTTCCTCTTCGGATTTTGACAGTTCACCGAAGCATATCTCAATGAAGGCCTTTGCTTCATTCCATCGTTCTTCATGTGCTTCCAACCGAATTCTCTCCTTTCCTGCTTTTAGGTTGATACTTATTGTATAAGTTTCCGGCACAGTTTAAAACCTTTCTGTATGAAAAGACAAAAAACCTCTAAAAAAGCATCCGCCAAAGGGTCGGATGCCTTCTTTTTTATTCTTGAATATGAAGCGTCTTTTGATCGAACATAAAGCGATAGACAGGAAGCTCTTTCCCCGCTTCAGAAGAAATATAGCCTGTGCTTACAAAACTGTCAACTGATTCAGGTTCAAGCGCAATCGATAAGAGATTGCTCTGCGGCTGAGCAGTAAAATAGATTTTTGTTCCCTTTGGAAACTCTTTTTTCTTGTTTTTGAGCTTTGTTTCTACTTTGATGACGGGACGGCCTTCTGATTCTCCCGCCGTTTCTTTAGAGGCAACCTGAAAAGCCTCTGCTGAAAGTTTTTGCTTAAACTTCAGCGTCACGCTTTTTAGCCCTTGGTCTTTCAATTTCTGATCGATATCTTGATGTCCCGGCAAGACAAGATAGGCTGTCGGCCGTGTTCGCGACAGGGTCGGTACAGCCTGGCTCGCACTGTAATATTGAACGGGGACATCGACTGCTTGTCCTGAAGCAATATCCGCCATTTCCAGCGTATCTGCAAACGGCCCGGCAAAGTCGCTTGTAATGACGACCTGATCCTTGTCATTTCCTTTTGCCCCTTGTTGGATCAGCTTTAATTTTTCAGCGGCGACAAGATGTTTGATTTCAGCTGCATGCTTGACCGTCGTGTTCATGATGGTCTCATGTGTCGCCACTTGAGCGGCGACCCTTCTTGCGAAATTTTCGCGCCCGATGTCGATTCCTCTGCTTTCAACAAGGAAGGAAAGAGCAGGCTGAAGAGCAAAGGCATTGCGTCCGATCCTCGCTTCTGTGCCGCCTTCATAGATTTCGATTTTCCCGTCCTTGCTTTTTCCAGTCGTATAATAGGAATCATTTGAGAAACCTTTCTGATCAAGCTTTGCTTTGATGCCGTTCACATAAAGGCTGTCAGAGGCATTCCTGATGGATTCCGGGATATTTAAATTTTTTCCTGATAAAACTAAAATATCGTGGTATTTCAATGTCCCTTTTTCACCGATATGTTGAAATTCGTTTTGGCCGACACCATATTCATGAGCGTCAATGACGACCTCTGGAGCATATTGAATGAATTCCTTATGGATGGCGCGTACTTCGGGAGACTCAAGCTTCACATGGTCTCTGTTTCCGTCGATTCCGCTTGAAAGCCTCCTGTTAAAGTGATAAGAGCCGTCAGGATTAACTCTCGGGACGATGACCACGTTGACCTTATCGAGGACTTTATCCCCGTATGGCCCGGCTAATTTCTCGGCCATTGCCAAAGTCGCTTCCCCGGCAGCCGGTTCATTTCCGTGAATTTGTCCCTGCAGCCAAATAATCGGCTTTTTGGATATCGACCGTATACGGTCATCTTTTGTAAAATAAAGCACAGGAATTTCTCTTTTTTCAATCGAAAAACCGATATTTTTCATTTTGACGTACGGACTTTTTTTTGTCAGACTGTTGATAAACTTCATCATTTCTTCCTGTGTCGTAAAGGCTTCCCCTTTTTTTACGAAAGCAGGCGTTTTAAATGTTTCTTCAGGCTCTGGATATAATGAAGATAATGGTTCTGGCTGAGTGTAATTTTTTCCGTAATAAGGGGTTTCAGCGGCATGCGCCACATCGAAGAACAGCAGTCCGGCAAATAAAATTGTGATCCCCAGCAAAGCTTGCACCCTTTTTTGCACATTCATCATTCCTCAGCTCCTTTCCAGCATACCTGCATTATAAATGAAACGCGCGCATTTTTTGTCTAAAATTTCAGAAAATGAATCAATTGGTACACATACACAGCTGGAAACTGGAACAAACGCTATGAAAGAAATGGTTCATTTTTCACTCGCACTCTCATAAAAAAGAAACATTCAGGCGAACCGAATGTTTCAGCTAACACTTGCTTCTGGCTATGAAACGGGAAGGCGGTTGGACAGACTGAGCAGTTCCTGTGAAAAATCGTCCCCCATCATCGGCACGCCGTGGCCTGTCAACAGTGATGCCGGTTTAAGTTCAGCCAGCTTGCGAATCGAGTCTGCCGCTTTTGTCCAGTCCATCGTAAAATAAGCAGGCGGACCGTTCAGCTCTTGTTTTTGAATCGCCACCTCAAAAAGAGATTCCTGTTCTACCGTTGTAACGGCATCCCCGGCGATCAAGGTTCTGTCCGACTCCCGGAAAAGCGAAATATGCCCTGGTGTATGGCCTGGCGTGTCCGTCCACTTCCAGCCGGGAAGGAAAGGAACAGAGCCGTCTTCACTAAGCGGCTTTACATGGGATGAAATATCGATTGAATGCCGCGGAAATAATGGAGAAAGCTTTGCCACCAGTCCGCTTTTCACATCCGGTTTCGCAGGCGGATAATCCGCTTTCCCCGTTAAATACGGCATTTCTTCAGGATGAGTGTAAACGGGGACCGGCCATTTTTCCAGAAGCTCCTCCAATGCGCCGACATGATCGAAATGCCCATGCGTCAAAACGATCGCTTTCAGCTGAAAATCACCGCCAAACCGCTCTTCTGCCTCTTTTAAAATGAAAGGTGCAGATTTTGGCATACCCGCGTCGATTAACACGGCTTCACGCGAATCAGGATCGAAAATAAAATATACATTCACAATTTGAACGGTTAATCCGTAAACTCCTTTGGCATACTCCTTCAAGACCCCGCTTTTAATAGAAGTCAGCGGCATATAAGGATCACTCATCATGTCACCACACTTACTTATCATTTGCATTCACTAGTGTGCGCTTTTTTGCAAACATTTATGAGTTTTTTCCTCATTTGCCGGCAGTAGAAGCAGCGTGATACATTTGAAATAACGCGTGACCTGAGGGGGAAGCAAATGATTGACGATAAGTGGTTTACCATTACTGACTTGGGTGGGGATACGTTTGCGATCAGTGAATACGGCCATTGGGAATATGTGCACTCTTATTTGCTTCTTGGAAGAGAAGAGGCATTTTTAATCGATACAGGCCTTGGCATTGCCAGCATGAAAAAAATCACGGACAAGCTGACAAGCCTGCCGATCAAGGTAATAACAACCCATGTGCACTGGGACCACATCGGAAGGCATGGTGAATATGATTTCATTTATGTGCATGAAGCTGAGAAGGAATGGCTTACAGACGGAATCAAAGGACTGCCAATTGAACAGATACGCCGCGATGTTTCACGCGATATCACAAAACCAGTCCCAGATACATTTTCTCCTGAAAGCTATACGCCGTACAAAGGCGAACCAGCAGGCATTCTTAAAGACGGCGACATGATCGGCAGCCATTCAAGACCGCTGGTCATTTACCATACACCGGGACATTCTCCGGGGCATATCTGCATCTTTGATCAGACGGCAGGCTATTTGTTCACTGGCGACCTGCTTTATACCGGAGCGCCCGTCTATGCTTTCTACCCGACGACAAACCCTCTGGACCTAGTGCATTCCCTTGAAAAAATCTCCGCCATTAAAGGTGTAAGGAGAGTTTTTGGAGGACACCATCAGCTTGGTCTTGATCCCGGCATTTTAAAGGAAGCCGAAAGCGCCGCACATTATTTAAAGACACATGGTCTGGCAAGGCACGGAACAGGCATCCATGAATTTAAAAACTTCAGCATTCAGTTTTAGACTCCGTTTACGCTTTATCTGAAATATGCAGACCTTTCACACGGAAGCCTTTTCCCGATTGTATGAAGCACATATGTACTAAGGCAAAATCCGATCACACCGCCGGCAGTATTTAATATTAAGTCATCAACATTAAACATTCGTGCCATGATGATTCCTGAAGCAGATAATACCAGCTGCAGGCTTTCAATGAAAAAGCTCGTCAAAAACACAAGAACAGCCGCTTTTTTTAGCGTAGTCTTTCTCCACAGAAATGAAAGATAAACGCCTAAAGGAAAGAGCAGCAATACATTATACAACGTAAGCCTGACAGAATTCCAAAAAAACCAATCTAATCCGGTCTGCTCATACATCTCGAGCCAATCACCCACAAAATAAAAAGGGATGGGCTGAACATCAAGATAAGCGAACTCCTGATCTGGAAAATGAATGCCGCCTATCGTCAATTGAAAGACGGTGCAAAAGTAAACAAGGAAGCTGGCAAAAACAAGTTTTCTAAAAAAGCTCGTTCTTTTTCGGTTTTTCATAATATCATACAAAAAATAAATAAAAGCACATATAAAACCGGGCACCATCAAATCAAGCGACCAAAACATTAAAACCACACCTTTCAATCTAAAAAAAAGAAGGCAGGATGTCTCCTGCCTCCTTTATATTACCATATACCCAGCAATTTCCACCATAAGCCGCCGACAATAAGCCATATCACAATATGAACAATCGACAAAATGAAGCCGATCGACCACCATTTGCCTTGCGGTATATAGCCTGCTCCAAAAAAGACGGGGGCGGCTCCAGCCCCGTAGTGTGTCGTCGAAGCAAAAAGATTGCTGAAAAATGCGAGGCTTAAAGCCGCTAACAGCGGCGGTGCGCCTGCGGCGACGATAACGGCGAGAAAAGCCGAATACATCGCGCTGATATGAGCGGTTGCACTCGCAAAGAAATAGTGCGAATAAAAGTACACGACAATTAAAATAAGAAATGCGCTGATCCAGGAGAACCCGGAGACATACGACTTCATCGCATCACTGAACCAGCCGACCATTCCAAGCTCATTCAAGAAGCTCGCCAACATGACGAGCGCCGCAAACCATGTCAGCGTATCCCACGCGCCTTGCTCTTTCTTAATATCTTCCCATGTCAAAACCTGGGTCAAAAGCAAAACAGCTAAACCGATCAAGGCCGTTGTCGTCGCGTCGATTTTTAGGTTTCCGCCAAAGACCCATAAAAAAAGGACGAGCAGAAAGACCGCGACCATGGAGAGCTCTGATTTTTTGAACGGACCCATTTCCTTCAGCTTTTCTGTCGCAATCGCCGCGGCATCAGGTGTTTCCTTGACTTCGGGCGGATACAGCTTGTAAATGACAAGCGGCGTTATGATCAAGCTGACAAGTCCAGGAACGATTGCCGCTACCGCCCAGCTTGTCCATGTCAGATTAACGCCGGCCACATCATGGGCAAGCTTTGCGATCAACGGGTTTGCAGCCATCGCTGTTAAAAACATCGCTGAGGTAATCAAATTACCCTGAAAGCCGACTTTCAGCAAAAACGCTCCGATGCGGCGTTCAGTTCCATCTTTAGGTGTCGATTGAAAGGTCTCAGATAACGAACGGATAATCGGAAAAATGATCCCGCCAGCTCTTGCTGTATTGCTTGGTATCGCCGGCGACAAAATCAAATCGCTGACAAGCAGCGAATATGAAAGTCCGAGCGTTTTTTTGCCGAACATCCTCACAAATAAATAGGCGATTCTCGCGCCTAATCCTGTTTTAATGAAACCCCGTGAAATAAAGAAAGCAATGACGATCAGCCAAATCGTCTTGTTTCCAAATCCGCTCAGCGTCTCTTCGATTGACAAGGTTCCGGTAAGGGCCGTCACAGCCAATGCGAATATCGCGATTGCCCCCATCGGCAACGGTTTAGATATAAAGCCGATAATCGTTGCTACAAAAATTGCAAATAAGTGCCATGCTTTCTGATCTAAACCGGCAGGCTGCGGAATAAACCAAATAACCGCTCCGACTAAAATCGTGACTGCCAGAGGAAGGATTTGAAGTGCTGGTTTTTGGTCTGTGTTTTTTTCTGTAGCCACTAGTTTCTCCTCCTATTCATATCGTTTTCATTTATTATTCTACTCCTTTATATATGCCATTCAAATTTTATTTTACTAAAAAAACTGCCGACTAAGTCGGCAGTCTGTTTTACGCCCAGGATTTCACTTTATCATGATCGGTTACAAACAGGAGCACTTTCCCTTCATCAAGCCGCTCTTCGAACTGATCCGCTTCCTGTTTTGAAAAGCCGATCTCATGAATTTTATTGCGGAGTTCGTCTCCTTTTTTATGAAAGATATTGCCGACTGCATGTTTGAGGCCTGTCTCCTCCGCTCCAATCGTATTGGCCTCCGCGTTATCCGCGATCCGTTCCGTTCTGTCATCATCATGTGAAAGAACATAAAGATCTTCTCTCGCCACGCCAATACTCTTGAGCTCTTCAACATCCTTCAAGAGCTTCTCATCATTTGTGTATTCTCTTACTACCGGTTTCATGTGAATCTCCTCCTCTTTTTGAATGCTGTATTTATGAAATACCCCTCGGTCTGGGAAGCTGAAACAACTCAATGTGCTCTCATGACATTTTTATTTCAATATTACAATCGTTATAAATATTCAGATATTTCGTTTAAGAGGTCTGCTGTTTCAGGTACATTTAAAAAAGACAAGGCTGAAATGAGGTGATTTTAGCTTGAATTATTTTTCACCAGAACAACAATACAACGCATGGATCATTTGTGATTTAACTAAACAAATTTTGTCAAGGAAAGGTCAACAAGAAGTCGATACGCATCTTCTTGAATCCTTTGCGGCCCGGCAGTTCGGCATCAATATTGATTATGTCTTTTCGATCATCATGAATATCGGTGATCCGGAGAAGAGAACGGCAAGCAACACAGAGGACATCCTGGCCTCGTATCTTTTTTCACTGCTTCCTTTCATTACAAAAGACATGATCAAAGACTCCAGGGAAAATGCCAATCAATATCTCTTAAACGAAAGAAATGCCGATGTTTATCATCTTTTTCTTCCGGATTCAGTTCTCCAGAAGACCTTTCATTAACCGGCTCATGTTTTGCAAAATCTCTATTTTAAATGATAAGGTTATGGATAAAAGGAGGAGTCATTATGCTGCAAAAACAAATTGAACTTGCAAGACGGCCGCAAGGCATTCCTGTCATGGAAGATTTCCGCATAAAAGAAACAGAAATTCCGGAAGCAAAAGACGGAGAAGTGCTTGTCAAAACGCTTTATGTCTCTGTAGATCCTTACATGAGGGGCAGAATGCAGGATGCGAAATCGTATGTTGAACCTTTTCCCCTTGATGAGGTCATCAGCGGCGGAGTCATCGGCGAAATCATCTCATCAAAAGGGGACAAGCTTCAAAAAGGAGATATCGTTGTAGGAAACTTGGGCTGGCAGGAGTATTCTGCGGTTCCTGAAACAAATCTGCAAAAAATTGATCCTTCACTCGCCCCTGTCACTGCCTATCTCGGAATTCTCGGCATGACCGGCTTGACGGCTTATTTCGGTCTTCTTGATATCGGCCGCCCAAAAGCCGGAGAAACGGTTGTTGTCTCTGGGGCCGCGGGGGCAGTCGGCTCAGCCGTCGGACAAATCGCCAAAATCAAAGGGGCAAGGGTCGTCGGAATCGCCGGTTCTGATGAAAAAACCGCGTATTTGAAAGAACAGCTCGGGTTTGATGAAACGATCAATTATAAAACGACTGAAAATATCGCTTCAGCGCTTGAAAAAGCATGCCCGAACGGGGTCGACGTCTACTTTGACAATGTCGGGGGCAGCATTTCAGATGCCGTGCTAACGCTCATCAACAAATTTGCGCGGATTCCGGTGTGCGGTGCGATTTCTTCTTATAATGCCGAAAGCGCAAAGGATGACATGGGACCGCGCGTTCAAACGGCCTTAATTAAATCGAGCGCACTGATGAAGGGATTTGTCGTCAATGATTATCGCGACCGTTTTCCGGAAGGTGCCAAACAGCTTGCCGAATGGCTGAAAAGCGGCCGGATTCAATATGAAGAAACGATTACAGAAGGCTTCGAACGAATTCCGGAAGCATTTTTAGGCTTATTTAAAGGAAAAAACCTTGGAAAACAGCTGATTAAAGTATCTGAACCCGAATAAAAAAGGAGGCTCAAAGAGCCTCCTCCTATTTTTCAATGATTCGTCCTCTTTCATAGACGATCTGCTGAAGATGAACCCCCAGCTTCTTCGCAAGTTTTTTCAGCCTTTCCTCTTCCATACGGTTGACCAGACTGATCACTGTTCCTTCATTTCCGGCCCTTCCCGTTCTGCCTGAACGGTGGATATAGCCTTCTTCATTTGGCAAATCGGCGTGAATGACATATGGGAGATCTTGAATATCGATCCCGCGCGCCGCGATGTCAGTCGCCAAAAGCAATGTAAACTCCCCTGCCTCAAACGCCTGCAAGATCTTGGCCCGCTCGATTTTTTTCGCCTCGCTGTGAAGAACGCCGACATCCACATGATGAAACTTGAGCTTTTCCGCATATACGCTTAAATTGCCGATATCTTTCACGAAGACCAGCGCCTGCATGCCTGCCAGCCTTGAAAATTTTTGCAGAATTTTGACTTTATCCCGCTGGTCGCAGACGAGATATTGATGTTTGACTTTAGCGGATTCTTCACTTGTTCTTTTAATCCGGAAAAGCTCGGCCTCTTTCGTCACCTCACGCAGCTCGCGCTCGGTATCATTTTTTAAAGTTGCGGAAAAACAGAGAAGCTGCCGGTCGCGAAGCGTCGACTTGATGATGTTTCCTATCGTGCCGCGGTGCTCCGGGGTAAGCAGGTGATCTGTTTCATCAAGGACAATCGTTTTTACTTCATGCATTTTCAGCTTCTTCATTTTGATAAGCTCATTCAATCGTCCCGGTGTGCCCGCAATGATGTGCGGATGTTTTTTCAGCTTTTCCTGCTGCTTTTTAATGTTTGCCCCTCCGATGAAAGATGCGGCTCTGATATCTGAGCCTTTTTTCCACTCTGTGATCACATCAAAAATCTGCATGACAAGCTCCCGGGAAGGAGCGAGGATCACAGCCTGGATGTTTTTTTCATCCGCTTTTATTTTTTCCAGGAGCGGCAGGACGTAAGCGAGCGTTTTTCCCGTTCCCGTCGGCGACTCGGCGATCACGTCACGCCCTTCCAAAATCATTTCAGCCGTGCTTTTTTGAACGTTCGTCGGTGCGAGAAAGCCTGCCGCCTCCCAATTTTCTTTAATAAACGGTTTTGCTTTATCTAAAAATGGCCATCTTTCTGTCATGTTTTTCTCCTTTATACTCAGGTTGGTTCTGCACCTAGTATCTCAAAACAGAAGCTGCAGCGCAATTTTTCTTTTATTGTTCCCGGGAAGTTCGATATAATCTTATAGGATACAGAAATGGTTTTTTACTATACATTAGAGGTGCAAAACATGAGTTTATTATCGGTAACAAAGCTAAGCCACGGTTTTGGCGACCGGGCGATCTTTCATGATATCTCCTTTCGCCTGCTAAAAGGCGAGCATGTCGGTCTCATCGGAGCGAATGGCGAAGGAAAATCAACCTTCATGAATATCATTACAGGAAAACTTGAACCTGATGAGGGCAAAGTGGAATGGTCAAAAAAAATCCGGGTCGGCTACCTTGACCAGCATACAGTGCTGGAACGCGGACAATCGATCCGCGATGTACTGAGAAATGCCTTTCATTATTTATTTGCAATGGAAGAAGAAATGAATGCGATCTACGTCAAAATGGGAGAGGCCGATCCTGAAGAGCTTGAAAAGCTTCTTGAAGAAGTCGGGACGATCCAGGACGCTCTGACCAACAATGATTTTTATGCGATTGATGCAAAGGTTGAAGAAATCGCCCGCGGACTCGGGCTTCATGACCTCGGACTTGATCGGGATGTCACAGATTTGAGCGGCGGCCAGCGGACAAAGGTGCTGCTAGCCAAACTGCTGCTGGAAAAGCCCGACATCCTGCTGCTTGACGAGCCGACAAACTACTTGGATGAACAGCATATCGAATGGCTCAAGCGCTATCTGCAGGAATACGAAAACGCGTTTATTCTGATATCACACGACATTCCGTTCCTCAATAGTGTTATCAACCTGATCTACCATGTAGAAAATCAGGAGCTGACCCGCTATGTCGGTGATTACAATCAATTCCGCGAAGTGTATGAGGTCAAAAAGCAGCAGCTTGAGGCGGCCTATAAAAAGCAGCAGCAGGAAATTTCCGAGCTTAAAGATTTCGTGGCCCGCAATAAAGCGCGAGTCAGTACGCGCAATATGGCGATGTCCAGGCAGAAAAAACTTGATAAAATGGATATGATCGAGCTCCCTTCTGAAAAACCGAAGCCGGAATTTCACTTTAAGCAGGCGAGAACATCAGGAAAGCTGATTTTTGAAACAAAAGATCTCGTCATTGGCTATGACGAACCGCTTTCCCGTCCGTTAAACCTGAGGATGGAACGCGGGCAAAAAATCGCCTTGCACGGGGCAAACGGCATCGGAAAAACGACATTGCTGAAAAGCCTGCTCGCCGAAATTTCACCGCTGTCAGGAGAAGTCGAACGGGGGGAATACCTTCATATAGGCTATTTTGAACAGGAAGCTAAAGAAGCCAACAACAACACATGTATTGAAGAAGTGTGGAACGACTTTCCGTCCTTTACTCAGTACGAAATCCGCGCAGCCCTTGCAAAATGCGGACTGACGACAAAGCATATTGAAAGCAGGGTTTCCGTTTTAAGCGGAGGGGAAAAAGCGAAAGTCAGACTGTGCAAGCTCATTAATTCTGAAACAAACCTGCTCGTGCTCGATGAGCCGACAAATCACCTGGATGTTGAAGCTAAGGAAGAGTTAAAAAGAGCCCTGAAAGAATACAAAGGCTCAATCCTCCTCATCTCTCACGAACCGGAGTTTTATATGGAGCTCGCAACAGATACATGGAACTGTGAATCATGGACGACGAAGGTCTTATGATAAAAAAACTTGTTTCCTTTGCAGGGAAACAAGTTTTTTTATTTAATGCCCGGCCTTGATGCCAGCCAAATGACGGCGGCCGCCTATAATAACAGCCATGCCGGCAAGCACCGCTACACACCCGGCGAAATAAGGCATATTCGGATTGAAATGATCGGCCAACACACCGGCAATCCATGGTGCAATCGCGCCGCCGATAAACCGGATTGAGCTATAGGCCGATGAAGCGACTGATCGTTCGACAGGTGCTGCTTCCATCACCGCGGTTGTCAAAATCGTATTGATCATTCCTAAAATACCGCCTGCTATGATAATCAACACGATAACAAAAGCCTTATGCTGCGTCCAAATGCCGAGCGCTAACAAATCAGCTGCGAACAACATAAACAGCAGAATAAGAGAACGGACGGTTCCAAAGACGCGCTGTACAGCCGGAGCGGTGAAAACGGATGTGACTGCAAGAAACAGTCCCCAGCCGAAAAAGACATAGCCGAGGCCTCTTTCATTTAAATCAAGAACAAATGGCGAATAAGCAAGCAAAGTGAAAAAGCCAAAGTTGTACAAAAAAGCGGACGCAGACAGTGTGAATAATCCTTTATAACGCAGCGCCTTTATCGGAGCGCTGACGGAAATTTTCTTTTGCGGTTTCGCAATCCGCGGCAAAAGAACGGAAATCGCAAGCAGAGCAACCGCCATTAAAACAGATACCCCGAAAAACGGCGCTCTCCATGATATGGTTCCAAGCTCTCCGCCAGCAAGGGGACCGACCGAAATCCCCAACCCCAGCGCCGCCTCATATAAAATAATCGCTTTTGCGCTTCCGCCTGATCCAACACTTACAATAACAGCAAGAGCTGTTGAGATAAACAAGGCGTTGCCGAGCCCCCAGCCGCCCCGAAAGCCGACAAGCTGGGAGATGGAATGTGAAAATCCGCCCAGCCCCGCAAAAATAATAATCAGAATAAGACCGCATATTAATGTCCGCTTTGCTCCAATCCGGCTTGAGATGGCGCCTGACAAAAGCATCGCAAAGCCTGTCACAAGCAGATAGCTTGTAAACAGAAGTGAAACTTGGCTGGGGGAAGCATGAAGCTGTTGAGCAATCGCCGGCAGGATCGGATCGACCAGCCCTATTCCCATAAAAGAGATGACACAAGCAAATGCTACGGCCCACACTGCTTTTGGCTGTTTAAGTATACTTGAGTTCTTAGATGGTTGTTCATTCATAACAAATCAGACCTTCCTTCCAAAAATAAACAAACGCTATCAAAATAGCGTTTGTTCAGATTGTTGACAAAATCCTAAAACGGTTTAAAGTCTTAGGATTTTGTCATCCTTTCAGCGTGATTGAAAACCTTTGCAGTCTAGGAAGGCCGAGCATCGGAGCGGACTTTCACAGGATGTGATGACGGCGGCGTTCAGGCAGGACGCCTGAGCGATTAGCCGCCGTTCCTTCCTTGAACGTGAGCACCGACGCGCAGACCTGACAACGAATGCGAGGGTTTGTCGACACGCTGACAAACGCTATCAAAATAGCGTTTGCTTTGTTTAATCAATATGACTCAGCGCATGTCGGGCCTTATGTTGCATACCCTTCAAACGCTTTTTGAATGATTGAAATTTTTCAATCTTTTCATCAATCATTCTCAGCTGTTCATTCAGCATGTTTTGAATGTCTTCAAGCTTTTCTTTTCGCTCCACTTTATCCAATGATAAAAGATAGCCTTCTTTATTCATCTCAAGATGCTTGCTCATTTCCATAAATTGCTGAAGCTCTTGCAGAGAAAATCCTAAAACTTCCTTCGCGCTTATCACTCTTTCAAGCTCTCCCAGATCGTCTTCAGAATAAAGGCGGACACCGCCCTCTGTTCGCTTTGGTGAAGAAAGCAGACCGATTTCTTCATAAAAGCGTATCGTTCTTTTGGTCAAACCGCTTCGCTTTGCTATTTGATCAATCTTCATCCAGTCCACGTCCATATCCCCCCTGATCTTCTTTGATTTTTTTATTATATCATTATCGAATGTTTACGTAAACGTTAAGTTTACCCGATAAAAAATAACTTGCTTGACAGCTTCTAGTCTATGTAACGTATCATAGAAATGAAAACAAAACGGGAGGATAAAAAAACAGGGTGAATACTCATCAAAACAAGGGATTTTTATCATTTAAAACCAAAGTTTCTGCGCTCGTCGAGAGCCGCATGTTTCAGTATTTCATTACGTTTGTCATTATTGTAAATGCGATTTCCATCGGCTTGGAGACCTATACATTTTTTAAGCCTTATCAAAACGTATTTTTTATTTTAGACTGTCTGTTTTTAGCGATTTTTGTCATTGAACTGTCTCTTAAACTATTCGTGCAAAAACTCCATTTCTTTAAAAACAACTGGAACGTTTTTGATTTTATTATCGTCGTCGGCAGTTTGGTTCTTTATAACACCAATTTCGTCAGTGTGCTCCGAATTTTCCGGGTGCTCCGGGTATTGCGGACGATCACCTCTGTTCCGTCATTAAGACGTATCGTCAATGCGTTGTTTATGGCGATTCCGACAATCAGCAGCGTCATATTATTGATGACGATCATTTTTTACGTGTACGCCGTCATCGGGACGATGTTCTTCTCAAATATTGCACCGGAATATTTCGGAAACTTGCAGCTCAGCTTTATAACGCTGTTTCAGACGTTCACACTTGAATCATGGGCAAGCGGCATATTCAGGCCGATCTTTGCCGAAAGCGGCTGGTCATGGCTGTATTTCATCTCATTTATCGTCATTGCGACATTTATTATGATCAATCTGATCGTCGGGGAAATCGTCAACAACGCCCAAAAAATTTCTCAGGAAATAGAAGATGAAACAGGCGAGTTAAAAGAGGATACAAAAGAAATAAAAGAATTGAGGGCAGAAATCAAAGAGCTCAAGGCGCTTTTAACAACCTATATCACACAAAATGAAAAGAAAGACTAAAAGGGGCTGGCATCTAAACCAGCCCTTTTTCCTATATTCACTTTCATCCGAGGGCAACAGGCAGCTCGATCAGCGATCTAAAACCAATTAATTTGCGGTATTGAACATTGGATGCAGCCAGCCGAAGCTCCGGCGCCCGCTCTAAAAGTGCAGAAATGGCAATTTGTGCTTCGAGGCGCGCCAATGAGGAACCTGGACAGACATGAGCGCCATATCCAAAGGCTAGGTGCTGATTCGGTTTTCTGGAGATATCCAGTAGATGAGGATGCTTGAATTTGTTCGGATCACGATTGGCAGCACCTAAAAGGATATATACCTGTTCTCCTTTTTTTATGATGTCCCCGTTGATTTCGCAGTCTTCTGAAGCCGTGCGCGCCGTCAGCTGTGTCGGGCTTTCATAGCGCAAAAACTCCTCGACAGCGGATTCAATAAGCTGGGGCTCCTCCTTCAGTGCGCCGAGCTCTTCAGGATGATTTATTAAAGAAAACAATCCATTGCTTATAAGGTTGACCGTCGTCTCATGTCCGGCAATGACAAGCAATATACATGTTGCAAGCACTTCCTCTTCTGTTAACTGTTCGTGCATGGTGAATCTAGTGATCATGTCTTCCTGAGGACGTGTTTTTCGCTTTTGAATCAAGCTTTTAAAATATGCCGTCAGCTGGAAGACGGCATCGCCGCCTTTCGCCAACGCCTTTCTTGATCGGGTCAAATCGATCGTCTGGATTAAGCTGGCCGTCCATTGTCTGAATCGATATCTCTCCTCTTCCGGCACTCCAAGGATTTTGGCGATGATAAGACTTGCCAAAGGAAAGGCATACTCTGAAACAATGTCCGCCGTTCCTCTCCTTTGAATTTGATCCAGCAATTCATGAACAGCTTCTTTTATATAAGGACGAAAGGAGTCTGCCATCTTCGGTGTCAATTCTTTGCCAACAAGCGTACGCATTCGTTTATGGTCAGACTGGTTTTTAAATAACAGCATATCCTGCTGTACATTTTTAAGATTTTCGTATTTTGTTGCCGTTTCAGGAAGAGGAATGCGGTTTTTAAATCTGGCATCTTTCAAAATCACTGCCGCTTCAGCATATCCTGTTACATACCAGCCCGGATATTTTAATACAGTCCCTTTATAAACAGGATGAACGGACCTCAGTTTATCATAAAAGGGATAAGGGTCTCTCCAAAAATCTGAATCAGCAAGCAGGCTTGGCTTTGCCGCGTGAAAATCTGTTGTCATGTCATCCCTCCGTCTCGTCAGCCCATTGCTTTTTTCTTGCCGTTTATTGCTGCAGGCTGGCTTTCATTTCTTCTACCGATTCGACTTCAAATCCCAAGTCATGGAGCATCTTATGGTCTTCTGTTTCATTCTGTCCTGCCGTTGTTAAATAATCTCCGACAAAAATCGAATTGGCGGCATAAAGCCCCAACGGCTGCAATGAACGAAGATTGACTTCCCGGCCGCCGGAAATGCGGATTTCCTTTGTCGGATTGATAAAACGGAACAAAGCCAATACTTTTAAGCAATAAAGCGGATTTAATTCATTTACCCCTTCTAATGGAGTACCGTCGATCGCATGCAAAAAATTAACCGGGATTGAATCGGCATCAAGCGCTTTTAAACTTTTCGCCATGTCGAGTACATCCCGCTTTGTCTCTTTCATGCCGACAATCACGCCCGAACACGGGGACATCCCGGATTGTTTGGCTGTCTCCACTGTATTGACTCTGTCATCGTACGTATGTGAAGTTGTAATGTTTGAATGATTGCTTTTTGATGTATTGATATTGTGGTTGTAGCGGTCGACTCCGGCTTCTTTTAGGCGCAGCGCTTGCTCCGGTTTTAACAATCCAAGACAGGCACAGATTTTTAAGCCGTAGGTATCTTTGATTTCTTTTACAGCATCGACAACTTGGTCGACTTCCCGGTTTGACGGCCCTCTCCCGCTGGCCACGATACAGTACGTTCCTATATTTAAATCATGTGCACGCTTTGCGCCCTCAATAAGTGTTCCTTTGTCCATCATCCGATAAGAATCGATCGGTGCTTTTGATATGGCTGACTGGGAACAGTAGCCGCAGTTTTCCGGGCAAAGGCCGGATTTTGCATTCATAATCATATTCAGCTTTACTTTTTTTCCGTAATAACGTTTTCTAATTTGAAAAGCGGCATGCATCAACAAGAGGACATCTTCATCCGGACATTCCAAAATGGAAAGCGCCTCTTTGTCCGTTACTTCCGCTCCCCCCAACACTCTATCTGCAAGATCCATCCACTGATTCACTTTTTAGCCCCCATTTGCATTTGATTCATGATGAAGGAAACATCGACATGCTCCTTTATCATGTTGTGAATATTTTCTGGTGTTACATGTTCCAGCTTCGGTGTAACGCCTAAAATCGGCACACCGCATAATTCTTCAATCATGTCTGGGTTGGTTTCTTGATCAAGGCTTGGACGGCTGCTGGTTCCATTGATCACAATACCGATTACCTCAAGCCCCATCCCTTTCGCATATTGAACGGTTAAATAGGTATGGTTGATCGTTCCAAGATTCGGCCTTGCTACGATGACAACCGGCAATTCCAAAGCTTTTATGAAATGACTGACCAAATAATCTTTTCCCAGCGGCACTGCGATTCCGCCTGCTCCTTCAACGATAAAACAATCATGCTGAATCCTTATCTTTTTCCAATGGTTCACAGCCTCTTCCAGGCTGACGGCCTTTCCCTCCAGCTCAGCAGCGATGTATGGAGCAAGCGGCTCTTTAAACTCAAAAGGTGTAATGTCTTCGTGGGAGAGACATGTCTGCGACATTTGCTTCAACAGAGCTGTATCACTTTGCGGGTGGGTGCTCCGCATCCCGCTCAAAAACGGCTTAAACACCCCGACATCAATCTTTTTCTCTTTCAATACAGCGGCAAGGCCGCATGATATGACGGTTTTCCCAACTCCTGTATCTGTCCCTGTTACAAAAAAACCCTTCATTTCACCATGTTCAACTCTCTTCCGATTAAATGAAATCCCTTTAACAAATCGTCTATTTCTCTTAAGCTGCGGTCTGCTGTGACTGTCAGCCTGATCCGGCTTTCTCCATCAGCTACCGTTGGCGGACGAATGGCCGGCGCATAAATTCCCTTTTCCTCAAGGCTTTTTGCCAATAAAACCGCTTGTTGAGCATCTCCGATCATCACAGGTACAATCGGCGTCCGCCCTCCTTTCACCGTAAATCCCATATCCTCCAGACCAGCTTTCACCGTTCTCACAGATGAATGCAAAAGCCGGCGTTTATCTTGACTGTCTTCTATAATCTCAAAGGCTGTATATGCAGCCGCACAGCTCGCTGGCGGGATCGCTGTTTGAAAAATAAACGTTCTCGCATGATTCAGCAAAAAATCGATCAATGCTTTAGAACCCGCAACAAAACCCCCTTCCGCACCAACGGCTTTGCTTAAGGTGCCGATCACAACATCGGGGCAAACGCCAAAATATTCGCTCGTCCCTCTGCCGGCCTCTCCCAAAACACCTGTTGCATGTGCATCATCGACAATAACGAAGGCCTGATAGCGTTCGGCAAGTGTGATGATCTCATCAAGCGGCGCAATCGCACCGTCCATGCTGAATACGCCGTCTGTTGCAATAAAGCGCCGATCGCATCCTTGCGCCGCTGCCAGTTTTTCTTCAAGATCACGCATATCAATGTGGTGATAAACGACCGTGTCAGCTTTTGACAGGCGGCAGCCGTCGATGATGCTGGCATGATTCAATTGATCGCTTAAAATGACATCTCCTTTTTCAGGCAATGAAGAAAGCACACCGATGTTGGCTAAATACCCGCTTGAAAACAGGAGAGCCGCTTCCGTCCGTTTAAAATCTGCGATTTTCCGCTCAAGCTTCTCATGCCAGTCTGTATTGCCCGTCGTTAACCGCGAACCGGTGCTCCCCGCTCCGGATTGGAAGAGCGCCGTTTTAGCGGCTGCAATCAATCGTTTGTCATTTGCCATGCCTAAATAATCATTTGACGACCAAATCACTTGTTTTTGTTCATCTGCTTCTGCTTCAGATCTCATCGTCCGGGGGAGCGTCCGATAAAGCCCGGCCGCTTTCGTTCTGTCCAGCCGGCTTGTGAACCATCCATCAAGATTCACGGCTTGTGACCTCATGTATCGCTTCCTTCATGATCGAAACCATCGCTTCCAGTTCCTCGATCGTGCTGGCGAGCGGAGGCAGAAATGCAGCAACATCCCCCAAAGGCCTTGTCAGCATGCCAAGCTCTCTCATTTTTAAAGAAACCTGATACCCAACGCGCTGTTCAGGCGGAAAGGATCGTTTCGTTTCCTTTGACTGAACAAGCTCTATCCCGCACATAAAACCGAGCTGGCGGATGTCGCCGACATGAGGGAGTGATGTAAGATCCTGAAGAAGCAAATGAAGCGCTTTTGATTTTTCAGCGACCTGTTCTACGATTTTTTCTGATTCGAACAAGCGCAAATTTTCTATCGCAACCGCACAGCCGAGCTGGTTTCCCGTATATGAGTGGCCGTGGAAAAACGTCTTTAATTTTTCATAGTCATCGTAGAATGCTTTGTAAATCTCTTCGGTGGCAAATGTAACGGCAATCGGCAAATATCCTCCGGTAATTCCTTTCCCCGCGGCCATTAGGTCAGGCTGAACGTTTTCATGCTCACAGGCAAACATTTTTCCGGTGCGGCCAAACCCTGTCGCCACTTCATCAACAATCATTAAAACGTCATATTTTGTGCAAAGCCGGCGAACACCTGCCAAATATCCTTCAGGCATCACGATCATGCCGGACGCTCCTTGGACCATCGATTCAATCGAAAGCGCGGCGATCTCACCGTGATGCTCGATCAGCAGCTTTTCGAGTTCTTCCAGGGATTCATCTCGGCACACATCAGGGTCGCCGCTTTCAGAACGGTATACATAAGGGACCCGCGCCTTGAAACTGTCAAACATGAGCGGGCCGTATACATGGTGGAAAAGCTCGATTGAACCGACGCTGACAGCGCCGATCGTATCGCCGTGATAGCCGTTTCGCATCGAAATGAATTTTTGCTTCTCCGGCTTCCCTGTATTTTTCCAATATTGAAATGCCATTTTCAAAGCAATTTCCATGGCTTCGGCCCCGCTGTCAGAATAAAAAACGCGCGTCAGCTTTTCAGGGCTTATTTTGACTAATATCTCGGCAAGCTCTGTCGCTGGAACATTCGACATCCCCAACAACGTAGAATGCGCAATTTTCCCAAGCTGTTTTTTAATCGCCTCATCTAGTTCCGTTTTGCGGTGTCCGTGTACATTGAGCCACACTGAAGAAAATCCGTCATAGTATTCCTTGCCGTCTATATCTTTTAGCTTAATGCCTTCTCCGCTTTCGATGATTAATGGATGTTCATCATAGTCTTTCATTTGTGTAAAAGGCAGCCACAAATGCTGTTTGCTTTTTTCAATTAATGATTGGTTCATCCTTCTCCCCCCGACTGAATCAATACAGGCTGTTTTTCCAAATAGTCTATGCAGTTCTTCATATCTATCAATCCATCAACAAAAAAAATTCGGCAGCCGCTTTCGTCTCCATACTCTTTCATTTTTGTGATCCGCTGATAGCCCAGCTCTCCAGCGGCAACATAGCCCGTTATGTAATCAGGATCATCAGACCAGCATAATTCAGCGACTACAGCCGGGTGCCCGGATACCTTTGCCGCAACTGCAAGCGCCTCCTTCATTCGCGGATTCGGCGGCATGCCGCATCCGGCTGCCCACTCTTCAAAATCTGTTTCCGGCCAATCCATTCGGGAGACGCGCACACCCTTGTCTTTTCTCCCGTCAATCCGCCGGCCTGAATGGATATCAAACAAGACAGCACCCCTTACTCTCGAATATTCGGCAATTTCCCGAAACGCTTTTTCAATTATGTCTCGAGGAACACCCGCTTGGCTGATAAGCTCCTTCGCGAGTTCTTGTCCTTTTTCGGCTGAATCAGCTTCATTTGTTTCAATTAGCAAAGGCTGAATCGTCCTGATCGGTTCGTTTACACGTTCAAACTGAATTTGCATAAAGTCGGGTTTACCTCTTGAATGAGATAAGCCTTTTTCCAATAAGGCATTGACCGTATGCTTCAAACCGTCGAAAGGCGTGAGCTTCTCTCCTCCGGAAATATGTTTTCCGCCATCCTCATGACGCCCATTTTGGGACGCTCTCATTCTTACACTATAGTATGTTTCTCCCTTCATATTTCCCCCTCTTTTTAATGTATGAAGACCGACCGCGCATAAATGTTAACCTTAAATTATTATAAGTTAACATTACAAATAGAATATTAGTATTCCTTCTCTAATATGTCAACAAGATATGCCAAAGCGGTTTCTCTTGAAAAATAAAAAAGACAAAAGAGGGTGTCCTCTTCTGTCTTTTTTCAGCTGATATGATTCTGTTTACTTTGCTTTTTCAATCTGCCAATCAAACGGGTCGGGCAGAAGCGACCAGTCATCGGCCATCTCCGAATCTGTCAGCAGACATTGATCCGCTTCAGCCGCAATCTCTTTTGGCGAAAGATCGATTCCAATGAAAACAAGCTTTGTATGGCGGTCGCCAAATTCAGCATTCCACTCTTTTAAAAGCTCCGGATTCTGCCGTAAAATTTGCTCCTGCTCTTGTTTAGACAATGCGGCAACCCAGTAAGAGATCGGTTCCAGACTGGCGGACGGGCCCGCTTGGGACATTAATAAAGCAAGGCTGTTGCGCGTCGCACACCATGCAATCCCTTTCGCCCTTACAATGTTTTCCGGAAGCGAATGAATCCAGTTGTAAAACCGCTCTGTGTGAAAAGGCCGACGGGCTTCATATACAAAAGATGAGATTCCGTACTCTTCAGTCTCAGGCGTATGCTCCTGATGCCCCTGATTTAATTCTCTAATCCACCCCGCTGACCTGCTTGCTTCCTCAAACTGAAACAAGCCTGTGTTTAAAATGTCCTTCGGGTCGACTTCACCTTTTACCGCCCGAATGATGCTAGCTTTAGGCTGCAGCGTTCTCAGCACTTTTTCCAGTTTGGCCAGCTCTTCTTGAGAGACAAGGTCGCATTTATTCAAAATCAGCACATCGCAAAATTCGATTTGATCAATAAGCAGATCGGCAATGTCGCGCTCATCCTCTTCACCGATTGCTTCTTTTCTGTCGAGCAGGCTGTCTCCAGATTGGAAGTCATGCCAAAAACGATTGGCATCGACCACTGTCACCATCGTATCCAGGCGGCAAAACCGCGTTAAATCAATGCCCAGCTCTTCATCGATGTAAGAAAAAGTTTGCGCGACAGGAATCGGTTCACTGATGCCTGTTGACTCAATGACGATATAATCGATATTCCCCTGTTTCGCCAGTTTTTCTACTTCAACCAATAAATCTTCCCTTAGTGTGCAGCAAATGCAGCCATTTGACATTTCGACCAGTTTCTCATCTGTCCGTGAAAGACCGCCTCCCTGTTTAACCAGTCCGGCGTCAATGTTCACCTCGCTCATGTCATTGACGATGACGGCGACTTTCATCCCCTGGCGATTTTGCAATATGTAATTCAGCAGAGTCGTTTTGCCCGCTCCCAAGTAGCCGCTTAATACTGTTACAGGAATCGTTTTGCTCATTTTCATTCTCCTTTTTGATATTTTTATAAATCGTAATTATTACGATTTATATGTTATATTTCATCATATCCGGGATACAAATGCAAAATCATCTTCTTTCACAACATGACCACTTGATTTTATCACAGCATTCCCTCAAAATAAATAGGAATAATTACGATTTGTTTGTTGAAAGGAGTCTCACCAATGAAACATGAACTTCACTTACCCGCAAAACCGGAACGCCACCGCCGCTTCGGATCAGTCGAAGCGATAAAAGGAACAAAGCCGACTGATAAAGAAAACATGTCAGATCTTCAAAATATGCCGAACGATTATTTTTTTAATATTGATCATGTCGGCGTCTCAAACGTTTCACACCCGATTCAGATCGAATCTTCCGCCATACCGCATACTCAGACGACGATCGGGTCATTTTCTTTCACAACAAACCTCGACAAGAGCCGCAAAGGGATTAATATGAGCCGGCTGACAGAGCAGCTGCAGCGCTATCATGAGAAAAACTGGACCGTTGATCTGAATACGCTGAAAGATTTCACGAAGGAACTTGCAGACAATATGGAACAGCAAAGCGCCTCGGTTTCTGTTTCTTTTCCTTGGTATTTTCAACGCCGCAGTCCTGAAACCGAATTGCTCGGGCTGATGCATGCCGATATCCATATGAAAGTTTCTTACAAAGAAAACACAGGCTGGGCACAAACCGTCGGGATGACTTCGCATGTGACGACTCTCTGTCCATGTTCAAAAGAAATCAGCGAATACAGCGCCCACAATCAGCGCGGCATCATTTCCATCACCGCGCACATTCATGACAAGGCGGAAATGCCTGACGATTTTAAAACAGAGCTACTCGCCGCAGCGGAGACGAATGCAAGCGCAAAGCTCCACCCCGTCTTAAAAAGGCCCGACGAAAAAAGGGTGACTGAACAGGCCTACGAGAATCCGAGATTTGTAGAAGACATCATTCGCCTAACAGCCGCTGATTTATACGAAATGGATTGGATCTCGGCCTTTGACATCGAATGCCGGAATGAAGAATCGATTCATATGCATGATGCCGTGGCCCGGCTGTCATTTTCCAAGAGCTAATGAAAAAAAGCTCAGCACCTTTCGGCTGAGCTTTTTTGGCTACTTCGTTTCCTGCACATATTCAATATCATCTTTATACTGGCTGTATCCCTCTTTATATTCCATAATACGGGCTGTTTCAGCAATGAATTTTTCATCATAACCCGCCCTTCTCAGCAAGTGAAAGCCCATTTCCATTCCTGAAGCGATGCCTCCGGCGGTTACAATTCTGCCGCTGTCAACGATTCTTGCCCGGCTGATTTTGCAGGCGGGCGCGATGTCAGCTAAACGGTCGATCGGCACTTGCCCCATTTCCGATGCCTCCAGCCGATCCGGTTCTTTGCGGCTTGTGGCGGGAACCCCGTCTAAGAGTCCCATTCGCCCGAAAATCCATGAACCCGTACATACGCTGACCAGCAAAGTTGTCTCAGGAAGAGAGCGGATGAACTGATGCAGCCGTTTGTTATTTGTCTCCTGCCGTGTGCCGAATCCGCCCGGAATTAAGAAAGCATCCATATCAGGCTGGTCTTGAAAACTATAATTCGGCTGAACGACCAGTCCTGCCTGAGTCTGAACCGGCTTCATCGCATCTGCCACAAGAAAGGCGTCCAGCTCGGGATCAAGCCGCCTCGCCACTGAAAACACCCCGTACGGAGCCGCATAGTCTATGATTTCAGCATCCTTGAAAATATACACACCAAGCCTGAATCCTCTCGTTTTGTTCATTGTTTTCCTCCCTTTCTATATCTCTTTCATCCTTACAAAAATAACGATATCATGAAGATATCCATTTTACTTATGAATGATTGCGATACAAACCATTTTATTTATCGATATCAAGGAGATGACCATTTTATGATTGAGATGTTAGAGGGGAAATTTTTCAATACCTTCATTGCCGTGATGGAAGAAAAAAACTTCAGCCGCGCTGCTGATCGGCTGGGGTATGTACAATCAACCGTCACCAGCCATATTCAGCTTTTGGAACAAGCTTGCGGGCAAAGGTTGTTTCAGCGTTTATCAAGAGGGGTGAAACCGACTCCGGCCGGTTTGAAGCTTGCTGCATTTGCTTATCAATTTATTCATTTAGGAAGATCTATAGAAGAAGCGATGAATGAGCTCGATCAGCCTCAAGGAAATGTTGACATCAGAATGCAGGAATCGTTTTTCCTCACGCGCATGTCGACTATGATTCAAGAATTTTCAAAAGATCATCCAAACATCAGATTAAAACTGGAAAGCGGGTTTCAGCAAGATATCGTTCAGCAGGTGCTGGATCATGCCGTCGATTTCGGGATTGTGCCGCAAAATCCAAATCGGCCAGATATCCTGTTCGTCCCTTTGCTCGAAGAAAAGCTGGTATTTATCGCATCCCATGACCTGGTTGAAAAAGTTGAATCTGAAGGCCTGAGCGCCCTGAGCCGCGAAACATTTATCAGTTTCGGCACAAGCTGTGTGTACCATACAAAAGCGGGCCGGCTATTGCAGGAAGCCGGAATCGAAGGAAACAGCGCCCTCGAATACCCAAGCATCGAAATGATCAAACAGGCTGTAAGATGCGGGATCGGCTTTGCCTTCATTCCGGAAATCGCCGTCAAACAAGAACTTGAAGCAGGTCAATTCGAGCTATTGCAGCTATCAGCGCCGATTGTTTCCACGCATGGGCTCATTGTCCGTAAAGACAGGGAGCTCGGTCTGGCAGCATCGTTATTCAGGGCAAGAGTGACCGGGTATTTTTCGTCCAATTGTTGAGAAAAAACAAAGCCCAGCAACGTTTATGCTGGGCTTAGCTTTTTATAAAAAAATCGTTCATTTGTAGATGAGCGTGATCCAGCAGGCAAAACCGAAAATCATAAAGTTCTTTGCAGCACGTGCGTGGATGCACCACCAGCCAGCAGCAGGCTGCTTACTGTTTGCCGTTTTACTCTCCGGGCAGCCGTCCATTATGATTGTTCAAGCTCCTCGATCATCAGCGACAGTTCGGTCCAGCGCTCCATCGCCTCTTCAAGCTCTTCCGCTGTTTTCTTTTGGTCTTCCATCAGTGTCTCGATTTTTGCAAAGTCGCTGCCCGCAGCTGCGATCTCTTCTTCAAGCTGTTTATGCTTTTCTTCCAGGCCTGCGATTCTGTCTTCGATGCCTTCCCATTCCAGCTGATCTTTATACGAAAGCTTTTTCCTTTTCTTTTTCTCGGGTTTCACAGTCTCAACCGCTTCCTGGGAAGGTTTCTCACGGATGATTTCCTTTTGCTTTTCCATATATTCGCTGTATGAGCCGTGAAAGCGCGAGATGGATCCGTTCCCTTCAAACACGAGCAGGCGGCTGACGACCCGGTCAAGGAAGTAGCGGTCATGGGATATCGTCACGACAACACCTGGAAACTGCTCTAAATAATCTTCCAAAACCCCAAGCGTTTCAGTATCCAGGTCATTTGTCGGCTCATCGAGAAACAGGACATTCGGCTCCTCCATCAGCACTTTCAGCAAATACAGACGCCTTTTCTCACCGCCCGACAGCTTGCGGATAAAATTGTGCTGCGTACGGCGCGGAAAGAGGAACCTTTCCAGCATTTGTTCGGCGGTAATCACTTGGCCGTCGGCCGTTTTGACGATTTCGGCCGTTTCCTTGACATAATCAATCACTTGCAACGCATCATTCATTTCACTGTGATCCTGTGTATAATAGCCGATTCTGACGGTCTGGCCGATCGTAATGCGGCCCGCTTCAGGCTCGAAGCGCCCGGCCAGCGCGTTTAACAGCGTCGTTTTGCCGATGCCGTTCGGTCCGATAATGCCGATTCGGTCTCCGGGTATAATCAGTTCATCAAATGAGCTGACAAGCTGTTTTCCGCCGCGGCTGATCTCAACGCCTTCAGCCTCAATCACCTGCTTGCCGAGGCGGTGGGAGCCGACCGCAAAATCGAGGGATGAACCCGCTTCAGGCCCATCCTGCTCTTTCAGTTCTTCCACCCGCTGAACCCTGGCCTTCTGTTTTGTCGAACGGGCTTTGGCTCCCCTTCTCAGCCAAGCGAGCTCTCTTCTGAGCAGGTTCTGCCGCTTCGTTTCGTTTTGTTCAGCCTGCGCTTCCCGTTCAGCGCGCTTTTCTAAAAACACTTCATAATTCCCTTTATACGTGTAAAGGTGGCCGCGATCAAGCTCATAGATCCGGTTTGTCACCCGGTTTAGAAAATAGCGGTCATGTGTGACGAGTACGACTGAACCGGGATATCCGCTCAAATAGCCTTCAAGCCATTCGATTGTTTCATTATCAAGGTGGTTCGTCGGCTCATCCAATATCAAAAGGTCTGCTGGCTGGATGAGTGTTTTGGCAATCGCCACGCGCTTTTTTTGGCCTCCGGAAAGAGCCCTGACTTCTTTTGCCACATCGGCGACGCCGAGCTTTGTTAAAATCGTTTTTGCCGCCGTGTTCGCATCCCAGGCGCCATGTTCATCCATTTTGCCCTGAGCGGCCAAAAGATTATCCTGCTTCTTCTGATCGTCGGGAGACGCATTCAATTCCTGCAATGCTTTTTCATACGCCCTCATCGTCCGCATCATCACGGAATCGCCTGAATAAATGTGCTCCAGCACCGTTTCAGGGCCATCCAAATCCGGTTCCTGATGCAGGTACTCGATTTGAAGGCTGCCCGATTTCGTGATCTCTCCTTTTTCCGTTGATTCAAAGCCGGCTATCGCTTTAAGCAAACTGCTTTTTCCGGTTCCATTCGGTCCGATTAAGCCGATTCGCTCATTTTCTTCAATATGAAACGATATATAATCAAATAATGTCTTGTCTCCGTATGTTTTATATAAACCTTCAGCTTTTAAAATGCTCATGTATTCTACCAATCCTAACGTAATGTCATACCTTTATTTTAAAGCAGTTTTTGAAAGAAAACTAGTGAGAGGTTTGTGAGCTCTTAAAACAGCTGAATCTCACTGAAGGACGGCCGGAAGCCAAAAATAGACGCTGATCACGATGATCAAAATCCCCACAATATTCAGCCAGAACCCCGCCCTGATCATATCCTTCATATTCAATACATTGGCGCTGAATACAGCCGCATTCGGCGGGGTGGAAATCGGAAGCATAAAGGCGCAGGATGATGCGAGCGCAGCTGCGGCCATCAGCCCGTACGGCTCAACCTGGAGCGCGGTGCCAAGGCCGACGGTCATCGGGATCACCATATTGGCGACAGCCGTATTGGACATGATCTCCGTCATAAATAAAATCGACGCCGTTAACACGACCACAACAAGCAAGTATGGATGGCCTTCCAGAAGCTTAAGCTTGCCGCCGATCCATGCCGTTAAGTTCGTTGCTGAAAAACCCGATGCAAGCGACAATCCGCCCCCGAACAAGAGAAGCAGGCCCCACGGCAGCGACTGCATATCCTTCCACTCCAAAATCCGCTCATCCTTTGTGCTTGGAATTAAGAAAAGCAGGACCGCACCAAAAATGGCGATTGACGTATCTGATACCGCAAATGGAAGGAGAAATTTGAACATCCATAAAAATGCGGTCACCAAAAAAACGGCGAATACCGATTTTTCCTCCTTTGTCATCGCCCCCAGCGCCTTCAGATCATGATCGATAAACCCGGGCTTTTTTCCTTCAAAGCGGCTGACTTTAAACTTCACCTTCGTTAAATAAACATATAGAATGATCAGAAAAAGAACAGAAACCGGAAATCCGAACAAAAACCATTCAAAAAACATAATATCCTGATTCAGCATCTTTCTGGACATCGCCGCAAACACCGCGTTCGGCACAGAACCGACCAAAGTGGCGAGCCCTCCGATTGACGCAGCATATGCGACGGCCAGCAAGATGCTTTTGCTGAATTTCTGCAGGGAATCCCCTTTTAAAATCTCTTTTTCCTGCACTTCTTTAATGATAGCGAGCGCGACAGGAAGCATCATCAAGGCGGTGGCGGCGTTTGAAATCCACATCGATAAAAACGCTGTCGCCAGCATAACCCCCAGCACAACCCGATGGCTTTCCGCCCCGATGCGCTTTAAAATATGCAAAGCCATCCGCTTGTGAAGATTCCATTTCTCAATCGCGATCGCAATGATAAAGCCCCCCATATACATAAAAACAATCGGGTCGCCGTATGCCTTAGCCGTCGTTTCCATATCTAAACCGCCTAATGTGGGCATAAGAATGATAGGCAGCAGCGATGCGGCGGGAATCGGCACGGCTTCCGTGATCCACCAGACGGCCGTCCATGCCGTCACAGCAAGAATGACCCGCGGTGCATAAGCCAGCTCCGCCTCCGGTATCAAGCCAAAGATCAGCAAAAAACCGATCGGCCCCAACAATAATCCGGTCAGTTTTGTTGATGTATATACTCTCATATATCCCTTCCTCCCTTTGAAAGCGGTTTCCGTTTATCACTTTCGATTTGGGCGGGGAAAAATCCTCTAAAAAATTTAAAATAAAATTTTAATTATTGGGATTTGGCTGGGGGCGGCTGATTCATAAAAAAAGCCGCCGACATTGCCGGACAGCTTCTCCTTTTCTATATATCTAGTCTTCAAAATGGTGTTCCGCCATTTTTGCGAGGTTCTGCGCATTGCTGCTGATTTCCTGCATGGTCGCGGAAATTTGTTCAACACCGGCGGCCTGGCCGCTTGTATGCTCATTGATGACTTCAATCGAATGTTCAAGGTCTTTCAATAAGGCGTGGATCTTTTTCGTGATTTGGTCAATTTGGCCGACGTTTTCTTTTGAGTGTGTCGCAAGCTTTCTGATCTCGTCTGCCACAACAGAGAATCCTTTTCCCGATTCTCCGGCTCTGGCTGCTTCGATTGCCGCATTCAGCCCCAGCAGGTTGCTTTGGTCTGAAATGCCTTTAACAGTGACGGAAATCTTTTCGATTTCACCTGCGCTCTCACTTACTTCTTTCGCCTGCTTGGAGATATCGGACATTTGGCCGGAAAATCCGCTGACAGACCCGGCGATGTCCTGAATGGCTGACGCCGTCTGTTCAACGATGACGGACAAGCTCTCTGCCACGCGGTGAAGCTGGTCTGATTTTTCCAGGCTTGTGCCGAGTCCGACGCCGCCGATGACCCGGCCGTTCTCGTCATTCAGCGGAATCGCTCTGGCGGCAAGCGGGAAGCCAAACAGCTCCTTTGGCACCATGCTGACTTTCTTTTTGTTTTGACGGATGGCGTCTGTAATAATGTCCCCTTCCTGCAAAGGATCGCCCGGTTTTACATTCAGGGAAAATGTCTTACCCGGAATGTTGATGATCAGCTTTTCTGTATCATAAATACCGACTGTCACATCATCCTGAATCAGCTGATTCAGGAAAGGCGCAACCTTCACAAAAGCATCCAGGAGAGGATGGATGTCTGTTTTTACTGCTTCACTCATGTTTCAAACCTCCTTTTAATATGGAAAAACTCTCTTTTGGTGCTGGACAGAGATCCACTTTAATGTCGTAAACTCCTCAAGGCTCCACTCGCCGTTCAGCCTCCCGAGTCCGGATTGCTTTTCTCCTCCGAAAGCGACATGCGATTCATCGTTGATCGTTGTGTCATTGACATGGATCATACCCGACTCAATCTGTTTGGCGATTTCAACACCGCGTTCAACATTTCCTGTATGTACGGCCCCGCTTAAGCCAAATGTTGTATCATTGGCAATCTTAATCGCTTCTTCCTCTGTCTGAAACGGCATGACGCATACAACCGGACCAAACAGCTCTTCCTGGGCGATGGACATGTCAGGCTGAACATCGGTTAAAATCGTCGGTTCGACGAGATTTTCTTTGATTTCACCCTTGATAAGCGGGACGGCGCCTTCGGCAATTCCTTTTTCAATCGCCTTTCTTAAATGTTCCGCCTGGCGTTCATTAATGACAGGCCCGATAAGGGTTTCAGGATCCATCGGATCTCCTGTCTTAAACGCGGATACCTTTTCACAAAACAATTTTAAAAATTGCGGATGGACCTCTTTTTGCACGAGAATCCGGTTGGCCGACATACAAATTTGCCCCTGATGGGTGAATCGGCTGAAGGCCGCCGCATTGACCGCATACTCCAAATCGGCATCCTCAAGAACGATCAGGGCGCTGTTGCCGCCAAGCTCAAGCAGCGGTTTTTTAAAATGTTTTACCGCCAGCTGTCCGATATGGCTGCCGACCTTTGTTGAACCGGTAAACGAGATGATTCTCGGAATCGGATGTTCAACAAAGCTGTCGCCGATTTCTCCGATATCAGTCACAACGACATTCAAAAGACCCTTCGGAAGTCCGGCTTCTTCAAAAATCTTTGCAATCAAGGTGCCCCCGCAAATCGGCGTCTCCTCATGAGGCTTCAGCACAACGCCATTTCCCGCGCCAAGCGCCGGAGCAACCGATTTGACGGATAAAAAGAACGGAAAATTGAACGGACTGATGACTCCGACGACACCGGCCGGAATCCGGTAAAGCCGATTCTCTTTTCCATCAACCGGCGAAGGCAGAATTTTCCCTTCCATCTTAAGCGGGAAGCCCGCAGCTTCTTTGATCATATTGATGACAAGATCAATTTCAAAAGCAGCTTTTAACCTTGTGCCGCCAAGCTCCTCCATTATGAGATACACAATCGCTTCTGTATGCTCTTCAATGTAAGCGACGGCTTTTTCGAAAATCGCTCTTTTCTCATATGGACCGACGCAATCCCATTTTTTCTTCGCCTCCAAAGCCGATTTGTAGGCTTGGTCGACATCATCAGGCGTTGCTTTGCGAAAAGATGTAATCGTTTTATGGGTATATGGATTTAGATCGGCTAACATATTGCCGCTTTGGCCGTCCCTCCATTCCCCTCCTATGTATTGACGGTTGAGATCAGATATTTGAATCATTCGGGCCATCTCCTATCAAACAATTTTGGGAAAAGTTAGACTTCAATATAAGTATCGGCATTCTTTCAAAAAAATTCAATCTCGCAGGGCTTTAGGCATAAAAAAAGATTTTACCGCGCGATATCGGTAAAATCCGGTTGATCCGTCAAACTCTTTTTCCTATGGGTTTTAAACAATTCGATGATCAATTTTTCTTCTTCACTTAGCGTATGGTTTTTGTTAAAGCAAATCGACACGTAAAAATAAGGAATGACCTCTTCATCCAAAGGAATTGTTGTGATATCCTCCGCATCTGACACGACCATTCTGCTTAAAAGGCTGATGCCGCAGTTAACCGCAATCAATGATTTAAGCGTTTGGATTTTATCTGTTTGGTAGACAATTTTCGGCGCCATCCGGTATTTTTTAGTAAAATACTGAAAAGCTGTGCGGTGAACAAATGCTTTTCCAAGCACAAGCATCTTCTCATTTTCCAATTCCTGAAAATTAATCTTGTCATAAGTGCTGAATTGATGCTTCTTGGAAGTGCATATCACGAGTTCTGAAGACGTGATGGGGATGCTGTTTATTTTTCTGTTTGAAAGCGGCGAGGCTGAACCGATGATCGCCAAATCCAGTTTGTTCTCTTCGATTTTTTTCATCAGCAGTTCTGAGCCGTCTTCAACCAATGTGATAAAAGGCAAAAGCCCTTTATTGTCGATCTGCTTCATGATATCTGCCGCATAGTAGCCCCCGATGATCGGCGGCAGCCCCAGGCGGATCATCGGATGATTAAACTCCCTGATCTCCCTGACGGTATTGTCAACCGCTGTTAAAATCGATTGGGCTTTATCCTGTAAAAATTGTCCCGCGATCGTCAGCTCTACGGAACGGTGCGACTTATTGATTTCAAACAGCTTAACACCAAGTTCATCTTCGAGGCGATGAATCGCAAACGTAACGGATGGCTGGGACACATAAAGGACTTCCGCTGTTTTTGTAAAGCTTTTCGTATAGCAAAGCGTCTGGAAATACTCCAAATCTTTCAGGTTCATATCTATGGTGTCTCCTTACATAAAGGCTATCATTTAAAATGATAGCCTTTTTCTGGGGACTTACAAGTGACAGTTTTGTTAATACCGCGGTGTCCAGATGGAACGGCTGACTTCTTTTTCAACATCGGCGATTTCTTTCTGATTGGCGCCGTCTTCAATCGCTTGCTTCACGACAGCTTCCGCGACAATTTTTGATACTTTTCTCATGTCTGCGACCGGCGGCAAAATCGATGCCCCTTCAACTTTAGGATCGACCAAATCACCAACAGCCCGCGCAGCAGCCGACAGCATGTTTTGCGTGACGACCTTCGCTTCGGCAACAATAATGCCAAGGCCTAGTCCCGGATACATTAACGCATTGTTTCCTTGGCCGATCTGATAAGTGACGCCGTTGCATTCGACATCATCAGAAGGAATTCCTGTGCATACCAAAGCTTTTCCATCCGTCCATTTGATGACATCGGCCGCTTGTGCCTCAATCAGTTTTGTCGGATTCGAGATCGGGAAGATAGCCGGACGCTCAACGTATTTCGCCATTTCTTTGATCGCCTCTTCAGTGAAGGCCTTCGGTGTCGTTGATGTACCGACAAGTACAGTCGGTTTCACATAAGCGATAATGTCTTGTAAATCTTTGTATTGTTTGCCCTGCAATTCGGCATGAGGCCTAGCAAATTTCTTTTGTCCGACTGTCAGATCCGGCATGTTATCCGTTAACAAACCTTGTTTATCGACTAAATAAAACTGCTTTTTAGCTTCTTCAAGGGTGATGTCATTTGTCCGCAACATTTCCTCCAAAATTTGATTGGCAATGCCGACTCCCGCAGTTCCGGCTCCGAAAATCAAGACTTTTTGTTTGTTCAGCGGTATTTTTGACACTTTAATTGATCCTAAAAGAGCCGCTAAAATGACAATCCCCGTTCCTTGAATGTCATCATTGATTGTACAGATGTCAGATTGGTATTTTTCGAGAATCGTCGCCGCATTGGCCCTGCCGAAATCTTCCCAGTGAAGCAGTGCTTTAGGGAATAAATTTGTGATATTCTTCACAAATTTGTCGATGAATCGATCATACGCCTCACCAGTCATCCGTTCGTGTTTATTTCCCAGGTAATTCGGATTGTTCAGCAGTTCTTTGTTATTTGTTCCGACATCCAAGACAACAGGGATCACCTGGCTTGGGTTAACACCCGCCGCCGCTGTATATACGGCTAACTTTCCGGTTGCGATTTCCACGCCGTTAATGCCGCAGTCGCCCATACCTAAAATCCCTTCACTGTCTGTCACAACGATTAATCGGATATCCCGTCCATCGGCAAAGCTTTCCAGCGCTGCATTCATATTGTCCTGATCATTGATGGACAGATAGACGGCATCCGGAGATACATAGCGGTCACTGTATTCCTCAATGGCATCTGCCACGACCGGATCATAGACGACCGGCATAAATTCGACAAGGTGCTTTCCCATTGTATAGAAGAAAAGCGTCCGGTTTGTTTTGTATATATCCATTAAAAAAATTCTTTTTTCAAGACGTTTTGCCTTTTTTTGATACTGGCTGTAAACTTGCTGCTCCTGTTCTTCAATTGTTTGAATGACCGGAGGCACCAAGCCGTTTAGCCCCAATGAATCGCGTTCTGCTTTGCTGAATCCTGTTCCTTTGTTCAATAATGGATTTGCTAAAATGCTTGACATATGAAAAACCTCACTTTTTTATTTTACATCAATCCGATGATATTCCACCAAAGCAATCCAAGGCCTGTCCAAATCGCAAATGTCAGGACAGATACGGCAAATCCTATGCCGAACCAGGCTTTTGATGACACATAATCAGAACTGAAATACAGCGGTCCGGCAAGTGTTCCGTAATTTGTCGGCTGTGCGCACAGCGCCGTTAGAAAAGCCAAATATAAGGCGGATGCAACAGGCGGGGCACCCATGCCGATCAAAATCGCCAAAAACGGTGTGTAGAACGCATTGACGTGAATGATCAGGCTCGTAAAGAAGTAATGGCTGTAATAGTAAATCAAACCTAACACCACGAAAGCCACACCCCATGACAAACCATGGACTTCCGCGCTGACAACATTGCTGAACCATTTGATAACGCCAAATCGGTTGAGCTGGGCTCCCATCATCAAGAGTGGTCCAAGCCAGACGAGCAGGTTCCAGGCGCTTCTTTGTTCGGGAATGTCAGACCATTGGATGACGCCAAAGAAAACGAGCATCGTCACACCGATAAAGGCTGCAATCGTTGTCGAGACGCCGAGTGCATTTCCGAAGATCCACAATAAAATCATCACGAGAAATGAGATCAGCATATAAATTTCCGAGCGTTTGACCGGCCCCATTTTCTCCAGTTCCTTTTGCGCCATCGCCGGTGCTTCAGGCATTTCCGTAATCTCCGGTTTATAGACGAGATAGATGAACAGCGGAATCACGATCAATGAGACAACCGCCGGCAATAACCCAGCTAAAGCCCATTGTCCCCACGAAATGTGGACACCGAGTTTTTCCGCTAATGACACCGCGATCGGGCTCGTTGAAATCGCGGTCAGAAAAATAGCCGACGTCAATAAATTGGCGTGAAACCCCAGAATCACCAGGAATGAGCCAATCTTTCGCGCTGTTCCCTGCTTCGGATCAGAACCGTATGATTTCGCCAGCTGCTGGATGATCGGAAAAATGATGCCCGCTCCCCGCGCCGTATTGCTCGGAATTGCAGGTGAGATGACCAATTCGCATAAAATCAGGGCATATCCTAAAGTCAATGTCCGTTTACCGAACAGTTTGACGAAAAGATAAGCGATTCTTAATCCGAGTCCTGTTTTCGTAAATCCGATGGCCGCGCAATATGCCGCCACAATCAACCAAATCGTGCTGTTGCTGTATCCCGAAAAGGCAACTTCAGCGCTGACTGTATGCGTAACGGTTAAAATGATCAAATCGATAAATGCATAAAGTCCAAGCGGAGCCGCATTCAAGATGCAGCCGATGATCGTTGCCAGGAATAAAGCCAGCACATGACCGCCCTGAATCGAAATGCCTGACGGGTAGTGTAAAAACCAAAGCACCGTTCCAACAATCATCGAAATGAGAAACGGAATCGGTTTAAACGCCAGCTGCCGGGCTTTTCTTTCAGGATCACTTCCCTCAGCCACAAGTATCAACTCCTTATTCATTTTGTGCTCGCTGATATTGTAGGCCCGGTTTACCGCAAAAAACCCCTATAGAATTTTTATATGTTCATAAATAAAACTAATAGTGACTTTCCCGACAAGCTGTACGGCATGCTGATAAATATTTCTTATCAGTCTATAAATAAACGATATTGTGAGCCGTCTTTCTGCTGCTCTAAAATTTGAACCAGGAAATATTTTATTTCCATAATAAATAAAAAGAAGGAATGGACATGAATATTTGGACATCGATTTCAAGCGTCATCATTATTTTGCTATTGATCGCATTAGGATTTGTGTTAAATGAGAAGGGTTGGTTTGCGGAAGGGTTTAAAGGCAGCGTCTCAAACTTGATCACAAAAATAGCGCTGCCCTGCTCAATTTTCGTTTCCGTTTTAAAGTTTTTCACGAAAGAAAAGCTGATCGACTTATCCGGCAGTTTGATCTGGCCGTTGTGCGGGGTCATCATTTCCTATGTGATCGCCTATTTATTATCTAAAATGCTGCGCACGAGAAAAGGCAGAATCGGCACCTTCAGGGCTTCATTTGTCAATGCCAACGCCATTTTTATCGGATTGCCGCTGAACATCGCCCTGTTTGGCGAAAAAAGTCTGCCTTATTTCCTTGTCTACTATATTATTAATACGATTTCTCTCTGGTCATTGGGCGCCTTTTTGATTGCCAAAGACAGCATCGACGGGCGGAGCGGCGCGGATAAAATAACGTTTAAGCAGTTGTTGTCAAAGCTTTTGCCGCCTCCGCTGTTAGGATTTATCATTTCAATTGTCTTTCTCTGGTTTGAAATCCCCGTGCCTGAGTTCGCCAGCTCTGCGCTGACATATGTAGGAAATCTGGTCACACCGCTGTCATTGATATTCATCGGAATCGTCTTAAATCAATCAGGGCTGAAAAGCATCCGTTTTGACAAAGATACGATCGGCGTTTTATTGGGGCGCTTCGTGATTTCGCCGCTCGTGCTGTTTTTGCTGCTCTTGCCGATCCCAATGGCGTCCCTGTTAAAGCAGACATTAATCGTGCAATCAGCCACAGCAACCCCGACCGTGACACCGATGCTCGCCGCGGAAGCCGGCGGCGACGTCGACTTTGCGACAAACACCGTCGCGACAAGCACGATTCTCTTTATGTTTGTCGTGCCGATATTGATGCAGCTTTTGCAGTTTGTTTAAATAAAAAAGCTGACCGGTTTGTGAAGTGCCCCCCTTTAGAATGGACATTGAAAAAACATCAATGTTACGTTCATTCTAAGTGGGGTTTTCTTATGGCTAAATCCTAGTGTGATCATTCCATTCGACAAGGGTATTGTCGAATGGCTTACAATTGCCGGGACACCCTAAAAAAATAAATACAGAAAGCCGTAAGCAATTTTAATGAAGAAAATGAAACTAACCAACATATTCCAAAAAAACAACAAAAGCCCGAGATGGAGTGGGTAAGGAAAAAATGGGCAATGACTCTTTTTGCTTCAAATAAAAAATGACAGCGTTTAAGCTGTCGAAATGTAATTTAAGAACCAATTATATTTTTAAACCAATATTTAAAGCGTCATCACTCAGTAAATTTATAATTTTGATATACGACAGCAAATTTCTTTTTCTTATTTAGCTTACTTAACTTGATTGTACTGTATATTTCTGATGTGAAAGATATATATATACCTGAAATTCCTAGTTTCCATTTATACGAACCTCTTGCATTCATATCATACCCTACTTTTTCAGCTTTACCATCAGGAACCGATGTAGAAGAACTAGTGATAATCATTAAAGGATCTGTTCCAGATGTACCATTATCGGATGCATACCTCATTTTCAATCCAAAATTCCCCACCGTATAATGGTTTCGCAGCACTAGAGATCCTAATGTGATACCAAGTGATTTTACACTAACCCTGCATGTAAATCTTCTAGCACCGTAATTTTTTTGGAGTATGTTTCCCTTTGAAAAATCATATCCAGAAGTCTTTGCGAATTCATCTTCAGGTGACTCAACAACATCCGAAGATTCTAATTCAATAGTCGTCCCCATACCTAAATCTATTTCTTGATTTTCACCTAATTCAGCATCAACTCCATTTAAAGTATTTTGTACTCGTTCTCCTACTTCTTCAAGATATTCAGTCTTCTCCGCATCAGTTGCATCCTCCAAAGCTTGGATAAACTCTTGTTTTTTAGCTTGAGTTGATAAATCACTTTCATCAATTTCAAAAATTTTTTCTTCCAAACTTAAATCTTGTGTTTTTTCCTTTGCACTAGCAGTCCCAAAGGCAGTAGGGAATACTAACAAAAAGGAAAATAATAATGCTAAAGATCTCTTCATTCCAATCACTCTCCAAATAAAGTAAATTTATTGGGTGCATTTAACTGGAAGTCTATTCAACTAATGTTAATATTATCATGTAAAATCATTGGAAACAACGCATTAAAAACAAAAAATATACTTCTATACCATTTTTAGGATCAAGGATATGAATCAATTTTATCTTCTTTAATATTTCGCTTTATAAAATTTTTAAATTAAAAAGCGTCTTAAACATTGCACCCTCACATAATTTAACAAACAAATCATTTTTTTGAAAAAAAACCTTTTTTTTCAGATGCACATGTGTTAAATTATTGTTACATATGAATAAAATAAATGAACCAAACCAATTAATCTTAATTGCAAAGGCCCTTGGAAACCCATTTCGCTTACAGATTTTAACCATCTTATCAAAAGGAGGTTGCTATGTTAGTGAGCTTGCACGCAAGTTAGAAATCAATAGGACATTACTTTATTTACATTTAACCAAACTCGAGGAGGCAGGAATTATATTTAGTGAAATGAAAGTTTCATTAGATGGTAAAGCTCTAAAATATTATTATCTAAAGGAATTTTCCTTTACGATTGATAATGATTTGATTGAGAAATTAGCAAAAAAACAATCTACAGAATATAAGGAGAATAAAGATGGGGACAGTTGATATCATCACAATTTTAATACCTATATATTATTTAGTAATGGCTGCGCTTGTCATCGTGGGTCTCGTAGCCTTAACAAAGGTTGTCAAAAGATATTTAAGGAACGGCAAATTGGCTGAAGATAAATTTAAACTTGAAAACGAGGAAATAAAGGATATCAAGCAGCGGCTTGATAAAATTGAAGCAATACTAAAAGATGTAGAATAGCATTTTCCCCATTTAGTAGTTCTGTACGATGGGGATTTTTTTGCAAGAAAACCACCCATGATTCCAATCACGGGCGGTTTGTGATTACTCGCCTAAATCAACATTATGATAAACTTGCTGCACATCCTCCAAATCTTCCAGCGCATCAATCAGCTTTTCAAATTGAGCCTGTGCATCTTCGGGAAGCGTCACATCGTTTTGCGCAAGCATTGTCAGCTCTGCGACAGTAAATTCAGTGATTCCAGCGTTTTGAATCGCCTCCTGAACGGCATGGAACTGATCAGGCTCGGCATAGACGATCACCGCGTCATCTTCTTCTATAATATCGCGGACATCGATATCCGCTTCCATTAATAATTCGAGCACTTCATCGGCCGTTTTGCCCTCGAAGCCGATGACGGCCGTCGGATCAAACATGTATGCGACAGAGCCGCTCACACCCATATTTCCGCCGTTTTTGCCAAATGTGGAGCGCACATCCGCCGCCGTCCGGTTGACATTGTTCGTCAGCGCATCGACGATCACCATCGCACCGTTCGGTCCGAAGCCTTCATAGCGAAGCTCGTCATAGTTTTCTTCAGAACCGCCCTTCGCCTTTTCAATCGCCCGCTCGATAATCGCTTTCGGTACATTATATGTTTTGGCGCGCTCAAGCACGAATTTCAGCGCCTGATTTAATTCAGGATCGGGCTCTCCCTGCTTTGCCGCCACATAAATTTCGCGTCCGAACTTCGCATAGATGCGGCTTGTATTCGCATCCTTCGACGCTTTCTTTTCTTTTATATTGTTCCACTTACGGCCCATGATGTAACCACTCTCTTTCAACATTGAATTCACAAAATCTATTATACCGCAGCCCTGGGCGAATTCATTATGTTGATGCATCGAATTTGCGACATTTTTTTGGAAATCCCCTTAAGACGCGAGATTTCTGCTGTCCTTCTGCGGTTCTTTCTTTAAGACTGTGACAAAAATGCCTGCCATGACAAACACGATGCCAATCAAATGAATATAGGTAAATTGCTCCTTCAGAATGAGGCCCGACAGCACAACAGCTGAAACGGGGAGAACCGAAGTGAAAATCCCGGACACACCTGCGGGCACTTTTGTCACGCCGCTGTACCATAAGAAAAAGGCGAGGACAGTTACAATCAGCGCATAATATATCACATATGACCAGTCAAGAATTCCCGGCGCGCCAAAATCAAACGACAGCGCTTCAATCGCAGCAAACGGGAGAAAAAATAAAAAACCAAAAAGCGACACAAACGTCGATATCGCCAATGCGGAAATATGAGGTGACAGCAGCTTCGCCATTAGTGTAAACATCGCTTCACCGATGACCGCAGCCGCGATTAAAAGATTCCCCATTAAAGCATAAGGGTTCTCGCCTTGGCTGCCTGCCCCGAACAGGTTGATCGTCATCACGCCGATCACGGCCAACACTATGCCGGCAGCCATTCGCTTTTCGATTTTTTCTTTCAATAAAAAGAAAGCCAAAACACCGACAGCCATCGGCGTGGTGCTCGTAATAATGCCGCTCTCCATTCCCGTCGTCAGCTTGACGCCATAAAGCATGCAGACGCTGAACAGGAAAACGCCTGTAAAAGACTGTATCAAGAGAACAAAGACATCTTTTTTCGTAAGAGCGGGAAAGCCCTTTTCAAAATAAAACAACAAGATGATCAAAACAACAGCCGCAATCAAAAAACGAATGCCTGACGACAGAAACACCGGAATGGTTTCCACCATCAGCTTGCCGACGACGACCGAACTGCCGACGATCGCCATCGCGAGCGCCATTGATATGTATGCAGCAAGTTGATTCCGCATTAAATTTTTCCCCTGTCTATATGTATTTAAATCTAGTTTTCATATTTATATAGTTTATCAAAAATAAGGGTGGCATTTATTATATTTTTTCAGTTTTTTCTAATAAATACAAAAAAGAAATAGGCCTCCTCAGCTTGATAGCGTCTTGATCAAGTGCCTTAACAGTATAATCCCCTTTTTAAGATCTTCGCAGGAAGCAAAAGCATATGACAGCCGAATGTAATTGCCGTTATCTTGAGCATATATGCTCCCGGAATTAAGGAGCAGCCCACGGGATAATGCTTTTGCATAAAGAGATTTCATCGATATGGATGGCAGGATCTTCAGCCAAATAAAAAATCCGCCTTTTGGAGCGTTCCATGCGGCCAGCCCTTCCAGCTCTGCTTCTAAAACTTTTAAGACGAAATTTCTTCTGAATTTGAGCTGCTCCCTGACGTTTTCCAAGTGTTTCTGATAATGGCCGGTGGTGAGCCATTCTGCTGCGACTCGCTGCGAAAGCGAGCTTGAGCCGTAGTCCGTCTGCATTTTAATATCCGATAAGCGTTCAATGACCGGCTCCGGACCGACGATCCAGCCAATTCTTAAGCCCGGGCTGAGCGTTTTCGAAAAACTTCCGATGTATAAGACACGACCATGTTTATCATCCGATTTCATCGGGTCCGGCGGCGGATGATCTATCCATAGTTCACGGTATATATCATCTTCAATAATAGGAAGCTGCTCTTGTTCACTGAATGCCAAAATCTCTTCCCTCCGCTTTTGAGACATTAACATTCCGGTCGGGTTTTGAAAACAAGGATTTGTGTATAAAATCGCTCTGCCCCGCATGTTTGGCGTCATCCGGATGGTTTGCGGCATCAGGCCTTCTTCATCCATTTGCAGGCCCGTCAGCTTCATCCCCACAGATTGAAACACATGCAAAGAATAAAGGTAAGAAGGCCGATCAAGAAAAACGGTTGATCCGCTTTGCAAAAGCCCCATCGATATTAACTGCAATGCTTGCAATGCGCCTGAAACAATCAAGATGGAAAACGGGGAAGCGTGGATGCCGGCCGTTTGTAAATAGCGGCTCAACGCCTCTCTTAAAGGAAAATAGCCTTTTGGCTCCTCATAACCAAAGGCATTCATGTTTTGGGATACCTTCCCCATCATTTCCTTCATTAAATCCAGCGGAAACATTTCATTTGAAAGCTCGCCTTTGCTGAGCTGTATCAGCTCGGCATTTGCTTCCGATTGATTAATCTCCTGAACCGTTTTCTGACTGGGCTGCTGAAATCCCGCGGCTACGTACTTCTCCCAATCAGGCGTCGAATTTTTGGCTAACAATGTCCATGTATTGCTGATGACGACCGTGCCTTTCCCCATTTTGCCTTCAATTAATCCATCAGCCATTAATTCTTCCAATGCCGTAATCACCGTACTTCTGTTGACATGAAAGGTTTTTGCCAATGTTCGCTGGCTGGGAATTTTACTGCCGATCGGCCACTCGCCATTTGCAATCTTCTCTTTTATAAATTCGATAATTTGTTTGTATTTCGGAAGTTTTGCTGTTTTCTTATTCCTCATCAATTTGTCTCCTCAGGCAGAAAAGTGGTTGGTTTAACATTTCATAAACTGGTTGAAGTCATTTTATCAAATGTCCATTAAGATGGATACACACATATGAACTGGTTGGTTTTTTGAAAAGGAGATTGTGAAATTCATGGAGAAAAAGACGATTTACATCATGATGTCATACTGCCTTATGATCTTTCTTTGGGCTTCAGCTTTTCCGGGAATTCGTGCGGGCCTGGAGGATTATGCGCCGCAGCATCTCACATTGCTTCGTCTGCTGTCGGGTTCCGCAGCTTTAGTTGTCATGGCTGCTGCGATCCGGATGCGGCTGCCGCATACAAAAGACATTCCCATTATTTTATTACTCGGTTTTTTAGGCTTTTCTGCCTACCACACGTTGCTGAATTTGGGCGAGGAAACGGTTAGCGCCGGAATGGCAAGCCTGCTTGTCGCGACTACACCTATTTTTTCAGCATTATTAGCCCGGTTGTTTTTTGCAGAACGATTTGGTGCAGCTAAATGGATTGGATCATGTATCAGCTTTTTAGGCGTCGGGCTCATTTCATTGGGTACTGGAAACTTTGCACACTCGGCGGCAAGCATCTTGTTCATCTTATTAGCTGCGATTTCAGAGAGCCTCTATTTCGTTTTTCAAGAACGCTATATTAAAAATTATGGTTTTATCCCATTTGTTACATATACGATTTGGGGCGGAACAATTCCAATGCTGTTCTTCCTGCCAGGAATGGCTGAAGAGCTTGGCAACGCATCCATTCAATCGACTGCCAGTGTCGTCTATCTAGGTTTGCTGCCGACAGTTGTGCCATATTTTGCCCTTGCTTATATAACCTCGCGCGTAGGAGCTGCAGAAGCTGCGGTTTCGCTTTACTTAACACCAGCTTTAACGCTCATCATCTCATGGATATGGATTGGGGAAGTTCCTGCTTTTCTTTCCCTGCTCGGAGGGATGGTGACGATAGCGGGTGTATTGTTCACCTATCGGAAAACACCAGCATGAATGATAGATAAATGCCTTTAACCATCTTTTGCCCTATATCTTTTAAAAAAATCAGTATCCAGGACGATGACGGCAACGGCACGCTTGAACGGTGGCGGAAGAAGAGTTTTTATAGGTATCAAAGTGTGATTGGGAGTAATGGGTTGAGTGAATAAAATCAGGGATGTCCCGCGGGTGGGGCATCCTTTTTATTTGGAACGGCGCGCCTTGATGAAAGCAGTCATTAACGCGCACACAGGTCGAACTGCGCAATCTATCCTGCTTTCTCGTCTCATCCTTTATGGAAAAAGCAGAAGATCGACCTGATCCCTCCGCTGGCGGCGCCATCCTTTTTGAACCATGTGCCTCCTGAACCACCCCATTCAAAAAATCATCTAATAGCAGGCAGTGTAAACGTTCTGGCGAGGATAGGATTTCAGGTTTTTTTCAAATTCGTATTTAACAGAGATTGCTGCATGCTGTCCCCCCTTTTTCCGCCTTTTCCTCATTTTAAATTCCCAAATCGACGCTGCTAAACCTGTAAAAAACGTAATTTATTCTGTAATAAGTTCATTGTTAATCTGAATTGTAAGCGCTTTAATAATATTGGGAGAATAAATGGCGCCATGAATCCTTCCACCTGATGAAAAGACAGTGATCGGAGGAATTCAGATGGGTTCAAAAGCAATGATATGGCGGCAGCGTATTGGATACGGCGCCGCAGATCTTTCTTGCAATTTAATATGGCAGATGATCACGCTTTACCTCTTATTTTATTACACAGATGTCGCAGGATTGGCGGCTGCCCATGTCAGCCTGCTTTTTTTGCTGACGCGGTTTGTGGATGGAATCACAGATATCCTGATGGGTGTTGCCATTGACAAAACGAATACACGCTGGGGCAAATCGCGTCCGTACTTTTTAATCGGCGCAATTCCATTCGGCCTCTTGGCTGTGCTGACGTTTTTAGTGCCTGATGTGGGAGAGACGGGCAAGTTGATTTACGCTTATATCACGTATATTGGATTGTCTGCGGCATATACGATGGTCAATATTCCAATGGCTTCGATTTTGCCTAGTCTGACAAGCAACGCCAATGAACGGACAACTCTTGCAACGGTTCGGATTATCTTTTCGCTGATCGGGGCAACGGCAGTCAGCGCGCTCACGCTTCCGATGGTAAATGCGCTGGGAGGCGGCTCTCAAGCACAAGGGTTCTTCTGGACGATGCTGATTTTCGCTGTCATCGGGATGCTGTTGTTCTTTTTCACATTTAAAAATGTGGAGGAAAAAGTCAAGATCAGGCGGCAAAAAGTGACCTTGAAGACATCATTTTCCGGCTTAAAAGGGAATAAACCGTGGTACATCTTCATGATCAATATCATTTTTATGTGGGGTTCATATTTTCTGCAGCAGGCGACCTTAATCTACTTTTTTACTTATCATATCGGCCGTGCCGATTTGGCAAGCATCATTGCCACGATCAGTTCATTCGTCCCGCTTTTCGGCACGCTGATGACGCCGTTTTTCGCGCGCCTGATGTACAAACGCACATTGTTCATGATCGCAAGCGCGGTTAATCTCGCCGGAATCGTTGTCATGCTCATCTCAAATGTGAATGTCACGGGCTTGATCATCGGTGCTGTCATTGCGGCATCAGGCTATGGACTAAGGCAGGCCATTTACTTTTCGATGCAGGCAGATCCTGTCGATTACGGCGAATGGAAAACAGGCATCAACGCATCAGGCCTGATGATGGCGCTGAACGGTTTTATGGGAAAATTAACGTTTGCGCTTGCAGGGGCATTATCAGGTCTGCTCCTGACATGGGGCCGTTACGTTCCGAATCAAGCCCAGCCGGATTCTGCGTTGTTTGCGATTAAATTAGGCTATTTAATCATCCCGGCTGTATTGGTCGTTTTATCAATGGTGACGATGTGCTTCTACAACCTTGATAAAATCTATCCTAAAATACGGGCCGAACTTGACGAGCGCTACCAAAAAGACGAAACGGACGACCATCAGACCGCACTCTAGCTCGAAATGGAGGATATCAATGAAAAATAAACCGAAAATCCAAACAAATAAAAGAGCCATTAAACGAAATGAATATTTCATAAACACAGCAGAACAATTAAAACCGCAGCTGCTGCAAACGACCGTGCGCCCGGACAATTTAGCCGTCGTTTCTGCAGATCCGCTTGCGATACATGGCTGGCGGGCAATGGCGGTCTCTCCCGCCGAAGAGCTTGGCGGCGGTGATTACGGAAAAGGCGATCAATTTATTCTCGATTTTGGCACACACCTTGTCGGATACGTGAGCATGTACATTAAACCAATCGGAAGTCCGCCCGATGCTCCGCTTCGCCTGCGCCTGACCTTTGGCGAAATGCCTGTTGAAATGGCAGAGCCGTTCTCTGAATATAACGGCTGGATCAGCAGCTCATGGCTGCAAGAAGAAACGATTTATATAGATGTGATGCCCGGGCAGGTTGAGCTGCCGCGCCGCTACAGCTTCCGTTATCTGAAGTTCGACATCCTGGATACTTCGCCAAAATACCGCGTCGCCTTTGACGAAGTGACATGCAGGACGGTGACTTCTGCCGACAGCTCGCGCGTCAAACCGCTCATTCACGAAGATCAAATGATGTGTGAGATTGACAAGATAAGTATGAAAACACTGCAAAATTGCATGCAGGATGTGTTCGAAGACGGGCCGAAGCGCGATCGGCGTTTGTGGCTGGGCGATTTGCGCCTGCAAGCTTTGTCAGATTATGAGACCTTTCACAATTATGACCTTGTGAAGCGCTGTTTGTATTTATTTGCGGGGCTCCCCGATGCCAAAGGGCAAGTAGCGGCTAATTTATTTACCGCGCCCGAATATATTGCGGATGACACTTATTTCTTTGACTATTCACTGCTGTTTGTCAGCACATTATATGATTATTATTTTGCCGCAAATGACCGCGGCACGCTGTCTGATCTTTGGCCGACCGCATACCGGCAAATCGAGCTTGCACTCGATCGTTTAGACGAGCGCGATATCGTCCAGGACGATGATTCATGGTATTCATTTATTGACTGGCATGAAAAACTTAACAAGCAGACATCTTCACAGGCCATCTTAATTTATGCAATGAAACAGGCGGTGAAGCTTGCAGAGGTTCTGGAGAGCGGAAAGCGGCAATGTTTAAATAAGCGGCTACAAGAGATCTCATCAGCAGCAATTGCTCATTTATGGGACAAAGAAAAGGGGTTTTTCGTCAGCGGACAGGAAAAACAGATCTCATGGGCGAGCCAGATTTGGATGGGATTGGCGGAAGTGCTGCCTCCGGCGGAAAATCGCCGGCTCATGCAGAGGCTCTTGTCAGAAAAGCCGGCCATCGGCCTCACAACACCGTATATGCATCATTACTTGGTCGAAGCGCTTATCCTTGTCGGCGAAAAGGAAAAAGCCATCAGCCATATCAAAGGCTATTGGGGAGAAATGATGAAAGACGGAGCAGATGCATTTTGGGAGGCATACGACCCAAACGACAAAGCGTTCTCGCCATACGGAAGCCAATTAATCAACAGCTACTGCCATGCCTGGAGCTGCACACCGGCCTATTTCATCAGGAAGTACCGCTTATAGGCCTTTTCGAAAGCGGCTTGGCGTCTCTCCAAAATGCTTTTTAAACGTCCGATAAAAATAACCTAAATTTTCATAGCCGATCTGATAAGCAATCTCATCGATCGTTTTCCCGGTTTTTCTCAGCATCGCGGCTGCGCGGATCATCCGCTGAGTCTGCACCAGCTCGACAAACGTTTGGCCTGTACGCGCTTTCAGCATATTGCTTAAATAATTCGGATTAAAATTAAACGCTTTTGCCAGCGTCGTCAGGCTGCAGTCGCGATAATGCCGTTCAATATAATGCAGAATCTCGATGATGTTGCGTTTACCTCCTGTAAGGGTGAGCTCAAAATTTTTATCGACCTGATACACCCGCATCAATTCGGTAAACATTACGGGAATATAGTAATTCAGCATCTCAAACGAATAATCCTGCGAATCAAAAAACTCGCACAGCATATTTTTTAAGATATACTGCAAATTGTCGTTGTCTTGCGAGTGAAACAAAATATAGCGGTCATGGGATTGATCTTCCAAAACGGCATTCGCCAAAAAATTCGAAACGATCCCGGTATTATGGAGAAGACCTAAAAAAGCCGATGAAAACGTCTCTTTTTTCATGATGATGTTCACCAAAATATCATCTTCGCCAAGCGCCGGTATGCTGTGCGGCACATCTTGATCAAGCAGGCAAACCTGCCCCTCCATCAGCTTAATGTCCTGCCCGTTCACAATCTGCCGGCACTCGCCTGAGTAAATATAATTGATTTCGATAAAGGAATGCATGTGGAGTGGCATATCTGCAAAACGGTGATGCTTGCTGATAAAAATCGGCCCTTTATCAAAAAAATAATTTTCCTGCAAACGGGGAATATCGCTGTCGTTCTCAACCAACAGCTCCTTTCCGTCAAAATCGGGAACATTTTCCCCCGTCTTGATCTGGATTTTTTCAATCGGGTCTAATTTTCGCAGGTAGCGGTCTAATTGGCGGTGATTCATGGCGGCTGCCTCCCTGGTTTGTACGGCGAGGGTATCTTATTCGGGGCGGACAAAAGGAATGGATTCTCAAACGTATATGGCCTTCAATTAAAAAGATTCGACTTCCTTCCCGGTAATCCTGCTTTAGAAATAGAAAGAGCCTTTTTATATGTCAAAAGGCTCTTTTGTATTTATATTTTCTTTTCTCATAGCACCCCGTCCTCAATTCATATATGTCCCGCCATTCACATTAATGGTTTCACCTGTTATAAAGTCAGACATGCTTGAAGCCAAAAACAAGACGGCATCTGCTACATGTTTCGGTGTGCCCAGCTTTTGCAAAGGGATTCTGGCTGTAACTTCCCGCCGGTATTCGTCAGACCACTGCCGGCTCATGTCCGTTTCGATAGGTCCGGGACAAACAGCGTTGACATATATGTTGTTTGGCGCCATTTCCAAAGCGAGATGCCTTGTCAAATAATTAATGCCGGCTTTTGAAGCGCCGTATGATGGAGCGGCATTCCGATGGGCGGATTTTGCTGTTGTCGAACTCACATTGACAATCTTCCCGTATTTTTGTTCCATCATATAGGGCAAAACAGCTTTGCAAAAAAATAGCGTACCGTTTAAATTAACATCCAAAACGGTTTGCCAATCCTCTATTTTCATCTCTAATGTTGAACTCCGCATATTAATCCCTGCATTATTGACCAAAATGTCAATTCGTCCAAAATGTTCCATCGCCGCCTCCGCAGCCTGCGCGGCAGTCTCTGGCCTGACGGCATCTCCAATGTGGATGACGCATTTTTGTCCAAGCTCTTCAATCTGCAACGCCAAATCATTCAACAATTCAGCATTTGTTCCGTTGATGACCAGTGATGCACCGTGTTCAGCCAATGTCAATGCAACAGCTTTCCCGATCCCCCTGCTTGCGCCTGTTACAATCGCGGCCGTACCTCTCAGCAACAAATCGATCCCCCCTTTTATGACATTTTGCCGTTCTATTAAACTAGGTATTAAGCTTTCACCCATTCTTCTGTAATGGCGACATACTTAATGGCTTGCCTGTAATACGTAAATGCAACATGGATTTTTCCGTCCGGGGTTTGTTTGATCGCAGGATAAGAGTATTCTCTATTTAACCCATCCTTAGAGTTATTTGTCATCGCATACCCATCGCCAACTTCTATATTTTTAATGTAAGGCCATGTTTTGCCGTTGTCTTCTGAGATAGCGATTGTCATAGGCGCTCTTGGCGCTCCCCAGAAAGCCGTCCGTCCCTCCTCAGCATTTTCATTCATATCAGCACTGTGATCATCTTCATCTTCGATCTCGTCATATAATGATGTCCTGCGTTCAGTACAGTTCTCAGCGTTCATATGATTAAAAACTAAAGCCAGATGGCCATTATTCAGCTTTGTGAATTGAATGGAAGAATTATTATTAGGCAATTCTGTTGGAACGGGCTCAGACCATGTTCTTCCATAATCGGTTGAAAAGCTGCTGTAAATATTGTCAGCCCAACGGCTGCGGAATAATGCCAAAAGCGTCCCATCTTCCAGCATTTCAACATTCATATGAACACAGCCTAAACTATTAGGCACTTCGTATTCTTCCCATGTTTCCCCTTGATCTTTGGAAATCTTAACGGCGCTGACGTCCTGATCACCCGTCCATTTTCTCCCTTTGGACGTACGGCAATAAAAAACAGGCAGCAGCCATTCCCCATTATCCATGACAACAAGCGGCTGGCGAATAAAAGTTCCCGGTGTGTCAAACAACGTGCCGATCGGCCCCCAAGTATGTCCATTATCTTCTGAAATGCGATATCTCACTATCGCCGTATCTTGATTTCCCGACTTTTGCGCTGTGTATAACAGCCACAGTTTTCCATCCGGCGCAGTAAATAAAATAGGATTTTGTTCAGACCGGGTTGGATCTTCAGAGACTTTTACGGCTTTGCTCCATGCTTTTTCTCCTTTCTTCAGCCTTGACATGTATATATGGATGTCTGAAATGCCTTCTTGTGTCCCTGCAAACCAAACGCATAATAAATCGCCGTTATCTAGCGGCAGCAGGTTGGCTGCATGATTTTGCACACAATCAGATGGGATATATGCTTCAATACGAGAGGTATCACTTTCTGCTTGTTTCACTTTTCCGTCAAATGTCAGATTATCCACTTGAACCACTCCTTAAGATTTTTAAAAGCTGGAAACGCTTATTTTATTTCCGCCGATTCATTGTTTTGAATGGCATCATTTTGGGAAATTTTCTTTCCGCCGATCAATCGGTCAATGATCATGACGATAAATGGCGTAATCACAGCAATGTACATATTATCGATGCCAAACGGGTTATCAAGCAGCCACCACACCGTTGTACCAATCCCTGACGCAGCGAGTCCTATAGTCGCTCCTCTGTTGGAACTGAAAAACGGAAGATAGAATCCCATGGCTGCTACAACGGCAATCGATGTTCTCAGCGCACGTGTGAAAAATGACAACGCTAACAATTCCGGGGCAAAAGCTACGCCGACCAATGGTATAATGCCGACAACAACTGAGATGATCCGGGTCATTCTCAATTGTTTTTCTTGTGTCGGCTTGGCCTTTGGAACATAAAAATCTTCGATAATTAATGTCGTCGTTGCCAATGCCACCGTTGAGACGCCTACAAAAATCGAGGCTACTAAAGACGTCGCCACAATCGCGCTCAAAATCGGGTTCATATGCTGCATAAAGATAGGGAACGCATAAATCGGATCAATGTCAGGGTATAAATAACGGGCGCACACCCCGATCACTCCGATGCCGAGCGCAAGCGGCAAACATAGGAGCGCAGCATACATGCTTGATTTTTTAGCCGCTTTGGCGCTTTTCGATGAAGTGATGGCTTGAATGATAAACTGAGTTGAAAAGATAGCGCCCATATTGCCGATCAGCCATGCGAAAATCGTGCCCGCGCCGATCGTTCCATCCCAAGTAAAATAATGCTTTGGAAGGTTTTCCATGACCGGGTTGAAACCGCCGCAAAGATACAGCGCAATCCCAACCGTTATCATCACACCGGCATATTTTACAAGTGAATGAAGAATGGTTACCCATGCCATTCCCTTCATCCCGCCAAATGCAAAGTAAAACGTGCTGACGATAGCCGTAATGATGGCGCATGTCATAAGAGGAAGACCGAGCAATGAAGAGATGGCGGCAGACCCGCTGAGATAGTTTCCTAGATTCACCAACAGGAGGGCGCCGATCATAATGACGGATACGACCACCTTCGTCGACTTGCCAAATTTTTGTTCGATGATGCTGGATATCGTAAACTTTCCGGTTCCGTAAAATTTATTGACTAAAAAGAAAGAAAAGAGAAAAAATGCGATTGTCACAGTAACAAGCGACCACGAAGAAGCAATCCCTTCAGTAAAAGCCGACTCGGCCGTACCGACCGTCGACTTCGTGCCGATAAACTCAGACATCAACAAAATCCCGACTACGATCGCAGGCAGCGATTTTGCCGCATTATTAAATTCCGCATTTGATTTGCTACGAAGCCTGAACGTCAGCCACGTTGTAAACAGGATATACACGACAATGACCGCCAATATAAACGTGATGCTTGAAGCGCTTAATCCTCCCATTACGTTTCCCCCTTTGGTTGCAATTCAACAAAGCGATTAGTCTAAGAATCACTGAATATTAACAACTGAATTACGGTTGCTGATGCGCCCTCCAAATAAAGCGCTTTCAATCTTGCCCTATGATAAGCTTTATGTATATCCACAATCCGGGTTTTTCACACTCGCTCTCAGCGCATAGATTCAATCGCTTTCCCCCCTTAAGTGACTTTTCGATCTTATTAAATCCGCAAGAATGCCGTCCGCTTTCCTAAGCCAGTTCAGTTGTTTATTTTTAAAACACATTATTTTTGTATGTGCTTTCAAATATGATTATATAACCTTTATGTTTATTTTATCAACAATAAATGGTGAGAAAATTATAAAAATCCATGAAAATGTAATAGGTGTTTCAAAATGAAACACCTAGATTCCGACCCTCAATTGACTTACTGATTTTCCCATCATTTTTATGTCAAGGACATCCTTTAACAAAAAGGCGTTTTTCAAAACGAATTGTCAATTTCTTTTGAAATTACTTAATTTAGATAAAAACTCCCACCGCCTGTTCCCATATCCAACATACACTTTTCATCTTGAATAAGAGAAGCAGCCATACTTCCTTCTCCTTTGCTTTCAAAATGATTTGATATGAGCAAAGTAAGGTCATAAACACCGTCTAAATCATTCATCTCGTCCAACGAATAGATGTCGTCTTTAATGCTCTTCACGTTTTCATGGCAATACAGTTCATAAATGATATTTCCCCCTCCAAATGTTAAAGTTTTGATATGTTTAAAACTATTGGAAGGACTCTCAAATATGAAAGGATGTTATGTTTCATGTTAGCAGGATACACATCATTCAATCATAATGACACAGGCATTTCGGAACGCCCTATTGGAACATAAACAGGAAACGCTCCTTCTTTTCAAAAACAAGAAACCACTCGCCTTCCACAAAGGCAAGTGGTTCTATTATCATTTATTTTAATTGTTGATAAGAAATCAATCGATGGATATGGACAGCCAAATACGTTAGTTCATCATTCGGAATGACGTTTCCGTGTACCTGCTTGATATAATCCTTAATTTTGAAAGCTACATCCATTGCTTGCGGATATAAATTAGCAATTTGCTCAAACAATTCATTCTCCTGATCTGCCAGCAGTTTATCAGCGTAAAATCTTTCAACAAAAAATTTAACGTGTGTGATAAATCGGCTGTAATGGATATTTTCTTGATCCCATTTCATGTTTAATGTGTAACGGACAAGATTCACAATACTCCCGATCATTTTTGCATATTTCATTCCATCTTTTGATTCTGTTTCTTCACCTAATGCATTAATTAAGTGGAATGCAATATTTGCCGCTTCCTCTTTCGGTAATTGGATCCCTATTGTTTCATTGATGAGCCGCAGCGCATAATTCCCTGCCTCAAACTCTTCCGTATAGTAGTTTTTAATTTCCCAGTAGACACGATTTGTAATATTGATGTTCTTTTTATAACGCTCTACTGCAAAATTCAAGTGATCCATTAATGTGAAGTATACGCCGGAATTTAGCTTTGTTTTTAACTTTTCTTCTGCATAATGAACAATTTGCTGTGTCAATTCAATAAATTCTTGCGGTATTGAATCCAACAGTTGGAGAAATTCCTTTGCCTTCATATTGTCTACTGGCATAAACACTTGATCAGCTTGTTTTTCTTCAATCCTGTTCCCTGGCTTTTGCCCATAACCGATGCCCCTGCCGAATAAAACCATCTCCTGTTGGTTCTGATCTACAGCCAGTACCACACTCGAGTTTAAAACCTTTTTTATTTTAAACATCGCCATCACCTTTTCATGAATGCGGTTTTTTAGTCTAACACTTCTCCATTTGTCTCAATCACTTTCTTATACCAGTAGAATGAATCTTTGCGTGAGCGCTTCAATGTCCCGTTGCCATCGTCATCTTGATCAACATAGATAAACCCATATCGTTTGGACATTTGAGATGTTCCCGCACTAATAATGTCAATCGATCCCCAGCTAGTATATCCAAAGAGATCAACACCTTCTTCAATGGCTTCTTTCATCTGACGGAAATGCTCTCTGAAATAGTTAATACGATAATCATCATGGATAGATCCATCGCTTTCGACAACATCTTTAGCACCCATGCCGTTCTCCACAATAATGAGAGGTTTTTGATAGCGATCATACAATTCAATGAGCGAAATCTTTAAGCCGATCGGATCGATTTGCCAACCCCAATCTGTTGCAGGTAAATATGGATTTTTCACACCACGAATCGTATTGCCATCTGTTTTTTCCAGCCCTTCCTGTGCAGATTCTGTCAGGGACATATAGTAACTAAATGAAATGAAGTCTACCGTATTTTCTTTCAAAATGGCAAGATCGTTCGCTTCCATCTTAATATTGATATTTTTTCGTTCTAGCATGTGTTTGATCAATGGCGGATATTCGCCAAACACTTGAACATCTGCATAGAAATAGTTATCTAGGTTTTGCTTCAGTGCGCGTTCAACATCATTCGGATGACAAGTGTGCGGGTATGTCGTAAGTTTCGTTAGCATACATCCCACCTGACTGTCTGGAATGATGCGATGACAATCTGCTGTCACAAGAGCAGATGCCACAAATTGATGATGCAATGCTTGATAAACAGTTTCTTCTATTTTCCCCTCTGGACAGCGGTCAGGAATGATTCCCGCTGTAATGAAAGAATGGCGGTGTATACTGTCAATTTCATTAAAGGTAAGCCAATATTTCACAACATCTTTATAGCGTTCAAAACACACATTGGCGAACTTCACAAAGAGGTCGATCACTTTTCTTTCAACCCATCCGTTGTATTTCACACTAAGTGCTAATGGCATTTCATAATGTGACAAAGTCACGATCGGTTCAATGTTATGTTTTTTCATTTCTTGAAACAGACGGTCATAAAACTGAAGACCTTTCTCGTTTGGCTCAGCTTCTTCTCCCGTCGGGAAAATTCGGCTCCATGCAATCGATATACGCAATGTTTTAAAACCCATTTCTGCAAAGAGAGCCAAATCTTCTTTATAGTGATGGTAAAAGTCAATACCTCTGCGCTTCGGATATTTTTTCTCGTCTGGGTCTTTCATTGCACGTTCAATGTTTTCAGAAGAAACAGCAAGGTGTCCTTCGTAATCTTCCACACTCAAATTCGAACGGTACATGGCAATATCTGCAACAGACGGTCCTTTTCCATCAACATTCCAAGCTCCTTCTGCTTGGTTTGCGGCAATCGCACCGCCCCATAAAAAATCTTTCGGAAATCCTTTAGTCGTTGTCATTATGATTACCCTCCTAATTGTGTAACAACCATCAACGTATCTTGACGATTGACCTCTTTTAATTGCGTTACTTTTATATCATATTGATCCGTATTCGTAATAACTGCTAGTGTAACTGGATCATAACCTGCTTCTATGATTTTTTCCAGGTCGAATTGAATGAGCAGATCACCTGCTTTGACTTGACCCCCTGCTTGCACCAATGGTTTAAAGAACTTGCCCTCTAGCTGAACGGTGTCGATTCCAATGTGGAAAAGAACCTCAACTCCGTTTGCTGTTTTCATACCGAGCGCATGGTTTGTTTCAAAGAGAAGGGAAACCTCGCCATCTACCGGTGCATATAGTTCACCCTTTGAAGGAATAATGGCAATTCCTTCTCCCATTACCTTTGAAGAAAATATGTCATCTTCTACATCAGATAGTGAAATCATTTGACCAATGACTGGACTTTTGAATGTCTCATCTGTGCCAAGTTTTTCAGCGAAAGCACCTTGCTCTGCTTCTTTTTCCGTTTCTTCTGTCTTTCGATCTTTTCCTAAAATAAAGGCAGCAGCAAAAGCAACAACAAATGAGATGGCAAAACCAATCACTGCAAACATGAAGTTGCGGGGAAGCTCGTCAGATATGAACATCGACATACTTGCAAGACCAGGTCCAACAAGAACAAACGCTTGAAGTCCGACAAGTCCGATGAAGATACCGCCGATGAAAGAACCGATCATGACACTGCCAAGCACACGTTTATTTTGTAATGTCACCCCGTATAATGCCGGTTCGGTAATGCCAAAAAATGCTGAAATCCCTGCAGAAATGGCAGTTGAACGAAGCACTTTATCTTTTGTACGAAGGGCAACTGCGAAGCACGCCCCACTTTCAGCGATATTGTGTGCAAGTGATGCAGGCAAGTAGAGTGCTTCTTTTCCGAGATTGCCCATTGTCGTTACAGCGTATGGCACCATCGCTTTGTGCATCCCCGATGCGACCATAAATGGAAGGACTGCTGCCAGGATCGCAACCGCAACCCAGCCTACTTTGTCAAACATAGCAAGGATGAGTGCTGTGAAGCCTTGCCCTGCTGTAAAACCGATTGGTCCCAGCAACAGGAGAGTGATCGGAACTGTAATAACCAATGACATCATCGGTACGAAGAAGATACGAATTGGTTTTGGCGAAATGCGAGTAAACCATTTTTCCATCTGTGCATACAACAGGACAGATAAAATCGCCGGAAACACCTGATAGGCATACGCAATATTTTTCACATCGAATGAAAATAATTGAGCGCCTTCTGTCAGCATAGCCGTCATGTTTGGCAGAATAAGAGCACCGACTGCCGATAATGCAACAAGCGGATTCACTTTTAATTTATTGGCTGTCGTCACGGCTACTAGCAATGGCAGGAAGTAAAGCGGCGCATCACCAACCATATTTAATATCTGATACGTTTGCCCTTTGGCATCAATTAATCCGAATAACGAAAATAGGAGGAGAAACGATTTTAAAATCCCTCCACCCGCAATGGCTGGAACAAGCGGTTGAAAAACACCAACAATGAAGTCTAATAGTACAGTCCCCACTTTTCGCTTTTCCTTTGGCTGATTGGAAGGCCCATTATGTCCAGAAGGTGATCCGCCGAGAAGGCCGGTCAATTTCTCATAGACTTCGATGACATCGTTTCCAATTACAACCTGGCATTGGCCCGACATACGGACGGCGATGACACCTGGTGTTTTCTCAAGTGCCTGTACATTCGCCTTGTTTTGATCAATCAATGTAAAACGGAGTCGTGTCGAACAATGCTCCAAGTGGGCAATATTCTCTTTACCGCCTACATGCTGCAATACGTCTTTTGCAGTTTGTGTGTAATTCATTGTTTCTCCCCCTTTTCTGAAACATGAGACCTATATTTAGGCAATAAAAAAAGGACCTAAACCGACAAATTAAAGAATTTATCGGTTTTAGATCCTGCCTGCATGACCAGTCACATGTCTAATTTATCAATATTGGATTTGATTAAAGTATATATCGGTTTTATGAAAGCGTCAACATTTATTTTGTTTTTTCGGAAAGAAGTAAATTTCCTGGTCGAATGACCTACAATTTATTCCTAATAGCGATCATGAACATCTTCAAGCACTCGCAAATCGTGCGCCAAGGTTCCAGGGTTACAAGACACATAAACCACACGCTTCGGCTTTATCTCAATCATCGTCCGCAGCAAAGCATCATTACAGCCTTTACGCGGCGGGTCAATCACAAGCGAATCAGCCTTAATCCCTTCCTCATGCCACTTCGGAATCACGGTTTCCGCTTCACCGACGGCAAATTCGGCGTTCTCAATGCCGTTCAGCTTGGCTTTGTCGTAGAGCACTTTTGTCTGTTCCGGGTTGACTTGGTAGAACGATCTGGCGGAGATGGCGAATTTGATGCCGGATTGGTTGCAGATCTCTTTGATCGCTTGAACGACAAAGAAAAATCCCAGCCGCTGAAAGGCTCATCTGCATGTTTTAAAAACGAAAAAAATGTTTTGTCATTCATTATCTTTCCCTCCTCATGTTAAAAGTTTGGATATGTTTTAAACATTGGAGGGCCTCTCACAAATATGAAAGGTTGTTATGTTTCATGCTCTTTCGGTTTCATCATTAACAGCTCCCCGTTTCATGATTGAAAAAAAAGCCCCAAAAGGGACTTCAGCAAACTTAACCTCCAACAGGCAATTCTGCTGTTTGAACACTTCCTGACGCCAGATTGTGACTTTGTGATAAAGCAGCTCCGCCTAAGACCACAGCTGTTAACGACAAGCAAAGAATGACTTTTTTCATTACAATCCCTCACTCCCTAATGATCTCATTTTGTTTTCGGCTTTCATGGATATTTTAACAAATTCCAGTGCTTCCTTGTAATCTCCTTTGCTTTCAAAATAATTTGATATGAGCAAAGAAAGATCGCAGACACCGTCTAAATCGTTCATCTCCTCCAAGGAAAGGATGTCATTTTTGATGCTCTTTACGCTTCCATGACAATACAGTTCATAAATGATATTTATTTTCTTTTCATAATGCTTATTCCCGCTTTTCTGTAATTCCTCTTGTCCCTTTTGGTAATAATACAGAGCCGCTTCTGTTTCGCCGATTTTGAAAAACTCTCTGACCAGCATGTAAAGAGAGTTGATATAATAGCTCGACTCACACCACTCAGGATTGCTCAACGCATGCTGTACAGCGAGGATGCAGTCCTGGGACCGGCCTGAATTAGAGTAAAGGATGCTGATGTTGTGATGGAGCATCGCCTCTAAAAACGAATCGTTAATTTCTTTAGAAATTTCAATCGATTCTTCAAAGTACTTCTCAGCCTCTTTAAAGCGCTGCATCTGCATATAATTTGTTCCCATCACAACTTGGGAAATCGCCATCTTCTTTTCGTACCCGTCATGCATTTTGTAAATATTCATCGCATCTCTCGCATAATTGAGGGAAACCGCATTTTGCCGGAGGGACATATACAGCCAGGACACTTTGAAATAAAACTCAGCCGCTTCGATTTTATCGGGTACCTTCGCCAATTTTTTCTCCGCTACCTTATAAAGGCTGATCGCCCGCTCAAAATTCTTGTTATACGATTCGTGCATCGCCTCAAAAAAGTAGAAATAGTAATCGATCATATCATCCGTCTGCTCGATACACTTGATTTGCGAATCATTAAAATAAGACTCTCGCGGCAACCGCTCTCCCCTCGCATCATAAAGCATCATCCGATACCGTTCTTCAAGAAGCGAGAAGTAGGCGAGCACATTCTGATTCTCTTCCATCTCGGCAAACATTGACTTTGCCTGTTCAAAGAGGCTTTTTGCCTGTTCAATATCATGCTTTTTAATCGCCAAATGGAATTCGTTTAACACCCCCGCTACAACCTCTGAAGCGACCTTGCTCATGCCGAACCCCCTCTTTCATAAAGGAATGTTGTCTATCTTTAAAATGATCTTATCATATGTGTAAATTTTTGTAATGACCTTTTGTCAACTAGTGAGAGAGCTTGGCCTCAATACAAGATATACTATAGTAAAAGAAAACGAGTTAGAGAAAAGGTGGCTATCTTGTTGTTCAAATAATATACGGATCATCCCCCAAGGTTCTCCTTCTAACAATCCATGGAGGGTAAAAATATGATGAGCAACATCCACTTTTTGGAGAAATATATGTAAATAAAGCAATGTTTAAGACATGATACAAAAGTTTTATTCTTTAAAAGAGCATGACATAACCAAAAAGCTGAAGAGCGAATTGGGTTGAAATTTTCGAAGGAGTTAAGACATTAAAGAAAAAATCGATATGGATTTTTCATAGGGATCTTGAAGGGATTCATATTAGAGACGTAAGACCAAAACCACAATGCATTTTCATCTGATAGCAAGGCTCATCAATAGCGAATGCCATATCTGTAGTTGTACGCCGACCTATTTTGTCTACGAATATACTCGAAAACGGCTTGTACTCTTTCCAAAATACTTTTTAAACGTCCGATAAAAATATCCAATTTCATAGCCGTCCAGATAAGCAATCTCATCGATCGTTTTCCTGGTTTTTCTCAGATCCCGGCTGCGCCAATCATCCGCTTAGTCTGAATAAGCTCGACAAACGTTTGGTATGTCCGCTCTTTCAGCATATTGCCCAAATAATTCGGCGTCGTTAGGCTGGAATCGCGATAATGCTGTTCAATATAGTGCAGGATCTCAATGACACTACTTTTAACCCCTATACGAGCGAGTTCAAAATTTTTTTCGCCTCTGGTATACCCTCATCAACTTGATAAACATCACGGAATGTAGCAATTCAGCATCTCAAACAAATAATCCTGCGGATCAAAATACACTCACATCATATTTTTCAGGATATACTGCAAATTGTCGTTATCTTGCCAGTAAAACAAAATATAGCGGTCATGGCACTGATCCTCTAAAACGCATTCGCCAAAAATATCATTTTTGCCGAGCGCAGGAATGCTGTGTGGTACATCTTGATCAAGCAGGCACACCTGCCCCTCTCTGTCAATGTAACCTCTTCCCCATTCACAATCTGTCGGCTCTCTCCTGAGTAAATATAGTTGATCTTGGTAAAAGAATGCACATGAAGCGGTATATCTGCAAAACGGTGATGCTTGCTAATATAGATCGGACCTTTTCAAAAAAGGAAATTTCCTGGGAACCGCGGAATATCGTTGTCGTTTTCAACCAACAGCCCCTGCCGCCAAACTCGGGAATATTTTCGCCTGTTTTGATTTGGATTTCTTCAATGGGATCTAGCTTGCGCCGATATTAGTCTAATTGTTTGTGATTCATGGGGGCAGCCTCTTGGTTGATAAACGGGTAGATTCGATTTTAATGTGAGTGGGTTGGAAAGGCCTTATACTTAATAAAGAAAAAGTAATTGTTTAGTAATTTGAAAATGAAGGATGGGAGAGCATGAGAGGAAATAGTTGGATTAAAACAAAAATCGTCAAGATTGGGAGATCTCTTCCACAACGTATGTACTCTCCCTTTCTAGCTGCAATAAAAAAAAGAAAAAGGAAAAAAGCCACCGCGCTCGAACTTCTTCCCTTCATTAATCCCTATAATATTTGTATAGGTCATTTGCCGTTATATTAATTCCGCATTTGATTAGCCTTTCTCGTCTACTATAAAATAACTTATCTAATATTTCTTTTTTATCCCCAAACATTCCATAATGCAATTTCTTATGACAAACTATACAGAGAGAGACAATGTTTGCATGTACGTCTAAGCTATAGTCAAACTCCTCTTGGTACTTCATTGGAATAAGATGATGAGCCTCTACATAATTCTTTTGACTATACTTAGAAATAAAATAACTATGCTCCTCATTAAACTCACATGAGTAATCAGCATCTGCAACTACATCACTTGCATACTTTGCGTTTCTGCTCCATATTTTCCGGTTGTTTACTATATTATATTTAGGAACATTTTGTTGTATGTCTACTATGTCTTTGGACCTTATTTCTTTAGAGATATTCCGCATTATGTCCTTTTCGTATTCCATTTCATCCATTATTAGCTCTGCTTGGAATTGATTATTATTATGTTCCAAAAACCTTTTATAATGATTTAATGAAGCACTATACATTCTGTTCCCTGTATTATTCTTCTTTTGAAACTCTTGATTCGCTAAAAGCTCATTAATAACTGCATCAATAATTTTAATATCTGTTTCATTATATAGATTTATATTTTCTAATCCATAGTTAACTAATTCTGAACTTATGGTATCAATAGCATTAGCATATCTATTAACTGAATAGGGAGACAATTTAGTAGTATTTATGAGCCAATTAATAAAATCCTCTTTATTCATTTTGACAACCTTATTCTCAATTTATTTTTATACTCTATAAAAGTCAGCATCTTCAACTCGTTATTAACAGCAATATTGCCTGTTCTTAAATAACTATTCTGATTAGTTTTCTTTGCTTTACAACCCAATAAAAATATAATGTAAAATACCAATATTCATATTTAGTCATTCAACTAAAAAGTATTTATTTCATTTTAACTAAATTTTGTTTCAAAGAATAAAATAAGCCTTAAAGCTTGTTTATACAGATCATAAATTTCTTTGCTAGTCTGTTCGATGTAGTGGGTAGCCATATTATTATGAACAAGTTGATTTCTTAATCCCCTAAGGTTAGAAAAGCTTTAATTGCAGGCTTTAATTCTTTTTTTGTATTTCTTCTAATGATTGTTTCTTGAATTCTTCACCCAAAAAACCGAGGAACGTATTAATATTATTACCACTTCAAGTGAAATAAGTATGATACTGCCTATTAATTGCTTTATTGCTCAAAAAAGCTACAATTTCTTTGTTATCTCCAGTCTTTAAAATAAAATAGTTTTTTAAGAAATCAGTAATTTTTTTCTCGAAATAACTTGCTGAACAAACAACTAAAATTTTTTTAACTTGTTGTCCATATCCTGTTGGAAAGATATTTCACTATTTTCTTCCAGATTCTTTGATAAGCTTTTATTATCCTTATATACTGTGTCAACTACTGTCTCTTGCGTCAGGTCCCACCCTTAGGATTCGCTATTCAGAATACTATTTGCAATTAATAATCTTTTTTGTACTATATCTTTTCTAGTTGTACTATGATGGGTCGCATTAATAAATTCATTATTTTCTTTCAGACGGTTAACTGCATCTGGGTTAATAACATGATCAATTAAACCACGATCTGACAAATAAGGGGCACAAGTTGCTTTAAAAATTGCCTCAAAAATCGAGATATTAAATTTACCTTTTTTTGTACTGAAACAATCAGCTTCTAAATCTCTAGTAGAGTAAAGGAATGATTCAAATAACTTCTCTAAGTACTCAACTTTCTCTTCATCAAAATTTTTAGTAGCATCACGGGCAAAATTATTTAAGAACTTAACCATAGAAGTTTTATATTGATCACCATATAATAGAGTACCAAAACACCTTAACAAAATTTCAATATCCCGCATTCTAATATTTGGACTTTCTTTTCCCAATAACTCTATCCAACGAGGTTTCAAATTAAGACGTCTCAGCATATTATCAAATTTAGAATAATAAAGACTTGAACGAATCTCTTGGGCATTTAAATTTTGCCCCCCAGAATTTAGCCGATTAAATATTTCGAAACTGATGAATGGCTGTCTTCTGGTTGGTTTTGTTTAATTATTATATTTCTTATAGTACCAAGGTCAAAAACCGTTTTTTGTTCATCAAGGGTTGTATAAGATTTTATTTAGAGGGTGCTCTACTCCCTCTTTAATCTCAGGTAACTTAGCTTAAATGGAACAAAGTAATTATTGTCAGCCAACATATCATTTGGAACTGTTCCTTTTTTATCAAGTACTTCCCTCAAATGGGGTCTTACTTCTGTTTTAGGAAACCTTTCTTTAATGAAATAATAAATTGACATAAGACGTTGCTGACCATCGATTACTAGAAAATTATTTCTTGACTGTTTATATAAAAAGATCTGTGGAATCGGCAAGCCAATAATGATAGATTCAATTAGCTTTGACGCTCTATTACGATCCCAAACATAATTCCTTAAAAGCCTGAAATTTTTACAACTCCTGATTCAATAAAATATAAAATCATTTGGAGAAGCAGCTATGTCATATTCTGTGAATGATTGCCCATCTACTTCTTCTTCTAAATCTTCTGGTTCTATCCAATCTGTTATATAAATACCTCCAATAAGTAACTAGCAGTTTGATAAACCAACTGTCGGCTCCATAAAGCAATCTAAAAATTCTTCAGTTACACCCCTTATTTTTCGTCGTTGACAAAGTGAGTACAATTCTTCTACGGCTGAATAAGGAAAATACCGTACATTTAAAGACTGAAATTGTAGTCGATTTGCTTCTCTCAATACCTTATCTCTTTCTTCATCTGGGGCAACTATTACATATCTAGTAAGAAAAGCCGGAATTGTATCTTGTAATCCCTTCATTCGAGTTAGACCACTTGTGACACCAGTGCTATGTTCTACTTCCATAACCGCTGGCATCAAATTTCCATTTTTAAACCATATGCAATCGATTAACTTTGCAGCATTATAAGCATCATTGACCATTGAAATAATGTTCTCATCTCTTAACGACCTCACCACACTGTCCATTTCCCCAATCCTTTGATTCTTATAAATGACTCCTTTATCGTTTTGTGCAATCCATGTACGAAATCCTAGTTGTTGACCAATCATTATAAGAGCTATCTGAATTTGTGAATGGCGCCTCTTTATTTCAATATCAATCTCGGAACCCTTCGTTTCATTTGGCAAAGTAAGTGCATCATAAAAAGCATCTGTATTAGGAACTTCAGAAATTACAATGTCTGTTTCAAAATGATGCAACTCACCTAGTGGATGTGGGGCTTCTGGACGCCAAATCAGATGTTTATGTCCTTTTTTAATTGTTGAGTTGTTAAATGTGCTTTCTATTCTACCAGGATAACAATAATAAAATTGGGGTGTATGTGCAATAAGAGACTCTAGTACTGAACGTGTATTATAACTTGCTCCAAGAACACGATCAAAGTTTATCGGTTGATTTGGAAAGAAAGCATTTGCTACTCTCCAAATCATTTCTGAAGAGATAGATTCCTCTTTAGCTGTAAATGGTGTTCCACCTTTACTTGGATTATATCTCTTAATAATAATAGGTCCTTCTGGTTTTGTAACACTAACGATTCTAATTTCACCTTTTGTTTTGTTGTTAATATAAGAATAAGCTCTATTTTTGGGTAGTTGGTCTATATAGGAACTGATGTTAGATGCTGAAAGTCTCATTTTTTCCAATCCCCACCTAGAAAATAATAAATTGATCCTGCAATACCTAAAGAAGCAAGATATGGAACTCCGTTACCAACTGTTTTAAAAGCGTCAGTTAAGGAAATATCTTTTGGTATTTCAAAGTCACGTGGTAATGATTGAATAGCCAGTGCTTCTGCTACTGAAATTCTTCGAGCTTTATATGGATGTAAATGTACTTCATTATTACCATACGCAGCTGTAGGGGAATATCTCCATCTATGAAGCCTTTTATAAGACTTTTTCGAATCATCCCCTTCCTCAATAACAAGGAATTTTGCTAGGCCAGCTCTTGGAGTGAAATACTGTTTTGCATTTGGATGGGTCTGAACCTTATTTTTTTGAAACCAATGTTCAACGGTTAATTCCTCCTCAATACCTATCGGTATAGGATATGTTGAATCTTGCTCAAATTTATTTGTGATAGGCCAAGGTATTGATCGTACTTTATCCATTGAATACTTGACGTATTTCATCCAAGGGAAATCTTGCTCCGAAAAAGTATTAATTGTATCATCAACATGATATCCGATTTGCTTAATAAGTTCTCTGCGAAATCCAAGAAGGATAATTCTCTCTCTATGCTGAGGGGCTCCATATTCTAAAGAATTAATTAATCTTTCTGTGGTCACGTAACCATTTCGATGTAATATATCCTTCATTTCCTCATAGAACTCTCGATGTCTTTTGGTTCTCCATAGCCCCTTTACATTCTCAAATAAGAAAAAAGATGGTTTATGTAAGCAAATCAGATCTATATATGTACCTGATAACTTCCCATTTTCCCCTTCTCTTCCTTTATTTTTTCCTCCAACCGAAAAATCTGGACAAGGAGGCCCTCCAATAAAGCCAAAAATGCTGCTCTCTTCTTTTATTTCATTAATAAAACTCCTTAACTGCTCTTGTTCCAACAAGTGAGTTATATCTCCTTGATGGTAACCAAATCGAGGTTCATCTTTATTTAACATCCTCCTAGAATGTTTATATGATTTCATAAATGGTTCATGAATTTCATTGACATAAACCACATCAAATCCATTATTTTCAAACCCTAAATCTAAAAATCCTGAACCTGAAAAGAAAGAAAAAACAGGGTATCTCATATTAAAAAACAACCTTTCTCAGATTAAAAAGTTAACCCATTCTGTTAAAAAATTATACCATACAAATCTACTCTTTATAGAAAAAAAGAAAAGACTTGTTTAAGGGTCCAATTACAACATTTCAAATCATTTTTCACAGTTTTATGCGGCAAGCTCTTTGATAAGAATTGGTTTAGAATACCTGAAATAATTTAATTTCATGTTTAATCAAAAAAACTGAAACTTATAATCATCTTTTGTTATTAATCCTTGAAAATCTAGTTAACTTGATTAAAAAACACAAAAAGGCAACTCACATTGAAGTTAGTTGCCTTCGTTATACTTGAGGGCAGCCACACACTCCACATGCGCCGTATGCGGAAACATATCAACAGGCTGCACTTCGCACGTCACATACCCGCCATCCTCCAGCACCCGCAAATCGCGCGCCAGGGTTCCCGGGTTGCACGATACATACACAACACGCTTCGGCTTCATCTCAACAATCGTCCGCAGCAACGCCTCGTCGCAGCCTTTGCGCGGCGGGTCAACCACTAGCGTGTCAGCCGCAATGCCTTCCTCATACCATTTCGGAATCACGGTCTCCGCTTCGCCCACAGCAAACTCAGCGTTCTCAATACCATTCAACTCAGCATTCCGTTTCGCATCCTCGATCGCTTCCGGCACAATCTCAACGCCGTACACTTTTTTCGCCTGCTTCGCCAGAAACAGCGAAATCGTGCCAATGCCGCAGTAGGCGTCAATGACGGTTTCTTCGCCGTTCAGTTCGGCGTATTCAAGCGCTTTGTCGTAGAGCACCTTCGTTTGCTCAGGGTTGCCTTGGTAGAACGATCTGGCGGAGATGGCGAATTTGATGCCGCCGATGGTGTCGTAGATGTATTCTTCTCCCCAGATGACGGTTGTTTCGTCGCCGAAGATGACGTTTGTTTTTTTCGGGTTGATGTTTTGGACGATCGATTTGACGTGCGGGAATGCCGCTGTGATGTCTTCGATGATCTTTGCTTTGTGCGGGAAGTCGTTTGTTCTTGTAATGAAGACGACCATCATTTCCCCTGTCACGACACCGTATCTAACCATGATGTGTCTGAGCCAGCCTTTGTGGCGTTCTTCGTTGTACGCTTTGATGCCGTAACGGCTGCAGATCTCTTTGATCGCTTGAACGACGCGGTCGTTTTCCGACTGCTGGATCAGGCATTCGTTCATGTCGATGATGTCGTGGCTGCGCTGCTGGTAGAAGCCTGCGACAAGTCCGCCTTCCCTTTCACCGACTGGGACCTGGGCTTTGTTTCTGTAGTTCCATGGGTCTTCCATGCCGAGAGTCGGGTGGACGGTGATCCGGCTTAAATTTAGCTTGCCGATTCTTTCTAGTACGTCTTTGACCTGTTTTTGCTTGTAGAGGAGCTGGCCTTCGTAATTGATGTGCTGAAGCTGGCAGCCGCCGCACTGTTTGTAGATCGGGCACGGTGCATCTGTGCGGTAGCGGCTTTCTTCTTTCAGGTCGATCAGGCGGCCGAAGGCGAAGCCTTTTTTGACCCGCGTCACCTTGATCTGCGCCTTTTCGTCAGGCAGAGCGTTCGGGACGAAAATCGGGAAGCCGTCGACTTTGGCGACTCCGGCTCCTTCATGTGTCAAGTCTTCAAATACTACGTTATAATATTCATTTTTTTCTACGGGGGCTTTTTGTTTCATATTCTTCACCTGCTAAAAGAAAAACTTGGCCGAATCCCGAGACCAAGTTTAATCATCCAATTTTCTCGCTTTTTCTTTTGACATCATGACATTGATATGGCGGTAGAGATTTTCAAATTCGCCGGGCAGTTCACCGCCGTATTCGCCGTCAAGGTTTAAGAGCATTTTATCCTTCAGTGTGACCTTTACGCGGTTCGCTTTTGTATAAATGACATGCTCATCGTGAATGTGTTCGCCTCTGAGAGCGAGACCGACAAGCCTGACAAATTCGGCGAGGTTTGTTCTTTTTAAAATTACCAGATCAAACATGCCGTCATTCAAGCTTGAGTCGGGCGCGAGCTTTTCAAAGCCGCCGACAGAGTTCGTCAGCATCACTAAAAAAAGCATCACTTCTCCTTGAAACAGCTTGCCGTCATATTCGATTTCAACCTCGGTCGGCCTTAATGAAGGAAGCAGCATTTCCATTCCTTTCAAATAATAGGCTAAGTGGCCGAGCATCGTTTTCAATTTGCTTGGTACATCATATGTCAGTTCCGTCAGGCGGCCGCCTCCGGCGATATTGATGAAATATTGGCCGTTGACGCGCCCGATGTCAATCGGACGGGCTTCCCCCTCTAGTATTGTGTCAACCGCTTTTAAAATATCCTCCCTCGGAATGCCGAGCGCTCTGGCGAAGTCGTTTGTCGTTCCGACCGGAATCACCCCGATCTTGGGGCGGTTTTCCAAAGGAGCCAGGCCGTTGATGACTTCATTTAAGGTCCCGTCTCCGCCTGCAGCGACAATTAAATCAAACTGCCGTTCGCTTGCGATTTTCGCTGCCTGAACGGCATCTCCTTCGCCTGTTGTCGCATGGCATGATGTCTCATAGCCTGCTTTTTCGAATTTTTGCAGAACTTGGGGGAGATTTTTTTTAAATATTTCTCGTCCGGAAGTCGGATTGTATATGATTCGTGCACGTTTCATGTTTTCATCATCCTATTAGAGTATCCGTATCATTTCTTTACCAACAACCTTTAATTATACTAGTTGTTGAAAAAATCGCAACAAAATGGGTATGGTCTTTTGTTTAATTTTAGATAAAACGACCTAAATAATGGAAATCGAGACTTCGCAGGCTAATTACTGTAAAATAATAAATATTACAAAAATAAAGGGGTGTTGCTGTGGAGAAGCTTGTTTATTTTAATCATGACGGAGGGGTCGATGATCTCGTCTCCTTGTTTCTTTTGCTGCAAATGGAGGATGTCAAGCTGATCGGAACCTCGGTTATTCCCGGAGATTGCTACTTGGAGCCAGCCCTCGGCGCAAGCAGAAAAATTATCGACCGTTTCGGCTCCTATCCGGTCGAAACCGCTGCATCCGATTCCAGAGGGGTTCATCCTTTTCCGAAGGAGTGGCGTATGCATGCCTTTTATGTCGACGCCCTGCCGATTTTAAATGAAAAGGGGGCGGTCCGGACCCCTGTTTCCAGCCTTCCCGCCCACCTTCACCTGATTGAGAGTGTCAAGAAAAGCAACGAACCTGTGACATTGCTGTTCACCGGTCCGCTGACGGATTTGGCGCGGGCTTTGGATGCAGATCCGGCGATCACAAACCATATTTCAAAGCTGGTCTGGATGGGCGGCACTTTCCTTCAGAAAGGGAATGTGGAAGAGCCTGAGCACGACGGGACGGCGGAATGGAATGCCTTTTGGGACCCTTACAGCGTGAAGACGGTGTTTGACCATGACATTCAAATTGAAATGGTCGCGCTTGAAAGCACGAATCAAGTGCCTTTGACAAATGAGATCCGCTCCCATTGGGCAAGTCTCAGGAAGCATATCGGAATCGACTTCATCGGCCAATGCTATGCGATGTGCCCGCCGCTTGTACATACGGAGACGAATTCCACCTACTACCTCTGGGATGTACTGACAACACTGACGCTCGGCGCGAAAGACATGATCCGTTCGCGAACCGTCAATACGATTGTGCACACGGAAAGTCCGCGCCAGGGAACAACAGAAGAGCATCCAAAAGGCAGAAAGGTCGAAGTCGTTGACCAAGTCGATAGAGACACATTTTTTGCGTACTTTGAAGAGTTGATGAAAAAGGCTGATCGTATACCATCAATATAAGGGGAAGATGACAGATGAAAAAAGGCAAAAACGTTTATATCAGGCCGCTGACAGCAGAAGATGCCGAAGCATGTCTCAAATTGCAAACAGACAATCGCTCATTTTTTGAACAGTTTTCAATGGAACGGAACGATGATTTCTATACAATCGAAGGACAAAAGAAGAGGCTTCAAAGGTTTTATGAGAATATGCAGAACGACGAAGACTATTATTTAGGCATCTTTCATCAGGCGGATGATGCGCTGATTGGCACGATTAATCTTTTTCAAATACTGCGCGGCTCGCTGCAAAGCGCCTTCATCGGCTATTTTTTGGATGAGAAGCATAATGGCAAGGGCTATACGACAGAAGCGGCCAAGCTGATAGTTGAATATGCATTTGAGGATCTGAAGCTGCACCGCGTCGAAGCCGGTGTCATGCCTCATAATCTGGCGTCTATTCGGGTGCTGGAGAAAGCGGGTTTTCATAAAGAAGGCATCGCCCGGAAAAACGTCAAGATCAATGGCAAATGGGAAGATCATCAGCTGCTGGCCGTTATTAATCCGAATGATTAGCCGCTTCCTCGGCCTGTTCTAAACGAAAAAAATCCTCAGCTCATAAAGAGCTGAGGATTTTCAGACCGTTGACAAAATAGGTCGATGTTATGAAAACGATGTTCATCGTTTTTACTGAAGGTTGAAAAATGAGGAATTTTTTCAGAGAATCCGTAACTAATAAACCAGCGATAGGCCACATCGGTTTCTCTTAATCGTCTCACGCATAGAGCGATGTCCAAACGCGTATTAAATCCGTAACAATTTAATAAATACAAAGGGGGCAATACTCGGACGTCCTTTCGATGAATAAAGAGGGGTTGCTTTTTCACAAATAAATGAAAAATCCACGGCTTCTTCTATTTTCCTAACCAAATGGTCTCCAGGGAGAAGTTCAAAAGCTATTCACGCTGATCTTGAGAGTGTTTGGACAACATGGTGAAACCTCCTAAATCTAGATTCCACTCACATTTTAATAAAAAAGCCTGTCGATGAAGCGTCTTTTTGTGACTTTGTCGACAAGCTGACCAGGTTAAAAACCTGCCTTCATTTGCTTTTAGCTTTTTTCTCTTTAATGATGCTGAAAAGCACTGAGATTATAACACCTGCACATACAATATAAAATAAAACATCAGTTACAGGGTTTTCAATATTTTTAAGAAGAAATATTAATCCTATAATCACCATTGGTATTATCCAGGTTAGCGACTTTACTACTTTAGGGCTTAGTTCGCTGTTTCCTTTGGATTCCATAACTACCTCCTAATTGTGCTGTAAAATATCTTTCATTAACATAACATAGGATATTTTTGTTAGACACCAACCATAGTCTCAGGTTAAAGGAAAATCATCAATGTTTTGGATATCAGTCAAGCGGCTTTTGGATTCCCTGTGACTACAAGAGCTCCTTGGCAGCAAGCATCCTCTACAGCTCCTGTATAGTTATCAATTATATTTAAAAGAGTTGCAAAGCCTGCAGTCCCATCAAGAACTGCTTTGACTTTTGTGGGGATATTGAAAACGTACAGCCTCTTTTTTAACTTCCTTCGAATACCAAAAAATACACCCCTCAGAATTTATCGGATCGACCAAGGGGTTTTTCCAATGTCTATTCTAAGGGGTGCATTCTATTGTGAGCTGTGGTTTTTTTAGATCCTACTCTTCTTCCATCCCCGGCTTTTTCCGGCGGAATTTGGCCAATACTTCATATACGATCGGCACAATCAGAAGGGTAAGGAGGGTGGAACTGATTAAACCGCCGATCACGGTAACGCCGAGTCCTTTTGAGATGATCTGGCTGCCGCCTTCGAATCCGAACGCCAATGGAAGCAAGGCGCCGATTGTCGCGATGGCTGTCATCAGGATCGGGCGGAGTCTTGTAGAGCCGGCTTCTAAAAGCGCTTCTCTCGTAGACAGTCCTTCCGCTTCCTTATGGATGACGCGGTCGATGAGGACAATTGCGTTCGTTACAACGATACCGATCAGCATCAGCATCCCGATCATCGCGTTCAGGCTGATCGTTTCTCCTGATACGTAAAGTCCGACCAATGCGCCGATGACTGTAAACGGCAGCGAGAACAGGATCGCAAATGGCGCCAGCGCTCCGCCGAATGTAATCACGAGCACGAGGTAAACGATCGCGATCGCGGCCAGCATCGCCAGCCCAAGCTTCGTAAAGGAATCCGCGATATCTGCGGAGACACCGCCTGTATCAATTGTTACGTTGTCAGGCAGGTCAAGTTTATCAATTTTCTTCTGTACATCAACTGATACGGCTGTGACATTGTCTGATGTGACTTCAGCAGTGACATCGGCGTAAACTTTTCCGTCGCGTTTCGAAACGGTATCAGATGTCGTGCCTTCTTTTACTTCTGCCACATCACCGATTTTGACTTCCTGGCCTGTCGCTGATGTGATTTTTTTGTTTTCTAAATCTTTAACGCTCTTATACACGTCTTTTTCGGTTTTAATGTTGACATCAAGCTCTTTGCCGTCTTTTTTGACGGTTGTCAGAGGAGCCTGCGATGTTTCTGTCATTAATTCTTTAGAAATCTGAGCTGCTGTTAAGCCAAGTTTGCTCAGCTTCTCTTGGTCAGCTACAAATGTATACTCGTCATATGTGCTGGAAAGGCCTGAGTTCACATTCTTCAGATCCTTTTGATCTTTCATGACCTTTTCAATGTCTTTGACAGTGCCTTTGATATCTTTCTCTGAGTCGCCGTATACATAGTAGGTTAATTCATTGTTATTGCCTGAAGAACTGAAGTCCTGGGTTTTCCATTCTCCGCGGTCGGATTGTTTCTTAACGGCTTTTAGCACATTGTCTTTTTCTTTATCAAAATCAGGCGTGTCTTCTTCATATTTGATATAGAACAATGCACCGTTTGAGCTTCCTCCCATCAGCGGGTTTCCTGCACCTAATGAATACTGAACCGTATCGACATGCTTGCGGTCCAATAAAAGTTTTTCAGCTTTTGCGGCTTCTTCTTCCGCTTCTTTTTTCGTTTCCCCTGGTTCAGGCGAATAAGTGATCTGCACCGTTTTTTCTTGTTCAGAAGGCAGGTAGCTGGCACCGATCAGCGGCACAAGGAACAAGCTTCCGACCAGCATCAGAACCGCGATGAGAGATGTGATCCATTTATGGCTGAGCGCCCAGTTCAAGACTTTTTTATAGAAGTTTGCAAGTCTGCCCGGCTTATGTTCTTTGCCTCTCACCGGAGAACCCGTCAATGATTTTTTGAACAGGCTGTGCGCGAGCATCGGCACGAGCGTGATCGCAATCACAAGGGATGCGGCAAGCGCAAATACGATGGTTAAAGCAAACGGGATAAACAATTCGCCGATTTGGCCGCCTACCAGCGCGAGCGGCAGAAATACCGCAACCGTTACGATAGTTGATGACATGATCGGCAAGAACATTTCTTTCGTCGCTTCACGAACCAAGGCTTTTCCGCGCAGCGGTTCATCTTTCAGCCTCATGCGGCGGTAGATGTTCTCGATGACAACGATGGAGTCGTCGACAACCCGGCCGATGGCGACTGTCATGGCGCCGAGCGTCATGATATTCAATGTGATATCAAGCTGGCTCAGCACAAGCAATGCGATGAGCAGGGATAATGGAATCGAAATGATCGAAATTAATGTCGACTTAATATCTCTTAAGAATAAGAGAATAATGACAATCGCAAAGATCGCGCCGAAAATGGCTTTGCTCAGCATTGTCTCGACCGACTGTGTGATCGGTTCGGCCATATCCATTGTTGAGCTGTACTCAAAGCCTTTATGGTCTTCTTTATATTGTTTCAGTACATCTTTGACATTGTCGGCAACCTCTACCGTATTGGCGTCGTTTGCTTTGATGATGTTGATGCCGATGCTGTCTTTTCCATTTGTGCGTGAAATCGATTCAGCTTTTTTGACATCTTTCATGTTTGCAATGTCTGAAAGCTTGACCGTCGGCACTTCTGTGCTGGCGCTTTGCTGCGCCTGTGCGGCTGCCTGCGGGCTCTGTGCCGCTTGTCCGCCCTGTGCCGCTGCTGCACCGTTTGCACTTGAAGCAGATGCGGCCGGAATTCTCATATTCTTCAAATCTTTGATGGTTTCAATATCGCCGCTGACCACGACGGATTTTTCTTCATTGCCGAATGTGTACAATCCAAGCGGAGTTGTCACATCAGATCCTTGAATCACTTGCTTGACTGTATCTTCGTCAAGTCCGTATTCTTTCATTTTGTCTTCTTTGAAAGAGAACTCAACCTCTTCAACCTGCTGACCCGATACTTGGACTGAAGCTGCGCCTTCAACGCCTTCAAGCTTCGGTACGAGGCCGTCTTCCACTTTTTTCGTCAGTTCTTGAAGATTGTCTTTGCTGCTCGATACGCTGAGCGTCAGGATCGGGAAGGAATTCATGCTGTAGCGAGAAATTTCCGGGTCTTTCGCGTTATCAGGCAGGCTGACGTTTTCCAGCGCTTCAGCCGCTTCTGTTTTCGCTTTGTCCATGTCCTTCTCATAATCATATTCAATCATAACCGATGATGCATTTTCATAAGACGTTGACGTGACAACGCTCACTCCGTCCACATTCTGCATCGCTTGTTCAATCGGCTTTGTTACCTCGTCTGCCACTTGGCTCGGGGCAGCTCCCGGATATGTCGTGCTAATTGTCAGGTAAGGCATATTCACATCAGGAATGGATTCTTGCTTCATATTCAAACCGGCGTAAAGTCCGGCAACTGTAACAATAATCGTCATCAGCCACACAGCGAACTTGTTCTTTAGCACAAAATTAATGATAGAATTCATTACGACCTCCATTTTTATAAATCTTTTTCTGAATACAGATTGACTGACTGGTCATTCTATACAATAATAAACTTCAAAAGTAAACAGCGTCAACTTATATATGTTAAAATTTAATCAATTTTAAGGATGCTTTAAAGGAGTACTTTCATGACAGAAAAAGAAGAAAAAATCATTAAAGCCGGCCTCCGCTTATTTGCTAAAAACGGGTTTGCTTCCACGACCATACAGGATATCGCCAATGAGTGCCAAATCTCTAAAGGGGCTTTCTATTTGCATTTCAAGTCTAAAGACGCACTTTTGCTCGCTATTATTAAATATTATATCGATAGAACCATGGAAAATATGAAGAGCATCCAGCAAAAAAACTTCCCTCCGAAAGAAACATTCAGAGAGCAAATCGCTTATCAATTCAGCGAGAGCAAAGAACACAGGGATTTCATTCTCGTCATGATCAGCGAACACAGCATACCTGAAAACAGCAAAATAAAGGAGTATTTTAAAAAAGTCGGCGAAGAATTTCATGAAACTTATCGGGAGGCGCTTTACGCAGCCTTCGGGGACATCATAAAGCCTTATTTGTCGGATCTGACGGTGATCGTGCAGGGAATTGTGCAATCCTATCAAAACTTGTTTATTTTTAACGAGATTGAGGTTGATTTTTATGAGCTTGCAGACTTCATTATCAGAAGAATCGATGACATGATCAATGGCATGATTCAAAGCGGGGAACACTCGATCCTCGCTGATCAAACATACAGCTTTTACACGGATGCCAATAGTGAGGCTGATAAACATACCATTTTGCAGGAGATCGAAACGATAAAAAATAAAGCCGACCTGCCGGAAGACATTTTGATTACGCTCGATGTGATTGAAGAAGAGCTGAATAAAGATGCCCCCCGAAAGCCGGTGATCCAAGGAATGCTCTCAAACCTGGAGCATCAGGACAACGTTCAGCATCTTTTTCAGATCATCTCAGGCTTTCTCGATCGTTGATAAAACAGGCGGCAGCATATCCGACGGCAAAGGAAAACCAGATTCCTACTAAAATAGAAATCTGGTTTTCCTATTTATTCAGCTTTGACCAAGATCTTCACTTGGTCTCTTTCTCTTAGTAATCCTTTGAAACCCTCTTCGATGACCTCATCAAGTGTAATTTGCTTCGTTACCAATTTGTCAGCTGGGAAATACCCTTGAGCCATTAAACTGATGACAGTCGAAAAAACGTCGCGGTATCCAATAATTCCGGTTAATGTGCGTTCTTTCATGACAATATCATGAGGATGGATTGGCGCTTCTTTCTCAAAAATGCTGACAACCATTGTTTCCCCGTTCATTTTTGTTGTATGGATCGCTTGTTTTAAAACAGGCGGCACACCTGTCACTTCATAGGCCACATCTACACCGCCGTTTGTCCGTTTCTGAATTTCACCAACTGCGTCGTACTGTTTTGGATCAATGACGACCGCCCCAAGCTCTGCTGCTTTTTGCCGGCGGGTTTCAGATAATTCGACAGCATAAATTTCTGATGCGCCGGATGCTTTTAATGCTTCGATCACAAGTAAACCGATAGGGCCTGTCCCAAAAACGGCCGCTTTGTCACCGACCTTCAATTTGCTATTGCGTACAGCGTGAAGGGCAACGGCAGACGGTTCAACAAGTGCACCTTGTTCAAATGATACCGTTTCCGGCAATTTGTGAAGCATTTCTGCCGGTACCGCTGTATACTCAGAAAACCCGCCGCCGCCTCCAGCGAGACCAAAGAATCCCAATTTATCACAAAGGTTATACTTTCCTTGTTTACAAGCTTCACATTCGCCGCATGCGTAGATAGGTTCAACAGTTACGCGGTCGCCGACTTGAACAGTCGTAACTCCTTTTCCTACTTCGACGACCTGTCCGGAAAATTCATGTCCCATAACGATTGGGGCTTTATCACCGCTTAACGGATGTGTTTCAATTGGAATGAAAATAGGGCCTGCGGTATATTCGTGCAGATCGCTTCCGCAAATTCCGCACCATTCTACTTTTACTTTGACTTTTCCCTCTAACGCTTGTGGTTCTTCGATATTTTCTAATCGTAAATCTTTAGCATTATGCCATATAAGCGCTTTCATTTTCTCATCCCCTAAAAATAATCGTTTGATCTCATTCTATTGCGTTATTTTCTTTATATTCAAAAAATATCTCTAACGTTGACATTGTTGAATTGGACGCTTACTTTACCGACGCGGAATCGATTCAGGGGTATGATCAACTGACATCTGTTTCCCTTCACAGAAATCGGGCCGCAAGAAACGAACGGCAGCTTAGACTACTCTTCATTTATCAATGCAATTAGACAAAAATATCCGAAAACCGCTTACTTCTTAGCTTGGAATGACAGCTGGGGCCCTGTCGTGAATAAGGGAGCATATCATCTCTAATAGCTGGACGCTGAATAAAGGAGAAATATGGAACGGCGATTCATTAACACCTTTCGTTGAATAAAAATGCGGGAGCAAAAAAACCTTGGAGAGCGATATCTCCAAGGTTTTGTATTATCTTTTATTAATCTCTTCGAGAAGAAGCTTATTGACCATCGGCGGGTTGGCCTGGCCTTTTGAAGCTTTCATGATTTGGCCGACAAGGAAGCCGATCGCCCGGTCTTTTCCGTTTTTAAAGTCTTCGATCGACTGAGGATTGTTGTCGAGCGCTTCTGTGACAAGCTTCCTGAGCGTGCCTTCGTCAGAGATTTGCACAAGGCCTTTCTCTTTGACGATTTTTTCTGCGTCTCCGCCGTTTTCGATTAATTCTTTGAAGACTTTTTTCGCGATTTTGGATGAAATCGTTCCTTTTTCAATCAGCTTAATCAAACCGGCAAGGCCTTCAGGCGTAAGCGCGACATCTTCGAGCTCTTTTTGCTGAGCATTCAGGTAAGCCGATACTTCACCCATCAGCCAGTTTGATGCAAGCTTCGCGTCGGCGCCTTTTTCAACGGCCGCTTCAAAGAAGTCTGACATTTCCTTTGTCAACGTCAGCACCTTTGCATCATAGGCAGGCAGTCCGAGCTCTTCAATGTAGCGCTTGCGGCGTTCGTCGGGAAGCTCTGGAATGCTGTCCTTGACGCGCTGTTTCCACTCATCGTCAATATAAAGCTCGACTAGATCCGGTTCAGGGAAATAGCGGTAGTCGTCGGAACCTTCTTTGACCCGCATCAAAATCGTCGTCTTTGATGACTCATCATAGCGGCGGGTTTCCTGCTGAATGACGCCTCCTGACAGAAGAACCTGCGCCTGGCGCTTTTCTTCATGCTCAAGGCCTTTTTGAACAAAGGCAAATGAGTTCAGATTTTTCAGCTCTGTTTTCGTGCCGAATTCCTCTTGTCCGATCGGACGGAGCGAGATATTGGCGTCACAGCGGAGCGACCCTTCTTCCATCTTACAGTCGGAAACGCCTGTATACTGAATAATCGATTTCAGTTTTTCAAGATAGGCATAAGCCTCTTCAGGCGTTCTGATGTCAGGCTCGGAGACGATTTCAACGAGCGGCGTTCCCTGACGGTTATAGTCGACAAGGGAGTATCCGTCACCGGTATGCGTCAATTTCCCTGCATCTTCTTCCAAATGAAGGCGGGTAATGCCGATGCGCTTCGTCTTTCCGCCGACTTCGATTTCGATCCAGCCGTTTTCGCCGATCGGTTTGTCGAATTGAGAAATTTGGTATGCTTTCGGATTGTCAGGGTAGAAATAGTTTTTCCGGTCGAATTTTGTCTCCGTCGCAATCTCGCAGTTTAACGCCATTGCCGCTTTCATCGCGAAATTGACCGCCTCTTGATTTAAAACAGGCAGCACGCCGGGATAGCCCAAATCAATGACGCTTGTCTGCGTATTGGCAGCAGCGCCGAATGGCGTTGGAGAACTTGAGAAAATTTTCGATTTTGTTTTTAGCTCCACGTGGACTTCAAGTCCGATTACCGTTTCAAAGTTCATGTTTTTTCACCCCTTACAGTTCAGGTTTTGCCTTATGATGGTCTGTCGCCTGTTCGTACGCGTGGGCGACGCGGTAAACTGTGCTTTCATCAAAATGTTTGCCGATGATCTGCAGGCCGAGCGGCAGGCCGTTTGCAAGTCCGCACGGTACGCTGATTCCCGGTACACCTGCAAGGTTGACAGGAATAGTCAAGATGTCATTGGCGTACATTGTCAGCGGATCGCTCGTTTTTTCGCCGATTTTAAAGGCAGGCGTCGGCGTTGTCGGTCCGATGATGACGTCATAATTTTCAAATACGTCTTCAAAGTCCTTTTTGATCAAGGTTCTGACCTTCTGCGCCTTTTTATAGTAAGCATCATAGTAGCCTGAGCTTAGCGCGAACGTACCGAGCATGATGCGGCGCTTGACTTCGTTTCCGAATCCTTCAGAACGGGTCTGCTTGTAAAGGTCGATTAAGTTGTCCGCATTATCGGTGCGGTAGCCGTAACGAATGCCGTCAAAGCGGGCAAGGTTTGCCGAAGCTTCAGATGAAGAAAGCAGATAATAGGTGGCCAGCGCGTATTTGCTGTGCGGCAGTGACACCTCTTCCCATGTCGCACCAAGGCCTTCAAGCACTTTTAATGCTTCAAGGACGGATTGCTTCGCTTCTTCTCCGACACCTTCGCCAAGGTATTCTTTCGGAACAGCGATCTTAAGTCCTTTAATATCGCCTGTCAACGCGGACAGATAGTCGGGCACGTCCACATTCGCACTTGTCGAATCCATTTTGTCGACGCCGGAAATCACTTGCAGAAGGTAGGCGTTGTCCTCGACAGATTTTGTGATCGGACCGATTTGATCCAATGATGAAGCAAATGCGACAAGACCGTATCTGGATACTCGTCCATATGTAGGTTTTAAGCCGACGACGCCGCAGAATGAAGCCGGCTGACGAATGGAGCCTCCCGTGTCAGATCCGAGTGAAAACGGCACTTCTCCGGCTGCCACTGCCGCTGCGGAGCCTCCGCTTGATCCGCCCGGAACGGTTTCAAGATTCCACGGATTTTTCGTTTTTTGTAAGCCTGAATTCTCTGTGGAAGACCCCATGGCAAATTCGTCCATGTTCAGCTTCCCGATCGTGACAGCTTCCGCTTCCTGAAGACGTTGAACGACCGTTGCATCGTAGATCGGATCAAAATTCTCCAATATTTTGCTCGCACAGGTTGTGCGTAAATCTTTTGTGACGATATTGTCCTTGATTCCGATCGGCATGCCGAAAAGAAGACCGTGCTCGTCTTTGCTGCCTGTCGCTTCATCCAATTCCTTGGCATAAGCGCGGGCTTTTTCTTCATCAAGCTGCAAAAAGGCCTGAACCTTTCCGTCCACTTCATGAATCCGTTTATAGGATTCATCGACTAAATCTGATATGCTGATCTCTTTATTATGTATGAGACGTTTTAATTCAGATATTTTATGATCAAACAGCGACATGTTCTCTCGTTCCCTCCTTTATTTAGTCCAAAATTGACGGCACGCGGATATAGCCGTCCTTATGGTCAGGCGCGTTTTTGACAACGTCCTCAACCGGAAGACCTTGATCAGGGACATCTTCCCTCATGATATTCTTCATTTGCAATACGTGCGTTGTTGGTTTAACATTCTCTGTATCGACTTCATTCAGCTCTTCTGCAAAGGAAATAATGCTGTCCAGCTGTTCTGTAAACATAGCCGCTTCCTCGTCCGTAATCGCCAGTCTTGCAAGATGGGCGACATGCTTTACTTCTTCTATAGAAATACGCGACATAAAAAACACCTCCATGATGATTCTCGCTTAGTCATATAATACTGATCATATCAAATGTGAGCCTCGTAAATCAACAAAACCGCAATCATCGTCCCGTCTCCCGCCGTTTTATTTTATTTTACATCAAGAAGCAGACAAAATAGGATGTCTAAATTTTCAGAATATTTTTACTTTAATTAATAATTGTAAGCGCTTTCATTAGTATGCTTATCAGGACCATCCCATCCTTTTTTCAAAAATTAATGGGCTTTTTACGGTTGATTGATTCGGAATAGTTTGATAGGTTAGGTAACTGAGTACGATTAAATTGGCAGCGCCTTATTATTCCAATACTTGATCTTTTAAAGAGGAGGCCCTGCAACATTCTTCGTACACATAAAATCAGTATTGTTGAAAATCATAAAGAGGTGATGCCACATTAAGTTAAAGAGGAGAGATATGAAACGTGAGTGTTGAAATATTTATTTCGTTGGGGATTTATTTTGCCGCAATGTTGTTTATCGGCTGGTATTCCTACAGAAAAACATCCAATTTGAATGACTATATGCTCGGCGGCAGAGGTCTTGGGCCTGCTGTTACGGCTTTATCGGCTGGTGCGTCTGACATGAGCGGATGGATGCTGATGGGACTCCCGGGGGCCATGTATGTAACAGGACTTTCAAGCGCCTGGCTTGCAGTTGGCTTAACGATTGGAGCTTATGTGAACTATTTAGTCGTCGCTCCCCGTCTGCGCACATATACGGAAGTAGCGAATGACGCGATAACAATTCCGGACTTTTTTGAAAATCGGTTCAATGATACAACAAGAATCCTGCGCCTGGCATCGGCGATTGTCATCATGGTGTTTTTCACACTTTATACGTCAGCTGGTATGGTGTCCGGAGGACGGCTGTTTGAAACGGCGTTTGGCCTCGATTATAAAATTGGTTTATTAGTAACTACTGCAGTCGTAATCGCATATACGCTGTTCGGAGGATTTTTAGCTGTCAGTCTGACGGACTTTGTGCAAGGCTTGATTATGTTTATTGCTTTAGTGCTCGTGCCGATCGTTGCCTTTACTCAATTAGGCGGAATCTCGCCGACAATAAATGTGATAGAAGAAATCGATCCGAGCCTGTTGGATTTCTTCAAAGGAACGACCGTCATTAGCATTATTTCATTTCTTGCCTGGGGACTCGGCTACTTCGGGCAGCCGCATATCATCGTGCGCTTTATGGCGATTTCATCCGTAAAAGAACTGAAGCCTGCACGACGCATTGCGATGGGCTGGATGATCGTCTCTGTCATCGGCGCATTGCTTGTCGGATTGATTGGAGTGGCGTATGTCCATGAAACAGGCGCAACCCTGAAAGATCCTGAAACGATCTTTATTGTATTTTCTAAAGTATTATTCCATCCATTGATTACCGGATTTTTACTTTCCGCTTTGCTTGCGGCTATCATGAGTACGGTATCGTCCCAGCTCTTGGTGACGTCAAGCGCCATGACCGAAGACTTTTACAAAACGTTTTTCCGCCGCAAAGCTACAGATAAAGAACTTGTCTTTGTCGGACGCATGAGCGTTCTTTTGGTCGCCGTCATCGCCCTTCTTCTGTCCTTGACCCCGAATAACACGATCTTGGATCTCGTCGGCTATGCTTGGGCCGGGTTTGGTTCTGCGTTTGGACCTGCCATCCTTCTCAGCCTGTACTGGAAGCGAATGAACCAGTGGGGCGCATTAGCAGGCATGATCACAGGAGCCGCAACCGTGTTGATTTGGATTCTGACTGGACTTCAAGAGGCAACCGGAGTTTATGAAATGATTCCAGGATTCTTCTTGAGTCTGATTGTGGTTGTCGCTGTCAGCCTGATGACGAATAAACCAGGTTCTGAGGCATCTGATATGTTTGAAGAAATGGAACAGACGCATGAGGAAGAACATTCTTAATTTAATAGCAAATCCAAAAAACTGCCGGGCTGTATGCCTCGGCAGCTTTTTTATTTTCCTTCACCGCTTTCATCATCATCGCGAGCTTCCTGTTCCTTTTTTTCTTCATGGAATTCTTTTGATGTTTGTCCGGCAATATAATCAAAAGGAGTATAGTGGTTTTGAATGGTTTTTTTGCGGATAAACATGTTATAGGCACAAGCCACGATGATGGCGAATATCGACAGCGGAAGCAGCAGAGACAATAACAGCAGCATACTGAAACATCACCTTCTTTTCGCAAAAAATATTGTCCGCCCATCATGTCTGTGAGAAAATCATATCAATTAGTGTGAGAAAGGAGATCAATGGGCATGGATTGGCATATCGACATGGACACGGTCATGAAGCTGGGAGTCGCAACATTAATCGGAATGGTCATCGGTCTCGAAAGGGAACTAAAAAATAAGCCGCTCGGCTTGAAAACATGCATTGTCATTGCGATCAGCTCATGTGTGTTGACATTGGTCAGCATTGATGCAGCCTATCATTTTCCGAAATCAAACCGGATTATGATGGATCCCTTGCGGCTGCCGGCGCAAATTATTTCCGGGATCGGTTTCATCGGGGCAGGCGTCATTTTAAGGAAAAGCAATGATGTCATTTCCGGCCTCACAACATCTGCTATGATCTGGGGTGCGGCAGGTCTCGGCGTCGCAATCGGAGCGGGTTTTTATAAAGAGGCATTTATCAGTTTGGTCTTCATATTAGTCAGCGTCGAGTTTTTGCCCTGGATGATCGGCAAAATCGGCCCCGGCCGCTTGCAGGAAAAAGAAATCCGCATTCGCATGTCCCTGTCTGATAAGGATAAAATGACCGACATCCTCAAGGAAATGAAAGCGAAAAACATCCGGATACACTCTGTCCGGATCGACGATATGCGCGATAAAGATTTTCCGATTATGGAAACGAAAATCATGGTCCATAAGAAAAGATATGTGACTGATGTTTATTATGACATTAAAGCGATCGACGGAGTCGTCGGAGTGAAATGTGATACGCTTTAATGTCAGCGCATGATTCAAAAGAAGCAGCCGATGAAGGCTGCTTTTTCTTTTATGAATCATAAATATGAACGGTCGGTTCTTTGTCTCCCGGCTTTTTCAGAATGACGGCTTCCTGTCCGTCTGATGAAGTGATGTTGATTTCTACATTCAGTTCGCTTTTTCCATAGTAATCCATCACTTCACCGGTCAGAAACTGTGTAAACGCAATGACTTCGCTTTTTCCGTAAAACTGCATCGGAATGTTTATTTTCATCTCCTGCATTTGGTCGTCTTTATACAATGCTGTGCCGACAACACCAGTATAGTTTGGAAAATACGTATCGACTTTATTTTTGAACCGTTTAAAGAGCTCCGCATCATCCGGATGTTTATCCTTTCCTTTATCTGACGGGAAGAAGGTGTATTCTTCATTGATATGATCCCAGCCGCCGACCTCGCTTGAGCCTGCTTTGACTTCTGTTTTGGCAATGAAGTTTCCAGGCACGATCGATGATTTTGGCGCCTGCTTGTACAGGACGATCGTCAGCGGAATATTCTTCAGATCATCCATGTTCCGGACGCGTTTTGCCACTTCCTGTGCGATCTTTTCGCCTTCTGTTTTCAGCTTTTTATCGCTGATCGTCACTTCTTTTTGCGGGTCGCCGACTTTTTCGCGGTAATAGTAGACAGAGTTGAGCGCCAAGCCGATCACAACGCCGCCCAGCTCAATCGTATCTTTGTCTTTGCGGACAAGGTAATCGTGCTCAAGCATATGGGCGAGATAAATCGGGCTCTCCTCGTTTTGCTTTTCCGTTGAGCCGCTGCCTGAAAGAGCGGGGTTCAGCCCGAGGTTTTGAAAGTCTTTATCATCTTTCTGCGCTTTCTTCAGATCTGCTCCCGTTTTTTTACGAGCCAGCCAGCTTGTGATTGTATCTTCATCTAAATATTGGCCTTCCTGAAAAAGATAATCGTCAGTAGAGAAAGAATCTTGCGCGAGGCGCATCATGCCTGTTTCAAATTCATCGATGTCAAGCCTCGTATTCAGCCGTTCCGCCGTCAAGCCCCGGGCTTTTCCGGCTTTAAATGGAATAACCATTTTATAATAAGAATCAGAGATGCTGTATTTTGGGATGATGGCTTTTTCTTTGGCCTTGTCCGTCTTCTGAACCATCTCTTGTTCTTCTTCTCCCCCAAAATTCGGCGCACAGGCTGAGAGCATCAGCATACCCGCAGCAGCCGCCAAAAATAATGTTTTTTTCAATAGAAAACACTCCTCTTATTTCTTTAGCTCACTGATCAGCCTTGCTTCATCCCATACCTCGATGTTAAGCTCTTCAGCTTTGGCCAGTTTGCTGCCTGCCGCTTCTCCGGCAATGACAAGATCGGTTTTTTTGCTTACACTGCCTGTAATTTTTCCCCCGAGCGCTTCAATTTCAGCTTTTACGTCGTTCCTCGACATTTCGCTGAGCTTTCCGGTCAGCACAATCGTTTTTCCGGCAAAATAGGAGTCGCTGTCTTCGGCAATTGCTTTTTTCGGGCCTTTGTAAACGGTGTTGACACCGAGCTCTTCAAGCTCAGCCAAAAGTTTTAGAATCTCTTCTTTTTCAAAGTATGTGACGAGGGCATCCGCCATTTTTTCACCGATTTCATCAACTTCAACCAATTCTTCCTTTGTTGCTTTTTTGAGCCTGTCGAGCGTTTCAAAATGCATGGCAAGCGTTTTGGCCGCTTTTGAACCGATAAAGCGGATGCCGAGCCCGAAAAGAAGCCGTTCCAATGAATTTTCCTTCGATTTTCCAATCGACTGCAACAAGTTGTCAGTCGATTTCTCACCCATTCGTTCAAGACCGATCAGCTGCTCCCGCGTCAATTTATAAAGATCAGCCACATTGTGGACAAGATCCTCCCGGAACAGCTGGGTGATGACGCGTTCTCCGAGGCCTTCTATATTCATGGCGTTGCGGGAAACGAAATGAATCAACCCTTCTCTGATCTGGGCAGGGCATTCAGGATTGATGCAGCGAAGCGCGACTTCCTCCTCAATTCTGACCAGCTCGCTTCCGCATTCCGGGCATTCCTTGGGCATGCTGAATTCTTTTTCTTCGCCCGTCCGCTGTTCAACCAGCACATTGACAACCTCCGGGATGATATCTCCCGCTTTTTTGATGACGACTTTATCAAACAGTCTAATATCTTTCTCTTTAATTAAATCTTCGTTATGAAGAGACGCTCTTTGGACTGTCGTTCCCGCAACTTTTACGGGTTCGAGTATCGCCGTCGGCGTCACTGCGCCCGTCCGGCCGACGCTCAATTCAATGTCCAATAGCGTTGTAACGACTTCTTCAGCCGGAAACTTGTAGGCAATTGCCCAGCGCGGGCTTTTCGCCGTGTATCCGAGCTCTTCCTGCTGATCGAGGGAATTGACTTTAATGACGATCCCGTCAATTTCATATGGCAGGTCTGTGCGTTTTGTCTTCAGCTCTTCAACGATTTCAATGACCTCTTCGATTGTGCTGCATTTTTTTCGTTCATGATTGGTTTTGAAGCCGAGTTCATCGAGAAAATCAAGCCCTTGGCTCTGCGTTTCGACACCCATTTCGTCAAGCTCAGCTATACTGTAGACGAAAATATCAAGATTTCGTTTCGCTGCAATTTTCGGATCAAGCTGTCTTAATGATCCGGCAGCTGCGTTTCGCGGGTTTGCAAACGGCTCTTCTTCTCTTTCAAGCCTCGCTTCGTTCAGCAGTTCAAAGGAGCGTTTCGGCATAAAAGCTTCTCCGCGCACCTCGATGGAAAGGTCGCGTTTCATCTTGAGGGGGATGTTTCTGATCGTCTTCAAGTTCTCAGTAATATCCTCGCCGGTCGTTCCGTCGCCCCTTGTCGCACCTCTGGCAAATACGCCGTTTTCGTAGCGCAATGAAACAGCAAGACCGTCTATTTTGAATTCGACGTTATACTCAACGTCTCCGACCGCCTGGCGGACCCTGCGGTCAAAGTCGCGCAGATCTTCCTCATTAAACGCATTGCCGAGGCTCAGCATCGGTGTTTTGTGCTGCACTTTTTGAAAGGCGTCCAGAACGGCTCCGCCGACACGCTGTGAAGGAGAGACGGGCGTTTTTAAATCAGGGTGCTCCGCCTCAATGGCAATAAGCTCCTTCATCAATTTGTCATATTCGGAATCTGGCACGCTCGGGTCATCAAGTGTGTGATATTCATAGTTGTATTTGTTAATCAGTGCATGCAGTTGTTCCACACGACGTTTTGCTGTTTCTTTTTCCATTGATTTCGTCCTTTCATTTCAGGTCTTTTGCCATTATTGCTTTTCAATTGGCGCAAAGGCCGCGAGAAGACGCTTCACTCCGATCGGGCTCGGGAAGGCGATGTCAAGCTCAGTTGATTCACCGGCTCCTTTTACGCTGACGACCGTTCCGACACCCCATTTTTTATGGGAGGCCTTATCACCGACGGCCCAGCCGATTCCGTCTCCGCCCGTTTTGCTGTAGGATGCGGCTGGTCTTGCAACAGGCCCCCTCGGCTCCGGCTTCCTTCCGAACGGACTTTTCAGATCCTTCTTCTTCTCATTTAGATTGTCCAATAATTCTTCCGGTATTTCTGCAATAAATCTTGATTCCGGATTCATATTCGTTCTGCCAAACAATGTCCGCATTTTGGCGTTTGTTAAATAGAGCTCTTCCTCGGCCCTCGTAATGCCGACATACGCAAGCCTCCGCTCCTCTTCCATTTCCGCTTCCTCCATCAGGGAGCGGCTGTGGGGGAAGACCCCTTCTTCAAGCCCCATCAGGAAAACGACAGGAAATTCAAGCCCTTTTGCAGCATGAAGCGTCATTAAGGTGACGGTGTCCTTATGTCCGGACTCCTCTTCCTTCTGATCAAGCTGATCGATATCTGCGATCAGCGCAAGATCTGTCAAAAACGCGACAAGCGATTTGTCTTCGCTTTGCTGCTCAAAGTTTTTCGTCACGGACAGAAACTCGTCAATATTTTCAAGACGGCTCTGTGCCTCAAGCGATTTTTCCGCTTTCAGCATTTCGCGGTATTCGGTCTTTTCAAGAATTTCTTCTGTCAGCTCTGTGACGGATAAGTACTCCTGCATATTCGTCAAGTTTTCAACCATCTGTCTGAACCCGTCAAGCGCATTGGCTGCTTTTGCACTGAGCCCGATAAAATCAACCTGTCCGAGCGCTTCAAACATCGGCAGTCCATTCATGTCAGCATATGCGGCGATCTTATCGACAGAAGTCGCACCGACGCCGCGCTTCGGCACATTCACGATCCTTGCAAAGCTGATATCATCATCGGGATTTGCGACAAGGCGCAAATATGCGAGAATGTCTTTAATTTCTTTTCTGTCGTAGAACTTCGTGCCGCCGACGATATTATAGTTGATGTTCGCTTTCATCAACGTTTCCTCAATGACACGGGACTGCGCGTTTGTCCGGTATAAAATCGCAATATCTGAAAGCGAGCGTTTTCCCGAAGCGATGAGCTCCCTGATTTTGCCCGCGACAAATTGGCCTTCGCCAAATTCGTTGTCTCCTCTGTAGGAAGCGATTTTTGCCCCTTCATCATTTTGAGTCCAAAGGTTTTTCGGCTTTCTGTTCGAGTTGTTCTGAATGACTTCATTGGCCGCATTCAAAATCCGCTTCGTCGATCTGTAGTTTTGTTCAAGCAGAACGACGCTGGCATTCGGATAGTCTTTTTCAAAAGAAAGAATGTTCGCAATGTCCGCTCCGCGCCATCTGTAAATCGACTGGTCAGAATCCCCGACGACGCAGATGTTTTGGAATCGCTGCGCCAATTTTTTGACGAGCAAATACTGCGCTCTGTTTGTATCTTGATACTCATCGACATGGATGTATTGAAACTTCCGCTGATAGTATTCGAGCACTTCCGGTACCCTGTCGAACAGACGGATCGTCGTCATGATCAAGTCATCAAAATCGAGCGACTGATTTTTTTGCAGCTTTTTTTGATAGTCTTTATAGACGTCGCTTGCCACCTGTTCAAAGAAACCGCCCGCCGTTTTCTCGTATTCTTCAGGGTCGATCAGTTCATTTTTCGCACCGCTGATCGAGCCGAGAATGCTCCGGGGATCGAATTTTTTCGGATCGATGTTTCTTTCCTTTAAGATGCCTTTAATGACGGAAAGCTGATCTGATGTATCAAGAATCGAGAAGTTGCGGCTGATTCCGATTCGGTCGATGTCTCTCCGCAAAATCCTCACACACATGCTGTGGAACGTCGAAATCCAAATGTCATCCGCTCCCGGCCCAAGGATGCTTTCAACACGCTCTTTCATTTCTCTGGCCGCTTTGTTTGTAAATGTAATCGCCAAAATATTCCACGGGGCGACACGCTTCTCCGCCATCAAATAGGCGATTCGATGGGTCAGCACCCGTGTTTTTCCGCTTCCGGCTCCCGCCATGATCAAAAGCGGCCCGTCCGTTTTCCTGACTGCATCCTGCTGAACTTTATTTAATCCGTTTAATAATTGATCGCTAATATAATTCAAAATTGATTCACCGCCCATTCAAACATATGTTCTATTATAAACCATTCCGGTTTATTTCGCTCATTCTTTTACAGCCTTCACCGTTTTCAGCGCTTGTCCGAAGTTTTCATAAATCGCATTTCCGACCACGATCACATCGGCATGCTCGGCCATCTTCACTGCTGTTGCAGAATCTTGAATGCCGCCGCCGTAAAATAATGTCGTATCATTCAAAACAGCTTTCGTTTCCTTCAAGATCTCTGCATCCCCGAGCCTGCCGCTGTATTCCAGATAAAAGATCGGCAGGCGGAAAAGATGCTCAGCCATTCGCGCGTATGCTTTAACGTCTTCAAGGTCAAGCCCCGCATCGGCATTTGTCAATGCTGCCGCCTTGCAGTCTGCATTTAAAATGCAGTACCCTTCGACAACGATCTCCTCGGGCGACATCAGCTCGCCGTACTCTTTCATCGCCTCTTTATGTAAACCGACAATCCAGTCGGGATCATTGCTGTTTAATACGGTCGGGATAAAATAAAGGTCAAAACCCGGCACGATCGCATCAATCGTTGAGACCTCAAGGATGCAAGGAACCAAAAAACGGCGAACTTTTGACATCAGCCGAAGCACGTCATCTTCTGTGACACCGTCGCTTCCGCCGATCAATATCGCATCTGTTCCTGATTCGCACAGCTGTTCAAGCTGATCATCCGTTATCTCTTTATTGGGATCGAGTTTAAAGACATGCTTCCACTCGGTAATATCGTACATGAAAAAAGCTCCTCCAATCGTTCTTACCATTTAAATATTATAACAAATTCATTCTCTTTGGAAAAACGGATAACGAATAAAGAATGAGGGATAATGCAGGCAGCGGAGGCAAAAGTTTACGGCCATAAAAAAACCGCCTAAAGCTTTTAAAGCCAGGCGGTACAGTGAACATCACGAAGATGATTCAGATTCTTTTTCTTTTACACGGTCCAGTGCCAGTGTATAAGCGTCATTTCCGTAATTCAGGCAGCGCTTTACCCTGGAAATGGTCGCCGTGCTCGCTCCGGTTTCCGTTTCGATTTTATGGTACGTGTTGCCGTCGCGAAGCATCCTGGCCACTTCGAGCCGCTGAGCCAGTGACTGAATTTCATTTATTGTACATAAATCATCGAAAAAACGATAGCATTCTTCGAGATCTTTTAATGATAGAATGGATTGAAAAAGCTGATCCAGCTCTCTCCCGCGCAATTTATCGATCTGCATCGTTACACACCTTCTCCTTTGCTAATAGAAACCTTGCTGAGATCGGGAATGATATTGATCCACGTTTTTCCCGGCACGAATGGAACGCTTTTTCCATCCGCAACTGGTATGATCCGGCCGTTTTCGTTCTTCCAATTGATCTGACGGACTTCCCCGTTTTGCAGAAGCAGCCCTTTTCCGCCTGAACGAAGGTCAATATCCCTTCTCCCGTACGCATCTTTCATTTGATGTTCGGCTTCCGCTATTACAATATTTTGAAGAATAACCGGTTCTTCTGTTTCAAGGTCTGTTGTCAAAACGCCGGCTGACTTTCTCACATAGCCTTTAACCTTCTTATCATAACCATATTCGACACGGTTTGTAACGGATTTTGTTCCATAATCTAACCGGATGGAATAAAGCGTCTCTGAAGGCTCTTCAGGACTTTCTTTAAAAGTGAGCGGATCTGTGCGGGTCTCAAGGGCATATCCCTTTTCAGCGGCTGCCTGCTTGACGTTTTCAAATGAAGTGTACGAATTATGCGGCGCCTTTCGAAAATCAGCTCTCCAAAACAGACTGCCGTCATAATCCAATCCATTGACATAATCGGCATCACCGTTTTCAAGCCGGCTTTTTGCACCTGGACTCCAGCCGTGATGCACCAGGATGGCGTCAAAACCACGAGCCAAATCAATGAAATATTCCCGCGCGCTTCTGACAGGTCCCGCCGCTTTAGGCATTTCGCTTTGAAAAATCGCCACAAATCTGGTAATCGCGCCTTCACTAAGGGCCTCAATGACAATATCGGCTTTGCTTAGCCCTGACTGCGGCCTAGCTTTTGGATGATTGTTCACCACAACAGCCAGCGGCCGCTGCCGAATGTCTTTTTCCGCTTTCATTCCTGTCAGCGGATATATTTTCTGCCCGGCTTCCTGTTTTTCCTGCTGCTGGCATGATGCTAACAGCAATACACAGGCAAAACACAGCAGCACTCTTACATATCGATTAAACATACATTAGCTCCCGCTCTTTTATATTTTAACGCATTATCGATGGAAAGAGTACAGTTTTTTTCATGACATCAAAGATCCCTTTCGGCGTCACCCTGATATAAGGAAGATGAGTGCTTTGCAAAAAGAGAAGGGTGTAGATAGGGTCGCTGAACGTATATCCTCTTTCAAAAAGAAGTCCTTTCAACTTTTCTTCCCTTTCAAGCACCGTCTCATACGTCTCATTTGATGCGCCGCCGCTTAAATGAAGAGGAATTTCATACAGTATTTTCCCGTTTTCGGCTAATACGATTCCCCCTCCGATTTCTTTCATTCGTTTGAAGGCCAGCAGCATGTCTTCCTTGTTTTTTCCGATCGCCACAATATCCCCCGTTGTTGAATAAGAGCTGACAAACCCTTGCACACGGGGCGCAAATCCTTTCAGCATCGTATTGACCCGCCATTTCCCATACTTGTCAAACAGAGAAAGATAGCTTTCATCATGTTCAAAGGACAGCTGATCCACAGAGTTGTCGATCTCAATGGTATAAGGTTCCATAATGACTGAATTCCTCATTTTCAAGCCGAGCGGCATAGAAAACTGCAAGTCATCCATCGTTAGATCATATGAAAGGTTCAGAGGGACAAGACCCCCTTTTTGCCAATCGGGTTCTGAAAACGTCTTCATATCAATGCCGTCCGATTTCAAAATCCGGCCTTTCGCCAAAACTGTCACAGGGTTCGGATTTTCAGGGCTCTCCAAAATATTGAGCGTCGCATATCTGCCCGGTGCGACAACACCGAGAATGTCTTCCATATGATAATATTTAGCGATATTAAACGCGGCCATATTATAGGCGTCAACCGCAGGGACTCCCTCTTCAAGCGCTATCGCAATCAGCTGGTTTGTCATGCCTTCCTTATAGAAATTCGGCGTGGCGCCGTCCGTTGTATAAAACATATGATCATAATGGCGAAAGCCTTCTTCATGAAGCTCGCGCAAAATCTTTCGCAAATCAGGGCGTATGGAAGAATGCCTTAAACCGGCATAGTACCCCAGTTCAAGCCGTTTCAGCACTTCCTTTCCGGTCATGGCTTCATGATCGGCGTCAGCGCCGAAAAGCTTCATTTTTGTAAGCGTTTTTTCCGAAGCGCCCGGAAAATGGCCTTCTATCCGCTTCCGTCTTCTTTTTGTACATTGCATGCAATGCAGAAGCAAATCATCGCCGTCCAAAAGGCGCGGCCAGCTTGTCATTTCTCCTCCCTGTATAACATCAGGATGTTCGCCCCAGTGTTTTCGGTAGTCAATGGATAAAATCTGATCCTCATTTAAGACCTCTGTCTGCAAGTCATACCTTGACCACCAATAGTAGTGAACAGGCTGTTTTTTCAGTTCCTCCAATATAGAAAACGCTTTCTTTTTTCCGCAGTGCAAAAGCAGAAACAGGTTGTCATTCACGAATGTCGTTGTTCCAAACTGTGACACATATTCAGCCAATGTTTGGGGATTATAAATTTGAAAAGGATGCACATGCGGCTCAATATACCCGGGTACAATGTATTTCCCTTCACAATCTATTGTAGTTTTAACAGCCGATTTAGGCAAATCACGGCCGACATACACGATTCTGTCATGATGAATCCATACGTTTGCGCGGACCCATTGCTTTAAGTACGGGTTTAGTACGGATGCATTTCGTAAAAGGAGCGTTGGCAGCAGCCTTGAACTTACAACATCAACTTGCGATCTGATGTGCTTGTTTTTCCAATTTAAGGTGCGTTCGAACATTCACATACTCTCCTTTACATGTAATGATCCCATGTTAACACATTTAATATAGTCACGCATTACCAACACGTTACAATTTTTCGAAAAAACACTTTATTTAATTATTTAAATCGGAGGAATCAATATGAAGCAAAACATCGGGCTGTTTGACGCTGTTTTCCGCATCGCCTGCGGGCTGACGATCCTGTCCGCGGCGACGGCGAAGTTGACGAGAAAGCCGTGGTGCAGAATGACGTTTTTCTGCATGTTTATGGGCGCGATGAAAGCCGCTTCGGGCATTTTAAGGTTTTGCCCCATGACTTATGTTTGCCAAACGTATATGAAGCAGGCGCAGTCAGACGAACAATCGTAAAAAAGCACCCAAAGGGGTGCTTTTTTCACGGTTTGAACAATAATGCTTTTTCAGCAGGTTTCACGCGGAGGCGGAAATGTTTCAGACCGTACAGCTGCTGTTGGCCATCGGCGTGATCGAGACCTTTTCTATAGAAGAATATTGCTTCAAAAGCGCAGTCAGCGCGATTTTAGCTTCCAGCCGTGCAAGCGGGACGCCTAAACAGAAGTGGATACCGTGTCCAAATTCCGATATGCGGATTCGGATGGCGATGAATATCAAATTCATGCGCCCTTTCTAATTTGGATTCATCCCGGTTGGCTGAAGCAAGAAAAGCAATAACACCCTCTCCTTTTTTCAAATTCGCCCCTCTGATCCTCAAGATAAATATGATTTGCTGCACCAAAATATGAGCGACATGTTTGAAACGATGAAAGAAGATATTTTTTCACCGCTTGACATTGATCGTAATGAGGAAAAGCCTGAGGCATACTGGTATCTGCTGCGAATCTATCTTCATTTGCAAAAGAACGCCCATGATTTTACGATCATCATCAACAAAAGATATGAGTTGAATATTAAGGGTTTGCTTAATGATTTTGGGAATGACAGCTTTTTGTCAGGCATCAAAAAAGCCGCGCCCGATGAAGTTGACAATAGGGGCCTCGGCAATTCGTGATTTCCGCCTATGCAGGCACAGCAGCATGGTGGCTTGAAAACGGAATGCCTTATCCCTCCTGAATTCATGGCAGAAGCCCTGATCAACATCATTCAAAAACACTAAAAAGACAAAATGGGAAGCGCCCATTTTGTCTCTTTATGCTTTTCACTATTTCTGCGCGGCCTTCAAAGCCCTTGCACCAATATCGGTCCGGTAAAAAAGGCCCGGTTTTGCGACTTCGCTCACCGCTTTGTAAGCAGTTTTTCTCGCGGCTTCAAACGTGTCTGCAAATGCTGTGACATTGACGACGCGGCCGCCGTTCGTCACAAACTGCCCGTCGCTTTTTTTCGTTCCTGCGTGAAAGACGACGGTCTGTTCTTGAACAGGTTCTAATAAACCGATCGGCGTGCCTTTTTCATAGCTTTCAGGATAGCCTTCAGACGCCAGCACAACGGTGACTGCTGCTGTATCCTTCCACTTGAGCTCGACTTCGCGTCCTTCCAGCAAGTCAAGCATCACTTGAACAAGATCTGATTCAAGACGCGGGAGCACGACTTGTGTTTCCGGATCGCCGAATCTGGCGTTAAACTCGATCACTTTTGTACCTTTTTCCGTCAGCATTAAGCCCGCATATAAGACCCCCGTAAATGAACGGCCTTCTTTGACCATCGCTTGGGCGGCGGGTTCTAAAATCGTTTTGACGGCATCTTGAACGACCGCATCGGAAATCTGCGGCACCGGTGAATATGCGCCCATTCCCCCTGTATTCGGACCTTTGTCTCCGTCAAATGCCCGCTTATGGTCCTGCGCGATCACCATCGGATATACTTTTTCGCCTTTAACGAACGCCATCAGCGAAAATTCCTCTCCGCTTAAAAATTCTTCTATGACGACAGATGCGCTTGCTTCGCCAAACTTTTCGTCTTCCAAAAAGTCGTGCAGACACTGAATCGCATCTTTCTCTGTCATCGCGACTGTGACACCTTTTCCGGCCGCAAGCCCATCCGCTTTGATGACGATCGGTGCGCCTTTATCCTCAACATAAGCTTTTGCTTTTTCAAAAGACGTAAATGTTTCATATTCCGCTGTCGGAATTTGATATTTTTTCATCAAATCTTTTGCAAACTGCTTGCTTCCTTCAATCACTGCGGCTTTTTCCGATGGTCCGAACACCGGAAGGCCCGCTTTTTCAAACTTATCAACAAGGCCTTCGATCAAAGGAACCTCAGGACCGACGATCGTCAGCCCGATATTGTTTTCCTTTGCGAAAGCGAGAAGTCCCTTGTGATCTCCTTCATCAAGATCAACGAGTGCGGCAGTTCCGGTCATTCCGTCATTTCCCGGGGCTGCATAAACCGTTTCGACTAGAGGGCTTTGCGCCGCTTTCCAGGCGAGTGTGTGCTCTCTTCCGCCTCTACCGATAATCAATACATTCACGCTGCTTCCTCCCCTTAATGTTTGAAGTGGCGGATTCCGGTGAACACCATGGCAATCCCGTATTCATCCGCTTTTTTAATCGAATCTTCGTCACGAACAGAACCGCCCGGCTGAATGATCGCGGTTACCCCTGCTTTGGCCGCTTCTTCCACGGTATCAGGCATCGGGAAAAACGCGTCAGATCCAAGCGCACTTCCCTTTGCTTTTTCTCCGGCCTGTTCGATCGCGATTTTGGCGGAACCGACGCGGTTCATTTGCCCTGCGCCGACACCGATCGTCATGTCATCTTTGGCGAGAACAATCGCATTCGATTTGACGTGTTTAACGACTTTCCATGCGAGTTTTAGATCAGCCCATTCTTGTTCGGTCGGCTCTCTTTTTGTCGGAATGGAGATGTCGGCATCTTCAAAGCCATGCATGTCCAGATCCTGAATCAACAGGCCGCCTTGTACAGATGTCAGCTGTTTTTCATTTTGAACAGGCTGATTGACATCGAGCGTCAGCAGACGGAGATTTTTCTTGGATGTTAAAATCTCAAGCGCTTCTTTGCTGAAAGAAGGTGCAAGAATGATTTCCAAAAAGATTTGATGAAGCACTTCGGCCGTTGCTTTGTCGACTTCGCGGTTAAGGGCGATAATTCCGCCGAAGATCGATGTCTGATCAGCCGCATATGCTTTGTTAAACGCTTCTTCTATCGTGTTGCCGGTTCCGACGCCGCACGGGTTCATATGCTTGACGGCGACCGCTGCCGGTTCGGTGAATTCGCGGACGATTTGGACTGCAGCATCCGCATCCTTAATGTTGTTGTAGGAGAGCTCTTTTCCGTGAAGCTGTTCGGCTGAAGCGATCGACGCTTTGACAGGGAGCGCGCTTTGATAAAAAACAGCTTCCTGATGCGGGTTTTCTCCGTAGCGAAGCGATTGCTTTTTCTCAAATGTGACGGTGAACTGCTCTGGCTCTTTTTCACCTGTTACGTTTGTTAAGTAGTCTGCAATCAATGCATCATATGCTGCTGTGTGGCGGAATACTTTCGCCGCCAGTCCGCGTTTTTTCTCTAGAGACACCGCACCAGTTTCTTTGATTTCGTTCAGCACAGGGCTGTAATCGCGGGGATCGACGATGACTGTGACGTCCTGATGGTTTTTCGCGGCTGCGCGAAGCATACCTGGGCCGCCGATGTCGATATTCTCAATCGCTTCTTCGTATGTGACGCCCTCTTTTGAAATCGTTTCTTTAAATGGATACAGGTTGACGACAACAAGATCAATCGGCTGGATTCCTTGTTCACTCAGCTGTGCCATGTGTTTTTCATTATCGCGGACAGCAAGAAGTCCCCCGTGGATATTCGGATGAAGTGTTTTCAGGCGGCCGTCCATGATTTCCGGGAAGCCCGTCACTTCAGAAATGCCGATCACATCAACACCGTTTTCCTGAAGCAGTTTTTTTGTGCCGCCTGTTGAAATCACTTCAACGCCAAGCTCTGTCAATTCTTTTACAAAAGGGACAATGTTCGTTTTATCAGATACGCTGATTAATGCGCGTTTGATCGTCATTCCTTCTCACCTCTGCCATTTAGTTCAAGAAGCTCTTTGATTACTTCGGGATAAAGCTCGTGTTCCAATTTGTGAATCTTTTCTTCCAAAGATTCCAATGTTTCATCTTTTTCAAGCTCAAGGGCGCGCTGAGCGATGATCGGCCCCGTGTCCATACCTTCATCAACATAGTGAACCGTGATTCCGGCCACTTTCACGCCTGATCTGTATGCCTGTCCGATTGCATCAATGCCCGGAAAAGCCGGCAGGAGCGACGGATGGATGTTGATGATTTTGTTCCGGAAGGCCGAAAGAAGCGTATTGCCGATCAGTCTCATATAGCCGGCAAGCACAATCCACTCAGCCCCGTGAAGATGAAGCTGTTCAACGATGATCCTTTCAAATGCCGCTTTATTTTCAAACGATTTCGGCTGAAAAGCGAATGACGGGATTCCGGCTTTTTCCGCTCTTTCAAGCACTTTAGCCTGCGGTTTGTCACAGACGACAAGCACGATTTCGGCATCCCAGTTTTCTTCTTTCATCTTTCTCAAGATCGCTTCAAAATTCGTTCCGCTTCCAGATGCAAATACCGCAAATTTTTTCATGAAAGACCGGCACCGCCAAACGTCACGCCGCTTCCGGTTTTCACCCGGCCGATCAAATATGCTTTTTCCCCATGATTTTCGAGCGTTTGAATGAGATCTGTCATGTGCTCTTCTTTGACAGCTAGTACAAAGCCGATTCCCATGTTGAAGACGTTGAACATTTCTTCAGATTTCAGACCGCCCTTTTCCTGAATAAACGGAAATATAGGAGGGACAGGCCAAGAGCCGTTGTCGATTTCAACGCCAAGACCGTCAGGCATCATGCGCGGCAGGTTTTCATAAAAACCGCCTCCTGTGACATGTGCCATGCCGGCGATTTTTCCTGATTTCACAGCTTCAAGCACAGGTTTGACATATATTTTTGTCGGCTCTAAAAGCTCTTCGCCAAGAGGCCGTTCAAAAGGTGCATACGTTTCATCGAGGCTAAGACCGGCATCCTCAAGAAGAACTTTCCGTACGAGTGAAAAGCCATTGCTGTGAAGACCGCTTGAAGAGAGGCCGATTAAAAGATGCCCTTCCGCAATGTTTTCGCCCGTCACGATGTTGTCCTTTTCAGCGGCGCCCACCGAAAAGCCGGCAATATCATACTCGTTTTCCGTGTAGAGGCCTGGCATTTCCGCCGTTTCACCGCCGACGAGCGCCGCCCCCGACTGAGTGCAGCCTTCGGCTACGCCTTTTACGATCTCTTCTATTTTTACGGGATCGGCTTTTCCGACCGCCAGATAGTCGAGAAAGAAGAGCGGCTCCGCACCTTGAGCGAGAACATCATTGACACACATCGCAACGGCATCGATGCCGATCGTATCGTGCTTGTCCATCGCAAAAGCAAGTTTCAGCTTTGTCCCGACACCGTCTGTTCCTGAAATGAGAACCGGTTTTTTGTAAGGAAGCTCCGACAGGTCGAACATGCCGCCAAAACCGCCAAGTCCGCCCATCACACCGATGCGCTTTGTCCGTTCCACATGTTTTTTCATCCGTTTTACGGCTTCATAGCCCGCCTCAATATCAACCCCGGCGTTTTTATAGCTTTCAGACATCACAATCACTCCTTATCCGCGCTTGTCCATTCATGATATTTCAAATCAAAAGAGCAGCCTAACCTCTCGCTGCCCTTTATTCATTTCAGCAGGCACGGCGTCCTGATGGACCCCGGCCAAGTTATTTTGTCAGAACGGCTTCTTTCACATGAGGGAGAACGGTATCCTGGTAAATTTCTGTCGGATATTTCCCTGTAAAGCAAGCCATGCATTGACCGCAATTCTCGCCTTCATACGTTCTGCCGATCCCGGAAAGAAGGCCGTCAATGCTTAGGAATGACAGCGTATCGGCGCCGATTTCCTGACGGATTTCTTCTACTGAATGAGAGGAAGCGATCAGTTCTTCATGCGTCGATGTGTCGATTCCGTAAAAGCACGGATGTGCAATCGGCGGAGAGCTGATTCTGACGTGAACTTCCGTCGCGCCAGCTTCTCTGAGCATCGTCACAATCCGGCGGCTCGTCGTGCCGCGGACGATCGAATCATCCACCATGACGACGCGCTTGCCTTCAACAACTCCGCGGACGGCGGAAAGCTTCATTCTTACGCCCTGTTCCCTGAGCGACTGGGAAGGCTGGATAAAGGTTCTGCCGACATAGCGGTTTTTGATGAGTCCGAGTTCATAAGGAATGCCCGTCGCTTCTGCATAGCCGATCGCCGCTGAAATGCTTGAATCCGGAACACCTGTGACAACATCCGCTTCAATGCCGGATTCTTCGGCCAGCTTTTTGCCGAGGTTCTTTCTGGCGCTGTGGACGTTAATTCCGTTAATATTGCTGTCAGGTCTTGAGAAATAAATGTATTCCATACTGCAAATTGTGCGGTTGATATTGATGGAGAATCTTTCTGACTGCATGCCTTCATTATTGATGATCAGCATTTCTCCCGGTTCAACATCGCGCAGATAGGTCGCGCCAACCACGTCAAACGCACACGTTTCAGATGCGACGACATACGCGTCGCCGAGCATTGCGATCGATAACGGTCTGAGTCCGTTCGGATCAAGCGCCACGATCATTTCCGTCTCCGTCATAATCAAGAAAGCGTAAGCGCCTTTCAGCATGGAAAGGGCGTTTTTAATTTGATCCTTTAAAGTGAAGTGGCCGCTCCGTTTGATTAAATGTGCAAGTACTTCTGTATCAGATGACGTCTGGAAGATGCTTCCTTGGTTTTCCAGCTGCTGTTTCAGCTGGCTGGCGTTCACTAAGTTGCCGTTGTGCGCAAGTGCCAGGCTGCCGTTATTTTGCGAATGGAAAAGGAGCGGCTGAACATTTTCAAAACCGCCGCCGCCCGCCGTTGCATAACGGACATGGCCGATCGCCCCTCTTCCTTTCACTTTTTCAAGCTCGCCGTTTTGGAAGACTTCTGTAATCAGCCCCAGCCCTTTGTGGGCAGACAGCTGTTGTCCGTCTGTCGCCACGATGCCGGCGCCTTCCTGACCTCTGTGCTGAAGGCTGTGGAGTCCGTAATACGTAATCTGCGGTGCTTCATCATGCCCCCAAATCCCAAATACGCCGCATTCTTCATTTAGTCCTTTGATTTCAGCAAGCATGGGATAGCTCCTTTCCATGCGCTTTTAAGCTCTTCTGCCTGCGCATGAATCCATTGTTTTCCTTCCTGACTTTGAATGGCAAAAATCCCGTCAGACGTCACTTCACCGATATGGCTGGCGTCTTTTACAAGCTTTTCGAAAGCCGCTTGGTGTTCTTTTTTCACAGATACGACAAAACGTGATTGTGATTCACTGAATAGTAAAGCAGGGCCGCCTTCCAGAGTGACACTGGCGCCGAGGCCGTCAGCAGACATGACGCTTTCGGCAAGCGCTACGCCGAGGCCGCCTTCTGAAACGTCGTGGGCTGATTGGATTAACCCTGAGCGGATCGCTTCGAGAAGCGCTTTTTGCCGTGCCTGTTCAACCGCCAGATCAATCACAGGCGCTTTTCCGTAAATCTTTCCTTCTGTCAGCTTTTGCAGCTCGCTTCCGGCAAACTCAGGAAGCGTTTCACCGATGACATAAATCAAATCCCCCGCTGCTTTAAACTGCTGTGTCGTAATGTGCGCTGTATCTTCGACAAGTCCGACCATACCGATGACAGGCGTCGGATAGATCGCTTTTCCGTTCGATTCATTGTAAAGAGAGACGTTTCCGCCGATGACAGGTGTGCTTAATACATTGCACGCCTCGCTGATGCCGTCAGCGGCTTTTTCAATCTGCCAGAAAATTTCCGGCTTTTCCGGGTTTCCGAAATTGAGGTTGTCTGTGACTGCAAGCGGCTCCGCACCCGAGCAGACGATATTGCGCGCCGCTTCAGCGACCGCGATTTTTCCGCCGGCTTCCGGATCGAGGTATAAATAGCGTGCATTACAGTCTGTTGTCATCGCCAGCGCTTTTTTCGTTCCGCGGATTCTGAGAACCGCCGCATCTGAACCAGGGGCGACAACCGTATTTGTCCGCACCATGTAGTCATACTGGTCATAAACCCATTCCTTGCTTGCAATTGTCGGCTGCTGCAAAAGCGTGAGAAGCGTCTCTTTCGCATCATCCACTTTTGGCGCAGGGACATCTGTTTCAAGGAACTCTTTGTAATAAGCCGGAACCGTTGAAGGCTTGTGGTAGACAGGCGCCTCTTCTGCCAGCGCATCAACCGGAAGTTCGGCAACCTTTTCTCCGTTGTGGAAAAGGCGCAGCATTTTATCATCTGTGACATGGCCGACGGCCACTGCTTCAAGATCATATTTATCGAAAATATCGATGATTTCTTGTTCACGTCCGCGCTCAATGACCAAGAGCATGCGCTCCTGAGACTCGGAAAGCATCATTTCATACGGTGTCATGCCCGTTTCCCGCTGCGGGATCAAATCAAGGTTCATTTCAATGCCTGAACCCGCTTTGCTCGCCATTTCCGCGCTCGAACTTGTCAGTCCTGCCGCCCCCATATCCTGAATGCCGACAAGGGCGTCGGATTTGATGACTTCCAGGCAAGCTTCAAGAAGAAGCTTCTCCATGAACGGATCGCCGACTTGAACGGCTGAGCGTTTTTCTTCTGAAGCATCAGACATTTCCTCAGATGCGAATGTTGCACCGTGGATGCCGTCGCGCCCTGTTTTTGCCCCGACATACATGACGGTATTGCCGACGCCTTTTGCCTGGCCTTTTTTAATATCTTCGTGGTTGATCAATCCGACGCACATCGCATTGACGAGTGGGTTACCTTCATAGCAGCTGTCAAACTGCACTTCTCCTCCGACGGTCGGAATTCCGATGCAGTTGCCGTAGCCGGCAATCCCTGCGACTACTTCTTCAAACAAGTACTTCACACGCGGTGAAGTGAGTTCACCAAACCGAAGAGAGTTTAAAACCGCGATGGGACGGGCACCCATTGAGAAGACATCGCGGATGATGCCGCCTACCCCTGTTGCGGCTCCCTGATAGGGTTCAATTGCTGACGGGTGGTTGTGTGATTCGATTTTGAACACGACCGCTTGATTGTCGCCAATATCAACGATCCCTGCACCTTCCCCAGGACCTTGAAGAACGCGTTCCCCCTTAGTCGGAAACTTTTTCAAGATCGGCTTCGAATTTTTGTAGCTGCAGTGCTCTGACCACATGACCGAAAAAACTCCGATTTCCGTATAGTTTGGACGCCTTCCGAGAATCGATTCAATCAGGGCGAACTCGTCATCACTGACACCCATTTGCTGATAGATTTTCTCTTCTTTAATTTGTTCTTTACTTGGTTCAAGCAGTAGCGACATGAGTTTCCCTCCAATTTTTCACGATAGACTGAAACAGCTTAAGACCGTCGGCGCTTCCGAGCAGAGAGTCGACAGCGCGCTCAGGGTGAGGCATCATGCCCAAGACATTGCCTTTTTCATTGACGACGCCGGCAATATCATCGACGCTTCCATTGATATTCGTTCCGTATGTGAAGGCAATTTGGTTGTTTTCTTTCAATTCGGCAAGCGTTTGTTCATCACAGTAGAAGTTTCCTTCGCCATGGGCGACCGGAATCGTAATGGCTTCCCCTTTGCCATAAGAAGAGGTAAACAGTGTTTTATCGTTTTGGACGATCAGTTCAACAGGACGGCAAATGAACTTCAAATCTTTATTGCGTCTCATTGCGCCCGGCAAAAGTCCAAGCTCCTGCAAAATTTGAAATCCGTTGCAAACCCCGAGCACCGGTTTTCCGGCTTCAGCCGCTTTTTTGACGGCCGGCATGATGTTTGCAAAGCGGGCGATCGCGCCGCATCTCAAATAATCACCGTATGAAAAGCCTCCCGGAATCAGAACACCGTCATATTCGTCAAGACTCGTTTCCGTGTGCCAGACGTATTCCGCTTCTTCACCAAGCTCATCCTTGATGGCGTGAAACATATCGATATCGCAGTTTGAGCCAGGCAACACAATCACCGCAAATTTCACTGTGCGACAACCTCCTCAACTTCATATCTGTAGTCTTCAATCACCGTGTTTGCCAAAAGTTTTTCGCACATTTCTTTGACTAGAACGTCAAGATCGCGGTCGGATTTTTCGATTGTCAGCTCCATGTATTTTCCGATGCGGACTTCCTGAACTTCTTTGTAGGACATGCTGTGCAAAGCATGCTGGACGGCACTTCCTTGAGGATCTAAAACACTTTCTTTTAAGCTGACATACACTTTTACTTTGTACATATTACATGCCTCCAAGTCTTTTGAAAATTTCTTCGTATGCATCAGTCAATCCGCCTAAGTTCCTTCTGAATACATCTTTATCAAGCTTTTCATTTGTTTCTTTATCCCAAAGCCGGCACGTATCCGGAGAGATTTCATCGGCAAGCAGAACCTGCCCGTCTGCATCAAGCCCGAATTCAAGCTTGAAATCTATCAATCTGACATCACCAGCTGCGAAGATTTGCTGAAGTTCTTCATTTACATGTCTTGCAATCGATTTGATTTTCTCCACTTGTTCAGGCTCAGCCGCTTTTAAAAGCCAAATGTGGTCTTCTGTAATGAGCGGGTCGCCGAGTGCGTCATCCTTGTAGTAAAATTCGATAATCGGCTGCCCCAGTTCTGTGCCTTCCGGAATGCCGAGGCGTTTGGACATGCTTCCGGCGACGACATTGCGGACAACGACTTCAAGCGGAATGATCGTCACTTTTTGAATGAGCTGCTCTGTTTCAGAAATTCGTTCTACAAAGTGGTTCCTGATTCCCTTCTCGTGAAGCCTTGTGAAAATCAGACTGGAAATTTCATTATTTAAACGGCCTTTTCCGTCAATCTCCGCTTTTTTTTCTCCGTTAAAAGCGGTTGCCGAGTTTTTGTATTCGACAAACAAAACATTGTCATCATCCGTCCGGTAAATCTTTTTCGCTTTTCCTTCGTATAAAAGTTCATTTTTCACAATATTCACAGAAGGCCTCCTAACCCGAATGTTGGAAATATTTCAACGTTTAGACCCCCGCCATGAAAAGGCGGGCGCCCCATTCTATGCCAAACCTAAGCGTTCAAAGATGAAGTCGACATTTTTCAAATGATAATTGTAGTCAAAGCAGTCATTGATCTGTTCTGGAGTAAGGCGCGACGTAATTTTCTCCTCAGCTTCGACAAGCTGGCGGAACGGCACCTGCTTCTCCCATGCTTCCATGGCTTTCGGCTGAACTGTGTCATACGCTTCCTCGCGTGCCATTCCGGTATCGATCAGAGCGAGAAGAACGCGCTGGGAATAGATCAGCCCTAGTGTGCGGTCCATATTACGCTTCATGTTTTCAGGGAACACGGTCAGGTTTTTCACGATGTTGCCGAAGCGGTTCAGCATGTAGTTGAGCGCAATCGTCGCGTCAGGCAGAATGATGCGTTCCGCTGATGAATGGGAGATATCGCGCTCATGCCAAAGCGGTACATTTTCATAAGCCGTCAGCATGTAGCCGCGAATCACGCGCGCCATTCCCGTCATGTTTTCCGAACCGATCGGATTCCGCTTATGCGGCATCGCGGATGAACCCTTCTGGCCTTTCGCGAAAAATTCTTCAACCTCGCGGGTTTCGCTTTTTTGCAATCCGCGGATCTCAACGGCGAATTTCTCGATGCTTGTCGCAATCAGTGCAAGGGCGGCCATATAGTCGGCGTGCCTGTCGCGCTGCAATGTCTGCGTGGAAATCGGCGCTGCCTTCAGGCCGAGTTTTTCACACACATATGATTCAACGAACGGGTCGATGTTTGCATATGTGCCGACAGCGCCTGAGATCTTCCCAACCTCAATGCCTTCCTTCGCCTGTTTGAAGCGCTCCAGGTTACGCTTCATTTCCTCATACCAAAGGGCAAGCTTCAAACCGAATGTCGTCGGCTCGGCATGCACGCCGTGTGTGCGGCCCATCATCACCGTATATTGATGTTCTTTCGCTTTTTCTTTCAATATGTCAACAAATCTCTCAATGTCCTTGAGCAAAATGTCGTTCGCCTGTTTTAATAGATAGGAAAGAGCGGTATCGACGACGTCTGTTGATGTGAGTCCGTAATGAACCCATTTCTTCTCTTCGCCAAGCGTTTCAGACACGGCGCGGGTAAATGCGACGACATCATGGCGTGTGTCCTGCTCAATTTCTAAAATCCGGTTGATGTCAAATGACGCGTTCTCCCGCAGAACTTTCACATCTTCTTTAGGGATGACGCCGAGCTCCGCCCATGCTTCACATGCCAGTATTTCAACTTCCAGCCATGCTTGGAATCTGTTTTCATCCGTCCAAATCGCAGCCATTTCCGGTCTAGAATAACGTTCAATCATTGTCCTCGTCCTCCATCTCTTTCGATCCACTTTTCGGTGATTCTCTCGATCCATTCTTGATCGGGTTTTCTTAAAAATGTCATATGCCCCATTTTGCGGCCTGGTTTCACTTCATGTTTTCCATATATATAAAGTTTCGCTTCTTTTAAGAGCTCAGGCTCTTCCTCGGCCATGTACACTTCATCACCGAGAAGATTCACCATCATCCCTTCTTTCAGAAGGTCCGTTTTGCCGAGCGGCAGTCCGCAGACGGCCCGGATATGCTGCTCAAACTGGCTTGTTTCACACAAATCGAGTGTATAATGGCCTGAGTTGTGCGGACGCGGCGCAAGCTCGTTGACAAGAAGCCCGCCGTCTTCCTTTAGGAAAAGTTCAACAGCGAGCGTTCCGACGAGCTGAAGCTTTTCGGCAAGCCGGACAGCCAGAGCCGCTGCTTTTTCCTGAATCGCATCATCAGCTCTTGCAGGGACGATGCTTTGAAATAAAATATTTTGTTTATGGATGTTTTCAGCCGCCGGGAATACGGCTGTTTCTCCGTGTACTGATCTTGTCACGATCACAGACAATTCCATTTTGAAAGGAACCCAGCTTTCCAAAATACAGTCCCCATGCTGCAAAAGAGCCGCAGCTTCTTCGATTTGAGCTTTTTCCTTGATCACATACTGGCCTTTTCCGTCATACCCGCCGCGGCATGTCTTCAGCACAGCCGGAAGTCCGAGCACTGATACGGCCGCTTCAAGTTCGGCCTGATCATGAATGATCTTGTATGGCGCCACTTTGCAGCCAGCTGATTCAATCCCCTTTTTTTCCGTCTCCCTGTTCTGCGTGAGGAGCAAAAGCTCGCTTCCCTGAGGCAGATAAGCATGTTCCTTCAGCCAGTTCAGTGCATCATAGTCAATATTCTCAAATTCGTAGGTAATGACATCGCTCGCTTCGGCAAGCTTCTGTATCGCTTCTTTATCATTGTAGGCCGCCGTGATCTCAATATCGGCGATCTGGCCGCAGGGCGAAGAAGGCACGGGGTCGACCACCGCTATACGATAGCCCATTTGCTTTGCCGCGACTGCCATCATTTTGCCAAGCTGGCCGCCGCCGATAATGCCGATTGTCGCACCAGGAAAAATCGTTTGTTTATACAAGCTGATCACCGCTTTCCAAAACGGTTTGTCTCATGTTTTCTCTTCGTTCATTCAATGCTAGAGCGAGTTTCTCATCAAAAGCGGAGAGAATCTGCGCCGCAAGGAGTCCGGCATTGACAGCTCCGGCTTTCCCGATTGCAACGGTTGCGACCGGAACACCTCCGGGCATTTGTACAATGGATAAAAGCGAATCAAGTCCATTCAGCGCTTTTGACTGCACAGGCACACCGATAACAGGCAGCGTTGTTTTGGCTGCAACCATTCCCGGCAGGTGTGCTGCGCCCCCCGCTCCGGCGATGATGACTTTCAAGCCTCTTTCCCGTGCTGTTTCGGCATATTCAAACATGAAATCAGGCGTCCGATGAGCGGAAACAACCTTTTTTTCATACGGAATCTCAAGTTCCTCAATGATGTCGCATGCATGCTTCATCGTTTCCCAGTCAGATGTGCTTCCCATAATAACACCAATAAGAGGCTTCATATTTTTTGTCCCACCTTTAGCTGTCATTCTTTGCAAACAAAAAGCCCGGCATGCATTGCATTTGAAGGAAGCAACACAAACCGGGCATGGCGCGTGTATCGTCAGTTAGTCCGCTTCTCGCGTTTTCCATGTCAGTTTATTGTCCACTTTCCTGCATAGTCCGACGATTTACGGTCATCGGGTAGAGACTTATGGGCCATATTCCCAAGATTATATGAGGTCGTGTTTTCATGTCATGTTTATCTTAACAACGGACTGTGATAATGTCAACGACATTATCGAACGATAGTATATTTTGTTGTTTTAATGTTCGGATTTAGAGTAATTTCCCTTCAAATATAATTTTTCTTCCGCACGGAATGACCTGAATCGTTCCATTTTCTTTCTTTTCTTTGAATACAGGTTCCTCCATTCGGCGCACCGGTGTGTAGCCTTCTTTTTGCATTTGGCTTAAAACGGTTTCAATCGTTTCGCCTTCTGTCACTTCAAAGCGCTTTTTCTTTGGCTTTGTCATTACTCTTTAATTCTCCTTTTCTTCACGGCTTTTACCCAGAAACCGCCGTGTATCGTTTTCGGTTCATAGGAAATGATAAATGCTTTTGAGTCGATCGATTTGATTGTTTCGTACAATTGCAGCTCATATCTTCTCGGCGTCAAGATCTGTATCGCCGTCCTGTCTCCTTCAAGTCCGCCGACCACCCAATGGGTCACGCCATAGCCTTTTTCCCGAAGCTGTTTCGGCAGATCCAGATCAAGCTCTTTCGTAATGGCGTTTACCGTAATATAGCCGAGAGCGAGCTTTTCTTCGATTTTCGTGCCGACGATAATTCCAATCCCAAATCCGGCCGCATAAGCGATCACATTTTGGATTTGATTTAAGTTATCTAAAACCAGTCCAAGCCCGATGACATAAACCAGCATTTCAATTGTACCGATAAAAGCAGCAAGATACCGCTGTCCTTTAAGTGTCAGTATCATTCGAAGGGTTAAAAATGTCACATATATAATGTTAATAGCCAGAATGATGCCAACCATACCCACACCCTGCAGAAGTGCTGTGTGAAGCAATTGCAATCCCTCCTTTAGATCCAAAGCAATCATATTCTACTAGAGAAATTCTGCATATACAATCCTATAATGGCCCTGCTTCACCACAAAATTTTTCGACAATCTCAACAGTCGATTCCGCATATGAACAGTTTACCCTTTTTCCTATAGTTTCAAAGCTTTCATTCCAATAAAAAAAGACGTTCTTTTAAACGTCCTGTCAGAGCACATGTTTAGGGCGGGCTTTCCATTCACCTCGGCCATCTGCGCTTTTCTTTTAAAGTGTGGTGTTCTTTCACAGACGTTTTAGCGTGTACGATGATAGATCGTCCGGATTTGGTTTTGGTTTGCCGCTCCAGTTTAATGAAGAAAAAAAGCCGGTTCTGAAAAAACCGGCTTTCAGCCTCTTCAGACCGGAATCAGCGATGATAACAAATAACCGGCCATGAACTTCCATGTTGCACCCGCATATATCAATTCGATCAGCAGGACGGTAAAGACACAATACATTAAATCGATCCGCGTCTTTTCGCTTTTTTCATAAATCGATTGAATCAGGAAAAACGTTCCGAAGGCCATTCCCAAGAACATCAAAATCGAAAGAATCACCGTCATCGTTGTCACATTGACAATCGCGAACATCATCCACAGTGCGGCCGGGATGATCAACGGAACTAAAAGAGAGCCGTATTTCGCCGCCGTTTCATAAAAAGAGATGTTAAACCTCATCATAAACCTTGATACAGCCCAAATTGCCGCAACCGCCCAAAACATGAAAATCATGCAATATAAGAAAACAACAAAAAACACTTCAAAGAATGGGACAGATACGCCAAAACCGAGGACTCTGCCGCGTCCCGCGAGGAGCTGATAAAAGTTTCCGAGCGAAAAGAATACAGCCAAAAGCGTCATGGATATAACGGAATACTTAAAATAAGTCCGGTCATACTCTTCAGCTGCACGCACAGGAGATCTCAACACATCCAGCACAAAACTGAAATAGCGGAACAAAGCGGCAATCACGCTTTGCATAACCGTTTTAGCTTTTGACGCAGATGCGTTTGTCTCCTTACTCTTTCTCGACTTCCGCGAGTTTCTCGACATCCTTGATGCGGGTTCTTGTTCTATATCTTCTTCATTTCTGTTGCGCTGTTCTTCAATCATATAAGCAACTCCTATTCTATTCAAAAGCTTTACATTATGAAAAGCACTTATATAAATTACATAAGCTGTGTGAAACAGTCAAGACAAACCCCTATTTTAGAGCATAGATAGAGCAGCCCTTATATATGACGAAAAACCGGAACCAAAGGTTCCACTTTTCAATTTTTTCCACATCAAAAAAGCCCCTGTTCATTTGCTGAACAAGGGCTTTTCCAATCAATTTATTTCAAGAAAATGAAATAACATACGAATACGACAAACAGTCCGTACATAATCGGATGGATTTCTTTTGCTTTTCCTTTAAAGATCATCGTGATCGGATAGAAAATAAATCCGATGGCAATTCCGGTGGCAATACTGTACGTAAGCGGCATCGCAACCATTGTTAAAAATGCGGGAACCGCAATTTCAAACTTGGTCCAGTCAATTTTATTGAGGTTCGCCACCATCAGCACGCCGACGATGATTAAAGCAGGTGCTGTCACATGTGACGTGATCACGCTCAGAACAGGCGAGAAAAACAGTGATAGCAAGAACAGCACACCTGTAACAAGCGCCGCAAATCCAGTCCGTGCTCCGGCGGCTACTCCTGCACTTGATTCAACATAAGCCGTCGTTGTCGATGTTCCAAGGATCGCCCCGGCGACGGTTGCGGAAGAATCGGCAAGCAAAGCCCGTCCCGCACGCGGAAGTTTATTTTCTTTCATCAAACCGGCTTGTGAAGCAACGCCCACCAATGTACCGGCCGTATCAAAAAAATCAACGAATAAAAACGTTAAAATAACGACAAGCATTTGCACTGTAAAGATATCGGGAAGATGCATAAAGGCTTGTCCAAATGTCGGCGCAAGACTCGGCACAGCCCCGACGATTTTTTCAGGTACATCAATCAGGCCAAAGATCATGCCGACAACCGATGTAATCAGCATTCCAAAGAAAATGCCGCCATTTACGCGCAAAACCATTAAAATCACTGTGATGATAAGTCCGAATACAGTCAGCAGAACGGGGCCTGAATGAATATTTCCGAGCGCTACCACCGTATCGGGATTCGCAACGATAATTTGTGAACCTTGCAGCCCGACAAAAGCGATAAACAGCCCGATCCCCGCTCCAACGGCCATTTTCAGCTCATACGGAATCGAATTGATAATTCTTTCCCGCAAGCCTGACAACGATAAGACGATAAAAATAAGTCCTGACACCATAACGCCGGCCAGAGCCGTCTGCCATGGAATCTGCATCGTCAAAATAACAGAAAAAGCAAAGAAAGCGTTAAGCCCCATGCCCGGCGCAAGCGCAATCGGATATTTCGCGAGCAGCCCCATGATAAAACAGCCGACAGCAGCCGCGACGGCAGTTGCTGTAAAAACGGCGCTTTGATCCATTCTCAATGCATCCGGGAAATTTTCCACCGACGCCAGTGAAAGGGTAAGCGGGTTGACGATCAAAATATATGCCATGGACAAAAATGTGGTGAGTCCGCCGATTATTTCTCTCCGATAATTTGTGCCCAATTCTTCAAACTGAAAGAAACGCTTCAAAATGGTATACTCCTCTCAATTTTCTGTCGTTTTTATTGTTTCATAAACCATTGCTTTTAAACAAAAAACGCCCCAATTGGCGGGACGCTTGACTACGGCATATTTCATACTGAAAAAATGTTTTTTTCACGAACAAAATATTGTATACAAGCGTAGTCAAGCCATTTACGGTAGCTTGGTAGAAACTTATGGGCCATATCCCCATGATTATACGACAAGTCTTTTTTAAATTACTATACTATTGTAACAATACCTCACGTGAAACACAATATAAAAGCGAACGTTACTGGATACAAAGTTTGTTTTGTTCGTTATCTTTCCAAATTCTGACCGTTTTTCTTTTAAAGATAACCCCGCCATCGTTGCCAAAAACCATACTACACCATTTTCTCTTTTTATGATATTGAACCATCTCTTTAGACTGTTTGCCATAATGTTTTTAACGTGAAAGGGTCTTATCAGATAAAGCATAATGGCAAAACAATTTGGTGGCGTTTCCAGCAAAAATAGCTACTCTTATTAACGGCTTTTTTAAAATCCATATAAAGAAAGGCGAAAAACATATTTCATTTTTTACTCACTCGGATTTTAAGTAAAAAAGACTTCAAACCCTTAGGGTTTAAAGTCCTTTGCCGTTGATGTTCATATGCTAGTATAAAAACATTTTACATTCCATGTGATTTTGTTGCATCTACTTTTGAACGTTTGCTCTTATCAAGAAGCTTTTTTGCTAAAAATAAAGCTGGAATTCCCGAAGCTGTCGTTACAAAAAGGATGAAGAATATATAAATGGACCCGTTAACTCCAAAATAGGAAAGAAGCATTCCGCCCAGCCATGGCCCAATTACATTTCCTAAACGGTTAAAGCCAGTTGCTCCAAAATATGTACCTTTTAAACCTGGTTTTGCAATTTCATCCACCAACATATCGACCATTGAAAAAATCAAAACTTCCCCTATTGTGAAAAATATAACGATAATACCCCATATGACCGGATTAGCTGAAAATGAAAAGAACAGCAAACTGAAACTAATAAGCATATTCCCAAGAATAATTGAATGAATCGGCGGGAACTTTTTCATAGCATTCACAATAGGATATTGAACGATTAGGACAACAATTGCATTCAGAACCAAAAGCCATGAAAATACGGTCACCCCGTCCTCCATTTTGGCAGCAAAATATTGCGGTAATGTTGTAGAAAAGTGCGCGTATCCGGATATTGATAAAATCACTCCAAATAATGTGATAAGAAATACCTTGTCTTTTCTTGTCACATGAAAAGCCGTAGCAATCGTCGTTTTATCTTCTTTTCGGTTATTCTCGTCTATGTTAAATTTCCGGAATGAAAATATGAGAGACAGACCGTAAAGAAAATATGTAAGACCTGCGATCAGAAAAGGGAGAGCCGTTTTGGCAGCTCCCAGACGAAGGCCTATAAGCGGACCGAAAACCACGCCTATATTGATCGCAGTATATCGCAAATTAAACATCTTCAAACGATTTTCTTCTTTGCTTATATCGGATAACAAGGCTCTAGACGCCGGTTCAAAAATTGACTGACATAGCCCATTAAGCGCATTGATGACAAAAAATGCGATTATACTATTTGCAAAAATAAAGCTTGTGAATACAAAAGCCCAACAAAATACAGACGTTATCATCACAATTTTTCTGCCAAAAAGATCAGACAAATAGCCGCCGTAAAAGCTCATTACAATTCCAGCAAGAGAACTTACTGATACAATGATGCCAGTCAAAGCTGGAGATACACCTTTGACTTGTGTAAGGTATATAGAAAGGAAAGGAATACTCATCGAAACTGACATTCTGCTAAACAAGGTTCCCAAAATGATATTCCAACCCACAGGATGAATCCTTAATTGTTTCATTTTAAAAAAACCACCTGCCTGAACATGAGATGCGGATTAAAAGGCTTGTTTAGGATGTCAGTGTTATACCTTAATGGCCAGCTGAGTTGTAAAGTTCTCGATTCTTTTCAACGCTTCAGTAATAAGATCCTTTGGAATTGCAAAATTCAAGCGGATGTTGTTCCGCTCTCCAAATGCTGTACCGGGAACAGCTGATACGTGCTGTTTTTCCAGCAGCAGATGGCAAAATGTCTCCGCATCAACGATTTTTTGATCTTCAAATGTTGTCCCGATAAATCGCGAAACATTCGGAAACGCGTAAAAGGCCCCATTTGGTTCGGCACAGCGGATACCCTGAATTTGATTTAGACCACCGACTAACAGATCGCGTCTCTTTTTATATTCTTCGACCATCGACTGGTCAAAACCGTTCAAAGCCGCTATGCCCGCATATTGAGAAATCGTTGACGGGCTACCTGTAGCATGGCTTTGAAAGCTGGCAATTGCCTCAGCTATATCCAATGGGGCTGCGATATAACCCAGCCGCCAACCAGTCATTGCAAACACTTTAGAAAATCCATTCGTTATGATAGTCCGGTCTTGTAATTCGGGAAAAATGAAAGGCAGGCTGACATGCTTGCCATCATACACAAACTGATCGTAGATTTCATCAGAAATAATAAAAATGTTCTTATAATCTTTCAACACATTTCCGATCGCTTTCAATTCATCTTCGGAATAAACGGACCCAGTCGGATTATTCGGAGATGTAATGACGACAGCTTTTGTTTTAAGGGAAATCGCTGCTGCAAGCTTTTCCGGCGTCATTTTAAAATCAGTCGTTTCATCACATCTTACAATTACAGGCACCGCTCCCGACAGTTTGATTTGCTCTGGATATGACACCCAGTAAGGAGAAGGGAGGACAACTTCATCACCTTCATCACAAATTGCTTGAAAAACATTATATAACGGTTGTTTTCCTCCGGCTGAAGAAATTATTTGATTCGGTCTATACTCGATTCCTCGTTCATTCAACAAGTATTTTGCAATGGATTCTCTTAATTCAACCAGTCCTGCTGCCGGTGTATATCCGGTTTGGCCATTCACTATCGCTTGGATTCCTGCATATGAGGCTGTTAATGGCGGCTGAAGATCCGGTTCACCTACACTCATATTGATAATATCTTTACCTTCTTTTATCATCATCTTCGTTTTGGCATTTAATGACATAGTGGCCGAAGGTTTTATATTCATGACTCTCTCAGATAATCTTTTATTCACTTGAAACGCCTCCAGTGTCTTATATATGGACATACTTAAAATTTCAGAATACAAAACCTCAAGTAGCCGGCTGCTTATGGACCAAACGCTCCAGCTGCTTCATCTCCGGAACTTCTTGAATGTCAAATATCTCTTTAACGCTCACTATCTCTTTTTCAATCTGCAAAGACGATTTATTGTTTATAATGCTTTCGAATGTATCATTTATAGCCTTAACAGAAGCACGCAAAGCCTGATTCGCATAGATGGAAACCTTTACTCCCAATTCCTCCAGCTGTTCCATTGAGAGCGTCGGATATTTAGTCGGAACCACAACCAACGGCGCATCAACGTCCCAATTGTTAACAAACTCAACAATTTCATCAGGCGATTGTTCTTTTGAATGAATTAAAATTGCATCCGCTCCAGCTTGAACATATGCTTTCGCTCTTGTATAAGCTTCTTGTTGACCTAATTTGGCAATTAAAGCTTCGACACGGGCAATCAATACAAAATCGTCATTTTGTTGAGCCATCTTTGCTGCTCTAATTTTTTCGCAAAATTCTTCTGTACTGACAAGAAGCTGTTGTCTGTCGTCAAATGAATTTAATTTTGGATATACTTTATCTTCAATACAAACCCCAGCAATACCAGAAACTTCATATTTTTTTATCATACGAGTGACATTATGAATATTCCCATAGCCTGAATCACAGTCTGCAATGACCGGCAAGTTGCATGATTCATTCATAATGACGGCAGCTTCAAGAAATTCAGTCATCGTTAATATACTGGCATCAGGTACGGTTTGCACAGCTGAGATACCCAAACCGCTTGCCCATACGGCATTAAATCCGTTTTTCTCTGCTAATTTGGCGCTTAAGCCGTCATGAGCTCCCGCAACTTTTACCAAACCTTTACTTTTTAAAGCATCCCTTAAAATAGATGATTTTCTGTTTCTCACCATCATTCTCCCCTTCATCTAATTATTATTTTTATCTTGTCAAACGCATCACGTAATGCGTCATTGACTTCTCGCTTATTCTTCCCCTTTACAATCATCCAACCTGCTCTATCGTAACTGTTTTTTATTGGCCCGATTGAGTCACCAACACTGCAATTCACATGAAAATCAACTACATTCCCCATACTTTTCAGCTCGCTGAGCCCTTTTATCGCGTGCACAATTCCTTGGTTCGTTTCTAAAAAGCGAACAGCGCATACTTCGTTTGGAACAGGTTTCCTTTCCGGTTTATATGGAATTCCAGCCAGTTCAGCAAAAATAGGAGTATGCATATCACATTTCATAGCGATTTCAGTGATGGTCACTATATTGTCTCCGCCATAGCGTGTGTGCACCTCGCCTACCACAAATCCTTTATTTGTGTGATATCCTTCAATATGCAAGGGGCCAAATACGATTCCAACGGCATGAACAACTCTCTTGATCAGCTCCTTATAAAAATCCTGATGTTTTTCTTGATATTGATAAGGCGAAATATGTCCCGATTCCACAAAAGTTCCAGGATACAGTTGCTTTTCAGTTACACCAAATATTTCAACCTCGCCATGACAGACAACGGCTTCTATAGATATTTCCTTCCCTTTAATAAATTCTTCAGCTAATATCGATTTCTCTTCGTCATGTTTTGAACATTCTTTAAAACACGCCTCTATGTCCTCTCTTTTCTCAACTTTTATGACACCGATACTGCCTTGCTGAGATCTCGGCTTTAAAATGATAGGATGTTTATATTTAGTCCAAAAATCGTATACGTCTTCCACACTCCTACACAATCCAAAATTAGGAGAGTTTAGTCCTGCCTTTTTTAAAAGCCGCCGCGTTTTATATTTATCAAGACATGTTTGTACTACAGACGGAGGATTCCCTTTCAAATGAAATGCTTGCTGAAGTTTAGATACATTGAATAAGCCGGTTTCTTTAAAAGTAAATAAGGCATCTAAAGGTTCTTTGTCATGGATTTCTTTGACGACTGAGAATAGATTTTCATCATTCGTATAGTCTAATACGATTTTTTGATCAGCTTCCTTTATTAAATGCTCATATTTTTTCAATGAAGCTTCTGTATCTCCTAATAAGACGTCAAAACCAAGTTGCTTAGCCCGCATAATAGCCTTCTCAATATGCGTTTCAGGAATCCCTACCAGGAACAGTCTCTTCCGTTCCATTGATGAAACACCTCACTTTGGATAATGCATTTTCAGCATATTTAATCGCTTTTTCTGTATCCTCGGCTTCTGTGATGACATAAGCAATCCGGGAATCATGAAATTTTTCAGGCGGCAGGCCAACGTGATCGCCCGGCTGTTTTTCTAAAACAAATTCAACGACTCCGGGCATTTCTTTAATCGTTTCAACACCTTCCCACTTTTCTACTACACCTGCACGGTCTGCAATCAAAAACCTGACTCAGGCAGCTCTTGTTTTCGAAGCTTCAAAGCTTATTTTTTCTCCTAATACAGCCAATAGGTTTTCACGTGTTATATCTATACCTTTGGCTAGAGGAACCAAATGTGTGGTAATGAAGTCGCCACCTAGACGACCGTTGATCTCTATAATCTTGCACCCTTTCCCTGTGATCATGACCTCAGCATGAAAACCGCAATGGTCCAGCCCCAAAGCTTTTATCCCTTCACTTGTGATGTTGAACAATTCACGTTCCATAGCTTCAGACAGTCTGGCAGGAAATGCATGCTGATATTCTTCGAAATACTGATCCGTCCATTTTTCAGTAACACCAGCAAAGTGAATGACTCCATCGGAAATCACTCCTTCAATGCTGACTTCTTGTCCATTCATAAACTCTTCAACCAGATACTCGTTTTGATAAAAAGAAAACATTTTATCGTTTTCCGGCATCGCAGCATTTAACAACTCCTGATAGGCGCGATATAAATCTTCTGGCTTTGTAATTCGGAACACGCCTTTACTTGCAGAAGCCCCCACAGGCTTAATGATCAAGGGGTATTCCATCTCAACGCTTGCATAATATAATTCGTTCCAATTTGAAAACATGTGATATTTTGGATGTGGAACTTGTGCACGGTTTAAATATTGACGCATCTTCCATTTATTTCGAGCCCGCTCCGCCGCTTCCACCGGACTGCCTTTCAGGTTAAATTCTTGGGCAGTCACCGCCACAGGCACCACATCCCTATCCCAAAATGTAATGACTCCGTCAAAAGGATTTTTCTCGGTCATTTCCTTCAGTACAGGTATAGTCTCATCCATCTCATAAGTATTTGCACAAATGAAATGGTCAACGAAGGGGCGCGACCATTCAGGAAGTTCAGGTCCAACAACCGACACCGTTAAGTCTAAGTTTTTAGCAGTCTCTAAAGTAGAAATTTTTTTTATATAAGTAGCATTAAAAAATAAAATATGTTTTTTCATCCTTTGAGCCTCTTTCAACTTTTCTTTTTTTCTACAACTTCAAAAACCTTCTGCGAATCTAAAGGACTGAATGCAAAAATAAAGAGTGACACTCAAAGCCATTGAAGGCTAAATTATTATCATTCTTAACTAAGAACAAGGCCACTTGGAAACAAAAATACATTATATCCTATATTTGTATATATTTATAATATCATACATACTTGTTAATTCAATAAATATTTTATGAATTCGGTTTTATCAGACAAATGAACAGATGGTGCAGTGAGGTGAAGGTTGGCGATATAACTGAAGAAAATACTAGTGGAGCGAACTTATTTGTTGACAACAAACTGGACGACCTCTTCTAGTGTTAATTTATGACAAAATGTCCTCTGCTCTTAAAAACAGGCAAATTCAGCTATAATTTTTTATAAAAAAAAGCCTCAAATCTTTTATATAAAGATTTGAGGCTTTGATGATTATTCCCATTCAATTGTTGCAGGCGGCTTGCTCGTAATATCGTAGACCACGCGGTTAATGTGTTTCACTTCATTGACGATCCTCGTTGAGATCTTCTCAAGGACGTCCCAAGGAATTCTTGCCCAGTCAGATGTCATGCCGTCGATTGAAGTGACGGCGCGAATGCCGATCGTATAATCGTATGTTCGCGCATCCCCCATGACTCCGACGCTGCGGATATCAGGAAGAACGGTGAAGTATTGCCAAATATCTTTTTCAAGATCTGCTTTGGCGATCTCTTCGCGGAGAATCGCGTCCGATTCGCGGACGATTTCCAGCTTATCTTCTGTAATTTCTCCCAAGACGCGGATGCCGAGGCCCGGTCCAGGGAACGGCTGGCGCCAAACGATCTCATCAGGAATGCCGAGCTCGGTTCCAAGCGCACGGACTTCATCTTTAAACAAAGTATTCAGCGGTTCAATCAGCTCAAACTGCATGTCTTCAGGCAGGCCGCCGACATTGTGGTGAGACTTGATTGTCTGCGCAGTCGCTGTACCGCTTTCGATAATGTCTGTATAAAGCGTGCCCTGTGCAAGGAAATCGATCCCTTTCAGCTTGTCCGCTTCATCATCAAACACATAGATAAATTCATTGCCGATGATTTTGCGTTTTTGTTCAGGATCTGAAACACCTTTCAGCTTATTCAGGAAGCGGTCTTTTGCATCCACTTTGATAACGTTCATGTTAAAGCCTTCACTGAACGTTTTCATGACGCCTTCCGCTTCACCTTTGCGAAGCAGGCCGTGATCGACGAAAATACAAGTCAGCTGGTCGCCGATCGCTTTATGGATCAATACCGCAACGACAGATGAATCGACTCCGCCGCTCAGTGCGCATAACACTTGTTTGTCACCGACTGTTTCACGGATCTTTTGCATTTCGATTTCAATGAAGTTTTCCATTGACCATTCTCCGGCACATTCACAAACACCGAAAACGAAGTTTTTCAACAGTTCATTTCCGTATTCTGAATGACGCACTTCCGGGTGAAACTGAACGCCGTACCATTGTTTATCTTTCTTGCTCATCGCTGAATTCGGGCAGTGATGGCTTGTGGCATCAACCGTAAAGCCTTCTGGAACTTCAACAACTAAATCACCATGACTCATCCAGACAACTTGTTCATTCGGAAGATCTTTAAACAGATCTGGCTCACCCTCGATGTGAATGTTCGCTTTTCCGTACTCACGCTGACTTGCCGCTTCCACTTTTCCGCCAAGGTAATGAGTCATCAGCTGCATACCGTAGCAGATGCCGAGAACAGGGATATCCAATTCAAAAATCGTTTCGTCGCAGCGGAATGATCCTTCATCATACACGCTGTTCGGTCCTCCGGATAAAATAATTCCTTTCGGATTCATTTCTTTGATTTCTTCTGCCGTCAACGTATGCGGATGCAATTCACTGTATACACCAAACTCACGGATGCGACGGGTAATCAGCTGGTTGTACTGACTTCCAAAATCCAATACAAGAATCATTTCATTTACTAACTTCGTCATGGTGTCACCTCTTTATCAAATTGTTTTTTGCACAGAAAAAATGGCGGCGGACTACGGCCGTCCTGCCCCCATTCGCGGGACTTAGGCCCGGCTTGTCAGAAAACAAACCGCCGAGCCTGCCAGCAAAGTATATAAGGGTTTTTAATATTCACTTATTCTAACAATAGGACAGAAAGCGGTCAAGACTATCTCCTTTTAATTAAATTTTCCCATAACTCCGCCGAATCATTCCAAAGCTCAGCAGCATTTTCCTTTCGATAAAGAGCTCGTTCATAACGGAGTGTTAAAGAAGTCATATCAGTATTTTGAAAGCGTTCATCAACCGCCTTCGCAAATTCGCGGAGCGTCTGCCCTTCTTGTTTCTTCATCCCCTTTCGCTTCAGCTGGCGAAGGAGCTCTTCATAAGCCTTAAAGAATACCGTATCATCGCGCCGGTTTTTCAGCCTTGCGGTGACGATGGCAGGCATCCAATTTGCCCGCGTATAGTAGAGGCAGGCAGCTGCGGCAAACAGCAGAATGAAACCGGCTGCCCCAAACCATAGAAAACTGTTGTCGCCTTGGCTTTCGGCAGTAGAATCGGCTTGAGCATTCCGTTTGGCCTCAGCTTCAGGCTTTTCGCCGTTATTCTGTTTTTTTTCAGTTTGCTGCCGCTGATCTGCGGCATTTTTCTGTTCTTCTTCCTTTTTTCCTGCGGCAGCACCGCCTTGTTGGCTGTCCGACTGCTCTATTAACTGCTCTGGATTGACGAAACCTTTTGTCGGTTCAAATGTAACCCAGCCCTGGCCTTTAAAGTAAACTTCAACCCAAGAATGGGCATTGTTGTTCGTCACTTCATAAATATTGCGCTTCCGGTCTGCCGTCGTTCCGGCAAAATCTCCTGATGTATATCCCTTGACCCAGCGCGCAGGGATTCCGGCCGAACGCAACAAAACGATCATGGCCGTAGAGAAATTGTCGCAATAGCCGACTTTCGTTTCAAATAAAAATTGATCGACATAATCCTGATTCTTTTTAGGCACGGCAACATCTTTTGTGTCATACGAAAAATCGGAAGAACCAAGATAGTCTTCAATCGCTTTTGCTTTGTCATACATATTATCTTTATCCTTCGTTAAATCACGGGCGAGTTTTCTGACGCGTTCCGGGAGGGAGTCTGGAAGCTGGAGGTATTTTTCATGGCTTTTGCTCCAAGCTTCCTCAGAATCAATGCTGATTTTTTTCAGTTCGTCCACATCAAAAACAGGAGATTCATAGCTTAATGAATAGCTTTCGAGATTCTGAATATCCGTTCCCGTTTTCCCGGCCGGCACAATTTTCTCCGTATTTGAGTTCATGTGAAGCGGGGCAAAAAAGTTGTTTAAAGTGATTTTAGTCGTCCCGATCGGATAAAGAACATGGTTATACCGGTACGACGGCTCCATATCGATGATCACTTTGCGCGTCTCTGTTCTCACACTTTCTTCATACCATTTATAATCAAGCTGATCATCTTTCAGCTGGATGGACGTTCCCGCTTTCTCATCTTCAATCCAGCCTCTCCCTGTATAATGGCTTTTCGTTTCGGCTCTGAAATAGCTTCTTTCCTTTCCCTGCCATGTAAATACCCAAGAATCATCTTCTGAAAATGGTCCGCCCAATGACTCATCATTTGTACCGTAGCCGACTTTGCTGTTACCTGACGAAGCAAAATCCCCATTTGCAGCCGTTTTGATGAAAGGAACCGGATCTGGCCAAACCGGATCGGTCTTTGGCGCTGCCGCTCCAATGAAGATTGCAGCGGCCGTCATCAGCACTAAAGGGGCAAACCATTTAGCAAACAGCTTTTTGGAGTATTTGAATCCCTCTCCCTCTCTCATTCGTTCCAAATACAGCATCCCCAGCAAGAGAAAGCCGAACAGAACAATCCGGACGATCGCATATGACGCGTCAAATGGCGTAAACGTGTCGATAACCGTAATATAAACGACGGTCATGATAAAAAAGAAGAGAATTCTGCGCTGGTAGATCACCCAATAATGCAGCAGATAAACAAGCAGCCAAAGCAGGACATAAAAGAGAAGCGTCCGAAACAACGGCGACATATCCCGCCACATACCGGAAAAGATATAGGATAGATTTTGGCTGATATCTTGAAGAAGCAGCGCAAGCCACGAAGCAGAAAATACAGACCCATCATAAAAAATCCAATGGAGGGCAAACAAAATGAAACCAAGGCTGAACGGAAACCTGATAAACCAAGGAACCCTGAAAAATGTCAGCGAAAAAACAAGGGCAATAAAAAAGATAAAAAAGTAGGTATGCCCCGTATCTGTAAAATACTGCAAAGGACGAAGCCATTCCCATAACAGCAAAAAGGTTAATACGTAAAAAAGCAGCAAACCGAGCCGTCTGTATTGTCCCCCGGATCTCATCATTTTCACCTCGCCTTCGCAAAAAACTGGGAAAAGCGCCCGTCAAAAACGACAGCCACTTCAATTCCCCGCGTATTTAGATGCTCAACGGCCGCATTCTCTTCATGTGAAAGCGCACTGCCCTTTTCCTTTACCAAAAATACGACAGGGGGATTTTCTCTCGATACATGAGACAAAGCCTGTGTTAATTCGATGGTGATACGGCTTGTCACAACATATTTCATCGCCTTCCTCATATGAGGGAGGTTTAACTCGCTTTCAAGCAATTTGTAAAACGGATAAGCAGCATCGCAATCGACAATCGCCAAATAGCGAAACATTTTTCCCAGATGATCTTCTCCGTGCCGTGCCGGAAACACGGCTCGTTCTTTCCCGCTGGAAACCAGTCCTGTATTAGTCCCGGTTCGCAGAGCTGCACGAGCGATTGAAGCGGTAAACGTAACGATGTCTTCAAATGCCTCTGATGGGGATTGATCCATAAAGATCAGCAAGTCATGCCCTTTCGTTTGTTCAAATTCCTTTGTCATCAGCTGATTCCGCCGGGCTGATGTCTTCCAGTCCACCCAAGCAAAACGGTCGCCGGGTTGATACTCCCTGATGCCTGACGCCAATGTGCTGTCTTTCCGCTGAAGATCGGAGACATGCCCTGATTGATCGTCAAAGCTTCCAGACTTAGCATGATATGCGATCTCTTGATAGGAGGGCAAAACAAAGAAAGACGATTCCAGCTCTAAATAAAATTCCTTCTCAAGCAGACCGAGCGGATCACCGGTGCGTATTCTGACCGCTGTCAAACGGTGATCTCCCCTCGGGACTGAATCCAATGTATAAGCCATCCGGATCTCCTTTTGAAACCAAGGAAAAAGAAACTGCTTGGCCCCATCCTGATTCCCGTTTTTCAGGAGCGAATCAGGCAGGCAGTCCTCGACAATCATAAACATGAGCGGAAACGGAAATTTTCGTTTTATAGTGATGACGGCATTCAACTGACCGCCGGCTTTCAACTGCTTCCTAGTGAGCTGGCGCTCCGCCGTTATTTTTGTTAGCGGGTAAAAAGCAAACATAAAGGCATACAAAACGAAAGGAAGAAAAGCGAAGAACAAAAACCAGCTGACAAATCCCCCCTGAAACATAGCATAGCTGAACGTTGCGACGGACAGAAGAAATAATACAAACAGCTTCCATCCGTACATAAAAAGACCGATGCGCTCTCTCATTATTTGCTCAACGGCCTTCCAACAGGAACTTCTGTTTTAGACATGATATCCTGAAGGATCGTCTCCGGCCGATTCCCTTCAAACCTCGCCTCCGACCTTAAAATCATTCTGTGCGGAAGTGTAAAGGGCGCCAAATATTGAATATCATCCGGGATGACATAGTCGCGGTTATGCAAAAAAGCAAACGCCTGCGCTGCCTTCATTAATGCGATTGAGCCGCGCGGGCTGACACCCAGATATACGGAAGAATGATTCCTTGTTTTTTGGGTGATGCCGACAATGTATTCTTTAATCGAGGAATCCACATATACCTTTTGAACCTCTTTTTGAAAAGCGGCGAGCTCCTCCTTGGCAATCACAGGTTCAATCTCTTCAAGCGGGCGGCGATTCTCCTGAAGATCGAGCACCTGAAGCTCTTCCCGGACTGTGGGGTAGCCCATGCGAAGCTTAAATAAAAAGCGGTCAAGCTGGGCTTCCGGCAGCGGATATGTTCCTTCATACTCAACAGGGTTTTGAGTCGCCATGACAAAGAAAGGCTTTGTAAGCGGCATTGTCACACCGTCCACCGTCACACTGCCTTCTTCCATCGCTTCCAGAAGAGCCGATTGGGTTTTCGGCGATGTACGGTTGATTTCATCAGCCAATACGATATCCCCCATAATCGGGCCTGAACGATATTCAAACTCCAATGTTTTCGGATTATATATGGAAACCCCTGTTACATCTGAAGGCAGTAAGTCAGGTGTGAATTGGATTCTTTTAAATTCCGCACCGGTTGATTTAGCCAAAGTACGGACCATCATGGTCTTCCCGACACCGGGAACATCTTCCAAAAGGACGTGCCCGTTTGCAAGAATGGCAGTCAGACTCAAAACGGCTATATCTTTCTTTCCTACCATTACTTTATCAATATTATCGGCTACTTTTCCCAAAACAGGGTGCAGTGTTTCTTGGTAAGCCATCCTCTTCCTCCTCATTGCTGACGATTCGAATTTATCTAACTTTACCATATACGATGTTCCCGAAGAAAACAACTAACCGAAATAAAGACTTTTTTTCCAATCTAAAAAAAATAGCTTTTTCTAAAATAGAAAAGGCTATTTTTCAACTTTGCAAGGCTCTATATGAACATGAGAATGAACGATCGAATGTTCATCATGCATCCTTTTTTCAATTTCATCAGCGATATCATGGCTTTCAGAAATGTTCAGGTCGGAACTGACCTCGACAATGATTTCAACGTGGACGGCGCTTCCCAAATACCGCGCTTTCACATCCTTGATCCGGCCTACGCCTGGTACTTTTTGAATTGTTTCCTTATAGGCTGATATATGTTTGATGTCAAAGCCGTCCGTCAAGGAATGCGCAGCTTCCTTAAAAATATCCCAAGCCGTTTTGCAGATGATTAACCCGATGATAAAAGCCGCAGCGGTATCGACCCAGGCAAGATTAAATTGTGAAGCGACAATGCCTGCGAACGTTCCGATGCTGACAAACGCATCTGATTTGTTATCGGCGGCGGCGGCATAAAGGGCATGGCTGTTTACCTTTTTAGCCAGCCTTTTATTATAGAAGAACACCAAAAACATCACGACTGCACTTCCTGCCGCCGTCCAAGCCGCGATCATATCTGGTGTTGTTTCTCTCGGATTAAACAGCGTCTCGCCTGAGTTGTACAGCACTTCAAGTCCGACAACCATCATGATAAACGATGCAACGAGCGAGGCAATCGTCTCAGCGCGAAAATGTCCGTACGGATGGTCTTCATCAGGCGGCTTTTGTGAAATCCTGAGGCCGATCAGCACCGCTAAAGAGGCGATAATGTCCGTCGTATTGTTCAGCCCGTCCGCCCTGAGGGCCTCCGAATGAAAAGCATAGCCGATGATCAGCTTAACAGCTGACAACACGAGGTAAGCGATGATGCTGACCCATGCCCCGGTTTCTCCTTTTTTCAATTCGTCATACCGTTCCATAAAAAGCTTCCTTTCCCATCCGTGTTTTCGCTTTTAATCATACAAAGCAAAACTTGAGTGAGTCTATAGAAACATGATTCACTTCTTGCAGAATTATAGTCAGTATAGAACTTTTTTTATTGAAGGAAACAAATTTCAACAAGGTCAAACCCTAATAAAACGGCTTCCGATAAGGGTTTTGCAAAAATCCAGCTTTCCTTGAGTATGGAAAAAGGCGCGCCGCCCCATTTTATTCTGAATATTTTTTCTTTGGAAAATCAAAACCTTGCAGAGAAATTTCTTCTGCAAGGCTTTTTCAGCACCTTCTTCTCCCAAGCAAAACCGGATACCGATTCAAAATATAGATGCACGGAACCATGATCAGCAATGTCAATGCCGTGTACATACCGCTCCATAATAGAGAGCCGTACGTCTCATCAAGAGATATATCCATGAAATAGTAAATAACGGCTTTTAATATTCTGATCACCGGATAATGGAGAACAAGGATGATTAGCGAGTTTTTGCCGAGAAATTGAAGCAGCTTCACATTTTCCAGTTTAAAACTAGTGAAAACTGCTCCGGCCGTCCCCAAAAATGATGTGATATAAAAGAGCGCCATGCTGCCGTATTCATTGGCTCTCATGTCCACTCTGACATTCCGGCTTTGCAAATAGCCGACAAGGATGAAAAAAAGGAGCGAAAGCAGCACTGTTTTTCGATGCCTAAGTTTTTTCAAACGGTGCCTCAGAAAAAAGCCGGCCGAATAAAAAACGATTGCAGTCAATGCTACTTCGATATTCCATGGAAGTTTGACTTCGAGATACTGATCATTAAAATAACCCAAGGCGGCAGACAACATGACGGAATAGACAATAAAGCGGTCCTTCAGCCATTTTTTCATACAGAAAAAAAGGATTTCCACGATAAATAAGCATGTTAAAAACCAAAGCGCCGGATTGTGTGTCAGCATATAGTTGTCGGGTATGGAATAAAAAATCCCTTTAAATGGAACAACAGGATCGACATCCGAACTGCCGCTGAACTGGAAATGCCTCTCGACTAAAAACCAGAATAAATAGGCCAGCACTGAAAATATGAAGTAAGGCAAAAGGAGCGTCTTCATTTTTTTATAGAGGAACGACTTAAACGTCATATTTGCATCATGATAGACAATCCCTGATAAAAAGAAAAACAGCGGCATATGAAAAGAAAAGATGAACGTTTTCAGCCAATCCGTTGTCGGTGTATGGCCTAAGACAACCAAAATAATTCCCAAACCTTTTGACGCATCAATCCAATCGATCCTTTTCCGCATCACAGGCATCTCCTTTCAGGCCGCTTCCCCGCTAAGCAAGCGGGTCACACATAATGTACCATCACAAAATGCATGATCTCCAATGTCACACCTCTAAAAATCGCCTTCCAGACCATTTTTAATCGTTTAGAAATACTCTGTTCATCTTTTTGTAATCATCAGCTTTTTTTATGGCATTTTCGACGCATTTTTCGTTTTCTATACGGAGTGGATTTTGCAGACTGTTTTTGATAAGGAGAAAATGGGCTTTTTGAACTGCATGCGGATAGAAAGCCGGGACAACACAGGATGGACAGACGGAGGCTGCACTTTTTTCCTCCCTCGGCAGGAACCTAATGATGAATCCCGTCTTATAATGTACTAATCGTTTGATTAGATCAAGAGGATAGGTGAAACATGAAGCTTGAAAAGTTTGTTGATCGTCTGCCGATTCCAAAAGTGCTCAAACCTCATACAAAAAGCAAGTCCAAAACGTATTATGAAGTGAAAATGGAAGAGTTTCACCAGCAGCTTCACCGCGACCTGCCGCCGACACGGCTTTACGGATATAATGGAAGCTACCCCGGACCGACATTTGAAGTGAACAAAAATGAAAGGGTCGAAGTCAAATGGATGAACAAGCTTCCACACCATCATTTCCTTCCCATCGACCATACGATTCATGATGACGGCCACCATATGCATGAGGTTAAAACGGTCGTTCATCTCCACGGCGGGAATACTCCGGCTGACAGCGACGGCTATCCTGAAGCCTGGTATACAAGAGACTATAAAGAAACAGGACCTTTTTTCGAAAAAGAGGTATATGAATATCCCAATCACCAGGATGCAACCGCCCTTTGGTACCATGACCATGCCATGGCGATCACAAGGCTGAATGTATATGCCGGTCTTGTCGGTTTATATTTCATTCGCGATCGGGAAGAACGCTCATTAAACCTGCCGAAAGGAGAATATGAAATTCCCCTGTTAATCCAGGATAAGTCGTTTCATGAGGACGGTTCTTTGTATTATCCGCGCCAGCCTCGCAACCCTTCTCCCGGCCTTCCCGATCCGTCGATTGTTCCGGCTTTTTGCGGGGATGCCATTTTAGTCAACGGCAAGGTGTGGCCTTATGCAGAAATTGAGCCGAGAAAATACCGTTTTCGTATTCTAAACGCTTCCAACACAAGAATATATGAACTGTATTTCGATTCTGGCCATGTGTTTCATCAAATTGGGACGGATGGCGGCCTTCTTCAGCACCCGGCAAAAGTCCAGGCTTTGACGATCGCTCCGGCTGAAAGATGTGACATCATCATCGATTTTTCAGATGCTGAAGGAAAAACAATGAACCTGAAAAATCGAATCGGCTGCGGCGGACAGGATGCAGATCCGGAAACCGATGGAGATATTATGCAATTCCGCGTCACAAAACCATTAAAGCAAAAAGATACGGCTTCAATACCAAAAATCCTGAGAAGACGGCCTTTTTTCAGAAAGAACAAGGTTGATGCCATCAGACATTTGACATTGGGCGCGTCACAAGACCAATATGGAAGACCCGTTCTTCTTTTAAACAATACAAAATGGCATGAGCCTGTGACAGAGACCCCGGCGCTTGGCAGCACCGAGATTTGGTCCATCGTGAATGCCGGCCGAGGGATACACCCCATTCACTTACACCTCGTCCAATTTTTCATCCTTGACCATCGGCCGTTTGATACAGCCCGCTATCAGGAGAACGGAGAGCTGGTGTTTACGGGGCCCGCTGTTCCTCCCGCCCCGAACGAAAAAGGCCTCAAGGATACCGTAAAGGTCCCGCCGGGAACCGTTACCCGCATCATCGCCACCTTCAGTCCATACAGCGGAAAATATGTATGGCATTGCCACATATTGGAGCATGAAGATTACGATATGATGCGGCCTCTTGAAGTCAAGGGTTTTCGAACCCAATAAAAAAGCCTCCCATTCCGGAGGCTTTTTAAAATAGCACAAATCATCAAAAAAATCCGCTTTCCATCTTGTACAATAAAGATAATAAAACGGTAAAGGCTGTGTGTGATGATGGACTATTATGAAAGAATCCAAAGCGCTGTTCATTTTATTGAAGAAAACTTGCGAAATGAGTTGAAAATCACTGATATTGCTGCAAAGTCATGTTTTTCGCCGTTTCATTTTCAAAGGCTTTTCCAAGCGGTTTCAGGTTTTTCCGTACAAAAATACATCCGCAACAGACGTTTGTCCGAGGCAGCAGTTGCCCTGAAGGAAACAAACCGGACCATTCTCGATATTGCAATTGATTTCCAATACAGTTCCCAGGAAGCATTCAGCAGAGCATTCTCTCAATGCTATGGGATCACTCCGGCTAAATACCGCAAGACAAAGATCGGGCTGGACCATCAAGCTAAAATGAATTTTCTCGATTACAAAAACAAAATAAAAGGAGAGCTAACGATGGCGAAACCAAACATCACGCATCTAGATGCGATACATATTATCGGTTATGAATATCGTACAAACTTAAACAATGAAACATATTTCCAAGACATCCCAGGATTCTACTTTGATTTCGGAAAGCATGAATATTACTTGAAAATTCCGAATAAAGCAGCACCGAGCATGTCATATGGCATTTCATGCAACTTTCAAGATGAAGGAGAATTCTCATTTATCATCGGGGAAGCCATTCAAGAACCCGTAAAAGAAATCCCTGAGCCATTGGTTTATTTTAAAATTCCTGAAGGAAAATACGCGATTTTTGATGTGAAAGGACCATCAGAGTCAGTGCAAAATACGCGAAGATACATCTATGGAACATGGCTTCCGAATTCCAATTATGAAAGAAAAGAAGGACCTGATTTTGAAGTGACCGATGTCTGCAATTCTTCATATCCGCAAGATATGAGAATGAAAGTCTACATCCCCATTCTCTAAAGACCTGGAACCAATGGTTCCAGGCTGTGTTTTTAAATCGTTTTGATCGCCTCAGCAATCGCCGTATCTCCGGAAGTCAGATCAAATGAACGGCGGAATGTATGCTCTTCAGTCAGCACCGCTGCTGCGGTTTTGGCTACGTCTTCACGAGGAATCATTCTGCTCTCCAGGTTTTCGGCGGCTTTGACTTTGCCTGTGCCCGGTTCATTTAAAAGGCCTCCCGGGCGGATGATCGTATATGTCAAACCGCTTTCTTCAAGAATTCTGTCTGCATAATGTTTGGCAACATAATAAGGTTTTAGCGCTTCATTCCAATTTTCCCGACGGTGGGCCTGCAAGGTGCTGATCATAATAAAACGTTTGATGCCTGCTTTTTCTGCGGCTTCAATCGTTTTAGCCGCTCCGTCAAGATCAACCAATAACGTTTTGTCATCACCGGTTTTCCCGCCTGATCCGGCAGTAAAGACAATTGCGTCGCAGCCTTTTGCCGCTTCGGCTATGTTTTCCACCGTCCCTTCTAAATTGGCGAGAGCGGTTTCGATTCCCGTCTGTTTCAAGGCCTCAGCCTGTTCTTCATTTCTGACCATCGCTCTGACTTGATGGTCACTGCTTTCTGACAGCCATTTTGTCAGGAAGCGGCCAATCTGTCCGTTTGCACCCACGATGAACACTTTCATATGACCGTACTCCTTTCCATTCGTTTCTCCTGTTTATTATTTCATTGTGCGGATCATTCTTCAAACAGCCGGCTCATACGGATGCTTTAACGAAAAAAAGACCCCTCACTCATATGATGAGAAGTCTTCTCCTATCCTATTCAATGCCGCCGATTTCATTGAATGGGAAATAGCGAAATTCAACCTTGCCGACAATGGAATCCTCGGAAATAAATCCGAAAAAGCGGCTGTCCCTGCTGTTTTGGCGATTGTCTCCCATGACAAACAAACGGTCTTTCGGCACTTTTTCTTTCCCCGTTATATTTTTCAGGGTAAAATTATTCGTTAAGTGTTCATGAATCGTCAGCTTTTGTTTATTTTTCTTTAAATATGGCTCATCATAAGCTTTCCCGTTAACATAAAGAACATCGTCCTTCATTTCGATCGTATCTCCCGGGAGGCCGATTACTCTTTTCACATAGTTTTCGTCAGCATCCGGAGCGTGAAAAATAATTTTATCAAAACGCTGAATATCGCTGATTTTGCTGACCATCACCATGTTTCCGTCTTCTAGAGTCGGATACATCGAATCTCCCAAAACGGTGGACGGGGTAAACAGAAAATAACGGCAAATGAAAACGATGGCTGCAGCAATGACAAGAGTTTTCACCCATGATAAAATTTCTTTTTTTCTACTATTTTTCATAAGTACTCTCCTTCGTTTCTGATTCGCATCAGCAATTCTACTTCTCTCATATCATACCAGTCCGTACGCCTAAATGCTTATGACGGAGTCTTAAAAAGGCGCCGGCCGTTAAAAAATGGTTTTGATACTTATATTTATTAGCGGTTTAATCAGAAAATCCTTTATTTGCAATGTTGAATGCTGTCAGTTTATGGACTTCAGATCTCATCATGATCAAAGACCAAATCATTATAAATGCACAGGCAAAATCATTCCAGCCATAATACATTATCATATCCCAACCAAGGCGGTGATTGACAGGAATGTCCGTTTACGAAGATGATTACGACAATTATGATCCATACAGTCCCGAGCGGCAAAGAGAGAGAAATACAAAGGCTGAAGAGCGCTCTTCAAAAAAATCATACCGTTCCGATGATGAGGACCGGTTCAAATGCAGACCAAGAAAGTGCCATTCAGATGATGACGACCGCTTCAAATGCCGCAGAAAGAAATGCTGACTTGTCATTGCTAAAAGCCGATTCATACATGATAATCGGCTTTTACATTTTGATGCGGGCCGCAAGCCTGCTTTTTCAATTTTGTCCTTTTGGAACAAAAAACCTATAGGTGAATATCATACATCTAAAAGGAGATGAAAACATGAGTCTTCCGAAAGATGTTCCTGCCTCTATGCCCCATGACCACCAAAGATCCCTGCACGATCTATGCCGCAAATATATGCATTTCCATATCGTTTTGAAAATGAAGGACGGCCGTTCCGTTCACGGCATTCTTGAAGAGGCAAGCCGTGAGGAGGCATCTGTTCTTGTACCTGAAGACGTGATGGAAGAAAGACAATTTTACTACAGCGGATACGGCTATCCGCGAAGACGATTCAGGCGGTTTAGAAGAAGGACTTTTCCGTTTATATTCATAACCGCCTTATACCCTTTCCCATATTACTAAGCCTAAAGCGGTTTGAAGCGTGAAACTTCTTTCTTCCTGATTCGTAAAATAAAGCAATGAAAACGACGAAGGAAGGGATATCTGATGCCGTCAATCAAACTAGAGCAGCGTTTGGATCAATATAAAGCCATTTATTCTGAATTAAAGAACGAATTAAAGTGGAAATTCGCAGATCAGCGGACATTGATGATAATCTCTTCCATGTACACCACAGGACGCCGGTCCTTTGATATGCCGCGGTTTCTGGATATAAGCGACAACATCAAGCAGGCAGCCGGCGTGTTTTCACCTTTAAGATCAGGGAACCGCTATACTTTTGCCGCCATGTTTGATTTGCGTTTTGAAGAGCCCAAACAGCATATCAAACCTTTTTTAGCCCTTTATGAAAAGATGGTCAAGCACGGTTTCAAAAAAAATATTTTCACCTATCTGTCCGCGATTATTCTCTTGTCAAAACAGCCCGGCGAAGATGAAGCTCACGCAAAAATCAGCAAGTCTCTGGCGATCCATAAAGGTATGAAGGACAAGCACGCCTTTTTAACATCTGCCGCTGACTATCCGCTCGCAGTGCTTCTGGCCGAATCTGCACTGGAAACAGACAAACTGATCGATGGCATCGAAACATTTTACGAAAGACTCGCTCAAGCTGGATTTCGCAAAGGAAATGATCTTCAATTTCTCAGCCATATTCTTTCGCTTTTGCCTGATCAAGATCCAGATCTGTTCATCATGCGTTCAATCCGCGTTTTCGAGGAGTTTACAAAACAGTATAAAAAGCCAAAACCGCCCCACTATCCCGAAATCGGAATGCTTGCATTACTCGAAAATGGCGCGATGGAAATAGGCGCCATCATGGAAACCGCACAAGGATTAAACAGCGACAAGATGTTTCGATGGCATAAAGACATGAATCTGAAAACAGCCGTTAACTTATTCATAAGTGAAAAAACGGATGATCCCGCCCTCCTTGAAGGCGGACTTTATCACGCGCTTGAAGCCGTCATTCAAGCTCAGCAGACTGCGGCGATCGCCGTCATCACCAGCACGGCGGCAGCATCGCAAACAAGCGGCTCATGATCAAAAACAGCCGGCAAAATCTGTTCGCCGGCTGTTTCGCCATTAATCCAAAACGGTGAAACCATTGATGATCCCGTTTGGTTTCTCCCATTCTTTTGTCACTTTTTTTGTTTTCATATCATAAGAGTAAATCGTTCTGACCTTAGCTTCGCTTCCCGTTTCATCTTCAAGGAGCTTCGCATCTTTTCCTTCTGCAAGAAAAAAGATTTTCTTCCCGTCTTTCGAGAATTGCGGCTGAGCTGAATCGATCAGTTTGAATGCCTGTTGATCCGATATGATTGTTTTATATTTTTTTGTTGCAGTATCCATCGCATATATCGACGTTTTTTCTCCGTCATCATCCGCTTCTGTGAAAAGGATCGTCCCGCCGTCGGGCGACAAACCGACATCATTTATAAATTTCGCGATCGTCTTGATGTTTTGAGCCCCTTTTTCATCCGCTAGAGAAATGCGCATATTCGTCGGTTCGGGCGGAATCCCTTTATTATTTGCCTCATCGGTTTTTTGATAGTCTTCTTCAACTGAATAATGAAGCAGAACAAACCGGCCGTTGTTCTGGTTATATAGATAGTAGCTGACGCTTTCATCCTTGTTGTTCGGTGTGGGAAAAAGGATGGTAAACTCACTTTTCCTCAAATCAAATGATGCGAGATGAAAATTTCTTTCAGATGAAAGATTATAGCGCATGTAAAGCTTTGAACCGTCATTGGATAGACTAAGCCCGTCGATATATTCATCGCCTGAGTACAGCGTCGTTTTTTCGCCTGACTTCAAGTTCAGCCTGATCAAATGCTTCCGATTGCCGCTGTCTGTATTCGTATAATAAAGAAATTGATTTTTCCGGTCCAGCGCCATCGCCGGGTAATCCGTCATTTTTTCTTGATAGAGCTTCTTCTGATTTTCATAATAAGCCGTCATCAGCTTTTGATCCGTCATCGAAACAAGCAGATCTGAGCTGCCGGTTGTTGCCGTTTCCGTTTTTTTCGGAGAGGAAAAATAAACAGCAGTGAAGGCCCCTGCAGCTAAAATAACCCCCGTCAGTAGAATGATCATCAATTTTTTCTTCATATTCTGACCCCGCCAATAGAAAGAAGCAAGAAAACAATTTTTCTTGCTCCATTTCAACTATTTTTTATAAATATAGTGTCCGGCGACCTTGCCTTTGCTTGTCGGATAGCCTAAAGCTCTAAAAGCTTTCGGGCTTACATCCAAAACAGCTCCCGGCATTCTGCCGACATCGTATTTATATACGGTAATGACTTTTTTTGGTTTCACTTTTGAGCGGGCTCTTATTTTTGTGCCTTTTCGCGGAACATCAAAGCCGATTTTTGTGGCACAATCCCAATGGCCGAGCCTTTTTCCGTCAGCGCCGATTTTTCCCACTCCATTGTACCAAGTGATATATCCGCTGACTTTTTTTGTTTTAGCGCTTGCTTCACCGGTGAAGCTGAATGCCGCCATCAGGCTGCTCGCTAAAACGAAAACAGAAAACAATATCTTCTTCATAAAAACATCCTCCATGACTGGGATTTTTTTCTGACATTCAGATTATAACTTTTTTCATAGAATTGGTATTTTACAGTTTCTTTACGTTTGAGATGCAAATATGACACTGGATTTTTGGTTAACCACCTGCAACAATCATAAAAAAATGACACGATTCATTGGATTGGCCGTATATAAAGAGGAATATGGAATGAAGAGGATGATCTTGATGAAAAAACAAAAACTATTTTCTTTAAGCATGATCGCCGTTCTCTCCGCTCTTATCATTTCAGGATGCTCCGGCGGCGGCTTAGATCGTTCACAGGAAGTGGCAAAGGACAAATCGATCAAAAAATATGATCTCGTATGGTTTGATTATCTGAATGACAGCGAATCCGACAAGGCGCCATTATTAAAAGTCTCATATATGGCGAAAGGGAAACAAAAGACAGAGACATTCAAAAAATATGTAGAAAATGTTGAAGATATCGAACAGCCATACATTAAAATCCGGGGCGATGAAGCGTTTATCTACCGTCCGCCATACATCAAATATGACCAGGAGCCGCTGGAAGGCGTTGTGAAGGACAAAATCGAACAAAAGAGCAGTGATGATAAGTGATGAAGAAAAATGCGCCTTTCATCCTGCTGATCGTCTTAACCATGTTGACAACGTTATCGGGCAATCAGGCAGAGGCAGTCACCAGCGAAGGATCATCAGGAACTAAGGCTTCAAGCTCAAGCGGCAGAAGCTCTGCAAAAGCACGCGCAGGTTCGGTCAATAAGAGCGTTCGCAGCTATATGAAACAGGCTGCAAACAGACGGTATTCGAACAGAAGCAATATGTCAAGCGCCATGCAGCGGACATTGCCTTCCAACGCACTTTACAAAGGCAGCGTCAAGCAAACGCTGAACCAAAATCCGGCGGGTACATCATTCTTTAATTATTACTTCCCATACTGGATGATCTTTCATGGAAGCGGATATACCGCTGAACAAAAAAAGATGCTCCACACCGCAGGGATCAAAGAGAAAGAACTCATAGAACCAAAGGAAAAAAGATACTGGCTTCTGATTGAGGATCAAACCGGCAAAGAGCAGGCCGTGCTCGTATCGAAAAAGCAATATGACAGCGTCAAAAAAGGAGATCATATTAAACTGCTGCATAAGCAGCTGGTTAAGCAATAACGTCGGCAGCCGCCAAAGCTGCCGGCTTTTTTGTGTTGTCCATCGAAAAGAGGCTTGCATAGACCACCCCTCTCTGTTAAAATTCATTTCATAGCTAATGATTCTGACAATAAAAAGGCGGGCTTTAATTTGGACAGATTGATTCAAGGTTCCCATCTTCGCCAGGAAGAACGGGATACGCTCAAAAAGCTGAAACAGATGCCGATCGATTCCCTCAATTTGGAGGCCATATCGATCGCCACCAATCTATATCGCTCAGCTCAAAGGCTTCGCGTCAAAATGGAGACAGAAGTCCTTTCCTCATACAAATTGTCTTGGACGGCTTTCTCCATTCTCTACGATTTATGGGTGTGGGGACGGCTTGAAACGAGAAGGCTCGCCGGGCTGTCAGGCATTTCAACAGCCACTGCGAGCAATGTCATCAAAACGCTTGAGAAAAAGAACTTCTGTTCAAAAAGCGTTGACCCAAGAGACCGCCGGCTCGTGTTCGTCACGATTACAGCTGAAGGAAAAGCCGCGATCGAAGAGCTTTATCCGGAATTCTATAAAGGGGAAACGAAGCTGATTGCAGGCATGACAAATGAGGAGCAGAAAACATTGGCAGCGCTGCTTAGAAAAGCGGCAGACAATCTTCATACAACATAAGCATCGACGGGAACGAGTAGCGGAACTGCCTCCCTGTTCCAGAGAGCCGGCGGATGGTGTGAGCCGGTGCAAAGGCAGACGTGAATTACCTCCCTGAGCTTTCTTTGTGAACCTGAAGTAGCAAAGAACGGGAAACCGTTATCTGAATAAGCGGAAGATTGATATCTTCAACCAGGGTGGTACCGCGTGCAATGAGCCACGTCCCTTATCGGGATGCGGCTCTTTTTATTTATCGAAAAAAAGGAGGAATTACCATGCAACAAATATTTGACCAGCTCACCCCCGCTCAGAAGCGGGAAGCAGAAAGACAGCTTAGTTTGTATATGTCCGGCGCCCAGGAAGTCATTCCGCCGGAAGAATTACGGGAAAAGCTGGCTAAATCGATTGTGACCGGCTCTCCCCTCAAAATCAAGCTCGGATTAGATCCATCAGCGCCAGATGTTCATTTAGGCCACACCGTCGTCTTGAATAAACTGCGCCAATTCCAGGAGAACGGCCATATCGTACAGCTTCTCATCGGAGACTTCACTGGAAAAATAGGCGATCCTACAGGCAAGTCTGCCGCAAGAAAGCAGCTGACAGACGAAGAAGTTCAGCACAATGCGAAGACATACTTCGAGCAGTTTGGAAAAGTGCTTGATCAAGACAAGGTGGAGCTCCACTACAATTCAAAGTGGCTCAAACAATTGAAACTGGAAGATGTGATTGAACTGGCAGGGAAAATTACGGTTGCCCGTCTGATGGAGCGGGATGATTTTGAAGAAAGAATCGCCATGCAAAAACCGATCTCGCTTCACGAATTCTTTTACCCTCTAATGCAGGGCTATGATTCGGTCGTCCTTGAAAGCGACATAGAACTGGGCGGCACTGATCAGCATTTTAATGTTTTGATGGGCAGACATTTTCAGGAAAAATTCAAGAAAGAAAAACAAGTCATCATTCTCATGCCTTTGCTTGAGGGGCTGGACGGCGTCGAAAAGATGTCTAAATCAAAAAACAATTATATCGGCATTGATGAAGATCCAAATGAAATGTACGGCAAAACGATGTCACTGCCGGACAGTTTAATGAAAACATACATTCACCTGGCCACCGGTTTAGAGCTTGAAGACAAAAAACAGCTTGTGAAGGAGCTGGAAACGGGAGCCGTTCACCCAAGAGACGCCAAAATGCTTTTAGCGAAAACGATAGTCAGCATGTATCATGGCAGCGCAGCGGCTGAAGCAGCCGAACAGCAATTCAAAAAAGTGTTTCAGCAAAAAAGCGCCCCTGACAAGATGACGGACGTTCATTGGAAAGGCGGGGAGACGATACCGTTAATCGATTTATTAACAGCGCTCGAGCTCCTGCCTTCTAAAAGCGAAGCGCGCCGCATGATTCAAAACGGCGGCGTTAAAATCAATGGAAAAAAGGCCGAATCCATTCATAAGAATATGACCGTCCAAGATGGTATGATCATTCAAATCGGCAAACGGAAATTTGTAAAATTGAAAATGGACAAATAAAAAAGCAGCCTCATCATGTTCGATGGGGCTGTTTGTCGTAAAAAGCATATGCGACAGCGTCAGTCACAGGCCGGTAGCCGATCTCCTGATATATTTTATTAGAAGTCGGATTGTCCAGCCCGGTATATAAACAGCAAAATGAGAAACCTTCGTCCAACAGCGCCCGGCTGAGGGCCGCCACACATGATGAGGCATACCCTTTTTTGCGGTGAGCCGGCGGTGTAAAGACAAGATTGACGGTCATGTCTTACCTTTTGCGCCATCGAAACAGGCTCGCCTCCATCTTCCCATACATAAAGGGAAGAACTTTCTACCTCATTCACCGCTATTCTTCGCGCTCGATCACGTCCCATCGTACAGAAAAATGAAGGGGTCAATAACCTGCCGCTTTGCTTTAAAGAAAAAAGCTGACAACGAAGCCGTTTTGTTAACAGCGGAAAATGATGAGAGGATTCAGCTGACCGCAGTCATGGCTTTTGGCGATTTATTGTTGGCGGGAGATGGATCTCAAGGCGGTCTTCGGTATGAGCCAGAAATGTTTCCGGACTGCTGTACCTCTTCACAGCCTCTCTTTATTGTATGATGTCAAAAAAGACCGCCCGTCCGAAAACGGCGGTCTTTGATCGTATTTGATGATTCTCTTTTCCCTCTTTATTTTCCTCTGTCTATCTCAGCTTCAACACTGGCAGCGTGCCATCCTTCATTCAGCAGATCAAACGTTAATTCACGCGTGTCCTTGACAATCAGATCAGCGGCATGCATTGACAGTTCATGACCGACTCCAACGGCAAACATTCCGGCAGATTTGATTGCGGCTATCCCTGCTTCAGCGTCCTCTATCGCCGCACATTCAGCCGGAGATACGCTGAGCAGCGCTGCGGCGGTTAAAAATATTTCAGGGTCGGGCTTTCCTTTAGCAAGGACGGCCGGATCAACGATGGCTTGAAAATCATCTATGACCCCCAATTGTTCTAAAATGGCGGGGGCGTTGCGGCTTGACGAAGCTAAAGCGAGTTTTATTTTTTCACTTTTCAGTTCACAAAGAAGCCGGCTGATTCCCGGCAAAAGATCTGCCGGCATCAGGTTTTGGATCAGCTTTTGATAATGCCGATTTTTTTGGAGCATCAGGTTTTGTTTCTCCGCTTTTGTATATTTTTCTGCCGCCCCGCCATGGTTCAACATCTTTTCAAGCGATTCTTCCCTGCTGATTCCTTTCAGGCTCTCATTGAAATCCCGGTCAAATGGAATATTCAATTGTTCTGCTAAGCGCCTCCAAGCGAGAAAATGATATTCCGCCGTATCTGTAATCACTCCATCTAAATCGAATATAACGGCTTTCATGATTGGCTATTCCTTGATTCGCTGATGCACATCACCGCTTCATAGGGCTCAAGGCAGATGCTCTTGATGTCAGCCTGATCGCGCGAATAGTTGGAAATGAGCACGTTCCACCGCTCACCAAGCAGTTTGGGAGGCGCTTCAAACAGAGCCTTTTCTTCCGACAAATTGACGGCCACTAACAGCTTTTCCCCTTGATATTCGCGGATGTAAGAAAAGATTTGCGGATCATCCTCCAGTAATAGCCGATAATCCCCGTATACGATAACCTTATACTGCTTGCGCAATTGAATGAGCTTCTGATAATAATAGAAAATCGAATCTTGATCATCGAGGGCCTCTTTTACATTGATTTCCTGAAAGCGCGGATTGACCGAAAGCCAAGGCTCTCCCTCCGTGAATCCCGCGTGCCTCTTGTCATCCCATTGCATTGGCGTTCTTGCGTGATCCCGTCCTTTTTTCGCCACGGCTTTAAAAAACGCTTCCTCTGTCATCGTTTTGTTTTCAACGACCAGTTCCCGATAGGCGTTTTTGATTTCAAGATCAACATAATTCTCCAGCGGGATATTACTGTTCGTCATGCCGATTTCTTCTCCCTGGTAGATGAACGGGGTTCCTTTCATACCGTGGAGAACCGTTGCAAATGCTTTGGCACACTGCTTTCGCAACTCGCCGTCATTGCCCCAGCGGGAAATCACCCTTGGCTGATCATGATTTTCAAAATAAAGGGTGTTCCAGCCGACATTCATTAATGCGGTCTGCCACCTTGTCATCGTCTTTTTTAATGCAATCAGATCAAACGGTTTGACCTGCCATTTTCCATTTGGCGAATGTTGTTCCGTATCAATATCCATATGTTCAAATGTAAAAATCATATTCAGCTCATGTCTGCTTTCATCCGTATACTTTTTCGCCTCTTCAATATCAGAGCCGTTCGCTTCTCCGACCGTCATGCAATCGTAATGAGACAGCACTTCCCGGTTCATCTCTTGGATAAATTCATGAAGGCGGGGGCCGTTCGAATGATAGCCGCCGACAATATAGCGGCGGCTGTCATCTGCTTCGTAGTCCGGAAAATCGACGAACTTGGAAATGGAGCCGATCACATCCATCCGCCAGCCGTCAATGCCTTTATCCATCCAAAATGTCATCAAATCATATACTTCCCGGCGGACCGCTTCATTTTCCCAATTCAAATCAGGCTGCTTTTTCGAAAAGTAGTGCAGATAATACTGCCCTGTCCGCTCATCGAACGTCCACGCCGGGCCTGAGAAGATCGATCCCCAATTATTAGGCTCTGAACCGTCCGGCCCGGGATCTCTCCAGAAATAATAATCCCGGTAAGGATTGTCTTTCGATTTGCGGCTCTCGGCAAACCAAGCATGTTCATCTGACGTATGGTTCACAACCAAATCCATGATGATTTTCATTCCCCGTTGATGAACCTCATCAATTAATTGAAACATGTCTTCATTTGTCCCGAATTTTTCGTACATGTTTCGATAGTCGGAAATGTCATAGCCGTTGTCATCCTGCGGAGAATCAAACACCGGACACAGCCAGATCACATCTGTCCCGAGGCGCTTGATGTAATCCAGTTTTTGAATGATTCCTTGCAAATCACCGAATCCATCGCCATTTGAATCAAAAAAACTGCGCGGGTAAATTTGATAAACGACGGCTTCTTTCCACCATTCACTCATTAGATGTCCACCTCTCATATCGTCCATTCAGCACAATCGGTTCCCCGCACACCGTCATGTGCAGCGGCTCGCCTTTTAAAAGTTCAAAGACGGCGCTTTTTTCGGTTACCGTAATGCTGATTAAACGTTTTCGATAATTGATTTTAAACGAGTAACCATCCCATTCTTCCGGCAAAAACGGAGCAAATGACAGCGTCTCATTGGCGACGCGCATTCCTGCAAAGCCCTGTACGATGGCAAGCCAGCTTCCTGTCATTGATGTGATGTGCAGCCCTTCTTCTGTGTCATGATTGTAATTATCAAGATCAAGGCGGGCTGTACGCTTATATAATTCGAGCGCTTTCTTTTCCATTTTCAGTTCAGCCGCCAGCACCGCGTGGACAGAAGGCGAAAGGCTAGATTCATGAACGGTCATCGGTTCATAAAATTCAAAATTGCGCCGTTTTTCTTCTAATGTAAAACGGTGATTAAAAAGATAAATGCCTTGCAGAACATCGGCCTGCTTAATAAAGCTGGAACGGAGAATTTTGTCCCATGACCAATTCTGGTAAAGCGGCCGCTCATCTGGGTCCAATTCGGCCGCTTTCTGCAGCTCTTTATCCAGGAACGTATCATGCTGGATGAAAATATTTAATTCTTCACTGTACGGATAGTACATCCTGTCGATAATATCCTTCCACATCTCTATTTCATCCCTGTGCACACCGAGCTGGCTGCGTTTTTCTGCCGGAAGGCCTGCGAGATTTTCAAGTGTATACTCAAGTGTCCAAGCCGCAATCAAATTGGTATACCAGTTGTTGTTGACATTGTTTTCGTATTCGTTCGGCCCTGTGACGCCGTGGATCATATACTTATTTTTTCGTTTGGAAAAATGAACGCGGTCGGCCCAAAACCTGCTGATTTCGACGAGAACGTCTATCCCGTATTCTTTCATATAGTCACGGTCGCCCGTATAATTGATATAATTGTAGATCGCATAGCAAATCGCGCCGTTGCGGTGAATTTCTTCAAAAGTGATCTCCCACTCATTGTGGCATTCATCGCCTATGAACGTCACCATCGGGTAAAGAGCCCCCTTCAGCCCCAATTTGGCAGCGTTTCGTTTGGCAGCCTCCAAATGGTGGTAGCGATACAAAAGCAGGTTTTTCGTCACTTCCGGATCGGCCGTTGCCAAATACATCGGAACGGCGTATGCCTCAGTATCCCAATAGGCGGCACCTCCGTATTTTTCGCCGGTGAATCCTTTCGGCCCGATATTCAAGCGCGAATCAGCTCCGTAGTACGTAGAGAACAATTGAAAGATGTTGTAGCGGATTCCTTGCTGAAGTTCATCATCGCCTTGAATTTCAATGTCGGCTTTTGCCCATCTTTCCTTCCACTCGGCGATGTGCCTCTGTTTTGCTTCTTCATAGCCCTGCTGAAGAATATCCGCCAAAAGCTCCCTGCCCTTTACTAAAAGCTCTGTTCCCTCGAAGTCCCGGGAAGTCGTTACGATGATCATTTTTTGCAAAGAAGCTTTGATTCCCGGCTTCGTTTCATAGCTGTAGCGATTTTCCGCATACATGCCGGCCGTTTTAAAGCTTTCACTGACAAAGCCTTGTGTCATGTTTGCCATTACAGCAGAAACGGTAAACCGCGGCGTTCCAAACGAATTTTCAACTGTCTTTGCCACTAAATGGCCTTGGTGGGAATCGGCTCCTTTCGCTTCTTCCTGCCAAAACCGTTCCTCATAGTTGGCATCTTCATTCGCGACATTTCCATCCAGATAAGGCACGAGCGTGATGACAGCTTCATCAGTCAGACACTCCGCTTCGTAATGAATCGCGCAAAGCTGTGCAACGTCAAGGCTGAGAAATCGTTCAGATGCGATTCTGACCATTTTATCCTTGATGCGGACGACAGCGCTTCGCCGCAGAATGCCTTCTTTCATATTTAGTTCTAAATCAAATGATTCAATCTCGTTTTGATTGAGGTCGACTTTTTCACCATCTAAATATACATCGATTCCGATAAAATTCATCGCATTGATCACTTTGCCGAAGTATTCCGGATAGCCGTTTTTCCACCAGCCGACACGCGTTTTGTCGGGAAACCACACCCCTGCAATATATGTGCCTTGGTGGGTGTCGCCTGTATAGCTTTCTTCAAAATTGCCCCTGATTCCCATATAGCCGTTGGCCAAGGAAGTGAGACTTTCCTGAAGCCGTTTATGTTCCCTTTGAAATGTATTGGTTTTGATTTTCCATTCATCAATCTCAAATAGCCGCTGATTTGTCATGGTTTCCTCCTGACTGTAGTTTCCCGTTATGATGGCGGGTTTTTGACAAATGATTAAATGTAAAAGAAATCATCAAGACGACGCCGCAGGAGTGGATCAACAGCACGGTGATCAAATCAAAATAAATCAAACCGGCCGCGGCTGCGGCAAATGCCGGAACAGCCGATCCGCATACCGCAGCTGCAGATGCTTCCTTGAATGATGCAATACCGGTCATTTTCGATTTTTTTGTGATCCATAAGCCACCCGCAAGCATGACCGACATGAAAAGCTGGCTGATGAAAATCAACGAAAATGCCAGCATCATGATCATCGGCTTATACTGAGCAAGCCACGCTTCACCGATAAAAGCTTCCAAATCATGAGCGGTCATCTCTTTCAGTTTGACGTCCCTTTTCACATAACGGACAGAAAACCCGGTTCCATTTTGATCACTGATGATCAGATGATCAGGCTGAAATAGGATCGCGTTAGCATAGCCGTTCACCTTGAGCCGTCCATTTTCACCGTCTGCTTGAAACGCATACTCCATATCGGCCGCCAGCAATGTCGATCCTTCTTCAACTCGAACAAACCCCTTCGATCCCGTCAGTTTTCCATTCGATAATTGGTAGCCTTTTAATTGATCGGCAAAGCTTTGATCAAGCTCTTGAATGGCCGCCGGCATGAAAGACCTGATATTGAAGCGCTCCATTTTCATGAACGAAATAGCAAGCGGCGCCGCTAAGCACGACGTCAAGAAAATAAATAGAAAAAAGATTTGCAGCCAGCTGAATGTATCTCTGTAGCGGCAGACGCCTGACGGAGATGCCGATGCTTTTAGGCAGCGGATGATGAAGTTTTCATTTTGCCGGTTCTTCATGGACTATCCCTTCGTTCCGCCGGTTGTCAGACCGGACACAAAGTTCTTTTGGAGAAAAAAGAATAAAACACATATCGGCAGTGCTGCAAGTATCGCTCCCGCTGCAAACAGTGCGACTTTTTGCTGCTGCGGATTTGATATGAATGACTGCAATCCAACGGCGATGGTCATCCTTTCCGGGGAACGGAGCAAAAATTTCGCCAGCAAATAGTCGCCGAATGGTCCCATAAACGCCCAAAGCGCCTGTACCGCAAGCATCGGTTTGACAAGCGGCAGAACAATCGAGGCGAAGATCCGCAGATGTCCTGCTCCATCAATTCGTGCTGCTTCATCGATTTCTCTCGGAACCGTATCAAAATAGCCTTTCATCAGCCATGTGTTCATCGGAATTCCGCCGCCGATATAGATCGCTGTTAAAAACCAGTATTGATCGAGAGCGCCGATCAGCATGGCCAAGACATAAAAAGCGGTCAATGCTGCCATCGTCGGCACCATTTGAATGATCAAAAAGAATACCAAACTCTTTTTTCTCCCTGCAAACCGATAGCGGCTGTACGTATAGCCGGCAAGCGTTACAATGGCAACCTGGAATACCATGACCGACATCGCGATCACAAGTGTATTGCCATACCAAGTAAGATAAAGCGTGTCTGCAAACAGCCGCCTAAAATGATCCAATGTCCAGTCACCCGAAAAATCGAGCTTAAAAGCCGCTACATTTCCCACGCGAAATGCCGATGATGCCGTAATCAATAGCGGATAGATGATCACGATGCTTAACAGCACCAAAAAGAAATAGGTCCAGATTTTGTTAAGCACCCTGGTTGTGCGCACATCTTTGAAGAACTCTCTCATCTACATAACCTCCTCATTGCCAAAGGCATTCGATTTCTTAAAAGCAATCAGGGAAACTCCAATGACAATGAAAGAAATTAACAGCGTAACAGCAGCGGCAACCGCATATTGCGGTGATGTGCCTGTTGTCAGTTTATAGATCCACGAAATTAAAATATCGGTTGACCCCGCACCGGCTCCCACACTGCCCGGTCCTCCCTCATTGAATAAGTAGATGATCGAGAAGTTGTTGAAATTAAACGTATACTGGGTAATCATCACAGGTGCGGTCGCAAATAAAATCATCGGCAATGTGATATGTTTAAAGCGCTGAATAAATGTCGCCCCGTCAATCTTTGCGGCTTCATAAAGTTCGCCTGGAATCGCTTGAAGCACACCCGTTACCATCACATAAATGTATGGAAAGCCAAGCCAGGTCTGTATCATAATCAGGGCCGCCTTTGTCCAAAAGGGATCGGTCTTCCACGGAACTGCTGACAGATCCACAAACGGCAGGTGGTTCAATAATGGAATGACCTGTGCGTTCATGGCCCCTACGCTGTCGTTGAAGATGTTGGCAAAGCTCATAATCGTAATAAAGGCCGGAACAGCCCATGGAAGCAGAAAGATTATTCGAAACATCCGCTTGCCTTTAATAAAATCCTGATTGACGATAAGCGCCGTCACAATACCAAGGACAATTTGCAGCGTTGTCGCACAGATCGTCCAGATGATGGTCCAGCCCAGTACAGCTGCAAATGTTTCCCGATAGGAGCCGAGGAAAAACATGTTCAGGAAGTTTTTAAACCCGATCCAGTCAATAAGACTGTTAGGCGGAATATGATAAAAATCATAGTTTGTAAAAGCGACAAACAGAGTCACCAAGACCGGAAAAATAATCACAAACACCATCATGATATATGCCGGCAGCGTAAATAAATATGGAAACCCTTTATCCCCCGCATTCCTGATCATGTCCCCAGCCGTCGTACTAGTCTCCAAACCAGCCGCTTTCATCTCTGCGATCTTTCGTGCATCATGGATATTAAAAATGTAGAACATCAGGAATATCAGCGTCACAATCAATTGCAGAGTGCCTTCTATCAGGAGAAACAGCGAGTGGTCTTCTCCGGGAACGCTCCCCAACGTAATCAAACCGCGCAGCGCATCAATGCCGAAAACACCTAATTCACAAGCAAACAATGCTGTGATGATCAGAAACAAAATTCCCTTTGAAAACTGGTTATTCGCGATCTGTCCAGCCCCTGGAATGATAGATAAAAGCCCTGCTTTACGCCTTTCTTTTGCAAGTGTTTGGTCTTTGTTCATTTTTTCGCCCTCTATTCTTCCGGACGCTAACCCGCCGTTTTATTTCACATATTTTTCTTTAATATTTTCTTTGATCACTTTTACCGCATCATTCGCTGATTGCTGTGCTGATTTTTTTCCTGAAGAGGCGTCGAAAATCAAACTTTCCGCTCCTGTCCACACTTCAGCCATTTCCGGAATATTCGGAGTCGGTGTCGCTGTTTCATATTGTTTAATGACAGCAGACGTCAGCTCGCTGTTTTGCTTATCAGCTTTCTCCCTTGCAGCCAAGTTGGCCGGAACTTCGTTTGTCTCATCATAAAAAACGTAGGCATTATGATCATTCGCTGCATATTCAAGCCATTTTTGAGCCAGTTCGGGTTCTTTTGTATATTTTGAAGCAACCCAGCCTTTGCCTCCGGCGAATGGAGCGTATTCTTTTCCATTTGGCAATGTCGGTATTTTAACCACCCCGAAGTCCAAATTGGCCTCTTTATAATTTGAAGCTGACCAAGGCCCCCCGATGACAGCCGCTGCTTTGCCTTCTATAAATGTCTGCTGAATAAAATCATCAGCGCTTGAATTGTCCTGCATGCCTTTTGGCCAATATTCTTTAAACCATTTTCCCGCATATTCCACCGCTTCTACCGCCCCTTCGTTGTTGAGGCCGATGTCTTTGGAATCCTTGCCATTTTCGCCGAATACATATCCGCCGTAGCCGGCCAACAAACCATATGACATGTAGAAATCAGTCCACTTTGTCAAAAAGGCGGTGGATTTTCCTTTTTCCGAAGCAAATGCAAACCGCGGATCATTCGTTAAATCTTCAAGCTCTTGAAATGTTTTTGGCGGCGTTTTCACCAGGTCTTTGTTGTAATATAAGACAAGTGTTTCAATGACAAGCGGAATCCCATACACTTTGCCGTCAACCGTCACCTGCTGCATTTCTTTTTCGCCGAAGCTTTTCGTATCAGACGGTTCGATTTCAAGCAAATGTCCTTGCTGTCCCAAGCCGCCGATACGGTCGTATGCAGCAAGCATGACGTCAGGCGCATTGCCTGCCGGACCATCGAGGGGAAGCGCTTCCAACTGATCGAACATAGGCTTCTCAACAATCTTTACTGTTACATCATTCTCTTTTTCAAAATCTGCTTTAATGCTTTCAACATAATTTCGATATGTTTCTTCAACTGATACAGTCAGCACCTTTTTCCCGCCAGAGCTTGCCGCATCCTTTGAACTTGAACATGCGGCAAGGCCGAATGTAAGGACTAACGCCAAAAATAGTGCAATGCCTTTTTTTAAATGTGCCATCTTTTTTCCCCCTTCTATCATGAATCTATACCAATTGTAATGCTCGTCAGAAAGTGGTAACAATAGCTTCAAACTTGTTACCGATAACAGAATTCACGAAGCCCCCACAACAACAAACTCACCGGGATGGACGGCAATCGCATCTGCAAGATGAAGCGCCTTTTCTGTCCACGCATCATAGATTTTCATATCGCTTTCAATATCCAAGTCTCGCAAACTGACATGACGGACCTCGCTTCCCTGATTAAAGAAATAGATCAGCTTTTTTTCGCTGACAGCCCGCGAGAAGCTGATCAAATCGCTTTGATCGTCCAGCAGATTCCACTCAAGGCTTCCGTGAGTCAATACATCATGTTCCTGTTTGCGCAAAGCGATCAGCCGCTTCATAAACTTGAGCAACTCTTGATTTTGCTTCTCTTCTTCCCAAATCATGCATTTCCGGCATAATGGATCATTTCCGCCGTCAAGCCCGATTTCCGTGCCGTAATAAATACATGGAGATCCGGTTTGGGCAAACATAAATGCCAGCAAAGAGCGCGCTTTTTGCTCATCTTGGCGGCACCTCGTCAAAAGCCGCTGCGTATCATGGCTGTCAAGTAAATTAAACATCGCCTCATTGACCTGCTGCATCCCATTCATCAAATGCGCGTTTAAACGGTGGACCATTTGCGAGGCTGAAATCGTCCGGTCCGCGAAATATTCAATCATCGGCTCTGTGAAAGGATAATTCATGACCGCATGAAATTCGTCTCCTTTAAGCCAAGGATCGGCGCGATGCCAGATCTCCCCCAAAATATAAACATCAGGCTTTTCAGCTGATACGACCTGCCTGAATTTCTTCCAAAAAGCATGATCCACTTCATTAGCCACATCCAAACGCCAGCCGTCAATGTCAAATTCGCGGATCCAGTATAAAGCAATCTCAAGCAAATAGGTCTGCACTTCAGGATTTGACGTGTTTAACTTTGGCATGTCGCGTGTAAATGCAAATGTATCATAATTGTTTTCTTTAACAGGAAAGGAATGAATATGGAACCAGTCTTTATAGCGGGATTGTTCACCATGTTTTAAGACATCCTGCCACTGCGGCGAAGCGCTGCCGATATGATTAAAAACGGCATCAAGCATGATTCTCATCCCCCGCTGATGAAGGCTGCTGACCAATGTACGAAAGAGCTCCGGATCTCCAAAATGCGGATCAATGGTGTAATAATCCAATGTGTCGTATTTATGATTGGAAGGCGCGGAAAAGATCGGCGTTAAATAAATGCCGCCCACCCCTAAATCTTGCAAATAATCAAGTTTGTCGATGATTCCTTGCAAATCCCCTCCGAAAAAATCATGAACCTCTGGGTCCTTGCTCCCCCACGGCAAAGCATTTTCGGGAGACAAGTCTTCTCTGCCATTTGCAAAACGCTCCGGAAAAATTTGATACCAAACCGTTGATTTGACCCATTCAGGTGCTTGAAACGTATCCGCCTTATGAACAAATGGAAACTTAAAATAGTCATGAATCGTCTCCAACGCTTTTTCGTTATAGGGGCAGACGCCTGAGCTTCCGAAAAAAATGTCTTCATGATCTGTGCCTGTTAAAACAAAACCATATTGCAGACGCCTAAATGGCGGCGCCACTTCAGCAAACCAATAATCATGCGTTTCGGTTTCGGCCATTTTTTTCATTTGCATGTCGTGTGCGGCCCACCTGCTGCTTTCTTCTGCGGGAACATGCTCATAGGGATCCCCCCATATGAGCCGAACCTGATCGGCGTCGCCTTTTTTCGTGCGGATCTTGATATGCACCGTCCGCCCGTCATAAGAATAAGCATCAGAGCTGAAAGGCTGATGATGTATCGCTGCATATTCCATCATGTCTCCTCCTTTTGATTCCGGTGTATGCTGACCGGCCATATTTTGAAATTATCATGGTAAAATCGCAGGAACAATCCTTTTCAGCTTGTTAACGGTAACAGATTGAAGCTCTTACAACGTCGATTCACGCACGATGAGCTCCGGCTCAAAAAACTGGTCGCCTTGAGATGCGCCGTCTTCATTAATTTTTTTCAGCAAGGTTCTCGCACAAGCTTCCCCCATTTCAACGACAGGCTGCCTGATCGTTGTCAAGCGTGGCGAGGAGATGCGATCAAGAAAGACGCCGTCATATCCTGTAACCGCAACATCCTCTGGAATGCTTTTGCCGAGCGACTGCACCGCCCGGATGACGCCGAGAGCGATTCGATCGGAAGCGCAGACGACTGCCGCCGGGTATTCCATGGTCTCCAGCACTTCCCTGGCACGACATTCACTTTTTTTCGAACTGTTGGCCATCCGGAACATATTCAGCTTGCCTAAGCTCCCTTTCATCGCCTTCAGATAGCCTTTTTCCCTTGCCAATTCAAAAGGCTCGTCCAGATCAATGCCAAAAAAGACAACATTCCGAACCCCCAGCCCAATGACATGACGAGTTGCCATATAAGTCCCTTTTTCATTATTGACATCGATGAAATCATAGCCCATTTCATTTTGTCCAAATACGACGACCGGCTTTTCAAAAGCTTTAATCACCCCTTCAAAATCCGCTCTTCTCAGCCCCGTCGCAATAATACCGTCACATTGTCCGATATTGAGAGATTTTCTCGTCACAAGCTGTAATGCATAATGATGGCGATCCAGTTCCCGGCTGATTCCGGTTAACAGATTCATATAATATGGCTCTGTCGTATCCATTTCCTCAAGTATCAGCAGTTTTACAACCTGTGTTCTGTTTTGAACGAGCGCCCTTGCCGCATAGTTAGGAATATAATTCAGCTCTTTCATCGCGGAATGAACCAGTTTTTTCAATTCATCCGTCACCGTCTCAGGATGATTGATCACCCGCGATACCGTCATTTTGGAAACATTTGCTTTCTTTGCTACATCTGATAACGTTGCCATTTTATCCCCGCCTTACATGCGCTATTCAAAATGTCAGCAGGTCCGTTTTTCGGAACTGATAACATTTTGTTAAAATTCATTATATTATGTAATCGAAGAGATTTTATAAAAGGGAGGAAATAAAAAAGCAGATTTCCTAAAGGAAATCTGCCGCGCAACCTTTCATCAACCGACACCGAACCGCCGTTCACATGCCGTTCGAATTGATCGTAACGGAAGCTGAGCGGTTTCCTGTGATGTCATACCATGTTTCACCCGCATTTTCACAGGCGACATACATCATGTAGATTTTTTTACAAATACGAAAAAAAGAAAGTGCCGCTTCAACACTTTCTTCTCCATTTTAATTTCCTCTTTGCTTTTTCACCTTTTCAAGCTGAGATACTGTCACCAACTGATAGCCCTGCTGGTTCAGTCTCTCAATAATCTCTTCAGCGGCCTCGGCTGACGCAGCATAAATATCGTGCATCAAGATGATTTTTCCGTCTCCTGCATGACTCATCACATGATTGACGATTTTTTGTTTATTTCTGACCTTCCAGTCTTCCGGATCAACATCCCATAAAGAGATTTTTAGATTGGTAAGTCCTCGGACAGAATCATTGATTCCGCCGTATGGAGGCCTTAAATGTGTCGGAAGATGGCCGCTGATTTTCTCAATCACTTGTTGCGTATCATCGATTTCCTTGTATGCTTTTTCATCTGAAAGCCTTGTGAGCAATGGGTGATCCCACGAGTGATTGCCCACTTCATTTCCTTCTTTCATCATCCTTTTTACCGTTTCAGGATAGACTTGAGCTCTGCTCCCCAGCACGAAGAATGTCGCATGCCCTTCATATTTCTTTAACGCATCCAATATTTTATTTGTTGAGGCAGGGTTTGGCCCGTCGTCAAATGTCAGGGCGATCACTTTACCATTCGGATTTACTTTTGCTTCTTTCGGAAGAGGAACAGCTTCCTGCTTTTGCTTTGCCTGAGAGCGATCCTTTTTCATATTTTCATATTGATCTTTTAAAATATCTCTCAGCTGCTCTTTTTTGATTTTAACAGACTGCTCCAAGCCTGTTTGCTCCTTCTCAAAATAGAATTCTACTTCGTCCTCAAGCAGGGCAAAACGGCTGAAGTTTTCTTCAACAGGACTTGTACCTTCTCTTAATAACGCTAGATCAGCGGCGGCATTTTCATTTTTCAATTGCTGATAGGCCAGGCTTGAAATTTTGTTCAGATAGTCTGAATTCTCTATAAAAAGGTCTTCAAGCGCAAGTAATTTTTTATGTTTCAAGTCGGCGTTAAACGTTTTGATCGTCGTTTTTCCCGGAGCGCTTCCTGTTGCTATGTATTCATTTAAAACCACTACAGCCGTTTGTTTTGTGTGATAGACAATCTTATATTTGATATTCAATTCAAATGGCCCGTCTTCATTCTGAGCCCGCGCATTTGCGTTGTTTTCTTTAAAGCGGTTCAGTTGATCACGGACATATGTTTTTAATTGATCATCGATTTCTTTGATATGAAAGACGGGGTAATGGACGGCGTATCTCTCTTCATCACTGTCGCTGACTAATGATTCGACCCCGATCTGTGCATCATCACGGCCTTGTTTTGGCTGAGGGGCCTCTGTATCGCTCGATACTTTATTAAAAGAGTACCCCGCCAATCCTATTAATATCGTTAAAAAAATCAATGCTTTGATCCATCGCAATGATGGCCGTTTGACAGACATCCCTGTTCACTCTCCTGCGTTATTAGATCTGTTTTTCTTCCTGTTTTGGTCAGATGTCTGGCATGTAAACCAAGATTAATATAAAAGAGAAGCAGGAATCTTGATTTCTTGGTTGCCAGCAGCATACGGCGCAATATCATACTGCTGAAAGACAATGGAAATTCCGTTGTTTGTATAATAGAAAGCAGTATTTTCATCTAAGTGGATATCGCTCTTTTTAAGGTCTGAATAAAATTGTTCCGGATGTTCGTTTATATAGCTGTAAATATAGTTTTTAGCTTTTTCGATTTTGGCCTGGTTATTTAAAAGGTCTATCAGGTTCACCCGCTGATGCTTAGCAAAATCATAGTTGTAGGATGTAACGGTATACATTCCGTGCGCTCCGCCGGAGAACTGGTAGTCATATATTAAAAAGCTCAGTTTGTCTCCGTCGTTGTACTTGACTTTATACGACGTTTCGTAGACGCTGTCTTCATCCTTTTTCCCCGCTTCTTTCTTCAGCTTCTGATATTCCTTGAAAGACGCTTTCATATGATGCTCAATTGCATCATGAACCAGCTTGAGATCATCGGCTTTTAACCCGCTGAATGCCGGAAACAATAAAGAATTGATGTCTTTGTAAAGCTCGGTATGAACTGAAGCTTTTCGATTTTGTGAAGCATTTATTTGAGATGATCCTTTATTGATCATAAATAGCAGCGACGCAGTAAGTACCAAAAATCCTAAAATCGCCATCGCTTTCTTCATAGGCATACTCCTTTGTCAATCTTCTTTCAAACTCGTAACATATCATTTTACTTTGTAACACAAATGTAATATTTATATCACATTTGTAATGATACTCACTTTTAAGTCCTCCGTCAACTTTTTTGGGTGAAAATTTCTTTATACGGGAAAAATAAGACACCCTCAAGCTGAGAGTGTCTTTTTGCGAGATTCGTTTCCTCAAAGATTAGCATCCTCTTTCCGTCAAGTGCCCTTTTTCTTTTTCCATGGCTTTAATACAGAAATGCAGAAGATCAAAACAGTGATTGCGATCTGGATGATGACGGCATATTGCCTGAGTGAATGATTTTGTATAAATACGGGATCATGCAAAGCAGCGCTTTTTTCGGCTTCAAGCATGTTCATATTTGACGTCATCAATTGATCGACAATGAATATCCCAATGAACGTCTGGATGATGAAAAGCACCCATTTCACAGTGATCCATCTATGTTTGAAAAATCCCCACTTTGTCAGGATTCCGTATATAAAACCGATCAATAAAGTGCCGACAGCGCCAATTCTAATCGTATGGTCGCTGATGATAACGGCATGCTGATAAAATGAAAACGTTTCTTCATATGCCGCCATGTTTACCGCGAAATGCAAAGCCGCCGAAAAACATCGCCGCTAATAGAATATGGATGATCTTCAGCCACTTCATTCCCGCCGGACCCAGCTTCTTCAAAACTCTCTTCCTCTCCTTTAACATCAAAGTCCTGTCAAGTTTAGCAGGGAGGTCGGCGGTCAAACACAGGCTGCGGTCTTAATCATCAGTTGGACTGGAGTCTTCATTTTGTGCGTATTGATTCACCATTTCAAATAATGTTTTCTTTGTCCTTTCGATTAATTCAGAAGGTTTTTGAATGACCGCTTCCCGGCCGAATGAGATGAAATAATCCGAAAAAAAGTCAATATCCTTTGGCGCGATCCCGCCTTTCAGCATTCCGGAACCGTCTTCTCTCACATGCAGCTCAAGATGCGGCCATTTGAGGGAACCATATCGCTCCACGCCTTTTTTTGTCAGTTCCACGGATAATTCCAATATCTCCCGGGGACGGGCCAAAACCGAAAACCGGTTTTTTAAATTTATTTCGGACAAATCAATCGGAACGGTATTTTCATCAAGTTCGACAAACATGATCCGGTCGCATCTGAACATGCGATAATCCTCTCTTAAAAAGCAATAAGCCGGGCAATACCATTTTCCTTGATTGGCATAGATGCCGATCGGCTGAATGGTCCTCTCGCTTGTTGTGTCATTTGTGTCATATTTGATGAGCAGGACATTTTGCTGAACCGCCGCCTCGAGCAGCACCCTTAAAAACGGAATTTCCTCTTTTTGTTCATAGGCCGTGTAAAAATCGACGCGGTCCTTCATGCTGTCAATCGTTTCCCGAATATCTCCGGCAAGATTTAAATAAAACTTTTTCTTGATGGAATCGTACTGGGTATCAAACGGGAGAGACATATAGTGCCTGAGCGCATGGATCGCAAAGAATATGGAGATCGCTTCATTCTCGCTGAATGCGATGGGGGGAAGAATTCTTTCATTTAACACCTGATAGCCGCCGTGGGGCCCTGTTTCAGAATAAAGAGGAACCCCTAATTCACTGAGCTCTTGCAAATCCCTTAAAACGGTCCTTTTGGAAACCCCGAATTCCTGCGCCAATTCACCGACCGTAAACCGTTTCTTTCGATTCACCATCATTATCATTTCGTTTAATCTTTTCGCTTTTGACATAAATACCTCCCGAAAAAACATTTTAACCATGACATAAGTTGTCACCATTATAATATACAATCGCCTTAGAACAACAAAAAAGGAGATGTTTCAAATATGGAAATGCCATTCACCCCGTACATCCTAATGAACGGAAGAGCAAAGGAAGCAATTGAATATTATCGGGAGGTGCTGGATGCCGAAGTCAAGTTTCAGCAGACCATAGGCGAAGGGCCAAAGGATGAGGCTGCGAATTTTAAAGAAGAGGAATTAGATCTGGTTGCACATGCCGTTTTGACAATCGGCGGAGCCACCCTAATGATTGCCGACATCATCCCAGAGCTGCCTTTTCAAAGCGGAAATCAAATCTCAATTTGCATCACGGCTGATGATGCGCAATCGGCTAAACAGCTGTTCGATAAGCTCAGAGAGCAGGGCGAGGTCAATTTAGAACTGAAAGAAACGTATTTCAGCCCCGCCTATGGCATTGTCACAGATCCATACGGCGTCGCCTTTCAGATTTTCGCGGCAAGAAATTGATCTAAAAGGTCTTTCTGTTTTCAGAAAGGCCTTTGCCATTCACCTCCTCATTTAAGCTGCTCATCATTAAAATTTTTCCCCTTCATATTATCTTTTAATGAAAGCGAAATCATATGTTTGTGGCACACTTGCATCATGACCTTTCTTCTTCTCAATGTAAAAAATGACGTTGAAAAAGGGCTGCATTATGCGGGCCCTTTTAATGAAGAAAATGTGTTTTTTCTTTTTTTATTTCATTCCATCTCTTGATACACGCTTTCCGTTCAAGAACACACACCTAGCCGATGAATTAATTTGCACTTGCTGTCGGCCTAACCACAATCTCGTTTGCGTCGACTTCGGAAGGCTGTTCGATAGCGGACAGGATTGCACGTGCAATCGCCTCAGGCTGAATCGAAATGTGCCGGTATTCTTCTCGTCTGGCGGGCTTCTTCATCTGAAATGCTGTCTGCCGGCAAACTCATTTGGTTTTGCGGGCAACATTCGGCGATTTTATTGAACAAAAGGGGTGAGCTATGACTCTCACTCCCTCTGATTATTTTAAACAATTTCATTCATGGGCAAATTAATCTAAACCCGTTTTAATGCCAAACCCTACCAGCACCATACCTGCAGCTTTTTGAAAGACCTTCTGGAATTTGACGCTTCGCAGCCATTTTTTGGCGTAATCGATCAGGTATACGAGAATGAGAAACCAAAACACTGCAAGACAGGTAAGGATCAAAGCGAGTATGATCAGCTGCTGATTGACGCTTTCCTTCAAATTGATAAATTGCGGCATGATCGTGATATAAACCAAAACAGTTTTAGGATTCAGGACATTACTGAACAATCCTTGCATAAACGAATTTTTATAATGCCGACTGGAAGAGTCTTCAGGCTTGTTTTTCTCGGCTTGCATGTCCTCCAAAGAAAACATCCTTTTGGCAAAAAAACTTTTGATGCCTAAATAAATTAAATAGGCCGCGCCCAAGTATTTGATTGTATTGAAAAGAATTACCGACTTCGCAATCACAACCGCCAACCCGAGAATGGCAATCAGCGTCCAAAAGGAAAGTCCCGTCGCTAATCCGAGAACATTGCAGCGTCCGGCGTTCGGACCATACCGAAGCGTATTTTTCACAACGAGCATCGTATCAGCTCCGGGTATCACAACCATCATGGCGGCGATCGATATGTATGACAGCAGGCTATCCATCAGATGTCTCCCTCCATACTGATTTTTCTGTTGAAAATACCACAGTTTTCATATAGTGACTACCTTAGTAACTACTTATAAAAAGTGTATCAGCGCACTTGAAATAAATCAATACATCCCGCAAAATATGAGTTACAAAGACAGCGACTAATTTTGAGGCTGGAGGATGTATGAAGGAAAACATTTTAGAAATACTTAAACATCTGAATTTTACCGAATATGAATCGAAAGCATACCTCGCGCTATTGGAAGAATCGCCGCTGACAGGCTATGCGGCCGCAAAAAAATCCGGTGTTCCGCGGTCGAAAATATATGAAGTGTTGGAGAGCCTCGTGATTCGCGGCGATATTTTTGTAAGCTACGGCAACACTCCGCAGTACATTCCCGTTCCTGCCAAGGAGCTGATTAAAAACCGCCGCCTGAAGGCGGAAGAGACTTTTGAACAGGCAGAAAAATATTTTGAGAAATTTGAGCGTTCCGCAAATGACCGTGAAAATATCTGGAATATCACTGGACGGAGCGAAATACTCGATAAGGTAAAGGCGTGTATATTATCTGCCCAAAAAAGAATTCTCTTGGAAATTTGGAAAGAGGATTTCAAAGAAGTAGAACCAGAACTAAGACAGGCCGCAAAAAAAGGCGTCAACGTAATCATTATTGCTTATGGCGACATTGAGGCTGATTTCGCTAATGTATATTTGCATGACAGGAGCCGCGAGATTACAGAAGAGTATGACGGACGGTGGCTCGTATTCAGTGTGGATGATTCTGAAGTTGTAGCAGGCATGGTTTCTCAGGGGAAAGACAGCCGTGCGGCATGGACGATGCATGTGGGATTGGTCATGCCGATTACGGAAGTGATGATTCATGATCTGTACCTCATGGAGATTATGGAGAAACATAGAGAGGTGTTGGAGGAAAGTTTCGGTGAAAACCTCATCCATTTGCGCCGAAAATTTTCGATCCATCCGGATTTCAAAAAACATTACGTGAAATAAAAGCGGCCCGCATATGTTGCGGGCCTTTGCATTCTTTATGTCTTTTGCGATGCCTCCCAGCGGGCGACTTCCTCCCTGATTCGCGGCGCCGCTTCTTTTCCAAACAGCTCAATCGCCTTCATGACATCATCATGCGGCATCGTGCCAACGGGCACATGCAGCATAAACCTTGTGATCCCTACATTCTTGCGGAGATGAATAATTTTTTCCGCTACCGTCTCAGGGTCACCTACATAGAGCGCTCCCTCAAAGCTGCGCGCAGCATCAAAGCTGGATCGGCTGTACGGCCCCCAGCCGCGCTCCCTGGCGAGCGTGTTCATGGCCTGCTGGGTGGATGGGAAGAATTGATCGGCAGCCGTCTGTGTATTCTCGGCAAGAAAGCCGTGCGAATGAGAGGCGACCTTAAGCTTTGAAGCATCATGCCCTGCATGCTTTGCCGCTTTTTTATAAAGCTGAACAAGCGGAGCAAAGTGCAGCGGACTCCCCCCGATAATGGCCAGAACAAGGGGCAGGCCAAGCAGTCCAGCGCGAACGACGGATTCCTGGTTGCCGCCGCTGCCGATCCATACAGGCAATGGATTCTGCACAGGGCGCGGATATACGCCTACATTTTGAATAGCCGGACGATGCTTACCGCTCCACGTTATCCTTTCCGACTTTTGCAGCTCCAAAAGCAAATCAAGCTTCTCCTCAAACAGCTCATCATAATCGTCTAAATCGTATCCAAACAGCGGGAAGGATTCGATGAAAGATCCCCGACCCGCCATGATTTCCGCCCTTCCATTTGAGAGGCCGTCTAGCGTGGCGAAATCCTGGAAGACGCGTACCGGATCATCAGATGAAAGCACTGTGACTGCACTTGTCAGACGAATTCGCTTCGTCTGCGAGGCCGCTGCGGACAGTACGACGGCAGGAGAAGAAGCCGCATAATCTTCACGGTGATGCTCCCCCACACCGAAAACATCCAAGCCCACTTGATCGGCAAGGACGATCTCCTCTACTACTTCACGCAGACGCTCTGCATGGCTGATCACTTTTCCGGTTTTGATATCCGGGGTTGTTTCTACAAAGGTGCTGATGCCTAATTCCATTTTGTTTTTCCTCCACATGATGTTTCCTTTGATTTTTTTCTTTATATTCTTGATTTATGTATGCTGGCAACTCTTAACCTGCATCATATTGTTATATATAGAATACGGCGAGCGTTTTGATCATGCAATTGATGTGATTCGGCTGTCGATCGGCATCACGGTTCTTCTTGATTTCTTCATCAATTAGATTTTCATTCACATCGACGACCTCGCTTCTTATTGTAACTATTTCATTTTTTCCTATAAAAAATATCTTCAATATCAGACTTTCCTTGGAAGGATATTGTGAATTATTGCACTTAAACTAAAAGGCTTTACTTACATCATTTAGAGCCATTTGTTCTGAACTCATTCCTTGTCTTAAAACCAAAAGGCCAATTATCAAGCACAGTAAATTATTCCTCTTCGCGATCATTCACTTTTTCGTTAAGTAAGACTCCAAATAGGCGGGGGATTAAATATTGGATTCAGCCTGCTCCGCATAGGAGACTCCCCAATCAGATAGAGTGATTAATATCGGTAAAAGACTTTTTCCAACTTCAGAAAGAGAGTATTCTAATTTAGGCGGCACTTGATTATAAACAAATCGATTGACTATACCGGCCTCTTCTAATTCCCTAAGCTGCTTTGTTAACATTTTTTGTGTAATCTGCGGCAATTCTCTTTTTAATTCACCAAATCGCATATTTCTTTCACCCAATATTTACCTCCTATTAGGAAGAAAAACAGACAGTTTGAAATCAACGATAGCAGTTGCGGTGTCCAATATTTGGAGGCGGGGTCGATCGCGGCCGGGGCAGGCGGGCTTTCTTTATGGGTGTGCTAAAGTCGGCCTTCTCGGCGCGCTAAGCGCGTCATACCGTCTAATCAGAATACTTGCATTTTAGAAATTGAACGGCCAATATAGAATCAGGCCACATGTCAATTCTATTGTTTGACATACTAGACAGAAATGAGGGATTCCAATGGAACTGTCAGGAAACACAGTGCTGATTACAGGCGGAGCATCAGGAATCGGCTTCGCTTTTGCCGAACGTTTTATGAAAGCTGGGAATACGGTCATTGTCTGCGGAAGACGCGAAAGCAAACTCAAAGAAGCAAAAGAAAAATTTCCGGACATGATAACCCGCACCTGCGACGTAACAGTTGAAAAGGAACGGCTCGCACTATTTGAATGGGTAAAAGAACATCATCCTCAAGTGAACGTGCTTGTCAATAATGCGGGAATTCAGCAGCGTTTTGATATTTTAAAAGCCGATGTGAAAGACAACTGGGCTGACTACAATAAAGAAATGACCGTGAATATGGAAGCGCCGATTCACCTGGCTATGCTCTTTGCACAGTATTTTGCAGAAAAAAATGCGAAAGCTGCCATTATCAATGTGACGTCAGGCTTGGCGTTCACGCCGATGGCGATTGCCCCGGTCTACTCTTCGACGAAAGCCGCGCTCCACTCCTTTACGATGAGTCTAAGACATCAGCTGTCGGATGCCGCTGTTGAGGTTATTGAAGTCGCCCCTCCTGCAGTTAACACAGATTTAGGCGGTGTCGGACTGCATGATTTCGGCGCACCTTTAGATGAATTCGCCGATGCGATCTTCAATGGACTTCAAGAAGGGCGATTCGAAATCGGCTATGCCATATCTGAAAAAGCCTTGCGCATGTCAAGAGACGAAATTGATGAAAGCGTCAGCCAAATGTACAACTCTTTAAAACATTCCATCGAATAAATCGACAATGCCAAAAGCGCTGCAGAAAAGCCCCTTTTGGCATTTTATTGTTCAAATAAGGACGGGCGTATGGGTTGTCCCCTTCAGTCAGCCGTTTTATCATATAAATATACCCATTAATCGGAAATGGAAGGAGTGATCCAGGTGCCGATTATTCTCCAGCGAATTTATCACGAAAACCCCCAATCAGAAGGGCGCCGCATTTTAATTGATCGGGTATGGCCCCGCGGAATTTCGAAAGAAAAAGCGAAGCTTGACGATTGGATGAAAGAGATCGCCCCAAGCCCCGATTTAAGGAAATGGTTTGATCATGATCCGAAAAAATTCGCTGCTTTTCAGCAGGCATACAAAGACGAAATCAAACAGGACGCTTTGAAGCAGGCCAAGCTCAAGGAATTAAGGGACATGGCGCGCGAAGAAAACCTTACCCTGCTTTACGGCGCAAAAGATGAGGTTCACAATCATGCCGTTGTCCTTAAAGAAATATTGGAATCATGCTCTGACCTTTGATAGGGAGCATGAAACTTTTTTGTGCGGGCTCTCGTATTACAATCAACACAGAAAATGAAAAGGATGGTCAAAATGGAGACGGGCTTTTTTTGGCTGGGTCTGGGTTTAGCGGCTTTGGGCTATTTCATTGGCGACGGATTGAAAAATTTCAAAAACCCAAAAGGAAATGTCGCCGGGTACCCTCATTTAATCAAAGAAAGAGATTTGCAATATTATTTAGGTTTAAGCAAAGAAGAAACGAAAGAAATGCTCCACAAATATCCTGACATCCCTAAAATCGAATTGAAGGGCACGACCTATTATCCTTATCAGCACTTGATGGAATGGATGTCGTCTGCAGACCTTTATCAAAATTAAGCGCAGCATCAAGCTGCGCTGACTACTTACGACTATTCCAAAATTTCTATATAACCTTCCGAACCATTGATCCTTATCTTTTGCCCATCTTTAATATCCTTCGTGGCATTCTCAACTCCGACAACGGCTGGAAGTCCGTATTCCCGGGCAATGACGGCGCCATGTGTCATGAGTCCGCCCACCTCAGTCACCAAGCCTTTGATAGAGACGAACAGCGGCGTCCAGCTCGGATCTGTGAATGGCGTGACAAGGATATCTCCCTCTTCGATATCAGCTTCCTCTAATTTTAAAATGACTCTGGCTCTTCCTTCGATGACCCCTGATGAAACAGGGATGCCCGCCAGCGCTCCTTCAGGGAGATTCTCTCTGCCGTATTCTCCAGTTATGACCTCGCCTTCAGATGTCATCAGCCGCGGAGGCGTCAATTTTTCATAGTGTTCATATTCCGCTTTCCTTTCTTTGATCACCTCGTAATCGAGGCGATTTGTGCTCACAGCATCCTTGAATTCGTTAAAGGATAAATAATAGACATCCTCTTTCGCTTGAATAAGCTTCTTTTCCTGCAAAACAGCGGCTTCTTTCATCAATACTTGCTTATAGACAAAGTAGCGCTTGATCAGTGTATATTTTGGATATTCCCGATAGCCGATAAAATTCCGCAGAACACTGATCATCTTCTTTGTCTTTTTCGCCTTTTGTCTGCCCCCTTTTAATTGCTCCAAACGGCTTAAAAGGTTCCTCTCCTTTTGTTTTGCCTCAAGCCTTCCCTGCTCAAACTTGGCCGCACGCGCCCCCGGCTCAAAATTTTTGATGTTGCTCAAAATCAACGGGACAAGCGCAGAAGGCCGTTCACTCCAGCGGGTCTTAGTAATATCGATCTCCCCAGTGCAGCGCATGCCGTATTTGTAAAGATATTCCCGCAAAACCCGGCTGACGGCTGCTCCTCCTTCAAACCGTTCTAGATCTTCAAAAAAGGTTTCATCATTGGCGTGCTCAAAATATTTCTGTACCTCAGGGTATGGTCTGGCAGCATCAGCTACATCCAGGAGCGCCAGACCCATTTCGGATGTGACATTGTTCGAAACCGATTGGGAAAGAATATCGGCCGCACTCTTTTCCCCCAGCCATTTCTCCATTTTTTTATTGATCCAATACACCGCATACAAACCAACCATGATGACGGCCATGCTCCGTGAATCATAGAGGACTTTTTTCTGCTCCTTTTGATCTTCTTCAATGACTTCAAACAACGCTTCACCGGAGACGTTTTGCATTCGTTGTTCAGCATTTTTTACAGACGCCTCTGCTTTAGACATAAGCTCGCTGACGATCCCCGTGTCGTTTTTCCGGTAAATCTTCAGCGCCTCTTTTGGAAGAGACCATGGCATTCCTTCAGAACCTAACGTAAACATCCGTTTTCCTTTGGGTAATTTTTTGACAAGCTCCTTTCTTTTCAAAAAATGAGAAAGTGAGCTGTACATCAGCGGATCGTTTTTGCCCATCGAACCGAGGACAATCTTCCGGCCAATGGAAGATGCCAAATCATGTGATAAATCAATAAAGAGCCTTCCGCCGGCACGTGTCATTTCAGTATCCGAGATCATTCCGAAGAGGGACATCCCGAGCGGGTTGATCGGTTCTGTCATCATTTGCTGGTGTCCTACTGACATATAGATGCGAAGCCTGTCATCGTTCTTTTTCGGAAGAGGAAATAATGTTGTCACCGGACGGCTCTGGACAAAGTAAAACACACCATCAGCCAGACACCATTCAATATCCTGCGGCGACTCAAAATGAGCCTCGATCCTCCGTCCCCATTTCCCCAGCTGCAAAATCTCTTCATCCGTCAGTGTTTGGCTTTTCTGCTGATTGATCTCAATCTCGCGTTCTTCTGTACCGCCGCTTTCTAATGAGTAGACCGCGTTTTTTTTCGCTGAAACCGTCTTTTCAACAATTTCCCCTTCGCAGATCTTATAGTTATCGGCAGACACAAGCCCTGATACGAGCGCCTCCCCCAATCCAAAGCTTGCATCGATAGATAATACTTTTCTGTTGAATGTGACGGGATCAGCCGTAAACAAAATGCCCGAGACCTGTGGAAATACCATCTTCTGAACCACGACAGCTAATTGAACTTTGCGGTGGTCAAAACCGTTTTGAATCCGATAGATGACGGCGCGCTCCGTAAACAATGAAGCCCAGCATCTACTGATATGCTGCAAAATCGCTCTTCTCCCAACGATATTCAAGTAGGTGTCCTGCTGCCCTGCGAAAGAAGCATGCGGCAGATCTTCAGCCGTAGCACTTGAGCGAACCGCGTATGCCTCATCCTCGCCAAGCTTTGTGTGGCAGCGAATAATCTCTTTTTCGAGATTGTCAGCCATCTCCGCCCTTTCGATTACATCGCGTATTTTTTGGCTGATTTGACTGATCCGCTTCCTGTCTTTCACCTTTAAAACAGACAGCTGATCAAGCAATTCGCCGACCTCCTGATGGCCGTCAATCACGTGTTGATAAGCTTCAGTAGTAACGCAAAAACCCGCCGGTACTTGAATGCCTTCGATCTTTGACAGCGCAACGAGATTCAGCCCTTTTCCCCCAACAAGCGGCAAATCGGTTTTATCGACCTCATGAAAGCCCAGTACATATTTTCGCAAAAGGCACCCTCCCCTTTCTTTCATCGCTCAATCCCAAAACGAATCATATTCAAAAAACGGTTTCTTTCTTCAAGGAGACGTCTATTATAGGCCGGATCAAAATCATGTTCTGCCCGGACCTCTGATAAAAACTTTTGTTCAAAATGCTCCATCATCACCATGACCAATTCAAATGCTTCGTCACGATCAACCCCTTCCTTTAAAGGCACCTGTTCAAATAGCTGTTTCAAAAAGCGGTTTCTTACAGCAAATTGCTCCCCGTATTTTTCAGCTATATCATCCTTCAGCTCAGAAGGCGGTGAATAAAAAGCATCCATCGTCACCTTGTAAATATCAGGATAATTCCGGAAAAATCCAAGCTTCGCCAAGCTTATTTTTTCTTTCGCCGCAAAAAAATCCTTGTATTGCGACAGATCATCCAATGACAAATGCGCCTTCAATTTTTCAATGCAATCATCGAGCACAGACAGATATAAATTCTTCTTGCTTTTGAAATGGTGAAATATCAGCGCCTTTGAGATGCCGGCCGCTTCCGCCAGCATCCCGGTCGAAGTTTTTGAATATCCATGGCGGGCAAAAACTCCCAGACAGGCATCAAGTATTTGTTCTTTTTCATAAAGCTGCAAAGGCAAAGAAATCATTCCTTTTCGTTTATTGATCAATTGGTTAGTAAAAATTGTAATGTTTGCTGACCGGGTAGTCAATATAATACTTCTGTTGAAAGGGCCATTTTCATATATATGCCTTCCATTTTATGATGGCTTCAAAAACACGTTGGTTTCACAATATAGACGTCATTAGTTAAATGAAAATAAACATTCAAATCGCCGGAGTGATCATGAATGCTTACTTTGCTTGGCAAATTTGTTTTGCTCTTTATTTTATGTTGTCTTTCATTCTCAATATGGAAAATGGCCTTTTATGTAATAGCAAAACAACTGATTGGCAAAACAGCCGACCGGACCGCGCTGAACTGGATCTTGCATGTGCTCGTTAAAAACGGCGCGAAAATAAACGGCGAGGATTGCTTTACCATGGCTGTTGCAGGGGCTTTATCGGCTATTTGTATATAAAAAACTCCTGAAACAATGTTCAGGAGCTCAGCCGGTATTTCTTTAAAATGTTCATGGTGATCTCTTTAGCTTCTGTCTGTCCCGAAAATATTCGTTGCAAAGCGGTATGCCGGGCCTCCCGTTTTTATAAAACCGACATAACAGCCCACACCGGAGCCAGAGCCCGTCTTGCCGTAAAGTGTAAAATCGTCTCCTTCGTCCTGGATCATCATACGTTTTACTGCTTCCATAACGTCTTGATCAAAAGGAAGCTTTTCTTTATAAAATATCTCCATGAGGCCGATTTGTTCGATTGAGAAATTTGCAGTGTGCTGCTCAGCTAGAACTGATCAATGCCTCACTAATATCTCGGTGGCCGTAAAAAATCTTGTCGATCCATTCCATCATTCGCTTTTCTCCGATATCCCGGGCCATCGCCTGGTACCCTGAACCACGCTCCACACATCGAGTTCGCGCTTCACGCCGTCCCAAAATTTCATATCATATTCACTTCAACAGCCCCGACCTGCAGACCGATCAGGGCATTCGCGACTTTTTTAAAGTCGGCTGCTGCGCAAATGTTCAGCGCGTTCATTGTTGTAATAAAGGTTTTATCTTTTTTCATATCACGCAATTGGAGCATTAGGAGTTGCGTTGCTATTGTAGTAACTTTGATGCTTTCGTGAGCACAGTTCAGTCTGTAAAATGAAACCATAGGTACTACTTTCAGCCACATGTATAGCTTAATAAACAAAATTTTGGAAAGAAGGTTTTGATATGAAGTCATCATTGAACAAAATGTTCAGCGCTTTGAAAATCAAAAAAATGGCACCTGCGTTGCTTCTCTCATGTGTAGCATTTATTGGATGTTCAAGTCATCATGTTCAGGGCGCTCAACTTAAACCAAAGAATCAGGAAACTGAGGTTAAACATCATTTTGCAAAACTTGAGGATCAATTTGATGCAAGACTGGGTGTATTTGCATTAGATACTGGTACTAATCAGACAGTCACTTATCGGCCAGATGAGCGTTTTGCATTCGCGTCTACTCTTAAAGCCTTAGCTGTAGGGGCACTTTTACAACAGAAATCAATAAAAGACCTGGACCAAAACATTACTTATACACATGATGATCTTGTAAGCTATAGTCCAATCACAGAAAAACATGTTAACACAGGAATGACACTTAAAGAACTTTCCGATGCTGCACTTCGATACAGTGACAATACTGCAATGAATCTTATCCTTCAACAATTGAATGGACCTAAGGGATTAAAAAAGGCACTGAGAAAAATTGGCGACCATGTGACGAATCCCACACGATTTGAAACTGAGTTAAACGATGTTCAACCAGGAGAGACTCGCGATACTAGTACACCAAGAGCGCTTGCGACAAGTCTTCAGGCATTCACACTTGGAGATGCACTTCCAATTGAGAAACGCGAGCTTTTGATAGATTGGATGAAGCGAAATACCACTGGGGATTCATTAATTCGTGCCGGAGTGCCGAAAGGTTGGGAAGTGGCTGATAAGACTGGAGCTGCATCATACGGAACCCGAAATGACATTGCTATCATTTTTCTGCCGAATGGATGTCCAATCGTTCTTGCCATACTTTCCAGTCGTGATAAAAAGGATGCTGAATACAATGATGAACTGATTGCTGGAGCAACAAAGGAGGTAATAAATGAATTTGAAATAAACCAGAAGTAAAAAAATGATGATCATGTTCTTAAACTAACTGAATGTTAATGCAAGAACAAATACATGAAAAAGAGAAAATCCCATGACACATTTTGCATGATCGTTTTATGATCATTTAGTGTATGGACAAATACTTTTTTTCAAAAAAAATGTACACCAATACAAAAAAAAGAATCCATTATGTTTGAAAAATCGACCCTAAAAAACAGAAGATGAAAAGCCTTTTTTATTCGAAAGGCTTTTCATCTTTTGGTTAATTCCCGTCCATTTTTTAAAAGGTCCCTGTTATATATCCTCTATCCACTAATTACCCAATCATTTTTATATGTATCCAACCGAGTGTATATTTGTTTTAAGCCCATCCTATTTATGATGGAGAGGAATCCTTTATTCTTCCCGATCAAACATTTCCCGTTCAAAGGAGAATAAAAAAATGACAAACAGCCAAAACGTCAGCACCTCAAACAAACCGCTGTTATAAATGGCTGCGAGCGGCAAATTAAATGTAAAATAAGTCAATACCACAGATCCTGATAACATCAACAATGTCTTCTTCATCATATACTCCCCTACCATTTTTGCCTCCAAGATACCACACTTTTTACTATGTTTAAAATTCCATTTAATCTTAATTCAAGCACACTCGTGAATATTCATTTCAAATGATGAAAATGATAGAATAAACATCAAAAAGGGTGATTCATATGTGCGGGAGATTCACACTGTTTTCAGAGTTCGATCATATCATCGCTCGTTTTGCCATTGATCAAATGATCGCCAAAGAAGAATATACGCCGAGCTATAATATCGCTCCTTCTCAGCAAATCCTAGCTGTCATCAATGACGGCTCCAAAAACCGTTTAGGCCGTCTGCAGTGGGGGTTCATTCCTCCGTGGTCAAAGGATGAGAAAATCGGCTACAACATGATCAACGCCCGTGCCGAGACTTTGTCTGAGAAGCCAAGCTTCAGAAAGCCGCTTGTCAGCAAAAGATGCATCATTCCGGCTGACGGCTTTTACGAGTGGAAACGTATTGATGCTAAGACAAAGCAGCCGATGAGGATCAAGCTTAAATCAAATGGATTGTTTTCGTTTGCCGCCCTATGGGAGAAGTGGCAGCCTGCTAATGGCAAACCCGTCTACACATGCACGGTGATCACCACAAAACCAAACGATTTAATGAAGGACATTCACGACCGCATGCCGGTCATTCTTAACCGCGATGGTGAAAAAGAATGGCTTCATCCTGCAAATCAAGACATTGAATATTTGGAGAGCCTTTTAAAACCCTATCCATCAGATGAAATGGAGGCTTATGAGGTGGCGGATTTGGTTAACTCCCCCAAGAATAATTCCCCTCAGCTCATCAAAAAAGCCCCTTCACAATAAAAAAGGGGTTTCAAGCCTTCTAATGTTTGGAAAGGATATAAAACGCCCTGTTCAAGCCGATGCCCTCCCAAAAATGCAATGCCGGTTCATTTTCTACATCTACATAAACATGGACTGAAGAAACATCCTGTTGATGAAACCAGCTGATGAGTTCGCCGACTAATTGTTTCCCTAATTTCTTTCTCCGATATTGAGGAGTCATATAGACTTCATCTATTTGACCGGTCAGTATATTGCCGACTAAATCTTGCTTCATCGAAGCAAGACCGTATCCAATCGTCCCGCGTTTTTCATTCATTACGATAAAAACCGCGCCGTATGTTGATTGTATATATTGATTTAACTGCTTTCGGATCATTTCTTTATCTTGTTCGTCCAATTCACACTCCGCCGTTTCCAGCGCATTTTCATTCCATAAATCCACAATTTCTTTTATGTATTGTGGATTCACATTGTTGAGATGATGGATATTTGTTTTCATTATATTTTCTCCTTAGCCGGACGAATTTTTTGTTAATTATAGAATCCCGCTGTTTTTTATAAAATCGGTTCACGACACGGCCATCCATTTGCAATTCTTATATGTGAATATGTTGTTAACTTGTTGAAATAGAAAAAGCAGGCATTATGCCCGCTCCTGCTGCTGTCTTCCTATATCAAATCCCCCGCCGCCACTACAGAACATTTTTGGAGACTGTCGGAAGAGAGAGAATAGGCGGCTACTTTCTTCTTGTATTGTTTAACTACATCAATATGATCGCTGTACTTGTACACGAACAGTCTGACATCATGTTTGCCTTTTTTTGCATCAATGATAAATGGCTTCCCGCTGTTCTTTGGATGCAAATATAAATGCTCGTCTCCTGGATATATGTAATAACGCTCCATAAATACGGCATCGTTAAAATCATGAATAAATTGATTTTTGTCCTGCCCTTCCAGACGTTTGCCGTCAAAGGCTACAGTGGCATTCGCGGCATCCAGTTTTGAGTGCACTTGAAATTTGCTTGTGATCCACTCGACAGCACCGCTTGGAAGACATGTCACTAAAATTTTAAGAAGACTAATGAGAGTCAACAGCGTCACGAAAACCCACGTCATATTTGATCATCTCCGTACGTTTAAATTCCTGCTATATATTATCCATACTAACATATGGAGGAAAGTGGTTTTTTGGACATTGTGTGAACATACAATAAACCGGTTTGGGAAGCTGACCAAGCAGTAACCCCCGCTATCTAGCAGGGGTCAAAAATACGGAAAAATTAAAATTCCTGATTACTTTTTTCTGTAATATGTTTTACGCCCATCCACTTCTTGCCGACATGAGAGTATTTTGTATTTGTCATCGTGACAGAACTTGTTGTGCTGTCGGTTCTGAAAATGGCTTCTTTCATGTTTGTGATGGCGCATTTGTCAATGTACACTTTGACATTAAAAGTGGTGCCGCCATTTTGGCGAATGAACTTCCCGGCGTTATCAGCAGTGAAATTTTTCACCGTAAATGTGCTCGGATGATTGATTTGGAATACTTTGTCATCTCCGTTCTTTGCAGATCCGCCGTCGATTGTCACATTTCCCTCTTTTTTAACAGTCAGTGCATCCTCGCCGATATCAGTCCACACAACATTTTTAATCGAAACGTTCCCATAAGTGTGTACGCCATCTGCAGCCGGTGCATCAAGCACGACATTTTGAAGCGTCGCTCCATCCTCCACTTTGAAAATCGCTTTTTGGTCTTCCCTCTGACTGCCGTCTCCAAGCTCAGAACCAGCCTTAAAATGCTTGCCTTTTCCATCATAAGTCTTCCCTTTTTCGACAACGATCGTTTTATGAACGACCTCAGCCGCAGAAGCTTTTACGGGAAAAGCCTGTCCTAATCCGCCCACTACTAAACCTGCTAACAAAACTACCCCTGCTAATTTCTTCATTTCTTAAAACCTCCAGAAGTTTGGTATTTGAATGAAAACAGAACTGCTGCCGCTTCTTTTACATCATCTGCAGATGGTGTTTTGGTTCTTTTTTAATACACGATGAGGACCTCAAATTTAACTATAGAGACGTTTCTTATTTTTGTATATCAGTCATTTGAACTTTTGCTAAAAAGAGTAAATCAAACACAAAAAAGGGAGAATGTTGTTCTTTTTGCGAGATTACAAGTGCAAGCCTTACTATTTTTATGCTGAAAAAGAATGAATGAGAGATAAATAACTGTTCAGTAAGTCAATCATATTCATACATTACGCACCTGAATGCTTTACAGCCTGTTTGGTTGGACAAGAATGGTTCATCAGAACCAGTTATCGTGAAAAAAGCAATGTCTTTATTCATCACGAACTATCCATCTCAGAAAGGCAACAGCCAATCGGATAAGCCTTGATCAATCTCTATCTGATATTTTTTAAAAAAGAACCTTTTCTCACAATCTATTTGTAAGCGTTTATTTGTAAAATAATGTTTTGCTTTTTTTGTCATTAGCATTTTTATTTGATATGAAGGCAAAAATATTAGAAAAGAGAGATGTAGATGAACAAGAAACTCATTTATTCATTCTTGGCAGTATCTTTAAGCTTGTCATTAGGCGCCTGCTCGAAAATAACGTCAGCAAGCCATCATACAAATGAAGAGGTTCATTGGTCATATGAAGAAGAAGCAGGACCTGAACACTGGGGAGAATTGAAACAAGCAAACTCCGCATGTATCAACGGAAGTGAACAATCTCCAATTCATATTGATGTCTCACAAGTCAAAACGGATCGACATTTAGATAACATTCAGATTCAATATGAATCTGCACCTTTTACGCTTGTCAATAACGGTCATACCATACAAGCTAATGCAAGAGCAAAGAGCAGCAGCATTTTCATTGAAGGACATCAGTATAAGCTCGTTCAATTTCATTTCCATACTCCGAGTGAACATCAACTGAACGGCAAAAGCTATGCTATGGAGCTGCACCTTGTACATAAAGACGAAAACGGAAAGATTGCCGTCCTTGGCGTTATGATACAAGAAGGAAAAGAAAATCAACAGCTTGCATCTATTTGGGATGTGCTGCCGAAAAAAGAAACAGTGAAGGATATTTCTTTAAATGAACAGGTTGATTTACAACGACTGCTCCCTCAAGAAAAAACGGCTTTTCATTATAATGGATCGTTAACGACACCTCCTTGTACGGAAAAAGTCAAATGGTATATTTTTGAACAGTCCATTGAAATGTCAAAAAAACAAATCCAGGCATTTCAACAAATCTTCCCTGATAATCACCGTCCAGTTCAGCCTTTAAACAAACGCAATGTATTGAAACTAGGTTAATAAAGGAAATATAAAGTATGTGAAAATACTGGTCAAAAAACGGTCTCCAGAAAAAGTCAAAATCAATCATTCAAACAAGACCGGAATGAGCCGCCTGTTTTAAAGACGGCTCTACGTGATGGAGCTGGAAAGAATGTCATTACAGCTCAGCATTGATTTCTTTTGGTAACTGGGATGGGGCTTTTGGAACTTTTCGCAGTTCCTTGTTAACCACATCAGAAGAGTAAAGCGTGATAACCATACTTCCTCCAGATCGCTTTGCACGAATCAGCACCGGCTGATTATATTTATTTTGAAAGCGAAAGTCGGGACCGCCCCAGCTTACCGTCGCATCGCGTCCGGATGGAACATAGGGTACGCGTCTGCTGTGGGAATAGCGCTGGACGATTTTCAGCCCTGCACGATCGACAGCATTAAACAATGTTGAAGATACTTGGCAAATCCCTCCGCCAACTCCTTCAGACAACTCGCCTTTAACGATAATAGGAGCACGCATATACCCTTTGTCCTGAGTTCTCATCCCGACAACCTGGTTAAATGAAAACGTCTCATTAGGGAACACAACATGATTGTCAATTGCATGTGCGGCAAGCGAAATATTGTGTGAGCGGCTTTTATTGCCGGAATTAAAATAAGTTACGTATTGACCAATCTGCTGTGTCCGGATATGGGAAAGCAATTCGCTGTCCACTTTCGGATAAATGTTCAATTCCGGCGCTTCTACCTTTGAGGGGCCATGTCCAAAAAAATAGGCATAAAATTTTTCCTTAAACGCCTGTCGATAAAGCCTGTAACCTATCTTTCCAGGGACGATTCTTCCCGAGTCATTGATTTCGGCGTTTTTGGGGGCTTGGTAAATTTTCTGATCAAGCCGTTCGATGAATTGACTGTATTTTTCATCATCAATCATTGGAGTGCCGGAAAGCGGCATTGTAAAGTCCTCACGGTCCACAACAGCAATCGTCTGCCCTTGCTGGGTGACCGTTAAGCTGTCTGAGACCCCGGCGGGTTGAGCCAATAACAAAAAACCAGTTATCCATAGTTGCATCATAAGTCCGCATACCTCCCGTCATAGTATGAACAGGAGGTGATTCTTTCATGTATTTCTTCGGGCTTTAGACAAAGGATATCCTTTATATACATCATAAATAATACCAATAAGAACCCATTTTTTGGATGATTTTGAGCGAATTCGTATAACATCACCTTTTTTACATATTTAGGTGCCTGTTTAGGGCTTGTTAAATTATAAACCTTTTGTTTTTTTGTACCCGCCCAGTATCCATAAAAATCTGAAACAGTGGTCCATGATGTCGAATAAGTTCTTGCCCCCATAGTTTTAGGCGCTTAAAACAGAGAAACTTAGTGCTATTTTTTTATTTCTTCCTCCTTTTTTTAGAAATATAATACAATGTATATATTATTTGTTCTTAAAGGAAAAAGAAATTATCTTTTTGGGAGGATTTTCTTTGATTAAACAGTATTCAAGACCTTTTATTTTTATGGCGAGTGTTTTTGTAATTTTTTTAGTGTTATTTTTCGGATTTAAATTATTCTATTATTACAAGTTAGAATACCCAAAATGGGAAGGAAAAAGTAAGGATCAAAACTGGGAAGTAACTATTAAAAAAGGTGAAATTGCCTCTGGATATAGTGGAGCTTTATACTGGATCGGACATAAAAAAAATATTGGCAAAACTTATTTAGAACAACTTGTGGTTAAATTTGATAATGAAGTTGCTCTGAATGATAAAACTGAAACACCTATGAAGGATTATTCTGGCGGGACTTTTGATAATGGCGAATCTAAAGAAAAATCCGTTTCGTTTTTAGCAGAATTAGAAGAATCTCAATTAGATGGGCATAAGATGACAGTTCAAGTCAAGTGGAGACAAGGAAATAAAAAATATAGTTCTGAAATTTCCCTTGATAAAAAGACTTTATTTAAGCACTAGTCTCTTTTCCATAGAGTTACTTAACATAACCAGAAAATAAAATTAGAGTTGAATGCAAAAGGATTGCTACCTGATACCATCCAACTCTTTTTTTGTCTTTTTTAGGTTGCTTTTTACCTGATACGAATTTTCTGTCCAGCATAAATTATATCGGCATTCTTGATGCCATTCCAAGCATGCAGCGTCTTTATTGATTTATTGAACCATTTGGAGATTCAGTGTCCCCGGATTTAGCCGAAATCATCGAAAGACGATTCATCGGCACACCTGGCAGGATCATTTAGATGACGCTGATCATCTTCGGCATACGGAGAAGAATAAACGAATCTATGCCAAACACAAAAAAACGATTGAACGTGTTTTTGCGGACTTAAAACACAAGCAGGGCCTCGCTGGACAACCCTGAGGGGTAAGAAGAAAAAATTGTCCTACAGACGATGTTTGTGTTCGCTGCTATGAATCTAAACAAGCTGGCAAAGGGACCTGACAAGGTCCTAATAGCCAGCTTTTTCATCGAAAAAACAAAAGTAGGTCGGATTTTTAGAATCCGACCTACTTTGTCATATAAATGTTCATGAGCAATATCCAGTCAAAAATCAGTCATGAGAATGTGATTAAAGTGGTATTCGTCAAGTCATTTACTATGCGAATACAGACTTTTTTGCAGATAATAGAGGTTCTGCTTTCTTATATTCCAACTTATGGGCATCAGCAACAGTTTGGTAGGTCACAACGCCCTGGGACGATCTACCTTGAAATTTCGCTTAAGAAGATTGGGCACAATAAACTTACTTTCACCCGCGATGTACACTTTCTTTTTACATTAACTTGGCATTGAATGTTATATTTCTGCATAATCCTCTGTACGGTTCCTGAGATTGACTTTTATCTTACAATTGGCTTTTCTGTTACCGTGGCTGTAGCAAAAATGCCAGAGCCCCGAACAGCAGGAGTATGTAAGAGACAAAATAAATAGCCTGTCGGGTTTTCTCCGACAGGCTCATATAAAAAGTCCATTTATTAATATTGGATATAGACGGCATGAGTTTGCAAAAATTCTTCCAGACCATGTTTCCCATCGGCTCCGCCTATACCCGATTTCTTCCAACCCGCATGGAATCCTTGGATAGCTTCAAAACTTTCACGGTTGACATAAGTCTCACCGAATTCCAATTCGTTGCTTGCTCTCATCACATGATTGATGTCCTGTGTAAAAATAGCTGAAGTTAAACCATATTGACAATCATTAGCAAGCTCGATAGCTTCATCTAACGTCGAGAAAGTAGAAATCGGTAAAACAGGTCCGAATATTTCTTCGCGCATGATTTCCATACTGTTATCAACGTTGACCAATACAGTCGGTTCATAGTAATAACCTTTTGTACCGTCCACCCGCTTTCCGCCTGTAAGGACTTTGGCGCCTCCTTTAACAGCACGTTCTACCATATATTCCACATTCTTCAAGCCATCTTCGCTGGAAAGTGGTCCCATGTCCACATTATTATTTTCTAATGGATCACCAAAGGTCACTTCAGACATAGCTTTTGTAACTTTTGTTATAAATTCCTCTGATACGTCTTCATGAACGTAAACACGCTCTGTACAGTTACATACTTGTCCGGTATTAATCACACGGGAGTCTATGACTGATTTAACGGCTAAATCAATATTCGCATCGTCCATGACAATCGATGGTGCTTTTCCCCCCAATTCCAACGAAACTTTTGTAATGTTTTGAGATGCTTTCTCCATCACTTTCGCTCCGGCATCTGTACTTCCAGTCAGACTGATCATGCTGATTTTTGGGTTTTTGGAAAGTTCTTCGCCTACTACGCTGCCTGCTCCTGTGACAATATTGATGACCCCTTTCGGCAGCCCTACTTTGTCAAGAACTTTCGCAAATTCCAAAGCATTATTAGGAGAAATACTGCTCGGCTTAAGTACAATCGTATTGCCGGTCAATAGAGCTGGTGCTGCTTTTCTTGCTATGAGGAAGAACGGGAAGTTCCACGGTAAAATCCCGGCCACTACTCCGATCGGTTGTTTGTAAATTAAAATGTTTTCGTTTTCCCGGTCACTCGGAACGATTTCCCCTTCATACTTGCGCGCCCAACCAGCAATGTATTCGAAATAATCTGCCGTTACACTCACTTCAACCTTCGCCAGGTCAAATGTTTTCCCCATCTCTTCCGAAATGACAGCAGCTAACTCGTCCACATTGTTGCGAAGCTCATTACAAATCGCAAATAGATATTTTGCCCTCTCAGAGGATGATTTTTTTCTCCATTCTTTTTGTGCTTGTTCGGAAGACTCAATGGCTTTTTGCGTATCTTCCAGGGTTGCTTTTGGCACGGTAGAAATGACGCTCTCGGTTGCAGGGTTTGTGACTTCAATCGTTTCCTGATTACTCGAATCAACAAATTCGCCATCAATATACATTTGATATTCCATTGTTAACGCTTTCACTTCTTTCATGTTATCCTCCACCCTTTATTGAATTGGAATTTCTTTTATTATCATAAAATTACAAAAGAAATAAGTCAACAAAAACAAAGAAATAACTTTTATTTTCTTTTGTTTATGTTGACTTATAGGGTGTGTGACTTTAATATGTAGGTAACCTTCAAAGAATCCATGCAGCAATGGGACTAAAGTAAATGAGGCGAAAATATGCTGAGAAAAGCATTTATGATGAAAGTTTATCCCGGCCAACAACAAGAATACGGAAAAGAGGCATCAGGAAATCGGGCTTGAGATGATAGAAGAACTTCGTAAGCACGGCGTGAAAAGTTATTCTATTTTTCTGAGCCCAAAGACGAGCGAACTGTATTGGTACATTGAGATCAAGGATGAGCAGCTATGGAGTGAAATGGCGGAGACAGAAATTAATCAAAAATGGTGGGAGTATATGAGTCCTGTGATGGAAACGCATCCGGATCACAGTCCGGTTTCATTTGATTTACAAGAAGTTTTTCACCTGAAGTAAAAGGAATGTATGGCAGACGCTAGAAGTTCGAGCGTTCTCTACGGGAATGACTAACCAGCGATCATCAGATCTCATCCTGTTGCAAAGAAAGGATAATGGAGTCTATCTATTAATTGCAACAAAAAAACAAATAATGACCTTTTTTTACTTTTGTTTTTGTTGATTTCGAGGGATGATCAAGGTTATCATGGAGATAGATATTACAGGTTGTGGTAAAAGAAAGCACTTCATCCAGATGGGTTCCAAAACTTCATAAAACATCTTTCCGTAGTTTTTTGAAGAAAGGAATGCTTTTTAGCCGGAAGCTGTTGAGGTGTGTCCATATACGGGTGCTTTTTTTCAAGAGGAGCCGATGTAGAAAGAAAATTACAGGAGGTCAAAAATAAATAAAGGCTTAGTTAGCGGAAAGGATTTACAAGATGAGTGTAATTAACAAAGTAAAAGTGAATCAAACCATTTTAGACGCACCTTTTATACAAGATATGATGAATAATACGTATGACATGTGGAATCGTGGATGGGATGAGTTAAATGGCGGAAATATCAGCTGCTTATTGGAGGAGGGGGAAGTCTCCAACTGCTTAAATGTGAATCATGTATTGCGAACTATAGATTTAGCTTTTCCTGTCCCTGAACTTGCCGGTAAATACTTTATCGTGACAGGGTCCGGAAAATACTTCAGGCATGTTCGGGAAACCCCGGAAGAATGTCTCGGAATTATACGTGTCAGTTCCGATGGTGAAAGTATAGAATTATTATGGGGACTGCGTGATGGATCTTCGCCTACAAGCGAACTGGCATCGCATTTCATGAGCCATATCACCCGTTTGAAACAAGATCCCTCCCATAAGGTCATCATGCATTCCCACACTACACATTTGATTGCCATGACCTTCAACCATGAACTGGATGAAGTCCTTTTTACAAGAACACTCTGGAAGATGTGCACAGAATGTCTCGGTGTCTTTCCTGAAGGGATTGGGATCCTGCCGTGGATGGTTCCAGGCACGGATGAAATCGGGAGGAAAACGGCTGATAAGATGACGGACTTCCGGCTTGTAGTATGGCCACATCACGGAATTTTCGGTGCAGGTAAATCCTTATCAGAAGCATTCGGACTACTCGAAACCGTTGAAAAAGCAGCGCACATCTATATGCTGACAAGTACTCACAAAGACGGAATCAGACAAATGATTACAGATCAGGAATTAAAGGATCTTGCTAAACGATTTGCTGTAAACCCTCCTGAAAAGTACTTCACCGAGTAAAGAAGAGATTTTTTCATCAATCATATATGCTATCCTTAAAATCAAACAGGCAATTTTCCTCGATCTATAGAAAGTTGGTGTGTAAATGCTAATAGCTGAAAGACAACAAAGAATTGTTGAACTTGTCAATGAACGGGAAAGTGTAAGGGTTTCGGAATTGAGTAAAATTTTCTCCGTTACAGAAGAAACCATCCGAAGGGATTTAGAAAAGCTGGAAAAGAATAAACAGTTGGCAAGAAGTCACGGGGGAGCCGTCAGCCTTCAACCTTCCGATTCATCAGAAATCCCTTATACTAAACGTGAAATCATAAATGTCAAAGAAAAAAAGCAGATCGCTCTGGAAGCTGTAAAGCATGTTAAAGCTGGGGATAAAATCATATTAGACGCCAGCACAACAGCCTGGTACATGGCTAAAGCTTTACCTGATGAACCCCTAACCGTCCTCACCAATTCCATAAAAGTAGCTCTGGAATTGAGCGATAAGAAAGAGATTACGGTCATTTCAACAGGCGGAACATTATTGTCTAAATCACTCTCTTATGTTGGCCCTTTAGCCGAAGCTTCTTTAAAAACGTATTTTGTTGATAAAGCTTTCATTTCATGCAAAGGGCTTCATATCGAACGAGGGATGAGTGAATCGGACGAACATCAGGCCATCATAAAAAGAACGATGGTGAATAGTGCAGAACGGACGTATGTTTTAGTCGATTACAGCAAATTTGGCGTTCAGGATTTCTCCCGCATCGATCAATTAGATATCATTCACAGGGTGATTACAGATCATTACGCCTCCCCTTCCGTCCTGCAACAGCTGGAAGAAAAAGGTGTAGAGGTCACAGTAGTCGATACAGTTTCTCAACAGGAAGTCATTTGAAGGAAAAGGGATAGAAATTTCGCCTGAAATCTATCCCTTTTCTCTTGTTTCAAAAAAACATCCACCACTTCAGTGGTGGATGTTTTTATATAGAAAAGCAATGCGAACTCGTTTTTCAGAATCGCTTGGATAGAAATTCTTTTTCATATTGCCGGACATCATTCAACCATGTTTCTTTGACAGGAACATTCATTTCCTCGCAATAATAATCCCAGATGGCACCGAACGGATACGTCTTGAACTCCTCCATCAAGGCTAAACGATCCGTGAAATTCCCCGCTTCCTGCAATTCCTTCAAATGATCATTCGGGAGCAGCAAACCATATAATAAAGCTTTGATCATATTTCGTGTACCAATCGTCCAGGCTGCGACTCTGTTAATACTTGCATCAAAGAAGTCCAGCCCTATACGGACTTGATCCAGCGCATCATTTCGGACAATTTCCATTCCGATTTGTTTCAGTTCATCATCCAGAACGACCACGTGATCACTATCCCATCTTACGGGCCTGGAAACGTGGAGAGCGACCTGATCGCTGTATAATAGCATGGCCGAAATTTTATTCGATACGACTTCTGTAGGATGATAGTGTCCTGTATCCAATAAGCATAATTTGTCGTTCTTCAAGGCGTATCCCATATAGAATTCGTGAGAACCCACTACATAGGCTTCCGATCCAATTCCGAACAGCTTACTTTCTACAGCATCCACATTGTATTGTTCATCGACCTCATCGGCGAAAATCTCATCCAATGATTCCTTCAATCGTTTCCTTGGCGTCAGGCGGTCACTCGGAATATCTTTGTAACCATCAGGGATCCATATATTCGTCAGGGCAGGTGTTCCTAACTCTTTTCCAAAGTATTCTCCAATTTTACGACTGGCGATACAGTGACGAATCCAAAAGTCTCGGATAGATGGATCCGGGTGGGACAACGTTAACCCGTCATCCGCTTTCGGGTGAGAGAACAGGGTGGGATTGAAATCCAGGCCAAGTCTATTATCTTTTGCCCAATTGACCCAGTTTTCAAAGTGTTCGGGCTTCAGTTCATCCCGTTCAACCACTTTTCCTTTTGTTTCTCCATAGATCGCGTGAAGGTTGATCCGATGGTGACCCGGGATCAGGGAAAGCGCCATCTCCAAATCTCTTCTGAGTTCGTCCGGGGTCGATGCTTTACCCGGGTAATTTCCAGTCACATCGATTCCTCCCGAAAGCTCCTGTTGATTCACTTCAAACCCTCCGACATCATCCCCCTGCCAGCAGTGAATCGAAATCGGTACGTTCTTTAATTTTTCCAGGGCATCCTCTACATTGACGCCCCATTTTTCATACTCTTTTTTCGCCCATTCAAAATTTTCTTTAATGGTCATGTCCATTCCTCCTTTTTTATGCGGAAACCTTTACGTATTGTTTAATAGGAAAGGATCGTCTAATAAGGTTCCTGGCCTGATCGATGCTGTCCAATTCCTCGAGGGAGAGTAATTGTGAAACGATATTTCCGATCGCCGTAGCCTCTACCGGTCCGGCGAGCACCTCTTTCCCCGTCGAATCTGCAATCAGCTGATTGAGCATTTCATTCTGGCATCCACCACCAATCACATTGATCGTGGAGAACTCTTTTTCAAAAATCTCCTCAATTTGCCGGATCGCTTGTTTATAACGATCTACTAAACTGTCAAACACGCATTTAGCGACTTCTCCCGGCGTTGAAGGAGGGACCTGATCCGTTTCTGCACAGTACTTCCGAATCTCTTCCACCATATTTTCAGGGTTTAAAAAGCGTTGATCGTCCACCTCTACCTTAGATGTAAAATGCCTGGCCTCATGGGCTAAGTCTACAAAGTCCGCGAAAGAATAGTGATCATGGTAATTCCGCTTGACCTCCTGGATGATCCAAAGCCCCATAATGTTCTTTAAGAAGCGAAAACGATAATCGATTCCCCCTTCATTCGTGAAGTTGTAATCCATTGCCTTTGGGACACAAATCGGAAATCGATTTTCAACTCCGATGAGAGACCACGTCCCTGAGCTAAGATAAATCGTCTCATCGGCAGACGGGACAGACAGGACAGCTGATCCCGTATCATGCGTTGCTGGTAAAATGACCTCCATATCAAAACCGAATTCGTCAGCCAGCTCTTTTCTCAAAGGGCCAAGCTTTGTTTTAGGAGGCTTTATTTCGTGAAACATGGAAGGATTAATGCCTAACTGTTCCATCAATTCCTTGTACCACTGTTTCGTAAAGGCATTCACCAACTGGGTGGATGTGGCATTCGTATATTCATTGGCTTTCACACCCGTTAGTAAAAAGTTCAAATAATCCGGAATCATGAGAAAGGATTTTGCCTTATCCAATATTTCCGGGTGATTCTTTTTCAAGTAATAAAGCTGATAAATCGTATTGAATTTTTGAAACTGGATGCCGGTTTCGAAATACAGTTTCTCCTTACTCACGATTTGAAGGGCTTCCTCCATCATCCCATCTGTCCTTGGATCACGATAGGAGACAGCGTCCGTCAACAATTCATCATTCTCATCCAACAGGACAAAATCAACAGCCCACGTATTAATTCCGATACTTACGGGATCTATTCCAGCCTTACGACACTTCTTTATCCCGGCTTTGATTTCAAGAAAAATCTTCTGGATATCCCAACAGAAAAACGCTTCGTTTTTGCTTATCTTATTTTCAAAACGGTGGATTTCCTGAAGGGTTAACCTGTCCTCTTCCATCTTGCCTGCCATTAACCTGCCGCTGGAAGCTCCTATGTCCACGGCTATACTGTATTTACTCACATCATCACCTCTTTATGTAAGCGCTAACTATGTCTATCATAAAGGGTTCACACGTTTTTTAAAATAACCTCATTCATTCATTTATTATCCTTATTTGCAATAGAAAAGAAGATGGGATGTATTGAACAGCCAGCCCCTGATTCGGAATCGCGCCTCTTTTCAACCCGTTTTCTATCTTTATTTGGCGCATTAAAAAAGAAGCGGAGCACATGATTCATCGCCACACTTCTAGATCTCCAAATTGGTCGCGGTACTGTTTCGGAGTGACTCCGTATTTCTTTTTGAAAATCCGGTAAAAGTAACTGATGTTGTCATACCCTACCTGTTCCACGATGGAGGAAATTGAAAGATGCTTGTTTTTTAATAGATTCACCGCTACACTTAATCGTTTCTCCTGTAATAAATCTTTAAAGTTTTTGTTCGTGATTTTTTTAATGTTTTTGCTGAGCCAATAATGGGTTTGATTCAATTCTTCTGCCAGCTCATATAAATTGGCCATCCGGTAATGGTCTTCGATATATTTTAAGGCTTTCATGATCATCTGGTGTTCAAGGTTCCACTCGTTAAGCTTTTTCAGTTTATCAGAATGTTTGACGAGCTCAATTATGAGTAAACCCATATATAGCTTGATCGAGGACTGAGACAAGAGGCTCGGCTCCATAATTTCTCTGATCACCCGTTTGACGAGCGCCTGGATGGACTCCATTTCAGAGACGGCAAAATAAAGGAACTGTCCATTCTGTGTATGTTCAAAGAGGCTGTTTATCAGGAAATCATTCATCGTATTCTCTGTATTATCGGTCGTCAAATAGGTAAAAATATATTCAAAGAACCTGGGGCGGATGATGAAGTTGATAATGATATCCTCTCGCTCACATGCTTTTATTTCATGCTCAATAAACTGATTGAGCAGAATCAATTCACCTTGTTTCAGCCGGATCGGGGTCTCCCCTACGGTTTGCTCGAGTTTGCCGCTGTACACATAATTCATCTCGATATAATCATGCTTATGCTTCGGAAAATCCGCATATCTTGCATGTTTCCTGATCATGATCATTTTATCTGAGTCCATCAGCTTCTCACTTTGAATAATAAAATCCCCCCTATTTGTGTAGAGGTCTTTTTTCACTTGTTTACTTTGCTGTAACAGTGATTTTTCTTCATCCGTTTCCTGAAGCAGCTGATGAAGGATATCCGCTGACAATATTCGTTCACCCTCTCCCTTATGGTAGTCAACACGAGAGGCCTGTAAATTTTGCAACTCGTCCTCTCTACGGAAAAGAAGGATTATGATCTCGCTTTTTTTACAGCTTCGGTATAGGATGTAGCGATTTGTTCAAATTCAGCAAAATTCGCCTCTGCAATTAAAGTATGATTGACAAGGTTCCCGCCTGCACTAATCGCAACTGCTCCAGCCATTATAAAGTCTGCCGCATTTGGTCGGGATTTGGGGGAACGGCCCTTTCATGTTCTTAATGAACGAAGCCCCTACAGAAGAGGCCGGAAAAACTTTCACCATGTCGGCTCCCATCTCATAAGCCGTAATGGCCTCCGTCGGCGTCATGACCCCTGGAACAGATAGTTTGCCATATCGAAGCGTCGTTTTCACAACGTGTTCGTTTAACACCGGGCTTACGATGAATTCAGCTCCGCTATCGATCGCCTGTTTTGCCGTTTCACTATCCAGGACGATTCCTGCTCCAATGATTGCCTGACCTTTGAAGACAGTCGTCAATTTTGGATGGCAGCGAGTCCATTCGGATCATCGACGGTTACCTCAAGCGCATTTACACCGCCTTTAATCAGACTTTCCATACCTGTTCAACAGCATGTTCGGGGACTTTACGGATAACAGCCACGACACCACTTTCTACTTAACGATTGAGTAGAGTAACTTTATTGATCAACGCACACATTTTAACGAGAAATTATTCGCTGAGATTGGTCAGGATTAGCTTGCCCCCAGAAAGGATAGCCTTCCATATCTCCTTCCTCAGATAAAGCATAAGCTCCGATCCGATTGCCGAACTTGACAGCTTTCGCATAGCCCTATCCACGTAATAACCCTGAGATGAAACCTGCTGCGAAACCGTCTCCAGTTCCAGCCGTATCCACTACTTCGCCTACTTGGAATCCTGAAACATATGCCCTCTCACTTTCTGTGGCAAAATACGCTCCTTCACTTCCAAGCTTGACTACGACAACTTTCGCTCCCTGATTTAAGAAAACTTTGGCGATTTTCTCAAAGTCACTGGACCCAGTCAGAAGTTCTCCCTCTTCTATGCCTGGTAACACAATATCCACCTGCCCGGCAATTTCCATCAGTACTTGCCTGGCCTTTTCTTTAGACCACAATTTCAAACGTATATTCGGGTCGAAAATAATGGTCTTCTCATGTTTTCTTACCGGCTTGATCGCTTCATCCACTGTTTCTTTACAGCTTTCACTTAAAGCTGGAGTGATTCCGGTCAAATGAAGGTATTTGGCCGATTGGAGATAGTTTTCGTCCAAATCATCAGGAGATAGAAAACTGGCGGCTGAATGATTCCGGTAATAGTAAATGTTCGGATCCTTGATTGGTCATTCTTTCTTTAAAAAATACAGCCGTAGGAGCCTGGTCATCGAAAACAACGCGAGAAGTGTCTACCCCTTCTCCACGGATGACATTCCGTACATACAGCCCGAATTCATCCTGACCGAGTTATCCAGCCCGTCTGGTGACCGAGCCTTGTCAGGGCAATAACCACATTCGTCTCCGCCCCGCCCACTGTTTTCTCTATACGAATCTATATATCTGAGCGGACCTGTCGAATCCGGCTTGAATAGAACCATACTTTCACCCCGTGTTATAACATCCAGGTTTTCGCTCCTGGTCATCGTATTTATTGATCTTCCAATGGTCAGATTGAAAAATCCCCACCAGAAGAGGGAGAGAACCTCCCGCTTCTGATGGTTCCCTGATCACCTTTATTTCAGCTCTTCCATTTTCACATGATCCATATCATCGAATGTATAATTCTCTCCGGCCATGGCCCAGATAAAGGTGTAATTGTTTGTACCGACACCGGAGTGGATCGACCAAGGCGGAGAAAGAACCACTTGTTCATTTTTGACCACTATATGACGGGTATCATCCGGCTTGCCCATGAAATGGAATACACGGGATTCTTCGTCCATATCGAAGTATAAGTACGCTTCCATACGGCGATCATGCACGTGCGGCGGCATCGTATTCCACATGTTGTTCGGAGCAAGAAGCGTCATGCCCATCATCAGCTGGCAACTTTGGATACCATCACCATGAATGTACTTATAAATCGTACGGCGGTTGGATTCAGCATCTAAACCCAAGTGCGCAGGCGTCGCTTCTTCAATGGCTAACTTTTTAGTCGGGTAGTTGGTATGAGCTAGAGCGGAAACAATATAGAATCTGGCAGGGTTAGAAGCATCAACACTCTCCACAGATACTTCTTTATTACCTTTTCCGACATAGAGGCAGTCACGCTTATTCAATTCATACGATTCACCATCGACCGTGACTTTGCCAGGATTTTCCGAGATATTGATAAAACCGACCTCTCTACGCTTTAGGAAATACTCTGTTTTCAACGTTTCTTTATCTTCTAACTTCAAAGGCTGGTCTGTTGGTACAGCTCCGCCTGTGATCAAGCGATCATAGTGGGAGTACACCATGTACAGTTCACCCTGAACGAATAGGTTTTCAACTAAGAAGTCGTTCCGGATTCTTTCTCCATCGTACTTTTTGAAATCTGTTGGATTGGTTGTGTATCTTATTTCCATTTCATTCACCTTCCTTATTTTTTCTGAATACTGAATAAGTGATCGATTAAGAGCTCATCCATCCGCCATCAACGCAAAGGATGTGACCATTCATGTAGTTCGCCGCATCAGACGCGAGGAAAATAGCTGCTCCCTGCAAATCTTCCGGCGTTCCCCACCGCCCCTGAGGGATCCTTGCTTCAATAGAGGATTTACGCTCTTGATTTTCACGAATCGGCGCTGTATTGTCTGTCGCAAAATATCCCGGAGCGATAGCGTTTACATTTAAGCCTTTACTTGCCCATTCATTAGCTAAGGATTTCGTGATTCCGGCAACAGCATGTTTACTGGCGGTATATCCCGGAACGGTCAAACCTCCCTGAAAAGATAGCATAGAAGCGATGTTAATGATTTTTCCAGATTCACGTTCCAGCATATGCTTTCCGATTTCACGGGATAAATAGAAAACGGAGTTCTGGTTAATGTTGATGACACTCTCCCAATCCTTATCAGAATGCTCCGCTGCAGGATTGCGCCGGATGATCCCAGCGTTGTTGACTAAAATATCCACATTTCCAGTCAATAAGGCAGCCTCTGAAGCCAGCTGTTTGGCTGCTTCAGGATCCGTAAGATCTGCCGTTAATTCATAATATTTCGATCCTGAACCCTCAACAAGATCCTTCGTGTCCGACTTACCATTTCCAGAGCTTACACCAATAATGTCTGCGCCGGCCTTTGCAAGACCGACCGCAATCCCCTGTCCAAGCCCTCTGCTGGAACCCGTCACTAATGCAACTTTTCCTTTTAAAGAAAAAAGCGATTCTATCAAATGATTTACCTCCCCGAATTGAAAGTCCTCTTTTGTTCATAAATGTTTATTACAGTTTGTATTCTATCATTTGATTCCGAAAAATTCAATCTACCCATACTATTAATCCACTATTATTTCGTTGCAACCCTCACATTAACCCCTTTATTCTCTATCTCTTTTATGGCAGAGTGGGCTAATTGATCGTCCGTTATAAGTTCGTTAACATCTGTTATCTCGGCAAATTGCACCAAAGCTACTTTTTCGAACTTCGTAGAATCTGCTACGAGGGTGACATGATCGGCACAATCTATAATCTTCCTTTTCCAATCAGCGTGCAGGCTATTGAGTACGGTTAAACCATGTTCAATAGAAAAGCCTGTCGTTCCAAAGAAAAGACGATTCACCCTCAGCCTTTTCAAAGCTTCTGTAGCCTGATCCCCAAGCAATGAAGAAGAATGATGGATCCGGGTACCTCCTAGTACGACCAGCTGAACATTTTCTTTATCATGAACAATGTGCGCGATCTTGATATCGTTTGTAATCACGGTCACCGGGAAGTTGCCGAGCCTTTCCGAAATCGCACTCGTCGTACTTCCTCCATCCATCAGAATCGTTTCATGTGGTTCAATCAGCCTTACCGCTTCCCTTGCGATAGCGTCCTTAATTTCTGTATGGCTGGACTGCCTCTCCCTGACAGGTAAGATTTTCCCCTCCTTGTTTTCCAACACTGCACCACCATGAATTCTCTTCAATAACCCTTTTTTCTCCAAAGCTTCTAAATCAATTCGGACGGTTTTTTCCGTTACACCAAGCAATTGGCTTAGCTGAGAGACTTTGACCGCTTTGTCCGTTTCCAATTTATTTAAAATGGTTTCATATCGTTCAATAGATAACATCATTTTATCCTCCTTATTCCTTCACACTCCCTCATTATAATATATAAACGAACAAAAAGGAACATATACAAACTCACACTTCCGTAAAGGTCATACGGGCACCGGTTACACAATAATTGGCATCCACTCTTTCTGTATGGTCAATAGAAAAGCCGCCCCCAGTCATCTGTAAGGCGACCTCCCGGATTTTTTATCTTCCTTTGCCCTCCTTATTCCCCTTCCTTTCCCACTGATCGGTTAAGAGTTGAACATAATAGGTCAAGTTTCTTTTAGCCTGAAGAGAGATGTGTTTCTGCTTCGTTTCATCTTTAAGCCGTTCCTCATACTTATTCAAAAATTTGAGCGCCTGCTTTTCCGATCCTTTTTCAAAATGGTGCCTGACCTGTTTCAACGTGTTCGTTAACTGATGGAGTAAAGGACCCGTCAGTTCTCCGCTTTCCTCATATTCATTCATCCTGTTTTGTAACACCGACAGGACACCGGAAGTCGAGAAATCCGGAACAGGAACGCTATCCCAGTTCATATCCGATCCGAAATAGAAGCTGGTGTAGGCGGGCTGATTATACGCAGAGTTTTGTCTTGCGATTTCCACCCGATATTGCTGGTCGTGCATCAATGTATATAATTTGTGATCCGTCACCTCTGTACTGAGATACATCCGAATGGCAGAACTGTCCTCTGTTCTCAACAGCAATTCTTCTCTCCAGTCACCGAATAGATCGGCTACAAGAGCGGGGTTTCCTTTTGTACCATTGTTGGTCAACGTACCTGAAGCCGTCAGCAGATTACCTTCTTTCCAGTCCTCAATGGAAGGCGTGTTCTCCAATGCACCTGTAACGATTTGTGTCGTCATATCCGGAGACCACTTGATGTTCATGTTTGTACCCGGTGCTACCGTACTGATCTGTTCACCATCTGCCGTCCATACTCCAACCGCCCATGTTTCCAAGCCTCTCCGATCAGGGTCAATGTCTCCGATCATTCCGCGGCCAGTATCTTTCCCTGTATAGCCGCCATAAATCGCTTCACCTGTCCCGGAGTCACGTAAAACATATCCATACGGAGCATTGGCACCATTTTCGTGAACAGAGAATATCTCTAATCCCGGTCTGTCCGGGTCGATATCCGTCACGTGCATCGCATCTCCATGTCCCAGTTTAGCGACGGTCCCCGGTGCTGCACTTTGGGCCGGCAATGTATCCTTTGAACTGTACTTCAACGTACCATCGTGATCGATTGCGGCTCCTCCATAGATCACTTCCTGTTTGCCATCACCATCCACATCCGCCACACTCAATGAGTGGAATCCCTGATTGGTGAGAGAGGCAAATTCATCATCCTTCCCTGGTTGATCATGGGGCCGGTCATTGAAAGGGTTGCTCATCGGAGTCCAGCCACTATCCACCGACCAGTGTTCCTCAATGCGCTTTCCATCCCAGCTGTAAGACACAAGGGCAGCTCTAGTGTAGTAACCACGCGCGAAAATGGCGTAAGGCTGTTCCCCGTCGAGGTAACCGACTCCGGCGAGAAAACGGTCGACCCGGTTACCGGGCTCAATTCTCGACATCGCATAGTCTCCCCACATAAGACCATCATCTTGGCGTCCCGGTTTGTAATGGATCGTGTCCATTGCATCACCCGTCGCCCCGTTGAATACGGTCAAATATTCAGGCCCTTCCACTATGAAGCCTTCAAATTTCCTTAAGTTGTTACGGCTGCTTCTACTTGGAGCATACTCATCCATGAAGTAATCCGTCAGACTTTCCGCATCTTCCCTTGATAACGGATAGCTGTACCGTTTCTCGATTCCGAAAGCTTCCTCAAGCGTCTCCGGCCAATGACCACTTGTCACTTCCTCGTGCTCATGCCAGTTCATGAACATCTCTACAACGTGCTCATAATAATCATCACTGCTCATCCGGTAATCATCCTTATGACTGTAGCCATTTTTCCTGTCTTCTTCAGGCATCGTGATGAATTCCTCCGATGTTACATTCCCCGCCTCATCGTACTGGATGATCTTTGTACCGGGAGCCGTTTTCAGCATCAATTCTGATTTTCCGTTTCCGTCAAAATCATAGGCTAAGAACTGTGTATAATGCGCCCCCGACCTGATATTCACTCCTAAATCAAGGCGGTAAAGGAGGGTTCCGTCAAGCTCATAGGCATCGATGTATGTATTTCCGGTATAGCCTACCTGGGAGACGTCTTTCGAGTTTGATGGATCCCATTTCACAAAGTATTCGTACTGTCCGTCGCCATCCACATCCCCTACGCTCATGTCGTTAGCGGAATATGTATAAGTTTCTCCAGCAGGTGTCGTCCCATCTTCCGGTTTCACAAGCGGAAGATCATAATACTGATTTTCCCATGGAGAAACGGATGAACTTTGGTCGATTTCTTTCCCGTCCCTTATAGCGGATACATAATATTCCGATTGATCGGTCCCGTCCTTGTCCAAATAATTCGTACTGTCTTCCACTGTGGCAATCTTATTTCCGTTACGATAGACGTGAAAAGTTGAACCCGTCAGACCTGTGCCGGAAGAACCGGTCACTTCGTCAGCCAACAACCTCCAGCTCAGGAATATCCCTTCAGATGTAGACGCCGCAACCAGTCCCCGGTCGAGATATTCCAACTGCACACCTGCACCATTTCCTGTTCCCTCGTCTTTTTTCCAATCAGAGGCGGAAGCACTGAACGTCCCCGTCATCAGCAGAGGGACGACTAAAGCGATCATACATACCTTTTTAACAAGAGAAGATTTTTTCAAATACATGTTTCATCACCTTTTTTCATTATTTGGAACAGTTGCAAACGGCTATCCCTTTGTTATGGCAAATAGGTTGAAAATATAAAAGAAAATTCAGTCAATTAAAGAAAGTCTATGAAAAGCACACCATGATTGATCACGCGGTGTGCTTATGCGTTATAATCCCAGCAGGTTCGGTAAGAACAAGCTGATTTGCGGAAAGTATGTGACTAGCAAAAGTAAAACGAAAATCGCTGCATAGAATGGAAGGAGCGGCTTCAGTACTTGTTCAATCTTCACTTTCCCTACACTAGATCCTACAAAGAGTCCTGTTCCAACCGGAGGTGTGATGGTACCGACACACAAGTTGAGAATGAAGAAGATTCCAAAGTGAACAGGGTCTATACCAATACCTGTAGCAATCGGCATAAAAATCGGGGTGAAAATCAGAATCGCCGGCGCTACGTCCATGACCGTACCGATTAACAGCAGGACAAGGTTCATGACAAGCAAAATGATGATCGGATTATCAGAAATGCCTAACACCAGGCTGCTCAGCGCTGCCGGAATACCTGTGAAAGCCATAGCAAATGACATTAAAGAAGAAGCAGCAATCAGAAGCATGATCACTCCTGTCATTTCAACGGCCTGGGCCATCACATGTGGCAGCTGTTTCAACGTGATCGTCTTATAAAAGAAGAAAGCCAAAATGAAAGAGTACACGACAGCAATAGCTGATGCTTCAACTGCCGTAAACACACCAGTCAGTATTCCACCGATAATAATAAAAATCAACAGGATACTCGGAACAGCTTCCCAAACGATTTTTTTTACATTCAAATTGGTTTTCTCGGTCACAACCGGATATTTTCTTTTCTTTGCAATGATGTAAGAAACAATCATAATCGCGAGAGCCCAGAGGACACCGATGACATATCCGCCCATGAATAGAGCTGCGATCGAAGTACCTCCACTGATGAGGGAGAAAATGATGAAACCGGTACTTGGAGGGATGATCATTCCAGCCGGAGCTGAGGCAATATTGACGGCCGCTGCAAATTTCCGGTCGTACCCTTCTTTTTCCTGCAGCGGGACCATGACCCCACCGATCGCCGTGGAGGCAGCGATTGCAGAGCTGGAAATCGAACCGAACAGACTATTTCCGATAACGTTCGTATGGGAAAGAGAACCCGGAACCCTCCCCGCCAACAGCTTAGAAAAGTCCACCAACTTCGCAGCAATCCCGCCGTTATTCATAATAATTCCGGATAAAATGAAAAATGGAACCGCTATCAAAGAAAAGCTGTCGATACTGGCTACCATCTTTTGAGCTGAGGAGAAAACCGCTATATCGATAGGCAGAATCAGTAAGATGGTAGCTAAAGACGAAACGGCAATACTGATTGCTATCGGTATACCTACCGCCAGAAGAACTGCAAAGACAAGGACCAAAATTAAGCTAGCCTGTAAGATCATAGAACTTCACCTGCTTTTTCGTATTCCACACTATCCCTTTTTTCTATAGCCGGAGTTTTATCTTTTTTTAATAACTGAACCATATTGACGATACTGTAGAACGTGATCAGCAAACCTGATACCGGCAGGGACAGATACACGAATCCCATCGGTATCCCTAAGGAAGGGGACAGCTGGGACATCGTAATCGAGATGGCTTTCACTCCACCATAGGTCATGATGGCCAACGAAAAGAGTAAAAAGGCGGATTGTATAAAAAGCTCTAACACTACTTTGTTCTTTCCTTTGAACCGGTCACTGATCATCGTGAAGGCGATGTGACTCCTTTTTCCCACGACATACGAGGCGGCTAACATCGAAAGCCAGATCAGACTGAATCGTATAAACTCCTCCGTGATAGTACTCGGGTTGCTCAGAACATAACGGGCAATGACCTGCCACGTTGTAACCGCTACCATAATAAGAAACAAAGTAGCCGTTACACCCAAGAATATTTTGTCCACGTACTTTTTCACTGTTTCCATTTGATTCCCCCCTTACTTATTGACCGCTCATTTCTTGTATCGCTTCATACAGACCCTTGAACTCTTCATTATTTTTGAATTCGTCGTGAAGGGGCTGTACGGCTTCTTTAAAAGGTGTGTTATCCACTTCATTAAATTCTACGCCGTGCTCTTCTATCGCCAGCTGCTTTTCTTTTTCAACGGCCGCTTTCCATACTTTCTTCTCGTATTCCGTTGATTCTTCCGCCGCTTCATGAACCGCTTCCCTTTGTTCAGGTGTCAATTTATTCAACGTGGCTTCATTCATGACCACAATGTCAGGCACTCTCGTATGCTGATCATAAGAATAATACTTCGCCACTTCTCCATGGCCAGCTGTCACTAAGACGAATTCATTATTTTCTGCCCCATCAATAATCCCTTGCTGTAAAGAGGTGTACACTTCTCCACTGCCCATAGGTGTCGGGGAACCGCCGAGCAGTTCGATCATTTCAATGGCCGTCTCACTCTGCATCACTCTGATCTTCTTCCCTTTAATATCTTCCGGGGATTCCAGAGGGCCGTCTTTCATATAGAAACTTCTCTGGCCAGAATCATAGTATGTCAATCCGACAAACCCAAGATCGGAAGTCGATTGATAAATCGGCTCCATGATTTCTTCATTTTCCATGACATTGTAGAAATGTTCTTCTCCATCAAATAAATACGGGATGGAAAAAATCGAATAGCGGTCAGAAAAACTTTCCAGAGCAGATCCACTGACCTTGGTGATGTCGACCGCCCCTGTCTGGGTCAACTCAATCAATTCCCGTTCCCCGCCCAATTGCGAGTCCGGATAATATTTGACGGTGACTTCACCATCTGTTTTCTCTTCAAGCAACCGACCAAACTCTGCCATCGCCTCTTTGACAGGCGGTGCATTACTGGCATAAGCAAAACGTAAAACGACCTGATCACCCGCTTTTGCATTCAAGCTGCAACCCGTGATCAGCGTAAGGATACATGCACCTACTAACAACAAGATGACATTCCTCTTCATGCTCTTTCCTCCCCTGTAAGTTTTAAAGGTTTACACGGACCACCATCATGACTCGTGTAAGGATTGAGAATCTGATCAGATATATGTGTGCAGATATTCCGTCAGGCACAAAACGGCCAGAGACTGCCCGTACGGCATCGTCGTCGTCTTAATTTCTTTGTAGAATTCCAGCGAGTCCCCCATCCCCGTTCCAACAGAAACTTTTTGAACGGCTCCGTCTTCATTGATTTCGTTTACGACACCCTGAATCGCCTGGCGGGCGACTTCTGCATATTTTTCATCAATGTAGCGTTTTCGGACCGCCTTCAATATTCCATACGCAAATCCAGCCGTTGCGGATGCTTCCAAATAGGAATCCGGATCGTCAATCAGCGTATGCCATAAACCGCTTTCATGTTGGTGTTCAGCTAACGTTTCGACCTGGCGATTCATAGTCTCGAGAAGAAACTCCCGGAAGAAATCCCCTTCTTTCAAGTCCAGCATTTCAATGATTTCAGGGATAGCGATGGTGATCCAGCAGTTGCCCCTGCCCCACAAAGCATTAGCAAAATTGTGGTTCCCTTCAAATGTCCAGCCGTGAAACCATAAACCTGTCTTTGGATCACATAAATATTTCGTATGAATCAAAAACTGCCTTTTCGCTTCTTCGATATATTCGGGCTTGTTCAACAGCTGACCAATCTTGGCCAGTGGCAACACCGTCATCATCAACGTGTCATCCCACAACTGTTCGGTATTCGGCGGACCATAGGTCATATGCTGCAAACCGTTCTCTTTGGTACGAGGCATATCGTACATGACCCAATCCGCCCACTTTTCCAAATAAGGGACATAGGTTTGTTCGCGAGTGTCCTCATACATATAGGCTAAGGTAAGAAACGGAGCCATCGTATTGACGTTTTTCGGCGGGACCCCTTCTTTAAACCTCGCTTCAAACCATTCTTTTACTGTTTTTAAAGCCTTTTCATTTTTCGTCAGCTTATACAAGTTGTAAATCCCATACAAACCCACACCCTGCGGCCAATTCCAGACATGCCAGCTTTTATCATCTACCACAAGTCCATCAAAGTTTAAGAGAAATTCACCAGTGTCATCTTTTATCTGCGCCAGGTTTTCTATAAGGGAATCTATGTGTTCCAGTACGGTTTCCTTTTCCAGTTTCACTTCACTCTGTATCATCTTTACCTCCATGATCCCTTGTTTTTTATATTCTGATTTTTTTGACTGCGCTTTCATTATAAAGATAATTCAAAAAACAATCAACATAAGTAAAAATATTTTGTGCTTTATTCAAAAAAAAACAGCTGTATTTTTTTTGTTTTATTGGTTTTATGCGTTCTTGTATTTGTTTGTTAAGTAGTCGATACTTTCGTTGATATACGGTTCTTTCGTCTCTTCCATCAAAATGTTGACGAACGGTTTCTTTTTCTTCATATATTTAAACACCACATCGTAGTTTAAGAGACCTTTCCCGACCGGGACGACCTGGAGTGTACCGTCTTCGATCCGGAAATCTTTCGCATGCATAATCGCGATCCGGTTCCCGAACCGTTCAAACGCTCCCTGAATGATCGCTTCCTGCTGCTCATAGTTTTCGACGGTCAAATAGTTGACGGGGTCATAAATAACTTGCAGATTATTAGAATCCACACAATCCAACAGCCTCTTCATGACGGCCGGGGAATAGATCGGGTGATTGACTCCCCCTTCGATTCCGACAATCACACCGAATTTTTCGGCTTCTGCTACAAGCTCACGAACACTTTGTACGACGTCCAAAAAAGGCTGTTCATGAAAGTTCGCTTCTGTGTACACGATTTCCGGATGCACATTCCCCGTTTCCGTCCCTACAATGCTGCATCCGAAATCACGGGCATACCGGATATGCTCCTTGAACCGGTCCAGCGCTTTTCTTCTTTCGTCATGATCAGGGTGAATCATATTGATGTAACAGCCAAGAACGGCAATCTGAACATTCCTGTCCGAAAAAGTCCTGCCGACGTAATGAGCGAAGCCCGGGCTCAAACTGCCTGTTTCCGTACTTTCCTCCCCAATCGATTTTGCCAAGGCCAGCTGAACGGATGTTAACCCTTTTCCGGAAACCGTTTCGACTAATTGTTCCAAAGGTAAACGTTCAAGGTCATGTGCTCGAATACCTAAATTGATCATCTGCAGTCCCTCCATGTGTCGATTTATTTATAATAAAAACCTGTCTTTTTGATTTGGTCAGGCCCTTTCTATCATTGCAAAAGTGGCTCCATTGTGACCATGACCCTTACATGTATCCCCTTACAAAATGCGGATTTCTTAAGAAAGCTTGGTCATAATTATAGGAATATATTTTGGATAAATATATAACCTTACTTATTTTTTTATTATCCTTATTTGCCTAATTATATAAATTCCAAAGATCCTCTTGAAAATTCACCCTCGTTTTGAACATAATAAATATACTTCTATAACACTCTGAACTGTTGCTGGAAATGCCGCTCAACATAGATCAACCAATTCGCTTGAAATTCACAGGGGATCTTCACAGAGGGAAAAATAAAAGAGAGGTTGATTGGAATGGATGAGAAAAAAATGAATGCCGGGCTGAATGTTGCAAAGGGATTGGAAACAGGTTCAAAAGAAAGCAGGAAAGTGCTGAACATCGTTCATACGGCAAACAAGTTTGATTCGAGTATTGTGTTACATACTCCCCACAAAGTCATTGACGTCAAAAGCTTCTTAGGATTAAGTGTGTCGTTATCTGATAAGGACGATTATAAGCTGGAGGTTCACGGACCGGATAAGGAAAAAGCAGAAAATGCGATGGTTGATATTTTTACAGAAAACGGCCTGAAAGTTCATATTGTATAAGAAAAAGGCTGAGTATAGGGCTCCATACCCAGCCTTTTTCCATGACCCCGATTGGATTGTCAACACAAAACTTGACAATCTTGTTAAGGTGTTTCTTATTGAATTCGATTGGGCTGAGATAGCCTAGAGTTCCATGAATTCGGATGTGATTATACCAGTGAACATAATCAAATAAGGCCAGGTCTAATTAATTGTTTCTGGCTTTCGAATGTTTCTCCATAGACAAACTCTGTCTTAATCTATGTAGCTTCAGCGACCGCATTATCATAAGGGCAGCCCTTCATGCTCAAAGAACGATCAATTCTAAAGGCTTCAAGTAGCTCTTCTATGGCTTGATTTTTAAATTCATTTCCACGATCTGTATGAAAAAGTTCTATTTCTTTAAGATTACCATCAATCGAAGAGAAGGCTTTCTGAACCAAGGCAGCATCTTTTTGAGGATCTGAACTGGAGCCTATAATTTCGCGGTTATATAGGTTTGCTCAATTTTCGAATTTATCTCAACCACATTCGTACTTTTTATATACTACAACCAGTGAAAAACAAATAAAGCCTCTCAAGAATCCCACTGAACTCGTAAGAGGCTTTAGTGTTTTAAGCCTAAGCCAAGTATGTCAGGGTGAAGCAAAACACATCGCACCAGTTCCAGAAGGATGATTGAAAAAGCAAACACCACGCAGAGCATGTCCCGCGTCGGCCGCTGTATTGACAACGGCCCTATCGAGTCGTTTTGGGGAAAATTAGAATGTGAGAAATACATTGCAATTCGTACGAGACATTTGAGCAGCTTCAACATGATATTGATGAATACAACCATAATCGTTTACAAGAAAAAACAAACGGCCTCAGCCCAGTAGAATAAAGGGCTAAAGCCGTTTAGTGTGTTTTGCTTATTTTTACTGTCTACTTGACAGGGTGCAGTTCTTGTGTGGAACCGGGCTTACACTAAATAGTGTTTAAAAAAGCTTTACCCATTCATAAATCGTTCGACATATTTCATTTCTCCATCTAAAAAAACCAGTTTGGTCATCTTAATGAATCGAACCAAGATGTTTGATTGTCACATTTTTAAAGATCGCTGTACCGCCTTCGGAGAAAAAGGTGATTCCTTGATCATCTGATTTTGGGTATATTAAATTTGAATGTGTGAACCTTCCATTATCGACAAAGACTTCAATACTACTTTTATCAACAATAATCTTTAAGTGAGCTTGCCGTTTACCAGCATCAAATGGTGTTGTGCTTTCTACCGATTGATTATTTTTGTCAGAGTGGTTTGTTAATGATCGATTGACATAAAAATAATGTCCTTCTGCAAAAATGCCTACATCGACATGGCGTTCTTGATCCGCTGATTCCCGAAGCCTTAAACCTACATTTTTCAGTTCTGACCAAGAGATATCCGTCTCCAACTGGTATACATCACCGGTTACATGAAGTGTTTTTGAGCCGTTTACTTCAATTTGTTCATAGGTATCTGTAGCCTTTGTTAATTTATTTAAAGCGTTAATTGGTTGAGAGACTAGATGATAATTATTGTCTTTGTCATGCTTTAGTTCAATTTGGCGAACAATCGAGTCCATTCCGTTAAACCCTTCTTGCATTGTTGGTGTTTGATGGGCATAATCCCAATTATTCATCCACGCAAAGGCATAACGTTTGTTGTATTTTTCTTTTTCCTTTCCACCCTCAAACGTCACTCCGCCGTACCAATCAAAGCCATAGTCCAGCCATTGAGGTTCGTGGTGATCCGGAAAGAATTCCTTTCCATCAAAATTTCCGGTCCAGTAGGCGTAAGTATTGGGCTTGCCTCGCGATTTACCATTTGCACTAACACCAAGCACCCATTTGAATGTCCCGTTATTGGCTCGCATTACATAAAGATCAGGGCACTCTACGATTCCGATATGTTCCGTAACGAAACTACTCATATAATTCCAATCTTTTAAATTGTGAGATTCATAAAAGCCTATTTTTGTTCCTTCCGCCATGACCATGATCCATTTATGGCTACTATCATCCCAAATGATTTTCGGATCTCGAAAATCTTTTGTTCCCGGATTTGGCATGATAGGATCGTCACTATATGAGGTAAATGTTTTTCCGTGGTCATTACTGTACCATAAAAACTGTTCCTGCTGGCCTCCATCCTTAGAGGGCTGTGTCACAATCGCAATGAGAGCGCCTTTTCCAAACCCCGCTGTATTTTCCTTGTCAATAACGACTGATCCTGACCATGGATCTCCATTTTCGTTTGTATATTTTGGAATGGCTATCCCTTCATCATTCCAGTGCACTAAATCTTCTGATGTGGCATGTCGCCATTCAGTTCCATTTCCATTTGGATAATCACCATTATAGAGATAATAGTAATGATATTTTCCATCCAAATAGATCGGCCTCTGAGGATCATTTTTCCAGTTGTCTGGTGTAGTAAAGTGGTATTTTGCACGGTATGAGGGCTTTTTATGTGTATGAGTCGATTCCTGTGACTTATCCGTTTGTTGCTCAACTGTTGGTTCACGAGACTTAAAGACAAAGTGATTCACTAATCCGATGGCAGTCATGATCAGTAAGCTCGTAATCAAAAAAACCAACGGCTTATATCTCCTTTTATTTTTTACTCGTTTGTCCAATCATTCTCACCGCCCTCAAAAAAAAGTCAAAGCAAAAAGAAAATGCCAATCATGATTGACACTTTCTTTTTTTATAACATTATTCGTTAATTGTGATTTGTCCTTGTTCAAGGATACTATCTTTTACAACAGATGTTTTTGGTCCTTTAATATTAAGTAAAAAGCTTGGTGCAAACGTAGAGTGATGGTCCTCAAAGTAACCTCTGTTTGTCATGTAGCTTGTTACAACCACATTATCGCTATCCTCTTGTGGGATCGCATAATGAGCATAATTCCAAGTAATGTCATAAGGATCAAGATCATGGTGTAATACAAGTCCGGTTTTATTGAGTGGCTTGTATGGTCCAGTTAAGGAATCGGACACATAACCTAACAAGTAAATGTCTTCGTCATCAATACCGTCAATTGTCATTTTAGATCCTCTTGAGCTTGTGAATAAATACCATTTGCCATCCTTTTTAAAGATGTTCGGACGCTCAATTTCATCTGTTACTGTATTTGACACAACCAATGGTTTCATTACTTTATTCAAAGTATAATCATCATTGATTTCAATGATTCCTATTGCACCATTTGCTAAAGTAGCCAGCTCTTTTTTCGAGCTTTTTAACAGCTTATTCTTTTCAGCTTGGAAGAATTTATTACTTCCGCCATAGTAAGCTTTATTGTATAGTGATTCTTCGCCTTCATAACCATATTCTGTTCCCGTATTTGCTTCAAAAATAAGATACTTATGGCCATTATCTTCAATATAATGAGGATCTCTCAATGTATGGTTATTCATGAAATTATCTTCACTGAAAGCTTGATCAACATTTTGATAAACTTTACCGTTTCCACCTTCAAAGATCGATTTAAAATCTTCAACACCTTTAATTTTTAGTGTATCAGCATCTGGTTGAGATAGATTCACTTGAGCTGTTGTTAACGTTTGTTTACCTAAGTGTTTTTCTCCATCCCATGGATGGCGATTTGTGTAAAATAGGCGAACTTCTCCGTCAGACGTTAAAGTTGCAGATCCTGACCATTCTTCAGCTTGATCTTTTAAATACGGATCGTTTGCAGCGTATTTATCACTATCCTTAAATACTCTGCCGGCATTTTTCCAGCTATCAAGTGAATCATCGCCAACTTTTTTATAGAACATGTATATAAAAGTGTCGCTTCCATTGTCAGGGTCTCCTGCTAAACCGAAAACGATATGGTAGCCTTTATATTCTGCCACTGTTCCATCAGCGTTTTGAAGCGGCCAAGTGTCCCATACGTCTATATCCATCAGCTTGCCATTCTCATCATACTTTTTTGCTGAAGGAATGTTTTTAATTGTGGATGCATCGAACTGAGGTACTTCAAATCTTGGATCATCATGTTGTTTGATGATGTTGTACATATCTGAACGAGTGATTTGAGAAGTCCCATACGTTTCTTTGTGATCCAATGTGTCTTTTTGTTTTGCAAGCGAGAGCGGTGCCCCTCCGCCTACTAGAATTGCTGTACCAAGCGTAACGACTGTTGCTTGTTTAACAAGACTTTTGATGTTCATCTTCTTCCTCCCTTAATTTTTTTATGAATGTTTACTAGAAATCTAGCAGCATTCAGACCGTGTTTCATTTACAAATTTCATTATAGTTTAGGTCAAATTCTATGGATATGGCTTATATTGATTAGAATGTTGTCTTAAATTGATCTCGTGCTTTCCGGCAGATTATTAAAAAAATGCCTGCAAAAAATGCGGGCATTTATAAAGAGCTAATCAGCGGATTGATCAACTTTTGAATGTGAATCTCTATACGATGAAGGCGAATTATTGGCTTGCAGCATTATCCCAGGACTTCTGAAACTCTTGCAGCAATTGCTCACGATTCAGCTGTTTTCCTACGTAAAGCTGCATTGCAGTGCCAAATTCAGCTTTTACTCCCACAGGAAAATGAAACCAGTTGGAAGATAACGTCTTTCCCGCTGTTGAGTAACGGATAATTTCATCCGCGAGCGGTCCTAAATGGTCCGTCTCTATGTTTTCAAACGCAGGAATATATTTCAAACGTTCTGTCATAAACATTTTTCCTTGTTTTGAAGAAACCATCCAGTTTAAAAATTTTTTCGCTTCTTTTTTCTTTTCTGGTGTTGCTTGTTTGTTTACAACCCAGTAATTCGGAACACCGACAACTAAGGCATCATTGTTAGGCTCGTCATTAATTGGTATTGGCAGCATTCCTATGTTCATATTTGGTGATAGTTGATCAATGATCGGCTGAATCCAGTTTCCTTGTAGTATCATCGCTGCTTGTCCCTTTGCAAATAAATTCAATTCCATGTTGTAATCTGTTGCGAGCGGACTATCGTTTCCATATTTTGTTGTTACATCGAGCAACTTGATCACATCTTTGAATGTTTGATTGTTCTCAATTTTTCTCGTCTCGTCATTTAGGCCTTTTATAAAAGCAACTGGATCTTCTTGTTTTGCAAATGCAATACTCAATAGGTGGTCACCCAATTTCCACCCTTCATAATAACCGTTTGCAAAAGGAGTAATCCCTGCTTTTTTCAACTTTTCCGCCGCTTCTATTAATTCAGTTAGCGTATTCGGCAACGTATCAATGCCTGCCTTATGAAATAAATCCTTATTATAAATGAATCCGAATCCTTCGAGATTAAATGGCATTCCATAAATTTTCCCATTCAACTTCATTGGGGTTAACGTATCTTCATATGCATGTTCGACCCATGGCTGGTCCGTAAGATCCTCCAAATATTCACTCCAGTGTTTGGCATGTTCGTATCCGGTGTTTGTAAAGATAGCAGGACCGTTACCGGCAGCCATCTGTGCTTTCAGGTCAGAAAGGTCATCGGCGGCCCCGCCCACGGTGTGAATCTGAATATCTACGTTTGGATTTTTCTTTTCATAAGCGTTTACCATTTGTTCGAACTGCGTAGATATTTCTACTTTCGGATTTCGAACCTTTAATATGATTTTTTCCTCCGCAAGTTCCGGTTCTTTTGATTCCGATACCTTCTTCATCTTCGTCTGACATTCCGAAAGAGATAGGCTGAGTATGCCAACTAAAAACATGTGAAATATCCCTTTTTTCATCGATTCACCCCAATCGTTCACTCAAAAGATATGAAAAAGGTGGATTATCTACTTCCAACTTTGAGCTTCTTCCCGTCGTTGCGGTACTCAAAAGGTGTCATGCCAACGACCTTTTTGAATAACTTTGAAAAGTATTTCTCGTCCTGATAGCCAAGCATTAAGGAAATGGAATAAATACTTTCTTCCGTTTCACTTAACCAACATTTTGCTTGATCGATTCTAAGTTTCATGATGTATTTGGACAGAGTCATTCCCGTTTCTTGTTTGAACTTTCTTGATATGTGCTCACGACTCAAAAAGAACCGGTTTGATAGTTTTTCCAAACTCAATTCCTTCATGTAGTGCATTTCAACATAAGAAACAATATCCTTCATGCGACAGGCGTCATCCAGATCATTTAAACGATGAATCGATCTGAAGTTTTGCTCTTCCACTGCTTTTTGTAAAGACTGAAACGATTTCGGGATCTCTTCCAATGATTTTATTGGTTGACCAGTAACAAGACGAACAGGGATATCAAATTCATGACTAATCCATTCTTCAACAGATAACCATTCGCCCTGTACAGTCATAACTAAACAAAGACTTTGATCATCCTGAAGCGTAAATGCATTTCCAAGTCCCTGATCGACAAGCTGATCAGCAAGCCTTTGAATGTATGGATCAGAATGGTGCATTTGATAAAAGGAAATGAGTGTAAGATCGTACTCATCAGCTGAGGGAAGACATAAAGCAATTTCATTCATGTCAAAAGGTTCACCGTTGCAAGCCTCTGTAACTAACTGATTCATACGAAGCCTTTTAACATCTTCATAAACACCGGTCTCTTTATATTGACGATCCTTCTCTTCACTTGCCCAGCATTTAACAGCTTCCTCCAACGTTTTATTAAATGCATCAGCTTCAATCGGCTTCAATAAATAATCAAAGCTGCCGCACTTAATTGCTTTACGCATATATGAATAATCGTCAAAACCTGTGATTAAAATGACTTTTCCAGGATAAGACATGGCATCTAACCACTCCATTAATTCTATACCGCTTATTCCAGGCATTTTCACGTCTGTAAAGACGATCTCCGGATTCTCCCTTTGAATAACTTTTTTTGCTTCTTCTCCATTACTTGCTTCGAAGATATCAGTAATACCGTACTTTTTCCACTGTCCCAAATGACGGATGACATCACGCACATTAAATTCATCATCTACAATTAGAGCCTTCATATTTTTTTCATCCTCCTTACAAGATACGAGTAAACATTTTCTGTTTGGATGACTATGAAACAATCTCTTCATTTGCAATCTTTGAATCTAACGGAATCATGAGTCGAACGAAAAATCCGTGTCCTTGCTTCCGATCCAGCTCTAATCCAGCATCTTGTCCATAATTTAGAACTAGTCGGTCATGAATATTTTTCAAACCGATATGCTCGCGGGAATACGTTCCTTCATCAGAAGCCGTATAGATCTTTTCCCTTAATGTTTGCAGCTCTTCATGTGTCATACTGGGCCCGTCATTTTCTACCACGAGATGTAACAATTCTCCTTGGATTTCTCCATAAATGTTTAAATGTGAGTGATAGAAACCTTCTTCATAACAGTGTTTAAAAAAGTTTTCAACGAGCGGTTGAAGAATCATACTTGGAATTTTCATAGCAAGGATTGTTTCGTTTATTTGAATAGAATAATTTAAACCGCTTCCAAAACGCTCCATTTGAAGAAATAAGTATGATTGAATATACTCCACTTCTTCTCGAACCAATACCCACTGATCTGCCCGAATAGAGTACCGCATCATTTTCGATAAATACGTGACCAATTGGTAAACTTTAGGAGATTGATCTCTTAAGGCGACCGCCCCTATTGATTGTAATGCGTTAAATAAAAAGTGCGGGTTAACTTGGGATTTGAGCGCTCTGAATTGGTTTTTCCGATTTTCAATTTCCAGTTTATATTCACGTTCAATATGCAGATTAATTCGGTCCATCATGTCCTTCATATGATTTTCTAAAAGGCCGATTTCGTCTTCTCTGCTGTCATCAAAAGGGATATCCGTATTTCCGCCTTCAATTGATTCCACTTTCCTGCTAAGAAGTTTAATTGGACTCGTAATTTTGTAAGTAATAATACTTATCATCATTAACCCCAGCAATCCTACTCCGATCCCAACAAGTATGTTAGTATATGCGGTCTGCCTGACATCATGAAATAATACGTGACTAGGAGTTATCTTGACTAGTTTCCATTGATTTAGTGGTTTTGATAAGGTTTTCGATAAGATAATATCTTCTTCCCCAACATTTTCAGCTGTATCGATTATCTTTAGTAAATCAGGAGGAATGGGCTTACCTATAAGTGCTTGATTACTTGCATACATGACACGATGATTTGAATCTAGCAGTAATACGGACTCTTCTTCATGATGAACAATACTTTTGCATATACGTGCATATCCATCTAAATCGAAATCAATCGTAATGATTCCGAGAAATTCGTTTGAAAGCACATCTACCAATTTATGATGAATCGTCATCACCATTGTGGTATCCGCTTCTGGAATAATTGCGGCATTATTATAGTTCTCAATTCGATGCGGAGGCTCAATCATATACTTTAAGTTAGAGTGATAAAGTTTATGAATTGAATGTTCCTTTAATAAATCTGGTTGAGGTTTACGAGCACTGACCATCGTATTGTAAACAGTAAACGATTCTTTATCCTTATCAATATAAAAGCGGACCTGACGAATTTCGTTTCGCATGAGAGAAAAAGTTTCGATGCTTTTTTCAACAGCAATCGGATTAAAATAAATGGAATCTTCAAAGCCATTTTGAAAAATTCGGTATAAATCAGGAGTTCGATATAAATTATATGAAAGATTGATCTTATCATGAAAATATTGCTGCAGTTCCTCCGACAATGTCTCCATTTGATCATGACTAACTTCAAGCTCGTGCTCTTCAACACTTTTTTTCGTATATTCATAAATCAAAAAAACGGAAAAAAAATACGGCAGGATAATAAAAGTAAGCAGCATGAACAATAAACGACTTTGAATACTCTTCATTTAAAATACTCCTTTCGTGAATATGGAGTCCAAATTAACATGCCTTTTTCATAAGAGAATTAGAAAGTATGCAAATGACATATAATGAACCTCCATCAAAAGGAGTTCTATTAAAATCAGCAAATCTAAATTTGAGTATATAAAAATGTTCTTTAACGTTTAGGCATCCTTAATACTTTTTATTTAAATTTATTTGAATATGTATGTCAACATAGGACAAATAGGTTAAAAAAAAATAAAGAATTATAAAATTTCCTTGTTATAGCGCATTTTGAAAACGGTTGCCAAAACAAACGAAACCGCTGTCATCATAAGTGAAATGAATCTTAATGACTAGAAAATCATTGATTGTTACAATAATGCAGGAAAATATAATTATTTGTTGTAACAATCTAAATAAATCCCCATAAAAATATGGGTTGTTACGAAATTATGTTATTTTGGAATAGAATCAGGAATTTGTTTTTCCCGCAAAAGAGCCTTCAAAAAGAAGATTTCCAATGTCTTTTGAAGGCTTTTTTCATATCCAAAACTCGGTGATTGCCGAACCTTTAGTAGACAGCAAAACCGCAGCTGCATTTATTCCTAACAGCTAAAACAATCTTCTATGCTAAAATTTTATTCTTTTTTAATGTAATTTAAAGAGAAGCGGCATTTGCTGCTCTCTTTTCATCGCATTCCCTCACAAGATCTCAAACAGTTTTGAACATAGTTCAATTAAACGGCGAAAAGAAGGTGAATAAATGACATGCCCAAGACAAAACAAAAGGATTGTTTGTACTAGAGGGTTTTGAGTTAGTTGGTGATGGTCAGTTCTTCTAACCTTCAGTACAGGTCTTCCTCTTTTTCTTATATAGGTTTTTTATCCTGAATCTTATGATTCATTTTCATGGATGCTAAGGATTTCCCCACCAATATATTTCCACGAAACAGGAAACTCTTTCCTTATATGTCACTTTAGTATTAGAGGAGAATGCCATGAAGACCCTTGACGTTCAGGCGTTGCATCATGCAATTGACCAAACGTGGAACAATTAAAAAAGCAATCAGAAGAAATCGGCAAAGTCAAAAAAGAGGTGAATAATAATGATTGAAATAAAAATTTCTGATCCTGTCTATCAATTTCTAAGTGGGATTTTCCATCAAGACATTGAATCTCCAGAGTCAGCACTTGAAGAGTATTTAGATGAGGTATCCAAAAAGGAACAAGAAGACGATGTAATTGCTCTAACCGAATTTATGAACAGTCCGTATTCAGAAGAAGACAAGAATGATTTTATAGAGGAAGCTGCCGATGGTGTAGATTTCCTTAGTTATGAAGTATCTCCATTGATTTGGCTTAAACAAGTTACTCAAAAAATAGAAAACAATATCAAAGCTTTATAATCACTTACTAGTCCCTTGAATCCTCAGGGGCCATTTTTATTTCAATAACGATTCAAGTTTCGCTTTCGTTTTCAGCCCGTAATAACCATCTGTGCCGTTGTTTTTGGCTCCTTTGTCTGGATAGAAATAAAGAGCAGCGAGCACCTCCTGAAACTGCCGCACAGCTGTTCCTTTAATCATCAGGTTTTCCACTTTATAGATTCCGGTCGGCAACTTGTAAGATGATTTTTACCGCTTGAAGGTGACTTTTTCTCTTCAATGTCCTGAAAAGCTTTTTCGGTTGCCGGGCCATAAATGCCATCAACCGCTATTCCGGATTTCTTTTAAAGGGCTTTAACGGCTTATACAGTTTCGTTTCCGTAAGAGCCATGGGCATCGTCCCTCAGCTTGCAGCAATCAGACGTTTTTGCAACTCTTTGACTTCAGATTTGGATGAACCTTTTTTCAAGATAGTCCCTGCAGAATTTCTCGTCTTGCTTCGTGGATGTCGTTATTTTTGAAACGATTTTATTCCCGAGCAAGTTATGGACTTTTTTGCGAAATACCGCAAGCTTGCTTGAATCGCTCACTCACGGGCGGGCAATTTTTGTTTGCCACCTCCATAATGACGGATTTTGTCAGCAAATAGCGTAATGCTTATACAGATCTGCCCTCAATTTCAGCGGTATTTTGAAATGTTTCACTGTGAATCACTTTTTTAAAACACATTGCAACACCGGGCTCTGTTCGGGAATTTAAACGATTGATAGAGTAAAAAAGAAAAAACCCCTTGATTTCTCAAGGGGTTTCAGCGGCTGGGGGCTTACATCATGCCGCCCATGCCACCCATTCCGCCCATGTCAGGCATTCCTGCGCCGCCGCCTTTGTTTTCTTCAGGCTTGTCAGCGACAACTGCTTCAGTTGTCAGGAACATCGCTGCTACAGATGCTGCGTTTTGCAGAGCGTAGCGTGTCACTTTTGTCGGGTCGACGATGCCTTTGTCGATCATGTTGACCCATTCGCCAGTTGCAGCGTTGTAGCCGACACCGATTTCTTCGCCTTTCAGGCGCTCAACGATGACAGATCCTTCAAGACCGGCATTGTGCGCGATTTGGCGGATCGGCTCTTCAAGAGCGCGAAGAACGATGTTGATACCAGTCAGTTCGTCGCCTTCAGCATTAAGAGCAGCTACTTTATTGTATACATTGACAAGAGCTGTACCTCCGCCTGATACGATTCCTTCTTCTACCGCAGCGCGAGTAGAGTTCAGGGCGTCTTCGATGCGAAGCTTGCGTTCTTTCAGTTCTGTCTCAGTCGCAGCACCGACTTTGATGACAGCTACACCGCCGGCAAGTTTAGCAAGGCGCTCTTGTAATTTTTCTTTATCGAACTCAGAAGTTGTTTCTTCAACTTGAGCGCGGATTTGGTTGACGCGTGCCGCGATTTGTTCTGCATCTCCGGCGCCTTCAACGATTGTTGTGTTTTCTTTTGTGACAACGACTTTAGAAGCGCGTCCCAATTGGCCGATTTCAGTTGATTTAAGGTCTAGGCCTAAATCTTCTGTGATCACTTCTGCACCTGTCAGAATAGAGATATCTTCAAGCATCGCTTTGCGGCGGTCCCCGAATCCAGGAGCTTTAACAGCTACTGCATTGAATGTTCCGCGAAGCTTGTTGACTACAAGTGTTGCAAGAGCTTCACCTTCAACGTCTTCAGCAATCAGAAGCAACGGCTTGCCTTGTTGAACGACTTGTTCAAGCACCGGCAGGATTTCTTGAATGTTTGTGATTTTCTTATCTGTCACTAAGATGTACGGATTTTCAAGAACCGCTTCCATCTTATCAGAATCCGTCACCATGTATGGAGACGCATATCCGCGGTCGAACTGCATACCTTCAACCACTTCAAGCTCAGTCGTGAAGCCTTTGGATTCTTCGATTGTGATGACACCGTCGTTGCCGACGCGCTCCATCGCTTCTGCAATCAGGCTTCCGACTTCCTCGTCAGCCGCTGAAATCGCAGCAACCTGTGAGATGGACTCTTTGCCTTCGATTGGTTTAGAGATTTCTTTCAGGCTTTCAACCGCCACGGCAACAGCCTGCTCAATTCCTTTACGGACGCCCACAGGATTGGCTCCGGCTGTTACGTTTTTAAGACCTTCGCGAATCATCGCCTGGGCTAGAACTGTCGCTGTTGTTGTACCGTCACCGGCCACATCGTTTGTTTTGCTCGCAACTTCAGCAACAAGCTTTGCACCCATGTTTTCAAAAGCATCTTCAAGTTCGATTTCTTTCGCGATGGTTACACCGTCGTTTGTGATAAGTGGAGAACCGAATTTTTTCTCAAGAACGACGTTGCGTCCTTTAGGTCCCAAAGTTACCTTTACTGCATCCGCCAATGCATCTACACCGCGCAGCATTGAACGGCGGGCTTCTTCGCTAAACTTAATATCTTTTGCCATGTTATTCAAACCTCCTCAGGATTGTGTAAAGATTTGATTTTATTTATGTCTTAGCCGATAACAGCTAAAATGTCGCTTTCACGCAAGATTAAGTAATCAGTACCTTCATACTTCACTTCGGTACCTGCATATTTTGAGAAGATGATGCGGTCGCCTGTTTTAACTTCTAATGCAACGCGCTCTCCGCTCTCTAATACACGGCCTGAACCGGCAGCAACCACTTTACCCTCTTGGGGTTTTTCTTTTGCGGAGTCAGGAAGTACGATTCCGCTAGCAGTTTTTTCTTCAGACTCAACGAGCTCAATGACAACGCGATCACCTAATGGCTTTAACAATGAAACAACCTCCTCAATATTTTCATATGTAATTTTAGCACTCGCATCTGTTGAGTGCTAACACAATTATTATAATAAAGAATCTCCCAGGCAATTTCAAGTGATAAGATTAAAATTTTTTGCGCTTACATTTTTTAATGCTCATCCTTATCGCCCTATAATTTAAAAAGAGGTGTGTTACAATAAACATAGTCTGTATTACATTTTAGAAAAGGAGTACATACGGCTTGAGAAAACAATATTGGTTTATTATTTTGACATATGTCCTCATGCAGTTGTCGGCTGCTGTCGGCCTTCCCCTGCTGTACTTTTTGGGCGTGGGAAGAGGCATGGCGCCCGCCGAAGCAAAGCTTACACTGACAGGCGTGTGGTCGGTCATCGCCTTTCCCCTCTGCCTTGTCATCGTGCTGCTGATCCTGAGGACGGTGCCGAAAACAACGCTTCGCAACGGTTCGAAAGCATCTGTTGGAGCATCTATCGGATGGGCTGTCGGCGGTGTTTTTCTTGCCCTGTTTGCCCAATCGATTGCCGCTTCGATCGAAATGAACTTGTTCGGGGTCAACCCGGAATCGGAAAATACACAGCGCATCATGGAAATCATCAGCACATTGCCGCTGATGATGTTTGTCTCTTCTGTGTTCGGTCCGATCCTTGAGGAAATCATTTTCAGAAAGATTATATTCGGCGCGATCTACGAAAAAACTAATTTTTTCATCGCCGCTCTCTTTAGTTCCGTGATCTTCTCGGTTGTCCATATGGATTTCTCACACCTTTTAATCTACACGGCAATGGGATTCACATTCGCCTTTTTATACGTCAGGACAAACCGGATTATCGTTCCCATTTTCGCCCATGTCGCCATGAATACGCTTGTTGTCTTGCTGCAGACTTTCCGAGGGCCGATTGAAGAATATTTGGAGCGATTGGAGAAATTGCAGTTGATTATTGGAGGATTTTTATGATGAGAAGCCCTAAGTTTTGGGGATTGATTTATTTGTTGACAGGCGTGCTGTTTACATATCTGGCAGCTACCTCACCGGGAAACATGTGGTCTTTTTACACCATTCTTCTGATGCTTTTCGCTGCCTATAATATCAGCATTTCCTTTAAAATGTTCGCCTTGTCGAGCAAACTGAAACGAAAAGATCAATAACCCTGTACTGATAGAAAAGAGCCATTCTCGGAATATGAGGATGGCTCTTTATTTGATTTGGTCTTTTAAAAACGCTTGATTTTCCTCTTGGATAACTGTTTTTTGCGCCTGCCTGTAAGATATTCTGGAAATCACGATACTGACCTCATATAGGAATAATAAAGGCACTGAAACCATTAAATGAGACAAAAGCTCGGGCGGTGTGATGAGCGCCGCAATGACAAACAAAACAAAGTAAGCATACTTTCTGATCTTTGCCAAAAACATGGGCGTCACCAGTCCGAGCCTTGTAATAAACATGATGACCACAGGCATCTGAAACAATAAGCCGAAAGGAAGCGTTAATTGCAGCAGAAACTGAAAATACTCATGTACTCCGATGACTTGATTTACATGCAAATCATCGGAGATTCTCGTCATAAAATCAACGACAAACGGAAATAAAATAAAGTAAGAAAAGGCAATGCCGCCTAAAAAGAGTATGATCGATACCGGAATATAGCTGAGCGTCACTTTGCGTTCTTTCTTATACAGCCCCGGGCTGATAAAAGCCCACAGCTGATATAAAATAAGCGGCGAAGTCAAGACAGCGCCGATAATGAAGGCGAACTGCACATACACAAATAAAGGGTCTGTCAGCTTGAACGCATTAAGCGTCAGCCGTTTCGCCTCATCCGTCTGCTGCAGATAAATGATCAACGGCTTTGCCAAAAAAAAGCCTGCTGCAACAAAAACGGCAAAAAAGAAAAAAATGATCACGAACCGTTTTCGAAGTTCTGTGATATGTTCTACCAGCGACATTTCTTTTCCCTTCATAAATGTCATCCTATCCTACTGATCTTCTTTCTTTTTATCGGAATCGTCATCTGCTAACCCTTTTGTTGCATTTTTAAATTCCCGCAACGTATTTCCCGCCGCTTTTCCAAGCTCGGGAAGTTTTTTCGGGCCGAAAATCAAAAGCGCCACCACGACGATTAAAATAAAGCTTCCAGGACCGATCGGCATAAAGCCTGCCCCCTTTCCTTTATTTTTAAGTTTCCCGTTTTACTTTTCATTCATTGAATAATGTTTCAGAAAATACACGAGTGACTGAAGTTCAACCGCCAAATCTATATGATGAATCCGAATGTGTTCCGGCACATTCAAACGAGCCGGCGTAAAATTAAGAATGCCTTTAATGCCCAGCGCAACAAGCCTGTCTGTAATGGATTGCGCGGCTTGGGCCGGAACCGTCAAAATGGCGACGGGTATATCATCTGTCATATGCTCTTCAAGCTTGTTTAAGTCATAGACGGGAACACCGCCAACTTCCGTCCCGATTTTGTGCTCATTGATATCAAAAGCCATTGCAATTTTAGTATTATTGTTTTTGATAAAATTGTAATGGAGAAAGGCTGTCCCTAAATTTCCCACGCCAATGAGCGTTACGTTTGTCATTTCATCCTGATCAAGCGTCTTTCTGAAAAAGGACAGCAGATAATTGACATTGTAGCCGTACCCTTTTTTACCGAGCGCGCCAAAGTACGAAAAATCCCTGCGGATTGTCGCGGAATCGACCTTTACGGCATCGCTCAGTTCTGCGGATGATACACGCTGTTTCCCGGATGCATGAAGGTTTTTTAAAAAACGATAATATAACGGCAGCCGCTTCGCTGTCGCTTGCGGAATTTTTGAATGATCCATGTTCATAAGCGATCCTCCATGTCTACATCAGCTTTTTCCCTTTTATAGTCACCGTTTTTTCCGCCTGTCTTTTCTGCAAGACAGGTCGGGCCTATCACCATTCCCTTATCCGCCGCTTTACACATGTCATAGACGGTAAGCGCACATACGGAAGCAGAAGTTAACGCTTCCATTTCCACACCTGTGCTCCCTTTTGTCTTGACTTTAGACTGAATGTGCAAAATGCTTTTCTGTTCTTTTTCCTCCCATTGAAAGGCAATATCGACTCCCTTGAGGGCAATCGGATGGCACATCGGGATGATAACTGATGTTTGTTTTGCAGCCATGATGCCGGCCACTTGCGCCACTGCCAAAACATCGCCTTTTCCCATTTCTTGATTCTTGATTTTTTCATGCACGTCTCTGTTCATTGACACGCTTGAAATGGCCACAGCAGTGCGGACTGAAGCTCCCTTTTCACTTATATCAACCATCTTGGCTCTGCCTTGTTCATTAAAGTGTGTAAATTCATTCATGATCATAACTCTCCTTATAACGATCATACACTATTTTCTTCGTTCTGTCTTTTTCTTTTGGTTAAAATCTTCCAGACCCCGCTTAATTGTTTGCTGACTGCTATCTGATAGGCTACACTTAAACTAGCAAACAAGAGGTGAAATATCATGATGATCTTACAAGTCAATCAGCTCTCAAAATCATTTGGAGCCGATTCTATTTTAACGAATATAAAGCTGGAAGTCAGATCACGGGATCGGATTGCAATCGTCGGACGCAACGGTGCCGGAAAATCTACTTTTTTAAAAATTATTGCCGGACGGCTGTCTTATGAAGAAGGAGAAATCATCAAGCCGAAGGATTTGACGATGGGCTATCTTGATCAGCATTCAGGGCTTGATTCCAAGCTGACAATTAAAGAAGAGCTCCTGTCGGTATTTGATTTTCTGAAAAAGATGGAAAAAGAGATGCGTTCAATAGAAGAACAAATGGCGCACGCTGATCCAGACAAGCTGGAATCCTTAATGAAAACATATGACAGACTGCAGCAGGAGTTTAAAGACAAAGGCGGCTATCAATATGAAGCTGAAGTCAGATCAGTGATGCACGGGCTTGGATTTGCCGGATTTGACGACTCGGCCCGCGTACAGGACTTGAGCGGAGGGCAAAAAACAAGGCTTGCTCTCGGAAAAATGCTTCTGACAAAGCCGGATCTGCTCATTCTCGATGAACCGACAAACCACCTGGACATCGACACGCTGACATGGCTGGAGCAATATTTGCAAAACTACAGCGGAGCGATTTTAATCGTCTCCCATGACAGGTACTTTCTCGATAAAGTTGTCAACCAGGTTTATGAGATTTCCCGATCCCAAAGCAAAAAATACAGCGGAAACTACAGCTCTTATCTTAAAATGAAGGCGGAACAACTTGAAAAAGAAACGAAGCTTTATGAAAAGCAGCAGGACGAAATCGCCAAGCTGCAGGACTTCGTCGACCGCAATTTAGCCAGGGCTTCAACGACAAAGCGCGCGCAGAGCAGAAGAAAACAGCTTGAACGAATGGAAGTCATGGACAAACCATTGGGAGATGAAAAGTCGGCGTCCTTCCGCTTTGACATTGCAAGACAAAGCGGAAACGATGTGCTCCGGGTTGAGGATTTGACGATCAGCTATCAGGATCAGCCCCCGCTCCTCCGCTCATTGGCTTTTCATATTGCGCGCGGGGAAAGCGTGGCGCTCGTCGGCCCGAACGGAATCGGCAAATCCACTCTGTTAAAAACGCTGGTTCAGAAGCTGAAGCCTGTAACGGGATCGATTTCGACAGGCTCACATGTCTCCATCGGCTATTATGACCAGGAACAGACTGAGCTGACCTCGTCAAAACGCGTGCTTGACGAACTTTGGGACGACTATCCGGAAATGAATGAGAAAGATATCCGAACCTGTCTCGGCAACTTTCTGTTCTCTGGAGATGATGTGTTAAAGCCGGTACACGCTTTAAGCGGCGGAGAGAAAGCACGGCTCGCACTTGCGAAACTGATGCTTCAAAAAGGCAATTTTCTCATTCTTGATGAGCCGACAAACCATCTCGATTTAGACAGCAAGGAAGTATTGGAAAACGCTTTGATCGAATATCCGGGAACGATTTTATTTGTCTCTCATGACCGCTATTTTATCAACCGCATCGCAACAAAAGTATTTGAACTTTCTCCTGAAAGAGTCGAAGAATATTTAGGGGACTACGATTATTATACAGAAAAAAAAGCACAGCAGCTGGAGCTTGAAGAATTGGAAAAACAACAAGCGGAAGAGCGGAATCAATCTGTATCAGAAAAGGCGGGAACAAAACGCAGCTATGAAGAAGAAAAAGAGTGGAAAAGAAAAGAACGCCAGCGTCAGCGCCGCATAGAAGAAATCGAAACAAGAATTACGGCCATCGAAGGTAAAATTGAACAGAACGAAGAGCTTCTTTGCGAACCGGATATCTTTCAAGACCATGAAAAAGTCCAGGATATCCACGCCGAAAATGAAGAATTGAATGATGAGCTCGAACAGCTATTATCAGAATGGGAAGCACTTTCTACAAATGAATAAATCCAAAAACCGCTTCTGGAATGAAGCGGTTTTTTGTCCACAAAACAAACCCTTTGTTAAAAACAAAGAAAGCGTTTTACCCACATTATCCACAAAAATATAATGTTTATACACAATGTTAACAGGTAAAAAAGCTCTATAGAACAAGCTTTAAAATATTATACACAGGCCTGTGGATACATGTTAATAATATGTTAGTAACATGTATTTCGTAAAAAAACCCCACTTTTTGTGAGGTTCTAATAGGAAGTCAGTTCTAAGCCGGGCTGGCCGTTCATATCATATCTTCCCCTGATGCCTTTTTCAAAAGCGACGGTCCCTGCAGCTGCAATCATCGCCGCATTATCTGTGCATAGCGAAAGGGGCGGAATCAGGAGCTGAATATCCGGATAGCTGCTGAATGTCTTCTCAAGAGCCGTCCTAAGCCCTTTGTTTGCGGCAACCCCTCCTGCAAGCAATACTTGCTTGACGCCGTATTCCTTTGCAGCACGTTCCGTTTTTGTCACGAGGACATCAATGACACTTTCTTGAAAGCTCGCGGATAAATCTTCCGGGGGAATGGTTTCTCCCTTTTGTGAAGCATTGTGAAGCGTGTTGATAACCGCCGATTTGAGGCCGCTGAAGCTGAAATGATACGACCCCTCTTCAAGCCATGCGCGCGGCAATGGCACGTTTGCTTCGCCTTTTTGAGCGAGTTTGTCAATGTGCGGGCCTCCCGGATAAGGCAGACCCATTGTTCTTGCCACTTTATCATACGCTTCGCCTGCCGCATCATCGAGCGTTTCTCCAATGACTTCAAATGATCCGTGTTCTTTCATATACACGAGTTCGGTATGTCCTCCTGAGACGACTAGCGCAAGCGTCGGAAAATCAATTTCCCGGACAAGCCGGTTGGCATAAATATGTCCGGCAATATGGTGAACGCCCACCAGCGGAATATTGCGGGCAAAACTCAGCGCTTTTGCAGCATTTACGCCGATCAGCAAAGCGCCGACAAGGCCGGGTCCTTCGGTTACTGCAATTGCATCCATATCATCAAAAGTCATTCCCGACTGTGAAAAGGTTTCTTCCAGCACAATCGTCATCTGCTCCACATGATGCCTGGACGCGATTTCAGGGACGACTCCCCCAAATCGTTTATGGCTTTCAATTTGAGACGCAACTACGTTTGCGACAATTTCTGTACCGTTTTTAACGATGGCGGCGGCGGTTTCGTCACAGCTTGTCTCAATTCCCAATACATACAGATCTTGTTTATGATTCATTTAGTCTCACCCACATTAATAATGCATCTTCTCCATTGTCAGTATAGTAATTTTTCCGAATTCCTCCCGGCTGAAAACCGAGTTTTTGATATAAGCTTTGCGCAATATGATTTGATACCCTCACCTCTAAAGAAAGCTGGACTGCCTTCTTCATCCGGCACAGCTTCATGGCGGCTTTTAGAAGAGCTTCCCCTAAATGGCGGCCTCTGTATGCAGGTGACACAGCAATGTTGGTAATCTGTGCATCATCCATCACAATCCAGATCCCGCAGTAGCCGATGACTTGGTCTTCTATTTCGAGAACAAGATAATGCGCATACATATTGTGATCAAGCTCATGGTGAAAAGACTCTTTTTTCCACGGAGATGAAAAAGAGATTCTTTCAATTTCAAACACTTGATCCACATCTTTTGGCGCCATATCGCGTATGACCATTTGAGTATTCATGGCTTCACCCGTTCACTTTTGTTTTTCCAGCCATACGGCTTCCGCTTCAGCCAGGCGAATATAGTTTGGAACAAGGCCGTGTACAGGTTCAGGCTCTTTAGTTTCTCCGATCAACGCCAATTCAGAAGGCCGAGGAAGCTGAAGGGCAGGCCCTGCAATCACAGCCTGCTCGCCGAGTATCTGCTTGATCAAGTCCCTGTGTATTTCAGTATCATTGCCTAAAAACAGGACTTGCTGTTCCATTGCTTTCAGCTTTTTAAGCCAATCTTCAAACAGAATATTTTGATCCTCTTCTAAAGCCTGAAGTCTGCTATTGTCATCATAGCGATAAAGTCCTGTATAAACCTGCCCGCGCCTGGCATCAAACAACGGACAAATCAAGCCGGGGAAAAAACGGCCGTTGGCAGCCAGCACTTCAAGGCTGGAAACGGCCGCAACCGGAATATTCAACGACCATGCAAGCGTTTTTGCGATCGTGATGCCAATCCGAACCCCGGTATAAGATCCCGGTCCTTTCGCCACGGCAATTTTGGTCAGATCGCCAGGCTGAAGTCCGCATTCTTTAAGAAGCTCATCAATTGCCGGCATCGCCCTGACAGAATGATTTTTTTTCAGATGGGATATATGCTCGGCTATCACTTTTCCATCTCTGGTTAAAGCAGCCCCAAGTGTTAAGTTTGATGTATCAATCGCAAGTATCGTCATGTTTACTTATCTCCTTGCAAAGATTTTCGTACCTGCTGCCTTTTGGAGAAAAGGTCAGCTTTCGTTCATCATCGCCAAGCCGTTTTATGACAATTTCAAGGCGATCCTTTGGAAGCTGCTCATCGATCAGATGAGCCCATTCCACGAGGCAGACTCCTTCTCCTTCAAAGTACTCATCTAATCCGAGATCTTCCGCCTCATCTTCCACTCTGTAGACATCCATATGATACAGTGGAAGAGCACCGTCACGGTATTCTTTTATGATGGTGAAGGTCGGACTGCTGACAACCCGCTGAATGCCGAGTCCTTCCGCAAACCCTTTTGTAAAGGTCGTTTTGCCGGCTCCAAGATCGCCCTCCAATGTAATGACATCCCCAGGCTGAACATATCTGGCGGTCAATCTGGCAATATCCTTTGTTTGTTCAGGTTCTGTCGTTTTCCATTCTACTGTTTTCACCTTTATGTCACCTGTCTTGTTTAAAATGATTGTATCCTTTTTTCTCTAGCCGAACGGAGTCTTGTCCGTTATGATAGAAAACTTGTGCATCTCCAGATTGATGAATGCGGCCGATCTGATAAATCGGGATTCGGTGAACGGAGCAGTCTTGATAAAAATGTTCCCACTGGTCGCCTGAAATCGAACCGACTAGCTCAAAATCTTCGCCGCCGAACAGGACCCACTCTTCCCACCTGGTATGCAGTGTATGTAAATCCGAATGTACGGGGATTAAATCTTTATATATGTCAATGGAAACACGGCTTGCTTCAGCAATTTCATTTAATTCGCTGGCAAGTCCGTCACTGATATCGTTAAGCGCCACATGGTGATAGCGTGAACAGATCAAACCGGCTTCCACCCTCGGAGTCGGTCTTTTATGCCGATTGATAAAATACTGCGCCTGGGCCTTATCCTTTATCGGTGTTTTCTCCAATAAAAACGACAGGCCCGCAGCTGATGAACCCAGTTCTCCTGTCACAAAAACGACATCTCCCGGTTGTGCGTGGCTTCGCTGACAAGCTTTGCCTTTTTTGATCTCGCCGATCACCGTAACGGTTATCACCATCTGTCCTTTGGTCGAGACGGTATCACCGCCGATTAAATCCATTCGATATAGTTTCGCCAGTTTGCTCATTTCTTCATACATGGCTTCCATATCCGAAGCGTG
>NZ_CP133085.1:170000-740000 GCF_030908325.1 Bacillus swezeyi | reverse complement strand
GCCCAATAATTCCGGACAACGCTTGCCACCTACGTATTACCGCGGCTGCTGGCACGTAGTTAGCCGTGGCTTTCTGGTTAGGTACCGTCAAGGTACCGCCCTATTCGAACGGTACTTGTTCTTCCCTAACAACAGAGCTTTACGATCCGAAAACCTTCATCACTCACGCGGCGTTGCTCCGTCAGACTTTCGTCCATTGCGGAAGATTCCCTACTGCTGCCTCCCGTAGGAGTCTGGGCCGTGTCTCAGTCCCAGTGTGGCCGATCACCCTCTCAGGTCGGCTACGCATCGTCGCCTTGGTGAGCCATTACCTCACCAACTAGCTAATGCGCCGCGGGTCCATCTGTAAACGGCAGCCGAAGCCGCCTTTTATGATTGAACCATGCGGTTCAATCAAGCATCCGGTATTAGCCCCGGTTTCCCGGAGTTATCCCAGTCTTACAGGCAGGTTACCCACGTGTTACTCACCCGTCCGCCGCTAACCTAAGGGAGCAAGCTCCCGTCGGTCCGCTCGACTTGCATGTATTAGGCACGCCGCCAGCGTTCGTCCTGAGCCAGGATCAAACTCTCCATGAAGTTTGATAATGACTACGCACATTCGCATGTGCGATTTATTTAATGAATTAACAGGTACGTTTGTCTTGTTTAGTTTTCAAAGATCATTTCTGAAAATGGAGCGGGTGATGGGAATCGAACCCACGACATCAGCTTGGAAGGCTGAGGTTTTACCACTAAACTACACCCGCGTGGTAAATGTGTTATGGCGCGCCCGAGAGGAGTCGAACCCCTAACCTTTTGATCCGTAGTCAAACGCTCTATCCAATTGAGCTACGGGCGCTTTATCAGGCGACTTAACTATAATACTATGAAAATCAGTTAAAGTCAACAAGTTTTTTTAAAAAGTTCAATGTAAGAATCAAAGCCGTTTCGTTTCAGCCTTATTCATTATACACATTTTAAAGCGTTTGTACACCCTTTAATTTAAAACCTTCAGCTTAAGAGCTGTTTCAAATCAACTGGCGTTTTCCGAAGTGATAACTGCGTTGTTATCAGCGACGAATAATAATATACCATGTACTCTTTTTATAAGTCAACACTTTATTTCGTTTTTTTTGATTCATGATAAATATGTCATATCCCCAGGATGATTATCTTTAACCCCGGCTTTTTATTTTATGTTATTCTTCGCATCCGGCTCCCTCTATCTTCAATAAAAAGATTAACTGCGGTTTCTTCATGGCGACAACATTTTCACAAGGGCATTTAATGAAGTTTTTATTTTATAGAACCTGAAAATGACAAAACAGGATTCTTGACGAACCCTGTTTTTAAAGCTATTATCCGGTGATTTTCGCACTTGTACTATTCTGTACATTTTCAGCCTTGTAGTTGCGGAAATTATGCTCAAGCTGTTCAAGCGTAAGCCCCTTTGTTTCCGGAAGAAATCTTTTCACAAAGGTGATCGAGAGAAGCCCCAGACCAACAAAGATATAGAATGTCGAGGACAGCCCGATCTTATCAAGCAGCACCGGGAATGTAAGGCCGACAAAGAAGTTGGCGATCCATAAACAGAATACGGTAACACCCATACCGAGTCCGCGCAGACGGAGCGGGAAAATTTCTGAAAGCATAAGCCATGTTACCGGTGAAATGGCTCCTTGTTGGAATGCAAGGAACGTTACCGTTAAAGCGAGAACGACATAAGGCAGAGCGGCCGATCCTTGAAGCACGGTTGAGAAAATTCCGATGAGCAGCAGCGCTGATGTTGTTCCTATCAAACCGGTCAAGAGCATAGGCCGGCGCCCTACCTTGCCGAGCAGCCAAATCCCCACGAAAGTCGCCAACACCGAAATGACACCGTTCGCAATATTTCCAATCAGCGCCGCTTTTGTTTCAAAACCGGCATTTTTAAGAATTTCAGTACCATAATACATAATGGAGTTTACACCCGTAACCTGCTGAACGACAGCGATTCCAATTCCGAGAAATACAATTCTGCGAACCCATGGAACCGCAAGATCTTTATATGTCGCTTGCTTTATTTCCGACTCTTTCATGACGGCAGCTTCAATTTCTGTCAGTTCTGAACCGGCGCGCTTTTCTTCACGAATTTTTTTAAGGACGTTTAAAGCGGTTTCATTTTTCCCCTTTGAAACAAGCCAGCGCGGGCTTTCAGGCATTCTTAACATACCGAAGAACAAAAATACCGCCGGTACAGCCGCGATAGCCAGCATGTAGCGCCATACATGAGAGCTGTCGCCCATTGTGGTGCCAAGAATGGCATTGAAAGTGAATGCAAGCAGCTGTCCGCTCACAATCATCAATTCATTTTGGGTAACCATCCGCCCCCTCTTTTCGGACGGAGACATTTCCGCCAAATAAGTCGGCACCGTGACAGACGCTCCCCCTACAGCAAGCCCCAGTAAGAAGCGCGAAAGAACCATAACGGTTACATTTGGTGCAAGGGTGCAGCCAAGGGTAGCGAAAAAGAACAGCACAGCAAGTAAAATAATGTTTTTGCGGCGGCCGATATAATCGGACAGCCTCCCTCCAAATACAGCTCCGAGTGCAGCACCCAAGAGGAGTGAACTTGCAACAAGGCCTTCTGTAAATGCAGTTAAGTTGAGCTGATCCCCCTCAGCCATGTATGGCAAAGCACCGTTGATGACCCCTGTGTCATATCCAAAGAGAAGCCCGCCGAAGGTCGAAACTAAAATAATGGTACTTAAAAATGACTTTTGATTTCCCTGTTCATTCATGTCTATTTCCCCCGCCTTTGTACACAATGTTTTATAAATCGTTTATTTCCAAAGGTTTTCGAAGTCCTGATCGCCAATCAGCCATCCCTAATCTTTAAAATCTCTATAATAAGTTCAATGTATAAAGCCATCAGCTATGGTCAAACTCTGTATCGATTCACCAAAGAAACCTCCCCTTCATTATTGGAAAATTGAAATTTTTCATCCCAAAGAAAGACACACATTTCAATGCTGGAGAATGATGGACAACGAGTAAATGTGAAAATTTTGGAATCGCTTTCATTTCACGCCTTATCTAAGCACACCCATTCTTATTCATTGTTATGTTGTAGTTACATTTTTGTTATGTTTTTGTTATGTCTGATATTATCATAATTTTAAAAGCGCTTTCAGTCAACAAAAATTTCAGAAAATTATTCTTAAAATTTGTTATTAACACGTCTAAAAATAAGTAATATCAGGGATTCATCCCGTTTTCACATCATTTATTTTATCATTCAAAAATTTCCGTAGAATGATCTCGTTTTTGTTAGGTTATAGTTATGTTTTTGTCACTTGTTTGTGATCTCTCATATGGACTTCACGACAAAAAAAAATACCAAGGGTGCCAGACCCCTGATATTTTTTATGACGAACAGCCTGAACTGCTTCCCGCTAGTGAGCAGGAATCCAGTTTCCGTGGAAAGCGAGAGGCACCCGGTGATCAAGCTTGATTCTTGTGTCCGGATCATCATCGAAATCGGGCAGCCTCAAGTATGACTATCTCACTTGCATTTCGCTCCGGATCATACCCTACCGCTCACTTCCAGTCGTCATCTATATAATGCTTTGTCATCACGCATGAAAAAACAAGTGCCCCCAAGTGAATGAGGGCGCCTCGACAGTCTATAATTACCAAGCTTTCCATTTTATCTGCCGCCTCGGTCTGAAAAGAGTTCAAACCTTTATCGACAAGGATTTTTCACGCTTTCGAGAACCGCCTGAATCAGAACAAAGCTTCATAGCACACCAATAAAACTGTTAACGCGCCTTTATTTTACATGAACAGCAACATCAATTAATTTTCCTTTAACCGCGAGGCGCCCTTCGGTTCTCTCTGCTTTGTCACATGTGATCAGTGTAACTTCCTTTTCTTTTGTCTCCTGGATCACATCTGCATCCATTTCTGAAATCACTTTTTTGGATGTCACAGTATAGATGTAGTCTTTTTTAAAATCTGTGATCACAATCCTTGCCCCTTTTTTAATCTTTAACAGAGGTCCGAACAGGAGGTTCTTCTGCCTCATATGATGGCCTGCCAACGGATAGTTTCCCTCGCCCATTTTCTGATCTGGCCGCATTGTGGCTGCCCCGCTCAGCAGATTTTGATTGGTTGTGCCTTTTAATATCGGAAGCTCCATTTCGACACTGCTAATGGATATCCGGCCGATGACCGCTTTCGGCTCGCGATCAAAGCCTGCTTTTAATGTTTCGAAAAAAGAAGGCGGCTGAATCGCATCGAATTCAAATAATGCCTTTTCTTCATTATTTTTTTGCGCTTGCGCCGCAGTCAGTTCCGTCTTATTCTGACTATTACTAAGCCAGCTGATGATGCTTTCTTTTATGAAAGGAGAAAAGATGAGCAGCAGACCTGATAGAACAAGGACCGCAATGATCACTTTTTTATACATGGAGAAAATCCCTTCCTTATGATTAATGACCAAAATGAGCTCTTTCTGGCGGGGGCTGTTTTTTCTAAAAAAAAGCACCTGACCGTATCTTCAATGATCAGGTGCAAAAACATTTAACTACGCCTTTCTTTGTTTCTTTCTTGAGACAAAAGCCAAGGCTCCGCCTGCTAAGAGCAGCAGAATGCCGATCATGATTGGCATCATGCTGTCCGTATCACCGGTTTTTGGAAGGTTTTTGTCTGATTTCAAATGACTGCTTGTGTCATCGGTTTTAGAATCATGTCCGTCTTCCTTCAAATTGTCATCCGTTGTGTCTTTGCCAAGCTCTGGCGTTTTTAATTTTTCATTATGAGCAATGATCTCGACTGCTTTTGACTGTCCTTTTTCAATGACGAATGGAAGCGGAGTTTCATCCAGTTTATAGCCATCGGGCGCTTTCGTTTCGATCAATTGGTAGCGCCCGGGCGCCAATCCTTTTACGGTGAACTGTCCGTTCTTATCCGTTTTCCAGACTGATGGCAGTTCTTTGCCGTAGCCGTCAGCTTTTACAGGCTGGCCGCTGGAATCCAAAAGCTTGAATTCAGCTCCCTCCAAAACGGTATTTTTATCGTTTCGATCCACTTTTGTCAGTATCACGTCGCCTGGTGTCAATTGGTTCTCTGCGGTGATTTCCACTGATTTTGTATCGGTATTTTTGATCTTGAACGGTATTGGTGTTTTATCCAGATCGTAATTCTTAGGTGCCTCTGTTTCAACAAACTGGTAGTCGCCCGGTTTGAGGCCGTGCAATGTGATCTGCCCTTTATCATCGGTGGTCAAGCCTGCTTTCAGCACCTTGCCGTTTCCGTCTGTCAAGTTGAATGTCGCACCTTGAAGAACGGCGTCTTTGTTGTTCTCATCCACTTTTGTCAGCACAACACTGTTTTTCGTGTTGACGGCCGTTAATTCAACCTGCTCCGGCTTGCCGTCGTGTTCAGACTGGATCGCGAATTGTACTGGGCTGGTTGACAGAAGATAGCCGTCAGGCGCCTGTTTTTCAACAAATTGATAACTTCCCGGCGCTAATCCGGCGGCCTCAATTTTGCCGCCTTCTTTTGATACCAGATCGTCTCTGACTGTTTTTCCATTATTGTCAACGATTTTGAAAACAGCACCGTCTAATCCTTTTCCGTCTTGATCTTCTTTCGTCAAAAGAACGGAGCCTTGATAATTAACCGCAATGCCAGCGTTCGCCGATTCCGGTTTTCCTTCCGCTGATTCGGAGATTGTAAACTCAATCGGCTCGCTGTTCAATACAAATCCGGCAGGGGCTTTCGTTTCCACAAAAGCATAGCGTCCCGGCGCGAGGTCTGAAGCCGTCACGTTCCCGTCTTCATCTGACGTCAGTTTCTCTTGGACGATTTTCCCTTCCTGATCCACAAGCTTAAATACGGCGCCCTCAAGTTTATGGCCTTCGCCATCTTCTTTCGTCAAAAGAACGGAACCTTTGTAATTTACCGCAACGCCGGCATCTGCCGATTCCGGTTTTCCTTCCGCTGATTCGGAGATTGTAAACTCAATCGGCTCGCTGTTCAATACAAATCCGGCAGGGGCTTTCGTTTCCACAAAAGCATAGCGTCCCGGCGCGAGGTCTGAAGCCGTCACGTTCCCGTCTTCATCTGACGTCAGTTTCTCTTGGACGATTTTCCCTTCCTGATCCACAAGCTTAAATACGGCGCCCTCAAGTTTATGGCCTTCGCCATCTTCTTTCGTCAAAAGAACGGAACCTTTGTAATTTACCGCAACGCCGGCATCTGCCGATTCCGGTTTTCCTTCCGCTGATTCGGAGATTGTAAACTCAATCGGCTCGCTGTTCAATACAAATCCGGCAGGGGCTTTCGTTTCCACAAAAGCATAGCGTCCCGGCGCGAGGTCTGAAGCCGTCACGTTCCCGTCTTCATCTGACGTCAGTTTCTCTTGGACGATTTTCCCTTCCTGATCCACAAGCTTAAATTCAGCTCCCTTAAGCTTATGGCTTTCGGCATCTTCCTTCGTTAATTGGACACTGCCTTTATAATTGATCAATGTGCCCAAATCCACGTCAGGCACTTGATTCTTGTCATTCTTTGTTACTGAGAAGTTGATCGGTTGTGTATTCACAATATAACCTGCAGGGGCTTTCGTTTCGATTAAACGATAGTCGCCGGCTGGCACACCCTCTATATCAACTTTTCCTAGTTCATCGCTTTTGATATTCGTGCGTATCGTAGTAAAGGTGCCGTCGCTGAATTTTTTCTCCAGCTTGAAAACAGCTCCTCTCAAAGGATTTTTTTGTTCATCTCTTTTGATAAGCGTCACCTTGTTCTTGTAATTAATGACTTTGTGCAGCGCACCTGAGCTGGAGGAATTGCTGTCTATCTTAACAGAGACTCCGTTTGCGTAGGCATTGCTGATGGTATATCCGTCTGGCGCCTTCGTTTCTTTTAATACATAGGTGCCGTAGCGGATATTTCCGAACGTAATCATTCCATCGGCATCTGTCGTTCCTGTACGCAGGAGCTGCTTGTTGTCTTTGGTCCACAATTGAAAATCGGCTCCTGAAAGAGGTGTATCGTCCTTCCCTGTTTTAAAGATGGTCAGGCTTCCTTTTTCTCCTGAACCGGAACCGCCTCCGCTTGAAATAGCGACAAAGACTGAGCTTCCGTTTTCCTGAGTCTGTTCCTGAACATTTGTTCCGGAAATTGACACTTTGTTGCTGACGTGGCCGCTCGTGCCGGCTATATTAATCAGGGAACGATATTGAATAACATAGGCGCGGTCTATTTGCTTGTAACTGCCTATAAATTTCAGGATAAATGATTGTTCCCCCGTTGCAGAATCGGTTGTGATGTCTAGCGTATAATCCTTGTCTTTCTGGAGCTGCACTTGATCTGCAACAAGATTTCCGCTGCTGTCCTTAACAACGCCCTTTTCATCATATTTGGCTTGATACACTTTAAAAGAATCTGCATCTAATATTTGGTTTTCATCCGGAGTGTCAGTGACTTTGACATCATTCAGCGTCGACTGGCTGGAGTTGACATTGATGTTCCAATCGACATAGCCGCCATCCTGTTTACCGCCTTTGAATATCAGGTTTCCGCCGTTTGCGACCGAAACAGAGCCTGTCAAGGTACGGTCGGAATGGCCGTCATTATGGTACGTCGCCTTGTTTGTGTACTGACTTTGATCAATGACCTGCCCTTTAAGCGATGTTTTAAATTCAATGAGATATGGTACAGAATCGTCTGTTTTAAGGTGTACGGTCAATGTATGATCATTGTCGGCCGACGGCTCTTCCACATCGTATTTGGAAGGGTCAAGCGTGTCTCCTTCTGTGATGGAGCCGTTTTTGTTGATCGAATAGCTCTTCACCACAATCGAACCCGGAACAAATTGCTGGTTATCTGTTATCGAATCTTTAATATAAGGATTCTTTGAAGGTTCGCCATTATAGTTGATACCGATTTTCCAGGTGATTTCTTTTGAAACAGCGTTATATGAGCCGTTTTTGAATCCATTATGAGAGGTCTGATGATTCGGTGTAAAACCGCTCGACTCTTTGTTCGTGCGTTCATCGCCGCTATGATCAGTCCATGCTGACTCAGCCGTATTCTTAATAGATTCGTTGGAAAAATCAGCATTGATTTTTGTCGTATAGGTGATCTTAAACTGACTGTTTGTTTTCGCATAATCCCCGATGAATGCCAATGTAAAGCCTTCGTGATCGGGCTTTTTTGTCAATGTATAATCTTTGCCCTCTTGCAATGTTTCGTTCTTGGTTGTGTCTTGAATGTTGAATGAGCCGTCAATGAGCGTCAGCCCTCCGCTGTCAAATTGATCATTCAATGTCCAATTATTCATTGTATAGTTGTTCTTATTAATGGTAATTGTCCAGTCGACGGTCTTATTCTCATAATCAAGGTTTGAATAACCTTTTATCAGGTTCTGCTGGATAGCAGTGCCCGAGTCTTCCTTCGATTCCCCTGTTCCTGTCACCGCAGTGTTGGTGTACTTTGTAGATTTATCAATGATCACTCCGCTGTTGACCTGGGTTTGATAAGTGATTTTGTAAGCTCCGGTGACCGTTTTATTAAATTGAACTTCAAAGCCGTTCCCGTTGTCGGCCAGCGTATAGTCCGCACCTTCCTCTAAAGGGGCTCCGGCTTGCTCGCTGCCGTTCTGGCTAAATGTAATCGGAATGACCTTCAAGGAATCTGAAACGAGATGCAAATCATTGGAACCAAACGTGTCCGTGATACTGGCCTTGGATTGCTCGATCTTTTTCTCTCCATAGTTGTACAAAACAGCCCAGCTGAACGTTTGTGAATCGCCTTTGTAGCCGGTCGAGGATTTTTCGAGCATTTTTCCATAATTGGCCGTGACGGAAGCTTCTGCAGAAATTGATTCCAGATTATCTCCGCTGAATGATGCCTTGTTCGTCAACGTTACATTTCCGCCTTCGCCAGGCTTTGCACTATTATCAATGTCTGTTTCGTATACGAGGCGATAGGCTGAATCAATGGTTCCATCGAATGCGACGTTTCCATCTGCGTCTACACTGTATCCTGAAGTCACTTCACTTCCCTGGTTTACTGATCCATCAATGTTAACATCCAGTTGATAAACTGTTACTGAACGATAGATCAATCCGTCTGGAAGGCTTTCGGTGAGTTTAGCATTTGTGACTTGATCCAGTTTTTTATTGACATCGACCGTCCATGTTGCTTTACCGGGGTTGATGCCTTTATCCAAAGTCCCTGATTTATCAATGGTTTTACTCACATTTGGTTTAAAATAAACCGTTACTTCCGGAGTGTCTGAATTGACCGGGAAGGGTATCTTTTGTGTAGTCGAACCTTTAATGTTTTGCTGATTGAACTGTGTATTGACAAACAATGTCCCTTTGACATTGGAATCTGTTTTGACTTCATCGTTGAAAGTCATCACAACATGACCGCTTTTATCAATTGTAAAAGAACCATAAGCGGTGTCGCCGCCGATCAATGGCTGGTCAGTAATGTCGTTATGCATGATAAATTCCTTGGGCAAATCAAATGCATATTGATCGCCGGCGTTGATTGTTTTGCCCAACTCATCCGGAATAGCCCAGGTCATTGTAATTTTGGCCGGAGAATTCGTGCTGGCACGATTGCTTTGGTCATAGGGATTTCCTTTCTCATCCGTCAATGTTACGCCGGTTAATATATTTTGCGTAATTTGATTTCCTTCAGACTCAAGGCTGCTGACAGCCGATGTACTTGAAAATGCTGCCGCCCGTGAATCGCCGCTCTTAGCGTCTGCAGATGGTTTTGATTCTGCCTCTTCTTGATCCTGGTCGGCTGAAGAATGAGATTTGTCATCTGTTCCTGCCTGATCGTCCGCAGGTTCTGCAGAGTCGTTTTTAGGCGTTTCTGATTCGGAACCCGATGTCTCACCTGCCTTCACTGGAATGATCACCTGCTGCGTCTTTCCGGCGCCCAGATGAAAAAGAGCTGTTACCGTTTTTGTATCGTCTTTCACATCGGCGGCAAATTTCGCCGACAGTGTGATGGCCCCTTTTGCATCAGCAGAATCAGCAGCTGCACTGTTCAATTTCACCGTCAGAGTGTTGTCGCTTGCAGTCACTTTATAGCTGCCGATGACCTGTTCAGCCGTTTTCACATCACCTGCGGCATCCTTATCAAATTCAAAACTTTTAGGGATCTCTACTGTGATGTCTTTGCCGATGATCGCTTCTTCATTGTTTTTTAATGACCATTCGTATGTGAGCGTCACTTTATCCCCTGGCGTTAATGCTGGTTCGTCGCCCTTTGACCCGTCAACAGCTTGATCGCTGCCGTTTTTGATTGTCACTGAATCGAAGAGTTGACTGTCACTTGCTGACGTGCCGGCAGCCTCTGATTTAAGCGTAAAGCCGAGAACCTGGCTGAAAACGAAAATCAGCGTAAAGCAAGTGATCAAAAATGTCTTTAGCCTTCTGCTTTTTTTTAGGCCGAGCGGAAATTTTCTCGATCTCAAATTCTTATTCCTCCCCTTTTATATTATTTTTTGCGTGCCGATAGATTCACGAGTCTAGAGATCTCACGGCCTCCTCCCTGAAAATATCTATATCTGCCGAATGATTGGCTTTCGAAATAATTGCTATATGTTTAGCGGCGGTCATCAAGATTGGCCCCGGTATGAGGTTTTTTTGTCCTCTCGTTTGCCAGCTGTTATCATCCGAACCAAACTTCATTGTATGAAATGGAACTATACAATTTCTGTACATTCCAAATGGACTGATTGAATATCCGGTAATACCGCATAAAAAAAGACCGGCTCAGCCGGTCTGGTCGTGTTCATTCTTCAGTTCATCTTATCTTTCGTTCGCTTGTAACGCTCATATTCCTTTATCGCTTCTTCTACATTCCCGGTTTTATTAAATAACTGTATCTTGTATTGCATCATTTTATGATCACAAGGTTCAATTTTCTCAACTTGCAGGCATATGTCCACTGCTTGATGGTAGTTCTTTTCATGAATGAGGAAATCGATCAGTTCATAAGCCTTCCCAAGCCACATCTGAGCAAGCCGCGTCTTTTCCGGTTCTGCCCACAGATAGCCGTGCTCCATAAAGTAATGGTTTTGGTATGACATTAACATATCCATGTGCCGGTTTATTGTAGCTGCAGTGATAGGAGGAGCCTCTATCAAAGACTTTTCCCATTCAACAACATCAACTTTTACGTCGGACATCCGCAGGACATACCCTGTGTCGGTCTTCTCGATTGATTGGCTGAAAGGAAGCCGTCCGATTAATTTTCGTATTTGGTAAATCGCTGAGTAAAGCTGGGTACTTGCTTTGGAAATATCATGATTGGTCCAAAAAAGGTCGATCAGCATGTCTTTACTGACCACATGACCTTGATGATGGAGCAAATAAGCGTAAATTTCGCGGGCTTTGGACGTTCTCCACTTGACTGGTATGTATGTTTTGACACCCTCTACTGTTTGATGAAACTGCAGGTTCCCAAAACATTGGATGAAAAAATTTCCCCCGGCATTTTCTGCAGAAGCCCTAAGCATGCTGTTCTCCCTGATTCGTTCAATCGTCTTCACCAGCCGAACGGCATCAACGGGTTTCAGCAAATAATCAACGGCATTCAATTCAAACGCTTTTATCGCAAATTCATTGTAGGCCGTGATAAAAACAACTTGGATGTTTTCATTCATCGATTGGATCGCTTCAGCAAGCTCAATGCCGTTTATCCCGGGCATTTCAATATCAAGAAACACCACATCTGCGTCCTGGATCGCCGGATGCTCCCGAACTTCAACCGGATCTTGGAACGTTTCAATGGATTGAAAGAAATTTGTTCGTTCAAGCATATATTTAAAATGAATCAGTGCCAGTTCCTCGTCATCAACAATTAATGCTTTCACGAAACATCCCACCCCATCTGAAAATGATTTTTATTATATCATGCCTAACTGCCCGTTTAGTTGGATCTTTTTCTCTCTTGTAGTTTTTTAACATTTATGATTACAATATTCGTGTTGATGAATAGGAATTTAGTAGTGGTTTATTAGTTGATTTTGAGTAAGGGGTGCTGATTTTGAAAAAGACATTCGTTCTATTTTCGATTATTTTCGGTTATGCGGCCTTCTTTTTTATTTTCATGGCCATTAATCATTTGTCCGGGTCAAAACTTCCTGAAGCACAGCAGGGGATCATGAATCTGAAAAACTGGGATTTTCAGAAGGATGGGAACGTAAAGCTGAACGGAAAGTGGACATTATATCCAAATCAGATTCTGTCACCAAAAGCACTCCATTCAGGAAAAGGGAAAAATCCCATATTCGTCGATGTCCCCAGCAATGTGAAATTGATCGAATCGGGAATCAAGGTGGATTATGGAACGTACAAGCTGACGATCCAATCGAATCAAGACAATCAGATTTTTGGGATCAGCACCTCATTTATTTACAGTTCAAATCGCATCTATCTCAATGGACAATTAATCGGACAAAGCGGCAGCCCCTCAAGCAAAGCGAATTTCACGGCGCAAAACAGACCGTATACGAGCTTTTTCACGATTCACAGGGGGAATAATGAACTCGTTCTGCACTTCTCGAATTTTGGAAAAGTGCCGGGATGGGGTATCGCAAAACCGATCACTTTTGGGACACAGGAGCAAATATTACGGGAAAACAAAATTTCCTTTCTTAATGATTCTATCATGATTACAGCTTTTTTCATCACCGGCTTATATTTTCTGGGCTTTTTCCTGCAAAGAAGAAAGGATAAGCATTTATTGTTTTTTTCTGTGATGTGTCTTCTTTTTTCGATCATCATTCTTTTGGTCGGGAAAGAGCGGATTATATTTCTCCTCTATCCATCTATTTCATTTTCATTGCTAAACTCTTTGAGGGCGATCACTACGGTGCTTGTCAGCATTGCGGTTTTTCTCTATCTTTATTTTGCCTACAGAGAGATTGTTTCAAAGAAATTTATACTTGTGGCGATTGTCTTCTCCGGATTGATTTTGATCACAGATTTTATGTCGGTGGGTTTCATTGACCAACTCTCATACAAATTACATTCCGTTCTTGCCGTTACGACTCTGATTTATATTACTTATATTTTTACGATTGCTGCGCTTCGAAAAATGAAAGGCAGCCTGTATCTTACCATTGCTTCTATATCGATGAGCGCATTTGTGATATTAACGACCATCTCTGCTTACAGCGGCAGAACGGTCTTTTCATTCAATTCGATCTATTCATTGCCATCAATCATCGCTTTGCTGGCGGCCGTTCTTCTGATGGCACAGCAATTTGCCGGCGCTTTCCGCGAAAATGAAGTCCTGTCCTGGAAACTGCTCAAGATTGACCGATTAAAGGATGAGTTTATTGCCAAAACATCGCACGAATTTAAAACGCCGCTGAACAGCATTATTAATATATGTCAGACGCTACTAGCCGGTAAGCGACATAAAACGATAGAAGAAGAAAAAGATAATATGCAGCTGGTCATCCGCATGGGCTATAGATTGTCAGATTTGGTGAATGACATTCTGGATTTGGAAAAAATGAAACAGGGCACACTTCAAGTTCACCCGGTTCCTGTCGATATTTATTCGACGATTGGTACGGAAATGGACTTCTACCGGCTTTTGTCTAGAAATAAAAATCTGAGCATTGTTCATCACATTCCAGCCGACCTTCCTCCCGTTTTCGCCGATGAAAACCGGTTTCGGCAAATCATGACCAATCTGATAGACAATGCAATTAAATATACGCAAGAGGGGCAGATTACGATCTCTGCTGCCAGAATAAACGAGAGTATGGTGAAAATGACGGTAGCCGATACCGGAGTCGGCATACCTGAGGCTGTCCGCCACATCATATTTGAATCTTTTCAGCAGGCGGAAAACCATAAAGACGACGGGGCCGGTCTAGGCCTAAGCATTGTCAAACAGCTGGTTAAGCTCCAGAACGGAGACATTTGGGTAGAATCGGAAGCAGGGAAAGGATCGGCATTCCATTTCACATTGCCAGTTGCTCATCATGATTCTTTGCCTGGCGCAAAGGAGGGGCTGCCTGAATTACAATCCGCCAGGGATATATCGGATCTCTCTGTGAGTACGCCATATTATTCTAAGAAAATAGAGGCTGCCACTGTTCTGATCGTCGATGATAACATAGAGAGTTTAAAAATTTTAGCCGATATGCTTGAAGGCGTTCCTTATAACGTGATCGCAGCAAAAAACGGAAAGGAGGCATTGGAAGTGGTCTCCCGCGCGAAGCTTGATCTGGTGATTTTGGATCTGATGATGCCGGATATGACCGGTTTCGAAGTCTGTATGAAAATCCGTGAACGATTCAGCATGGTCGATCTTCCGGTTCTTATCATGACAGCAGCTATCATCGACCATGACAAGTACAAGGCTTTTCATAGCGGAGCGAACGACATTTTGCAAAAACCTTACAATTACTCTGAATTTGTGGCGCGCATTAAAAATCTGATCATGATGAAACATACGGCGAATCAAGCGACAAATATAGAAATGGCATTTCTCCAGTCGCAGATCAAGCCCCACTTTCTTTACAACGTATTAAACACGATTATTTCTCTCAGCCATTTGGATATTGAAAAAGCGCGGGAGGTTACCGCTGAATTTACCAACTACTTAAGAATGAGTTTTGATTTTCAAAATACATCTGCCGTCAGTTCATTCAGGAATGAGCTTTCTATTGTCAACTCCTATCTTTCTATCGAAAAAACGCGTTACGGCGATCGGCTGGAAATCCTTTTCGATATTGAACAAGACATTGACTTTATGCTTTCGCCTTTAATGATTCAGCCCTTGGTGGAAAATGCCGTCCATCACGGCATCAGCAAAAAAAGAGGCGGCGGCTGGATCAAGCTGACAGCAAAAAAAGAAAGCGAAAACCAGTATTTCATCAAGGTAGAAGATAACGGAATCGGCATGACGCCGGATAAAATAAAAGATGTCTTGTCTTCGAATGTCGATGGCAGCGTCGGCCTCAAAAATATCAATCGGCGGCTGAAGCATTTCTGCGGAAGCGAACTGAAAATACAAAGCGCTCCTGATGTAGGCACCGCTGTCTCGATGATCATTCATATCAATGAAACTTCGAGCGAACATATGAAACGTTAGTGATGATAAAACTATGATCAAATAGTTGCTCTGCTTGCCGATAAAGCCGTTTTTAACCGGGTTTCTCGGCAAGCTTTTTTAATTGAAATATGGTCAGACAGATGCCCCTAAAAAGACGCCCAACTGGCCGATTATGATATTGGAGAAGAAAAACTCGAGCTGATTGCCGACATCGCCGCTAAAGAAATGGAGCACGGAGGGTTCGGCAACTTCCAAAAATTAAATAAGAATGACGTTCTTACCATTCTTCGTGCGTCACTATAACAGGAAAGGACGGAATCGATTGATTCCGTCCTTCTTCAAAATCCATCAGCTTTCACTTATTCCGGCCTGCCTCTCCTCCGCCTTTTCCTTTGTCAATGTGAAAAAGGCGACAGCCCCGATAACAGATGTGATAAACATGATCGCTCCCATCGGAATGGCTGTCGTTTCATTCATGCCAACGAGAGGTGAAACGATTGAACCGAGCAGCAATGGAAGCATTCCGAGCATTGCACTTGCACTGCCCGCGCGGTGCCCCTGGTTTTCCATAGCCAGTGTAAAGGTGCTTGTCAGGGTCATTCCAATAGTGATCATATAGATAAAGATAGAGATGACAAGCGTTGCAAGCGGCCCTTTAATCATTGTCATCGTCAGCAGGACGGATGTCGCAATTAAAGCCGTAATGACCGCCATCCGCAGCAGTTTCCTCTCATGAATCATTCCCCCGAAGCGCCCGATGATAAAACTTCCTGAAATAATGGCGAGACCATTAATGCCGAACAAAACACTGAAAACTTGAGGTGACACCCCATAGATATCCTGGTATACAAAAGGTGTTCCAGATACATATGCAAAGCTTCCGCCATGAATGAAACCGACAGTCAATGCATAGCCAATGAAAGACCTGTCCTTCATCAAACTGCCCATCGTCTTGACGGACGAACCGATTGAACTTGGAATCCGTTTTTCCGGCGGCAATGTTTCTGTCAATCTCAGCGAAATAATGAGAACAAGGAAGAATCCGATCAATGTTAACGTATAAAAAATCGTATGCCATGTAGCGAACGGCAATAGCAAAATGGCGCCCCCCGTCATCGGCGCGACCATAGGCGCGACAGCAGTGATGACCATTAAAAGCGAGAAAAATTTCGAAAGCTCACGTCCGGTAAACACATCCCGCACAATCGCGCGTGAAAGCACAATTCCCGCCGAGGCGGTAAATCCTTGTAAAAAACGGGCCAGCACTAATGTCCCGATATTCGGTGAAAGCGCGCAAAACAGCGAAGACAGCGCAAATAAGGAAATCGAAATTAATAAAGGTTTACGCCTTCCTTTCGCATCACTGACCGGTCCAATAATAAGCTGGCCGATAGTGAGCCCGATCAGACAGGCCGTTAAACTAAGCTGTACAAGTGAAGCACCGGCAGACAAATCGTCAGCAATTTCGGGAAAGCTTGGCAGATACATATCTATATTAAGAGGGCCCAGTATTGCCAGCATGCCAAGAAGAAAAGCCAATGACAAACGTTCTTTCCCAGTTGGATTATGAAGCATAACATATCAAAACCTTTCTCTTTCAACCTAGCATAAAACGCCAGTTTATTGACTCAGTCAACAAAGCATTTGTATATTGTACCATATTTTTTGAACAGTGAAAGCTGATTAAAGAAGACAAATCCAAACATGAAAATCCCACCACTTAAAAGTGTTGGGATAATTTTTCACCGTTCAATAAAGAATGAACTGATTTTATTAACAGCAGCTATCTTCCCCGCCTTATAGAATCAGTCACTTATATAAAAACTCAAAGCAAAGCCGAGTTTTTTCCTCAGCTCATGTTATTTTACTTTCCGTTCTCTGCAAACCTCTTTATTCTTTCTCCGATTTCGTCGCGCACCCTTTGGAAAAATGCCCATTTTTCTTGCTCTGTTCCTTGTGCTTTGGCGGGATCATCAAAGCCCCAATGCTCACGCTTTACATGCGGAGGAGTCATTGGACATTTATCTGCAGCATCGCCGCAAAGGGTAACGACTAAATCTGCATGGTTTAGAATATCAGAATCGATGATGTCTGATGTTTGACCCGAGATATCAATACCTGTTTCCATCATGGCTTTTACGGCATTCGGATTTAATCCATGCGCTTCGATTCCGGCGCTATAAACATTCCACTCCTCTCCAAGGTGTTTTTTAGCCCAACCTTCAGCCATCTGACTGCGGCAAGAGTTTCCGGTACATAAAAAGTAAATTGTTTTCTTCGACATTTTCATCTTCTCCTTCAAATAAGTTTAATGAATGATCAGCAGCCAAATATAAAGACCGGCAAGCGTAATGAAGAGGGTTGGAATCGTCAATATGATCCCTGTTTTAAAATATGTTCCCCAAGAAATCTTCACACCTTTTTGAGAAAGAACATGCAGCCATAAAAGTGTTGCAAGCGATCCAATCGGGGTAATTTTAGGACCTAAATCAGAGCCGATGACATTCGCATAGATTAGTGCTTCTTTCATGATTCCTTGAGCATCAGTTCCCCCGATTGCCAATGCATCAATCATAACAGTCGGCATATTGTTCATCACCGAAGACAGAATGGCTGCGATGAATCCCATCCCAACGGTACCGGCAAACAGCCCTTGATCTGCTACTGCCTGAATGATATTTGAGAGAACATCTGTTAATCCGGCATTCCTTAACCCGTAAACGACAACATACATTCCGATAGAGAAGAACACAATCGCCCACGGAGCTCCTTTAAGCACCTGCTTTGTCTGCACAGCAGAGCTCTTTTGAGCCATAATGAGAAAAAAGATTGCGATAACACCGGCTATAATCGATACAGGTATTGAAAAAAGTTCACTTATAAAATATCCAACCAAAAGGATCCCTAAAACGATCCAAGATATCCGAAACATCTTCTGATCTTTTATCGCTTCAGCAGGCCTTTTAACATCTGTCATATCATAATGCCTAGGGATGCTTTTTCTAAAGAAAAGATAGAGCACGATAATGCTCGCGGCTAATGAAAAGATGTTAGGAACAATCATTCTGGAAGCATACTCAATAAATCCGATGTTAAAGAAATCTGCTGATACAATGTTTACCAGGTTACTGACAACCAGCGGCAATGATGTGGTATCAGCAATAAATCCGCTCGCAATAATAAAAGGAAAGACCAGTTTCTCTTGAAAATTCAAAGCACGCACCATGGCGAGAACGATCGGCGTTAAAATTAATGCTGCACCATCATTGGCGAATAGAGCAGCAACAACTGCCCCCAATACAGAGACATATACAAACATGCGAAGACCGTTTCCCTTTGCAGCCTTTGCCATATGAAGAGCCGCCCATTCGAAGAAGCCAATGTTATCAAGGATAAGGGAAATAATGATAATAGCTATGAAAGCTAAGGTGGCGTTCCAAACAATCCCTGTAACAGTTATGACATCCTGGAAATCAACAACTCCTGCAATTAAGGCTATAATGGCGCCCCCACAGGCTGACCAGCCGATAGATAAATTTTTCGGCTGCCATATAACCAATATTAAAGTAAGTAAAAAAATGACTAATGCTAAAATAGTTGAAGCCAATTGAATACCCTCCTGCTAACAAGAAACTTGAGTTTCTTTTTGTTTGATGCTTTGTAAAAGTTCATCCTCCTCATCCATTTGATTTAAGATATGCTGGATTGTCTCAAATTCAGGGCATGATCTGTTGATCGAATAAAAACGCCACTGGCCTTTCCTGTCCTCCTTTAGAAAGCCTGCATCTTTTAATTTTCGCAAATGCTGGCTGATTGAAGGTTGGCTCATTTCAAACATATCCACCAATTGACATACACAATACTCTTTTTCAAGAAATAGCTTCATCATCATCAGTCTTGTTTGATCGCTGAGTGTTTTTAAGCAGCGCAGCATGGCATCGCCCCCTAATTTGGTACCGACAGTCAATTTAATCCCTCCTTTGATGCAGTATATAAGTGGAATATTATATATGGACGTATTACTTAAAACCTGTTGTTAATGTTTTATATAACTTTGAAAGTTTTTGTTTCCTCCGGAAAGGTTATAGACTTCTTTTACTCCCATATTGATCAACATATTTTGAGCGGCATTTCCTGTTACCCCACTATTGCAATAAGTAATGGTCGGGAGATCGTGATTAAGATTTTTGGCGATTTCTCGAAGCTGTGACAACGGAATATTGATAGCACCAGGTACGTGTGATACTTTAAATTGCTTTTCAACCCTTGTATCTATGATTTGCAATGCTTCTCCGTTCTCCATTCTTTCAATTAATTCCCCTGGTGTTATTAATCGGTTTTTATTTCGAATTGAGTTATGCAGGGCCATACCAGTATACAGAACAGGATCTTTCGTTGTACTAAATGGCGGAGCATAAGCTAAATCCAAATGGAATAAATCTTCAGCCTTGGCTTTAAAAGTGATGGCTGTAGCAAAAACATCAATGCGCTTATCGACGCCTTCTTCTCCGACAATCTGCACACCAAGAATACGTCCTGTATGTCGATCGGCAACAGCCTTAATCACCAATTCTTTTCCGCCTAAATACTCTGCTTTTGAAGGTTTAATGTTATATAAAATGTCAGTATTATAGCCGTGCTCTTTCGCTTCTTTTTCGGTAAGGCCGGTTTGACCTACAGCTAAGTTAAACACTCTTAAAATGCCTGTTCCTAAAATCCCGCGATGTTCCAAATCACCGCCTGTGATGACATCCCCGGCGATGCGCCCCATTTTATTTGCTGTTGATCCCAACGGTCTGTATAAAGGTTCACCTGTGATGAATGAAATACTTTCGGCCACATCACCAACTGCATATATGTCAGGTGAATTTGTCTGCATTTTGGAGTTTACAGCTACAGCACCTGTTGAACCCAGCTTAATGCCTGCTTCTTCAGCTAATTTTGTATTTGGGCGAACTCCAGTTGCTAAGATCACAATATCTGATTGAATCGACTGTCCAGACTTTGTCGTTACTGATTGATCTTCTATTGATGTTGCTTCTTCATTTAAAAATAATTGAACCCCATGTCTTCGAAGTTCTTCTTCAACCCTGTATGCCATATCTTGATCCAAGTTCGGCATCACTTGGTTGCCTCGTTGAATCATTGTTACTTCCAAGCCTTTATGAGTAAGCTGTTCAGCTATTTCAAGACCGATATAACCTGCACCGATTATCGTTGCTTTTTGAGGGTTTTCTTGCTTCATATATTGGTCAATTGCAGATGTATCTTGTATCGTTCTCACTTGAAATACATGCTCTTTGTGAACGTCAGGAATATTCGGGGTAACCGGTGAAGCGCCAGTTGCCAAAACTAAAGCATCATAAGTATCCATTTTTGTTTTTCCGGTTTCAAGATCCTTAACAACAACTTCTTTCTGATCGGTATTGATCTGGGTAACCTCATGACGAGTGAAAATGTCAACGTTATAGCGGTCTTTAAACCACGCCGCACTTCTTGGTGTCAAGGAACTTAAGTTCTCAACTTCCCCGCCTAAAAAGTAGGGGATGCCGCAAATGGAATAAGAAATGTCATAGTCAGCGTTATAAACTGTTATGTCGATATTTTCGTCATTTCTGCGCGCCTTAGCCGCAGCTGAAGTACCTGCCGCAACAGAACCAATGATGATCATTTTCATGTTGAATGACCTCCGTTTTTAACTTTTTTAATTCATTTCACACCATTATATAAGCGTTTACTTATATTCATGATACATCGATTGATCTACAGAAGAAAAAACCTTTTGGTCCTGTTAGAAAAACAGCTCAAATCCAAATTAGAAATTGCGCCTTTTTATTTTTTCTTAATCATCATTCAATATCACATTAAAATTATCGCTAAATCAAGAACATAAAGCTCTGCTTTACACAAGTCATGAAAGAAAAATGCTCCTTGTTCTTATTTTGGAAAGCCATTCACTTCATGATCCAACGCATAAACAAAAAGAAAAATGAAACATCTCAAACAGACTTCATACTGTTTACCTTGATTTGTACAGCGGAATATTCCCTCTTTAGCGCACATTGTATAATAACAACACGATATAAGTCAATGCTTATATAAGTAATTAAATATATATATCAAAAAAATTGATTTTTTTCTTGCAACCCGTTATGATTAGTTCATCAAAAATATTTGATTAAATAAATGGAGGTTTGCAGTTGCTCAATATACCGCTGGAAAACAAACCATTACATCGTACGTTTCAACATTATGAAAAGAAATTCAAAGCATTATCAGATCAAAAAAGGCTGCACATATTGCATATCCTTTGTGAACGCGGGTCGACTTGTGTCTGCGATTTAATCGAAGATATACAAATGCCCCAATCTAAATTGTCCTATCATTTAAAAATATTATTAGATGCAGATTTAATCCAAAAAGAAACAAAGGGAACATGGAGCTATTATTCCTTGAACGACAGTGAAATTCAGCATCTGCTGTCTGAAGAATTGTGCTGTTTGTTCCGCCCTTCACGCTGAGGAAGGGAATTCTTTTTGAATAATTAATCAAAAAAAATTGATTTATAGGGGGATACATATGAATAACAAAACTTTACCGGTTGCCATTATCGGCGGCGGGCCTGTGGGAACGGCAGCTGCAGCCCATCTCATTTTAAGAAATGAGCCATTTATTTTATTTGAAGAAGGTAAAGATATTGGAACCAATTTTTTAGACTATGGCCATGTCAGGCTGTTTTCACCTTGGGAATATAATATAGATGAAGCAGCAAAAGCGTTGCTAAAGAAACACCATGTTCCACTCCCTGATAAAGATGAACTTCCGCTTGGTGCAGAAATTGTGTCTCGATACTTAAAACCGTTGACCGAACTCCCTGAAATGAAGCCTTATATTCATTTGAAAAGCCGTGTTGTTCATGTTGGAAAAAAGGGCTTTGATAAAACAAAAACAAAAGGCAGAGATCAGTCTCCTTTCATCCTTCACGTCAAGGCTGACAATGCCGAAGAGAAACGATATGAAGCTAAAGCGGTGATCGATGCCACCGGCACTTGGCAGAATCCAAATCCAATAAGCGCTGATGGCATCATCACCGATGAAGAAAAAAGAGCTTTCAAACAGATTTATTATGGAATACCTGACGTATTGAATCGTGATCGCGAACGTTATTTAAATAAAACAGTTGCTGTTGTGGGCAGCGGACATTCTGCTATTCATACATTGTTGGATTTAGCCCGGTTAAAACAGCAAAATGCAAATACCAATATCATTTGGATTTTGAGAAAAGAACAGGTTGCTGAAGCTTTTGGCGGTGAAGAAAATGACCAGCTTTCCGCAAGAGGCGAATTAGGATTGAGGCTGCGCAAAACGTTAGAAAGCGGCTCTATTACAGTTTTTCCTTCAATGTTTATTCAGTCTGTTTCATTCGCTCAAGATGGGAAGCTGCGTATGATCGGCCTCCAGCATCAGCAGCAAAAGAAGCTGGAAAACATCGATGAAATCATAGCCAATACCGGCGCAAGACCTGACTTCCGTTTTTTGAAAGAAGTCCGGCATACGTTTGATCCTGCTTTGGAATGCGTGCCTGATTTAGCTGAATTAATTGATCCCAATATTCACAGCTGCGGCACTGTTCGCCCTCATGGCGAGAAAGAACTAAGACAGCCTGAAAAAAACTTTTATATCATTGGTTCAAAAAGCTATGGAAGAGCGCCGACCTTTTTATTGGCAACAGGCTATGAACAAGCCCGTTCCGTCACTGCACATATTACAGGCGACAAAGAATCCGCCAAAAGAGTCGAGTTGAAATTGCCTGAAACAGGCGTATGCAAGGTGACCTCTCCTTCCTCTGACACCGGGTCTGCCTGCTGCTCTGATTAAAAAAGACAGGTCTCATGAGAGGCCTGTCAGTATTTTCTCCATCGCCATAACGTCTACATAGCGACCGTCTATTTTGCCCTGCTCTTTAAATACGCCAACTTCCCGATACCCCATTGAATCATACAATCCCTGTCCAAGTTTGTTAAAAGGAAAAGTAAATAATACGATTTTATGTATGCCGGATTGAACAGCTGCTTTTTCTATGCTTGATAAAAGAGCTTTGCCTATCCCCTTCCCGCGATAAGAACGGGCAATATAAATCGATAAGTCGGCAACGCCGTCGTATGCACACCGGTGGGAATACCGATTGAGAGAAGCCCATCCAACAATCGCACCGTTGTCTTCTGCCACAAGAACCGTATCCTTTTCAGAACGATTGTGAAACCAATCCGTCATATACTCGATATCTTTTTCACTCGTTTCTAATGTAGCAATCCTGTCTTTTATACCTTGATTATAAATTTCCAAAATGCTCGCTACATCTGCATCTTTTGCAGTTCTAATCCGAATCATTTCCGTCCTCCCCCGTTTTAATCAATACAATGTAAAGCATAAAAAGGTTATTTCATTGCTTGAACGATGAGATCTGCCAAAGCCTCAGCCCCTTTCGGCACAAGGTGCACGCCGTCAGAGGTGAAGTATTCGGGATGTTGAAGGGCTTCGCTGTGCCAATCAACCAATGTTACATTTTTCCGGTTATTCGCCTGCCGCTTTAATGATTCATTTACCTTGCTTTCCCATTGACGGGGAACACGAGTATTGACGAGGTAAATATCAGCCTTTGAGAAGGCATTAAGCAACGCATCCATTTGGCCGTCAGTAAAATATCCGTTTGTTCCCAGCTCAATGATCACAGCTTTATCCGGCTGATTAAACGATTCGTATGCTGATGTCAATTGGAGCGCTGGCGACACCTGCCTTCCAACTTTTCCGTCGATTGTGATCCCGGGCAACCGATGCCGGAGATTTGAAGCGATGTCAAGCATGACGGAATCGCCGATGGCCAACACTTCTTTTTCGGAACGATTTGGCGGTTGCTGATCTTGATTTTCCTTTGTTTGCTGATCGCTCGTTTCAGCCTGATCTTGGTTTTCATCTGTTTTCGTCTTTTCGTCTTTCTCTTCCTCATTTTGATCAGATGGCTGATCTGGTGCGGCGCTTGTTTCTTGGTAAGATTTAGAATACGTCCATTGCGGTTGTTGTTTTTCGTCGGCCAATCCGGACAGCCCTCCCGCAAAAATGAGAAGGGCGGCAATCATGAGCCCCATCGATACTTTATTTAAGACGGAAGACGTTTTCCATTCCAACAATTTATTGAGAAAAACCGCGCGGAAAAATGGCCTGAATCCGTCCTCCCGGATCGGCTTCTCTATAAAGCGATACGATGCCTCGGCAAGAATTAACGTAACAGCTACCTTAACAGCAGCATGCCAGTACACTGGATTTCCGATCTCCTGCACAGGCGTACTCAGCACGATGACAGGATAATGCCAAAGGTATATGCCATACGACCTTGTGCCAATCCAGCGCAGCGGTTTCCATGAGAGCAAATAGCCTACAAAGCTGCTCGGATGACTCACACATGCAATAAAAACGGCTGCAAATAGGCTGATCAGCAGCATTCCGCCGTGGTAGAGAAATGGGGCGTATTCATCAACAAAATAAATGCAGAGTATCAAAAACGCAAAAGCCGCAAGCTCAGTTCTGTGCAATGCATGCTTCAGCTTGTTTGGCAGCCTGTTTGAAGACAGTCTTTTCATCGGCCACACAAGGGCTAAAGCACAGCCGGACAGCAGTTCAAAAGAACGTGTATCTGTCCCGTAGTATACGCGGCTCGGATCACCGCCCGGGACATACAGAACACTCATCCAGACGGCTGAACCAAGTGCAAGCAGCAAAACCGCTACCGCCAGCCGCTCTCGTTTTTTCAATATGTACATTCCGAAAAGCAAAAGGATGGGCCACACGATATAAAACTGTTCTTCAATCGCCAATGACCATAGATTCTTGAGAGGCGATGGAGATCCGAAGCTATCAAAATATGATAGGTTATGGAAAATAAACCACCAATTGCTGACATACAAAAGTGAGGAGGTCGCATCTCCCCGTACGGTATGCATCAGCTCTCTGTTGAACAATACGGTCCAGATGACAGTGGCGATGATCATAAGCACCGCCGCAGGAAGCAGCCGCCGCATCCGGCGCAGCCAAAAATCTCGAAAACTCAGGGTGATGTCATTTCCATACGCCGGCAATATAATCGATGTAATCAGGTAGCCAGATAAAACAAAGAAGATGTCCACCCCAATAAAGCCGCCGTTTGCCCAATTAAAGTCGAGGTGGTAGGCGATGACCGCCAAAACGGCAAAAGCCCGAAGTCCGTCAAGCCCCGGTATGTAGCGGTGATGTTGTGTCTGATCCAGCATGGTATTCCTCCAATGATTTGTGCGGTTGTTCTCGTGTTTTTCTCGCGCCTTTTTCAATGGCTCCGATAATAGACGCAGAAGGGGCGGTTTTTTGTTTCAAAAAATATGTATGAAATGTCCTAAACTTTTTTTCTCAGAATGCCGTCTCTTTAGTATAATAGTTTCAATCTGCTGTTACAAATTAACAAAAAGAAGAAAAATCCATGATTGCAGGGATCATGGTTTTTTTAATTAATGGATATAGCGGCTGCCGACGAGGAGCTTTGAAATGACGCCTGTCGGTATTTCAAACTCTACAGCTCCCATATACCCCGGTGCGACTTCATATTCGTCAAACGATATCACCAGTTTATGGTCTTCAATAATGTAAAAGTTTTGATCAGGCTTCATTCGTTTGAAAGACTCTGCCTCTTCATCATTGAGCCAGTATATTTTATTAGGGTCATCCTTCATTTGCTGTTTCATTTGTTCTTTTATGTTTTCGCTGATGACATCAATATAGCGGTCGTCTTTAAACAAACTCTTCAGCGTAAGCAGGATTTCGTTCTTTTTGTCGATGGTGATATAGCGCCGCTGTGTATAGCTGGACGCCTGCGTTTTTTCGATATTGCGGCGGATCGAGATCAAATCCGGCGTGTCTGTCACCGTCTCATAATCGCTGTAAATGCTGAGATGCCCTTTTTTATTTTTGGATGTCGCCTTCATAAATTCCTGATACAGCTGCCGGCTTTCTCTTACATATTTTTCATTGATGCCATCCTCAAGCTCCCGGTTGTTTAAGCCGGACAGCGCCGGGGTCTTCACATCAATGCTGGATTGATCATTCTCCTGTTTGATCTCGATGAATGTGATGGCTTTGACGACCTTGCCGATGACGGGTATGCTCGACATGGCCTGCGCCGCTCCAGGATTGATATTGACAACCGCGGTCAATAATACAGCAGCTGCAACAGCTGTTGATGCGGGCCACATCACGATCCTTCTCTTCTTCTTTGGTTTATTCCGAAGCGCTGTTTCAACAACTTGATCCAGCTCTTTAGGTATGGGGACATTTTTGTACTCTTCTCTTAATTGTTCTAATTTCTTTTCCATTAAGAAAGATCCTCCTTCGTCAAATGGATGCGCATCAGCTTCAGCCCTCTGTAAAGGCGAGTTTTGACGGTATTCAAGTTTTCGTCAGTGATTTCCGCTATCTCTTCTAATTTGAGATCTTCGAAAAAACGCAGAATGATAATCGTTTTATATGGATGCGGCAGTTCTTCAAGCGCCTCATACAGGTCTGTATCGCGGTAGGTATCTTCCTTTCCGCTGCTTAAAAACTCTATCGTTTGCTCATCCATGACCTTGAGTTTTTTCTGCTTTCGCAAAAAGTCAATTGCAGTGCGTACCAGAATTTTATAAAACCAGCTTTTAACCGTATCTGGATTGCGGACAGAATCGACGGAAGCCAGCGCTTTTTTAATGGATTCCTGAACAATATCTAATGCGTCTTCTTGATTTTTCACATAACTATAGGCCAGCCGGTAAAAGTCTTCTTTCCTGTCTGTTATGCAATCGACAAGCGACGCCTTGGCTGTTTGTGTCTTCATTGCAATAAAGAGCTCCTTTTTTGAATATACGTATATAAGCTGTTACATATGGATAGACGTGGTAGGCTGAAAAATAGTTTGCGCGGGGATCATTCTTTTTAGTGGAAAATATTTGGTCATCCGGGCTGATAATCAAATGCAAGTAAACTTGATTTCATTTATAATAAAAAACAACTTCAGGGAGGTGATGAACGTGGCAAACATCAAAATGCCAGATAATGCAGCGTCTCATGCAAAGCCTGTTATTGGAAAGGCGATACTTTGCATGGGGCGGACATTATAAATCGCCTGAGTGAGCTTTTCTGATATATGGCTTTGCACCTTATTTTGCTTATTAAAGAATAAGGAGCTGGCAAACATGGCATACGTAAAAGCAGCCGCTGTTCTACCTGAAAAGCTGATATCAGAAATTCAAAAATATGTTCAAGGGGAAACAATCTATATCCCCAAACCTGAATCAGCCCGCCAAAAATGGGGTGTGTGTTCAGGAGCGAGAAAGCTGATTGATGACCGAAATGCTTCGATAAAAAAAGCTTTTAAAAATGGCGCGACGATGGATCGGTTAGCCGAGGAATATCACCTCTCCGTCGAAACGGTTAAAAAAATTGTTTACACAAAATAAACTTCCGCACTGATCCTTGTGATCAGTGCTCAGATTGTTGACAAAATCCTAAAACGGTTTAAAGTTTTAGGATTTTGTCATCCTTTTCAGCGTGATTGAAAACCCTTGCAGTCTAGGAAGGACGAGCATCGGAGCGGAGCGAATGTTGGAATTCGTGAGCACCGACGCGCAGGCCTGACAACGAATGCGAGGGTTTGCCGACACGCTGCGCACTGATCCTTGTGATCAGTGCTTTTAAGTATGGCAAGTTTGTTTATTAGCTGATTTCTGCATTTCATACCCTTTCTGCATCATTTAATGTAAAAGTGATGATGCAACGAGAGGAGAATGTTGTCATGACTTATACAAAACATGGCGTATTGCAGGTTCCAGGCGCAAGCCTCTACTACGAAATGCGCGGATCGGGTCCTGTACTGCTTATGATACACGGGGGCAACGGCGATGCTGATTCATACCCGATCGCAGACCTTCTTTCAGACCGCTACACCGTTGTCACGTATGACCGCCGCGGACACTCCCGCAGCAGACTCGAAGACCCAACCGAAAACTACCGGGTTTCTGCACATAGTGATGACGCCCATCGGCTGCTCGCCAGCCTGACTGATGAACCGGCCTATGTGTTCGGCTGCAGCTCCGGCGCGGTCATCGGTCTTGATCTTGCTATCCATCATCCTGAACAAATTCGCATGATGGTGGCACACGAACCTCCAATTCCGCAATTGTTGACCGGCAGCGATCACACCAAAGGGGTAAAGAGCCTGGAGGACCTTGAACAGCAATATAAACGAAGCGGTTTGTCGGCTTTAGAAACGTTCGCAGCAGCGATGGGCATCACTTCATCCGCTCAGCCGGAGCGTCCTCCAGAACGGACGGACCAGCTCATGGCCAACATCGATTATTTTATCCTATCTGAGGTGCCGGGCTTGAGAGAATACAGGCCGGACATCGGCAGATTAAAAGCCTCATCAATTGCGGTCACACCTGCCGGAGGCATTGATTCACAAGGCTTTCTCCCGTACCGGTATGCAGAAGCATTGGCGGATCATTTGGGAACGGGTGTTGTGGACTTTCCCGGCAATCATGTGGGCTGTGTATTATATCCGAGGGAATTCGCGGAGAAGCTGGATGAGGTTTTTAGAAATAAAACAACAAAAAAACCGAGGGTTTAAACCCTTGGTATTTTTAAAGCGGCCGGAAAATCACAGTTTAAATAAATCCTCCATTGACGCGGATCGTCTGGCCTGTGATCTATTGCGATTTTCCGCTGACCAAAAGGTTCATTTCTGTCAATTTGAAATGGGAAAGGCGGTACGAAACCATTAGATCGATAGCACCTCCAAGAGATCAAGTCAGAAAAGGAAAAGCAGGCGACTCAGCCTGTTTTTCTTAATTTAATTCTTCTCTTGTTTGCGACCCCCAAAGACTTTTTTTCTAAAGCTTCAATGTCCCCTTGAATGATCTCAATGTCGTATTTTTCTTTTGCTTCTTGAGGTAAGTTCTGATCTAAGTATTCTCGCAGTCTTTCTTCACTTTTGGTTTCATCCATGCCGATTGATATAGCGGGATCTGTATCTCCAATCATATAACTAACTAAACCAAACTTATCCCATGCGCTATCCAGTACTTCTTTTAGAAACAAGAAAAGGGCTAAAATCAAAACTCCAACTAATTTTTTCTTTTTTCCCGGCACATCGCAGAATTTAAAACGATGTTGTAAAGTTCATAATCTCAAAAAATAAGTTTTTTAAAAAGAATCAATCTTACCATAAAGATGCATATAAACGGTTGTATTGTATTCGCCGTACATACCACCGCCTTGATGTCATTAAAAGACAAAAGATGACAGACACTTAACCGTGAAACGCCAACCTAACAGCGCAGAATCACGATGTGAAGGCATAACAAAACGACTACCTAGATAGCCGTTTTCCAAATGAATGATAATCGTTTGATTCATCCGTTTAAGTCTCAGAATTCATGAGATGCAATATCTTTTCATAAGCATTCATGTAAAGGACAGGATCAGGGTCTGCGCCTTTTTTCTTTGGCACATCAAAATCCGACAATACAAAATGATGCTTTGGCTGAACGTCATGCTTCGCTAAACAGCTCTTGCAGCAGCACAAGGGACAGCCGTCAATCGCAATGATATCCCGTCCGGATTTGGCTGTTTTGACAAGCGGTTTTACTTCACCGCCAACACCGGCAATGCAAGACATTTCGGCAATTTTTTCCCGATCCATTTTTATCGCGATCATGTTGGCCGTTTGTGCGGCTGAAGAACATCCGGAGCATGAATACACAAGAGGCAAATCCGTTCTTTTCATCGGTTAACTCATCCCCTATTTCTCTTCATTTTTCCAGCAAAAAAACTATCATTCACACTACACGAGCTGCTTCGTTAAAACTGTGAGCTATATCACTTTTTTCAATTCACAGCCAAATTTACAAAAATACTAATCATACAAAATCCGAGCCGAGACTTAAATGATGCTTACACAGATTTTCAGAAAGAATCCGGAAGAAAATTAATTTTACATTCGCTGATCGTCTATAAAAGAATCCTTGAAAATGAAGCGGCCTATACAGTTTGGGCTCATTTCCAGCAGCTAGAAAATGACGCCGCTGAGACTTTAAGAAAAACAATATACTAATGCAGCCTTTCATCCGTGTTTCATTTGCTATGATAATAGATGCATTTTTGTTTAATGTACATAAAGGAACATTTTTAGAAAAACTGTAGGTTGTTCATTTCCCATTCATTTTTTAAAATTTGGATATCATCATTTTCCAGCAAAGGAGTGAACCATATGAAAATACGTCAAATCATAGATTTATCAGTATCCTTAAGAGGGGATATTCCATCTGACCCGCCGGGCTTTATACCTGAAATTGAGTATGCGGACCATAAACAAGGCGCTCAGCAGATGGCCCAAAGCTTTCCCGGACTTTCTGTAAACGACCTTCCCGGCCATGAAGGCTGGGCTGTAGAAAAAGTAAATATATCAACGCATGCAGGGACGCATATAGATGCCCCTTACCACTACCGCTCTGTTACGGATGACGACAAGCAAATGCCGACGATAGACGAGATTCCCCTTGATTGGTTTCACGGCCCCGGCGTTACGTTAGATTTCAGACATTTTGAAGATGGACATGTCGTCACTGCAAAAGAAATCGAAACTGAACTGAACCGAATCAATCACAAGCTGGCTCCCGGGAATATTGTGCTTGTGAATACATCGGCTGGCGCCAAATACGGGGAAAAGGATTACCTTGACAGCGGCTGCGGAATGGGGCGCGAAGCAACGCTCTATTTAACTGAGCGCGGCGTGCGGCTTGTCGGAACCGACGCTTGGAGCTGGGACGCGCCATTCAGTAAAACAGCTAAACGCTACGAGAAAGAAAAAGATCCTGCCATTGTGTGGGAAGGACATTTCGCCGGAAGCAAAATTCCTTACTGTCAAATTGAAAAGCTTGCTAATCTAGATCAATTGCCTTCTACCGGTTTTTATGTAATGGCTTTTCCAGTTAAAGTTCAAAAAGCCTCAGCCGGCTGGGCGCGTCCTGTTGCCATTCTTCATTACGAGGATTAAATCAAGGAGGGCATCATCTATGGCAAGAATAAAATTGCTTGATATTGATTCAATGAACTTGCGCTTGCTGAACAGCTAGAAGAACAAACAGCATCAAAAGAAATCGGGGAATTGGAGAAAGTGTTTTTTGAATTGGCCGAGCGTTACAAAACGTTCCTTCATCTAAAAGAAAATTTCAACAAGTCTCTTGTCATTGAAAATCCGGCCGGCGAAATCACAGCCATGCTGCGGCAATGGGGCATCCTTCTGTTATGACTGATTACGGCCTTTACTTATATATAAAAACAAAAATACCAGGGGGCTAAAACCCCCATGGTATCATTTGATGGAACAAACAAAACTTTAACCTAACAGCCTTTTACCGCTTCATGCCGGCCTAGCCATTCACAGCTGCATGCCACGTATTTGGCGCTTTTCGAAATATATATCGAATGATACATTCAGCTATAGCAACATTCAGCACAATAGCCCCATAAACGCCTATCGTATAGCTCGTCTCATATATTAAGCCTAATCCGCTATGACATACAAAAGTAATCAAATGAATAAACAAGTTGGTAAAACAGAATACATAGCTGCGGATCATCCACTTCCGGTGCTTGTGAAACTGCTTTCGCCTCGCTTGAATGACAGAGATAATCGTGGCAAACGGCCAATACATGTTTACCATATTAAAAGCGATGCTCACAATTCGCCCTCCCGTAGAGTTCGGCGCCATATAGCCTGACGAAAGCGTTACGATCATCACGCAAACGACATAGATATAGCCATTCAACCGGTGGAACTTGCGGCAGCTTTTCAATAGCCTTCCAGAGAAATTGACAGCGCCGGCCAGCATGGCCACACAAGCAGCAATCACGTGGACATACATGACATTTAACCAAACCGGAAGATCAAAAGAAGCACGTAAATTCGTTTTATGGATGAGAAAGGCTGTCGAATGCGGATCATGAATCAAATTTGCAAACAAGGTGTACAGTATATATATCGTGACGAGCATTATCATTGCCGAAAATATCGTTACTCTTTTTTTGCTCAGCTTATATTCCTCCTCATTTTAAGCTGTTTTCAACAAAGGAAGGGAGCTTTTTAATGCAAACGCAGTTTCCTAAGACCGGGTACCTGATTCCTTTTTTAGAATACACCAATCCGGTTATGATGCAACGACAAAAAAGTGACAATTTGAATGGGATTTCGGTGAGGAAGGAATGAGGGGCTCCGGAGATTCAATCCCCGGAGCCCCTTTTAGTCTACAGAAATGTTTTTTTGTTTAAACTCAAAAAAGTGATACAATGCTCCAAGCAAATTTGCATCATTTTTAAATGTGCAGGCAACGACATTTGGGCTTGCAACATGCATCGGGTTGTTTTTCTTAATTTTATCGATTGCCTGCCGGATCGTTTCTACAACGACAGGCTGCGCGCTGATTCCTCCGCCGATCGCAATGATTTCCGGGTCGATCAGGTATTGCAGATTCATCATTTGGACCGCAAGCTGCAAGCAATACTCTTCAAAAATAGCCTTTGCTTCAGAATCCTGCTGATTGATCAGATCAAATACATCTTGGCCCTCTGCCTTTATACCTTTCTTTTTTGAAATCGCTTTGATCATAGATACGGAAGAACCTGCACTTCCGAAAAATTCTGCACGCAATGAAATAGGGTTGATATGATTCATCATATAGCTGGCTTCCCCTGCCGACAGGTGACTCCCGCGATGCAGTTGTCCATTGATAATCAATCCGCCGCCTACTCCGCTTCCCAGCACCAGGACGATTGCATTCCTATGTCCTTTCACACTTCCAAGCCATAATTCGGCTAATGCCGCACATTTCGCATCATTTTCTACGGTTATCGGAACGGCACACTTTTCTCCGAGCAGTTCGATCAGATTTTGATTGTGCAAATAAGAGACCATTCCTCCGTGGTATACGGTCCCCGTATTGATATCAACCGTACCCGGGCAGCTGACGGCGATGCCTTTTATTTTTCTCGGGCTCGATGCATAAATGTCTGTCATGCTTGCAATCAATGATTTTAGACAATACGGGGTAGGAAACTGATCTTTTGATTGTATATTTCCTGCCGTATCTATTAATGCCTGCTTCACATAGGTCCCGCCTATATCAAAAGCCAAATACATGTCCATGCCTCCAAAAAAATCTGTTAATGAATGCTCCGGTTTTTGCTCCTTTTGCCTTTCAAGCGAACCATACTTAAGAATGCAACGCTATACATATATTTTAGACCGATTTTCTGATCAACGGCTATTATAGAAATTTGCTCTCGGTTCCTCTTTCTCCTGCTCATCGTTTAAGCTATCAACACCTCTCTGTTTCAAGGAACCAGTTAAAGCCGCAAAAACTCTATCGCTATAACATGTTAATGAGGCGGATCTTGGCTTTCTTAACATCGTTTGCAGACGAATCAGCAGAAAAATCCTTTTAATAAATTCCTATAAATTTTAGTGTTATAATAGTACATAAAAATTACGGGAGCAAAGGGGTAACAAAACAAGTTTATTGGAGGCACATCAAAGTGACAGACGATATCACACATCATCAAACATTATCGAGAGGCCTGAAAAACAGGCACATACAGCTCATGGCCATCGGCGGAGCCATTGGAACCGGGTTGTTTCTCGGCTCGGGGAAATCGATCCATTTTGCCGGGCCGGCAATTTTATTTGCTTACATGATCACAGGGATCATTTGCTTTTTCATTATGCGTTCCCTGGGGGAACTGCTCTTAAGCAATTTGAACTATCACTCATTCGTTGATTTTGTACGAGACTATTTAGGCGATATGGCTGCCTTTATCACGGGATGGACCTACTGGTTTTGCTGGATTTCGCTGGCGATGGCCGATTTGACAGCAGTCGGGCTCTATACCCAGTATTGGTTTCCTGAAGTGCCGCAGTGGCTGCCCGGATTTATCGCCCTTATGATTTTGCTCATCATGAACCTGGCGACCGTAAAGCTTTTTGGAGAATTGGAATTCTGGTTCGCATTAATCAAAGTCATTGCGATACTGGCGCTGATTGGCATCGGCCTTTTCATGATTATAAAAGGGTTTTCCACAGAGTCAGGTACAGCGAGCTTCTCAAATCTATGGAGCCACGGCGGCATGTTCCCAAATGGACTGCATGGATTTCTCCTTTCTTTCCAGATGGTCGTCTTTGCATTTGTCGGCATTGAACTTGTCGGACTCACGGCAGGAGAAACAAAAGATCCGGAAAAAGTTATTCCGAAAGCGATCAACAATATCCCTGTCCGGGTTTTGCTTTTCTATATCGGTGCACTTCTTGTCATTATGTGCATTTATCCGTGGAATGTCATCAATCCGAATGAAAGTCCATTCGTTCAAGTCTTTGCTGCGATCGGCATTATTGCAGCTGCGAGCATTATCAATTTTGTCGTGCTCACATCGGCAGCTTCGGCAAGCAATAGTGCGGTCTTCAGCACAAGCCGGATGGTATATTCGCTCGCCAAAGAACACAATGCACCCGATGCCATGACGAAACTGACTTCGCGCAAAGTACCGAGCAATGCATTATTCTTCTCGGCCGTCGTCATTCTGATCGGCGTTTCTCTGAACTATATCATGCCGGAAGAAGTATTTACGCTGATCACAAGTATATCTACCATATGCTTCATCTTTATTTGGGGCATTACGGTCATCTGCCATTTGAAATACCGCAGAACAAGACCCGATTTAGCGAAAGCGAATCAATTCAAGATGCCGCTTTATCCGTTTTCAAACTACGTGATTCTTGCATTCCTGGCGTTTATTCTCGTTGTGCTGGCACTTGCGACGGATACGCGTGTTTCCCTATTTGTCACACCGGTTTGGTTTATTTTGCTGATTGCGATTTATAAGATGAGAATAACGAAGAAACATTCAGGTGCATGAGGAAATGTGTTCGGCCTGCAGAGGAAAAAGATTTTTCTCTGCAGGCTTTTTATTTTTTCATAAGGCGATCGGTCATAACCTGCCAAAACCAATGTCTCTTTTGGTGGGAACCTCTATTTTCCATATACGTATAAAAAAGAGGAGGTGGAGAAGTGAAACAGAAAAAAAGAGATCGGCTTGCCAATCTGTTTAGTGTGTTAGGAGAAAGAAATCATCTAAACGCAGCGGTGTTAATTGCAGAGGAAGGCGACATCCTCTATCAGAACTCCTTCGGTTATTCAAATCTGCCGGAAAAGCGTCCATTGCAGGAACATTCATTATTTGAACTAGCATCGCTTTCAAAGCCGTTTACCGCCTTGGGAATCATGCAATTAGCACAGCAAGGGGCAGTGAATATCGAAGATTCAGTGGAGTGCTGGATTCCGGAATTTCCCTATCAGGGCGTAACGATTCACCATCTATTGACACATACGTCGGGCCTGCCGGATTATTTTGAATGGTTTCTGAATCATTGGGATCATAACAAGATTGCTGTTAACCAAGATATCGTTGATATGCTGATAAACCATCAGCCGCCAGGTTATTTTTCCCCTGGGGAAGGCTGGCTGTACAGCAATACGGGATACGTGCTATTGGCGGTGATCATTGAAAAGGCATCCGGTTTGAGCTTTGCCGATTTCATGAAAAAAAGCATCTTTCATCCGGTGAACATGCGGAGCACAAGGGTGTACAACAGAAGGCTTCAGCCTGAAATCATTGACGATTATGCGTTTGGATATGTGTATGACGTACATACAGGACAGTATGTGCTGCCTGACGACCTTGAGGAAACCGAATATGTCTATTATCTTGATGGAATACAAGGAGACGGGACCGTAAACTCAACAATTCAGGATTTATTTTTGTTCGACAAGGCTTTATATACAGACAGCTTGATCAATCAAGCTTCCAAAGAGCTTGCTTTTTCTCCCGCGCGTCTGAAAAACGGCGAGACTGTAGATTATGGGTGCGGATGGGTGCTTCAAGACAATCCCGAAAAGGGACGGATCGTCAGTCATAGCGGAGGCTGGCCAGGCTATTCGACGATGATGATTCGATATATTGATCATCAAAAAACGTTCATCTATTTGAGCAATGTGGAACAGGACGATGAATATGAACAGGCCATCTTTAAAGCGGTGGACAATATCTTGTTTGATCAAGCATACACAATACCAGACCGTCCTGCTGATAAAAAGAAAAAAGAAATCGATCCGGCCATTTACAGGCGCTACATCGGCAGTTATTCATTTCAAGACGGAACCGCCGTTTATGTGACATCTGAAAAAGAGCGCCTCTATATGCAAATCGCCGGTCAAGTTCGGTTCGAGTTATTTCCATCCTCGGAAACACGCTTTTTTCTCCGGTCATTGTCTGTGGAAGTCGAATTTATTGTAGAAGAAAATGCTGCAAGCCGATTGATCATCTTCCAAAATGGGGCTGAAGAAGAAGCGGCGCGAGTACCTGAATCAGACAGAAAGGAATGACCGCTAAGCTTGGAACTATCGGCCTTTCTAATTACTTGATTCTAGATTCCAAGCGTTCATTCTGATTGTGCCGGCACTGGCAACGGATTTGTCACACCGGTTTGCTGCGATTTATAAGGGGCGGAAGCCGAACAAGCATCAGGTGTAAGTAAAGCGAACACATCAGCCTGCAGAGAAAACTGGGTTTTTCTGCAGGCTTTTTTATTACTTCATAAGACTTAAAACCGCTCCAACGTTAAATCGGTGTTGACGGAAACGGCAGCTTTTTGACCATCGGCAGCAGAAATAATGAGTGAAGAGGAGGCCGATTTTTCGGTTTCTCCGGCAATATACACGTTTTTGCTTGTTGTGCGGCCCGCGCCGTCTGTTGCAACTGTTCCATCTTCGTCAATTTCACAGCCAAGGTGTTTAGCAAATTGATTAGGGCGGTAAAAAGATGGCACAACAAATCCGCCAGATCTTGATATGGTTTCCCCTGTTTCAAATTCAATTTTTTCTAAATATCCGTTATGACCGTTTAAGCTTTTGATAGGCTCAGTTTTGATGATGATCTTTCGTTCCTTCAGTTCTTGAGCACAATCTTTAGAAAGCTCCACACCGTTAGTGGCGACAATTAAATCGCTTGACCAGTTATAAATCAATCTAGCCATGTGCATGGTATGCTCTTCTTTGTCCGCGATGATGATGAGCGGCTGATCCCTCATCTCCCAGCCGTCGCAATATGGGCAGCTAAACAAGCTTTTGCCATAAAATTCTCTTACACTTGGAAAAGGAAATTCTTCTTGAACACCTGTTGCCAAGATTACTTTTTCTGTATAAAATGTCTTGTCATCCATTGTTCTGACGATCATTCGTTCTCCGCCAAACTCCTTCCGAATTCCGGTGACTGTTGTATGAAAATAAGATACGGACGGGTAATTCTTCAACTCATTTACTCCAGCCTCCTTAAACGCTTGAGGGGTTATGCCGTCTCTGGTCAGATATCCATGTGACTGCTGCGTCACCCTGTTTCTATTCGTTCCATTATCCATTACTGCAATATTCCTTCTTGCCCTTCCTAAAGTTAAACCTGCACTTAATCCTGCCGGACCTGCGCCGACAATCACGCAATCAAAAGTATTCATCTCTATCCATCCTTTGCTTTTATATATAATTAAGGACAATAAAACTCCGTAATATCTTTAATAAGAGGGTAAATAAAGCGGCTTAATCAGCCACTTTCATTTGCTTAGCGATATCGGCAATTTTTTGATCCTTTAGTTCATCCAGCATCTTTTCTTCCGCAGAACAGATGACCTTTTGTATCAAGCAATTGGGATCATGACTGATACAATAATCAAACATTGACACAGGGCCTTCGATGGCCTGGATGATGTCTAAAAAAGAAACGCTCTCCCAATTATGCTTTAGCTTATAACCGCCATTCGCGCCAGAAATGGATTCAACCATCCCAGCCTTGACAAGCTTCGTCAATATTTTCGACAAATACGTTGTCGACACCTTTTGGTACTCGGCAAGCTGGTGAACGCCTATGTGTTTCTCCGGTGTATGGACTGCCAAATATAGCATTGTATGTAATGCATAGTTCGTCGCCTTTGAATATTTCATCTCAATCATTACCCCTCAATTAAAGATATCTCGTGTCTACAATATCCTTTATCCGGGTGTATGTCAAGGTGCCATTGATGACAGCCATCGCCCACCTTAATCATTATTGCATTTTTAAACCGGTCTGGGGATCAAATACAATAACGTAAAATCTTATTTTATTTCAGAATGTTTATTGAAAATCAACAGTATGATGCCTGATGCTATGATGCTTATGATGAAAGAAGCTGTGTCTAATTTCAATAAATGTTTTACTCCATTAATAAAAAATGATGATAAAACGTATATGGTAATAGCACTGAGTGTAAATATTCTAAACCATCTAGGTATTGCAAGCCAGATTTTTAAAAGGTTAATTGAGAATTTCCCCATGTTGCCGCTCTCCTTATTTATTTCTCGGCTTTTAATGCTCCAAAAAAGCAGGCTTATGCCTGCTTTAAATCTTGCTCTATAAATGATCCAATTCAGCAAACCGACTTAGTCATAAAACCTGGGTAAATAAGCAATAAAATGAATACAGGAAAGCCGAGATTCCCGCCATTACATTAAATGTTCCCGTTTTATCATCCTTTGTTTTCAACATCATGAAGAACAGACCCGAAAAGAAAAATCCTATAAACCAGCCAATTGAGATTTGGACAAAGGCTAAAATGAAACCAATGATCCCTAACATTTGAAAAGCTTTAGGCACAAATTCGTTCAAAAATATTCCCACCTTTGATTCTGAAGGAAGTCTGCTCATGTCACTTTCTTAAAAAAATATGCTTTACTCAATGACAGATCGAGCTGGTGAATCTGGATCTAATGTAAAGTCATAAGACTCCTCGTCACGATACATCGGATCGGCATAAATAGAATCTGCATCATTATTTGTTGCGTTTTGATAAGACGAAAACGAGTCGTATTCATTCTTTTTCCAAATCCATAAGCCGTCTTTGCCGGCTTCCTTATGGTAAACGTTATGATTCACCGTATTCCCTTCATTTTTCGTGAAATCGTTCGCAATAAATAATCGCGAATCACTTGCTGTCATGATGTTCTTTTCGATTTTGTTATTTTTTGTATCGTACTGCAGCAGCAGCTGCCCGCCATACAGCCCCTTTGTATCATTGCGGTACACAATATTGTGAGAAATGACAGAATCGATGGTGCCTCCCCGCTCTTTGTCGTATCCGCCGATTGAAATACCGGTATAAGCGTTCTGATACACCGTGTTATCGGTTATTTGAATATCTGCGGCATATTTCCCTTTATGTTCAGACGTTGCTTCAATACCGATATCATTGCCGTAGACTGTGTTTTTCTTAATTTCAATACTTTGTCCTCCATCGACATATATGCCGCCAGCCGAGTAATCATCCCCATAGGCGGGATTTCCGTAAGTCGAGTTATGAGAAACCGTATTGTTTTCTACGACACCGTTGCGCACAAAATCATTTCGATCCGCAGTTCCTTCATAGCCGATAAGATCAATACCGATGTTGTTATTGTCACGGACCACATTGCCCGCAATCGTGAAACCGTCGATGTTTCCATTTAGCACAACCGCTTCACTCGCTCCGAGTGTCAGTTTTTCCACCGTATTGCCCTCGATCTTAATGTCTTTCATGCTGCCAGTTCCATAGACCGCAATTCCGTGGGCATTGCCCTCATCCGCTGTTGTCTTTATATCCCGGACATGATTGTTCTTAATGGTAATATGACTGCTGGAGCCTGAAACGTAAATTCCCATGGCGGTTGCTTCTTCGGATGAAACAGAAAGATCTTTCATTGTCAGACCGCTGATTGTGATGTACTGTTTATTGTGAATACGAATTAACGGTGTTTCATATTCTGCGTCCGCAACTGATTCTCCGCTCATCACGACTTTTTCATTCTCATAGTTTCGGAATGTGACAGGCTTTCCGTCCGTCCCGCTATGCTTTACATCAAGTGTTTCATGATATGTACCTTCCCGAATCATGACGGTTGTGCCGGCAACAGCCTCTTTTGCGGCATGTGCCAGTGTATGAAACGGCTTTTCTTTCGTTCCTTCATTTTGATCATTTCCATCTGGAGAAACATATAAGCAGTTTGCTTGTTCGTCTTCATTCGCTCTTGTCTTATCATAAGCTAAGACGAGCATAACAGAAGCTAAAATACCTACTGATAAAATAAAATACAATACTCTCATCTTCAGCCCCCTTTTCTAATAAAAATGGATTGCATCACAATTATAGGCTATCCATTTATGGAAAACCATCTCAAAAATATGAACATGGTGTTTATGAATCTCAAAAAGGCTGTCGAGAAAATCTCGGCAGCCTGAACGGCATAACGGTGGAAAGGTGCATCATCTGTCAACAATTCAGGAAGTAAAAAGTCTAGATTAAGAACTTATGATGCTGAATGAAGAAGAATAGGTGATTAAACCTTATGGAAAGAACAAAGAAATTTCATATGGATTTTACAAATAACAGCGGAATGGAGAGTTTTGAGCTAAATCCCTCAAGTTGAGGGCTTTTTTTGTTTCACTGCACCACAAACAATCATCACTTCTGTTCCATCAATATCTGACCTCAACAGCTTTCCAAACCTCGATATTGGAAGATGCGGACACAATCTCACAAAAACGTCTCCCGCTCAAACACATGACCATAGAGGATACTCGTCTCGATCGTATCCCGGTTTAGTATTGCCGCGTAGCTTTATTAAAAGAATGCAACAATAAAAGAACGGCTAGGACATGCTTCTATAAAGATGACAATAGATGTTTACGGACACCTTTTTCCAAATAAACAAAGTGAGGTCATATCTTAAAGTTTGATTCATTTATTTTCTCATCGGATATACTAATCCTTTAATCCCTTTCCATCGAGAATTTTCTGTACATATTTTTCAACCCTTGACACTCGAGTTTTGGATTGTTTGGCTTGAGAAAAATAAAGAATGTATGCTCTTTGCCGCCCCGGGGTCAATGCTTCAAAAGCAGTTTTCAGGGCAGGGATTTCATCGAATTTATTTTGAAGTTCTTCTGGAATGATGAATTCCGTATTCTCTTTAAAATTCACTTCCAAACCGGCTTTTTCAACTTCAACAGCTTCATGAATATAGGCTTTCAAGATGGGTTCCATTTCAACTATCTCTTGAACATTGGTGAACCGAATTTGGCGCGCCGCCTGTACATTCTCCGTTTGTTGGATGAGAATCCCATGGGGATCCTTTAACAAGGCGCCTTTGTGAAACAGAAGTGCACAATATTCTTTAAATCCATGTATTAAAACGACATTTTTTTTATTTAACGTGTAGCAAGGATGCATCCACTTAAATTCTTCGGTCAGCTCACAGTCAAGAACGATATTTCTCAACTGCTTATATTCTTCCTTCCACTTTTCAGCTTTACTTAAAAAGTCATCAACCTTAGGATTCATTCTACTATTTTTCATCAAGGAACAACCCTCTTTCCGAGCAGTTTCTTTTTTCTTATATGTTAGCTAATACTTAAAAACAGGTTTAGAGTTTTGGTCTTACATTTCCTCTAACAATTTTTTAAGTTCTTCGCCCATTCTAACCCAACCATATTTCGCACCATTGAACGCTTGATCTTCTTTTTCGAATCCTGTGTGTTCAAGATGTAAGTAGGTTGTTCCATCCTCATGCTTTAATGTCCATGTGACTGTAGTGTTTATCCCGCCGCCTACCCAAGTGTAAGATAACTGATAAGGCTCGTCCACTTCAAGAACTTCGGAATCAATAATTAAATTCCACTGTTCATTCCGAAACTGAAATTTATGTCCGACGACAGGTTTAAAGTCATTAGCCATGATCCATTTTGCAAGAGTATCTGTATCTGTTAAGGCGTGCCATACCTTCTCGATCGGGCTCTTAAAATGAAAATCTTGTGATACTGTTAAACTCATTTTTTGTTCCTCCTGTAATATTTGGTTTAAAATCAACATTCTTCCACTCCAGAATTTCCTGTAAAACGCTACCCAGTCCTCAATTTCTTTCAATGGGGCAGCATTCAGCCGATAACGCGTTTCCCTGCCGACCTTTCTGCTGATGACGAGATCAGCCTCTTTAAGAATGGCCAAATGCTTCGAAACCGCAGTACGCCCCATTTCAAAATGAACGGTCAACTCTTTGAGCGGCACTTCTTCCACGTCCGCCAACAAACGCAGCAATTTGCGTCTTGCTGGGTCAGCAATGGCTGCATAAATATCACGCTCTTGATTTTTTTCGTACAAAATCCACTCACCCTTAATTGGACACTAATCGGTGTCTTGATTATAGGACACTAATTGGTGTCACGTCAATTTTATTTTTGACATCACGGTATTGTTTTATTCTCCTATCATCAACTATAGGTTCCTTCTTTATAGTAAAAGAGTAAACAGTTCATAGCAAAAAAAGCCTTATTGCGGCACACCGAAAACTTTCAATTTTTTAATTCTCGAAATCGAGAAAACATGTTAATATATGCAATATATGGATATAGAGAACGTATTGATTATGAGAGGGGTTTGCATCATGAAACAAAAAATTCCATCGGAGAATGTGGCAATAAAAATTAATGAATGGTATTCGAAGATACGCAGAAATCAAGTCACAGACGCAGAATTCATTAAAGCCGAAATTCAACGAGATTTCGAGGAAATGGAAGAAGAGCAAACAGTATTGTTGTATTACTCTTTAATTGATTTCCGTCACAATATTATGTTAAGAGATTTGAAACCTAACGACGCAATTGACATTTCTGCTTCATTATCAAGTATTGAAACCAAAAAAGAGGACATGCAAAGCACCCAAATCGATGAAATGATTCACTACTACTATTGGTTTTTTAAAGGGATGTATGAATTCAAGCAACATAATTTCAATACAGCAATAACCTGTTACAAAATCGCCGAAAAAAAATTAGCCTCTGTTGATAGCGAAGAAGAAAAAGCCGAATTTTATTATAAGCTATCCGAAGTTTACTACCACCTCAGACAGAACTATATATCCATGAATTATGCCACAATGGCGATCGATACATTCAAAGCACATGAGACCTTAATAGAAAAAGAAATATATTGCTATTTCGTTATAGCCGGAAATCAAGTTGATACCATGAAATATAAAAACGCCTTAAAAACCTTACAAATTGCTTTACATAAAACTAAGAAAACGGATAATAACCACTTATTAGCGTCAGCTTATTTCAATTTGGGGAACTGCCATTTTTATTTGAAACGTTTTTCGGAATCATATGAACATATACAAAAGTCTTTATCAATATTTAAGAAAGAAAATTCTTCATATATACCTAAAGCTTTATTTCAGTTAATGTATGTTTGTTTAAAACAAGGGAATTTTCCAGAGGCACTAAGCCTTTATGAACAAGGTGTAGAGAATGCCAAGTCTATAAATGACAAATCCCATGAAGCGCAACTTAACATATTGAGAAAAATTTATTTTGATCATGGTTCTACAGAGGAGGAATTCAAATATCTTGAAAATAAGGGGCTGTATACAGATGTTGAGGAATTGGCTTTAGACGCGGCAGAATATTATAATAAAATTGGTAAACTTGAGGAATCAGTCCAATTTTACCGAAAAGCTATTCATGCAATGAATATAAACAAAAAGGGGAGTTGATTTTTTATGAAAAACAAAATTCTACTCTGTATTACTTTATTCTCTTTGGCCGCATTAACAACAATTCCGATTAAATTTACTACCCCCTCCGACTCTTACCAAATCGCTGGAAGAATGATTACATCATCATCGATCAATGAATTTCAAACTACCGGAAGAATGATTACATCATCGATCAATGAATTTCAAACCGCTGGAAGAATGATTACATCATCGATCAATGAATTTCAAACCGCTGAAAAAGCTATCACTTGAAAAAGCAGGCATATGCCTGCTTTAAATTTATTCTTAATTCTAACTTTCTAACTTTGTTTCTTTTCCTAATACTTCTTCATAATCTGGTGTTTTCCTATCAAGTCCCAAACGATCACGTTTTCCGTCTCCTGGCATATGATCAAGTTTCTGATATGAATCACCGACTTTTTCATAATAGCATTTGTAGTCATTCATTACACCAGTTTTCATCATTTTGGGCACAAAATAGGCACTGTTTTTAGGCTATAAATAAACCACTGAATAAGTATGTAATTATCCACATGTCACTAATGCCCTGTCTATTAATGAAAAATACAAAAAAAGAATAGCCTTTCGACTATCCTTTATTTCTTGCGGAACCAAATGACAATCGGTATAAGAACTAAGAATAATAGCCCTATGCTCAGAGATAGTGCGACATCACTTGTATTATTCATTATCATCCCTGAAAGAGCCCCGCCAGAAGCCCATGCTAATGCAGTAAAAACATCAAGTGTTCCTTGAACTGTCGCGCGAGTTGAAGGCTCTGTAGAATTAACAATTTGAGCAGTACCACTAATTAATCCAAAGTTCGCATCCCAATCCAATTAAAGAAAGAGCAATTGCTCCGTTCCGGTCCTTAATTCTTGCATCTGAGGATTTAATAAAAGTTGGCTTATATTTAATTTTTTAATCTCTTTTCCATCAGTTCTGCCATTTGTTTCGAATTTGGATTTCCTTCATTTTGTAATTGATCAATGATGTTCATATAATCCGTTTCATTTCGGTTCTGACTTAATTTATATGCAGCCTGAATTTCTCCCACCTTAATCTTAAATCCGACAATACCTTTCAGTTGACGTTCTAAGAGTTGAGGAGAAAGTTTATCCATTAAAATCGGATTTTCTCGATGTTTTTCGTATTTTCCCATCATTATTGTTAATCCTTCTAACAATTCATCTTTCTCTAAAATGCTTGCTTTACCATATACATGGACGGCTTGATAATTCCATGTTGGAACTTCTTCATGCCCATACCAGGAAGAAGAAATGTAAGCGTGCGGCCCCTGGAACATAACAAGCACATCTTCACAGGTTTCAAATGTTCTCCACTGAGGATTTCCATAAGCGATATGCCCAGTAATATAGTAATCATCGCCTTTTTTATTTAACACCAAAGGCAAATGAGCGGCGATTGGTTTCCCTTGTTCAGTTGTGACGATCGTGCCAAAAGAGTTTTTTTGAACAAAATCCAAAATTTCATCAACGTTTGTGACCTTAAAATATTTTGGAATATACATAATAATCCTCCTTCAGTTATAGGAGTGTTTTGGTCATTATAAAGTCCGTTTGTTCTTCATCCCCCATATAAAAAGAGTGGGCTCCGGTTTGAACAAACCCCATTTTCTTATAAAAAGCAATAGCATTTTCATTTTTTTCCCATACGCCAAGCCAGATTTTCTTTTTATTAAGTTCCAGCGCAATTTCCTCAGCTTTATTTAGCAGATATTTACCAAGCCCGTGTTTTTGACATTTGTTCTTGATATAAATCCTCTCGATTTCAAGTGATTCATCCCTCATTTTTTCAGACTGAGCATCATTGATATTGACCTTTAAATATCCAGCGACTTCATTATTTAAATAAACAAAAAAGAATTGCGAAGACATATTGGATAATTCTTTTTCCAATTGTTTTAAGTTAAATGCCCTTTCCAAATAGGCATTCATATTTTCGGGTGAATTCTGATGTTTAAATGTCTCATTAAATGTTTCATAACTAATTTCTTGAAGTTTGCGTGAATCTTCAAGGGTGCACTTTTTTATGTTTATCGTCATTTAAATCGGCCGCTCCTTTATCTCATCAATAATTTCTCTTGTTTCCCTTTTTGACGAATTCCCAGTCTTTTTCTATATTTTTTCTTACTCTTTGAAGAAGATTGAAGATGGTTTCCACTTCTCTTTCGGAAAATCCCTCTAATGCGACACGATTCGAATGATCATTTTCGCTTTTTATAAAAGGAAATACCTTTTTTCCCTTTTCTGTTGGAAAGAGTTTTTTTATTTTTTTGTTATGTTCATCATCTTTCCTTTCAATAAAGCCCTTCATTTCAAGTTTTTTTATTGCACGAGCTGCGGTTGTCCGGTCTACTTTAATCATCTCAGCTAGCTTTTCTTGAATGATTCCCGGGTTTTCACATATTCGGACAAGGTACAAATACTGCCCTTTTGTAAGGTCATGTTCTTTAAATTCGATATTGCTTATAGAATCTAATGCCCTGGCAATCATTCCAATTTCACGAAGAATGTCCTTCATCATTAACTCCCTGCGTACATATTTTTGTTGCAAATACAATAAAATTGGCGTAAATTAAATATAACCCAACTTTGTTGCATTTGCAATAAAAAAATAATGATGAAGAGGTCGAGTAAAGTGAAATATGTTTTTTATGTATTAGGAATTTTAATATTAACCCTTGGTATTTCTTTCACGATCCAATCAGACCTTGGCACTTCACCTTTTGATGCACTTCTGATAGGACTGTCTATCAATGTGGGGCTCACTGTGGGAAGTTGGGAAATCATAATAGCTTTAATATTGATATGCTGTAATTCATTTTTAAAAAGACAAAAACCGGAAGTTTCGGGGGTGTTAACAGCATTTATAACGGGTATGGGTATTGATATGTGGCTTTTTTTATTGCACTTTTTTGTAACACCTGAACGATGGTACAGCAAAGTTATTTGTTTTGGAATCGGCTTAGTTGTTATAGGATTAGGAACCGCAACATATTTACACACAAATTTCGCACCGATTCCAGTTGACCGATTAACATTAATCCTTCAAGAATTAACGAGAACAAATATATTTTTTTCCAGAACATTCATTTACCTCGTCTTCTTGATCATGGCTCTGATTTTAAATGGACCAATTGGCGTTGGAACTTTATTAACCGTTTGTTTAGGAGGGCTGATACTTAATTACTTTATGCCATTTACTGAAAAAGTATTGGACCGCATATTAACAAATTCCAGTACATTACCAAATGATGGTCAAGATAAAAAGCATTCAATATAGAATGCTCAGTTTAAAGAGAAAGCGGGGGTTTTTGAAGACGCAGGTCAAAAAAATCCCTCGTTTTTTATTTTCGCAGTTCAAAGACATATATAAGGGATTTCCTTCAGTGAAATAACCCGTGTATTGTATGAAAAGCTGCCCGAGATTTTTTCGACAGCCTTAGTAGACATCTTGTCTACTCTTCCAATATTATTCCTCGTCTTTAGCTTCTTCTTACTGTAAGTTAGTGGTCCGTAACAAACATTATATCTAACAATGGAATAAGTGAACAACCACGTTCAGATAATGAATATTCAACTTTTGGAGGTATTTGGGGAAATTCTTTGCGTATAATAAGACCATCTTCCTCAAGTTCTTTTAACATAACACTTAGTGTTTTAAAGGAAATAGTCCCAATACATCGCTTCAGCTCATTGAACCTCATAACCTTATTTTCAGACAACCAACATAAAATAATCATTTTATATTTACCACCTATTAAACTGATCTATGTTAATTAGTCGAGATTTCAGGATATACACGGACCAATTGACCTTTCCTTTATTGGAAATACGACACGTTCCCTATTATTTTGATGTTGTTTTTGCTTGATCTGATTTTTTAAAAAAATTTATTGACACCAAAAATATGATCATGTTATTATTGAATATTTGATAAAAAAACGAATATATGGTAATCTTAAGAAGGTTACCATATATGGAGGTGGATTATATGTTTCAAATTGGCGATAACATTGTTTATCCAATGCACGGAGCAGGTATAATTGAAGCCATAGAAGAAAAAGAATTCTTAGAGGAAAAACAACAGTATTATGTCATAAAAATGTCAATCAGTAATATGAAACTTATGATTCCAACGCGTAAAATATTGAGTTCAAGTATACGACCAGTTACTGATATACTTGCATTAAAACACATTATACACATTTTTCAGCATGGAGAATCAGATAGGTTACTGCCGTGGAAACAAAGGTATAAAGTAAACACGAACAAAATAAAAACGGGTGAAATACAAGAAGGCGCTGAAGTTGTACGTGATTTAATGCGTATGAAGAAAGAAAAAGCACTTAACGCAAGCGAAAAAAAAATGTTGGATAATGCATATGAATTTTTGATTAGTGAACTGGAAGTAATTAAAGGAATCACTGAAAATCAAATAAAAAGTTTCTGTTAAGGTTAATTATAGATAATGTATTGCATTCCAAAAAACATCCTGGATTTTTCGGGAATATTATGATTAAAAGTAAATCATTTCAAATACGTTCAACTTCTTCAACTTACTTTTAGAACATTAACCTCTTTTGTTATTCCTACAATCTAATCCATTTTTATTATTTAAATTTCTTCTACGAACATTAGAAGTTTTATCAAAAAATTCGATAAAATAGTCACTTGATTTTTGTAATCCTGATTCACACTGGCACGGACAAGGAGCCGTAAGGATGGAAGAGAGGTAGGGCTTTCATTGTTTTAGGTATATCTAAGTGATTATTTCCAGAAAAAAAATCAATCAATCCCCCTCTATCTTTAAGAATTTCTTATATCCACTGCGACAGTGAATAGTAATTGTTTATCTTCTTTTCATAAAAGAGATACACGAGTTGGTAACATCTAAATATATGGTCAACGATAAAAAATAACGAAATTTCTAGAACTAAAAACCATTTTTATAATTCATTTAACATAATAAGATTAAATGAAACAATAAGAGGGAGTGGAGATATGAAACACATGCCAACGCAAGAATTAAGTAACGAGTTAAAGAAGCGAAAAGGGGTTACTTCTATTAAGGTTGAGTCTTATGAAAAAATTGAAGTTGGTGGAATTCTTGTAGATGGACCAGCTGTTATTTTAATTAATCAAGAATACCTGAAAATGGTTGAATGAACGAAGAAAAGGATGATTCTTTACGAAAAGGGATGATCCTTTTTGTTTACTTCTGGTAATAATAGGATATGCATAAATTTCATCTGATGTGATGGATTAAAAGGAAGGAGAGTGTCGGAATTATCATGGATTACTTCTATAAAATAAAAATAGCGCCAACTTTATTTAATAGAAATCGGTACTTCGTTTAGCGTGACGCTTTTGGCGGATGGCACAAGACACATTTACGTTGGCTATTTTTTCTGAATTTCGTAAATGTTTTTGCTTCCTCGCTAAATAGTATTGGTCCCGAACTACGGCTACCAAGCATTTGGAACAGGAAAAGAAAAGATCTTAGCTGATAAACTTTCAATCAGAGGTTATCTGAAAATGGTTTGTAGGACTTGAGATTGTGAAGTCTTTTACTTAAATTAACGGGCAGGTTAGTGAAAAAAGAAAGAATAAAATGTAGTTGTATTCGAAAAGAAAAATAAATAATTTATATACATTCCGCATATTGTCAATCCAATATGTTATACTGTAAACAAACCTTTGAAGCTTTAAATCTTTTTCTATTACCTTGTACCATCTCCCTACTCGAACGTTGAGTAGGGTTTTTTATTGAGTATTATACAGAGAACATAAAAAAACAGGCCCTATATAAAGAGCCTGTTTGTATAAACGATTTAAGATTAAGCAGCTTTTTGAACGTTAGCAGCTTGAGCTCCACGAGCACCTTGCTCAACGTCAAACGTTACTTTTTGACCTTCGTCTAAAGATTTGAATCCGTCACTTTGGATTGCAGAGAAGTGTACGAATACATCGTCTCCATTTTCACGTTCGATAAAGCCAAAACCTTTTTCTGCATTAAACCATTTAACTGTACCTTGTTCCATTTTTGTTGCCTCCTAGTGCGTTACCACACATTGTATTACTATCCTTGCCCAAAGTATCATCAAGACGAAAAGTCGATATTCATACTATCCTTTACACCGAACAAAAATAATTCTTCTTTATCATAGCATAATACGGAAATAATTGCAAATTAATATTATTGTTTTATTCATGGTATCATTTATTAAACGTATGAATACCAGTGCAGCGGTAAGCAAAAATAGAAAATGTCAATAATTCTGCATCGAATTTATAACATCTCTAAGAGGCCTATTAATAACTATGGTTTGAAAACACCTTGAAAATGAATCGCGAGTGTCTTCAAACCTTTTTCTTTGCTTAATAGTACTTCATTATTGATTGTTAAAGATTTCTTTAAAAAGCTCAGCTGTTTCTTGTTCAAGTGCAAGATATTCTTTTAAAAGCAGGGCTGTTCACTGGTAAAGCTTTGTTTCTGCAGATGTTTCCAAACGGTCACTCATGGTATATCCCCATTTGCCAAGATGCTCATAAAAAAATAAAACTTGACCACAAATAATCTTCCTTTTCTTCATTACCACTTTCCAAAGCCTTTTTAATTAAGAAACTAGGAAATTCAAGCTCAATAGTAATATGGTCTTCTAGCTCTCTTTATTTTGACACTCAAAAATCAATCCATATTTACGGTAGTATTTCCTTACTTGTAATGTTTGTTCCTCAAACAATCAATGTTCACGGTCTAAATAAACCGGTTCCCATAGGGGAGCAGGGAGAGAGTTTGGCCCGATAAAGAGCCGGGTATAATCTTCATACGCCTTTTGTATCCCAGCTGGCTCTGCTAATAAAGATTTAATTGATCTGGAAATCAGTTTCGCATTTCCAATAATTTTACAAAGGGATGGGGAAGATAAGTATCATATATGGAGTATGACAGCTGGGACTTCAAAGGCAATAAAACGTTTTCTATACTTAGATTAAGATCATCAGGGAAGGGGAAACTTTAAAAAATGAATGAACAAAACCTAAGGACTTTGAGAAAACTGGTTACACCTTATGAAAAGTCCGATTTACAAAAAAGTATTTGTCAAATCATTAACACATTGGTACCATTTTTCCTGTTATGGTGTTTGGAATATAAGAGCTTGTCGATTTCTTATTTCCTTACATTAGCGATTTCTGTTGTTGCGGCAGGTTTTTTAGTGAGAACCTTCATCATCTTTCATGATTGCTGCCACTATTCCTTTTTTAAGAACAGAAAGGCGAATCGAATCCTTGGAACAATAACAGGAATTCTGACTCTGCATCCTTTTGATCATTGGGCACACGACCATTCTGTCCATCATGCGACAAGCAGCAACCTGGACAAACGCGGTACAGGCGATATTTGGGTACTGACCGTTGAGGAATATAAGGAAGCCTCAACTAAGACAAAAATAATGTACCGTTTGTACAGAAATCCGTTTGTTATGTTTATTATTGGGCCGATTTACGTCTTCGGGATTACCAATCGTTTTAATCGTAAAGGGGCAAAACGCAAAGAACGGATAAATACGTATGTAACGAACCTGGGGATCGTCGCTTTGGCAGCACTTTTATGTTGGGCTATTGGCTGGCAAAACTTCCTGCTGGTTCAGGTGCCAATTTTTATGATATCGGGATTCCTCGGAATTTGGATGTTTTATATTCAGCATACGTTTGAGGATTCTTATTTTGAAGAAGATGAGCATTGGGAATATGTAAAAGCAGCAGTTGAAGGAAGCTCTTTTTATAAGCTTCCAAAAGTCATGCAATGGCTAACAGGCAATATCGGTTTCCATCATGTTCATCATTTAAGCCCGAGAGTTCCAAACTATAAGCTTGAAAAAGTGCATAACAACACTGAACCATTGCAAAACGTTCCGACCATTACACTGGCAACAAGTCTTAAGTCGTTAAAGTTCCGCCTATGGGATGAAGAAGGCAAAAAATTTGTTGGTTTTAGCCACTTAAAAAAAGCTTCTAAAAGCCAAGTATCAGCGCGGCTAAGAACGGATTAAATAAACTTCCATAATCGATGATAAGGGGCAGTGTATCTTGCAGAATAAAAGTGCAGACTCGCGCAACGGTTTTGTGCAGAGGTCAGCACTTTTTTAGTGCCAAATACACTTGTAGACTCCACAATGCGGTATATTTGTTGCCCTATTTTCCGTAAAAAAAATAATACCAAAGGTGATTAAACCCTTGGTATTATTGGTATGCGGCCGAGAGGACTTGAACCTCCACGGGGTTGCCCCCACTAGGCCCTCAACCTAGCGCGTCTGCCATTCCGCCACGACCGCATGATATGTTGTTTTAAAGTGCGGGTGAAGGGACTCGAACCCCCACGCCATAAAGACACTAGATCCTAAGTCTAGCGCGTCTGCCAATTCCGCCACACCCGCATGAAAAACAATGGTGAGCCATGAAGGACTCGAACCTTCGACCCTCTGATTAAAAGTCAGATGCTCTACCAACTGAGCTAATGGCTCAAATAAAAATGGCTGGGCTAGCTGGATTCGAACCAACGCATGACGGAGTCAAAGTCCGTTGCCTTACCGCTTGGCTATAGCCCAATAATCCATATGAGAAATGACCCGTACGGGATTCGAACCCGTGTTACCGCCGTGAAAGGGCGGTGTCTTAACCACTTGACCAACGGGCCATATGAAGTCGGAATCATATTTTTCTAATGGCGGAGAAGGAGGGATTTGAACCCTCGCGCCGCTTACGCGACCTACACCCTTAGCAGGGGCGCCTCTTCAGCCACTTGAGTACTTCTCCATTGGCTCCACAGGCAGGATTCGAACCTGCGACCGATCGGTTAACAGCCGATAGCTCTACCACTGAGCTACTGTGGAATGATCAGACTCATTTCATTATATATATGACGACAAATTGTGTCAAGAAAACAATTTATCTTCATGCCTCGTCTTGCGACGGCTTTTATAATTTATCATAGACGAGCCTGATCCGTCAACCCTTTTTCGTCATTTCTTTTATTTTTCCTCCGCATTTGCCGCAAACATAGCGATTTGTATCCATAGCGCGCTTTCTCAGGAAAATTTGCCCGCATGACCCACACTGGTAGGTGCGGGTTTTTCTCGTTTGTTTTTTCGCGCTTAGCGGCGTGCAGAATCTTGGGGCTCCGACTTCATTTAAGAGCATTCTAAAATCCCTGTCCCGGTGTTTGTAGCCTTTTCCCTCGAGATGAAGGTGGTAATGGCACAGCTCATGCTTGATGATGCCTTCAAGCTCTTTTTGGCCGTGCTCCGCCAAATATTTTTTGTTCAGCTCGATATCGTGCGAGTGCAATAAATATCTGCCTCCGGTTGTTTTCAGACGGCTGTTGAAATAGGCCCGATGCCGGAACGGCTTTTTAAAATATGTCAGAGAAATCTCTTCAGTCAGCTGCTGCAATTGCTGATCGTCCATTGATTGTATCCACCTCATTTTCAAAAAGATCGAACGGGACAAATTCCCGCCGGCATAAACTAAAACAGAACCCACACTCTATGATCAGAGCCTGAGGAGGGATGAGCAATGCCGAATTGGCTCAAAAACCAGATGCAAAGAGCTTTTTACGAAAAAGATCATTATCAGATTAAATTGCTGAACCAATGCTGGTATTTTTATAGAAAAAAACACTGCTTATGAGCAGTGCTATTTTTCCTTCACCATTGATAATGACACCCTTCCTTTTGCAGCATCTGCATGCTCTACCCACACCGTTACGATATCGCCGACCGATACGACGTCAAGCGGATGTTTGACGAAGGAATGGCTGAGCTTTGAAATGTGCACAAGCCCGTCCTGTTTCACCCCGATGTCGACGAACGCACCGAAGTCGACGACGTTTCGCACCGTGCCCTGCAGCTCCATTCCTTCTTTTAAATCCTCAAGCTGGAGCACATCGGTTTTTAAAAGGGGTTTAGGGACTTCATCCCTTGGATCGCGCTCAGGCCTTGTCAGCTGGGCGCAAATGTCTTTCAGTGTGATGTCGCCGATTCCTAGCTGTTCAGCGGTTTCTGAAATATTCAATTCATTTATTTTGCCCTGAAGTTCGGCTGTACCGATTTGGTCTGTTGCAAGGCCAAGCTTTTTGAGCAGCTCTCTCGTTTCTTTGTAGCTTTCCGGATGGATGCCTGTGCGGTCAAGCGGTTCATTGCCGTCAGGAACCCTTAAAAAGCCGATACACTGCTCATATGTTTTCGCGCCCAGCCGCGGAATATCTTTTAATTCTTTCCGGCTGGTGAATTTTCCGACTTCATCCCTTTTTTTCACGATATTGGACGCAACCGATTTGGATAGTCCGGCTACATACTGCAATAGCGCCGCCGATGCCGTATTCACATTAACGCCGACTTGGTTGACCACGGTTTCGACGACAAAGCGGAGGGAGTCGTTTAATTTTTTCTGGCTGACATCGTGCTGATATTGGCCGACACCGACTGATTTTGGATCGATTTTGACGAGCTCGGCCAGCGGATCTTGAAGCCGGCGGGCGATGGACACGGCGCTCCGCTCCTCAACCTGCAAATCAGGAAATTCTTCCCTTGCCAGCTCTGAAGCCGAGTAGACGCTCGCTCCCGCTTCGTTGACGATCAGGTAGTATACCTTTCTGTCGATGTCTTTCAAAAGATCGGCGATAAACTGTTCCGTCTCTCTCGAAGCCGTCCCGTTTCCGATCGCGATGACTTCGATTTGAAAATCTTCCATGATGTTTTTCACTTTATCAATGGCGGCGCTTTTTTTATTGACAGGCGGATGCGGATAAATCACACCGATTTTCAGCATTTTCCCTGTTTCATCCACGACCGCAAGCTTGCAGCCCGTACGGAATGCCGGATCAACCCCAAGGACGAGCTTTCCTTTCATTGGCGGCTGAAGCAAGAGCTTACGCAGGTTTTCGGCAAAAATATGAATCGCTTGATCTTCCGCTTTTTCTGTCAGCTCTTTTCTGATCTCTCGTTCGATGGACGGATGGATCAGACGTTTATAGCTGTCTTCTATCGCATCCTTCAGAATGTCTTTTGCGGTTGTTTGTTTATGTTTTAATATCCGCTTTTCCAAATAAGCTTGGATATGATCGGCCGGCGGTTCGACAGACACTTTTAAAATGTCTTCTTTTTCACCGCGGTTGACGGCGAGCACACGATGGGGAACGATTTTCTGTATCGGCTCCTCATATTCATAATACATCTCATAGATTTTCTTTTCGTCCGCTTCGGCGTCTTTTGCCGCAGATTTCAAGGTTCCTTTTTTGAAGGTCTCTTGGCGGATCCATCTTCTGAATTCAGGTTCATCAGAGATTCTTTCAGCGAGGATGTACTTCGCCCCTTCAAGTGCTTCTTCCGCGCTCATCACTTCTTTTTCTTCATTTATGTATTGCTTTGCTTCAGCTAGAATGTCTTTATTCTGAGGCAGAGCGATGATGAAGTCGGCCAATGGCTCAAGCCCCTTGCTTTTGGCGATTGTCGCTTTCGTTTTCCTTTTCTGCTTATAGGGCCTGTATAAGTCTTCTACTTCTTGCAGCTTGTCCGCTTTTTCAATCTTCTGTTTCAGCTCGCCGGTCAGCTTGTCCTGCTCTGCAATCAGCCGGATGACTTCTTCCTTTCGCTGATTTAAATGCTGAATGTATCCCCAGCGTTCGGAGATCGTTTGAATTTGCACTTCATCCATGGAATCTGTTTGTTCCTTGCGGTATCGCGCGATAAATGGCACGGTATTTCCGTCTTCCAACAATTGAATGACATTGCCGACGTGCTTTGCGGCCAGTTCCGTCTCTTTTGCGACTTGTTTGACGATTAACGCTAAAGTATCCATTGTAGCCTCCATAAGAATGTTGTCTTCTTAGTGTACCAAAAGATGTTGAAAAACACCTATATCAAAAGGACAGCTCCTTTAAAAAAGCTGTCCGATGATATAGGTCAGATCGTCTTTTCCCATCAATGTGTATGCTTCAAGCTGATTTGAAATATCTCCGGGCGAATGGTGCTGTTTTAAATAAGTCCGAAGGGCGGGAACGTCCAAACCGTCTGAATGGATGATGAACTTTGACCCTTTTTCATAAGTATAGGTGAATGTTTTGTATGTTTGCGGTTTTCCCGACATGTATCCCGTTACAGGGAGAGGATAGATATACTTGTCTGAAGGAGCGTACAGGATAAAGCGAATATTGCCTACTGAGCTGTAAGCGATTGTCCTCGTTTGAAAATCGGCTTTTAAAATCGAGACAGTCGCACCGCGCTTTTGCTTCAGAGCTTGATTGCATCGTTCCATCAGGCTTGCGACATCTTCATCCCCATGCTCTTTGACAACCTCGCTGATTGCTGAAGAGGATTCATAAGCCAGCGCACCGCTGCCAAGTCCGTCGGCCAGCGCACATATCATTCCTTGGTCAGTCGCATTGAAATAAAAGCTGTCACCGCAGACGGATTTCCCTTCTTTGGGCAGCTGATAGACAAGTGCGTGAATGTGTTCATTCGACTCAGTCCAGATCATTGCTTCAACTCCATCAAGGGATCTTCCGCCAAAGCTTCCCTCAGCCGTTTGACAGCTTTCCGCTGCAGTCTGGATACGTGCATTTGTGATATGCCCAATATTTCTCCGGTTTCTTTTTGGCTTTTATTTTCGATGTATGTCAGCTCAATAATTTGCTTTTCCCGGTCGGAAAGGACGTGCAATACACTGTCAAGCATCAGCTTTTGGTTCACCTTTTCATAGCCTTCTTCCTGTGAGCCGACGATGTCAAGGATCGTCACCGTGCTGCCGTCGGCATCGGCTTCAATGCTGTGATCCACAGACAGCGCCTGATAGCTTTTGCCCATTTCCATCGTTTCCAGCACTTCTTCTTCCGTCACCCCAAGAAACTCGGCAATCTCCTCAACTCGGGGAGATCTTTGGGTTTCTGCTGTTAATTGATCAACAGCCATTTTAATCCGGGGCCCCAATTCTTTGATCCTTCTCGGCACGTGGACGCTCCAGGTTTTATCCCGGAGAAACCGCTTGATTTCCCCAACGATGGTCGGTATGGCAAAGGCTTCAAATGATTTCCCCATATCAGGATCATAGCGTTTGATCGCTCCGAGCAAACCGAGCATTCCGACCTGGCAAAGATCTTCGTGAAAGCTTTTGCCTTTTGAATATTTTTTAGCTAGTGTTTCCACCAAATTGGTGTAAGACTCGACAAGGGTAAGCTGAGCGTTTTCATCCTGGCTTTCCTGATATTGTTTAATCAGTCGATCGACTTCGTCTTTAGTTCGTTTCGTAGTTTTGGACGGTTGTGCCATCATCAACTCGCTCCCTGTTTAAGAACTTTGTCATCGAAACGGTTACGCCTGAGTCAATTTGCACATTCACTTCATCCATCAGCGTTTCCATCAAATATAAGCCGAGCCCTCCTTCTGACAATTGATCTACCGTATGCTCGGGAGAATATGGCCCAAGCGCCTCCTGGTCCCGAATATCGAAGCTGTCCCCCTGGTCTGCGACAACAATTTCGAGCCGATCCTCAAAAACGCCGAATCTGACGGAGACCTCTCCTGATTTATCCAGTTTGTAAGCGTGCTGCACAGCGTTCGTACAAGCTTCGCTTACAGCGATTTTCAAATCTTCGATATCATCATAGGAATACCCCATTTTGCTTGCAATTCCCGACAGGGTCAAACGAATGATTCCTACATATTCCGGTTTTGCAGGTGACTTCATTTCAATGTAATCAGCTGCTGTCTTCATTACAATCCACCCTCTGACTTTCCAGAAATATCAATGATGTCCTTTAAGCCTGTAATATCAAATAAACGGATCAAACGGTCAGACAAATTTTCAAGCACCAAAGAACCCCCAGTTCTGTTCACCGTTTTATATATTCCTACAAAAACGCCCAGTCCCGTGCTGTCCATATATGAAACGTCTTTCAGACAAACCTTTAGATCTTTTCCGTCTTCTGCGAGCGGCAGCAGCTCTTCCCGCAATGTGGGGGCCGAGTGGACATCAATTTCTCCCGCTACTTTTATCTCTACCACATGATCATTTTTTTTCGTATCGACTGCCAAATTCACAATATCACCTCTAGTTCTCTTAATCGCTACAGTTTTATTACCCGGCAAAGAGAAGCTTTAAACCTTTCTTTTTAAAACAATGAGGGTGAAATCATCATGAAGCCGAAATTCCTGAAGCTTAAGCAGATTGTCGTATATATTTTCAACCATTTGCTGTGCCGGTTCCCTCATATGTAAGCTGATGAGATCCTGAAGGTCAGCCTGGTCCAAAAAGCCGTTGTCCGTTCTGCATTCAGTAACTCCATCCGAAAAAAGAATAATCATATCGCCGATTTCAAGCTTCTGCTCATACTGTTCATAGTCATAATCTGAAGAAATGCCGAGAACGAGGCCCTTCGCATGTAAATCGTAAAATTTGTTTTCCCTGCAAGAATAATAAAAGCCAGGTTCATGACCGGCAGATGCAAACGTGAATAGGTGTTTTTGAAGGTGATAGTTGCCATAAAACATCGTAATGAACATGCTCGGATCGACATTTTGCTCGACGACCCTGTTCAGGTTTTTGAGCACCTGTGAAGGATGTGAGCCTGAATCCGGCAGGGAATCCATCGCATACTTGATCATCGACATGCATAATGCAGCTGGTATTCCTTTCCCGATCACATCTGCAATGGCGATACTGATCGATTCCTGGTCGCGGACAAAATGATAATAATCGCCGCTCATTTGTTTTGCCGGAACGCTTACCGCTCCGATCTCGAGCGCTTCGTCTTTCGGAATCGTTGTTTCAAGCAGCGTCTGCTGTACATTTGCGGCAATTTCTATTTCCGATTTAATTTCCTGCTGAATGCCTCTTAATGTCTGATGTTCTTGATAGGCCAATCCGTATCCAATCATCACTTCAATTAAAAAGTCGAGCGAATGGAACACATGGTCCGGAAGATCCGGATACAATTCAGACAGAACTTTTCGGTGTATGCTGATAATTTCTTCCGGCGGTACTTGATGTTCGATCGTTTTTCTGCTGAATTTCTGCCCTTGATAAAGGGATGTCTCTGTCAACTCAGATATATAACGGCTAAGCAGCTGACGATAGCGCTGCTCAATCACTTCCCTGAAATCCATTCCTTCCCTCCTACCGAAGCCACTTTACGGCTTGTATGTCCGTTCCATTTTCAGCGTCTGAATTCAATTCGAATTGATCCATTAAACGCTTTACTCCTGGGAGTCCGGCTCCAAGGCCGCCTGAGGTTGAAAAACCGTCTTCCATCACTTTACGGATGTCGGCAATTCCCGGTCCCTCATCCTCCGCAACGATTTTCAATCCCTTTTTCCCCCTTTCTTCAACCTGTTCAATACAAATTTGGCCTTTGCCGGCATATAAATAGATATTCCGGGCCAGCTCTGAAATAGCCGTTGTGATCCTGGCCTGATCAACCGTGCCGAATCCCAGTTCTTTTGCGACATTTCGCCCGAGCTGTCTGGCAGCTACAATATCCCACTCTGTCAAAATCTTTACACAGGACTGGTCTTTCATATCTATTCCCCCAATTCCCGCTGCAATGTCTCGAGCCCTTTTTCGAGATCAAGCGCCGTCTCGATCTCGTCCAAAGAAATGCCGAGTTCAATCAATGTCACCGCAACAGCCGGCTGTATGCCGGTTAGAACGACTTTAGCCCCCATAAGTTTTGACATCGCGATTACATCGCCCAGCACTTTGGCGATGAATGAATCGATGATATCCACCGAAGTCAGGTCGATCACAACTCCGTTCGATCCAGTTTCATAAATTTTATTGAGCAAATCCTCTTGAAAGTTCAGAGCGGTTTGGTCATCGAGCTCTACCTGAATGGACACCAGTAAACAATTATACAGTTTCAGGATCGGAATTTTAGGTACTCTCAAAGTCTATTCCTCCAATGAAACAATTTTTCTGTCCGTCATTTCCAGTGCGGTTTGAATTCCTTTTTGCAGGGTATTTTTTGTAATAACCTGGGTTAAATCGATTCCCAAATTGACAATCGTCTGCGCGATTTCCGGGCGAATTCCGACGAGCAGGCACTTGGCGCCGACCAGTCTGACGGCTTCAGAAGCTTGGATAATGTGGTGCGCAACCATCGTATCGACGACAGGCACTCCCGTAATATCGATTAAAACCACTTCGGAACGATGTTTGGCAACGCCGCTCAAAAGGTTTTCCATGATTTTTTTGGCGCGTTCTGTATCGATCGTTCCGACGAGAGGCATCACCGTAATGTTATCAAAGACCGGGATCAGCGGCGCTGAAAGCTCTTGTAAAGCGACCTTCTGCATAGCGACGGTTTTTTCCCAAGAAATAGCGTACTGATTTAAAATTTCACTGTTGATCGGTTCGATCAATTTGTCGATTTGCCAAATCAGATCATAGCACTGCTTGTCTTCAGGAACACCCTTGTTCATTTCATAGTAAAGATGCTTCCAGAACGCCGCCAGCCCTGAGGACAGAAGCTTTAACGGAATACTCCTCTGCACGGCTTTAGAAGAAAATTGATAAATCGTGTCGATCACGTTTTCATCATCAGCCGCTGAATAATTCATTAAAATATGAATATATTCATTGCTGATCGTCTGATACATGTGCTCAGTCAGTTTTGCGTTCGATATTTTTCCGTTCATTTCTTTCAGAATACCTGCCAAATTTTCAGAAAGTTCATTTTGGTGTTCTGAAATAAACTTTAATACCGCTTGATTCGACATGTTCATCCCCCTAACTACATACGATAACAATTTTTGGACTAACATTATCATTATATCGTTTGTTATTTTTGAACACAAAAAAAGTTGCTCTTTCTCATCGAGCAACTCTGTTCTCTTATTAAAAATCAATAAGTGCCAAACTGATTTGTAAGGCTTCGTTGACTTTTTCCATCATTTCATCATCGAGATGAGTGATTTTGTCCGTTAATCTTTGCTTATCAATCGTCCGAATTTGCTCGAGCAATATAACGGAATCTCTTTCAAAACCATAGCGTTTCGCATCAATTTCGACGTGGGTAGGTAATTTTGCTTTCTGTATTTGGGCTGTTATGGCTGCAACAATAGCAGTTGGGCTGAAGCGATTGCCGATGTTGTTTTGAATCACTAAAACCGGGCGCACTCCGCCTTGTTCTGAGCCAACAACAGGAGATAGGTCAGCAAAATAAACATCGCCGCGTTTAACAATCAAATGATTATCCTCCGCTTACTAAGCGCTCTACTGTGTTTTCAGCCTCATACTCTGCAAATTGTGCCTCAGAAGAGATGTTCAAATTGATTTTTGCCATCTCCATATAACCGCGTCTCATCGATTCCCGAATTTGTCGATTTTTGCGTTCGCGTAAATACATTTTTGTGGCTTGGTAAATCAGTTCATTTCTGCTCCCGTTATCTTGCATGACGACACCATCCAGTTCTGATACTAAGGCTTCTGGCAAGCGAATCATAATTTCAGTTGTAGCGCTGGATTCAGACAAAAACATACACCTCCACCAAACTTACGGATACAACATGTTATCCATTCCAATCATAATCATATCACTATTCGATCCGCAAGCAAAGCTGTTTTTCCGCTTATTATTTATTTTCAAATATGATTTGGCAAGATCGGATTCCTTATTTCCATTATACTCCCATTTTCCAAAAACATACGGGGGACCCGTGAACTTATCATACATGTGATTTCATAATTAATCGTCTGCAGTTTTTGAGCGATTTCGTCGACTGATATCCATTCGTCTTCTTGTTTTCCGATTAATGTCACTTTTGTGCCGACAGGATATTCTTCATCAAGAGAAATCATGAACTGATCCATGCAGATTCTTCCGGCAATCTTCTGCCTTTTTCCATCTATCAGCACTTCGGTTCCTGCAAGGCGGCGCAGCCACCCGTCCGCATAACCGACCGGTACGGTTCCGATCCATTCGTCATGCTCGGCGGTATACGTCGCTCCATAGCTGACGCTTTCACCTTTCTTGATTGTTTTCACGTGGGAAAGTTCCGTATGGAGCGAGAACACTTCCCGCAGAGGAAACGGGAGCTCGTCTTTTATTTCTGTAGATGGTGACAAGCCGTACATGCTGATGCCGAAACGAACCGCATTAAAAAGCTGTTTCTTAAAACGCAGACCAGCGGCGCTGTTTGATGAGTGCACCATTAAACGGTCAAGCGGGAGGGGTTTGGTCAGTTCTTCAAAACGGTTAAGCTGCATGTTGAAATAATCCGTATCTGTTTCATCGGCTGTCGCAAAATGAGTGAAAACGCCTGTGCAATTGAGCTTTGAGCTCGATTCTGCCATCTCCATCATTTCTTTTATGTCCTCTTCCGTTTTGCAGCCGAGTCTCCCCATGCCCGTGTCGATTTTCAGATGAAACTCAAGAGGGGGATCGACCCCATCCAAGAAACCGAGCACTTCTTTCAGCCATTGGACGGAATAGCCCGTTACAATAATCCTCTTTTCTGCGGCAATGCCGGTGTACTCAGGCGGCACTGCACCAAGGACGAGAATCGGTTCTTCTATTCCTTCTGCTCTTAGTGAGAGCGCCTCATCAAGTAAAGCAACGGCAAGAACTGACGCTCCTTCTTCAAGAGCCGCCTTTGCCACTTGTGCACTTCCATGACCATAGGCATTCGCTTTCACGACGGCCATCAGATGAACATGCTCGCCAATATGCTGTTTCATATTGCGGACATTTTCTTTTAAAGCCGTTAAGTCGATCTCCGCCCAAGTCTTCCTATAGAATGGTTTTAAGCTCATCATGACACTTCCTGTTCCTTGTTTCAAATCATCTTCCCCCATCATACTAAAAAAGCAGGGGAAAGGGAAATTTTGCACTGTGTATGATGCCGCAGCCCAACAAAAAGTTCTTGGTTCCATATACATTTTACGGAAAACCGGCCGAAAACATACACCGCAGGCATTAAAATAAAACAGCCTGTTCTCCGTATATCGAAGAACAAGCTGTTTGGACGTTTAGTCTAGTCTACTTGGATGACTGGCCTTGCATGCTTTTAGCAACCATCAGAAGTTCATCTTGGGAAAGATCCTCTGATGAGATGAAATAATCGACTCCGTCATATGTCCAAGAAACCGATTTGTCTGTCAAAACACCGACTGTAAATCCGAGATTAACCGGTTCACCGTTCATGGAAACCGAAGCGGAAGTTTTGGCAACACGGGCTTTTTCCTGGATTAGAGTGAATGATTTTTCTCCGCCGTATGTGATGATGATTCTTTTCCCGTCATCTGTCGTCACCTCTTTCTCTTCCAGCTTTTTGACACCCTGCGGCAGATCAAGCGGCGTTTTGACGGCAAATGAATCCGACGGCTCAGCGCTTGTGGTGACATCTATTTGAGAAAGCGTCATGTTTTTCTTTTCATCAAATGAATCTTTATCAAAAGGTTTATTAAATTCAAAGCTCTTGAATTCAACTTTTACCATGGCTTTGCGGTCTGTATCCATCACTTTGACAGATTGAGGGGCCATATTTTTCTTATGGAATACGATTTCTTGTGTAGGCAGCATCTGGTTATGCTGATAGTTTGTCTTCGTTTCAAAAATATACTTTGAATCCTTTGCTGAGAAGGAAGCTTCTCCATCATTTTTAATATCTTTTACGAGCGATTCAAACAAATAGACCTGGCTGCTGTTGTTGGGCCAATCACTGTGAAATCGGAAGCTTTTGTTCAGGGACGGTGTCAATACAAACACGCCGTTCTCATTCCGCAAAATCACCTGGCTCTGGTCTTTCTTCGGATTTTCCAAATAAACCCGGTAAAAAGAAGGTTTTTTATGCCAGATCTCTACATCGTACTCTTGCGGTTCATTTCCCGTTTCAATCGTCATTTTTGCTTTTGCCTTATAGGACGTGTATTCTTTTGCCTTCTTGTCAAGCCCCGTCACAACATCTTCTTGCGATTTTTGGCCGCAGGCAGAAAGCATAAAGACAACAAGCAGCCCCGTTAAAAGCAAAACAAAGCTTTTTCTCACCTTTTTCAACCCCTTTTTAATCATTGATGTAAAAAGGAAGAAACCGCTTGTTCGACTTTAACGGTACGCTTTTGGAATAGGGGCCGGCTAGATCGGCATGCGTACCATAAAAGCCTGCAACGACTTGTCTCCCTTATTGCACTACCCAATATATGAGAGTGGGGGAGACAATATGCAGACTAGCATGACAACCTTTCAATTCATTTTATCGGCGTACTATTTATCAAAGCATGGTCATAAACGTGTTACTATATCAATATGTACGAGATCATTGTAAAGGGGCTTAGAGCTAAAGCATGTTTATCAGAACAGAAAATTTTCAGACGTTTATCAGACTTTATCCGGTTACGACCGCTATATTGGCCCTGCAGCTTGCCATTTGGATTGTTTTTTTAATCCCCCTTCCTTCTGTGCAAATGTGGTCTGATTTAATGATCGGGTTTAACTGGGGAATTGCAAATGGAGAATGGTGGCGGTTTGCCACACCGATTTTGATTCATGGAGGGTTTTCTCATCTGCTCTTCAACTCGATGTCGCTGTTTTTATTTGCGCCTGGACTGGAGCGGATGCTGGGGAAGATGCGGTTTATGATCATCTATTTCGGAGCGGGCGTGATCGGCAATATCGGCACATACTTCATAGAGCCGCTGGAGTATATGCATGTCGGGGCTTCCGGGGCGATATTCGGGTTGTTCGGCGTTTATTTATATATCGTTCTGTTTCGCAAAGAGCTGATGGGGAGCGCCAATTCACAAATCATCGTAACGATTCTCGCCATTTCGGTTTTGATGACTTTTATCAATCATAATATTAATATCATGGCGCACATTTTCGGCCTTTTGGGCGGACTGGCGCTTGCTCCGCTGTTTTTAAGCAAAAAGAGTGACGGTTATTAACCGTTCACTCTTTTTTCATAGGAGTACCAATTAAAAATGTCTTCTGAATCCTTCTCGTCTGCATCCGCTACGGAGAACTTCTCCATCAACATCGATGATTTTGTTGATGTGTGGATGGAGACAAGCTTCTTTCTGCGCTGGAAAAAAGAGCGGCTGACCTCAAAAACCTGCATGCGTTTGTGCTGGATGACAGCGGTTGTCCTGCCGATGAGGCGGGATGACATGATCAGTTTGCTGCCGCTGATTTTCCACCCCGCATCACGATATGCCAAATATCCGAAGATCCAGTAAAAAGGAATCAATATGATGGACAAATACCCCCAAGGCGGAAAGAAAATGCTGAGCGGGATCACCGCCAGGACAGGCCATGATGAGCGCAGCATGTACCGGCCCAATGCGCGCTTCGGCAAGCGGTTCAGCCCTTCTTCAGGAGCATAATCAGGTATCAACTCGCCGAGGCGTTTTTTGATCAGCTTTCTGCTGATGATCGGGAACAAGACGGTCGATTTGTCTTCTTCCATCGCGCTTCCCCCGGCGCTGACGATCGTGATGGTTGCAAAGCCGAACGGCTGCCTGATCAGACTTTCTTTTATTTTAATCGCCTGGATTCGCTGGAGCGGAATGGTGACTTGATGTTTTTCAATCAGTCCCCGGGAAATGATGATTTCTTTTTGTTTGCGGACAATGGTAAAGTTCGCATACTTCAACAGCATGCCGATGATGCTGAGCAGCCATGCGATGAATAGGGCGGCAAAGGCAACCAATGCAATCACCGCTGCTCCGGCGCTGTTCAAAAAGGAAAATCGATCATACAGCCAATCCAAATTGAACACTTCGTCTATTTGAGTAATAAAGGCGAAAATCCCTGAAATAATGACCCCTATGCCGCTTGATGTTGAAGCAGCGATCAAGAGCTCCTGTCCGCTCATTTTATATGTCGTCTCAGGTGCCGGCGGCGCTTCTTCCGTTTTCACGACAGCATTTTTTTGAGGCTCTGCATTGTCAGCTGCAATATCGGCCATTTCTTTCTTTCGCTCAAAGAGCGCCTTCTGGATATTTTCAGCTTCGGCCTGTGTAACGGCGACAAGGGAAACTTCCGCTTCTTTGCCGTCTCCGGCCGTTTCGACCTGAAGTTTGACAAGCTTAAAGATTTGCTGGATGATCCCTGCGCTTGTGTTGATCGTTTGAATCCGTTCGATCGGAATGTACCTCTTTTTCTTTGTGATCAGGCCTTCCTCGATCCGCAGTTCATCCTCCTCAATCCGATAGGTGAATTTTCTCCACTTTATGATACTGCTTGCAATCAAAAAAACGAAAAACAGCACGACCGCAGAAATCGCTATTATGTTGATCACATGATTATGATTTAAAAAAAAGGCCACGCCAAACGGGATGATAAAATTTTTGACGGTTTCAACAAGCCCCGTAAAAAAGTTGAGAATCATGGCTGCCGGGTGCATGCGTTTCGGTTCAGACATCATCTTCAGTCACCCTTGCCAAACGGGATATGAAATCTCTGAGCTGATCCGCTTCTTCCAGATCAAGAGCGGGAATTGAATGGGTTGTCGCGGCAGTTGAAATTTGAACGGATGCAAGGTTGTATTTTCTGAGCAGAGGCCCCTGTGATGTATCAACATGCTGAACCCTGACCATCGGGACGATCACACGCGTCACTACAAAGATTCCGTGCTGAATATCAATTTCATGCTCATGCACTTCATAGCGCCAGATCTTGTGACGGAGGTTCGGGATGATCAATATAATAAAAATTGAAATGACCAGCCATACGGCGGCTGCCAAAATTCCAATCCACAAAGGCCATTTAAAGATCACGCCAAGCACAACCAGACCTGCGGCAATCAGGAATAAAACAAATGATGTGATGATTGCGCTGATTCTCCACACTTTTACGCCATCACGGCTGATTTGATTTTTCGGCTCGCTTCTCAAAACTCGATTCCCCCAATCTTATATTTTATGTACGAACTTCATGCCCAATTTGTTTCACTAAATTGTCAGCTTTTAAAAAAGGCGAATCCGTTAAAAGGATCCGCCTTCTGATTATGAATTATATGATTTTTTTTGGCGTCTGTCATTTGATGAACGCTTTTTATCATAGGATGAACGGTTGTTCTTTCCTTTTCCTCTATAACCGCCGCCGTCTCTGCGTTTTGATGAACGGTGGTGATGGTTTTTGTTTCGCTTCGATCTGAGCGGCGCCTCTTCTGTTAAGCGTACAGGCGTGTTATCCGGCTCTTTTGTCATCATTTTAATCGCTGCTGCAACGACTGTCACAGAGTCATGGTCTTCCAGAAGTTCTGCCGCAGCAGTCATATAGAAGTTCAGGTTGTTTTCAGAGATAATGGTGCGGATGCGGTCAACCGTCACCTGCTGCTGGCCTTCAATGGCTTCATCAATAGTCGGTTCTTTCATCCGATCCATTTTACGTTTTGTCGTTTGCTCGATGGCACGCAGCATATCCTTTTCACGCGGCGTGATAAACGTCATCGCCATTCCGGTTTTACCCGCGCGACCCGTTCTTCCGATGCGGTGGACATAGCTTTCAGGATCTTGAGGGACATCAAAGTTATAGACGTGGGTTACGCCTGAAATATCCAAACCGCGGGCAGCAACGTCTGTCGCAACCAGCACTTCAATTGCGCCTTGCTTAAACTTACGAAGCGCAACCATCCGCTTTGCCTGTGTTAAATCTCCGTGAATTCCTTCGGCTGTGTAGCCGCGCAAGTTCAGCGCCTCAGTCAGCTCATCGACGCGGCGTTTTGTACGTCCGAATACAATCGCCAATTCAGGAGACTGGATGTCAAGCAGACGTGTCAATGTATCGAACTTTTTCCGTTCCTGCACTTCCAAGTAGAACTGCTGAATGTTGGAAACCGTCATTTCCTTCGCTTTTACCTTAACGTGTTCAGGGTCGTTCATGAAGCGTTCGGCAATCCGTTTAATCGGTGCAGGCATCGTTGCAGAAAACAGCAATGTCTGGTGTTCTGCCGGCACATTGGAAAGAATGGATTCGATATCTTCGATGAATCCCATGTTCAGCATTTCATCCGCTTCATCAAGCACAACGGTATTCACGGTTTGAAGACGCATTGTGCGGCGGTTGATATGGTCAATCAGACGGCCCGGAGTACCAACAATAATGTGAGGATTTTTCTTGAGCGCGCGAATTTGGCGGCCGATATCCTGGCCTCCGTAAATTGGAAGAACTCGAGCGCGTTTATCCTGTCCAATTTTATATAGCTCTTCAGATACTTGAATGGCCAATTCACGAGTAGGTGCGATAACAATGGCTTGAATGTTAGGAGACTCGGGGTTGATTTTCTCAACAAGAGGAATGCCAAATGCAGCTGTTTTTCCTGTTCCCGTTTGCGCTTGTCCAATCACATCTTTATTTGCAAGTCCGAGCGGTATCGTTTGCGCCTGAATCGGTGTTGCTTCTTCAAATCCCATACGATTGATCGCTTTTGTGAGATCAGAACTTAATTGAAAATCTTGAAACGTTATAGTCAATGTATTCAAACTCCTTCTGCTTACTGTTTCAGTAATGTCGTGTTTCATCAATAAAAACTGCCCTTTTTATAAAGGACAGGTTCATACTTTATACAAAGCCCGAATTACTTTACATGTTATATTACCATTCCGTTATATGTTTTTCAACAAGACGAGAATAAGGGATGTGCTCTGTGCGGCGGTTTTTTCAGCTGTTCCTTCAGGGCGAGATCAAGGCCTGTTATGAAGGCTTGCCTCCTATGTAGCCCGAGAAACAGAACTGTTGGTAAAAGTCGGCAGCCCCTTTAGAGGCATCGTTTTTTCTACACCTTTTTAACATTGTAACACAGGCTTTAGAGGGTTTCGACAGTACATATTTATTTTTTTCAAAGCTTCATCCCGCACACTTATTTTTTGCCGATTGCCGATGAATTATTTATTTTTTATTGAATCAATCGGAATTTTTTTCAGAAATGCTTCCACGGTTTGAAAAAGAAATGCAGGATTTTCTTCAAGGCAGACATGATGCTTAGAATTTGGCAAAAGACAAAGTTTTTTTTCCTCGGAAGGAATCGTCTCATATAGGTAATGAGCGCTCGATAATGGGACGATTGAATCGCATTCCCCCTGAACGATGAGCACAGGGATGTCGAGGTTTTTCAAAGCCGGTTTTGTTGCTTTCACAAGCTTGCGAAACTGCAGCGCTGAAGAAACCGGTGTGCTTGTCAGCTTTTGCTTGTATCTTTTGTAAAGCAGATTGTCCTCCAGCCTGCCTTGGAATGAATCTTTGATGACATTTTTCAAATCCTGAATCAGCTGTCCGGGGCTGATATATTGGGCAGCCGCACTCAAAAGAACGAGCCGGCTGACAGGATACTTTCCCGCTAAATAGGCGGCAATCATTCCTCCCATTGAAAAGCCGATTAAACATACGGTATCACATGTTTTAAGAAGACGGATGAGCTCCACTTCAGCACAGGCAATCCACTCCTGAAAAAAGACGCCTTTCAAAACCGGCATGTCTCCGTGTCCCGGAAGTGTGATCATTTCGACATGCCAGCCGGCCGTTTGTTTGAGGTGGTCAGCCAGCGGCTCTACTTCATACGGAGCTCCGGTAAAACCATGAATGCATAAACATCCTATCATGACTTATCACCCGTTTCTTTTACTGTTTATCATATAAAAAAAACGACTTTATGATTCCTTTACAACTCTTTTACCGCTTCCTCAAGTCTCATTCCCCTTGATGCTTTCACAAGGACTAAATCTCCGGCAGTCGCTTTTTCTTTCAGCGCGTTTTTGAGACTGTCTTTGTCTTCCTTGCTGAAATGCATGACGCGATGCTCCGGAAAATGTTTACGTGCCCCTTTTGCAATATATGCACCGAGGTCGCCGTATGCAAATACAAGGTCGACGGAATCCGGATGAATCGATTGCCCGATTTCTTCGTGAAACGCTTTTTCCCCTTCGCCAAGTTCAAGCATGTCGCCAAGAACCAGCATTTTTTTCCCGTAGCCCTTCATTTGCTCCACAAGCTCAATCGCCGCTTTCATGGATGTCGGGCTTGCGTTGTAGGCATCGTTAATGACCGCAATGCCGGCTCGGGTTTTCATCAGTTCAAGTCTCATTCCCGTTACTTTCAGCTTTGTAAGCCCTTCGGCGATGTGTGTGCGGCTTATATTCAAAAGATCTCCCGCTGCAATTGCCGCCAGAGCATTTTTCACATTATGCTTGCCGAGCACAGGGATAAAGAAACTGTTGTCGATCCCTCTGACGCGAAAAGCAGTCCCTTCTTCTGTCTGGCTCATATCCTCTAGCTGATAGTCCAAAGCCGGGTCTTCGCCGAACGTTTTTGTTTGATAAGAAGGCTGCTCCAGCTTTTCGGACAGAAGCGGCTCATCCCCGACATAAATCAGTGTACCTTCTTTGGAAAGACCGTTGACGATTTCCAGCTTTGCTTGGGCAATCCCTTCTCTTGAACCGAGTTCAAGCAGATGCGATTCGCCGATATTCGTGATGACAGCAATATCGGGACGCCCCAAACGGGTGAGAAAATCGATTTCTCCTTTGGCGCTCATCCCCATCTCAAGCACGGCGACTTCTGTATCTTCCGGCATCGCGAGAATGGTAAGAGGCAAACCGATGTGATTATTATAGTTCCCTTCCGTTTTATGCACTTTGTATTCGGTTTCTAAAACGGAATGAATCATATCTTTCGTCGTCGTCTTCCCATTTGAACCGGTTACACCGACTACTTTTATATCAAGCTGATGACGGTATGCTTTCGCAAGCTTCTGCAGCGCTTCCAGCGTATCATCCACGATAATGACCGCGCTTCCTTCCGGCGGATTCGGTTCGTTTCGATTCCAGAGCACAGCCGCAACGCCTTTGCGAAAAGCCTGTTCTGCAAAAGCATGGCCGTTGAACCGTTCTCCTGCAAGCGGAATAAACAATTGATCCTTTTCCAGTTTTCTTGAATCTGTTGAAACGCCCTTCACCAGCCGTTCGCCAAAAGATTCATCGGCAAGGAAGCCTTCCGCCATATCAGCAATTTCTTTTACCGTTCTTTTTATCATGTTTGTCCCTCTCTTTCTCCAGCAAGGAAAAGAGACACTATCACAAAAAAGATAGTGTCTTAAGATATCAAAGCGAACGGCGCGTCCCGCACCTTTCGAAAACCATGCCGGATGTAGTCAGGGGCTGCCGGGTGTCCGGCCGCCCGTTAAAAAGTATGTTTAATCTGCTGTTTTTCTTCGTGGCGCTCGATTGCCAAAGCGACGAGCTTTTCGATCAATTCAGCATACTCAACTCCTGATTGCTTCCACAGAAGCGGGAACATGCTGAACGGCGTAAATCCGGGCATTGTGTTGACCTCATTGATCAGCACCCTGCCTTCGTTTGTCAGGAAAAAGTCAGCTCTGACAAGGCCTGAGCCGTCAATCGCCTGAAAAGCTTTGACCGCCATACTGCACATTGTTTCGTATTCATCTTCCGCTAAGGAAGCCGGAATGATCAAATCGGTGTCACCGTCTTCATATTTTGCTTTATAGTCATAGAAATCTTTCTTCGGAGCAATTTCGCCTGCGACTGAACAGATCGGTTCATCATTCCCCAAAACGCCGATTTCTATTTCGCGGCCGATGACGCCTTCCTCTACGACGATTTTCCGGTCATATTGGAATGCAAGTTCAAAAGCCTCATCAAGCTCGGCGCGGTTTCGGCATTTGCTGATGCCGACGCTTGACCCGAGGTTTGCCGGTTTAACAAAGCACGGATAGCCAAGCTCCTCTTCAACTTGATGATAGCTTTCTTCTTTTGCTGTGTTCCAGTTTCTTTTCACAAAAGAAACGTATTTCGCCTGATCAAGACCTGCTTGTGCAAACAGATGCTTCATGACCACTTTATCCATTCCTGCTGACGAAGCCAATACCCCATTTCCAACGTAAGGAACATTTAAAAGCTCCAGCATGCCCTGAATCGTGCCGTCTTCTCCGTTCGGCCCGTGCAAAAGCGGAAAAACAACATCGATTGCTTTTTCTTGCGAATTTGACTCGCCTGGGAACATGTCGCGGTTTAAGGCTGCAGGAGAAAACGTCTCTCCCGTCTGCTCAAATTGAAGCATTTTAACGTTTGAAACTGGCTCTGACAGCTGCGGCCCTCGCACCCATTCGCCTTTTTCTGTTATATAAATCGGATGTATATCAAATTTTTCAGTATCTAATGCTTTCGTGACGGCTAGCGCAGTTTGCAGGGAAACGTTATGCTCCGCTGATTTCCCGCCGTATACCAATCCTAATTTTGTCTTCAATTCGTACTCCCCCCACTGGATTCATCTTTACTATCTTATCACTTTCCCAGGAAAATGATCTAATTATTTTAGATACATTGAGCAGTATAGAAAAAAGCATTTGTATGTAAATCCTTTTCATTTTATATTAAAATGGCATTGAAAAGGAGAGGTGCCAATTGAAAAAAATCACAACAGAAGCACAATTTAATGAATTGATTCAATCCGATAAAGAGATCATTGTTAAGTTTTACGCTGACTGGTGCCCTGACTGCACCCGCATGAATATGTTCATCGGCGACATTCTTGACGCATATCAGGACAATGAGTGGTATGAACTGAACAAAGATGATCTTCCGGAGCTTGCCGACAAATATCAAGTCATGGGCATTCCAAGCCTATTAATTTTCAAAAATGGCGAAAAAACAGGGCATCTTCACAGCGCAAATGCCAAAACGCCTGAAGAAGTAAACGAATTTTTGTCCGAACATATAAGCTAATTCGTATCAAGTCGGATTTTTGTGTCTTTTTCTTTGGACATGGGGCAGCCATGTCCATTTTCTTATCTCTTTAAAAGACGGGGCAGCGGTCAAAATTGTTTCAGCTGAATATGTTTTATGCTTCCGATTCAAAAATTTTTAACAGTATAGCAAAGATTCGACATAAAGTATTTCCCGGGAAACGTGTTGATGTCGAAATTTCGCAAAAAGTTCTTGATTCGTTTTTTATAATCAGGTAGAATGATTTTTGTTCCTATTTTGCAATTATTTTTTCTAGTTGTGAAGCCCATGTCGGCTTCTTTTTTTTGTCTTTCAATTGGATAATAATTCATATTTTGTTTTCTTCTTCAATATTCTTTAAGGGATATCCCTTTACATGATGTGGTTTTGTTTTGTATAATGATAAATGATAATGATTATCAATATCAATTATGAGTATGAGGTGAATATCAATGGCCCCTCAATTAAAAGAAGCGGTGGAAATTAGAAGAAAACGATTAATACAGCGGTTAATTCAGCTGGGTATATACAAAAAAGCAGAACGCCATCTTTATGAATTGACTTTAAGCGAACTTGAAAGCGAATACCGATCATTAAAGAAAGGCGGACAATAATGTCAAAACGAAAGATTAAAACCTACCATCAGCTTGTCGAAGAATATAAGAAAGAAATCATCCGCAGCCCTAAAGAAATGGATATGATCTATGCGAAAATGGACCGCAGACATGAAAACAGTCTGCTCTCCGTCTCTAAAGAAAAACGACTATAAAAAGAAGCCGGACGTTTTTGTCCGGCTTCTTTTGGCGTAGATCCTATTCGCTGAATGCCAATCCTGCAAGCTTGCTGATTGTCGCATCATCCATCGGCGGGTTGTGGAGTCCCGCCCGGACGTCGCGGTAGTATCTCTGCAGCGGGTTTGTTCTGGCCAGGCTTTTCGCTCCGACGACTCTCATCGCTTTGTCTACGACAGCAACAGCTGTATTTGTGACCGTATGCTTAACGGCTCCAAGCTCTCCTGTTAAAAGGCCGCGGCGTTTTGGATCATCATAAAGCTCTGCGACATGATACAAAAAATGACGGGCTTTCATCAGCTCAAGATCCATTTCACCGATATGCCGCTGAACCGCGGGCACTTCTTTAATCGGCCCTTTCAAACTGTTGGGCGTATAGTCATTTGCAAATCGGACGGCATCATCTCTCGCTGCTTGCGCGATCCCAAGATAAACGGCCGGAATGTGCAAAAGCCAGCCATTGATTTTATCCGTTCTTTTTTTCATTTGCAGCTCAACGAGCATGGAATCGTTCAGGCGGACATCAGTCAGAACTAGATCATGGCTCCCAGTGCCTCTCATCGCGATCATATCCCATGTTTCTTCGATTGCCAGTCCTTCCGTGTCCTTATGAATTAAAAAAACGCCGATCGTTTGTTTTTCTTCAACCCATGCGGTGACAAGAAAATAATCTAGCACGGGAGACATTGTCGTAAAGGTTTTTCTCCCATTGACTACCCAGCCGTCCCCTTCTCTGACGGCATTCGTACCAGGGCGGCCGCCTCTCGTCGGGCTGCCTGTCTGCGCTTCGCTGGCTGCTCTGTTGATAAGCGCACCGTTTAACGCTTCTTCAGAAATCAAAGTAAACACATCATTGTCCCAGCTGTTTCCTTCTGCCAATTCCCCCATCACACTCAAGTGCCAGCCGATGCTGAGAGCCGTGGGTCCGTCGCCTTTCGCCAGCCTTTCCTGAAAGAGCAGCATGTCATAAAGCGAAATGCCTTCTCCTCCGTAGTCTTTGCCGACAGTCAGCGCTGTATAGCCTGAATCACGCAGCTTTTGAACATGTTCTTCAGGAAACAAAGCATGTTCATCATAATAGGCTGACGTTTTCGCAAACTCATCTGCAAGATTCCCAATTTTGCTTAGCCATTCCTGCTGTTTTTCATTTTTTACAAATACTGAGCACACACCGGCACCCTCCTGACATAATTCCGATAAGTTTAATAAGTATTATAGTTTTATAAAAGCGAATGTGCAACCAATAACCATGATCATGCAAAAAAGCACGCACTCGGGGAGTGCGCACTTTTCTTTTGATTTAAACGGTTTGACCGTCCCTGCCGTCCACCTTCATACCGAGGTAGATCAGCATGTATGTTAAATAGCCCATCGTGACCGCAAGACCGCCGAAGAAAAAGTCGGAAAAAAGCGGTTCTTCATATGCGGCAATGCCGGCCAGCACGATCCAGCTTGCATACAGATAACCCATAAAAAGGCGGACGCCGTTTTTTAATTGATATAACATAAACAAACCTGCAAGCGAAAACATTCCAAGTGCAAGTCTAAAATAAACGAGATGATCGAAATGAAATGCAAAAGATGCGAATGAAAATGACAACAGCAAAATCATCGGCATAGCCGTAATAAATTTTCTCATAGATGTCTCATCCCCCATTCCCTTATCGTTCAAATTATAAGGGAAAAAGGGATTATGAATTGGTAAATGCGACATTTTTCACAAAAGTGTCATTCCTTTCGTCACACTTTTGACAAATATCTTTTATACCCTCATATCTCGTTTACAGAAGCTCCACCAAGCCGCACCGAGAAAAAATACGAAATGGATGAAGATGATAAACAGTGAAAATAAAGGCGTCATTCCCGCAAACAGCGGCTTTGTCTGTCCAGCGTATTGGGTTAAATCGGTGTTGGCAAACAGCAAAAATTTCCCAAGCGGGTTTTCCAAGTACGACATGATCGTAACAAGCATTTTCGCTCCATACAGTACGACAATCGAAACCATGATGCTGAGCGCACTGCTTCTAAACAATGCCGAGCATAAAAAGGCAAACGAAACCATCAAAAAAACTTCAAGCCACTGTGAGCCGATTAGCTGGAGCGTATTTAAAAATAACGGCTCCGCTTTTTCGTCAAGCTTCACACCGAAAAAGAGCAGGCCGAACAGCAAAGAAAATCCGTAGTAGATGAAAAAAAGCCAAATGCTTGCGAGCACGCTCGTCAAAAACTTTGAAACTAAAATTTTCTCCCTGCTGACAGGGCGGATCAGCAAAAATTTGATCGTCTTTTTATCATATTCAAACGATATGATGGAGGCTGCCACCACAATCGAAAGTCCCTGCAAGAGAATATTGAGGTTTGGCGCAAACGAAAAATAGCCGATAAAATGATCATCGGCGCCGGCTCCCATCAGGATCCTCTTCGTCACCAAAGCAAGCAGAAATTGCAGGATAACAATCAGAGCCAGCGATACAAATGTTACTCTTCGCTTAAGCAGTTTGACATGCTCGTTTTGAATCAGTCTAAACATCAGAATTCCTCTCTTCCGTCCCATTCGTCAACACCATATATTCATCCTCAAGAGAATGTTTAAACGGCGATATCGAATAGACGTCGATATCGTTTGCGACAAGCTGTTGGTTTAAAGCCGGTATTTGCGCTTTCGCGACTTTGACGGCCAGCATTCCTTTTTCTGCATATGCTTCATATCCATGCTCTGACAGCCACTGAAGCGCCTTTTCCTGAGGCTGCACTTCCAAAAGCGCCTTTTCCCGTTTTTCGTCTCTATCATTCAGGATGACTTCCGATTTGATCTTTCCTTTTTGAAGAATGACGACGCGGTCACACAAGTCTTCCACTTCCTTCAGCAAGTGGGTGGCAAAAAGGATCGCCGTCCCTTCCTCTTTGGCCAGTTCCCGCAAATGATCACGGAAATCTTTCATTCCCGCCGGATCCAATCCATTCGTCGGTTCGTCCAAAATCAGCAGCTTGGGCCGGTGAAGAATCGCCTGAGCAATTCCGAGACGCTGCTTCATTCCGAGCGAATATGTTTTCACTTTATCATGAATCGCCGCTTCCAGACCGACTCTTATGACCACTTTTTTTAATCTTTCAATTGTAATATCGTGATGCATATTGGCGTAATGTTTCAGATTTTCATAGCCTGTCAAATACGGGTAAAATTCAGGATTTTCGACGATCGCTCCGACCGCTTGAATCGCTTGTTCAAATTGGCGGTCAATCGGGAAACCGTTTATGGCAATCGACCCGCCGCTCATTTGGATTAAACCGGTGATCAATTTGATGAGCGTTGTTTTTCCCGAACCGTTCGGACCGAGCAGGCCGATGATTTCGCCTTCCTCCGCCGTCAAATGAATATCGTGCAGTATCCTCCGGCCGTCCATGTTTTTATCTACGTTTTCTATATGTAAAACAGGATGTTTCGCCATGATTTCCTCCTCAATCCAAAAAAATAAACAGCGCCTGAAACAGGCACTGTTTGATTATAGCATTTTTGCTTTACATGGACACTTCTGTATGAGGGGCTTCGATTTTGCCGTGTTTTTTCTCTGTCTCGGTGACAATGACGGCACATGCCGCATCCCCTGTTGTGTTGACAGCCGTCCGGATCATGTCCAAGAGTCGGTCAATTCCCAATATTAGCGCAATTCCTTCAACAGGTAGACCAACCGTCTGAAGAACCATTGCCAGAAGGATCAATCCAACGCCGGGAACCCCCGCTGTTCCGATGCTGGCAAGCACTGCTGTCAGTACGACTGTTATCAGCTGGGTAAATGACAGGTCAACATTGTAAACCTGGGCGATAAACACTGTCGCAACCCCTTGCATGATCGCCGTTCCGTCCATATTGATCGTAGCTCCGAGCGGCTGAACAAAGCTGCTGATCGGCTCAGGTACTTTCAGCTTTCTTTGAGCGACGTCCATCGAAACCGGCAATGTCGCATTACTGCTTGACGTACTGAACGCAACAACCATCACTTCTGAAAAATCTTTAAAGAATGTTAAAGGATTTCGTTTTGCAATCAGAGCCACTGTCGAGCCGTACGTAACGACCGCATGGATGAAAAGAGCAAGAATAACGACAATCATATAAAGTCCCATCGCTTTGATGGCATCCCAGCCTTGACTTCCGATTGCGCCTGCGATCAAGCCGAACGTTCCATATGGCGCGAACTTCATGACAAAGTTGACGAGGTACATCATTAAATCGTTCCCCTGTTCAACCACTTTCAGAAGGGCATCCGCTTTTTTCCCAAGCATTGTAATCCCGAGGCCGACTAAGATGGAGAAGGCGATGATTTGCAGCATATTTCCTTCAGCCATCGCTTGAACCGGGTTTGTCGGAATGATATTCAAAAGCGTTTCAGCAACGTTTGGCGCTTTCTCCGCAGAGTATTCGGCAGCGCTTGTATCATAGGTCCCAATTTTCCCCGGCTTTATGACCAGTGCCAAAATAAGTCCGATAGTAATAGCGACCGCAGTCGTTGTCAAAAAGTAAGAAATCGTCTTCGCACCGATTCTGCCAAGCTTCTTCGGATCTCCAAGTCCCGCTACCCCTAAAGTGAGAGAGAAGAAAACAATCGGTACAACAAGCATTTTAATCAGATTTAAAAAGATCGTGCCGAGCGGTCCGAATAAAAATGTATTTAGCTTGTTAAATACGTCCGGTGAAGTGACATTTAAAATAATACCGACAGCTGCACCGAGCAATAAGCCAATGATAATCTTTGTAGCTAACTTCATATTGATGCCTCCCCTTTCTAAAAAAAGCCCATGAGAGATCTCCCACGGGCTTTTACCATTCAATTTGGTTCCACATGACTCTCTTCACGTTGATGAGGTTAGCTGACGGGTTCGGACGAAGAGATGTCCGTCTTTCTGTCCGTTATAGAACAGAAAAATTCACCCCAAATGATCGGGTCCCCCACTCCTACAAAAGGATTAAACGTGTGGCGCTATATAATTATATAACAGTTATACCTGAAAATTCGAAATATGTAAACCACCTTTTTTGATTTACAAATATATGCTATTTATCAATGCCGGCCGTTCGGTTTTCTTCTCGATTTGTCACATCCAGTATATCCAATAAGAAAACAAATATTGGAATCCCGATGATTAGTCCCCAAATCCCTATAAAATGTTCAGAGAAAATCAACACGATAAACGTGAAGAAAATCGGCAGCTCCGTCTTTGCGGACATCAATTTCGGATTCAGGAAATAGGTTTCGATCGCATGAACAATCATGATGACCAGGACCAAAGAAACAATATAAGCGATCCCGCCGATGCTGTACGCAATGATGCTCAGCGGAATGAGGGAAATGACAACACCGGCGACCGGAACCAATCCAAGGAAAAACACCATCACCGCCAGGCCGAAAAGCTGAGGAAAACCCATGATTCCGAGAGCGATTGTCGTTAAGGCGCAATTGATAGAGGCAATGATGAACTGAGCTTCGAGCACCTTGCCGAACGTTCTCGTGAATTTTTTGCCAAAGTACGCAATTTCTTCATAGAAAACGGCGACCTTGCTCGTTTTAAATTTATTCATCAAGCTCATAACTTTATCTTTTTCAATCAGGAAAAACATGCTGAGAATTAATGACAGGATCACTTGCAAGCCAAATGCGCTGATATCCGTAACATATGTATAGATAAAGTTAAGCCCTTTTTCCAAATATGATGTCAGGTTGAAATCGCCGAATACATCGGTGATCATATCAAGAAAAGGAATACTGTCAGGGTGAGAAGCGATATATTTTCCTTGTTTAATAATCTGCTGTATTTGCGTGATGATCACGGGATAATACATCACTCCGCCAATCGAAAGCCCGATGGCAAGAGCCGCGTATAAACAGGATATAATCAGTCTCTGGCTGACCTTAATAAAACGGTTTAAAAAGCTTCTGATCACATTTTCCAAACGGTTCATTAAAAAGGTGAAAATAAATGTAAGCAAAATGAGATTCATCATGCTTCGGAATAGATATAAAACCCCCGCCAAAACTACAAAAACAAAAAAACGCCTGACCCCAGGGTGCTGAAAAAATTTAAACAACGCTGCCATTCGAGTACACTCCCACCAGTACTTTAGTCCTTAACTTTTTAGCATATTCAAAGTCACATCATTACAATTAGAGTACCTTCTGTAAATTATATAACAAAACACCGCGGAAATCTCATTTCAAGATCAATAATTAATAATAATTTAATATAGACAAATCCAGGTTAGCGGGCGGTTAAAGCATAAAAAAAGAGAGGGGCTGCTGTAAAGCCCCTCTCTCCTGCTGATTAACCGCTTCTTCTTTGGCGTCCGCCTTTTTCGCCGATCTCCCGATAAAACTCCTTATCATGATTTTGACTCGTTTTTTCCCCGCCTTTTTGACCGATCTCTTGGTAGAATTCTTTATCATGAGTTTGGCTTGTCTTTTCTCCGCCTTTTTCACCGATTTCTTGATAGAATTCTTTGTCATGAGTTTGGCTTGTCTTTTCTCCGCCTTTTTCGCCGATTTCTTGGTAGAATTCCTTATCATGGTTTTGGCTTGTTGCTTCCCCGCCTTTATGGCCGATTTCTTGGTAGAACTCTTTATCATGGTTTTGGCTTGTTTTCTCCCCGCCTTTTCTACCTGCTTCTTCACGGCTCATTTTGTTATTTTCGTTATTGTTTGCCATTTTTAACTCCTCCTTTTGAAGTGTTATGGTTTTTACATTCCACATCTGAAAAAGAGTAAACAAAAATAGCACATTCACGAAAGTCGCGGAGAACATCAGTGGACAGCCCGCTTAGCCTCTCACCCCGTTTACCGTCCATTCCGGTTCAAGGACAAGCCCCAGCGCGCGCTTCTCAAGGGTGCGGCTTATATCGATCGGATTCTCGATAAGCTCAATATTGCTTGATTCAAACGTTCCTTTCTGACTCGTTCTTTCATATATCAGATCGTGCTCTCTCTCCATAAATTGCAAATAATCGCGTTTTGTCTTCCAAAGCGCCATAATCACAGCTTCCGGACCGTTCTCGGACTCCCGCCATCCTCCCCATTGCCTGATGAGCCCATTGATGTTTTGAAGCGGTCGCCATTTGGCCTGGGCTTCACTAAACGGCCGTTTGTTTTGTCCGGCCGGCTTGCACTGAATCAGCTTCAGCACATGGCCTTCTGCAAATATCACGGTTTCCGCGCTTGTTTTTTCCATACAAAGGTTAACCGTCCTCACATTCGCGCGCGTCCGGTGAATCGCGCCTCTCGGAATGAGCAGTGAATCGTTCGGTTTCACCGCTTCCGTGCCACGATCCTTAAAGTCGATCAATAGCTCCCCCTCCAAAACAATAAACAGCTCATCTGAATCAGGGTGAAAGTGCCACACATAATCGCCTTGCAAGACTGCGATCCGCATGCAGTGATCATTCACCTCTGAGACGATGAAATTGGCGTGTTTCTCCTTGATGTCCTTTGTCAGATCGGAAAAGTTCATTTTATGTCCAGGTTTCAAGTTGATCAGCTTCCCCTCTTTTTGTTTGTTTTTCTCCCGAACTTATTTTACCATTTGACTTTTGACCGTTCGCCTTTTAAAGTGTTGGATATTGATGAAAAAACGGTTTTAACGATAGAAGAGGTGTACAGCATGGAAAAACAAAACGGAAAAGCTTCCGGGCTTTTGCCGCTATTTTTATTTGTTTGTTTATTCGTCGGATCAGGACTTATAACGGGCGACTTTTACAGCCTTCCAATTGTAGTCGCGGCCTTGGCTGCATCCGTTGTTTCGCTCGCCATGAACCGAAAGGAACCGCTTAGCCGGAAGACGGAATGGTTTGCAAAAGGCGCGGGACATCCTGATATTATGATCATGGTGATGATCTTTATTTTGGCGGGGGCGTTTTCTTCTGCTGCAAAAGCAATGGGGGCTGTAGATTCGACCGTGAATCTGGCTCTATCATTCGTACCGGAGCAGTTTATGGTCGCCGGTTTATTTATCATTGCCGCTTTCATCTCCATTTCGATGGGAACTTCGACCGGAACGATTGCGGCACTCGTTCCGATCAGTGCAGGGATCAGCGCCGAAATAGGCGTTCCCGCGGCGTTCTCGGTAGCTGCCGTTGTCGGCGGCGCCATGTTCGGAGATAACTTGTCTTTTATTTCTGATACGACGATTGCCGCTGTCCGCACTCAGAAAACGAAAATGTCGGACAAATTTAAAACGAATTTCCTGATCGTGCTGCCCGCCGCAATCGTAACGATCATTCTGCTGATGATTTTCTCGTCGGGAGGACAACTTGAATCCCAGGAAGGGACATACAGCTGGATAAAAGTGCTGCCATATCTCGGCGTCTTGATTTTTGCGCTTCTCGGTTTTAATGTGATGGCCGTCATCCTTGGCGGAATCGTTTTAGCCGGTGTGATCGGAATTTTCGACGGCAGCCTGACCCTCCACTCTTATTTAACGGCGATCACAGAAGGGATTGGCGGGATGTCTGAGCTGATCATCCTGTCTCTTCTGATCGGCGGAATGGCGGAAATGATGAAGCGGAACGGCGGAATCACCTTCCTGCTCGAATTCGTTTCCCGGCGGATCCGCACAAAAAAAGGAGCGGAAGCCGGAATTGCGGGGCTCGTCAGCGCAGCCAATCTGGCTACGGCCAATAATACAATTGCTATCATCACAGCCGGACCTCTCGCCAAGGATCTATCCGACCAATACGGAATCGACAATCGGAAATCGGCAAGTATCCTTGATATCTTTTCATGCGTCATTCAAGGACTGATCCCCTACGGAGCACAAATGTTGTCAGCGGCGCAAATTGCGAAGATATCGCCGATCAGCATTCTTCCTTATTCTTTCTATCCGGTTTTGATCGGCATCTGCGGGATTTTTGCGATTGTCTTCGCGCTCCCGCGTTTTACAGAAAAATCTTAGCGGCATAAAGGGATGCATGGTCAAACCGGCATCCCTTTTCATTTACTCTTGATCTGTGTTTTCCCGGGGACATTCCTCATTTTCTTTCTCAATCTCTGCAAGCTTCTCAAGGATTCTCCGCTTTTTATACATCATCATCCCTGTTTCAGCCACTCCGTTCATCATCGAACGATTCGAGATCGCACCAAAGAGAATGCCTGCTATGGGCACCATTTGAAATAGTTTTTTCCAGCCGAAGGAATCACGGTATGTATAAACGACTTCCCGCCAGCCTTGAATTTGCGAGACCATATTATTGCGGGTGCCGGGGCTTTGGTGATAGTGGCTGAGTTCTTCTATAATCGCTCTCTTTCCGACAATGTCAGCCGAACTGAGCTGCAGGCACTTGATGATGAACATCCGTTCCGTTTTCTCTTGCGGGTTGTAGCCATAAGATACCGCGATATCCTGCAAGGTTTTTAAAGAAAGGCCGAGGATTGCGGGAATATCGACTGCGAGTGTAAAAATGCCGCCTACCCCCGTTGTCGCCCCTTGTACGGCCGCGGTGTTTGCTCTGTTTTTCCCAAGATCTTCACAGATTTGATCCATAACCGCTAAAGGAGCTTTTTGGATATCTTCAATCGTTTGAATCGTTTCATTCGGAAGCTTTTTCTGATACTTGCGAATCAGATGTTTTTCAGAAGTCAGATATTGCCCGCCGTTTTGAATAAAGCCGCCGATTTCATCCAGCAGCAGGCCGATTTTGTCTTGAATAAATGCAGGCGTCAGCTTGTCCAGCACTTTGAACGGAAGCCTTCCGATTCTTTCCCAAAACCATGCTTTCTGCTGTTCTTTTTCCCATTTTTCAATGATTTTCAACTGTTCTTCTAAATCTGTCTGCACGTTGCGCACGGAGAGTCCGTCCTCCTTATTGTTTTGTTATAGTATACAATGTTTCACCTCAGAATTCCGGTTTTTTCATTCGCTTGAAACGGGTAAATAAAAACCATACCTAAAAAGGGGGAATCAAGCGATGCCTTGGTCAATGGAAGACTATCCCGCTTCACTCAAAAATGTAGACAAACCGGTTAAAAAGAAAGCTATTGAAATTGCAAACGCGATGATGGATGAAGGCTATGAGGAAAACCGCGCCATTCCGATTGCAACGAGCAAGGCAAAGGAATGGGCCGAAAACAGAAGCAAAAGTGAACTCAAGGCTTACTCAGAAGAAGCAGATGAGACAGAGCGCGATGATGACAGCTCAAATTCGCGTCCAGCTCTGGCGGAAACGTGTGAACACGTCATCAAGCATGAAAAAGGATGGGCGGTGAAAGCCGAAGATGCCAAGCGGGCCAGCGATGTGAAGGAGACAAAACGAGAGGCGGTTGAACGGGCGAAAGAAATCGCCCGAAATAAAGGGACCGCCGTTATCGTCCACAAAAAGGACGGCAGTGTTCAGAAAAAGATACGGATGGACTAAAGTGTGACCCGAAACCTTTGCAGTCTAGGAAGGGCGAGCATCGGGCTTTTACAGGACGTGATAACGACGGTGTTCGGACAGGACATCCGCGCACTTAGATGTGATGACGGCGGCGTTCAGGCAGGACGCCTGAGCGATTAGCCGCCGTTCCTTTCTTGAATGTGAGCACCGACTTCAGTATACCTGACAACGAATGCGAGGGTTTGTCGACACGCTGTGACGCTCCTGATGGGGAGCGTCTTTAGTTTTTATGCACAAGTTCAAAAACAGCATCTGCAGCTTTTTGGTAGCCGCCGGCGTTGCGAAGCGATTTGCCGATTTTGGCAGCACCGTTTGCATAAGAGCGGTTTTCGATGATTTCTTTTATTTTTGTTCGCAGAATAGATGAGGAAAGCTCTGTTTTGTCCAGCATCATTCCTGCGCCTACCTGTTCTACCCTGCTGGCGACGAAGAACTGATCACCACCCATCGGGATGACGAGCAGCGGCGTGTCAAAGTAAAGCCCCTCATTTGTACTATTCATCCCACCGTGTGTGACAAATAAATCGGCTTTTTTCAAAAGCTCCAATTGCGGAATATAAGACCTGACAATAAAGTGATCCGGTATTTGATCGAGCTCATTTGGATTCGTATTTTTGCCAATTGACAACACCACTTTTCCGTCGAAGTCTTTCAAGGCTTCAATGCACATGTTATAAATGTCTTTTTGCTGATTAAAGATCGTCCCCATTGAGATGACGATGACGGTTTCACCCTCCAGCTCTTCGAATGGGAAGCCTTCCGGATCTTGGCGGTTTGTGATAGACGGCCCGACAAACAGATAATCCTCATCAAATCGTTCGGCATAAGGCTGAAATTCTCTCGATGTGAAGACTATTGTTATATCTCCGCGGCATGAAAACACATCGAACGGCTGACGAAGGCTGATAGGATACTGGTCATTTAATTCGCAGAGAGACTGCTTGAATTTTTCAAAGTAAGGCGAACGTTCAAGATCGTTTTGAGGATTTTGTGTAAATGAGCTGACAAACCCTTCATCCATTGCAAATGTCGTACATAATGAAATGCTCGGCAGCTCCAGCATTTCAGCAATGATTTTCCCAGCCAGAAAATGATGATCGAAAATCACATAGTCATAAGATTCGTCCTTCACTTCCTGATAGATGATCTGAACGATCTCGTCCGCTTTTTTGGCCATGTTGTAGCCTATTTCGGCAAAGTCCATTTCCTTTTCATCTGTTACGTTTTTCCCCAATGACAAAAAATCTCTGAAATCGGGATATAAACGAACTTCAGCCCCTGTTTTTTTAATTTTTTCTGCGTATTCTTCGACCGCATAATATACAACCTTTTCTCCTCGTCTCTGAAGCTCTTTTGTCACACCAAGCGAAGGGTTGATGTGACCTTCCCCGGGAAAATTGATCATCAGTACGTTTCCCATCACGGCTCTTCCTTTCTCATATGAAAATTTTATATAAGGAATTTACTACAAAAAAGTGAAACAAGTAAAGGAATTTAATTAAGTTAATAATATACAAACATAACTATTTGACCAGTTGTCTCTTTCTGCATATCTTTCCTTAAATTTTTTTGACATGCAAATGATCCGATATCATTACTAAAAACAGGCTTTTTAATACTTGACAGCCTGTTTTCAGGAGTCGATTTTACTTTTTTTAAAGCAAAGTAAAACACGGCGGATCGTGGCACACTACATCATAAGAAACGACATACGGAGGGTTATAACCATGGAAACGAAAACAACCCGAATTGAAAAAGATTTTCTAGGCGAAAAAGAAGTTCCGGCTGACGCTTACTATGGCGTGCAGACCATGAGGGCGGTAGAGAACTTTCCGATCACAGGCTATCAGATCGATGAAGAATTGATTAACGGTTTGGCGATGATCAAAAAAGCAGCAGCTCTCGCCAACATGGATATCAAACGGTTATATAAAGATCTTGGCAAAGTCATCGTTAAGGCGGCCGGCGAAATATTGGAAGGGCTGTGGCATGATCATTTTATCGTCGATCCCATTCAAGGCGGAGCCGGCACTTCAATGAATATGAATGCAAACGAGGTCATCGCAAATAGAGGATTGGAGCTTTTAGGAAAAGAAAAAGGCGATTATTTTCATTTAAGCCCGAACACACATGTCAACATGGCCCAATCAACGAATGACGTTTTTCCGACAGCCATTCATCTCGCAACATTGAATCACTTAAAAAAGCTTTTGGCGACGATGGAAGATATGCTTGATGCATTCCGCAAAAAAGCGGCCGAATTTGATTCCGTCATCAAAATGGGGCGGACTCATCTTCAAGATGCGGTTCCCATTCGGCTCGGACAGGAATTTGAGGCATATTCGCGCGTGATTGAGCGCGACATCGAGCGGATCAGACAATCCCGCCACCATCTTTATGAAGTCAATATGGGAGCGACCGCGGTCGGCACAGGACTGAACGCTGATCCAATATACATTCAAAATGTCGTTGAGCATTTGTCAGAGATCAGCGGCTATCAGCTGACAGGAGCGGATCACCTTGTCGATGCCACCCAAAACACCGATGCTTACACAGAGGTTTCCGCCGCCCTAAAAGTAGGGATGATGAACATGTCTAAAATCGCGAACGATATTCGCTTAATGGCCTCTGGACCAAGGGCGGGGCTTGCGGAAATCCGGCTTCCGCCGCGCCAGCCCGGTTCTTCCATTATGCCGGGCAAAGTGAATCCGGTCATGCCCGAGCTGATGAATCAGATCGCATTTCAGGTCATTGGCAACGATCACACCATCTGCCTTGCTTCAGAAGCGGGACAGCTTGAATTAAACGTGATGGAGCCTGTTCTTGTATTTAACCTGCTGCAATCAATCAAAATCATGAACAACGGATTCCGCGTGTTCACCGATTACTGCATCAAAGGGATCGAAGCAAATGAAATCAGGCTGAAAGAATTTGTTGAAAAAAGCGTCGGCGTCATTACCGCCGTCAACCCCCATCTAGGGTATGAGGCAGCTGCCAGAATTGCAAAAGAGGCCATTGCCACAGGCCAATCTGTACGCGAACTTTGTTTATTGCATGATGTTTTAACAGAGGAGGAGCTTGATCTCATTCTAGATCCGTATGAGATGACGCACCCCGGAATTGCCGGCGCTTCCCTGCTCGAGGAATAAACAGTCGTCCCGCCCGATATGCTTTCGAACGTTTAGCAAAGTAAAAGAGAGGCTAAACACGTAATATAAATCAATTGAAAGAGGGTGGAATGACAATGTTGGGATTTCTCGTTTCTTTAATCGTTGCAATTGTCATCGGTTTAATCGGAGGTGCAATCGGAGGCAATGGCGCTCCCGGCGGCATCATCGGCTCAATGGTTGTCGGCTTTATCGGAGCTTGGATCGGCCACGGGCTGTTCGGAACCTGGGGGCCTGATATTGCGGGATTTGCCATCTTTCCGGCCATTATCGGCGCCGCGATTCTCGTCTTTATTTTAAGCCTCATCTTCCGCGGAAGAATGGGTTCCCGATCAGAAGCATAAATTAGCCAGCATCGCAGAAGCGATGCTGGTTTTTGTTTACGCTAAACAATTCCTGCATAAACTATAGCATCACATAGTTGACAATTTAGGATATAAGGGCATATGATGAATATAGAATTTGCACTAAGGAAACTTTTGTGTATAAGGAAAAACAACGGAGAATCTAGGTGAATCATATGGTCAGTCAGGATCTATCCAGACACGCACAAATATCTAAAGCAGCTCAAGATGCACTAGACGGAAAAAGCAGAGGATTCAAAAGGCTGCTTCCTTTTTTAGGGCCGGCTTTCATTGCAGCCATTGCTTATATCGATCCCGGCAACTTTGCAACGAACATCGCCGCAGGTTCCAAATATGGATATTTGCTCTTATGGGTGATTCTTTTTTCTAATATCATGGCACTGCTTATTCAATCATTATCCGCAAAGCTCGGCATTGCGACTGGAAAAAACCTTCCCGAAATCGCAAGAGAAGAATTTCCAAAACCGGTGTCAGTCGGTTTGTGGATTCAAGGAGAGCTTGTCGTCATTGCGACAGACCTTGCCGAATTTATCGGAGCGGCTCTCGGCCTTTATCTGCTGTTCGGCATTCCGCTTCTTGAAGCGTCCATTATTGCGGCGGCAGGATCATTTGCGATCCTGGAACTGCAAAGACGCGGCGTCCGGCCGCTTGAAGCGGCGATTACGGGAATGCTGTTTATCGTTGTGATTGCCTTTGCCTTTCAAACCTTTTTCGCAAAACCTGACCTCGGATCTGTTTTGGAGGGCATGTTTGTTCCCCGTTTTAACGGAACCGACAGCATCCTGCTGGCGGCGGGTATCTTGGGAGCAACTGTCATGCCGCATGCCATTTACTTGCATTCCGCTCTCACCCAGCGAAGAGTAGTCGGAAAAACAGAAGCAGAGAAGAAGAAAATTTTCCGTTTTGAATTTATAGATATTTTGATCGCCATGCTGATCGCCGGAGCTATTAATGCAAGCATGCTGATCGTCGCTGCTGCATTGTTTTTCAAACACGGTATTTTTGTCGAGGATTTGGATGTGGCCTTCAGCCACTTCAGCAGCATGGTCAGTCCGCTGGCCGCCGTTTTATTCGGCATCGGGCTTTTAACAGCGGGCTTATCCAGTTCATCTGTCGGAACGCTTTCCGGAGATATCATCATGCAGGGATTTATCAATTTTCGGATTCCGCTTTATTTAAGACGGTTTATTACGATTCTGCCGCCTATTGCCATCATTGCATCAGGCGTCAATCCGACAAATGCTCTTGTTATGAGCCAGGTCGTCCTGTCATTCGGGATCGCCTTCGCTCTCATCCCGCTCATCTTATTTACAAGCAGTAAGCGCATTATGGGAAGCCTCAAAAATGCGAAGTGGGTGACAGGCGTCTCTTGGCTCATCGCTGTGCTGATCGTCACCCTGAACATTTTCCTTATCTTCGATACATTTTTCGGCTAAAAAAGCTGACTTCGGTCGGCTTTTTTATATTATACTGAAGAAAAGGAGGATTATGGATGTTCAAACTGAAGATCGATGATGACCTCTACTTAAAAAAACTCGAACCGATAGATGCACCTAGTGTCTATATGCAGATCCAGCAGTCGAAGGATGATTTAAGAAACTGGCTGTATTGGGTGGACGGAACAAAGAAGCTTGAAGACACCGAAGCCTTTATTGAAGATTGTATGAAACAGGCCGCCGCGAATAACGGCTTTCAGGCCGGAATCTGGCAGCAAAATCAATTTGCCGGCATCATCGGCCTCCACTATATCAATTGGATCAACCGTACGACTTCGCTCGGCTACTGGCTTGGGAAGTCTTTTCAGGGGAATGGAATGATGACGAAAGCATGCCAGGGGCTGATTGATATGCTGTTTAATGAATATGAGCTAAACCGGATCGAAATCAGGGCCGCAACAAAAAACTTTAAAAGCCAGGCGATTCCCGAAAGACTTGGATTTACGAAGGAAGGCTGCCTCAGACAATGCGAGTGGCTCCATGATCACTATGCCGATCATTTTGTCTACGGTCTGCTAAAGGAAGAATACGACGCACGCAGCAAATGAGTCCGAAATTTGTCACACGCATTTTCGGCCCCAATCTGGTATGATAAATTAAAAAATATGGAGTTTTGGCTATGAGAGTATTTATCCTGTTTTACCTATGGATCGTCCCGCTTATCATAGGGCTGATATTTTTTCGGATTACCCAAAGGACGAGCTTTCAAAAAAGGTTCTATCCGGGCTATGTGATGATCGGGCTGGCTGCTGGCGTTTTTGCTGTCTGCTATTTGATCGGACAGCCGTATCTCGGCAATTTCTTCGGAGGCACGATGCTGTTTGGAACCCTTCTTCCATTCACAGCAGCGGCAATGAAGAAAAAGAAATAATCCGGTTATACTAAACTAAGTAAAATACACGAATTTTAAAGCCTGCTTCGATTTTTTCGAAGAACAGGCTTTTTCATTTTCATTTAATCTGTTTGCACCAAAACCCACTCATATGCAAAACGAATGTCCAGATCGTTTTGATCAGCAGATCAAGCAACCGGGGCTTTATTTATTCTCTAAATCAACATCGATGACATTATAGAAAGCGTTTTCAGTGTCAGCCACGTCCCAAACAGCCAATATCACATGATATCCTTGGCGGTCTTCAGGTACATAGATTTGATGTGATAAATGATTCGATGCAGGCGAACCGTCATGTTCAATTGTTCCAATCGGCTCAAAATCGGCCCGCTCCAGCGGTTGATTGGGATCCCAGCCTTTTTTGGTGATATAGTAATGCCATTGGCTGGTTTTGTGGGGGGCGGTATATTTCCAAGTAAATGTATGTTCTCCACCGGTCATGATATGTTTAAACCAGCGTTCTCCGGTTTGCTGATCAAGAATGCCGCCGAACAATCCACCCGCAGACGCAATTTGTCCATCGGCAGGTCCTTCCTGCGGAAACCCTTTTTTCGCTTCCAAGCTTTGCGGCTCATACATCACGCTTCCGCAATTCAAGTTAAGCAGCCCATAAGCCTCACTGCACAAAGCCGCTCTGCTTCCGGGTTTTTCAACAAAACCATGTGCATAAGCCTGCTGAGGAATGATTGATGAACCCAACAATCCTGCCGCCAATATAACAGCGGCGCTTAGCGTTTTTTGAAAATGAAATGAAAATTTACGCTGCATATGGATATCCCCTCTCTCTTTTTTAGATGATGAGATGGGTTTTGATGCAAAAAGAAAAAACAAACAAGCGCCTTACGCTCTCCTTCTTATATTTTCCATACTGATTTTAACATGTGGAAATGATAAATCAACAGAATCTTCAAAAAATAAAAAAACAGCCAAGGAAGCAACATTATGCCCCTTGGCCATTCACTACAATATCCTTTTTAAACTTTTCTTTAACGGCGGCAGGTCAAGTTCTTTTTTCTCAAAGAATTTCTTCATCACATATTTGCTGTAGTTTGCCGCTTGTGTATAGGATATTTTTCCGGGGAGCGGCGGTTCGTCTTCAATTGCCACATCGATAATCGCCGGTTCTTGTGATTGAAAAGCATTTTTCAGGGCAGGAATGAGTTCTTCATGCCTTGTCACGCTGAACCCCTTCCCTCCGCATGCTTCGGCAAATTTGGCATAATCGACGTTTTCGAGCGCTGTCGCATATTCAAGATGCCCCTTTTCCTGTTGTTCATATTGAATCATGCCTAAGTTTTGATTATTTAAGATGATGACAACAATCGGGAGATCATATTTGACAGCGGTCGGAAAATCGTGCATGGACATGCTGAAGCCGCCGTCTCCGCATACAGCTACAACCTGGCGTTCCGGATAAGAAAGCTTTGCGGAAATAGCGCCGGGAAGGCCGCATCCCATCGTGCCAAGCCAGCTTGATATAAGAAAATCCTGATTGGTCATATTAAAATGGCGCGTCATCCAGACCGTCACGTTTCCGACGTCAACGGAAAGGACCCCATCATCTGCGACAGCATCTTCAAGCCTTGCGATCACTTGCTGAGGCTTAAGCGGTGATGTCGCCTCCTGCTCATCTTTTTCAATTTGATATCGCCACTTGTTCATATGCTCTGTACAGCTTTCCAAAAATGAGCGGCTCGTTTTCCGTTCAATTGTTTTCGTCAGTTCAAATAGTCCGGTCTTCGCATCACAGACAAGGCCGGCGGTGACAGGATACCGCTTGCCGATTTTTGCCGGGTTGTTGTCAAGCTGGATGGCCGGCGTATCTTCCGGCAGATAATCACGGTAAGGAAATGAAGTCCCCAGCATGATCAAAAGATCGCATGCCTCCATCGCTTCATATGCAGGCTTTGTGCCGATGTGTCCGAGGTTTCCGAGCATATGCGGATGCCGATCAGGGACGGCGCCTTTTGCCGGAAGCGTGATGATGATCGGGGCGGCTGCTTTATCTGCAAACTCCAGCAGTTCCTCCCTTGCCGATTTCATTCCCCTTCCCGCCAAAATAACCGGCTTTTTCGCTTCATTGATCAGCTGCGCACACTGCATAAGCTGGCTTTGCTTCGGGTAAAGATCGCCTTCAATATAAAGCGCGGACGTATAAACCGGCTTCCTCTTGATCTTTTCTGCAAACAGGTTATCAGATACGGTCAGAACGGCGACCCCTTTTTGGCTGTATGCGGTGCGGATCGCTTGATTTAAAAGATCAGGCAGCGCTTCGGCCGAATGAACCTGCTGATTGAAGACAGCTACATCCTCAAACATCCTCTCAAGGCCGATTTCCTGAAATGTATCCCTTCCGATTTCATTTGAAGATACCTGTCCTGCAATGGCAAGCACAGGTACACCGTCAGCTTTTGCATCATACAGCCCATTCAGCAGATGAACGGCGCCGGGCCCCGCGATTGAAAGGCAGACACCGATTTTGCCTGTCAGCTTCGCATCGGCCGCGGCAGCAAGAGCCGCGGTTTCTTCATGGCGCACTTGAACGAAGCGGAGATTGTTTTCTTCATGCCGCAATTCATCAACAAATTCGTTGATGCTGTCCCCCGGCATGCCGTAAACATGATCAATATTCCATTCCTTCAGCAGCTCTGCCCCTATTTTTCCTGCGGTTTTGTTTGCCATATCACGTCCTCCTTTGTTTATCCATACCACTTTTTCGCTGACGGGAAACGTGATACGGCATGCTGACGAAAGTGAAGAAAACACTACAGCGGCTGTTGCAAAGCAGCCTTTGGTAAGGAGAAAATTGAAATATCATGCTTCGTGTTCCCAGCCGTGCTCATCTCGCTTAAGATCCCCCCACCACACTGCTGAACTTGAAGCCGTGCCCGGAAAATCCGGCGGTGATCGAAACATGAGGATGTTCTGGATGCTGATCAATGATGAAAATCTTCGTCAGCCGTTCTTGTATAAAGGCCGACTCCGCCTTTTGAAAATCGTCCCACACCTTTTGACAAGTAGGTCTGAATGAATTGTTGAAGATCTTGTTCGTCAGACGGATATGCCCCAAAGCTCCGATTGGTCATATCAGGATCTGTCGTTAGGCCTCCGTCGTGGCGGCCGATTTTGATTCCGCTCCATCCGAGGCTCGGCGTTCCATAGTAGAATGGCCCTCTAAGATCGAAAATGAATGCCGGGAATCGGCGGTCATTATAAAGTGATTCTTCTGCTTCAAACCATCCGCTCCTAAACACCACTCAATGTAAACATGGTCAACCATACTAAAAACCTGCCGCTCATTTTGATATGACCCCAAAAAGTTAGACAATAAAATGTCATGAAGCAGTTTGACTGGCATGAATCCGGTATTGTACTGGACTCCTGCCTTTTCATTTGATCTTAATCCGTTTGTGATCGTAGTAATCAATATACTCTGCGAGTTCTTTTTTAAAATGTTCGATCCCCAGTAATCATACGTACTGCACGGTATTCCAGCCAGTTGAAGCAGCGCTTTGACCGGAAACTCGGTCCTTAGTTCAAATACGACTTGCGCTTTGTCTTGTTTTGAACTAAGGTATTCAACTTTTTTAAGCAGGCATTCTCCATTCGCATTCGCTCAATTTCTGCTTGCATCGCTTCAGTTGATCCTTCTTGCGCTCCGTTTTTTGGGGTTTTGCTTTTTCATAGGTAAACGCCCCTTTTTCTTTGGTTTTAGGGCATCTATTCCTCCGGTTTCAAACTGTTTCTGCCACTGAATGAGTGTAGAATGCGATTGAATATTAAAGGTGACGGCTGTTTCACGGATAGACGTCCCATTTTCGATCATATAGTGAAGCACCACTAGTTTATCTTCTGCGGAATAGGTTGTATAGATTTTTTGAAAGCGAATCCACACATGAAAGACGCTGTGCGAAACGCCGATCTCCTTGGCAATCGTTTTGTATCCTTCAATACCTTCAAGATACCTTTTGACCGCTTGTATTTTTTCCTCAGCTGTAAATTTAGCCATAAGAAAACTGCACCTCCGATTGTTAGATGGTGTCTAACAATTGGGGTGCAGTTCATTCACACAAGTGTTGAATTTTTTTGCAATATTTAAATTGTTACAATTTAGGTTTCAAGTTATAATTTAACAATAAACAAACCGAATTTGCATAACTTCGATGAAAGTTAAGGTTGTTAAATCCTTCGTCAAACACTGGGGTGTTCGTGGCGACACTTTTTATAATCTGCTTTTATAAAATTTGTAGTACTCGAGGATCACAAGTGTAATCTCGCGGCTGTTCTCTATATTTAAACATTTGTTCACTGGCTTATTCATCCAATGAGCCTGCTCTGATTGGTTAGCAGTGCTCGTACGTAGGTGATTCAACACATGATGTTCACGAGGATGTTGTGGTTACACCATTGAACGACTCTGGCATGCCGTTATTCCGTGCGTTTGCATACTTCAACCTGTCATGTGGCAGTGTATCAAGGTTACTCCATTTTAAAGGACGAGCTGGTCTATCTATTAATGTATCTCAATCAACTTGTTGAGTCTCCTCGGCACGTTAGGTATTCATAATGCTGTAGATTGTCAGTTTCAAGTGCCATGGAATCCATCTACCTTCGAGATTCGGTTGTTAGGTATTTTCACTGAAACTATAGTCAATACACTCAAATCTTCTTATCTTATGAGTCGTATACTTAATAACCCTCGATTGTCTAAGTTTCGGGTGGAAAGGGTAGACGCGTCCCTCTCTTTTATCAAAAGAATGTAGAATCGGAGGAATTTACATGTTATCAGAAATAGAAAAGGGGCTTGAGGGCCTGCGTGTAAAACTTGATAGTATTGATGAACAATTGTTGGATACATTGAAAGCACGTTTAGAATGCTGCATTAGGATTGGGTTGTACAAACGCGAGTATAATATTCCGATGATGCAACCGCACCGAATTAACTTTGTCCAGGAACGAGCAGCTCGGTACGCTGACGAGAATGGTTTAAGTAAAGAGTTTTTGCGTAACCTTTATGAGCTCATTATTTCTGAAACGTGCAGGGTTGAGAATATAGTAATTGACAACTCAGAAAATCGCAGGCAAGAAATTTCTTCAAGCCTAGTCGACCAAAAAAGAAAAAGGGAGGAATTGTTTAATGGGGGCAGGGATACAAACACTTCTAATTGACAACTATGACTCATTTACTTACAACCTCTATCAAATGATCGGCGAAGTAAATGGCCGACCGCCAATAGTTGTCCGTAATGATGTAGACTGGTCACAAGTACCGATTGATGAGATTGACAACATCGTGATCTCCCCAGGCCCTGGTCGACCGGAACGGGTTGAGGACTTTGGTATTAATACAACCGTTATTCTAGAATCTAAGTTGCCAGTCCTCGGGGTCTGCCTTGGACATCAAGGTATAGCTCATTTGTTTGGCGGGAAGGTGAACCACGCTTCTGAGCCCATGCATGGACGAACATCAGTCATTCACCATTCAGGGATCGATATCTTTGACGGGCTTCCTCCTGAGTTCTCTGTCGTACGCTATCACTCCCTTATAGTTACTGAATTGGGTGATGATGTGGAAGCGATTGCGTGGACAAAAGATGATTTGATTATGGGGCTTCGACACCGCAATCTGCCGATTTGGGGTGTGCAATTCCACCCCGAGTCAATCTGTAGTCATTATGGGCACGAGTTGCTTGCCAACTTTCGAGACCTAACTCCGAAGCGCACTAGACGATCAAGACAGTCTCCCGAATTAGAGAAGCCTTCTCATTCTAAAAATGATTTCTACCAGATTCATTTTCGAAAATTATCGGGATTTCCTGACGCTCAGTCAAGTTACCAGACACTATTTGCTGATGCACCTCATGGATTCTGGCTTGACAGTAGTAGTGTCATCGAAGGCTTGTCACGATTTTCATATCTTGGCGATGGTACCGGAGAGAATGCTGAATATATTACCTATAAAGTAGCAGAGGGTGTTGTAAAAGTACAACGTTCGGGTCAAGAGACGGAGTTCATTCAACAGTCATTTTATGATTATCTTGATGAGCAAATCCGCCGTCGAGCAACATCTACTCCGGAAGGCCTTCCCTTTGACTTCAATCTCGGCTATGTGGGTTACATTGGCTATGAGCTAAAAGCTGAAACTTGTGGGAGTAACCGGTATCAATCTGAGATTCCGGATGCGGCCCTGCTTTTCGTTGACCGCATGCTTGTTTTTGATCATCTTGAACAGGAAGCCTATCTGTTGTGTCTTTCGACTGGGGATGAGGATAAGCAAGCAATCAACTGGCTAAATGCTACAGAGCAAATCTTGAATGAAATTCCTGTTGCAGCAAATGATTTGGACAAGGATTCAGTACTTACGTCCGTGCCAGACCACAATATCCCAATCGAGTTTCGTCATAACCGACCATCTTATCTTCAACTGATCAACAATTGCTTAGAAGAAATTCGTAATGGGGAATCCTATGAGATATGCTTGACTAATTCCGCCACTGTTTATACCCCTATAGATCCTTGGATTACTTATACACACCTGCGAAGAATCAGTCCGGTGCCCTATGGGGCATTTTTAAACTTTGCGGATGCTACAGTACTGAGTGCCTCTCCGGAACGGTTCCTCTCAATCGGTACTGATCGTATCGTTGAGTCCAAACCGATCAAGGGTACCCGTATGAGAGGTAGGACTTCTGCTGAAGATCATCAATTACGAAATGAGTTACTAAGTCAAGAAAAAGATCTCGCAGAGAACTTAATGATCGTTGACTTAGTCCGTAATGACCTTAACACTGTTTGTGAAATAGGATCTGTTCATGTACCTAAGCTGTTCGATGTAGAAACGTATGCTCCCGTCCACCAGTTGATCTCGACTATTCGTGGCACTATACGTCCAGACAAATCAACGGTTGATTGCGTCCGTGCTGCTTTTCCAGGTGGTTCGATGACTGGTGCTCCGAAAATTCGGACGATGGAAATCATAGACCGACTCGAGAGCGGCCCTCGCGGTGTCTATTCGGGCAGCCTCGGTTGGTTTGGACTGAGTGGCGCTGCGGATCTTAGTATTGTTATTCGTACAGTTGTTGTTACCGATGACAAGGCGACTTTTGGTGTCGGAGGAGCCATCGTAGCATTGTCAGATCCAGAAGAGGAGTTCAAAGAAACTCAGGTTAAAGCGCGAGCTATGGTCTCAGCTATCGCAGCAGCGGAAGTCTCTGCAGTGGGAGGTTCAAGATGAGTCAGGAAATAAGGCAGTGTGTTATTGTGGGAGGAGCTGGTGGTGTTGGCGGGATGTTTGCAGGCCTCCTTGAAGGATCTGGTGTTGAAGTATGTATTATCGATATGAATCCTCCTTCCGTTAGTCGACAATTCAAGAAGTGTGACATCACTGTTCCGACTCCACAGGCCAAAGATATGATCCAGAAGGCGGACATGGTGATGCTCGCTTTACCAGAGAACGTAGCTCTTCAAGCAGTAAAAGTTGTTGGGGCGTTAATGAAGCCTGATTCTCTCTTTGTGCACACTCTTTCGGTACAGTCGCCCATATTTAAAAAAATACACTCTTTGGGTTTGCCTTTCGAAAGCATAGGTCTTAACCCTATGTTTGCTCCTAGTCTTAGTATCGTGGGTAGACCGGTAGCTGTCATAGTCCAAAACGATGGGCCTAAAGGAAGTCATTTGATTCAGATGATTTTAGATTGGAAAGGACGTCCGGTGCTATTAGAAGCTGAGGAGCATGATCAATTGGTCGCGGCTATGCAGGCACTCACTCATTCAGCGATACTCACCTTTGGATTGGCGCTCGCAGAATTAGATGTTGACATTGCAAAACTTAGTTCCCTTGCACCCCCTCCGCATGCAACTATGCTTGCACTACTAGCACGGATTAGTTCTGGAACACCGGATGTGTATTGGGACGTCCAATCCGTCAACCACCAAGCAATGACGGCTCGTGCTGCACTAGCTGAAGCAGTTGGATCGTTGGACGAATCGGTGAGGGATAAGTCCGTATTCATCGAACTGCTGCGTAAATCCCGAGAGGTATTTGGAAATGAAATAGCCCTTTATCAAGATCTCTGTACTAGTATCTTTGAAGGTCCACTATCACAACTTAATCAAGCACTAAAGGAGGAAAAACATAGCCAAACTAACCAACCCGGTTAATTGGGTAGAATCAAGGATTTTGAAAACAACTGATTCCTTTGATCAGGCGATGAAAGAGTGACGAACTTAACATGTTTTTACATAGAGGGATGGCAAAAAATTCGTCTTGAGGACAGAAAGGAAGCTGTCGAGTTTGTTTCTTGCTCCTACTTAGAGTCTAGAGGTACATTCTGAGCTTGTGGGCGGTGGACAAATTTAGCGTTCACTTTCCACATCCCGAAACTGCTTTCGACCTTCCTACCCAGCGGAATTAGTAGATTTACTTACCGCAATACACGCGGGAGTTCCGACGGTGTGCTTTACATCGGTATTTAGGTGTTCTTCCCTTATTTCTCCGCTCCGTACGGCTTTGCCCACAGCAAAGAAATCCACTACTTGCGATATGCACGCTACCGTGGAGTCCAGAAAGTAAAAACACACCGCTATTGAAAAAATAGGCCAAACTCCACTCAGGTGATAGAGGAAACGGCTTTCTAGGACAAATAGAAGTATGAAAACATCATGAAGATTCCCGACATTTTCATTGAACAGTTCTTTTTTCAACAAAGGGATTGCACCAAACACTTATGGGTTCACTAGTTGAATATCGATCGATCGATTGATAGAAAGCGTTTTTATTATCCGCCATATCTCGAACAGCCAATATCACATGGTATCCTTGGCGGGCTTTTGGCCAATTTGCTATGATTTCCCGCTTGTGTATAGGGTATTTTGTATAAAGGCAGACTCCGCCTTTTGAAAATCGTCCCACACCTTTTGGCAAGTAGGTTTGAATGAATTGTTGGAGATCTTGTTCGTCAGACGGATATACCCCAAAGCTTCGATTGGTCATATCAGGGTCTGTCGTTAGGCCTCCGTCGTGGCAGCCGATTTTGATTCCGCTCCCTCCGAGGCTCGGCGTTCCATAGTAGAATGGCCCTCCAAGTTCGAAAAAGAATGCCGGGAATCGGCAGTCATTATAAAGCGATTCTTCCGCTTCAAACCATCCAAGCACTTTGCGAACGGGTTGTAATCGCGGCTCCATGCCAATGAGAAGTTTGCCCGTCCACGCGCCTGATGTCACAATCAGCTTGTCAGCCCTGATGCGGCCGGACTTCGTTACAATTTCAGCGGAATCTGCACGCAGGTCAATTTGTTCAACCCGTGTATTCATTAAAAAGCTGGCCTCGTATGCCTCAGCCAGCTTTCGATAAGCCGATGCAATTTTGATTGTACAACACGCCCGATGTTGTTTCAAAGCAGCCAATAAAATCGTCGGGAACATCGATTTGCGGCCAGCGTTGCCGAATCTCCGCACTGCTTAGTACTTCGGCCGGCAATGAATAGATTTGAGCGCTTTTGATCGTTTCCTTGATAAACCTTGAATTCCCGCTGCCGATTCCTAAAACACCTGTTTGAACAAACAGCGATTCACCGCTTTCTTGTTCAAGTTCATACCATAATTCCTGCGCTCTTAACACAAGCGGGACATACTGGGCACCTTCGCCATAAGCGTGGCCGAATCGTCCGTGTATCGCCATTGTGACTTCCCAATTCGTGCGGAGGATCAAACGCATCAACCAAGAGGACATCGACGCCTTTTTTGGAGAGAAAATACCTCGCTGCCATTCCCATTGAACCCGCCCCAACAATGATCACCGCAAAATTCCTTCATTCTAAGTAAGTATTGGTTAAATATAAAAAAGCCTGCCGTTTCCGGCAGGCTGCGTGATTTTATTGATCAAGCTTCAGCTTTTTCAGCTGTTCGGCGAGTGCGTTGTTGATCGGCTCATCCTTGTTTTGTTTTTTCATGTAGGAGTGTACATCGCGTTTTGTTGCTTTTGAATTTTTGTCTTTTCCCCTGCGTTTTTCAAAAACGGAGAGCTTTTCTCTGTGGCCGCAGACGCAGGCGAAGGTCTGGCCTTCCCCGTGGCCGCGCAGCTCCATGCGTTTATGGCATTTCGGACAACGGGCATTCGTTTGCTTGGCAACCGTTTTGCGGTGGCCGCATTCCCTGTCCTGGCAGACGAGCATTGTGCCGCGCTTGCCGTTTACTTTCAACATCAGTTTTCCGCAGTCTGGGCAGTGCGTGCCCGTAACATTATCATGCTTGAATTTTTGATTGCTGCTCTTGATTTCCTTGATCGTCTGCTTCGCATACTCTTTCATTTCCTTAATGAACGCAGCGGATTTCAGCTTGCCTTTTGCAATGCCTGACAGCTTCTGCTCCCATTCGCCGGTAAGCGCCGGAGATTTTAAATCTGACGGGACAAGTTCAAGGAGCTGTTTTCCTTTTGAGGTGATGAAAATATCTTTTCCTTTTTTCTCGATCAGGAACGTATTGAAAAGCTTCTCGATAATGTCGGCCCGTGTTGCGACCGTTCCGAGTCCGCCTGTCTCTCCAAGCGTTTTGACGAGATTTTTTTCTTCTCCCTGCATAAATGCGGCCGGATTTTCCATTGCCGACAAGAGCGTTCCTTCATTAAAGCGCGCAGGCGGCTTTGTTTCTCCCTTTGTCTCTGTCAAAGACCGAACAGAAAGTGTATCACCTTTTGCGAGCTTTGGAAGGGTTTGATCTTTTTCTTCCTCGTCATCATCTTCATCCACATGATCATATACCGCTTTCCAGCCTTGGGACTGAACGGTTTTTCCTTTTGCCGTAAAGGTTTCTCCGCCGATCTCAGCAAACACCTTTGTTTCTTCATATTCAAACGGAGGCATCAATACCGCGAGGAAACGCTTGGCAATCAAGTCGTAAAGCTTTCTCTCTTTGTCGCTTAAAGCGCCGAGCGCAAGCGGCTCTTCCGTCGGAATGATCGCATGGTGATCGGAAACTTTCGCATCATTGACAAAGCTTTTGCCTGCTTTAATGCCGCGCTTCAAAATTCGGGTCACATGCTGGGCGTACGGCTTGACCTGCATCCCTTCCAAGCGGTCTTTCAACGTCGGGACAATGTCGTTTGAAAGAAATCTTGAATCTGTCCGCGGATAGGTGACAAGCTTGTGTTGTTCGTAAAGCTTCTGGAGAACGGACAGCGTTTCTTTCGCGGAAAAACCGAAACGTTTATGGGCGTCCCTCTGCAGTTCTGTTAAATCATAGAGGCCGGGCGCAAAGCTTTTTTTCGCCGTTTTCTTCAAGTCGGAAATCACGGCCGGTTTGCCTTGGAGCGCTCCTGCGAGCTGGGATGTCACAGATTCATTGAATGTACGTGTCTGCTTTGTTTTTTTGTCCTGCCATGTCAGCGTCATGCCGTCAACGGCGGCGCGCAGGCCGAAATAAGGAACCGGTTTAAAGTTCTTGATGTCTTCCTCTCTTTTCGCGATCATTGCCAATGTCGGCGTCTGCACACGGCCGCAGGAAAGCTGGGCATTGAATTTCGTCGTCAGCGCCCTTGTTGCGTTAATGCCGACAATCCAGTCGGCTTCAGCTCTTGCCACGGCTGAATGATACAGGTTTTCAAATTCCTTGCCGCTCTTTAAGTTTTTAAAGCCTTCTTTTATCGCTTTGTCTGTCACAGATGAGATCCATAACCGCTTCAGCGGTTTGTTCACTTTCGCCTTTTCAATAATCCAGCGGGCGACAAGCTCGCCTTCCCGCCCCGCATCTGTCGCAATGACGATGTCTTTGACATCTTTTCTGATCAGCTGCGATTTGACCGCCTGAAACTGCTTCCCGGTTTTCTTAATGACGACAATCTTTAATGGCTCAGGGATGATCGGCAGGTCTTCAAGGCGCCACGACTGAAATTCCTTTCCATATCCTTCAGGGTCGGCCAAGGTGACCAAATGGCCGAGCGCCCATGTCACAATGTAGCGGTCCCCTTCAAGATATCCATTTCCTTTTTTATGACACTTCAGCACACGGGCCAAGTCCCGGCCGACTGAAGGTTTTTCTGCTAAAACGACTGTTTTTGACAAGTCCATCACATCACTTTCTTGTTCATGCATCCTTTTATTATAACAGATAAAAACAATGCAACTCTAATGTTCATGATTCCTTTGTTTCGATTTTAGAAAAAATCACATGTGTCACGGTCTGGGCGTATGCGGAAGTTTCGTTGATAAACGCTTCAATCTGCGCCAGGCTTTCCGCGTTGATTTTCAGCATATAACAGGCCGCTCCCGCAATCCGGTAGCAAAATTCGATATTGGAAAGCCTTTCGATATAGGTTTTAAATCTGTCGTATTCTCCGTTTTTCACTGTAGCTTCAATGATGCAGGAGACGGGGAGACCCACTTTCGGGTAATCAATGTCCAACGTATATTGTTTGATCACGCCGAACGATTCGAGGCGCCTGACTCTTTCTGTTACAGATGGTGCGGAGAGGCTGACTTTTCTGCCAAGCTCCCGCATGGACAGGCGGCTGTCTTTTTTTAATTCGGCTATGATTTTAAGATCAAGATCATCTATTTTCAATTGCAATGTTATTACCTTCATTTCGTTTCATTTTTTAAATATCCCCATAAAAATCCTTTTATTCGACATTCATATTCATCACTCTCTTAGATATCATTATGGAGAGGTGATCAGCAAATGACAAGAATCAATCCTTCAGAAAAGGGAAACACTCCGTTTCAGCGGCTGCTTGGGTATTCTGAAAGCCTTCTGTCAAGCTGGACGGCTTTGGCTGAGGTGCTGGCAGGAGACGGTTTTTTATCAAAAGAATTAAAGGAGCAGGTGCGCAGGGTGCTTGCTCAGGGGAACGGCTGTGAATATTGCAAGGCCAAGGGGAAGCCTGCTATCCCTAATCAGGAGAAAACAAGCTTTGCGATGGGATTTGCAGAAGTCTTTTTGGCGCAGAGGGAGCGCATTTCAGACAAGCAGTTTGACGTTCTCAAAGACGTTTTTTCAGAAGAAGAAATAGCCGAATTGACAGCCTTTATTTGTTTTACGACGGCCCAGCAATATTTCGGGGCATTAATGAAGATTCCGGCGCAAACTTAAAATACATGAGAAAAACCTGTCATATTTGTCCCTTTTTAGTTTATAGTATAAAGGAAGAATATGAGCTACAGGAGGTATTTCATGCTGCAAACGCCAATTGGACGTCTTCGCACGATGGGTTTTATTGAAGGCATGTCACTGCTTATCCTGCTTTTTGTCGCCATGCCCCTTAAATACTGGGCGGGCTATCCGATGGCCGTCACGATTGTCGGCTCGCTTCACGGCGGATTATTTATTATATATCTGCTTGTTCTTTTGTATGCGACATTTGTGTTGAGGTGGTCTCTGAAATGGCCGGCTGCCGGCTTTATCGTCGCATTTGTACCATTCGGTAATTTTCTTTATGACCGAGGATTAAAAAAATACGATAAATAAATAGACGATCCGCCGAAAGATACGGCGGATCGTCTGTTTATGAATCTTCTAAAAAAGTCTTTAGTTCTTCTTTGTTTTTTTCAAGGTCCAAATCCAATACCGCTCCATACTTGGGATCGTCCGCATTTGTAAACGAACCGTCAACAGGCAGTCTGAAGCTTTTCGTTTCTTTTACGCTTCCTAAAATAAAGTCTTTTCCGACTGAGAATAACAACCCGTTCGGTAGGTTTGTTTCAATGTAAGGATCAATGATCCCCCACAGCTTGGGAAGCTGAGCGATATTTCCGACGCTCACCGCTTCTTTTTCAAGCTTTGAAAAGACTTCTTGCTGTCTCCTGACCCGTCCAAAATCGCTTTCTGCATCATGTCTGAAACGGACGTAGCCCAGCAGTTTATCGCCGTGAAGAACCTGTTTGCCCGGCTCCAAAGTCATCCCGATGCCATAGGACATTCTTTTCGGAACGTCGACTTCGATGCCGTCAGGTGCAATTGCATCGACGATTTTGGAAAAGCCTTTAAAATCAATGACAGCATAGTAGTTAATATCCAAATCAAAGTTGTCCTTGAGCGTTTTACGGACGAGCTCCGGTCCTCCATAAGCATATGCGGCATTGATTTTTTGTTTTTCATAGCCCGGGATGTCGACATAGCTGTCCCTCATGATCGAAATCAATTTGGGCTGCTTCTGTTTCTTGTTGTAATGAACAACCATCATCGAGTCTGACCTTGAATGGTCTTCCCCTCTTGAATCAATACCGAGCACGAGAATATTCACTTCATCAACATCTGAACCTTCTCCGTTAAATTCAAACTGGCCGTCGTCTTTAAATTCGCCTTCAGATTCAGACAATCCTTGCCTGTATTCATAAAAGACATAGCCTGCAACAGCTATGACAAACAGCAAGGTTAATGTAAACAGACGCTTTATGATTTTTCGTCTTTTTCTCTTTGGTTTTCTCGTTCTTTCCCTATCCACTTTTATCACCGCCACAAATAAGACTATCACAGGATGAAACTGCCGGCAATTAATATAAGAAAGCCAAAAACGTCTATACTCGATGAAAAGGAATGATTATAGATTCCTTAACTTTCATAACGAAATCAAAAATATCGTTTTATAATCATTTCGTCAAAAACCAGCTACATCCATTTGGTCATCCATGCGATATAGTAAGAGGCAGGTATAAATAAAAGTTGGGCAAGCACTGTTCCTGCCACTCTTGATACCGCCATTGTAATCGAAGCCCACTTTAAATAGACATAGTTCCGTTTCCCTTTGGCCACGTCATCTGCAAGAACCGAAACCTTCGGATCGACAAACAGGGCCAAGAGCATGGTCGCGATCCCGTTTACAAGTCCCGATGCCATCACTGCCGTCGTATGCCTTTCAGGAACGAGAACTCCAGCGTAAAGAGCGGCCAGCACACCGATCGTATAAATGGCTGTGATCACCATGTTTAAAACGAACAGCCGTTTCGGTATAAAGCGGAGCTGAAAGCCTTTTACATATTGCACGGTCGGTCTTTTCACATATTGTTTGACGTTTTTCAGGCCGTTTTTCGAAAACGCCTTTCGGAAAACCTGCAAAACAGAACCGTCTTCACTGGCTAAATGTATGATCGCCCGCGAAAAAACAGCGACAAACGTCGGCAGAAGCAGCATTCCGCAAATCGTGCCGACGGTTGAGCCGAAGATTAAGAACCGAAACTGCTGTCCTACGAGTGAGAGAGCATCCGTACCTGCCACATCAACGAGCTTTCCGGTCACAGGCTGCTGAATCATATTGGACATTCTCGACACGATCACCATCACATTAAACAAGGACAGGGCCGAGGCGATAAACCCGACCTTGGCGCCGGACAGCCGGGCTGCATACGCCAATGTTTCAATAGAGTGTATCAGCAATAAAAAACAAAAAATCAACAGTACTTTAGATGATAAAAAATCCACATTCGAGACCTCCAGTCTACAAATTAGACTGTTTCATGAGGGCAAATGTTGCGTTCATTTGAAAAACCGCTTTAGCAGATGCCAAAGCGGTTTTTTTGTCTTATTCTTTTATTCGAGCAAATAAATCCTATATTATAAGGGTCCGCTGAAACTGCGGATGATTTAAAATTCGTAAGATCAGCATCTATCTTTCCGAGTGAAAGTAAACACCATGGAATTTCTGATACAAGACAACGAAAGCCCTACCTCTCATTCGTCCTTACGGCTCCGAAGCCGCGCCAGTGTGAATTGTGAAACAAAAAGTCTTTTTTCCCTCTATCCTGTTAGGGGCGGTCAGAGGAAGAGAATAAGCATCTTCTAAGAAAGAAAAAAGAAGTTTACTTTCCATCTACATTTATTTGCCCTTTGCGTGTTCCTATTTTGTATTATACTACAGTTCTCCCTATATGACAAACTGTTCAACACAGTTTTCTACAAATCAAGCGTCACCGGTGTGCTTTCCCCTTCATTCATCAGCCGGATTTCTGAAGGGTGAATCTCAAGCACGGACAGGTTTGGATCATCTTTGCCGTCAAACCAGCGCTCAAGCTGTTCATGCCAGATTTGATCCTTTAATTCTTTTGAGTGGTTCAATTTTGCCGTACCTTTGATTTCAAGATACGCATCGCCAAAACCTTCGCCGTCATACCCTAGCAGCACATGGACATTCGGATTGTCGTCAATCTCTTCCGCCTTGTGCGTTTCATCGCTTGTCGGTGTATAAAGCGTCATCCCGTCGTGGAAAAAGGTCATATAGCGGGAATTGGGTTTTCCCTGTTCAACTGTTGCAAGCGTACCAATTTTATGATGATCGAGAATATCGAGCACCTTTTGTTTGATTTGCTGCTGATCCATTGTAAGGTCCCTCCTTTTCATTGTGTCCACTGTTACTTTTCCACAATGTCCGGTATATTAAACAATTGAATGGAGTGATGACATGATTTTGATTACATATGATGATGAAGCTGAGATGGGCTACATTTATATGACAGAAAAGCACACGGATCCTGTCACCACTGAGGATATCGGAGAGACGGCTTTGATGGCTGACCTTGACCGCGATAACCGGATCATCGGAATTGAATTTTCGGGAGACGCCGCACCAGATATTGCCCGTCTCGGAACCATAGCCGGCAAAAAACAAAAACTTGAACCGGCTTTCTTAAACGGGGAACGCGTCTATTCGTTTCGTTCGAACCGCTTAAAAGCTGCAAAAACGATTCTAATGAACGGAGTCGGGTTTCATTTTGCTGACACCGGCTGCCAACACTTCATCGGTTTTGATGTTTTCGATCGGAAAGAAAAAAGCGAATGAGAAATGCTCCCATCCGCTACATTCTCGTAGTCATCCGTGCCTGCCTTAAGAAAACCGCGTCTTCACTGCCGGCTTTGGATCAATGCTTTGTGTTTGGGGAATGGTGTACTGTTCGCCGGGCGACAGCTGGAATTCGTGCCAGGCGTCGACATGATCCATGTCTTCTTCAGGCGGCAGGACGGCGGGAATGTCTGTTTTTTCTCCTTCCTACATCATCTGAATGTCTTTTCTTTCCCCTTATTCATTTATAGAGGAATGGCGTTGTTCAAGACAAATTTGTTCAGGGAATGGCACAGCAGAGGTCTGTATTGACATAAACGAACAACTGAAGCCCCGGCTTGTTCAGTTTATTGAAGCCACAGTCCATCATTTGGATGTTTTCTTTTTGCGCCATCAGTCCGTCGTATTGAATAACACCTTCGCTCGAGCTTCCCCCTTTTATGTCGTAATAAAGTCTCCGCCGTTCACATGGAGAGTCTGTCCTGTCATATAAGAAGAATCATCAGATGCCAAAAGCACATAGCAGCCGACATGATCCACGGGCTGGCCAGGGCGCCCCATCGGTGTATCAGTGCCAAAGGTTGCGACTTCCTCAGCGCTGAAAGTGGACGGAATAAGCGGCGTCCAAATCGGTCCCGGTGCAACAGCATTGACGCGGATGCCGTCTTTAACAAGCGCTTGAGACATTGACCGTGTAAAGGCATTGATCGCGCCTTTTGTCGCTGTATAGTCGATCAGCTGCGGATTTCCCCGGTAAGGGTTGATCGATGTTGTATTAATGATGGCGCTGCCCTGTTCTAAATAATCGATCGCTTTTTTTGTAAAGTAGAAATACGAATAGAAATTGGTTTTAAAAGTTTGTTCCAGCTGTTCGCCGGATATCTCTTTAATGCTGTCTTTCGGATGCTGTTCAGCCGCATTGTTGACAAGAATATCGAGCCTTCCCAATTCCTTGACGGTCTGTTCGACGGCATCATTGCAGAACGCTTCATCCCCGACATCTCCAGGAAGCAGAAGGCATTTGACGCCTTCTTTTTCAATCCGTGCTTTTGTCTCCTGAGCGTCTTCATGTTCATTCAAGTACACAATTGAAATGTCCGCGCCTTCTTTGGCATAAGCGACTGCGACGGCTCTGCCGATCCCGCTGTCGCCGCCTGTAATAAGCGCGACTTTTCCTTTAAGCTTATCCGTTCCTTTATGGTTTTCATCTTCGTAAATCGGACGCGGATTCATCACGCTCTCGATCCCGGGCTGGCGGTCTTGCGTCTGCGGCGGCTGTCCATCCGTTTGCCGATTGCGTAAATCCATCATTAATTCCTCCCTTTTGCGAATGCTACTTTCCTTTTAACCGCCGATTTTTCTTTTTAAACATGTCCGTATGCCTAAAACAGCAAAACCCCGGAAGATGTTCCGGGGTTTTCACCACTCTTTATCCTGTATGAATTTATGAAACAGTGTATTCAGCCTGCTGTAAAGCTGGCCGGCATCTCCGGTCTGGTACGCACGTATACTTTCATCGCTTTCAATAATCGAAGAGCTGATGAGACTTAATATTTCAGATCCTTCGGGAGACAGGTCATCTGGAGCAAGCATGATGAGCATCCGCGACATCTTCATGACGTTCCCGTCCATCCCTCTGATCTCATACGGCTTTGTCAGATCAACCGTTTTGAATAACGGAAGAGCCGCCGCTTCGCTTTTTAAGTGAAACAAGGCGAAAGACGTCCCGGGGATTCCGAGTCCTCCTTGTGTTTCTCGTTTTAACAGTCCTTCGGCCATCTGCCGGGCATCTGTAATCAAGCCTTGTTCTTCAAGCATCCGGCAAATGTGCCTTACCGTATTTTCATGGCTGCCTTCGGTCTCCAGCACTTCAACTGCAAAGTGGCTTAAGATGTCTTGAATCGCCGCTGCATAATGATCGATTTTCCGGGCGATGTCCAGCATATCCGGAAACGGCTCCCGCTGTTTTTGTGCCGTTCGTTTTTTCTTAAGAATCAGCGGGATCTTTCGGGTCAACTGATGTTTAACTTGTTTGACATCCTCTTCATCAAGCAGCGGGCTGACGGTGACGTAATCGATTCCTTCATATGGAATCGGCACGGTTGAGACAATGATGTCATATGCTTCGGCTTTTTTTGTCTTCAGCTCCATCAGCGAAGAAATCTCAAACGATGCGATTTCAGGGAGCTCTTTTTTCAGCCTTGACGCGAGCATCTTCGATGAGCCGATCCCGCTTGAACAGATGACAAGCGCACTGATGTTTATTTTTTGTTTATTCATTTCGAGTGCAGAACCAAAATGAAGAGCGATGAACGCAATTTCTTCATCAGGAAAATGAATTTCCGGGAAAAACTTTTCGACGCCTTCCTCGATTGCCATGTATAAGAGAAAATAGTCCTTTTTAATCTGCTCTGTCAACGGGTTGTAGACCGACATTTTTTCTTTCATGCGAATCATGGCAGGTTCAAGATGGGCGATCAATCCTTCATAAAGCGAATGATTGTCATTGAGGCTCTGCCCTGTCTTGCAGGAAATGAAATCAATCAGCTTTTTCGTTCGAAGAGCGGTGTCGAGCTCAATCTCTTCCGCACTGTAGTCCGTTTTAAAGCTTCGGTTTGCGCTTCTGAGATGCATCGTAATATAGCCGGCCTCTGCTTCGGGAATCTTGACGCGGAATGCTTCTTCAAGAGATTTTGCAAGCGCAAGCGCCAGCTCAAATTCTTTTGTGTTTTTCAGTTCTTTCAGTTCTTCTTCATTCATATTAATCACTTCGCCAAGCTGGATTCGTTCGACTGCAAACGTCAAATGGACGACCAGGGCGATATATGCACTGTCAGAAAGCGAGAGGCCGTGCTTTTCTTTTATATGAAACAACGTTTTTTCCGCCTTGAGCAGTTTTCCTCTGCTGACAACGCCGAAGATTTTTTCCGCTGTCTGGTTTTTGCCTTTTATATTCATTTCAATGGTTTCCAAAAACTGCTGCACATCAAGCTTGTCCGCCATTAGATTGCCGACGATTTTTCGTTTGGCGTCTTCGGGGCCTCTCAGTTCAATGCCATAGCCTCTCTTTCTGATAAGGGAAAGACCGAACGGGGCGATCCAATTCTCAAGCTCATCGAGGTCATGGCTGATCGTTGCGGCAGTCACCTGCAAATCGTTGGCGATCGTATAAAGCTTGATCGGTTCCCCTGCTTCAAGCATCGCACACAGAATCAGCAGCTTTCGCTCATCAGCGCTGTATTCAACATGACTTTCATAAGTAAGATCGCTGAAAAGCCGCTGTTTGTCTTTGTAAGCTCCGACAAGCTTTAAACCTTTGCCCGGCTGTTTATCAAGCTTCAGCTGATACTTTTCCAGGGCGGATTTAACCCCTTTCAGCTCACGGTGAACCGTTCTTGTGCTGACTTCAATATATTCAGCGATTTCATTGATTTTCACATAACGGTTTTGGTTTAAAAGATATTTGATGAGTTTTTGTTCCCTTGCTGTCATATACATAAAGCGCCGCCTCCGGTGATTATCATTTTCGCAGGTTTAAAGGGGCTGCTGGGGAAAGGTGGTATCCCTATAATAAAACGCTTACAGAAAACCTTCAAATCAAACTAATAAATTTTTTTATAAAATTTGATAAATATATATACCAAGATGAGAAGCACCAGCTGGCGGCTGATGCTTCTACATTAGATTGCGTGTGTTTCATCTTCTTCATTCGGCTGTTTTCTGTTTTCATCCGGCCCCCCTGACCGCCGGCTTTTACAAATGCTTCAAAACCAATGAAAACAAAGGGTCATTCGCTTGCAGGCCGCATACTTCATGAAGCACGTCCTCATAGCCTTTTTCATCGATCATGCTTTGCAGTTGAACGGCTTCCGGATCATCTGCATGATCAAATTGCAAAGCCAGTGCAATTCCTTCCGCTAAATGGACTGGTTCATCTCCGAGCTTGCTCAGCTTTTGAGCGGGGCTGATCAAGCGGTCGTTCTGACCCAGCTTGCGAAGCGGCGACCTTGCCACACGTGCAACATCATCTGACAGACATTCATTTTCAAAGCGGCCGAGAATTTTCTGCACATAGCTTTGATGCTCTTCCCTTGTAAAATCGTATGTCTGAATCAGGTACCGTCCTGTTTCTTCAAGCGCACCGACAACGGTCTGGCGAACCTCAGGATGTTGAATCGCATCTTTTATCGTCTTGAGCCCCTTTTGATAACCGGCATATGCCGCCAGGGCATGGCCGGTATTGACGGTAAACAGCTTTCTTTCAATGAAAGGTGCAAGATCGGATACATATGTTACCCCTTGAATTTCGGGTGGATCACCGATGAATGCGGTTTTGTCGACAGCCCATTCGAAGAAAGGTTCAACCGTTACTTTCAGCACATCTTCGTGATGCTGAATCGGCACAATTCTGTCTACTGCGGAATTCGGAAATTCAACGAGTCCGCTTAGTGCGAGACGCTCATTTTCTGTTAAATGGCTGAAAATCTCCTCTTTCAAATGACCGCTGCCGCCGATCATATTTTCACAGGCGATGATATGAAGAGGATGCTTGTTCGTTTTAAGCCGCTTTTTCAGGCCGTCAGCTATCGGTTTCGCAATCAGCTTGAGCACTGACGGGCCGACAGCCGTTGTCACGAGATCCGCTTTCTCAATCACTTCATATAACTCTTCAAGCTGTTTGCCGCTGTTGATCGCCCGGACAGGACCGATCGTTTCCGTCTCCCGGGCTGTGTCAGCCAATTCGACGGTATACCGCCGCTTTTCGTTCAGTTCATTGATGATGCTTTCATTCACATCAGCAAACACGACCTCATACCCCGATTTGCAGAGCAGAGCTCCGATGAATCCGCGGCCGATATTGCCCGCTCCAAAATGCAAGGCGATCATAGCTGGCCACCTTCTTCAAAAACCGCCATTAATTCGGTTTTGTCTTTAGCGTTGATTAACCGCTCGACATTGTCCGTTTCAGAGCAGACGATTGCGATCTTTGACAAGATCTCGAGATGTTCATCGTTTTTCCCTGCAATGCCAAAAACCACTTTTGCAGTATTTCCGCTGCCGTATTCAACACCGTCAGGGATTTGAATGACGGAAATGCCTGAGTGAAGAACATTTTGCTTGCTGTCCTCTGTACCGTGCGGAATGGCAATTGCGTTTCCCATGTAAGTAGATGTAATGCCTTCTCTCTCCAGCATCTTCTCTATATAGTCCGCGGTGACATATCCGGATTCAACAAGAGCCGTTCCTGCAAGACGGATCGCTTCTTCTTGTGATGCGGCAGATTGGTTGAGATGAATGTTCTCTTTTGCAAGTACTGGTTTCATTGGGAAATCACTCTCTTTCTTACTTGTTGTGTGAGCCTGACTGAGCAGGCTCAGCCAGGTTGTCAGATTGTTTATTGTTTAAGCTGATCGATCAGTTCGTCGTATTTTGGGCTGTTTAGAAAATTTTCGACTGATATATGCTTGGCGTTTGGAAGCTTAGTCTTTGCACGCTCTGTCAAGTCTTTGTGCGTGATGACGATATCAGCATCATCCGGCAGATTGTTGATTGACGTATTGGATACGTCGATGTCGAGTTCAGCTTTTTTGACTTTGTTTTTCAAGATGGACGCTCCCATTGCACTCGACCCCATCCCTGCATCACATGCAAAGATGATTTTTCCGACGTTTTTGTAGTCGGAAGCGGTTTCCTCTGTTTGTTCAGCCGAAGTCAAGGCTGAGACGGCTTGACTCTTCTTCCCTTTCATTTGCTGCACCTTTTCCGCAGCTGCTGTTAAGTCCTCTTCTTCAGCAGCTTTAGACGTTTTGAGAATGAGTGATGCCACAATGAATGACACAGCCGCCGCGACCAGAACGCCGAGAATGATGCCGATGTGGTTCCCTTTCGGCGTCATAGCCAAAATCGCGATGATGCTTCCAGGAGAAGGAACGGCCGCCAATCCCGCGTTAAAGATGGAGAAAGTCAGTACACCGCTTGCTCCCCCTGCTATCGCCGCTAATATTAAAAGCGGTTTCATCAGGATATAAGGGAAGTAAATTTCGTGAATTCCGCCAAGGAAATGGATCACCGCAGCTCCGGGAGCGGTTTGCTTTGATGTCCCCCTGCCGAATACCATATAGGCCAAAAGGATGCCGAGACCAGGTCCGGGATTGGCTTCAAGCAGGAATAAAATTGACTTTCCTGTTTTGGCCGCCTCTTCAATCCCGATCGGGCTTAAAATACCGTGGTTAATCGCATTGTTCAGGAAAAGAACTTTTGCCGGTTCTACAAAAATGCTTGCCAAAGGCAGCAGATTCGCATTGACGATCACTTCCACACCCGCAGCCAATGTTTTATTCAAGCCGAGAACAACCGGACCAATCGCCAAAAACCCGAGGACGGTCAGAATAAATCCGAGAATCCCGGCCGTAAAGTTGTTAATCAGCATTTCAAAGCCTGACCGGACTTTATCTTTGAAGAGCCTGTCCGTCTGTTTGATCAGATAACCGCCTAACGGCCCCATGATCATCGCCCCGAGAAACATCGGAATATCAGCACCGACAATCACTCCGATTGCTGCCGTCGCCCCGACGACTCCGCCGCGGTGATCGTAAATCATCTTACCGCCCGTATAGCCGATCAGAAGCGGCAGCAAATATTTAATCATCGGGTCAACCAATGTACCAAGTGCTTCATTCGGCAACCAGCCCGTCGGAATAAATAAGGCGGTGATGATGCCCCATGCGATGAATGCGCCGATATTCGGCATGATCATTCCGCTCAGATAGCTTCCGAAACGTTGAATCTTTACTTTGAAATCTTTATTTTGTTTATCTTCCATTTCATAACCTCCTTTGTTGTCCTTTAAAGCAAGTGATAAAAAATGATGTCGAATAATGTCGCCCCCTGTTTTTATACTAAAACGCTTACAGCCTCGTCTCAATTGAAAGAAAACGCCACTTTGGCAGTAGCGGTGTGACAAAATTTAATAGTTTCCTTTTTTAGTGTGTCTTCGAATGCCGTCATCGACTCGCGGAAACTACAGGGGCGGACGCTTGAGGTTATACGAAGGCATAAAAAAAGACCTTCTTTGACCAGAAGATCTTTCTTAAAAATGTTTAGTTGTCCAACGGCCCATAACCGGCCGCTCTCAGCTTTTCTGCCATCGCTTCATACCCTCTGCCGTTCGGGTGAACCTGATCAAATGACAAGTATTCTCTTTCATGCCCTTTAAATACGGCATAAGTATCGATAACCTTGATTTGCGGCGCTGTCTCCAGCTGTTTTAAATGCCTGTTAAAACCGGAAATCCATTTTTCAGCCAATTCGATGTTTGGAAACGGATTATAAAGATTGAGCAGCCTGACAATGAAGTTCGAATGTTCGGCTCCCTTTATTTCCTCGATTCTCGCCAGCATGTCTGAGTAGTTTTTCTGGCAATGCGAGGATGCTTCCCAAAAAACGTGTTCATCCTGTTCTTTTTCGTAAATGTCCAAGGATTGAAGCAGATCATTGCCACAGCCCGTTATGGTGATGACATCCGCCTTTTTGACTTGCTCCCTGATGAATGGCTGATCAAGCATCTCGAGAATTTCCGCCGTCTTAAGACCTGATTTGGCAAACACCACTAAGGAAACGTCCTGCTGCAAATCCTCTTCCATCTTTCTTTTGTAGCGCTGAACAAACCCCGGTGCAAAAAAACCGGCGCCGACTCCGACAGTTAAAGAATCGCCGAGAGCCGTATATTGAAGCGTCATATCCTTTCCCCCTCCGGCTATGTCACTTTAGTGTGACGGCTACCATATATGTACTCGGCAGAAGTGAAAAAGGATACTCTTCTTCTCTTTCTTTAAAAACCTAGCTTTCTTGAAATATCAAGCGCCGCCTTTTTCACTCTTTCCGTTAAATAAGGAAGGCGGTCTTTTTGAAAGCGGGCTTCAAATCCGGCTATGCTGATTCCCGCAGCTATCTGGCGCTTATGGTTGAAAATCGGTGCAGCGATGGCGGATGTATAGTCTTCAAGCTCTGAATGGCTGACGGTGCACCCGTTTCGGTATGACTCCTCAATCACGCGGACAAGCTCGTCCTTATCGCGGATTGTTCCAGACGCCATCGGCTCCAATTCGATTTTTTCGATATAGGCTTCCCGCTCCTCCTTCGGCAAAAACGTCAGGATGCTTCTCGCGCAAGCTCCGGCATATAAAGGAGATCTTCTCCCGATAGCCGTGTAGAGGCGAACGGTCTGCGTGCCTTCTATTTTCTCTATGTACATCGCTTCATTTCCCTGTCTGACGATCAAATGGACGGCTTCGTCCACTTCATCCCGGAGTTCTTCCATAATAGGCAAAGCGATTTTTCGAATATCCAATCTTTCTGAAACAAGCTGGCCGTATTGCAAAAATAACAAACCTAAGGCATACATCCCATTTTGATCACGATCAAGAAACCCCATTTCTTCAAGAGAGCAAACCATACGATACACAGATGTTTTCGGCATACCCGTAAGCTCAATCATGTCATTAAGCGAGAGCCGTTTTCTCGTCAAAAACAGATTGAGCAGGGTCATAGCTTTAACAACCGTTTTATTTCTGTTTTCCATCCCTTCCCCCTCCTGATACACATCATAACATGTATTCAAGCTTTAAGCGGGCGGCAAGTTCGCTGATTTTTGTCTCGCGTTCAATGTAGAGCCGTTCTGCTTCATGCAGGCCGATAAGCTGAAATTGCACTTGCTCTCCCGGCATCATCTGTGTAACAGCAGATAAGTCGGCTGAAATGATGTGGGCAATTCTCGGATACCCTCCGGCTGTCTGCCTGTCTGCAAGAAGCACGATCGGGTTGCCGTCAGGCGGAACCTGGATCGTTCCGAAAGATACGGCTTCAGAGATCATTTCCAGCGGGCTTTCGAGTTGAAGGGCTTCCCCTTGCAGACGGTATCCCATTCGATCAGATTTGGCCGTGACCCGGAAAGGCTCTGCGAAAAAAGTTTCCTGCGAGGATTGGGTAAAGCGGCTGAATTGTTCCCCTTTTATCACGCGAATCGCCGGATTTTTCTTTAACGGAAGAAAATATTGGCGGTCTACAGCCCAATTGGGGGTCGCAAATCCGTGCGGATTCATTTGAGCCCTTAGCTTCTCTATGATGTTTTCTGATAAAGCTGTCAGCTCACCGGCTGTTAAAGAATCGCCTTTCTGCAATTGTCTTCCTTTGCAGCCGCCGATTCCGGCTCTTACATATGTGCTTTTGCTGTTCATGACTGGCGGAACGTCGATTCCACCGGCGACCGCCATATATGCGCGGCTGCCCCGCCTGCACATCCCAAATGTGATGATGCTTCCTTCTTCAACCAAGACGGGCCTCCACAGCGGAGCTTCTTCATCATTTACAGTCAGGGAAAAATCGGCTCCTGCCACCGCTATCAGAGCTGTTTTCTGAAAGCGGAGAGACGGACCCGGCCCCATCAGCGTCACTTCAAGCGCCGCTTCGTTCTGCTTGTTTCCAGCCAGCATATTGGCTAGGCGCAAGGAATCCGCATCCATTGCCCCGCTTACAAGGATGCCGTACTTTTGAAATCCGGTGCGACCCAGATCTTGAACCGTCGTCATGAGGCCGGGCTTTAATACTTCTATGCTCACGATTCTCCCTCCTTCAACCTTTCGTACTCCTCTTCTGTCACGCTGACAAATTTCACCATATCTCCAGCTTTCAGGAGACTTGGAGGCTGTTCATGAGGCCTGAATAAATCAAGAGGCGTGTTGCCGATCAGCTGCCAGCCGCCTGGTGTTGATAATGGATAGACACCTGTCTGCATGCCGGCGATTCCCACTGAACCAGCCGGAATAGAAGTCCGCGGAGAAGATCGCCGCGGCGCAGCTATTTTTTCCGACATACCGCCTAAATAAGGGAATCCCGGCGCGAAGCCGATCATATATACGAGGTATTCACCTGCTATGTGGATGTCAATCACTTCTTTTGGAGTCAGACCGTTGATCCGGGCCACTTCCTCCAAATCGGGACCGAAACGGCCTCCATAGCAGACGGGAATTTCAACCGTGCGTTTTTCTGCTTCTTCTTCTATCGTCAGCTCTTGGATGCTTTTTTTGATGAGGGTTTTAACCTTTTCATACGGAGAATCAAAAGACGTGCTGTTCTTCATCTGTTGATATACTTCAAAAGGATGATAAAAAACGGTTACGCTCGTGAAAGCTGGTACACATTCAATGAAGCCTGGGAACGGATCGTTTTCAAGTTGTTTTGTCAGGGCACTTGCCAAAAGCTGTGTCTGTTCATTTATGTCGGTTCCAAGCTGAATGATGACCGCAGAGTCCCCGAGCGGCGCCATTTTTACACCAGATACATTTTTCAATTCTACACCACTCCCCTAAAGCAAAAATCAATACAGACAAACTGATCTGTATTGATTTTACATGTTATCAAACACCAAACTGTTCATCCCGCACATCCGTGATCAGCATATGACCCGGTGAATGTGTAATCATCAGCTCCGGCTTCACATGCATAGCGACAGCCTGTGGTGTAACACCGCATGCCCAAAATACCGGAACTTCCCCTTCTTTGATCGTCACCGCGTCACCGAAATCAGGGTTGGCGATGTCTTGAATACCGATGGCTTCAGGACGGCCAATATGAACCGGACCTCCGTGGACGGCGGGAAACCTTGATGTAACCTGAACGGCCCGCACTACCTGTTCTTCCGGAATCGGCCGCATGCTGACGACCATCGGTCCTTGAAAACGGCCCGCCTGTACACATGGAATATTCGTTTGATACATCGGAACATTTCGCTTTTCTTCAATGTGTCTGACGGGAATACCGTTGTTTAACAACGCTTGTTCGAATGTGAAGCTGCAGCCGATTAAAAAGCCGACCATATCGTCCTCCCATAACGGTGAGATATCTGTTACTTCTTCCGTCAGTTTCCCGCTATTGTACACGCGGTATTTCGGAAAATCGGTGCGAATATCGGCGCCTGGCGCTACGATAGACGGGACGGGGGAACCTGGATCTGTGACATCCAGAATCGGACAGGGCTTTTGATTCCGCTGGCAAAACAACAGAAATTCAAAGGCCAGCTCCTTTTTCAAAATAACCAAATTCGCCTGAGTGTAGCCCGCGGCCATGCCGGCCGTCGGTTCTGAAAGCCTGCCCTGCCGGATCAATCCGCGGACTTCTTCAGGACGCATCACATTTAAGTTTTGCAACGATATCATCCCCATAGCTTAGGAATTTGATTGATCAGTGTATAGCCTCCCATAGCCGCCATAACAACCACGACGATAATGCCGGGAATCGTCAGCCAAACCGGATGTCTGTAATCTCCGACAACATTCTTTTTATGGGCGCCGATTAAGAGGGAGCCCAGAGCGATCGGGAGGATCAACCCATTTAACGCACCAGCAAGGACCAGAAGATTGACTGGTTTTCCGATCGTTACAAAGCAGAGCGTTGAGACAATAATAAAGATGATAATAATGAGATTGGTATTTTTTTCAATTTTAGGCGAAAACGTTTTAAAGAAAGATACCGATGTATAAGCGGCGCCGATGACGGATGTAACGGCAGCCCCCCACATGACAAGACCAAAGATTTTATAGCCGACATTTCCGGCAGCAAGCTGGAATACAGAAGCCGGCGGGTTATCCGGATTAATCTGGAGGCCTTTCGACACAACACCGAGTACAGCAAGGAAAAGTGCAATTCTCATGATAGAAGTAATAAAAATGCCGGAAACAGAACTTTTCGTCACTTCAGGTATTGAATCCTTTCCTTTTACACCCGCATCAAGCAAACGGTGTCCCCCGGCGAACGTAATGTATCCGCCGACCGTTCCGCCGACAAGCGTGACGATCGCAAGAATATCGATTTTATCAGGCATGACCGTCTTTGACAGCGCTTCTCCGACCGGCGGCCCTGTTGTGACAGCTACATACACGGTTAACAGAATCATGACAAAGCCCGCGATCAGCGTAAATCGGTCCATCGCTTTTCCTGCTTCTTTAATGACGAAAATCAGAATGGCGATGACGGCGCTGATAATGGCTCCTGTCTGAGGCGTGATTCCGAATAAAACCTGCAGTCCAAGACCCGCGCCTCCAATGTTGCCGATATTAAAGGCAAGCCCTCCGAGAACGACGAGAAAGGCGATCACATAGCCAAGCCCAGGAAAGACAAGGTTGGCGATTTCCTGGCCTCTTTTTTCAGAAACAGCGATAATTCTCCACACATTGGTTTGGGCAAAGATATCTAAAATAATGGACACCAAGATGACAAAGCCGAAGCTTGCGGCTAAGCTTTGGGTGAAAACTGTGGTTTGCGTCAAAAAGCCTGGTCCAATTGAGGATGTGGCCATTAAAAAAGCCGCTCCCAATAATAATGTCCAGTTGCTAGAAGCGCCCTTTGCTTTTTTGTTTTGCTTCAAATTGTATTCCTCCTTTTGTCAGCATCATGTTGAAAAAGCTTGTACATTAATATCTGAAAACTTTAGTTCCCGGCGGATTTTTTGCGCAAACTGCAGCGCATGTGCGCCATCGCCGTGAATACATATCGTATCTGCTTTAAGACCGACATCAGTCCCCTGCAGACTGCGGACTTTTCCTTCCTTGACCATACGGATCACTTGAGCAACCGCTTCATCATCATCTTGAATCAGCGCATCATCCTGCAAACGGGAGGTCAGTGTCCCGTCTTCTTGATATGTACGGTCAGCAAACACTTCATGCGCCGTTTTCAAACCGGCTCTTTCTCCCGCAAGCACGAGCTCACTTCCCGCCAATCCGAACAAAATCAGGTCGGGGTCTGTTTTATAGACCGCATGAGCAATCGCATCCGATAGTTCTCTGCTCTTTGCAGCCATATTATAAAGTGCACCATGAGGCTTTACATGCTGCATCTTAACGCCTTCGGCTTTTAAAAATCCGGACAGTGCGCCAATTTGATAAACAACGAGATCATATGCTTCATCTGGCGTAATGGCCATATTTCTCCGGCCGAATCCCGCTAAATCCGGAAGACCGGGATGCGCGCCGATTTGAACCCCTTTTTCAGCAGCCATCTCAACGGTTTTCCGCATGACGCCCGGATCTCCGGCATGAAATCCGCAAGCAATATTGGCCGATGTGACAAATTCGAGAATATCCTCATCAAGTCCTATTTTGTAGGCGCCGAAACTTTCTCCAAGATCACAGTTTAAATCAACAAGATTCATCATAGTCCCCCCTATTTATTGATGCCGCAATTCATCGAATTTTAGTATATCCCTTTTTGTTCCGATTTTCGGAACCTTAATTCCGAATAATCAAACTTAGAATGATTATATCAGGGATTTGCCTTCTTGGCATCACATTGTTAGAAAACCTAACATAAAATAAATCGATTTTCCTAAAAATTTGCGGTCGAAGAAGCGCTCTTCACGCGTTTGATAAGAAGTTTTGAGAAGCATGAATGTTTTGCTGTCCAACAAAAAAAGAGCCCGACCTGAGGCTCTTTTTATCGGCTAAGACAATACCCAATGTCTGATCGCTTTGGCGACGCCGTGTTCTGTATTTTGATCTGTAATCCAGTCTGCTGTTTCCTTGACGATGTCCTGAGCGTTCCCCATTGCGACGCCCAATCCGGCCTCTTTGATCATGGCGATGTCATTTAAGCTGTCGCCAACAGCCATCACATTTTCCATTGTAAAGCCGAGGCGCTCGGACACTTTTGCCAAAGCAGCTGCTTTATTAATGCCGAGGGCGTTTACTTCAATATTGGTCGGACTGGAATTTGTGACTTCGAGTTCTTTGTTCTTTTTCAGCTCCTCCAAGACCCGATTCCTGACATCATCATCCGGAATGTCGAACCCGAATTTCAGCCATTCATAAGACTGTATATCTTCGGGAAACTCGCCTCTCCACACTTTATCGACACTGGACGCCCAGAAATCGGTATTGTGCGTATTCCGCAAATCCCACATCATCTGCACATGATCGGGATGGAGCAGCTGGCGTTCGACTAAGTTAAAGGAAGAATCCCAGATTTCACTTCCGTTTGCCGTGATCAAAAATGAAGACAGCTCCAAAGACTCTGCCAATTCGCGGCACGTCATCAGGGTCCGTCCGGTGCTGACCACGACATAAACCCCTTTTTCTTCGGCTTCTTTAATCGCTTTTCTATTTTCATCTGAAATGGTCTGTTCATCATTCAACAACGTCCCATCCATATCCAATGCTACAAGCTTCACATCGATTCGATCTCTTTGACTGACTGACACGATATTCAGATACCTCCACTTTTTTAGGCTTCTATCTATTCTAATATAAAAATCGGCCAGGACAAAGAGTTTCCTAAACAAGCTGTACAGCCGCCTGAGCAATATGTTCCGCAGTCAAATGATAAAATTCTTTCAAATAATCCGTATCCCCGACCTGTCCGAATGCTTCGTGCACCCCGATTCTCTTAAGAGGAACCGGACAATGTTCACTCAGCACTTCCGCAACTGCGCTGCCCAAGCCGCCGATGACATTATGATTTTCAGCAGTGACAACCGCTTTTGTTTTTTCTGCATAATGGATCACGGTTTCTTTGTCGATCGGCTTCATGCAGTACATGTCGATGACCGCAGCCTCTATGCCTTTTGCCTTTAGCAGTTCAGATGCTTTTAACGCTTCAGCAACCATGATTCCGCTGGCAAAAAGCGCCGCGTCACTCCCATCTTTCAGCACTTTTGCTTTTCCGCTTTCAAATGTTTCATGTTCACCATAAAGTTTGACCGCTTTTTTCCTCATCGAACGGATATAGTGAATCCCGTATTCTCCGGCTATTTTCTTCAAAAGAAAGGCCAGCATGGCCGCATCACTTGCTTCATATACAAATGCACCTGGAATCAGGCGGACCAGGCCCAAATCTTCAAAAGCCATATGGGTTCCACCGTTATGTTCAGCGGTAATCCCTGAATCAGATCCGAAAATTTTAATGTTCGTTTTGGCATAGGCTCCTGAGACAAACAGCTGGTCAAAACAGCGCCTTGTCGCAAACTGGGCGAATGTATGGACAAACGGAATTTTCCCGGTCAGGGACAGCCCGGCGGCCACCCCTATCATATTAGCTTCCATTACACCGCAATTGATGACTTGCTCCGGAATTTTCCGTTTGATTTTATCCATGGAGATCGAACTCATCAAATCCGCTTCCAAAGCAATGATCTCCTTGTTTTCCTTTGCCATTTCGAAAATGGCTGAGCTGTAGGCCTGCCTCATTTCAATCGCGTCAAGCTCTCCCACGGCTGACGGCTGCCTCATGTCCTCACTCCCTTTTCTTCAAGCTCACGGATGCTCTTCTCAATCAGGAGGTTTTGTTCGTCATTCGCTCTAATATGATGGCTGTTATCCATTCTTTCAAAATATGGGACACCTTTGCCTTTCACTGTATCAAGGATGATGGCAGCCGGTTTTTCCCGCTGCGCCCCTCCCCTTTCAATCGAATCGATGATTGCCGCTGTATCATGTCCGTTCACTCTCTCGGAATAAAACCCGAAAGCCTCAAATTTACGGACAAAATCCAACGGGTCGATAATATCTTTTGTCGGTCCGTCCAGCTGCTGTTTATTATCGTCTACGAACACATAAAGGTTGTGGAGCTTATGATGGGCCGCAAACTGAACGGCTTCCCAGCATTGCCCTTCATTCAGTTCTCCGTCGCCGACAATGACAAAGGTGCGGTTTGGCCGGCCGGAAAGCTTGTGCGATAGCGCGGCGCCAACCGCGGCTGAAATCCCCTGCCCGAGTGATCCCGTCGTCATATCGACTCCCGCCGTTAAATTCCGGTCAGGGTGTGACGGAAGAGCCGTGCCGTTTTGATTCAATGTGTAGAGAACCTCTTCCTCAAAAAATCCTGACAGATACAGCGCCGCATAAAGCGCAGGTCCGCCGTGCCCTTTTGACAAGATAAAATAGTCTCTTTCTTCCCAGGCCGGATTTGCGGGGTCAAATTTCATGACCTTTCCATACAATACGGCTAACACTTCAGCGATTGACAGACTTCCTCCATAATGGCCAAAACCAAGATGATGCAGCTGTTTGAGCGTCAGCAGCCTGATTTGGCTGCATAAGCGAGCGACGTCAACTTCCATTTCACGCATCAAACCCCTCCTTTAAGCTTCAGCTTTTTGATCGGATTCCGGCTGCTTTTTTTGTCTAAAGCCGAGCAGGACACTAGCGGCTGCGACAGCTGCTATGCCAATGGTGATCCCGGCCGGGCCGAGCAGCTTCACCGCATTTCCAAGAACAATTCCTGTCGCGGCAAAGTCGGTATCAGAAAATGTCGTATTGGCAACCCCTAAATCACCCATGACAGGCAGAAGAAATACAGGGAAGAACGTGATGATCAGCCCGTTGACAAAGGAACCCAGGACAGCTCCTCTTATGCCTCCGGCCGCATTTCCAAACACCCCGGCCGAGGCACCCGTAAAGAAGTGGGGAACCACTCCGGGAAGAATGATGACGGCTCCGGCTGCACCGAGAATGAACATACCGGTGATTCCTCCCGCAAAGCTGCAAAAAAAGCCGAGCAATACCGCGTTTGGCGCGTACGGAAAAATGATCGGGCAATCAAGTGCAGGTTTGGAATCGGGCACAAGCTTGTCGGATATTCCTTTAAAAGCCGGGACGATCTCTGCGAGCACAAGTCTGACGCCTGAAAGGATGATGAACACCCCTGCCGCAAACGTAACCGCCTGAATGACTGAGAATACAAGGTAATGCGTACCACCGCTCAGCTCGCCTTCGACATAGCCGGCCCCCGCAAATAATGCAATGAAAACGTACAGTACGGTCATGGTAAGCGCAATGCTGACAGAACTGTCCCTTAAAAAGCCGAGGCCTTTTGGAAAACGGATATCTTCCGTTGAACGCGAGCCTTTTCCGACAGCTTTTCCAATTAATCCTGACAAACAATAGCCGATCGTTGAAAAATGGCCGAAAGCAACTTTGTCATTGCCTGTTATTTTTCTCATAAACGGCTGAACGATTGCCGGAAATATCCCCATTGCCAGACCGAGCGAAACTGCGCCGACGCCGATCAAGAGCGGTCCTTTCAAACCTGCGACCGCCAGAATCACTGCGATTAAACAAGCCATGTACAATGTATGGTGTCCTGTCAAAAAAATATATTTTAATCTTGTAAAACGGGCGATTAAGATGTTGGCAAACATCCCAAAAAACATGATCAGCGCTGTTGCCGTGCCGTATTCGTTAAGGGCCATGGCGACAATCGCTTCATTGTTCGGGACAACGCCGTTAACATGAAAGGCCGCCTGAAACATTTTCCCAAACGGTTCGAGCGAGTTTACAAGAATCCCGGCACCGGCCGAGATGACGATAAAACCTAAAAATGATTTCGTCGTCCCTTTCACAACTTCATTGGCAGGCTTTTTCTGAAGGATAAGCCCAATAAGAGAAATGATTGCTATTAAAACGGCGGGCTGGCTTAAAACATCCACGATCAGCTTCAGTGCTCTTTCACCCATTTGCAACTCTCCTTTCTGTTTTTAAAGCACTCCTTTGCCCTGCAATGTTTGTACCAGTTTTGTTTTCAGTTCATCCTTATCGATGATGCTTTCAAGCACGACCATGTCTCCCAAATGGGATGCACCTTCGGCAATATCTTTGGCAACGACAAATAAATCCGCCTGATCACGCGATGCCGAGCTTAAATCAGAATGATTGACCTCTATGCCTTCTGTTCCAAGTTCCGTTAAAATATCCTGAATGTTCATTTCAAGCATAAAGCTGCTGCCAAGGCCTGATCCGCAAACCGCCAATATTTTCATAGTGAAAACCTCCTGTTTTAATAGGATGAATATGCTTTGATTAACTCTCTTACACGCTCCATTGATTCAGTTTCCTTCAAGACATTCTGATTATCTTTATTGCTGAGGAGGCGGGTTAGTTGTGAAAGCGCCTTCAAATGTGTGGTTTGATCAACGGCCGCAATACAAAACAAAATCTTTACAGGGTATTGTTTATCATCTAAAAAATAGACGGGCTTTTTCAGCTTCAGCAGGCTCATCCCTACTTTGTTCACGCCCATTTCAGGCCGCGCATGAGGAATGGCAATCTCCGGGCCGATGATCATATAAGGACCCATCGTTTTGACATTGTCGATCATGGCGTCTTTGTATTTTTCTTGAATCACCTCCTTATCGAGCAAAGGTTTTGCCGCTTTTTTGATCGCTTCTTCCCAGCCTGTGATTTGATCGGCCATTTGAATGGTTTCATCTGTCAACAGCTCTTTCAGCACTGGTCGTTTCCTCCTTATTTCCGTTGCTTTTTGCAGGAACACAATATCTTTCAATGAGTCTCTCAGCCCTTTTTCATCAATGATGCGGACGTGTTTATTGAGCAGCTCAATAAACTCCTCTGTCAGTATTTCTCTTTGCTTGATGCCAAACAGATTCTGATACACTTCATTGACGAGCCTGCTCTTTTCAGCGGGGGTCATTAGCGGCTCGGCTATGTAATAATGCCTTTCCGTCTCAAGTTCAATGGTAGAAAACACCGCGTCATACTGGTCGAAGAGCTCGGGCGTGTATTCTTGTAAAGACAGCGTCTTTTCTACACAAATTTCGGAAAACAAAGACTCAAGCTGGCGTTTGACCATAAGTGATGAACTGACCCCTCCCGGACAAATGACGACAGCTGTCTTTTTGAACGAATTTGTCTGTATGGGTTTTTCAAGCATTGCACAGAAGTGAATCGTAATAAAACCGATTTCTTCTTCCGGTATCGGAATGTTCAGACAAGATTCAAACGGCTGAACGAGCTTTTGCACGATCGTATACAATTCTTTATGATCTTTTTTTATTTTGTTTAATAGAGGATTGTGGATTGGAATGCGGTATTTCATCCTGAAATACGCCGGCTTTATGTGGCGGTATAGGGATTCAGCCACTTCATTTCGCTTTGAGAAGGTAATGCAGGCTCTTGATTCAAATTCGAGAACAAGCTTTTCGCACATCTGAAAAAGAGGATCGTCTGCTGAGCGGCTTCCAAAAGAAAGTCCTAAAAGCTGGATCATGACATAGCATACTTCTGTTTCGTATGTTGGGATGTACAGTTTTCCCAATAGCTTTTCTGCCGCGAATCTCAACGGATTTTGCTTTAACATTTCTTTTTCTTCCTGATGAAGCTGGATCACCTTGCCCTCTGCCACTCTGAGGGAATACAGCTTTAGGAAATGGATAAATTCATTCAGCCTTTCTTCAACAAACTGAAGATGGAATTCTTCGGATATAGAATCGATCGCTGTTTTTATGCCCTCTGTGCCGCCTGATGCCCCGGAGGTTTTTAAAATATACCGAAGCATTTTTTTTCCGTACGGCTTTCGCAAAAAAGAAGACAGGTAATGCATGACAGGAACCCTTTTGTCGAATTCGCTTCCTTTTAAATGATAGCCCTGATGCCTCGTATAGCCGACGGTGACCAAAAATGGATGTAACGCTTCATTTGCTTTTTTTACATCATTCATTACCGTGTTTTTGCTGACCTGCAACAGCTGTGTCAGATGAGCGGATGAAATCGGCTCTCGCCTGATAAAGAGGAAGATGTAAAGAGCTTTGATTCGTTCTTCCTGGGTGAAAATAAAGGAATATTTTCCGTCTGCTCCTGTTCGATTTCTTGTTAATTGAAGCACTTCTTCCGGAACGACCACCGTGTTTTTTCTTTTATATTCAATTTGGGGAAGCTTGTTCCCGGCCAGCCAATGATTGATTTTTTCAAAATCATAATAGATTTGGCGTTTTGTTAATTGAAAATGATCGATCAGCTGATGCATCGTAGCTTCTTTTACACGGACTAAATATTGGAGCAGATTGGCCGGGCGTTTCTCAGTGATCATCTCAATATCCTCCTTGCTGTCATCTTACAATAAAATGTTTTTATTCCGTTTGCTGTTTGAGCACAAATAACAGGACTTCAGATCCGCAAAATTGGGCTGAATAAAAGCAGCGCCTCCGCAATATAGTCAAAACCTCTTAACATATCAGAAAACAAACCGAGACAATTCATCGACTTTTCTAATGGTGATGCGGAATCGTCATGTGTTAAAGATGGCCGGCTTATATTAATATATGTATTGATATTTTCATTTTCCCAACTTGTTCAAAAGCATAAGAAAAGGGTCGCCAAATTGTTGATTTAGCGACCCTTCCAACTCTAAAACAATTTTGTTCTAGACATTTCGTTTTCTTCTAAAATACCAAAGGCCTGCCCCGGCTCCCAGCAGCACAAAGCCCGCAAGAAGCAAGTTAAACATATTTGTTGCCGTATCCGGAAGCTCATTTCTTCCATCTGTCTTTTGCTCTGTATCCTTAGGCTCTGATTTGCTTGGCTTTTCCGGTTTAGCCGGTTCATTAGGTTCATTCGGCTTTTCCGGCTTCTTCGATTCGACCGTGATGTCTGTTCCCGGTTTATCAGGATCATCGACATTTCCGCCGTCTACGACTGCCACGTTTTTAATCGTTTTGCCCGCATAGCCTGATTCTACTTTCGCTTGGAATGTCACTGTCCGCCACTCGGTATCGCTCACATCGCTGAAATTCGCTGTAACCTTGCCATCTTCAAATGTTCCTTCACCGCCGTGGCTTACTTTTAAACTTCCTTCTACATATGTCAGACCGGACGGAAGTTCATCCGAAATCGTCAGGTTTTCCACTCGGCTGTCCGTTACCGTGTTGCGGGTTTTAATCGTGTAGACTACCGTGTCTCCCGCTTCATACTTGTCCTTTTCTGCATCAAGGTTCTTCGCTATTTTCTTTGATTCAAGCTTAGGGTCTTTCGGATCAACTTTGATGTCTGTTCCCGGCTTATCAGGATCATCGACGTTTCCGCCGTCGACTGCTGCCACGTTTTTAATCGTTTTGCCCGCATAGCCTGATTCTACTTTCGCTTGGAATGTCACTGTCCGCCACTCGGTGTCAGTGACATCGCCAAAGTTCGCCGCGATCTTGCCGTTTTCAAATTTCACTTCCCCGCCGTTGCTCGCTTTTAAGCTGCCTTCCACATATGTGAGGCCGGCTGGAAGTTCGTCTGAAATGACGAGATTTTCAACCTTACTGTCCGTTACCGTGTTGCGGGTTTTAATCGTGTAAACCACCGTGTCGCCTGCTTCATACTTCTCCTTGTTTGAATCAAGGTTTTTCGCCGTTTTTTCCGACTCTAACACAGGATCGCGCGGATATACTTTGATTTCGTGGCTCGGTTTGTCAGGAGTGTCGACATTGTCGCCGCCGACTTTCGCCGTATTGACAATATCTTTGCCAGCTTGACCGGCTTTGACTTTCACTTCGAATGTCACCGTATGCCACTTCGTGTCAGTGACATCGCCAAACTGGCCTGCCGCCTTGCCATCGGCATAATGGCCTTGATCATCATCCTGGGCGTCGCTCACCGCTGTACCGTCCACTTTTAATGTACCTTGAACATATTCAAGTCCTTCAGGAATCGCATCTGAGATGACGAGATTTTTCACCAGGCTGTCATTGATCGTGTTTCGAGTCTGGATCGTGTAAAGAAGCGTATCCCCGACTTCGGGATGAGCCTCATCCTTATTCCCTTCCGCTTTTTCTTGAAGGTTTGCTGTTTTCTTTGATTCAAGCTTAGGGTCTTTCGGATCAACTTTAATGTCTGTTCCCGGCTTATCAGGATCATCGATGTTCCCGCCGTCGACATCTGCGACGTTTTCAATCGTTTTACCCACATAGCCGGACTCGATCTTCGCTTGGAATGTCACTGTCCGCCACTCGGTGTCGGTGACATCGCCAAAGTTCGCTGTGATTTTGCCGCCTTCGATTGTCGCTTTGCCGCTATGGCTTGCTTTTAAGCTGCCTCCGACATACGTGAGGCCGGCTGGAAGTTCATCTGAAATGGACAGATCTTCCACATTGCTTTCGGTAATTTTATTTCGGGTCTTGATGGTGTAGACAACTGTGTCGCCTACTTCAAATTTATCCTTGTCTGCATCCAGATTCTTCGCCGTTTTTTTCGACTCTAACACAGGATCGCGCGGGTAGACTTTGACTTCGTGGTTTGGTTTATTAGGCTTGTCAACATTGTCGCCGCCGACGTTTGCCGTATTAACAATATCTTTTCCCGCCTGTCCAGGCAGCACCTTCACTTCAAATGTCACATTATGCCATCCCATGTCGGTTATATCACCGAATTGACCATCCACTTTGCCGTCGGCATAATGACCTTTATCATCATCTTGAGCGTCGCTTACCGCAGTACCGTCTACTTTCAATGTGCCCGGGACATATTCCAGTCCTTCCGGAATCGCATCTGAGATGGTGAGGTTTTTCACCAGACTGTCTTCAGAGATGTTTCGGGTCTGAATTGTATAGAGAAGCATGTCCCCTACTTCAGGATGGTCTGCGTCTGTATTACCTTCCGCTTTTTCCTGAATGGCTGCCGTTTTCTTTGACTCCAACTCCGGATTTCGCGGATAGACTTTGACTTCGTGATTCGGCTTATCTGGAGTGTCAATATTGTCTCCTGTCACATTTGCAGTATTGACAATATCCTTACCAGCTTGGCCGGACTTTACCTTCGCTTCGAATGTCACAGTATGCCATTCGGTATCTTTGACATCACCGAACAGGCCCGCTGCTTTGCCATTGGCGTAATGTCCCTTATCACCGTCTTGAGCATCGCTCACCGCAGTGCCGTCTACTTTCAGTGTGCCCGGGACATATTCCAGTCCTTCCGGAATTGTATCTGAAATGACGAGGTTTTTTACTTGACTGTCTTCAAGCGTGTTTCGTGTTTGAATCGTGTACAGAAGCGTATCCCCCACTTCAGGATGATCCGCATCGGTATTCCCATCCGCTTTTTCTTGAATGGCTGACGTTTTCTTTGATTCAAGTTTAGGCTCATTAAATATGATCGGTGTCGTCACTTCATTCGATTCCGTTTGTTCATTTTTCTTCGTTAACAAATTATTGTAGTTAATTTGCGCCTTATTGTTAACTTTTGTAACCGCATAATCCGTCAGCGTTTTCACTTTAAATTGGACGGTGACTCCATTAGGCAAATCGGTCGTATTAGGTAAATTACCTAATTTAACATTTACCTTACTTCCGTCAAAATGTCCTTCATCACGATCGGACGCATCGGTTAGATTTTTCGTGGTTGAACCATTGATCAATTTTATCGACCCAGGGACATATTCCGTACCCTCTGGGATTAGATCGTTGAAGCTCGCACCGGCGGCGATATCTCCGCCTTCGTTTTTGACTTGAACCGAATATGTCAACTCATCGCCGGCGTGCACTTCTCCCTGTGGAGAAACTGACTTATTTGCCGTGACACACGGCTCTGTGCCCAGAAAGATATCATCCAAAAAGTTGCCGGCTCCTAAGCTTCCGCCGGCTGAACTCACCGCCTCAAAACCAAATCGCGTTGTCGTCTGTCCTGCCGGAACGGTATAAGATCCTGTATGGGTTCCCCATGCAGTTTTCCCATCAGACAGTTGTTTTTGGACCACAGTATCATAAGGGTTAGCAGTTGCCGCACCAATGCGGACCTGCATCGTGTCAACCCCTCCACGCCCCATATGGGATAAGCGCCAATAAATGGTTTGTCCAGGCGTTGTCTTCACGTCTTGATACAACATACCGTTTTCAAAAGCGTTTAATTCCGCCCACCGATTTCCATCAGGAGGCGCAGGGAAATTTTTTACGGATGCAGGGAGATTCTCTGCATAATTCCATAATTCAATGACTTTATAACCAACGGCATCGTCAGTCGTCTTCCAGCCAGGAACCTCAGATTCATGAAAAAAGTAACCTGAATTATTATAGGCAGTTCCTCTGGCAGCACCTTGCTCAAAGCTTCCGTTAATCAGCGCGACCGGTGCCGGGCAAGGGTTATCTGCCGCCGGGCTTACCCCCGTATTATCCTCAGCATGGATCTGCTCAGGCAAAACGGTCAGCAGATTGCTGACGACTAATAAAAAGACAGCTAATAGCATAAAACTTTTTTTGATCTGCAGTTTGCAAGACCTAGGAATAAAGCCCTTTCGCATCAACATCTCACTCCAATAGTCCATTTTTAAAACATGACATTCACCATAACTGTTACCATTAGTCAAAATATTAATAATATTTCGAAATTTGTTCTTAATATGACCCCCTTTCGGTGATTAAAATACAACTAAATAGTTGTATTTTTCAAAATATGATAAAATATTTATATTTTTTAATAACGTAGATGAATATCGAAAAACTTTATAATCTCTGAATCTGCTTTTTTGCATTGGTTTGACGAAAGGAGATGTAGATCGGAGTATCGTTCGGCACTTACGTCGGCAGCATTTTCAGCTCACCCAACTGCATCGATTTTCCCCAGGACAAGTTACTTGTGATGGGTTTTTATTGAACAGAGGAATGACTTATTTGATCAAGTAGAAACAAAATTTCTGCCAACCCCCACATCGATTCGTTCATCGTTTTTAGCGGCATTTGCCTGCGAAAATAAAAAAAACAGATGTTCTTCAAGGATCATCTTATAATAAAACCTATACATTTTGTTTGTCGATTGAGCACAAATGAAGGGACTTCATATTTACAAAATTGGTCTGAATCCGACATTTTGTCGATTTATTTCCACAAACAGAATTCCAAAAAACGGTATAATTAAGACTGATAACACAATGAACAGGAGGAATTTTGTTGAAAAAATGGTTGATGGCAAGTGCAGTTGGTACAGCGGTCCTTTTCACAACATTTTCAGGAGGCATCCCGGGCCTTCCAAGTACAGACGCCCAAGTCGCAAAAGCAGCTTCACAGCTGCCTAATGGGATCGGCGGGCGTGCCTATCTGAACAGTACAGGCTCTGTTTTCACGGCTAAAATCAAGCTTCCCGATACGATACAAATCGAAAACGCTACCGCTTATATTTATTCCGGCTTCCGCGCGAAAAATGGAACCGAGTCAGATATCGGCCTTCAGTACAGCACCGTCTACAAGGTCTGGAAACCGCTCATGAAGGTCGGTTCAAAAAATGAGGAAACGTATATCGAGGGAAAAGAACAATTCACAAATCATAAAGGCTTCCGCCCTGGAAGCACGGTGCAAATGACGATCTATAAGAACTTGAATGGGAATACCCGCGCGACCTTCTGGGGAACGAACAATGACGGCTATACCGGACGCATCATCATGGAAATTCAAGGAACGAACATCGGCACCCTTTTAAAATGGAAAACGCTTGCCACCGCCGCGGTATCGTCTGAGAGCCAGCGGTCTTCCATCACAGCCGGCTTTTCAACCTCTTTTACCAATATCACAATCGACCAAAAGGCGGTCACACCTGTCGTGGATACACAGGATTTCGCAAAAGTTATCCCTTCCGGCAACAATGTCACGATTTCCGTGAAGAAATAACATTAAGCAGCATAAGGAGGCCGCCGGCAATGCCGGACGGCCTTTTCTTATTTTCCGCTCTCCATAAAAATCCCCAGTTCGGCTTCCGCAATCTTTCTGCCGTTTACAGACGCCAGTCCTTTCCCAAATAAAAATCCCCGTTTATAGCGCACCGCTTCAAAATAAAGATCAAGCTTGTCTCCCGGAAGCGCCATGCCGCTGGACTCAGCCTTTTTGACAGAGGAAAGAAATCCGAGCCCGGTATGATCCCCCATTGCGGTGAACGCCGCGATTTGCGCCAGGGCCTCGATGATAAGGGAAAACGGCATGTCCTTTTGGGTATCTGTTATAAACCAGTCGTTTTCCGATATTAATTTATATCCTTTCGCCCACTTGCCAGGGTCATTTTCAACGACGCGGTCAACCAATAAAAATGGGTATTGGTGCGGCAATGCTGCCATAGTCACAGTCATCATCCTTTTTATTCTCATTATACCACCTCTCTTATCTGCTTTGGCTTAGGGTATACTGAGAAAAAAGGAGGAATCCAGATTGAAAAGCGCAAATCCTTATCTCTTTATAGACGGCTGTAAAGAAGCAGTCGCATATTATCAAGAAGCACTGGGCGGAGACGTTCAAAATATTCAGCTTGCTGACGGCAATCGAGATGTTCAAAGGACATGAAGGAAAATATCTGCATGCCGAACTTCACCTCGGAAACAGCATCATCCATTTCTCCGACGTTTTTGGAAAGATTGAAAAAGGAGACCATGTCGGCATTACATTGGAGTGTGAAAATGAGGATGAAATCCGCCCGGTGTATGATGCGCTGAAAAGCGGCGGACACGCGGCTCTGGAATTGCAAAAAACGTTTTGGGGCGCGCTGCATGCGAATGTGGCGGACAAGTATGGAGTCAGATGGCTGCTGAATTATCAAATGCAAGCTTAGGCAGACGGACTAAATCATGACATAAAGCCGGGCGCTAACATGCCCGGCTTTACTTTCATTTAATTTGATTTCAGCTGATCAGGAAAGACGGTCAAATCTACTCCCCAAAGATGAGGAAGAATATAGAACACAGCCCCGACAATTAAAATCAATGTAAAGATGTTAATGACAAAGCCCGTCCTGACCATTTCGCTGATCTTTAATTTTCCCGACGCGAAAATAATCGCATTCGGAGGCGTTCCGACCGGAAGCATGAAAGCACAGTTCGCCGCCATTGCGGCAGGCACCATCAGCGCAAATGGATGCACATTCAGCGCCAAAGCAAGCGATGCCAGCACCGGCAAAATCATGGTAGCCGTGGCCGTATTAGACGTGATTTCAGTCAAAAACAGCACCAATGTTGCTGAGATGACGACAATGATGACAAAGTTAAACCCGTCCAATATCGTCAGCTGTCCGCCGATCCATTCGGCCAGCCCCGTTTCTTTAAAGCCCGTTGCAAGCGCGAGCCCTCCGCCGAACAACAGCAGAATTCCCCACGGCAAGTCTTTTGACACCTTCCAGTCCAAGACCCTCCCGCCTTTATTCAGCGATGGGATGAGGAAAAGCAATGAAGCTGCAAAAATCGCAATCATTGTATCATTGATGCCCGGTATCCTCTCTTTCCATAAAAATGTTCTGGTCACCCACATAAATGCGGCAAATCCGAACACAAGCAGCACCATTGTTTCTTCAAAACGAATGTTCCCGAGCTTTCTTTTTTCTTCCAGAATTAATTCTTTTCCGCCTGGAAGCTGTTTTATTTTGATCGGGTGTGCAACCTTTGTCAAGTACAGCCATACCGCCACAAGCAAAACGACAACAACCGGCACGGCAAAGGCCATCCAGCCTCCGAAAGAGACTTCAACCCCGTAGAGCTTTTGAATATTGGCTGCCAAAATAATGTTTGGCGGTGTGCCAATCAGTGTACCAAGTCCGCCGATCGTACCCGCATACCCGATGCTGAAGATGAGAGCCTTTGAGAATCTCGCTTCTTCCCCTGCCAGATCTTTTCTCTCAGACTTCATGACAGCTGATACCTGATGGATGATAGCGGTTCCAATTGGCAGCATCATCATAACGGCTGCCGTGTTTGAAACCCACATGGACAAAAATCCTGTGGCAGCCATAAACCCGAGAACAATTCTTGACGTACTGGTGCCGACGACGGAAATAATGTTAAGAGCAATCCGTTTATGGAGATTCCAGCGCTCCATGGCAAGGGCAATGAGAAATCCTCCTAAAAACAGAAACACGATCGGATCGCCATAGCTTGCTGTGACAGCAGAGCTTTCCAGTGCTCCCGTCAGCGGCAGCAGCACGATCGGCAGCAGGGATGCCGCAGGAATCGGCACAGCTTCCGTGATCCACCAAACCGCCACCCATAAAGTAGTCGCCAATACCATGCGGCCTTCATAGCTCAGCCCCTCAGGAAAAAAGAACAAAATGACGGCGAAAAACAGTGCAGGCCCGAGAAGCAAACCAATCTTTTGCGGCGTTTTATAGCTTGGCGGCTTTTCGTCTTTCATGGCCTGATCCGCCTTTATATTTAACCCGGCATCTTTTCCAGCTTTGACTGGCATAGCGAACAAAAGCAGCTTTTTTGCTTCCCGGTGTGACCTCCAAAGCATATCCCATGCTGTTGCAACACTTGATTTCATAATAATTCCCCCTTCCCCTATGTCGATAAAGCGCTTACAATAATAATTAAAAAATAATCTGCCGACTGTCGACAGCTATAATTCAATTATAGCGGACACAGACTCGCAGTCAACAATTTTTTGTCACAAAACGATCAATTTTGTGGAAAATTAAGGTTGGGGGTTTCCCTCGATTTCTGCTAGACTATTAGTGATTTCTGTCAGCGAAAAATGAATGAGGTGAACAGCGTGAAGTTTTCGATACAACGTGCACTCTCTTACCATGATCAAGTCCACCATTATTTAAAAGATATGATTATTAAAGGGGAATATCAGCCTGGTGAGCGAATCTACGAAGCAAAAATCGCCAGAGAACTTCAGGTCAGCCGGAGCCCTGTAAGAGAAGCCATACGGACCCTTGAGCAAGAAGGCCTCCTGTTGATTGACGACAAATCAAGAATTACAGTATATGAACCGACCATTAAAGACTTGGAAGACATCTATCAATGCCGTCAAGCGCTCGAATCACTGGCCGTCGCTTTGGCGACGCGCCTTGCAGCAAATGAAACGCTGGAGCTCATAGCAGAAACGCTGCGCGAAGCGAATCATCAATTTGAAATACAAAGCTGCGGCTCGGCCAATGCTCTCCTTCACTTGAATACGAAATTTCATGATTTAATCATAGAAGCGAGCGAAAATATCCGTCTGCAAAAACAGCTCCTGGACTTGCGGTCGCTCACCTTTTTCTATCGAAGCAAAAACCTTGAAAAACGAGAGCGCAGTTTTGACATCATCAGCCAGCACGAGGAGATTTTCCGGCACATCCAGGAAAGAAACGAGACAAAAGCGGCTGAGTCGATGAAAAGACACATAGAAGCTGACCTTGATTATTTAAAAACGGTTTTGTTCCCTTCATTTACAGAGAATCCATGAAAAAACGAAAAAAGCTTTCAAAGAGAAAAGTCTGGTGGATTTTCCTTTTATTCATTGCCTTTATATATGTCGGCAACTCTTCTTTTCTCGTAAAAGAACGGAGCGGAAAGCCGGTGCTTTTGGCGCATAGAGGACTGTCACAGACCTTTCGTATGGAAGGGATCACGAATGATACATGCACGGCGGAACGAATTGATCAGCCGGAACACTCTTATCTTGAGAATACATTGCCTTCAATGGAAGCAGCTTTTGCAGCCGGAGCAGATATCGTAGAACTCGATATTAAACCGACTAAAGACGGGAAATTCGCCGTGTTTCACGATTGGACGCTCGATTGCCGGACAAACGGCACAGGGATGACAAAGGATTATACAATGGCTGAATTAAAAAAACTTGATATCGGTTACGGCTATACCGCTGACCACGGAAAAACACATCCTTTTCGCGGCAAAGGCATTGGCCTTATGCCGTCGCTTGATGAGGTTCTTGAACATTTTCCACATCGTTCGCTTCTCATCCATATCAAAAGCAATGACCTGAATGAAGGCGTGCAACTGGCAGGGAAACTCGCCGAACTTCCGCAAAAACGGCTGAACAAGCTGACTGTATATGGCGGCGATGAACCGATTGCAGCTTTAAAGAAAGAGCTTCCCTCACTGCGGGTCATGTCAAAAGAAACGATGAAAAGCTGTCTCATTCCATATATTTCAGCCGGCTGGACAGGATTTATTCCGGACACCTGCAAACATACGCAATTGCACATTCCTGAAAAGATTACTCCTTGGCTGTGGGGATGGCCGGATCGATTTTTGAACCGGATGGATAAAGCAAATACGCGGGTGATTGTGACGGGCGAAAGCGGCAGTCATTTCTCAAGCGGCTTTGATACACCTGAGGATATCAAGCGCCTTCCGGAAGATTATACAGGGGGCATCTGGACAAACCGAATTGATCGGATTGCACCTTTATACGAAAAATAATGACAGATGGCAAAAAGCAGGGAATTCCCCTGCTTTTTTAGCGGTTTATGATGCAGACTTCCGGTCTGTCATGTTTCAGCTCATTTAAATAATCTTCAAGGGAGACATCCTCCCCAGGAACATGAACATGCTTCAATCCAAAATCAACAGCGGCTCTTCCCGCTTCTTCGCTAAGGCAGACGGCATGGAGGTCTGCAGCATCCTCAGGCGGCATGCCGATGCTGCCTGCTTCTTTCATAAAAAGCTCGACACATTTTCTATTCGAAAACAGGATGATATCAATTGGAAATTCATTCATTTCCCTTTTCATAATCGATGTAAAACGGCCGTCGATCATTTGATCATGTGTAATGAACGTCTCACAATCGGGATGGGGTTTATTTTGAACGGCCTGCCGGCTGCCGATGATTAAACATGCGCCCGAAAAAGGCATATCCTTCCGCAGACAGGCTAGAAATCCCCGATCTTCAAGCGCTGCTTTTACTAAAGGCTCTGAAGCGTAAAGCCTGGCGCGTATTTGTCTAACATCGATTTTCAGGGCTTTACATCGGCTGAAAAACTCATCCACCGCTCTCTGCGATGTGAACAGCAGACTGTCGAAACGAGCGATCTGACGCAAAACCACATCTTTCTCCGCCGTTTTAAGCGGCTTCCATTTTGGCCATTCAATGACCTCAGCACCTTGTTCCCGCAGTGCGTCTGCCGGCAGGCTTTCTTCTTCTCCGCTTTGAACGGCCATGATATTCAGGCCGATTAACGGCTTTTCTTCAAACCAGCTGTGCTGCCGGAAAGAGACGATATCGCCGATGACGATAATCGCAGGATTTTTAATATGATGCTCCGTTATTTTTTGCCGGATATCCTGCAATGTTCCTTTTACACTGCGCTGGCGGCTCCATGTGCCCCATTGGATCACCATCACGGGAACAAAAGGAGACTTGCCGTTTTTGATCAGCTGCTCGCATATATAGTCCAGATTTTTGATGCCCATATAGAAGACGAGCGTTTGAACGCCTCTGGCAAGCCCTTCCCAATCCATATCCGGTTTTCCAGATTTATCATGAGCGGTAATGACGGCAAAGGATGAAGCAAAATCGCGGTGGGTCACAGGCAATCCGGCATAAAGAGGCGCTGCGATTCCAGAGGTAATCCCCGGCACCATTTCATACGGTATGCCGTGTTCGCTAATAGCTGCCGCTTCTTCTCCGACTCTGCCGAACACACTGGGGTCCCCCCCTTTCAGCCTGACGACATGAAGGCCTTTTGAACCTTTATCGATCAAAAGAGCGTTGATTTCACTCTGCTTCATAAAATGCCGGTTGGGAAGCTTCCCGCAATAGATGAATTCACAAGATGCTTTTGCATGCTCAAGCAGCCGGGCATTGACCAGCCTGTCATACAAAATGACGTCGGCCGACTCTATCAACGCTTTCCCTTTTAATGTGATAAGCCCTGAATCTCCCGGTCCGGCTCCTATAAAATATACTTTCCCATTCCCCATCAACTGTCATCCTTCCATCTGCCGATTCTGTGAATGCGTTTAATTTTAAATATAAAGATGGATCACATCAGGAGTGATCCAATGAGGCTGCCGCTTTCACCCATATTCTTCAACATTCAGATTTTCAGTGCGCCCCCGCTGACCATTAAGCGGAAAAAGAATGGCGGCGTTTAGCAAAACGCCGGCACCGGCATCCTTTTCTCCCTAGAGCAGCGAATCTGTCAATCTTGTTTAATAGACAATAAACAGGTCTTCCCCTTCAACCACTGTTTCATAGGTTTGGATACAGCCTGTATCCGGCTCTTGAACTTTGCCGTCCTCAAGGCTGATCTTCCAATCGTGCATCGGACAGAATACGAATTCGCCGCTTACCATTCCTTCGGCAAGCACGCCCCCTTTATGGGGGCAGCGGTTTTCAACCGCGCGGACGCCGCCGTTTGAAAGCTTGAATACCGCTATTTCCTTACCCTCGATAACCACTGTCTTTCCCAGTTGATTCGGCAAATCGCCGATTTTCGCAACATATACCTTTGTTAAGTCTTTGTTCACCATGTGAATTCCTCCTCAAGATGGTTTCTGTCGTTAAGAAGTGACAACATTTTCGAATAGCTGCTTTGTTGTCTTTTCATCTTCCAAAAAGTTCTTCCACGGATCTTTGTGGACAGACAGGGCTTCATTGATACGGTCATTCAGCTCTTTTCGTTTTGCTTCATCGTTCAATACGGACTGGACGTGTTCCAGGCCGACGCGTTCGAGCCATGCGGACGTCCGCTCTAAATAGTTGGCCGTTTCCCTGTAATATTGGAGATAAGCGCCTGTCACCTCAATGACTTCTTCAGTCGTTTTGACTTTCATTAACAGGTCGCCGGCACGCAGATGCGTCCCTCCGTTTCCGCCGACATAAATTTCCCAGCCTCCGTCAATACCGACGACACCGACATCTTTGATACCAGACTCGGCACAGTTTCTCGGACAAGCAGAAACTGCCATTTTAATTTTGTGAGGCGTGTAGAGGCCCTCGAATTTTTTCTCAAGGTCGATTCCGAGCGCCATTGAGTCTTGCGTACCGAAGCGGCAGAACTGTTCGCCTACACACGTTTTAACCGTTCTGAGCGTTTTTCCGTAAGCAAAACCTGAAGGCATGTCAAGATCAGTCCATACTTTCGGAAGGTCTTCTTTTTTGACGCCGATTAAGTCGATCCGCTGACCGCCCGTCATTTTCACAAGAGGAATGTCATATTTGTCGACAACATCGGCGATGCGCCGCAAATCATTCGCATTGGTGACACCGCCATACATCCGCGGTACGACGGAATATGTGCCGTCTTTTTGGATGTTGGCGTGCATCCGTTCATTAACGAAACGGGATTCTCTTTCATCTTCATATTCTTTCGGATTGATCATGCCAAGGTAGTAGTTGAGCGCAGGGCGGCATTTGGAACAGCCCTCTGCCGTTTTCCAGCCGAGCACATTCATGACTTCTCTCGTATGTGTCAGGCCTTTCTCTTTGATTTCGGCTACCACTTCATCTCTTGAAAGGTCAGTACATCCGCAAATCGCTTCTTTTTGGGCGGATGCGTCAAATTCTGAGCCGAGTGTATGCTGGAGAATCTCCGCTACAAGCGGTTTACAGCCTCCGCAAGAGCGGGAAGCACCGGTGCAGGCTTTGATTTCATCCGTTGACGCACAGCCCTGTTCTTTAATGGCCTGAACGATCATTCCTTTTGAAACGCCGTTGCAGCCGCAAACGATCTCATCATCACTCATTGCCGCAGTAATGCTCATGCCTTCCTCTTGATTCAAAGGCTGCAAGATTGAAACTTTAGAAGTTTCTGAAATGTCGGCTCCTTTTTGAATCATCGAAAACAATCTGTTGCCTTCACTGCTGTCGCCGAACAATACAGCTCCGATGATTTGATTTCCACGCAGCACGATTTTTTTATAGATGCCGTCCTGTTCGTCAAACACCTTGAGCGCTTTTTTGCCTTCATCATCGTCCTCGTTGAAGTCGCCTGCGGAAAATACCTCGACTCCGGAAACCTTTAACTGTGTTGATAAAACAGAACCTTCATACGGCTTCGTCTCAACGCCGCAGATTTTCTTGGCCATTACTTTGGCCTGCTCATAAAGAGGCGCGACAAGCCCATAGGCAATTCCTCTATGTTCGGCGCATTCCCCGACAGCATAGATGTGAGGGATCTCAGTCTCCATATAATCATTGATGATCAGCCCTCTGTTGACTGGGACTCCGCAGTCTTTTCCAAGCTGAACGTTCGGTTTGATTCCGACTGCCATGACGACCAAATCAGCATCAAGCGTTGATCCGTCTTTAAATTTTAATCCTTCTACACGTTCATCTCCGTAAATTTCTTCTGTTTGCTTTTCAAGCAGAAATGTCATGCCCTGTTTTTCCAATTCCTTTTGCAAAAGACGGCCTGCAGTCGCGTCAAGCTGGCGTTCCATTAAATATGGCGCAAGATGAATAACGGTGACGTCCATGCCAAGGTTGAGCAGTCCGCGCGCAGCTTCAAGGCCCAGCAAACCGCCGCCGATGACAGCCGCTTTTTTGTACGTTTTGGAAGCCTCGAGCATGACATCCGTATCCTTGATATCGCGGAAAGCCGTAACACCTTCTTTATCCGCTCCAGGCAATGGCAGAATAAAAGGGAGAGAACCTGTCGCCAATATCAGTTCATCATAAGGCTGAACCCTTCCGGAATCAGTTGTCACGGTTTTGGCCTCAGGATCGACTTTGACAACCTCTTCACCTGTAAATAGCTGAATGCCGTTTTCTTCATACCAATCCCAATCATTCAGTGTAATGTCTTTAATATCCGTATCTCCCTGCAGCACTTTAGAAAGAAGAATTCGGTTATAGTTCGGATGCGGCTCGTTTCCGAAAATCGTGATTTGAAATTGCTCGCTTGACACTTTGATTATCTCTTCAATGGCCCTGACCCCGGCCATACCATTCCCAACAAGGACTAGCTGCTTTTTTTTCACTATGATCCTCCCCTTTTTCAAAACAATTCACAATGTCGTCCAAAAAATGTATTTCATCTACATCTTTAAAACTATCACAAATTATATTTAATTTTGTAAACTTTTTATGACTTTTTATGACAGTTTATTCACATCTTTGTCATCGGCCCGACGAATTCGGACGGAACAAACCTTAAAGCCCGGCATTTGACATGAAGGATCCAAATCTTCTGCGACTAAGCAGTTCACATTTTGCGAGTCCCCCCAATGTATCGGCACAAAAACGGTGTCAGGCCTGATCGACTCAGACCATTTGCTTCTCACGATGATGCTGCCTCTTTTTGATTCGATCTTCACCAAAACGCGGTCTTCAATCTTGTATTTCTCCGCCGTTTTCGGATGGATTTCCATAAAGGATTCAAAATGTCTCGCTCTGAGGCCTGCACTCCTCCTCGTCTGCACACCGGTTAAATAGTGTGACATCACCCTCCCGGTCGTTAAACACAGCGGATAATCTTCAGTCGGCTCGTCTTTTTTAACAGTCGGTTCATTTGGAACGACACACATTTTTGCTTTTTTGTCCGGATGAGAGAATTCCGTTTCAAACAGACGCTTTGTCCCCGGGTGCCCGTGTTCAGGACAAGGCCACAAAATGCCGCCTTCCTTTCTGATCCGTTCATAGGTGATTCCCGAATAGTCGGCGATTCCGCCCCGGCTCGCTTTGCGGAGTTCATTAAAAATGTCCTCAGGAGATTCATAGGAGAAAAAACGGCCTTTTCCAAGCGCAGCTGCGATGTCGCAAATAATCTGCCAGTCATGCCTTGCTTCCCCAGGGCATGGTTTCGATGCCTCCCTTAATGTCACCCTGCCTTCTACATTCGTCATCGTCCCTTCGTCTTCAAGATAGGATGAAGCGGGCAGAATGACATCTGCAAGCCTTGCCGTCTCTGAAATAAACAAATCGACGGCCGCAAAAAACTTAAGCTTTTTTAAAGCTGCTTTGACAAAATTGGAATTCGGATTGGATACGGCAGGATTTGAACACATCAAAAACATTCCGGTAATCTCTCCCTCATGAACCTTTTTCATCATTTCAAAAGCCGAGACCCCTTTTTGCGGCAGGTTTTCCTCCGCAATTCCCCAGATATTTGCAATATAAGCACGGTCTTTTTGATTTTCGATCGAACGGTATCCGGGCAGCTGATCTGCTTTTTGGCCATGCTCTCTTGCTCCCTGTCCGTTTCCTTGTCCCGTGATGGCCCCGTAGCCGCAGCCGAATTTGCCGATCTTCCCAACGGATATTAGAATATTCAGTAAATTCCTGACAGCCGCCGTTCCGTCTGTCTGCTGCTCAACTCCTCTTGCGGTAAAGAGCATGCCCGTTTCTTCACGGGCAAATTTCACGGCAGCCTTTCTCATCTGTTCAACCGGTACACCGGTCTGCTCTGAAATATCCTCCAAAGACAAAGATGTCACATAGTGCTTCACACCCTCAAAGCCTTCTGCCCTCTGTTTGATGAAGGCCTCGTCTGTGAGCCGCTCTTCAATGATGATCTTCAGCATGCCGTTTGCAAGGGCGGCATCTGTCCCGGGCTTTATCTTCATATGCAAATCAGCGATTTGGGCTGTTGCCGTTTCACGGGGGTCAATGACGATGATATAGGCGCCGTTTTCTTTCGCTTCTTCAACATAAGGCATGATCGTTGGCTGGCATTCGGCGATGTTTGTGCCGGCAAGCATGATCACTCTTGCATGCGGAACCTCAGAAAGTGCATTTGTCAGCCCCCGATCCATCCCGAAGGTTTGATTTGCCGCTGTTGCCGCGGCTGACATGCAGAGCCTGCCGTTATAGTCAATATGCTTCGTTTGCAAGGCCACACGGGCGAATTTTCCGAGCAGATAGGCTTCTTCGTTTGTAATAGACGCGCTTCCGTAAACCCCTAATGCATCATGACCGTCTTTAGTTTGGATGCTTGTCACTTGCTCTCTGATATATTGAAGCGCTTCTTCCCAGGAGACACGCACAAACTCGCCGTTCTTTTTGAGCAGCGGGTGGGTGATCCTCTCTGAATGGAATGCATGCTGATGAGCATTCATTCCTTTCATGCATAAGCGCCCTTTTGTTGTCGGATTGTCTTTTCCAACCGCGCTGTACTTTTTTCTTGTAACAATCGTTTGTTCGATAAGCTGCATTTTGCATTGCATGCTGCAAAATGGGCATTGCGTATCATACGTTTTTTCGGATTGTACTTCTTTCTGCTTTGTGCGAAAGTATTTCAGCATGAACTCTGTCACTTCACATCAGCCCTTTTATCATTTCTTGCTCCATCAGCCTCTTTTCTGCTTTGAGCCGTTCGATCAGCTGACTTCGAAGCCAGTTATCAAATAAAACCTCTCTTATATGAATGATGCCGACGCGTTCGATCCACTGCCTGATTTGTTCAAGGTAATTTGCCGTTTCACGGTAATACTGGAGAAAACCTTTAAGCAATTCTCCAGCTTCCGCCGCCGTTTCAGCCACAGATAGCAGCTCTCCGGCAGAAGCGTTTTGGCCTCCTTGACCGCCGGCATATATGTCCCATCCTCTGTTTGCCTTAAGGATCCCGATATCCTGTACGGCTGCATATACACAATCATCCAAGCATGCCGATATTCCGATCGAGACTTTCGCCGGAATCAGCAGGGATTCCGCTGCTCTTTCCAAATCAGCCGCCAATGTTTGAACCGCGTCATCCGGTCCGCATGAACATGTTTTAATCGTGCCGATCGCCTGCTTCTGCGGCGGACAAACAGGCATTTGCAGCTCTTCTTTTACGCTTTGCAGATGCTCCCGTTTGATTCCTGAGAGCTTCAGCCTTTGCCCATGTGTAATAAATGCCTGGGGAATGCGGTATTTTTCGATCACATCGGCAATCCTTTTCAGCTCATCGGCATTTGTCCGTCCTCCGTACATTTGCGGAACAAGCACGGATGTGCCGTCTTCCTGCTCCGGCTCAAACAGGACGCTTTCTTCCGCCCGCGGCCGAATCATCCTTAAATAATAATGAATCGCAGGCACGCAGAAAGAGCATCCGCTGCTGTTTTTCCATCCCAGCGCTGAGATGACGTCCTGAACGGAAGAAAGATGTCTCATCTGTATTTCGTTCACGACTTCATCTTCCGTTAATGAAGTGCAGGAGCACATCGCTTTATTTACGATCTGTGCGTCATATTGCTGATCTGAGGCATGAATCAGCAATTCTTCGATCAACGGTTTGCAGCCTCCGCAGGATGCGGAAGCCTTTGTACAGCGCTTCACATCATCAGCCGTTTTCAACCCGTGGATGCGGACGGCTTCGATAATCGTTCCTTTTGAAACCGCATTGCATTGGCAGATCGTTTCTCCAAGCGGCATTGAAGCAACTGAATTTTCTTCCCCGGATTGAAAAAACTCTTTTTTCACAACTGTAATATCCCTTTGTTTGACGATGCTTTCGAGCAGCTTTTGTTTGCTGCTTGTGTCCCCGTATAAGATGACACCGGCCATTTTGTCAGCTTGAAAAACCGCTTTTTTATAAATTCCGGCTGACTCATCAAGTAGTTTGATGGCCGTTGTCGTTTCATCCTCTGTGATGTTGCCCGCTGAAAATACGTCGACTCCCGCTATTTTCAAAGTTGCGGACTGGACGGACCCATGATATCCGCCGCATTCCGAGCCGCAAATATGCTTTGCCAGCACTTCTCCCTGCTCATATAACGGCTTGATCAATCCATATACGGTTCCATTATGCTCCGCACATTCTCCGACAGCATAAACATTTGGGACATTTGTCTGCATATAGTCGTTGACGATGATGCCCCTGTTGATCGAAATGCCGCTCGTCTTTGCCAGCTCAATATTCGGTCTGACACCGGCAGCCATGACGATCAGATCGGCGCGGATCTTCGTTCCGTCCTTGAACCGCATCCCCTCGGCTCGGCCCGATCCCAAAATCTCTTCCGTATCTTTTTCTAAAAGAAAACGAATGCCCCGGCGTTCCAGCTCATCCTGCAGCATGGCAGAGGCAGGCGGGTCAAGCTGGCTTTGCATGATATGGGAGGAATGCTGTACCACATCGACGTCCATCCCAAGATTCACAAGTCCCATCGCCGCCTCAAGCCCTAAAATGCCTCCGCCGATGACGGCGGCTTTTTGAAACCGTCTTGATGCATCTATGAATGCCCGGCAGTCTTCTATCGTGCGAAATCCATATACCCCTTCTTTGTCTGCACCCCGAATCGGGAGGATAAACGGGGAAGATCCTGTCGCGATAATCAGCTTGTCATAGGATATTTCACGGTTTTGGTCAGTAGCCACCGTCCGCTTATCAGTGTTGATTCTGACAGCTGTTTCTCCAGTATAAAGAGCAATCCCGTTTTCTTCATACCAGCTGCGGGTGCTGAGCGTTATATCCTGCATATCAGCTTCGCCCTGAAGGACGGAAGACAGCAAAATGCGATTATAATTCAGATGGGGCTCGCTGCCGATGATGACGATCTCAAACTCCTTTTCCAGCTTTAAAATCTCTTCAATCGAACGAACCCCCGCCATGCCGTTTCCTATTAAAACCAACCTTTGTTTCCCCATATTCTCCCTCCCCTCTGCAGTTGTTGAACTCCGTATTATTATTTCACATTGCTTTGCTAAAGCGTTCAAACCTGTTACATTTCCTGACAAAAGAATTTTGAAACCGTAACGTTTCACCCATTTCCCATCAGGAAATGCGCACTGCAAAACACCGTTGTTAAAGTTCAACATATTATCACATTTTTTATCATCGCCTGCTTGTTTCTTTTGCTTCAATCTACTAGGCTAATACATATAGGAATGAAGAATGGAGGGGGAGAATGCTACCAATTAAACGGAGGCAGCAAATTTTATCATGGATCAAAGAAGAGGAGACGCTCCGGATTTCGGACATTTCAAAAAGACTGAACGTCTCGGAAATGACGGTGTACCGTGATATTAAACCGCTGATCGAAAACGGCCAAGTCATCAAGACGGCGGGCGGAATCGCTTTAAATCGGCCGAAACAGCAGCCGGGTCAGCTTTGTTTCGTTTGCGGAAAAGGAGCGGCAAACTCGAGGCTGTCCGTGCAGATCGTAAGAACCGACAGCCGGATTGAACACTTTTGCTGTGCCCACTGTGCTATGCTGCGTTATGAAAAAATAAAGGATGATATATCACAGATCATCTGCAGGGACTTTTTATTGGATACAACGATCAGCGCAAGAATGGCCGTTTTTCTGCTGGATGCGGAGCTGCATTTGCATTGCTGCGAGCCGCAGGCGATTCCGTTCGCTTCGGCGGCTGATGCGGAGAAATTTAAAAAGGGTTTCGGGGGAAAGCTTTTATCTTTCGATGATGCAGCGCGAGACATTCAGAAAAATATGAAGGACAGCTGCTGCAGCCTGAAAACGTGAAATTTTTGATGAAAGATTGGATGAATGTTATGAAAAGAGCAACACTCTGGACAGTCATGGCCGTTCTTTGTTTCATCCTGCTGCCAAAAGCCGCCTTTGCTCACGCTTATATCGTCAATTCGGCGCCTGCAGAAAACCAGGAGCTGAAAAAAGCGCCGGACCAAATGAAAATTGAGTTCAATGAAGCGATACAGGAAGGGTTTCATTCGATAACGGTCAGAAATTCTTCGGGCAAGCGCGTCGATTCAGGCAAGACTCAAATCGATCCGCAAAACCCAAAAATCATGACCGTCAAGCTGAATAACAATTTAAAGGATGATATTTATTCGGCTGAATGGCGGGCCGTCTCAGCTGACGGGCATCCCGTTTCAGGAACGATCCCATTCAGCATCGGGAACATACAAGGCGGATTGCCGAAAGACCAGCAGAGCGGCTCGGCAATCCTGCCTTCGGCCGATACCGTCATCGAACGCGCGCTTCTTTATACAGGCTTTTCCCTGTTCATGGGAGCAGTCCTTTTTCAGCTTGTCTGGCACCGTCCGGAAAACGGCTGGCCGCAAAACAGGCGCCGCCGCGTTCAGCGGGTTATGAAGCTCGCACTCCTTTTCATCGGCGCTGCCATCATCATTCAGCTGCCGCTGCAGACAAAAACAAATGCTGGTGTTTCATGGGCAGAGGCCTTTCAGCCTGGGCTGTTAAAGGAAACGCTTCTGCATACGACAGGCGGGATGTTATGGATGATCAACATCGCCTTGATCACTCTGCTTGCCGTTTTCTCGCTGAACACCGGCCGGTTGAACGGCATAGCGGGTATGATCCTGTTTATGGGTCTTTTATTTGTGAAATCACTTTCCGGCCATGCCGCTGCAACGAGCTACAGCTATATGACGACAGCTATGGACTTCATTCATTTGACGGCAGCTTCCGTCTGGACCGGGGGGCTCGCGGCCATTGTGCTGTTTTTCGGAAAAGACTGGCTCAAGCCTGATAAAGACCACATTTGGGCGACGATCAGACGCTTTTCACCATGGGCGCTTGGTTCAGCAGGGATGCTCGTGTTTTCTGGACTGTTAAACAGTTTTTTCATTGTGCACACATTGAATAACCTTCTGGAGACCCATTACGGAAAAACGCTTCTCATGAAATCAGCACTCGTCCTGGTGATGATCGGCTTCGGAGCATTTCATTATGTCCGCTTCAGAAAAAAACCGAAAAACTCTGGACGCACGATCAAAGCCGAGTGGGCAATCGGACTTCTCATTCTCTTGACAACAGCCGTTTTCACCAATATTCCAAGCCCGCCGGCACCGCTTCCGCAGCCGTTTAATGAAACAAAACAGCTGACGGACGGAGAAACCCTGTCACTGAGAATCAGCCCGAACATGCCCGGATCGAATACATTTGAAGTCATTGTCAGGGGCCGGAACGGAGAAGTGATCAAAGATATTCAGAAAATCGACTTAACGGTCTCGAAAACAGGGCTTTTCGGCGACAGCAAGGAAAGCACCTTCACCCTTTCCAAAAATGAAAAGGGCGTGTTCCAGTCAAAAAATTTAAACTTGAACGAAGAAGGTATCTGGAAAATCCGGGTGCATGGATTAACAGCATCATTTGATGAAATCAGAACGGTTTTTAACGCAAAAATCAATAAAAAGGAGTTTTGATGTCAATGTTTAAACGAAACATGTTTTTAAGCGCCGTATGTGCAGCGCTTCTGCTTATTGCTACACCTGTCAGCGCCCACGTCACCGTAAAACCGGACGAATCCGCGGCGGGATCATGGGAAACATATACAATCAAAGTACCGGTTGAAAAAGATATTGCAACGACAAAAGTCGTTCTCAGTATGCCGAAAGGCGTTGAATTCCAGCAGCATGAGCCTGTCCCCGGCTGGAAAACGAGCACTGAAGAAAAAGATGGAAAAGTGACAAGGGTGACATGGGAAGCTAAAGACGGAGGCATTCAGCCAGGGCAATTCCAGCAGTTTACCTTCACGGCGAAAAACCCTGATAAAGAACAGCAAGCCGCATGGGACGCCTTCCAGTATTATAAAGACGGAAGCATTGTCGAATGGACCGGTGATGAAGACGCCGATACCCCCCACTCGATGACAAACATCGTCGATGCTTCCAAGCTCGGACACGAAACGGTTGATGAACATGGAGCGACAACAAAAGAGAGTCCGGCAGAAACACAGGGAAACTCAGGTATTCAAACCGCTTCTCTCATTTTGTCGATCCTGGCCGTATTGCTTGGGGGAACGGCATTGTTCGTAACAGTACGCAGAAAAAAATCGTAAAAAAAGCTTTAGGCTGTCGAGAGTTCTCGGCAGCCTTTTTAAACTCTCTCATCTTTCTGGAAAGGCGGCGTCTCAGACTATTCAGGCGTAATCTCATAATACATGCCCGTTTTTTCATCGACGGTCTGTGCAATATCGTGTCCTGTATCAGCAATCCCTAAGTTTAAGGGGTTTTGAATTCATCAGAAGCGTTTAAATTGGGTTTATCCGATATCAAAACGACTGATTTAAGCTGTGACACCATTGATATTTGTTATTTTGATGAATGAAGTGAGCCATTTCCGTCCGATTCGGAGCATCGAAAAACAATTACGTTTCTTCATTCAAATCTATTTTTCTGTTTATATTTTCTTCTTGAATGGCGTACTCAATGGCTTTCTGTTCACTATTAAACATTTGTTTTCCCCTCGAACATCCGCCTGTAACGAACTTTCATTTCTTCATCCGGTTCCTCCATTATTTTTCGATTTTTAGCCTATTCCTTTTGCGGAACCCGAATGGCGTAAAGTCCGGCACCGTCGGCGCGGTCATCTCATCAACATGCCTCTTTTTATACAACGGCGATTTAAAAAAAGTCAAACTTGTCTTACAATAAAAAAAGCTCTTAATGACCGAGTTTTTCGTGGGGAGAGATCAGAGTATGAGGATATCCATTCTATTTGTCTTGCTTGCCGCCATGTTATGGGGAACGACGGGAACAACCCAGGCATTTGCGCCAAAAGAAGCGACACCCGTCGTTTTTGGCGCCGTCAGAATGGCAGTCGGCGGCTTAACCCTGCTGCTTTTCGCGGCTTTCCGCGGACAGTTGAAACGCGAAGGCTGGCCTGTTCGAACACTCATCATCGCAGCCTTGAGCATGGCATTTTACCAGCCTTTCTTTTTTTCAGCCGTCAGCTTATCCGGCATTGCCGTCGGAACGGTTGTCGCGATCGGCAGCGCTCCGATTATCGCAGGCTGCCTCGAATGGCTCATCTATCAAAAGGTCCCTCGGACAAGATGGTGGATCGCAACGATGGCAGCAATAGCAGGCGTATCTTTATTGTTTATTCCATCCGCCTCCTCAGGAGGCAGCTTTTTAGGGATTTTGCTGGCGCTCGGGGCAGGGCTTTCCTTTGCCGTTTACACGCTGACTAGCAAACAGCTTCTTCAGAAGCAAAAGCCTGAGGCTGTTACGGGTGTTGTTTTCTCTTTAGGCGGTGTACTGCTGGCGCCGTTATTATTTCTCTATGACCTTGGCTGGATCGTCTCCGTGCAGGGAATGGCTGTGAGCGTATATATCGGGGTGATCGCCACTGGAGCGGCCTATCTCTTGTTTACTGCAGGGCTTGCAAAAATACCCGCTTCAACAGCCGTTACCCTGTCATTGGCCGAGCCGCTCACCGCATCGCTTTTGGGGATCGCGCTTGTCAGAGAGTCTTTGCCTCTTATTTCATGGGCCGGCATTGCTCTTCTTCTGCTGGGCATTTTTTACGTCTCCTATCAGCCCAGAAAGAATAAAATGAGCGCCGAAAATGTGAATGCGTAAAAAAGAGCCCGCCCGGATTGCCCCGGACGGGCTCTGCTCTGTTACTACTCATCCAAACCAATGGACAAATACTTCGTTTCCAAATAAGGCTCTATGCCCTCCAGTCCGCCTTCACGGCCGATTCCGCTCTCCTTCATGCCGCCGAACGGCGCTTGTACGGTTGACGGCCCGCCGTCATTCCAGCCGAGAATACCGTAATCAAGGTTTTCCGACAAATAGATGCCGCGGCGGTAGTTTTCCGTAAAGAAATACGCGGCTAAGCCGTATGGCGTATCATTGGCAAGCTTGATCGCTTCGTCCAATGTTTTGAAAGTCGTAATCGGCGCAACAGGACCAAATGTTTCCTCATGCATGATCGTCATCGAAGCATCCACATCCGTCAGTACTGTCGGATGAACAAAATAGCATGATTTCTCATCATCACGTTCATATTCCGCGCCAATCAAAACCTTTGCACCTTTATCGACCGCATCATTTATTTGATCGACGATTTTCTGAAAGCCCTTTTTATTGATGATCGGACCGACTGAAACACCTTCGTCAAGCCCGTTCCCCACTTTCAGTTTGGTGACTTCTGCACGGAGTTTTTCTGCAAATTCGTCCTTGATCGATTCATGGACGATCAGACGGTTTGCACAGACACAGGTTTGTCCGGCATTTCTGTATTTCGAAAGCATTGTCTGTTGAACGGCCAGGTCAATATTTGCATCTTCATCAACGATCAGCGGCGCATGTCCGCCAAGCTCCATTGATACATGCTTCACAGTATCGGCGCTGTTTTTGATCAAATGTTTGCCGACAGGCGTTGACCCGGTAAATGTAATTTTGCGGATCAATGGATGGCTCGTAAAAATAGAACCGATCTCTTCCCCATCGCCGTTTACACATTGAAGGACGTCTTTCGGAATGCCGGCTTCATGTCCGAGGCGCACCAGCTCAAGCGCTGTCAATGGCGTATCAGGAGCAGGCTTGATGATAAAGGTGCAGCCCGCCGCGAGTGCCGGCGCCGCTTTACGCGTGATCATCGCCGCCGGAAAGTTCCACGGCGTGATGGCCGCAACGGGACCGACAGCCTGACGGGTGACGACAATCCGCTTATTGGTGACAGATGCGGGAACCGTTCTGCCGTAGACGCGCTTCGCCTCCTCTGCATACCACTCGATATAGCCCGCGGCGTACATCACTTCCCCATGTGCTTCTTGATAAGGTTTTCCGTTCTCAAGCGTAATCAGCTTCGCCAGTTCTTCTTTTTGCTCCACAATGAGGTCAAACCATTTTTTCAGCAAGCCCGCTCTTTCAGAAGCAGATGTTTTGGACCATGTTTGAAACGCTTCATGCGACCGCTCGACCGCTTCTTCGACTTCCTTTCCGGATTGCCGGGGAACCGCTTTGATTTTTTCTCCAGTCGCCGGGTTAAACACTTCTAGCATGCTGGTCATGTTGAATCTCCTCCCCTTTATGATTTGAATTGCTGTTGTATAAAATCAATCCGATCAATGTCCATCCCGCCAATATCAGCCATTCATACGGCCACGACAATGCGGCCGGCATGCCCGGCAAATAAAAGGCAAGAAAGATAACACTTAAGAGGATAGCAGATAAACCCGTTGTTTTCCACTTATTGATTTTATAAGGTCTGTTTAAGTCCGGCTCTGTTTTTCTCAGCTTCAGGAATGCAATTGACACGATCAAATACCCGACAATAATCCCGGTTCCCCCGGCATTGACGATCCACACGAGGGCGGGTCGCCCCAAAAGCGGAGCGAAGAACGCCAGCGCTCCAAGGAACAAAATCGCATGTGTCGGCGTCTTATACTTCGGATGGATGTAGCCGAACCATTTCGGAACCATCCCCTTTTCAGCCATTGCAAACAAGATGCGGCTCGCGCCGATGATAAACGCGTTCCAGCTCGTGATAATGCCGGCCACACCTCCAAGTACCAGGACAGTGCCGAACATCTGGCTGCCAAGAAGATTGACCATGGCGTCTGCAGTCGCCAAAGAAGTCGCCGCCAGCTCGCTTTCAGATAATCCCATCGTCACGCCGAAAACGATTAAAAGGTAGAACACAACCGCGCTGATAATCGAAATGATTAAAATTTTGCCGATGATTTTTTTCGGCGCATTGATTTCTGCCGCCACCTGAGGAATCACGTCAAACCCGACAAACAAAAACGGGATCATGACGAGGACGGACATCATTCCGGAAAAACCGTCTTTAAAGAGCGGCTGTACATTTTCAAAATCACCGTTTACTAAAGCGCCGCTCAATAGCAGAAAGCCGGTTGCGATGATTGCAATCGTAAAGACCGACTGAAAAACAGCTGCCGGCTTGACGCCGAAATAGTTGAGCGCTGTCAAAATGACCGCTCCTCCGGAACCAATCAAAACCCAGGTAAGATATACATCCCAGCTGCTGAGCGACCACAAAAACCCTTGATGCTCAACAGGCAGTACATAATCGATCACAGTCGGCAGTGCGACCGCTTCAAAGGTGATCACTGAAACATAGCCGAACAGCACGCCCCAGGCCGCGATAAACGCCGGCTTTCGCCCGAACGCCCTGTAGACGAAAATCAGTCCTCCCCCCGTCTCCGGGATCGCAGAAGAAAGCTCCGCATAAGTTAAACCGATCAATATCACAAGAATCCCGCCGATGATAAACGCGATGGTGCTGCCTAAAAAGCCGGCTGTCAAAATCCAGTCTCCTGAAAGAACGACCCAGCCCCAGCCCAGCATAGCTCCGATTGCCAAAAATAACACATCTGTCTGCGACATTGACTTTTTCATTTCGTATTTTCCCATGAAAATCCGCCCCCTTTGTTGAAACTGTCAAACTAGAGTTGTTCCAGCGCTTCTTCGATGATGCCGAGCCCTTCTTGAAGCAGTTCGTCCGTGATCACGAGCGGAGACAAAAAGCGGATAATATTGCCGTTGATTCCTGCCGTCAACAACAGCAGGCCGTGTTCATTTGCATACTTTGCCATCTTAGCCGCGGCCGCTTTATCCGGCTGGCGTGTCCCTTGATCCTTGACGATTTCAATCGCCGCCATTGCGCCAAGTCTGCGGACTTCGCCAATCTGCGGGTATGTTGATTTCCATTCAAGCGCTTTATTTTCGATCACTTTACCGATTTCCTCAGAGCGCTTGTTCAGCTGTTCTGCTTCGATGATATCGAGCACTGCCAGAGCGGCGACACAGCCGAGCGGACTTCCGGCGTATGTGCCGCCGAGTTCCCCTGGGTCTGCGGCATCAACCATTTCTGCACGCCCGATGACACCGCTGAGCGGAACGCCGGCGGCAAGCGATTTTGATACCGTCACAAGGTCAGGCACCACATCAAAATGCTCAATTGCAAAATACTTGCCGGTTCTGGCAAAGCCCGTTTGAATTTCATCGGCGACAAAAACGATTCCGTGTTTTTGGCAGAAGCCGGCGACATGCTGCACAAACCGTTTCGAAGGAATGATAAAGCCGCCTTCTCCTTGCACCGGCTCCATCACGAGGCATGCGACCGTTTCCGGAGCAACAGCAGAAACAAAGAAATCGTCAAAAGCCTGAATCACAATGTCATCATAGCTTTCATCAGTCATTCCTTCCGGCTTTTGATAATAGTAGGGAAACGGTGCCTGATAGACTTCAGGTGCGAATGGTCCGAATCCGAACTTATATGGCTTCACCTTGCTGGTCATGCTCATCGTCATGTTTGTACGGCCGTGAAATCCGCGGGTAAAAGAAACAACCGCTTGGCGATTTGTATATTTTCTCGCGATTTTCACGGCATTTTCGACAGCTTCTGCCCCCGAGTTTAAGAAAATGGCTTTTTTATCGTGAGTGCCTGGTGCAAGCTGACAAAGCTTTTCCGCCAACTCCAGATATGCCGGATACATCATGACATTAAAGCCGGGGTGGATCAGCTCGCCGGCCTGCCGCTTCACCGCTTCCACGACCTTCGGATGGGAATGCCCGACGTTTATTGTACCGATCGCTCCTGCGAAATCGATAAAACGCCGGCCGTCGATATCATATAAAACCGCGCCTTCTCCCCTTGCTGCAAGATGGCGGTTGCCGTTTGCGACCCCTCTTGCCACATATTGATCCCGTTTTGCCTGCCAATCTTTCGTAGTGAATGCTGTTGTGTTAAGACTCATGAATCATCTCTCCCCCTTTTTATTTCTTATTATTCTGAATATTATTTGGTATGATGAAAAGTACCAACTTTTTATTTTTCAAGGTACCAGAAGGAGGCGCTATGATCACAATACCGATTGACCGCTCTGAAGACGCGGATTATATTTATCATCAAATTTATCAAAGAATCAAAGAAGAAATTTTCAGCCGAAATCTTTTGCCCGGCAAAAAGCTGCCCTCAAAACGCGAGCTTGCCAAAGCACTGAACGTCAGCATTAATTCCGTCAATGCAGCTTACCAGCAGCTTCTTGCCGAAGGATACCTTTATTCAAAGGAAAGAAAAGGCTTTTTTGTGGAGCAGATCGAAACGTTCCACGCCACCGAGCATTCAAAGCCGCTCCAGCTCGAAAAAGAATTGGCTGAAGGAGAAAACAGAGGCAGCGGCTGGATTTCTTTTTCTCATATGAGCGTTGATACGGCTCATTTCCCTTTCAAAACATGGCTTCGCTGTGAGCAAAAAGCCGTCGCTTCCCATACCGATGAACTCGGGGAAATGACGCATCCTCAAGGCGTCTACCAAGTGCGTCAAACGATCGCACGATTCATCGCTTTAACGAGAGGTGTCAAGTGCCACCCGGAGCAAATCGTGATCAGCGCCGGCACTCAGCCGCTCATTCATATCATTCAAGATCTTCTTCCGGAATCCGCTTTATATGCGATGGAAGAGCCGGGCTACAGCCGCATTTATCAATTGTTGAAAAATGAATGCAAACGGGTTGTCACGATTGGTCTTGATCATAAAGGAATACGAATCGGCGATATTCAAGCCCTGGACCCCGACGTGCTGTTTGTCACGCCTTCACACCAGTTTCCGACGGGAATCATCATGCCTGTATCAAGAAGGATTCAGCTTTTGAACTGGGTTTCTGACGGAGAAGACCGCTATATAGTTGAAGATGATTATGACAGCGAGTTTAAATACGGCAGCGATACGATCCCGGCTCTGCAAAGCCTTGACCGCTCTGAAAAAGTCATTTACATTGGAACGTTTTCAAAGTCGCTTCTTCCCGGCCTTAGAATCAGCTATATGGTACTTCCGCAAAAGCTTTTGAAACGCTACAGAAAAAGGCATCATTTTTCGATTCAATCAAGCAGCGTCCTGACGCAATTTGCGCTTCAGGAATTGATTGAATCAGGGGAATATCAAAAGCACATCAAAAAAATGAACCAGATTTATGAGGAGAAACGGACAAGGCTGATCGGCAGCCTTGAGAAAACCTTCACAGGACGGGTGAAAATCAAAGGCGCGAGCGCAGGGCTGCATTTTGTGGCTGATTTTGAAACAGAACGCAGTGAAGAAGAGATATTGATGAGGGCCAGGGAAAACCGGGTTGAAGTATACGGCATGAACCGGTTTAGTTTAAATAGTATGAAAGAGATTCGCACCGGAACGGCGTCTCTTGTGTTGGGATTTGCAAAAATCGGCATGGATCAAATTGATGAAGGCGTTGTCAAGCTTTATCAAGCGGTGTGCGGATAATACAAATGTACCGGCAGAGTCCGTCTGCCGGTATCCAATTAGCCCCGAAATTCAGTTTCGGTATGAGGCGCCGCAAGCTTACCACCGTTCTTTGTCAACATGAAGGACCGCACAGATCAATCCCGGAAACTGCTGTTCAAGCTCATCTTTGCAAAGCGAATAGTAATGATGCTTCCCTTCGATCCGCACTTGGAGAAGGCCTGCCTCCCTAAGCACTTTGAAATGGTGGGACAGCGTTGATTTAGCGACTTTGAGATTGGTGCAGGCACCGCACGTTTTTTCGGTTGTTTCCGCCAAAGCTTTGACAATTTCCAGTCTGACCGGATCACTCAGCGCCTGAAGAACGGAGATTAACTTCATGTCATGTGTTTTCATGGGTTAAATGTATCATAATCTTCACTTCAAGACAATTGCCCTAAAATGCAAAATGGTTGCCGCCAGATGATCTCCATGATACGATTCAATTGTTCGATGACTTTCGAACAATAAACCGAATGTATACAACATAAGGCAAAAGGTATTCTAAATTTAATGACGGAGGTTTTATCCGATGATCGTATTGCAAGCCTACATGAAAGTAAAACCAGAAAAGCGCGAATCATTTCTAGAAAGCGTGCAGCCATTGCTGAAGCATTCAAGAGCTGAAGCAGGGAACGCTCAATACCAGCTGTTCGAGGATGTGGAAAATGCCAATACATTTGTCATGCTTGAACAATGGAAAGACGAAGAAGTGCTTAATGCCCATAATCAGACAGAGCATTTTCAAACGTTTGTTCAAGCAGCAGGCGATCTTTTAGCTGAGCCGCTCAATGTGGTACGCACCCAAACGACTTAAATGAAGAAGGGATAGGCGAAAAACATGAATGAAGTATTGAAAACATTGACAGACCACAGATCCATCCGCAGCTATACTGATGAGCCCGTCAACCCGGAGCAGCTGGACAGCATCATCGAAGCCGTCCAAGCCGCTCCGACATCGATCAACGGCCAACAGGTTACCGTTATCACCGTTCAGGATCAGGAAAGGAAAAAGACAATTGCCGAACTGGCCGGAGGACAGACCTGGATCGAACAAGCTCCCGTTTTCCTCTTATTCTGCGCTGATTTCAACCGGGCGAAAATCGCTCTTGAGAAAAACGACCAGAACCTTGCGATAACAGACGGAGTCGAATCCGTGCTCGTCGGTGCAGTCGACGCCGGCATCGCCCTCGGAACTGCAACAGCTGCCGCCGAATCGTTGGGACTTGGCACTGTTCCGATCGGCGCAGTCCGCGGCCGCGCTGAAGAACTGATTGAGCTGCTCGACATTCCCGAATATGTCTTTCCTGTCGCAGGCCTTGTCGTCGGCCATCCGGCGGACCGCTCTGCGAAAAAGCCGCGCCTGCCTGAACAAGCGGTGAGACACAGCGAAACATATCATTCAGATGTAAAACCGCTGATTGACGCGTACGATGAAGAAATGTCCGAATACATGAAACAGCGCACAAACGGACAGGAATCAAGAAACTGGTCACAAGGCATTTCCGCTTATTACAATCGCGTGTATTATCCGCACATCCGCGCAATGCTTGAGAAGCAAGGCTTTAAACTCGAATAGAAACCTTTAGGCTATCGGTAAGCGATAGCCTTTTTTCATGCTTCACATTCCACATTTCGATGAGCATCGAAAGATATAACATTTAAAATGTTTTACAAAAGGAGTGGAATATATGAAGCAATTCACGAAATTTAAGGCCTTTCAGCAGCTCCATCATCAGCCTGGCACCTTTGTACTCCCGAATGCCTGGGATGCGGCAAGCGCCAAATCATTTCAGCAAAACGGTTTTAAAGCCATTGGCACAACAAGCGCCGGGATCGCCATGTCTTGGGGCTGTAAAGACGGTGAAAACCTCCCCTTTGAAAAATTACTTGAAACATTAAGAACGATCGTTAATTCAGTCGATGTTCCCGTCAGTGCAGATATTGAAGCAGGATACGGCACATCACCTGAAGAAGTCGCTGATCATGTCAGAAAAGTCATTGCAGCCGGTGTTGTCGGCATTAATCTTGAAGATGGAACAGGAAATCCCGATCAGCCCCTGAGTGATGTTTTATTGCAGGCTAAAAAAATCGCGGCGGTCAGAGATCTGAATGTTCCTCTTTTTATCAATGCACGCACTGATGTGTATTGGCTAAAAGCAGGCGATCCCGGCTTCCGCCTCCAGTCAGCCGTCGAGCGGGCAAATCTATACCGGCAAGCGGGTGCAGACTGCATATTTATCCCCGGGGTTGAAGATACTGAAACCATCGTAAAACTGAGAACAGGCATTTCCGGTCCGCTCAATCTGCTGGCAGGTGCGTCTACCCCTTCATTAAAACTTCTTTCTGAAATCGGAATTGAGAGAATCAGCTGCGGATCTGCACCTTTCAGAGCCGGATTGACATTGCTGAAAAAGATCGGCGAAGACATCATCCGTCATGGACGTTTTCAGCATATGACGGATGATGTGCTTTCTTATGATGATGCGGCAGAATGGATTCACTTAAAAAATAATCCGAGACAAAATGATTGACCGGACCTGATGGGTCTGCTAATATTTCTTTTATGAAAACTCATGGGTTTTTTAGTGACTCATGAGTTTTATCATTGTGAGAGAAGGAGTAAGGATGAAGGATAAAAAAGCAGACATCATAGAAGCTGCCAAAAAACTGTTTGCCCAAAAAGGCTATATCAATGTTTCGATGCAGGCGATCGCTGAAGAATGCAAAATGTCAAAGGCTTCTATTTATAAAATATTTCAATCAAAAGAGGAACTGCTGCTGGCATTAAGCAACTTCAATAAGCAACAAATGCTGAAAAAATCCGCTAAAATCAATGCGGAAACCTCTTTGACGCCAAAAGAGAGATTTGCTAAGAAAATCGCCCTTGAAATTACGGAGTTCAGAGAAAACCGCCAATTTATCAACTTCATGTCCAATGATGGTTCTTCTCCTGATACCTCCGTTTTTAGAAAACACCTCAAACAGACGAAGTCCATGATCATCAGCTGGCACAGAGATTCCATTATTCAAGCGTATGGAGAAGAGGTGCAGCCGTTTATATGGGATCTCGTGATCATTTTTCACGGCCTGATGAGGGAGTTTCTTTTCTTAGTCGCTATCGAAAAAACACAGCCGGATGTTGAAACGATTCCCCGTTTTATCATGACTGTGATGGATTTGTACATCCAAAAAAAGCGGGCTGGAGATCAGAAAACATCATTAAATGATGATGTGATTGCCGCCTATATGAATGTGGCCTTTTGCCGTCCGCCGAAAAAGGAAGAATTACTGGCCGAGCATTTGCAAAAATTGAAAGATACGATTTCCTCGCTTTCAAAGGATGACGTTGAAAGCAAAGAACTGCTGTCTGCAGCAGGATTGCTTAGCGAGGAATTGTTCGAAAAAGAGCCTCGTCCGTTTTTAATACGGGCCCTTCTCGATTACTTGGGAAAAATCGAGGGGCTGCAGCATGACATTTCACAAATCAAAACCATATGTATGAAAGAATAAGAGGGATTTCACATGAATACAGAAACTGAACAGCACACATATAATCGAAAAATCATCGTAGGTTTGCTTTTGGCTGGAGCGTTTATCGCGATTTTGAATCAAACGCTTTTAGTGACCGCACTGCCGCACATTATGTCAGACTTGAACATAGATGCAACAAAAGGACAATGGCTGACGACAGCGTTCATGCTGACGAACGGCATTCTCATTCCGATTACCGCCTTTTTAATTGAGAAGTTTTCAAGCCGCGCGCTCGTCATCACAGCGATGAGCATATTTGCGGCCGGAACGGTCGTCGGCGCGATTGCGCCTAACTTCCCTATTCTCTTGACTGCGCGGATTATTCAGGCCGCAGGCGCCGGGATTATGATGCCGTTGATGCAAACGATCTTTTTAACGATTTTCCCGGTTGAAAAACGCGGATCAGCGATGGGAATGGTCGGCTTGGTCATCGCCTTTGCCCCTGCCATCGGGCCGACACTGTCAGGCTGGATCGTCGACAGCTTTACTTGGAGATACTTATTCTATATTATTTTGCCAATTGCACTTATTGACCTTGTACTGGTCATCATACTGATGAAAAACGTGACAAAACTGAGAGAAACATCTGTGGACATTCTTTCCATTATCCTGTCCAGCTTAGGCTTCGGCGGATTGCTATACGGATTCAGCAGCGCCGGTTCAGACGGCTGGGGAAGCCATACCGTTGTCACTTCATTTATCATTGGCGCCATCGCCTTACTCTTCTTTATCATCAGACAAATGAAGATCGAAAGACCGATACTCGAATTCCGCGTTTTCCAATCATGGACATTCAGCATCACTACGTTTTTGGGAATGCTCGTCTTTGCATTAATGATCGGTACGGAAACGATTTTGCCGCTATATACACAAAACGCTAGAAGCGTTACAGCTTTTGATTCCGGTTTGATGCTGCTTCCCGGAGCGATCGCAATGGGCATCATGTCTCCGATCATCGGCAGGATTTTTGACAAGATCGGCGGCAAAGGCCTGGCCATCATCGGTTTTGCCACCTTGCTGTTAACAACGATTCCGTTTGCGGATCTGAAAATCGATACATCACTCACATTCATTGTCGTGATTTACACGCTGCGGATGATCGGTACATCAATGATTATGATGCCGCTGACAACGGCGGGCATCAACGCACTGCCGAATCATCTCATCCCGCACGGTACGGCAATGAACAATACGATGCGCCAGATCGGCGGATCTATCGGTACAGCTGTTTTAATCTCGGTCATGAGCAGTTCGGCCAAAAACGCCAGCACCTCAAGCCCGATAAACGCAATGATTCACGGAATGAACTCAGCCTTTATCGTTGCAGCTGTTTTGGCGCTGATCGGGTTTATTCTCTCATTTACGCTGAAAAAGAAACCGCAGAAACAGGAGCAGCCGGCGCGCTGAATGCTTAACACCAGTTCAGATTGAACTGGTGTTAAATTGTTGACAAAATCCTAAAACGATTTAAAGTTTTAGGATTTTGTCATTTTTACTTTTAAATGTGATAACGGCGGCGTTCAGGCAGGGCGATGAAGAGAAGAAAAGCTGGATAATCGACAGTGAAGAAGATGATGATATGGTAAGCAAAGACGTAGAAAAAACGAATTTTTAAGAGAGTAGGACATGGCCTCTTTATCGATTATCTATGGGAAAATATATAGTATTTTATTGGTTGAATTAAAAAAGGGGGAGTATAACCTGTGGTATGCTGCTCCTTTTTTAATTCAACCAGCGTCATTCAATTCCACAATGTTGTTCCATATAATTGCGCCCCCAATCTTCTAATGCTTTTAGAATTGGAAATAGACTTTCACCTTGTTTTGTCAAGGAATACTCTACTTTAGGGGGAACAACTGGATATACTTCCCGATGAACGAGTCCGTCTTCTTCAAATTCCCTAAGTTGAGTCGTCAACATTTTCTTCGTTATTTTAGGAATTAGTTTTCTAAGTTCTCCAAATCGCTTTGTTCCTTTTAAGCCTAAATGACATAAAATAATGAGCTTCCATTTACCCTCTATCACAGACAATGTGACTTTCTTCTCAGAATACATGCCGTCATCCTTTTCCGTCATATGTTCTAAATGTTTTTTTCCCCAGTCATATAACATATCTAGAATGGGCAATAAGCTTTCCCCTTGTTCTGTTAAGGAATACTCTACTTTAGGAGGCACAACACGATATACTTCTCGATGAACGAGTCCGTTTTCCTCTAATTCTCTAAGTTGATTCGTTAACATTTGTTGTGTGATTTTAGGTGTTAATTGCTTAAGCTCGCAAAAGCGTTTTGTCCCTTTTAAACCTAAATGACATAAAAGAGTAAGTTTCCATTTCCCCTCTAGGATAGACAATGTTAATTCTTTTTCAGGATATATTCCTTTGAGTGTTTTAGTAATCATCCAATCCCTCTCTCTTGCATTAGTCTATTTTAAGATACTATATCAGAAAAAAGTGCCTACTTACATAGATAAAGTTTTGTCTCTATTATAGATTATGACAGATTTTCATTAGGAAGCCTTAAGTGATTTGATAAAAATCTGCCTAAATAAAATAGTAGGAGGCAATAATCAATGAAATTACAATTAGCGTTAGATCTTGTCAACATTCCGGAAGCGAAGGAAGTAGTCAAAGAGGTAGAAGAACATATTGATATCGTAGAGATTGGTACACCAATTATTAAAATTGAAGGCCTTAAAGCTGTGAAGGAAATAAAAGAAGCTTTCCCCGGATTGCAAGTATTGGCTGACTTAAAAACAATGGATGCTGCAGCGTATGAAGTACAGAAAGCTTCTGAAGCAAATGCGGATATCGTTACGATTCTAGGTGTGGCTGAAGATGAGTCGATTAAAGGTGCTGTTGAAGAAGCGAAAAATCAAGGGAAGAAGGTTCTTGTTGATTTGATCGCGGTGAAAGATATCGAAGCACGAGCAAAAGAGCTGGACACATTCGGTGCAGATTACATTTGTGTACATACGGGTTATGATCTTCAAGCCGTTGGCAAGAACTCATTCGAAGATCTTCAAACAATAAAACGTGTTGTTAAACATGCTAAAACAGCTATCGCTGGCGGAATTAAACTAGAAACACTACCAGAAGTGATCAAAGCCCAACCGGATTTAGTTATTGTTGGTGGAGGAATTGCTGGACAAGCGGATAAAAAAGCTGTTGCAGCAAAAATGCAAGAAATGATTCAGCAAGGTTAATACGATGAAGACCACTGAATTTTTACAAGAAATCATGAAAGAGCTAAATCATTCAGTAGACTTAATCGCTGATGAGGAAGCTGAAAAATTAGCAGACGAAATTCTTGAATCCAAAAAGGTCTTTGTAGCTGGAGCTGGCAGATCAGGGTTTATGGCAAAATCCTTTGTTATGCGAATGATGCATATGGGGATCGACGCTTATGTTTTAGGTGAAACGGTGACCCCGAACTTTGAAGAAAATCATATTTTAATTATCGGATCAGGTTCAGGAGAAACGAAGGGTTTAGTTACCATTGCCGAAAAAGCAAAAAGTATTGGCGGAACCATTGCCGCTGTTACATTAGTGCCAGAATCCACGATTGGAAAACTTGCTCATTTTACGATTCAACTACCTGGGGCAACCAAAGACCGAACCGATAGCGATTATAAAACCATTCAACCAATGGGGTCACTATTTGAGCAAACCCTTTTGCTTTTTTATGATGCAGTTATCTTAAGAGTTATGGAGAAAAAGGGATTAGATACAAATAAAATGTATGGAAAACATGCCAATCTAGAATAATTGCAGGGCGTCCGCCTTCTTTGTACACTCGTCAAAGAGCTGATCGTCCAACTGGTCGACCATTTCGCTCACAACATGATTCTCTGGAATGAGACCGGAAAAATCCATACTGCTTTTAAGCCAGCCTTTTGGGTACAAAAAAAGCGCCTTCTATCGTTTAAGGTTTTGTTGTGGTAACTTTATTTTAAACGATTGGGCGATTTTTTTGTGTCTTTTTTTATGTAAAGTGCACAAAAAAGCAGCCGGACCTTTGCCGGCTGCCTGCTTGTTTATTTCAAACCGTTTTCGATTTCCTTCGTCATTTCAGACACAGACTCAAGACCGCCGCCTGACAAGTACCAGTAGCCAGGGTCAAGGTATGTGATATGTCCGTTTTTATACGCGTTTGTTGATTTTACAATGTCGTTTTCGATCACTTCTTTAGCTGATCCTTTTTCACCGATGGCAGCGCTCCTGTCAATGACAAACAGGTAATCCGGATTTTTTTCTGAAATATATTCAGAAGAGACGCTTTGGCCGTGAAGGGAAGCATCGATATTTTGATCAGCAGGTGCAACGCCGAGCACGTCGTGGATCAAACCGAATCTAGAGCCGCTTCCATAAGCGCTGATTTGTTTATCGCTCGTCAGGACGACCAATCCTTTTCCGCCTTTTTCTTTCGACAATTTATTGACTTTCTCTACTTGGTCATCAATTTTCGCAAGGGCATCTTTCACAGCATCTTCTTTGCCGAAGATTTTTCCGATGCTTTCGGTATTTTCTTTAAAGCTTTCCATGTAGTTTTTTTGGTCAAGCTGGATGTCGATCGTTGGAGCAATCTTTTTAAATTCGTCATATTGTTCAGACTGTCTGCCTTCGATGATGATCAAGTCAGGCTCAAGCTCTGCAATTTTTTCAAAATCCGGCTCTTTCAGACCGCCGACACTTTCATATTTGCTATCTTTGTATTGTTTAAGATATGAAGGAAGATTCTGTTTTGGAAGACCGACAACACGATCACTCAGTCCCAGTTCATCCAATGTATCAAGCATTCCGAAGTTGAAGACAACGACTTTTTTCGGATTTTTCGGGAATTCTGTTGTATCGCTGCTATGTTTAATCGAAACCGTTTCTTCTTTTTTTGAATCAGATTTTCCATCAGAATCCGCAGATTTGCTCCCGCACGCCGCAATGACGAGCACTGTTATTAACGCCATGAAAAATAATGATAGTTTTTTCATTACAATCACCTCATCCTTTAAAGTAAACACAGATTTTTTGATCTCCGATTTGCTGAATCGGGATATCCATATCATAGATTTCTTTCAGCACCGGCGTCTGAATGATATCTTCCGTCGGCCCCTCTTTTACGATCCGCCCGTTTTTCAGGGCGACGATCCTGTCTGAATAAACCGAGGCAAAGTTGATGTCATGAATAACAATGATAATCGTTTTGCCAAACTTTGCGACGAGGTCTTTCAGAAGTTTCATAATATCTACAGAATGTTTCATATCAAGGTTATTCAATGGTTCATCCAGCAAAATATAGTCGGTGTCCTGCGCGATGACCATCGCGATAAACGCCCGCTGGCACTGACCTCCGCTCAATTGATCCAAATGTTTATATTCAATGTCTCTCAGTTTCATATATTCGATCGCTTCATCAACGTATCTCCAATCCTCTTTCGTCAGTCTTCCCTGTGAATAAGGAAATCTTCCGAAGCTGACCAGCTCTCTGACGGTCAGCCTGACGTTGATCTGATTGGACTGCTTTAAAATGCTGATTTTTTTAGCCAAGTCATTGCTTTTGTATGCACTGATTTCTTGGCCGTCGATCAGGACTTTCCCCGAATCCATGCCGATCAGCCTGCTGATCATGGAAAGCAGCGTGCTTTTACCCGCTCCGTTCGGACCGATAAAAGATGTGATTTTCCCTTTTGGAATCGCCAGCGACGTCGTCTCGACAACGGTTTGGCCTCCGTACTGTTTATTGACATGTTGAACTTCTATCATCATTTACGCTCCTTCAGCAGCAGGTAAATAAAATAAATCCCGCCAATAAAATCAATGATCACAACCAAAGTCACCGTTAAACCAAACAGCTTTTCAACCATGAACTGACCCCCGACAAGCGCGATGATGCTGAACAAAACCGCTCCTGGAATCAGGATGCTGTGCTTATATGTTTTGAACACTTCCCTCGCCACATTGACAACGAGAAGCCCCAAAAAGGTGATAGGTCCGACAAGCGCGGTTGATACAGAAACAAGCACGGCGATCACGATCAGCATTTTCTTCACGGTCCGGTCATAATCCACCCCAAGATTGACGGCCTGATCCCTGCCGAGCGACAGCACATCGAAGTACGGATTAAACCGCCATGCATAGGCAAGAACCGCCAGAATAATGACCGAGGCGAGCCATAAAATGTCCGTATTCAAATTGTTGAAGCTGGCAAACATCTTGCTTTGGACGACCTGGAATTCGTTCGGATCAATCAGCATCTGCATAAAGGAAGACAAACTTCTGAACAAAGTGCCGAACACGATGCCCACAAGCAGAAGCAAAAAGATGTGCTTCCCTCCGCGGCGGAACATCAGGGCGAACAGCGCAAATGAAAAGCAGACCATCAGGCCCGTCGATAAGAGAAAGTTGCCGATCTTCCCAAGGTCGGCCAATTGCGCAGCACCGAAAAAATAAATAATGGCCGTTTGCAAGAGCACATAAAGCGAATCAAGTCCGAGAATGCTGGGCGTTAAAATCCTGTTGTTTGTGATCGTCTGGAAAATCATCGAAGAATATGCTATCGCTGTACCCACGATGATAATAGCCAACACTTTGGTCAGTCTTCTCGGCAGGGCATATTCCCAGACGGACGGCAGGCCGTAAAAAAGGAATAAGCCGATGCAGACAGCTGCGATGATGATCAGTACGAACATTTTTTGTTTATGACGCATAGGCTTTTCTCCTTAAAAGCAAATAAAGAAAAACGCCGCTTCCAATGATGCCGACCATCAAGCCGACAGAAATTTCATACGGATAGATGACGAGCCGGCCCAAAATATCACATATCAGGACAAAAACGGCGCCGAGCATTGCCGTATGAGGCAGACTGTTTTTCAAATGGTCCCCGCGGTAGATCGAGACAATGTTTGGAATGATCAGACCCAGAAATGGAAGCGTGCCGACCGTCAGAATGACGACGGATGAGATAACAGATACAATGATCAGCCCGATATTGATGACCCGCTTATAATTCAGTCCCAGATTGACGGCAAAGCTTTCCCCCATCCCGGCCACGGTAAATTTGTTGGCGAAAAGATAGGCAATGATAACGAGCGGGATACTCAGGTATAAAAGCTCGTACCTCCCCTTCATGATCAGCGAGAAATTCCCCTCAAACCATGCATTGACGTTTTGAATGAGATTATACTGATAAGCCATGAAAATGGAGATGGCGCTGACAACGCTTCCTAGCATTAAGCCGACAAGAGGGATAAATACGGCATCTTTAAACTTGATTCTGTCCAAAATTTTAACAAACAGAAAACTGCCAATCAGTGCAAAAACAAAGGCAAACAGCATTTTTACAAAAATGCCGGCGGAAGAAAAAAGCAAGATGGCTATGATGACGCCGAGTCTCGCCCAATCCATTGTTCCGGCTGTAGTCGGTGAGACAAATTTATTGCGCGTCAGCTGCTGCATCATCAATCCGCAGATGCTGAGGCTCATTCCCGCGAGCACAATGCTGATCATACGCGGAATCCGGCTTATGTAAAGCGTTTGGATTTCATCCTCATTCAATTGAAAAAGATCGAGAGGCGACAATTCCTTAACGCCGATGAAAATAGAACAGAAAGAAAGAATGATGAGCAGTAGCAATAAATACCGTAATTTCATGCTGCAAAAGCCTCCTTGCACAACAAAAACATACCCCTCGCGCCGAGCGCTAATGATTATCATTATCAATAAGGGCCTTTCATTATATTATCATCTTTTCACACATAGTCAATATGATCAATCTAGATAAAACGCGGACTTGAAGCGATTTCTCACGATAAAGTCCTCCTCAAAAACACATTTGTTTATTCAGAAAAGAAAAACCTTGATTCTTCTCGTAAAAAGCGTGATAATAAAAATTAAATTTATTGTGAAAATTTAAACTTTAGGAGATGTCATGAATGAAAGTCGTTAAATTTGGCGGCAGTTCGTTAGCAACAGGGGCTCAGCTTGAAAAGGTTTTTCAAATCGTCATTTCTGATCCTGAGAGGAGAGCTGTCGTCGTATCAGCACCCGGGAAACGGCATGCACAAGATACGAAAGTCACTGATCTGTTAATTGCCTGCGCCAAGCAGTATTTATTATCAGGAGAAGCGCCAGAGCTTGTTAAAACAATTGTTGGACGATATGCCGACATCGCAGTGGAGCTGGGACTTCCGGAAGATGTGATCGATCTCATCCATTCCGACCTGCTTCATCTGCTTGAAGGTGAGAAACAAGACCCCGACCGCTATATCGATGCGATAAAAGCAAGCGGAGAGGATAACAATGCCAAGCTGGTGGCTGCTTATTTCCGGCATCGGGGTGCTGAAGCCCATTATGTCAGTCCAAAAGATGCCGGGCTTTTCGTTACGAGTGAACCGGGGAACGCCCAAGTGCTGCCCGAATCGTATGACAATTTGTTTCGGCTGAGACAGCAGGAGGGCATCATCGTATTTCCGGGCTTCTTCGGTTTTAACCAGGAAGGCGAAGTCATTACGTTCTCGCGGAGCGGATCAGATATTACGGGCTCCATTTTGGCCAACGGCTTAAAAGCGGAGCTGTATGAAAACTTCACGGATGTTGATGCCGTATATTCCGTCAACCCATCGATCGTTCCCGATCCTAAAGAAATTCGCGAATTGACATATCGGGAAATGCGCGAGCTGTCCTATGCCGGCTTTTCCGTCTTTCATGATGAAGCTCTGATTCCGGCCTTCCGCGCACGTATTCCGGTTCAGATCAAAAATACGAACAATCCGGCTGCAGAAGGGACAAGAGTCGTCGCAGAGCGTGACAACACCAATGGCCCAGTCGTCGGAATCGCCAGTGACAGCGGCTTTTGCAGCATATACATCAGCAAATATTTGATGAACCGCGAAATCGGATTTGGGCGACGCGTTCTGCAAATTCTTGAAGATGACGGGCTGACATATGAGCACATCCCTTCAGGCATCGATGATATCACGATTATTTTAAGGCAGGATCAAATGGATGAAGCGATTGAACAACGGATCGCCAAGCGGATCAAGGAAGAATTGGATGCCGATGAAGTGACAATTGAACACAATATTGCCTTAATCATGGTGGTAGGCGAAGCGATGCGCCATAATGTCGGAACAACAGCGAGAGCGTCAAAAGCGCTGTCTGAGGCCCATGTTAACATCGAAATGATCAATCAGGGCTCATCAGAAGTCAGCATGATGTTCGGTGTCAAAGAAGCTCAGGAAAAACAGGCCGTCCGCGCTTTATATCAAGAATTTTTCGCAAAAGTACTTGTTTAAACCCCTTTTTTATGGGGTTTTTTTGTTGTTAGAACATAGTCCGCTCCCTTAACTTGGATATTGCACATTTATTATAAATGTCTTCAAAAGCAATTTAAAAAAGCCGATAGTATGAGTAAATAAATAATGGGAGCAAAACATATGAAACTACTTAAAAATATAAAGATCAGAAGTAAGCTGTTTATCATTATCATCATTTCGGCGCTTGCTTTGTCGATAGTCGGCATCCAGGGGATCAGAGGTTTAAGCAAAATTTCAAAGGGTTCGGAGATTATCTATCAAGAGCAATTAATCCCCAATCAATTATTTGCAACATTAAGAGCGAACAACCTTGAACTTGATACGTACAATTTTGAATTGATGGTGACGAAAGACAACAGCCGAAATGAAACACTGCAAAAAAACATTGACGAAAAAAACGAAGAAAACACGGCCGTCATGGAAGAAATCGATCAGCTGAATTTAGCTGGAAGTCTATCAGAGAAATACGAAAGCTTCAAAAGCGAATACACGGAATTACAGAACATCGGCAAACAGATGCGCAGCTTGGCGATGGATAATAAAAACAAGGAAGCATATGACGTTTATCTAAAAGATATGGAGCCTCAAAGAGAAACCGTCAGCCATCTAATCGAAGAGATCCAAACCTTAAATTCCGAAAGCGCAAAAACCATCTATCAGCAAGATTCTAAAGAAGCCGGTTCGATCATCATGCTTCTCATCATTGTGATGGCTGCCTCCCTTGTCTTATCCGTCTCTATCGGCCTTCTGATGACAAGACTGATCGCAAAGCCGATTAAAGATATTCAGGCATTATTTGCGCAAACGGAGCAAGGCGATTTTACAGTTGAAGGAACATATCAATCGAAAGATGAATTGGGATTGTTAACAGCATCGTTTAACAAAATGGTAACAGGCGTTCGCGCGATCATTGAGACAGTTGGCGAAACTTCTCATCAAGTCGCTTCATCATCTCAGCAGCTAAGCGCCAGCGCGGATGAAAGCACGAAAGCCAGCGAATACATTTCAACGACAATCCAAGAGCTTGCAGCAGGCTCAGAACAACAGGCGGACAGCGTAGAAAACAGCAGAACCGTTATTAAAGGAATGACGGAATTCGCCGGAAGGATTTCTTCCAATGCCGAAAAAGCGGCCGCAACCGCTGACCAGACGGCGCAGATGTCGCTTGAAGGCACGAAAGCCATTAATAAAGTCAGCGTTCAGATGCAGTCTATTAATGAAACGGTGGTCTCCCTCTCAGAAGCATTTAAACATTTAACAGAGCGCTCCAATGAAATCGGGAATATTACCGAAGTGATTACGAGCATCGCTGAACAAACGAACCTGCTTGCTTTAAACGCGGCAATCGAAGCCGCCCGTGCGGGAGAACAAGGAAAAGGCTTTGCCGTTGTCGCGGATGAAGTCAGAACATTAGCCGAACAATCGGCCCGTTCCGCAGAACAGATTACAAAATTGATTGCCATCATTCAAAATGATACGAAGCAAACGATGAACACGGTCATTTCGGCAACCGGCGAAGTCAAAGAAGGACTCGTTGTCGTCAATGAAGCCGGAGGCGCTTTCCACAAGATCGAGAATTCGATAACAGAGGTCGTCACACAGATCAATGACGTGACAAACTTAGTGAAAAACCTGACGGCAGGGACAAGTGAAATTGAAACCGCCATTACCGGCGTCAAAGAAGTAGCCGAGACAGCGGCGGAAAGCACGCAAACGGTTAGTGCGGCGACCCAGGAGCAGCTTGCTTCAATGGAGGAAATCGCCGCCGCGTCGCAAATCCTTGCGCAAAACGCCGAAGAGCTGCAGCACCTGATCCAGAAATTCAAAATTAAAGATTAACAAAAACCCGCCAGACAGCGTCTGGCGGGTTTTTACAGATAGTGACTCATATCCTAAAATGATTTTTAGTTTAAGGATATAAGTCACATCCTTTCAGCTTGCCCTTGCCCCGCAACTTTGTAGTCCTATGCGGAGAACTAACACAAGTCAGACAACGAGTAACTTTTTAGAAAGTAATATAAATTTAATTTTAAATTATGGCCGTATCAAAAAACGAAGTATATACCCAATGCAATTATTGTTTGAATTAAAGAAACTATAGCTAAAGAAACAAAAGGAGATTTAAGCTTTCTTATATATGTATCATAAATAACATTAACAACTAGAAAACAGCCATAACCTATAATTGTTTCAAGTATTAACATTTTATTAAATCCCTCCATAAAAAATAATATCGAAAGGCCTTGAGCTCTCAAGACCTTTCATATTTTAGTTCTAATTAATAATCGAATTTCGCTCTTAAAACCCTGTATGTCCCTGAACCATATAAGCCAATATCAATATAGCCATGATATTTTACTGCTTGAAAAAGAGCTGTGAATGTGCCTTTACTCACTACTTTAATATAACTAGGATCTATCTTGTAAGCCTTAACACTATCAGAGGCGCTATAGGGCCAACCTGTTTGTGCATCACATTGATAAGAATACCCTTTTACTACAGCATTTCCTTTTTTGTTTTTGCCATAGGTGAATGTACCAAAGGTTCTCATAGTAAATTGATATGCAAAACCCTTCATAGTAATTCGATGAGAGTAATTTTTCTTTTTATTAGCTTGTGTAGTGAAATCCTTGGTTGAAATTGAATTAAGCTCTTGGGTTTCAAGTATAACACTTCCATATAAATCTTCTTCACCAATATTTTCTTCGACACTGATCTCTGTTTTACCTGTTTCGAGTTGTTTATTCACTTTAATCCTTGCCTCTTCTAAAGCCTTATTAGCCAGTTCAAAGTATTTTTTTTCAGTTATTTCTTTTTTTCCTTTCTTTTTCAACTCTTTATTTAACTTTTCAATTGGTTTTAATTGCTCCCCTTCTTGTTTCTCTTTAGCATTAATTAAGCTAGGCTCTATAACAATTAATCCTAGGATCATTATTAAAGATATTACAGTTACAATAAACTTTTTCATGATACTCACCCCTAAAATTTTCAATTAAATATGAGTCGGCCAACTCATTTACATAATTCTACAATTATTTTAAATACCTTTCTTTTCTTCCTCAAATTCACAAATAATTCAAAAGGTATATTTTTTTCTTTTTTATACGGGTCTTTAAAAACTCCAATCTTCTTTTTTGATTCTCTAAGGCTATTAACTGTGAGAAATATAAGTCCAGAATGATATAGTTATAGGCCAAATCATAAAAATGGGTTAAGTAAGACTTCTTTTATTTCAAGGCCTGTTTCATGTTAAGAGTAGTTCGGAGACAGACTATACATAAGGCATCGAAAGGACGCCTCTTCCTCCTATACCTCTAATACAAATAACAATATAGAGATCAATATCTTATTTTTACCAGTAAGAACAGACATTAGATTAACAAAAAAACCGCCAGACGCTGTCTGGCGGTTTTCTATTCATCATCATCTCTCGCGGTCAGCGGCAGACGTATGACAAATTTTGTTCCTTTGTTTTTCTCGCTTTCGATCTCAACCGTTCCGTTGTGAAGGGCGACGAGCTGTCTGACGATCGACAGCCCAAGACCGTATTCTCCGTAAGGCGTGTTTGTCCGCGACAAATCAGCTTTATAAAAACGGTCCCAAATGTTTTCGATATCTTTTTGATCGATGCCGACTCCGGTATCCTCCACTTCAATTACCGTTTCTTTGTAATCTTCCCTTCCTCTCAGCCAAACGGTTCCGTTCGAGGTAAATTGGATGCTGTTTTTCGTAATGTTGACAAGGATCTGGATCAGTCTGTCATAATCGGCATTCACCATCACATGGTCCTCTACATCAAGGATCAGCTCATTATTTTTCTCCTCCGCTTGGATCGCCAGCTGCTCTTTAATGATTTCAAAAACTTCGATCAGCGGGTAATGCAGTTTTTGCAATGTAATTTGGTTGGAGCGGATTTTTTCATAATCTAGGTTTTCATTGACGAGACGAATCAGCCTTTTCGTTTCCTCCGTAATCAGCTTCAGACATTTTTCCTGCTGATCCTCAGGTATGGTCTGGCTGTTCATCCCTTCAACCAAACCGCTGATCGTTGTCAGAGGCGTCTTTAACTCATGTGAAACATCTGTGATAAACTGCCTTCTCCGTTTTTCAAGACGGTCGATTTCTTCGCTCGAGCTCTTTAACTTGCCGGCCATAATGTTAAAGTCAGTGCCCAAATGGCCGATTTCATCCATATTACGATTTTCGATATGAATGTTATAATCCCCAGCGGCGACTTTTCTCGTCGCGTCGCGAAGCTTCTGAATCCGGCTGACATGGAACTTGGATGTCAGCCAGCTTAAAAGGAAGGCAATTAAGATGACGCCTGCCGCCGTATACAGCATAAAGCGGTTCATTTGGCTGATCATTTCCTCCGTTCCGCTGATCGGAGCCGTCAGAAGAATGCCTCCCTGGAATTCGTTGTTGACGATGTTGGGCAGCGCCACAATCGATACTTCTTCATTAAAACGGTTCAAGTCGGTTTTGACGACAACTGCCTTTCCGTCTTGGAGCTCTTTCCACTCTTCATCACTGAGCAGCAATTTTTTCGGCCGCAAGTCAGCGGGAGTCATGAGGACTTCTTTTTTTTCATTAAACAGAAAGAAACTGATCTGCCTGCTTCGTAAAATTTCTTCAAAAGGTTTCATAATGGGCGGCGTCCCTTTTGGCCGCATCTCCATTTCACCCATGATGCGGTAGCCATAGGAAGTCAGCTCATCTACTTTGCTCTGGTATGCAAAATCTTTGGCAAAGTGGGAAAACAGCCCCCCCGTAATGAGAAAAGCCAAAATTAAAATACTGATGTGACTGGCCAGCAGCTGATAGAGATACTTAATCTTCATCGAACTTGTACCCTACTCCCCAAACTGTATAAAGAAACGGGCGCGACTCACTGCCAAGCTTTTTCCTCAGCCGTTTAATATGAACGTCAACCGTCCGCTCATCACCATAGAACTGGTACCCCCAAACCTGCTCAAGCAGCTGCTCCCTTGAAAAAACCTGTTTTGGGCTTTGTACAAGATAATACAATAGATCAAACTCTTTAGGGGTCAAGTTTTTAATTTGAACGCCGTTTAAAAAGACCTCTCTCGTTTTTTTATTGATTTTAAAGCATTCCGTTTCAAGAATGTCGGCATCAGCGGGAGCCCGCTGTTCTGTGTTTTGGTACCTTCGGCTCACCGCCTTGATTCTGGCCACCAGCGCCAAAGGGCTGAACGGCTTCGTCACATAATCGTCGGCCCCGAGTTCGAAGCCGAGCACCTGGTCTGATTCCGTATCTTTTGCCGTCAGCATAATAATCGGAACGGTGCTTTCTTCCCTGACCTTTTTGCAGATCGTCACACCGTCCATGGACGGCAGCATGATATCAATGATCAGCAAATCCCAGTCCTCTGATTGAAAGCGGTTATATCCTTCAAGTCCGTCATGGACAAATTCCGTCTCAAAACCTTCTTTCGCAAAAAACATCTCAGTCATCGTACATACGCTTAGATTATCTTCAATCATTAATATTTTCATCGTAAATGCGCCTCCGCTAGACAAACGTTAGATTCATTTTACACACGGTACTTTGAATTCTCAATTCTTTACTGAACATTTAAAGGACTGGCAACAGTTTGGTCATAATTTTTTCATAAGTAGCGGCTAATATGAAATCAAGCAGTAAGAAAAAAGTCCTGCTGTTCCAACTTGACAGCAATCACAATCATATAAATATGGGGGAATAAAATGTTATGAATTTTTTCAAACGCGCCTTTTGGAGCATGAAATCGAAGAAAGGAAAAACGCTTTTACAATTATTTGTCTTTATGATGATTTGCGTTTTAGTGCTTACGGGACTTACGATCCAATCAGCCGCTACGAAATCGAGCGAATTGGCGAGAGAACAGCTGGGAGGCAGCGTCACTCTCCAGGCTGACAGAGAGAAAATGATGAAAGAACAGCAGGAATCAGGAGACCGGCAAAGGTTTGAATCCACTCCCGTTTCCGTCAAATCAGCTAAAACACTGGCGAACCTTAACCATGTCAAAAGCTATAATTTCATCTCATCAACGTCTGCTTTAGCGGACAATTTTGATCCGATCGAAAGCGGAGACGAGGATTCTGACACATCTTCAGATTCAGCGAATTCAAACAGCAGCCAGCAGACGGCCGGACGAGGCGGCAACGAGCAAGGCGGACCTCAGATGATGCAGGCTGACCTCTCCATCGAAGGTGTAACAAGCACATCACTCGTTGACGATTTTTCTGACGGCACTTCAAAAATCACGAAAGGACGCGCTTTGACAGAGGAAGACGTGAATAAAAAAGTCGCCGTCATTGAAGAAACCCTTGCGCAAGAAAATGAGTTGAACATCGGTGACACGATCAAAGTCAAAGCCAGCACGGATGAAAACATAACAATCAAATTGAAAATTGTAGGCATTTACAAAACGACATCTTCAGGGGATAACCAGGCGCAAAACTTCGCCTTTCTAAACCCGTACAATAAAATCTACACGCCATATACGGCGGCATCAGCCTTAAAAGGCGACGATTATAAAAACGCAATTGATGAAGCTGTTTACAACATGGACGATGCTTCCAATATTGATGCTTTCATCGCTGCAGCCAAGAAAACAGGCATCGATCTGGATACATTCACATTGGATGCGAATGATCAAGTGTATCAGCAAGTGGCCGGCCCGATTGAAAATGTGGCATCATTCTCGAAAAATGTCGTTTATCTTGTCACGATTGCAGGAGCTGTAATACTCGGACTGATCGTGATGATGTCGATCAGGGAAAGAAAATACGAAATGGGCGTCCTGATGGCCATCGGTGAGAAGCGCTGGAAACTGATCGGGCAATTTTTAACCGAAATCTTGATGATCGCAGTTCTGGCCGTCGGCATTTCCGCCTTAACAGGCAATCTTATTGCAGGCCAAATTGGAAATCAGCTTTTGTCCCAGCAAATTGAGCAATCGGCAGACAGCCAGTCTGGCAGCGGAATGATGGGCCCTGAGGGCAGAGGAGGATTCTTCGGACAAAGCTCTGCCCAAGTCGAAGCGATTGACCAACTCAATATTCAAGTATCATTGGGCGACATAATGGCGCTGGGCGGAATCGGCCTTTTAATCGCCATATTCGCGACATTGCTGCCATCGATATCTGTTTTAAGATTCCATCCGAAAACGATTTTAACAAAACAAGAATAGAAGGAAGGGAAAGCCATGAACAATATTTTAGAGTTTAAAGATGTATGTTATTGGTACAAAGGTCAAGATCAGCCTCTATTTGAAGATATTCAAATTGAATTTAAACAAGGGCTCTTTTACACGATTGTCGGAACTTCAGGTTCCGGCAAAACCACCTTTTTATCATTGGCCGGCGGCCTGGATGTCCCGAAAGAAGGCGAAATCCTGTATAAAGGCCAGAGCATTTCCAAGATCGGTTTAACCAATTATCGCAATCAGCATATATCAATCGTTTTTCAATCCTATAATCTCCTGCCTTATATGACGGCTCTGCAAAATATCACGTCAGCCATGGAGATTACGGGATCTAAAATCAAAAACAAAGAGCAATACGCTTTGGACATGCTTCATAAAGTCGGCATCGGCGAAAAACAGGCCCGGCAAAAGGTTCTTACGCTAAGCGGCGGGCAGCAGCAGCGGGTCTCCATCATCCGCGCCTTCTGCTGCGACACCCATTTAATTGTCGCCGATGAACCGACGGGAAACTTGGATGAAGACACATCAAAAGACATCGTCCGCCTGTTCCAAAACCTTGCCCACGAAGAAAACAAATGCATTATCATGGTCACTCATGACGAACAAATCGCAAAGGTATCTGATGTCAACATCAGACTGTCAAGAGGCAGCTTTACCATTAAACACCGCCGATCAGCAGGCTAACAGCTCCTGCGGGGCCCGCTCTAAACAGACTAAAGGGGAACGGCAAGCCGTTCCCCTTAGATTGCTGACAAAATCCTAAAATGGTTTAAAGTTTTAGGATTTTGTCATCCCCTTCTTTTTCATGCGGCATAAGCTTCCGCCGCTGCCATGATATAATAGGAAAGCCCTGTTTGCTGGTTTTCAAGCATGCTGCGATGGAAATCATCCTCTATAAAGAAGCGTGTCTGCGCCTGAAAATCAGCAGCGGTGATCCCCAAAAAGCCGAGGTGCCGTTTGATGGAAGCCTGAACTTGTTCATGGTCATATTTTAATCCGTTCTTTAATGCTTCAGCCATTCCATTCATAAAACGAGTCGCTTCCATCGCTTTTTCATTCATCTCTTCCGGATTGATCGGCTCTCCTCCCAGCAGATCAACATCATATGTCTCTTTTAAATACTGCCCCTGCTCATAGAGCGCATCCTCCCATTCTTTTCTGCTGGAAAACCCTTTAAACATCGCCTGCTGATCCATCATTTCTCCTTTCTCGGTGTGCCTGATCGATTGATCAAGCGTCTCAATGAGCTGTTCCATTCTTCCCATTCTTGAAAGGAAAAGCTTTTTTTGCTCAAATAAAAGCGCCAATCGATCAGCTTCACCGTCTAAGATTTGCTGAATATCCTTGAGCGGAAATTCCAGCTCCCGATAAAACAGAATTTGCTGCAGCCGTTCAAGCTCTTTTATTCCATAGAGGCGGTAGCCGGCTTCTGTCACCTTGACAGGGAATAAAAGGCCGATTTTATGGTAATGATACAGCGTTTTGATCGTGATATGAGCCAATTCCGCAACCTCTTTTACCGTATAGAGCATTAGAATTTCACCTCAGTCGTTATGTTAAAGGCTTCCCTAAGGTTGGGGTCAATACATGTTTACATTTTTTTTTGCTTTCTGGTTTTAAAATAAGTGACAAGGCATATAAAAGCAGGAAATATGATTTGCATCGGCAAGTGGACATATAAAGGAACAAATTCAATTCCTTCTTTTACATGTTCAGAAATGTTGCTGGCAATGGATATGGATAAAATTAAAATGACGATGCCGATGGCATGAACGGCTTTCGACGGATTTTTCAATTTAAATAAAACGGACACCCCTTCAGTCACGGCATACATGAAAATACTCATTTTAAAGAACCCGCCAATGACCAGAACAAGCATAAAAAATACATCGAGCCTATCCAAAAATTCAGCTACTTGAATCGTTTGAATCGTACTAAGCAAAGGAAACCGCGAGCGCATATTAAGGTTAACGCCGAGCACGCTGATATTCATGGCTACATTGAGAGCCAGAACAACACCGCTGATTCCGATCGCCCACAACCCGGCTTTTTTGACTTTTTTCGGTTCATTGATATAAGGGAGAATTAAAGTAAAGACGATAATCTCTCCAAATGGAAAATACAATGTTTGTGTAAGTACGGCATTCATCATAGGACCGATTCCATTGCCAAGAACGGGCCTCAATTCGTCCGGATTGATCAAACCGGAGCAGACAACCAAAAGAAATCCCAAGATGGCGATGACAAACATGATCCCAAACAGCAGTTCACCTGCTCTTGCTAATACTTCTATCCCCTTTCGCACCGTAAAAATACAAACGGCAATCAGCAGCCCGTTTGCAAAAACAATCGGTGTGTTCGGATAGGCCGATGTTAACAGCATTTCGCCAAAATCGCGCAAAACCCTTGCCGCAATGTAGCTGTAATAGAGAATGTAGAGAAAAGAAAAGACCCAGCCGACCGGTTTTCCGAAAATGTTCATCAACGTTTCATAAGGAGATGCATCTGGATTCACCCGATAAAAATAATGATGCATCGAAAACAAAACAAGGCCGCCCACGGCTCCAAGCAAAATCGCCAGCCATGCATCCTGTTCTGCAGACTGTCCGGGAAAAATCAGCAGGGAACTGCTGAGTTCAAACAGAATAATCAGCACAAACAGCTGACTTGCACTGATTTTTGCCCTTTCCATCTACAATCCCCTCCTTTTTCGTCCATCAAGAACGTCCCTCTTTATGATTCAAAATGTTCGGGTTGTTTCTTAATCCTGTTCTCCGTACATAAGCGTTGACCGTAATGTCGACATCCAAGTCTGGAAAATATTGATTGCTCCATTTCGGTTCGATCTTTTTCCAAATGCCGGGGTATGATCGATAAACAGCATCACCGAATTGGAGAACATCGGTTTTATTTTGCTGGACGACATTGATCGTGTGCTTCAATTCCTTTTTTAATTCTTGCGATACCATTTTTTCAATATGATTGAGCACTTTTGGATCTTCTAAACGGACCGGTACACCGATTTCGCCAATATCCCCCTCCACGTCAATGTGAACGGATATGGCGGGACGGTTGTTTTTAAGCTTTGCCGAGACCTGCGTTTTCTGGCGGATGACATCATATGTGACAGAGTGTCTTTCATGTTTTAATTGAAGGGTGATATAAGTCCTGTTAATTTTATTGCGAAGCCACAAAACTCCTCTTGCAGTTTTGCCCTCAAGATAATTGACAAGCTTTCCTTCTTTAATCACCGCTAAGCCGTCAGCTTCAACCGTTGCTTCGGGAGCGGTTGACTGAACGTTCTCCATTTTCTCGGCTTTCTGCGGACTGCCTTTCAGTCTGAAAGCCGAAACAATTGGATGTCTCGCTTGAGAGGTCAAACATTTAATCACATCTTGGACACTTGTTTTCATATGCTCTCCCAGCTGTTGTTCAGTAAATTGCAGTGTTTTGTTTACTTTATTTGAGGGAATTTTATCGATCGGCGTCAGCGCCTTTATGAAATCTTTCGCCTTATTTCCGTGCGAAATGATGATGGTCGCCGTCGAGCGAAAATCGGTGTCACGGTCAAATATATCAAGGATTTTGACAATCCCTTCGTCTTTGGCGAGCTCTTCGTCAACGACAACAAGGTTTGTATGGGAATAATAAAGCTCCCTCGAAATCTTAGTCGAAGCATGGCGGCTCATTTCTGTCAGGTTGTTCCCGGCAACCGAATAATTTGTCACCGGGGGCCGGTCTCCGCCTTGTCCTCCCTGCAGTCCGCCTGTGGCGTTATTAGGATTGACGATCTGAAAACTCATCACGTATTTTGAATTCTCCCCTTTGTCAATGCCGATGGCGGAGATTAGCGACAAATCAGTCAATTCCCTTTTATCCCAGCAGCCTGTGAGAAGGGTCATGGCAGCAAGCAGAAACAAGATATTAAGGCTATGTTTCATTTTGGTCACCCTCTTCTTGATTTGTCTTCATTTCACTTGAGGCAGGAGGATGGGGTTTCTGGTGCTTTCCTTGACGAAGTTTATTATCATTGCCAAGCAGTTCCGGCCTTTTCTCATGCGTCCACCATGGCAATCGGACAACCGAATCTCCCCAATTTTTGGAGATAAACGGGGCAAAAGGCGTCATATATGGAACACCGAATGAACGAATGCTGCTTAAATGAACGAACATAATAATCAGCCCTAAAATAATGCCGAAAAACCCTGTCGTCGCTGCTGCTAATATGAAGAGAAAACGAATGAGCCTTGCTGAAATGGCCATGGCAAAGGATGGTGTTGCAAAGCTCGATATGGCCGTGATAGCCACGATGATGACCATTGCCGGAGATACGATTCCCGCCTGAACTGCCGCCTGTCCAATTACGATGGCTCCTACAATCGAGACGGCCGAACCGATCGCTTTCGGAAGGCGGATGCCCGCTTCACGCAATATCTCAAACGAAATTTCCATAATCAAAGCTTCCATCACGGCAGGGAACGGAACGATTTCTCGCTGTGCGGCAATGACAATCAGCAGCTGGGTGGGAATCATTTCTTGGTGAAATGTAGTTGCTCCAACATAAATGGCAGGGGCGATCAATGAAATAAAAAAAATCAACACGCGCAAAAAGCGGATAAATGTTGCGATATCAAAACGCGAATAATAATCTTCAACAGATTGAAAAAATTGAATGAAAACGGCGGGAACGAGTAATACAAACGGCGTTCCGTCAACAAGAATGGCGATTCTTCCTTCAAGCAGATTTCCCGCTACCATATCCGGTCTCTCGGTGTGATATACCGTCGGAAATGTCGTAAAAGTGACATCTTCGATAAACTGTTCGATGTAGCCCGATTCAAGGATGCTGTCAATTTCAATTCCTGCCAGCCTTTTTTTGACTTCTTTCACCGTTTTTTTGTTGCAGATTCCATTGATGTACATGATGGCAACATCTGTTTTTGTAACGCTGCCCATGTTCACTTTTTCAACCCAAAGATTTGGGTTTTTGATAATTTTCCGGATCAAGGAAATATTCGTATCAAGAGCTTCAATGAAACCTTCGCGGGATCCGCGAAACGCCTGCTGGTTTTCCGGTTCTTTGATAGAGCGCTTTTCCCCGCCTTTTGTGCTGGTGACCACCGCGCTCTCCGTCCCGTCAGCCAAAATAACCGTGCCCCCGGCCATTAATGAATCCACAATCTTATCGAGCCGTTTCTCCTGATTCACTCCTCCAAGTGCAACGGCGTCTTCTGCAATGGCCTCAAGAACTTCTCCGCCGCTTTCCTTTTTCATCAATTCTTGAGCATTCATGATCGATTCGAGCAAAAAATCATGTATCGCTTTCTCATTGGTAATTCCCGCTACATAAACAACGGCTGTTTCTATTTGTGAATCAGCGCCGGTTTTCAGCCTGCGGATCACGATATCTGCACTATTTCCAGTTACCTCTTTTAAGACATCAAGATTTTTAGCAAGTGAATCACGAACCGAACCTGTTACATGATTGGTTTCCGGACTATTATCATCGCTCATCAGAGATTCTTGTTTTTTTTCCGTTTTGTGACGACCTTTAAAAAAGAATGGCATGGTTGTCAGAATCCCCTTTTTTGTTTCATATTTTTCCTTGCAAAAGAACATTTATACTATTCCCCGCGAATAGCGCTTTATGAAAACAGAAAAAATAACGGGGAACGGAGAGTGGTTGATGTGAAAATCATCGGAATCGCGGTTTTGCTATTTGTCGGCTTGATGACTTTTTCTTTCTTGCTTGATGTATTTCAAGGGATGAGTCCCTCTGAAGCCCTGCACAATAATTTGTCGTTTGGCATATTAGAACTGGGCGAATGGGTCGTGATCATACTATATGTATTGATCGTTTTGGCTAATGCCTTGGAAAATGCCAGAAGAAAGAAAAAAAGAACATAGAAAATCAGCTCCCTATACAGGGAGCTTGCGTTTTTCAAACCTCTATATTCCCGCTTACCGTGTCTGTCTGATGCGAGTGGATCATCCCTTTAACGATCGTGTTTCCAATGATCAGAGACTCCCTCGACGTATCGGTTTGAATAGCCGTTATCCGGTTTGCCGTATGGCTTCTGATCGTGTTATTGAGGATGGCCGATCCTGATGATTGGCCGAGATAGACGATAGTCGCGGGACCCGACGGTCTGGTTAGTGTAATGGTATTGCCGATCATCTCGTGGGAGCCAAAGGAGAGATACATTGTCACAACAAGCGGCGAATCTTCAATGACATTGCTGATGATTTTTGTTTGCTGATGAGTTGTAGAGTAAATCGGGAAATTTTTAAAACGAGTGATGGTGTTATGCTGAATGACGGCAGTGGCTGTATTTGTGACAGAAATGGAGTACGATTCGGGGACGATTTGAAACGATGCCGGGGAAATAAAGTTATGTTCGATGACCGCATTTCCCTGTGAAATCCATATTCCTCTGGAAAACAGCTTGATGACGTTTTGTCTGATATGAACGTCAACACCCGTGCTTCTCACCGCATGAATGACATTGGCAATGCTGTTATTGGAGAACGCGATATTGTCTGACTGTGTGATGCTGAGAGCGGTGCTGTTCTTTTTTTCCGGCATGCCGTTTTCAATCTCATTTCCTTCTATGAACATTTGTGATGCTTGAAATGCGAGAATTCCGATATTTTCAAAGGCTTCAATCTTGTTGCCCGAGACGAGAACACTTTTTCCGCGAAGGTCCATGCCTGTGGAGAAACCGGAGATTAAGTTCCCTTTGATCACCGCATTACTGCTTTCTTCCAAAGCTCCGACTCCCAAACCGGTAATACCTGTTCTCTGCCCTGTGGTTTCCGGATTTTTCTTTATGATATTGTTTGCGATGATCGTCCGGATTCCGTAGCCATAAGAAATCGTTCCGTCGGCATCATTCCCTTCAATTAGAACGGAGGTTCCATTGAAGTTCGAGATCGCACTATTGACATTGCCTTTTAAAAGGTTGTTTCGAATGGTGACATTGACAGGTTCTTCATAGACGGTCGTTCCCTCACTATAGCCTTCAATATCGATCCCAAAGCGCGGCTCTGTCCCATTACCTGTCCCGGCCTCCTCAATTCTGCACCCTTCCACAAGGACAAAATCACAGCCGGTTATTGAAATGTTGTTTCTGCGGGAACGCCTGATTTGGCAATCTATCACCTTGATGTGTTCTGACGGTTTATAGCCTGGGCCGCCGGAGCTGATAATGATGCCGTCGCCTGTGAAATCAACGATTCTCACATTTTCGATCCGTACATTTGAAGCTCCCTCGACACAAATGCCAAATCCCCATTCGTGGGTCGGCCTCGGTGATGGCGTGTATGTGTGTTCATCCCTGTCTCCTACGATGCTGCCTCCGGAAATGATAATATTGGATTTTCCGCCTATATAAAAGGCAGAGTACCCCCAGGAACGGTTTGGTTTAACTTTGATCACAGCCTCAGCATCCATCAGAATCGTAATATTGCTTGGGACATTGATTCCTGCATTCCGAAACGGAACCCCTGGGTCGCCATTCAGCGTCCCGTCAATCAAATACGTGCCGTTTGGTATCCAGACCGTATTGTAGCCCATTGACTTTGTCCATCTCAAACATTCATTGATTTCCGCTGTACAGTCCGTTTTTCCGTCACCGACAGCTCCAAACTTTGTCACATCGGCCACAACCATCCTCATCTCCTCAGGTTGCTGCTGCAGCACGCTTTTTTCAGCCTCCTTCCTGAAAACCTTCTCACAGACATGTATATGCAAATCTATGAAATTCGCTTGTACAAAAATAGATAAAATTTTATCGAAAAATCTTTCAAACTAGATTTTTCTAAAAAGTTTTTTTAAAACCCGGTGTAAAGGGGCTTCGCGACCATGTGCTTCATCTGCTAAACATTCAAATCGTTAGAGGTGTATTGACACGAACATTATATAAGAATATGATTTTTATAATAAGCTCAGAAAAAGAAGGAGTATTGCGAATGTCAAATCATCAAAAAGAAATTTTTCAAAACATTCCGCAAAAGGGTTTTTTTGGTCATCCCCGCGGACTCTTCACTCTATTTTTCACTGAATTTTGGGAGCGTTTCTCATACTACGGGATGAGAGCCATCCTGATCTATTATCTTTATACAGAGGTCACAAAAGGCGGCCTCGGCTTTGATCAAAGTACGGCAAACTCGATTATGGCCGTATATGGTTCCCTCGTCTACATGTCGGGCATTATCGGCGGCTGGATAGCGGACAGGCTCCTCGGAACTGCAAATACCGTATTTTACGGCGGCGTGTTCATTATGTTAGGCCACATTCTCTTATCTTTCCCTGGAAGCGTTCCTGCTTTCTTCATCAGCATGTTCTTGATCATTATCGGAACAGGGCTTTTGAAACCAAACGTTTCAAGCGTTGTCGGCGACCTATACAGCCCTGAAGATACACGCCGCGATTCCGGCTTCAGCATTTTCTACATGGGTATTAACCTGGGCGGTTTCCTTGCACCGATCATTGTCGGAACAGTCGGTCAAACTTATAACTACCACCTCGGATTCAGCCTGGCTGCCATCGGAATGTTTATCGGACTGATCACTTATATGATGACGAGAAAGAAGAACCTCGGATCAGCAGGAAGAACAGTGCCGAACCCGCTGACGCCTGCGGAGAGGAAAAAAGTGTTCGGACGCCTTGGAATCGGCGTACTGATTGTTGCTGTGATCGGCGCCTATTTAATCGTCAAAGGGATTATGACAATCAAATTGTTTACAATGATCGTCAGCTGTCTGGGAATTTTGATCCCATTACTTTATTTCATCGTTATGTACCGCAGCTCTAAAACAACGAGTGATGAACGTTCACGTTTGATTGCATACATCCCGCTGTTTATCGCATCAATGATGTTTTGGGCGATTCAGGAACAAGGTGCAAATATATTAGCCACTTATGCAGATAAACGGACTCATTTAGAATTTTTAGGCATCCAATTGCATTCATCATGGTTCCAATCGTTGAATCCATTGTTCATTGTCGCGCTCGCACCGCTCTTCGCCTGGATGTGGATGCGACTTGGAAACCGCCAGCCGTCAACACCGACGAAATTTTCACTGGGCTTGATTTTGGCCGGCTTATCATTCGTCGTGATGATTTTCCCTGCTTATATCAATGGCGCTGAATCACTTGCAAATCCGATGTGGCTCGTACTCAGCTTCCTGATTGTCGTGCTCGGGGAATTGTGTCTATCACCGGTCGGTTTATCAGCGACGACAAAGCTTGCTCCGGCTGCTTTCTCAGCGCAGACCATGAGCTTATGGTTCCTGTCAAACGCATCTGCACAGGCCATCAACGCTCAGATCGTTAGATTTTACAGGGTTGATACCGAAATTGCCTACTTCGGAATTATCGGAGGCGTATCGATATTATTAGGAGTTCTTCTGTTTATGCTCTCTCCTAAAATTCAAAAATTTATGAAGGGCGTACATTAATGAGAAACAACCTGTCGTTTTGACAGGTTGTTTTTTTTGGCTTCACACCATCCTCCCCAAGTCCTCTTCCCGCTTTTTAGCCGGGGATGATTTAGTTCTTTCTCCTTGAACACAATAGGTTATTTTTGTAAATTTATCAAAAATTAACACTTTGTTAATATTTAACTTATACAAATTTGCTAGTATAAATTTTAACAAAAAGGAGGTTATATCATATGAATTTTTACAAAGCCATTACTGTCTCAGCACTTGCAGCAGCTCTTTTCATCCCTTCGGGGAACGGGCTGCCGAACACAAAGGCTGCCGTGATGAAAGACTTTACGGTGACTGCCGATAGAGAAACGGAGCCTGTCGACACCGCCGATGACGCTGCGGATGATCCTGCCATCTGGGTTCACCCGGAACATCCTGAAAAAAGCAGACTGATTACCACGAATAAAAAATCAGGTTTAATCGTTTATGACTTGGATGGAAAGCAGCTTGCAGCCTATTCGTTTGGGAAGCTGAATAATGTAGACCTTCGCTACAATTTTCCGCTCGGAGGCAAAAAAGTGGATATTGCGGGTGCTTCCAATCGGTCAGACGGCAAAAACACAGTTGAAATTTACGCCTTTAACGGGCGTACAGCCCAATTAAAAAGCATTGTCAATCCTAAAAAGCCAATTCAAACAGACATTCAAGAAGTCTATGGGTTCAGCTTATACCACAGCCAGAAAACCGGAAAGTTTTATGCGATGGTGACGGGAAAGAACGGAGAATTTGAGCAATATGAGCTGTTTGACAACGGCAAAGGACAAGTTGAAGGTAAAAAAGTCCGCGCATTTAAAATGAATTCGCAAACAGAAGGACTTGCAGCAGACGACGAATACGGCGCACTGTATATTGGCGAGGAAGAAGCGGCTCTTTGGAAATTCAGCGCCGAACCGAATGGCGGTCACGCTGGAAAGATCATCGATCGAGCAGACGGAAACCATTTAACCGCTGATATTGAAGGATTGACCATTTATTATGGAGCAAATGGCAAAGGCTATTTAATTGCTTCAAGCCAGGGAGATCATCGATATGTCATCTATGACCGCCAAGGCGATAATGAATATATCGGAGCCTTTTCAATTGGAGACGGCCAAACCATTGACGGGACAAGCCACACGGATGGAATCGATGTCCTCGGCTTCGGCCTCGGCAAGAATTATCCATATGGCATTTTTGTCGCCCAAGACGGGGAAAATATGGAGAACGGCCAATTGGTGAACCAGAATTTTAAGATCGTTTCTTGGGAAAAAATCGCCGCACCTTTACATGCAAAACCAAACATAAATGATCAGGTCAACCCGCGCAGCCTGAAACACCGCACAAAATAAAAAGCTGGTCCGCAGCGGCGTCCCGCGGACCCTTCACCGCTCCCGTCTCACATGTTAAGATGGGGGCGATGGGGGGATGAATATGTGTTTCAACATTTATACCGTTCTGTTTATCATTTTGGCTGTTTTTTCAAATTTGATCATCATGTATGTCTTTCATCAAGGCGTATTGGCTTACATTGCAGCCATCGTTTTTCTGCTGCTTGCTGCTTACAGCACGAAGCCCGGACGGCCGCAATAAAAATCATGGTAATGCTCTTCTTCTCACTCCGTCTGACGGCTGCGCCGCAAAATGCAGGTTCCGTATGAAGCCAGTTTGACGGTTCCCTTTTTGCGCGTACCTTTCAGTACATCAGTATATGTCCCTTCAGGAAGGGCGATACTCTGATTTTCTGCTGTAAAATTCAAAAGGAAAATGTAGTCATGGCTGCCGTCAGTGCGGAGCTGGGCTGTGACCCCCTTCGGAAGCTCGGTATCAAGCACTTTGGCAATTCCGGTTTCTTCAATGAGCTTTGACAAGAAAGCCTCTTGAAAAGCGGCTTCATTACGTGAAGCGATGTAATACGCTTTCCCCGCTCCGAACAGATTGACTGTCAGCGCCGGACGGCCTGCATAAAAATCTTCTTCATAAAAAGCGAGCGCTTCGGCCCCTTCCAAATGAATCAAATCACATAGCTCAGCGGCTTCATAACACCCGCCGAGACCAAGCCGATTGTCGTTGTCCATCACAATCTTGTTCTTCTGCCCGTCATGGAGCGCATCGATTTCTTCAGACCAAATGCCGAGCGTTTTTCTCAGGCCTCCTGGAAAACCTCCGAGAAACGCGAGATCATTTTCATCCGCAATTCCAGACCAGTAGGTGGTGACAAATGTTCCGCCGTTTTGAACAAACTGTTCGATCCTTTCAGCCGCACCTTCTTTCAGCATGTAGAGCATCGGTGCAACCACCAGTTTATACCGGGATAAATCCGCCTCCATATGAATGATATCGACCGGAACGCCTTCCTGCCAAAACGGCTCATAAAATGCTTTAACTGTCCGTTCATAATGAAGACCGATATTGCGGGGCCCTTGAGCATCCTCCAATGCCCAGCGGTTTTCCCAGTCAAATATAATCGCAGCTTCCGGCTCAACTGTCGTTCCTGCGATCTCCTCAAGTTTGGCGAGCTTTTCACCGAGCTTTTTCACATCCTGAAAGACGCGTGTATGCTCAGATCCTTCATGATCGACGACTGCACCGTGAAGTTTTTCGCTAGACCCGCGGCTTTTTCTCCATTGAAAATATTGAACGGTATCTGATCCGTGGGCGACCGCCTGCAAGGACGATAATTCATGCATGCCGGGCCGCTTCAATTTGCTGACATCATGCCAGTTCGTCATGCTCGGTGTGCTTTCCATCAGCATGAACGGACGGCCGCCCTTTAACGAACGGTTGATATCGTGCACAAAACCAATGTCAGCTCCGAGCTTCGCGTCTTCCTGCCAATTGTTGTGCCACGTCGGATAGGAATCCCATGAGATGACATCAAGCAAATCGACGAATTTCCAATAATTCAGGCCGGCATAAGTCCCCATAAAATTCGTGGTGATAGGCAGTTCAGGGTTAAATGAACGGACATGGGCGATTTCGTGCCGGCAGAAATCAACTGTCTGGTCTGTCACAAAACGCTTCCAATCCAGGTTCAGACCGTGCAGAGCGTCCTCGCCGTGCGGAGCCGGTGATTCAATCTCATCCCAATCTGTGTAAGTATGGCTCCAAAACGCCGTCCACCATGCGTGATTGAGCTGATCAAGCGTTTTGTATTTGGCCAAAAGCCATTCTCTGAACTTGACCTGGCATAGATCACAATGGCATTCTCCGCCGTATTCATTGGAAATATGCCAGCCGATCACAGCAGGATGATTTGCGTAGCGTTCCGCGAGCTTTCCATTGATAATAGCTGTTTTTCTGCGATAGACAGGAGACGTATAGCAATGATTGTGCCGTTTTCCATAAAGATTGCGGACCCTGTTCCGCTCGGTTCTCAGCACTTCAGGATACTTTTTTGACAGCCATGCCGGACGGGCGCCGCTCGGCGTCGCCAAAAACGCATAAATGCCGTTGTCTTTGAAAGCATCCAGCACCTGATCAAGCCAGTCAAATGAAAACCTTCCTTCTTCAGGCTCGAGAGAAACCCATGAGAAAATACCGACGGACATCACATTACAGCGGGACAGCTTCATCAAGCGGATATCCTCTTTTAAAATATCAGGATACCGGAGCCATTGATCAGGGTTGTAATCGGCTCCATGCAATAATCGGGGAACTTTCGGGCTGATCGGGGGAAATGATTTGACCATCTGCGTTTCATCCTTTCTTCCTCGTTTTGAAATGATGTGGAGACAGACAAAAACGCCTCCTCAGGTTAAACGCTTACAAAGGAATTAAGAAACTGTCTACTTGTTAGATCATATACTCTTTCCTCATTCAGCTTTCCTGCCTTTTGGATGCATTTTCCGGAAGGATTGAATTTATTTTTCTTTATTTGTAAAATATAATCTATCATTAACATTTTTGACTTTCTTTTCATACACTTGACTTAAGCAACTAATTATTATAAATTGATTAAAGCAGCGATTTACAGAGAGAGAGGGATTGAAATGACGGAAGCCAACCATTCTATTACTTTAAAATTCAGAAAGTTCAATCGATTCTACACAAATGTTCTCGGCTTTCTTGATGAACATATTTATGACAGCCCGTTTTCCTTAACGGAAACCCGGATATTATTTGAGATCAAGAACACCAGCCATTGTACGGCCAAGCTGCTTCAGGATACACTCGGCCTGGATCGCGGCTATGTAAGCAGAATCCTCAAGCGGTTTGAAAAAGAACAGATGGTCTATAAGCAAAAAAGCGAAGAGGACAGCCGCAACCATTATATTTATTTAACCGAGTTCGGCAACACCATCTATAAAAAACTGGAGGCAAAAGCGAATCAGCAGATTGAATACATGCTGAAACATGTGGACGGCCAAAACCAAGAAAAGCTGGTCCAAGCCATGAATACGATTGAATGCATATTGTCAGAACACCTGTCTCCTGAAAAATCTGCGATTTCAATAAGAGATTACTATCTATCAGACGACATCAAGCTGATGATTGAAAAGCAGCGGACGTTTTATGCTGAGACACACGGCTGGGACCATACATTTTCAGCATATCTTCATGAAACATTTGAATCCGAGATTGAAAAGATATGGATAGCCGAAAGTGCCGGAAGATTCGCGGGATGCGTCGGCCTTGTCAAACATCCCGGCAATACGGGGCAGCTCAGGTGGTTTCTTGTCGATTCCGCGTTCCGTCAGCAGGGGGTCGGCACACGGCTTCTTCAGCAGCTCATCGATTATTGCAAAGAAAAAAAATTTGAGCGGGTCTTTCTTTGGACGGTCAGCACGATGGCTGAAGCACGGCCGTTGTATGAAAAATTCGGATTCAGACTGACGGAAGTCAAAGATGAAACTTTATTATGGGGACAGCATCTCCGTGAAGAACGCTGGGATGCAGAGCTAGCCTGACGAAGTGGGAGGGTCTATGAAACGGAAATTACATTACGCGTGGATCATCGTTTTTGTGACATTTTTGACGCTTTTGGCCGTCCAGGGAGTCCGTCTTTCATTCGGTGCCTTTATCCAGCCGTGGGAAGAAGAATTTGCACTGGACAGGGGTACGATTTCACTGATCTCGATGCTGAGCTTCATTGTCTATGGGGTCTCCCAGCCTGTGATCGGCAGACTTGTCGACCGGTTCGGCCCCAGGATCATCTTATCATTCAGCACGCTCCTGGTTGGCTTGAGCATCTTTTTTACATATCTCGTGACTTCTCCATGGCAGCTGTTTATTCTGTACGGCATCATCGCTTCCCTTGGTGTCGGCGGTGCATCGAATGTCGCTTCAACCGTCATCGTCACCAACTGGTTCACCGAGAAGCGCGGGCTCGCATTCGGGATTATGGAGGCCGGGTTCGGTGCGGGGCAGATGCTTCTTGTACCGGGGTCTCTTATGCTGATTCACTGGTTTAACTGGAAAATCACTGTCATTGTCTTAGGCGCCTTTTTAACTTTCATCGTGTTTCCGATTGTTTTGCTGTTTTTAAGAAATCATCCGTCAGAAAAGGATGCCCAGCCGATCGGCGGGTATCAGACGGAAGCAGCAAAAGGCGAACCGTCTGAGCAGGCTAAAAAGATACCGTACAAGGCCGTCTTTCTAAACCGGACATTTTGGTTTCTCATATTGCCGTTTTTTATTTGCGGGTTCACGACGACCGGGTTGATGGACACCCACCTTATTCCATTCTCACATGATCACGGGTTTTCAACAGGAGTCACCAGCGCAGCAGTCAGTCTGCTGGCCGGATTTAACATCATCGGCATTTTGGTTTCCGGTGTTGTGGCAGACCGCTGGAGCAGCAGAAAAATTTTATGTTTTTTATATGCCGTCCGCGCATTGTCTCTTGTTATTCTATTATCAAGCCATGAACCGATTCTCCTGCTCGGCTTTGCGATTTTGTTCGGTTTGGTTGACTTCGCGACCGTCGCTCCGACGCAAATGCTTGCAACCCAGTACTTCAGGCAGTACTCCGTCGGATTTATCCTCGGCTGGCTGTTTCTCAGCCATCAGATCGGTTCTGCACTGGGAGCATATTTGCCGGGCGTATGGTACAGCCAGACAGGCAACTATAATCTGTCTTTCTACCTTTCAATCATCATATTGGCGGGAGCCAGCATTTTAAACATCCTGCTGCCTGAACCGAAAAAAATGAATCGCACACTGGATTCTGAAGCTCAGTCCGTCCAGCAAAACTGACAAAAAAGCCTGTTTTTGAATGGTCAAAAACAGGCTTTCAGCTTGTCCGCAGACTGTGACAGCCGAACATACTAAAAGATCCACTTTCTAAATTGCTCCACTTTATGTTCAAGGAGATGAACCGCTGCTTCCCCTTTTTCGAGCAGCTCCTGGGCGCTCATGACGGCTTGCTGCTCAAATAGCAAGCCCGCTTTTTCAGCTTTTAATGTCATGAGCTGTACTTGAATCGAATGCATATAGCCTTCATACTCATCATGCACAACATGGTACATAGCGGTATGGGCGCTGTCGCGTTCATCAAAAAAATCTTCGGCCCGCTCGCCTGTCCAATGTATGCCGAGCTCAGGCTTCATGATTTGATCGATTTCCCCAGCACTGATCTGCTGTTCTTTTTGAATATCCTGCCGTGCTTTTTCCAGCCTGGACATTTTCTCTTCAACATGTTTCAGCTCATGAGAAATACCGTTGCGGGCCAGTTTCATCTTATGACCAAAATCCACTGAATCTTCACCTCTTCAAACTAAAAACTGCTGCATACTAGTCATTCAGACACTAGGACTTTTCCAATGTTCAAATTATAAAGTGCAAAGTATTAGAACAAAATAGTTCTATATACTCTTTTTCCGCAAAACCCTTTAAAATGATATATTTTTTACAAGATATTTCATTTCACACAATATCAATCAAACTTATGAGCGATAGCAAAAAGCTCCTTTCCATTTAAGAAAGAAGCTTTTAAAACGATACTGCCATTCATTATGATGATTTGTTTTTATTGTAAATATCAAACGCAACGGCAATCAAAAGGACAAGTCCTTTAATCGCCTGCTGCCAGTCAATGCCAAGGCCGAGCAGTGACATGCCGTTGTTCATAACCCCCATGACAAGACCGCCGATAATCGCCCCGCCGATCGTGCCGATCCCGCCGTAGGCCGATGCGCCTCCAATAAAGCAGGCGGCTATCGCGTCAAGCTCAAACAGGTTTCCCGCTTTCGGCGTCGCTGCATTTAAGCGAGCTGCAAAAATCAAGCCTGAAAGTGCGGCCAAGACGCCCATATTGACGAACACCATGAATGTCAGCCGCTTCGTTTTGATCCCCGAAAGCTCAGCCGCTTTTTCGTTTCCGCCGATCGCATAGATTCTGCGGCCGATTACGGTTTTTTTCATGACAAATGTATAGCCTGCTACTAAGATAAACAAGGTAATCAAAATGATCGGTATACCTTCATAGGTTGCGAGAATGTAAGTAAAAAGGTTAATAATGGCGATAATAAACAATATTTTAACAACGAACAGACCTTTTCCCTGCAAGTCAAGCTGGTATTTCTTTTGTATATTTCTTTGCTGCAGCTGATATACGAGGTAAAGGATCGAGAGCCCCGCTCCAATGACAATCGTCGTCACATGGAGCATGCCTCCGTTCAGCCAGTCCGGGATAAAACCGGCAGCCATTTCTTGAAAAGATGCAGGAAATGGGGCGATCGACTTCCCTTCAAGAACGATCATCGTCAGCCCTCTGAACAAAAGCATGCCCGCCAATGTGACAATGAAAGCCGGAATCTTCACATAAGCGATCCAAAAACCCTGCCAGGCGCCGATAGCCGCTCCCAATAGCAGTGACAGCACGACAGCCGCAAAGAGCGGCATATCGTTTTCGATGATCATCATGGCGGATACGGCTCCGACAAAAGCGGCGACCGAACCGACTGATAAATCGATATGCCCCGTAATAATGACGAGCATCATCCCTATCGCCAAAATGAGAATATAGCTGTTTTGCAGAATCAGATTCGTAATATTTAGCGGTCTGAGCAAAATACCGTCCGTCAGTATTTGGAAAAGCAGCATGATGAACACGAGCGCAATGACCATGCTGTATTTCCTGATGTTCTGCTTATACATATCGCGAAACAGCTGCATATAACCGGACTCGGACCGGTCTTTATCCGTTTGCACCGGTGTCTGCATACGCCTCTCCCCCTTTCTTCATGCGGTTTGTCATATATTTCATCAGCCTCTCCTGGTCAGCTTCATCTTGAGAAAACTCTGCGGTGATTTCTCCTTCACACATCGTATAGATTCTGTCGCACATGCCCAGCAGTTCAGGAAGCTCAGAGGATATGATGATCACCGCTTTCCCTTCCTCAGCCAGCTGATTGATAATGGCATAGATTTCATATTTTGCGCCGACATCAATGCCTCGCGTCGGTTCATCAAGGATTAAAATATCGGGCTCCGCAAAAATCCATTTGCTCAGCATGACCTTTTGCTGATTGCCTCCGCTTAAATTGCCGGTTGTCTGATAAATGTCCGGTGTCTTGATGTTTAATTTCCGGCGGAAGCCTTCAGCTTCGTTTTTCTCTTTTCGTTCATCCATCACCAGCCGCCGCGAAACCTTTTTTAATTTGGACAATGTAATATTTTTTTTAATGCTGTCCATTAAAATCAGACCGTTGCCTTTCCGGTCCTCTGTGACATAGACGATACCGTTTTTAATCGCGTCATCGGCATGGCGGATGCTTAATTTCTGCCCGTCTTTTTTGAGAGTGCCTGATATGTTTTTTCCGTAGGACTTGCCAAAGATACTCATGGCAAGTTCTGTCCTGCCTGAGCCCATCAACCCCGCAATTCCGGCAATCTCGCCCTTTCTGACAGAAAGGTTTGCGCGATTCACCACTGTCCGGTCATGCTGAAGCGGATGGTGGACAGTCCAATCCTTCACTTCAAATATGACTTGGCCGATTTCAGCGTGTCTTTCAGGATAGCGGTTTTGCAGCTCGCGGCCGACCATGCCTCTGATGATTCGATTTTCGGTCAATTGCCCGCTCTGAACTTCAAGCGTTTCGATCGTCTGCCCGTCGCGAAGCACAGTGATCGAATCCGCCACTTTTGTGATTTCATTTAATTTATGAGAAATCATAATTGAAGAAATTCCTTGTCTCTTCAGCTCCAATAAGAGCTGCAGCAGGTTTTCGCTGTCAGCCTCATTTAATGCGGCCGTCGGCTCATCTAAAATTAACAGCTGCACTTTTTTAGCCAAAGCTTTCGCGATTTCAACCAATTGCTGTTTTCCGACCCCTATTTGTGAAACGAGCGTATTCGGCGATTCTTGCAGACCGACCTTTTTCATCAATTCAAGGGTTTCCCGCTTTGTTTCCCTCCAATTGATGACACCTCTTTTGGCCTGTTCATTTCCCAAAAAGAGATTCTCCGCAATGGAAAGCTGGGGGACCAGCGCCAGCTCCTGATGGATAATAACGATCCCCGCTTCCTCGCTTTGCTTGATACTTCTAAACTGGCAGACTTCCCCTTTATATAAGATGTCCCCTGTGTATGTCCCATGCGGGTATACACCGCTGAGCACCTTCATCAGCGTCGATTTGCCTGCGCCGTTTTCCCCGCAGAGCGCATGGATTTCCCCTGCTTTGACGCGCAGATGAACATTGTTGAGCGCTATGACGCCGGGAAATTCCTTCGTGATCCCTCTCATCTCCAATATGCAATCGGACATGACATCACTTCCCTAATTCCGATTCTTTATAGTAATCGCTTTCAACCAGCACCTTTTTGTAGTTCTCTTTATCGACGACGACAGGTTCAAGCAAGTAAGACGGAACGACTTTTTCCCCGTTGTCATATGTCTTTGTATCATTGACTTCGGCTTTTTCGCCCTTTAAGACAGACGTTGCCATTTCAACGGCTTTTTTCGCCAATTCCCTCGTATCTTTAAAGATCGTTGACGTCTGTTCGCCTTTCATGATGGAATTGACGGAAGCGAGCTCAGCATCCTGTCCGGTGATGACCGGCAGCGGCTTTTTATCCGTTCCGTATCCGGCTCCCTTCAATGATGAAATGATTCCGATGCTAATGCCGTCATATGGTGAAAGCACCGCATCAAGCTTTGCCTTTGTATAATGGGCGCTCAGCAGGTTGTCCATACGCGCTTGTGCGGTCGCGCCGTCCCATCTCAATGTCGCTCCCTGTTCAAAAGCGGTCTGTTTGCTTAACACTTTCAATTTCCCGGAATCGATATAGGGTTTCAATACAGACATAGCACCGTCAAAGAAATAATGCGCGTTATTATCGTCGGGCGATCCGGCAAACAGTTCAATGTTAAACGGGCCTTTTCCGTCTTTCAAACCAAGCTTGTCTTCAATATATTTCCCTTGGAGATCGCCGACCTTATGGTTGTCAAATGTCGCATAGTAGTCGACATGTTTGCTGTTCATCAGAAGCCTGTCGTAAGAAATGACTTTAATATCCTGTTTATTCGCTTTATCAAGGACGTCAGTCAGCGCTTCTCCGTCAATGGAAGCGATGACGAGCACATTGACACCCTTTGTAATCATATTTTCAATTTGTGATACTTGGTTCTCAACAACGTCTTCTGCATATTGAAGATCTGTTTTATACCCGAGCTTTTCAAACTCTTTTACCATGTACTTTCCATCATAAACCCAGCGCTCTGAAGATTTTGTCGGCATTGAAATACCGACATAGCCTTTGTCTCCCCCTCCGCTTGCCTGATTGCCGGAGCAGGCGGAAACCATTAAACAAAAGAACAACGCCATGATAAACAGCCAGCTTTTTTTCACGCTTGATATCCCCCTTTTTCATTTCTCCCATCATGAATCATGCCAACTGTACCATTTCTTTTGGACGTCCGTCTTTTGAATTAATTAACTATTTTTATAAAAATCAGACTTTTTTAAAGCGCTTACATTACAACTTTCTTCCTATTTATTCAGGTTCCCGACATTCGGCGGTACTGATTTGGCGACGCGCCCATCGCTTTTTTAAACACAGTGCTGAAATAGTGCTGTGTATCATAGCCCGTTTGTTCAGCGATATCATGAATCGGCAAAGAGGTCGTCTGCAAAAGGTGAACCGCTTTTTGCATGCGCATCTCCGTCAGCAGCTGCACAAATGTCATGCCGAGCTCCCGCTTCATCATCCGGCTCAAATAGACTGAAGAAACCTGCAAGGCGCCTGCTGTCTGCTTTAAAGAAATCTCCCTTTCATCAAAATGCTGTTGCATATATTCTTTGGCGCGCGCCACAACCGGAGAGACATCAAATGCTTGGGAAACCTTTTGTTTGCAAAATTGATAGGCTTGGGAAACCGATTGATCCGTCTCAGCAGGCTTCACGAAACATGAGGCCGCACTGACTTGCAGCTCGGCTTGAATCATATCTTCAAGCGCCCGCTGCTCCGCTTCTGTGATGAAACGCCAAAGACATACGGAGACAAGGCGGTCATCGTCAAAAAAAACGGCTTTTTCAGTTTCTTTGTTGAAAAATCGTTCAACCTTTTTTTTCAGGTTGTCAGCTTCAGATGGCTTGATCCATAAACTCCCGGTGCTGATAACACCGAGCACCTCCGGCAGGCGCGCCGGCAGCTGAAGGCATTGAAGCTGCTGATAGACGTCTTCTCCCGCGCCCAGATCCTGTACCCACTGCTTGAAAAAATGTTCTTTCAGAAGGCTGAGGTTTTTTTGAATATGCTGCTCAGCGAGCTTTTGCTCGCGGCGTTTCTTTTTTTCGGATGCAAGTGAGCTGCTAATGTTCTGCAGCACCTTTCCTAGGTCGCCAGGGTCCACAGGCTTTAATAAATAATCATCAACATTCAGCCTGATCGCTTCCTGGGCATATGCAAACTGATCATAGCCCGTCACAATGACAAAACGGCAGAGCGGCAATTCACGACGCAGATTTTTCATCAGCGTCAACCCGTTGACAATCGGCATGTTCAAGTCGACGATCAATAAATCGATGTCATGTTTAAGCGCAAGCTCATGCGCTTCTTCACCATTTTCCGCTTCAGCCGACACTTCCATATGGTATCGCTCCCATGACACAGCATCCCGTATTCCCTCGCGAATCCACGGTTCATCATCGGCAATCAAAACCCGCCATTGCTCACTCAAGCGCTCTCCCTCCTTTCGTTAAAATCGGCAGCCGAATCGCGACAGACGTTCCGGCTCCTTTTCGGCTTTCAACCGTTAAACCATACTGTTCTCCAAAGGTGAGGGCGATCCGTTCATGGACATTGATCATTCCGTAGCCTGCTGTATTTTCCCGTTTTTTGAATTGGTCAGTTATTTTTTTTAATGTCTTTTCATCCATTCCCGCCCCGTCATCTTCGACCTTTATCATCAGACAGCCGTCTTCTTCCTTCCCTTTGATCACGATGTGTCCCGGCCCCTTTTTTTCTTTAATGCCATGATAAATCGCGTTTTCGACAATGGGCTGAAGCACCAGTTTTAAAATAAAACGTTCACCGGCAAACTCGGGTACCTCAAGTGAATAATTCAGTTTATCCCGATATCTCGCTTTTTGGATTTTCAAATAGTTTTCAACATGTTCGAATTCGTCTGATAAAGGAATCATGTCCCGTCCTTTGCTCAAAGATATGCGAAACAGCTTTGACAAGGCCTGCACCAAATCCGTAACCTCCTCAGCCCCTTTCTTTCTCGCCATCCAATTGATCGTATCCAGCGTGTTATAGAGAAAATGAGGATTGATTTGCGCCTGCAAAGCCCTTAATTCGGCTTCTCTTTTTTGCCGTTCCTGTTTCTCAGTTACGGACATCAGCTCTTGAATCCTGAGCATCAAACGGTTGAAGCTTTTTCCCAAAAGCCCGATTTCATCCTGCCTGTTCTCTTGGTAAAGTGTCGAAAAGTCTCCGCTCTCGGCTTTCTGCATAAAAGAATTCAGCTTCAGAATCGGCCTTGACATTGAATAGGACAAATAATAGGAAGCCGTCATTCCCAAAAACGCCGCAGCCAACAAAAACAACAGCACATATAAGTGGATTTCTTTCACTTCAAATACCGGTTCACCGGTTTTAAAGACGCCGACCGTCGTCCAGTTTGTAAAAGCGGAAGTCTCATAGATCAACTGGTAATCTTCCCCCTTGATCCGCTTTGAAAAATCGCCGGAGCTTTCCTGTTGAAACCATTGTTTCGGCAAAAACAGCTCTGAAGCCTCCGGAGAATAAATATCACCGCCGTTCTCATCCATAATCATGAGATAACCCGTTTTTCCCAAACGGATATTTTTTGTCGCTTCCGCCAGCACGCGCAGTTTCAGATCGATTAAAACCACGCCTTTGACACGTTGCGTCTCCGGATCTATCACAGCTCTGACGGCTGAGACGACTTCATCTTCCCTGTAGTGGACATGGTTTCTGATATTCCGGTTGACAGGCTTCCCAATCATCTTAAAAATCCCTTCATTTTTTACAGCCGCCTGATACCAAGGTTCCTTTGTCAAATCCGTCTGAGTCCGCTTATACATTTCATTGCTGATCATCTCACCCTCGTCATTTACGACAAGAATGCCCGCCGCTTCAGAATACAGAGAGGTCAGCCCTTGCAAAAACGACCTTCGTTTGTAATCCGCTTCCCCGTCCCCTTTTTTATGATCAAAAAACGCTTCCATTTCTTCATTCATTGAAATCAAATAGGTCAGATTCTGCATGTGGCTGACATAGACTTCAGTCGATTTATTTACTTCACCGATCAGCTGCAATGTATGATCGATCATCTGTTTTTCAATAATGCTCTCAACCGCCCATCCCGACAGAATTCCCAAACCGATTGTCGGCAGCATGCTGATTAAAAGCAGCAGACTGATCAGCTTATAGCGGATCGGTACATTATTGATGGAGAGTTTAATCATTCGCATAGTAAGCTTCCACATTTTCTTTTGTAATGATCGTGATTCCCGTATCGATTGACGATGGAAGCGAGCGCGTATCTTTTAAATGGCGGTTTGAGTAAAACAGCATATGCAGCGACCAGTAGCCCATCTGCCATGTATCTTGTCCGAGAGTGGCTGAAATCGTTCCATCCTTGATGCCGTCAAGCGTTTTTTTATCTTTATCAAAACCGATGATATGGACTTTCTTTTCTAATCCCGCCGCTTTTACAGCCTGGGCCACCCCGCTCGCTCCATTTGCTTCCGTCGTGAAAATCCCTTGAATGTCCGGGTTTTTTTTCAAAATGGCCGCCGCTTCTTTTTTCGAAGTCAGTTCATCCCCTTTGCCGTCTAAAACAGCGTAGACCTTCATCTTCGGATAATGTTGTTCAATCGTTTGTTTAAATCCCTCTGTCCTTTCCTCTTGATTATACTGCCGCGGCTGGGTAATCACGGCTGTTTCGCCCTTTTCATCCAAAAATTCAGCCATCTGCCTGGCAGCTGCGGAGCCCGCTTCCATATTGTTTGTGCCGATATATGTTGAAGCTTTACTGAGGGGGGCATCTGAATCAAATAGAACGATCGGAATGCCCTGCTCATACGCCTTGTCGATCACGGGATTCAAAGCCTCGGAATCAATCGCGGAAACAGCGATCCCTGCCGGCTTTTTTGCAATGACCTGCTCGAGTACAGTCATTTGTTCATGAACATCATAATGGGCCGCCCCACGGTATTCGACAGAGACATTGAAAAGCTGTGCAGCATCTTCAAAGCCTTTCAAACCGCTCTTCCAATATTCAATTCCCGACTGAAACGTCACCATCACGAACTTTTCCGAAAGGTTTCCCACTAAAGGGCTTCCGCTTTCTCCTGCGGTAGATCCCGCTTTATCGCTGCGGGAATAATCATAAACATAAAGAAAAAACAAACAAAGCATGACCGCATAAACAACTAACAGCTTCTTCATCCTCATCCCCCTGTTGGTCAGGGGAAAGACAGCGTTTCCAATCATCATTGACCGCGTATTTGGCAGCATATGTTCTGAGAATCCGGCTGGAAATATTGTCAGGAAACTCGTCCTGCCCCCTTTTTCATCATAAACAGACAAATACCCCTCCTTGTTCATATGAAATACCTAAATTATTTGACATTTCGTCTGAAATACCTTGTTCGGCCTCTCGAAAGGTCACTTTTTTCTTAAAATAACCTTAAATTTCGTGAAACAGAAAATAAATATGATAAAAAAACAAGCCATAAGAACCATGCCTTTTAACCCTATAAAAAAAGGGAAAATGCCGGAAATTCCAGCCATGATAAAGAACGATTGCTTATTTTCATTAAAAACATTCTTTTGATCATGGTTCATTTTTCCTATTCAACTCATTTATACCATGTTGTAACATTATTAAGGTCCTTTACTAAATGATTCCAACAGGCCATTTGAATCAAATTGCCGGGAGGTGGCAGACCATGATCATCTGGGAAAAAACGGTCCTATATGGCATGCAGGGCACACTAGTCATCAAAAAAGAACAGCTGACACATCTGAAAAATTGCAAATCTGAATTAACAATCACAAAAGAGGAATTTGAGGATTCGAAAAGCAGCATCAAAGAGCCCGGACTGTCTTCAACGACATGGCAGGGCAGCCTTGCCGATTCCTTTAAAAACGTCAGAAACGATATGAAATCGGCCTACAATGATATTTGCGGGAAGCAATTGAATGAGGTGTTTAAAAAATTAAACGAGCGCATCGCCTCTTTAAAAGATGAAATTCATTCACTCGGCCAAGATATCAGCTCATTAAAAAAGAAAATTGAGAAGCTGGAAAAAGAAGAAAAAGAGGCCCGCCGCTAAAGGAGTCATAAACATGAGCCAAGAAATCAAAGTCAAAACCGGTGAAGTTAAACACGCCCTCTCAAAGCTGAAGCACTCCGCCGAGGGGATCAAGTCGAGCGTACCGACAGACATCAGCGGCAAAAACCACCTTGATGTCGTCAAAAAAATCGAAGAAATGAATAAAGACTTAAAAGAACTGGCAGAAACCTACGCTTCGGCTCTCTCCAAACAAATCGCCCAAACCGAATCAGCAGTGGAGACGATGAAAGACACAGACAAAAAACTGGCATCATCCATCAAAAGCAAGTAGAAGGAAGGGAATCGCATTGAAAACATTAGATGTCCAGGCATTTCAAAACGGCCTCGACAAAACGTTGACTGAATTGAAAAACCAGGAAGACGACATTTCAAAAGTCAAACAAAGCGTCAAAGGCATCACCTCTCTCGACGACGCCTTAAAAGGCGCGGGAGGCGAGGCGATCCGTTCCTTCTACGAAGAGTGCCACACCACTTTTCTTCTTTTTTATGAATCTTTTATCTCCGACTATAAAGGAATTTTAGAAAAGGCGAAAAGTGCGCTCAGCTCCCTGGAGCCAACTGAAAACGGCTTTATCTCGCAAAGCTTTCTCGAAAACGAACTCCATGACGGCGTCAGCCAGGCCGAATCATTGACAGCCAGACTGACAGCAAAAGCCAATCAGACAGCCGCCACTGTCAGCCACATTGTCGACCTGCCCGATCTCGACGATTCCGCCGTCAACGAAAACGCCAAAAAAGCCCAACGACAAATCAGCGAGACAATCGAAAAAATCCACACCTTCGACCGCGAGCAGACAAACGCGCTGAAAACCGCGCGAAAAGACCTCGACACGATGAAGCAGTACATCGAGCAGTTGGAGAAGATGTATACGGGGCCGAGGATTGAAATTCAAAAATACTCTTCCAGTGTTTTGAAAAAAGAACCTGCTTTTCAAAACTTGTTTTCTGAATTGAAGAAAAAGAAGACTAGTTCAACTAAAGTTGATGATATTAAGAATCATAAATCGAAGAACAGTATAAAAGAGTTTTATGGTGTGGGTAGTACATCAAGTAACGAGAAGGATATGGAATTTGAGTTTAAAACAGAGGTATCAGGAGGATTTGGGGTTCCCGGTGCAGGGAATGCTAGCTTAAGCGCTACAAATAAAGACTATGAAGTAAAAATCCATGCTAATGCGAGTCTTTTCGATACAAATAAAGGCTATAAAGATAAAGGGGAGGATGAAAAAGAAACTTATTTTCAGTTAGGTGATATCGAGGCAGAAATAGGAGCTCCCTACAATCCCGATAAATTTGTTGATAATTATTTATCAAACAGTTTTATGGGTGGGAAAATGGAGGCTAATGGAATTAAAGTAAACTTTGACCACGAAAATTCACCTGCACGTGTCGGCCTTGATTTTGGTCATGCGGAAGCAGGTGCAGGTATAGAAGATTATGGTGCCAGCATAGGAGCTTCAGCCAGCCTCGCAGATGTGGAAGTCGTTGTCAGCCCATTTAACTGGAATGGCTATAAGCCTCTTGAAGAGTGGTTTGGCTGGGATTATAATCCGTATATAGGTGTTGAGTTTACGGTTGGAGGAGCCGGCGTTGAAGCGAAAGTAGGTACAGAGACTGAACTTAAAGTCGCTGCCGGTGTGGGGATCGGTTTAAAACTGGGAGCTGAAAAAGACGAATAGGAGGCTTGTTATGAATGATGGAAAAGATTTTTTAAACAAAAGAATAAATGAAGCTATGATAATCTTCACTATTTTATTTCCTATAGGGGGCATCTTTTTAACCATAATGATAATATGGGGTTTAGGAGAGCAAGCGCCTTCCCAAATCCCCTTATTTGTTTCTGTAATTTGTTTATTTTTTTTCATTCCTCCAATCATCTTATATTTTTACAGAAAGAACATTTGGCTTAAAAAACATCCTGAATTACAAAGAAAAAATGGAAAGTCGGGGGAGTAATCACGATGTATAACGAAAAAAAAGATGAAGAACATAAATTTGATGACTGGCTTCCTATCGGTACAGTAGTTAAAATCAAGAGTGTCCGCAAACCTATCATGGTGTATGGAAGAAACCAAATTCAATCATCTAGCCAAAAAAAATTCGATTATGTCTCAGTGCCATATCCTGAAGGCAACATTACTGAAGATTACAACCTATTCTTTAATCACCATATGATAGAAGAGATCCTTCATATGGGCTATATAACAAACGAAGAACTCGACTATAAAAAAACCTTAGGTTCTAAAAAGCACGATAAGGAGGTTTAGCATTTGCAAATTTGGAAGAATTACAGAAAAAAAATAGTCCTATTCATCTACTGCTTTTTTACATTTGGAATAGGTTTTAGCGCTGTAGTCATTCCTGATATACCATGGAGTGAACGCCTAGGTTTATTCACGATTCAATTTGTGATGTTGAGTATTGTTATTTTTATTGGTTATAAGATATGCAATAAAATTTTCCTGGGAAGTTTCAAATAGTCTGAAAAAAACTCACAAACTTTGTACAGCTTTTATTTAAGTAAAGTAATGAGATAGAACATTTACAAAAAGCATCTCACCCGGGATGCTTTCTCTTATGCTAAATTTTCAACATCGCAGGAACTGAAATTAAAATAGGCTGTTCCATATAGAAACTCACTGATGGTATTCAATCTCATGTGACGGCTTCGATCACCCGCAGTGCTGGATATTATCTTTGCTGGCGAAGGAAATCAAACTTTTTACTTTCGCCAGCACCTGTCGAGCTTTTTTATGAAAAATGAAAAAGATTTTCTAAAACGGCGCCGTAGTAGATCTCATGTTCTTTCGATTGATATAAAAAAGGCAGGTGAAAACCTTGCTAAAATTAAAGGGAAACCCTAAATATAGTAAATTACCTTCCGACATTATCATCCATTTAGCATCTGAAAGCTGTGAAAAAGATGCTAAATTAAGAATGCTTTGTATAATACTGTTTTCAGATTTGATATGCGGCGGGCTTATCATAGCAATCGGGGATACATTTTTTACGACTATATCATTACCTTTTATGATCGGTATTAACTTATGGACAGTCGTTGTCCTGTTTTTAAAACAGAGTGATCGCAATGATTTACATTTCACCTTATATATGGGGGCAACCGGAGCTGTATATTCTTTTTGTTACTTTGTATTATCGCAAGAACTCGTTTACGTTTTGCTTGGTTATAACCTTTTATTTATTATCACGTCTTTATTAGCGTATGTGATTGTGATTTTAAGTATGGTTCGACACTACTTTATCGTTTTCCCCAATTATAAAAAAAAGAAAAACTGTACCAATTTGGTAAACTACTTGTGTGCTTTTGGAGGATTTGCTTACCTGGCGGCATTTTACTTGCTACATTTTTTTGAAGGCGGAGCCACCTTATTTCTGAGTTATACCTTCTTGGCATTTACTTTCTTTTTTTCTTTTATGGGAGTCAAATTCATTCATAAATTCTTTTTTATCAAAGCCAACCAAGACATGATCGTTAGACGTTTAAAAAAGAGAAAATACAGCCGCGGCCGAAAATCATTTACTGCCAACCGGAGCCGTCGGAACAAAAACATGATTGATTTAAGGAAGAAAACAGATCGTGTTTAGCAACAAGTGTATACCTTTGCTTTTAATCACTCAGACAGTGTGATTTTCAAGGCTACCAAGAAAAAGGAGCTTTTTATGAATAACGAAAAAAATTTTCTATACAAAAAATAAACGAAGCGATGATCATCTTCATTATTTTATTTCCTGTAGTGGGTATCTTTTTTGTCATTATGACAATATGGGGGTTAAGAGAACAAGCACCTTCAGAGATTACCTTGGCAATATTCGTTATTAGCTTATTTTTTTCGTTCTTCCATTCTTAATACATATTTACAGAAAAAAGGTCTGGCTCAAAAAACACCATGAATCATTGCAGAATAATAGAAAATCAGAGGGATAAAATGATGAAACATAGCTGCGGAAGAACACAAGTTTTACTGAGATTAAGAGAAACGGCTACATACAAAGATTTACCTGACGAAATTCAATCTCATTTGACAGCTTCCATCAGCCGGGAAACGAAATGGGGAATGGTGTGTTTTATCGTTTTGATGCTTGATATTTTATGCATATTCCCTTTGCTGGCGAACGAAGTCGGGTTTTTCACTTTCGCCGCCGTACCTGTTGCCATCCTGATCAATATATGGATGATGATCATGAATGTCAAAAGCATGACCGGGTATCATCACCACCTCCAATATGTTCGCTTTATGGGCGTATCTTTCAGTGGTATGTCATATTGCCAGTTGGTCGTGTCGCAAAAGATGCTGTTTGCTGCCATCGGTTTTCATTTGCCATTGATCATTCTGTCTCTGTTCATATATGCCGCTACCATCTTCCTCGTCATCCGGTACTACTTGGTTTTATTCCTTGATTCTGAACGATGCAAAAGAAATGCAGCGGCTCGGACGGGGATGTTTCTCGCGGCCGTTCCGGCAGCCGGTTTTATGATCAGTCATGCCGTTTTGCGTGTTTCCGAGTCTGCCGTCTATTTGTTGATGAGTACCGTCTATCTGTTTATGGCTTGTTTATTTTCGATGATGGGGGTCAAATTCATCCACAAGTACTTCTTCATCAAAGCAAATCAAGACAACATCGGCCGGCACATCAGGCTTTATTCGGCACAAGGAGAGATTATTTGTGAAAGACAGAAATAAAATCATTCTCTCAATCTACCTCCTATATGCAACAAGCACTCTTTTGATCGGACTTGTCAACCATTCAATGAACTGGCAGGAAAAGATTTCCGTCACCGGCTTTATGCTCGTTTCAATATCCTTTTTCGCATTCATGATTTATGTGTTATTAAATAAGCTCCTGAAAGATCAAAGCGATCCTCACTGCAACATCGTTGCGAAAATCTTTTGAAAAAAACACAAAAAGCCGTTCACATTCTCTTTCTATTTCGTCAGTATCCTCATTGCGGGAACATCCGTCTTTTCCCTGCCTGAACTCTCTCTCACATGGAAATTCGGCGTGTTTGCGATTCTGTTTGCCGTGATATCGGGCGGTTTTTTTGCGGCTTATCAAGTGACGAATAAAATGCTGCAGAAATAATTGAAAGGACCATGGTTCCCCACGGTCCTTCTGTTATTTCTGCAACTCCTCAAGCGTCTCCTCCCACCGCCGCAAAACCGAATCTTCATCTTTCAGCTCAATCTGAACACCCGCGATGATATCGGCGTATTTGGCGGTGTCTTCGCGGGCTGATTCGACAGTGCCGGCAAAGCGCGCTCTCGGGTATTTGGCGTCTTTTAAGTCTGGCAGTTTCGTTAAAGACAGCCGCACATAATGAGCTTTGCCTTTCCACCATGTGACGAAGAGCGCCCGGCCTGTGCGGGTGATGTTTGCCGTTGTTGTTGTGCCTTGCCAAAGAGCAAGGCGGACATCGGTGTCGTTCAAGGCGAGGATTTCTCCGGCGCTGATCATGGCCGTGTGGGGCCAGCCGTCTTCGGTGACGGTCTGAAGCATCATCGCCTCACGCCGTTTCGCGGCGAGTTTCTGTCCGTTTAAGAGTTGAAATAGTTCGTTTGATAGTTGAGCCATGCCGGATGCCTCCCTTTAGATTTTCCGCTTTGGTATCGCCGGCACGTGGACGGCCGTTTCGACTTCGGAAGGATCGATTTTAAAAGCCGGATTGTATGTTGCAGGATTTGTGATCGTTTCGGGCTCAGACGATCTCCATGTAAAAAAACAATGTTGGCATTGATAGACTTCCCATGCTCCTTCAACGGGAGACTTGCTGACAGTTTCCGCTTTTTTTAAGTCGCAGCGCGGACATGTATGCATAATGAAACACTCTCCTATCTTATTGATTTAATAGATTCATTAATTTTTGTTCCCATTCTTTCGTGGTTAGAGGGGAATCAAGCGGCTGTGAATAGTGGCCTCTTGTTTCCGGTGCTGCCGGTGTTGTCGCATCCAAAATCATTTTGTGGGTGATGCCGGCCGGATTTGAACCCGGGTCGAGCGGCAGTACGGATAGATCCGGGATTGTGATCGCATCGTGTTTCGGGTGCATTTTTGTCGAAATCGCCCACATCACTTGCGGCAGATTAAACGGATCGACGTCTTCGTCAACGACGATGACCATTTTGCAGTAGCCGAGGCCGTGCGGTGTTGTCAGCGCACGCATTCCGACCGCTTTTGCAAATCCGCCGTAGCGGCTTTTCGTTGAAACAATCGCGAGCAGCCCGTGGGTGTACATCGCGTTGACAGCGACGATTTCTTCCGGATACGCTTCTTTCAGCTGCTGATAAAGCGGCACACATGTATTGACGCCGATCATATAGTCGCATTCCGTCCATGGCATGCCTAAGTATAAGTGTTCAAAAATCGGATTCGTGCGATGGGATACGCGTTTGATTTTGATGATCGGCATGCTGCGGCCGCCTGAATAGTGGCCGGTAAATTCGCCGAACGGACCTTCAAATTCGCGTTCCCCGGCAATGATTTCACCTTCAAGGACGACTTCGGCTCCCCATGGGATATCTAAGTCGGAAAGCTTAGATTTGACGATTTTATACGGCTCACCTTGAAGAGCGCCTGCCATTTCGTATTCTGACTGGTCGTATAAGAGCGGTGTTGACGCCGCTGTTGTAATGACAGGTTCACAGCCGAGGGCGATTGTGACGGGAAGGTTTTCGCCGCGTTCTTCAGCCTGCCGCAAATGAATGGCAATATCGTGCTGAGGTACGGGCTGGATGCCGAGGCGGTCTTTCCCTTTCACCTGCATTCTGTAAATGCCGACATTTTGCTTTCCAAAGTTTTCAGGGTCTTCGACATCTCTTGAAATGACGCAGGCTTTGTCCAAATAATAGCCTCCGTCGCCTTGATTGATGCGGAAGAGCGGTAAAATATCAAACAGGTTGATGTCCTCCGTGATTTCATTTTCATGAAACGGCGCTGTTTCTTCTCTTTGAACCTTCACAGGAAATTGGTCGTAGCGGCGGGCAAACTCAAAAAACTGTTCTTTGACCGGTGTGTCTTTCGGAAGACCCAGCATTAAAGCGTGGTTCGGCCAGGAGCCAATGACGTTCATTGCGATTTGCGCATTGTTGTATCCGTATATATTATTGAACAGCAAAGCGGGTGATTGATCCCCGAGGTTGTTCACGGCGCGCGCAGCGGCGCCCAAGTCGGGTTCCGGTTTTACCTCTTCCTGCACCTCAAGAAGCTGTCCTTCTTTTTTTAATGCGTTTAAAAAGTCCCTAAAGTCTTGATAAGCCATTCTGTTATCCTCCTTTTATTTTGCCTGTTTCATTCCTTCCCAGCGTTTCGCTTCATACAGATGGATGCCAAACTGGTCAAGCGTCCGGAATACAATGTGGTCGACCATGTCCATGAGATTTTGGGGATGGTTATAGAAAGCCGGCATGGGCGGAAGAATCATCACACCCATACGCGATAGTTCAAGCATGTTTTCAAGATGAATTTGATTGAGCGGGGTTTCCCTCGTCAAAAGGATCAGTTTTTTCCGTTCCTTCAGCATCACGTCCGCTGAACGGGTCAGCAGATTATCCGCCAAACCGGTGCGGATGCCTGCCAATGTTTTCATACTGCAAGGTGCTACAATCATTCCGTCTGTTTGAAAGGAACCGCTTGAAATACGGGCGGCTTGGTCTTTATGTGAATATGTAAAAGACGCAAGCTTTTCTAAATCCTTGATTGTATATCCTGTTTCATGCTGAATGGTTGCGCCTGCCCACGGAGAGATGACCAGATGTGTTTCAGCGCCGGCTTTTTTCAGCCACTCCAGCATCCGCACGCCAAAGATGGCGCCGGTCGCGCCCGTGATTCCGACGATGATCTTCATATGCGTCCTCCTTTCTGTCCTGTGATGCCTTCAAATAAAATGATACGCCTCTATTTTCCATATTGAAAATATCTATTAAATCTATATATAATACCTAAAAGGTATATCATAGGAGTGCTGATGAAAATGGATATTCGCCAATTAAAATACTTTGTCACGATTGCCCAGGAAGGAAAAATCACAACGGCTGCAAAGAAGCTTCATATCGCCCAGCCGCCGTTAAGCAGACAGTTGAAGCAAATGGAAGAGGAGCTCGGTGTCGTCTTATTTGACCGCAACAAAAAGAAAAACCTGACGCTGACCTATGAAGGAGAAGTTTTTCTGAAAAGGGCGAAAGACATTTTGCATAAACTTGAGGATTCCATCTTGGAAGTGCGGGAGCTGCGTGAAGAAGTCAATGGGACGCTTGCTGTCGGTTCAACGATTTACTGTGCAGCCCTTTTGCTGTCAAAGGTCTCACAGATCAGAGAAATGTACCCCAACTTAATGTTTAACATTTGGGAAGGAGAGCCCGTGCGGCTGAATGAACTGCTGGAAAGCCGGCAGATTGATGCAGCAATTACGACTACGCCTTTCTACAGCAAAAACTTTGAATCAAAAAACCTGCCCGACATCCCTTGCAAGCTCGTTCTCCCGGGGAATCAATCATACGGCCTCAGCGGGGAAGCCGGGATGAAAGACATTTCCGAACTGCCGTTGATTCTGCTCAGGCCCGCCCACGGAAAAGGGATTTACGATGAGGTCGTTCACAGCTTTCAAACATACGGTTTAGAGCCGACAGTCGTCTGTGAGTGCCATGATTCAACAACACTGCTCAGTCTCGTCACTTCGGGATTCGGAGCGACCATTCTGCCATTATCCATGCTTCCGGAGCATTTTGCCCGGCATGTCCAGACGTTAGAGATTAAAGACAATCCGTTTATTTTGACGCCGTCCGTCGTCTGGCGGGCCAACAGCTTTTTGCCGAAACCTGTGAGACAATTTTTGAGTTTGTTCTAAAGCCGGTTTTTATTTGGGGCCGACCTCGCAAAAAAAAAGAAGAGCATCTCACAGATGCCCTTCCCTTTGCATGCTTTACAGCAGCTTTTTGCCTAACAGCGATTCGATCAATTCGACGGCCGCCTCACCGGTTTTATTTTTATGGTCCAATATTGGATTCACTTCGACAAACTCGGCCGATGTAATGATGTCGGCGTCATAGAGCATCTCCATCGCTAAATGGCTTTCCCTGTAGCTGATGCCTCCGACGACAGGCGTGCCGACTCCGGGAGCATCGCTTGGGTCAAGACCGTCGAGGTCAAGGCTTAAATGAATTCCGTCACAGTTTGCCGACAGATACTCGATCGTGTCCTCTATCACCTTCGTCATGCCTAAGCGGTCAATTTCATGCATCGTATAGACTTTCATCCCTGTTTCGCGGATATATTTCCGCTCCCCTTCATCAAGAGAACGCGCACCGATGATCACGACGTGCTCCGGTTTGATTTTTGGCGCATATCCGTGAAGCCTGACAAGCTTTTCATCGCCGACTCCGAGGCTCACTGCCAGCGGCATGCCGTGGATATTGCCTGACGGCGACGTTTCCAGCGTATTTAAATCTCCGTGGGCGTCATACCAGATCACACCGAGCTGTTGATAATGTTTGGCGACACCCGCCAACGTCCCGATGGCAATGCTGTGGTCCCCGCCTAAAACGAGGGGAAAGCGGCGATGTTCGATGACATTGTCAACAATGTCGGCTAATTTTTGATTCCCTTCCAAAACAGAGACTAAATTTTTCAATCCTTCATCACCTTTAGGCTGGTCGCGGTTAATCGGCACATCGCCGAGGTCTTTGACATCATATCCCAGTTCAGACAAGCGCTCCACGACATGGGCGTAGCGGATGGCGCTCGGCCCCATATCAACTCCGCGCCTTGCCTGTCCCAAATCCATCGGCATTCCAATCAGTGAAACATGTTTATTCATCAACAGCCACCTCATCATTCGTTTTAGTTTGATAGATCATTTCTTCCTGATGTTCAGCAGCCTGGCGTTTTTTCACAAAAAGGTGATATACACAGTAGCAGGCCGACATGAACAAAATCCCGCAATACAAAGCCATCCGCTGCTCTGAATCAAAGGCAAGGCTCACAAGGACGACGCTGTTTAAAATAAAACCCGCCAGCGGTAAAAAAGGATATAAAGGGGTTTTAAATTTCAAATCCTCAACTTTTCCGCCTTCTTTTACATATTGTCTGCGGAACAACAGCTGTGATACCGTAATCGTGATCCAGCCGATTTGCGCGCTCAATCCGGCAAGCGACAGAAGCCAGATGTACAGCGTTTCTGCGGCGACTACGCTTGATATGAGAGACAAGCCCGCAAAGCCGAGGGTGATCCAAAGCGCATTCATCGGGATGCCTCTTTTGTTGACCTTTCTTAAAGCTGAAGCAGCCATCCCTTCATTCGCCAAGGAATATAGCATCCTCGTCGATGCGTACAAACCCGAGTTCGCCACCGACAATAAAGCGATTAAAATGACAAAGTTCATCAAATCTGCGGCGTATGGAATGCCAATCTGTTCGAATACGACAACGAAGGGACTTTCAACAACCCCTGCTTTTTCCCAGGGGATCAATCCCGCCAGCACAAATACAGACAGGCCGAAAAACACCAATGTCCGCCATACCGTTTGTTTGATGGAGCGCGGCACCGTTTTTTCCGGATTCTCGCTTTCTCCCGCCGCTATCCCGATCAGCTCTGTTCCCTGAAAGGCAAAGTTGACGGTGATCATCGTAATAAAGATGGCTCCGAAGCCGTTTGGAAAAATACCGTCCCCAATCAGATTGGAGAAGAACGGTGCAGCCTGTCCGCCTTCCATGTCGATCAGGCCAAACATCGCACCGCCTCCGAGAATAATGAAAAGAAGGATGACAATGATCTTAATCCCGGACAGCCAAAATTCCGATTCCCCGAAGGCCTTTGCAGAGAGGGCATTGAGCGAAAAAAGCAGGACTCCGAAAATCAAACACCATATCCAGACGCCGACATCCGGAAACCACCTTTTCATCAGCTGCCCAGCCGATAGAAACTCCAATGCGACCGTAACCGACCAGCCAAGCCAGTAGATCCATCCGACGGCAAAGCCTGTGGCAGGACCGATAAATTTTGTCGCGTATGTCTGAAAAGAGCCTGAAACAGGCATTGCCACCGCAAGCTCGCCAAGGCACAGCATTGTAAAATACATGATCATTCCGCCTGCTAAATAGGAAAGAATCGCCCCGATCGGCCCCGCTTCATTAATTGTATAGCCTGTTCCCAAGAAAAAGCCCGTCCCAATGACGCCTCCAAGCGAGATCATAAATAAATGCCGTGATGTCATTGTTCTTTTCAATGTATATTGTTCTCTGTTTTCGTGATTCATACCGCTACACCCCTTCCGCTAGATTTCTCCCTGTTTTCCAGATCCCCTTCATTCGAAATACCTATTTTTTAAATCTTCTGAATAATTTCCTTATATTTCAATTTACGACAAACTTCGCATACACGCGAAAAAAACAGGCTGAACAACCCCTTTATTGTTCAGCCGTTCTCAGGTTACTTCGACAAAACTCGGGTAATCTTTTCAATGGCCCAATCTAGATCCTCTTTTGAAATGACCAGAGGAGGAGCGAAGCGAATCACCGTCTCATGCGTTTCTTTGCAGAGCAGCCCTTCTTCTTTTAAACGTTCGCAATACGGACGCGCCGCCTCAGTTAGTTCAACCCCGATGAACAGGCCTCTTCCGCGGACTTCTTTCATTTTAGGGTTGTCGATTTCTGAAAGCTTTTCTTTAAAGTATTCCCCAAGCTCTAAAGAACGTTCTGCAAGATGTTCATCTTCCAACACTTCCAGTGCGGCGATAGATACGGCGCAGGCAAGCGGGTTTCCGCCGAAGGTCGATCCGTGTGAACCCGGATTAAATACACCCAGCACATCCGGGTTTGCCGCGATGCATGATATCGGGAACACACCGCCTCCAAGCGCTTTTCCTAAAATGTACATGTCGGGAACGACTTCCTCCCAATCGCAAGCAAACATCTTGCCTGTGCGCGCAAGTCCTGACTGTATTTCGTCGGCGATAAACAGGACGTTGTTTTCTCTGCAGATTTCAGCCGCCTGCTTTAAAAAGCCTTCCGGCGGAATGACGATGCCCGCTTCGCCTTGAATCGGCTCGAACAAGAAAGCAGCTGTGTTCGGCGTGATCGCTTTTTTCAGCGCTTCCAAATCCCCATAAGAAATCAGCTTGATGCCGGGAAGCATCGGCCCGAAGCCGCGCTTATACTCTTCTTCTGAAGAAAGGGATACGGCCAGCATCGTCCGGCCGTGAAAATTGCCTTCACATGCGATGATTTCCGCCTGGTTGTCTGAGACGCCTATTACATCATAGGCCCAGCGCCGCGCCGCTTTAATTGCTGATTCAACCGCTTCAGCGCCGGTATTCATCGGAAGCACCATATCTTTTCCCGTTAACGATGCAACCTTTTCATAAAAAGGACCCAGCTGGTCATTGTGAAAAGCCCTTGAAGTCAAGGTGATTTTATCGGCCTGGTCTTTCAGCGCCTGAATGATTTTCGGGTGCCTGTGCCCTTGATTCACTGCGGAATAAGCGCTCAGCATATCCATATATCGATTGCCCTCAGGATCTCTTACCCATGCGCCTTCCGCTTCAGAAATCACGATCGGCAGAGGGTGATAGTTATTCGCGCCATAATGTGCGGTTTGATTCATAATTTTCTCGGATTTTGATAAAACCGTCATTCGGATTCCTCCTTCTTGTTTTTGGACATACATGCCAGATGTCGTATTTTGTTTCACTATTTGTTATATGCAAGTATCGTGCCAACACGGAAAACCGCAAATATTCAAAATTTTATTCCTGAAGGACGCAAAAATTTTTGCACTTTTTCTTCAAACATGCAAAAAATGAATGCATATTTTTTTGCACCCGTCATGGATCTTCGCTTAAAATGTAAACAGATAGACAAAGGGGGATGTCACGTGCTTACAAACAATCAATTATTGCAGCTTATTTTTCAAAGGATCATTGATGAAATTGATGTCGGCCTGCATGTCGTCGATGAAAACGGCACATCTGCCGTATATAACAAAAAAATGAGTCAGATTGAGGGGATGGATGTCCAGGATGTGCTCGGCAAAAATCTGCTGGATGTTTTTACGTTTGCCAACCAGCATGACAGCACACTCGTCCAGGCGCTCCAGTATGGAAAAACAAACAAAAACGTCAAGCAGACTTACTTTAATAACAAAGGCCAGGAAATTACGACCGTCAATCATACATTTCCCATTATGGAACATGGGAATATAAAAGGAGCAGTCGAGATTGCCAAAGATGTCACAAAACTTGAACGGCTGATCAGGGAAAATATGAATAAAACCGAAAACACAAAATATACGTTTGACAGCCTGATCGGCGCCAGCCCGGCAATCAAAGAAGTCTCTGAACATGCAAAACGGGCGACCCGAACCTCTTCTTCCATTCTGATTGTAGGAGACACTGGAACCGGAAAAGAGCTGTTTGCCCAAAGCATACATAACGGAAGCCAGCGCTCAACGGGCCCATTCATTTCACAAAACTGCGCAGCCCTCCCGGAAAGTCTGATCGAAGGTCTTTTATTCGGTACGGTAAAAGGTGCGTTCACGGGGGCCGTAGACCGTCCCGGCCTGTTTGAACAAGCTGACGGCGGTACACTGCTCCTTGATGAAATCAATTCGTTGGACTTCAGTTTGCAGGCAAAACTGCTGCGCGCTATTCAAGAAAAAACGATCAGGCGGATCGGCGCTTCAAAGGACACTCCGATCGATGTCAGAATCATCGCAACGATGAACGAAGACCCTGTCGATGCTGTCAGCGCCCAGCGCCTTCGGAAAGATCTGTACTACAGGCTGAGCGTTGTCACCTTGTTCATTCCTCCATTAAAAGAACGAAAAGAAGATATCATGCCGCTTGCAAAGCATTTTATCGACAAATACAACGCTTTGTTCCAAATGGAGGTCAACGGTTTTGAAGATGAAGTCCGCCGATTCCTTCTTTCATATGATTGGCCGGGAAACGTCAGGGAGCTTGAGCATTTGATCGAAGGCGCAATGAATTTGATGTCATATGAAGAAAAAATGGATCTGATGCATCTTCCTTTGCAATACAGGGCGAAAACCGCGGCAAAAGAGCAGCTGCCGGCGCCGCCTGGTTATGATCTGTTTGCCCCGCTCCCTTCCGCCTCAGCCACGCCCTTAAAGGAGCAAATCGAGAATGCTGAAAAATATTATATTCAAAAAACCCTCAAAAAATGCAATGACAATGTCTCACAGGCGGCGAGGCTCTTGGGGATCAGCAGGCAGAGCCTTCAATACCGAATCAAAAAATGGAATATCCGTCTTGATCATGAACATGAATGACCTTCTTCATCACTAAAAACGAATTTCTTGACTCATACTAAAAAAGGTTTATGCTTTACTTTTGGAAGGCCCTTAAGTAAAATCATATCAACTAAATCCAATCAGAAAAGTGGGGAATAAAAATGAAAAGAGCAATATTCGCTGTACTCATGACACTATTGATTGCCGTGACAGCCGCTTGCGGAGCATCGGGCGACAATTCCCAGGATCAAAACACGGGCGGCGAAAAGGATCTTTGGTCTTCAATTAAAGATAAAGGGGTACTGACCGTCGGAACAGAAGGGACATACGAGCCTTTTACCTTTCATGATAAAAAAACGGACAAATTAACAGGATATGACGTCGAAGTCATGAAGGAAGTCGGGAAGCGACTCAACCTAAAAGTTGACTTTAAAGAAACGCAATGGGACAGCATGTTTGCCGGTCTCAACTCAAAGCGTTTTGACGTTGTGGCCAATCAGGTCGGAAAGAAAGACCGTGAAGACAAGTACGATTTTTCCGATTCATATACAACTTCCCAAGCAGTCGTTGTCATAAAAGCGGACAATAACGACATTCAATCTGAAGAGGATGTCAAAGGAAAAACGGCTGCACAGTCATTGACAAGCAACTATAACGATCTGGCGAAAAACGCCGGGGCCAAAATCGAAGGTGTTGAAGGGATGGCTCAGTCATTCCAGCTTATTCAGCAGGGCCGTGTTGATCTTACCTATAATGATAAGCTCGCCGTATTGAACTACTTGAAATCATCAGACAGCAAAAACCTGAAAATCGCTTTTGAAACAGGCGAACCTCAAACGACACATTTCACTTTCCGCAAAGGAAGCGGTGAACTGGTTGAGCAAGTCAACTCCGCGCTGAATGACATGAAAGAGGATGGCACACTGGCTAACATAGCGAAGAAATGGTTTGGTGAAGATGTTTCTAAATAATATACAGGCGGCGGCCATCGGTGCAGCCATCCCGTGGGATCTTGTGCGGGAGTCGTTTTGGCCGATTTTTCTAAGGGGAATCTATTATTCGATTCCCCTTGCCATTCTCTCTTTTATTTTCGGAATGATCATTGCACTGATTACGGCGCTTGCAAGAATGTCCAAATCGCGTATTTTAAAAGCGGTTTTCGGCATTTATGTCTCGGCGATCCGCGGAACGCCTCTGCTCGTTCAGCTGTTTATCATTTTTTACTTGTTTCCGGCGTTCCAAGTCACGCTTGATCCATTTCCAAGCGCTGTCATCGCTTTTTCATTAAATGTCGGCGCCTATGCATCAGAAATTATCCGCGCTTCCATCCTTTCGGTTCCAAAAGGACAATGGGAAGCGGCTTATTCGATCGGAATGACCCAAAAAACGGCGCTTTCCAGAGTCATTCTGCCGCAGGCTGTGCGCGTTTCGATTCCGCCATTATCCAATACATTTATCAGCTTAGTTAAGGACACATCTCTCGCGTCACAGATTTTAGTTGCTGAATTATTCCGTAAAGCTCAGGAAATCGGCGCCAGCAACCTTGACCAAATTTTAATCATATATATGGAAGCCGCATTCATCTATTGGATCATCTGTTTTGTTCTTGCGATCGTTCAGCAGCAGATTGAACGGCGATTAGACCGGTATGTGGCCAAATAAGGAGGGATAAGACTATGCTTTCGATAAAAGGGCTGAACAAATCCTTTGGCGAAAACGAAATCTTAAAAAAAATAGATTTAAACATCGAAAAAGGAAAAGTGATCGCCATTTTGGGGCCTTCCGGGTCTGGAAAAACAACGCTGCTTCGCTGTCTGAATGCACTTGAAATACCAAACCGCGGCATCCTTTCTTTTGACGATTTTACGATCGATTTTTCAAAGAAACATAAACCTGCTGATCTGCTTCGCCTGCGGAGAAAATCGGGAATGGTATTCCAGGCCTATCACCTGTTTCCGCACCGCACTGTGCTTCAAAATGTGATGGAAGGTCCTGTGAAGGTGCAAAAGCGCAATAAAGAGGAAGTCAAAAAAGAAGCCGTCCAGCTGCTGAAAAAAGTCGGACTTGAGGAGAAAATTGATCTTTATCCGTTTCAGCTGTCAGGCGGACAGCAGCAGCGCGTCGGCATTGCCCGGGCGCTGGCGATCAAGCCTGAGCTGATGCTTTTTGACGAGCCTACATCAGCTCTTGATCCCGAACTGGTCGGTGAAGTGCTGAAGGTCATGAAAGACCTTGCAAATGAGGGATGGACGATGGTCGTCGTCACACATGAGGTCAAATTTGCGCAGGATGTCGCTGATGAAGTCGTTTTGATCGACGGCGGCGTCATCGTCGAACAGGGTCCGCCCGATCAAATCTTTTCCGCGCCAAAAGAGGAGCGCACTAAACAGTTTTTAAACCGAATCCTCAATCCGGTTTAAAACAAGGCAGCCTGATCATTTTTGATCAGGCTGCTTGCTTTTTATTCGGCCAATTTAAACTTGGATGCCGCTTGATTTAAATCTTCGGACAGAGAGGACAGCTGCTCAATCGCCGACGCGATTTCCTGCATGCCGGCGCTTTGCTGTTCGGCCGCGGCCGCCACTTCTTCTGAGCCTGCCGCCTGCTCCTCGGTTACGGCGGAAATCTGCTCCATAGCAGAAGAAATGCTTTGATAAGATTTTTCAACTTTTAATAAGGATTGCAGCAATTGATCTGTTCTTTCGGCAAATTGAGAAATTCCTTTAAAAATGCCTGAAAAATTCTCATATGTGCCGTTGATTAAAACCTGCCCTTTGTCAACCGCATCATTGCCCTCCTGAATCCGTTCCATCACTAGACGGCTGCTTTCCTGTGTCCCTGCTACAAGCTGGGAGACGGATAAAGCGGCGTCTGCCGAGCGTTCGGACAGCTTTCTGACTTCTCCCGCCACAACTGCAAAGCCTTGTCCTTCTTCACCGACCCTTGCAGCTTCAATCGAAGCGTTCAGCGCCAGTAAATTCGTCTGTTCGGCTATTGAAGAAATCATTCCGATCACTTTTTCGATTTCTTCTGTGTGATTCTGCATGTCTGCTGCCGCTTGTTTTGATTCTTCCATCACGTTCTTGATCATATGGGTCTGACGCAATGTTTCTTCGACAAGCTCCTGCCCGGTCTTGGAATCTTTGCTGACGCCTTCGGCGACATCCTTCATCTCGTTTACTTTGTCTGTCACGTTGGAAATCTGCTGATCAATTTCAGCAGCCGATGTATGACAATCTGTAACAGATGAGACGACCTCATTGATTCCCTCGCTCATGCTGTTCATGGATTCAGCTACTTGAACCGCACTCTCACTAGATTCAGCCGAGACATTTTTGAGCTGGTGACTCGTTTTGGACACCTCTTGGGATGAATCCGAAATTTGTCCAATCAGCTGTTTTAAATTTTCACTCATCCGCTTAAAGGATTCGGCTAATTTGCCGGCCTCATCACGGCTTTTGACAGAGATTTCGGCTGATAGATCACCGTCCGCAATTTTTTCCGAGGCCTTCATCAACTGCCGGATCGGCTTTGCAATGTAAGTGCCGAGAAAATAGGCCATGATCATTCCAATCAGTATGACAAATACCGCGATTCCGAGCGTGTACCATTTTGCTTTATCGGCTGTGGCCGGAATGACAGAAGCATCCAAATCGATGCCCAAAATCCCCGTCTGTTCACCGGAACTGTCTGTCAGCGGCAGAAAAATCGACTGATGAATCCCGTATTTATCCTCGTACACATCGCTTAACATCACTTTATTTGCAGTTAAAGCTTCTTTCATTTCGGGTGAAAAGCCATATGCGGTGCCGAAATCATCCTCTGTATCGGATAAAACGAGTATTCGTTCTTTGCCTCCCTGATTGGAGAGAACATAAATATTTTCAAGGTTGTTTTTCTTTTTTAATTCATTAACGGTTTTTTTCGTTTCCTGATAAAGCGGGCTGTCAGCTGAGTCCATATCAAGCGCGTTCCCGTCAATTCGGCTGATTTGATTTTCCGCGAGATGAATATCGGTATAAAGCCGGTTTTGAAACTGCTGTTTCAGCTGTTCTGACAAGTCTTTGCTTATGATATTAAAAACGATCGAAAAGCTTGCAATCGTAATAAGGAGAACCAAAGCGACACCGATCATGATTTTGGCTGATATGTGTTCCGTTAGCTTTTTCTTCAATGTTTTCATCGTCTATATCCCCTTTTAATTTGTCATGAGAGAACCGTGCGCCCGGCAGACTTCCTCAATATTCTCTTTTAAATAATCAATAATTCCCGGAATATGCTCAGGCATTGTATAAGGAGAGATGACGAAAAATTTGCTGACGCAGAGCGGAACCTCAATCCCTTCACGTGTTCCCGCAAGCAAATGCTTTTTCGTATCGCCAAAAAACATTTGATCCCTCTTCGCTCCGAGCTTTTCAAATAATTTTTCATTCAGTGCATTGTTTCTTTCCAGCTCTTGAACTGTGCACGCTCCCGAGATTTCATCTGAAAACCTAGGCGCCCCTTCAGGATAAATCCGAAACAGCGTCGACATGCCGGTGTTGTCCGGATTCATAATATCCGCCTGTGGAATGCGACGTGCGAGCTGTTCACGAAAATGCAGATTCACTTCAAGAAACTGGCCGAGCAGTTTTTGGTAGCCTTCACGTCCAAATGCCATGAGCGCGCTGTACATACTGATCGAGCTGGCCATCCGGGAACATTCCAGCGTGTAGCCCGTATGATAGTCGCCATAGCCGCGGTGGCCGACATAAGGCGTTTCATCAGGATCCAGGTCAATCCGTTTCAGATCATGAGCATCCTGAACGAGAAACAGGCTTGTTACATACGGCGTCTGACCGAGCTTCTGAAAATCAAAACAAAGTGAATCGGCTAAATGCAGGTGCTTCATCTTCTCTTGAATCGGCTTGATCATGCTGATGACGGCAGGGCTGAAAGATAAAGCGTTCTCATGAAGATCATACTCATTAAAAAACGCAAAAAATCCGCCCAGCGCAGAATCTGCGTGAATATGGGGAGCCTGCAATCCAAAATCATGAGCCGTTTCCTCGGCGGCGAGCCGGACAGCACTGACATCATCGATTCCGATCGCATCTGTCGTCCCTGTCGTGGCAACGATATAAACAGGAATGCCTCCGCTTTCACACACCTGTCTCAGCTTTCTTCGCAAATCCTCCGTGTCCATGGAATGATCGGAATGAGTTTTGACCTTGATCAGGCGGTCACTCCCGAGCCCAACGGCTTCCATTGACTTATACAAGCTGTAATGAGCCGCTTCAGAACAAAATGCATAGAAGTTTCCGGGCACCCCTTGTTGAAGGGACGAAGGCGCCATTTTGGCAATCGCGATCCGCAGACCGCTGTAGACTGCGCCCTGTCCTCCCCAAGTCGTGTAGCCCCCGCTTTTTTCGGCATCATAACCCGCAAGCTTTGACATCATTGCGGTGACCTTCACTTCCGCCTCTGCTCCGGCAGGACCGTACACATCCCACAGGTTGTTGCCATTGACCATAAAGGCCGTAAGCATTCCTAGGATGCCAGGTATGCTGGCCATAGGGAGAATATTTGTGAAAAAGTATTTTGAGTGGTATGGATGTCCGTGCAAAAGCTTCAACAGCTCTTCATTGACATCTTTCATCGGCTTACCTGAATTGGGAATCCGGCTTTCGGAAACCAATTTTTCATAAAACAAGCCTTCCCTGTTCTTTTCACCGCCAAGATTGACTTGATCGGGGTTTTTCAAATCATCCACTCCTTGAATCAGCTGCCCGATCAGATCCATAAATTCATTTCTTTTCGCTTCATTTCCGTCCTCGCTCGGAAACCATTTCTGTACATCTGATATATTGCTTTGCTGCATGTGTCTCTCTCCTGCCTCGTCTGTTTATATTTCAGAAAAACATTTCATTTGCCATATCGGTATTTATTCCTATATTTTTAGACCTTCCGATAAAAAGTTCATGAAATTGTTGATCTTTTACTTTGGATTGAGCTTGCTTCAGCATTAGAACTCTATAATGGTTCTGATTTGGAAGTGATCAATAATGCGTAAAGAAACTTCTCAATCAAACTTAAAAACAGACCGACTAAAGCTCCATCTGCTTACTTGTAAAACACACTCGTTTAATATAAGAAAAGATCTCCTTCAAGATTATTTAGGGATTAAAGAAAGAGCCAAGAGGTTTTAAAACTGCCTTTATTAATAAAAAAAGGTCTAAAAGAATATCATAGATTCAAAGAACAAGAAAAAGACAAGGCTCCCTCTTCTGGGAGCCCTTTGTGCTTATGAGATCCCTTTACTCGGTGTCATACACATTCATTAAGAAACCAAAGGACTTAAGGTTCTGACAGATCGTGCGGTATATACAATCGATGTTTCAAAACAACTAACAAAAATTGTAATTTCATGAAAACATACAGTCTTGTTAGCGTCTTTTGAGTTCATTCAAAGGCGCTTATTTAATTGACCATTTATACACCAGACAATCCAATTTTTTCATCTGGAAACTATTGAATCACGTCTGAAATAGATATATAGTTTTAGACATAACAGACTGTCGCTGATCTCAAACGATATCTGTTTTTAAGAGGGCGTACAGACATCGCAAAGCTCGATTCTAACTTCTGATCTATCTGAGTTTTAATTATGAGGCGAGGAGAATGCAAATGGAAAAATTGATGTTTCATCCGCATGCTAAAGAATTTAATGAAAATCCCTTTTCAGTTTTGGGCCGTTTTAGAGAGCACGCCCCCATTCATCGATTTGAATTAAATCGGTTTGGAAGTACATATCCGGCATGGTTAATCACCCGTTACGATGATTGTATGGCGTTCCTAAAAGATAATCGAGTTACCAGAGACGTAAAAAACGTGATGAGTAAAGAACAAATTAAAATGTTAAATGTCAGCGAGGATGTCGATTTCGTATCTGATCATATGCTGGCGAAAGACACACCTGATCACACCCGCCTAAGATCATTGGTTCATCAAGCGTTTACCCCCCGCACGATTGAAAATCTGCGCAGCAGCATCGAACAAATTACCGAACGGCTTTTAGATGAAATGGAAAAAGAGAATGAAACGGATATCATGAAATCATTTGCGTCCCCGCTGCCGTTCATTGTGATCTCAGAAATGATGGGAATACCTAAAGAAGATCGTTCACAGTTTCAAGTATGGACCAATGCCATGGTTGATACTTCAGAGAGTAACAGAGAGCTGACCAATCAAGCCCTCAGAGAGTTTAAAAGCTATATCGGGAAGCTGATAGATGAAAGAAGGATATACCCAAAAGACGACTTGATTAGTAAACTTGTGCACGCTGAAGAGGATGGCCAGAAGTTAAACGAAAAAGAGCTTTATTCAATGCTGTTCTTGTTGGTTGTGGCGGGTCTTGAAACGACGGTTAACTTACTCGGATCAGGCACTCTCGCTTTGCTTCAGCACAGGGAAGAATTAGAAAAACTTCAGCAGCATCCCGAAATGATAGACACAGCTGTTGAAGAGCTGCTGCGATACACCTCCCCTGTCGTAATGATGGCGAATCGATGGGCCATCGAGGACTTCACATACAAAGGCCATTCTATCAAAAAAGGAGATATGATTTTTATAGGCATCGGTTCTGCCAACCGTGACCCTGAACGTTTTGAAAATCCAGAAACATTCGATATTACCAGAACACCTAACCGGCATATCTCATTTGGCTTTGGCATCCACTTCTGTTTAGGGGCGCCGCTGGCCAGACTGGAAGGGCAAATTGCGTTTAACGCACTTCTGAAACGATTTCCGAATATCGAACTTGCCATAGCGTCTGAAGAGATGAAATGGAGAAAAAATGCCTTTTTAAGAGGATTAGAAATCCTTCCTGTCTCACTTGCAAAGAACAACTCGCTTTCACACCTCAGCTGATCATGAGAGATAAAAGCCCCCTGCCAGTACAGGGGGCTTTTGTGTTTCTTCACCGCTTCACCAATTCGTCTGCTCTTTCTTCGCCTGTTTCGTGTCTTTTTCGGAAAGCTTTAAGAAAATTCGCGTTTACTACGCCTCTATTTGAATATAGCTTTTCACAAAACTCTAACATGGCTTTGGATGCTTTAGGCTCCGTCAACATCATTAAATGATTGGTAGAATTCACATCTATCAGATGGAATTGAGAAATTTGCCGTTCCCATTCCTCCCAGTAGGCAGTATGATCTAACGGTATTTTTTCATTTGAAATGGTAAAGTAAATGTCCAAGTCACCAAGGAATGACCTGCTTTTATTGCGGAAGTAATAACATTTTACTGCTTCAGGATCAGCAAGCGGCTGCACAGTGTACGCCTCAAATTCATAAGCGTGCTGAGCTTTCACCATTTGTTTAAGTTGTGTCCGTATTTGCTTCTCCGTTTTGTTCAGCCCCCGTTGTCTGGCCAACCCAATCAGTTCTGTTAAAAATACTTCATCCTCCGCGTTTATATTTGCCTCTTCACGGCTGATGAGGACGTGATGAAGCTTTTCCGGCTGGGAAGCCGCTGCCAGCATGGTATTTATTGTTTGCAGCATTGACGTTTTCAAGGAAGGTTCATTCTCTTGATATTCAGTACTGTACGGAGAATCCACCATGACAATGCTTTTGACAACGTCCCCTTGGTTTTGCAGCTGGCGTGTGACTTCATACGCCAGGATTCCGCCCAAGGAATATCCGCCTACATCATAAGGGCCCTCCGGCTGTACGGTTCGAATGATTTCTATATAATAGGAAGCCATTTGTTCAATCCCTTGTAAAGGAGCATGGTTAGTCATAAATCCCTTGGCTTGTATTCCGTAAAAAGGACGCTGGCTTTTACGGGCAAATGGCTGATAGATTTCGACTCCGCCTACTCCTCCATGAAACCAAAACACAGGGCGTCCCTGCTTGCTGTTATTTAACGGTATCAATTCCGGAAACTGTCGGCAGACAGCCTGAACCGGCTGGTCTGATAATGATTTATCCTCTTTTTTTGATATCAAATCCATCATATCATGCACGGTTTGACATGCTTTCAGCTCCGCCAGGCTGATCGAAGGATCAACACTGGATTGCAATTGCTGCAGTAACTGTATACAAAGAATAGAATCAAATCCGTAATCTTGCAAAGGTTTATGAAGACTTAGTTCTTCCGGAGCCATCCCTAATACATCAGATATCAGCCGAATATCGCCGTCTTTCTGAGGAATATGCCGATCACCTGAAAAAGAAGGGGCTATCTCCGGCGATTGAAAACCATTCCAGCATTTTCTTTTTTCAAACGGATAAGAAGGCAATGATATTCTGCGCGCCCCTTTTCCTTGATGGAGCCGCTCCCACGGGATTCGGGCCCCTTTTGTCCAGCAAAAAGCGATCTTTTCAAGATTGTTTTCAGACATCAGCGTCTGCATGACAATCTCTCCCAATGTGCCTTCAAGCAAGGTGCCGATATCTGATAAGCCTTCTTCTGAATTCCCGATAAAGAATGGTACAGTATGTTTCGGCTTATTGTCTTCTGCTTTTAAGTAATCTTCCAATCCAAGCACCAGTTCGTCTTTACTGCGGATCACCAATGCGAGCCGGTCGCTCATCTCCTCGCGTCCGACTTGAAGTGTATAAGCATAATTTTGTAATGATAGTTCTTTTTGCTGTTTTACATAGTCAAGCATTTGCTGCACTGCGGCTCTGAGTCTGTCTTGGTTCTTAGCAGAAAGGACCACTATCTGAGGCTCATTTACGTTTTCGCACACCGCTTCTGGTTGAGAAGGAATATATTCTTCTAAAATGACGTGCGCATTCACTCCTCCAAACCCATAGCTGTTAATACCCGCTCTGCGCGGGGTCCTTCTGCCTGCATCATCGTTTACTTCTTCCCACTGCCGGTTCTTGTCGGTCATTCGGAAACGGCTGCCTTGCAGTGACACCTGATCATTTAAAGACGCAAAACCGGGAATACCGGGTATTGTTTTATGCCGCATCGCCATGCTGACCTTCATGAGAGCGGCCATACCTGAGACAAGTTCACCGTGTCCGATTGTCGGCTTTAAACTGCTGATATAACATGGCATTTCCTCTTGCAATTGCTGTGAGTGCTCCATTTCAAGCTGACTGTAGCCCGATTTCAACGCATCTATTTCAATCGCGTCCGCCAAAGGCGAGGCGATTCCGTGGGCTTCTACATAAGTCACCGTCTTTGGATCGACTTGTGATCCATGATAAGCCTTCAGCATCGCATCCTTCATGCCGACCGGATTAGGCGCGTGCAATGACATACCCTTACCGCCATGCGATACACCTGTCCCTTTTATGACCGAATATATATGATCTGAATCTTCCATTGCTTTTTGTAAAGGTTTAATGATGAGAACCCCTGCACCTTCACTTCTGACAAACCCGTTTGCCTCTGCTTGAAAGGGCTTGGCTTTTCCTTCCGCGCTCAGGTATCCCATTGAATCGAAGCCGATGAAACCTTTTGGTGAGAGCAGCAGATTTACAGCCCCGACAATGGCTTCCTCACATTCGTCGTTTCGAATGGATTGAATAGCTCTGTGCAAAGCGACAAGAGCTGAGGAACAGGCAGCCTCATAATATTCACTCGGCCCTTTTACATTCAGCGCATAGGATATACGGTTTGGAATTAAAGAAGGGATCACAGCTGCATCGGTATTGCCGGCTGCGACAAAAACTCCTGTCGGGCGGCTGGATAAGGCTTGGCCTGTTATACCGGCGTCTTCCATCGCCTTCCACGCATGTGTCAAAAGCAGAAACTCCTGAGGGTCCATTGTCGCCGCTTCTTTCGGTGAAATGCCAAAAAACAGCGGGTCAAACTCACCTATGCCTTCTATAAAACCGCCCCATTGGAGGCTTGACTGCTCCCCTTCAGCTTTTTCGGCATATTCGCGCCAGTCCCATCGTTCTTCCGGCACCTCAGAAATACAGTTCTTTCCGTGAATCACGTTATCCCAATATTCCGTTACATTATTTGCTTTCGGAAACTGTCCCGACATGCCGATAATGGCTATACCGTCTGCCGGATATTCTTTTGTTTCATCCGTCTTTCTTTCATCTGTTTGAATTGGTTTTATTTTGTTTTCTTTTATATCGGGGAATGCCTGCTGTTGATTGGCCCCGCCAAGCAATTGAACAAAGGATCTTTCATGTTTTTCCGCAAAAAAATCGGTCAATTCTTGAACAGTCGGATATTCAAAAAACAAAGTAGGGTTTAATTCGATCTTTGTCTCTGATTCCAGCTCTCTTGTCAATGCAATCAATTGGGAAGAATCGATCCCCAAATCCATGATATGAACTTTTGTCAGAGACAGTTTTGATGGATCGGCCATCTTGTCAGCCAGTTTATCTGTGATATAGCTTCGAATACGGTCTCTTATATCGTACATTTGGACTTCCTGATTCCCCTCTTTTTCCCCTTGATCTGTCAAACGGAATTGCTTTAAAGAGTACCCTGAATAGCGCAGTACCGTCTCTGACGATTCATTGATCACATCTACGTCAAACAACAGCATTTCACCGGTATTCTTAACGAATGTGATCAGAAGCCAGCAATCTTCTCTTATTTTATTTTTTGTGAATTGTATATCGTTGATTCCAAATGGCAAGAAACGGCCCGCTATGTCGAATTGTTCTACGAAACTGAGAATGGCCAAGTAAGCGCTGTTTGTAATCAATGGGCTTATAGTGTAGTGATGCGCATTTGCCATGCCGTTTTGAGACAAACGCACTTTTGCAAGGATCGAGTCATTGCCTCTGTATAGATGAGTAATGGTTTTATACAAGTCTCCCCACTCAGCGCCGCCATCGCCGGTTTGATACATTTGTTCAATATGATCCAGCTCGATTAACGAATGTTTTAATCTTTCGATGTTGACTTTTTTTGTTTCAAAATGACCCTTTTGACATTGTCCGATTGCGGCAGGCTTCCAGGTCTCAGATGCCTGCTCACGATACATGATTTGCAAATCGAGTTCATGATCTTTTTGAAGCGGCTCAGTTTTCAGTTCAATTGTTTGCCCTTGTTTTATGACAACAGGGTTTAGATAACTTAATTTACTGATACGGCCGCTGTTTTCCTCAGGGAACATGTCAAAAAATGCATCAATCACCAGACTTGCGTAGGTTGCACCGACGAGCACCCGTTCGTTGTTGAACACATGGCCTTGAACATAAGGCTCATCGTAATCGAATGAATCTTGGAACAACGGATGATGAGCCGTCTGCTCATCATGTCTTTTCCCATTTTCATCCGGCAGGGCATCAAAATGAAATGCTGTATTATGGTCAAATGCATAGTGAGGCAGATTGATCCAGCCAGATCCTTTCCCTTGATGTATATGGTCAAAATGAATCGAGGCCCCCGCTGCCCATTGCTGCGCTGTTTCATGGGCTAATCCTGCATTCGGAGAAATCGCACCTGATTGTAAATCAAAGGATGTATAGATACCTTGCTGGAGTGAGCTTTCTTTTGATGTTTGGAAAATCTTTAGTTTTTCAATCAATTCTTGCGTCGACGTAACCGTAAAAGCAGCCCTATGTTCTAAGTCGTGGTTGATCCTGTGTAATGAATGTACAACTGCTTCAATAGCAGAAGAAGGGTTCTTTTCTAAAAACACCCGCATTTTTTCAAGATAGCTGAGCAGGCTCCATTTCGTTTTCGCTGAAAAAACGGCCAGACATTCCTGCTGGTGAGACACTGTTTGTTTCTCAGGTGCGGCGCCGATAAATTCTTCTATAATGAGATTCGCATAGGCCCCTCCCGCCCCGAAAGAGTTAATCATGCTTCTTCTGGGCAGATGCTTTCCTGTTTCAGAATCTTTTAACCGATGCCACGGCTCCGTTCGTTTCTGAAGAAAAAATGCTGTGTTTTCCAGGTTAATATTTGGATTGACAGGAGCGGCATTGATCGTCGGCACAAGCGTTCCCTTTTTCATCTGTAACAGAACTTTCGTCAGCTGAGAAATGCCGGAAGCCGCCTCCAAATGTCCAAGATTCGATTTCACAGAGCCTATCGCGCAAAACTGCTTCTTATTTGTGTACTGTTGAAATGCGTTCGTTAATGCGATCACTTCAATCGGGTCGCCTAACGCTGAGCCGTTTGCCGCAGATTCAATATAGCCGATTGTTTCCGGATCAATGCCGGAATGCTGAATCGACTTGGCGATTAATGCAGCTTGCTGCTTCGGATCTGGCGCTGTATACATCTGTCTTCCGCCGCTATGATTGGCAAAACTGCTTTTGATAACGGCATAAATATGATCCTGATCTTCTATCGCCTTAGAGAGCGGTTTTAGCAGGACAGCTCCGACACCTTCACCCGGAATAAGTCCGCTTCCTGTGCCAAAGCTTTTGCTTTGATGTCCGTTTTCCAAAAGATTTGCGCGCTCCAGCGCATCGTACTTGGAGAGATCCAGTGTTAAATTGACACCGCCGGCTATTGCCATCGAACAGCTTTTCAGTTTCAAACTTTCACACGCAAGATGGATTGCGTTTAATGAACTGGAGCATGCGGAACTGACAGCCAGACTCGGTCCTGTCAGATTAAAAAAATGAGAAACGCGATTTGCAATATGCCAGTCTCCTCCATTAGAGCTCAGTACCGCCTGTTCTAATGAAGGGATATTCCAAAAATACTGATTATACATGTTTCCAACAAAGACGCCCACACCCGCTTCGCTGTCTTGCAGTTCATTTAATCGGATTTGGGAATAGCCGCCGTCCTCAAATGTTTCCCAGACGGTTTCTAGAAACAATCGGAGTTCTGGCGTCATTTCCATCACTTGGTTCTGATCCACTTCAAAAAGATGATGATCAAACGCATCTATGTCTTCTAAAAATCCGCCGTAGCGCTTCTTATCTGATGATTGTAAAGGTTCTTTCGATAATGTGTTCAATAAAGATGTCCGCCATCTTGATTGCGGGGCCTCTGTAATACAATTGTCTCCGGCTATTAAATGCTCCCAGAACTCTTCTAAGTGATCAGACATCGGATAACGGCCGCTTATGCCGATAATCGCAATATCCTCTATGCCATGATGATTCGGCGTCGTTGCTTGGGAATTGATTGCCTTTTCCTTTTTCACTGTCCCGGTTTTTTCTTTTGGATTCACCTTTGCCTGCTGAGTTTTGATAGTCTGCTGCTCTCCGGCAAAACGGCGCGTTTCATAAGTAAACGGTTGTGCAGGGCTTTCAGGCTTTGTTTGGACAGGTGCTTCTTTTTTTGCGGGATGTGATTTTTCTTTTAGCAGTGATGTCCGTAGCTTCCCTTCATGCTCCTTTATGAGATAATCGACGAGTTCTTGCGTGTTGCTGTGTTCAAATAAAATCGTTTTCGGAAGCTCACCCGTCAGTTTTTCTAACTCACGAATAAAGTTCACCTGCAAAATAGAATCGATTCCATACTTCTCAAACGTTGTTTCTGCATGTATACGATCCGGTGACAGTTTGATGGATTTTGCTAACGTGTTTTTCACAAATTGTGTCGTTTGTTCAAGGAGAGAATCGTTTTCCTCCTCACCTTTTTCAGCCTTTATTTGTGAATGATGTGTTTCTTGACGGTGATCTTTGATTTCTTCCGTTAAGTGCGCTGTTCTCATTTTTTGGCGGACGATTCCGTCACTTTCAGCTGCGATGATCTGCTGGCCGAGCTGATGTGACTGTTCAGCCATAAAGGAGACATAACGAAATCCCTCACTCTCAAGCACCATTTTCCATGTGTCTGGATATAAACCGGGGCAGCCCGGGATACGCAGATCGGGGTCTTCATACAGCCACCAGCCTTCTAATAGGCCAAATGTCAGGTGTGAATACACATTATGGTCATTAATTTCATTCAGAAGGAGAAGGCCGTTTTTCTTCAACACCGCTTTGGCATTTCGCAATGTCTGCCGGATGTTTTTCGTCGCATGAAGCACATTTGCAGCGACAACCACATCATAGCCGCCCGCTTCTATATGTTGTTCAGCCGCCGACTCTTCCACATTAAATACCTGATACGTCAAATAAGGATTGTCCGGACCGTACGCTTTCTCTGCATGCAGTAAAAACGCTTTAGAGAGATCTGTATAGCAATATTCTTTTATATGTGACTGATAGGCTTTCATTTTTTGAAAAACGGCCGCACTTGTACCGCCGGTTCCCGCTCCGATTTCTAATATACGAACCCTTGCTTCAGGCTCTTGTTTCAGACGTTCTTGCATATAGGCAGCCAAAGTGTCCGCCAGCACATCGTTAAAATAGTCTGCGACTTGATTGTTTTTATAGATTCCTTCTACTAACTCCATAGATGAGTTCGGAAAAAGGATATCGGTGGCAGATGCCTTGCCGGTCAGAATATCCGGCAAGGCTTTGAGTGCGGTCTCCACTAACACCACCATGGCTTTCATGTTACTGTCTTGAAGCAAATCTGCTTTTTTTTCATCCCATTCGTTCCACAATTCATTTATGTCATCTGTTGAGCGGGTTAGAGCGTAGCCATTTTCCGTTTGTTGAAGAAAGCCATGCCGCTCCAAAATCGATAGGCTCTCGTCAAACCATCTGCCATAGAAATTCTGCAACACCGGCTGGGGTTTATTTTCTTTGAAAAATCCTATTGACTGCAATTGTGCTAACAGCATCTTACAGAGAATGTCTTCTGTGTTTCGCATTAGCGCTTCCCCTCCTATAACAGTTGTTGTATCTTTGTGCTGTCTCCCGGGTGATAGCTTCGCAGTTTCTGAATGGCGGAGCTATGAGTTTCCGGATACACTTCAATTGTTTCTTCAGTCTGTCCCGAGTCATTGCCGGTTTCGTCGTTTGCCATCTTCATCATCACAAGCTGTTTCAGCGATCCCCCGAGCAGCAATTCCAATGCTTCCATCGCTTCAGGGGCTTCAATGGAGCCTATGCCCGCCTGAGCCATTCTTCGCTGATAATCAGGTGAGGAAACAACCCCAATGCTCCCCCAGTAACTCCAATTGATCACAGCCACTGTACAAGGCCATACTTGTGAAAGCCGATGAGCAAAAGCATCCTTAAAGCTGCAGCCGGCAGCATAATTGCTCTGTCCGGAAGCTCTTGCAAATGATTGTACTGAAGAGAAAAACAAAACAAAGTCCAAGGGCTCTTTCTGGAAGACTTGAGCCATTCGCACACTTACATCCACTTTTGCAGAAAGAACATTTCTGAAACGTTCCTCGTTCATATTCATCAGGCTTTGGTCTTGCAAAACGATGGCAGAATGAATGATGCCGTTGATCTCCCGATGCATTTGTTTGATGGTCGCATAAGCGGGCTCCAATTCCTCTCGGTTTGCCGCATCAGCTTCGATGTAAAACGGAGCCGGCCCTAAACGCGCAAGTCTGTCCAGCTTGCTTTGAATGGATGCATCTTTTTTTCTTCTGCCAATCCAAATGACATGTGCTTGGTATGTTCGAATCACATATTCGCTCCAGGCTTCTCCAATTCCGCCCGCGCCTCCTATGACAACATAAACGCCTCCGTGCTTATACTTGGTGTGCACCGGCTGATTGCTGTGTACAGGGATCAGACGCTGTTTATGCCAGATCTTGTTCCGATACGCCCAAGTATTTCCCTCTCGGTCGGTAGGCAAGGAAAAGATCTCAGACACCGGCCAATCCTCATTTTGATCTACATCGATCAGCTTTGTCTGCCAGTTTATATATTCTTTTGCCATCGAGCCGATCAGACCGTGAACACCGGCATCAATTGGATCGACAATGTCATGCTGATCAACACATTGCGTATTCGCCGTCACGACCGTCCAGCTTATCGTCTTCTCTCCATAGCCTAAAGAAAGCATCGCCTTAATAAGTCTGTACAATTGAATAACGCCTTGGTTTTGGGCTTCAATCATTCCATCACCGACTTCGCACTCCGTAACACGGGAAGGAGAAATCCACACAATACGGTCAAACGCACCAAATGCTTCAAGCTGGTTTGCGATCTCATGAATAGAATCGTGCGGCTCGATGTGCAGCTCTTTGGCAAGCGGGAACTGTCTTTGCATAGCGCTTCTGCTGTTGTCATCCCCTCCGAGGATGACAACACGCTCATCAGCAGACGGAATGTCCCCGCTCTTCTCCGTTTTCACTTGATCCCATACCGGGGCCATTAGAAGTGCTCCATTAAGAGACGCCTCAATTTCGGACGATTTCAGTTCTTCCGGGCGTTGAATGTCTTCTTCCATCATCCTTGAAGAGATGCCCTTGATTCTTACACACACTTGGCCTTGTTCATCACACAAATCAATATCAAGTCTTTGTATTCTGTCCTCGTTTGGACGAGATGTGACAGACACCCACATGTTATTTGTACATGGACTATATACTTCAAGCTCTTGCAGTGCAAAAGGCAATGAAAGCTGTTTGTCACCGGAATTCAGCTTTAACCCGATCGACGCCTGCAAAGCAGAATCCGTCATACTCGGATGAAGAACAAATTCGTTCAGCGTTTGAGATACACTAGGAGGCAGTGAAAGCTCTGCCAAGGCTTGATTGCGGCCAATGTAAAGCTGCTGTATTCCTTGAAAACCGGGTCCGTATTCTATGCCGATCGCTTTAAATAACTCATAGCACTGTTCGTTTGCAAGTGCGCTTTGACTGCATTGCGCTTGCAGCGCGCTGATGTTATGGGAAGGAATGTCCCTTGCTCCGCTTATTTCAACACTGCCCTGACTGTGTATCTTTCGTACGTTCTCCCCGTCTTCTGTAAAGATTTCAAAAGCAATCTCACCATCGCGCTGAGGATCAAGACTGATATGCACTTGGACAGGCTGATCATCCGCCACGATCGGCTGCACCCAAACAACATTTTTTATATGGATAACAGATTGATGATCTTTGAGTCCCCGCACTGCCTGCGAAATGGCTGCATGCACCATCTCAAGATATGCCACCCCCGGCATGACCGGCTTTCCCTTCACCTTGTGGTCGGTGAAAAAGAACTCAGTGCCTGTAAAGGTTGAGCTGAAACGCTGCTCTGACAAATCGGAAGTGTTGGTCTGTACTAACGGGTGCAAAGCTGCTGTAGCGACAGTTTTTGGCGATACCTTATGTGTAATGGCTTCATCTTTCATATCCGTTATCCAGTAGCGTTCTTTTGCAAATGGATAGGTCGGCAAACTGATGCGGTTTGGCTGTTTGCCGCTATACAGTTTGTTCCAATCTATTTTTAATCCTGCCACCCACAATTCAAGCAGTTTTGCATATATTCCAGGCTCCCAGTCATTTTTGAGTGTTTTCTGAATTTCTTCGTCTGACCTGAGCGTCTGTAATATCCCTTTATCTGCCCTGCCTCTGCACATGTTCTTCGCATTGGTTTGTCCTTCTATAAAGAGGTGCAGTTTTTCCAGCAAATCTTGAACCGAGGCGGCGATAATCCCTAGTCTCTCCTCCATTGCATCGCGCCCCTCTTGGAGTGTATAAGCAATATCAGTGAGATCATGATCTGTAATGGAATGCTTGCTGATAAAATCCGCTAATTGCTGTGCTTGGTCCTTCAGGCGGTCGTCATCCTTTGCCGACAAGACAAAGATGCCCGGGTGTTGTGATGTCACTGCCGGCGCTTGTTCAGAAGGAGCGGTCTCTTTTGGAATATATTCCTCAATGACCACATGGGCATTGACACCGCCTATGCCAAATGAACTGACTCCGGCTCGGCGAGGCAGCTCCCGTCCCGCTTCATCTCGCAGCGCTTTCCACTCTCTGGATTCCTGCACGATATAAAACGGACTGTCTTCTAATCTGATATACGGATTGAGTGTCTCACTGTGCAGACTTTTTACCAGCGTTTTGTGTTTTAGCTGCAATAAGATTTTGATGACACCAGCCACACCGGCCGCGAGCGATAAATGGCCGATGTTCGTCTTTGCTGAACCCAATCCGCAATGGCTGGCATGAACAGAAGGATCTCCCGTTTTCTCGTACAGCTCTTTAAAAGCAGCCTTCAGTCCGTTGATTTCCACCGGATCACCAAGCTCTGTTCCAGTTCCGTGCGCTTCAATATATGTCACGGTTCTCGGGTCAATTCCCGCCTTCACATAAGCGGTTTTTACGACTTCTGCCTGAGCCTTCGGATTAGGAGTCGTCAAAGAATTCGCGCGGCCTCCGTGATTGACTGCACTTCCTTTGATCACACCGTAAATATGATCGCCGTCGCGTTCAGCAGCTTTAAGTTTTTTCAGGAAGAGGATGCCTGCACCTTCACTGACCGCAAATCCATCGGCTTTGTCAGAGAACGTTTTGCATTTTCCTTCTTTGCTCAGAGCCCCGGCTTTATCGTAGGCGATGTGGCCTTGCGGTGTTACAACCGTGTTGACGCCTCCCGCGATCGCCATTTCACAGTTTCCGTCTTCAATTGCGCAAACCGCATGGTGAATGGCGACCAGTGAGCTTGAGCATGCGGTGTCAATCGGTTCGCTCGGTCCATGAATGTTCAGAAAATAACTGACTCTATTCGGTCCGGCAGAAGGACTCATATTAGCAGCTGCTGAGCCTTCGATATCTACATTTGACAGAAGAGAGCTGTATCCCGTGTTTCCAGTACCGATGAATATGCCCGTTTTGGTTCCTGATAGGCTTTGGGCTGAATGTCCCGCTTCTTCTATCGCTTTCCAAGCATAGGTCATTAATAGACGCTGCTGAGGCTCCATCTGCTCAGCCTCAAGCGGGGAAATGCCGAAGAACAACGGATCAAAGTCGGCCACTCCATCAATAAAGCCGCCCCATTTGACGTTCGTTTTATTTGCTTCTTTTAGAGGGTCTCCGTAGTACTCACGCCAATCCCAGCGGTCTTTTGGAACCTCTGTAATACAATCCGCCCCTTCTTTCAAATTCATCCAGTATTCCTCTACATCCTCTGCCTTTGGGAAAACGCCGCTCATCCCTACAATGGCAATGGGTTCAGGCTCAGGCACATGCTCGGCTGCCTTCTTCACTGGCAGCTCCTTTGGATTAACAAAACGGTTTTCGGTTGAAAACCTGATGTCTTTCATGGCTTTTTCCGCAGGCTGTACAGGCTGCTCCTCTTTGACAGTTGCTGCAAATTGCGCAGAGAATGTATCCTGATATTCAGCTGATAAATACGCAGCAAAGGCATGAACGGTTGCATGCTCAAAGAAAATTGTAGGCGTCAGATCCAGTTTGTATTGTTCATTCAGTGCATTAGCGAATTCAGTCAAAGTGATTGAATCAAATCCATATTGATTAAACTCCATATCCGGATCAATCTCTTCAGGTTTGATTTTGAGCAATTGAGAGATTGCTTGCTTTAAAACTTCTTGTATTTGGTCCAATAAGCTGTCTTGATCGATTCTTGCTTCCTGGGTCACCGGTTCTTGCGTTGTTTTTTTCGAAACACCTTCAGAAGGCTGCTTTTGAGACAGCTTTTCCCTCATCATGTCTTTGATACCTTCCATGACGATGACGTTATCTTTACCGAAGGCCAAGCCTTTATAAAGTGCCTGAATACCGGTTTCGGTTCGCATAGCTGTAACGCCCGTATTTTTCATTGTCATTTTTTCAGTTTCTTTATTTACACGCATACCGCCCTCTTTCCACAGCGGCCAATTGATCGACAATGTTTGGCCGTGTCTGTACATGGCGGTCACAAGCGCATTACGATAAGCAGCATAACTGTCCATAAAGGCATTAGCCATCGCATAATCCGCCTGCCCCGCGCTGCCGGTGACACTAGATATTGAAGAAAAGAGGATAAAGAAATCTAACGCGAGATGCTCGGTTGCCTCATCCACATTTACGAGTCCTTTTACCTTAGGGGCGAGGACCTGCTTTAGTTCTTCATTCGTTTTATTCATGAGATAGTTGTCTTTAATCAGTCCAGCGCTGTGAATCACGCCATTCAAGTCTTCGTAATCAGCGGTGATACTTGTGATTAACTCGGAAGCAGCCGCCGATTGGGTTACATCGATCTGCCTGTACTCCGCGCGAGCACCCATGCGTTGCAATTCGTTAAGCTGTGAATACTGATCGGCGCTAAGCGCGGACCGGCCTGTAAGAATCAGAACAGGCTGGTTGACTTGGCTTGCAATTTCTTTCGCAAAAATAAATCCAAGTCCCCCTGCGCCGCCTGTAATAAGGTACACACCCTTATCCCTCCACGGCAATCTGATTTCTCGTTCAGGCGTATGAATTTCATTTAATTCCTTGATGTACCGTTTGCCTTTTTCATATTTGATGCGCTGATCTCCTGTGTTTCTTTTATTCTCTTGTACTATATCTGCGATCCTTTCAATTGTTTCGTTTGTATCGATTTCAATCGTCTGGCTTTTCAGCTTTGCATTCTCCAGACCGGCCGTTTTAAGGAGCGCCGAAAGCCCTGAGAATGAGTAATGCTTTCTTTGTGCGGAGGTAAGCATTTGGATCAGAACATTGCCTTGCGGCTTGCTTTTGAGGATACTCTGAATCGTCTCAAGCGCTTGTTCGGCATAATCTTGGAATCGCTCTGCCAGACCCTCCCGGTAAGACTCCAATACTATACATTCCGTTCCATTGAGCTTTGATTCAATGCTGTCTTTTGAGAGTCCGTTCATGTCACAAAGCATGACAATATGCCGTTGATATTTAGGCTCCGGAGCGTCTTTGTCGGTATCCTTAGGCATCCATTTTTCCTCAAACATCAAAGTTTCCTTTGTTTGATCGGGCTCCGCTGATCCAGTATCATTCTCTGCCGCTCTGAAAGACAATCCTTTTATCCGTACGCAAACATTGCCGTTCTCATCTAATATATCGATATCCCGCTTTTGTACCTTATCAGTCGCTTTGCTGTCTTCACTGTATCTGGCGTATACCCACATTTTCGAGGAACATGTCCCGAAGACTTCAAGCTCTTGAACCGCAAAAGGCAGCATCAGCCGGTTATCTCCTGCGCCTGTCAAAATGCTGGATGCCTGCAAAGCGGAGTCCATCAGACCCGGATGCATGTTGAATTGGCTGACCGTATCCAAAACAGACGGGTGCAATGACAAGCTTGCCAATACAAAATGTTCAGCTGTATAAATCTTTTCCACCCCGCGATAAGCCGGACCGTAGTCAAAACCGATCATTTTATAGGTGTCGTATACTTCGTTTACAGTGAATCGAGTTTGCTGACACTTCTGGCGCAGGGATTGTAAATCAATGACCGGCGTATCCGCAGCAGGGTTTAATACAGCGCTGCCTTGACTGTATACGATTGGTTTGTCACCCGCCGTTTCCGGGTTGCCGTAGATTTCATACGTAATGTCACCATGCTCTTCCGGAAAAAGCCTGATGTTTACTTGCAGCGGCTGGTCCTCCACCACAATCGGCCGCACCCACACTGTGTTTTTCAGCGTCATGCTGTACTGACCGTTTTGTACCTCTGCCGCCTGCTCGATGGCAGCCCGCGCCATTTCGAGATGCGCCACCCCCGGCAAGATCCGTTGGCCTTTGACAACATGATCCGCAAGGAAAAACTCTTCTCCCGTATAGATGGAGCTAAACCGCTGTTCCGATAGATTCGATGTGTTTTGATGCATTAATGGATGCAACACAGCCGCGTTGATGGAAGATGCTTTTTTGTCGGTTTCAAGGCTTCCGCTTTCAATTTGATCAGAGATCCAATAACGGTTTCTCGCAAACGGATATGTCGGCAAACTGATGCGCTGTGGCTGATTCTCGCCATACAGCTTCATCCAGTCCACATCAAGCCCTTTCACCCATAATTCCAGCAGTTTTGCATATTTTCCGCGTTCCATCCATTTTTCTACCGCTTCTCGAATTTCTTCATCTTCTGTCAGCATTTGCAGCGTACCTTTATCAATCCGCCCTCTATATACATCCTCCACATTATTTTTGCCTGCTGCATAGTCTTTTAGCTTGTCTTGCAAATCCTCAATGGACCCGGAAATGATCCCCAGCCGTTCTTCCATCGCGTCTCGTCCGGCTTGCAGCGTATAAGCGATACTTGCGAGATCTGCGTCTTTATAAGTATGCTGACCTAACGCTTCTGCCAGCTGCTGTGCGTGTTCTTTCAGCCTTGCTTCATTTTTGGCTGATAAAACGAAAATACACGGCTGTTCAGAAGTGATCGACGGTATGTTACCTGTGTCCGCCTTCGGAATATATTCCTCGATGAGCACGTGGGCGTTTACCCCTCCGATACCAAATGAACTGACGCCTGCACGGCGAGGCAGCTCCTGTCCCCGCTCATTCTGTATTGCTTTCCATTCTTCTGTTTCCCGAACGATATAAAACGGGCTGTTTTCCAGCTGAATATACGGATTGACAGTCTCGCAATGAAGACTTTTCACCAAGGTTTTGTGTTTAAGCTGCATTAATATTTTAATGATGCCTGCTGCACCGGCTGCAAGCGATAAATGCCCGATGTTTGTCTTCGCTGAACCGAGGCCGCAATAATGATTGGCAGATGTGTCTCCTTCGTTTACACCCAGCGCTTTAAAAGCCGCTTTCAATCCGTTAATTTCAACCGGGTCTCCAAGCTCCGTTCCGGTTCCATGAGCCTCAATGTAGCTCACAGTTTTGGGATCGATTCCTGCCTTTTGGAATGCCGTTTGAATGACTTCCGCCTGTGCCTTCGGATTAGGCGTCGTCAAAGAGGCGGCACGTCCGCCGTGATTGACTGCGCTCCCTTTTATCACTCCGTAAATATGGTCCCCTGCTTCTTCAGCCGCTTTTAATTTCTTTAGAAACAGAATGCCGGCTCCTTCGCCGTGAGCAAAACCATCGGCTCGATTTGAGAACGTCTTGCATTTGCCTTCTTTACTCAGGGCACCCGCTTTATCAAAGCTGATATACACCTCAGGCAGAATAATCGTATTAACGCCGCCGGCTAATGCCATATCACAAGTGCCTTCCTCGATTGAGGAAATGGCGTGGTGGATAGCTACCAATGAACTGGAGCACGCCGTATCGATAGGTTCACTTGGCCCATGCAGGTTAAGGAAATAACTGATACGGTTCGGGCCGACTGAAGGGCTCGTGTTAGCCGCCGCTGAGCCTTCTATTGCCGAGTTCGCTTTTGATAAAAGAGAGCTGTATCCTGTATTTCCCGTTCCGATGAATACGCCTGTTTTTGTGCCTGACAGACTTTTTGCCGAATACCCTGCATCTTCGATCGCTTTCCATACGTATGTCAGTAATAAGCGCTGCTGAGGTTCCATTTGTTCTGCTTCACGCGGGGAGATGCCAAAGAATAATGGATCAAATTCCGCAATGCCGTCGATAAAACCTCCCCATTTTACATTCGTTTTATTGGCTTCCTTCGCAGGGTCCCCTTCATATTCGCGCCAATCCCATCGGTCTTTCGGGATTTCCGTCATGCAGTCTTTGCCTTCTTTTAAGTTCTTCCAGTAGGCATCGACATCTTTCGCCATAGGGAAGATGCCGCTTATTCCCACGATTGCGATTGGCTCGGGCCCGGATTCACTCTGTATGGTTTTTGGCGGCATAACTGACTGCTTCCGGCGCCTTTTAGCTGTGACATGCATCGTTTTATCCTGTTCAGATGCAGGCTGAGCCTGGGCTTTCGGCCTGGTCCGCACCGCAAATGTTTCCGCAAATACCGCTTGATATTCTTCTGACAAATGCTTGCCAAACTCATGGATCGTCGGGTGATCAAAAAAGACGGTTGGCGTCAGCGCCAGTTTATAGATCCGATTGATATGGTTGGTGAATTCCGTCATGGAGATGGAATCAAAACCGTACCCCGTCATTTCGGCATGGTCATCAATCGTTTCAAGTTTAACCTTTAATAGCTTGGCAACCTCCCGCTTCAGCATCGCCTTTACTTTATCCAGCAAACTGCCTGTATCAATGCTCTTTACCGATTCAATCATGGTTTCTGTTTCCTTCTTTTCAATAGGCGCTGAGGCTGTTTTTGGCAGCATGTTTTGTTTTATTTTTTGAACGTCGCCTTCAATCACCATGACCTGGTTTGCCTCGGTATTGAGCGCTTGATAAAAAGCCTGTATGCCTTTGTCCGCTTCAAGAGGAACGATTCCGGCCAGCTGCACAAGCCTTGTCTCCGTTTCACGATCGACCTTCATGCCGCCCTCTTTCCATAATGGCCAGTTTACAGAAAGCGTCCTGCCATGCCGCTGACCGATTCCAGCGAGTGTATTGCGGTATCCGGCATACATATCCATAAATACATTCGCTGCCGCATAATCAGCCTGACCGATGCTGCCCATACTTCCTGAAAGAGACGAAAAGAGAATGAAAACATCCAATGCCAAATCCTTGCTCGCTTCATCCAGATAAACGAGTCCTTTTACTTTAGGCGCCAGCACCTCATGCAGGTCTTCTGCTGATTTATTGACCAAGTAGCTATCTTTAATGATTCCCGCGCTATGAAGAATCCCATCAAGACGGCCGTGTTTTTTCTGAATATCGTTCATTAACTGGTACACTTCGATTTTATCGGTAACATCTGTTTGCTGATAGGTGATCATGGCCCCCCTGGCGCAAAGCTCTTCAATTTTTCCCCTTTTACTTTCATTTAGAGGTGAACGGCCCGTCAGAATGACTGTCGCATTCTTCGTTTGTTCCGCAATTTCTTTTGCGAAAATAAAGCCTAAGCCTCCGGCACCGCCTGTGATCAGGTAGACGCCATCGTCTTTCCACGGCATGCCGATGTCACGGCTTGCCGTTTTCATTTCAATCCAATCTGCAATAAATCGTTTACCGTTTTGATATCTGATATGTGCACCGCTGCTCATTTGATTTTCTTTCAGTTTGCCGGCAATACTTTCCCCGCTTTCTTCACTGCTGATTTCAATCATTTGCCCGGTTAGTGTGGCAGTTTCCAGTTCGGCCGTTTTCAGCAGTCCTGTCAATCCTGAAAACAATTGCCGCTCGCCTTCTGCGGAAGTCACGACCTGAATCAGAATATCTCCTTGCGGTTTAGTGCGCATCATCGCCTGCACTTTTTTAAACACTTGTTCCGTATACGAATGAAAACGTCCATCCACTGAAGAAGGCCTTTCTTCGAGGCTGAATACATGAACATGCTCCATTTCTGCTTCGATCTTTTTTCTCATGTCTTGATCACATTCACAGAGGAACACGAGATGTTCTGCATATTCTTTTGCCGCTTTTGCGTCAGCCTTTTGTTCTTTCCAAACAGACTGACGCAATAAGGTCTCTGAGTTTGATGATCCGGTTTGTGTGTCGGCCTCCATCACTCTCGTCGAAAATCCTTTCATACGTAAGCAAATGGTGCCATGCTCATCGCATAGATCAATGTCGACTTTCTGTATCAAATCGCCCGGTTTATTTTTCGAATTGAATTGAACATAAACCCACATGTCAGAAACGCATTGATGAAAGACTTCAAGCTCCTCTAAAGCAAATGGCAGTGCCGCTTGAAAGTCTTCACTGTCAGAAAGCTCCGCCCTGGTGACGTTTTGCAAATATTCTGCCGCCTGTAACGCTCCATCCATTAAACTTGGATGAAGAACATAATCGTCTGACGTATGCGAGACAGATTCCGGCAGCGATAATTTGGCGAGCAGCTGGCCGTCTCCTTTATAAACAGCCTCTACACTCTTGTATCCAGGACCGTAATCGGCTCCAATCATGCCTTCATAAAATAAGGAGGCGTCCATTATGCCTTGATGACATTGATTCTTTACCGCCTCTAGATCCAATGCCTCTGAATGCTGCGGCTGACATACTTCCGCTATGCCCTGGTTATATACAATCGGTTCTGCGTCAGCGGATTCCGGTTCACCATACATCCGGTAAAGAATATGTCCGCCGTCTTCATCATAGAGTCCGATGTTGACTTTAACCGGCTCATCTCCCGCTACAACCGGACGCATCCAAACCACATTTTTCAGGCGGATTCCGTTTTCTTGATCTTCTAAACCGCCAATTCCTTGTTCGATAGCGGATCTTGCCATTTCAAGCGTGACAGCCGCCGGCAAAATCGCCATCCCTTTAATGATATGCTCGGTAATAAAATACTCCTGTCCTGTGAAGATGGAGCTGAACCGCTGCTCCGATAAAACAGATGTATTATGGTGAACCAAAGGATGCATACGCGATGGTTCGGCTGTTTTGCTATTGTCCGTGCCGATCTCAGGCCAGTACCGTTCTTCAGCAAAAGGATATGTCGGCAGACTCATACGGTGCGGCTTCGTATTCGGGTAAAGGCTGCGCCATTCAACACGAAAACCTTTGGCCCACACTTCGGCAAGCTTTTTCAGTTTGCCTTTGGAAATCCATGATGCAACAAGTTCTTCTGTTTCATCATCTCCAAGCAAGAGCTCAGCGGATTTCATTCGCGTTTTTTCTCCTTGAATACAGCCTTCTGTCAATGGTTTTCCATTCACAAAACTCTCCAGCTGCTGTTTCCATTCTTCCATATCGTTCGCTATAAAAACGACTCTGCTGTCCATCGCCTCCCGGCCGACTTGGAAGGTGTATGCCAAATCCCTTAATGAGATCTGCGCTAGCTCGTTTTGACTGACAAATGTCAGCAGCTCCTCTACATATGCTTGCAGCCGCTCCCTGTTTTTTGCCGATACCGGAATAAGGTACGGTCGATTGCCTTCGTTATCCGCTTTTGTATCATGGGCATTTTCATATTGTTCGAAAATCGCATGAGCGTTCGTTCCGCCAAGCCCGAACGAGCTCAGCGCCGCCCGATGTACACTTGCATTTTTCTCTAACGGCTTTCGTTCGCGGACAACATAAAATGGAGAGCTGTCAAAATGAATATTCGGATTCGGCTCATGGCAGTTGATGGTCGGCGCGAGTTCGTTATGGTATAAGCTCATGGCAACCTTAATGGAGCCGGCTAATCCTGCGGCTGTATCCAAATGTCCGATATTGGTTTTCACCGAACCGATTCCGCAAAATTGTATTTTGTCCGTGTATTGCTTGTACACTTTGTTTAAGGCGGAAATTTCAATAGGGTCGCCTAATTTAGTCCCTGTACCGTGTGCTTCAATGTAGCTGACAGTCTCGGGATGGATATTGGTTTCATCCAATACGTTCTGTATGACCTCTGTTTGGCCTTTTACGCTTGGTGCATAAAAGCCTGCCTTATCAGCCCCGTCATTATTGATGCCTATTCCGCGCATGATGGCGTAAATATGATCTCCGTCTTTTACCGCATCCACAGCTTTCTTCAATAGGACGACAGCTGCGCCTTCTCCGCCGGCCATTCCGTCAGCTGCAGCATCAAATGCCTTAACATGCCCGTCGCTTGAAAAATTCAATCCGTTTTGATGCACATAGCCTATTCCTGACTGTGCGTGCAAGGTTGCGCCGCCAACAAGCGCGTATTCAGATTCACCAGATGTTAGACTTTTGTACGCTTGATACAAACCCACTAGTGAAGAAGAGCAATTGGAATGTACAAAGTAGCTTGGCCCCTTTAATCCGAGCTTGTGCGAGATCATTGTCGGGATGGTTCCGCTTTGGGCTAATACCCATGAGACATAGCCATCCGGAGATTCATGCCCTTCTGTCGTCTCCTTTGGCAATAACGTTCTGTATGAATTGTTGCTTGCAGACATATATACGCTTGTTCCCGGAATCTCTTTTGCCACATAGCCCGCATCCTCAATTGCTTTCCAGGAATGCAGCAATAAGAGACGGAGCTGAGGGTCCATAAACTCAGCATCTTTAGGAGAGATCTGAAAGAAACCTGGGTCAAACAAATCTTTTCCTTCAATCGCAGATTCCACAGGAACGTAATCAGGATGTTGGATCAATTCTTCAGGCACACCATATTCACGAAGCTCTTCTTTAGAGAAAAACCGAATACTTTCCTTGCCTTCTTTGATTTGATTCCAGAACTCATGATGATTTTTCGCACCCGGAAACTGGCAGGAGATCCCTACAATGGCAATACTGTCGTCAAAATACGACGGCAGCCCTTGCTGTTCCGGCTGTTTCTCCCTCTTCACATTCCGCTTGCTTTCATCTTGAGGTATGGCCGCCGCATCTGTGTTTTTCATATCAATAATGTATTGGCTGATGGCCCGGATATTGGCGTACTCGAACAGCTCCGTTACACTGAATTCACAATCAAATTCTTTTTGGATCCGTTCCGCCACGGACACGGCGAGAAGTGAATCACCTCCCACATCGAAAAATCCGTCTTCCGGCCCAAAGCCGCTGACTTTCAGCATGTTCTCCCAAATGAGCTGCACTTTGCCTTCTACTTCTGATAGCTGTAAGTGATGTGTTTTCCTTTTATTTAAAATGACCTTGCGGTGTTCCAATTCCTTGCGGTTCACTTTCCCGCTCGGCGTTAACGGCATCTCATCCAGGCGGATAAAGTGTGCAGGTATCATATATTCCGGCAGGCTGGATTTCAGGTGGCGGCGCAATTCTTTTTGATCGATAGGCGGATGTCCATTTTGCTCAGTATAATAAGCAGCCAGCTTTTTATGGCCCTCCAGCTGTTTGACCACTACTGCCTGATCTAAAATGCCCGGATATTCACTCAGCTTCGTTTCTATTGCGCCCAACTCAATTCGGAAACCGCGAATTTTCACTTGGCTGTCAATACGGCCTAAATATTCAATATTGCCGTCAGGCAGCCATCTTGCTGAATCACCGGATTTATAAAGCTTTGTCCCTGGTTCAAATGGATTGTCAATAAATGTTTCGGCTGTCAGACCGGGCTGGTTATAATAGCCCCTTGCCAATCCGTCTCCTGCGATGCAAAGCTCCCCGGGCTTGCCGATCGGAACAGGTTTCAGATGCTGATCCACGATATAAATCTTCGTATTAGATACAGGCTTGCCAATCGGCGTATGATGACTGGCGATATCCCCTGTTCCGCATCCGAAATACGCAGCGTAAATGGAGGCTTCCGTTGGTCCGTAAATATTTTCAACACGGCAGTTTTTAAAGATGGTTACCGCCTTTTTCACCAATTCCTTAGGAAAGGCCTCTCCTGCAACCATCATGTATTTGATCGGTCCATCCTCAGTTAACTGCCTGTTGTCTTTCGCCGTTTCCAAAAATACATGCAGCATGGCTGGAACAAAATTAATATGGGTCACTTTATATTTTTCAATCACATCCATGCACAGCTGTGGTGATTTCTCTCCATCCGGCGGAAGAATAATGAGACGGCCATTTCCGATAAACCAGCCGAATAATTCCGATATGGATACGTCGAAAATATAGTTCGTCTTTAATAAATAAGCATCAACAGCAGTAACAGGATACTGAGATTCAAGAAAATTCAGCGTATTCATAATGCTCCGATGCTCTACCATGACTCCTTTAGGCTGACCGGTACTGCCCGAAGTGTAAATGATATAGGCGAGATGATACGGTTTTACTTCCCGTTTCAATTCTCTGTTTTGTTGTGCCGTATTAGTGTGACTGTAAGCCAAATCAATATTGATTACTTTTACATGGTCATCATTTAATTTGTTTACTTTGTCATAAAATTTAGATTGGGTAAGGACAATGGATGCTTCACTGTCTTTGAGCATGTACTCTAATCGCTTTTGAGGGGAGTTCGGATCTAAAGGCACATACGCTCCGCCGGCTTTAAGAATCCCCAAAATTCCGATCATCATATCAAACGAACGCTCTGCACAAATTCCTACCGGGCGTTCAGGTCCTACCCCCTGTTCCTGGAGGTAGATGGCCAGCGATGTGCTTTTTCGATCTAATTCCTTATATGTAAGAGTCTCCTCTTCGAATACGACCGCTATCGCATCGGGATTTATTCTCGCTTTTTCCTCAAAAATCTCATGTATGCACTTGTCTTTGGCGTCATTTGTCTTTGTTGCATTCCATTGCTCGAACAAGTTGATTTGTTCTTGATTTAACTGTAAAGAGTATGTTTCAAGTGATAATGACGGATCGTGAATGATGTTTTCAGCGAGTTTGATATAGTTCTCCATCATTCTTTCAATGGAGGATAATTCATATACATCAGGGTTATACAGAAGATGAAGCACTGTTTCATTTTCTTGTTCATACACTTCCAGTGCCAGCTCGAATTCTCCCTCTTGCCGAATGTCTTCGATATATTCGATGCCGAGAGTTTGATATTGTTCCAGCATTTTTTGTAAGCCTGCTGTCTGAAAGAAGTTCTGGTAGAGAAAGGCCGTTTGAAAAACCGGAAAATCGGCTGCTGAGCGATCTACATTCAGTTCTCTTACCAGTGCCGGAAACGGGTATGCCGCATGGTCCAGGCCGTCGGCCACTGTCAGCTGCAGGTCTCGAAGGAACTCTTTGAATGTTTGCGTTCCTATGTCTTTGCTCCGAACAGCCATCATATTGATAAAATATCCGATGATCGATTCAAAACCGTCTTCAGGCCGCCCCATAGTCGGAACGCCGACAATGATGTCCTTTTGTTTTGTATAGTGATGCAGCAGTACTTTATAAATGGAGAGATACACAACAGATTCGTTCACATTGTGAGAACGGGCAAACGATTTTATTTGTTTGCTCAGGTGATGAGGGAGCAAGCTTTTGTAAGCTTGCCCCTTATATTTTTGTGCTGAAGGACGGGGACGGTCGGCCGGCAGTTCAAGAACAGGCAGCGTCCCGGAAAGCTGCTCTTTCCAATAAGCGAGATGCTCAGCTCCTTCTTTAGCGTCCAGCAGACGATTTTCCCAGTCAACAAAGTCAGGATAATCGGCTGGTAAATTCTGCATCACCAACTCTTCGCCTTGCAGCAATTGTTGATACGCCTCTAAAAGCGTCGATATAAATGTCAGCATTGACACACCGTCAAATATGATATGGTGAACCGTTATAAGCACAACGCATTCTTCCTTTGACTGATGAAAAAGATGTGTGCGCATTAACGGACCTGTTTCCAGATGAAAAGGTTCTTTAGCTTTTTCTTTTAGGAAGGGCAATATCTCAGCTGAATTCATAGCTGACATATCCGCTTCCTCAAAATGAAGGGCCTGTGACGGCTGAACCGTTTGAAAAGGAATGCCGTTTTCCTCTTGAATCACACTCGTTAAAACAGGATATTGTTTCTGTACAAACAGAAGGGCTTGCTTGAACGTCTCGACATGTAATTTTTTGCTGATGCGAAAGCATAAAGGAATATTATATGCACCCATATCAGGAGACATTTTTTGAAGCATCCATAACCCTTTTTGACCTTCTGAAAGCGGGCTTTTCAACTGACGCTTCATGCCTTGAAGATGTTCTTCTACCTCAGTAATGGATAATTCTCCTGATCTGTAGGCATCGAGAATTTCTTTATGATTCATACGATTTACTCCCTTCTATGATGTTTTGCACACTCTTAAAATCCAATTTTCCTTGCGCCACCTCTTGCATCAAACCGATGATCTGCTCGTCAGTGTACAGGCTTTTCATTTGATTTTGCGGCTGGGCTGCCGCGCTTTGATTTTGCCCTTCAGCTTTTAGAGCCATATGAGCAGAAAGCGCTTGGACTGTCTGGAATTCAAGGATCTCCCGGCCGGTCAACTTGATCCGAATGGTCTTTTCTAAATGACGCATCAGCTTTCGGCCAAGAATCGAATCCATCCCATATTCCTGAAAGTTCCTTTTGAAACTGATTTGATGCCGTGACAGGCTCAGCTCTCGTTCTAGAAATTGTACGATGATGTCTTGAATGTGTTTCTCTTCCTTGGACTCGTCAGTCTCACTTTGGATGACTTGTGACGACAGCCTCATGGCATTTGGTTTTTGGGTATCTGATGAAATCCAATAGCGTTCCTTTGCAAATGGATAGCCGGGTAACGGAACGATACGGACCTTATTGTCTTCATGGAGCAATTCCCATGAAATTTGATTTCCTTTCGCCCACCAAGCTGCTATCTTTTTAAAATCTTTTTCTATGACGACCGTTTTCAGAGATGTTTCATCTCGTTCTTCTGAAATGTCTTCCACATTCCCTGTATAAAAGGATGTAAATTGGCCGAATGATTCACCATTCTTCACCGCTTCTGCATATTCCTTCAATTTTCGCACCAGTTGTTCCTGATGATTCACTACGATCGCCAGTCTTGCTTCCATTGCTTTTCTTCCAACCTGGAGTGTATATGCAACATCAGGTAAAGAAAGGTTGTCATGATGCTCTGCATACTCAAGCATTTGCAGAACAGCATCGTGAAGCCGATCCTCATTTTGAGCAGAAAGCACGATAACTTGCGGACATTCCGTTGGCTCTGGATGCAGGCATGGCTGCTCATCCGGAATGTATTCTTCAATTACAGCATGCGCGTTCGTACCGCTGATACCCGTTGTGCTGATTGTTCCCATCCTCGGCTTATGATTTTTTCTCAGCCATTGCTGATTCTCTTTGTGAAGTACAAAAGGGCTTTCTTTAAACTGAATATACGGGTTGCTCGTTTCACAATCATGAGTAGCCGGAATGGTCTGATTTTTCATCGCCATCAGCATACTGATCAAAGCAACCACACCGGAAGCTGCAAATGTGTGTCCGATTAATGATTTAATCGAGCCGATCGTGCAGAATTGCTTCTGTTTCGTATATTTGCTGAACACGCTCGTCAGTGCTTGGACTTCAAGCGGATCTCCCAGATTTGATCCAGTGCTGTGCGCCATCACATATTGAATATCCAGCGGATTGATCTGATAATTTTCATAAATGCTTTCTATTAATTCCGCCTGGCTAAAAGGATTGGGAGCTGTCATTCCATTGGTTTTGCCGTCATAATTCACGCCGCTTGCTTTGATACATCCATAAATGTGATCTTGATCTTCAATTGCCTTTGATAATGGTTTCAGCAGTACAGCTGCTACCGCTTCACCAGGCACAAGCCCATTGGCATCCTGATCAAACACTTTGCATGTTCCGTCTGGAGAAAGCATTTCGGCTCGTGTCAGCGCCTCATAAGACATTTGAGAAATATTCAGGCTGACGCCGCCGGCTATAGCCATTTCACAGTCTCCCTGACGCAAGGCTGCACAAGCCTGATGAATGGCTACAAGTCCTGAGGAACATGCCGCCGTCAACGCCATATTAGGTCCTTTTAAATCTAATGCGTATGCGATTCGCGCAGCTAATGTGGCGTTTTGAGTACCGGTAATGTAATCCGTCTCACCGGTTAAATGCGCATATTCTCCTTCTTCCACACCCACATAAACGCCGCAGGACTTTCCTTTAATCCGTTTTCCCATATATCCTGCGTCCTCAAATGTATGCCAAGCTTCCTCCAGAAAAATTCGCTGGCGCGGGTCCATGCTTTCGGCTTCTTTAGGCGATATGTGAAAAAACAGCGGATCAAATTGGTCTATGTCTTTCAAAAATGCGCCCCATCTTGGCACTGCTTTTTCTGGATCTCCTTTCACTTCACGCCAGTCCCAGCGGTCATTCGGAATTTCAGAGATACAATTTTTCCCGTGTTTCAGATTGTCCCACAATTCATGGACCGAATCAGCTTGAGGAAACCTGCCGCTCATTCCGATAATGGCGATAGGCTCTGCGTAATGCTGCCGACCGCTTTTATTGTTGTTTTCTGACTTGGGTGCTGCAGGAACAGGCTCATCAGCTTCAGTCTGCTTCTGTACGCCAGCTGTGTCATCCCGGTAAAATTCCTCGATCAGCTCTTTATGATCCGTTAAAAAGTAGTGGATCAATTCTTTTAAAGACGAATAGCCAAAAAATAGGGCAGGCGTAATCTCGACTTTGTAATGGTTAGTTAACACGTTCGAGAATTTAGCCAGGTAGATGGAATCAAATCCAAAGTCGGCCCAGTTCTTATTCAAGTCCAGCTTATCTTTTGAGATCTTAAGCAATGTGTGAATATGCTCTTTCAAGTCCATTTCCAAACGTTTTTCAACGCTTAACGTCTTCATCTCACCCGATGTTTCTTGTACAGGAGGGTTTATCATGTCCGGTTCTGGCATTGTATGTTCAGTCATTCCTAAAAAGCGGCGGACCCGGCTTGGCTGACCGGCTATGATGAGATGCTGCGCATCCTCCTGAGACAAGATGTGTTCAAACATACGGATGCCTTCATCCGCTTCTAAGAAGCGCTGGCCGCTTGATTTCAGGTACATATCGGTTGTTTCGGCATCCCCGATTGTCATCCCGCCATCTTTCCATACAGGCCAGTTGATGACAAACGTTTTGCCGTGATGAAGCTCGTTTCTGTAATGTGCATAAGCCATTTGGAACCGATTCCCTATCGCATAATCACAAAAACCAAAATCTCCTAAAATAGCGGAAGACGATGAAAAGTAGCAAATAAAATCAAGGGTTTCTTTTTGAAGCCACTCGTCAAGCGCTATCGTTCCATTGATTTTCGGTTCAATAATGCGCCGGAAGCTTTCCATCTCTTTTTCAAAAATAGCAGACTCGCTCTCGATACCGGCGGCATGAATGACGCCATTGATGGCGCCGAACCGGTCTTTTCCTCGTTTCACGCAGTCTCCCATAGCGATCGGATCACACACATCCGCCTCTGCATACATGGCTTCGCCGCCTAGATCCTTCAATTCTTTTAATTGTTTTTGTTTTTCTTCATTGATAGGCGTTCGCCCTGTCAGAATGATGTTTGCGGCATAGTTTTTAGCTAAATGCTTAGCGAGTAAATAACCGAGCCCTCCTAAACCGCCTGTAATCAGGTAAGTCCCTCCGGACTTCAATTTGCTGTTGTTTGGTTGTATCGTGGTTTGTTCAATCTGACATACATAACGTTTCTCATTCTGATACAAGACCGTTTGTTCAGTTGCAGCCTGCAGCTCCGTCCAGATCTTACTTGTCCAATCGTCCATTGATTCTTTTAGATTTTGATCAGCTGCCTGAAAGATTCCTGTCACTTTCGTATTCGGAAGGACAAGCCCGAGTGAACGTTCGAATCCAATCCATGATTCCAGATAACTTCGGTCAAGACCGTTTTCAAAACATCCCGCCAATAACACTCGGACAGGCTGAAGCTTCGCGGCCGCCATGGCTTGCAATAAATAGACTGCACAGGAATAATCCTGAATAATGCTTGAGTCCTCCGCCGCCCACAAATAGAGGATTGCATCCGGTTCACCATGTTCTTCCTGAATACTCCGGAAGGCTTTCTCAAAAGTGCCGGGGTCTTGCCGTACAATTTGATAGGCGTATTGAGACTGTTTCCCGTACAACTTACCCTGTGCAATAAAAATGACCTTGGTCTCTGGATCAAAGCTTTTCACAGATGAAGCGAATGCTTTTTGCTCTTCTCTGTCAGTCAGAAAACAGACGAGCGTTTTGAAGCTTTTCGATGTGAGAGATGCCCGCTGCTCTGTCCACACTTCTTTAAAAGTCATAACCTCGAAGTTTTCTTCCTCTTCTTGTTCTATATTGTTTTCAAAGGACGTTGTTCTCTTTTCAACACCCGGTGCCCAGTAATGTTCCTTTGCAAAAGGATATGTCGGCAGGCTGAATCGGATCGGCTTATGGGCTCCGTACAGCTTCGTCCAGTCAAAAGATAAGCCCTTCACCCAAAGATCCAGCAGCTTCGTATATTTTCCTTTGCTCATCCAGGCGTCTATCATTTTTTCCGTGTCTTCATCAGCTGATAAGACAGCTAATGCTTGTTTGTTATCGTAGATACGATCGAGATACAGATCCTCTGCTTTCATTTCTATAAAATCTTGCAGCTTGCTCTCAAGATCTGCTATTGATTCGGCGATAAAGCCAAGCCTTTCCTCCATTGCTTCACGGCCGGTCTGCAGCGTATAGGCCATCCGGATAAGATCTGTTTCACTGTACCTTTTTTCGCGAACGGCGGAGAGCAGCTGCTCCGCTCTTTCTCGAAGCCGTTCATTGTTTTTCGCTGACAGCACGATCAGAGCAGGAGGATGAGCTTGAGGCGTTTGTGCCTCGGTTTTCGGAATATATTCTTCTAAGATCATATGGGCATTTGACCCTCCGGCGCCAAAACTGCTTAATCCGGCGCGTCTCGGCACTTCCCGTCCGTCGATGATTGGACGCTTCCATTCACCGAGCTTTTGCTGAACGATAAACGGAGTATGGCTGAATTCAATATTTGGGTTCAAACGCTCAGAATGCAATGATGGCGCGATTTGACCGTATTTAAACTGAAAAAGGATTTTTGTCAAACCAGCGATGCCGGCTGCACTTTCACAATGACCGATATTGGACTTGCTGGAGCCGATTGCACAGAACTGTCTTTCTTGCGTATCTTCCTCAAACGCTTTTGTTAATCCCGCAATCTCAATCGGATCTCCTAATGCAGTGCCTGTTCCGTGTGCCTCCAGATAACTGATCGTTCGGGCCGGGATATCGGCACGCTGAATGGCTTCTTTAATCATCCGGGCTTGGGCATTCGGATTTGGAACCGTATATCCATTGGTTTTGCCTCCGCTGTTAATGGAGCTTGCCTTTATCACCCCATAAATATGGTCACCGTCTTCTATTGCTTTTTGCAGAGGCTTTAAAATGACGGCGCCCACTCCTTCTCCGTCAACAAACCCATCTGCGTTATCACCGAATGATTTACATTTGTCACTTGCAGAAAGCATGTTCATGACAGATAAATTCTGATAGTGAACAGGGTCGACAACTAAATTGACGCCGCCGGCAATGGCGCAATCGCTCGATCCGCTGTAAATGCTTTCTAACGCTAAATGAATCGCAGTCAGAGAAGACGAACAAGCCGTATCAACTGCAAGGCTCGGCCCTTGGAAATTCAGCAAATAGGATACCCTGTTGGCAATGGACCAATAGCCGTAGCCGGTAGGATAATTTTTGTTCATGACCCCGGCAAAGACACCGACCTTTCTGCTTGAACAGAGCGTGTCAGGCGTGTATCCCGCATCTTCAATACTCGCATAGGCGGTTTGCAGGAATAATCGTTCCTGAGGGTCCATTCTTTCTGCTTCCAGCGGAGAAATTTGAAAGAATAAAGGATCAAATGTATCCATACCTTTGATAAATCCGCCCCATTTTGTATAAATCGAGCCCTCTTTTTCTTTATCGTAATATGCTTTCCAATCCCAGCGGTCTTTCGGAATTTCCTCAATACAATTTCTGCCTTCTTTCAGATTGTTCCAAAAATCTTCTGCTGTCTCCGCCTGCGGATAACGTCCGGATATACCGATAATGGCAACATCACGGCTGGCCGGAGCTTGTGATGGCGATGGCGTTTCCTTCTCGCGGCTGCGGCCAAGCTTACGATAGCGCTGGGTTGTTTTAAACGCCTGCCCAGCCTCCTGTGACGATTCGTTATTGATTGTGATCGGCTTGTCATTTTGCACTTGACGGTCAAGACCCGTCAGTTTCATGAGCGCTTCTTTTTTCGTTTTGATTAAGTGTTCCACTAACGCGTCTATTGTCTGATACTCAAAAAATAAAGTGCTGCTCACATGTTCTAGTTCCTTACGTAATGTATTCGTGAGCTGGACAACGACAATAGAATCGATGCCGTACTTTTCAAGCTGTTCAGATGAATCAATTTTATTTGCAGGTATTTTCAATGTTTCTCCGATAAGTTTTTTCATATACTCGGTGCTTTTTTCTATCAAGACGGCATCATTTGATTGTCCGCCTATCTCTGAAGCTATGTTTTGGACAGGTGCCGGCTCCTTCCATGTTGGAGAAAAATCCTTTTCTGCAGAAGGCACACTTTCCATAGCCATACGGCGCACCACTCCGTTGCTTGAGGCTGCTACGATCTGGTGACTGAGGTCATGGACAGCTTCCGCCGGGAAGAACACGGATTCAAAGCCTTCGCTTTCTAATGCCTCTTTCCATTTGTTTGGATATAGACCAGGACAGCCGGGAATTCGCAGTGCAGGATCTTCATACAGCCACCAGCCTTCCAACAGTCCGAAGGTGATGTGAGGGAACAAACTGTTTCCCGCCATTTCATTCAGTAACAGCAATCCGTTGTGCTTCATCACCGCTTTTGCATGCCGCAGCGTTTGACGAATATTTTTCGTCGCGTGAAGGACATTAGCGGCAATTACAATGTCATAGCCGCCTGCCTCGATTTCCTGCTGGTCAATCGGTTTTTCCACGTCAAATTGCTGATATGTCAAGTAAGGATTTTCCGCCCCGTACTCTTTTTCTGCATGCAGCAAAAACGCTTTAGAAAGATCTGTATAACAATATTCCCCTATATGATTTTGATAGGTTTTCAGTTTTTGAAAGATTCCCGCGCTCGTGCCGCCAGTGCCTGCCCCTATTTCCATAATGCGAATAGAGGTTTTAGGGTCCTGCTTCAGCCGTTCATCTACGTAAGCCGTCAACGTATCGGCAAGCACTGCGTTGAAATAGTCTGCAACTTGGTTATGCTTATAAATACCTTCCACCAATTCCATTGAGGAATGCGGGAACATGATATCTGTCGCAGGCACCTTCCCCGTCAGGATATCCGGCAATGCTTTCAGCATGGCCTCAGCTAACACGGTCATCGCTTTTGTATTGCTGTCTTTGAGCCATTCCGCTTTTCTCGTATCCCACTCTTTCCAAAGCATATCGATATCCTCTGCCTTACCCTTCCTCACCAACGAATCTCCATCTTTCTTAAGAAAGTCATGCTGCAGAAGGAATTCGCCGCTTTGCCGGAGCCATTTTTCATAAAATCCACGAGTATTCTTGTTTCGTTGAAGGCGTTCAACCGATAATGTATGACCTTCAAACAGCCCGGCCGTCTGCAGTTGTGCTAACAGAATTCTGTAAAGGAGATCGTCCAGCTCCTCGTGTGTTACTCTTTCTATTACTTCTGTTTCCGGCAGGCGCCTCTTCAAGCTTTCGGCGTCTATCGAAGGGTGCTGCGGATAAAGAGTGATGAATTCCTTCTGATTCACACCTTCGACTGCAACAGGTTTAGTCGTATGAATGAAAGCCGTTTGGCTGGCAGGCCCTGAAAGCAGTGCTTCTAACGCCTTCATCCCTTCCTCAGGTTCAATTAAGCCTAAGCCAATTTGATTCATGAGCTGTACATAATTTTCATCTCCGGCCGCTTCACTGTTCCCCCAATATCCCCAATTCATGACTTTAACGGGACAAGTCCAGCTTTGGGAAAGCCGGTAAGCAAAAGCATCTGCGAACGCGCAGCCAGAGGCATAATGGCTTTGCTTCACATTTTTGATATGGGCCACAAGCGAAGAGAAAAACAGAACAAAATCCAAATCCTCCTGCTGAAATACTTGGGCCATACGAACACTTACATCCACCTTCGGCGCCAGTCCGGTTCTGAATTCTTCCAGCGTCATATTTTCCAGGCTTTGCTCAAATAAAACCATTGCAGAATGAACGATCCCATGAATGCGAGAATGGCGCTTTTTCACTTGTTCATAAGCGTGCTGCAATGAATGGATATCCGCGGCATCGGCTGCAATATAGTAAGGCTCAGGTCCAAGTGCTGAGAGACGGTTTAATTTCGCCTGGATGGCATCATTGATTTGACTGCGTCCAATCCAAACGATCTGCGCCTGATAGCGGCGGATCAAATACTCACTCCATGCTTCTCCGATGTACCCCGCACCTCCGATGACCACATACACTCCGCCCGTTTGATATAACGTGTCATCTGACGGAGATTGCTGATATGGGATCAATTGCTGCTGATGCCATTGCTGATTCCGATAGGCCCAAGCGTGCCCGTGACGATCTGCAGGGAGTGTAAACATCTGTTTGATCGGCCAAGTGCAGCCTTCTTCAAGGTCAATCAGGCGGATCTTCCAATGCGGGTATTCCTTAGCCATTGTCCCTGCGAGTCCATGAATGCTTGCATGAGCAGGATTGACAGCTTCATATTGAGTAATCGGCTGCGCTTGGACGGTTACAATGGACCACTCCAGCTTTTTCCCGCCATAGCCTAATTGAAGAAGTGCTTTTACAAGCTTAAATACTTGAAGAACGTTTTCTTCCTGTCCTTCGATAAACATATGCTCTGAGTGTGACGGGGCAATCCACATCACATGGTCAATGCTGCCGTACGTTTGCAGCTTCTTCGCTATCGCATCAATGTGATCTGCAGGTTTGATATCCAAAACGGGAGCCTGAGGATAGCGCTGTTTCATTAACTTCCGTTCGTTCTCAGTACCCCCTAATAAAACGGCTTGTTCACCAGCAACCGAAACACCGCCTCCCTCCGCATCCGGAGAAACTGGTTCCCAGACAGGAATCATCATCGTATGCCCTATTGGTGAAGAAGTAGCGGCTATGACTGCATGTGACTGCTGTTCCCCTTCCAGCGCTCTAATGGAAGCACCCTTCATTTGCACACAAACTTTCCCGTTTTCATCGCATAAATCAATATCGTACTTTCTGATTTTGTCCTCTGCTTTACTGTCTGAACTGAATCGAATATATGACCACATGTCAGAAGGGCAAGGGCCAAGTATATTAAGCTCCTGCATCGCAAACGGCAGAGACGGCTTATGAGCTTGAGCATCCTTATTGACTGAGCTTACGATAAAACCAATCGATGCATGGAAGGCGGAATCCATCAAACTCGGATGAAGCAGGAATTGCTGCTTGCCGTCTTCCAAAAAAGCGGGTAAGGAGATTTTTGCAAGCAATTGTTCTTGTCCGACAAGCACTTTTTCAATCCCTTGATAGCCCTCACCATAGTCAAGCCCTATCTTCCGAAACGCCGCATAGCATTGTTCTGACGTCACTGTGCCCAGACTGCATTCCGCCTGCAGCGCTTGAAGGTCTAAAACAGGAGTATCCGGTTCAACCGATATGATTGCACTCCCTTGGCTGTGTATCATCGGATTTTCATCTTTGCTGTAAATCTCATAGGTAATCTCTCCGCTATCCTCAGGATAAAGGCCGATATGTATCTCTTTTGGTTCACTTTCAATCGCAATAGGGCGAATCCAGACGATGTCTCTGAGCGACACAACTCTTTGTCCATCTTCCAGATCACCCGCTGCTTTTTCCGCAGCTTCTCTTGCCATTTCTAAATAGGCAACGCCCGGCAGAATTTTCTGTCCCTGCACAATATGATCTGATAGAAAAAATTCCTTGCCTGTAAAGCTAGAGCTAAAGCGCTGCTCAGTAAAGTCTGACGTATTCCGGTGCAGCAGCGGATGTAATGAACTGTTCGCTGCGTCGCTGGTTTTCGTTTCAGGTGCCGGAATCCAATAGCGTTCTTTTGCAAACGGGTAGGTTGGGACACTTATTTTTAGCGGCTTGCGATCGCTGTATAGTTCATCCCAGCCGACCTTTTTTCCTTGAACCCATGATTCCGCGAGGCTCTTCAAATCCGCCGATTTTGTCCCGGCAAACTCATGGCCTTCCTTGGCCTGTCCGGTCCAGCAGTGATCGACTTCTTCACCTTTTACAAATGCTTGAAGTTTATGAGTTAAATCCTTTATGTCTTTAACGATGAAGGCTGCCCGCTCCTCCATCTCCACCCGTCCTGCCTGCAACGTATAAGCAAGCTCCAAAAGATTCATGTCCTCGTGGAGAAACTCAAGGAGTTTCCCGGCGTAAGCATGCAGCCTGTCTTTATTTCTCGCGGATAGTGGAATAATAGCCTCTTCATATTTCACTGAAACAGGGGCTGAGCCGTTCTCTACAGGGATGTATTCCTCCAAAATGATATGCGCATTGGATCCTGACGCTCCAAATGAACTTACACCGGCACGGCGGGGATACTTGATCTCCTTGCCATTTTCTGAAAGTGAGGGCTGCTGCCATTCCTTTGTTTCATGCTGAACAAAAAAAGGTGATTGCTCCAGCTCCAAATACGGATTCAGCTCTTCTGAGTGCAGAGATGGCACAAGCGTTTTATAATGCAGCTGCAGAGCAGTCTTCGTTAAGCCGCTGATGCCGGCCGCAGATTCGGCATGACCAATATTTGATTTCACAGAACCGATCGAACAGAATTGCTGATCCTGCGTATTCCGGCTGAAAGCTTTCACCAATCCTTGAATTTCAATCGGGTCTCCTAAAGAGGTGCCGGTGCCGTGGGCTTCCACATAGCTGACCGTACGCGGATCGATCCCTGTTTTCTCCAAGCAGGCTTCAATGACATCGGCTTGCGCTACAGGGCTCGGAACCGTAATGCCGCTTACCTTGCCTACATGATTAATGACGCTTCCTTTGATGACGGCATAAATCCGGTCACCGTCCTGTTCGGCTTTTCGCAAGGGCTTTAATAATACCGTTCCAACCCCTTCTCCAGAAACGTATCCGTCACCGCCTTCGCCGAATGTATGACAATAGCCGTCGCTAGAGTGCATCCCAACACTGCCATAGCTGATATATTTAGCCGGATGCAGCGATAAATTGACACCTCCCGCCAGCGCGGCCTCACATTCTCCATTTCGGATGCTCTCTATTGCCAAGTGAACAGCAGTCAAGGAGGAGGAGCAGACCGTGTCCACCGCCATGCTCGGCCCATGGAAATTACAATAATAAGAAACTCTATTGGCAATTTGCGCATAATTCAGTGACAGAGGGAATGGATTCTGTTCGGATAAAGCCTCCGCACCTATAAGGGAGTAGTCCTTATGCATGACACCGGCAAATACGCCGACATGCCGTCTTTTATTTTCGCCCCGCGGTTCGGCAATTGTCTCTGGTGTATAACCCGCATCTTCAATAGCTTCCCAGCACGTCTCTAAAAACAAGCGTTCTTGAGGATCCATGGTTTCCGCTTCTCTTGGAGAGATTCTGAAGAATTGAGGATCAAAGCAATCAGCATCCTCAATGAACCCGCCCCATTTTGAGAAGGGCTTGCCAGAAGGTGATGTCAGCTCTTCGAATTCCTTCCATTCCCAGCGCGATTTCGGGATTTCACTGATGCAGTCTGTACCTGCCTTCAGATTTTCCCAAAATTGTTGTATGTTTTTCGCCTTAGGATAACGGCCTGCCATCCCAATAATCGCAATGTCCTCCGCTTTTTTTGATGCAGAGGGGACAGCATCTAAAGACTCCGGCTTTGGTGCAGGAGACCGGCGGACAGCATCGTCCGCCTCTCCAATCGAATAGTTTTCAGCCAGATACGCTGATAATTCTGCAATCGTTGTATATTCAAACAGCAAAGTGGGAGAGAGTTCCTCTCCAATCTGAGATCCTATCGCCTGAACCATTTCAAGCAGGGACGGCGAATCTAACCCAAGCTCATAATAGCCGGCATGGATATCCATTTGTTCTGCCTGTTTTTCAAGCTGTTCAGCCAGCAGCTGACGTAAAAAACCTTCAATCGCATTGTATTCCCGGCCAGCGTCATGAGAGACAGAAGATTCTTTTAGCAGTCTCTCTTCCTGGGGCTGATCGATTTCTTTTTCAGGCTGAAAGGCCTTCGCGTCCCGGACAGACTTGCTTGCAAAATTTTTGAGTTCGGCTACTTTTTGTCCGGATGAATTAAAATATTCAATCGTCATATAAGTGAGCTCGTTTTTCTGACGCACGGATGAAGCTTGAATTCGCGCCGCACATTCTTTTTGTAATCGCTCTGAAGCTGAAAAGGATTCGTAAAACAAAGGCAGATATACAGTCTGTTCATTTTTATTTACCTTTGAGAGCAGGGTGCTTGACCCTAACCCGCTGGCATCAATGAGCGTCGGATGAAACATAAAAGCCTCAGAATGAAGCAATGCTTCTTGTTCGACAGTGATATCAATCAAAGAGCCCTCTTTTGTTTCATATACTTGTCCTTCTGCTTTCATCATCCCTGTATGCACTAAATCTTGACGGCGGCATTGATCATAGATATCATCGAGATTCAGAATTCTATCGGCCGTTTTTTTCCATTGGTTAAGATCAATCTTTTCCGTGAAAACAGCTGGTTCTTGATGATGCATTTCAGCCGCAGCATATCGTTTTTTGTCCGATAACGACGCTCCATGCTGTTTTTGTCCGTCGATGATGACGGACCATGTCCCTTTTTTGCTTTCAGACACGTGAATTGTCAGGGCAATGTCATACGATGCTTCCGCGATCAGAGGGTAAAAAATGGTCAGGTTTTTTAATTCAAGCTCTTGATAAGCGTAACCATGTTCTTGGAATACTTGATAAATCAAATCTATATAAGCAAGGCCGGGTAATAACGCTTGTCCATATACCTTGTGATTGCACATGACAGGATTATTTAACGAGATGTGCATTTGTTCAGTTATCATATTCCCACTCCTCTCTTATTTGAAAGTTTTCCAAAACATTTCTTTAGAAGCACCCGTATCTGAAAGCTCTTGTCCCCGCACGGTTTCAGCTGATACAGCTCGATTTTCTGTTAAAACGGGCCGCCGGTGTAATGCCGGGAGAGGCAGGGGCGTTCTTCTGATTGGACGCTCAGCCGAGTCATCCCAGGCCTCTATAATCAGGTGGGCATTCGTTCCTCCATCAGCAAAACAATTGATCGCCGCAGCCGGCATTTTCTCTTTCCACGCGGCTGGTGTTTTACAAAAATACAAATCCGTTTCTTCTACATTAAAATGCGGCATTTTTTCATCTCCTGACAGGAACGGAACCAATTGTCTATGTTTCAGCATCAAAGCGACCTTAACCAGGCTCGCTATCCCTTCTGCACATAATGGGTGGCCGATGTTCGGTTTAACCGACCCCACTCCTAGTGAAGCTTTGCAGTGGGAACGGTAAATGGCTTGAATCGCCTTAAGCTCAAGTAAATCCGTCACTACGGAGCCTGATCCATTTGCTTCAAGATAGCTGATTTCTTCAGGCTTTTTTCCGCTTTTCTCAAGCGCAGACTGCATCACGTCCTTTTGCGCCTCAAGATTCGGTGAGGACGGGCCTGCCGTTCTTCCGTCATTGTTAACAGCCGCGGCTTTAATGACAGCATAGATAGAGTCTCCGTCTTCAATCGCTTGGCTGACTGTTTTGACTAATACCATTCCCACGCCTTCTCCTAAAACGACGCCTTCTGCCCGCTTGTCAAATACATGGAAAGACGGCTTTTCACATAAAAGTCCGCGCTCCTGAAACATTTGATGCGCATCTGTATCAAGCAAACTGACACCGCCGACAACCGCTGCCTCGATATCTCCGCTTCGTAAAGCCTGAATGGCCATATTCAAGCCGACCAATGCAGAGGAACAAGCTGTATCCAGCACGATACTCGGTCCCCGCAAATCAAAAAATTGTGAAATATTAGCGGCTAAATAGTTTTGCCCCCCGGCCACAATCGGATTTCTCGCTTTTGAAAGACTGGACTGTTCAGGTTTGTGCTGACTGCGTCCTCCTATATAAACACCAGCCCGCATGCCTTTCATTTCCTTTTCAGTGTAGCCGGCGTGGTACATCAGCTTCAGACTTTCTTCCAATACAGCCAAAGCCTGAGGGTCCATTGCTCTGACATCATCATCGGACATCAGGAAGAAATCCGGATCAAATCGGTTCATATCCTCAATGACCCCGGCGTAATAAGAGCTTGAATGACCAAAGCGTTCAGGCGGCACAGGTTTGATCGCTGACCGACCTTCACGTATTAAATCCCAGTATGCCTCAAGCGTTTCAGCGCCGGGGAATCGGCATGTCAGGCCAATGATCGCGATGTCTTCTGCATGAAGCGCCGGTTTTACATCATTCCCCTTTTGTGTTTGCTGTTCCGCCGCAGAAGCCTGATCGAGTGGCAATGACGCCGCAGCAGGCTTCTGTGAGGCAGTTGGTTGTACAACATCCGGTAAGGCGGATTCATATTCAGATACCAGCCACTTTGCAAAAGATTCTATTGTCGGATATTCAAATAAAATAGATGGATCAATATCTCCTTTTATCTTTTGATTAATCTGCTGTAATAGCTGAGCCAAAATAATCGAATCTATTCCGTACTCTTGAAAAGGCTCATCGGTTTCAAGGTCTTCAGCGCCTATCTTTAGCTCGTCAGAAAAAATAGTCACAAGCCATCCAACGGTTTCACGGAACAAGTTTTGAGTGCTGTCTTGTTCTTTTGTCTCAGCAGTTGGAAACCCCTTAACTGTGAGAGAATGGCGCATGAGCTTGTCCGGATGCCATACATCTGTATTGGGCACCGCCGGCAGGACGACGGCTGGCCGTTTTTCAGAAAGGATCTGATCCAGGAGCTGCAGTCCCTCATCGTTTTTCAAGCTTACTAGTCCGGTCTGTTCTAAAGCTTTGCTTCGAACCTCGCCTAAGCCGGTCTCCTTCCAGTTTGGCCACTGAATGCTGACAATCGGATATTCACCTTTACGGGATTCTGCAAAATAATCCATAAAAGCATTCGCCATCGCATAATCAGCTTGTCCGGCTGCAAGCACAGGAACGGTGGCTGATACTGATGAAAATAAAACAAAAAATTGCAGCGGTTCATCTTTGAGCAGGTCAAATAATGTTTGAAGCCCATCGACTTTCGGCTCCAGTACGGCTTGTATCTCTTCTGCTGATTTTCTTATAAACGCCGGATTATGTTTATTCACTGTCCCGGCACAATGAATCACTCCGCCAATTGATCCCATTGTATGCTGAATCGTCTCGATGCTCTGTTTAACAGCAAGCGGATCGGACAGCTGAAGGGACAGCACTTGTACTTGGGTGCCCATTGCTTCCAACTCTTGGATGGCTTTCACTTTCTGAGCAAGCGGCGTGTTTTTCTCTTTGAGCAAATCCCACTGTTCACGCGGAGGCAGCTCTTCACGGCCGGTGAGCACCAATCGTTTTACCCCGTATGTTTGCACAAAATGACGCGCACACACGAATCCAAGTCCTCTTGTCCCGCCTGTAATCAGCAGCACCCGGTTTGACGGAAACGATAATTGTTCTTGATCAACAGCATCTGCTGTTCGCTCTTCCAAATATGCGCGATAACGCCGCCCGTCTCGATAACAGACTTCGGTATCTGTGCTGTCAGCATAAAACTCATCTGCAATCTGTCTGGCCAGCTCCTTTTCGGCTGTTACATGATCTGTATCCATATGTCTTGATGTAAGGTGACTGTATTCGCTTTGAAGCATTCGGTATAAACCGGCCCGGGAAGCACCGGACAGATTAACAGCTTTATTTTCGTAAGACTCGAGCCCCTTCGTCACACACAAGACAGTCAAATTTTGCTTCTGATTACGGCCATGCTCAATCAGTTTTTGCAGCCAACTGATCCAGCTTATCGATTGCTCATGGCTCATTCCGCAGCCGATCAGATCCACTGCTCCGCCGACATCTTCCAAGTCGGCATCTGATAAATGCTTAAGCTCTCGGCTGTCAATCATGCGATAGTTCGAGAAATACACGGAAAGCTCGCTGGCTAATGTCATGGTCTCGGCGTTTGCCAATATGGCAACCGTTTGGCTTTTACGTTCTGCTGATGTAACCGGGCAATGCTGCCACTGTTTTTGTAAAAAGCAGTGTGTCGTCATCGGTGCAGCAGATTGCAATGCCGAACGGCTGTCTTTTGCTGCGGCATCTTCGTTTGGGAGCCAATAGTACTCTTCTGCAAACGGATAAGCAGGCAGGCTGATTCGGTGAGGCATGTGATCGCTATAAAGCTCGTTCCAATCGATCCGCAGCCCTTTCACCCATAATTCCGCCAGCTTCTCCAGCCTTTTCTTCTCAATCCATGTTTCCAGCAGGGCTTTGGCATCTTTATCTGTTTCATATACTTTCATTTCGCTTTTCTTCGTTTTGACATGCGCAGCATAAATTTCTGTATTGGGAATATCTGCAATATAGTCTTCAAGAGTTTTCATAAGCGCTTCTCTCGAATCAGCCAAAAATGCCATTCGGTAATCCATCGGTTCCCGGCCAGTCTGAAGGGTATATGCCATATCATCCAGATTGATATCTTTATTGGAATCTGCGAAATCTCTCATTGATTGGGCATAGACCTTCAATTGCTGCCTTTTTTTTGCTGAGAGTACAAATAACTTTGAATGATGGCGATCTGGTACTGGATCATTGTCCCTTTCAGGCCGGTATTCTTCAATCACGAGGTGGGCGTTCGTTCCGCTGTATCCAAAGGAACTCACACAGGTCCGCCGCGGTTTTCCATCAGCCGTTTCCCAATGCTTAAGCTCCGTATTGACATACAAAGGCGAATCTTCAAATCGAAAATGCTCATTAGGCTCAGAGAAGTTCAATGTAGGCACCAGCGTTTTGTGTTTCATGCACATCAGCACTTTTTGAACACCGGCTACACCCGCTGCCGCTGATGTATGGCCAATGTTGCTTTTCACTGAACCGATCGCACAAAATTGCTTTTTGTCTGTTTTCTCTTTAAATACGGTTGACAGCGCCTCTAGTTCAATTGGATCCCCTTGTTTTGTTCCGGTGCCGTGCATTTCAACATAACTGATGCTTTCAGGATGTATCCCGTATGTCTCGTATATATCCCGTTCCAGATCCATTTGGCTTTTCACGCTCGGTGCTGTAATTCCGTTTGTTTTCCCGTCCTGATTAATGCCCGAACCGATAATAACGCCATAGATATGATCACGATCCGCTTCTGCATCTTTCAGCCGTTTCAGAACGAGTGCTCCTGCACCCTCTCCGGGAACGAAACCATTTGCGCCATTATCAAATGCTTTGCATTGTCCATCAGGAGACAGCATGCCGGCTTCACACATACTGATGTAAGACTCCGGCGTCAGATATAAGCTGACACCGCCCACCAGCGCCATATCAATTTCTTTGTTTACCAATGCTTGGCGTGCTAAATGTGTGCCGACTAATGAGGATGAACATGCCGTATCAATCGGAATTGCAGGCCCTTTTAAATTCAGATAATACGGAATACGCGCTGCCGCTATCGCAAAGCTGTTCCCGGTGGCGCTTGCTCTGGCCTGATTCCGATTCAGCATCACCCCGTATTCATTGCTCATAATGCCAAGATAAACCCCGCACTTTTTATTGTTTAATGTTTGGGCGTTATATCCGGCATCCTCGAATGCTTTATAACCTTCCTGCAAAAAGATTCGGTGCTGCGGGTCCATCAGCTCAGCCTCTGACGGCGGAATATTAAAAAACAGCGGATCAAAATGTTCAATATCATCCAGCATCCCCAGTGATTTGCAGTAGACTTTCCCCTTTTGATTCAGTGCCGGGTCATAGTATTTGTCCACATCCCACCGCGATTTCGGAATGTCACGGATCGCATTTCTCGCATTGACCAAGTTATCCCAATACTCTCTTACATCCTTGGCACCAGGGTATCTGCCTGACATCCCGACTATGGCTATCGCATCGTCTCGGTGACTTTGATAAGAACGGTCTGTTTTCCGCTCACGTTCTTTCATCACTGGCAGCTGAACGGGCCGCTCTGCAGGCTTCGCTTCAGCCCGTACTGCAGGTTGTGTGTCCTCTGCAGAAGGCCCATCCTCTATTTCTTTTTTTCTGTCACTATGCTTCACAAGCTCGGCTTTTAACATGTCTGCAAACTGACGAATCGTTGGATAATCATAAACTTTGGTGACTGAAAATGATGTTCCATATTGTTTATTCATTGCGTTTATCCATTCAAGCCCTGTAATGGAGTCCATTCCGATATCGATAAAGGTTTCATCAATATCGACCTCGTGCGGATCCATGTATAACACTTCTGCGATGCTTTCCTTTAATTCATCATGCAGTGTTTCAATTGTCCCACCATATTGGCTCGATACCGATATCTCAGCAGCTGCATACTGAATGTCTTCAATTGGTTTCTTCTGCACAGGCTGATGAAGGCCTAAAGGCTGCAAAGAAATATTGTCCGGTTTAGCAGAGACGGTTTCCCGTTTTATCGGCGCATACGTTTCCTCTTGTTTTGGCGGATGGTTTCCTGCGATCTCTTCTTCAGCTTGTGTGCTTAATTCATCTTTTAAGAAAACGGCAAAATCACGGATTGTCGGATAATCATAAACCTTTGTCACAATAAACGATGTACCATACTGCTTATTGATTGCTTTTATCCATTCAAGCCCGGTAATGGAATCCATTCCGATATCAATGAAGGCTTCATCCGGGTCGATTTCGTTTTGATCCATGTATAACACTTCTGCTAAGCTTGCCGTCAGTTCATCGCATAACAGCTCAGCAGACATGGTTTGCTGCTTTTTAACCGGCTGCAGCGGAACGGCTGTCCTTTGCGGTGTTTCCTGACTTGCCGTCAAAGGCTGCAAGGAAATATTGGCGGGCTTACCGCTGACTTTTTCAGGAATAAATGGCTCTTGGATGACTGGCTGCGCTGTAACAGCCGGCTTCACCGGTCTTTTTTCATCCGCCTTCATCACAGTTTCTTCTATCCAATAGCAGTCTCTTGCAAAAGGATAGGCAGGCAAGCTGATGCGGCGCGGCTTACCATTTTGATAAAGCATGTTCCAATCGATATTTAATCCTTTTACCCAAAGGTCTAAAAACTTCGCGAATTTCCCTTTGCGAATCCATGCTTCAATTGTCTTCGCCATATCTTCGTCAGCCGCAAAAACTGCCATCGTTTCTTTATTGCGTTTCACTTGCCCGCGGTATAGATGTTCAATATGTTCTTTTCCGGAGATGAAGTCATTCAACTTTTCTTCAAGCTCCTGCATATTTTCAGCCGTAAACGCTAAACGCTCATTCATCGCTTCACGTCCGACTTGAAGCGTATACGCGATCCGAGGCAGATCCGCTTCAGAATAACGCTGCTCACGGATGGCATCCAGCAATCGTTCCGCCCGTTTTTGAAGTCTCTCTTCATTTTTTGCTGAGAGCACAATGACAGCCGGCTGTCCTGCTGAAGAACGTTCCGGCTCAGATTTCGGAACATATTCTCCTATTAAAATATGGGCGTTGCCTCCTCCGGCGCCAAATGAAGAGATGCCTGCGATTCTCGGATATTCGATTTCTTTTCCATTTACCTGAATAATAGGTTTCTTCCATTCTTCAAGCTCTTGCTGTACTTTAAATGGAGAATTGAGGAAGTCAATATTCGGATTCAGCACCTTTGAATGCAGGGAAGGCGCCAGTTGTTTGTATTTCATTTGCAGCAATACCTTCGTTAACCCCGCAATGCCCGCCGCACTTTCACAGTGCCCGATATTTGATTTGGCTGAACCTATGGCACAAAATTGTTTGTCTTTCGTATGTTCTGTGAACACTTTAGCCAGTCCTGTTATTTCAATAGGATCTCCGAGTGAGGTGCCCGTGCCGTGCGCTTCAATATAACTGATTGCCCGCGGGTCAATTTGCGCCTCTGTAATCGCCTTTTTAATGACATGTGCCTGGGCATTCGGGTTAGGGACTGAGTATCCGTTTGTTTTTCCTCCGTGGTTAATGGCCGTACCCTTAATGACTCCATAGATGTGATCGCCATCTTCAACCGCTTTAGACAATGGCTTAAGAAGTACTGCTCCAACGCCTTCTCCCGGCACATAGCCGTCTCCTCCCTGTCCAAAGCTTTCACACCTGCCTTTGCTTGACATAAATTTGTTCTGCCCAAGCATCAAATATTTATTTGGGTGGATTGAAACATTGACTCCCCCCGCGAAAGCGGCCTCACATTCACCGCGCTGCAAGCTTTGGCAAGCCAAGTGAATAGCGGTTAATGAAGATGAGCACATCGTATCCAGAGCCATACTCGGTCCATGGAAATCGAAATAATAGGATACCCGGTTTGCTACGGAGGATGGATTTCCCGGTAAAGCCAGAGCCCGGCCCCGCGCTTGTTCTTGCGCTCCGTACAGCTGATATTCTTCGTACATGACACCGACGTAAACGCCTACGTTTCCGCCAAGCTCGGTATCCCGTTTACGGCCGAGATGCTCTCTAGTATATCCGGCGTCCTCCATCGTTTCATAAACACATTGCAAAAATAAACGCTCCTGCGGGTCCATTAACTTCGCTTCACGAGGAGAAATATGGAAAAACTGCGGATCAAACTTATCTACATCCTTAATGAATCCTCCCCACTTGCTGTACGTTTTTCCCGGTTTGTCCTTATCTTTATCGTAATAGAGACTGTGGTCCCAACGGTCTTCAGGAATATTTGTAATACAGTCCTGGCCGTCCCTCAAGTTTTTCCACAATTGATCGATGTTGTCCGCTTGCGGATAGCGGCCGGAGATTCCGATAATCGCAATCTCTTCCGTTTCTTTTTCAATTAACGGCTTTTGTACTTTTCTTTGCATAGGGACAAAACCAGACTTTCTTCGGGGAACAGAAATCTCTTCTCTCTCTTCGTCTTCTGAATCTCTATTTTCCTCTTTTAGAGAAGGTTTTTCTTGTTCAATCCCCAAGATGTGTAACAGCTGTTCTCTATGAGATTCAGCAAAATACTGTGATAATGACCGAATATTGAGATACTCAAAGAACAATGTTTTGGACAATGAACCGAATACTTTTTCTAATTGTCCCGTTACATGCATGATCATAATAGAATCGATTCCGTAGTCCTCCATAGGAGCTTCAGCGTCAATCTGGCTGACAGGCAGCTTGGTAACTGAAGAAAGCACACTCTTGAAATAATCCTCTGCTTTTTCTCTCAGCGTCTCTTCGTCGACTCCCATCATGGTGTTTGCTTGCTCTGTATGCTGAATTTCACTGTTGTATTTTAATTCTGGAGATTGTCCATTTCCTGTTTGGTTCAAAAATGATTGAATTTTGCTTAGGACGCCCGAAGCCACCATCAGCTGCGATTTTCCCGAGGCCCATCCATGGTATAATGCCTGAATTCCGTGATCTGTTTCCATGGCGATCATACCCGTATCTCTCGTCAGCATTCTTTCGGTTTCAGCATCAACATGCATGCCCCCGTCTTTCCACAACGGCCAGCTCATGGAAAGGGTTTTCCCGTAACGCTTGTGCTGTGCTGCTTGGCCATTCCGGTATTCGCTGAATGTATTCATAAAAGCATTCGCCATTGCGTAATCTGCCTGTCCCGCACTTCCCACTGTTCCGGCATTTGAAGAAAAAAGGATAAAAAAGTCGAGCGGGATATCTTTTGTGGCTTCGTCAAGCTGGATCAGGCCGGTTACCTTTGGAGCAAGCACGTCTTGAATTTCGTCTTTCTTTTTCTTAATAATGAAATTATCTTTTATAATGCCTGCGCTATGAATGATGCCATCCAAGCTGCCGTACTCCTCTTGAATCCCTTTCGTTAAAGCCGTAACAGCTTCTTTTTCAGTCATATCGGTTTGTCTATAAACAACACGCGCGCCCATTTCCTGTAACTTCTGAAGCTGTGACTGCTTCCTGTCATTGAGCGGAGACCGGCCTGTGAGAATCATGACAGCCCCATGCGTTTTGCTTGCAATTTCATTTGCAAATAGGAAGCCAAGCCCCCCTGCACCGCCTGTGATCAGATAAACCCCTTTATCCTTCCATGGCATGTCGGCGCCCAGTTGATCAGCATCCGCCTCTTTCCATTTGCTTACATACCGTTTCCCTTGCCAATATCGGATATGGTGATCATGAGGATATTGCCTGCTTTCTGTTAGTTTTTCAGCCAGATCGCTTGCAGATATCTCTGAATCAAACTCAATCAGCTGGCCGGTGAATGTTGGATTTTCCAGCTGGGCCGTTTTAAGAAGTCCTGTTAAACCGTTTAGCAGCTGCGGTTCGTTCAATGCAGGAACAGCGACTTGAATGAGGACATTTCCGCCAGTTTTTGAGTTTAACAGCTGTTGGATTTCTTCGAATAACTGCACGGCATACGCTTCAAACCGTTCATGAACTGCCTGCCCGTCTTTTTCTAAAACCGTACAGTCAAACTCGTCCCGCATTCTTTCGATCTGCCTTTCTGCAATATCACAAACTACGACTTTATGCTTCTGATATTCTATTAACTCATACTTCCCGGAAACTGCTTTTTCTTCCCATATATGCTCAAACATAAGCGTGCCAATTTTTCCAGATGAAACAGCTTCTAAATGTGTCTCGGTTTCTAAAGTTCTGGCAGAATAACCTTTCATTCGCACGCATACCCGGCCCTCTTCATTACATAAATCAATGTCCAGCTTCTGTATGCGATCCGCAGCGATATTATCCTCGCTGTATTTAACGCGGGCCCACATCGAAGTTTCACAGCCTTTGAAGATTTGGACATCCTGCAATGCGAAAGGCAGCATTGCTTGTCTTTCTGTCAAACTGGCATCCTCTGTTCCAAGCCTCAGACCGATAGAAGCTTGAAATGCCGCATCAATCATGCTCGGATGCAAAACATAACGGTCTTGTGTATGGGAGACCACAGACGGCATAGTCAATTTAGCTAGAGCTTCGTTTGCCCCGACATATATATTGTCAATCGCTCTGTGGCCGTCACCGTAATCAATTCCCATTTCCGCATATACGTTATAGCATGCAGCAGGTGACAGAATACGTTCACTGCAGCTTGCCTTCACCTCTTCAATGTTCAGTTTAGGAGTATCTTCAGCCTGACATAGCACAGCACTTCCTTGGCCGTATATCATCGGGTCCTCCCCTGTGCTGTCAATCTCCTCCCTGCAGATTTCGAAGAAAATGTCGCCATTGTCTTCCGGATAAAGACGAACGTATATGTCTGATTGCAGATCCGTGATGGCAACAGGGCGAATCCAAACGATATCTTGGAGACGAATACCTGTCTGCATCTGATCCGCAGCCGCCTTTTCTACAGCCGCCCGAACCATTTCTAACAAGGCCGCGCCCGGTAAAATGTGCTGACCCTTAATGACATGATCCTTTAAGAAAAATTCGCGCCCTGTGAACACTGAACGAAAACGCACACCCGATATGTCGGACACATTTTCATGCAAAAGAGGATGAATGACGCGGCCTTCAGTCAGATTCTGTTTTGACAAGTCAGTCCCTGCCTCTTTCTCCGGCACCCAATACCGCACTTTCTCGAAAGGGTATGTCGGCAAGCTGATCCGCTTTGGTTTGTTGACTTCGTATAAGAGCTTCCAATCAACCGCAGATCCATCGGCCCACTTTTCGGCGATCAGGTTTAGATTTTCTTGTTCCAGCCATTTATGTACCGTTTCCGCGGAAATCGATGTATCACCGTTTTCTTTTGTCATGCGGCCCTTCCAGCAATGTTCAATCGTTTCCTGTCCTTCTAGATAAGCTTCCAATTGGCCGATTAATTCTTGAATTCCGCTTGCCAAAAAAGCAACCCGTTCTTCCATCGGTTCACGGCCAACCTGCAATGTATAAGCCACATCCCTGATCTGGAGTCCATCGTGAAGAAAATCCAGAAGACGTTCCGCATACACATGAAGACGTTCTTGATTCCGGGCAGAAAGCGGAATAATCACCGGTTTAGTGTCAGGAACAGATACAGCCTGCTCCGCTGTTTCAGGAATATATTCTTCTAAAATCACATGCGCATTGGACCCCGTGGCCCCGAACGAACTGATGCCCGCCCGGCGCGGATAGATGATTCCCTCGCCCTCGCCATTCTCCTTGATAACAGGCTGCTTCCAAGTTTCTGTTTCATGCTGCACATAAAATGGCGATTTTTCAAAGTCCACGTACGGATTCAGCTCTTCTGAATGTAAAGAAGGCACGAGGGTCTGATGGTGAAGCTGAAGGGCGACTTTGCTTAAACCGCTGATACCTGCTGCGGATTCCGCGTGCCCGATATTTGACTTGACAGAACCGATCGAACAGAACTGCCGATCCTGTGTATATTGGCGGAACGCTTTCACCAGCCCCTGTAATTCGATCGGATCTCCTAAAGATGTACCGGTTCCGTGCGCTTCCACATAACTGACGGTCCGCGGGTCAATCCCTGTTTTCTCCAAGCATGTCTCAATCAGATCAGCTTGTGAAACAGGACTTGGCACAGAAATGCCGCTAACCGTTCCTACATGGTTGACAGCACTTCCTTTAATCACTGCATAAATACGGTCTCCGTCTTCCTCCGCCTGGCGCAAAGGCTTTAATAAGACCGCGCCGATTCCTTCTGCCGGCACATAGCCGTCCCCGTCCTTGCCAAACGTGCGGCAGTGCCCGTCAGTGGAAAACATATCCCAAACCCCGTACGTCATATATTTATTCGGATGCAGAGAAAGGTTAACCCCGCCAGCTAATGCGACCTCGCACTCTCCGTGACGAAGGCTTTCCAACGCCAGATGTACGGAAGTCAGAGATGAGGAACATACCGTATCGACCGCCATACTCGGGCCGTGGAAATTGCAAAAATAGGACACTCTGTTGGCGATTTGCGCATAGTTGAGAGAAAGAGGAAACACATTTTCCTTCGATGCTGCTTCAGCACCGACTAATGTATAATCCTTGTGCATGACGCCGGCAAAAACGCCTACATGCTGCCTTTTGTTCCGTCCTCTAGGTTTGGCTAAAGTCTTCGGCGTGTAGCCTGCATCCTCAATCGTTTCCCAGCATGTTTCTAAAAACAGCCGCTCCTGAGGGTCCATTGTCTCTGCTTCTCTCGGCGTTATTCTGAAAAATTGAGGATCAAAGCAATCTGGATCATCAATAAAACCGCCCCATTTAGAAATGTTTTTTCCTGAAGGAGAGGTGATTCCTTCAAAGCGCCGCCAGTCCCAGCGTGACTCGGGAATCTCGCTAATACAATTCTTTGCCTTTTTCAGATTGTTCCAAAATTCGTGTATATTGTTTGCTTTCGGGTACCGGCCCGCCATGCCGATAATCGCAATATCCCCTTCTTTCGCCTTCAGAGGTGCAGTTTGAGAAGAATCTGCATGTACACTTTTCTCCCTGCTTTCAGCAGCACCGCGGTCGATTGTGCTAAAAGCGGCGTGCTTTCGTTCATTTTGTTCAATAAAATGAGAGGAATTAAAATGCTCACCGTACTCCTCAGAAAGAAACGCTGACAACTCCGCAATCGTGGTATGCTCAAACAGGAGAGTCGGTGAAAGGCTCTCGCCGATTTTGTCACTGATCGTTTCTACCACTTCAAGCAAACCGGATGAATTCAACCCCATCTGGTAATAGCCGACCTGCTTTTCAATCTGTTCGAGCGGCATATTGATTTTGTCTGCGATTAATTGGCTGACGAATTGTTCAGCCGCCTCGTATGGCCCCGTACTGTCGGCTGCCGATGACACCTCCATCATTCCTTCAGCAGCCTGCGAGAGTGCAGCTGTATCTTTTCTCATCTCTTGACTTTGCGGTAAATCTTTGCGATCTCCATTAATAAGCTCTGCTTCCCGTACTAATTTACTTGTGAAGTTTTTCAGTTCAGCCACCTTTTCTCCGGAAGCATTAAAAAATTCAAGCGTTACATAAATCAGCTCTTTTTCCTGACGGACTGAGGACCGCTTAATTCTCGTCATGCAATGCGTCTGCAAAAGGGCTGAAGCGGAAAAGGATTCATAGAACAGAGGCAAAAACAGCCTCTGTTCTCCTTTAAGCAAAGATGTGAGTAAATTGTTGGCGCCCACCCCGCTCCCGTCAATGAGAGTCGGATGAAACATAAAGCCTTCTGCATGAAGCATGGCTTCTGAGCTAAGAGAAAGATCAAGGAGCACGCCGTCTTCCTCTTCATAAATGCCCCCCTGCGCCTTCATATATCCGCTGTGCACGAGTTCCTGACGTTTGCACTGTTCATACACATCATCGAGCCGAATAATAGTGTCCGCAGATGCTTTGATCTGTTTAAGCTCCAGTGTTTCTTCAAATACTGCCGGCACGGCGGTGTGCATATCAGCCTTCATATAGAGCTTTTCATCTGAAGCTTCTTTACCGTGACGTTTTTCGAAGCCTTTGGCTGTTATTTGCCAATGCCCTTCTTTTTTCTCCGCGCATTGGATATTGAGCACAATCACCGAATCCCGTCCCGCAGTCAGCGGCTGATAGATCGATAAATTCCGCAGCTGAAGGTCTGAGCAGGAATAGCCGTGTTCTCTGAATATCTGGTAGATCATATCAATGTAAGCCAATCCCGGAAGGACATGCTGTCCGTAAACCACATGGTGATAAATAAACGGATTTTTTAACGATAGAGTGAGTTGCTTCGTTATATTTTTCACGTTAGACCTCCACTTCATAAGTATCCCATATGTTTGCCGTATCCATTTTTAAGGTCTTTGCTTCCGGCTTTGACGCGCCGGCCGAAAACGCCCGTTTCTTTAATTCAGGAGGTGATATTGGACTGCGCTTGATCACACGTTTTTCATCTTCGTCCCACGCCTCTAAAATGACATGGGCATTTGTCCCACCATCGGCAAAGCAGTTAATGGCCGCAGCAGGCAGCGGATCTTTCCATTTTTCCAGCGTTCGGCTGAACGTGATATTCGCTTTCTGCTTATCGAAATGTGACATCTCTTTTTCACCTGATAAAAATGGGACAACACTGCGCTCTTTCAGCATCAGCACAACCTTGATAAAACTTGCGATTCCTTCAGCGCAAAGCGGATGTCCGATATTCGGCTTGATTGATCCGAGCGAAAGGGAATTAGAATTCCCGGAACGGTATACGGATTGAATCGCTTTAAGCTCAAGCAGATCGGTTACCATTGAACCTGATCCGTTTGCTTCAAGATAGCTGATGTCCTCTGGTTTTTTTCCGCTTTTGGCAAGCGCGGCCTTCATGACTTCCTTTTGCGCCTCCAGATTAGGTGTTGCCGGCCCTGCGGTTCTTCCGTCATTATTGACCGAGGCCGCTTTGACCACAGCATAAATGGTATCTCCGTCTTGCAAGGCCTGTTTTACCGTTTTTAACAGAACCATTCCGACACCCTCACCTAAAACAACGCCATCAGCACGCTCATCAAATACATGGAAGGATGATTGCCTGCTTAAAATGCCGCGCTGGTCAAACAGACGGTGAGAGGCGTCTGAACCGAGCAAGCTGACCCCGCCTACTACAGCAGCTTTAATATCTCCGCTAAGGAGGGCCTGAATGGCCATATTCATGCCGACTAAAGCTGATGAACATGCTGTATCTAACACAACACTCGGACCGCGGACATCAAAAAATTGTGAAATATTAGCCGCTACATAATTCTGGCCGACTGTCACGATCGGATTCTTCGCATGAAGAAGACTCTCTTCATCAGGCTTGTGCTGGCTTCTGCCTCCAAGATAGACGCCGACGGATTCGCCCTTTATTTCCTCTGGTGTATATCCGGCGTGATACCAAAGCTTCAGACACTCTTCCAACACCAATAATGCTTGCGGGTCCATCGCCCTTACATCTTCTTCATGGAGCAGGAAGAAATCAGGGTCGAAATGGCTGACGTGATCAATGACTCCGGCATAATACGGCGTTTGATAACCCCAGCGCTCTGCCGGAACCGGACCGATTGACGAACGTCCCTCAGATAATAATGACCAATATGTTTCCAGTGTATCTGCCCCCGGAAAGCGGCAAGATAGTCCGACAACGGCGATATCCTCTGCATGAGAATCCGGTGAAAAGGATGCTGGCGCTTGTCTTTGGCCGACAGAAGCACGATTCTCCGCAGGAACAGATATGACTGCCTCAGTTCTGTTTTCCAATGACGCTTCCGCATTTTCTGACTCTCCAAAAAGAGCAGTTAAGGATTCGGTATAAGATCCGACAAGCCAATCGGCAAAGCGCTGAATCGTTGGATATTCATAAAGAATAGATGGATCGAGCGCTGCGTCTAACTTTCGGTTAATACGCTGGAGCAGCTGCGCCAAGATGATAGAATCCACACCATAATCCTGAAATACATCATCAATTTCCAAGTGTTCCCGATCGATTCTCAGCTCTTCAGAAAACAATTGAACAAGCCATGTCCGTGTTTCATCTAAAAGCAGCTCATGTTTAGCCTGTCCTGCGGTTTTCTCGACTTTTTCAGCCTGTGGTCTGCGCAAAGTTTCTTCCTTCAATCCAGCCTCTTGCCGGACCCGCCGCTTCATCAGCTGATCTGGTTTCCAATTTTCCTGATTCGCCACAGCAGGGAGGACAACCGGCTGCAAGGTTCCAGATAATATTTGATCCAGAAAACGCAAGCCCTCTGAATTCGTCATACTCAGCAAGCCGCTTTCTCGATAAGCATGATTTGTCACTTCCCCCATACCGGTTTCTTTCCAATTCGGCCACTGAATGCTGATAATTGGCATATTTTCCTTATGTGCTTCTGCAAAATAATCCATATAGCTGTTGGCCATGGCGTAATCAGCTTGTCCCGCTGAAAGTGCCGGAATAATGGCCGAGACAGAAGAACATAATACGAAAAACTGTAACGGTTCATGACTTACATGGTGATACAGGGTTGTAAGCCCCGCCACCTTCGGCTCTAGCACTCGCTGCATATCAGCAGCCGTTTTTCGGATAAACGCCAAGGTATCCATGTCCGTTATGCCTGCACAATGAATGACTCCGCGGATCGGTCCCAATGTTTGATTGATTTCATGTAAGGCTTGCTGTACTTGAGTCTCATCAGATAAAGAGAACGACAGCATTTGTACTTGTACGCCTTGTGCCTCCAGCTCCCGCACCGCTCGGATTTTCTGTGCCGCGGAAGTATTTAATGTCTCAACATGAGCCCACTCCTCTCGCGGAGGAAGCTGCTCACGTCCTGTCAGCACCAGCTTTTTCACTCCATAGTGTTCTGCAAAATGCCGGGCGCATAATAGTCCGATTCCTCTTGTCCCGCCTGTAATGAGAAGCACATGTTCTTCAGGGAAGGTCTTTCGCTCTTCGGTTCCTTTCCAGGTTTCCGGATTCTCTTTTAGGTAAGCCTGGTATCGCATGCCCTCCCTGTAGCAAACCTCCGTATCCTCAGAATCGGAATAAAACTCCTCAGCGATCTGAGCCGCGAGAATATGATGATCAACGGATTCTTCCGCATCCATATGCCTTGATGTGAGATGGCTGTATTCGCTTTGGAGCATACGATACAAACCAGCGCGGGAAGCCCCTGTCATCCGGACGGATGTGTTTTGGAATGATTCCAGCCCTTTCGTCACACAAAGCAGCATGATTCCCTCTTTATGTCCGTCTTCAACCAGCCTTTGAATCCATTCAATCCAATCAAGCTGTTCTTCCTCATGTCCGCCGCAACCGATTAAATCCACAAGGCCGTCAAATCGTTTCCAATCATCGCTTGACTGATCACTTTCGACCCGGCTCACATCTAACATGAGATGATTCGGAAAATACTTAGACACTTCAGCCGCCAACTCTGCCGTCTCTTCATTGCTCAGGATCGCAACGGTTCGTGTCCCCGGCTCTTTCGGGGTAACCGCACTTAAGCTCCATTGTTTTGTCAAAACACATGGGTTGCGTTTTTCACTATGATCTGCGATGTCCGGTTCTGAAAGGTGTTCCTCTGCCGGAAGCCAATAGTGATCCTTCGCAAATGGGTATGAAGGAAGACTGATCAAGTGCGGTTTGACCTCACCATACAATTTACCCCAATCGATCGCGACGCCTTTGACCCATAAATCCGCAAGCTTGGCGTATTTCCTTTTTCTGATCCAAGCTTCAATAGCCATTGCCAAATCCTCATCTGCAGAAAAAATGGCCAAGGTTTCTTTGTTTCGATTAGCCTGTCCGCGGAAGAGCCCCTCAGCCCCTTCCTTGCCGTCAATATACGCTTGCAGTTTCTCTTCGAGCTCCTGCATCGTGCCCGCAATACACGCCAGACGTTCATCCATTCCTTCCCGCCCGACTTGGAGCGTATAGGCGATGCGGTGCAGATCTTGATCTGTATATTTTTTCTCACGAATGGCACCCAGCAATTGCGCAGCCCGATCCGTAAGCCTTTGTTTATTTTTAGCCGACAGTACAATCATGTTCGGCTGTTCGGAAAGCGCATGTCGGGAACCTGCTTTTGGAATATATTCTTCAATCACAATATGGGCGTTTACTCCGCCAATCCCAAACGAACTTATTCCGGCACGGCGCGGCAGTTCATTTCCGTTCCGGTCTTTGACAGCCTTCCATTCCTGTTTTTCTTGAACAATGTAAAACGGACTGTCTGTAAGCTGCAAGTAAGGATTGAGCGTTTCGCAATGCAGGCTTTTGACTAAGGTTTTATGCTTCATTTGCAGCAGCACCTTAATCAATCCGGAAATACCTGCGGCAAGCTCTAGATGACCGATATTGCTCTTAACTGAGCCGATCCCGCAATGATGGTCCGGAACTTCTGGCTGGGTATGATCTTCCATATTGGACAGTTCTTTAAACGCGGCTTTCAGCCCGTTTATTTCTATCGGGTCTCCCAATTCAGTCCCCGTTCCGTGCGCTTCGATATATGTGACTGTACTCGGATCTATGCCTGCCCTGCGATATGCACGCATCAGCAAATCAGCTTGCGCTTTCGGATTAGGCGATGTCAGCGTATTGGCTCTTCCTCCGTGATTTTCTGCCGTACCCCGAATGACGCCGTAAATATGATTCCCATCGCGCTCAGCATCTGTCAGCTTTTTCAGCATGACCATTCCGACACCTTCTCCTCTGACATAACCATTCGCATCAGCAGAGAATGTTTTACACCTACCGTCTTTGCTCAGCATGCCAGCTTTGCTGTAGCTAATGTGCGCCTCCTCGGTTAATATCGTGTTCACGCCTCCTGCGATTGCCATCTCACAGTCTCCGCTTTGCATAGCGGTCACAGCGCGATGAATCGCAACAAGTGAGCTTGAACATGCGGTTTCTATCGGTTCACTCGGACCGTGAAGATTTAAGAAATAATTCATTCGATTCGGACCGACCGAAGGAATCATATGGCCTGTTGCAGCATGACCTTCAATTGGAAGGTTTGCTTTGTTAAATAGATCTTTATATCCTGTATTTCCTGTGCCGATAAAGAGCCCTGTTGCTGTACCTGAAAGGCTCTGCGGCGAGCACCCGGCATCTTCTATCACCTTCCATGCATATTCCATTAACAGCCTCTGTTGAGGATCTACATAATGGGCTTCTCGCGGTGATATACCGAAAAACAACGGATCAAACTTGGCTACACCATCAATAAATCCGCCCCATTTAATGTCGGTTTTATTGGCTTCTGAGTCAGGGTTTCCATAATGCTCCCGCCAATCCCACCGATCTTTCGGAACTTCCGTGATACTGTCTATTCCTTCTTCAAGATTTATCCAGAATTCATCTATGTCATGAGCTCCAGGGAATCGGCCGCTGATGCCGACAATGGCGATCGGCTCAAAATCGGCTGTTTGATTTGTGTTTCTTTCCTCTTTCGTCATCACAGTCTGTTTAAAGCGCCGTTTTCTCCTCTTTGTGATGCTTGGCGCCGCAGGAGCTGTTTCTTGTAACTCGTCAGGAACCGATGATTTTGCGTGCTCTCCGGCAATAGCCTCTTTGTATTCATCTATCAGATAGTCAGCCAAACTTTGTATGCTTCCATATTCAAAGAAAATCGTCGGCGTCAATTCCAATTGATAAGCTTCGTTAATCTGATTCGTAAATACAGTGAATGAAACTGAATCAAATCCATACTCACTGAGCTCTGTATTGATATCGATATCTTCAACGTTTACTTTTAAAATGACGCTGACCATGTGACTTAGCGAAGCTTGCAGGCTGTCTGCAGCATGTAAAGAGTTTGATTGCTCATCAGCGCCGCTGACGGATGCATCTTGATGCAGCCATTCATCCTGATACTCAGCCATTACGTATTCAGCCAGGCTTTGTATGCTTCCATATTCAAAGAAAATGGTCGGCGCTAACTCCAATCGGTGCGCTTCGTTAATCCGGTTTGTAAATACAGTAAATGTAACCGAATCGAATCCGTACTCACTGAGTTCTGTATTGATATCAATATCTTCAATGTTTACTTTTAAAATCTCTCCGACCATCTGGATGAAAGACTGTTCCAATTTTCGAGTTTGTCCGTTATGATGATCTGCGCTTTTTTGATCCAGCCGTTTGATTTTAGACCCGGAAGAGAGCAGTTTTTGCTTCATTTTCGCAAGCTGACCTTCCATCACGAATACTTGCGGCTTTTCTGAAGCGATTCCTTGATAAAAGGCTTTAATGCCGTGATCACTTTGCAGCGGGACCATTCCCACGTTTTTCATCATTCTTTTTTCAATTTCAGCATCGACTTGCATACCGCCCTCTTTCCACAACGGCCAGTTGAAGGAAATCGTTGAGCCGTGCCGCTTCTTAGACGCGGCAAGCGCATTTCTGTATGCGGCAAATGCATCCATAAATGTATTGGCTGCTGCATAGTCTGCTTGTCCGGTGTTTCCTAAACATCCGGACACGGATGAAAACAAGATGAAAAAGTCCAACTGCCAGTCCTTGCTGCATTCATCTAAATAAAACAATCCGTCCACTTTTGGCTGTAACACTTCTTGAAATTCTTTATTTGTTTTATGGACAATGAAATGATCTTTTATGACGCCTGCACCGTGCAGGATACCATTGAGATGGCCGTACATCTCTTTGATTTCATCCATGATCCGCGAGACCGCCTTTTGATCTCCCACATCCGCTTGTTTATAGATTACTTCTGCACCTAAATTCCGGAGAGCCTCCAGCTCCTGCTCCTTACGCTCACTTAAGACTGAGCGCCCCGTCAGAATGATTGCGGGATGAACTGTTCGATTGGCAATTTCTTTTGCAAACAGAAGACCTAAGCTCCCCGCTCCGCCTGTGATAAGGTAAACGCCATTATCCTTCCATGGCATATGAGGCTCAGCAGCTGCCGGCAGCTCTATTTCACGCCAATCTTTGACAAAACGGCCTCCAGCTTCATATTTGATCTGTTTGTCATCAGGCCTCTGACTGTCGTCTTGCAGCTTTTGATGAAGGCCAATGATCTCTTCCGGATTCTCGATCTCAATGACCTGGGCTGTAAGTTTGCTGTACTCCAATTCTGCTGTTTTGAGTAATCCGGACATTCCCGCAAACAATTGCTTCTCGTCTTTCCCCGGCACGATAACTTGGATGATTAGATGACCTTCAGCTTTGGAGCGAATCTTCCTTTGAATGAGTTCAAAAACCTGCTGTGTGTAGCTTTGAAAACGTTCAGCGATATTTCCTTCAGCTTCATTTAACGTAATGACACGAACATTCTGCATGCGGGCTGCCATGTCTTCACTGACATTTCGTTCGGTTTCGCAGATGACAACGAGATGCTCTGCGTATGATGTCACATCTTTATCGATAACCTCATCCTGCCTATTCCATATTGGCTCAAGCAGTAACTGTTCATGAGTAAATGCAGGTTTTGATGAATGAACCTCTCCTTCCAATACTCTTGTTGAGAATCCCTTCATCCTTATGCATACGTCCCCAGTCTCGTCAAGCAAATCGATATCCGCTTTCTGCACCATCTCCCCGCTGCGATCGACGTCACTTAAACGGGCGTATGCCCACATCGCGGACGTACTTCCTTTGATCACTTCAAGCTCTTCAAGCGCAAACGGCAAAATCAGCTTTTGCTCGGTAAATTCCTGCATGATGCAGATTGTAGCGGCCTGCACAGCGGAATCCATCATACTTGGATGCAGTATAAAACGTTTCTGCGTGTCAGAAACAGAAGCAGGCAGCTGCAATCGTGCCAAAACCTCCTTGTTTCCGATATCCACTTTCTGAATTCCTTGGAATGCCGGACCATGGAACATTCCTCTGCTTCTGCCTTCCTCGTAGAATTGGTGAGGCGAAATCTCCTTCAGGCTGCAGCGGTGCTGTAATTCACCAAGATCCCATGCCGGTTTTTCTGCTGCAGTTATCAGTTCGGCACTGCCTTGACTGTGTATGACTGAGTCTGACCCTTCTCCTGTACTGTAAATGTCATATGTGATTTTCCCATCCTCTTCCGGAAAAAGACTGATATGCACATGAACCGGCTGTTCCTCGACCACTACAGGCTGAACCCAAACGGCATGATTCAATTTGATTCTGACATCCTGCTCGTTCGCACCGCCAATCGCCTTGTTTACAGCCATTTGCGCCATTTCAAGATAGGCAACCCCAGGGAGCACCGGCTTCCCTCTCACCACATGGTCTGTCAGAAAGAATTCCTCACCTGTTAAAACTGAACTGAATCTCTGCTCAGCAAAGTCTGACGTGTTTTGATGAAGCAGCGGATGCAATACACTGACACCGGTCTGATGAGCGGACATTCTTCCCTTAAGCTTGTGATCATCCTGTGATGCCCAGTATCGTTCCTTTGCAAAAGGATATGTCGGCAGACTCATTCTGTTTGGGCGCACATCTTTGTAAAGCTGCAACCAATCAATATGCGCTCCTTTGCTCCATATCTCCGCCAGCTTGTTCACTTTTCCTTTAGCGATCCACTTCCCAATCAGTTCTGCGCTGTCTTCATCCTCAGTCAGCCATGAAACGTCCTTGGCTTGCTGCTTTTCTCCTTGAAAACAGCCTTCAATCGGTGTTTTTCCATTGATAAAATCAGACAGCCTTTGTTTTAACTCATCCACATGGCCAGCGGTAAAGACAACCCGATGCTCCATCGCTTCACGCCCGACCTGAAGGGTATAAGCGAAATCAGACAGCCGGCCGTTCTCAAGCCCTCTTCTTTCTAAATGTGTCAGAATGTCATGCACATACTCATGCAGCCGCTCCTTATTTTTTGCCGATATCGGAATGATGCAGGCCCCTGTTTTTTTCTGATCAGCAGAAACCGTTTTGTATTGCTCGAAAATCGCATGAGTGTTTGTCCCGCCGAGTCCGAACGAACTGAGTGCAGCCCTGTGCGTTTTTATTTCATTACTTAATGCTTTCTTTTGATCGATGACGTAAAAAGGAGAATTGGCTAAGTCTGTATTTGGATTCGGCTCCTTATAATTGATGCTAGGAGCAAGCTCATGATGGTAAAGGCTCATCACAACCTTAATGCAGCCTGCCAACCCGGCAGCCGTATCCAAATGTCCGATATTTGATTTCACCGATCCGATTCCGCAAAATTGCTTTTTATTTGTATACTGCCTGTAAACCGCCGTCAAAGCTGACAGCTCGATTGGATCTCCAAGCTTCGTTCCTGTTCCATGCGCTTCAACATAGCTGATGGATTCAGGCTGGATCTTCGTTTGATTCATGACCTTTTGAATCACGTTCGCCTGTCCTTTTACACTTGGAGCATAAAAACCGACTTTGTCAGCTCCGTCGTTATTTACACCTATACCTCTTAACAACGCATAGATGTGATCTCCGTCTTGTACGGCATCCGCCGCTTTTTTCAGCAATACAGCGGCAACGCCCTCACCGCCTATCATTCCGTCGGCAGAAGCGTCAAACGCCTTAATATGTCCATCACTTGAAAAATTCAAACCTGACTGATGCACATATCCGATATTTGACTCGGTGTGCAATGTCGCGCCGCCGACCAAAGCATAAGCGGACTCGCCAGACAACAGGCTTTGATAGGCGGAATGCAATCCGATTAAAGAAGACGAACAATTGGCATGGACGAAATAGCTAGGCCCTTTCAATCCGAGCTTATGAGAAATCATTGTCGGAATCGTCCCGCTCTGCGCAAGCACCCACGATACATAACCATCCGGCGTTTCAAGGCTCTCCGTTGTTTCATTTGGCAAGAGCGCGCGATATGAATTATTGCTTGCCGACATATAAACACTGGTTTCCGGAATCTGTTTGGAAACGTAACCGGCATCTTCTATCGCTTTCCAGGAGTGAGTCATGAGCATCCGCAGCTGCGGGTCCATAAATTCAGCGTCTTTAGGTGATATTTGAAAGAAGCTTGGGTCAAACCGGTCCTTCCCTTCAATCGAGGATTTAGCCGGGACATAGCGTGAATTCCCTGTCAGTTCCTCTGAAACACCATAACTCTGAAGCTCTTCTTCACTGAAAAATTTTATACTTTCCTTGCCGTCTCTAAGGTTCTCCCAAAACTCAGCATGGTTTTTCGCACCCGGAAATTCACACGATATCCCAATAATCGCTACACTGTCCTCATAATAATCCGGAAGTTCACCAGTGACATTTTGCATATGAATAGGCTCATCTGATTTTTCCGCTGATTCTAACGGTAAAGAGAATCCAGTATCCGTTATTTGCTGTTCAGTGATGTATGTACTGATGCCTTTAATCGTTGAGTACTCAAACAAGTCTGTGACAGTAAACTCACAGGATAGTTCATGTTTGATGCGTTCGGCCGCCGTAACAGCGAGAAGCGAATCGCCTCCCACATCGAAAAATCCGTCTTCCGGCTCAATGTCATAAACGTTCAGTACATCTTGCCAAATGGATAAAATGGTTTCCTGTATCTTTATAGAAGACATATTCCTTTGCTTTGGCTGCTGTGCTGTCATTTCTCGGTTCTTCAGAGTGTTTCTGTCTACCTTGCCGTTCGGTGTTAACGGCATATGGTCAAGCTGGATAAAATAAGAAGGCACCATATAGGCTGGTAAACTGTTTTTCAAATAATTTCGCAGCTCCCTTGATGCAAGAGATGAATTTGCAGCTTTCACTGTATAATAGGCGGCAAGCTTCTCGTCTCCGTCCTGTTCAGCTGCAACAATGACGCTTTCCTGAATAGCTGGATGTTCATTGAGCCGGCTTTCAATATCGCCAAGTTCAATACGGAATCCGCGTATTTTCACTTGGTTATCGATACGGCCGATATATTCAATCCTGCCTCCCGGGAGCCAGCGTGCCATGTCGCCTGTTCTATAAAGCTTTGACACAGGTTCAAAAGGGCTGTCTATGAATCTTTCATTCGTTAATTCAGGCTGGTTGTAATAGCCCTTTGCCACTCCGTCCCCCGCAATGCAAAGCTCTCCCGGGACACCGGCCGGGACAGGCGTAAGCTGAGAATCGGTAATATAAATCCGTGTATTTGCGATGGGCCGGCCTATCGTGATGTTAGAGTTTTCTTCATTCACACGCTGGATCGCAGACCAGACAGTTGTTTCGGTAGGGCCGAACATGTTCCAGGCTTCGCTGTCCGTATTTAGAAAATATCGCTTTAATTTTTCAGGTAATGCTTCGCCTCCGCATAGAATCTTGACTCTCTCTTCATTTTTCCAGCCTGAATAAAAGAGCATTTTCCATGTGGCAGGGGTTGCTTGCATGATTGTCGGTCTAATATTTTGTATGTCCTGTTTCAGTTTTTCAACGTCTTTTGTATGATCAGTTTGACAAATATGGCACTGCGCCCCCTTCATCAAAGGCAGATATAACTCTAAAGCGGCTATATCAAAACAGTAGGTTGTCACAGCAAGCATGTTATCCGTTGATGAAAGACCAGGCGTCTCACTCATGGAAACGAGAAAGTTTGTCAACGCTTTATGCGGAATCATGACCCCTTTTGGTTTTCCTGTGCTGCCGGAGGTATAAATGACATAAGCCAAGTTTTCGGGCTTAACGGTGCGTGAAAGAACTCTCCGATCAGAAGCGGCTTGAGTGATGTCATCCCAGTCTTGATCTAACAGAACCGTCTGGACCCCGTTCCAGCTTAAAGTATTTACTAATTCGGAAGTGGTCAGCGTAATGGAGACTTCACTGTCCTTCAGCATGTATTCCAATCGCTCAGCCGGGTAAGACGGGTCTAACGGCACATATGCTCCTCCGGCCTTGAGAATCGCCAACAATCCCACAATCATTTCCAGCGATCGATCCACATAGATTCCTGCCAAGCGATCCGGTCCCGTTCCATGCGCCTGCAAATACATGGCCAGCTGTGTGCTTTTTTCATCGAGCTCCCGATACGTCAGTGTTTCACCTTTATAGCTGACAGCCGCCCGATTAGGCGTCTTTTTCGCCTGCTGCTCAAATAACTCATGAAAACACGTATATGGATAATTCTTGTCAGTGGCGTTCCACGTTCTGAGAATCATTTGTTCCTCTTCCCCGGATAATAAGGAATACTCTTTTAAAGGCTGAGAAGGATTCACAACGGCCTGTTCTGTTAAATAAATAAAGTGATCGAACATAGCGGAAATAGAAGCGGTATCAAACAGCCCGGTATTGTATTTGATGTTCAGCTCCATTTTTTCTTCTTCTTCCCATAGCTCAAACACCAATTCGTATTCACCCTCTTGATGAATACTCCCAACGAAGTCAACAGAAAAGGAATCCTTATATCCGCTCAACAGACTTTGATAACTTCCAGATTGAAGAAAATTCTGATAGAAAAAAGCTGTCTGAAAAACGGGTGAACCTGCTTGTTGGCGAGAGATATTCAAATCCCGCACCATTTTCGGAAAAGGATAAGATGCATGATCCAGCCCATCAAGGATTGTGAATTGCAATCTTGAAACGAACTCAGAAAAAGTTTCCGCCGCTTTCAGCTCACTCCGAATAGGGAGCATATTGAGAAAATGTCCAATAGAGGAATCAAATCGCTCTTCCGGTCTCACCATTGCAGGCATACCGACAATCAGTTCCTTCTGATCGCAATAACGGCCTAACAGCATCATATAGCAGCTCAGCAATACCGTTGATACATTCGTAGAATGCTCTTTGGCAAACGTTCTGACTCGTTTCATTAAGCTGCTGGGCAGCCGCCGAGCGTATGTGTCTTCCTTTAACTCAGAAACGGACGAACTGGTGCTTACAGTCGGCAGCTGAAGATTCGGCAATGTTCCCGATAGCTGTTTCCGCCAGTACGAACGATGCTTCTCGCCGTCTTCACCGGCAAGCATGTTCTGTTCCCAAGCGGCAAAATCATGATACACTGCCGGAGAAACAGACTCTTTCGGCTCCCGTCCTTCTAATAGAAGCTTATAGCTGTCAAAAAGACTGCGAATAAACGTCACGGAAGAAATCCCGTCAAAAATAATATGATGAATGACCACAAGTAAAAAATGCTCTTCTTCTGATCTGGAAAAAACCCGGACGCGCATTAACGAGCTGTTTTCCTTTACATACGGTTCCTTTACTTTTTTTCTAAGATAAGCAGTCGTGTCAGACTCTTTCATACCCGAAATGTCTTCTGTTTTGATGTCAAGAGATAGCGCTGGCTCGTTTTTGAGACAAGGTACTCCGTCTCTCTCTTGAATCACGTGCTTTAATATCGGATGCTGATTTAATACAAGGTGAAAAGCTTGCTTTAATGTTTCAAGGTGAAGCGCTGACGTAAATCGGAAACAGAGCGGTACATGATAAGCGCTTTTGTCAGGTGACATTTTCTGCAATGTCCACAAACCTTTTTGAACTTCAGAAAGAGATTGAAAGGTTGCTTGCTTTTTTTCTGCCTCTGTTTGAGTTTTATCAATGTTCTCCCTGTCATCAGAAAGAATGCTGCGTATTTCTTCTTTTTCAGATAGATAGTCAGCCAGTGATTCGATCGTAGGATACTTGTATAACTCTCTCGCTGTGAGTCTGATGCGATATTTTTTCTCGACCGCCCGAATGAGCTTCATCATCTTAATAGAGTGAATACCGAGGCTTTGGATATTGGTGTTGGGCTCAATCCAATCGCGGGAAACATTCAGCTCCTCAGTAAAACAGCTGAGCAGATATTCCTGTATACCCTCCCTTATTCTTTTGGCATCAACTGCTTGTTGCTTCTCTCCCTCACCGTTCATGCGGTTCGGTTTGTGCAGCAAGTGATCGAACGCTCCATTTTCAAATGCCGTTTTCAGCTGCGCACGCTGGATCTTTCCTATAGCTGTTTTCGGGATCTCTTCTTTATGGACCGGCAGCAAAAATTCAGGAGTCACACCGATCGTCTGCGTGACATGGTATTGTACGTTTCTAAGAAGCTGATCGATTTCATCATCATTCATCTCGGTGGAAGTAACAAAGAAGATAGCCAGCTGATCCGTTGTATTGTTATTTACACGAACAGCACAAGCAGCAGTATAAGAAGTTTCGATTTCCGCTAACTCTTCAACTGCGGATTCAATCGCATGACTGTAGTAATTGACACCATTAATAATAATCGCGTCTTTCGTACGGCCCGTAATGGTTAGACGCCCATTGCGCAAAAAACCGAGGTCGCCGGTTTCAAACCATCCATCCTTTGTAAACACACTCTCATTCAAATCCGGGCGCCGATAATAACCGCTCGTAACAGAGAGGCCAGAGACTTGAAAACGGCCAATCTCGCCTTCCTCAACCAATTCATTATGTTCATCCACAATCCTCATGGAGAATCCCGGAATCGGTGAACCTATTTCCACAAAATCATCATCATCGCTTGTTGCTGCACGGGTAAACTCATGAGAGAAAATCACTCCGGATGATGTTTCGGACATGCCCCATGCAGGACGAATCGCGTCAGCAGGCAATCCGTGAGGTTCTAAAAGCTCCAGTATTCTGCGCCCCACTTTAGCCACCATCGCTTCACCGCCATTGAGCATATAACGCATTGACGACAGGTCCCAGTTTCGATTTTTCATTTCATCAGAAAAATCAGTGACCAGTCCGAAAGCAAAATTCGGCGCCCACGTAACAGAAGCACGGTAATGATCAATCCAATCAAGCCATTTTAGAGGTTCCATCAAAATCGTTTCACTTGCGACGTTAATTTCTTGGCAGCCGAGATAAACATCCCGCAAATGCAGCATCCCGATACCTCCGACATGGTCAAACGGCATCCAGTTAAACGTGATATCCTCTCTCGTAAAACCTTGCATTTGAATAATACCTTTCACCATGCTCAAAATGTTTTGATGATTGAGCATGACTGCTTTGGGAGTTCCCGTACTCCCTGAAGTCAGCAGCAGAAGCGCCAAATCTTCAGGATGAGCCTGATGCCAGCCGGTTTCCATCTCATCACAGAAAAGGTCCTCGACAGCCAGGGCGCGAAACCCTTCAAGTTCTTGCTCTTTTGCCCAATCGGTCATTTCCTGAAGTAAATCCCGATTCGTAATCACCGGCGGCCTGTCAAGAAGTGTCCATGCGTCTTTCAGCTTTTGAGTGCCGCTGTTCGACTCTGTGTACATCGGGGCAACAACTAAAGGAGCCGGAACAATTCCAGTTGAAACACAGCCCCAGAAGGCAGGGATAAATTGTGAATTGTCGCCAAGCTGCAAAATCACATGATCCTTTGCTTTCAGACCAGATTGACGGAGTCCTTTGACGATGCGCAGCGCATCATTCCATAAACGGCCATAAGATTGATGAATCTCAGTTCCATCCGGCTGCAGATAAATGATCCCCTTTGTCTCCCCAAGCTCCGCTGCAGTTTTATATAATACCTCGGGTATTGTAGCCGGTTGATCTTCGGATATATGTAATGGCTCCCCGTAACTGACAGAAGGATTAGCTAATCCGCGGGTATTCACATCATTTCTCATAGAGCTGCCTCCATTTCACCTGCAAATTTTTATGTAGCACACGACGATCGTTTCTATTTTCAGTTAATTCCCGTACAAACCTGTGATTCTCGTTTTGACTTCGTCTTGATGAAATGTTTTCTCATGCATAACGAGCTCCTGTTCTATCACGCGGGGAAGCTGCTCGCGAAGCGGCGCAACCAAGTGGTCTTTTAATGTAATTAAGGAGTTTCTCGGCTTTTCCGCCAGCTCACGCGCCAGCTCCGCAGCATACTTCAATACGTCCGATCGAGGGAGAACTTTAAAAGGTATCCCTCTCTTTTCGAGTTCGGCTCCGCGGTAATTGCCTGCATTCATTAATAACTCCTGCGCCAAGCTGAACCCGAGTTTTTGGGGAACGATAAAAGTGGCACCCATACCAGGCGTAAACCCGTATTTCATAAAATTTGTCGTATACACACTCTCCCTGCTCAGAATAATAAAATCAGCAAAGAGACCCATGACAAAGCCGCCCCCAATTCCGTGACCCTGCATGGCAGCAATGACTGGAATTTTGCAATCAAGTGCCAGAGAATAAAGATTGTCATCAGTAAATTGGGTGATTCCCTGCTGGATTCTCAGCAATCCTTCTTGTGTTCCGCCTGAAGCAAAATAATTGTCGTATCCTGTTAAAATCACTGCTTTATAGCTTTGTTGATTGCGAATGTATTCGAACGCTTGAATTAATCCGTCTGTGAGCTCTTGCGAAAACGCGTTTTTATGAACACGGTCATGCATCTTCACCTGAATAATAGCGGGCTCGATTTCAAAAAGCTCTACAACAGAATGCGTCATGATGTCCTCCTAACTGTTTCTGATTGTATGTGTTTTACACAGTTTATTGGTTTTCCCAAGGGAACTGCCCCGTTTCAACGTACCTTATGATTCCCATTTGATTTTGAGGGTCGGAAAACATGTCTTGATTTTCAGTCAAAGCCATGGATTTCGTTCGGCGCGGGTGGTCATCCAATGAATTGATAAACTGTTTATACCGCGCGATTGCCTTTTTATTTAACCGCCGCAGACGCAATAAATGCTTTCTCAGCAGGACCTCGCTTTGAGCATCACAGGCATCTATCAAGCCCCATTCCCTGGCTTCCTGAACAAAAATCGGTTTTGTCATTAATGTCATATAATGCGCTTTTTGATAGCCGATCCGGCGAATCAGAAACGGCAAAACACAAGCTGGATAAAGACCAAATAATAGTTCAGACAGACTGAATGATGCCGTTTCATCTGCAATGACAATATCACTGGCAGCCACAAATCCAAGACCTCCGGCGTTCACTTTTCCCCGCACATGTGAAATAGTGATAAAAGGACCAGTCTGCAATTTCAGCCACAAATCATAGAGAGGTTCTTGGGAACCCGCTTGGTTTCTGCCGCGTTTCATCTCCTGATATATGTCTTGAAAATCCGCTCCGAAACAAAATACCTCCGGGAGCCCTTCTAAAACGATGACCGTAACGGACGATGTTTCACATTGATTCATCACTTGCAAACATTCATCTACTAATTTGTCATTAATCGTATTATTAGCGTCAGGACGATGAAAGGTGAGATAGCAAATTGACCCTTCAAACCGAGCCTTAATTGTTTGATATGTCACGACAACCACCTGTACTTGCGATGAAATTCAGATATTTCTTCCAAGAACAGTCGCGGTTTCTGTTGATGTGACTGCAATACTCCCGGAATCATCTCAAGATCCAGTTTGACATTACGCGTCCCGAACCGGACCATCCCGCTCCCCTTGAACAGCATTTCATATTCATCCATCGAAAGATGATATCGATTGTCTAAGTGCTTCTCTATTTCAAATAAGCGCTGGCGTTCTTGGCCTTGAGGCGTTGTAATTCCGCTGTAAAATTCAGAGCAGCAGCCTGATCCGTAGGAAAAACAGCCGATTCGTTTAGGCGAGTCAAGCTGCGCTTTGTCAATCGTACTGGCCAACGCCAGAAGCAATGCAGCCCCCATAATGTTTCCGACCCTTTGACAATAGAGTAAACCCGGCTGTACCCGCTTCAGAAAATCGGTTTCAATCTCGGCCGTTTTCGCCTTTGCCATCTTACGCATCATCGTCCGGTGCGCCCCTTTCACCATCCCGCCAAAAGGCGTATGATAGGCAAGATATTGAAACGTATCTTGATAATGGGCGCCGGGTACACGTTTTTGATACTCCAAGAATGTTTGTTCACAGCAATCCAAATATGACATTAAAGACAGGTCAGCATCTCCCGCCTCACTGTCGGGGATGGGACGGCACGTATCCATCACTTCATAGCCGTAATAGCCGTTTGCCCCGGGATCTACTTGAAACACCTCGGGATTTTCCCCTACTAAAACAGCCACCGCTCCCGCTCCGGCACTCGGCTCGGCATAAGACCAATCCTCACTTAAAGCGTCTCCGCCTTCAGCGATTAAAAAACGGGAAATATCACTGGCAATGACCAGCGCTTTGGCGCCCGGAGACGTCTGGGATAATATAAAATTCACCGCCATTTGAAATCCGGCAGTCCCTGAATAACACGCCTGTTTTATCTCAAACAAACGGCAATTGCGATTGAGCCCTAAATATTCATGGATATACGTGCTTAACGATTTCCCAAAATCGATCCCAGATTCGGAACAAGTGATCAGCAATTCAATCCGGTCCTTCTCTTGATCACTTAATGAATCGATAATCGGTTTAGCCGCATTCACCCCAAAGGTCACAGGATCTTCGTAAGGCAGTGCCACAGCTTTTTCCTTCATTAATAAATTTTCAAATCTAGCAGTATCTAAATGTCTGTACTTGACTAATTGCATGACATCGAGGTATGCCGTTCCGCCAAAGACATTCATCGCTTCTATTCCGGCAGAAACCATTTATGATTCTCCTTCGCATTTTTCAATGTTTTGTATACAAACAGCGGTATTCATTCCGCCAAAACCCATGCTTAAACTCAACGCGTTTTTGATGTTGTGTGAAATTGATTGATCCTTCACCCAATGAAAGGAAGGATCGATTGGATCATGTAAATTCCGGCTCGGATGCAGGCGTGATTCTTTCATTTGAAGCAGTACAGAAATCATCTCAACAGTGCCTGCTGCACTGAGCCCATGACCCGTTATTGATTTTGTTGCGTTGATATAGGCATGAGAAAGACCGCAAGCATGCAGCGCCTTCAATTCAATCTCATCTCCAATGAAAGAACCCGTGCCATGTGGATTAATATAATCAATATCTTCAGGTGAAAGACCGGCTCTCTCCAAAGCCTTTTGTACGACATGAATCTCTCCTTCTAAAGAAGGATCAGGGTTGCGGTTCCCGTCTATTTTGATTGACCATCCAGACAATGCAGCATAGGGTTTTACGCCCCGGCGGACGGCCGTATCTTTTCGTTCTATCACCAATGCGCCGCAGGATTCTCCATAAATAAATCCATCTCTGTTCTGATCAAATGGACGGCACGCGCTTTCCGGCTCATCAGCATATTTGTCCGTTCCCATAGCGCCTAAAGCCCTGAGCGCCTCACATTCCATATAGGAAATATCCATTAACGCCCCAAGTGCGATGCAAATATCAACCTCTCCTGACAGGACTTGCTGAATCGCTTGAATCACCGCCAACTGGCCGCTTGCGGAAGCACCTCCCGCCGTATAAGCTAAACCGGTGATTCCAAACTGTTCTGTACAAAGCCCGCAAAGATCGCTATCCATAAAAGACAGGCCATAAGCCGGCGAAATGAAACCAGAGCGGTCTTTATAATTTTTATAGAGCTGTAAGGTCTCTCTTTGCTGAAAGTTTGATCCTCCAGCTATTAGCCCTATACGCGCGGAATCAGCATCGTCTAACTTCGCCTCCTCCCAGGCTTCTGAGAGGGTAACCAAAGCAGCGCGGCTGGAAAATGACGCTTTTCTTAACAGTTTTTTAGAAAGCCGTTCCGGATAAGATAACGAAGGAATTTCAGCTCCGATAAACCGGCTGTCTTTTTGTCTGCACGGACGCTGCATCACATCAAAGGCATGCTTCCCAGACAATAACGAAGAAACAAAAGCCTCCTTTCCTTGGCCGATCGCTGCCGTTACTCCGACACCGGTCACCAGCACCTCAGACGGATTGTACTTTGTCATAAAGCACCTCAGCTAATTCGCCGATGTTGTTCACACCAGACAGCTCAACACGAGGAATTTTTAATGATAAATCCTCCAGCACCATCGTTATAATTTCAGCCCTGTCTACAGAATCAGCTCCTAAATCAGCTAATCGATCTTCGGGCTCAAAACGGTGCCCGTCCAATTCCGGAAGCACCTCACATATATTCGTTACCAATACTTCAAAGACTTTCTGTTTATTCATAACGTTCGTCTCTCCTTTGGGCTGAAATGTTTAACATGACTTCAGGTGTTTTGTTATCAATACGATTTCGAAACATTCAGTCTTTTATTATTACAAAATAGGTTTTAAAGTGCCGCTTGAGAAAATAACGCAATTCTGTCGTTAAGTAGCTTTGCGGTTTCCGTCATTAATTTTTTTCCGATATCGTCCACATGGCGGTTCTGCCAGTTCTCCAATTCCGAGCCTTTCACCCATTGATTAAAAGCTCCTAACGCGGGGCCGCAGTGAACTTGATAATCGACTTTAGACTCTTCGCTTCCGCTGATCGCCAAATGCGAGCTGTACCTAAAGTACCATCTGAAAATCAATGCCATTTTATGTTTCGGATTCCGTTCGGCCTTCTCAATCTCTGCCGCAGGATAATGCAATTTAATATCTTCATATACTTTTTCGATACTGCGTTTAAAGTATTTCTCCTCAAGCTGAGTTAAGGTCTTTTGATCGATTTCACCCAATGATCCAAATCGCTGGTATAATTCATGCAGCTTGCTGGCTCGTGCCGGAAAAAACACGCCTTTTTTCAGCACTTGCACTTTGCTGCCCGATTCGAACATATCACCCGCCGGCGCATACGCCGTATCTTGCACATTCATTTGCTGCAATAAATCTTTCACTCTGTCACTTGTGGCCGCTTCTACCGTACACTGATTGATTGAACCCGTTAAAATAAAATCGGCACCGAGCATAAAGGCAGCCATCGCCGCCTCAGGAGTTCCTATCCCGCCTGCCGCACCGACTCGTATTTTTTTATCGTATCGATACTTTTTCATCATTTCGTCTCTTAATAATGTCATCGCCGGCATCAGGCTGTATGCGACACCGCCGTCAGTATGACCGCCTGAGTCTGCTTCCACACAAATATCCTCTGCCACAGGGATCTCCAGCAATAACTCAGCTTCACTAGTTGTAATTTTATTTTCTCCTAAAAGCTTTTCTACAACATTCTCCGGCGCAGGACTTAGAAATGATTCCGCAACCTCAGGCCTTGAGATTTTCGCTATGATACGATTTGCACATATCACTTCACCGCTTGGACTCCGTTTCAATCCTTTGGCGCGATATCTCACTAAAGCAGGTGTGACACTTAAAAATGCGGAGGCTTCCAAGCTCCTCACCTTGTGCTTCAATAAAAGATCAATCATTTTTTCTTCTGATTCAGTATGCTTCATATTGTGCACCAGGTTGATGCCGTAGGCTTGTCCCTGCTCCAATTCGCCTTGAATAGACAAAATCGCATCCTCAACCTTATTCAGATTCAAACCGCCTGTGCCAAAGAACCCCATCATCCCCGCTTTTGACATCTTTACAACCATTTCTTTCGAAGCAATTCCGCGGTACATTCCTCCGGCAAGGTAAGCGTATGTAAGGTTATAATCTTGTTTAAATTCTGTACTTCCTAAGGAAAATGCCGTAATCTCATCAGGAAAACGAGATGAATGGGCATCACGCTCTTCTCGCTCCAACTGCTCCGGGCTTGAAGCAGATAACATCCCGTCACCTGGTTCTTGAACCGCGGCATCATTTTTTATTAACGGTTCCGCTTCGTTTTTAATACGTTGAATTAAGCCTGTTAACACTTTTCCCGGACCGATCTCTTCAAAATCCATGTCTCCTCTTCCCATTAGAAAACGAATACTATCCGTCCACTTCACCGTGCTATTCATTTGTTCAGATAATGTCTCTTTTAACCTCTTCTGATGATAAGGCTCTGCGTATACATTGGAGATCACAGGAATAGACAAAGGCTTAAAATTGAATGTATCAATAAATTGCTTAAATTCCTGTTTTGCTTCATTCATATATCTTGAGTGAAAAGCTCCGCTCACGTTTAAAGGATGGAACAGCTTCACATCCTTGATGGTTTCAAAAACAGTTCCCGCTCTTTCGATATCTTGTTTCAGCCCGGAAATAACAATTTGGCGGGGAGTATTTTCATTTGCTACATCAATCGTATGTAAATGATGTTCTTTTAATACGGCTGCCACTTGTTCCTTATTCAGGCCGATCACCGCGGCCATTCCGCCTCCGGTAATCCGCCCCATCAGCTCCCCTCTTTTTTTCACGAGTTTTAATCCGGTCTCAAAGTCAAATGCGCCCGCTGCAAGCAGCGCATCGTATTCTCCCAAGCTATGACCGGCTACAAAATCAGGTTTTTCACCGGTCTCCTCCACTCTCTTCAGATAGCAGAATGCATTTACAACGTATAAAGCCGGCTGAGTATATTGCGTATGATTTACATCTAAATAGGCTTCTTCTGTACAAAGTTTTTTTATTGAATATCCCAGTATGTCATCTGCTTGGTCCGTCAAGTGCTGATAATGCTCAAAAAGCCCCTGGCCCATTCCTTTTTGCTGGGAGCCTTGTCCCGGAAAAACATATGTAATCATCTTGTTTACTTCCTTTCTAGTTTCTGTAAACACTCAAGCGTCTTCAAGTTTTTCAGCTCCTGATGAAATGGTGTGATAATAGAATAACAGCGGTTCGCTGAATCTCCCGAGAGCAGCTGTTTGACAAAAGCAGTCAGGGTTCCTGAAGGCCCTAAATCTACGAACCGGCATGTATGCTGACTTTCCAAAAATCGAATAGCTTCCCGGAATCGTATTGGTTTTCTTACCGCATCCCAAAAAAAATGGTTATGAATCTCATGAATGCCGCTTCCCGTCAGGCAGGATATCCAAGATATTGAAGGACTATCAAAAGATTTTGACCTTAAAAACTCTTTATAGGCTCCTTCTGCAGAATCAATAAGTGAAGAATGAAATCCGTAAGATACAGGCAGCAGCTGATAAAGTATCTGACTCTCCTTTAGAAAATGAATGATCCGCTGTATGTTTTCATTTTCACCCGAAATCACAAAGTGTGAATCATAATGAATTGAGGTTAATTCACTATGTTCAAACAGCTGCGGATAATCATTAAATAATTGCGGTTTATCGAGTATAGCCAGCATATTTCCTTTATCGCAATTTTTTTCGATGATCATGGCCTGCTCAAGTATGCATTCCAACATATCCTCCGCCTCTATAACACCGGAAGCGGCGGCTGCCGCGAATTCTCCTAAACTATACCCCAGCACGTAATCAGGCTTGATCCCGATCTCTGACAAAACCCGATATAAAGAGTACTCAACCATAAAGATAGCCGGATGCGTATAAAGAATGCGATCAAATGGATCTGACACACGTTTAGCGGGATTATACATTTCACTGACAATGGACTTCCCGATTCGCCGGGTAACAATGGCATCCATCTCAAGCATGTAATGACGAAATGCAGTGTTTTCATTAAACAATTCCTTTCCCATATGATAGTACTGGGAACCTTGTCCGGAAAACATCAAAACGATTGGTTCGTTCATTTGCATAACCTTCTTTTTTATGTAATTAACGAGCGAATTGCCGATATGTCCTCAAAAAATATGCTGAAAAAGAAGATACACAGCAGCCTGATACAAAACAAGCAACCGCGTCAAACCGAAAAATATGATGTGAAAGTGAAGAAGAGCTTAAAAATCAACTGAAGATATTATGTAGTGTTGTTCTTGATGTTGAATTCGTTTGTGAAGTGATCTTGGTGTAGTGTTGATATCTCAAACTTAATGTAAATTGACAATGGCATCATCAAAAACATCGTCTCTATTATGGCTTAGGTGTGGTTTAGATAAAACGGGTATGTCTTTTTATAGAGCGATGGTTTTTCATCATGAGCAGACCGACTGGAATAGTGCAAATGTCCAATATGGGACGGACTTTTTTCATCAGCCTCTTTATGTTACAGTATATAAATTTTATTGAACGTTAACAGTGTCCATCGAATCATGCGCCCCCCAAACTTTTAACCCTATACACAGGGAGCCGTGCCTTTTTCCCCGGTTTATGAAATGAAGCGCAGTTATGCTCTCTCAAGAAAATCTGTTTTAACGGGGCATTGGTTCTGCATCTTTCTTAATACGGTGAATTAATCCGGTTAATACATGTCCTGGACCTATTTCCTCAAACTCCATTTGGCCTTTCCCCATTAAAAAGCGAATACTCTCAGTCCATTTGACTGACTGGTTTATTTGATCCGACAACGTCGTTTTGATTGATTCGTTTGTGTAAGGGCGGGCAAAAACGTTTGAAATAACCGGTATAGACAAAGGAGAGAAATGAAATGATTGAAGAAACTGTTCAAATTCTTGTTTTGCTTGATTCATGTATCTTGAATGAAACGCACCGCTGACGTTTAAGGGGAGAAACATCGTAACTTCTGTAATGGCTTCAAAAATGGATGCGGCTTTTTCAATATCTTCTTTTTGACCTGAAATCACAATTTGATATGGGGCATTGACATTAGCAATGTCAATTGTATGTAAATGGTTTTCTTTCAATGCTTCCGCAACTTGCTCTTCACTCAGTCCCATAACGGCCGCCATACCGCCGTTTCTTACCATACTCATCAGCTCGCCTCTTTTTCTGACAAGCTGTAAACCTGTCTCAAAATCAAAGGCTTCAGCCGCAAATAACGCATTGTATTCTCCCAGGCTATGACCCGTAACAAAATCGGGTTTTGCTGCTGATTCCTGTATTTTCTTCAGATAGCTTAATGCGTTTACCACATATAAGGCCGGCTGAGTAAATTGGGTTTTGTTTAAGTTGGAATAGGGATTTTCTACGCAAAGGCGTTTGATCGAATATCCTAAGATCTCATCTGCTAGTGCCGTCAGTTCCTTAAATTCATCAAATAATTCGCTGCCCATTCCCTGTTTCTGTGAACCTTGCCCCGGAAAAACATATGTGATCATTCTCTTAAAGCCACCCTTCCCGCTTTTAGATGAGTAATTTACAGACTTACGATATAAAATGATGAATGTTGCCCTGATAAAGAAGCATGTCCAAGTTGATGGTAACCTTGTAAATATTATCCGTCAAGTCAATTTTTCCTACAGTCTACACAGCTTCTTCCCTACTTTTTTGCATGTGGGCTTAACGAATCAGGAAATGTAACAAAACATAAGAATATCGGCCTACCTGGGCATTTGTAACAAAAGATGTAAACAATGCGTTTCACCTCATGCTTAAAACCATTCCTATAAAACCAAGTAATTCTTTTTCATCATTTTCCCAAAGACTTATCTTTCGTTTCCAGAAGAAAAATAGTCTATTAGAATCATTTCTAAGAAGATAGAAGAAGGAATTATTTAAAATCAAAAATACCCTTCTGATTTTTTCTATTGCGAAATTTTACAAAATGTTCTTCTTTATCAATTTGAAAATAAATATTATGTTTTAAAAGTTCATCCATCGTGTGACCCGGTGTTTTACCAAATGAGTGGCCCGGGTAAACCCGCACTTCAGACGGAACTTCCGATTTGACCCTTTGAATACTTTCAAACATATCTTCCGCTGAACTGCCATGATCCTCACATATCCCGCATCCTTCTGTAAAAACGGTATCTCCGGTGAATATACTATCAGAAAAAAGATAACACATCCCGCCGGCTGTATGGCCCGGTGTAAGCAAGCACAGCGCTTTCGTGATACCTATGCTGATGGTTTGCCGATCATTTAGCGCGATTAAATTTCTGCATCTGAATTGATAAAAATCAATTTCTTTTTTTGACATATAAACATGGGGATTAAACAATTTCGATAGCGGCTCTACCAGATTTACATGATCATAATGAGAGTGCGTTAATAGAATTGCTGACAAATCAACTTCTAATTCAGAAAGTTTATTTGTTATTTTACTAAGTTCCCACGAAGGGTCAACAACTATTGCAGATCTGCTTACAATATCTACAATTATGTAACAATAGTTCGTCCATCCGCGATGAAATGTTTTGATTGTGTGTACCTCATAAGTAAGATCCATTTTCACCATTCCTATCAAAAATGAAGTTCAATTCTAAAAAGACGGTTATCGACCTGCTTAAACCGCTGCCTGTTCATTTCCACTTTACCAAACGGCATATTGTTTTTCCATTTTTCGGTCATTCCAAGAAAAAACAAAATCTCATTTCCTATTCAATTCGTTTCAAGTTTAGATACTTATCAAGGGAAATATTCCTTCTCATATGATGCGACTGAGAGACAGGAAGAAATAACAACAAAAAATAGTCCAAGTAAGAAAAAAGAAAAAGTTGAAACCTCTGAATAAAGTAACCACGCCCTCACTTACCGAGTACAAGAGAATAGTATTGAAGGGAGTCCAGTACCTGTAAATTCGGATGGTTCAGGTGGCTTATTGTTGGGGATGTACGGCTATTCAATAAAAAAACTTCTTAACATCTTGTTAAGAAGCGCTTTGACTCATGTCTATTATCTGAATGACTACCTTGGATTCCGCAGGATGAATTTTTATTGTTTGTCGCCGGGATGGCTTAAATCTATTTCTTTTCAGTTCATGCTCTCCATAAAAAGAAGCGGAATTAATGCTTTTTATTTCCCTTTTTTAAGGCTTTTATTTCAATCTTTATGACAAGATACAGACAAACGGCAAGAGCGATGATGGAAGCGATCCAAAGGGGCATCGCCAAAAAAGGCGCAAATTCCGATACAAACATCAATATGACGGCGGCCAATACATACAGACTGATGAACCTTAAAATGATCAGCAGCTAAATCACCCTTTTTCAATGATGGTATCACAACATTTAACATAAATGAACATTTTCCCAAAATACTATTCAATGATCCATCAGCGTATGGCTCAGCTCTGCGAACTGCTTTTCTATCGGGGTCAGCTGGTGATGAACCCGGGTGATCATATACATATTGACATATCGATAAGACGGTGGCACCTCTAAAAATTGATTGATGTTGAAGCGTTTTGCAATCCGTTTGGAAACAAGGGAAATGCCCATACCGATGGAAGCCAGCTGAACGAGCGTCTGCATATCGCCGACCTCGATGATTTCGCCTTGGTTGATCTTTTTTTCTGCAAAAAGATCTTGCAGGATGGAGAGATACAAACATTTATCTGAAAGCATAAGCAGATTTTTACCCTCTAAATAGGCTTCTAATCCCGTGTTTTCTTCGATGCCGCCCCCTATAATGACCATCTCTTCAATCCCGGATTTTTCGTAATGGATGTTCTTGTTATCCAATGATCCGATCGTGAAGGCCAAATCAATATGTCCAAGCAGAAGCTGCTCCTCGATGTACTCCGTCGACCCTGTTTTCAATGTCACCGACAAGTCCGGATACATTTGATAAAGCCGGCTTAGAGAGCCGGCAAGCTGTGCTCCGCCGACAGACATCATGGCGCCTATCCGGAGTTTTTCATCATACTTTTTCATCTTATTTTCGGTTTCTTCCCATATCAGCAGCATTTTTTTAAACTGATCATAGAGTACTTTACCTTCTTTTGTTAACTGGACCCCTTTAGAGCTTCTGATAAACAGCTCCTGCTCATAATGAGCTTCCATTTTTTTGATTTTAGCCGTCATATTGGATTGGAGATGATTCAGCTTTGCGGCGGCAGCCGAAATACTTTGCAGTTCTGCGGCAGCAACGAATGCCTTCATGTTTTCGATATCCATCTGTTTTCGCCTCCTCATCAAAAATTTTGATATAAGCATCACTTATTAGCATTTTTCATGATGATCATTTTTCATTATACTTGGATTGAATTGAATTGCCACTTAATCGGCACCGGGGGGGATCATTGATGGAACATCACATCATCAAAACGGGCATCATCGGAGGCTCTATGAATAATCAGTGGGCGAGCCGCACTCATATTCCAGTCCTTCAAGAAAGTCCACATTTTCAAATAACGGCGATCGGAACGTCCAAAATGGAAACAGCGAAAAAGAGCGCTGCTGTCATAAATGCGCCGCTCGCATTTACAGATTACAGGTCATTGACGAAATCAAAAGATGTCGATCTAGTCGTCGTCAGTGTCAAGGTTCCTTTCCATTATGAAGCTTTAATTGCAGCCATAGCGGAGCATAAACATATTTATTGCGAATGGCCGCTGTGCTTAAACACAACTCAAGCCAAAGAGCTGGCAAATTTAGCAGCACAGGCGAAGATCCACCATGCCGTAGGACTGCAGGCGAGACAATCTCCGGAAATCAATTGCTTGAAGCAGGCGGTGGAAAATGGCGAAATCGGGAAAGTGCTGTCCTGCACAATGAAAGTGGCCACTCAAGGAAAAGGCGGAATAACCGACCGGAAAAACAGCTATCTTTTCGAAAAAGAAAATGGCGCAGACCTGCTGGCCATCAACGGCGGACATTCTCTTGACGCGCTTTGCTATATCCTGGGCGGCTTTCATGACCTGTCTGCTGTGATGAACAGCAATTACCCGGCAGCCGTCGTTCAGGAAACAGGCGAAACCATTCCTAAAAACACTGCCGACCAAATTTTAATAAACGGAACGCTGACGAACGGGGCATCAGCCTCTATTCATATTCAAGGCGGGGTTTATCCGGCATTTCTTTTAGAAATCCAAGGGGAAAAAGGCGCTTTTCGGCTGTCACAACGGAGGTCTCTGGGACATGTGCAATTCGGCAATCTCATCATCGAAAAACTGACATATCCCGACACCGCTTCTCTTTTGAAAGGAACAGAGGATATCTGCTGGAAAGTCATCAAACGCTCCTCAGAAAAAGACATGCATCCGGCAGGATATGTTGAAAAAGCGTATCATGTGTTAGCGAAAGATATGTCGGAAAACACGCGGGACATTCCCGACTTTCATGACGCCGTAAAATTGCATGAGCTGTTGGATGCAGTACGCAAGTCTGCTGAGACGGGGAGAAAGATTGTATTAGACAAGTAGGGACAGACCTCGAGTGCTGTCCCTTATACCTATGCAGGATATTATTGGATTTAAGTCAACTCCGCCCCGGGCAAGGCGTTTAGCAGCTGAAATGCTTGTATCACCGGCATTAAGGGAAGAATTCCTATTCTGCTGAGAAGCAGATTATGCTACAATGACAATCGATTGTTTTTTTGGAAAGAGGGGAAATCCATTGAAGCGTGAACTCGTTCTGCGCTGGTTTTTTTATTTTGTCGGATTGCTTGTTTTGTCTTTTGGGGTTTCTCTTACGATTGAAGGAAAAGCGCTCGGCATCGGTCCCTGGGATGCGTTCCATTATGGCCTGTTTATGCTGCTGGGGCTTTCGGTCGGCCAATGGGCGATCATTGTCGGAGCCGTCATCGTAGGCTTAACATCATTTTTTACAAAGGCATGGCCGAAAATCGGCGCCGTGTTAAACATGTTGCTGATCGGTATTTTTATAGATTTCTTTAATTATATTCTTCCAGATCCGAAGACGCTCTTTTCTGCCTCTGTCGTATTCTTTCTGGGCATCATTTTTATCGGGTACGGGGTCGGCATTTATGTATCGGCAGATCTGGGCGCGGGTCCCCGCGACTCCCTGATGCTTTTGATATCAGAAAAAACGGGCTGGAATGTTCAGTGGGTCCGCAACGGAATGGAGCTGGCGATTTTATTCATCGGCTGGCTGCTCGGAGGACCGATCGGCATCGGCACTGTTTTGACCGCCATCATGACAGGTCTGATTTTGCGTTTTTCTTTGCCGCAGTCCAAACAGCTGCTTGTCCTAACAGTAGCCGGACGGCGGCGGAAAGCGGCTGAGCCTGTACATATGTCGTTGAAGAAAAACGTATGACATGCATGTCATACGTTTTTCTCCCTGCCATTATTTCTTCACAATCGGTATCCAAATCTGAGTGACATGATCCTTTGCCATAACATCCCCGTCTTCCGGATATGCTTCAAGTTGAGGAGCATTGGCAAGTTCATAGCCTGTTGCCGGAAACCATTCTGAGAAAATCCGATCCCACGTTTGGTGCACAGCCTGATCAACAGGACCGACAGCTTCAAATACAGCCCAAGTCGCGGCGGGAATCTCTTTTACGATACAGCCTTCCGGGAGGTCAGCGGTCGTTTTTTCGATGCCGATGCAATAGTTGAACGTGTCGGCTTGATCGTTAAAATCCATACATACGCCAAGAAAGCCAAGCGGTCCGGCGTACGGCTGCAAAGAATCAGTGAACCCGTTTTGATTTAATTCGTCCCAAAAAGCCGGAATCGCCGTTTGGTTTTGACCATCCTTCACAGTGACTTCCAACGCTTTGCCGATTATCTGAAACGATTCTTTCTCAATAACTTTGTATTTCATGTCCTCCACTCCTTTGATCCTGATTTGAAAGGAAAGACGCGGAAAAGCCTTGAGCGTCCCGCCTTCTTCATGCGCCTGCGAAGGGCTCATTCCGTGAAGCCTGCTGAATGCCTTGGAAAATGATTCGGGTGTGTTGTAGCCATACTTGAGGGCAACGTCAATGACTTTAACGTCTGATGCAGCCAGTTCCTGGGCCGCAACCGTCAGCCTGCGCTTGCGGATGTAGTCGGCGAGGGTGACGCCTGTCAGCATGTAGAACATCCGCTGAAAGTGAAATTTTGAACAGTAGGCAATCTTGGCGATATCCTCATGCCGCAAATGCTGATCGAGATGCTTCTCAATATAGTCAATGCTTTCAGCCAAACGATTCAGGATTTCCATTATTCTTCTCCTCTCGCTTTCTACAATAGCATCTCTGTTTTAAAAGCTCCTGTCATTCTGTGCGTTGTTGTGACAGGGGCCAAACAGCCATTTGACCGCTTCCGGAAAACGTTTCGCAAACCGCTCAAGCCGATGGGCTCCGCCTTCATCCATGACAAATTTCAGATCTTCCCAGGACATCATGCTTTCGGTTAAAATGCGGAAGGCCTCCTTCGTCCTCGGTATCATCTCCTTCTGAAGATTGCTTCGGTCTGTTCCTTCCGTGCTCCCGACATCCATATAGATGCGCAGATTTGCATTTTCAAAGGTTTGAACGCGCATAAATTCGGTCATTCCCGGAAACCAGAAAGACCCTGACAAAGAGCCGATTTCCCCAAAGGTTTCTGAAGCGAGGTACGCGGTGTAGATTGAGATCAGTCCGCCGAACGACTTCCCAATCATTCCGGTACTTTCACGTCTTGGATCCGTCCGGTAGCTTCGGTCAATATAAGCCTTTAGCTCATGCGCCAAAAACGCAGCATACAAAGCGCCTTTTCCGCCGTACGTTTGACCAGGCTTTATTAAATGCGGCTCAGAAAAGGGGGTGTATTCGCTTTCCCTGTTCTCCGCAGCCACTCCTACGAGCAGCAATTCAGGCAGCTCGTGATTCGAACACAGCTTTTCGATAGCTGACAAACTGCCGCTGTAGGCCGGATCAAACAGATCTCCCCGATCATGAACGTACAGGACGGGATAACGCTTAGCCCCAGTCTGATATGAAGGAGGCAGATAGATTAAAAGCTCCCTCCCGGAAAACGTATCTTTTATCAATGTTCCGCTTAACATATATTTCGCTCCAATCATTTCACATACATTCATATTATGGGGAAATACAGACCTGTACAACACCAATGTATCTTTCCGGCTGTCTGTTTGCTAAAATCAAAATAAGAAAAAAATATCATGTAAAGAGGTTGCATTTGATGAAGATTTACGCTGTTTATATGGATCAGCTGCCCGGGTCCGATCAATTTCAACGGATGATGGACATGGTGTCTGAAGAGAAACGAAAAAAAGTCAACAGATACAAATTTCCGGAGGATGCAAACCGGACACTGATCGGGGAAGTCCTGATCAGGCATATCATCAAAGAAACATTCGATTTGCCGAATGAACAGATCACATTCACGGAGGGACGGTACGGAAAACCGTCTGTCGCAGGCCTGCCCGACTTTCATTTCAACATTTCCCACTCGGGAAAATGGATCGTCTGCGGGGCCGGCAGCACGCCGATCGGGGTGGATGTCGAGAAAATCAAACCGATCAATTTTGCTATTGCGGAGCGGTTTTTCTCACCTTCTGAGCATCGCGACTTGATGGAGAAAAAAGAAGCGGAACGCCTATCTTATTTCTATCATTTATGGACGATGAAAGAAAGCTTTATTAAACAGGCGGGAAAAGGCCTGTCACTGCCGCTTGATTCATTCTCCGTCAAACTCGGAGAACAGGGCCGCGCCTCTATTGAAACGCCGCCGGACTATCCTCCCTGCTATCTCAAAACATATGATATCGATCCCGGTTATAAAATGGCGGTTTGTTCTGCTGCCGATGATTTTTCAAACGGGATTGTCATGAAAAGCTATGATGAACTGTAATGGCGGCGAATCTGCATTATGGACTGCATGCTCACCGCCGGGCTTTTAATAGAAAGCTGTTTCAATTACTTGTTTTAATTGTTCGATGCCGCGCCGAATATCTTCTTCCTTTACATTGGATGTATTGATTTTTAATAGATTTCTTTTTTCAAAGGATGACAAATAATGAGGAGCAATAGGCTCCAGCAGGATATTGCGCTTTTTCATGCTTTTAATTAGGCGGGAAGCCGAAAGCTTACGGTCCAATACCAGATGAGCATGGATGCACGGCTGTTCAGCAGGCCGGAATTCCGCCGCATGCCCCGCCGCCATAGAAACCTCTTGTAATAAAGCATTCAAGAGGCTTGATCTTTTTTCATATGATGAACGGATTTTTTGCTTATGCTTTTCAAACATCCCGCTTTTTAAATAAATTTCTAAAGCGGCCTGCGACAGCATTGAACTGTCGATGTCGAGCAGCTGTTTATACTGATTGAACACCTTTGCCAACGAATCAGGCAGTACCGCTGCTCCGACGCGCAACCCCGGAAAAATCACTTTCGAAAAACTTTTCAAATAGATCACACGTGAAGAAACATCATAAGCGAATAACGGGTCCGCCTTTTTATTCCCCTCTAGATCGCCGAGATAGTCATCTTCGGCGATAAACACATCGTACTTTTCCGCCAGCCTGACGATGCTCTTTTTTTCTTGTTCCGTATAGGAGGTCCCGAGCGGGTTGTGAAACCTCGGCATCGTGTAGAAGAATTTGATGTCTTCTGTTTGAAAGATGCGCTCCAATTGCTGAATATCGATGCCTTGCGCCGTTCGTTCAATGCCGATTGCCGGAAGACCGTGGACTTCGAGATACTTGATCAATAAATGGTAGCTTGGCTGTTCAATTAAAATTTTCCGCTTCCCGTTCGGAAAAGGCATCGAGGCAAGCAATGCCAAAGCCTGCTGGACGCCTGACGTGATGAAAATATTGTCCTGATTTGTGAACACTTGAGTATTTGCAAGCTCTTTTTGGATCACTTCTATTAATGACGGGAGCCCTTTGGGCGTTCCATAAATAAACAAATCATTTTTATATGTATCAATGGCTTTATTGATGCAATGCTGAAAATCAATGTATGGAAAAACATCCGGATCAGGTGCTGAAGCGGCGAAATCAATCACAGTCTCCCGGCGGCTCAGTTGTTTATTTGTTTTTTTCACGACGTAGTAGCCGCTTTTAGGCACTGAATAAATGAGATGCCGCTTCTCAAGTTCGCTTAATGCCCGAATTGCCGTGCTTTTGCTTACACAAAACTGCGCGGCAAGCGTGCGGATGGACGGCAGCCTGTCCCCTTCTTGATAGGATTTCCCTTCGATGAGAGCCTCTAATTCATTCATCAGCTCGACGTATTTTTGCATGTTATTCTCCCTTGTCTGAACTCTGTATCGGTACAGATCAGTATTTTTTGTATTGTGCCAAACTTCGCTTCCAGATAAGATGACAGAAGCCGGCAAATATACAGTATTGCATGCATACGCGACGGAGTTGTCAACCATGAACAAATCTGCTTATCTTGCAGCTTTATTATACGCTTTTATCATCGGGTTTTCTTTTTTCTTTATAAAATTGGCGCTCACCACGGCGGGACCGGTTGATATCCTGGCCCACCGCTTTACCATAGCTTTTTTGGCCGCGCTTTTTCCCCTGTTATTCGGCTGGGTCAACATCAGGCTCAGATTTAAAGACGTGCTGGTGATCCTGCCTTTGGCGTTATTTTATCCTGTCATGTTTTTTGCTTTTCAAGTGTTCGGGCTCGTCTATACGTCTTCTTCGGAAGCAGGCATCATTCAAGCGGCGATTCCGATTTTCACGATGATATTAGCTTCTTATGTTTTGAAGGAACGATTTACGAAACGCCAGTTCTTTTTCACTGTCTTGTCGGCAGCGGGGGTGGCCTGCATTTTCTTTATGAAAAACGCTGATGCCGGAGGCTCCGATTTGAGAGGAGCCGCGCTTATTTTGCTTTCGGCCCTTTCATCTGCAGGCTACAATGTATTGGCCAGAAAGATGACGCGCACCTTCAGTTCTCTTGAGATCACATATGTGACCATCTGCGCCGGCTTTCTCTTTTTCAACGGAATCGCCGGAGTGGAGCATATGGCAAACGGTACGCTCGCCGGCTTCTTTACACCTTATACAGACCCGGTGTTTTTGCTGGCCATCTTGTATTTGGGTGTTTTATCATCGTTGGCGACATCCTTTTTATCAAACTATGCTTTATCAAAAATCGAAGCTGCGAAAATCAGTATGTTTAATCATTTAGCTACATTGGTGACGATTTTAGCGGGAATATTATGGCTTGGGGAAACGCTTGAATGGTTTCATTTCCTCGGAAGCGTGATGATTATCACCGGCATTATCGGCGCCACTGCCATTCAATCAAAAAAGAAATACGCAAATAGCTGAAAAAAGCGGAAGATCGGCTAATGTTATACACCGATTTTCCGCTTCTTTTAAATGGTTTTAACAGATCGCTTGCCGATCGCCGCGACGATTGATCTGATGCGCGCGGCAACCTGCTCCGTTTCTGAAAGCAGAAACATATGGCCGCCCTTAAAATAATGAAAATCAATATCCTTCACCCATTTGTTCCAGCCGAATGCATCCTTCATACATTTCTCATCCTTGTTTCCATTTAAAATATGGACCGGCGAGCTGAGCAAAGCATGGTCAGTATGGCTGAACGTCTCCAGCGCCCTGTAGTCGGCTCTGAATGAAGGCAGGAAAAAGTTCATGATTTCCTTGTTCTTCACCAGTCCCTCGGGCATTCCGCCCAGCTGGATGAGATGGTCGAGAAAAGCATCATCATCATAATGAGAAACTTTTTTCCGCTTGATACAAGGCAGCTGAATCGCTGAAATGATGACAGCTTTCGGATAAACGCCTTCCTTTTCAAGCTTTTGCGCCAGTCTGTATACGACCATTCCTCCCATGCTGTAGCCAAACAGCACAAATGGACGGGAGAGCTTCGGCCGAAGCGCCGTTAAATACATGTCGGCGAGCTTTTCCAAATCATCGACAGGCTCCATTCGATTTGTCCCGTGCCCCGGCGGTTCGATCGCCAGCATCTCGAAATCCCTTTTCAAATGTTCATGAAGCGGACGGAATGATGCCGAATAGCCGCCTGCAAATGGAAAGCAAATCAATTGAATGTCACTGGAAGCAGATCCGAAATGTTTGATTACATCATTCATCTATCTTGCACCTCCGTTTACAGCAGCACGCTCTCCCAAAATGCTTTTGATGAGCTCTGCGTTGCGGCCGGCAAAACCTTCAGCAAGCATTTCATCATGCTTTCCGCAACCTTGATATTCATGATAAGAAGCCCGCGTCCCTTCTTTCCAGGAAGAAAGCCATGCCGGAAGCGGGTTCGTGTGTTCCGACTGAATAAAGTGAATATCGGCGCCGACCCTTCCCTGGTGAATCAAGTTCACAAAATACGAATAATACGCACCCATCTTTTTGGCGATGCCTTCCGCAACCGCCTTGATTTGCAGATACTCATTGTCCTTATTGGCTTCCATCAGCGCAGCCACGTCGTCTTCGACTGTACGCCCTTGCAAATCGCTGATATTGTTTTTCATATATGAATCGATCATGATCAATTTTTCAACGTTTCGTCCGTTCTTTTCAAGCTCCTGTGCCACCTCAAAGGCAAGCCCGCATCCGGCTGAATACCCCAGCAAGGTCAGCGGGCCGTCAGGCTGAAGATGACTGATGGTTTCCGCGAAGCGCTCAGCACGATCAGCACTTTCAATAAAATCAAAAGCGTGAAGCTTGTATTCCGGCAATTGTTCGGCAAGTTTGCCGTACATGATGCCATACCCGAGGACAGGCGGGAATGCAAACACTTGCCGGCGGCTTTCCTGATTGAAGACGGTTCTTTCGGCTTCACCTGTTTGCCCTCCGCTTTCGATGAAAGCGGCAATGTCCGCGATCGTCGGCGTTGCAAACAATACGTTCACAGGAACATCAATTTCGAGGTCCTTCAAAATCCGGGAAGTGACAGCCATTGCTTTCAATGAGTGGCCGCCGATTTCAAAAAAGTTCTCATCCATACCGATCTGCGGCCTTCCCAGCACTTCCGACCAAATCGCCGTAAGCTTGGCTTCCGTCTCATTGCGCGGCTCTCTGCATTCTTCTCCACCGGCTTTATGCGCCGCTTCCGGAAGAAGCCGCCGATTGACTTTTCCGTTTGCTGTCAGCGGCAGTTCTTCAAGTATGGTATATGCTGACGGCACCATATAGGCCGGGAGTTTCCGAGCAAGCCGGCTGCGAAGCGCCTCGTCTGTGACCTCAGCTCCAGGCATGGAAACGACATATGCGGTCAAGACCGAGTCTCCGCTCTCACTTCGCTTAGCAAGGACAACCGCTTCCTTGACGCCTTCACAGCGGAGAAGCTGCTCTTCAATTTCGCCGAGCTCGATCCGATGTCCGCGGATTTTCACCTGATCATCGATCCGCCCGATAAAATCAATGTTGCCGTCCGGCAGCCACCGGGCAAGATCGCCTGTCCGATACATGTTTTCCCCACTGTTAAACGGGTGAGGGACAAATTTTTCAGCAGTCAGATCAGGCCTGTTCAAGTAGCCGCGTGATATTCCCGCACCGCTTATACACAGTTCACCGACCGCTCCGAGCGGCTGGAGCTGGCGATTTTCCGTCAGAATGTAAGCCGCGGTTTCATTCAACGGCTTGCCGATTGGGATGGAAACGGCATCGTCACTTACACTGTCGACCGGATAAAAAGTCGCAAAAACGGTTGTTTCCGTCGGACCGTATACATGGATGATCCTGTCAGGCCCCATCGCAGCGAACGCCTTTTTGACATGGTTCACAGATGAACGCTCGCCGCCGAACAGCACTTTGCGAATGCCTTTCATCCAATCCGTTCCTGCGTCGACAAGCAGGTTAAACAGGGCCGTCGTCACAAACATAACGCTGATGTTTTCTTTCTGAATCGTTTCTGTCAGCTTTCCGATATGGAGAATTGTCGCCTGATCGGCAATCACCAGTTTTCCTCCGTTCAAAAGGGCGCCGTATAGATCAAATGTAAAACCGTCAAACGCATAGTTTGAGAGAGACAGTACCGTGTCCCGCTCAGTGAGATCTATATAATTCGTCTCTTTGACGACCCTCGCGATATTGGCGTGCGTCGTCAGATTGCCCTTCGGTTTTCCCGTTGTACCTGATGTGTACATGATGTAAGCGAGGTCATCCGAATGTCGGGCAATACGGAGATTCTCTCCGCTTTCCTCGGAAACGGCGGGACATTCGATTAAAATCGTTTCCTTTGTGAAGGAGAGCGATGCCGCCTGGCCGGAAAGCTCTTCCTGAGTCAGGAGGCATACCGCTCCGCTGTCTTCAAGCATGTATTGGATGCGCTCTTCCGGATACTCCGGATCAATCGGCAAATAAGCTCCGCCGGCTTTTAACACCGCAAGTATCGCGATGACCATTTCTGGTGAACGCCGGAAAAAGAGGGCGACGGCTCGATCGGCGCTGACACCTTTTTTGCGCAGCATATGAGCTAGTTTATTTGCCTTTTCATTCAGCTCGGCATATGTAAGCGTGCGGCCGGCTGCCGACACCGCGGGCTGTTCAGGGATTGATTCAGCACACCGTTCAAACCATTTCGGAATCGTTAAAGCTGTTTTTTCTCCACCCTGCTGAACATGAAATTCAGCAACGAGACGCTCTTTTTCCTTTTCAGGAATCACACATATATCATCCAGCGGCTGATCCGGGTTTTTGACGATCTGTCCGATTGCCGCCAAAAGCTGTTCTTTTAGGCGGTTGGCGAATGACGAATCATAGACATTCCGATTGTAAGCCAGCTTCAGCAGCATTTCCTCACCCGGCGATGCAAGCAGATTCAGATCGTAATTCGATTTTTCAAAAACACTGACATCTCCCATTGCAAAGCCTAGATTCTCTTCTTCCTGCTGTTTGTTGGCTTCTTGGAGCGGATAATTTTCAAAAACGATGATATGGTCGATTAAAGCCGGCGCTGCCGTATAACTTTGGATATCATAAAGCGGCACATATTGATGCGGCTCAGATTCAAGCGACTGCTTCTGCAAGTCGGCCATCAGCTCTGTAAAAGTCGTCTGCGCGTCAAATGTGACCCGTTTCGGGACGACATTGATAAACAAGCCGACCATGTCCTCCACACCTTTAATTTCCGCGGGTCGTCCTGAGACAACCGTACCGAAAATCAAGTCGCGGGACCGCTGATAGCGGCTCAAAAGTACGGACCATACCGCTTGCAGAGCGGTGCTTAATGTCGTATTGTGCGCCTTTGCAAGCTGTGTAAAAGCTTCGGTTTCCTCTTTCGGAAGAGAAAACAGAAGTTCTTCAGGCTGATTGCCGGTTTGCTTTGTTTTTTTCCGCTGTTCGCTGAACGTCGTCTGTCCCTCAAAACCGTCTAAATAGGTTTCCCAATAGGCCAGCGATTTTTGTTTATCCTGATTTTCAAGCCATTTAATATATTCTTTGTATGGTTTGACGGAATTCAAGCTGTAAGGCTCGTTTTTGCGAAGTGCATTGTACACCTTGAACAGCTCCTGCACGACAACGCCGAAGCACCATCCGTCAAGCAGAATATGGTGGTAGCTCCATACCCATTCATAATGATCCGGTCCTTTTTTAAAAATAGCGGTCCTCATCGGAATGTCTTTCGAAAGATGAAACCCTTTTTCTTTGTCTTTCTGTTTATAATCTTCAATTCTTTTATGCTGCTCTTTTTCAGAAAAGCCGGATAAGTCGATTTCCTCTACTTGAAAAGATCTTTCTTTTAAGACGACCTGAACCGGTCTTTTCATTTTTTCATGAACGAATACGGTTCGAAAAATGTCATATCTGTCGATGATGACATTCATGCTTTTTTCCAAAATATCTTTTTGGAAGGAGCCTTTCACTTGCATGCTGATCTGTTCAATATAAAAGCTTTGTCCGGGGTGCAGCAGTGTATGGAACAACATCCCTTCCTGCATCGGTGATAAATAATAAATGTCCTGCACATGCTCTTTTTTAAACTGGCTCATGATCGCTTCCCCCTTTCATGGATTCACCCGCTTGCTGTGAAGCGGGTGAATCCTGCATGTTTAGTTCAAATTTTCTTCAAGGACGTCGAACAAGTCGCCCATTTCTTCCATCTCAAGATCGCCGGCAGTGAAGTCACTTGGCGTAAATTCGCGTTCTTCTTTGGCCGTACAATGATTAATTAATGCAATGAGGAAGGATTTAAACCTGTCCATTCGTTCTTGTACGGTCTCCCTGTCAAACTCCTTTGTATTGAAGGAGCATGACATGTTTAATTTTTCTTTGCTGATGATGCCGCTGAAGCTCAAGGCGTAGAGCGCTTCCGACGCTTCTGAGACCTGATTTCCCATATCATAAGAGGACGGTCCGAAGAAATCGGTTTGAACTTCATTGTCAATCTGACCTAAATAGTTAAAGCTGACCTCCGGTTTGATTGAGAAATCGGCATCTGCTTTTTGTTGATCTGTTAAATAGCGGAGAATGCCGTATCCGATACCCTTATCAGGAATCTGCCGCAGATGTTCTTTTACGTTTTTAATCATCTCAGACAAACCGCCGTCTTCAGCACATGTTAAAACAACGGGATATTGTGCAGTAAACCACCCCAATGTTCTCGAAATGTTCATGCCTGGAATGATTTCCTCCCTGCCGTGCCCCTCCATGTTGATGCAGATCTTTAAGTCCCTTGTCCATTCTTGGATCATCAGACTGAGGGCGGAAAGGAGGATGTCATTGATATCCGTCCCATATGGCTCGTGAACTTTTGTCAAAAGCAACTTCGTTTCTGCATCACTTAATTCAAATGAAACAGCGGCCGAGTCTTTCACTTTTCTTTCTGCGACAACATGGTCTTTCGGCAATGCCGGAACAGGCTTTTTTTCAAGCTGGCGCCAATATTCGGCAGTCTTTAGGAATTGTTCCGACTGGGCATAGGACTCAAGCTCTTCAGCCCAGTCTTTAAATGAATTCGTTTTGTCCGGGAAGACAATCTCCTGCTGCTTTTCGGCTTGAAGATAACCGGCGGCAAAGTCTTCCAGCAGGATTCTCCATGACACACCGTCAATCACTAAGTGGTGAATGACAATCAGCAAATGGTCGCCTGCAGCGGTTTGATACTGTTCTACCTTTAACAGCGGCCCTCTTCCGATATCAAGGCTTGCCTGCAGCCGCTTCGCTTGAGCGGCTATTTCCGTTTCAATATCTGTGACATACTGAAGATTAACCACTCTGAAGGAAAATGCCTTATCACCAAGACCGCGGTTATAAGGAATGATGCGGCCGTTTTCCTTTTTGTACACCATGCGCAGGGCATCATGATGCTCGGTCAATTTCTCCAATGTCTGCTCGATGAGCTCAGGATCAAATCTTGCCGGGGCATGAAGCATGACAGACTGATTCCAGTGATGCTCATTCGTAAAGCTGCGTTCAAAAAACCAGCGCTGGATCGGCGTCAATGTGACTTCTCCTTCGACAGGCCCCTGATCGATCGGTTTGCCGTCCGTCCATTCGATATACGATCTGATCTCGCCAATCGTCGGATGCTGGAACAAATCCTTCATTTCAAGCTTCCAGCCGTGCTGCTGCAGGCGGCTCGCCATTTGAATCCCTTTGATCGAATCTCCGCCGAGTGTGAAGAAATTGTCGCTGATTCCGATTCGTTCAATGCCGAGAACCTCTTGCCAAACATCCGCCAACAGCTGCTCCGTCTCCGTTCGCGGTGCTTTGTATTCAGCTGTCTTCGCTTCGACGTCAGGCTGCGGAAGCGCCCTCCGGTCGACTTTTCCGTTCGCCGTAATCGGCAGTTCATCGAGCTGTACCCAGTACGTCGGCACCATGTAGTCTGGCAGCACATTCGCAAGCTGACGGGCCATGTTTTCTGTATCAAGCTGTTCCGCTGATGTGACATAGCCGCACAGCGCTTTATTGCCGTAGGCGTCCTCGATATCGGCGACGACTGCCTCCTGGACTTCAGCGAGCTGTGTAAGCTGGACTTCAATTTCAGAAAGCTCAATCCGGAAGCCGCGTATTTTCACCTGCTGGTCGATCCGGCCGATATATTCAAGCCGTCCGTCCGCGAGCCATCTGACCGCGTCTCCCGTCCGGTACATGCGCTCTCCCGGCACAAACGGATCTTCCGTAAAGCGCTTCGCTGTTTCCTCAGGTTTGTTCAAGTAGCCGCGCGCAAGCCCGCGGCCGGCAATGCACAGTTCACCCGTGACACCGACAGGCTGTACTTGGTTGTTTTCTCCAAGCACATATGCCCTTGTATTGGCGATTGGCTGACCGATCGAAAGCATTCCTTCATCAGGGTCGATCGCCGTGCTTGTCGCAACGACCGTGTTTTCTGTCGGGCCGTAGTTGTTGATGAGCGTGTAGCCGCGCTTTTCAATCCGCTTCAGCTTGTCTCCGCCAGTCAAAAGCACCCGCAGTGAACGGTTGTCCAGTTCCATAAACTGTTCGCACAGCTGTGTCGGCAGGAATGTGATCGTGATGCCGTGTTCTTCGAAATATTGATTCAGGCGGACGATATCCATCCGAATCGCTTCATCGATGATATGGAGCTCACTTCCGGCGATCCAGTACGGGAACATCTCCCATACGGATGCGTCAAAGCCGAAGCCCGCGTATTTCGCGCTTTTATCCTGTTCTGTGACCTCAAATGCATCATGATGCCAATAGCACAGGTTCACAAGTGAATGGTGTTCGACCATGACGCCTTTCGGCTCGCCTGTCGTCCCTGACGTATAGATCAAGTAGGCAAGATTGTCAGACTTCGCCCCTGAAACTGGGTTGGCTTCATCTTCAGCATGAAGCTCGCCATACAGGATGGAAGCTTCTCCATTCAGGCAAATCACTTCTCCTGTGAATGTGTCTGGCACCATCAGATCGGTTTGCGTCAGAAGCAGATCCGCACCGCTGTCTTTCAGCACATATCCGATCCGCTGGGCCGGATAGTCGGGATCGATCGGCACATAGGCCGCTCCCGCTTTCATAATCGCCAGCACACCGGCCGCCATTTCCAACGAAGGCTTGACCATGATGCCGATCCGCTGGTCAGGGCATGCTCCTTTTGCGATCAGCAGGCGGGCGAGGCGGTTGGCGCGGGCGTTAAGCTCTCTGTACGTCCACCTGCGGCCGTTGTACACCGCAGCCCCGCGGTCAGGTGTGCGGAGAGCTTGCGCTTCAAACAGCTCGTGAATCGTTTTGTCTTCCGGCGCTTCGAGTGCAGTTTCATTCCACTTTTCAACGAGTCTCCGTTTTTCCGTCTCATTCAGCAGTGAAAGCTCTGAAAGGCGGACATTCGGATTATCCGCAACCGCTTCGAGCAGATTGAGCAAATAGCCGCTCCAGCGCTTGATCGTTTCTTCCTTAAACAAATCAATAGCATATTCAAATTGCAGACCGATTGATTCTCCCTGTTCAAAAGCCCCCAATGTCAGGTCGAACTTCGCAGCGGCATGTGAAATGTCATACGGTTTGATCGTTAATCCATCCAAGTCGAGCGTCTCTTTATCAGGATTTTCTACTGTCAGCATGACATTGAAAAGCGGATTTCGGCTCATATCGCGCGGCAGGTCAAGCTTTGCGATCAGCTCTTCAAACGGGTAGTCCTGATGGTCAAGGGCAGCGAGGCTGTTGTGTTTGACATCCTCCAAAAATTCGCTGAACGTCGAGTGAAGCGGCACATGGTTTTTAAGCGCCAATGAGTTGACGAACATACCCGGCATGTCTTTGAGGTCGGCGTTTGTTCTGCCCGCTGCCGCCGAACCTATGACAATGTCTTTTTGGCCAGAGAGACGGTTTAAAAAGATATTGAATACGGCCAGCATCACAATATTCAATGTCGTTTCCGTCTCCGCTGCCAAACCGCGGATTTTCAGCGCTGTTTCCTTCGTCGTTTTAAAGTGAACCTGATCACCGGCAAAGCTTTGCACCGGAGAACGCGGGAAGTCTAGCGGAAGGCCGAGTTCCGGAACGGCTTCCTTAAACTGATTCAGCCAAAACTCTTCCTGTTTCCGAATGCTTTCCTGCTGGTGAGGTTCATGCTGCCAAACTGCATAATCTTTGTAATGAAGCTTCGGTTCCGGCAGCGCTTCCCCCCTGTAGAGCATCGCAATTTCTTTGACGAAAAGGCTTCTTGATACACCATCGGCGATAATGTGATGGGAATCAATCAGCAACAGATGACGCTGTTCATTGATTCGCATCAATTCAGCGCGGAGCAGCGGAGCGCTGCTTAAAGCAAACGGTCTGATAAAACGGCTGATTTCTTTTTCGGCGTCTTCTTCTTGAATATCGGTGACCTTCAATTCGATGTCCGCTTTTTCGTGCACCTTTTGAACCGGGCTGCCATCGATTTCCGCAAATGAAGTGCGCAGCGATTCATGGCATTCCACCAATGATATGAACGACCGTCTTAACCGATCGATATCAAGAGCGCCTTCCATTAGGAGAACAGACGGCATATTGTAGCCGGTCCCGTTCTTTTCGATATGATGAAGGACATACATCCGTTTTTGTGCGGATGAAACAGGATACCAGTCGCGTTTTTCAGCAGGCTGAATCCTGCTTTGCTCTGACGGCCCTTCAGATGATTCGATATAGCGTGCGAGCCGGCTGACTGTCGGGCACTCAAAGAGCGCTTTTAACGGCACTTTTTTCTCCAGTTTGGATTGAATATCAGCCGTCAGCATCATTCCCTTCAAAGAATGTCCGCCAAGATCAAAGAAATTGTCTTCAATTCCGATCGGCCTGATGCCGAGCACATCTTCCCAAATTAGGCACAGTGCTTTCTCCAGTTCTGTTGACGGAGCCGTATAGGAAGCGCCTGGTTTGTTTAAAGTCTGAGGATCGGGCAGCGCGCTGCGATCCACTTTCCCGTTTGCCATAAGCGGAATTTCATCCACCGTAATGAAATATGAAGGCACCATGTATGACGGCAGCCGTTCAGAAAGCTGCTCCCTCAGGTTAGAAGCTGACGGCTTTCCTTTCGATTGAATATAGGCGCACAGCTCTTCCAGCCCGGAATCGGGCGCAAAAGCGAGAACGACCGCTCTTTCAACATCTTCGAGCTCTTTCAAGGCATCTTCGATTTCTTTTAATTCAATTCTGTATCCGCGGATTTTCACCTGATCATCCGTCCGTCCCAAAAATTCAATCTCTCCGTCAGGCAGACGGCGTACGAGGTCTCCCGTCTGGTACATGAACGCGCCGGGGGCATAAGGGTTTTCAGCAAACCGTTCAGCAGTCAGCTCTTGTTTGTTCAAATACCCTCTCGCAAGTCCTTGTCCCATAATATACAGTTCGCCTGCCGCGCCGGGCGGCACAAGGCGGCGGGAAGCGTCCAATACCAAGGCTCCGGCGCCCGAAATCGGCCGTCCGATGGTCGGGCGTTTGGCAAATTCGGCAATCCCGTCCCGATCGATCACTTTCGCAACTGTCCCGATCGTCGTCTCCGTCGGCCCGTAATGATTGATAAACCGGGCATTCGGATAGCTGGAATGGAAGCGCATCACATCGGCCGGATTGATTTTTTCTCCCCCAAGTACGATCAATCTCAATGACTTGAGCCCCTTTGTTAAAGCAAAGCTTTGCGGCTGAACGACCGTATGGAACAGCGACGGCGTCAGCTTGATATATGTGATCCCCTGTTCACCGATATAATGGCTTAACCGCTCCGGTTCTGTATATGTTTCTTTCGGGACAAGATGCAGCTCACCTCCGGCAAGAAGCACCGGGAAAAGGCTCGTATACCCGAGATCGAATGCATATGAAGACAGGAGCATTGTTTTATCAGACTCTGACAAATCTGCTACACTGCTGAACCAAGAAACATAGTTCACAAGATTGCGGTGTTCCAGCTGAACGCCTTTCGGATTGCCCGTCGTCCCGGATGTGTAGATGATATACGCGAGACCCGCTCCGTCATGGGTTGAATGAGGGCGTTCAGCGCTTGCATTCAGCGTGTCTTTTGCCATATCTATGAATTTGCCTTTATATTGACCTGAAAGTGCGGTTTGATAGGAAGGCTCAATCAGCAGCCAGCGGGCTCCGCTGTCTTCAAGCATATATTCCACCCTTGCCGACGGCATATCCGGATCAATCGGCAAATACGCGCCCCCTGCTTTCATTACACCAAGAATCGAGACGATGACATCTGCAGAACGATCCATCATAATCCCCACGATATCGTCTTTTCCGACGCCTTCTCCCTGCAGAACATTCGCCGTCTGATTTGCTCTCTCTTCAAGCTCCCGGTATGTGAGTTTCGTTTCTCCGCAAACAACGGCCGGCAGGTCAGGCGTCTTGGCTGCCCGTTCTTCAAACAGCACATGAAACGGCCGTTCTTCAAGATTTTCTGCCTGACAGTGTTTCACTTCATCCAACAGCATCTCCCGCTCTTGATCTGACAGCAGTTCGATATCTTGGAGCTTGATATCAGGATTTTCGCTGATCATTTTGATCACGTTCAAGAAGTGGCCGCTCCAGCGTCTGATCGTTTCTTCTTTAAATAAAGAGACGGCATAGTCAAAGTTCAAACCGATTTCCCCGTCATGTTCAACAGCCTCAAGAGACAGGTCAAACTTTGCGGTACGGTGCCGTACAGCGTAGGAAGAAATCTGCAAATCTCCTAATTTCAATGTTGGGACATCCATATTTTGCATGTTGAAAAAGACGCTGAACAATGGATTGCGGCTTGTGTCCCTTGCCAATGGCAGTTTTTCAATCAATTCTTCAAGCGGGTAGCTTTGCTTTGAAAATGCCTGCAGACTTGTTTCTTTGACTTCCTGCAAAAATTGCTTGAATGTTTTTTCTCCCTCAGGACGATTGCGAAGTGCCAGCGTGTTGACAAACATGCCCGGAATGTCATTCACATCGGGATGCGTTCTCCCGGCCACAGGTGATCCCACGATAATATCATCTTGTGATCCATACTTGGAAATCAGGATATTGAATGCGGCCAAAAGGAACATGTAAAGCGTTGCATCAGATTCAGAGAGCAACTTCTTAATTTCATTTGTAAGCTTCTGATCAATGCCAAAGACAACCCGCTCGCCTTGAAAGCTTCGTTTTGCCGGACGCGGGAAGTCATACGGCAGATCAAGCATAGGCAGCTCGCCTTTGAAAACATCAAGCCAGTATTGCTCCTCTTCTTTCAATTGTCCTTGGCGCTCCTGATCGTTTTGCCATACGGCAAAGTCTTTATAATGCAGTTTAGGAGCCGGCGCATCGCCGCCATGGTAGAACCGGGCAAGATCGCGGATGAAAATTCCGGTTGAGCTTCCGTCGGTAATAATGTGATGCATATCGATCAGAAGCAAATGGCGTTTTTCTTCCAATTGAACGAGTTCCGCCCGCACAAGCGGCGCCTGATTCAATTGAAAAGGCCGGATAAATTCACTGATTTTCGTTTCTGCTTCCGCTTCTTCGGCTTGAGAAGCCGTCAGCTCAAACGGTACGTTTTGCCGGATGCTTTGAACAATTTCTCCATCGATTAATTCAAACGATGTCCGGAGCGTTTCATGGCGGTTGATTAAAGCTTGAAACGCGGATTCCAGACGATCCTTGTCCAATGCCCCTTCCAAAAGCAGCACGGCCGGGACGTTGTAGCTCGTGCTCGCTTCTTCAAGCTGGTTGAGAATGTACATGCGCCTTTGCGCTGAAGACACCGGATAATAAGGCTTTGGGGGCGCCGGCTCAATCGGCGGCGCATCTTCTTTTGATTCACCTTCTAGAAATGCCGCAAGCCCTCTGATCGTCGGTTTTTCAAACAATACCTTGATCGGAACTTCTTTTTGCATCTGCTCCTGTATTTTGGCAGTCAGCATCATCGCTTTCAAAGAATGCCCGCCGACGGAGAAGAAATTGTCGTCGATTCCCGGGCACTTGATGCCGAGAATTTCTTCCCAGATGGCAGCAAGGATTTCTTCCGTTTCATTTTCCGGCGCTTTGTATGCAGCATCCGTTTCCTCAGCCTCAGGGGCCGGAAGCTTATGTTTGTCAATCTTTCCGTTGGCCGTCAGCGGCATTTTCTCAAGTTCGATCAAATGAGACGGCATCATATACTCCGGAAGTGATTGAGAAAGCTCTGTCCGCAGCTGTGACGCCGGCCTCGCCCGGGCGACAGTGTAATAAGCGCAAATTTCATTTTCCCCTGCATTGTTTTCCCGTATGACGGCAGCGGCTTCTGCGATGCTGTCAAGCCTGGCCAAGCTTGCTTCAACCTCTCCCAATTCGATCCGAAAGCCGCGGACTTTGACTTGATGATCAATCCGCCCGAGGAATTCGATATTTCCGTCCGGAAGCCATTTTGCCAAGTCGCCCGTCCGGTAAATCCGCTTTCCTTCGGCAAACGGATCGCCGACGAATTTTTCATCAGTCAGTTCAGGCTGGTTCAAATAGCCGCGGGCCACACCGTCTCCGCCGACACATAGCTCACCCGGTACGCCGATTGGCTGAAGCTGGTTTTGTTGATCAAGAATATACGCCGTTGAATTTCCAATCGGCTTCCCAATCGGAACTGTGCGCTCATATTCTTTATCGATTAAAAAACAGGTTGAAAATGTTGTATTTTCCGTCGGGCCGTATCCGTTCCAAAGCGAGAGCCCGGGGGACACGCGTTTAACCTGGTTGACGACTGCCGGTACGAGCGCATCTCCGCCAATCAGTAAATCGCTTAAATTTTTAAACATCTCCGCATCTTGCCGGGCCAGCTGATTGAAGAGCGGTGAGGTCAGCCACATCGTCGTGATCCTGTTTTCCTCCAAAAATGTCCGGAAACGCCTTGTATCAAGGAGCGTCTCTTTCGGCACCGGGTATAGAGTCCCGCCGTTTAACAGTGCGCCAAATACCTCAAATGTGCTGGCATCAAAGCTGACCGCACCCGTCTGCGCCATGCGCACGTCTTCGTGCAGCGGGATATATCCGGCATTTTTGACGAGGCGGACGATATTGCGGTGTTCCACCATGACACCTTTTGGCTTGCCCGTTGATCCTGATGTATAGATGTAATAAGCGAGATCATTCGGCTTGTTGATATATTCAAGGTTGGCTGCATCTTCTCTTTCAGCGTCCTCCGCATCTGCGGCCATCACCTCATACCCTTCCAATGAAACCTGTGTGCTTTGATTCGTCATGACGATTTTCGCGCCGCTGTCTTCAAGCAAAAAGCGAATTCGCTCTTCAGGGTAGCCTGGGTCAATCGGTACATAAACACCGCCTGCTTTCAGCACTGCCAGCATGCTGACGGCAGATTCAAGCGAACGCTCCATCATGATGGCGGCGGCTCCGCCGTGCACCAGACCTTTTGCTTGCAGTTTTCTCGCAAGCTGGTTGGCTTTTTCATTCAGCCTTTGGTATGTAAGGTTTTTTTCGCCCGCGGCGACGGCTGTTTTTTCAGGTGTCTGTTCCGCTTGTTCTTCAAAGAGCTCTGGGATCGTTTTTTCCCGCGGATAGTCCGTTGTCGTGTCATTAAATGCAAGCAGCGCTATTTGTTCCCTTTCTGATAAAAGTCCAGCGCTGCCCGCCTCTGATTCAGGATTTGAAAGCGCAATGCGGGCAAGTCTTGTTAGATGCTCCACAGCCTTTTTAATGAAGGCGGCCTCATAAACCGCACTGTTGTATTTACATTTAATCGTCCATTCTGTTCCCGGATAAACGATCAGATTCAAATCGTAATTCGTTTGTTCAAAAGCTCCGGCGGCCTTGATTGAAAAGCCGAGGCGCTCTGTCATCGTTCCGTTTTCGAGTTCTTGATCCAGCGGATAATTTTCAAACGCAACGAGATGGCTGATCAAACGCCCGTCCAACGCGGATTTCTTTTGAATGTCATAAAGCGGCAGATAATCGTACTGTTCCGCTTCAATCGCATGCTGCTGCGCCTGTTTGAAAAGCTCGGCAAATGAAACACGCTTTTCAACCTTCAGACGGACGGGAATTGTGTTGATAAACAATCCCGCCATATGTTCGATGCCGTTGATTTCCGCCGGGCGTCCGGACACAACCGTGCCGAACACCACGTCTTCTGCCGCATTATATTTAGCAAGGACCGCTCCCCAAATCGCCTGAAATAGATTGGGAGCCGTTACGTTATAGCGGTTTGCCGCCTTTTGGACGGCATCCACCATATCTTTGTCCCAGACGAAAGCAAGTTCTTCGTTCTGGTAAGATTCTTGGTCCGAAGATGTTTTGCGGCCAGGGATGACGCTCGGGCTCTCCAAGTCGGCAAGACGCTTCTCCCAATAGGATAACGCCTCATCCCTGTCCTGCCGTCCGAGCCATTTAATATAGTCTGCATACGGCCTTCCTTGATCAATCGGAGCTGGACGATTTGAGCGAAACGCTTCATAATGTTGAAAAAGCCGCTTCATCAATATGCCCATGCTCCAGCCGTCCATCACGATATGATGGTTGCTCCAAATCATGTGGTATTGCTGATGGTCAAGCCGGAAGACCGCCACCTTAAACAGCATATCTTTCGCCAGGTTGAATCCGGCTGCCTGGACTTCTTTTTTGTATTGGCCGATACGCATCGTCTGCTGTTTTTCGTCCAAATCGGCAATATCCTCAAAGGCAACCTTCGCCTGCCGTTCGGCCAGGACGACCTGGCGCGGCTTTTGCAATTGCTGATGAACAAAAACCGTTCTAAGGATATCGAAAGAGCGCACAAGCTGATTCACGCTCTTTTCAAAAATCGCTAAATCAAAATCACCGTCTATGAACAGTTCGAGCTGTGTGAAATAAGAGGAAGATTCCGGATCAAGCATCGCATGATACAGCATCCCTTCCTGCATCGGTGTTAAAGGATACACCTTTTGAATCTTTTGTTTCCCCATAAGGCACCTCGTATGTTTTGTTAGAGAATCTCCATCAATTTATCAAGTTCTTCAAGCGTCAGATCATCATCTCCTAGATCGCTAGGGGTTATTTCGTCTCCATCTTGATTTAAACAATGATCAATCAGCTGCAATAAATATGCTTTAAAGCTGTCGGCGACTGCTGTGATTGTGGTTTCTTTGAATTCCAAGGAACTGTAGACAATCGACATCGTCAAAACACCGTCTTCTATAAAACCGACGATATCGAGCACATTCGGCTTTTCTGTGTCAGGGCTCAGCGGGTCGCCGGACGGCATGGATGATCTTGAAAACAGACCGGATTCCGACATTTCCGTAAACTGACCTAAATAGTTAAAGCTGATTTCCGGCTTTATCGGCTTTGTCTGTTTGCCTTCTTCCGTCAAATAGCGATAAATGCCATAGCCGATCCCTTTATTCGGAATGTGGCGCAAATCTTCTTTGATCCGTTTGATTTGATAGCCTGTATCATCAGCATGGCGCATCTGAATCAGCGCCGGGAACTGGCTTGTAAACCAGCCGACAGTCCGGGAGATATTCAAGCCGTCGATAATATCCTCCCGGCCGTGTCCCTCCAGGCTGACGAGTAAGTCATCCTGCCCAGTCCACTCTTTTACCGCAAAGCCCAGAGCTGCAAGTAAAATGTCATTCATTTCTGTGTGATATGCTTCATGAACTTTTGTCGTCAGCTGTTCCGTCTGTTCTTTGGAAAGGGAGAATTCCGCTGTTTTCGAGTGGCACATCCGTCCGTCTCTTGCTTCAAAATCTTTAGGAAGCGGAGCTGACGCGGCATTCTCGATCTCCTTCCAATAGCCGATTTCTTTTGCAAAGGCTTTGGAGCCGGCGTATTCTTTAAGACGATCTGCATATTCAGCGAAAGAATGAGATTTTTCCGGCAGAACAATCGGTTCTCCTTTTTCAGCCTGAAGATAACCGGAAGCGAAATCTTCAAGCAGGATTCTCCATGAAATCCCGTCAACAACGAGATGGTGAATGACGATCAGCAAGTGGTCGCCTTGACCTGTTTTAAAGATTGCCGCGTTCAAGAGCGGTCCTTCGGATAAATCAATACTGCTTTGAACTCGATTGGCTTCCCGCAAAATGGCAGCTTCCAGTTCTTCACCGGACTCATTGAAATGAATCACTTCTGGAAGAACCGCTGCTTCTTCAAGGCCTCTGTTATACTGAACCATTCGTTCTCCCTTTTGTTTATAAACGGTGCGAAGGGCGTCATGGTGTTCCATCAGCTTGCTTAAAGCCCGTCCGGCAAATTCCGGGTCAAATCCCGCCGGAGAATGAAGCATAACCGACTGATTCCAGTGATGTGGGTTCGTAAAGCCGCGTTCAAAGAACCAGCGCTGGATCGGCGTCAGTTCGACCTCTCCTTCGACAGGCCCTTGATCAACCGGCTGATCATCAGCCGATTGTACATATAAGCTGATCTGTTCGATTGTCGGGTGCTGGAACAATTCTTTCATTTCAAGCTTCCAGCCGTGCTGCTGCAGGCGGCTCGCCATTTGAATCCCTTTGATCGAATCTCCTCCGAGTGTGAAGAAATTGTCGCTGATTCCGATTCGTTCAATGCCGAGAACCTCTTGCCAAACATCCGCCAACAGCTGCTCCGTCTCCGTTCGCGGTGCTTTGTATTCAGCTGTTTTCGCTTCAACGTCAGGCTGCGGAAGCGCCCTCCGGTCGACTTTTCCGTTCGCCGTAATCGGAAGATGATCGAGCTGCATCCAATACGCCGGCACCATGTAGTCTGGCAGCACATTCGCAAGCTGACGGGCCATGTTTTCTGTATCAAGCTGTTCCGCTGATGTGACATAGCCGCACAGCGCTTTATTGCCGTAGGCGTCCTCGATATCGGCGACGACTGCCTCCTGGACTTCAGCGAGCTGTGTAAGCTGGACTTCAATTTCAGAAAGCTCAATCCGGAAGCCGCGTATTTTCACCTGCTGGTCGATCCGGCCGATATATTCAAGCCGTCCGTCCGCGAGCCATCTGACCGCGTCTCCCGTCCGGTACATGCGCTCTCCCGGCACAAACGGATCTTCCGTAAAGCGCTTCGCTGTTTCCTCAGGTTTGTTCAAGTAGCCGCGCGCAAGCCCGCGGCCGGCAATGCACAGTTCACCCGTGACACCGACAGGCTGTACTTGGTTGTTTTCTCCAAGCACATATGCCCTTGTATTGGCGATTGGCTGACCGATCGAAAGCATTCCTTCATCAGGGTCGATCGCCGTGCTTGTCGCAACGACCGTGTTTTCTGTCGGGCCGTAGTTGTTGATGAGCGTGTAGCCGCGCTTTTCAATCCGCTTCAGCTTGTCTCCGCCAGTCAAAAGCACGCGCAATGAACGGTTGTTCAGCTCCATAAACTGTTCACACAGCTGTGTCGGCAGGAATGTGATCGTGATGCCGTGTTCTTCGAAATATTGATTCAGTTGGACGATATCCATCCGAATCGCTTCATCGATGATGTGGAGCTCACTTCCGGCGATCCAGTACGGGAACATCTCCCATACGGATGCGTCAAAGCCGAAGCCCGCGTATTTCGCGCTTTTATCCTGTTCTGTGACCTCAAATGCATGATGATGCCAATAGCACAGGTTCACGAGGGAATGGTGTTCGACCATGACGCCTTTCGGCTCGCCTGTCGTCCCTGATGTATAGATCAAGTACGCCAAGTTGTCGGGCTTCGCCCCTGACTGCGGGTTCATGTCATCTTCATCTGTCAATTCTCCATTCAGCATGGAATCGAGCAGAATGACTTCCCCGTTGAAATCTTCAGGAACGGCTAAAACTGGTTGCGTCAAAAGCAGCTCCGCACCGCTGTCTTTTAGCACATATCCGATCCGCTGGGCCGGATAGTCGGGATCGATCGGCACATAGGCCGCTCCTGCTTTCAAAATCGCCAGCACACCGGCCGCCATTTCCAACGAAGGCTTGACCATGATGCCGATCCGCTGGTCAGGCTGCGCCCCTTTTTCGATGAGCAGGCGGGCGAGGCGGTTGGCATGGGCGTTAAGCTCTCTGTACGTCCACCTGCGGCCGTTGTACACCGCAGCCCCGCGGTCAGGTGTGCGGAGGGCTTGCGCTTCAAACAGCTCGTGAATCGTTTTGTCTGCCGGGACGTCAAGCGCGGTGTCATTCCATCCGTTCATAATCCGCCGTTTTTCCGCTTCATCCAACAGAGAAATCTCTGAAAGGCGGACATTCGGATTTTCCGCGACAGCTTCAAGAAGATGAAGCCAATATCCGCTCCAGCGCTTGATTGATTCATGCTTAAAGAGAGCCGTGTTATATTCCATTTCAAAGCGGACAAGCCCATCTTCTTCCGCTGCGGCCAGGGTCAGATCGAATTTGGCCGTCTGATGTTCAAATTCATACGGCTGAAGTGTGACCCCTTTCATTGTTAATTCTTTCAAATCGGCATTTTGCATGGAAAACACCGCATCGAATAACGGATTTCGGCTCATGTCGCGCTCAACGTGCAATTTTTCGACCAGCTCTTCAAACGGGTAGTCTTGATGCTCAAATGCGCCAAGCACCGTTTTTTTGACTTCCTGCAAGAATCCGGAAAAAGTTTTCTCTCCCTGCGGATGCGTTCTCATCGCCAATGTATTGACAAACATACCGATGATGTTATGCAAATCGGCATGTGATCTTCCCGCAACAGGAGAGCCGACCACAATGTCGCTCTGCCCGCTGAGCTTGGATAAAAACGTGCTGTATGAAGCAAGGAGCACCATATATAAGGTCGATTCCGTTTCCTGTGCAATATTCCTCAGCGACTGCACCAGCTCCGGTTTCAGCGCAAAGCTGAGACGATCCCCTTCAAACGTCTGAACGGCCGGACGAGAATAGTCTGTCGGCAGCGTCAAAACGGGCAGTTCGCCAGCCAGCTCCTTAAGCCAATATTCTTCATGATTGTTATCCTGTTCGGTTTGCAGATTCTTCTGCTGCCATACCGTATAGTCTTTATACTGAATCCGCAGCGGTTCAAGCGTGTCTCCTGCATACAGCCTTGTCATCTCTTCAATCAGAACGCTGACTGAGGCACCGTCTGAAATCATATGGTGCATATCGACTAACAAAAGGTGTTTTTCTTCTGCAAGACGGATGATGTTCATTCGGAATAACGGCGCTTGAGTTAAATCGAACGGCCTGATGAATGCTCCAATCAATTTTTCGGCTTCCCGCTCATCTGCATCTTTTACATCAATCGTAAACCCGATATTCTTCCAAATCCGCTGGACAGGTTCACCGTCCTTGATTTCAAACGATGTTCGGAACGCTTCATGGCGCAAGATGAGACTTTGTACAACAGCTTCCAGCCGCCCTAACTCAAGCTTCCCTTCGAGTTGAAGAACAGCTGGCATGTTATAGCTTTTCTCGGCGCCTTCAAGCTGCTGGAGGACATAAAGCCGTTTTTGAGCTGATGATACAGGGTATGTCTCCTGCTCTTCCGCCGCTCCAATATAGACCGCCGATTTTTTTTCCGCTTCTGCTGCCATTTCTGCCAGGCTTTCGATTGTCGGCGACTGGAACAAATCTTTCAGCTGAAGAGCAACATCCATCTCCTGCTGGATGCGGGCAATGAGTGTCATTCCGATTAAAGAATGTCCGCCAAGTTCAAAGAAATTGTCATACACCCCGACTTTAGAGATACCGAGCACTTCCTGCCAAAGCTCAGCAAGACGGGCTTCTGTCTCATTCCGCGGTGCCGTATATTCCGTTTGCACGCTTTGTGCGGCGTCAGGTGCGGGCAGCGCTCTTCTGTCCACTTTTCCATTTCCTGTGAGCGGAAGCTCGTCTAATTGCATAAACAGAGACGGAATCATATAGCCAGGCAGCCCCGAAGCCGCATGTTCACGAAGCTCACGGCTTGACAGCTCTCGATCAGCAGCAATGTACGCACAGATCATTTTATCTCCCGATTCGGTGTCAACAGCCAGAACGGCGGCTTCCTGAATCATGTCATGCGTCAACAGATGATGCTCGATTTCGCCGAGTTCGATTCTCTGTCCGCGAATTTTGACCTGATGATCGATCCGGCCGATAAATTCAAGGCATCCGTCGGCAAGCCATCTCGCCATATCGCCTGTCCGGTATACCTTCTGATCTTTTTTGAACGGATGTGCTGTGAATTTCTCCGCCGTCAGCTCAGGTCGGTTAAAGTAGCCGCGGACAAGTCCGTCTCCTCCGACGCACAATTCACCCGCAACTCCTGCCGGCTGTACTTTTCCAGCCGAATCAAGAATCAAAACCTCCGTATTGCTGACGGGTTTTCCGATCGGCACAGACTGCGCATTGTCAGGAATATCATTGACAGGATGATAGGTCGCAAAGACAGAACTCTCAGACGGCCCGTACATATGAAGAAGACGTCCCTTTCCAACGGCCTTAAGGGCTCTTCTGACATGATCGACAGATGCACGTTCACCGCCGAACAGCACTCTTCGCAAATTCCTCATACTGTCAGGGCGCATATCGACAAGCAGATTGAATAAAGCAGTCGTAATCATTAAGACGGAGATTTTTTCTTTTTCAAGCACGTCGGCAAGCCGTCCCATGTCAAGGATCGTCTCTTTCGGAACAACCACCAGTTTGGCGCCGTTTAACAATGAGCCGAACACATCAAACATGAAAGCATCAAATACATAGTTGGAAATCGAAAGCACAATATCTGAATCCAAGACTTCCAAATAATTCGCGTTTTTCACCGTACGCAAAATATTACGATGTGTCACCATATTGCCTTTCGGCGTTCCGGTTGTTCCCGATGTGTACGTAAGATTTGCTAAAGTTTGCGGAGAAATCGGAATATACAAATTGCCCGCGTAACCTCGATAGAGCTGTTCATCGTCAAGGAAGACCAAATCCCCCGCAAATTCAGCGCCTTCAGCAAGCGGCTTCAGCGCCTTTTGCGTTAAAAGAACCGATGCTCCGCTGTCATGAAAGAAGTGTTTGATGCGCTGCTCCGGATGATCGGGATCAATCGGGACATAAGCGGCTCCTGCTTTTAACACGGCAAGAATTCCGACAACCATTTCAGCCGACCTGGCGGTAAGAATGGCAGCTGTTGTTCCGGTTTTCACACCTCTTTCACGGAGGCGTCTTGCCAATTGGTTCGCTTTTTCATTAAGCTCGGTGTACGAATATACCGCGTCTGCAAATTGAAGGGCTGGACGACCTCCTGCTTTTGCCGCTTGCTCCTCAAATTGCTGAACAATCGTTTGCTCCCGCGGATAATCGCTTCGCCCCGGATTGAACGCGATGAGCTGCCGATTCGTTTCCTCCTCAGTCAAAAGGCTGAAATCGCCGATTTTCCGATGCGGATCGGCTGTCATGTCTTTCAGCAGATTCAGGTAATGCGCCAGCATCCTCTCAGCGGTATCTTTTTTAAACAGCTTTGTACTGTAATCCAAATCGAAAATCAATTCACCGTGTTCTTCTTTCGCTTGCAGTGTCAGATCAAACTTTGCAATGTTGAAATTCGTTTCATGGATTGAAAGGCGCAAGTCGCCGAGCAGTGGAATGTCTTCGATTGAATTTTGTAAAATAAACATCGTATCAAAAATGGGATGGCGGCTTAAATCACGCGGTACATTCAGCTTTTCCGCAAGCCATTCAAACGGATATTTCTGATGTTCAAATGCGTTCAGCACCGTTTCCCGCACATCATGCAACAGATCAGCGAACGTTTTTTCCCGATCAACTTTTGAGCGGATCGCCAGCGTATTGACAAACATTCCGACGATTCCTTCCAAATCGGAATGGCTTCGGCCCGCTGTCGGCGTCCCGACAATCACATCTTCCTGTCCGGCGTATTTTGCAAGGAGCGTGTTGTAAGCGGCGAGCATGACCATATACAGTGTCACTCCGTTTTCTTCCGCCAGCCCAGTCATTTTTTCCTTGATCTCTTTTGGCACGACAGCAGAAACTCTGTCTCCTTCAAAGCTTTGAACAGCCGGACGGGGCTCATCTGTTAACAGCTGCAGTACAGGCAGCTCCCCGGAAAAGACGCTTAGCCAATACTCCTCTTCTCTTCGATAGCCGCCTGCAGCCTGTTCTCTTTGCCAAGAAGCGTAATCCTTGTAGTGCAAACGCATCTCAGGCAAGGCTTTACCTTTATATAGCCCAGCCAGCTCTTGTAAAATAATCGAAATGGAAACCCCGTCAGAAACCAGGTGATGCATATCAAACAGCAGCATATGCCTGCTTTCCTCAAGACGGACGAGCCCCACTCTCAGCAGCGGTGCGCGGCTCAGATCAAAACGGCGGACAAACGATTTCATGATCTGTTCGACAGGCTTGTCTCCGCCTTGGATCATCTCAATATTGAACTGCACCTTTTGATGAATTTTTTGCCTCGGCTCTCCATTGACAGATACAAATGAAGTACGGAGCGCCTCATGCCTTTCGATCAGCTTTTGAAAAGCGGCCTCAAGACGCTGAAGATCCAGTATGCCTTCAAGCATTGCAGCGGCCGGCATATTATAGCCGATTCCCGCTCCTTCCAGCTGGCTGACGATATAGATCCGCTGCTGGGCCAGAGAAAGAGGATAATCTTCACTTTCTGCTGCTGGTTCGATCGCTGTGAACCCGTTTTGCTCCGCTTCAGAAACAAATTGACCAAGAGCGGCTACAGTCGGTTTTTCAAACAGGAACTGCAGAGGAACCTCAACACCGAATGTTTTGTGGATTTTCGTCAGCATCGTCATCGCTTTCAGCGAGTGGCCGCCGAGTTCAAAGAACTGATCAAAAATGCCGACTTTTTCAGCGGCTAGCACTTCCTTCCAAATGTGCGCGATTTTTTCTTCACGGTCATTTCTCGGCGCCGTATATTCTGTTCCTCCCGAAGCCTTCACCTCATGGCGAAGCAAAGCTTTTCGATCAACTTTACCGCTTGGCGTCAGCGGCATTTCATCAAGCTCGACGAAATAAGAAGGCAGCATATAATCAGGCAGCTGTTTGGACAGATGCTCCCTTAACTCATGCACCGAAACCGCAGATCCGTTTTTCGGAACAACATATGCGCAAACCTCAAGACCGCCGGCTGATCCCTGCCGTGTGAGCACAACTGCTTTCTCGGTATTTGGCGCCTGCTGTAAAACCGATTCAATTTCTCCGAGCTCAATCCGGTAGCCGCGAATCTTGACCTGGTCATCTTTTCGGCCGATAAAATCAACCGTACCGTCAGGAAGCCATCTTGCCATATCTCCTGTTCGGTACATGACATATCCGGGAACAAAAGGATCCGCTGAAAATTTTTCTTTCGTCATGTCAGGAAGGTTTAAATATCCCCGGCCGGCTCCGTCTCCCGCGATATACAATTCGCCTTCGACACCGTCGGGCAGAAGCGCTCCGTTTTCATCCAAAATGTAGAAACGATTGTTCCCAAGCGGCCTGCCGATCGGTACATAGGCGGTATCATACGGGAAATGCCCGTCATGCGGAATCGTGAATGCCGAGGCGTCGACACAAGTTTCCGTCGGGCCGTAAACATTCGTGATAAAAGGAACCGATTCAGCCGTTTCTGCAAATAATCGAAGCAGCTTTTCGGTCGCCACCCTTGATAATGCCTCTCCTCCCACAAGCATATGCCGCAGTTTTATTCCGCGAAGGTCATCCGCCGCAATCAAAAGCTGTAAATGAGACGGCGTGCAGTCGGTTACATCAATCTGATGACGGCGATAATAAGCGGATAATGCGCGCCCGTCGGAAACGACCCTTTTCGGAACGATATACAGAGACTTGCCAAGCAAAAGGGATGTGAAAATCTGCTGGACGGAAGCATCAAAATGAAACGGAGCCAAAATCGCAATCTTCAAATCGGCTTGATCATATGTATCTACAGCCTGCTGAAGCCCCCTCACAAGATGATGAACCTGTCTGTGCTCAATCATGACTCCTTTCGGACGACCCGTTGTTCCAGAAGTATAGATAATGTAAGCGAGATGATCGGCGCCTGCTGATGAAGGCAGATTGCCGCTTTCCTTCGTTTCAGAAAGCGCTGCGGAAAACGACAGTACTTCAGCAGTATCAGCCTCAAATGCCTTGTCAGTAATCACGACTTTTGCGTCTGAATCCTTGAGCATGAATTGAATTCTCTCGCTCGGAAAGCTTGGATCGAGCGGCACATAAGCTCCTCCCGCTTTGAGAATCCCTAATATGGCCGTTATCGTCCGTTCTGACCGCTCCATCAAAACGGCTGCCGGAGCGTCCGGACCAATTCCCCTTTTGCGAAGCGTCCTTGCCAGCCGGTTTGCCTGCTCATTAAGCTCCCGATATGAAATCTGTTTCCCCTCAAACACAAGCGCTGTTTTTTCTGGAATTTTGGCTGCTTGTTGTTCAAATAAACCGTGCAGGGTCATCTGCTTGTCATACTTGGTCAAAGAACCAGAAGCCTTCTTTAACAGCTGCTGTTTTTCCTGTTCAGGAATGAGGTCGAGATCCTTAATTTTTTTGTCGGGCATATTGATGGCATCCTCAAGCAGCGTCATAAGCCTCTCATATAAAATGACCATTTCTTCCGCGCTGAACAGTTCCTGTCTGTAATCAAAGTCGATCGCAAGCGTCCCTGTATCCCATCTTTCTTTCACGTGTATGGAGATATCGTTGACTTCACTGCCGCTGAAAATCGGCTCCGTTAAAAATGAGATCGTCCCTTTTTGCTGCCATTGCATAACCTGATATTCAAGAGAAACAGCGAACAGTCTATTTAAATGAGACTGCCTTTCCCGCAAGTCATTGATCAGCAGATTGTACGGATACTTTTGATGTCTGATGATTTTAAGCTGCTCTTTCATCCTTTCCTGCACAAATGCAGTAAAGTCCTGCTGCGCATCAAGGCTGGCTTTCATCGGAATAGTCGAAACGAACATGCCGAGCATCTGTTTTTCTTTTGCATTTGTCCGGTTTCCCATAAATGTGCCGAGTACGACATCTGTTTGGCCGGTCACCCGATGCATATAAATGTGTAAGATTGATAGGAACAAGGAGAGCACACTAATGTTGTAATCCTTACTATACGCTTGAATTTTCTTGTACAGGGCAGGGGAAATCTCTTTAGAAAGACGAACCGCATCTAAACAAATTTGGTTAGAATCACTTTGCTTTAAAGATAAGGGTTCGGGAATGTCTTCATATTGCGCGTTCCAATAAGCTTTATCTTTTTGGAACCGTTTGGAGTCTTCGTAATCCAATTCACTTTGAATGTGTTCCGTAAATGATGACTGTACAGCTTCGAGGTCAGTTTCCCCATTGGAAAGCTTCAAATAAATATCTGTGATGCGGTTACCTAGGAGTGTCATAGAAATGCCGTCAGAGATGATATGATGAACTTTTACAAAAAACCAGCTTTCTACAGGGCTGATATGTACGACTGCAAACTTAAATAATGGATTGTCATACAGAGGCAGAGGCCGGCGTGCTTCAGCTTGTCCCCATTTTAAAATCTCACTCACATTGCCTGTTTTTGCGGCATCAAAATACTCAATTTCAAACGGTTTATGTTCGGCTACATATTGTTTTGGTTCATCCTCTTCATCAAACATCAGCCTAAAACGCATTGTTTCATTTGTGCGGACAAACTGCCGAATCGCTTCAGTCAATATACCTGGATCTATTCCTGATTCTGATTTCAACTTTCCAAAACCGCTCAAATTTGAAACGCTTGTAGCGGGATAAAACTTTTCTGTATACCAAATTCGTCTTTGAGCATGTGTCAATGGGTAGTATGTGTTTTCCATTTTTTATTTTCCTCCTTTATGCTTTGTTATTTATGACGGGCCTAAAGCAAACCGCAAAACTGTTTTGCGGTTTTGCGATGTGTGGATTGCGCTGTCACAGATTGATCACTTCCAATAAAAAGTTATATTGGGAATAAAATGAAAAGAGTCCACCCGAATAAAAACGGGTGACTCCCTGTTTATTCGGCAACCTGTCAACCTTAGCACCGTCCGCACCTTAGGCCATGGCTTTGCGTCCCTGCGTTTCCGCAGGTTTGCCTTTATCTGCTTTTTCTGAAATATATTCATTTTCTGCTCACAGTTCACTTTAAATGAAAAATTTGTTTTTTTCACCGAAAAATAGGTGAAAAGATTCATGCGGGATACCGAAGGGTAGGCGAAAAGATTGATGCGCGATTCCGAAATTTCTAAAAAAATATGCGGGAAAACGAAAAAGAATCGTTTTAACCCGCATATTTCCAATGGCAGTTTCATTTTTTATTAACATTTCTTAAAATTTGGGTGAAATTATTTTTATAATATATTTTTTCGGTATTTTATTTTACAAAATTTTTAAAGATCATACAGATATTGATCCCGCCATGTATCCCTTCTTACTTTATAGAAAAAGAATCATAGATAGAACTTAAACTATATTAAACAACTACCGGCAAACTACTTATTTGATGCGTGATTGTCAATCCTTTTACAAAAACAAAAAAGACAAGCAGACTGCTTGCCTTAAATCAAAAAACTGTCCTACATCGTTTTTGAAAGCCCGATCGTCCGCTCAATGACTATCAGCGCAATGACGGAAATCGCAATAAATATGACAGAAATGGCGTTGACGCTCGGATCAAATGTCTGCTCAATGTAGCTGAACGTTCTGATCGGTACGGGTGTAACCGTTGGTGAAGATACAAAAAGGCTGATTGAGATTTCTCCAAATGACGTCACAGCAGAAAACACCGCTCCCGCAATCATGCCCGGTTTCATCAGCGGCAGGGACACGTTCAAAAAGGTTTGGACAGGTCCTGCTCCAAGGTTCATGGAAGCCTGCTCGAGCTTTGGATCCAAATTCGACACGCTGACTCCGACTGTCCGGACCACATATGGGAGGCTGATCAGCATGTGTCCGATCACCAGCCCCGCGACACTTCCGTTCATCCCCATCATTGTGAACAAATAAAGAAGAGCCACTCCCAAAACAATTTGGGGAATCATCAGCGGAGATAAAATAAAAGATTGAATCGCATCCTTGCCCGGAAACTGGAGTCTTGCCAAAGCATAGGAGGCTGCGGTTCCAAGGATGACCGTAAGCGGCGTCACAATCATTAGCAGCAGGCAGCTGACCCCAATGGAATCCATCCATTCGCCGCTACTGAAAACGCTGGCAAACCAGCGAAGAGAAAAGCCCGACGGCGGAAATTTCGGATACTCGGATGGACTGAACGCCGACAGAACGATGACAAATACGGGAAGTGCCAAAAAAAGATAAACGAAAGTCCCTGTGGTCCAAACGAATACATCAATCCACTTCCCTGATGACTTGCGGCGCAATCTACTACCCACTCATTCTCGCCTCCCATCGTTTGAGGAGTATCCCCAGGATAGCAATGATCACACATACAGCGGCCAATAAAGTAAAAGACATGGCAGCCGCAAGCGGCAAATCAAACACTTGCATCACCTGCTGATAGATTGAAAGCGGGAGCAGCGGCTGCATCCTTCCCCCGACTAAAAGGGGCGTAATATAGCTTCCGGCAGCCAGCGAAAAAACGATCATCGCTCCTGTGATCATTCCGGGAATTGTCAGAGGCAGCGTGACGCAAAAAAACGTCCGCAGCCGCCCTGCTCCAAGACTCATTGAAGCATATTTGAGATTCGGTTTTACTTCGCCTAAAGATCCGGCGAGAGGCAAGACGGCAAACGGCAGCATGACCTGAACATATGCGATAATAACCGCGTTCATATTCCATAAAAGCGGCAGGGGCTTTTCAATCAGCTTCATACTGAGCAGCGCTTCATTGATGATTCCGTTTTGCGAAAGCAGCACAATCCAGGAAAACGTCCGGATCACGACACTTGTGAGCAGCGGGGAAACAAGTAAAATATAAAACAATGCCCGCCATTTACGGGTTGGCGCCTTAACGAGCAAATATGCCGCCGGATATGCCAAAAGAAGGCAGAAAACGGTTGTTTTCAGTGCTGTCCAAAGCGTCGTTCCGACCGTTTTTAAATAGACGTCTGAAGTAAACACTTCGATGTAATGAGAAAAGCTGTACGTATCCAGCATATTCATCATCCCGTCTACATCTCTGAAACTTAAAATCAGCAGGAGGACAAACGGAAAGACGAGGAAAACGCCGAGAAACAAAAGCGCAGGCATCAGTAAAAGCCAATAAAATCGTTTTTGGTTATCGCCCGCCATTTGGCTCCTCCTTTAAACCAAGAGGCACAAGGTCTTCCTGCTCCCAGTCAATATAAACTTTATCTCCCGGCTTCGGCAGCCTGGGAAACTGCGGATCAGGCGCTTGAATGGTAATTTCGCCCTTGATTAAAGCCGCTTTCAGCCGGAGCGCATTTCCAATATAGCCAACCTCCGTTAGTGTAGCTGGCATTCCATTTGACTGGCCGTTTTGCTCTTCGGGAAGAATTGAAATTCGTTCGGGGCGCAGCATAAATAACACAGAAGGGCCGTGTTCCCCGCTCACTTCAATAGAGAGCGGTACACCTTCATCAACTTCAAAACCAGGCACCTCATATCGATATCCTGATGAAGCAGGCTGCATGTCTGCCGAATAAGCCTCAAACAAATTCACCTGTCCGATAAACTCCGCAACAAACCGATTTGCCGGCGTCCGGTATACATCCAATGGGGTTCCGAGCTGCTGAAGCTTTCCATCGCCAAGAATTCCAACCCTGTCAGATAAGCTCAAAGCTTCCTCTTGATCGTGAGTCACCAGGATCGTTGTAATGCCGACACGCTTTTGAATGCTGCGCAGCTCAAACTGCATATCTTTTCTCAGTTTTGCATCAAGATTGCTTAACGGCTCATCAAGCAACAGCACTGATGGCTGAACCGCCAATGCACGGGCAATCGCCACACGCTGCTTTTGCCCGCCGCTAAGCTGATGGGGCATTCGCTCTGCAAACGCTTCAAGCCTGACTAATGCCAGGCATTCCATTACCCGTTCTTTGAGCTTTTTCCGCGGCATTTTTTGAACCTTTAAACCATATGCAACATTGTCAAAAACATTCAAATGAGGAAACAAAGCATAGTCTTGAAAAACCATGCCGATATGTCGATGATATGGCGGCAAATCAGTAATATTTTCTCCTCCTATATATACAAAACCAGAAGTTGGTTGAAGAAACCCGGCTATGATATTAAGAAGTGTTGACTTTCCGCAGCCGCTCGGACCAAGCAAAGAAAAAAACTCCCCTTCCTCGACTTCAAGCTGTACGTCTTCTAATGCGATGGTATCTCCGAAATGCCGGCTGACATGCTGAATCTGAATTGCACTCATGATTGTCACCTATTTTCCGCCTAGTACTTGATTCCAGCGATTTGTCCAATCGCCTAATTCTTTTGCTGCAGTTTCATAGTCCACCCATTTTAAATTGCTGTAATAAGCTTCTCCGACTTTCACCTTCCCTTTTAAATCATCACTGTATTTCACTTTTTTATTGGTCATGCCGTAATACGTTTTATCAGAAAAGTCCTTTTGAACATCGGGACTGATCAAATGATTGAGAAGCTTGTAGGCATTTTCTTCATTAGGACTTCCTTTCATTAAAGCCCAGCTCGCGACAGCTGCCACAGCACCTTCTTCAGGATATGCAAACCCCAAATCAAGCCCTGAGTTCTGAAGAGAAAAGGCACGGCCGTCCCAGAATGGAACTACCCAGGCGTCTCCCCGTTCAAGAAGCGTTTGAATCGAACCGGGATTATCAGGAAAGGCTACTACATTCTTTTTTAAATCCGCCAAACTGTTGAATGCTTTGTTCATATCTCTTTGATTTGACTCCAAACCGCCCTGAGCATTAATCAAACCGGACAAGAACTGAAGACCTGCCGAATAAGCTGGAGAGGAGATGGCTACATGGCCTTGATAGCTGCTGTTCCAAAGATCCGTCCACCGCTTCGGCTCCTGCGGTACGAGATCTTTTCGATAAGCAATCCCGAGCTGCCCCATGCTGAAACCGGCGGCATATTGCTTTCCGTCGAAAGTAAAGCGTTTCTGAACGGAACGATACAAATCGCTTAAATTGGGAACCTTCTCTTGATCGATAGGCTCCAGCAGGTCTGCCGACTGAGCCCGCTGAATCGTATCAGGCTGCAAAATCAAAAGATCGTATGGCGCATTTTTGCCATTAGAGGCTTTAAGCTTTGTGTACCACTCAGAGTCTGTTCCAGAGACCACTTTGACTTTCAGTCCCGTATCTTTCTCAAATGCTTCAATGCTCGGCTTTATATATTTTTCCCAATCACCGCCATAGACACCGATAACGACTGTATCGGATTTTTTGCTTTGCTGGCCGCCGCCTCCGCCGCAAGCGGAAAGCAGAAGCATCAAAACAAGAGACAGAATAAACAAAACAGAGATGTTTCTTTTCATTGTTTCTCACCATTTTCGTATTATTTTTTTCCTGCCAGTTTCTCAAAAACAGCTGCAACAGCCTGTGTATTGATCAGCCGATGATCTTCTTTTGAAAAATAGCGGTGCACCAAATGTTTTACATGCGATCTTTGATTTGCCGGAAGCTGTCGAAGCAGCTGAGCGAGGGTAGTACTGGCTTCCTCTGTCCATAGCCCTTCGTACGCTTCCCTTGCCACGCCGAAATCCCACTGTTTCAGGTGCTCACCTGCTCTGTTCTTTCTGATTTTGCTTGTTTCTTCCTTATCGATGGCAAAGCGTCCTTCACCATTTTTCTTCAGTGCCACACCGTATTTTTGATAGGCTGCATCCTCGCTCAGCAGCCCAGCCTCAACTTCCCTTAAAATAAGCTCTGGTTCCCTTGTGAACGGATCTCCCCAGCCGCCTCCGCCCGGTGAATGAATGCTGAGGATGTCCCCTTGCTTCAGCTTTAGCACATCAATTTTCGGAATCATTTTTTCGCGGGGCTCATTTGGATGAAGACGAACCCGTCCGAGGGCTCCTGCTGTTCCGCCTGCAAGTCCCCAAGGCTGAAAACGCAAACGTTCCATTCCCCTTGCCGTTACCATTGATTCAGATGCGGTGATTTCGAACTCGAGCCCGATCGCATGACCGCCCCTGTGAAAGCCAGCTCCAGCGGTATCTTTAATCAGCTCATAACGATGAACATGGATGTCGATATGCTGCTCAAGACTTTCGATTGGCGTGTTTTTTAAAAATCCCGATGCATGGTCAATTCCGTCTGCGCCGTCCATGTCATGCTGGCCGCCGCCTCCGCCGCCCATCGGTTCCACAACAGACATCTTCCTGCCGCCCGCTGATTCATCGGGCGCTGAAAGAACAACAATGGCCGACTGGCCTGCTCCCGCAGCGGGAATGTCCTCCGGCAGCGCCTTGGCCAATGCACCGAGCACAGCATTATACAGTCTCATCGTGATCGAATGACGAATCCCCACTGAGGCGGGGTATTCCGGATTGACCAATGTTCCCCTTGGAGCGATGACGCCAATCGGCCTCGTCAGTCCCCCGTTAACCGGAATAAACGGATCTTCACTAATGATATAATTGATCAAACCTTGATATAAAAATGAGTGTTTGCTTCCGTTTGTAACAAGATTAAAAGCGGTCTGCACCTGCGGATCACAGTCTGAGAAGTCCAGTGTGATTTTCCCATCGGAAACCTTTGCGGAAACAGCAAGGCGGATCGGAACGTCAGAGACCATATCATCATCAAGATAATCAGAAAAACTGTACGTTCCTTCAGGGATGCGGCCGATGACTTTGCCGGCCCTTATGGACGCTTGCTCAAGCAAATCTTCCATTCCCTGCTGGACTTCTTTTTTTCCAAACTTCCCGATCATCTTCTTCAATCGGGCTTCCGCTGTATTGACTGCCGCAATCATCGCGTTAATGTCCCCTTCGTTTAATTCCGGCGCTCTGCTGTTCGCCCGGAGAACACTTAATATATCGCGATCCGCTTTCCCTTCTTTGTAAATCTTGACGGGCGGAATTCTCAAACCTTCCTGGTGGATGTCGGTCGCCGTTGGCGAAATACTGGCGGGAACCATTCCGCCTACATCGCTGCAATGGACAAAGGCCCAGGCATAACTGATAATCTCACCGCCGCTAAAAATCGGTTTAAAAACGTGTAAATCAGGCAAATGAGTCGCCAAGCCGTCTGTTGAATAAGGATCATTTGTCAGGACAATGTCTCCCGGTTTAAACGGTCCGCTTTCCTTAATTGCGCGTTTTAACGATAACCCTAAAAAAATCGTCACACCAACTGTTTTTGGATAAACGTAGAATTCTCCATCAGGGGTTGCAAGAGCAGTTGCAAAATCTGCAGACTCTTTCACAAATGTTGTAAAGGAAGTCCGTTCAATGACGTGCCCCATCCCCGCGGCTATTGCATTAAAATAGCTTCTCATCATTTCCAGCCGGGCAGGATCTGTTCGCATGATTTTTCGCTCTCCTTCCGCACAATGATAAAGTTGCCTGATTGATCCGCGGCTCCCTGCCAGTTTGGCAAAATCAGCGTGGTTGAATCATCCTGCTCAATAATGGCCGGCCCTTCAATCCGCTGACCGCATGGCAGATCACAGCGGTTGTACACAGCGGCTTGGTATATGCTGCCTTTAATCATGACCGCCCTCCGGCTGATTGGCAACGCTTTAGGCCCTGCGGTTCGGCGGCTTTCTTCTACTGAAGGTTTTGGCGTCTTTCCTATGATCCGTACGCGCAAATTCATCAGTTCAATGCTTGTTTTTTCATCACTGTGTCCATATTTACGCTGATGGATGCGATGAAAGGATTTTGCGATTTCCCGTATGTTCTTTTCTTCGATACATACCTGTGAAACAGGCAGTTCAATCTCGTATGCCTGCCCTTTATAACGGGCATCAAGCAAGCAGAGAAGAGATGTCTCCGTCAGCACCTCTACACGTTGTTCAGCAAGCCATTTTTCCGCTTGTTTCGTCAGTCTTGAAAACTCTTCCTTTAATTGGTCCGCATCCAGTTCGTCAAGAAGAACCTGCCTTGAAAGTACGGCATCATAGACAAAATCAGCGGTTAAAGCCCCTAAAGCGGATAGTGTGCCGGGACTCGGGGGAATCAGCACGTTTTTCGCTTGAATTTCTTCCGCCAGAAAATTTGCTGTTACCGGGCCTGCGCCCCCAAATGCCAGCAGACTAAATTCACGGGGATCAAACCCGTGCTGCTCCATCACATTGCTTAACTCCGTATACATATTGGCAACAGCGACCTGAATCATTTGGTCGGCAGCCCGCTCCACATCTGTGCCTAAATGTTCCGCAACAGGCATGAGCGCCTGCTCGGATTTCTCCCGGAAAAGCTTCATATTCCCGGATGCAAACCGATCAGGATTTAAGTAACGGCAAATCAGAAACGCGTCGGTCAGTGCAGCCCGCTTCCCTTTTCCATAACATGCTGGGCCCGGGTCAGAGCCTGCCGATTCCGGCCCCACTTTCAAAAGTCCGCCATTATCAATCCAAGCAACAGACCCACCGCCTGCTCCAATCGAATACATCGCAACAGACGGAATGGTGATCGGGAAGCCCGAAATTTGATTGGACTGGGTCAGTGCTGCTTTTCCTTCTTCTACAATGGAAATATCAGCACTTGTTCCTCCGACATCAAACGTGATCACATTTCCTGAGCCGGCGGATTCAGCAGCGCGAATCGCTCCGATAACACCTGCCGCCGGACCTGAGAAAAGCGTTTTGACAGGTGCCGAGGCAGCCGTTTCAATATCCATCAGCCCTCCGTTTGATTGGGTAATAAACGGCTCCGCCGGAATACCGGCCTCAGCGAGTCTATCTTTGAGCGTGTTAAAATAGCGCTGCACATTAGGCTTTATGTATAAATTGGCGACTGATATGACAGTTCGTTCGTATTCCCTCAGCTGCGCCCAAAGCTCCGAAGACGCCGCGACTTCCAACCCAGGCGCTTGCTGTTTGATTCGCTCAACAGCTTGACGTTCATGAACAGGATTCCGGTAGCTGTGAAGAAAAGAAACAACGATTCCGGTTATTCCTTCTTTCAAAACTTTGCCGACAGCTTCGTCAATGTCTTCTAAATGAAGCGGCAGCTTCTCAGATCCATCGTGAAGCATTCTTTCTTTAATTGGAAATACGTATTTACGGGGAATAAGCGGCTCCGGCATTCGCGACCTAAAATCGTACGGAATCGGGAGGCGCAGACGCTGAAGCGAAAGAATATCACGAAAGCCTTCTGTTACAAACAGGGCGATTTTGGCTCCTTTGCGCTGTATTAATGTGTTTAAACCGATTGTCATACCGTGTACAAAATAGTGAATCTGCGACGGCTGAATATCATTCTCCTTTAAAAGCGCCAGCCCATTGATAATCCCCTGAGCAGGATCTTCCGGAACTGTCGGTGTTTTGACGGCTGTCATGCTGCCATCTTTCAGGTTCAGCAAAGAAAGATCAGTAAAAGTCCCTCCAATATCTATTCCAATCCGGTATCCTTCTTCATTCAATTCTCGTTTTCCCCTTCCCCCAAGGTTTCTGCAAAAAATACCTTCTTTTTAAAATATTTGACTATAATACTAATAAAGTGAAAGAAGACAGTCAATTTTATCTTTTTAAATTTTTCGAAGTCTTTTTTCTTTAATTTTTTATTTTAAGATACCATAAAATCACATTTTCATTAGATTTGTTCACAGTATTTCACAATTTTATCATCAGGGGCCTCGCCCTTTTCTTTGGAGACGTTTTGGTTTTAAAAGCTGAATCCTAAACTCACCATACTCGAATCAGGACCTATGAACTGCTAAAGTATTCATTTGAAATATGCTAAAACTCCCATTAGGTTTTTGAAACTAATCTAAAAGATTCATTTTTATGGATATTCAGGATTTTCGCCCAACTTTTTTCTGTAAAGTGGTAAACTCTGTACTAAATAAGACTTAGAAAGGGCACAAAAAATGAAGGTCTATGAAGCGGAAACTTTACAATCAGCCATGAAGCAGCGGGCAAATGATTACAAAAGTTTGAGAGAACAGTTCGTCAGCTTAAAAAATGCTTTTCAAAGCGTGGCAGATTTGGATGAAGATTTCCAAGGGAAAGGCGCTGACACAATTAAAGCGTTTTATAGAGACCAATCCGGAATCGTAGACGGATGGCTTGACCTGACCGATATGCAGATCCAGTTTCTGGACGGGATATCAAATGCTGTCGAAAATGCTGGGCTTTCAGGAGAGACATTTGTTGATGTTCAGTTTCTTGAACAAGAACTCGTAAACGTCCATACTCACTCTCATAACATGGTGTCCGCGCAAAAAAAAGAACTGAAAAATATTTTAGTTAAGATCGACGATTTAATTTCCTTAGAACCTTTTCCAGCTGATGAATTTAAACAGCAGCTGAATGCCGCAAACCAAAAACGAAAAGACACCATTAAAGCCGTCGGGGATCTCGACGAACTGCTAAAAAACGAATACGGAGCCTCTGAAATGGCTCAGCAAATGATTACCGCCGACTACTCCGCCTTAATCGGTGCAACCCGTCAAGGAAAAAGCTCCTCTCCCATCCGCTACAATGCATCAGCTTACCAGAAAAGTGAAGCCTATAAGCTGAAAAAGGATGTACATCAGCAGGTCAAAGGCTACATGACATATAAAAAAGACCAAGCTGAAGCCTTGACGACCGCTAAGGAAGCAAGGACGTAATAAAGAACCTGGGCGACACTGCCGCTAAAAACCCCGTTACCACCGGAGTTTTAGGGTTTTGTCATTCTTTTATATGCCGATCAAAAATCAGAGGGTGATGTAATCGGCATTTTTTATACAGGAGCCTGGCTCTTCAGAAGACGAAAACGTTGATTCACCTAATTATGAAAAGAAGCCGTTCGGAATAACTTCCGAACGGCTTCATATCCAAACAAGTTTTTCACTTAAATTTAAGAACTAACTTAATGCTTCAACAAGGCTCTTTCCAAATTCTTTTGCACCATCTGGTCCATCGCCTGTAATAATATCATCATGTGCTATGACATGTTGTTCAACATACTCTACGTTATGAGCTTTTAATTCGTTCTTTTGTACGTCAACTGGGTAGCAAGTAGCTTTTCGGCCAGTAAGTAACCCTGCTTTAGCTACAGTTACAGCCCCGGCACAAATTCCTGTTACAAGAACATTTTGTTTATGAGCTTGTTTCAAGCAGCTTAGCAATTCTTGATTTCCCCATAGATGATCGTTCGTACCGGATCCCCCTATGACAGCAAGAGCATCATAATCAGTGGCTGAAACCTCGGAGAAGATCACTTCAGCGTTTGTCTTTCCTTGATAGTCACCAGTAATTTCACCTGTTTTTGTACTTGCAATAGTTACATCAATTCCCGCATTTTTTAAAGCTTCTTTTGGTTGAAATAATTCATCTTCATTAAATCTTTCTGGTGGTATAATAAATAAAGCTTTTTTGCTCATATCATTTGCCTCCTGTAATATAAAAAATTGATCTTAAGATAAATTCATTCTACCGGCGCTTTTCTGCTTTGTGAAGAATGCACTTTTTTGTGCGGAGGTTACCAAACGGTTACTATTATAAGAAAAGGAGTTACTCCCTATGTCAGATACATTAAGAGAAGAAATTAAAGAGAGAATATTAAATCATGATTATCATTGTGAAAAAGAACTTACCTTATCGATTATTAGTGGAAAATGGAAAGTTGTTATTTTGTGGCATTTAGGTGTGGAAGGGCCACATCGATTCAGCGAACTCCAAAGACTTTTCTCAGGAATATCTCATAAGGTATTAACAAACCAATTACGTGAACTGATAGAAGATGGCATTGTTCATAGAGAAGTAATTCCGGAAATTCCTCCAAAAGTCGAATACTCAATGACTGAGCTTGGAATGACATTGCTACCAATCGTTGAGATGATGTATGAATGGGGAAAAAAACGAATAGATCAAATTAAACAAAATAATTTTTTTGAATAAGAAAAATAACAAGATCGTTTCCTTAAATCAATCACCTTACTGTTAGCAAAAATTATATAGAATATAATAAAAAGATATTTTGATGAGTAAAAACCTGGGCTTATGCCGAGGTTTTAATTTTTACTTATGTTAAAAAAGCAGCAACCGAAATAACTTTTTTCTTAAATCACAAAAGGGCGCGACACAGGAGTAAACATGATCAAACTTTATTTTAAACCAACATTTCTTGAAATCGGCAGCATGCCTTACAGAGGAGCAATTCGCGGCAATGGAAGAGGTTTCAGCCTCCGCAAACGAGCTGGCCAAGCTGGCTGAAGATTTGCGGAAACTGATTGGAGAAGTCAAAATGAAATAATCGAAAATACGGCTGCCGGCTAATCGGCAGCCATTTAGTTCCTGATTTTAAATTTAGAAAGATACTCTGTCAGCTTGTTGATAGTCTGTTCACTGTCTGCAAGAGCAATATATCCGTCAGGGCGAACAAGGTAGAGAGCATCGCGCCGTAAACCTGCATTAGCACTGGCCCTGCTCCATGCAAACTCATGCAATGGGAGGTTGTGTTGTTTAGCGATTGTTAACAGCCCCGGGTTTGCCTTCCCATAAATATGAACCTGCCAAGCGGCGGTCTTCAGCGCTTCAAAATTGTCATTCCTTCCAACGCTGATCCAGGGCAGACGATCTCCGCCTTGAAGTTTTCCGGCCTTTCCCATGCTTAGTAGGCTGTCTCGATAATGAATGCGAATTTGCGACACTCTATTAAAAGCCGCCTTTTTTATAGGCGGGAATCGAAGAAAGAACGGTGCAATTCGGGGAATAAGCACAGTCCGAACCAGCCTTCCCCTGGCATTTTGTCCGACCACTGCCTGAAACGCCCGATCAGTAGTAGCCACAAGGGAGCGGGCAAATGCAATCCGTTCCGTCTCATAGCTGTCCAAAATTATTTCATCCACACGTTCATTAAGCACTCCCGCCAGTTTCCATGCTAAATTGACGGCATCACCGATACCTGTATTCATCCCTTGACCGCCGACAGGACTGTGAATATGTCCCGCATCTCCTAAAATAAAGACACGCCCTTTTCTGAACTGATCAGCCACCCGATGATGAACGCGATAGGTTGAAAACCAGTTGACTTCATGTACTTTGACATGCAGAAGCTTTTCTGCAAAGGGAGCGATATCCTTAAAGGAGAGGGTCTCTCTGTTTTCCAAAGCAGAGGGCACAATGCCGACAAACCGATTCATGCCGGTGCTTCTTACAGGAAAAACAATACAAAAGCCGGCTTCCTCAAGACAAAGATTCAGATCATGCTTTGAAGCAGCTTCGCCTGATGCTTTAACATCTGCTACATAAAAAGTATGCTCGTACGTCCCTCCCGGAAAGTCTAAATCCAATCCGCGGCGTACAGTGCTGTGAGCTCCGTCGCAGCCGCAGAGAAAGGCCGTTTCGATCACTTCCGTTTGTTCCTCTTTCCTAATCTCTGCCTCAACAAAGCCGCCCTTATCCGAATAAGAAACCAGCTCTGTTTTCCATTCAACTTCGACTCCTGCCGCATTAAGATGCTTAAGTAAAAATCGCTCATGCTCGTCTTGGGCAAAGCTGAGCACAAATGGATACGGGCTTAATCCCTCTCCAATGTCCCCAAGATTGACACGCCCCTTTTCCTTATGACCTTCACGTACATGAACGGCATTGACTTTAATGCCCTTTTGAACCGCCTCTTCAGCTATCCCAAGCTGACGGTAGAACTCAAGGGTGCGGGCATGAACCGCCATTGCCCGTGATGTCCGGCCGGGGCCTGTATTTTTATCAATAATGCGAAGCGGCACTCCTTTCCGGGCTAAAAACAGCGCAAGCACCAATCCCGTCGGCCCGGCTCCGGTTATTAGAACTGCATTCATTGAAGACCCATCCCTTTTGATCAAATATTTTCTTGTATTACTACACGGGAAGTCATATTTAAGGATGCCAAATCAGCGATGATGTCCTGCGCGCTTTCATAAGGTGAATCAATCTGCAGCATTTTTCGCAAAACAGACTTTAGACCGGACGAAATGCTAAGCTCTTCCTCCCAGCTTTTTTCCTTCTTTGCCGCCGGAATATACCCGGAATAAAGAAGGAAAAGTGCAAAATGCCCCAGCGCATAAAAATCGCTTTTTACAGAAACAGATCGCATCAGCCTTTTTTCGGGGTGTCGGTAAAGTGCGGTTTCGCTCTCGGTCAGGCGGCATGCCAGCCCGTAATCGATGATGCGAATGCCTTCTCCTGTCTGAAGAATATTAGGCATTCGCAAGTCGCGGTGAATCAGTCCGCGTGAATGAAGCGAAGCGGTGATTTGGAGCGCCTCCAGCAATATAAGAATGGTTTGCTGTTCATCGAATATGCATCCGTCATAAAAAATCAAATCTTCGAAATTCTTCCCATCAACATATTCCATTACGATAAACCAGCTGCGCCCGCTTCTATGCACATCGTAAAGCCGGGGCGCCGCAGGTAAATCCAAACCCTGCAAAATTTCAGCTTCCCGATCAAAAGACCGCCGCCCGCTTGATGTCCATACTTTTGTTTGCCGCAGCTGTTTGACAACACAGACATCCCCCCCGCCAAGCTCGCTGGCAAGATAAGTGATGCCATAGCTTCCCATCCCGAGCACATTCCGAATTTGATATCGTCCGCAGATTTGGGTTCCCTTTTTGAGGGGCCGGTCAAACATCCATCTAATAAAAGCTTTCACATCAATCAGCTGCTGCTGAAAAATTTCTTATGTTTTCTTTTGTAATGATGATGGCCATACCCTTTTTTTCGATAATCGCTGCTGCTGTATTTTTTATAAGGCCTCCGCCCGTAGTCGCTGCTGCTGTATCGGCGGTATCCGCTGTTTTTCAATGATCTAAATAGCTTGCGAAACAAATCTATCAGCTCCTTATCCGGTGATCCGTATTTTTTTATATCATTCGAGCAGCACCCTTTTATAAGGGGGCATGATTTTAATGAATATTTTTCTTTGCTATGAGAAAATTAGATTTTTAATCTTCAAAACCTCTTTTTTATCGCAGATTTTTTAAAAATAGATTGTGCGGCCCGGCAATTCTATATTTTCTCAAGGAAAAATCTAATAGTCTCCCCTTTATTTCTCAGGCCATCTTTACGATAATAAGGTTGTGTTTATTTTCGGCCGCGGCTGAATGATTAACTATCAGAAAGCAGGACAACAAGAATGGACAAAATTAAATCTTTGCTGATCAGCTTGGTCGTAATAGCGGCCGTGATCATCGGAATGACAACGGGAGATTTCTTTTCTTCAGAACACGAGCCCGCCGGGCATAAGAGAAGCTCCGGCTATGATGAAATGCTTGATTTCCCAGCGGATCGCTATCCTGAAACAGGAGCCCACATTCGAACCGCCATAAAAAAAGGGCACTCGAAGATCTGCACGATTGACAGGGACGGTGCGGATGAAAGGCGGAAGGAATCATTAAAGGACGTTCCCGCAAAATCAGGCTATGATCGTGACGAATGGCCAATGGCCATGTGTGAAGAAGGCGGAACAGGAGCGTCGGTTGAGTATATCAGCCCGTCTGATAACCGCGGAGCGGGGTCTTGGGTCGGCAATCAGGTGAGCGACTACCCTGACGGAACAAAAGTGCTTTTCAACATCAAATAATACAATTGGAGGAACGGCCTTTGAGGAAAACATGGGGACCCCAGGAAATGACGATGTCATACCATCAGTTTACCGTTTATCAAAAAGGCGGCAAACCGCCTGTAATGGATTGGACAGACGAAGATATTAAAAGAGGCTATACAGCTCTAGAGGATGCGGTTTCGTTTGAAGCAGCCGAAAACACAACATCTTTAGTGCAAGTTCGTTTAAACTGCCCTGAGCCGGTGGAATCCTTTGAAAGGCAAATATCCGTTTCTTTCGAAGTGCTTGAAGGCGGAATCGAGATTACAAGCGTCCTATCAAAAAAGCTGACGTGCGATATTCCGCAAGGATCCTATCAGCTGACATGCTATACAGTTATGCCTGATCAAGTTCATTCGCAAGCCATCACCTACATTCTCGACTTTAGGAATGACTGAGCAATTGATGAAGGCGCTGAATTGCACAGCGCCTTCATGTTAAAGCTCCTCACCGTTTGTTTTGATCACATTTTGATACCAATAAAAGCTATCCTTTTTTATTCTTCTTAAATCTTTTAGATGTTCTTCATCACGATTGACATAGACGAATCCGTATCTTTTTTGATAGCCGTTGAGCCAGCTCAATAAATCCGTAAAGGACCAGCTGCAGTAGCCGATTAAATCGACACCGTCATGAATTGCCTGTCTGCATTGTTCAAGATGTGCACGCAAATAAGCAATTCTGTATTCATCATGAATCTCACCGTCTTTTTCAACCTTATCAAATTCCCCCAAACCGTTTTCCGTTATAAAGACAGGAAGATGATAGCGGCTGGAGATCCTGCGCAGACCGATCCTCAACCCGATCGGATCAATGGCCCAGTCCCAATTCGATGTTTCCAGATGAGGGTTCTTTTTTGTTTTATATAACCCTGGCATTCCGGTTTCCTGGTTGCTTCCCTTTTGGCCGGTCGTGTTCATTTTCCCTTCTGATACGCCGTCAAGAGGGTTCATTTCATATGTGATGGTCTGATAATAATTGACCCCGACAAAATCAGGTTTCCCTTTTGCCAAAAGCTCCATATCCCCATCTTGTACCGTCGGCGCCCATCCTTTTTCCTTCAGATACTGAAATGGAATACTCGGATATGTTCCCCAGCAATATATATCTAGCCACCAATTATTCGTAAATTCCTCGGCATTTTCGAAAGAAAGAATATCATCCGGACGGCTTGACAACGGATATGCAGGGGAATAAGCAAAGCTTGGCCCTATTTTTCCGTCGGGAACATATTGGCGAAACGAATCGATTGCCTTGGCATTGGCTAAAAACGCAATATGGTTTGCTTCATAAAAACGTTTTCTGTCCTTTACTCCCGGAGGATGCATAGCTGTGATAAACGCATGGTTCAAGTTGTAATTCTGTTCATTAAGGGATACCCAATATTTCACCCTGGCTCCAAAACGTTTGTAGAGCGTTATACAATAGGTATTGAAATCTTCAATAATCTGTCTGGATTCAAATCCGCCATACTCCTCCATTAAAGCTTGGGGAAGATCCCAATGATATAGCGTTAAAACAGGCTCAATATGATGAGCGAGCAGCTCATTTATCAAATCGTCGTAAAATTTTAAGCCCGCTTCATTGACCTCTCCTCTGCCTTTTGGAAAAATTCGCGGCCAGCTTACTGAAAAGCGGTATGCTTTTAATCCCATCTCAGCCATCAAAGCGACGTCTTCTTTAAAGCGGTGATAGTGATCGACTGCAATATCTCCGTTGCTGCCTTTAAACGTCTTCCCGGGAATTTTTGTGAATACGTCCCAAACCGATGCGCCTTTTCCGTCCTCATCCCAGGCCCCTTCTATTTGATAGGCCGCTGAAGCCGATCCCCACAAGAAATGATCCGGAAATGGCCGTAACTGTTGATGAATCATATTGTTCCACTCCTATATCGTATTTTGATCCGGTTTGATCCTTATCATATCCTATGAAACGCGTTTCACATCAAACATCTTCTGAAAACAGTTCAGCAAGAAGCTTTTCACGATGCTGCAGGAAATACTTTGTCAAACTGTAATGATCGGTATCTTCATAGCTGACTTCAGCAATGTTTTCACCGTCAAAGCTGAAGATTTGAGCTTCCGGATATCCCAATAAAATCGGAGAATGCGAGGCGATGATGAACTGAGCTTGTTTATTCCTGGTCAGATCATGGAGGATTTTTAAGAAAGCCAGCTGTCTTGCCGGAGATAAAGCTGCTTCAGGCTCATCAAGAAGGTAGATGCCCTTTCCTTTAAAACGGTGCTTGAAAAGCGACAAAAAAGATTCGCCGTGTGACTGCTCGTGAAGAGACCTGCCTCCGTAATTGATAAAGCCGTTGTTGTCCATTTCATCAATATGAGAGGCAAAATGATAGAAGGATTCGGCCCGCAGAAAAAAGCCATTTGTGACTTTAGGAAGCCAGGAAAGTCTGATAAAGTCCCCAAAGGCAGAAGCGGATGCATGTACTTCATACGTATTATTTCTTCCCCCGCCGGCCGTGTTAAATTCGCACTTATCAGCGATCGCTTCAAGCAGTGTCGATTTCCCGGAGCCGTTTTCGCCCACAAAAAAAGTGACATCTTTCTGAAACGCCAGCTCTCTTAAAGATTTAAGCGCAGGAATTGAAAAAGGATATTTTGAGTAAGAAGGGACTTTTTCATGAAGCACAGTCAGTTTTTTCAAAAACATATGACATCACCTGTTTAGTTTTTTATCTTAACTGTAACATGACCTTTTGATTAAAAACGAAAAAAGAGGCTTGTGCCAGCGGCTCAAACCTTCATTCTTCAATATGATGTTGTTTTTGCCAGCGCCCTTCCGCACAGCCCTGTCGGCAGACACATCGGCATTTGGACCGCAGGGCTTTTCATAATAGCACTCAGCCCGAAAACGCCGCGGAACAGATTCGGCGTAAATACTTCTTCTCGCGCTCCTGCACTGTATACTTTGCCATCCAATGCGGATTAGCGTATTGGGAAGCTCGATTTAAATCGTGCAGTACATAACAATCGTACGGCCGTGCTCCTGATCCAGCTGCTTTAACAGCTCCAGTCCTTCTATTTGGCGGGCTATATCTAGAAAGGGCCTAGGTTCATCAAGCAAAAGCATGTCCGTTCCCTGAGCTAATGACATCGAAATCCAGGCCCTCTGCCTTTGTCCGCCTGAAAGAGCATCAAGCGTCCGGCTGCGCAATCCCGTCATACCAGTTGCACCAGTCCAACCATTTCATGATCTTCCTTTGTATACTTTGACAGCAGCTTTTTATGGGGATGTCTTCCGAAATAGCAAAGCTCTTCAATCGTCAGGCCTTTCGGCGCCTGAGGCAGCCGGTTTAAATTGAAAATACTTCTTTTAAATGTACATCAAGATCTTTAATGTATTGATCAACATTCGGATTGCTGATGACGTCATGCACAGAAAAAGTTTTTAAAGGTTTCATACCGACGAATTCCTGCATTTTGTGAAGGTGGAACAAGGCTTCGTCCAGACTTTTCCCTTCAAAAAAAGTTCCCTCTTTGGAGAATACGTCCTGAGGCGCATTCCATGTTGTCGAAAACATGTACTTTTTATCCGTAAACAGACCGCCGCGGCCATAATTTTCTGCCCCTTGATAAAAAAGGCCGTATTCATATATTTCATCAATATATTTTTTAAATAATGCCGGCAGGCTGAACCAGTAAATCGGCGTCTGATAAATGACGGCATCCGCCCACTTGAATTTTTCGTGTTCTTCCGTGATCTCATAGCCATCTGCGACAACCGTTTTTTTAATATTATATTTTTCGTCCAGCTTATCTGCCATCGCTGAAAAGATGGTATGATTCAGCCGGCCTCTCGCATGCGGATATGCTTCGTGTCCGTTAATGATTAAGATATTTTTCATCATTCAGATCCTCCTTATTTGTTTATATTACCCGATTTTTATGATCCGCCTTTCACTTTCAAAAGTAAAGCAGGGTGCATTCACCTGCTTCAAATTAATAAATTTTTATTTTATTCCAATACAAATTAACTTATTGCCTATTGTCTGCTTCAATGCTATGGTTTACTTGACTAAAGGAATAGGAGGATTGTTTCAGTGAAAATATTTCGTATGTATAAGCCTTTCACTTTACTGATAACAGTGATGGCGTTTGCTATTATAACCGCTGCATGCAGCACCACTCAAAAAGAGGCTGAAAATAAAAATACAGCCTGGGATGATATAAAAGAAAAGGGAAAAATCGTTGTTGCGACTTCAGGAACACTTTATCCCACTTCATATCATGATACTGAATCAGGCAACGACAAGCTGACTGGCTATGAGGTTGAAGTCATACGCGAAGCGGCTAAACGGCTTGATTTGGATGTCGAATTTAAAGAGATGGGCTTTGACGGCATGCTTACGGCAATAGGCAGCGGCCAAGTTGACGCAGCGGCCAACGACATCACAATGACAGATGACCGCAAAAAGAAATTTTTGTTCACAACGCCTTATAAATATTCATATGGTACGGCAATCGTCCGCAAGAAAGATTTATCAGGCATTCATACGCTGAAAGACCTAAAAGGAAAGAAAGCTGCAGGCGCCGCAACGACGGTTTATATGGATATCGCCCGTCAGTACGGAGCTGAAGAGGTGATTTATGATAATGCCACGAATGAACAGTATTTAAAAGATGTGGCTAACGGAAGAACCGACGTCATTTTAAACGACTATTATTTACAAAAACTAGCGCTCGCCGCAATGCCTGACCTTGATCTGACGATTCACCCGGATCTTAAATATTATCCGCACCAGCAAGGCATGATCATCAAAAAAGACAGCACAGAGCTGAAAAAACAATTCGACCAAGCCATCAAGGATATGCTGAAAGACGGTACAATCAAGAAGATTTCCAAAACATTCTTTGGTGATGCCGATGTTTCAAAAAAACAGGATATCGACTTTGCTGACGTCGATCAGAACAAATAGAGGGATTCGAAGTGGGCTCTATTCAATGGGAGTATATTTTCAATGCAGAATTAGCTGCTAAATCATTCCCTTATGTGATGCAGGGCATCTGGAATACGCTTTTGATCTCCTTTGCGAGCATGTTTGCCGGACTGATGATCGGCTTTTTCATTGCGCTCGGCCGGATGTCCAAATTCGCTTTGCTCCGATGGCCGGCAAGGGTTTACATCTCATTTATGAGAGGCGTTCCGATTTTGGTCATTTTATTTATTCTATATTTCGGTCTCCCTTATATCGGGATTCAATTTACGGCGCTGTCCGCTGCGATAATTGGCTTCAGCATCAACAGCGCCGCTTACATTGCCGAAATTATTCGTTCGGCTTTATCTTCGGTAGACAGAGGCCAGTGGGATGCAGCAAAGTCGATCGGTTTTTCCTATCGGCAGACGATGCTGCATGTCATCGTTCCTCAATCAATGAGAATCGCTCTGCCGCCGCTGACAAACGTTATGCTCGACCTCATAAAAGCTTCTTCCCTCGCCGCTATGATTACGGTGCCGGAGTTATTTCAGCAGGCAAAAATCGTAGGCGGACGAGAGTTCGACTATATGACGATGTATATTTTAGTTGCCATGATTTACTGGGGCATTTGCTCGGCTGTCGCTTTGCTCCAAGATTACTTGGAAAAGCGGACTGACGTATATATTAAAAAATAGCATAAGGCTGCCGGATTTGCCGGCGGCTTTTTATGCTATGAGATGGAGTCGGTATATCCATACCATTCGATCGCCCGTTTCCGCACCGAAAGCCTTTAGATCATTGAATCAAACAAATGAAGCAATCAAACCGACATCACCAAAGTATATACATCTACTGTAATAAAAACCATGATGAAGACCGCATCCGCATCTCTGTCGTCTTTGAAGGAAATGAACCGCCCCCGCCCATTCATCCCACCAGCAGGCTGCAGCATGTTCCTGCAGGCAGACATATCGTTTCGTTCGACTTGCAGGCAAGCAGCATCGAGCCGGCTCTATGGAAATATAAGACCATTCAGGAAGACATTAAAACTTCAGCCGAAGATCGTACGGATTACGGCCTTTTGCAGCAGTAAAAATCCACCCCATCCGCATACTCCAAAAATAAAAGACAGCACCATCGGAAATGACGCCTTTAAACTGATCACCACAATAAAAAGGAGAAATGCAGTTGCGGGAAAACCCCATAATACCCCTGCCGCAAATTGGCTTAAATGTTTTGGAGACTCCCCTTGTATGCTTAGCCAAAACAAACTGAGCAGACTGACGAGGGGCAGAGCAGCAATGATTCCTCCAGCCTCGGGGGACTTTCTTGCGATTTCGGTTACAATTCCGATCAAAACAGCAGAAACTGCGATTTTGATCATCAAAAACATGACTTTACCTCCCTGCTTAACATAGAAAATGTGGTTTTAACCGTTTTGATTTCATCCTCATTTAATTGCTGCAGCACCTTTTCCAATTTTTTTGGATCAAGCCGGGTATGCTGATTTACTGCCGCTTTACCTTCAGCCGATAGTGTCACATAAACCTTTCGTTCATCTTTGCTGTCCCTTTTTTTCTGAACAAGATTCTTTTGAATCAGCCGTTTTACATGCTCTGATGCGGTATTGTGGGACACATCTAGAAGCTCGGCTAAACCGCCGATAGTGACATATTGATTTTTTTCAATATGCTGCAGCAATCGAACAGCATGATGCGAAAGGTTGTCATCATGCTTATAGTGCAAATTGTAATAAATGTCTGTCCAGTCTTGATTAATCTCTCGAATCAACTCTTCAAAATCCATTACACTCACCCTCTCCATTTATATCTTATAATACGATATATTCTTCAATCAAGACATAAAAAACACCCGGCAGCCTGACCGGATGTTCTTCACATTTATTTTAAGTACTTTTTCAAAAAGGCCAGCTTTTCGGTTTGGAATGCCGGAATATATTCATGTCCGAAATAGCGGTACACTTTAATATCTTTGTCTGTGTTCAAATGATTGTATGCTGCAAATACGGTTGATGGCGGTGTGATGGTGTCCACCAAACCGATCGACATAAGAACGGGTGCTTTTACTGATTCAGCAAGGTTCATAATGTCGAAATAAGTCAGGGTTTTCAGCGCTGTCTGTTCAATGTCCGGGCTGCTGTTCTTTCTGAAAAATAAGTTGATTTCAAGGTAAGGCTGATCTATCGCCGTATCGATGGCTCTCTGAAAGTTGCTCAAATATGGGAATTCAGAAACGGACGCTTTTGGGATGTCGGACAATGCGGAAACCGCGATAGCCAGTCCGCCGCCCTGGCTTGCACCGATCACGCCGATTCGTTTTTCATCAACTTCGGCGAAGCCGCTGACAACCTCGACCGCTCTTACTGCATCAAGGTACACACCTCTGTAATAATATGTTTTCGGATCAAGTATCCCTTTTGTCATCCAGCCCGGCACATGTCCATGAGGAGAGACGCTTGTGTCTTCACTGCTGTTCTGCCCGCGGACGAGCATTCCAAATGCCGCGTAGCCGTGCAAGGCCCAATTGACAATGTCATGAATATCCCCGTCGTAGCTGGCATTATAGCCGTGGTATTTGATAATGGCAGGATGCGGTCCTTTCCGGTCAGGAACTGCATACCAGCCTTTAATGCGCGCTCCCCCGATGCTGCGGTATGTAAGCCAAAAGACTTTTACGCCATCGGCTGGATAATCATGCGGCTCGAGATGAGGCTCCGCTTTTTCTTCAGAAAGTTCAGCGAGCGCTTCATTCCAGAAATCTTTAAAATCCCCATGGGCCGTCCGTTCAGGTTTATATGTATATAGTTGTTCCAGCGGCAAATCATAAGGCTGCTGCATGCTATTTCGTCCCCTTTTCATTTAGTTGTTTGAATATTTTTATCATATCAGAAATGTGAATTTATTTCTTTCGTGTTATCATGTGTTCAAAAAGAAGGAGGCTTTAGTATGTTCACTCTTTTCCCAAGGAATTTAACCGTGAAAGAGACTTATAAACTGATGTCAGGGGCTGTCGTCCCAAGACCGATCGCGTTCGTGACAACAGCCTCGACTGTCAATGGAGTAGTCAATGCAGCACCGTTCAGCTTTTTCAATGTGATCAGCGCCGATCCTCCGCTCCTATCCATTTCTGTCGGGAGAACCCAGGGTGGTGAAATGAAAGACACGGCCCGCAATGCCGCTGAATCGAAGGAATTCGTTGTTCATATCGTCGATGAGAATATAGCTGAAGATATGAATCAGACGGCAGCAGCTCTTCCTGCCCATCAAAGCGAGCTAGACCTGACCGACCTCACAACAATTGAAAGCGATCAAGTTTCAGTTCCCGGTATTCGGGAAGCCCGGGTCCGTTTCGAATGTAAGCTGGAACGGCATTTGACATTTCAAAATGATCAAGCAGAAACTGTCAATGACTTGCTGATCGGACGGATTGTGTGCTTTCATTTAGCAGATGAAGTATATGACGCTGAAAAGGGATACATCCGGACAGACGCGCTGCGTCCCATCGCAAGACTTGCAGGAAACGATTACGCCAAATGGGGTGAGACGTTCACCCTTATACGCCCAACTTGATCATGATGCATGCGGATAGGCAGACCTATCCGCGGCTGCTCACTTTTGGCGCGCCTCTCCGCCCCCCAGCTTACATTCGATGAGTTCTTTCCACATATATGAAATTAGTCCTTCTTATTAAAATCAATTCTTTTATGATATAATGCTAGATTGGAACTAAAAAATGCTATTGCGGAGGTTTTTTTGTGGCTTCACAATCCTTTCTGCAGCTCAATTCAATCTTTATCAGTATATTAATAGAAGCAATTCCGTTCGTTTTAATCGGAGTTTTTATATCAGGTTTGATTCAGATGTTTGTGACGGAAGAAATGATGGCGAAGATTATTCCGAAGAACCGATTCCTCGCTGTTTTGTCCGGAACATTTGCCGGTGTGTTGTTCCCGGCCTGTGAATGCGGGATCGTACCGATTGCCCGGCGCCTGCTTTTAAAAGGAGTGCCGCTGCATGCGGCTGTGGCATTTATGCTGACGGCTCCGATCATCAATCCGATTGTTTTATTTTCAACATTTATCGCTTTCGGAAACAAATGGGATGTCGTGCTTTACCGCGGCGGCTTGGCGATTGCAGTTTCTCTTATCGCGGGAATGATCATCTCATTTCAATTTAAAGGAAATCAGCTGCTTGAGGGCGAATCACACGGGCATCACCACCACGGACATGCTCATCAGTCCTTTTTGAAAAAGCTTGGCGGAACGCTTCGCCATGCGGTTGATGAGTTTTTCTCAGTGGGAAAATACTTGATCATCGGAGCATTTGTCGCAGCGGCCATGCAGACGTATATTAAAACATCGACCCTTTTGGCTATCGGCCAGAATGACGTATCTTCTTCACTCGTCATGATGGGGCTGTCATTTGTTTTATCTCTTTGCTCAGAGGTTGATGCCTTTATCGCGTCTTCTTTCAGCAGTACGTTTTCTCTTGGCTCTCTTATCGCATTTCTCGTTTTTGGAGCAATGGTGGATATCAAAAATCTGCTGATGATGCTCGGCATCTTCAGAAAACGTTTTGTGTTCGTTTTGATCGCCTATATCGCTGTCATCGTCTTGGCCGGATCACTTTTGGTAAAGGGGTGAGATCATGTTTCGCACATTCATTTTGATGTTTTTTACGTTCTTCTTTTTTCATCTCCATGCTTCCGGGAATTTAACGAAATATATTAATATGAAATACGCTTATCTTTCCTATATTGCAATTTTTCTGCTGGCCATTCTGACGGCGGTGCAATTTTATATTTATATGAAAAGCACGGACGGGAAAGAATGCGGTCATGACTGCGGTTGCGGACATGATCACGATCATGAGAAAGATAAGCCTTTTCTCAAAAGAATGCTGATTTATTTGGTGTTTCTATTCCCTTTATGCACCGGGCTTTTTCTTCCGGCTGCAACGCTTGATTCGAATATCGTCAAATCGAAGGGCTTTTCTTTTAAAGCGATCGAGCAGCCTGATCACTACGCTCAAACCCAGTATCTTCGTCCCGATACAAGCGTCTATTATGGCCAGGAAGGCTATGATGAACTGATGGAGAAAGCGATGAAGGACTATGAAGGAAAAAAGCAGATCTCTTTGAAAGATGACGATTATTTGAAAGGCATGGAAACCATTTATAATTATCCAGGGGAGTTTCTTGACAGAACGATTGAATTCAACGGTTTTGCTTTTAAAGGAGAATCGATTAATGACAGACAGCTTTTCGTGCTCCGCTTCGGAATCATTCATTGTATCGCCGACTCTGGGGTCTACGGGATGCTGGTCGAATTCCCGAAAGATATGGATATAAAAGACGATCAGTGGCTTCATGTAAAAGGAACGCTGTCATCGGAATATTATCAGCCGTTCAAATCTACGATCCCGGTTCTGAAAGTGAAAGATTGGTCAAAGATAAAAGAACCAAAAGATCCTTATGTGTATAGAACATATTAAAGGCCGGTGCATCATGTACCGGCTCTTTTTTAGACAAGGGGAACAGAACCCCGGCTGCCGGGTGTTCTGGTTTACATAGCTTTTATGATTTATAGCCGCCTTTTTTCATCAGCATCAAATCGATAAATAACTGACATCTCGTATTAAAATCGTTCAGATCGATCGATGTCATATCCAATATCTGTTTAATTCGGTAGTTTAGTGTATTTTGATGGATAAACAGCTGCTCTGCGGATGGTTTGATTTTACAGTTATTCACAAGATAAATCTCAAGGGTTCTTAAGAATTCGGTGTGGCTTTCTTTATCTTTTTCTTTCAGCAGCAGCAGAGCTGGGTTCACATATTGCAGATGGTCGTTTTTTGCGGCGATTTGGTCAAGATATCTGAAAAGGCCGAGCTTTTGGTATTCATAAGGAATGTGTTCCTGGCTTCCCGTGATTTCCGCTGCTTTTGTCACTTGCAGCGCCTCCCTGTAGCTTTTGCCGAGCGACAGCAGGCTGCTGTATTCATTGCCGACCCCGATAAAGATGAGGGGCAGCATTTGTGAGCGCAGATGGGTTAAAAGCCGGTTGATTAACTCCGAGGCCGCAGCCAGAGCGGAACGCTTGCGCGACACACTGCCGACAATGATGGCGATGTTGGAATGATCCTCTAGGACATGGCTGATGTTGTCTTTCAGATTTAAATACGATCTGATCGTCTCCTTCAGATCATCGAGCAGTTCATCCTCCCCGTCAACGACTTGAAGCACCATGACGGTATACACGGCAGGCAGAACAACACCGGCCTTATCAGCGGCGGCTTTCAGCTCTTTCTCCGTCTGAAACTGGTCGTTTATCGCTTTTTTATAAAGCTCTTCCGCCTCTTCATCTTTCTCTTGCTTAAGTTGCTTTTTCTTGTAAATGATTTTCCCGACATGAAAGGAAGCTTTATATAAGAAATCAAGTTCTTCATCAGACAGATTGTCTTCAATCTCCTGTATCCAAATATAGCCCATGACTTCATCTTTATGTTTGGCGCTGACGACGACCCGCTGGTTTAGACCGATTTCTTCAATTTGATTTACCCGAAAAGGAGTCGGAATTGTTTTGAGTTGATCAATGATACCTTCCTCGACAAATTTTTCAAAAATCGACAGCGGACATTTTTTGGAAAAAATCGTTTGCTGGTTTGCTGCATCAAAATGGTTAATATAATAGGAGTTATAAGCCAATAAGAAAAAATCTGCGCTTTCCAGAATGACCGGTTTTTTCAACTCATCGCTGATAAAATCAATGATCTCGTTAATGTTTGAAAGAGAAACAACTTGTTCTAATAGCTCTTCCATATCCTTTCTCCTACTCGTTTTTAACTTAATCATACTTCTCCTTTACAATCTTGTATAGACTTATATCGGACTTTTTAAAAATTCAGGACGGCCCCTGCCGGTTGAGACAGAGGCGTCCTATAAAAAGAGAGACGGAGAATGGTTCACCCCATCTCCATCATCATCAAATCACTTTTTTATATTCATCAAATTCCTCCACAACCTGCTGGTTCGGTTTTGAAGTCAGCAGACTGACGACAAATACAAACAATAAGCTTGCTGCAAAGCCTGGAATGATTTCGTACAGCACATCGGAAAGCCCGGCTTCAGCCCAAATGATAACGGTAAGTGCCCCGGCAACCATACCTGCAAGCGCTCCCCATTTTGTCATCCTCTTCCAATATAGGCTCAAAATGATCACGGGACCGAATGAAGCGCCGAAACCCGCCCAAGCGTAACTGACAAGTCCCAATATTGTGTTGTTTTTTGTCCATGCGAGACAAAGCCCGATAATAGAAACAGCTAGTACAGAAAGCCGGCCGATAAAGACGAGTTCTTTGTCAGAAGCAGAGCGTTTGAATAGTGTCTTATATAAGTCTTCCGTTAAAGAGCTTGAAGTGACAAGCAATTGAGAGGATATCGTACTCATAACAGCCGCTAAGATGGCTGAAATCAAAAACCCTGTGATCAGCGGATGAAACAGGATATTGCCTAATTGAATAAAAATGGTTTCCGGATCATCCAGTTGAAGCCCATTTTTTGAATAATAAGCAAGTCCGATTAATCCGGTCAGCAATGCGCCTGCACTCGAGAAAATCATCCATCCCATGCCGATCCGGCGGGCTTTTTTTGTTTCTTTCACTGAGGATATAGCCATAAATCGCACGATAATATGAGGCTGTCCAAAGTAGCCGAGACCCCATGCAAATAAGGAGATGATGCTGAGGACGCTCGTTCCTTTAAAGATATTGAGAAGGTTCGGATCGATTGAACGAATTTCCGTAAAGGCTTCAGAAGGCCCTCCCGTCTGAATCACCGTCACGATCGGCACAAGGATTAAGGCGACGAACATAATGATGCCTTGGACAAAATCAGTCCAACTGACTGCCAAAAAGCCGCCAAAAAGCGTGTAGGCCACGACAACGCCTGAGATAACCCAGAGGCCTGTATGGTAATCCAAATCAAACATGCTGTTAAACAACACGCCGCCGGAGACCATGCCCGATGATACATAAAATGTAAAAAAGGTAATAATAATGAGTCCTGAAAACATTCGGAGAATCCTTGATTTGTCATGAAAGCGGTTTTCCAAAAATGCCGGAATTGTAATCGAATTGCCCGCCACTTCAGTGTAGGTTCTTAAACGGGGCGCTACAAAAAGCCAGTTTGCCCATGCGCCGAGTACAAGCCCGATGACGATCCATGAACCGCTCAAGCCTGTGGCAAACATCGCTCCCGGAAGACCCATCAGCAGCCAGCCGCTCATATCTGATGCACCTGCGCTAAGCGCTGTAACCGCGGGACCGAGTGTCCGTCCGCCAAGCATATAATCCGAAAGATTCGCTGTCCGTTTATATGCGTAATACCCGATAAAAAGCATACCAATCATATAAATGACGATCGAAATGACCAATTGTACGTTCTGAATAAGAATCCCCCCCAGGATGCCGTTTTATCTGAATTTTTAGATTAATTTTTCTTTTTTTGAAGGCAGCCTAAAAAGGCTGCCTTCACCCCCGTTTGACCCCTTTTTTAGAACATTTCGCTGATCGTTTTCGCCTGCATGTGGAGAGCCAGATAATCCGGTCCACCAGCTTTGGAATCCGTTCCAGACATTTTAAATCCGCCGAACGGATGGTAGCCGACGATTGCACCTGTACAGTTGCGGTTGAAATACAGATTCCCTACATGGAATTCTTGTTTTGCTCTGTTGATATAATCGCGGTTTTTGGTGATGACCGCGCCTGTCAATCCGTATTCAGTGTTGTTGGCCACTTCCAAAGCCTCATCAAAGCTGCTTACTTTTGAAAAGGCAACGACCGGTCCGAAAATTTCCTCCTGCATCAATCGCGCATTTGGATCTAAATCAGCAAAGATCGTCGGATCGATGAAATAGCCTTTTGAATCATCGCCTTTTCCTCCGCTGACCAAGCGACCTTCCTGCTTTCCGATTTCGATATAGTCCATGATCTTGTTGAAGGAAGCCTGATCAATGACAGGGCCCATATAAACGTCCGAGCTGACAGGCTCTCCGACTTTCTTGGATTCTGTTATTTCAATGACGCGCTTCAAAACTTGGTCATACACTTTTTCATGAACGACAGCACGTGAACCTGCAGAACATTTTTGACCGGCAAAGCCAAATGCAGATGCGAAAATGGATTGCGCAGCCAATTCAACATCACAGTCTTCATCAACGACAACCGTATCTTTTCCGCCCATTTCCGCGATGACCTGTTTTAAGTGCATCTGGCCAGGCTGAACTTTCGCTGCCCGCTCAAAAATGCGCGTTCCCACTTCTCTTGAGCCTGTGAATGTGATGATGCTTGTTTTCGGATGATCCACAAGGTAGTCTCCGACTTCAGCGCCGCTTCCAGGGACAAAATTGACGACCCCTTTTGGAAGACCGCTTTCTTCGAGAATTTCAACAAACTTTGCCGCAATGACTGCCGCTGCGCTGGCCGGCTTCAGAACAACCGTGTTTCCCGTAACGATCGGGGCTACTGTTGTACCCGCCATAATGGCAAACAGGAAGTTCCATGGTGGAATAACAACCGTTACCCCAGTCGGTGTATACACATATTGATTTCGTTCGCCCTCACGGCTGTTGATAGGCTTTCCTTTTGCAAGCTCAAGCATTTGCCGTGCATAATATTCCATAAAGTCGATCGCTTCTGCCGTATCTGCATCCGCTTCATTCCATGGTTTCCCGGCTTCCTTGACTAAAAGCGCTGAAAATTCATGTTTTTGGCGGCGAACTTTGGCTGCCGCACGGAATAAAACAGCCGCTCTTTCTTCAGGATCAGTATATCTCCATGTTTCAAACGCATTCGCTGCCGCTTGGATGGCCTTTTCAGCATGATCTTGGGTCGCTTTTGATACTGTGCCCACGACTTCTTCTTTGTTTGCAGGGTTGATCGACACAATCTTGTCTTCTGTTTCGAATCTTTCTCCATCGATAACAAGAGGATAGGACTGACCCAGCCATTCATTATTTACCGTTTCCAACGCCTTTTGAAATGCTGTCCTGTTTTCTTCGATCCCGAAATTTGTAAATGGTTCGTGTTTGTAAGGTGTTGTCATTCTAATCTCCCCTTTTTATCGTTTTATTTTTTGGTCATGCCTTTTAATGCAAATGCAATATTGGCAGGCCGCTCGGCAAGCCGTCTCATAAAGTATCCGTACCAGTCATCTCCGTAAGGAAGATAGACGCGCATATTATAGCCCTCATTCGCTAATTCCAGCTGGGTTTTGTTGCGCATGCCGTACAGCATTTGAAATTCGAAACGGTCTTTGCCGATTTGATGCTGATCCGCAATTTCTTTTGTGAAATCAATCATCTTGTCGTCATGAGTTGCGATGGCTGTGTAATGGCCGCTCAGCAGCTGCTTTTTAATGAGCTTTTTATAATTCTCATCCACATCTTTTTTGTCCGGAAACGCCACGTTTGGCGATTCCTTATAAGCTCCCTTCACAAGACGGAAAAACGGATCATACTGATTCAGCTCCTCCAAATCCTGTTCAGTTCTGTATAGATAAGCCTGGAGAACGGTGCTGACATATTCATATCTCTGCCTGAACTCCTTAAACAAGTCAAGCGTCTTTTGACAGCGCACTTCATCCTCCATGTCAATCGTTACCATGACTTGATGCTGTTCAGCACATTCCAAAATGCTGTTCATGTTATCCCTTACAAGATCAAGGTCAATATCGAGCCCCAATGACGTCATCTTCAAGGAAACATGTGACTCAAGCTGTTCCTGTGCAATCAATTGAATGGCCCGAATGCATTCCTGTGTGCGTTCTCTTGCGACTTCTTTGCTGTCAACAAATTCGCCTAAATGATCAACAGTAACAGTCAACCCTTGCTCATTAAGCTTTCTGATAACCGGAATTGAAGCTTCAAAATCTTTTCCTCCGATAATTTTTCCAGTCGCTACAGAACTCCCCCAATTTCTCGCTAGGCGATTCAGGATGCTGCTTTTAGATAAGAATAGAAAAAAGTCTCTTGTTATCACTTCCATTATCACACCCCGCCATCTCATGAAATATTTCTTTATATTCTTAATTCTATAAGAGCCAAGGGTTGATTCACAATATTTCGAAAAAACAAAAAAGCTGACGATTTTTGTGTTTTTCCCACAACGTTTTACATCTGCTGGTATTTTATTAGAAACTTTTGGCCTAAAACATTGAAAGGTATACGACTATAGAATTAGGAGGAAACTTCGGTAAAGAACAGGATGCGTTTTCGGATGCCTTGAGCTTTTTTTGCTGTTCTAAAGCAGTGTTTTCCTATTTAAGAAAAACAAAATTGAAAACGCTTTCTGTTATACTAAACCCTTTCCCCAAGAATGCAAAGAAAAAACCCTTTAAGAATTCTTAAAGGGAATATCATGTTATGCCCAAACCTCGTCTAGCGTTTCTCTAAACAGTCTGTCAAGCTCTGGCGTCAAATCTGCCTGATTGGTTTTAATTGCCTTTGCCGCCGGATGCAGCCGCTCAAGCTCGTTGGCGATAAACTCGTGAAGCAAAGGATTTTGCGGCTCAAGATGAAACTCCTCTCCCGTCTTTTTCAGCTCAAGCAAATGACGAATTTCCGTTTTTAGCGGTCCCTCATCAAGAAGCGCCTCAAGCAGCGTTTGAAACTCAATGGGCGGAACCGTATGCCGGCTTTCAATCCACTGGCATGCGAGAATCGGCCGGAGAACGTAAAAATATGTTTTAATCTTTACCTGCTCCCGCTGCAGGTAGTGGCGAAAGTTTCCCGAAGCCATGTTTAAATAATGATGCATACTAGCGGCTGGTGAAAAAGCCCGAAACTTAAGCTGCCTCATTTTTTCTGCCAAAGAAAAAGCTTCATCATAGACCATTCCTGAAGAAAGCCATTCAAGCAGCGGGGGATTTGATTTACGGAACAGCCGTAAAGCCTTTGTCAATTCCCATCCGCTGATATCCAGCAAGTCATGAATCGGCAGTTCGATGACATCGCGCTTTGCGTCAATTGACAGGTACCAATCCTTTTGATGAACATAAATAAATCGGACGTCATAATCACTGTCCTGTGACGGAAATCCCCAAGCCCTGCTCCCGGATTCCACTGCATAAAGGATTTTCACATTATATGTTGATTCGATATTTTTCAGCTCTTGCCGAATACGCTGTTTCATGTTGAGATGCACCGCCAGTCTGTGTTATCTATTAAACCATTATAAGGTCATAGCCAAGAGTAAGCGACATTTCTTACCATGCATTTATCTTTTTGAATCTATGAATTGTATGGCCTCATCAGCTATCACAAGCAGAGTAAACGTCATAAAAAAGCTTGCTGCTTCGCTGTCTTTGGCAGTAATGCTCAGTGATGATCCGCCCAGAGGCGGCTAAATGCCCTCAAACCAAACACGTACAAATCACAACCCGGCCAATACTGCCTGATGAAATCCTTTCCGGCGGGGCGAAAAATGGATCAGCAATCTCTGCAGCAAAGAACCGCATAGCGGCTGGAAAACTGATGATGCTCACCTGAGCTCTTATACTGTATCAAAAGGACAATCCTTCAAACAAGGCCAGAAGGTCGGTGCTGCCGGACGGGCGGATCAGCCAATCTTCTGGCTTTCCGATCAAGCTTGGAGCACAATGCTTCTATACGGGCCACATCCAAAAGCACCCGGAAAAGTGTATCAGCTTAAATGCCCGTTCAGAGCTGAAATATCCAGTAAAAGTGCCGGCTCTCTAAACCTCAGCCAAGTGAAATGAGAACCGTTGACGGCACATATTGCGGCATAAAACAGCCGCCTTTCTTATACAAGTTCAATCGGGCAGATCGCGTCTTCATAAAAAAGACAATGACCAGATGATCATTGTCTTCCGCATTATTCAGACGCATTCTTAGCGCCTCTATATCGCTTTTAACAATGACGCAACCGGTGTTGATTCGTTCAATATCTCATTTCCATCACTCAGACCAAGCTGCGCTAACTTCATCAAAAAACGTTTTTTCAATTGTTTAGAAGGGGTTAATCAAACGTTTGTTTAAGACTGATAAAGCTCTCCGCCCGGGTTCAGCGCGTCCACAATGCAGTCGGCGACTTCTTCGGCGGAAAGATTGTCTGTTTCAACTCTTAAATGGTGGAGGGCATAGATGCTCTTTCTTTCATTGAACAGCTGTTTCACTTGTTCAATTGAGCGGTTGTGAAGAATCGGTCTGTTTTCAAGCAGCAAATCGATCCGCTCTTTCCAATTCTCCCATGTTAAATCAAGGAAAATGACGAAGCAGTGTTCAAGGCATTTCTTTCTGATCTCCTCCTGCTGAAAAGAGCCGCCTCCGAGAGAGACGATTTTGCCCCTCGTATGTTCACACATATGAACAATATATTCTTTTTCCGTCTTCCGGAAAAACGCTTCCCCTTTTTGTGTAAACATCTCGGGAATGCTCATCTGAAAATCTCTTTCAATTTCTTGATCAATATCAATAAAGTCGCGGTACAGTTTTTCGGCGACCAGCTTGCCGATCGTCGTTTTGCCGACACCCATAAATCCGATCAGCACGATATTCTTTTCTCTCACAGGAATGGCTCTTTTGGCATTCATCTCTAGGCTTTACTCCTCCTTGTATAAAGGAATCAACAATTATATTTAGTATATGACAAATCTGGTTTTAATGATATAAAAGTAGACAGGGGCAAAAATACAAAAGAGGCTGAGTCCTAAAACAGCCTCTTTCCTTCATCTATTTCCACCAATCATCAAACATTGAAGCAGGCACTTGGCGTTTGTGCTCAGACACCCTATAGCGTTTTTCGATCGCCTCGGCCACCTCGCTGGAGACGGCTTTTCCTTCAAGGTAATCGTCGATGTTTTCATACGTCAAGCCGAGCTCTGTTTCATCGGCCTGCTGAGGTTTTTCATCAAGCAAATCGGCTGTCGGTGATTTCGTATAAAGCCGCTCAGGCGCGCCGAGCTCCTCAAGCAGGCTGCGGCCTTGGCGTTTTGTCAGCCCTGTCAGCGGCAAAAGATCGGCGCCTCCGTCTCCATACTTGGTGAAAAAGCCTGTAACAGCTTCTGCCGCATGATCGGTTCCGATTACCAATAACTGATGCTGTCCGCCTATTGCGTATTGTGCAATCATCCGCACCCGTGCTTTCACATTGCCTTTATGAAAATCGGCAAGCGTTTCTCCTGTAACAGACTTAAATTGCGAAACAAAAGCGCTGACCGTTGACGCAATGTCAAAGGCAAGCGACTTGTCCGGCTGAATAAACGTCAGCGCCAGCTGGGCATCATCCTCATCCTGCTGAACGCCGTGCGGCAGACGGACCGCCGTAAATTCAGCCTGAACCCCTTCAGCTCTCAATTCTTCCACAGCCAGCTGAGCAAGCCTGCCCGCAAGTGAAGAATCCTGTCCTCCGCTTATCCCTAAAACAAAGCCTTTAGCTCCGGTTTTTTTCAAATAGCTTTTTAAAAAGCCGACCCGCTTTTCTATTTCCTGTTTTGGATCGATAGAAGGCTTTACATTCAGTTCATTGATAATTTTTTCCTGCAAAGACATCTTCATTTCCTCCTTATGCCTGATGAACCGTTTCTTACTATGTATTAACTATAGCATATGTTTCGTTTTGAAGTGAATATCAACGCACGTCCCATGCCGCTTTCAGACTGCAGATACGCATAAAAATGAGAGCCCGCTGGCAAAATAACGATGACATCAGAGGGGTTGAAATTATGAAGCGACAAGCGAAAAAAGGAGATTTAAAATGGTGGCAGCTGTCATTAATCGGTATCGGCTGCACGATAGGAACGGGGTTTTTTCTAGGATCAAGCATCGCCATAAAAAAAAGCGGCTTTTCGGTTTTAGCCGCCTTTCTTCTTGCTGCCCTCGGAACTTTTCTCGTCTTTCAGCAACTGGCAAAGCTGACAGCCGACCACCCTGTTGAGGGGTCTTTTTGTTCCTATGCAAGGGAAGCGTTTGGGAACTGGGCCGGTTTTAGCAATGGCTGGGTCTACTGGTCATCTGAAATGCTGATTATCGGAAGCCAATTGACCGCGATCTCACTGTTTACGCGCCATTGGTTTGACCAGACCCCGCTGTGGGTGTTTGCATCGATTTATGCCATTCTCGGGTTGATCGTGATTTTCACCGGCCGCAGCAGCTTTGAAAAAACAGAAAACATATTGGCGGTCCTGAAAACGGCGGCCATTGTCATGTTTATCATTATCGCAATTCTGGCATTATGCGGCGTTCTCCCCGGGAAAACTCCCGATGCGCAGGTTCCCGACCGGATTCAGGAGCTGTTCCCTTTCGGCTTCATGGGATTATGGACGGGATTAATCTATACGTTTTACGCCTATGGCGGAATTGAAGTCATGGGGTTGATGGCGATTCATTTAAAAGATCCGAAAGACTCCGCGAAATCGGGCAGCCTGATGCTGATAACACTTGCTGCATTTTACGTCGTGTCGATCGGTCTGGCCATGCTGCTCGTTCCTCATGGGGCATTTACTGAACAAAACAGTCCGTTTATTACTTCATTAAAAGATTTTCATCTTGATTTGATCATGGACATTTTCAACGGGATTTTCATCATCGCCGGGTTTTCTACCTTGACCGCCTCCTTGTTTGCTGTCACAACATTGATGGGAACAATGGCGAAAAACGGTGATGCACCGGCGTGTTTTGCCAAAAAAGAAAAAGCAAAAGTGTCATGGCCGGCACTGGGACTGACAGTACTCGTTCTTGCTGTCTCCATCATTTTATCGCTTCTGCTTCCGAAAGCGCTTTACGAACACATGACAACCGCTGCCAGTCTGATGCTCCTTTACAATTGGATGTTTATCTTATTCTCAAGCAAAAAACTGACGAAACCGAAGCTAAAAGGAAATATTCAAATCACAACGGCGCTTGTTTTGATTTTATTTGCCGTTTCCGGTACGTTATTTGAAAAAAACAGCAGACCGGGCTTTTTTGTCAGCCTGCTGTTTCTCGCCATTATCGCACTTGTGACGCTGCTGATGAAAAAGAAATGGGCTGCTCAGCAAGAACAAAAGGAGCCATGATCCGGTGTCAGTCCGCTGGCTGCATCAGTTCATGAACTCCTTGGTAACCGAAATAACAGCCGAAAACGATTAATGTGACCCCCGCGATCCATGTCGTCGCCTGAATCATTCTCGGACTTAAAAACGTTCTGAATGTCCCGGCCAGAAAAGACATCGCCAAATCCCACAAAAAAAGGCCGATTAAGATGCCTGAACTGCATATCAGGAGCTGATAGGATTCATAGGCTTCAATCGTCTTCGCCAGGATGCTGCCGTAGATGCCGAGCCAAAACATGATGCTGAGAGGGTTTGAAAGCGAGATCACCAGGCCGGAGAAGAAAGATTTACGGTACGCCTCCTTCCCTTTACCCTCTCTCATGAGCGATACTTCCTTTGCCTTGACCAGACTCTCGATTCCTGTATAGGTTAAAACAAAAAAACCAAACAGCCATAAAAACGTTTTTAAAAATGGCGCCGTCAGAAACTGCGCGACCCCAAAATAAATCAGCGCCATATACAAGACATCAGCCGTAACAGCGCCGAGTCCAAAAAGCCAGGCGTGGAAAAAACCGCCTTTCATTCCTCTGTCAATCTGCGCCGCATTCACCGGACCGACCGGTGCGGCCAAAGACAGACCCAAAAAGACATAGCTGAGAAAAATGTTCAACACACCGCGTTCCCCCTTCGCGATAACTTGTACAAATGTATTCAAAAAGGGGCCCGGATAGAACAACCTGTTAGAAGACAGCTTCAGCAAAAAAGCCTTTTCCCGTTAGAGAAAAAGGCTTTTTCTTTATATTCCAAGCTTGGAGAGGACAAACGTCCAAATACATATGATAAGAAGCAGGATGAGACTGTATTTGACGGTTTGACTGAATAATTTTGATTCTTGTCCCGTCTCTTGAACGGCGGCTGTTGCTATCGCAATCGACTGTGGCGAGATCAGCTTGGCCATTACGCCGCCCGCGGTATTCGCGGCGAGCAGCAATGCGGAACTTGTCCCGATTTGGGCTCCGGTGACTGCCTGCAAATGGCCGAACAGCGCGTTGTTGCTGACAACAGAACCGGTTATGAATACGCCGATCCAGCCCAATACGGGGCTGACGAACGGAAAGATATCGCCGGCTTTTGCAAGCGCCAAGCCGATGGAAGAACTAAGTCCTGCATAGTTTGCCAAGTTGGCAAAGCCCATGACGAAGCAAATGGTGAGAATGGGAATCCATAATTCCCGGCCCGTTTCCTTCAAACAGGAGATGCCGCCGCGGAAATTGATGTTTCGGCTCAGCAGAATCGTGACGATCGCGGCGAGCAGAATGGCCGTTCCCGTTGCTGAAACCAAATCAAGTTTCAGCACGGCATCAAGCGGTGCCGCTTCAGGAGAAATCGGCGGTGTTTTCAACACTTCCTGATGAAGGAAAGGGATTTTGTATAAGATCGTTGTTTTCTGAAGCAAACCGCCTTCCTGAAAGAGCCCTTTAAAAACCGGCAGGCTCCATAGGGCAATCACGCCTGTCAAGATATAAAACGGCGACCAGGCTTTGATGATGTCTGCTGCACTGTATCTCTCAGCCGACTCCTGTTCATTACCCGCTTCCCTGTATATATGGCGCGGCTGCCATTTTCTGAGGAACAGCGCCAAAGCGCCCATGCTGATTAAAGCAGCTAAAATGTTGGCAAGCTCCGGCCCAAGAGCAATCATTGTAAATGCCTGGACGGCCGTATAGCTTCCGCTCAAGACTAGAAGGGCCGGCAGCGTTTCTCTTATTCCTTTGAACCCGTCCAAAATGAAAACGAGCAGGAAAGGAACGGCAAAGGCGATGACCGGAAGCATCCAGGCCAATGTCCTGGAAAGTTCAAGCGGTGTCAAACCTCCCATTTGCGCCCCTGTAATAACAGGAATACCGATCGCTCCAAAAGCGCCGGAAGCCGCATTTGCGATTAAACAGAGGGATGCCGCTTTCAACGGTTTAAAACCAAGCTCGACAAGCAGAACGGCACTGATCGCTATCGGCACCCCGAAACCCGCCGCACCTTCCAAAAAGGCGTTAAAACTGAAACCGATAAGCAGCAGCTGAAGCCGCTGATCGGACGAAATACCGGCAATGCTCGCTCTGATCACTTTAAACTTCCCTGTTTTAACAGATATTTTATAGAGCCATACAGCCATCAGCACAATATATCCGATCGGCCACAGACCGTTTGCTATCCCCAGAAAAACAGCGGAGACAGCTTTAGCGGCCGGCATGTGAAAAAAGAACACGGATACGAGAAAGCTGACCGCAAGCGTTAAAAAGGCGGAAATAATTCCCTTCATTTTCAATACGGTCAGCGCAAGCAGAAAGAAAAGAATCGGCAGAATGGCGACAAAAGCACTAATAAATTCATTCCCAAACGGATCGTATATCTGCTGCCACATTGTCATCATCTCTCTATCTTTATAGTGTTCATTAGGTTACGCTTTCGGTCCAAAATGCGGTTCTAAGATCTCTTTTAACACGCCTGCACTATGCTTGAACTGCTCTTTTTCTTTTTCATTCAGATCAAGCTCAATGATTTTCTTTGCTCCGTCTCGGCTGACGACTGCCGGAACTCCGATATAAACGTCTTCTTCGCCGAATTCGCCGTCAAGATGGGCGCTGACGGTTAAGATCGCTTCTTCGTTGCGGTAGATGGCTTTCGTGATACGCGCCAGGCTCATGGCAACTCCGTAATATGTCGCACCTTTTTTCTCGATAATGTGGTAAGCTGCATTTTTCACATTGTCAAACAGTTCATCAAGATCTTCCGCTTTGTAGTTCTCATTCTTTTTCAGCAAATCGCTGACGGGTACTCCGCCGATATTCGCATGGCTCCAGACAGGCAGCTCCGTATCCCCGTGTTCACCGATGATATAGCCGTGCGCATTATGGGCAGCGACACCGAAATATTCGCTGAGCAAGTAGCGGAAACGTGCAGTGTCAAGAGTCGTACCGCTTCCGATCACGCGCTCTTTCGGAAGGCCGCTGAACTTCCATGTGGCATAAGTGAGGATGTCGACCGGATTTGTAGCAACTAAGAAAATACCGTCAAATCCGCTGGCCATGACCTCTCCGATGATTCCTTTAAAAATCCTCAGATTTTTTTCGACTAAATCCAGGCGGGTTTCACCGGGCTTTTGGTTTGCTCCTGCGCAAACGCAGACAATATCGGCGTCCTTGCAATCTTCATACGTGCCGTACCAAGTTTTCACAGGATGCGGCGCAAATGCTTTCCCGTGGTTTAAGTCCATAACATCGCCCATTGCTTTGTCTTTATTTAAATCAATGATCACAAGTTCGTCTGTGATTCCTTGGTTAATTAACGTAAACGCATAACTGCTTCCAACAAATCCAGCACCGATTAAAACTGTACGATTGACTTTTTGGTTTGCCATTTTTCATCATCCTTTGCCGTTAGTTTTAATTCTAAGTTGTTTGTGAAGTATTTCACATTCATATTGTGCAATATTTCACATACTTTTTCAAGAGTTATGCATTTATATTTTTGTCTTTTTTGTGTCTCCACTTATTTCTTCCCTAAATTTGTGCATTTATTGGTAAAAATATACCTTATCGTTGTATAAAAAAGCCAAAAATTATAAAATTCATCCATGGAAATCCATTAGGGAGAAAGTAGGGAGAATGGTAATGTCTCAGACGGTGAATGGTTTTATTAAAAACAGATCCTTTCTTGCGCTATGGCTCGGACAGGCTGTCTCAGAGCTTGGCGGCGCGATTGGAGCCCTTTCCAATTCTTTGCTTGTATATGAATTGACGGGTTCTAAGCTTGCCATGAGCAGTTTCTGGCTCGTTTATTTTATTCCCTCTCTTGCCTTGCAGCTGATCATCGGCCCTTTTATAGACCGATGGAGCAGAAAAAACATCATGCTGTTCTCCCAGCTGACACGGGCCTTCGTATTTCTCTTCCCGATCTTAATGATTTTTTGCGGAAATCTTGAATTTTGGAACCTGCTGCTGCTGCAGGCGGTGATTGGGCTCATTCAGCCTCTCTATGCTCCGGCCGGCACGGCCGTGATCCCGACCATTGTGAAAGAGAAACAGCTCATACAAGCCAATGCTTATATCGATGGAACGCTGCGTCTCATGGGGTTTATCGCGCCTCCGATTGGGGGTTTTTTGGCCGCATGGCTAGGCCCGGAAGAAACGCTCGCTGCCGCTTCATTGTTTTTCTTTTTGAGCGCTGGCTTCCTTTTCACTCTTAAAGAAAAACGGCCGGAATACAAAGAAGAAAGACAAAGCTGGCTGGAGCAATTATCAGGGGGAATCCGGTATTTCTTTAGGCAGCGGCTGCTCGCCTGGCTCGGCATTTTTCTCGCCTTTGTCCAATTCGGCGTCGGCGTCACAATGGTTCTGAACGTCCCGTATATAGTAGATGAGCTTGGCGGCAGTGAACTGGACTATGGATATTTTATGGCTGCATTCCCGCTCGGCTATTTCGCTGGCTCGATGGCCGCCGGAAAGCTTGGCTGCTTGACAAGCCGGCGCCTGATGATGCTCGGCGCTCTGGCTGCCGGAGGGGTTTCCTACATTTTCTTAAGCTTTGCCTCGGCCATTTGGGCAGCCATTCTGATTGAAGCCGCCGCAGGGGTTTTTATTCCCTTTTTCAATGTTCACAATACATCCCTGTACCAAAAAAAGGTTCCCCGCCGCCTTTTGGGAAATATACTTTCCGTCCGCCTTTTCATCAACCGCGGTGCCATGATGATCGGCGTTTTAATTGGAGGAAGGTTCAGTGAAGTATTCGGAATACGCCCGATGTTTTTCATGATCGGCGCAATCATTTGTATAGCAGGATGCCTCGGTATTCTCCTGCCTTACTTTAAATTCTTGAATGATGACTCATCACCCGCTCAACATTCCAAAACAGACACTGCGGTTCAATATTAATATTTTAAATATTCAATCTTTTAGTTTGTAAGTAAAGCTGACAAAAATACTGCCAACCCCATTTTATTTTGTCATGATAAGTTCTAGAATCTATCGGATGGGGAGTGTTGCAATTGAAATTGGCGGATTTGAGGAAAAGCGGGCATGCGCCTTCCTTGTTGTCTTCTTTTTTATATTTCGACGTCAGCTTTATGATTTGGGTTTTGCTTGGGGCGCTTGGTGTTTATATCACGGCGGATTTTGATTTATCACCTTCACAGGTTGGATTGATTGTCGCTATTCCTACGTTGGCCGGGTCTGTTTTCCGCATTGTTTTAGGCATTTTAACCGACCGTTTTGGTCCGAAGAAGACGGCCATCGGCGGAATGCTGGTGACGATGATCCCGCTGATATGGGGATGGCAGTTCGGATCAACTGTCGGCGAACTGTATGTTATCGGGATTTTATTAGGAGTTGCCGGAGCAAGTTTTTCCGCTTCTCTGCCAATGGCGAGCCGCTGGTATCCGCCGCATTTGCAGGGTCTTGCTATGGGTATAGCCGGTGCGGGAAACAGCGGAACACTGCTTGCCACGCTGTTCGGCCCGCGTATTGCGGAGCATGCGGGCTGGAACGGTGTGATGGGATTGGCGCTGATTCCATTGACGCTCGTTTTTATCAGCTATTTCCTGATGGCGAAAGAGCCTCCGAATCAGCCTAAGCCAAAACCGATTAAAGAATATTTTGCTGTCTTTAAAGAAAGGGACACTTGGTATTTTTGCCTTCTCTACAGTGTGACATTCGGGGGATTTGTCGGCCTGTCAAACTTTTTAAGCTACTTTTTCGCATCCCAGTATTCCGTCCCTGCGGTCAGAGCCGGCGAATTTGTAACGCTTGTGGTCGCATCCGGAAGCTGCCTCCGCCCTGTCGGCGGATGGATTGCCGATAAAATTGGCGGTGTGCGCTTGCTCCAATTTTTGTTTGTCGGTGTGGCTCTTTGCATGTGCTCCGTCAGCATGCTCCCGTCGCTCGGGGTTGTCACGGCTGCATTGTTTATCGGGATGGGCTGCCTCGGCATGGGGAATGGCGCGATATTCCAACTTGTGCCCCAGCGCTTTCAAAAAGAAATCGGAATGGTGACCGGGATCGTTGGTGCTGCCGGGGGAATCGGCGGATTCTTTCTCCCGAATATTCTTGGAACGCTAAAGCAAATAACCGGCACTTATTCAAGCGGATTCCTCACCTTTTCCGGCATCGCTTTTTTAGCCCTGGGGCTGCTTTTACTCGCTCAGGCCGGATGGAAAAAACAATGGAAAGCCGCGGAGAAATCAATCAGAATTTAGAAAGGGCTGCCTCAAAAGCCCCCTAAAATATAAAAGCTGGTGAACCGTTCAAGACGGCCCATCAGCTTTTTGTATTTGGTCGTTCTTTCGTGCGGCAATTCACCGCCGCTCGTTTCCTCAAGGTGTGAGACTGAAGCCGGTGGTCATTTTTCAGTGCCGCAAAGAAGGCTTAGTTGTATATATTGTTGGCGTAAGGCAGGGTGATCCCCGCGTCCTCCCGTGCATCTGACGCCGCAGGGCGCGGAGGGAATCTAGAAAAGGTTTGTCAAATTCGAATACCAAATATTAAACCATATCATATTGTCTGTATAAAGAAGGACACCGATGATAATCATGATGGCGCCGCCCGCTTTCATCAGCATATTCGAGTATTTCATGAACGGCTTTATTTTTCCGATAAAAAAAGCCATCAGCAAAAAAGGAACCGCAAATCCCAATGAATAGGCGGTCACCGTCATAAAGGTGTAAGCGGGATTGGGGTTTTCAAAATTTGCATATGCAATCGTGCCAAAAATAGGGCCGATGCAAGGCGTCCATCCTGCGGCAAAGATCACCCCCACCACCATCGAATTGAATAGGCCTATTTTTCCTTTTCTAAATGAAAACCGCCGTTCTTTCAACATGAATGCAGGGCGAAAAACCCCAAGTAAAAACAGCCCCATGACAACGATAAAAATTCCGCCCAGCATCCGGATCAAATTGTGGTACTTCACAAATAGCAGTCCGATTGAGCTGGCCGAGAAACCCAGTATGTAAAAGATAACGGAAAACCCAACCAAAAAAGATGCTGCATGAATCATCACGGATTGATTCATATGTTTTGAGTTTTGATGTTTCAAATCGCTGACTGAAATCCCGGTAATGTAAGAAATAAAAGAAGGATACAAAGGCAGGCAGCACGGAGAAATAAACGACAAGAAACCGCCGCCGAACGCCAACCACCATGTGACCATGATTTCCACCCGCTTCATTTTTATATATTTTTTTCCATATCACTCTCATTGTCCATCATAACATAAAAAACTGCTCCCCTCATGCCGAGATTTTCTTCATTTCTATGAACATATCTGAAATGAAAAAGCCGCCCGAGGGCGGCTCACTTTCCGCATTAACCGTTCAATGCGGTTTTTTTTATATTGTTCTGAAGCTCAAGAATACGTTTTGATCCTTCCTCGCGCAGACGTTTGTTTTCTTCTTCGATCTGCTTGGTTTCCTGCATCCCCTTGACAATCGTATTCCAAGATTGTTCGATTGTTTCAATATCGATGCTAGGTCTGCCTGACATTCTGGCAATCTCGACGGACTGGCTGGAAATGTTCTCGGCATTTCGTTTCAGCATTTCGTTTGTACGGCGGTCGAGTTCGCTCATTGAATCAGCGACAAGCTTCTGGCGCTTGGCGGTAACAGCCTGGATGATGCCGTTTTTGAAGATCGGAATCGTGATGATGAAAGCGGAGTTGATTTTTCCGATCAGCTTTGTGTTTCCTCGCTGAAGCAGGCGGATTTGCGGTGCTGTTTGGATCGCAACCATCCGCGCCATGTCTAGATCATACACTCGTTCTTCCAATGCCTGAATGCCGTTACGAAGCGTGTCGAGCTCCATCTGCGCCATTTGGTTGCCGCTGGCCGCTTTCGCCTCATAATCAGGGATCAGCTGCTGCAATTCTTCTATTTTCATTTGGCCGGCCACGACATATTTTTCTAGTTCCACATAGTAGTTGAGATTGCTCTCGTACATTTCATCGAGCGTTACTGTCGATTTTGTCATTTCATCTTTATACTTGGAAATTTCGACATTGATTTTTTCAATTTCACCGCCGAGTGTTTGATATTTTTTAAATATCTTCTCGATTAAGCTGTTGCCGCGCTTGAAGAATTTAGACAGAAGGCCCTTCTGTTCTTCAAAATCGTTTTTGTCAAAGCGGTCCATGATTTTGCCGAGCTGGGTCAGCATGGCTCCAGAATCTGTGACACTGTTCGTTCTCATCATTGAGAGAATGCGGTCGGAGAATTTGGAAATTTCAAGAGCAGGTTCCTTTCCGAATTCTAAAAGCGCCACTTGATTTTTCGCGTCAATCTGCTGGGCAAGGCTTTGCACTTCAGGTTCCTGGCGCAGTTTGACACGTATATCCTCCGCTTTTTCAACCGTGATTTCTTCCTCTTTATTGATGTTGACGATGTTTGTTTCATTCGTATTTGCCATCTGGATGGCCCCCTTATTTAAAAGATTTTATTGATGAACTTTCGTACGATTGACGGCTCCTTGAACTCCTGATTGAATGACATTTCATCAAGCCAGTGAGTATCAAACTGCTGATCATCAATATAGTGGTCGATGCATTTATGACCCGGAGGATTATAAACGATGATATCGATGCCGATTTCATTTAATAAAAGCAGAGCCGCAGCATCCGACCGCGATAATGCGCCTGTCTGTTCGGTATGATACAAGATCAGTTTCGGCACTGTCTGTGAATAGTCAAAAGTCTGAATCAGGTTCACAAGCTCCGGCGGAAGGCATACTGCCTGTGTAAACAGATACAGCTGCACATCCGCTTCTTTTTCATTGTTTAATGCCAAAAGACTCGGGTTTTTGCACATCCGTGAAACGGCTTGGGCTATGCCGCGCTGAACGCCCTCAGGCAAATGCTTGTAGCGCCAGACATTGCTTTCCATCAACCGGCCGGGATCGATCCCGCCTGTTTGATCAAGAGCATGGCCGTAATGGAACTGATAATTCGACTTCTCTTCACTTGTAAACGGAAAGCGCCGGATCGTATAAGACTCCTTATACTCCGTCAATGTCTGCAAACGGTCCCAGTACTCTTTCTCATTGCCGGAGACACCCATGACCATCGCAAACAAGTTAGGAATGTCCACTGTTGATTTGGACGCCTGAAAATTCGGCCTGATAAAAGCGCGCTCTTTTGCGATTAAAAACAGCTCATCATAGGTAGTTTTCAGTGTGACGGAAACCGGAGTGTGCTCCCTGAATTGCCACGGTTTATACATCAGGGAATCTTCATTGTGCAGCACAGTGTCCAATTCCTTTGTTGAGCGGTAAGCCACCGTTGATTTGCGCTGCGGTTTTTCTGTCGGAAACGGCTCGAGTGCGGAGGTTCCCGGATAAGAGTAGACAAAAGAAAGCTTTTGATCCGGATCGATTTCCTGAAATGAATCCTTTCCCTCCGGATGAAAAATCAGCACATCACACCCGACGAGCATCAAGTAGTATAAAAAATACCTTTGGCTTTTTGTTGTATCCCCGTACCAAATCACTTTCGGCATGTCATTTTCAATATCGGCCTCTTTCAGCCACTTCTCAAGATGATTGCCCATCCATTTGACAAGATCAAGAAGAACCCGGCGAAAGTCAGGATCGTTAAAACCCGTTTCATGGGAAGACTGAAACGTCTGCAGCACTTCGATAAGCGACTTCCTTAAATGCCGGTGCATGGCGGGATTGGGATGCTTGACGATAAGCTGCTCTCCGTCAAGAAAAGCGACAAACCGATTGACGGAAAGCCCTTTTTCTTTCTGATTGATCATATGGATTTGCTGTATGGCCTGAAACCTTTCCGGAGCAATTGTCTTCTCAAGCGTCTCGCTCAAAACATGAAAATCGTCTGACACATACAGCTCATGCAAATGGATATAGTAATCTGTTTCATCATGCGGCGTCCCGAGAATCCGCCCAGCCACACGGCTGAACGTCAGTCGATCGCCTTTTTCATAAGGGGTTCTTTCTGATAGCGGCTTATGGACGATCTGCTTCCATTCATCATCATTAACCTGTGCGTTTTGAATGTTCACATCATGATTCATAGCGCTCAGCCGTCCCCCCTTTCTTCATTTGGGTTTCATTTTCCCGTCCAAAAACGGCGCACATGCCGGCTCTGGTCACAGCATAGGTTGTCCCAAACTTTCTGATTGTTCCTACAGGAAAATCGTGTACTCTTTTGCGGAGCGTTGACGAGTCAATTCCCCATTCTTCACAAGCTTGCTGGGAACTGAGAATGTCGCGGCTGCTGAGATCAATTATTTTAATCATGACTGATCATCCTAAAATATTGTTTGTTTTCTTTGGCTTGAAGGAATCAGGAGGTTAACAATATGTTCCGTTATATCGTCTGCTGCATTCATGCCCAGCCGGACTGTTGCATTGAGATCGGGATGATGTTGCAGCACTTCTCCGTGGGCGGGAGAAACACCGTAATCAGCCTGCGCGATCAAATCAAAATCAAGCAGCGAATCCCCAGCCGCATATACTTCGTCAATGTTCAGCCGGTTTTTTAAATAATCAACCGCTCTCCATTTATTCAGCGGCTCTGGAATAAAATAAAGCTTTCTCCCTTGCAGAGATGCCTGCCATCCTTTATCAGCCGCCCATGCTTTTGCGGCAGAGGCATTGATCTTGCCCACATTTTCTTCACTGAAAATCAAATATACAAAATAGTGGTGTGCCGTCCTGACTCTTTCTGCCAGCTGTGACAACGGAAGCTTGGCGATTTCCTCCAGCATGTCCTTGATCGGCATGCAGGATTGAAGCTGCCCATCGATGAAGCTGGACCATTCCCTGATTGGACTGCCGTTTTTTAAAATGCAGCCTCCATTCGTTGTAATCGCGTATTCAGGAATCACGGCCTCTTGAAAAAAGGTGATTCTCTTGTATTGCTCCGTCGTCCGGGTCGTGACTGGAATAAACAGCATTTCTTCATGGATCTTGCGAAGGTTCTCCCTCGTCTTCTCCGAAATAAAGGAAATCTCTCTGCCGTCAAGCGTTTCGATCAGCTGGCAGCCGGCCTCTCCCCCATAGGTGTCGATCATTTTTTTTGAATAAATCAGTGTTCTGTCTAAATCACTCGCGAAAGCTTTCATTTGTCCCTCCCGACCGGACGTATCAATCCGCAGCAGCTGTATGACATATCCGTGTATTCTTCCACCAGGACGCCCCTGTCTTCGGCAAGAAGCAAGATGTGTTTCAGCCGTTTTTCTGAACCGGGCTTGATTAAAATTTTCCAAGGCACTCTGCGCAGCAGGACACGCGTTGTCTCACCAACACCGGGTTTAATGAGATGCGTGTTATCAATGCCAAACTCTTTTTGAATGCTGTTGATTGACGCCAGTCCGCGCCAATCCGGTTCCTCCCTGTCCTCCATCAGCACGGCTGCCGTTTCCGCGGCCGTTTTTTCTACTGCGGGAAACTCGGCGGCAATTGCATCGACATAGAGATTTGATACATCTTCCTCAAGCAGATCAGCATAATATTTTGCTCCGTGGAAATCGTCTTTTCCAATCCATTTTTCATTTAACACGGTTCTGCTGACAAGACCGGATACCGTGGAATTCAAGCAGGCGCTCGGAATAAGAAAATCTTCCCTCGTTCCAAATAACGATGAGCAGTATCCCGGATCTGCCAGGACCGCCAGCTCAGAAGAAAGCGCTGTTCCGTATTTATTATTAAAATCGGAAACAGCCCTCGTTAATTCTTTTGTAATCGCGCCTTTTCCCGTCCAGCCGTCAATAAATGCAACCGAATCTCCGGGGTGGCGCCTAAGGATATAGTGCAGCGCATTCTCGTCAATTCCTCTGTCGCGGATGATCGAAACGCTGTAGTGAGGGAGCGCTTTATGATGCTTATATTCAATATACCGCTTAATCAGCACGCCGATCGGCGTCCCGGCCCGCGCCAAACTGCACAGCACTGTATGTAATCCGCGCTTTTGAACAATTTGTTCAGCGACAATCGCGACAGCTTCGGCTACCTTTCGCTTGCTGTCTTCAAGCGACGCATAAAACAAATTCATATATTCGCCTGTCGGTTTATATTCAACAGGCAGCATTTCTGAATAATGTGTGCCGCTTTGAATCAGATTTTCCCTTTCCTTTGTGCTTTTTTCGATTGAAATGCCTGACAGGTCCTTTAGAAGAAAGGTCACATCAGATGCTGGATAGCTGCCCATCCTCACCGCTCTATCAGTCATGGCTATCACTTCCTTTGGAAAAAGTCGCAATGGTGACATTCTCTATGTTTCTATCGCTGCAAATCTCAAGGAGCGGCCGCAGCGACTTTTGTGTGACCGGCTTTTCAACAAACACAAACACTTCATCATAGCCCTGCTTTGGGAGATTATAGACAAAATGCTTCACAGCCTCATCTTCCGGATTTGGGAAGGAGTAGCCGTTCTTTACGGCATAGCGTTCTCTGTCAGACGGATGAATCGGGCTTCTCGTTGTTGATTGATAGGAAACATGTTCCCCCATAAAAGCCGCGATTTTCATCGGAAGATACATAAACTCGCCTGTCCCTAAACACAGCACGCGCTTCCCTTTTCGCATTGTATGAAGGCGGTTGCCCGCTTTCTGACAGGCCTTCCCGATATCCCGTCTATCATGTTGAGTGATGCCAAAACGGCCGGTCTCTTTCACAAATGAGGCTTCACCAGTCTTTTCTGCTGCATGCGGAAGCGCTGTGAAGTACTCACCAAGATCAATTTGGCGGACGGAAACGTTCTGTGCAGCGCCCTCCGGCTCATAATCATAGGATGATTGATCCAGCGTTGTTCCATGAAATGCGACAGCCCCGGACAGCAAAGCGGTCGTCGAGATGGTCACACCGAGCTCTGCTTCCGCTTTGCGAAACTCTTCTTTATGCGCCTCAGAGCGCCAGTCTAATAGAGAAAGAATTGCATACGCCTTCCGCGGGTGCTTTTTCTGGATATCTTTGATGATGTTCAGCGCCGTTTTTCCGGTTGTGATTTCATCGTCTACAAGAATCACAGGTCCCTCAGAGGCAAACACCGGCCCGTCTGTATAGCATCGCTGATCAACGGCGTGAGAATGTTCTTCTTCAAATACAAGCTCCGGATGAATGTCCTGCAAGGCCTCTCTTGTTGTATGAATAAACGCCGCGTCTTCAATACAGTCAAACACACCGTGCCCGAGCGCTGTCGCCGTTTCCGCAAACCCGATGACGATCGGAGATTCAGACAGCTGAATGCGCTGCTGTTTCAGAAGATCATAAGCCTTTTTCACACTCTCATGATCCTCCTCTAAAAGCCCTGCCGCCACTTCGGCTTTCACATCCATCACAGACCCGGAAGTTCTCTCGGCATGCTCCATCGCCAACAGCCCTGAGGCAAGCAGCGGCTTTAAAGGATGAACCGGTATGTGTTTGCCGAGGACTTTGCTGACAAACAAAAAGCCCCGCTTTTTATTGATTCTCGCCGCCATCTCGAACAACGCCTGGGGCGGGATAGAGAGCGGATTGTCAGCAATCGACAATTCAACTTCCATATGATCCAATATTCGAAATCGGTTTTTGTGCTGCAAGTATGTCCATGTAGCTGCGGTTTTCATGATACACCCCAAATATCTCTGACTTTAAAAGTATTTTTTTCGCCCAGCTCAAGTGCGGCTTGATTTCGTTCATCTTATTGGAAAAAGAGCTTTTCACAACACCGCGGGTGCCGTCAGCACTTTCGACAATACTTAAGGCGTCCAAGTACTCCTCAATTGAAATGACATGAAGGCTTTGCACCGCTCTTAAATGTGTCGGATGTATCACGGTTTTGCCGTGAATGCCGTTGGCGAGATCAAGACGTGTTTCATTGATCAGTCCGTCCATATATGCATTGAAACAATGCAGATCTCCACCTCTGCCTTTTGTCCAATACGAAGTCTGGCCCGTAAGAAGCGCATCGGTTTGGGCAGTGTCTTCAAAGTACTCCCATACAGGTCCGGATATTACAAACTGCAATCCGAAATAATTGATCATGTCTTTGATAAAATCAGCGATGACCATAATGCTGTATATCGGCGTATGCGGCTTCCTTCTCAACCCGTAGAGGCCGCACAGATCAGTAGCGCCGATCCGTATGTTCAGAATGACATCCTGATAAAAGACGAGCGTCGATTTCAATTCCTGCAATGCTTTTGTCCTTGTTTCCATCGCTAGTAAATCAGGCGTCTCAAAAATCGGCATTCCATATAAGGTGATGCCGGATTCTTTTGATAATTTTGATAACGTATCGAGATAGTGCTCAGCATTAAATGTTGAAAACTTAGGGAAAACAAACCCGGTAAACAAGTGCAGCGCCCGGCCCAGCTTATTGCCCAGTTCAAGCATTTGTTCAGGCTCCCGCACACGGATGAACATCAGCGGCAGAACATCGCTGTCCATTGTCCGCAGTTTTTGAGCCTGATAAATGATATCGGCCTGACTGACAAGATTGTTTTCAGCCTGAAGAACTTCACAGTCACCGATTGAATCTTCAAGACAAAAAACAACCGAGCAAAGTTCGGGATATTTTTGCTTAATGATCATGTCCGCAATATCTTTGCGGTTTCCCGGAACATAAAGCGTAGCTCCCAGCGCATACTCAAGTATGTGTTTCGGAGAATCTTTCGTCACCGGCTCCGGCTGTTTGAAAAAGACATGTTCTTTTTGAGAGGGGGATAAAAAATGAAAGTATTGCACACGGGTCACCTTCTTCTGAATAGGAAATTGATTTCTCCTATGATGTAAAAAGGGACGGAGCAGATCCACTCCCCCCCTTTTTGTATTTGCGTTTTTATTCTTCTTTTGAAGCAGCCGTTTGTTCTTTGACAGCCTTTTGTTTGTTCATATAATGAATGATAAATGTAGCTGCGAAAGCGACAATCAGAATGATAAAGAACACGCTGTGCGGCATTTCAATGTGCCATATACTTCCGGCCATTTTCAATGCGATGATTCCGATTAAAACAAATGCCGTTGTTTCCAATTCTGGCACTTTATCAATCAGCTTAAGGAAGAATTTCGCGACTGTCCGCATCATTAAGATGCCGAGCATACCGCCGATCAACAGCACCCAGACTTTTTCAGACACCGCAAATGCGGCAAGAATGCTATCTACTGAAAAGGCAAGGTCCATGAGTTCCACAGAAATGACTGTAGCCCAGAAAACCCCGAAAACTCGAACCATCCAGCTGTCTTTTTTCAAGGCGTTGGATTCATCATCGCCTTCACCGATAAAGAAATGCTTGATCACGAGCCACGCCAGATATGCGGCGCCGACCAGCTTGATCCACCAGAATTTAATCAGGATCATGCCGAGCCCGATAAATAAAAATCGAAAGAAATATGCACCGATCAAACCGTAGGTCAACGCTTTTTTGCGCTGTTTTTCCGGAAGGTGTTTGACCATGACAGCGAGAACCAAGGCATTATCCGCTGATAAAAGTCCTTCCAGCACAACGAGAGAGCCGATCAGCCCCCAAGAGACTGGATCGGTTAAGACCTCGACCCACATGTCCCAGTCAAAAAACGAGGCGTAAACTGAAATAATATGATGAAATAAATCCACTTTTGGTTACCTCCTAATATTGAAAAGCAAGACTGAACCACAGCGTGGTTCAGTCAGCAAAACTAAACTTGCAAGCCGTAATTGCGGCAAAGCGATGCCAATCCTCCGGAAAATCCGCTGCCGATGGCATTAAATTTCCAATCTGATCCGTGGCGGTACAATTCACAAATCACAACCGCTGTCTCAATCGAAAAATCCTCGCCTAAATCAAAGCGAAGCAGCTCTTCATTTGTAAACTCATCAACCAGCCGGACAAATGCATTGGAGACTTGTCCAAAGTTTTGGCTGCGGCTTTCTGCGTCATGAATCGTAACCGTGATGCCGATTTTTTCAACATGTGCAGGAATTTTGGAAAAATCGACAATGATTTGCTCATCATCGCCTTCACCTTCGCCCGTCCGATTGTCGCCCGTATGGATGACAGCACCGCTCGGATGTTCAAGATTATTGTAAAAAACAAAGTCGTGATCGTTCACACATTTGTCGCTGCCATCGACAAGGAAGGCGGAGGCGTCCAAGTCGAAGTCTGCTCCGCCGGTATATTTGTTTGTATCCCAGCCTAATCCGATCAATGCCCTTGTTAGGCCCGGATTCGTCTTCGTTAAATCGATTCGCTGTCCTTTAGATAACTGAATAGCCATGTGTAAAACCTCCTTACGAAATATCAGGCCGCTGCAGTCAGTGCATTCTGTGTCTTCCGATCCAAATAGCTAGCCGATTTGCAGGCCGAAATCAGTGGCAATCCGCGCCAGTCCGCCTTGATAGCCTGAGCCGATCGCTGAAAATTTCCACTCTCCGCCATGACGGTAAAGTTCACCGGTGATCAGCGCCGTTTCAATCGAGAAATCTTCAGCCAAATCATAGCGGATTAACTCTTCGCCGGAATCTTCATTGATCACGCGGACATAGGCGTTTGACACTTGACCGAAGTTTTGGCTGCGGGCTTCCGCCTCATGAATTGTAATGACAAAAGAAACTTTATGAATATCGGCAGGTACGGAGTTCAAGTCGATCGCCACCTGCTCATCGTCTCCTTCGCCCTGGCCTGTCCGATTGTCGCCTGTATGTACAACAGAACCGTTGCCGCCTTGTGTTTGGTTATAGAAAATAAAGTCTTTTTCTGAAGCGCATTTGCCTTCGGCATCCAGCAGGAATACGCTGGCATCAAGGTCAAAATCGGCTCCTCCGTCATATTTATTGACGTCCCAGCCCAATCCGACGACTACCTTTGAAAGCCCGGGATTTGTTTTGGTTAAATCGACCTTCTGCCCTTTCGCTAGTGAGATTGCCATCTCCATCGCTCCTTTTCGCTTTTTTAGTTAGGCGTAGCGTTTGACGATTTCCGTAATGCTCGTATCGTTTGTGCCTTCTCCGACAGCCGTGAATTTCCATTCGCCTCCGTCGCGGTATATCTCTCCCGCAATCAGGCTTGTCCGTCCTGAATAGTCGTCTTTGAGATTGTATTTGACCATCTCTTGACGATGATTCATATCAACAACGCGTATGAATGCATTTTCGATCATTCCGAAATGCTGGTTTCGTTTGACGCAGTCGTATATATTGACGACAAACACCAGCTTGTCAATATGTGCGGGAACCTTGTGAAGATCTACGATAATCTGCTCATCATCGCCGCTTCCTTCCCCTGTCAAATTGTCGCCTGTATGCTCAACACTGCCGCATCTGCTTCTTAAATTTCCGAAGTAAATGACATTCTTCTTTTCTGTCATTCTGTTATTTTCCAGCATCAGCACAGAGGCATCACAATCGATATTCGGGGCGCCCCCTCCAAACAGTTTACCAAAAAAACCGCCGCTGCCAGAAGCAACAGGATCCCAGCCGAGGCCGACCATAATTTTTGAAAGCCCCGCATTACCTTTTGTTAAATCAACCCGCTGACCTTTTTCTAAAGAAATAGCCAAATCGTTCACTCCCTCATTCATCATAAACTTTGCTGCATAAGTTAAAAAGCTTTAAAAAATCTAATGATCACGCCAGCGTGATTCATCTCTGCACAAATACACGACTAATGAATCATTATTTAACTCGCTTAACTATATATACGGCTTGATCCATCTAAAAGTTTCGTATAAATTCATATTTTTTTATAATCTTTTGAGCCTAATCCATTGATAGAGAAATTGTGTCATCATATTGCAAATGAAAAACGGTTTCGCTACCATATATCAAAAAGGTATAGAGAGGCGGCATTCATGACAAAGAGAAACCAGACGACTTATGCATTGCTCGGATTGATGACAGCCGGCTATCGGACAGGATATGAAATGAAGCAAATGATCGATCAAAGCCTGCATCACTTTTGGAAAATCAGCTACGGCCAAATCTATCCAGCTCTCAATCAATTAACAGAAGCCGGATTGGTAACGGCTGCACCAGCTGCACAAGAAAGAAAACCGGACAGAAAGGAGTACCAGATCACAGCCGAGGGAAAAAAAGCGCTGCAAAGCTGGCTGGAAGAGCCGATCAAGGAAATTGCAACAGAGAAAAACGAGTTTCTGCTAAAGCTATTTTTCTGCAAACAGCAGAAGCGCTCGGTGACTGCCGTAAAGTCAAGGAATATCAGCACAAGCTGCAGGAACGGTATGAGACGTATCAAGCAATCGAACAGTCGATCGTGTCGTGCAGCGATCATTCAACAGATGCTGAGTACTGGCTGTTTACACTGGATTTTGGAAAGCGCAGCACACTGGCCGGAATCGAATGGTGTGAAGCGACAATCAGACGGCTGACAAGCGGAAAGGACGAGACAGATGGGAAAAACGATCATCACTAAGCCTTTTACGGCTGATCCCGAGGATGAAGTGGTTGTATTTGTGATTGGCATGAGAATCAACAAATGGCACGCAGTTCATAAATGGTGGCCGGTTTTTACTGCTATGCCTCCAATGATTCGCGAGCTTTATCAAAACAAGAATCTTGGCTTCCTCTCTTTAGAATCATCCATCAATTTCCGGACGATCTTTCTTATTCAATACTGGCGCTCTTTCGAAGCTTTGACCGATTATGCAAAAGGGAAAAAGCATATGGCAGCCTGGCGCCGCTTTTATCAAAAAACAGCCGCATCAGGCGCTGTCGGCATTTATCATGAAACATATACGATCCCGAAGGGCCGCTACGAAACTTTTTATCACAACATGCCGGCATTCGGTCTGGCGAAAGCCTATGGGCATAAACCCGTCACCCCAAGCACAAAAACGGCGGAACAGCGGATGCGGGAATAATCTTTACAAGACCGAAATCGCCAAGCTGATGAAAAGGCTATCGCAAAGTCGATAACCTCAGCGTGTCGACAAACCATCGCATTCGTTGTCAGGCCTGCTGAGTCGGTGCTCACGTTCAAGGAAGGCTCAGGCGTCCTGCCTGAACTCCGCCGTCATCACATCTAAAAGGAAGGAACGACGGTTAAGTGCGCGGACGTCCTCTCCGAACACCGCCATCATCACATCCTGTGAAAGCCCGAGACCCGCTCTTCCTGGACTGCAAAGGTTTCGGGCCACACTTGAGTTGTTGGTCGTCGATTAGAAAGCCCCTGCTCCGCTGCCCCCGTCCGATCCCGAACTTCCCGCCTCATGGGCATGATTCTGAGCAGCCGCTGATTGCTGCCAGCTGTAAAACGGATAATGAAAATAGCCGGCAGCGGCCATTCCAAGTATAGGAAAGGCATGTTCAAGCCTGTTTTCCGATTCTTTGATAAATGCCATGGATTCATCCTCAATGTCAAGCACAATCGCATATACCATGATGTTTTCATTTTCAGAAAGGCTTCTGCCTGAAAGGCATTCTCCTTTTTTCAGCTGATTTCTCCATGAAAGAACCGAACTCCTGTAGATGGAGGCACACCTGCTTTCCTTAATAGACGGAATGAGGGCAATTAACAGAATAGACAGCCCGAGGCATACACCGTAAAACATAATGGTATGGATGCTGTCCGTAAAGACAGATGCAAAAAACAGCCCGAGAAAAAACAAGATGGTATACAGTTTAAACTTGGCCAGAACAATCCCCGCCGATAAGGCAAACCCAAATATGATGCACGCCGACATAAAACCGGCTTGAGGCGCAATATCCGCATACAGGATATAGAGCAGGAGCCCTGTATGGACGAAAAGCAGTGAAAGCGACAGCATCCGGAGCCAGCGGTTCTCTTGGAAAAACTCTTTATATACAGCATCTTGTCTAATGCTTTCCGTCCATTTTTGAACGACGTTTTGAAGAATGATTCTCTTTCGCTCGTACTTCTCCAATCCTTCCCCCTGTTCAATTTCCTCCTCGGTCGGTCCGCTGAGCGAGTCAAGCCTGAACGAATAAGTGTCATTTCCCTTTTGTTCAAACAGCTTTTCAATTAAGAGCTGATCCGGCTTCGGCAGCTCTGATTTATGGCCCGAGAATTCGAATTGATATGTCTCATCAGGCGCTTTGCTGTCACGAAGAAACCGATCTTCCGCCTTCACCTTTTTCATTGTGATCAGCCCCCGCTGATAAAGCGACAGCAGACCGGCCAGCAAGTCGGAGTCTGTGAAGTTTCCTTTTTTGAATAAGAAAGCAACCAGCACAGGATCAAAGTTTTCCAGCCTTTCAATCGGCAGCAGCTTTTGGCGCTTCTTTTTCATCAATGAAAGAAAGAGGATAAAGATAATCAGCAAACCGATAATACTGGAAAAAATCCATGTCAGCCTATCTGCGCTTCCCAGCCGTTCATCCCGCTTGGCATAACGGTGTGCCTCACTCTTTTCCTCTGCCAGCAAATCTTCTTTCGTCTCGTAGGACGGGTGGCGGACCGCCTTTGGCAGGGCGCTTTGCGGGAAATATATTCTCAGCTCTGAGCTTGTCCCCGCCCGGAAAAAACCGCTTTGGTAAGTAACGGTTCGGTTGTGAACTTTAGTGATCTCACCGTCACCTTTATCACGCAGGAACGCATGAATATCGGATGCCTTTACCGAATCCGGCAGCTTCACCTGGATCTTCACATGATGATAGTCTGTGTTTGTTTTTTCATAAAAAGAATGACGTAAAACAGAGGTGTCTTCAAATTTTTGCGCGGCATCTTCGACAACATAGTGAAACAGCACTTTTTTTCTTTCATCTTTAGATGAGGTATAAGCAAAGTAGGTTCCATCTTCCAGTGTTGTTTTTAACGGCCGGTCCCCGCCTCGTTTTCCCCCGTCTTTCGGAAGCAGGTACGCTTTAAAGCCTTTGATGCGCCCTGTTTCATCCTTGCTGAACGATCTTGTCGCCCCATTGAAGGAGCCCTTGAAATCGTATGTATACATTTCCTGAACATCCAAATCGCCATTTTCTTTGACATTGGCTTGAATATCAACACGGTCAATTGAAAAAGATTGACCCGCTATAGAAAATCCCGAGAGAAGAAAAAAAGCAATGAGCATAAAAAAGAAAAAGGAGTACTTCATCATTGGTAAATCCTTTCGTTTTTTGTATCTGCCTTATATACGGAAAAGCGAGGAAATTGTTTCACCCATTCACAGAAATGACAGAGATGACACAATTGTTCAAAACGAAGGATTTTCCCTTGCCCGCCCTGTGGCTAAGGCCTTCCGCAAAGGCCGTAGAAAAAAATATGCTGCATCTCTTCCGCAAATTGTCTGTTCTTTTCATATTCTTCACCCAATGTTTTGGAATGTTCAATAATCATGTTCATAAAAACGAGAAGGCCCTGTGCGGTGACTTTAGGAGAGATCTCGCCTGACCGGTGGCCGTCTTCTATCATTTGGAGCATCAGGGGGATGATTTTGTCGTCATATTGTTTTTTTATATAGTCCATGATTTCGTTATCCTCAATCATCAGCTCCTTCACCATCGTCAAAGCAAACTGTTGATCATTGGCTTCTTTCTTTTGCAAAATCATCAATTCGATCTTTTCCTTTACCGGTATATCTTTTTTCATATATTCTTCAAACTCGCCGACGGCTTGGTCAATATATTCTTTGAAGACTTCATTCAACAGCGCTTCTTTGCTGCCAAAATAATTATAAATCGTCACTTGTGATACGTTTGCCTGTTTTGCGATATCGGTTATCCGGATTCGCTTTGGTTCCCACGTTTTAAGCATTTCCAGCGTCGTTTTCCTGATCCTTTCTTTAATCAGCAAAGCTCTTTTTTCAAATCCGTTCATATAACCATCCTTATTAAAAATTCTTAATGAAATTATAACATAAAAATATTTCATCAATTCTCATTGACAAAAAAGTTCATATGAACGTAAAATAAATTATGTAATATTTTTATTTAATTATTTCATATCTTTCATTTGTTGGAGGTGCCACCATGCTGACAGTTCAAGGACTGACAAAGCAATTTTCAAACGGAAAAGGCATATTTGATGTATCATTTGCCGTGCAAAAAGGAGAAGTTTTTGGATTTTTAGGACCGAACGGCGCCGGAAAATCGACGACCATCCGCCATATCATGGGCTTTATGAGAGCTGATAAAGGTGACATAAAAGTAAACGGGATGGACATTTTGAAAAAACAAGGCGAGGTTCAGCGGCATATCGGCTATCTCCCGGGGGAAATCGCTTTTATCGAGGGGATGACAGGAAAAACGTTTCTCGATTTTATGGCAGACATGCAGGGCGTTCATGATACGGCCAAGCGCAACGAATTGATCGAACGGCTGCAATTCGATGTTCACACGCCGATTAGAAAAATGTCAAAAGGCATGAAGCAAAAGGTCGGGATTGTCGCCGCTTTCATGCACAGTCCTGAAGTGATCATCCTTGATGAGCCGACATCAGGCCTTGACCCGCTGATGCAACAAGTGTTTATTGACATCGTGCTCGAAGAAAAAGCCAGAGGAACGACTTTTTTAATGTCCTCCCACAGCTTTCCGGAAATCGAGAAGACCTGTGACAGGGCCGCCATCATTAAAGACGGCATCATCATCGCTGTCAAAGATATTCGCGAGCTGCAGTCGATGCAGCGGAAGGTGTTTGAAGTAACGTTTGAAAACCCTGCCGACATTCCGGCATTCATGGAATCCGGACTGCAAATCGAATCCCGTCAGGACAATCGGGTCAGAGTCGCCGTCTTGGGTAATCATGACCAATTGATTAAAGAAACCGCCAAATATCAGATTCGGCACATCGATGTTTCATCACAAAGCTTGGAAGAAGTGTTTATGGATTACTATGACAGAAAGGGGTCAGTGCAATGAATCTTGCCCTCTACAAACAAATGATGAAAACGAATATGAAAGGAATCATGAGCTATGCGATGGGCTCCGCTTTCTATATTCTACTCATATTGGGCATCTATCCGAGCATGGCAGGAAATGCAGAGGATATTGAGAAACTGATCAAATCGATGCCTGAAGGTTTTCTAAACGCTTTTGGATTTGAAAACGGGCTCGGAAACCTTGAGGATTTTATGTCAGGAGAATATTACGGCCTTATCTTTATCGTTATTCTTTCGATCTTCTCTGTGATGCTGTCGACTAAGCTTTTGGCAAAACTGGTTGATCAAGGTTCAATGGCTTATATATTATCAACGCCGACAACGAGGGGAAAAGTTGCTTTCACACAGGCAAGCGTCCTGACTACAGGTTTATTTGTCATCATGGCCGTGACAACCATTGCCGGGCTGGCAGGCTACCACTTGATGCTCGGGGATGAGTATGACTTCAATATGTCCAGGTTTCTTATGCTCAATCTGCTTGGTTTCTTGCTTTTCTTTGCGGTCAGCGGCATTTCGTTTCTCTTTTCGGCCATTTCAAATGATGAAAAAAGAGCCCTCGGGCTTTCCGGAGGCATCACATTTTTATTCTTCAGTTTAGATCTGATCGGCAAATTAAGCGAGAAAACAGAATGGTTAAGAAACATATCGATTTTCTCTTTATTCAGACCGAGCGATATTGTCAACGGCAATGCCAATATCGCGGAAGTATCTCTCATTCTATTCACCATCGGCTCGGCCGCTTTTCTGATCAGCATTATGATCTTTAAAAAACGCGACCTGCCGCTGTAAATAATCACCACCCGTGATAAACGGGTGGTGTCTTGTAACGTTGAAATCCATAAAATTTTCGATAACATAATTAACCTGATGTTCCTATAAACCTAATTTGAAATTAATTAAGTTAGGTCCAAAAATTTTCCGGTAGTACCGTTTGTAACTGCTAATTTCCCCTTCACAATCCTCACCAGACTTCCCTGTTTAACCATTTTTCTAAAGTCTTACTATATTGTGCACTACTATATGTATAATAGTTTTGAACCGCAAGAAATCTTCCAGTTTCATTGTTACTAAGATCCATTTCTTTATCTATCCCTTTGGATGTAAATTCTTGTGCATTAGTTCTTAATAGATGGAAAGAATGTTTCAAAGAAGGGAAGGTGCTTTTTATTGAAGAAAATAATTATACTTATTTCTATCGCTTGTTTTCTTTCAGCTTGTCAAAAAAACTATACAGATAAGGATGTACAGTGGGGAGCAGACACTGTTACCGAGGAAAACAAAAAATGTTTAAGGGAGAATCAAATTCCTTTCAAAGATAAGGGCGGAAAAACATATATTCCTGAAGATGCATTTGATATAGCTATCAATAGCTGTTCTTAGAATACAAGGTTGGAGACTTTTCAGTTTCAAAAATCATTAGACTTAACGATTTTAAATAAATTTGTATCACCACCCTTTATCTTGGGTGGTTTTCTCTGCGGCCAAAATTTATTGTTACTATGGATAAAGTTTCGCCTTGTGTACTATTTCCCCCAACGGAGATTTTTCTCCAACAGTAAAACAAAAGTCAAGTAATGAATGAGACAGTCTTTTCTTCTGGCTTATTTTTAAACGATTAACCCAAAAATGCACTCAGCCCATTTGGAAGCTCCAGCTTTGTTAGCAACTTAGGGAATGACTCAAAACCCTGTTAGATTTTTGAGCGAGACCAACAACAGCATGGAGAAATAGTCGAGGTAAGATAAATGTTTACAATCATCGTTTGGGTTTACAAAAAGTCAGTACTTGCGAAAAAAACCGCCAATTCCTTTCGGAATGGCGGTTTTTCTTCTTCTGCGTGTTACTCAACGACCCGTCTTACAACTCCGTTGAAGGCAGCTTTCCAATACGAGTTGCTCATGGAATCGACCGATACTCCGCGTGAGCTATTATCGTTTAAGAAAGTTCCGTTGCCTAGATAAATTCCCACGTGGCCGTTTGTTTTATATGTGTCAAAGAAGACCAAGTCTCCGCGTTTCATCTCAGATGCGCTGACAGCGCGGCCTTTGCCGACAAGTGTGCTTGTTGTGGCGCCGAATCCCAGCTCTACGCCAGCTGACGCATAAGCCCAGCGTACAAAAGATGAACAGTCAAAACGACGGTTGTTAATATCAGCTTGAGAGCGTCCGCCTCCCCATTTGTACGGAGATCTGCCGACGATGCTTGAACCTGTGCTGATCGCCCCTTCAATCGCACTTCCATTGCTGCTTACAACCGAGCCGGAAGAATAGTTTCTTGACGGACTACTACTTTTGCTGCTTTTGCTGCTGCTTGATGAACCCTTGTCAGAAGAACCGCTGGATTTGCTGATTGAACCTGAATCAGACTTTTTCGCTGTAGCTGATTCTTGTTTTGCTTTTTCTACAGCGGCTGCTGCGGCTTTTTCTTCTTTAATTTTTTGTTCAAGTGCGGCCTCTTCTTTTGTAAGCGAGCCGGATTCTTTTTTCAGGTCGCTTAACTCTGATTCAGCTTTCGCCTGCTTGGACTTCAGCTGTTCAGAAAGACTTGCCTGGTCTTTCAGCTGCTTATCCAGATCTTTTTTAAGGGTTTTCAGATCAGCCAATGTTTTCTGGATTTCATCCAGCTTCGTATTTAAATCAGTCATTGCTTTTTCAAGCTTGTTTTTATCTTTTTCCTGCTCGTCCAGCAGGTCTTTATCCGCATCGACAATCGTTGAAACAGCAGTTGCGCGGGTAATGAAATCTCCAAAGCTTTGCGCGCCTAGAAGAACATTGATGTAGTTTTGCGATCCGCCGTTTTCCTGCAGGCTGCGCACGCGTTTTTTAATCACTTTTGAACGCTCTTCAATCCGCTTTTCAGTTTCTTTGATTTCTTTTTTCAGAGATTCCACTTCTTTTTTCATTTTTTTATTTTCTTCTTGCTTTGTTTCAATTTTATTGCTTGTTTCAAGCGCTTTTTGATCAAGCTCTTTGATTTTATCTTCCAGCTTTTTCTGCTCATCTTGAAGCTTTGCAACTTCGTTTCTTTTGCTTTCAATGCTAGAGTTAACTTCCGAACGTTTTTTCTGGATTTCTTGCTTCTGCTGGGATGTTTCCGCTGATGCCGTGTTGTTCATAAAAGGGGTAAATAGACCAGCTGTCCCGATAACCGACGCCAAACCAAAAGCATAAACTTTTTTCTTCACTTTTACTCCTCTTTCCCTATGTATTCTTTGTCTTTCAATATGTAAATTTCGCAAAATATGAATGTGTGAAAAAATGATTCTTTAAGACTTATGACCTATGGTAAATATATCCGAAACTTATGTACAAACGTTATTATAACATCTATTTTCGACAATAGGTGCCAAGTTATATTACATTTATATTTCGTTTTTGTTTCAACCCTGTCATGTTTTGACTGATTCTGTTTATCATCAGGCTGACTCTATTGATTTGACCCTGCCGGCCTTTTTTCATATGCTTGTTTTACACTTATGAGGAAGCCAAAAGGGAGGCCGGAGACGATGATACAACTCAGCATTCTCGACCAAGTACCTGTATCAAAAGGCTCAGATGCGTACACGGCGCTGAAGCATTCGACAAAGCTGGCGGAATTTGCGGATAAATGGGGCTACAAACGATACTGGTTTGCCGAGCATCACAATACACGCGGCCTCGCAAGCACTGCTCCCGAAATCATGATCGCCCATATCGCGGCAAAAACCGCCAACATCCGTGTCGGTTCCGGCGGTGTGCTGCTTCCACAGTACAGCCCTTTTAAAGTAGCTGAAAACTTCCGTCAGCTTGAAGCGCTTTATCCCGGACGAATCGACCTGGGTCTCGGCCGCTCCCCAGGCGGCGGCGCTAAAACACGTCTCGCGCTGACGGATGGAATCAATAAAAGCCTGGAGGATTTTCCGAGACAGCTTCAAGATCTGATTTACTATCTGACAGACGCCATTCCTTCCGGACACGACTATGCCGGAATAAAAGCCGCACCCCTCACGACAGCCCCGCCGGAGCCTTGGCTCTTGGGGCTCGGAGAAAACAGCGCAAAACTGGCTGCCGATACGGGAGCCGGATATGTATTCGGCCATTTCATCAATCCCGAAAGAGGGGAAAACGCCTTTAAAACCTATCATGAAAGCTTTCAGTCTTCCTCTTTCTTTCCCCGGCCCCATTCATTAGCCGCTGTCTTTGTCGTTTGTGCAGCAACCGATGAAAAGGCCGAGGAGCTCAGCTTAAGCCAGGATCTGTGGCTGCTTCGGGTCGAAAAAGGGCTGTCCAGCCTCGTTCCGAGCATTGAAGAAGCAAAGTCTGCATCATACACTGCCTCAGATAAAATGAGAATACTCAAAAACCGCGCACGAATGGTCATCGGCTCTCCTCAAACAGTCAAAAGAAAACTGCTTGAGCTCTCAGGACGCTATCAAACAGAAGAAATCATGGTTTTGACGAATGTATACCGGTTTGAAGACAAAAAGCAGTCGTTTGAAAGGTTGGCAGAGCTTTTTCTATAGGCCAGAGCGGGGTTTTTAAAAACAAAAAACCCTTTTCAGAAGGTGCTGATCCATCTGAAAAGGGATTGCCGTGTTAAAACGTATTATAAACATTTTCACACTCTTCAGCTGTCGGTTCATAAAAACAGTGTGCTTTGTAGCGCCCGACATGCGGCTGATTATACCACTGTCCGGGACACGCCCCCGCCGGTCTGAAATACCACAAACTGTACTTCGCCGGCCAGAGCCGCTCCCCGTTGATCGTCCTCCGCGCCAAACGCTTTTCCTTGTCCCGCGCCCTTTGATAGAAATACCCGTGTGTCACAGCCTCAAAGGCATGCGGCTGATGAATCATCTGCGGAATGGTGCGCAACCCTACAAAGTCGGAACAATTTGCTCTGATCCGGTTGATGCCGACATTTCCGACCATAAGCATTCCTTGCACCCCTTCACCTTCAGCTTCCGCTCTCAAAAGCCTTGCCAAAAGGTCGATGTCCTTAGCTGTAGCCTTAACCACTGCCATTTTTATTCCACCCCCATTGTGTCGTCACCTTTATCATATTCTTTTTCATTTGGGTGATGACCAAGAAAAATTGCCTCACAGCTTTCTTTGACATCCTGACTGGAATAAAGCTATTCTTCTATTATCAGAATTGCACAAAAAATTCGAAGCGGAGGGGTGCAAATTGTCAACAGTCAAAAGCCCGGAATGGGTATACAAACGATTGAAGGAAAAACCTGAGCAAACGGTCATTGCTGATGTAAGATTCCAATTGACGAGGCCTGAAGAAGGCCGGAAAGCGTATATGAAAGGACATCTGCCTGGAGCCGTATATGTTGATTTGAAAGAGGATCTATCAGGGGAATTAGAAAAACACGGCGGCAGGCACCCTCTTCCTTCTCCGGAAAAACTGGCAAAGAAACTTGGCGAAATCGGAATAGACCGCCATACTGCCGTAGTGGTCTATGATGACAGCGGCGGCATGTTTGCGGCGCGCTTTTGGTGGCAGCTCCGCTACCTCGGCCATGACAGTGTCTATGTTATGGATGGCGGATTCTCTAATTGGGTAAAGGCCGGGTATGACGTCACGACTGAAATCCCGCATCCTGTTGCGCGTGATTTTGAGCTGACGCTTAAAGAAGTGGAACTGTTGAATGCCAAACAGGTACAAGACCGGCTCAACCGAGAAGATACCATCTTGATTGATGCGCGTGCACCGGCCAGATACACTGGAGAAACCGAACCTCTTGATCAACAGGGGGGCCATATTCCTGGTGCCAAAAACTACTTTTGGAAAGGCAACTTGACAGAAGAGGGTAAATGGAAAAGCAAAGAACAGCTGAAACAGCACTACGCCTCATTAGACAGAAGCAGCGAAATCGTCGTCTATTGCGGGTCAGGTGTATCAGCCTGCCCTAATGTGCTTGGTTTAAAGGAAGCCGGATTTCAAAATGTGAAGCTGTATGCCGGGAGCTGGAGCGATTGGATCAGCTATCCCGAACACCCGATCGCCACAGGTGCTGAAGACTGAAATGGTATCCCGGCCGCACGCTGTCATCATCGTTTCTCAGATCGTTTTCATCATAAAAACTTTTCCGTCATGGGCATCGATAAATACCGGGTATACAGGGCGATAGACGAGCTTGTAAAGATCATTTATTTCCCGTTTGTAATCCCTCTCCCATTGCAGCGAAACATCAAAGGCTGAAGCAAAAACGGCTTTTGCTTCTTCAGCCGAAATAGCCGGCGCCGGATTCAGCCTTTTCAGCGTTTCCGGCTCAATATCAGGACCGAGATATCCGGCGACCCGGCCGTTTGTCCGGTCGATGCTGATATTGGCAAATCCCAATCTTAACGGCACGCCTTCATATTGGAGGTCAAACTGAAAATGGGCTGTGCGCTCATTCTCTTCATTTTCCGAAGGATGCATTCGGAAAAGTTTTTCAGCCTCTGGGTAAAGCTGATAGAGAAACTGCAATGCCTGTTTAAGGCATGCTTGTTCGGTCCAAACGGGAGGTCCTTCGTTTTGAATAAAAGATGCCACCCCCTTTAGCTTCCCAGTCTTCTTATCTTTCGTGATTTTCAGCGTGTTTTGATTACGCTTTTCAAAATACCCCGCTATACTCCGGTCGTCTGGCTCTGGATCGCTTCCTTCGCGCCAGATGGTTCCAATCGAATCTCCCAAGTCTGCTTCGCGAATTTTCCGAAAAGACGGACTGAACCCGATCATTTCATCGATATCTGCTTCACGCTCAGCTCCAGACAATAAAGGAAGCGGCAGCGTTTCTGCCTGATCTTCATCATCGACATTTTGTTTTATTTCACATTCGGCTGAGGAAGAGGCAGGATAGCTGATAAACGGCAACTCTGTTTCATAAATGAGATGCGGCTGATCATCTCCTCCTTCATACAGTTCTTGACGAATGTGTTCTATCGCCAGTTCAAATTCAATTTGGTCAAGATAATGAGAGATCACTTGCTGATTATCAGCAATCTGTTTTGGAATGGAATAAGAATGCGTTCCGCCGTCATAGCGAAACTTCATCACCTCTCCGCTTTTAGCGATGTTCACATAGAAGCCGGTTTGCGGAAGCGGCAGGTCAAGTACGGTCTGAGCGTACGTATATTGAACAGCTTGTTCTGTTTCTTTTTTCTCTTGAAAAACAAATTCTTCAGCCGCATGCGGATAATGGTGTTCGACAAATTGAAGGGCCATCTCCAGCAACCGGGCCTCCGGGAGGGCATTTTTTTCGAATGGGACGTTTTCTTTTGAAAGACTGATTAATCGTCCATCATGATCCAATTCAACCGAAATGTGTTCTTCGTTGTCAGCGTTTTGCCAAACAAAAAAAGCCCCTCCTTCTGTTCCACGATCTTCGCCATACTCTTCGATGATGAGCTGATATTGTTCTGGAATCGCACCGATTTGCCGCGCCTTTTGTTTTAATTGTTCACTGGCCAAATCTAATTCTCCCTCTCTTTCCATTTCTTTTAACACTATGTACGAAACGGCGGTCTAAGAGTTTCATAAAAATTGAGATAAATGGATTTGATTAGTAAAACCTATTTCAGCCTTATACTGTAGTATCTCATCGCTTTTGGGACGCCTTTGATCTCAAAAACCCCTTTATAAATTAACGTTCGGATGCGATATTCGATAAATTCATCGCCGATACGGTCATCTAAATGGCCGAGAACTTCTCCGATGACCCTCGGGCAAACAATGAAGTCTTTTTTTGAACGGCTTCTCTGAAGCTGTTTTGCCTTTTCAATGATGAATGAATCATAGAAGGTCTCCTCCACGCTTTTTATTCTGCGGTCTTCCCAAATTCTCAGCACGCTGTCCTCCTGAGACAAAGCCTTCCATTCCTCTGCCAAGCTCAGCCGCTCTTCAGCTGTCACGCTTGACTTATGATGACCTTTCTCATAAATCAATCTAAGTTTTTCATCACTCAATTCACCTGAATGAATGATATAAGGAAAAGCCTTTGAAGTATGGATGTGAAAAATGTCATTTGGCTTCTTATGCAGCAATTGGTGCACGAATCTCAAACCTGTCTGCTCATATGCATTCTCTCCTGCCCAAATGATGACACGGGTATGCTCAGAAATGCTGTTTAACGCGGCAATCTCTTCTTCAAAACAGTGATAATCTTCTTCAAGCTCATCAAAAAAATCGTTGAGCCGCTCCTTCAGCCATTCAAGGCGTTTCATACGGCCTTCTTTTGAATCCAATTGATGAAGCGGACCGATTGAAAATATTTGAGGAAGGGTGATAGTGCTTTCTTCATGTTCCTTTCCCAGCTGTTTAAGCATCATTTTTAGAGTTCCGGCAGCCGCACGGCCAAAAGTGATGTGAACAGCTTTAACTGCCCGACTGCGCTTCGGGCGATCCCGGGTTTTCTTCAAGTCTTCGCATATATCAGCCATTTGCTGATAAAATTCTTTCTTTGAATTTTTGGATTCCTGATGCATGTCAATCGTCAGCAAAATGTTAAGCAAGACGCTTTTCGCTTCCTGTTCACTTAACTTGCCGACGGTTTGCTTGAGTTCTTTAAACATCATATATACTCTCCCATCCAGCCGGTTTGTTTTGGTTTATTTTCTCATTTTCCACCTGAAAATTCAAAATGCACCGGCTGGCGAAAGAGCAGACCATTCAGTTATGATTCCAGCTGTGAAGGATACAGCGTCATCCCGCCGTCAACAAATAATGTAGCGCCTGTTACATAGCCGGCTTCCTGCGAAACGAGCCAAGCCGCCGTTGAAGCCACTTGCTCAGGTCTGCCAAATGCGTTCATCGGGATTTTCTTTAACTGTTCTGTTTGATGGCTCCCCTCCAAATCTTCATTGCTCTCTGTTGCAATCGTTCCCGGGGCGATCGCATTGACGCGGATGCCTTTTTCTGCGTAGTCGAGTGCGAGTGTTTCGGTTAAAAGCTTCATACCGCCTTTTGATGCTGCATAATGAACATTGTTCGGCCTCGGAATTTGCTGATGAACGCTTGATATATTGAGAATGGTTCCTTTGACATCTCGCTCCAGCATATATTTTGCAGCTTCTCTGGCACCGAGAAATGAACCGGTTAAATTGACATCCATCACTTTTTGCCATTCATCAATGCCCAGCTCATGAGGAAGTGCGCCTTTGCCGTTGAAGCCAGAATTATTCACCATGACATCAATGGCTCCAAAATGTTCAGCTGCTGCTTGAAGAAGCGCGTTGACTCCCGCTTCTTCAGAAACATCCGCCTTCACCGCATGAGCGTCGCCTCCGGCTGCTTTAATATTGTCAACCGCTTCTCGCGCACCTGCGGAATCGCTGTGATAATTGACAATGACATTCATTTTTTCCTTGCCAAACCGTTCGGCAATCGCCTTTCCGATTCCCTTGGAAGAACCGGTTACGATGGCTGTCTTCCCTTTTAAATCTCTATACACAGAAAGCCCTCCTCTTACATTTCTTTCTCTTCGATTACCCGGAATAATTCATATAAAAACAAAATCGTATTATCTATCTTTAGGATGATCTTTTATAATTATATGGAAAATTCAGAATTATTTTGTTAATATCTAACTTGCAAATAAAACAAAATAAGGAAGTGATATGATTTGGTTATGAAAAAAAGCGTCAAACGTACTTTTATCACCGGTCTTATTGGAATTTCTATCTATTCTATGGGCATTCACTCCGCACAAGCCGCACCATCGCCTCATACTCCGGTTTCAAACGATCCTTCATACCATTCTGATTCATCGGTTACCTATGACCCAAATGTTATGAGCGATCAAAACGGAGCATATGCAAAAGCATTTAGGGGCACCGGTAAAAGCAGCGGTTCTGTTCAAGGTGAAAAGGCGGTAAAAACAGCGCCTGCCAAATCCCCATACAGCCTTGAATCCGTGATCGGATCAGATGATCGGGCAAGAGTCACCAATACAACCGCATATCCTTACAGAGCAATCGTTCATATCTCAAGCAGTATCGGCTCTTGCACCGGCTGGCTGATCGGCCCGAAAACCGTTGCAACGGCGGGACACTGCATCTATGACACATCAAGCGGTTCATACGCGGGGACAGCCACCGTTTCCCCTGGCCGAAATGGTTCAAGCTCCCCTTACGGATCTGTTAAATCGACGCGTTATTTCATTCCGTCGGGCTGGAGAAGCGGAAACACCAATTATGACTACGGCGCCATCGAACTCAGTGAGCCAATCGGCAACACCGTCGGTTATTTTGGATATTCATACACCACTTCATCCCTCGTTGGGACAAGCGTGACCGTCAGCGGATATCCAGGTGACAAACCATCGGGCACCCAGTGGCAGCATTCAGGATCGATCGCCGTATCAGAAACTTACAAACTGCAATATGCGATGGACACTTACGGAGGGCAAAGCGGTTCACCTGTATTTGAACAAAGCAGTTCACGGACGAATTGCAGCGGCCCATGCTCTCTTGCGGTTCATACGAATGGAGTATACGGAGGTTCTTCATACAACAGAGGCACCCGCATCACAAAAGAAGTCTTTGATAATTTAACAAACTGGAAGAACAGCGCGCAATAAAACAATAAGGACATGAAGACAAGCCCGCTTCCCTCGGGAACGGGCTTGTCTTCGTTTTTTGCTACAGCTGTGCTTGCCGGAATAGGAGCCGCCCTCACTAGCCTTTCAGACTGTACTTTTTCCCATCTATGGTGACGGTGAAATGAGATGGTCCGCTGATAGGCAAGTAATAGACAAGCTGAAACTCCTCTGTCTCACCTGGTTTAATTGACTTCCAATTTGATAGGGTCACACCGACGCGGTGGAAATCTCCTGTCAGCCCGCCAAGGTTCGGCCCTGTATGCCCTTTAGAAATCACTTCAACCTGGTCACCGCTCCAGCTTCCAAATCGGGGTGAAGTAGAGGTAGGTACATCAAATTCGATCACAGATCCTCCTGTTATTGTGACATCACTGTTATTCGTCAGCCTCATTTTCGGATGGATCGGGTAATTTTGATCTCCTAATGGATAATCGGTAAACTCTATGTTGATATCAAGTGATTCGCCAGGCAAAGGTGACGTGCTGAGCCGATTATCGTATGGTGGCGCGTCCGCAAATTTATGATATAAGGTTCTCGTTAATGTACTGCCGATACCGTACTCTCCATTGTTGTCATTTCTGTCGGGATACCAATCATAGTCACCGCTTAAGTCCCAAAACATGACACCGCCGATTCCTTTTTCAATGACATAGTCGGCCTTTGTTTCTATTGATTCCTCGTCTTCAGTAGATAGAAACACTTTCTTTTCGTCATTCCATAGCCAAGGTGCCGCAAGCGCTGAGTCATAATGTCTAGTGTAAGAGCCTTTTAAATCGGCTTTGCTTAGTCCGTACCTTTCTAAATAAGAACCGGCAATGCCTTTTTCAAGATTTTTGGCGTGCCACATCGGATTTGCCCCTGCTCCCAATTCATTTCCCTGCTCATCTTGATCATGCCAAATATTATCGATCCCGACTGCCCCGTCGCCGCATTTGGTAAGGCCTTGAGGACAATCAGAACTTTTAGCGCTGCCCCACAAACCGTTTACTCCTCCGCTCACGTTTTTCCAGCCTCTCGTATAATAAGGAACGCCGATATTGATTCGGCCTGCCTCCATTGCTCCCCTAAAATAATGGTAAGCCCAGTCTGTATTTAAATAGCCGATCCCCCCATATTCCGGCGTGCTGTATATGTTGGACTGCTTTAACTCTGCATCCTCGCCGTTATCATATAAGGAAGCGTTAGGTCCGACAAACTCATTCCAGGCTCCATGGAGATCATAGGACATGATGTTGACATAATCGACATATCGGAGCGGTTTAAATGTTTCCATGCCCCTCAGCAAATAGGCTGATGATGGCGCCGCAATGGTTAGCATGTAATATTGTTCATCTTCAGCAGATGCTTGATCAAGTTTTTCTCTTAATGTTTTCATCAATACATCGAAGCTTTTATTTAACCCCTTGCGTCTCGGGTTGGATATGCTCCAATCTGACGGATTACCGGCATCTTGCATAGTTGTGGGATATTCGTAGTCAATATCAATTCCATCCAATTCATATTTTCTGAGAAACGCTACGACAGATTCGGCAAAGGTGTTGATTCCCTTGTGGTTCACAGATCCATCACCATTCGTTGTCATAGAGTAAAAGCCCCCGCTTGGTATTCGGTTCCCATCCTTATCAACATAACCGCCGGTTTCAGCCCAGCCGCCGACTGCCGCCAACACTTTTACATCCGGGTATTTCTTTTTAAACTGGTGAAGAAGATTAAAATGGCCTTTATACGGCAATGTTTGATCCATCTTTACATCCGGATACTCCGGCCAGGTCATCCCTAGAGACGGGTTGTTCACATCCGCCTCGCTCCCGATTGAAACCCGATGATCCTCTCCGATATGAGCAAATGCATAATTAATGTGGCTTAAGTACTTCCAGGGGATATCGTTTACTAAATAACGATCTTGATTGCCTTTTCCCGTACGCCAGCCCGTAAAATAGCCGATCATTCTGCGGTCTAAATCATTGGCCAGCTTTTCGCGCCCCTCCCGATCGTATACATCGCAATATGGAATATTTGCAACGCCTGAATCCCACAGCCCTTCTGGACGGCAAGCCTGTTTTTTGCTTGGGGAGTCTGCGGAAATGTTCTGGGACGGGATCAACAGTGACAGGAGCAGCATCGATGATAAGGTAAATAAAGCGGCTCTTTTCACTTCATTCATACTCCTTTCTCATAAAGAGAGACGGGAATCCCAATCTCTCTTTATCGTTTTCTATCAAACTGATTTATTTGCAATCACCGATTAATTTCCATACACCCGACTCACCGGCCTGATCCGGCTGCTCTCCTTTCGTCCACCATTTCGCTTCATACACTTTACCGTTAAAGACGACTCGATCTCCGCCTGTGTAGACGGCTGTATCTTTCCATTCGTTATATCCACATGTTTGATCAGAGTTTGTTGCTGCCTCTATAGTTGGTCCGGTATGGAGCTTTCCGTCCGCATCCTTTGCTGATACTGTAAATGAGTATGTCGTATTCGGCTTTAATTCCCCGATTGTCACCGATGTTTCCTTAACCGCTACGGACCGGCCTTCATATGACAGCACATACTCTGCGATGTTTGCTCCGTCGCTTGGTGCATCCCACGCCAGACTGATACTGGTTACGGTTTTTTCGGTCACACGCAAATTACTCGGTGCAGATGAAGGCGGCTCTGGATGATCCCCACCCGGAGTGAACCCTAAATCGGCTGCTAACTTGTTGAGCAAAGTCTGATTTGAATCACCGCTGAAATCCCAAAACATAGCCCCGCTTAATCCGTTTGATTGAATAAAATCGGTTTTGTATCCATATGATTCTTCATCATCGTAGGTAATGAAGTTTCCATTCTCCGCATTATACAAGAACGGCACTTTTGCTCGATCATTCCAATATCTTTTATATCCGTTTTTATTGATGTAGTTCTTTTCAAGATCTGAAAAATCAAATACCCCCTTTTCCCACGTCCCTTCTTTTGCCGGTCCGCATTTTTGATATTCTCCGTTGTCTGCAGATTCACAATCGCTCCAGCCTCTGCCGTAGAACGGTGTTCCAAGCACTAATTTGTCCGCTTTGACACCGGCTTCCTTGTAGCGCTTCACGGTGCTTTCAATGTTATATGTCTCAGCGTTTGGAACGCCGGCTTCTTTCGCTTTTGGATCATAGAATAATGGGGCGTTATGGGCGCTTATACTTTGCCATCCGCCATTAAAGTCATAGGTCATAATGTTAATCCAATCAACGGTTTCAGCAATTTTATCTAATTCAGTGTTGCTTACATATTCAGGGCTGGCGCCGGAGGCGATCGTCAGCAAGTATTTCTTGCCATCCTTTGCTTCTGCGGCGTCAAGCTTTTCGCGCACATCCTGCAAGAGTAGCGTGTAGTTTCTTTTATCATCCGGACGGGTGCTGTTTCCCGGCAGCCCTCCGCTAACCGGGTATTCCCAGTCAAGATCGACTCCATCAAACCCATATTTTCTTAAAAAATCTACTGCTGAAGCAGCAAAATTTTCTCTTGCCGCAGGATCTGCCGCAACATCTGAAAAGCGATTTGACCAAGTCCATCCGCCAACTGATATGAATGTTTTCAAATGAGGATGGCTCTTTTTCAGCTTCAATAGTTGTTTAAAGTTGCCCCGAATCGGCTCATCCCAAGCATCACCGGGATTTGACTTTTGCGCATCGATCCATGGGTCTCCCATAACGATTGATCCATTTGGAACATCAATCACTCCGTTTTCATCCTGGCAAGACCATGTCTGAGGATTCGGGCCTGTCGGATCAGGGTTTCCATGCCTCCCCTCCCAGCAAATATCAGCAAATGCATAATTAATATGGCTGACTTTAGAAGCATCCATATCCCATACTTGAAAATCCCTTCCATAAGCGCCCCAGGACGGATAGTAGCCGATAATTTTATAGCTTTTGTCAGAACTGGCTTTTGCACTTTCCCCATTAAAAAACGACAGACTTAAAATCATCGCAAAAATGAAAGAACAAACGAGAAACTTTTTGTTTGAAAACACTTTTTTCATCTCCTTTTCATCAATTTTTTTGGCTGTTCATCAATGAAACTCTATTTTGTTCACCCCCTTTTCAATAGGTTTATATTCGCCTTGTCATGACATAGCAGCTGATGACAATGAAGACGACAATAAGAAAACGCTTACATTTTTGGGTTTCATATGCGGATTCAAACCGTAAGTGTGGATGGAGGTCAAACATTAGAATGGCGGTTTGAATCTATCCTGATGGAAAAATAGCGGGTTTATATCGGTTAAAGCAATATGAAGCTGAAACACGTATAGATGTCTAGACCTTATATAGCAAGAATAGCTTCATGCAAAAGCTTAATGACGCAAAATTTGTTATGACAAATTTATAATAATTATAATATTCTGAATTGTCAATGCTGTTTAGTATTGAATGCTTGGAAACGCCTTGGACATTTCCAGCATCCAGACTTGGAGAACCGGCAAGCTGACGATAAACATGAGCCCTTTTCATGTTTTTACAAGAATTGTAGATTTAAAGACCGGCATAAGAAATAAGGCGAATATCCGAACATTGTATTAAAGCCGCTTTCAACGAAGGGTCTGTCAATAATGAAAGCTCATAGACCCGCGGATAATGGAATGAAGATTTTTCGAGCAGTAATTTATCAACATAAGCCGGGTGGCACATTACTTCAATAGCTTCCGCGTCTGGATGAAGATCAAGGAAGGATGATAAGTCTTTCAGTCTGTCCACTTTCAACTCAAAGGCATCATTCGATCTCACATTCTTCCACAAGGAAGGATGATGATCGTTCACCTTCCTGCAGGGCAGATCATACTCTTTCGCCAGCTTCACAAACACCTCGGGAAGATTTCCGTATGTATGAATATGATGGTGGCTGTCGATATGCGTTAGATGCAAGCCGCAGGAGAGGGCTTTTTCTATCTGTGCTCTCCATTCCTTATACACTTCATCAAGGTCGATATCGAAAAAACCTTGATAGTATGAAAGCTTGCGAAAATCCCCATCTTCATCCGTAACCGTTTGCAGCCCGCTGAGAAGCGGACGTCCTGCTGTCAATGTCAAATGAACGCCGACCCCAAGTTCATGATTTTCCCTTGCAAGTGAGACGGCATGTTTCATTTCTTGCATATTGGTCATGATCGTAGTCGATGTGAGCACCCCGCGCTGGAACGCGTCAATGATGCCGAGGTTGACTCCCCTTGAAAATCCAAAATCATCGGCGTTTATGATTAAAGATTTCATCCTTCATAACCCCCTTGATTCATAGTCGCGTTCTATGAAGAATTCAACGCGGTCTCCGCGGAAATAAGCCAGAGAAAACTCCACGACTTCTTCAGACGCCAAAAATGTTTGTGTTGCAATCTGGAAGCAAGGCGTGCCTTGTGTGATATTCAAATGCTGTGCAATTTCTTCATCGGAAATAAAGATTTTGATTTGCTCTTCGGTTCTTTTAATCGTATTTCCTTGACTGTTAATGCACTGGTACAATGAAATATTGGCCATTTCTTCCGTTATCTCCGGCACGAGATCCGCTCTGATAAAGGCTGTTTCAAACTGGATTTCTTCCTCATCTGCATACCGAATCCGCTTCACCTGATAGACCATTTGTTCACCATCAATCCCAAGGCGATTTTGGATCTTTTTGACTGGTTTTATTTTTTGCAAATCGACAACTTTGATTTTCGGTTTAATACCTTGCGCTTTTAATTGATCTGCATAGCGAAGATTGCTGGAACTTAAGATCTGCTTTACTTTTCCTTTTGCGACAAATGTCCCTTTCCCCTGTTTGCGGTAAATAGCTCCTTCCATAAGCAAATGATTCAAGGCGGTCCGCAGCGTTGTTCGGCTGACATCATACATTTTGCAAAATTCGGACTCCGTCGGAAGCAGGCTGCCAGACGGGTAATAGCCGCTCTCTATTTTATCTACAATATCTTGTTTAATTCGACTGTGGAGTTGTGGTTGCTTTACCATTCATTTTCTCCTTTGGCGTGAAATTATTAACTATAGAATAACACAAAAAGTTCTCAAAAAAAATAATTTGTTATAACAAATATGTATGGACAAATTTGTTACTACATGTTAAGTTTCAATTGTGTTAAGCGCTTTCAAAAATAGAGATTTGAGGAGGGGGATTATGGCGCTGAAGTTAGTCATTATAGGCGGGGGATCAAGCTACACACCAGAAATCATTGAAGGAATCATCAAACGGCATCAGCATTTTCCAGTGAAAGAGATTGTTCTCGTCGACATTGAGGAAGGGGAAGAAAAAGTACGCATCACTTCAGAACTCGCGAAGCGAATGATCAAACATGCGGATGTTCCGATTGAATTGAGCTATACAAAAGATCGTGCGAAAGCGCTTAAACATGCGGATTTTGTCACGGTTCAAATAAGAGTCGGAGGATTGAAGGCCAGAGCGCTGGATGAAAGAATCCCGCTCAGCCATGGTCTTATCGGCCAAGAAACAAATGGAGCCGGCGGTATTTTTAAAGCTTTGCGGACCATTCCCGTCATGCTGGACATCGCTCGCGATATAAAAGAGATTTGTCCAGAAGCGTGGCTGATCAATTTTACAAATCCAGCAGGCATCGTGACTGAAGCTTTATTGAAGCATGGAGCCCATCAAAAAGTCATCGGGGTTTGCAATATCCCTTATAACATGAAAAACAGCATCGCAGAAATTTTCGACGTAAATGTGAACCGTGTCATGATTGAATTCGCAGGGCTCAACCATTTCGTCTTCGGACAAAAGGTATGGATAGACGGAGTAGACCGCACAGAGGAGACAATAGATCATCTATTGAATGACACCATAGACTATTCTCCTTCCAATATTGCGATGCTGCCTTGGAATCGCCAATTTTTACGTTCTTTGCGCATGCTTCCGAACCCGTATCATCAGTACTACTATCAGTATGAAGATGTGCTCGCAAAAGATATCGAAGCATACAAAAACAAAGGGACACGCGCAGAAGCCGTCATGGACGTAGAAAAGCAGCTGTTTGAAAAATACAAAGACGCAGACATCCATGAAAAGCCTAAAGAATTGGAAGAACGCGGCGGGGCTTATTATAGTGAATCAGCCTGCTCATTAATGAACTCGCTTTATCATCATTCGATGGATATTCAGACCGTCAACACATTGAATAAAGGAAGCATACCAGATCTTCCACATGATGCTGTGATCGAAGTCAACAGTGTCATCACAAAAAGCGGACCCATACCGCTGACAGTCGGAAAACTGCCAGATTCAATCAGCGGTGCGGTGATCTCTATGAAAAAATTCGAACAATTAGTCATCGAAGCAGCGGTCACGGGTGATGACAACATGTTGTATTCCGCTATGATCATGAATCCGCTGATTTCATCTGATCATAAAGCCCAATCGGTGATGAATGAAATGCTTGAGGCTCATAAACGTTATCTCCCGCAGTTCTTTGAGGAGGCAAATGTACATGATGAAACAAAATAAAATCATGGCGTTCATCGAATCTAAAATCATGCCGATCGCTGGAAGAATCGGCTCCCAAAGGCACTTAATTGCCATACGCGATGGATTCATTGCCATTATGCCTTTAATCATCATCGGCTCTCTTGCCATACTGGTCAATCATTTCCCTATACCGGCATTTCAAGATTTCATGACTGGCCTTTTTGGAGAAGGATGGACGGCTGCCGGCGGAGCTATATGGAATGGTTCATTTGCCATTTTAAGTCTGCTGGCCGTTGCAGCTGTCAGTTTCAAGCTTGCAGAGTCTTATAAGACTGATGGTCTTTCCGCCGCATTAATCGGGGTCGGGGCATTCGCCGTACTTACACCGACGACAGAAGACTTCGGTTTTTCAATGACTTGGCTGGGGGCTCAAGGCCTTTTCGTCGGATTAATCGTGGCTTTGCTATCAACGGAAGCATTCAGGCTCTTCTCTCAAAATGAGAAACTTAAAATCAAAATGCCTGATGGTGTACCTGATGGCGTTACAAAATCCTTGAACGCTTTATTGCCGGCTGCTGTGATATTGGCGGCAGCAGGATTATTTAACACTCTGATCGTTTATTTTTTCGGACAAAGCATACACGAGCTGGTCTTCAGCGCGATCCAGGAACCGCTGCAAGGCCTATCCAATACGGTTGGATCAGCTTTGGTTTTTACTTTTTTGAATCACTTGCTTTGGTTTTTCGGATTGCACGGAACAAATATCCTGGGACCGATCATGGAATCCATCTACCTTCCGCTCATTCAGGAAAATCAGCATTTATTCTCGCAAGGAATGAGCGCTTTTGAAGTGCCTTATATCGTGACCAAGCCCTTCTTTGATTCCTATGTGTTTATGGGAGGATCAGGGACAACATTGGCTTTGCTCGCTGCTATTTTCATCGGCGTGAAATCGAAGCACTACAAAACAATCGGAAAGGTATCCTTCGCACCCGGCCTTTTTAACATTAATGAACCTGTTCTGTTCGGCCTTCCTATCGTATTAAATCCGATTATGTTCATTCCATTTTTATTGATTCCATTAGTTTTAACGGTTACATCGTACATCGCTTTAGCCTTTGGGCTCGTTCCGAAAACTGTAGCCATTCTCCCGTGGACGACGCCGCCGATTGTCAGCGGTTATCTCGTAACCGGAGGATCAATCCGGGGAGTCTTTTTGCAAATCTTCAACCTGGTGCTGGCTGTCTTGCTCTACCTGCCATTCATTAAAGCGGCAGAACGATCCGCTCTGCATCAGGCAACAAAATAACTAAACAAGGGGTGAATTTCATGGCGGATACACTACATTTAGAACAGGTCTCATTTGAAATCATCTTGCATGCTGGAAATGCGCGTTCATCTGCAATGGAAGCATTACAGTATGTGAAAAATAACGAGTACGATTCAGGGAATCAAAAGATCCAAGAAGCAGAAGCGGAACTGCTTCAAGCGCATCAGGCGCAAACCCGCTTATTGCAAAAAGAAGCACAAGGCGAAGGCCTTTCACCCAATCTATTGTTAATCCATGCACAAGACCATTTGATGACGTCAATGACTGTAAAAGATGTAGCGAAAGAAATGATTCATTTATATCAAGAGCTGAGGAGAGAAAACCAAAAATGAAGATAGCACTTGTATGTTCTGCCGGAATGTCGACCAGCATGCTGGTGAAAAAAATGAGAGAAGAAGCGGAAAGCCGTGAAATAGTCGCAGAAATCAACGCTTATGCTGAAGCGGATTTACAAAGCCATATGGATGATATTGATGTCATATTGATCGGACCGCAAGTCCGCTATTTAAAAACACAAATTGCAGAACGAGCGGAACAATACCAGACACCGGTCGATATCATTGACCAAATGGCATATGGAATGATGAACGGAGCAAAAGTTCTGGACCAAGCGATCGAGCTGACACAATAATGCCTTCTCTTCACACTGAAAACAACCCATTTCTTTTGAAAGCGGGTTGTTTTTAGTTTATAAGGTTAAAAGAATGATTTTTTGAAAACGTTTTATTTTGTATAATGATTGGTAAAGGATGTGATCAAAAATGATTTCCCCCCAAATCAAATCCAAGCTGATTGCTATCGTCGGGCGGACAAATTATGATGATTCAAACGCCGGGCGGCTCGTCTATTCTTATGATGCCACACCACAGTTCCAGTCAATGCCTGATGCCGTCATCGCGCCGCGCAGCAAAGAAGAAATATCAAACATACTGAAAATCTGCAATGCTCATCACATCCCGATTGTGCCGCGAGGTTCGGGTACAAATCTCTGCGCAGGTACATGTCCGACAGAAGGCGGAATCGTCCTGCTGTTTAAACATATGAATCAGATTTTGGAAATCGACGAAGAAAATTTGACCATGACCGTTCAGCCCGGCGTCATCACTCTTGACTTGATTCAAGCAGCAGAAGAAAAAGGGCTGTTTTACCCGCCTGATCCAAGTTCAATGAAAATTTCAACAATCGGCGGAAATATCAATGAGAACTCAGGCGGTCTGCGCGGCCTGAAGTATGGGGTGACCCGCGATTATGTGATGGCTTTAGAAATCGTTCTGGCAAACGGAGACATCATCCGCACCGGAGGCAAGCTCGCCAAAGATGTCGCCGGCTATGACCTGACACGTCTGTTTGTCGGCTCTGAGGGGACACTGGGCATCATCACTGAAGCGACATTAAAATTAATCCCGGCTCCCGAAACAAAGAAAACCGTCCTCGCCCTCTATCAAGATATCGACTCTGCAGCCAAATCCGTATCCAACATCATCGCTCATAAAATTATTCCGACAACACTTGAATTTCTCGATCAGCCGACACTGCAAGTCATTGAAGATTTTGCAAAAATCGGCCTTCCGGTCCATGCCAAAGCAGTTCTCTTGATTGAGCAGGATGGTTCGCCTGAAACGGTCGAACGAGATATCGGCATCATTGAAGAGATCTGCAAAAAAGGAAATGCCGTATCTGTGCAGACAGCACAGACGGAAGCTCAAGCTGAAAACCTTCGCAATGCGCGGCGAGCTGCACTTTCCGCTTTAGCGCGCTTGAAGCCGACAACAATTTTGGAAGATGCCACAGTCCCCCGTTCAGAAATTGCCGAAATGGTTAAAGCGATAAACAGCATTGCTGAAAAGCATCAAATCACCATTTGTACATTCGGCCATGCCGGTGATGGGAATCTTCACCCGACATGCACGACAGACGTTCGGAACAGCGAAGAAATGGAACGGGTCGAACAGGCTTTTGAGGATATCTTCAAAAAGGCCGTTGAACTCGGAGGCACAATCACCGGGGAACATGGGGTCGGCGAAATGAAAGCCCCTTATCTGGAACTTAAAATCGGGGAAGCGGGAGTGGCCGCGATGAAAGCCGTAAAGCAAGCATTTGATCCAAACAACATTCTAAATCCCGGGAAGATATTTGCGAAAGACTCCCGCAAACGAGTGGTGGTGGCAAGATGACGACAGCTGAAGAAAAAAAGGCGATACAGCAGCAATTTAAAGAACGGATGGATGAAGAAGAACTGCTCAATTGCATGCGCTGCGGATTCTGCCTTCCATCCTGCCCGACCTACATAGAATCCGGCTATCAGGAGAGCCATTCCCCGCGGGGACGCATCGCTTTAATGAAAGCGGTCGTTGACGGGGTGATTGAGCCTGATGGAGATGTCGAACGCTCGCTTGACCTTTGCCTCGGCTGCCGCGCCTGTGAACCCGTATGTCCGTCAGGTGTTCAGTACGGGCGTTTATTGGAGGAGGCAAGAGACATTGTTCAGCAGCATAAAAAACACTCATTTCCCGTAAGAGTTCTTCGCAGTGCTGTATTTAAAGGGCTTTTCCCTCACCAAAACAGAATCCGGGCATTGACCGGAATGCTTGGCTTTTATCAGCGTTCCGGCATGCAAACCATCATCCGCAAATCCGGGATGCTGCGGATATTGCCGGAGCATCTTGCAAAAATGGAAAGCATTTTGCCCAAAGTCCCGGATCTAAAACAGCTGAAAAAACGGCCGGACCGCCTGCCGCCGGTCGGCGAACACAAAAAGCGCGCCGCTTTTTTCTCAGGCTGTCTCATGGATACCTTGTTTTTAGATACAAACATGGCGACCATAAAACTGCTGCAAATGGCGGGATGCGAGGTCGTCATCCCCGGGCTCCAGGCCTGCTGCGGCGCCCTGCACGGACACAGCGGAGAGAAAAATCTGGCCGTTCAATTGGCAAAACGGAACATTCAAGCATTCGAAAAATCAGATGCTGATTACATCGTGACAAATGCAGGAGGATGCGGAGCATTTTTAAATGAATATGATCACCTTCTGAAAGATGATCCATACTGGTGCGAACGGGCAAAGGCTTTCACAGAAAAATTGAGGGATTTTTCCTCAATCCTCTTGGAGCTGGATTTTGAGCAAAAAACCCTTGAACTGCCGGATCAGACTGTGACCTATCAAGATTCCTGCCATCTGCGCAATGTGATGAAAACGTCTGCCGAGCCCCGCAGGCTTCTCCAGAGCATTAAAGGAATTGAGTTTAAGGAAATGAAAAATGCGGACAGCTGCTGCGGCTCAGCAGGAATTTATAATATTGTCGAAGCAAAAATGTCGATGAAAATCCTCGATTCTAAGATGGAAGCAGCAAAGTCGGTTCAGGCGGAAACGATCGTCACAGCAAATCCCGGCTGTCTGCTGCAAATGCAGCTCGGCATCGAACGGGCAGGACTGTCAGACCGAGTCAGAGCCGTCCATCTCGCAGATCTGCTTTTGGAAGCCAGCGCTGAATAGCAGCAGAATTGAGTCTGTTCGACAACCTTGTATATTTCTCGGGAAATAAAGCGATTGATGTCCCCTGAGCGGTTATTTCCGGACAGCAGGAAACTCCCCGTTCGGCTGGATAAACCGAAGGCCTTTCACCTGTCCGGAATCATCCGTCTCAAACCGAATGCTGTATCCAGGAAGATTTTTCAATTGGAACGTCATCTCACGGTAAGGTAATAGCTCGTAAACAGGCTGTCCAGGCAACGCAACCGACAGCGTCCGCTCTCCTCTGAGGGAAACGGCAACCTCTGTTCCGTCTTCCAGCACATATTTCCCTGTAAGCGATGCGAGAAATTCAGGATCGTGCAATCGCTCATCAGGCTTTTTGACAAACTCGATTCCTTTCGCGCCCGGCGCCATTTCAAACGGAACAGATAACCTGCTGATATGTCCGTTCACATCTGCGGTAAATGACGCCAGCATTTTCGTCTCGGTAAGCTTCAGCTCCATCTCGAACGTATCATAATGATAATGAGTCAAAGGCATCACAAACGAATTGAACAGCGCTTGCAATGTTCCGTCCGCCAGCTCTATTTTCATTTCACCGTAGCCCGGGTGCTCGTATATCCCCGTATAATCCTCAAGACCATGGGATGGCTCCGTTCCTTCGATCCTGCTTAAATCTGCAGTGCGGTCCTGTCCAAAGACAGTTTTTTTGATTTTTTCCGTTTCACCTTTCAGCCGGCCGCTCCAGTCGATTTCCTCAAGACCGAGCATACGGTCAAATATATTGTATGCCAGCACATTCGGAAGCAGGCTGCCGTTCATATTGGTCAAAATGACGATGCCGATTTTTTCATAAGGCATGAAAGCTACAAGTGATGAAAAACCGTCAATATTTCCTCCGTGATGAATCATGTGATATCCCCGGTAAGGTTCAATAAACCAGCCAAGTCCGTAGCTGCAAACCGGAAGCTCCTTCGCTTTAAAAAGCGAGTCGCATGGAATGCAAGGGGTATGCATTCCATTCAGACTTGCAGCCGATAATATTCCGCTGAACTTGCCGCTGCCAAGCTGAAATCTCACCCAATTGGCCATATCCACCACATTCGAATTGATCGAACCCGCCGGTCCGATCATATCAATATTGCGGAAAGGGATTTGTTGAGCCGATTCGCCTTTTTCCTGATATGGGAGGGAATGGTCAGGATGCTTTTGCATGTCTTCAACTGAAAAATTGCTTGATTTCATATTTAAAGGGTTAAACAGCCGCTCGCGCACAAAATCTTCCCACGTCGTTCCGGCAACTCTTCCCACTAGGTAGCCGGCTGTCGTATACATGAGATTCTGATACTGCCACACGGACCGAAAACCCTGATTCGGCTCCAGATAGCGAATCCGCCTGAGGAGCTCCTCTCTTGAAAAAGGGGAATTGTACCACATCATATCGTGCCGGGGAAGGCCGGAACGGTGGCATGCCAAATCTCTGGGGGTCAGCCGTTCAGCCGCAACAGAATCATGCATGTCAAACTCCGGCAGGTATTCCCTGACCGGCTGATCCCATTCCATTTTTCCTTCATCAGCCAAAAGCGCCATCGATGCGGTTGTAAAGGCTTTAGTCGCTGAACCGATCGCGAACATCGTGTTCGGATTCACTTTTAATTTCCGTTCTTTGTCCTTATATCCGAAACCTTCCGCCATCACGACCTCATCTTCCTTTATGACCGCAACAGCAGCGCCGGGAACTTTCCACCGTTTCATTTCTTTTTCAGCAAACTCGCAAAAACCTTTTAATTCTTCCAAAGGTTGTCTCATGTCAAGCTCCTCTCTGGTTTTTAAAAGTTGTATGCCGTTTCATGATGTTTGTATGTCATACGTTTGATAATCCGAATGGTTTCATGTAGAAAAAAGGTGTATAATTCTTCATCAATTTCAAAAACTAACCTTAAGACGGAAAGAATCAAGGAGGTATGAATCCGTGTTTGGATTTATTTGGTCATTAATTATCGGAGGTATTTTGGGCTGGCTTGCAGGCCTTATTATTAGACGGGATGTGCCAGGAGGGATTATCGGAAACATTATTGCCGGGTTTATCGGTTCATGGCTGGGGTCAACGATATTAGGACGCTGGGGGCCGACGATTGGCGGCTTCAACATCATCCCCGCCCTGATCGGCGCGATCATACTCATCTTTATCGTCAGCCTTGTGATGAGAAGCATGGGCGGACGGAACAACAGAACCTAATAAATAAACGATGGTTTCGTTAGAAATCGTCGTTTTTTATTTATTTCATTCCCCCTCGAACTTCTATATAATTAATTAGAAACACGAAATATTTTGAATTGGAGGATATACATTGAAAAAAGTGGCTGAAAAGAGATTGAACCGTTCAGAAGTGCCTGAAGAACTGACCTGGAAGCTGACTGATTTATTTCCCTCAGATGAAGCTTGGAAAGACGAGCTGCTTAAAATTGAGCGCGAGCTGTCAGAAATCGCCGCCTTTAAAGGCAGACTTCATGAAGGAGCGAATGTCCTGCTTGAGTGTTTAACGATGCAAGAGAAGATCATGCAGCGTTTGAACCAGGCCGCCGCCTATACTCACCTCAAAAAATCAGAAGATTTGACGAATCCCATCAACCAAGCCAATGCTTCTAAAATGGCCGCGCTGCAGGCGAAAATCAATGCAGGCCTTTCATTTATTCAATCAGAGATTCTTGACCTTCCTGAAGCTTTCATTGAAACGTACATAAAAAATGAAAAAGAACTGGAACCTTTCCGAAAAATGCTGACGGAAATTTTAGAGCGCAAGCCGTACAAGCTTTTACCGGAAACGGAAGAAGCGTTGGCCGTTTTGGGCGAAGTATACGGAGCGCCCTACAAAATCTTCGGAATGGCGAAACTCGCAGATATGCAGTTTGAGCCGATTCAGAACCGCGAAGGCAAAGAGCTTGCAAATTCGTTCGCTCTATATGAAGGCCGTTACATGTTTTCCCCTGATACGGACATCCGCAGACAAACTTTTGATTCCTTTGTCAATACTTTGCAAAATTATAAAAATACAATAGCCGCCGCCTATGAAACAGAAGTCAAAAAACAAGTGGCCATGTCCCGCCTGCGCGGATATGAATCGGTCACCCATATGCTCCTTCAGCCGCAGAGCGTTACGCTTGATATGTATCATAACCAGCTTGATGTCATTAAACGCGAGCTTGCTCCTCATATGCGCAGATATGCCGGCTTGAAAAAACGCATGCTTGGTCTGGACGAGATGCGTTTCTGCGATTTGCAGGCCCCGCTCGACCACGGCTTCAACCCCAAAACCACTTTTGCAGATGCAAAAAACATGATTGTCGAGGCTTTACAAGTGATGGGCCCTGAATATGCGCAAGCGATGCAAACCGCCTTAACGGAAAGGTGGGTCGATTTGGCTGACAATATCGGCAAGTCAACAGGTGCGTTTTGCTCAAGCCCGTACGGTGTACATCCATATATCCTGATGACGTGGACAGATACGATGAGGGATGTCTTTACCCTTGCCCATGAACTCGGCCATGCCGGCCATTTTTACTTCGCAAACCGCCATCAGCGGATCATGAATGTCCGGCCGTCATTATATTTCATTGAGGCGCCTTCGACGATGAACGAAATGCTCCTCGCCCAGCACCTGTTCTCAAAAACCAATGATCCGAAAATGAAGCGCTGGGTCATCAATCAGCTGATGGGTACGTATTATCACAATTTCGTCACCCACCTGCTTGAGGGGGAGTATCAGCGCAGAGTTTATCAGCTTGCTGAACAGGGCCATGCCCTCACCGCGTCTGTACTGTCCGAACAAACAAGTGAAGTGCTGTCTGAATTCTGGGGCGGGAAAGTGGTGCTTGATGAAGGTGCAAGCTTGACTTGGATGCGCCAGCCTCACTATTACATGGGTTTGTATCCTTACACGTATTCAGCAGGATTGACGGCTTCAACAATTGTCTCACAGATGATCAAGCGTGAAGGCCAGCCGGCTGTGGACAGATGGCTGAACGTCTTGAAAGCAGGCGGAACAATGAAACCTCTCGACCTCTTAAAGAACGCCGGCGTCGATATGTCGACTGATGAATCGATCCGTCAGGCTGTTGAATATGTCGGATCCTTGGTCGATGAGCTTGAAATGCTGTATGAAAAAAAAGAAGAACGGCCCGTTTAAGGCCGTTCTTCTTTTACTGGCTATTTATCCGAGCATCGGGTTTCCTTTCATGCCAATCCATAAATCAGACTGCTCTAATGTGAAGGCGATTCGAAGCAGCCAATGTTCTTTTCCTTTCGGCGCCGTAAACTGAACCCCCAGCGGAAGCCCGTCGTTTGTCATATGGACCGGCACGCTCATCGCCGGCTGTCCGGTTAAGTTAGCAAGCTGTGTGAATGGGGTATACGTCAAGCTCTTCAAAAACATCTCATACACAAGCGACTGCTGCTCGCTCTTTTCCATTCCGCCAACCTTCATGAGTTCTTCGGTTTCTTTTTGTGTATGGGTCAGCTCGCCGATCTTTGGAGCTGGGAATGCCGTTGCAGGCGTGACATATACATCATATGTTTCATGAAATGCCGCCATTTGCGCGGCAGCTTTATCCCACGAGGCCAGGCTTGCCGTAAATTCAGCGGCCGTCACTTTTTTACCGGCTTCATTCAGCACCCATGTAACGATTTCAACATCCTGCGCTGTGATCGGTCTTCCAAGCGTTTTTTCCATCCCTAAAATCATTGCGGAAATTTCACCGCTGTTCATCAAATAGTAGTTTTCCATTAAACGGAGTCCGTCAACTCCATTTGTCTGTTCCTCAACATCATGCCCCTCTGCTTCAAGCCATTTAACGGTGTGATAGACGGCTCGTTTTGCCTCATCACTGACAGGCGTGCCGACTGGAGATTGTACTGAAAAAGCGATTTTCATAGGGCGGCTTGCCCCTTTTTTCATATCCTCGGCATAACGGCCGGGGAATAAAGGTGTTTGAAAAGCGGCCTCAGGCTGGATCGTTTGGAGAATGTCCAGCAGTGCCGCGCTGTCCCTGACAGTTCGAGAAAGAACAAAATCAATGGACGCACCCTGCCATTGCCGCCCGGCTCCAGGCCCTACAGGCGTTCTGCCGCGGGTCGGTTTCAGACCGAAAAGGCCGGCAAAAGAAGCCGGAATCCGGATGGAGCCTCCCCCGTCACTCGCTCCCGCCACGGGAACAACTCCCGCTGCCACCGCCGCTGCCGAGCCGCCGCTCGACCCTCCCGGCGAATAAGCGGGATTCCACGGATTCCGCGTGGGCCCGTACAGCTCAGGCTCAGAAATATTTTTCAATCCGTATTCAGGTGTATTCGTATGCCCGAGAAATAAAAACCCTGCATCGCGCAGCCTGGCGACAAAATTCGAATCGCGCTTTGCGGTGTATGACTTGAGCAGCTTCGCACCAGCTGTCAGCGGCTCCCCTTTTATCGCTTGGGAAATATCTTTTAAGAGAATGGGCACACCGGCGAACGGCTGCCGTGAAACATCAAGCTGTCCGCTTTCACTCTTGACCCGGTCTTTTCTCGTCCGCACGACCGCATTAATCCCGGGATTGACTTGCTCCAGGCGGCCGAAAGCGGTATCGATTAATTCGTCTACTGCCACTTCCTTTTTTTTGATAAGCTTAGATAAGCCAACGGCGTCATACGCCATATATTCAGATATATTCATATCGGTACCTCTCTTTTGAGTTCGCTTGTGTTTACTATTTTGCACGAGCCCCTCGAGGATTTCAATTGTTTAGGATAGGAGGAAAATAAAATGATCATTCGAAAACTTCCATCGGAAAACGCACTTCCGATGGACTTGCTGCTGTCGGCAGATCCTTCAGAAAAACTAGTTAAAGACTATGCCAAAAGAGGACAATGTTTTACTGCTGAAATCAACCGGGAAATTGCCGGGGTTTATATACTGCTGGCAACAAGGCCTGAAACGGCCGAATTGGTCAACATTGCAGTCAAAGAAGAGATGCAGGGAAAGGGAATCGGCAAACAACTGATCATGCATGCACTAAAAACGGCAAAATCAGAGGGGTTCAAAACGATTGAAATGGGCACCGGAAATTCAAGCATCGGACAGCTGGCTCTCTATCAAAAATGCGGATTCAGAATCACAGGGGTAGACCGGGATTTTTTTATAAGGCATTATTCAGAACCCATTTATGAAAATGGCATCCAATGCATCGATATGATCCGGTTAACACAGGATTTATAAAAGCTGCCGAATCATCGGCAGCTTTCTGATCAATACTCATTAAAATATTTCTGGATTTTTTCAGGGTCATCTGTTTTGGTCAGTGCCAGCATTAGCAAAATCCGGGATTTTTGCGGGTTCAACGAATTGGAGGCCAACAGATGTTTCTTTTCCAGCTCCGGATTCGGTGTTACGACTCCGCTTCCGGTACGGCTGGAGCGAATGACGGCCGCTCCTTTCTTCACAGCCGCTGCGGCGCCTTTTTTTGCTTCATCGGAAATCGAGCCGTTTCCGCTCCCCGCATAGATGATCCCTTTCGCCCCTGCTTTGACAACGGCATCGAATAAATAGCGCCCGTCGCTTTGATAACCGTAAATAATGTCGACTTGAGGAAGCTTATCGATTTTTGAAATGTCAAAATCCGTTTCTATCGTATGCTTTTTCGTCACTTCATTATGAAAATAAATGTCGTCGGCAATATTGCCGAGAAAGCCCATCTCTTCCGACTTAAATGTATCAGGAGCAGTTGTATTGGTTTTTGTCACGTACCGTGCGGCTCCGATGCGGTCATTCATGACGATAAGCGTTCCTTTTCCTTTCGCCTTCTCGCTCGCCGCTACTTTTACGGCATTGTATAAGTTCGCAGGCCCATCGGCTCCGATTGCTGTTGATGGCCTCATAGATCCGACAACGACGACCGGTTTATCGCTTTTGATGACAAGGTTTAAAAAATAAGCCGTTTCTTCCAGAGTATCTGTGCCATGAGTGATGACAATCCCGTCGACATTATCAGAAGACAGCAGCTTCCCGGCACGTTTGCTCAATTTCAGCAAAATGTCATTTGTCATATTTTGACTGCCAATATTAGCGATCTGTTCGCCGCTGATATTCGCAAGATCCTGCATCTCCGGAACGGCTTCGATCAGTGTATCAACCCCGACCGCACCCGCTTTATAATTGGTCGTCGACGTTTTTGACTTATCCGCGCCTGCAATCGTTCCGCCTGTGGCCAGGAGTTTTATATTGGGCAAATCTTGATTTTTTTGAGCCGTGTTGACTGTCTTGGTTTCCGTTTTCGCTTCAGCTTTTGTTTCATTTAAAGGCTCATTTGAACCGGAGCACCCGGTAATCATCAGCAATAAGCCTAAAACCATAAACAATATTTGCTTTTTCATCATGTTTTTCGATCTCTCCCTGCTTCTTCGTATGTAGCTTATGTATTTGTATTTTCTCTGACTCCATCCCTTTCATACCTGTTTAAATTTTGTTAATTTTCTGTTTTTATGAGGTGAATTCATACTATAAGGTCAAAGTTAAAAATGATGATGTTATGGCTTTGTGGCTGTACAGAGAAATTATTCCGAAAAATTCAGAAGCTTTTTTAATGGAAGATCTTTACGACGCAAACTGGTTGAATGGGGATAACCGGTTCATAACAGATCAGAACAGAGCAATCTTTCCTGCCGTTTATCCCGATTGGAGATGGTAAAGGCCCTTATGGATTCCACTCGAAGATCTGACGCACCGCCGGCTCTTTTTTGATTAACAGAGCTATACTACCCCACTAATCGAGCCTTATCCCTTTCTAGGAGACCCAAAAAAGGACATCTTGTTTTTTCAACCGCTTTAGATAAAGTAAAACTAACAATAGAATCAGCTTCTAAAAGGGCGATCAGCTCACCTCCATTTCTTGACGAAAATTTACTTATCAATATGGAGACGGTATTACCAATTCCATTATTCCGACTTCAGGTGTACTGATGGCTTCGCTCGCGATTGCCGGCATTCCTTATGAACGCTGGATCAAGTTTGTCTGGAAACTGATCGTCGGCTGGTTCATCATCGGCGCTGCCGCAATCATCATCGCAATGATGATTGGCATCAAGTGAAGAGCCTTTTCGGCTTTTCACTTCATGTTGAGCCGAGTGCCTTTACCCTCTCTAGCATCGGATGTTCGCCGATTCTTCATTTGAGCCGATCACCGCCGGCTGTTTTAGCAAAAGCATTCCTCTTGTGAACTGCCAGTCCCCTCTAATCATTTCTGCGCCATCAACCAGAGAGAAAATCTCAAGGCATTCTGCATCGATTGATCTACTAAATTTTAAGCTTAAGTTAAGGAAACCCGAAACCAGGACTATTTATTCATCCGCAGGGATTTGTCCATCGGTTTCTCCTTCACTGACTTTCCGAAGCGATTTCTTATATTTCTCTAGTGAATATTTATGCTGAACGCTGAAAAAAATGGATTTTCTTCAATTTAATACACACTTGTGTCATCCTAAAGTTTTAGTCTCTTTGTACTACCCAAACTTTGAAATCATGTCTAATCTTGCAAATCATTGTCCAAAATTAGTATTTATCACCTATTTATTAATGATTCTTTAAACCTTAAAATGAGTGATGTTGTTTCTGTTTTTTTATAGAAACTGAGGAAAAAGGAAGATTTATAATCAAATTTTCACTGTTAGATAAATGAAATGACCGGGACTTGAGTAAGATCCATCCCGAAGAGAGGGCTTTATGCACTGAACCGGCATTTTCTTTTCATTTACATAACATTGAAAAAATTAATAAAAAAGGAGACAGACCATGCGCAGCAAAAAGTTTTTTCTGATGATGCTTTTGATGATCGTAGCCGTCGTGTCAGCAGCTTGCGGAGGCAATAAAAGCGCAAGCGGTGAAAAAGAAGATACAAAAAAAGCGGACAATGCAGAGGTTAAAGTTGTCAGCTCCGAATATACACTGCCTGAGGATTCAACAACAAAACTAGGTGAAGGCGAACTTATCTTAAAAGTAAAAGTGTCCATAAAGAATACAGGCCAAAAACCATTGTCCATCAACAAGAGATCGTTCAGTCTTTACCAGGACGACTCTAAAGTTTCGGATGTGTCAATGTATTCTAATAATGAAGGGCTTTCGTCCGCCTCGCTAAATCCTGATAAATCAACCGAAGGATATATTTACTACCAGGTTGATAAAGGCGAAAAGTTTCAGCTTGAATATACACCTGAAACTTATGGCGACGAAAAAGTCGAGCCGATTGAATTCACAATCGACGGCGGCAGCAGCGACATTTTAGATACTGCCAAAAAGCTTGACGATCCGGCCAAAGCCTTGCTTGCTTATACAGATATCACGCTTTTCGGCAAGGATAACGACAACTTTGAAAAATTGACGGGCGAAAACAAACGTGAAATCGTTACTGATTATCTTGAAGGCGGCCAAAAATCGCTTATCAAGAATATGGGCATCTATGATGAAGATCAAGTCGATAAAAAGAAATTGAACAAGCTGATCAGCACTATTCAAAACGTCTATCAGGACAAAGCAAAAGTCAAAGCGGTTACAAAAACGATTACAAGCGACGAAGCGACAGTTGAAACAACAGTCACACCGATCGATAGCTCAGATCTCGAAAAAAGAGTTCAAAAGAGAATGGAAGAATACGTCAAAAACAGCGGAAAAGATTACATTTCCCGCGAGGAACTAATCAGCCCTACAATCGACGCCATGGTGGAAGAACTCAAAAAGGTAGAGACCGCTTCAAGCGAAAAAACCGTTGAAGTCAAAATGAACAAAACAAAAGACGGCAAATGGCAGCTTGACCTTAATGATTACACGACTGAGGATTACTTCAGCAGCTTCTTTAAAAACTAACGCAAAAAGCACCTTTAGAAGGTGCTTTTTTGCTATCTTTTCTCAATGACAATAAAACAGGTGCTGTCAGGCAAAGAAACGGGATCACCATGCCGGTCGGTCAATTCAATTTTAGGAGAGAGATGCTCTTCATACCCTTTCTGCAAATAATGCTCGAACACAAGAATATTCGCACATTCCCCAAGCTCTTTCTCAATACAGGCTTTAAACTCCGAAGGCGTAAAATAGCCAAACTGCTCCTGCACTTCATGAGGGTACGCTTCTTCCCCCCATGTATATGTATAGAGAAATTCCATCGCATCATTGACATACAGCATCGCCGCATCCTTCTCCATCTTGAGAACCTGTACGCTGCGCCCTTTAAAATCGCGGACATACCTTTTCAGAAAATCCATTCCGCGCGGATCTTTAAAGCGGATACAGCGCAGCTCACCCTTGTCTTCTGTCATGATTCCGTCCCTGATAATGATTCTGCCCCCTGCCTTCAGTACGTCAAATGAGCTTTTTAATGCTTTCGAGATGACGCGGTGATTAAATTTCCTACCTTCATACGGAATATATGAAAACAGTTCATGCAAAATGGATGAAAAAACGATGGTGTCGACACTTTCTTGTTCAAAGTACTCAGGCAAATCCAATGCATCAGCCTGTTTGACCTGCCACGGTTTATGCTCCCGCACTTTTCTTTTTTGCAGCTCTTCAATGACGTTGACCGACAGATCGATTCCGATGATCTCGGCTTCCGGATGATGCTCTGTCAGCAAATCAAGCATTACTCCGCCGCCGGCTCCGATATCAAGCATCTTCTCTCCTACGGCATAATCTGCAATCTTCTTTTTATAATCTTCCGCACCATTCATATCAGACAAATAAGCCTGCTCATTTTGCAGGCGGTCAAATGAATCCTTGCGAAACTCAAAAAAGTCATATAGCAGTACGATCGCCCGTTCATATAAAGGCGACTTCTCCGCTTCCTGGCAAAATTCGATCAGCTTCAGTCCGGCCTTTGAAAACGAAAAAGTGACACCTACAATTTCAGAAGCTTGATCAAACGGCTGGACAGAAAGCGATACATGCTCATTCACCGGCACCTCGCCATAAAGCAAATCGCTGATGGACATGTCTTTCAGGCATGCTTCGATAATCCGCTTCTTATAAATATTCGTATGCCGTACACCTTGATAGTCGCGGTACATATCCTTCATCAGCGGTTCAAAGCTGATGTGCCTGATTGATAAAGGATTGGCTGAACGAAGGATCAGCAAAAAGATTTTGACAAACTCTTCGAAACTGAACGCAGAAAGTGCAGATTCCACATACCACAAGTCTGCTTTCTCAAACAACTGCCGCAGTACCTCTTCAGCCGAATGCTCCTTCAGAAATCGCTCATAAAAGCTGCTGTCTTCCCCCAAACTGAGCGCTTGTTTCCGTAATTTTTTCATTCTTTCCGGAAACGGCCAGTCCTTGTTCCTTTTCCCTTCGGCAATCTGCATAATGACCTGGTTCACGTCTTGCTCAATTGATTCCCAAAGCTCAGGCGAAACCCCTGCAATAATACATTTGTTCAGTCCATACAGAACCCGTTTCATGTCGATGTCCGCCGCTCTAGATGCTTCAATCCAATCAATCAGAGGCGTGAATTGCCGGTACCTCGTTTCCCCGCGGATATACTGTCCGACAAGGCCGTGCGTCAAAATCAAAATATATACCAGTTCCTCAATGTCTTGCCGATCAGGCATAAGTGTCTTGTTCCGATTTGCATAAATCTGCGCCGATCCTATATTATGAATCGCGAGCTGGAACCCTTTGTCCCGCCATTCCTTTCTTTTATGGGGCTGACCGCATTTAGCTGCCTCACTCCAAATGAGAACCTCTTCGATGATGTCTTTTTCATGCTGCGGAATATCGGTTTGCTCCAAAATGTGCAGCGTTTTTTCAACATAAAGAAGAACGGGGTGAGAAGGCATCTTTTCCAGAGAAGAAACCCGCTCCAAATTAATATTTTGTTCCTCTGTCAAAAAAAGATATTTTAACCATTCCGCATCCCGTAAAATATGCCGATCTCCACTTTTTACTTTTTCGATTGCTTCTAAAGATTGTAAACGTCTCATGCAGACTTCCCTCTTTTTTCTATTTCTATATGTTTCATCATAAGGTAAATAGTTTCATATAGGAATAGGGAAAAATACTCAGAACAAGAGGATTGCTACAACGTTTGACCACAGTCTGCCGTTATAATTTGGCCTGTGATTGCTTCTTGTTCCAAAACCGCGCAGATCAGCATGGCGATGTCTTCCGGTTCCGCGACCCGCCCGAGCGGGAGCTTTTGGCTGAGCCGCTTCATTTTTTCTTCATGCCCTTCCCACCATCTCGTAGAGACCGCACCGGGCGCCACACTGCAAACTCTAATTTCCGGTGCAAGCGCATGTGCCAATGATTTCGTAAGCCCGTGAACCGCAGCTTTCGATACGGCATATGGAAGAGATGAACCAGAACCTGTCAGCCCGGCGATGCTGCCGACATTTACGATGGCACCTTGTTTATTTTTCTTCATGAAAGGAGCCGCCGCCCTGGCGCAGTAAAACATCCCTTTGACATTAACGGCAAACAGTTCATCCCAGACTTCCTCAGTAGCCGCATCCAAGTCGCCAAGCTCAATTTGTCTGGTGATGCTTGCGTTATTGACGAGAAAATCGACAGTCCCGAACTCCTGTACCGCTGCTTCAAACATGTCTTCTACTTCACTTACCTGTGAAACATCTGCTTTCACCGCGATTGCGCGCCCGCCTTCACTTTTAATCATCTCAACCGTTTCTTCAGCTTCGGCTTTTGTACGTGAATAGTTTACAACAATCGACACGCCGCGGTTTGCTAAGGCAATGGATACTGCTTTTCCGATCCCCGTGCCGCCTCCTGTCACAAGAGCCGTTTTATTTTTCATGTCCATTTTTCAGCACTCCTTTTTCAGTTGATGCAAGCTGTGCCGTACCATTTCCAAACGACCAGTTCTCTTTCACATTTTCGGTTACAATGATCATGACGTCCTCCTTGCGAATGTTCGCGTCATTCTTCAATCGATCTGCAATATGTTGATATAAAGAGCGCTTCTTTTCGAGCGGCCTCTCTTTCATTGTGATTTGAACATAGATCAAACCCTTCGTTCGCTGGATGTTCATGTAGTTCGGATCAAAGAAAAACTCTTCCTCATCATGCTGTGTGATGACTTGAAAATAATCGTCTTTCGGAACATCGATTGACTCCGTCATCGCCTGGTGAACAGATCGGCTGATGCAGCGAAGCTCTTCGTTTGTTCTGCCTTTTACAAGATCAATTCGGACAAACGGCATTTTATCACTCCTCCTTTGATTTGATTTATAGTGTATAATGGTTTTTTAGTTTTGTATAATTGAATCATTTGAATGATTGGTTCAATTTTATTGAATTGATATTGAGGTGATGGTGATGGATCTGAAAACGTTAAAGACATTTCATAAAATCGTGACATGCGGGAGTTTTAACCGGGCGGCAGAGGAATTAAATTATGCCCAGTCCACGGTTACGATGCAAATCAAAAAACTCGAAGAAGACGTCGGAATTCGTTTGCTTGAACGAGGGAAAACCTTCAGGCTGACTGAAGCGGGCAGGCTTTTTTTTGAACAGAGCAGACATATCGTCAAGGATATGGACCACCTTCAAAACAACATGGCAGATTTATTGCTTGGAGAGGCGGGACATATTCGTTTAGGGGCAGTCGAACCGATCGCGAGCTCCCAATTGCCCCGAATTTTGGGGAAATTTTTAGCGGATTATCCGAAGATTCGAGTATCCGTCGATATTGCGAACTCGGCGACATTGGGAGAACGGCTCGTTCAGGGAGATCTCGACCTTGCCGTCTGTTCAACTCCGGCAATGGGAACAGACCTCTATTTTGAACCGCTTTATGCTGAGGAACTGGCTGTGTTAATGCCTGAAGGACACCCCGCCGGCAAAAATGAGAGCATCATTCTTAAAGATATCAGGGATCACCGTCTGTTGATCACGGCCAGCAACTGCACATACCGAAAAAAAGTCGAAATCGCTTTTCAGGAGCTGCCGGGAAGTCAAATGAATACAATGGAGGTCGGCAGTATGACCGCTTTGAAAAACTATGTGGCCGCAGGGCTCGGCATCGCCCTTATTCCCAAAAGCATCATTTCTCCCCCTCCCACTGGAACAGCCGTCCGCCTCATCAAGGACAACCCGATCAGCGTGACGTTCGGCATCCTTTGCAAAACGTCAGCCTATCCGCTTAAACAGGCGGGTGCGAGGCTTTATCAATGTCTAAAAAAGGAGCTTCAGGAACCGTAAAAAACCTTCCGAACGGCTTCGGAAGGTTTTGAGGTTTATCAGTTATCAACCGTCAATCGTTTCGGAGCGTCATCTACCCGAAACGGAAAAAGCCCTTATTCTGTAAACAACGGAATGATTATGCTGACTTGGCCGCCCCCCGTCTCTGCATTTTTTATCGCCAAATCGCCTTGATGAAGCTTGACAATGCTGAGCGCAAAGGTAAGTCCCATGCCGTAATGTCCATTGGATGTCCGGCTTTTATCCTCCATGTAGAAAAGCTGGGCTGCTTTTTTTAGCCCTTCCGGAGAAAAGCCTTTTCCGCTGTCTGTAATAGTAAAAATGAGAGTATCGTTTGTACAGGCAGCTTCCAAAACAATCTTCCCCCCTTCAGGCGTATGATCTGCGGCGTTCGACAGAATATTCATCAGCGCCCGGTGAAGAAGGCCGGTGTCGATTGCCGTTTTTTGCCCTTCCAAGTTCTGTTCTTTTACTACAATTTCAATATCTTTGCTTCCTAAGTAAGCTGCCGTATCATTCAGCACGCTTTCGACCAGGTCTTTCACCTTGGTTCTTTTCAGCTCGATATGCAATGTCTCCTCTGTTTTCGACAGATGAATTAATTGGTCAATGTATTGGTCGATTTTATCTCCGGCATCAAGAATATACTTAATATAATCGGACTGCTCTTGATTGTGCGGTGATAGACTCAGCAATTCGGCATTTCCTTTAATAATCGTCATTGGAATTTTAATATCGTGGGCCAATGCGCCGATCTGTTCCTTCTTCGTTTTCTCTAAATGCCATTGCGCCTGAAGAGAGGCTTTCAGGGCATCCCTCATATCAATTAGCGAGTCAATCACATGATCAAACTCTTTAATATTTGAAAATTCCGGTGTGAAATGAAGGTTCTGCTTCTTGATATGTTTGGCCATTGTGTTCAATGTTTCAAAATGTTTTTTTAATCGATTGGCAAAGAGAGTCGTCACAATAAAAATAACTGTCATTAGAAGGATCACCATGATGCATAGACTTGTCAGCTCATAATTCGGAAAATGCTTTCTCAGAAAAGAAGCACGGAATTCAGCCCGCATGGAATACTCTAATACGCAATATTCGTCTTTGCGTTCAATGATCAAGTAACCTTTTTGCTTATAATTGACATACGGCTTGTTGCCTATTTTTTTCCTCACTAGAGGAAGGTCGGATTCCTTTATGTTTCCTGCCGTTTTTTGTTTTGATTTCTTATCAAGAACGGCATATCTCATCGTATCCGGAATCATGCCTTCCTCTATTCGTTCAGCTGATTGAATCAGGGGCTTCAGCTTTTCAGCTTTGTGTTCATAATAATTGGCCGGATAAAACAAGCCTGCATTCATTCCCAGCGTATTGACGGCAACATATAGCGCAGTGACAGCGATTAAACTGAAGGACAAAGTCACCATATACTTGATCAGCTCTTTGCGCAGCGTCTTTTTTCTTTTGCCTACTCCCATTTGTATCCAACACCCCATACTGTTTTAATGGGGTCTGCATGATATTCTTTGCATTTTTTTCGAATCGTTCTGATAAATTCGGTTATCGTGGAATGCATTGCATCTCCATCCAGACCATATACTTGATCATAAATTTCTTCTCTTGTAAAAATACGCCCTTTATGTACAGCCAATAGCTCACATATTTTATATTCATTTTTTGTCAAATTTAATTTTTGATCATGAATAAATACTTCCTTGCTGTCAAAGTGAAATAAAAAACCAGAAATCAGCCGTTTTGTCTGATATTTTTCTCTCTGTTCTCTTCTTAAATGGGCGTTGACTCTGGCACTGAGTTCAAGAACGCCGAATGGCTTGGTAATATAGTCGTCTCCTCCTGTCATGAGGCCTTTCACAATAGCTTCTTCCTCTGTCTTAGCTGTGAGAAACAGAATCGGACAGTCTACAATCGGGCGGATTTTCCCGCACAGTTCAAATCCGTCCACTTCCGGCATCATGACATCAAGCAAAATTAAATCATAGCCTTCAAAAACGTCGAGGGTGTCCATGGGAACCTGATCCAGTGTATGCACTTGGTGCTCATCTCTGCGCAAAATATTTTGTATGAGTATCAGAATATCTTTCTCGTCATCTACTACTAAAATCTTTGCCACTCAGCGACCACCCTTTTCACATTACTCATAAGCCTTTTTTCCCTCCCAGCGGATAAACCAAATCATGCTCACAATGAATAAAGTTATTATAGCAAACACCATGATCAATGCCCCTCTGTTGATTTCTTGATGCAGGAGAGATAATAAGAAAGCATCGAATTGGCTGAATTGCTCGGCTCCTTTATATTCTGCCAATCTAATCCCCCATGCCCAGGGATTATATTTCCAGACCGCATCACCCAGTCCCGTATTCATTAAAGCGGTCATCAAAAGACCAGCTCCTCCTATTAAAACTGATGCTCCCATTCCAAAGGCACAACTGATAAAAAAATAGATGAAATAGAGTGCGACGCTTCCGGCGGCAAGCCATGCCCCGCCCTCTACAAAAAGAGAATATGGAAGATTCGGCACATGAAAAAGAAATCTCAATCCGAACAGATACAGACCGATAGCCAGGTAAATTGCACAGATGTTCATAACGATTAGCAGCGTCATTTTACTTAAATAAGCCGCCAGTTTGGGAGATGTACCTCCCAACAGGACTTGAAATTTGCCTGCCTGCTCTTCCAAAGACGCTGCCATTCCGCACACAATCCCAATGAGAAGCGGCAGAGCAACCGCAATAGCTTCGATATATGCCCGATACAATTGATCTGGCTGATGCTCCCTGTGATAGAAATAAAGCAGAAAGAAACCGGCGCATATGAAAGGAATCGTTGCATGCAGCCATATAAAAGAGGTGCGTTTCGTTTTTCTAACATCAGCAAGCAAACATCTGAAAAATAACAACAAATCAAACCGCCCCCCGTTTTTTTGCTCCACGGTCGACAGCGGGAGAAAAAGACCGCCTGGTCAACATCAACAAAACAGTACAAAAAAGAACAGAAAGCACCACGGCTAAAGGAACAACCGACCAGCTATTCAAAGGATCGCCGGTTTCGAGCGGCAGACCGTTTGGATGAATGCCAATCGCGGGGCACATGACTCTGATCGGCCAGCTCCACGGGTTTACCCACCAAAAAGGGCTTGCTGCCGACATATTGCCGAAAATGACGCTGCCCAGCAGATTCAACATGACGGCAGCCGTAAACCCGCACTTTCTCGCGATGAATAAACAGAGCGGTATTTCCCATAAAGTAGTGATCCAAAGCAGCAGACTCGCGCTAACAACAGTAAAATTGACAGCTGGAAATTGAGGAATGATCAGCTGCATGACAAACATAAAGCCTAAGAAAACAACTTGAGACGCTAATGAATAGATAGCAATGACTCCTATTTTTACATACCACATCATATGCAACTGAATCGGCGACGAAAAAATCCCGTTGTAATTTGACGCTTTCTTTTCCTTTTGATGAGACAGCGCACACAGCAATGCGATCAGCACCGGCATCAAAATGATAGACCACCAATTATATGTACCCGATACAAAGTATCCGGGGTTCATGAAAAAGGCGTAGCAAATATTGATAAAAGGTACAAGAAAAATCATTTTTCTCGAAAAGGTTCTTTTAAACTTCAGATTTTCCGCTTTTACATATTGTCCGATCATCTTTCTCCACCTTCTATCCCGCGGGTTGATTTGACAACCTCCATAAAAAGGCGCTCCAGGTCGTCCCCCTTATTTATTCTCCCTTGATATCCGAGGCAGCCGCTGCTGATAATTCCTATATGGTCTGCGATCTGCTCTACTTCTGACAACATGTGGCTTGATAATATGACAGTAATCCCCTTCTCGGGAAATGATCTGATGAGTTCTCTCAACTCTTGGATGCCGATCGGGTCGAGTCCGTTTGTGGGCTCATCAAGTATTAATAATTTAGGGTGATTCAAAAGAGCAATGGCGATCCCAAGCCTTTGCTTCATCCCCATCGAAAACTGACCTGCCCTTTTTTTCCCGGCATGTTGCAGATCAACGATTTTGAGCACCTCCTTTATTCTCGCATCCGGAAGACCCAATAATGTCGCATGAACCTTAACATTTTCAAAAGCAGTTAAATTGTTGTAAAGCGGCGGGGATTCTATTAATGAACCGATGTCTTTTAAAACGGACCTCTGCCATTTCCGCCCCGCAAAAAGAATATCCCCTGAAGTCGGATTCAAAATTCCGGTTAATAGTTTTAAGGTCGTGGACTTTCCGGCTCCATTAGGCCCCAAAAGCCCGTAAATGCTGTTTTTATAGACTGTCAGTGAGACATCTGAGAGAGCTGAAGCTCTTCCAAACTTTTTCTGAAGATGATTTGTTTCCAGTAGAATCGTATCCATCGTATAACCCTCTCCCTGTTTTATTGTTTGGGCTACGATATCTTAAAACATTTTTCTCAAGATTTAATCAAAATGTATAAAACATAAAAAAACCTTCCGATTTCCCGGAAGGTTTTAGCGGCCCTGAGTCCACAGCGTATATTCATTTTAAGAAGGCATCAGCTCAAGATGATGATCTAGCTCTTCTTTTAAGACAGATTCAATATCTTTGAAACGATTCGATACGGTCGATGCGCTGACACCGTATTTTTTCGCAAGCTTTGCCTGTGATACCGATTTGTCCGATTTGGAAACCGTATTGATAAAATACTCTAAGGCAGCCGCAAATGCTTCGGTTTTTTTGATGACCGGCGCTTTTTTGGCGCAATATGACTTCCATAGTCCGACCGCCCAGGAAGCAAACGTTTCCGAATGTCCTTCATCAAGCATCCCTTTTTCAATAACAAGCGCTGTCTCTTTTTCCATGTCATTGGCCCATTCGATTTCTTGAGGAGCCTGTTCAGGCGATGGATGCTCTTCTTGTTGGCAAAGCTTCATTAAAACATGGTGAAAATCTTCTCTCATCAATTGTTCTTTCGCTCCGCCTTCTCCTGTAAACCGATCCAAAGCTTCGCTTAGCCTGCTTTTAAGAGCCTCTGCCATTTTTGCAGGATAGATCGTGAATTGCAAAAAGAATTCCGTATGGCCGCCGACCTTGATCGGAAATCCGAGCACATACTCGCCTACAAAAGGCCCTTCCCGCTTCACATTCATCTTCACGGTTACTTCTTCATTTGTAACGGCATCCTCAAAACGAATCAGAGCATCTCCGATATGTTTCACGCGCAGCAAAGCCGGGGCTAAATTTGTCCATGTTTCAACGGCTTCTTTTGTCTGCGATCTGAGAATGGATGAACCTTTTCTCTTCAGGTAGTCTTCAAAAATCGTCAACCCGCCTTCTGCGAGCGGCTGGGAAAATACCCCCCATACCCCTAAATTAAAGACGCATATTTTTTGCGCGGATTGTTCTAAATCTGATAGAAAAGAATATTGGTTGAGAAATTGATCGATCGTTTCTTTATGTTCCGTAAAAGCAAATTCCATGACATCTTTCTGTACTTGTTTCAGTTCCTGCACCGCAATAGACGGAAATTCCGCCTCCGTTTTGCCGCAGCATTTTTTATATTTCAGGCCGCTTCCGCAAGGGCAGGGCATATTTCTCTTTACTTTTCCCACGATTAAACCTCCGTATCATTTACTACAACTTATTTATTTTATCAAAACTTTGGAGAGTGGGAAATCGGTTAGTGAAAATGAGTATGATTTAGCGGAATAGTCAAATTTTATCATCCTATAAAAATACTTGTCGAAAATCAGGATTCATCCCCCATTTATAGCATCATAGAGAGGACGTTATACACATTGCAATGTACAAGGCGCACTGTTGACCGACTGTCTGATTACGGTTGGGTTGCACGTCTCGTCTGACTTGAAGTCGGTTCTCCTTTTGTGATCACAGCAGCAGTACTCGTATACATTTTGTATCCGCTGTTGATACGGTTGACAAAGCTTCAAGGCACTATTGGAAAGGCGGTTTTTAGAATTCGCATTATCTCTTCGCTACCGGTCAGCACATCATGGCGTCCGCTACATCCCTTCATGGGTGCTATCATATCAAGGCTGTTTTATCTCACAGTCGTTTTTTTAGAAAAAAAGAAACAAGCTGTTCACGTCTTCGCGGCTAAGACATACGTTATCAAAAAAACATAGATGTACAGCTGCCATCTGAAAGCATGTGCGTTTCTAGATCAGATGTGCAGCTGTACTAACAATTCTACCGCTTTAGTTTTCGGTACTCTAATAAACTAATGACCAACAGCACAATAAAGCATCCAAGCCACTGGATGGAGCTTAAACGCTCGTTTAAAAACAAGACCCCGAAGAAAATGGTGAGCACAGGGCCGGCCATTGAAATGAAAGCCCCTCGCTCCGCTCCGAGCCGCTTAATGCCTTCAAGCATGAACACAAAAGGAATGACCGTCGTGACCACCGCAATCATGATAAATAAACCGTACATTGAGGGATGGTAGGAAACCAAGTTGACCGGCTGCTCTCCCGCTGCTTGAACCCCTGTATAACCGGCCATTGCCAGGCTTGCCGCCGACATTCCGTATGCATTCATGCGAATGCCGCCGATTTGATGGACAAGTTGTCCCGATACAACCAAATAAACGGCATAAAAGATGGCCGACAGAATAATCAAAGCCGCTCCCGCCATGTTCGCTTTGACCGCTTGTGCATCCCAGCCGCCAACAGCGAAAAACAGCCCGCCGATCACAAGCAAAATCGCAATCAGATCACGAATCGGCATCATCTGTTTTTTCCACACAACGGATATAATCAATACGAAAATAGGATAGCTCATGACCAGCATCCGTTCGACAATCGCCGAGACATGATGAAGGCCGATGAAATCAAACAATGGCGACAGAAAAAAACAGAGCAGCCCCGCCATGCAGGCTTTAATGACATCCTTATGTTTCGGTTTAGCCGGCAGCTTTGAACGGTAGACCATATAAATCAGCCAAAACATGGGCGCCGCAATCAATTGCCGAAATAACAATACCGCCTCGGGTGCTGCACCTTGCTCATAAGCCCATTTGACAAAGATCGATTTTGATGCAAAACACATCGTCCCAAATACCATGAAAAATAGGCCGGCAGCCACATGAAGACTGCCCCGCAAATCTTCGCTCTGCTCAACTATGCTCTTCTCAGCTCGTTTCATTTCTTACACTCATCCTTTATTCATGAAGATGTTTTTTGATAAAATGAAGCAATGTATTTCCTTGCCCCGTCAGGATGACACCTTTTCCCGAGCATTTCGGACAAGGGAGCCGGTCTTTTTTGCCGCTTCCTTTACAATTTGGACACGTGGTTTCCAGATCATCTGTCGTGATCACCAATTCGTCCACCTCCTTTCCGATTTGAACCATATGGCCACACCGGCCACCCTTCTTCCATTGCCACCACCTCCTTAAAAAATACAAAAAACCCTCGTCACAAAAGGACGAGGGTCTCGCGGTACCACCTTTATTAATCGCATAAACGATTCGCTCACAAAAATACGGAAAGGAAATACCCTTTCGATATTTTTCTCTTGATAACGGAGAGAACATCCCGGCATCGCCTACTGCGCTTCAGCGATGCGATTCAGAAGCCCATTCGGCATCAGGGGGGTATCGGTTCACACCAGCCACCGACTCTCTAAAACCCCAGCTCTGACACGTACTTGCTCTTCTTCAATATCGTTTGACCGTACATGATTTGTAAAATATATTACTTTGAAAATGGGCATGTGTCAATCAGCGTTATATGTTCATTTTTTGAATGAACTCATCGCGTATTATGAGTTGCTTTTGCAGACTCGAATTAGTAATATAAATGTATGGAATAACCTATTTTCATAAGCCTAATTCTTCTTTGCCATGCATTTCACATAAGAAGAAACACTGTATGATCACCACATGTAAAATGTATTTCTTCTTTAAGAAATGCATAAAATAAAAAAGACCCGACTGCGCCAACAGTCGAGTCGCTGTACACAAAGCGGCCCACCAAGGGGCTTGCTCAGATAGCTCTAATGTAGACACTATCCCTTTCACTTGCTAGGGCTTAAGGGAGTGTCTATTTTTCTTTCTTAGACAACACGGCAATTAACATGCCAAAAGCAATCATTAAAGAGATTGTTTCATATGTTGTCATGATGCATCACCCCCTTTCAAATGGGGATGAGCAAGAACTCCCTTAAGTGAGCACATAGCTTTTGTGTACAAAGAATATTTTACCATAACGCTCTCAAATGCCGAGAGCGTTTTCTTACTTCAAAACAAAATGAAGGAACGAAAAAAGCCATGAATACAATACATGATTCATGGCTTTCTGTTGAAACAGCCTTATGGCTGTGTGAAAATCGCCCCCTTATGCTATAAAGGAGGCGATTTTGTCATTTTCTATAACCTTTTGAAAAAGCACCAACTATTATGATTTCTTATTCCGATCCGCAAACACCGCCATGGCGTCGCACATGAACTTCGCCAAGCCGGCGCCGTATTGATCGATGTTTTTCGTAAAGCGTTCGTCATCGACATACATTTGCCCGAGGCATTTGAAAGCTTCAAGCGAATAGTGATGGCCTGTATTGGCGTTTAAAAAATCATACCACTCTTTAATGGCCGCCTGTGCCTCTTCTGAGTCAGGCTCGCCTTTTCGGATGGCGGCGATTTTTCTGTAAATGGCGTCATATCGCTGTTCCATCGCTTTTCGCTCATCTTCAGACATGGCGGCGATATGAGCCTTCGATTTGTCGACGGCTTCATCGCCCCAGCGTTCACGCGCTTCCTCTTCATATGGGTTTTGGCTGAAATCGAAGCCTGCGAATTTTTCTTCATTTGTCATTTCAATTTCCCCTTTCGCAAATTGTATCGTTTTGTCGATTGTCTCAATCATTTGATCCAGCCGCCTGCGTTTCTCCAAAAGCATTTTCCGGTGCATCTGAAGCGCTTCATTCCGGTCAAAAGAAGGACTATCGAGAATGTTTTTAATCTTTTTTAAAGGGAAGTCGAGCTCTCTAAAGAACAAAATCTGCTGCAGCTTTTCCAGATCGTCATCTGAATAGAGCCGGTAACCGGCCTCGGTTATCTCCGCCGGAGTCAACAATCCGATTTCATCATAATGATGCAGTGTGCGCACACTGATGCCGACTAGATCAGCAACTTCCTTCACCTTCATTTTCATGAATCTGACCTCCCTTTGATATTGACTATAAAGTATCACGCAACGTGAGAGTCAATGCGAAATTTTTAATTTTTTTGTCTAAAAAAAAGCAAGCCCCCCCCCGGCCTGCTTTATACTTCATAGCTTATTTTTGCAATATGACAATCTATTTCCCACGATCAGCCATTCAGGATGGCCTTTCTTAAAAACGAATCATCCAGCCACTCCTCAATCTGTCCGGTGGAAAATCCTTTCGAAACATTCAGGTCAATGAGCGTTCCGCCGGAATAGCCGAACGAAGCGGATCTGTCGGCGATTGTGTCAGGTCCTTTTTTTAGTACATTCTTCAGCTTTTTCAACATGTTTTGAAAGCTGTTTTCCAAATCACTTTTCGGATCGGCGGCTGCTTGTATAATGTGGCCGAGCTTTTCATTTCCGCCTGTTATTTCTCCCGCTTCATTCAAACCGACGTCAGACAGAGTCTGCCCTGCCATCGTTTTTAAAAACTCATTGACATGCCATTTTTCGTAAACGGCTTTGTCTATTGGCGTTCCATTCTGTTCACCGACTAAGTCCCAATGGCTCAACAGCCTCGCTCCCAGCTGTTCTACCCCATTCAGCGCCTTTTCTATTTGCGCTCTTTTTTGATCATCAAGAGTCCCTTCAACTGTAATGTGATTTTTGCCATCGATATGAATCTGGATGCTTTCATTTTCTGCAAGGGTGATACCGTTTTCGCTGAGGGTTTCTTCGATCGTGCTGCTGAGGCGCTGTCTGTCTACATAGAGAGAATAAATGGCAGACTGTGCACCATTCATTCGCGTTTTTCCAGATTGTCCGTTTTTTTGCGCTTCTTCAGCCTCTTTGCTGATAGTCAGCGTATCTTTTTTTGCAGCGGCTTCGGTCTCAGACTTTTTTGTGTTTGACTGCTTTGAAAGTGAATCCATCAGCTTTTCTGTAAAAAGCGCAAGTTTTACCGTATCTCGAATATTCATGGGAGCTCCTTTCTATATCGGTATATTTTACCAATCGTATGTTTGGTCATATTGGTAGTTGATCTTCAACTGCGGTGATTTCCAAGTTGAACTGCTCCATGCAAGTGAGTAATACCTGGCATTCCATGTCGTTTTGACAGGCAGTCCGTTTTCCAATTTAATGTCCGGGAACAGTGTTCCTCCGGAAACGGTCGTATGCCAGACGCCTTCTTCTTTGTTTAACACTTCTCTAAAGGTGTTGCCAAGACTCGGGGAAATCGTTCCTTCTGCCGATACGCTCTTTACGACCGCTCCGTTAGGAATGGCTGAGACATTTGCCAGATTCACGACAGCAGTTGGCGAGACGGTCCCTTTTCCAGGGCTGGATATTGCTGATGGAGACAATCTGGCCGTATATGTGCCGCTTTTCATTCTGTCTATAAATTCAAGCCTGTAAAACCCCCATCCATCATATGTGCCATTTTTTGATTTGACAGCGGCGATATACTTTCCCGTTTCAGGAACATCAAAACGAATGATTTCATTTTGGGTTCCCGTTCTTTCGGAAGAATCGACGGCGGGATAGCCGTAGGTGTCTTTTAATAAAACGAGATCATAATCTGTACCTGCCGGGATATTCTTGAGGTGAACGGCAAGCTGTTCCCCTTTTGTGGCATAAAACTTATAAAAATCTTGATCTTCGGGACTATGAATCGTTGCGGAAATCGTCTTATATTTCCACAATCCGATATCATACGCGTTAGCGGCTGAATTATTTGGTTCGTACTCGTCTTCGTAAACGCTCGCTGAAGCCGAATACACCGGAACCGATAACAACAAAAGACTGAACATCAAAAAGCATAAACTTTTTTTCATTTGTCTTGCCTCCCATTCATTGATCTCCAAAAAGGAACTCCCTTTCCTTATATCGGTAATAAAATGTAAGTTTTAAGTGATATTAATAAATAATGGTAAAAATATACCCTCCGCGTGTTTGTTCCTTGATTTGGAGGATTTCAGCTAGTCTTTCCAGGGTCAACAACACTGCCGAGAAATAAAATGATGCCGGTTTTTTCATCGATCACCGCAAAATAAAACGGACGGTCGGCAGTCATCACAACATCAGGCACAGATGCTGATTCAACGATTTCGACTTTCGTTGCAGCAGCGGCTTCAGTACCGGCTTCATTCACTTTGATAAATGTGTTGTGCTTGACTTCATTTATATAAGCCTCGTCTTTTCCGGCAAATAGATTTGAAAAATCCGCCTGTTGAAAAACCGTTCGCATTCCCAACTTTTTCAGAGGCGTATTTAAAATGGCTTCTGTTTCAAAAGAAAACTTCGGCAGTTTGAGCTCCACCTGTTTCATTTTCCATCCCGCTTGCCACCTGCGCCAATTTTGATAGGTTAATCGCTTCAGAAAGGACTGGAGATTTTCCGTTTTTTCCGGAAGAAAAACGGCTAAAGACAGGCGTTCGTCTTTAAAGGGAAGCTTGACGGCTTGAAAATGCTTGTTTTGCAAATATGGAAAGCGGTTTGTCTGTGTCATCATGGGGTGTTTTTTGGCAGAGCCGGCTTCTGAATAAAACGGTTGATCAACGGTCAAATGTTGATCAAACTCTTCTTTCCAGCTTTCTTTAAAATAGACGGTGTTAATGATGTAAGCGAGAATGTCAGGGCCGACATCATCAATGATTCGATCGATGCGTCCTTTAGTCTTCTTTGATACCCAGCCGTTCACTTGATCAGCGGCCTGTTTCGGATCTTGATCAAGCTGATAAGCATTCCCAAGACCTGTGATCCTGTCTATAAAGCTCTTTTTGATCTCCCGCTTTGACCACACCGAATTGGCGGCGGACAGCTCACCGTTTGGAAGTGATTGAAAGGATTGAAGAAGAGATTTTGACGTTTTGTTGATATCTGAGATGTTCATTTGATGAAGATATAAAGTGTCTAGAATCTCGGTTCGGCTGTCTCCCTGGGCGCCGTTGGCCGTCATGGCCAAAGCCTGCTGAACACTGTACGGGGAGATCAATACATTTTCGGAAGTCCCTTCTTGTTTGATGATTTCGTGAAATAAAGCGAGAGCGAATTTCTGTTCACCTGCTGCAAAAGACTGCTCCATATTCGATGATGACCGTTGTTTAGGAGATTCCTTTGAACGGTCAAGAGTCTCCGTCTCCCTTCCACAGCCCGCCATCAGCAAAAGCAAGATAAGTGTCATCAATGTTTTCCGCTTGTAGCTCATCTTTTCCACCTCCTATTGTTGTAGTGGGTTCGAAATTGGGAAAGGTTACAAAAAGCGGAAATATAAATCGCCATATCGCGGCTGGACGATAAAAAGCCAATGCCTTTGTACAAACGGACACCGGTTTTGCAAAAGCCTAAATAGATTTAACACCGCTATTTTCGGATTTTTTGAGAATACGTGACTTAGTGGATTCCAATATCTGCAGCACAAGCACAAGAAACAACATAATGACCCCTAAAACAGTCAATAGCCAAAATGCCGTTTGAATCGGAAAACGATCCAAGCTCCCCCCCATGGCGATCGGCAGCATTGCGCCTCCGAGTCCATTGGAAGCAAGCAAAATGCTTGTCGTCTGCTCCGTTTTCCCGGGGAAAAAATGATTGGTAATGATCAAAGCGATCGCGAACATTCCTGCCATAAACAGCCCGATCAAAAAGCAAAGGGCAAACCCCGCCCAAACGCTGCCGCTGACTGCTAATGCAGCAAGTGCAGCCAAGCTGCCGATGTTAATCAGCCTGAGAAAACGATGGTAGGTGAGTTTCTCGGACACGATCCCCGTTAATGCTCGTCCAATGACCATTCCCGACCAGTAAATCGTCACCGAAATCGTTGCCAGCGAATTGGAGATCTCCCAGTTTTCAGCGAAAATCGCCGGCATAAAGTTGACAATGGATACTTCACTGCCTCCATAAAAGAAGAAATAGACAGCAGCTAAAGAAATAAACAGCAGACTTTTTTCACGATAGCTTGACCGGTGCTGGACCTTTTGATTCTGACCGCCTTCTTGATCAGCCAGCAGCCCATCCAAATGTCCGAATTTCAGTCGTTTCCAGCCGATCATAAGCATGAATGCGCTTAGCCCTAATACAAGAAAAGCCCATGTCCATAAGCCTTTGCTGATTAAAAAGCTTGATAACAAAGGCATAAAAAGCGCTCCCAATCCGTAAGCAACTTCCAGCTTGCTCATAGCTGAGGCTTGTTTATCCTTAATAATCGTCAGAATGATCGTTCCGACACAAGGTTCGACTAAACCTGCTCCAAGCCCGGCAAGACTCACAAATAAAAAAAGCAGAGGCCAAGCCGGCAAGAACGACCTTTTTTCTCCCCAGTTTTTTGACCAATAGAGGCATTCCAAGCACCCCTATTAAAAAGCCCGTAAATTGAGAAAACACCAATACTCCGCCATCACTGTAACTTTGAGAATAATGTGCCAGCAGCTCCGGCAGTATTGCTCCGAGAATAACGAGAGTAAAAGCAATCAATCCGTAAGAAAAACAACTAATCCACAACAGGCTAGTTTTCATCTTTTATCTCCTTGGGTCATTTTTAGATGGTCTAGCGATTGCAAAAAACCTCTCTTAAACAACAGATCTCTCAAAAACCAATTATTGTTAACATAACATAAAAATAGCACTCCAACACCCTATATTTCATGTTTTACAAATATTTAAGGACACCCTCAGATCAACTGGAATATTTAGATGTAAGCGAACCCCAAATTGAAAAATCAAATGAAGATAAAGTGAAAATATACGGCACCGGCATATGCGGAACCGATCTTAATGTACTGAAAGGAAAAATGTACGCTGCCCACAACATGATCATGGGCCGTGAATCTTGCGGAGTGGTCGTCGAGACCGGAAAAGACGTCAAAAATGTCAAGGTCGGTGATCGAGTCATTATTGATCCTACCCAGTTCTGCGGAAAATGCTATTATTGCAGAAAGGGGCTGACCTGTTATTGTGAGACGTTTGATGACTGGCAGTTGAAAATCGGAGCTCATCGAACTTTTGCAGAATACTATGTGGATGAAGATCGATTTATTTATCAAATACCAGATTCAATGGAGTAGGAGCGGGCCGTTTTAATTGAACCCCTATCTTGCGTTTTGAATGTGTTGGAAAAAGCCGCAATAAAACCGGATGACTCCGTATTGGTATTAGGATCGGGCCCAATCGGCCTGCTTGTTCAGATGATGGCAAAAAAATCGGCAAGGCTGACGGTTGCAACAGAGATCGGAGACTATAGAGCGGAGGCCGCGCGCCAGCTATCTGATCACGTATATCATCCTGAAGAATTAAGCCTTGAGGAAGTTTACCGAATCAATCAAGGAAGAAAATTTGACGTCATTTTTGATGCCATTGGCAATCAGCTGGAGTGGGCTTATCCATTGATTGAAAAAGGCGGAAGACTTGTTCCCATGGGTTTTGATGACACATATGAAATGAAGGTCAAACCTTTTCAGCCGCTCTCAAATGGCGTAACCATTGTGGGAACCGGAGAGGCAAGACAGATCATGGAAGCGGCTTTAGCCTGCGCCTCAGACCTTCCTCAGCTCTCAACGCTGATCACAGAAAAGGTAAAGGTGGAGAATTTTGAAGAGGCCATTCACAACCTGATGGGCATTGACCCGGCAACAAAAGAGAAAAAGGAAATTACATCCATTAAGACGATCCTTGTGACAGATCCAGAGATGATGTAGTCATAAAAAACCGGCTCAGTTCCCTTGTTCCTGAGCCGGTTTTTTACTTTGGCAGACTACCGCTTATTCGATCCCCTCTGGCAGCCGCTTCAGCAGCCGTAGTTCAGCTCCCGCTTTTCTCACTGCTGCCCTTTTACAGCCAGCTCCCGCAAATCTTTTTTGACAATTTTGCCGAGCCTGTTTTTCGGAAGATTTTCCGCAAATACGATTTCAGGAATTTTATAGTCTGACAGGCGTTCTTTACAATATGATATGATGTCTTCCTCACACAGATTTGAGTTTTCATTTTTTACGACATATGCTCTTGGAACTTCTCCGTACATCTCATCAGGAACGCCGATAACGGCTGATTCCACGACGCCAGGCACTTGGTCGATAATTTCTTCCACCTGGTCAGGGTATATATTATCCCCGCCATATACAATCACATCTTTATAGCGTCCGGTAATATATAAAAATCCGTTTTCATCAAGTCTGCCCGAATCTCCCATATAAAACCAGCCGTCCTTCAGCACCTTTTGCGTAGCAGACGGGTTTTGATAATATCCTTCGAAAACATAAGGGCTTTTGATGACGATTTCACCGACTTCACCTCTTGGAAGCTCTTCATGTGTGTCCGGATCTTCGATTTTCACACTGACATTCGGAATCGGTTTACCGGCCGAATTGGCTTTATCCCAGCCCATGTCAGGCCGCCACACACTGACCGTCCATGCCTCTGTACTTCCATAACCTTGCACCATTTGGATTCCGCAGTCATTGTAATCCTTGATCAAACGCACCGGCACCTTTGTTCCGCCTGAAACAAACATCTTAACGGATGACAGGTCAAATTGGTGCCTTTTCATTTCCTCAAGCATATAAGTGTAAACAGAAGGAAACGCCATCATCATTTGAATCCGTTTTTTCTCGATCTCCTGCAGTATCTCATACGGTTCCGGGTCCCATAAGAAATAAAGCGCAATTCCTTCAAAAGCCGCCTGGAATACATGATTGAGCGAACTCATGTGATACAGCGGGTGACTTGCTAAAAAGCGGGTTCCTTTCAGCCGCTTCGCTTTGACATTCACCTCTGTCAAATAAGCTGTCAGACTGCCGTGGTTCACCATGCAGCCCTTCGGATTCCCGGTCGTGCCGGAGGTAAACAGCATTAAAGCCAAATCATGTTCTGTCACCTGCTCAGCCTTGACCTGCAATGGCCGATCCGTAAAAAGGCTTTCAAACTGTTCGGTCGTATTCATTCCTGCGCCCGCTTCGATCATCAGGCAGAACTGAAACTGCTTGCGAAGCGGTGACAATATATCGGCAAACTCCATGTCGTAAAACATGACCTTCGGCTGGCAGTTATTCAAGATTCCCTTTAACTCATAAGATGTCAGCTGCCAGCTTAAAGGAACGACCGTCGCGCCGATTTTTAATGATGCCAGCAATATGACGGGAAAGTGGTGGTTATTTTTACATAAAACCGCAATGTGATCTCCCTTTTGAACACCTTCCTCCAGCAGATAATGAGCCAGTTGGCTGATCCGTTGATGGTATTCCTTAAACGTAAATGTTCGGTTTCCCCCGGACAATGCTTCTAACTCATCTGAGTTTTCCATATGATCATTGATTAGTTGCTGAAGTGTACCCAAAATTTTCATCTCCAAATTTTCTTTGTTTCTCACAAAATCTGGTTAGATTATGTGACGCACAAATTCATTCTAAAACAAAAAATATCCATTGTAAAACAATTTCATTATGGAATTGTTACGTTTGTGAATTAATAACAAAAGTAATTAATTTGGATGATTCACAAATAGCTAAAACATTTTTTCAATGCCTTGACTTATGATAAAATTGACCTATGTTTGATTAGATCAGTGGATTGATTCTGATCCCCTTTTACACGATGCCGGAAATGAGGAAACCTTCATGAAGCACCATCGGATTGAAGCCCATCTATTGGATCATGCCTTGACGAAATATTTGCGTTCTTCAAAAAAACTAGACGAAGAAACGCTCCCCAAAAACGTCACAAGCGTTAAAGGGTTTATTTTGCGTATCATTTACAGACACGAAACATGTACGGTAAAGACCATTTTGCAGGAGGTATCGCTTTCTCCCTCAGCGACAACGACTGCTCTGAACCATTTGGAAAAAGAAGGGCTTGTCATCAGATCAAGGAATAATGAAGACCGCCGCACCGTCTGGCTTGAACTTTCACAAGAGGGAAAACGGATCGCCGCGCAAATGGTGGAAAACCGTCAAGCATTGATTGACAGAATGTTCGACAAACTGCCAAAAGACGAAAAAGCGGCTTTTTTTGCGTTGGTAGAAAAGGTTTTTCTGTCATAAAAAACGGCTATCGAATAGATCGATAGCCTCAACTCATTATCAACCTCTTCCCTATTTTACCCCTAGCGCCTCATGCGCCATCTCCAGGTGCTCTTTTTGTTTTGTCTGAAGAGCAAACATGCCGATTTCAATACCGTAGGCGGCTTGCATTTCAGCAATGTGCTCTTTCATCCGCGGCCAGACGCGGCCGCCTTCCTCCTCATAATGAGCGATCAGCCGGGCCGTCTCCTCTTCTCCCAAAATTGTCTGATAAAGGAGGAAATCTTTCGCCGGATCGGCGACTTTTGCTTCCGTCCAATCCAACAGGCCTGTGATTTGATCATTTGCGTCAATCAGAATATGGGGCGGATGCAGATCTCCGTGAATAAACGCGGTATACCAAGGCCAATACGAGTCGTCAGACAGCCATTTCTGCCATCTCTCCCAGAGAACGTCACTGACACCAAGCTCTTCTTTGATCCGCTCCATCTGCTCCGCTTTTGTTTGCCGTACGTCATGCGGATTCATCACTTGTATCCCCGCTTCAGCCGCGGTCTGATGATTGATTCCATGCAAAGCTGAGAGCGTTTTGGCTAACGATCTGACAAACGCTTCAGACGGCGGCTGATGATTCATATTCCATACATAATTTTTAATCTCCATATCAATGACTGCGGCCGGAACTCCGACAAGCTTCGGATACGCAATCAATTCCGGTGTATGGATGCGCCAATCCGGCACGTCAACAGGGAGGTGGTGCTGAAGTAGCTTCAGCACCCTGCTTTCAGCCGCGGCCCTTTCAATCACATCTTCGCGCCTCGGCTTCCTCAGCACCCATCTCATCCCAGATGCATCATCGGCAAAAACGACTTGAAAATCCATGCCCGACTCATTCATCTGTGCATTTTCCCTATTTAGCTGAAGTCCGTGTTTCTCCGCCAATTTCAACATATTTTCAATTTGCTCATGTACGTTTGTCATCTATGATTTCCCCTTTACTGATTTTCTCCATCAAAAAACACAGGTCATCTGCCTGTGCTGTCAGTAAACGGAAAAAAGATATGAAAAATAAACTGAAGGTTATTCTTCAGCAAGAGCGGTTTTCCATTTTTAAAGAAAAAAAAGAGGCGCAGGAATCCGCGCCTCCCCCTCTTTTATTGTATAAGGGTTCCCTAAAAATAGGCAGACCAATCCCGATTACCCTGCATACAGGCAGAGACTTTGTTCACTATTTAGTTAGCGAGGACAAAGTTCAATCGGAATCTAATGTATCCCATTTTAGGAAATCCCTCCGTTCTTTATCATTAGATTTATTTTAACAGGTTTTCTGATGACTCACAACGAAAAATTCAAGTATCATGTAAATCATCCTGATAAAGGAAGTGCACTTATGAAAGCAGAAAAAAGGGCATTAAAATTCAGCCTTCAGGAATTCCCGCACATCTAGCGGCGGTCAGCCTGAACGAAGCCATCAGCGATGAAAAGTGCTTTTATGCAGGTTCCGCCAAAGACACCGCTCTTCATATCAATCGTTTGAAAAACTCGAATGAAACAAAAAAGTCATCTGGATCGCCGCCCCAGCTTTCATTTCTAACATCATGAACACCTCATTCATCTAAAATAGTGAATGTACATTCCTAAGTTTATTTTCGATCCTAAAACCGTCATTTCATTTTCGAGAAAAGCAAAAAGTGAAATAGACAAAAGGCACCCCACATGTGCGGATGCCTTTTTCCAATAAAAGTGTCCAACTTTCTCTAATCCTTATTCCGAATCCGCTCAATCACTTCATGCAGCCCTTCAGGCTTATAAAACTCCACCGGAGAACTGCCTTTCTCAAACGAAATCGTCTCCGCTTCAATCAGCGCCACATAGCGGCCGTTCACTTTTGCGAGGTGGATCGAGTCCCCGAAGTCGGCAAGCAATCCTTTAATCTCGGTTTCTCCGAGCTTCATTTTCAGCTCTGCCTCGGGAACATGCTCGACGATCTGGGCGGCGGCTTCGACCACCTGATGCGTATCAAGGCGTTCCTGAATCTCCCGCTTTTCGCTCGCTTCCCAGATTTCGAGGTCGTGTTCAAACTGCTGGCGCTCTTCGCTGCTGTCCTCATATGTTTCATACACATGTTCCTGCACCATGTTCATCACTTGCGATTTCATGATTTCCGGCATCGACTCGCCGTACTCGACGAACTTTAAGAAATCTTCAAAGTAGCGCGCGTGTGAGGCCTGGTGGATTTTCACTTCGCTTTCCTCTGTCATCCCCTCTTCAGGCATGTGCGGATACTGAATCGATTTCATGTTTTTTGTCGTGATCGCCATTTCGACCTTGCGGATCAGCGAGGATTCATCGGCGATCGAAGCGACCTTCGGTTCAAAGTCGCACTTCATGACAAAGACAAATGTATCATCGAAGTATTTGCGCGGTACGGCTGTCGCCACTAAAAAAACGCCTCCCCTGACGGCGCTCGTGTCGAGGTATGTGCGGACGAACTGTTCGCTCAGTTCATTGAATTCTTCCTTTGTCTCTGCCAGTTTTGTTTTGTGAAACAGATTGTAGTTCGGATTAGAATCAAGCTCATGCCCCGGCTCTGTGATGAAGCGGCCGATTTTCGTCGGCACCTGCTCTGACTTTGGATGGCGCTCGGCTTTCCGCTTGACGATTTTTTTCAATTCCCCGTCTAAGAAATCCTTCAGCTCACTGTTTTCAAATTCCTCTGTATCCAGCGTCTGAAAATGTTTATATTGCTTGTTGGCCTGCTCATCCTTGCCATCGACCTGGATGACGTAAAAAGAAATATAGCGAATTTCAAATTCCATGACATGTTCACCCGTTTTCTTGTTGTTTCAGTTCTTCAAGTATAGGTAAATGCCGGTATTCCGTCAATTTGTCAGTTATGGCACTTCATATGTTTTGAGCGATCATATTATTTTCTTCACTTTGAAGCACCTTCGCTAAATGGCCGGATTTTACGGTTGAACAAATAGCCGATATTATAACACATCTTCCCGATCAATTTTTCGAATAGACCAAAACGCGATGACAATCCCTACTACAGCCAATGAAATCGGGATATAAATAATAGAAGCAAGCGAAAATCCAGGACTTTGCTGACTGATCAGCGTAATCAAAATGCAGGATGACACAATGGTGGCAGGAACTGATTGTTTGCGCATTCCAAAGTATAATGGAATAAAACTCAATCCTGTGGAGGAAGCAGCATAAATCAGCATACTGCCAATCTCATTTCCTATGGCTTGCATCGTCAGCTTTTCCGGGCTGAATTGATAAAAATCATTGAGCTGCGAGAAAATATATGCAAGAACCAGTTCGGACACAATGATTGTAAAAAAGGTTATTCCGCCAGTGAGTAAAAGTTTTGCAGCCATCAGTTTTTTTCGGCTGACTGGATATGTAAACATAACCGTGATGGTTCTATTTTTATACTCTCCGATGACCAGTTTGGCAATCAACACGCCTGCAAAAACAATAAACACAGACCTCACAAAAACCCCTATAAGCAGCAGCGTGGATGCCGCATCAGCCATCGACATTTTTACTTGAGGGAGGCTTTTTTCCTCTGACCCGATCAAGCACAACAAACCGAGAATACATAGATTTGCAATCACTGCACCTTTGTAATACCACCCTAATTTTGTTTTTTGAAACTCCAATTTAATCAAATTCAGCATTGAACTTCAACTCCGTTAAAATACATCTATTTTTTCGATTCGCCTAACAGCCATAAAGGAAAAAGCCAGACCGACAGCGGCCAGAGATAAGGGAATATAAACAATTGAAGAAATAGAATAGCCTGGGCTTGTGGAACTGATCAGCATGCTGATCACGACAGACGAAATGATAGTTGCCGCAGTGGAATGCTTTCGCATCCCGAAAAAGATGGGTACTAAACTGGTTCCTGCGGCGCCGAAAGCAAAAACTATCATTTTTAGAGCCTGCTGAGAAACCATATCAGCTGTTAATTCACCGGGTATGAGATCATAGATTGAGTTCAGCAGAAAAAAAGCAGCTGCAACGCATGCATTTGATATCAATATCGTGAAGAAGGTCAGCCCGCCTGCGATCAGCAGTTTAGCAGCCAGCAGCTTTTTTCGGTTGATCGGGTACGTAAACATCACAAGTATTGTCTTGTTTTTAAACTCTGAAATCACTAATTTTGAGATCAGCACAGCGCCGAAAATGATAAAAACTGCTCTGACGAAAGTGCCGATCACAAGAAATGTTTCATTAATAGTTTGGAACGTATCCTTGCCTTCTGTGTAGGTAACCATCCACAGAAAACCGAGAATGATTAAATTGGCAAAAATGGCTCCGCGTACATACCAGCCCAGCTTCTGCTTTTTCATTTCGATTCTAATCAAATTCAGCAAATTTCCCCGCCTCCTTATGCATTGACCGCATTGCCGTTGATTAAGCTGAGGAAGTAGTCCTCAAGCGAAGTATGCTTTTTATTCATGGATTCAATTTCTACATCATTCAAAACCAGGGCTTTGGAAATGGCTGTTTGAGAAGCTTCGGCATCATAAATTCGGATCGTTTTATCATTTAGGATTTTAAAATTAGCAATTTGAAGCTCATGTTCAAGCACAAAGCAAGCCTGCAATTGATTCGGCGTCACGAGTTCAATATACTCAGTGTTCCGTCCCCTTACGCTTTCCATAGACACTTCTTCAACAAGTCTGCCATCCCGAATCACTCCGATTGTATCTGCAATTTGCTCTACTTCGTTCAGGATGTGGCTTGAGATGAGCAATGTCATTCCATACTCTTTGCTCAATACTTGAAATAAGTTTCTGATTTCTTTAATTCCGATAGGATCAAGGCCATTAATCGGCTCATCCAAGATGAGCAAGTCGGGTTTGGTGAGAATGGCCCGCGCTATTCCAAGACGCTGCTTCATACCAAGCGAAAATGTTTTGACGGGTTTGCTGTCGATATTTTTTAAATTCACCATGTCCAGCACTTCTTGAATCTTGGCTTTATTGTGATATCCCATATACTCGCAATGCAGATTTAAATTTTCTATAGCTGTCAGATTTTCATAAAAAATCGGGTATTCGATCATGCTGCCTATTTTGCCGAGAATCTCGTATGATCGATTTGTCAGCTTATGCCCAAGGATATTGATTTCACCGCTTGTCGGTTTTACGAGGCTCGTCAGCATCTTCATGATGGTCGTCTTCCCGGCTCCGTTCGGGCCGAGAAAACCGTATATTTCTCCTTTTCGTATATGCATGCTTACATTTGAAACAACTTCTTGACCTTTGAATGTTTTGGTGAGCCCGCTTGTTTGTACGATGTATGTCAACACTGTTTCTCCTTTCCTGTCTCTGCTATGCGTCTATTGTAGCGATGGACGCTGTCTTTTTTATTTCTTGTTTCTTAAGAAATTCTTACGTTTGCTAGTAGGTCATTCGTTTTAACGTGATGGAAAACGCTGTCCGTTCATAAGGCTTGCTTTGGAGAGAGATGTCCCCTCCCATTTTCTCAATGAGCCTTTTTGTAATTGTTAAACCGAGCCCGCTTCCCTGGAACGCTTTATTTCTCGATTCCTCAAGGGTATACAGCCTTTCAAACACCCTCTGCTGATCATGCTCACTAATCCCTTTCCCACGGTCCCATACAGTAATGACAATCCGCGTTTCATCATATGTAAGGGAGAGTCCGATCAGCTTTCCGTCTGCACCATATTGAATCGCATTTGATAAAAGGTTTTGCAGAATCCGGTCAAGCGCTTCTTCATTTCCATGTGCATAAACCGGAGTATCCGGGATGTCGATGACTGCTTTAAAACCTTTTGCCTGAACAGCATCATAGTGTTGGAGAATGTTTCTTCTGCATATTTCGTTGATATGTATTTTAGTGAGCAGTATTTGCTTATCCTCTGATTCAAGCTTGGCCAAGTCAAAGAAAGAATCCATCAGCTGTATGATTTCACCTGTTTTTTGGTAAAGCTTTTCCAGCAGCCTTTCTCGCTCCTCTTCGGCCATGTCTAAATCATTTTGGATCGCTTCGATATATCCGAGCACGACGGTCAGCGGAGTTTTCAGATCATGGGACATATTGGTCAGCATTCGTTTCATAGACTGCTCCGTTTTTGCAAAACGGGCTGTTATGTGCTGATGCTCCTCAACAAACAGGTTAATTTGCACGAGCAGAGCCCGCAGTACTTTATCATCTGTTCCTAATAAAATTTGATCAGCCGCCTGCTCATTTAGCATCACACTGAGCTTTTCCGTGGTGTACTTCAAGTTTCGGTCCCGTTGTTTTTTCATTTTATATTGAAAGATATTGAGAGACGCTAAAATTATCAGAATGCCAATCCATAACATTGTCATCCTAAAACTCTCCTAATTTATAGCCGATGCCCCAAAGCGTTTTAATATATTGTGGGGAGGAAGGATCATCCTCTATCTTTTCTCTCAGGCGCCTCATATGGACGTTAATAATATTTTGATCGCCAAAATAATCCTCATTCCAAACCGAACGATAGATTTGTTCTTTTGTAAACACTTTTTTAGGGTTTGTCACAAACAAAGTCAGCATCTTCCATTCCGTTGATGTCAGCTCAAGCGGTTCACCATTTTTTTGTACGGATACATTTTCTATATCAACCGTAAGCTCGTGGACACGTAATATTTTTTGATTTGCCGGCTCACTGACGGAATATTGCGTTGCCCGCCGAATGGCGGCTTTTATTCTTGCGGTCAGTTCGATCATCGAAAACGGTTTGGCAATATAATCATCCGCACCAAAGCCAAGCCCCAGCGCTTTTTCCACATCCCCGTCTTTTGCAGAAATCATTAAAATCGGGACCTTGCTCTGTTCGCGGATTATTTTCAGAAAATCCATTCCGTTCAGTTTAGGAAGCATGACATCGAGCAGGATCACATCATAATTGTCCTGCTGAAACAATCGAATGCCCTCTTCTCCATCAAAGGCAAGGACGACCTGAAATCCTTCTTTTGTTAAATAATGATTGACCATTTCACTGATCGAATGATCATCTTCAATAAGCAATATACGCTGCATCTCTTCACCCATCCTTTTCAAAATAAAAAACACACGTGCAATTACACTCATTGTAATTGAAAAGCGTGTGTTTTTTACAAAATTATTTATTTTTCTAGTCCCTCTCGATTTTCCGGGGCTTGCGACCGATATATCAATCTGCCTTCCACACTAATGAAGTAATAACTATTCAGCTCAAGTGACAGGCGCCGGATTGAACAAACACAAATCATTGGAGAGTCCCCAATGTTCAGCCCACGTTTTCCTCCCGCTTGCAACATCCAGAATCGTCCGGAAGATCTCCCAGCCGACATCCTCTATTGAGGCTTCACCGGTTGCGATTCGCCCGGCATTAATGTCGATTAAATCGCGCCAATCTTCTGACAATGAATGCCGGGTTGACACTTTGATAACCGGAGCCATCTCAAGGCCGTACGGCGTGCCTCTGCCTGTGGTGAACACTTGGAGATGCATTCCCGAGGCCAATTGCAGAGTGCCGCACACAAAATCACTGGCAGGCGTTGCCGCAAAAATAAGCCCCTTCTGCACCGCCCTTTCACCGGGCGCCAATACGGCATTGATCGGACTGCTTCCCGATTTCGCAATCGATCCGAGCGATTTTTCCACCACGTTTGCCAGCCCGCCTTTCTTGTTCCCGGGCGACGGATTGGCGCTTCGGTCTGATTCACCTCTTTCCAGGTAGCGATCATACCAGGCCATTTCCCGAATCAGGGCGCGGCCAACTTCTTCATTGACAGCGCGCGGTGTTAATAAATGAACGGCATCACGAACTTCGGTTACTTCTGAAAATAACACCGCGGCACCCGCGCGAACCAGTAAATCGGCTGCATACCCCGCAGCCGGGTTGGCGGTTACACCGGAGAAAGCGTCGCTGCCCCCGCATTGCAGACCGATGACCAAATCTGAGACCGGGCATGTTGTCCGCTTTCGCTCATTCAGTCTTTGTAAACGCTCTTCGGCCATTTCCATAATCGATTGTATCATTTGCTGAAACCCTTGCCGTTCCTGCAATGAGAGAATGTTTTCGGCGCCGCCTTCAGGCGCTATCCTCGTCGGAAGCAGCTTCTCACAGCCTAGTCCGATCACCATCGCTTCACCTCCGAAATGAGGATGCCTGGCGATATTTTGAATCGTTCGAATCGGAATGTTTGCTTCAGGAGCGTTGATGGCCACTCCGCAGCCGTACTGATGATTTAATGCCGCCACTCCGTCAACGTTGGGGTATTTAGGAAGGAGCTCTTCTTTAATTCGTTTAACGGCGTAGTCGAGAACGCCTGCCACACATTGTACGCTTGTCATAATGCCGAGGACGTTTCTCGTTCCGACACTCCCGTCATCATTCCGATATCCTTCAAATGTGTACCCTTCAAGAGGCGGCATTGATTCTGGAATTCTGTTCGAGATCGGCAATTCTTCGAGGGGCGGGGCTTCCGGCAGTCTGATATGCGATTCAGAAATCCACCCGCCTTTTTCAATCGGTTTGACGGCATAGCCAATGATTTCACCGTAGCGGATAATAGCGCCGCCTTGGCTTATGTCTGCCAGAGCCACTTTATGCCCTTGGGGAATGCGTTCTTGCAGCTCGAGCCCGCAAGGAAATACCGTTCCTTTGGCAAGACCCCCTGTATTGACGATAATCGCTGCATTGTCTTTTGCATTCACCTTAATGTAAAGCGGGGCTTCGTTTTGATTTACATGTGCAGCCATAGGTTAAGACCAACTCCCCTTTTTAATCATCGATTTTGAAGCGGTGCAGCAAGTATGATCAGGCGTACCGCTCCAAAAATAGAAAGCGCTGTCAAACGGCTCAAGACTGTCCTTTTTCTAATTGTCCAAACGGCTAATGAACAGTATTTTCACCATTTAGACCATTCAATATCTTGTCGCGCACAAATTTCAAATGCTCATACATATGATGATAGGCTTGATAAGGATCTCTTTGTTGAAGGGCTTTCAAAATATTCGTATGGTATTCGACAGTTCGATCCCTTTCTCTGTACGGAATCTGGCTGTCGATTTTGGCGTGTGTGATCAAGAGTGATTGAATCATGCCTTCCAGCACCGGGTTGTTCGCGCTCAAGGCGATAATCCGGTGAAATTCCTTATCCGCTTCTCCGTAATTATTATCCGTGCTGTTTGCAATGACATCGATCGTTTCCTGCAGCCTTGCCAGCTGGCTGTCATTGATCTTTTCGGCGGCAATCGTGACCAGTCCGAGTTCAAGCGCCATGCGTGCCTCGATAATGGCCGGCAAATTATCGACCGCCAAAGCCAGCATGACAGAAAACGGCTGGATGCCGATTTTATCATTAAAATACGTGCCATCGCGTGTTTTTCTTTTGATGATTCCGAGGGTTTCGAGTGATATTAAAGCTTCCCTTAGAACGGGTCTGCTGACATTCAATTTCTCCATCAGTTCGATTTCCGTCGGTAATTTATCACCAGGCTTCAGCTGGCCGCTTGATAATAAATGAACGATTCGTTCAACAACCTGCTTTGCCAATGTTTTTCGATTGACTGATTCAACTTGCAATGTTTCCATATCTTCTTCCATGGATGTGGCCCCCTTCCAGTTGTTCATATTGTAAGACAAAATACAACATATGACAATGTCGAATTGGGGGCGCTCGAGTCACCGAAAACCGCTGATCCCTTTTTATCGAACAAGGCACGGGCGTTTCTGGTCAAACCGCCAATTTTCAATTAAAAATTGCATGGCGGCGGCATCGTCTCTCGCTCCTAGATTCATTTTTTCATACAGTTCATTCGCCTCTTCAACCTGTTCCATATCAATTTCAACGCCGAGTCCCGGTTTCTCAGAGACATGGACGTGTCCGTCAATGATTGAAAAAGGCTGTTTTGTGAGGCGCTGGCCATCCTGCCAAATCCAATGTGTATCAATCGCCGTGATCTCGCCTGGAGCTGCCGCTGCAACATGGATGAACATCGCCAGTGAGATATCAAAATGATTATTTGAGTGAGAGCCCCAAGTCAGTCCCGATTCATGGCACATTTGAGCAACCCGCACAGAACCTTGCATCGTCCAAAAATGCGGGTCTGCCAGCGGAATATCCACAGCGTGCAATTGTATCGCATGCCCCATTTGCCGCCAGTCGGTGGCCATCATGTTGGTGGCAGTCTGAAGACATGTCGCACGGCGGAATTCAGCCATGATTTCCCGTGCGGAATACCCCGCTTCCGCTCCGCAAGGGTCTTCTGCATATGCAAGCACATCGTGTTTGTCTTTACAAAGCTCAATCGCTTCAGCCAATGACCACGCACCATTTGGATCAAGTGTGATCCTTGCATCAGGAAACCGTTTGGCCAAAGCTGCGGCTGCTTCGATCTCTTCTTCTCCCGCCAAGACGCCGCCTTTTAATTTAAAATCATGAAAACCATAGCGATCATGGGCTGCTTCAGCCAGGCGGACGATCGCTTCGGGTGTCAGCGCTTCTTCCCGCCGCAGACGGAACCATTCATCATGTGCTTCTTGTTCACTGATATATGGCAGTGTCGTGCGATTTCGGTCGCCGATGTAGAACAAATATCCGAGCATCTTCACTTTATCCCGCTGCCGGCCTTCACCTAACAGCGCCGCAACAGGGACGCCGAGAAACTTTCCCAGCAAATCAAGCAACGCCGCTTCCAATGCCGTTACTGCATGAATTGCCGTCCGCTGGTCAAAGGTCTGCATCCCGCGGCCTCCTGCATCCCGATCTTTAAACCGCCGTTTGACAGACTGTAACATAGAGTGAAACGCACCGATTGATTGATCGATGACCAGCGGCTTCGCTTGCTCCAAAGTATGGCGAATCCGCTCTCCGCCCGGCACCTCGCCGACGCCGACAGCTCCGGATGAATCTTTTAAGATGACGATATTCCGGGTGAAATACGGTCCGTGAGCCCCGCTTAAATTCAAAAGCATGCTGTCATGCCCGGCCACAGGAATGACCTGCATATCAATAACGGATGGAGTGTTTGATGTTTTCTCCTCTTTTACTTGCTGGCGAATATGTGAATTCATATTAATTTAGCCCCCTTCTGATAAAGCGCTTACATTTCAGATGGACAAAGATGGATCTGATGCGTCTTCTTCTTTCTTCAGCTTCACGCGCTTGATCGGTCCTACGAGAAATAAATAGCTCAATACCGCGGCAATCGCGTTGGCGCCGACAAAAACAAGCGCTCCGTTAAACGAGCCTGTCGCATTAACAATATAGCCGATCATAATCGGAGTCGTGATAGATGCGATATTTCCGAAGGTGTTGAAAATGCCGCCGCTCAGCCCCGCACACTCCTTTGGAGAAGTATCCGAAACAACGGCCCAGCCCAATGCACCGAAACCTTTTCCAAAAAAAGCCAGCGACATAATGAAGACGACAAGCCAAGCCGAGTCTGCATAATTGCAAATGATCATAGTGCAGGACATCAGCATGCCGAGGATGATCGGCGTTTTTCTGGCAGTCGTTAAGGAACAGCCTTTTTTCAGGAGCAGGTCTGATACAAATCCGCCCAATAATCCTCCTAAGAATCCGCATATTGCAGGCAGTGAAGCGACGAATCCCGCTTCAAGGATCGACATGCCGCGCGCTTGAACCAAATAGACCGGAAACCACGTCAGAAAGAAATAAGTCAGAGTTGTGATACAGTATTGGGCAATATATACCCCAATCAGCATTCGGCTGCTTAAAAGCTGTTTAATATAGGGCCATTGCGATTCCCTGACTTTCTTTTCCGCTATCTTTCCTTCATCCATTGAAACAAGCCCGCCGCCTTTTTCGATGTACGCCAATTCGGCAGCATTGATTTTTGGGTGTTTTTTAGGTTCGTAAACGGTTTTCAGCCAAACAACAGACATGACAATCCCCAAAGCTCCCATGATAATAAAAACCGTATGCCAGCTGAAAGAATGAACGAGCCACCCCATCAGCGGTGAAAAAATAACCAAGGCAAAATACTGAGCCGAATTAAAGATCGCCGAAGCCGTTCCGCGCTCAGAACTGGGAAACCAGGAAGCAACTACCCTGCCGTTTCCCGGAAATGACGGCGCTTCTGACAGCCCGACGAGAAAACGAAGGGCGAATAAGAGGATGATGGCCGTTCCGGCAGCAAAAAAACCTAACATTCCCTGCAAAAAGGTAAATAAAGACCAAAAGAAGATACTGGCGGCAATGACGATTTTCGATCCAAACCGGTCAAGCAGCCAGCCTCCGGGAATTTGGCCGATCACATAGGCCCAGCCAAATGCGGAAAAAACATACCCCATCGCAACCGAACTCAACCCAAGCTCATGCTGCACAGAATCGCCGACAATCGATAGTGTCGCGCGGTCGGCATAATTAATAGATGTGACGAAAAACAGCATAGATACGATAAACCAGCGGACTGAACTCTTTTTCCCCGCGGTTTGGGACAAGGCTGCACGATTTTTTTTCATAGCATCTTCTCCTTTATTCATTTGTACGGAAGGAGGTTTTCAAGTTCAAGACTCCGGAAAGAGGGGGCCCTCTTTCCGATTAAATTACGATTTGATAAACACGGTTTTTACAGCTGTGAAAAATTCTTTGGCTGCCTCACCCTGTTCCCGTGAATGTGAACTGGATCGTTTGACACCGCCAAATGGCGCCTGAAGTTCGACGCCTGCGCTTTCTGCGTTCACCCGAATGAGCCCGGCTTCAATATCCTCTATGAATGACAGCATATGGCCGATGTTTTGCGTGAAAATGGAGGCGCTCAAACCAAATTCGACGTCATTGGCTGTCTCCAAAGCTTCCGGCAGTGTATCCGTTTTGATTAAAGCGATGACAGGACCGAATATTTCCTCTTGCGCGATGGACATGCGGGATGTGACATGATCAAAAATGGCAGGCCGGATATAATAGCCGTTTTCATATTTCCCGGCGGTCAGCCTTTCACCGCCGAAAATAAGATCTGCTCCTTCTTGTTTGCCTTTTTCAATATAGGACAGACAGTTGTCGAGCTGCTGTTTGCTGGCGATCGGTCCCATCCACACATCCTCCTTTAAGCTGTCGCCGATTGTAATCTTTTTTGTTTGCTGGAGCAGCTTTTCTTTAAAAAGGTCATAAATATCGCTTAATACAATGATGCGGCTCGTTGCCGTACATTTTTGGCCTGTTGAGCGAAACGCACCGCTGATCACAGCTTCAACCGCAAGATCAAGATCGGCATCATTTGCTATGATCACAGGGTTTTTGCCTCCCATTTCAAGCTGGTACTTCGCCCCGCGTTCAAAAGCCGTCCGTCCGATTGTTTTTCCTGTTTGATTAGACCCCGTAAATGTAATGCCGTTCACATCAGGGTGCTCTGCAAGCCGACGGCCGGCTGCAGACCCCGGACCTGTCACCGCATTGACGACTCCAAAGGGAATTCCGGCTTCTTCAAAACAGGATATGACCTTTAGACAAGTGACCGCTGTTTCCGTTGCCGGCTTGATGACAATTGTGTTTCCATAGATCAGAGCCGGTGCCATTTTCCAAATGGGGATCGCGACCGGAAAATTCCAAGGCGAGATCACGCCGACGACTCCGAGCGGAACCCTGTCGGTGTACATGAAAGCGGATTTGTCAGTCGACGGAATGACATCGCCTGTTTTACGCATGCCTTCTCCGGCATAGTATCGGAGAATGGCGATCCCCCGGGCTGTTTCTCCTTTTGCTTCAGGCAGCGGTTTTCCCATTTCCCGTGTCGCACATTCCGCAATTTCATCAAGGCGCTGTTCCATGATGTCGGCTGTTTTGTATAGGTATTGTCCCCGCTCCGCTCCCGACAGCTTTCTCCAATCTGTTTTCGCTTGCATCGCAGCCTCAACTGCCCTGTCAACGTCTTGTTCCGAGGATTTTTGCACAAGTCCGACGACATCGCGTATATCAGCCGGATTCACACTCTGTTCCATACCGCCTGATTCGGCCTTCACCCATCGGCCATTGATAAAATTGAAATAAGTTTTGTTTTCAGTTGCAACAGACATCTCCATACCTCCTTTTGTTTATATGGCAGCGGTTTTTTTCGGAAAACGCCCCATTGCGCTTTCCAATATGTTTTCGAGCTGCCGGCAATGTTCTTTTTCTACCGGAACAATCGGCGGCCTCGCGGTGTTTTTCGCATGAAGCCCCATGATTTCCATGCCTGCTTTAATCAGGGACACGGCATAGCCCTTTCGCTGTTTGCGGATTTCATTGATTGGCATAATGACATGCTGATAAATCTCCCTCACCAGCTGAACATTTCCGTTTAATAATGCCTCGTAAAACATTCTTGAAATATGGGGAATATAGTTGGAAATCGCTGAAGAGTATGATGTAAAGCCAATCGGAGCATATGCCGGCATCGTGACCTCAGCCATCGGCATTCCGTTGAGCCAGCCCAGCCGGTCTCCCAGTGTATAGGACAAGCTGATATTCAAGGCCATATCTCCTATCCCGTCTTTAAGCCCGACAAGCTGCTCGAGTTCTGTGAGGCGCTGTATCTGTTCTAGCGTCAGGACTGCATTATCGCGCTGATAAATAATCGCATTTAAGTCTGTGCTTTCAATGATCGTTTTCGTATACTGGTAAAGGCCTTCCTGCTCGCCGTGAATTAAATACGGCGGCAGAATCAAATAGCCGTCAGCCCCTTTATCCTCGGAAATTCGCGTCCATTCCAACGCGGTGCTCAAATTTCCGCCCACCCCGGTGTATACCGGCACCTTTCCGCCTGCTGCCGACACGGCGATTTCGACCATTTGTTCATATTCCTTCCCGCTGAGAGAGTGGAATTCCCCTGAGCCGCAAGCGATGAAAATCGCTTCAAGCCCTTCATCCAACAAAAATTGGATGTTCTGATAAAGCGCTTCTTCCTCCAATTTCCCCTGCCCATTAAAGGGCGCTACAGGAAAACCCAATATTCCTTCCGGCGCCTTTCGAATTTGACCCATATACGTCATCTCCCTGTCGTCATTTTCCATGTTTACGAAAGCGTTGTTATTTAGCTGAAACGCCAATTAATCTGCATCCTAACCTCCTTCATTTATCTTTTTGTTTAATTGTAAGACAAATGAACAAATTGTCAATATCTTTATTTTCTGATTTTTCAAATTATGGCAAAAAAAAAGAGACTGAAGACAACCTGTCCTTCAGCCTCGGGCCTCAGCCCCTGTTTCTCCAGCGATTTTTTTCCTGTAAATAAATGCTGATAAAGAAATGCTTAATTCATATAAAACAAGAAGCGGCACGATCACCAAGACGTCTGAAATAAAATCCGGGGGCGTGATCACAACCGATATGACGATTAGCGCAAAATAGGAGATTTTTCTCATTTTTGCAAGCCTGGTCGGATTTAAGATCCCCAAACTCGTTAAAAACATGACGATGAGGGGCATTTCAAATAAAAAGCCAAATGGCAGCGTCAGATTGATCATAAAACGGAAATAACGTTCCGCCGTAAACACCGTTTGAAAATGGCCGGCAGAAAGATTGATCAAAAATTGAAGAACGAGCGGAAACAGTACGAAATAACCGAACAAAACCCCCAGAATAAAAAAGATCAACAGTCCGGGGATATAAAATAAAGCCACCCTCCGCTCGTGTTCGCTCAGCGCCGGGGCCACAAACCGCCATGTCTGAAAGGCAGCGACAGGTATCGTTGCCGCAATCGCCAAAACCCCAGATATCATCATATATACCCACAAAATATCCCCAGGCCCCAAGACGGCAAGCTTGGCGTCAAGGTCTCTGATCAGCCAGTCATAAACGTCCTGTACAAACAAAAAACCCGTGATGAGAAACAGAATAAATGTCAGCAGCGTTTTGATGATCCGCTGCCGAAGTTCTTCGAGATGGTCGATCAAATGTGTTTCCCCGCTTTTCATCTTTTGATGCCTCCCGCTTATCTTTACATGTCTAATTAGAAAAAGAAGCAGACGGGATCACCCGCCCGCCTTCATTCATCCTGCCGATTGATCTCGCTTCTTTTTTAGCTCAGGTGCCTCTCCGGTTTCATTGTCATCAGAAGATACCAAAGATTTGGTCGCACTTTTAAATTCGGTCAGCGTTTTGCCAAAAGCCCGGCCGATCTCGGGGAGCTTTGAAGGGCCGAAAATGATCAATGCAATCACAAGCACCAAAATGAGACCCGGAATACCGATATTAGAAAGCATTTGCCGTCATCCTTTCATAGATTACTGGGTTACTTTTTTCTGCTGTTGCTTCATTTGTTTTTGATGGGCTCTAGTGTGTTCCGTAAAGCGGTCTTCTTCGACTTCGTTCGATTTTTTCACGCCTCCCGGGACGATATTGGAAGCTGTCCGTTTTAAACCTGTATGGTCTTTATGGTAAACATATGAAGCCCTTGTCGAAATCGCAGCGCCCGGCTCTGTCACAAATGGAACGACGCGGTAGTCGGCCCGCCACTCCTCAGGTGTAACCGTACAGCGCACATAGCCGCGGTAGTCATTGAAAAATTGAATGTGGGGATTATTCGATAAAATCTTATCGGTATCCGCCCTTTTATCCGCGCCGTTTCCTCCCGATGTAATCGATGTACCGACGAATTCCGCTCCAAAGATGGCTGATTTCGAATCGTCAAAATCGATAAGCAGATTGTTTGCCCAGCTTGCATGAACATCGCCGGTCAGGACGACAATGTTATTCATGTTTTTAGCTTTGATAAAGTCGATGATTCGTTTGCGCTGAGCAGGATATCCGTCCCATGAATCCATACTGTAAACCGGTGCCGAGCTCGTCCCAAAATTCCATTGGGCAAAGAAAATCTGCTGCGCAAGAATATTCCAATGTGCTTGAGAACGGCCTAGATTGTCAAACAGCCAAGCCTCCTGTTCGGCTCCAAGCAGCGTCCGCTTCGGATCATTTGATTCATCGGAAGGGGGTTTGTTTCCATCGCCATTTGCCTGGTCATCACGATATTGGCGGGTATCAAGAACATTGATATCAGCCAAATTGCCATAAGAAAAATTCCGGTATAATTGCATATCAGGACCGTTTGGCAGAGATTTGCGGCGGAGCGGCATATGCTCATAGTAAGCTTGATATGCAGCCGCACGGCGTTTGATAAATGCTTCAACAGATTGGCCTTTTTCAGGGATCACATTTGCATAGTTGTTTTCCACTTCATGGTCATCCCATGTCACAACCCAAGGGAATGCGGCATGAGCCGCTTTCAAGTTCGCATCGGAACGGTATTGGGCATGGCGGTTGCGGTAATCAAGAAGCGACATAATTTCCGGACCGCTATGTGTTCTGACATTACCGGTTTTCGATACATATTCATTCGGGCCGTATTCATAAATATAGTCTCCGAGATGAAATACGAGATCGAGCTTTTCTTTTGCCATATGCTTATAGGCGGTATAGTAGCCGTGTTCATACTGCTGGCATGAAGCGAAAGCGAATGTTAATTTAGACACATCCGATCCCGGCGCCGGAAGCGTTTTTGTTTTTCCAACCGGGCTTATCTGGTTGCCGCATTTAAAGCGGTAATAGTATATATGGTCAGGCTTCAGCCCCGATACCTCGGCATGGACCGAATGGGCAAGATGCGGTGTCGCCTTTTCCGTCCCGTGTTTGACGATATGGCGGAAGCGTTCATCATTTGCAATCTCCCATTTCACAGATACGGCTTCGTTCGGCATACCGCCCCCATTAAGCGGATCAGGCGCCAATCTTGTCCACAAAACGACACTGTCTGAAAGTGGATCTCCAGATGCAACACCAAGTGTGAAAGGATACTCAGAAAATCTCGGTGCCGCATTGACTTCCATTGCTCCCATCGATTGTGCGATCGCAAGCCCGAGCGAAAGCCCGGCGATTTTGCCGGCTCCCTGAATAAAACGGCGGCGGTCAAACGTATTTTCTTTCAAATTTTCCTCATTCAGCTTCTTGATCCAGTCCTCCAGCGGCCCTTCTTGTGTCATTCGTATTACCCCTCTCTATACAAATGATTGATCGGGTTCTATTATAGGGAGTGTTTGTTAATATACTGTAAAGTATTGTAAATCGAAGATAAGACGAGATACATGGATGATCAAGTCACATCGCCTTGGACCATATCAAAATTTGTCGAAAACCAATCGTTCCGCCTATGATTTCGACAAAAACCCGGTCGTTTCCCGCAGATCTATTCTCCCGTTTTTCTTCACATTTTCTTTAAAGAGAGACAACAAAAAAATGCGCATCATGGTAAAATAAAGTAATCAAGTCATAGAAGGGAATGAACAATGCGCAGATAGATAAATGGTCTTTTAACTATTCCTAAACATACAAAATCGATAACTTTAGGAGGCAAGACCATGGAAACGCTTTATACTGAAAGATTGATGTTGAGAGAAATGATAATCGAGGATGCGGAGATCCTCTATCATTACTGGTCAGACCGTGAAGTCACTAAATATATGAACATCTCACCTTTCACAAGCGCCGCCCAAGCGAGAGAGATGATCAAAATGATCAGCGATTTAAGCCTAGAAGGGCAGGCAAACCGCTTTTCAATCGTATCAAAAGAAACGAATGAGGTAATCGGAACATGCGGTTTTAACATGATTGATCAAGAAAACAGCAGGGCTGAGATCGGCTATGATTTAGGAAGGAGCCATTGGGGAAAAGGCTTTGCTTCTGAAGCCGTCAAAGAGCTGATTCATCATGGCTTCACAGAGATGGGCCTCAACCGGATTGAAGCGAAAGTAGAGCCTGAAAACACGCCTTCAATCAAGCTTCTTCAGCAATTATCCTTTCAGAAGGAAGGTCTTTTAAGAGAGTATGAGAGAGCGAAAGGTGTGCTGATAGATGTGTACATGTTTTCGCTGCTCAAGAAAGAATATGCGGAGGAAGAGACTCTCAGATAACACATGAATAAATAAAGGCTTCCTCGAGGTTCGAGGAAGCCTTTTTCTTCAGCCTCTTTTTCCGGCGCTCTCATTCAAGCGCTTGGCTTCTAAAAAGAAGACTTGAATGAATTTTTTTGTATTGACTCGTGCGGACGTCATTGCAGCAGCGGAGTCTTTTTGCAGCTCTTTCATTTTTTTGCTGATGACTGTAAAGTCAAAAAACCTTGAAGCATAGCTTTCAAACTTCGGATTTGAAAAGTCTGTTAAACCGAGTGATGCAAAGTGATTTAACGAATGGCTGATAGCCCGCCGTATCCGCTGCTCAGACGCTTTGACCTCCCGGTTGATATCTACGGGGGAAGCGGCTGGTCCAAGCTTTTCCTCTGCGATCTTGATAAAAATGTGTTTAAGCGGAGGAAAATTCTTTTCGTATAGTGATGTTTGTTCATCATCAAATAAATATTGAAGGATGGCAATTAAATCTTTAGATCCGCTTTCACCGACGATGCCAAGCTCAGAAAGGAGAAATTCCCCCGTTTCCTGAATGCTTTTTTCTCTCAGCGCGTTTCTTCGTCCGCCATTCACATTGACGAGACGATTTAAAGAAGACTGTATATCTTGAATCGATCGTTCAAGGTCAATCCGTTCCTTGACTTTTTGAATGACATTTAAAATTTCAATTCTGTTAATCGGTTTATGGATATAATATTCGATCCCGAGAGAGTACGCCTCACCGATCATTTCTTTTGATTCGACCTGGGAGATCATGATGATTTTTCCTGAAAAAGACCCCTGTAAATGGCGGATCGTCTCGATCCCGTCACGAATCGGCATTAAAAGATCGACAAATAAAATGTCAATTTGCTGCAAATTTAAAACATGTCCTTCTAATTGACAGCCGTCCTCCGCTTCACCGGCTGCCTCTCCCAAATCTTCGTCTTCAATAATTTGCTTTAAAATGGATCGTACAGCACGGTCATCATCAGCGATAAAAAAACGCATAAGGTGGTTCACCCTTTCTGAATCAATGGTTGAATGGGAAGTCTGATCGAAAAAACGACACCGTTCGGATGACTGCGGAATGCGATTCCGCCTCCAAGCTCTTCGACAGCTTCCTTTACATAAGAAAGTCCGATTCCTGTTGAAGGGGTGCCAAACTCATCATACTTTGAAGTATATCCAGGCTCAAACACCACATCTCCGATTTTCTCGGGAATGCCGGGTCCGTCATCCTCCACTTGGCATTCCATCATTCCTTCGCCGCTCCGATAGAGGCTGAGACGGATGCAGCCGGTTTCTTCAATAGCCTCCACTGCATTGGCCATTACATTATTGATCATCGACAATATTGTATAAACATGGTATTTCGGATGTTCTCCCGAAATTGTATATTGAAAGTCTATATCCTTTCCAAGCGATTCGGCATACTTGTGATTAATTCCAATCACAAGGCGGACCAAATCATCCGCATTCATATAATCTCTGAAGTTTTCATTAGAGATTAATTTGGAAAGTCCGGCAAAAATACGCTGATTATCCTTTTTGACTTCGTGAATTTCACCTGCAAGCCTCAACACCTTCTGGCTGAGCGATTGCTCTAAAGGATTTTCCCGGCTGCGTTTATTCAGGAGCCGGTACAGCTGATAGGAATCATTTGTGATCTGCTCTGTGTTTTTCAGCGTTTTTTTTAAATGAATGGTTTCTTCATATAAGTTTGAAATGATCATCAGCATATGCTCATTTTGTTCACGGATTTGCTTTTCCCTTGATTGTGACTCATACAGCTTCATAACATTAAAAAAGCTCAACACGATAAAACTGTGGGAAAAGGCAATCGCCATGATATCGCGTATTTTCTCCGGTGTGACGGTGGATGCGAATGTCAAATATTGAACGGTTAATTCCGCTCCGTCTGCAATGATTTCAATGGCAAAACCGAGAAACCCAATGAAAATCGGCCGATATTGAAATCGTTTCACCTTTGCCAAATAAAACAGAAAAGCATACGTGAAATAAAAGAAAAAAGTTGGATAATGGTGATAAAAGGCTGACAGCCAATCGGCATTTTCCCGGCCGAGAACGTCAAGCAGCACCCGAAAGGCGACAATCGCCGCACCGGTTAACAGACCAGGCAGCACAGCCGGTACATTTCTTAACAGCAGCAAAAAAAAGAAAAATGTCGGTACGCCAAAACTAATGCGAAAGGTCTCATTCAGGGGGTAGAACTTCAGTTCACCTGCAAGCGGCACCGTTAAAAGCATCAACAACAAAATATAGCCGTCTTTTTTGACAAGCTGGCCGACCTTCTTAATCAAATTTCCCCATTTTTCACCAAACATGCTGATCCCCCATTATACTGTGTTGCTTTATTTTGACGTTAATTGAACATTATTCGCAACTCCCATTTTACCCACTGTCCATTCGATTTTTAAATCCATCGGCTTATTTTTTAATTAACTTTGTCGTTTTTTGTATGATCTTGTAGGTTCTATTATAAATTGAATTTATATTTTCTCAATTTGAAAACGCTTATATTTTCCCGCAAATCACTCCCTTGTGTTTATCCAAACCCCTTTTACCCAGGAAAGAACAGACTCTGAATCAATCATCGCGGCAGCGGCAATACCCCTTTTGCTCGCTGCCGCCATGCCTAAATCGCCGCTAACAGAGTCCCGTATTTTTCAGTAAGCTTGCGACTTTATCAAAGGTCAGATTGGAGGAATTTCGATGAATGAAGCTGTAAAAGAACGTTATGACGCCGATTTCTGGCAATCACGCCTTGAGAATTTAGTCGAACACTATCGTCCTTTTTCCGTCAGCGGACGCAACGCCGAATATATCCCTGCTTTAGGAAAAATCGATTCGAGTCAGCTCGGCATTTGCGTCATTGGCTCTGATCAAACCATGATCACATCGGGGGATTGGGATGTCCCCTTTACACTGCAAAGCATCTCTAAGGTGATCAGTTTTACCGCCGCTTGTTTGACGAGGGGAATTTCGTATGTATTAGACCGTGTCGATGTAGAACCGACAGGAGATGCGTTTAATTCCATCATCCGCCTTGAGATGCATAAACCGGGAAAGCCGTTTAATCCAATGATCAACGCCGGAGCGCTGACTATCGCTTCGATTCTGCCGGGAGAAACCGCTCGGGAGAAAACAGATTCGCTTTATTCAACCATTGAAAAAATGATCGGAAAACGCCCTGTCATCAATGAGGAAGTCTTTCAGTCAGAATGGCAGACCGCCCATCGGAACAGAGCTTTGGCTCATTATTTGAAAGAAACCGGGTTTTTGGAAGCCGATGTCGAACAAACGCTTGAGGTTTACCTTAAACAATGCGCCATGGAAGGAAGCACCGAGGATATCGCCCTGATTGGCATGATTCTATCAAACGACGGATATCATCCTTTCCGCGGCGAACAAGTTATTCCAAAGGATGTCGCAAAACTGACAAAAGCTTTAATGCTGACATGCGGCATGTACAATGCATCAGGTAAATTCGCAGCCTTTGTCGGTATTCCCGCAAAAAGCGGCGTTTCCGGCGGAATCATGTGTGCGGTGCCTGCCAGCCTGAAAAGGGAACAGCCTTTTCAGACCGGATGCGGAATCGGCATCTACGGACCGGCCATTGATGAGTGCGGCAACAGCGTAACAGGCGGAATGCTTTTAAAACATATGGCCCAGGAATGGGATCTTAGCATTTTTTGAAGATAAAACGAAAAAAGAGGTGAAAGTATGCAGCAATTCCTTCAAGAAGTCATCGGTGTCACAAATGATTTTCTTTGGTCAAAACTTTTAATTATCATGCTTCTTTCTTTAGGATTATTTTTTACGTTTAAATCGAAGTTCTTTCAAGTAGGTTTACTGAAAGAGATGTTTCGGGTTCTAAGAGAAGGAGCGCCTGATAAAAATGGAATATCACCGTTCCAGGCATTTTGCATCAGCATGGCTGCCCGTGTGGGGACAGGCAATATTACGGGGATTGCGATTGCGATCGCCTTAGGCGGGCCCGGGGCCATCTTTTGGATGTGGGTCATCGCCATTATCGGTTCGGCTTCAAGCTTTGTCGAAAGCACGCTGGCGCAGATCTATAAAGTGAAGGACAAAAACGGCTTCCGCGGAGGCCCTGCTTATTATATGGAAAAAGGGCTCAAAAAACGCTGGATGGGTGCACTGTTTGCCGTGCTCATCACCTTGTCGTTCGGTATCGTGTTTAACGCCGTCCAATCCAATACGATAACGGTTGCCTTTGAAAATTCATTCGGTACAGACCGCCTGACGCTGGGTATCATCATCACCATCGCGTTCGGCATCATTACCTTTGGCGGAATCAAACGCATCGCCAAATTATCTGAATATATTGTCGTTTTTCTCGCTGTTTTGTATATTGGTGTGGCCGTATTCGTGATGCTGATGAACATTACGAAACTGCCGGAAGTCATCTCTTTGATTGTGGGACATGCATTCGGCCTTGAACAAGCCGCAGGCGGAGCCGTCGGTGCGGCGCTGATGAACGGAATCAAGCGCGGTCTCTTTTCAAATGAAGCAGGGATGGGGAGCGCGCCGAATGCAGCGGCGGCGGCGACAACGAGCCATCCGGTCAAACAGGGTCTTGTCCAGGCTTTGGGGGTCTTTACAAGCACATTGGTCATCTGTTCAAGCACAGCCTTTATCATCTTATTTTCCGATGCATACAAACAGCCGGAACTGAGCGGCATCGAATTGACGCAAGCAGCCCTCAGCACCCACATCGGCGCATGGGCATCAGGCTTTCTCGCCATCATGGTGTTTTTGTTCTCGTTCAGCACCTTAATCGGCAATTATTACTATGGGGAAACAAATATTGAATTCCTGCATACGAATAAAGCTTGGCTGATGGTTTACAGAATCTGTGTCCTTGCCATGGTTATCTTCGGCTCTGTATCAAAGGTTCAGCTTGTCTGGGATCTGGCCGATTTGTTTATGGGCTTTATGGTCATCGTCAACTTGATTGCGATTTTCCTGCTGTCCAAAGTGGCATTCGCCGCCTTGAAAGACTATGTAAAGCAGCGAAAAGCCGGCAAAGATCCGGTCTTTTATAAAGATGTCATTGAAAACCATGAAAGCATCGAATGCTGGGAACACTCCGAAACTGCCCAAGATGCTAAACGCAAAAATGCGATGTAAATAACAGGCCGCCCTGGTAAGGCGGCTTCAGATTGTTGACAAAATCCTAAAACGGTTTAAAGTTTTAGGATTTTGTCATCCTTTCAGCGTGATTGAAAACCCTTGCAGTCTAGGAATGACGAGCATCGGGCTTTCACAGGACGTGATGACGGCGGCGTTCAGGCAGGACGCCTGAGCGATTAGCCCGCCGTTCCTTCCTTGAACATGAGCACCGACGTGCAGACCTGACAACGAATGCGAGGGTTTGTCGACACGCTGAGGCCGCCCTGGTAAGGCGGCTTTTTTATCTTCTAAACAGCATGCTGAAAATCCCTCTTTTTTTCGGCTTCTTGGGCTTCGCCTCCTCTTTTAAAATACCTTTCTGTTTTGCTTCGTTTAGCCATTTGGGAAATTCATTGAGAAGCGAGTCATATAATTCGTTATCTGAAAGTCTGTCAATATCTTCGATTTGGATAAAATTGGCGTTGTCGACATATCGGCCCTCCATCGTATCTAGTTTTTTAAGAAAATCGAAGTTTCCACTCCCAATCCCGACAAACTGCCAGAATAATGGTTGATCTGAGGACGCTTCTATAATAGGTTTGATTGACTTTTTACAGCCGCCGTCATTGATAAAAATGATAAAAGCAGGATATGAGCTCGGCTCTTCAACCGTATATTTTTGTAAAACATCTTTCATAACCGGCGGCTCATTATTCCTTCCAAACTTATGCACTGAATCATTTTCGATGATTTCCCTGTTTACATACCCAGAAAAATCCCTTTCTGTCACCGGAGTCAACCGCGAAAATTTGTGGTCATATACCCAAACATCAAGCACACCGTCATCATCAAATCGATCGGCGACAGCCAGCAGCCTTTCAACGGTCTTCTGCACGGTTCCTTTTTTATAGAGGCCTCTCATTGAACCTGTGATATCCAGCACTAAGCCGACTCTGGCCGTCACGCTGGTTAATTGTTTTTTCTCCAGAACGATATTCAGACTTTTCTTTTGCAGGTCTATTGTCATTTCCAAATCTCCTTTTTATAAAAAACGCTTGTATCACACCAGTTTTTTACGAGTCCGGCATATCAAAAGTTTCAGTTTGCCATCAACTAAAAACCTTAAATTGGATAACCTCCTTCAGAGTTAGTTAATCAATGCTAAAATGGATGTAAATAGGCTCTGTTTGAAGCCATGTTCTCAGGTGAAATGTGGCGGGAATGATCAATTTAGAGATGCTTTAGACAAAAGAATGCAAGAAATGAGGTTCCAAATGACAAAGAAACGCAGCTGCATATGGCAGGCATCACTGACGTTGGCAGCCATGGCGGCGGGATTATTATCGAGGAAAATGGCCGGCATGCTGCCGGACATTGTGAATTCATATGCAGGGGATGCTCTTTGGGCGCTGATGATTTTCTTCGGCTTTGGATTTTTGTTCAGTCGGGCCGCTACGAAGACCGTTGCACTTGCCGCACTCTCATTTTGCTATTTGATTGAATTCAGCCAGCTTTACCACGCCCCATGGATTGACGATTTGAGAGCTGCGCCGCTCGGAGGACTCATCCTTGGGTACGGATTTTTATGGAGCGATTTATTGGCTTATCTGCTGGGCACAGGAGCAGGAGCCATGTTTGAACGCATGATGCACACAAGAAAAAGACAGCCGTAAAGCTGTCTTTTTGGGGAAGATTTACACCCTTTGATTTTGAGCCTTTTTACAGTTTAAAACAAACATGACAAGTCCGATAATAAGAAGGATGGGTCCAATGAGTAAAGCACGATACAGGCCGTCATTTCCTGTATTCGGCAGCAGGTTGCCTCCTGTTTTTTCGACATGTCCAGTGTCTCTATCCTTTTTGGCAGGAGGAGCTGCGGTATTTGTCTCTTCCTTATGATTCTCTACCGCATGCTTTACGATTTGCCCATCTTTTTTGATTTCAAATGCGAATGTCTCTTCATTTAAAATATATCCTTTCGGGGCGATCGTTTCCGTGTATGTGTACTTCCCGTAAGGAAGTCTGTCAAAACGAGCGACTCCGTTTTCATCTGTCTTTCCTCTCGCAATTTCTGCGCCTTCTTCATTATGAATGACAAATTCCGCACCTTTTAAACGGGTATTTCCATCGGCTGCATCCGTTTTGGTCAGTTCAAGCGATCCGGTGATCTTTCGATTGGATGCTTTCAGCTTTACGGTCTCACCGAGTTTTGAAACCGAAAATCGAAGCGGCTCAGGGTTTAGCACATAACCGGCAGGCGCTTTTTTCTCTGTGAATGTATAAGAGCCGTACGCTAAGTCTTGAACAGAAATTCTTCCGTCCTCATCTGTTTCATATTCGCCGATTAGAGCGCCATCTTCGTTTTTCAGCTCAAAAACCGCACCCTTCAACGTTTTTTCCGGGGATTCTTCATCAACCTTGATGAGCTCTGCATGACCCCGGATATGTTTGTTCTCAATATGAAACTCTACAGCCTGCCTGTGCTCCGTGATATTGAGCGGATGTTTGGTCGCATCCGGCACAAAGCCTCGCGGGGTCTTTGTTTCTTGAACGGTGTAATGCCCATAGGCGACATTGTCAAAGTAGGCTTCGCCTTTCTCATTTGTGACGGCGGTTTTCAGCTTTTCCCCGTTCTCTCTAAACAGGGTAAATTCAGCCCCTTTCAGATCATGGCCGTTTTCATCCGTCTTCTTGATCTTTACGCTCCCGGAAACCTTTTGGTTGATAAACGTCAATGTAGAGGTTTCATCTGTATGAACGACCACAGTTTTGGGGTCAGGGTTTAATACAAATCCTTTCTTTGTTTTTGTTTCAACCGCTGTATATTGGCCCAATGGCAGATCATGAACCATAGCTTGTCCATTGTCATCGGTCACAACAGAAGTTATTTTTTCACCGCTCTCATTTTTAATATCAAACGCTACGCCAGAAAGAGGCGTATGATCCTCATCCGTTTTTACAATTTGAATGGCGCCTTTTGTCTCCCATGATGCCGCCGCAGTTGCCTGAATATGTTTCGTTACGCTTGATAATGAGACAACATCTTGATAAGTGCCGTCAGATAGATACTTCATCGTCACGAATTGATTCAGTTCCGCATCGATGAACACTTCCATATTTGACGTCGGGGTATTTTTCGGCAGCAGGATTTTAAATGATTCATTTGTTTTAAATAAATCTTTCTTGTTTCCGTCGGTATCCGTCACCACAGCTTGTTTCGGTGCATTTTTTAACGATACCGTATATGTACCCGTTGCAGTACTTTTTACCGTATAAGGCTCTGTTATCAGATGGTTTCCGTGAATTGACGCTTTTGCGTGGTCAGGCGTCACTGAAACCTTGATGTCCTGTGTATCATCTGTATGTTCCGCTTTCTCTAAAAGGGAATGAACTGCTTCTTCAATACTCTCATCACGATATGTAAGGCTGCTTTGTTTTACTTCACCGACCGCAATCCAAACAGCCATTTGCGTCGCATAGTGAGCCTTTGCCTTGCTCGATACGCCCAGCTCAGAAGGGGCTGCGTTCGGATAACCGTATGATAATATGCGATACACCTTATCACTCATCTGTCCGTTGGACGGCATATCGGTATGATCAGGCGAGCTTTTTCCCGGCTGCAGACAGTATGCCAGCCTTGTCGGATCATCCGCCGCTTTAATCTGCTCTGTCGGCAAATAGCCGCCAATGCTTGAATCAAAAGCCCAGCCGGTTACTTTCGTAGTGGGATCGCCGGCAAATGTATCGGCCAATGCCCGAGGGGATGTTAAAGTGAATAGCGAGCTTAAAATCATCAGAAAAACAGTCAACAGCAGAAATGGCTTCTTTACATTCATGGTCTCACTTCCCTTTCTTTTAAAAGCGTTTTAGATTCGTTTCTAAAAAGGAAGTGAAGGGCTTAACCTGAATCAAAAAAGAAGACCAGGCAATGGAGTGTTGAAGAAGATGCCAGAATATCAAACACCTCCCTCCTGCTGCTTCATCATACCATAATTACCAGAAAATTCTGAGAGAAATTCAGATTATTTCCTCAATCCCTTTATAGCGCTTTTTTCTTATGATTCATCCCTCTGCTCGGGCTAATTTCTTAAATAATATCCCGTTTTAGAGACAAACTATTGAATAAAGGAGGCGGGTAATATGAAGTTGAGCAACAAACTTATCCTGGGATTAACGGTTTCGTCGCTTGCCGGCAAGTTTCTTGAAAAGATGCTGATAAAAGACAATGTCAGTCCCAATACGGTCACCTCATTCAATGAAGACTCAGATATTCCAAACATAGATGCATCCTCATATATCCATCATTTTGCATCAGTTATCGGCAGTGTCACAATCGGGCGAAACGTTTTGATCGGGCCTTTTTCATCGATCAGGGGAGACACGGGATTGAAAATCTTCATCGGCCATGATTGCAATATCCAGGACGGAGTGGTCATGCACGGTTTAAAAAACTATGAATACCACAATCCCATTACAGAGCATTCCGTTTTTAAAGACCGTGAAGCGTATTCCATTTACATAGGCGAAAAAGTTTCACTTGCCCCGCAATGTCAAATTCACGGCCCTGCCCGGATTGATGGAAACGTTTTTGTCGGTATGCAAAGTCTTGTTTTTGATGCTTATGTTCAAGAAGATGCAGTGATCGAACCGGGGGCAAAAGTCATCGGTGTTACCATCCCGCCGAAACGATATATTCCGGCAGGGCAAGTGATTGCAAACCAGGAGGATGCCAATCAGCTTCCTGAAATAACCGATGCCTATCCATATCATGATCTGAATGCAAAAATCACAGCCGCCAATCTTGAATTGGCAAAAAGTTATAAAAAGGAAGAAAGACAATGGAAACAGTGAAAGAAATTTTACTCGTTTATGGACGAATCATCACCATTCTGCCGCTTTTACTAATCGTCACATTGTTTATGGGAAAACGCTCGATCGGGGAAATGCCCGTCTTTGATTTTTTAATCATTCTTACACTGGGAGCCGTTGTAGGAGCTGATATTGCCGATCCAAGGATTGAACATTTGCATACTGCCGCTGCTATTTGGGCGATCGCCCTGTTGCAAAGGCTGACTTCAAAAATCATGATAAAAAACAAGCTGCTGGGACGTCTGATTACATTTGAACCGACCATCGTCATCAAAAATGGAACATTCATCGTCGGCAATTTAAAGCGAATCAGATATTCAATCGATAATATTCTGCAAATGCTGCGGGAAAAAGACATTTTCAATGTCAGTGATGTTGAAATGGCGTTTGTAGAGGCAAACGGAAATTTAACGGTATACAAAAAGCCAAATAAAACAGAAGTCACGGTAGAAGATCTGGGGATTCAGAAGAGCCGCGGGGGATTCTCATATCCGGTGATCGTTGACGGAAAAATGTATACGTCTGTCCTTTACCAATTAAATTTGACTGAAAGCTGGCTTAAAAACCAGTTGAAAAAGAAAGGGATCAAACGAATCGACGAGATTTTTTTCGCTTCTGTAAATGACAATCATGAACTGCATTTTTCGCTGGATAATGATACGACGAAGGTTGAACCTGAGGTATTGCATTAAAAAGTTCCGGCATGTTTTAGGCGGACACCGGAACCGATTTTTCCTTTCATCAATCGTTTTCAAAACAGTAGTCATTGTGAATCATATAATATTCGAACACTTGCTGCAGCCACTCTTCTTCTTCTTTTGTATAAGGCGATGGAAACTTGTTTGCCAGCTGCTGCGATTCTATCGTCTCCATCTGTCCTAATGACGACAGCACGCCCTCTCCGACAAATTCCAAACTCGCCTTCATATGCCGGTCGGCCATCTCCTGCACCTCAGGATCATCAACCGGCTTCCCCTTAAGCCTTTTGACTTCCTTAGATAAACGAATAAACGCTTGATCCAATTTGGCCATCTCTTCTTCAGGTTTATTAAATAACTGGTCAGCAAAGCTTTTTGACATCTGCTGTTCAAGCCATATGCGCTGCTCCTTCTCTGTTTGAATGCTGCTCATCAGGCTCATGAAAACCGAGCTGTCCATTTCCCCTTCCTCCTCCAGCAGATGGATCGCCCGGCTGATCGCTTTCAATCCTGTTTCAATATGCTCCTTTTTCTCCTCAAGCACCCTTTTCTGTTTCTGCAGCGCCTCAATCAGACTGGCATCATAGCGGGATTCATCCATGAAAGCGCGAATTTGTTCAAGACTGTACCCTAGAAACTTAAAACATGTCATTCTCTGCAAATCCATCGCATCCCTGTCTGTGTAGAGACGGCGGCCGGAACCCGGCTGTTTTTCAGGTTTCAATAGGCCGATTTCATCGTAATAATGGAGCGTCCGAATGGATATTCCAGTCATTTCCGAGAAAACGCCGATCGAATAATACTCATCTTTTTTCATATGAGACACCTCCTACTGACGATTCATATCAATCATAGCGCCTCACGCTGCTGGAGGTGCAAGCTTATTTGTTCAAAAATTCCACATATTCTATAATGGAGCCGTCGGAATGCCTTAAAGTCATGTTTTTTGTCCGCGCAACTTTTTTCATGTTGCGAATGACGGCAGCACCTCTGCTGATGATTTACATTCCTCCAGAGAATCTCGTTTTTTTAATAAAGCCTCTTTTGAACCAGTAAGAAGGAAAAGGCTGCATTTCCAGATTCATCTCACGATATTGAAACCTAAAACCCGCTTTTCGATTCAAAAGCTGATTGTCTGTATAAAGCCTTGTTTCATTTTTGAGTACTTGCAAAAAAACAACCGCCGATCCATTGGTTTTGTGCCATTTTAATGCGGTGGAGGCTCTTCGATCATGTTCTGCAAGTCTTTTTTTACATTGCCCGCTTCCGTTCCGATCACAATCTGGATATGATGCCGATCAATCTTGATCACACCGTGCGCTCCTAATTGCTTTAGTTTTGCTTCATCGGCCAATGACGTATCTTTTAATTTCATTCGCAAACGGGTCATACAGTTTTCACATACCACAACATTCTCACGGCCGCCGATATGCTTGAGAATGCCTGCAGCCATAGACTGATGCGGCTGATTTTCTCCAGGCGTTTCCTGTTCTCTTCCGATCAATGGAACGTTTCGCTTTGTAATCACAAAGTAAAACGTAACATAATAGAGGGCAAAAAAGGCAAGGCCGACCGGTATGATCAATAATCCGCCATCTGATAAATTAAGATTCAGCATATAATCGATGGCGCCCGCTCCCCATGAGAAGCCATGCCGAATCCCCAGCAAACAGAGCACTGCTCCGGCAAGCCCCGTATAGATCGAATGAAGAAAGTACAATAAAGGTGAAGTAAATAAAAACGTAAATTCAACCGGCTCCGTGATACCGGTGATAAATGATGTCGCAGCTCCAGAAGACATCAATGCTTTCGTTTCTTTTTTTCTTTTTCTTGCGGCCTGTGAAATGGCCAATGCGATAGCCGGAATGCCGAACATCATCGTGATAAAAAAACCGCCGAGAAAATATCCGGCTGTCGGATCTCCATTTAAAAACCGCGTAATTTCTCCTGTTAACGCCTCTCCTGAAGCCGTCTCATAACGCCCGAGTCCAAAATAAACATACGTATTCATCACATGGTGAAGCCCGAATGGAAGCAAAAATCGGTTGAGAAATCCGAAAACGAACACCCCGAAAGCGCCGAGCCCCACAAGCGTCTGGCTAAAAGCATCGATCGCCGCCTGGGCATAAGGCCAAACGACGGAAAACAGCCCCGCCACGGGAATCATGACCAAAACGATCATGGTAATCGGAAACTTCTCTCCGCCAAAAAATGAGAACATGCTTGGAAGCTGCGTATGCTGAAATTTGTTAAAGATGAAAGCTGCCGTTAAACCTGCAATCACCCCTCCGAACACACTCATGTCAAGTTCCGGATTCATGATACCCAGCCCTTCTTTTAATACGGCGATCGCCAAGTATCCCGTAAGAGCGGGTATTCCTTTATTTTTGGCATTCGCCAGGCCCATGGCGATGCCAATGGAAATCAACACATCCATATTGTTCAAAATGACGCCTGACGCCTGAAAAAGCGGAATATTAAGCATGTCTTCCGCAGAAAGACGGAGCAATAAACCTGCGATCGGGAGGACGGTAATCGGAATCAGCAATGACTTTCCTAATAACTGAAGAAAGTGTTTCATTCCGGTATTCTCCTTATGTCAGATTCCTAAATGATACAAGCTGGATATCCCTGAGCGTGTTCACACGGATGACGACGTCCGGATCGGTTAAAAATTCAAGTTCATCGACTCTCGGATAAGTATATGAAGAGTGAGCCAACAGCTCTTTGTCGAGATAAGCGGGATGTGTCATGACCTCAACCGTATCATGCTCTTTAAAGAGCGAGGAGATGGCTTCTTCATCCTTTAAAGCGCCTTCAAGGACAGGAGAAAAAAAGTCCGTCGTTTTCACATTTTTTTCTGTCATCATTTTGGTCTCCATATTATGTCTGACCGGCAGGCGATACTCATTTGCAAGCGTCAAAAATACGTCGGAAATCTCCGGATAAGCATTGATGTGATGATGGCTGTCCAAATGATCGGGCTCCAAGCCAAAAGCAAGAAACTTTTCAATCTGTGCTCTCCATTCGTTATAGACTTCATCAGCATCTATCGTAAATGCCCCTTTATAAAAAGCGAGATCGCGAAAGTTTCCTCTCGCATCAACAATTGTCCGATGACCCGGCAAAAGCGGCCTTCCGCATGTGAGGACCAAGTGGACGCCGACCCCCAATTCAGGAGACTCACGAGCAAGACGGGCCGCATGACCAGCGCCCGGCATATTCGTCATGAATGTGGCTGATGTTAAAATCCCCAGCTTATGGGCATCAATAATTCCGTAATTCACACCTCTTGAGTAGCCAAAATCATCAGCATTGATTATTAATTTTTTCATCGGCTGATTCTCCTTCTTTTGATTCATCTCTTCATTTACCTGCCGCTCTTATCAAAATATGCGCCTGCGGACGGTTTTATCATTTCTGAGTCCTAAAAAGGAAAAATACTCAATCATCGTTTATAAAATCGATTTTCGGTAGATTGACAAAAGCTATCTCGTCTTTTAAACTATTTTTCATATATTTTTAAAAACTCTGAAAGGGGGCTGGGGTCTCGAACGGCGGAGCCTCATTTAATAAGATGACCAACACAATTCAGTCCATTTTGAATAAATTTCCTTTAATCATCCTTGACGGCGCAATGGCCACTGAGCTTGAGCGCTATGGCTGTGATTTGAATGACAGCCTGTGGTCTGCCAAAATCCTCATGGAAAATCCCGATCTGATCAAGCAGGTTCATTTGGATTATTTCCATGCGGGAGCAGACTGTGCGATTACAGCCAGCTACCAGTCAACGGTAGAAGGCTTCACAAAACGAGGCCTCAATGAAGCAGAAGCACTCCATCTCATACAGGAATCGGTTCGTCTCGCTGTAAAAGCGCGCGACGAATTTTGGGCGGTTCCAGAAAGCCGGGAAGGACGGCCTAAACCGATTGTGGCCGCTTCAGTAGGTCCTTACGGCGCCTTTCTTGCCGATGGTTCCGAATATCAGGGAAATTATAAGGTCACAGAAGATGAATTGGCCGATTTTCACAGGCACCGCATGAGCGCTTTAATCAATGCCGGTGCCGATATTTTAGCGTGTGAGACAATACCGTGCCTTTCAGAAGCAAAAGCAATCGTTCATTTATTAAAAGAATTCCCAGACACGCATGCGTGGATCAGTTTCAGCGCAAAGGACGGGCGCCATATCAGCGACGGTACGCGGGCTGCCGATTGCGCTAAATGGCTTGATCAGCATGAACAAGTCGCCGCCGTGGGAATCAACTGTACACCGATCGAGCACATTCCTTCACTCATCGGTGAAATAAAAAAACAGACAGCTAAACCGATTATCGTCTATCCGAATTCCGGGGAAGCGTACGATCCAGAGACGAAGACATGGCATGGGGATGCATGCAGCGAGTCTTTCGGAGAAAGCGCCCGCCGCTGGTACGACTCAGGCGCTCAGCTGATCGGCGGCTGCTGCAGAACGAAGCCCGAAGACATTAGAGCCGTAGCTGAATGGTCAAGAAAGTTGGAGGTATGATGGAACAATCAAACAGTAATCGTCAGAACTTTCAAAGAAAAATGCAAAGCAGACACCTTGTCATGCTTTCATTGGGAGGTGTCATCGGAACAGGGCTTTTCTTAAGCTCGGGCTACACGATTTCTCAAGCCGGGCCGGCCGGAACGATTCTGGCTTACTTGGTCGGCGCCCTTATCGTTTATCTTGTTATGCTTTGTCTTGGAGAATTATCGGTGGCCATGCCTGTTACAGGATCGTTTCACATGTACGCCGCCAAATTCATCGGACCCGGAACGGGATTCACGGTTGCCTGGCTTTACTGGCTGACCTGGGCTGTCGCATTAGGCTCGGAATTCACCGCTGCCGGCTTATTGATGCAGCGCTGGTTCCCAGATACTTCGGTCTGGATGTGGAGCACCGTCTTCGCTGCCTTGATTTTCTTGTTAAATGCTTTCTCAGTGAAGTTTTTCGCAGAATCGGAGTTTTGGTTTTCAAGCATTAAAGTGCTGGCTATTATATTGTTTATTATTTTAGGAGGAGCCGCAATATTTGGTATGATTCCGATGAAAAATGCCGATGCTGCCCCGCTGTTATCAAACTTTGCGGGAGAAGGCGGACTATTTCCAAACGGTTTTCTTCCCATCTTTATGGCGATGCTTTCCGTTAACTTTGCCTTTTCGGGAACAGAACTGATCGGGATTGCGGCCGGAGAAAGCGCCGACCCGGAAAAAAACATTCCGAAAGCCATCAAAACAACAATTTGGAGACTCGTATTGTTCTTCATCGGTACAATCGTTGTGCTCTCATGCCTGATTCCGATAAAAGAAGCCGGGGTCATCAAAAGCCCGTTCGTTGTCGTTTTTGACCGCATCGGTGTGCCCTATGCCGCCGATATCATGAACTTTGTCATTCTGACGGCCTTGCTTTCCGCGGCCAATTCGGGTTTATATGCCTGCTCCCGGATGCTGTGGTCACTGTCCAAAGAAAACACGCTGCATCCCGTTTTTCAAAAGCTGACACCCAGGGGAATACCTTTTAACGCGTTGATCTTCAGCATGATCGGAGGTATTTTGTCACTGCTTTCAAGCGTGTTTGCACCAGATTCGGTTTATATTGTCCTTGTGTCGATTTCAGGCTTTGCCGTGGTTGTCGTCTGGATGAGCATTGCGGCCTCACAGTTTATGTTTCGCAGACGTTTTTTGGCTGAAGGAAACAGCACAGCCGATTTGAAATACCGAACACCGCTTTACCCTGCGGTCCCGATTGCCGCTTTCCTGTTATGCCTGGCTTCCTGCATCGGGATCGCATTTGATCCGAATCAGCGAATCGCCCTTTATTGCGGTGTGCCGTTTATGGCCTTATGCTACTTGATTTATTATGTTAAAAACGGAAAAAGTCATTTGCAGGTGTCGGAAAAGGTAAAGGATGCGGGATAAAACGTTTGGATCTCTGAATATGAGGAAAAAGTGAACTAACACCTCGTATAAAGGAGTGAATGTGATGGAACACGTCAAAGCCCTTGCAATCAAAGGAGCCATGACCATTGTGATCCTATATCTTGTACTCGGCCTCGGATTTGGCTTTCATTTTGAACATACGCTTTTTATTACGCTAGTATTGGGAGCCGTTTCCTATTTGCTCGGTGATTTGTTTATTTTGCCTAAAACAAATAACATCACCGCAACACTTGCGGATTTAGGCTTCGCTTTTCTCACCATTTGGCTGATGTCTCTCGCTATGGGAACGGCAGCAGACACGGCTGCACTCGCTGCATTTTTTGCAGCAGCCGCGATGGCAGCGGGAGAATACATTTTCCATTTTTATCTGATCCATAAAAACCTCGGCTTTTCCAATCACCGCCGATTGGAGACAAGAACGGAATAATGGCCTGCAGAAAAAAAGCACGCCCAGCATGGCTGGGCGTGCTTTTAAATCGTGATTCGGCCGATTTTGCCGCATTCTTCTGCAAACCAGATCGATTTGTCAGGACCAGCTGCAATGCCATGCGGTTCAGATTGCTTTGTCGGAATCGGATATTCCGTGATTTTTCCATCAATTGTGATTCGGCCGATTTGTCCCGTCCCCCACTCCGTAAACCAAAGCGCTCCGTCTCCGCCCGCAGCAATGGCATGAGGCCGGGCATGTTCGGATGGAATCTGAAATTGGCTGATCGTTCCGGATACAGTAATTCTCCCAATTTGATTTCCGTTTATTTCTGTAAACCATAATGCGCCGTCAGGCCCGGATGTGATTCCGACAGGACCGGATTGTGGGGTGGGAATCGGGTATTCACTGATTTCTCCGTTCACAGTGATTCGGCCGATCGAGTTGCTTTGGTTTTGTGTAAACCAAAGCGCTCCGTCAGACCCTTCCGCAATAAATGATGGGAATGATCCCGGACTTGGCAGCTCATATTCCGTTAACTTCCCTGATGATGTCATTCTGCCAATGCTATGGCCTGCCATATCCGTATACCACATGGCACCGTCTGAACCTTCAATGATCCCAAACGGCGCAGCTCCGGACGGAAGAGGGTATTCAGTTATGGCGCCTTCTGCCGTGATGGCACCGATTTTGCCCGCTTTATATTCTGTAAACCACAGATTGCCGTTGATTCCAGGGGTGATAATAGACACGCCCGCATTCGCAGTCGGAACATTATATTCGGTGATGTCTCCAGAAGCCGTTATCCTGCCGATCCGATTTCCCTTTTGCTCCGTAAACCAAATATGTCCGTCCGCACATGAAGTGATTCCATAAGGACCTGAGGAAAGATCAGGAACCGGATATTCATTTATGTTGATTTTCATGTATGCCCCCCTGTATGTTTTAGAATGATGGATCAAGCCTGCTGATTCTTAAAATAAAGCGTCAACTTCCTTTCCCTCAGACTTTCCATAGTCATGACAACAGTCTGCTCATAAGAGATTCAGGCTCTTTTGATTCGATTGGACTGTTCACAAAAAAACACCTTCAACTTTTTCCATATTATATCACGTCATCATTTAGTTAAATAGGAGATTGATGATAAACAGCTGTTTGAATCGCCCCAGCATTCCCCTACATTGCAAAGCTCGACTCAGATGCTGAAGCCAAAATAGCTTCTCCTCCCCAAACATGTATAGATCAATATGACCTATACAGCCTCGCTTTCATTTAATAAGATGGTTTTATCACATTCCTTATTTTTATATATAAGGAATTAAAATGGATGATGAAACCTTTATAGAAGAAGGGCTCTATTGATTCCATCTTATTATTTTAGGGGACTCACATTTTCGCCCTATCAATTCAATAACTGCGGCATATTTTGTTTATAAAGGCGGACGCTGTTCATTGTCCTATTTACAGCGCAGGCAATAAACTAAATTGGAGTGGATGTGTTCAATATGTTTGAAGATGAGAGACTGGAGTATTTGATATTTCCCTATACCCCGCTTTATAAAAAAGACTTTCCTCTCATTCTGTTTTGGATCCCGAAAAGCGGCTGCACAACCTTGAATCGCTGGTTCTTTTTTCAAAATGGACTGCTTGAAGACGTCGGGCAGCAATCCGAAGGAGAGGTTCATCATTACAGAAATACGATCTATACACAACAGCCTGATTACACGAAAGACCTTTCAGAGCATTTGCTGGAGAGTAAAAAGGATGCTTACAAGCTTGTACGCAACCCCTTCCGGAGGGCGGTAAGTTCATTTCTGGAAACGATTTGCTCTCCAAATTTTATTTGTCTGTTTGACCGCGACATCGACACCGGACTGTCTTTTACAGAGTTTTTATATCAGCTGAGAGATCTAGGTTCTGAGATTGATTCGATCGACCGCCATCTCGGGCCCCAGTATTTAGAGGGAGAAGAGGAATTTGTAAACAACTATATCTATCTCGAACAATTTAACGCCCAAATTAGAGAAATCGAAAATAAATACAGATTGTTAAAATCGCCTCTGTCACAGCTGTCAAAATCACCGCACCATTTATCAGCCCTCATGCTGAAAAAAGGAAAGTTCGCAGACGCCGTGCTGACCATGTCATCATTCGATTGGGTTTTTCCGACTTATGAGAGCTTTTACAACAAGGAAACAAAAGAATTGGTGCAGGACATTTTTGCGAAGGACTTTGACATGTACGGCTTTGATCCGAATCATTTAAAATAACGAAAAAACATTACGATCTCCTTTCAATTCGATTACAAATTGGAAAGTTGATGGAAAATGGTTTATTTTTAAGAAAAGTTCGTTTAGAATGCGCACTAGATCCATTTTTTAAGATTCACTTCTGATGAGAAGAAAGGAGATATATCATGAAAAAAATAATGTCCTCTCTCATGGTCGGATTGATGGCTGTTGCGCTAGCAGCCTGCGCTTCAAATGATGACGCTCGGTCGAATGCAGATGACCAAGGCAAAACGGCTCAAAGCGGGCAGCAGGACCAAGAAAAGCAAATGAAGGCCATGCAGAAGAAGCTTGATAAGCAAAAAGTGGATGATACGAAAACCGTAGCTGTCGTAAACGATGAGAAAATCACCGGCAAAGACTTCAACAGTTTATTATCCACTGCTCAAATGCAGTATCAGCAAACCGGACAGGATCCGACTTCTGATGATGCCGCAAAGCAAATCAAAAAACAAACAATCGACAGCTTAGTCGGACAAGCTCTGATTACTCAGGAAGCAGACAAAAAAGGCTATAAAGCCTCTGAAAAAGAGATTAATAAACAACTGGACAACAGCAAAAAACAATATAAAGATGAGAAAGCATTCAATGAAGCTCTAAAAAAAGCCAACTTAAACTTGACGACGCTCAAATCTGACATTGCAGACAGCATTAAAACAGAAAAATATATCGACAAAGAACTGCCAAAAGATAAAGTCACAGACAAAGAAATCAAAGACTATTATGACCAATATGCAGCACAGCAAAAGGAAAACAAACAGAAAGATACGCCAAAATTTGATGATGTCAAACCGCAAATTAAAGAACTGCTTGAACAGCAGAAAAGGCAGGAAAAGCTCGGACAGCAAGTTGAGAAATTGAAGAAAAACGCCGATGTTAAGGTGGAAATTTAACATTGCAAAAGCGGACGGTTTAAACAGATTATTGCTCAGTTCGTTGACATAAAAGGCCGGATTCATAGAATCCGGCCTTTTAGCTTGCGGTTGCTGCTTACTACGTATGTATCTGGGAAGTGATTAAAAAGTCAAATGACCGGACTTACAATGTGCACTTGGATGTGGCATAACTGCTGGAAATAGAGTATGTGGTTAATATCCTCATCAGGAGGTCTAGCATCTATGAAATCTAAGTCTGTACTATCGATTTTAATCGCTGTTATGATCTTTGTTGCAGGTATATTTATTCGATATATCAACACCGGAATCGTATCAGCTGGTACCATTCTGGAATCTCTTGCTTTTACTTTAGCATTCAGCCTTGTCTATTTTATTGGATTCAAATTAAAAAATAAATAAGGTGAGATTGTTGACAAAATCCTAAAACGGTTTAAAGTTTTATGATTTTGTCATCCTTTTCAGAGGATGGCTGCTTCAATTATTTATAAATATCCTCTTTTGACAAATGTCCGTCTTTGACCACGGTCTCATTAATATTGCTTTTCGTGACCGCATATGGCTCAAGCAGAATCGAAGGCACTTTAGTTTTACCGTTATCAACGGTTGTGTCCGTTTTAATATCTTCCCCTTTGGCTGCTTGAACGGCCGTTTCAGCAGCCTTTTTGGCGATCGTGTCAATCGGTTTATAAACGGTCATCGTCTGCGTGCCGTTCACGATCCGCTGAACCCCTTCGAGTTCGGCGTCCTGTCCGGATACCGGAATTTTTCCGGCCAAACCCGCTTCCTTAAGAGCCTCTATTGCTCCGCCCGCGGTACCGTCATTGGCAGCGATGACCGCATCGATATCTTTGTTCTGCTTCAGCGCTTTTTTCACATTCTTTTTCGCTTCTTCAGGAAGCCAGTCTTTCGTATATTCGTCAAACACGATATCGATTTTCCCCTGCTTCTTCAGCGGTTCAAGCACCTTCATGGCGCCGTTGCGAAATAACACGGCATTGTTGTCAAGAGAAGATCCGCCAACATAGACAAAATTGCCCTTCTTCGCTCGTTTGACAATTTCTTTAGCCTGCAATTCACCGACTTTTTCATTGTCAAATGAAACATAATAATCAACATCCGCATTGCGAATCAGCCTGTCATAAGAAATCACTTTGACATCAGCTTTATGGGCCATTTCCACAATCTCCGCGGCTGCATCGGCATCCGTCGGGACGACAACGAGCACATCAACGCCTTCACTGATCAAAAGCTCGGCTTGCTGGACCTGAACATCTTTATTTCCGTTTGCCGCCAGCGTCTTCACTGATGCCCCGAGGTTTTCAGCCTCTTTCTCAAACGCCTCTTTATCTTTGTACCAGCGCTCTTCTTTCAGCGTGTCGATCGCAAAGCCGACATATAATTTATCAGTGTCAGCAATCAGCTTTATTTTTTCTTCTTTCTGAGCACTTTTTTCCGCCGTATTGAGCGAGCACCCTGCCGCGGCGAACAGCAGGCCGAGCAACGCGAGCGAAAACAATCCTCTTTTCAAATATGTTGGCAAAATGAAAACCTCCCATTCATTGAAACATCAGAGTTTAAACCGTTTGATCATCCCGTTCATCCGCTCAACCATCTCTCCCAGCAGCTGGGCGCTTTCATCCATTTTTTCAATGGAACCGCTCTGCTCATGAACAGATGCAGAAATTTCTTCAGAGCCTGCTGCACTTTCTTCAGATATCGCTGCAATGTGTTCGACTGAACCGTTGATCTCTTCGCTTGAACGTCTAAAATTGGATAATGCAGCGGAAATGTCCGATACTCGCTCAGCCATATCAGTCACTTTATGTTTGATCTCTGAAAAATACTGTCCTGATGTTTCAATCTGGTTTTTTCCTTTATTCACTTCAGAAAAACCGATTTTTAAATCTTCTGCCATAGAAGATGTCTCCGTCTGAATCGTGCTGACGATTTCGGTGATGCTTCCAACAGAGTTTTTCACTTCTTCCGCGAGCCTTTTGACTTCACCGGCCACAACCGCAAACCCCCGTCCGGCATCACCGGCTCTCGCCGCTTCAATAGACGCATTTAATGCGAGTAAATTCGTCTGTTCAGCCATGCTCGTAATCACTTCGACAAGCTGATGAATGGATTGCGTTTGTTCTTCAAGTACACTGACCTTTTCAACAGACGCCTCCATCACATGATTGATAACATGCATTTGCTGCAATGATTGCGTCATTTGCTGATCACCGTCGACAGAAACATGCAGCACTTCTTTAGAAAACTTCGCCAAAGTTTCGCCATTTTCATTGGCATTCTGTATTTGTCCGGCCAGTTCTTGCGTCTGTTCGGAAATGTTCGCCGCCTCATTGGCCTGATTGCTTGCCCCGTTGGCCAGTTCTTCAACGGTAACCGCGACCTGTTCGCTGCCCTCTTTTACTTCAGCAGAGACGTTTGTAAAAGTGAGACATTGCTTGTCGACCTCATTTGCGATACTGGACACTTCAACGATCATCTCACGCAGGCTTTTTCCCATATCATTGATCGATTGGGATAGCTGGCCGATTTCATCTTTTCCTTTATAGTCAAGGGCTTCAAAACTTAAATGACCTTGTGCAATCTCATCGCTTGCGGCGACCACACGATTGAGATTTTTCTTGATCTGCCGGCTGACGATGATGAGAAGTCCTGCTGACACGACCGCTGAAACAAGAATTGACACCGCCAGAATGGAAATGGTCTTCGAAATATTGGACTGTGCAGCCCCTATTGATTCAACATTTGATCTGACAGCATTTTCTTTCAATTTATCACCGAGCGCCAAAGTCTCCTCTTTTAATTGACTCGCTTTTTTCTGAAGCTCTAAAAACTTCTTGGTGTTGATCTGCTGTACATTCGGCACAATGTCGCTGAAAAAATATTCATCTAAGGAATGATTGTTTTCAATAATTTGATGAAACATCTCAAGCTGTTCAGCTGAATTCAGCTCTTTTTTCAGCTTTTTTGCCGTATCTGCAAACGCTTGGCTGTATTTCATGTAGTCCGACAATTTTTCATCTTGAGCGTCAATGATATATTCGGGAATATGTAAATATTTATTTTGGTAAAGCGACATCAGCTTAGCTGATTGAACCGCTGTATCATTTTTCGATTTCGTATCTTGAACCGTCTGGCTCGTATCCTTTAACAGACCGTATGTAATCAAAACAGATGCTAAAAATGCGGCTAGCATTACAAAAAAGATGATACCGTATTTGCCGCCGATTGTGATATTGCTCCATCTCGGGTTCTTCACATTGCTCCCCCTTCTCTTCAGCCAAAGTATTTTTATTTATATCGGCAATTGATTGAACTTTTTCACGAAATAAGAGAAAGGGGAAATACGAATAACGCCCTTGAAGCCATCTTCAAGGGCGTGTTCTTGTTTTATTCAAGCGATGCTATCGCCGCAATCACATCAGCTTCACGAAAAGATCCCATCAAACATAAAGATTCATCCGGTCTGCAGGCATGTGCCGCGATGGTATGTTTGGCCCGCTCTACATGTTCGACAATTCCCAAATCACTCAATGTCACCGGAAAGCCGAGCGCTTGGTAAAATGGAAGCAGCTCCTGAATTTCATCTGTCCGCCCTTCCAAAGCAAGCTGTACCAATATTCCATATGCAACCTTCTGGCCGTGCAGCACTTGATGGGTTTCTTTGATAAATGTTAAGCCGTTGTGAATCGCGTGGGCACCGGCCATTCTGCCGTACCTTCCCGCATAGCCGCCCACCGTTCCCGCAAGTGCAATGACCGCTTCCAAAACATTTGTTAAAGATGAAGATGATTGGCCTTTTTCAATGCTTTCCACAGCCTTCAGACTTTCTTCCAACAGGATATCGCGAATATAGACGGATTGCCTGAGTCCCGCCTGAACCATAATGGAAAGCGAATCAGCCGTATTTCTGATGATGGCTTCCGCTTCATACCATTTCGCCAGTGTATCGCCGATTCCGCTTTTCACATAATCGATCGGTGAAGAAAGAAGCAATAGCGGATCAACAAGCGTCAAAAAGCTTGAGCGCTTATGGTATTGCACCCCTGAAAAGTTCCCTTCATCATCATAGATCACACTTAGCGGTGTGCTCGCTGCACATGTCCCCGGAATCGTCGGAATTGTCATGACTTCAATGTTTAACAGGTCAGCGACGGCCTTCGCCGTATCTAAAACAGTGCCTCCGCCGATCCCGATGATAATATCGGCTGAGCCGGCGCGCTCCGCCGCATGTCGTATCCCTGCGAGCGAACTGTAGCCTTTATGCTGAACGACTTTCCAATCAGCGGGAAGCTTCGCGTGATTTGTAAAAGCCGCAAACGATTGAACACCGGTTATAATGACAGGACGGTCAAACCCTTCTAAAAATGACGGCAGCTCTTTCGCGATCCCTTCTTTGCATATGTATTGGTTCGGGCCGCTTCTGACGATATCTTCAGGCTGCATGATCCCCATCTCCTTCTATTATTTTCTAATTTTCATCATCTCACTATCTTTGAAAATATGTCAAATTATATAACGTTCACCGGTTTCCTTCAGCTTTAAATACATCGAGCCCTCTTTTCGCTCCAGCTCAAACAGCTGCTCCAAATGATACATCCCCTGCGGGAACGTACAGGTAAACAAAGCAGAAGCGGCGGCAAATGCGACCCGGGCCGTGATCAATGATTCATTTTCTCCATACACGGAAAGACCGATAGCTCGATGCAGGCCGTCTTTCAAGCCTTCCGCATCCACTTTGACCGCGTACTCCGCCGAACCGACTTTTAGCGATTCCAGCAGCTTGACTGTCCATCCGCGGATGACGCTGTTTTTTAAAAGGCGAACAGCACCGCTTTTTCTCAACCCCGCAATCACGAAAGTCGCCAACCTGGAATCAAAACAAAGCCGGGTGGAAACGGAAGGGACCTCCAATGTGCGTGGCAGTGTGGCCTGATCTGAAAAAGGAAATCGATAAGCGGTCCTGTATCCTAAACGGCCGCCAAAGTCTGTTTGCCGGCCGTCTGTGAAACTGCTTACCTTTTTGATGTCACCTTTTTCTATGACGTCAAACACCGAATGCAAATGATCGACCGTCCATTCAATAGCCGCTTTTCCATGGCTGTCTCCCAAACCGAGCATGATCGCTATGTTGATGCGGATCGTCTCATCTAACGCCTTCGCTGCTTCCTGCGCCAGCAAATTGGTTAGTCCCGGTGCCAAACCGACGCTCAGCAAGCCTGTTCCTCTACAATGTCCGTTATTCAGTCTTTCAAGCTGTGTCAGAAACGACCCGTTTGCCGTAATGTCTAAATAATTCACACCGTTTGCCAAACAGGCCTCAGCTAAAACCGTATTCTCCTGATCAATACATACGATCACAAGCTTCGTCTGTTCAAGCCAATCCCAATCAGCCTCCGCATCTCTATTGAAACGCATCGGCTTCACTTTATCTCCTGTTTCCCGACAAAACCGCTGAGCGCGGTCTAGATTTCTCCCTGCCGCATACACAAGCCCAGGGTACTTCTCTCCGAGCATCCGGCTGATGTGACCGCCGACATGACCGTATCCGCCAATGACGACAATATGCTGTTTCATCATTTACCGCCTCCTTTTACAGCAAACCAGCCATCGATTAAATAAGCGCTGAAAAACCGCGTCACATTCGTAAAACCTGTTTCCTTCAGCAAAGCCTCCACCTCTTCAGCCGGAATCGGATGTGAATGCCTGCCGATTGAATCCGCAAACCGCTCCCACTCCTGTTCAGCAATTCCGTTTGCCAGCATATGCTCCTTCCAGGCCCTCATCTGCCACCAAAATGATTCAGAATCAAGATCACCTTGAATCGCCGCAATGAAAAATGGCGCCCCCTCAGCTAAACGGTCTGCGATATGCTGCAAAAACTTGCGCTTATCTTGCACAAAATGCAGGACGAGCATACAAGTCGCCGCATCATATTGATGCTTCCGCTCCAGCTGCTTCACTTCCCCTTCAATGAAGTCGGCGTTGAGCTGAATACCGGCGATTTTCAGCCTTTGCCGCGCCAAATTAAGCATATTGGCTGATGTATCGACCCCTGTAAACGACCAATCCGGATGTCTCCTGCCGAGTGTCAGCAATTCCTGTCCGCCCCCCGCTCCAACAACCATCACATTGGCCGCATCCTTATCAAGCCGAACCGTCAGCAGGCGGTCCATCATTTCGTATAACATGTGATAGCAAGGGATTTTCAAAGCGATCTTTTTTTCATATTGATATACATCAGGATGATTCCAATCCATATTCATGACAAGGCGTGCTCCTTTTAGTAAAATTAATTAAGAATTGTTCTCAATTATAAAGGAGATTTTCAAAAGCACCATCCCACAAATATGGGATTTTCTAATGAGGAGGGGCCATAGTGAACCGACCGTTAAAAGATATAGTCAATGAACTTGAACGAACATCTGAGACTACCCCGCAATACATCGAAGCGGTGATCTCCGCATTGCGAAGCGCCATTCCATTTGATGCATCATGCTGTACAGCGGTCGATCCCAAAACCCTCCTGTCCATCGGAGCCGTCACAGACGATCTAATTGAAAGTATACATCCACAGCTATTTGAGCTCGAATATACGGATGACGATGTCAACCAATACGAAACATTAATCAAAACCTCGCAAACGGCCGCCATTTTAAGCGAAGCCGTAAAAGAAGATCTCAAACGAAGCAAACGGTATCGCATGATTCTCGAACCGGCCGGTTTTGGAGATGAACTGCGAGCAATCCTTTTGAATAAAGGAGAATGCTGGGGCTATCTCACACTGCTTCGAAAAATCGGACAGCCTCCATTTAATGAAAAGGAGCGCACCTTGGTCGCTTCACTGGCTCCGATCATCGGCCGGCACTTGCAGCGATTAAGACATAACCGGCCAAAAAAAGACATGTTTCACATGAAACATGTCGGAGGCATACTGATTTTGTCGGAGGACCTCATTCCCTTATCGTGTAATCAAGCGGCGCTTCACTGGCTGAACGTCCTGCGAGGCTGGGAGAAAATCGACATCGCGGTACTGCCAAGACCCGTCCGTGCCGTCTGTTCACGAGCTGTGGCAGAAACGGATAGTCCGGCGAAAACCGTCATCTCGATTCCGGGCCAATGCTTCCTTTCCATCAAAGCGAGCCGCTTGGACGGCTTAGGCCCGTCAGAACAAATCGCCGTTTCATTCGAACCGGCTTCATCCGCAGAAACGATACCGCTCATTGCAGACGCGTACGGCCTGTCTGAACGGGAAAAGGACATCGCATACCAGATCATCCGCGGACTTTCCACAAAAGACATCGCTGATGACTTGCACATTTCAGCTTATACCGTCCAAGACCATTTGAAGTCGATTTTTTTGAAGGCTGAAGCGGGAAACCGGCGGGAATTGATTTGGAAGCTGCTTGATGATGTTTTGGAGTGAAAAAAGGGCGGCGGAAAGCACGTCCTTAGGTATTGGACGCACAATGTTTTTCACTATACATTGACTTTCCAACACGCATGTCATTGCGTTCATCCTTCTCACAAAATTGAATGATGTCACCCGTCTTTTTGTTCCCGTCATAATACGTCACATGAGCTCATCTTTAAAGACAGCCATATATTGTGTATGGAAATAATCGTTATCAATGTCCGTCTAATGTTGCTCAGCTTCCGCGCGAATCCACGCATTCATGATCGGATTGCCGTGCTCAAGTACATATAAAACAACATACGGGCCTACCAGCAGTACCAAACTGATGATGTCCAATATGAGATTTAATTTTTTCACCCTTCAACCTCTTCATTTTCATTTCGACCTGTCAATGCTTCGATGAGCTACAGGCTCAATAACCTCCAAGGGCTCATCACCAAGCACAGACTGCAAAACCTCACTGTTCCGAAATAGCGCACACACAGCCACAACATGCGCCCAACGGCAGTCGACCTGCCCTTTTCAATTTGCACAAGCGTCTTTTTCGAAATCCCGAGCACATTGGCCATTTTTTCTTGGGTATAGCGGCTTTCTGTCCGGATTAATCTTAATTTGGATGAGATGAGCTCTGTTATGTAGTCTTTGTCCATGAAAGACCTCCATTTGTTACTTTTAGTGCAATATTACATTTTTTGTTTTTTTCAATAATTGACTGTAATGAAAACAGCAACATCATACAAGAAATCCCCCAAAAACATGCTAAACTAAAAAAATCATCATACCGACAGGAGGCCCGCCATGCGAAACGAAACCCGCACCCTTTTCCTTGATCTCGATCTGCAAGTTGAAGCTTATCGCTTTAAAGGCATCATGCAGAAATTTCCGAATCACTTTCATGAATATTATGTAATCGGCTTTATTGAAAAGGGTCAGCGCTATTTGCTTTGTCAGGGGCAGGAATACATGATCAACCCAGGCGATCTCGTGCTTTTCAATCCGTATGACACGCACAGCTGTGAACAAATTGACGGTGAGGCGCTTGATTACCGCTGCATTAATGTAATGCCTGACGTTATGAAGAGATTCGTGATGGAGATAACCGGGACTGACAGCCTCCCATACTTCACACAGAATGTCTTGTTCCGCCATGAGCTGAACGCCAGTTTGAAGGAGCTTCACATACAGATTTTGCAGAAAGAAAAAGCCCTTAAGAAAGAAGAGCTGTTTCTAAACCTTCTTGAAGAGCTGATCCGGACGTATTCTGATGTCACGTTTCTCGAAAACGCGCCTGAACCGTCCGATGAGGTCAAAGCGGTATGCGGTTATTTAGAAGCCCATTACACGGAAAACATTACCCTTGATGATCTAAGCAAATTGACGGGCTGGAGCAAGTACCATCTCCTGCGGTCGTTTACAAAGCAGAAAGGGCTTTCCCCATACAGCTACTTGGAAACCGTGCGCATCAACCATGCGAAAAAGCTGTTGGAACAAGGCGTAAAGCCGATCGAAACCGCATTTCAGACGGGTTTCAGCGATCAAAGCCACTTGACCAAATTTTTTAAACGGCAGGTCGGACTGACGCCGAAGCAATATATGAAAATCTTTGAATATGACAGACAGGAGATTGAAGGATGAATACTCGACGAGAAACCGCCGGACATCTTGCGGCTGTTTTAACCATTCTCATCTGGGGCACGACCTTTGTTTCGACAAAGGTGCTGCTCGAGGATTTCTCGCCAATGGACATTTTGTTTTACCGCTTTTTGCTCGGATTGATCGTGCTGATCATTGTCCATCCGCGTTTTTTGAAAGTGGCAAGCTGGCGGCGGGAGGCTCTTTTTGCCGGAGCCGGGCTGTGCGGAGTGACGTTATATTTTTTGCTGGAAAACATCGCGCTTACCCTTTCCTATGCCTCAAATGTAGGGATGATTGTGGCGGTCATTCCAATGATCACCGCTGTACTTGCTCACTTTCTGCTTGACGGTGAAAGATTGCAGCCTCACTTTTTCATAGGATTTGCGGCAGCCTTTATCGGTCTCCTGCTCATTTCTTTCAATGGCAGCGCGATGCTCCATTTGAACCCGCTCGGTGATATCCTTGCCGCAGCCGCCGCTTTGGTATGGGCAATATACGCAATTTTAATGAAGAAAATCAGCACATTCAAATATCATACCATCCAATGCACACAGCGGATCTTTCTGTACGGACTGCTGTTTATGATTCCGGCTCTGTTTCTGTTTGATTTCCGCTTCTCCTTCAGTCCTTTCACCTCTCCCGTCAATTTGTTGAACATCATTTTCTTAGGCGCGGGTGCATCGGCTCTTTGCTTTGTGACGTGGAACTGGTCAGTCGGGGTGCTGGGAGCTGTAAAAACGAGCGCCTACATTTACATGGTGCCCGTCATTACGATTGCCGCGTCCATCATTATTCTGCATGAAAAAATGACGTGGATTGCCCTCTTTGGAGGAGTTCTTACATTAACAGGCTTGTATATTTCAGAAATGAAAGCAAAACCTCAGCTGAAGGAGGAACAAATCTCATGAATGAAACAAAATGCGCACTGATTATTGATGAAAACCTGCCTCTCGGACTGATCGCCAATACAGCGGCGATCCTGGGGGCTGCGCTCGGCAAAAACAAACCCGGCCTGCTCGGGGAAAATGTCACAGACGGATCGGGAATCGAACACTTGGGAATCGTCAAAGTCCCCATTCCTATATTAAAAGGAAATGCCGAGTTGCTTCATGAGTTAAGAAACAAGCTTCTGACCGACGACTTCAACGATATACTAACAGTTGATTTCACCGATGTCGCGCAAAGCATTCATACATATGAAGCATACACTGAGAAATTTCAAAGCACCGCTTCTTCCGATTACCGCTATTTTGGCATTGGCGTATGCGGGGATAAGAAGAAGGTCAACCGGCTGACCGGGAGTTTGGGATTGTTGAGATAAACAAGATACGGACATTGACTCTACTTTATTTGCCGAGTGAGTCAATGTCCGTATTTTTTATGTGGTACGTTTGCCACCTAATAGTGAAAGCATAAATAAAGAAAAGAGGGATCATCTATGGATCGAATGGTGTTGAAAACTCAGGAATGGCTAAACAAAACCTACAGCGGAAAACACGGTTACAACAAGGTTGAAGAGAACGGAAAACCAAGCTGGAAGACGATTTACGGTTTAACAAGAGCATTGCAGATCGAGCTCGGAATCGCGGAGCCTGCTGATAATTTTGGACCGGCGACAGAGAGTAAGTTTGTTCCACTCAAACGACAGGAGAAAAATGAAAAACCTACAAACCTAAATTACATTCTGCAAGGCGCTTTTTGGGTTAAAGGAAGTGGATTTAATCCCGGTGGATTAACAGGTAACTTCTTTGAGGGTACAGAGGATGCCGTGAAAAGATTTCAGAAAGCCGCGGGCCTGGCCAAACAGGATGGCGTTGTCACTGCACAGATCATGAAAGCACTGCTCAACATGAGTGCTTTTACATTGGTTCGAAACGGTGATACTAAAATTCGTCAAATTCAGCAAAATCTAAATCGGGATTACAATGATTATTTCGGATTAATGCCTTGTGACGGCGTTTATTCCCGAGAGACAAATAAGGCGCTGATTTATGCTTTGCAAAAAGAAGAAGGCATGAGTACAAGTGTGGCAAACGGCTTTTTTGGACCAGGTACAACAAGCAAATGCCCGACACTCAAACCCGGTGATTCCAGAACCAAATTCGTACTGATTCTTCAATACGCGTTATATTGCAATGGCTATTCTTCAGGTGAATTTGACGGCTTCTATGATGTAGAAGTAGAATCTGCCGTCTCACGTTTTCAAAGCTTCATGTGTTTGCCGGCAACGGGAATTGCCAATATGGCAACGATCAAGGCCTTACTGTCAAGCTCTGGCGATACTTCGCGTGCTGCCGCGGCCTGTGACACTGCCACGATCCTAACGGCAGCCACTGCGAAAACTTTACGTAACAACGGATACAAAGTGGTCGGCAGATATTTAACAGGTAATGTGCGGTCAAGCAGCGGCCTTAAATCAAAAGCGATGACTCCCGCTGAGCTTTCAATCATTTTTAATGAAGGCTTGAGAGTGTTTCCGATTTATCAGGACGGCGGCTATGAATCTTCTTATTTTGTAAAAAACCAAGGCACGACAGATGCTTACGCCGCTTTCAACGCAGCCCAGGGATTAGGCTTCCCATCCGGCACAACCATTTATTTTGCCGTTGATTTCGACGCGTATGATTATGAAGTAACAGACAAAATCATCCCGTATTTTAATGAAATCAGAGCAGCGTTTGACAAAATGCAAAGTATACCGAACTCGCCTAAATATAAGATCGGCGTCTACGGACCAAGAAATATCTGTATCAGAACAGCCGACGCAGGATTGACGGAATACAGCTTCGTCGCTGACATGTCGACCGGCTTTAGCGGCAACCTCGGCTACACGATGCCGCAAAACTGGGCCTTTGACCAATTCTATGAACACTCAATAGGCACCGGCGGCGGCGCCATCGGCATTGATAAAGACGCTTATTCAGGCAGGGACAAAGGAACAGCAAGCGTCACCCCGTCTTCAGATCCGGTGTATGACGCACGTCTAAGGACATTGAGAAATGTTTTGGCAAATATCCCGGCACTGAGCAGTATTTCAGAACTATTTACAACAATGTTTGTTTTTGATACAACTGAGACAGTTTACGAGTCGTTAAACTTGGATATTACGTTGTCAACTTCACTGATAGTTAAAAATCTAAGTGAAAATTCACCGGGTACATTAACTGTTAAAAACGGTAAGGTCGGGGCGTCGATTACTGAGTTGTTGGGTGATACAAAAACATCACTCAGTTCATCTCAAATCGATTCTTATGAAAACCTTATTAAAAATATTGGATTGACCGTCCGGAACGGTTTCATCCAAGTATCTATCACACCGACCGCCGAATCTTTAGATCTGGCATTTACAGTGTATACGCCGGAAATTCCGGTAGTTGGAAGCTCTACAACTGGACTTTCTACTACAATAACGTTTAAAATTTAAAATTATAAGGGAATACCTGTTACTTCTCCAGAAAGTGAATTTTCGTTTGAGTGGGATTCTATTAAAAAACCATTAATCATTGTAGGCGGAGTTGCTATTGTTGCAGTTGTTGTCATCACTCTGCCGGAAGACTTGGTGCTTGCGGGAGCCGCAGGAGTACTGGGAGCTTTATTCGGAAACAAAGCCGACAACTAATAGATACCCAGAGCTATTCGGAAACTACATGTTTAACATTTTATTCTTGTAGTTTCCCTTTTCTGTTAGATAAAAAAACCGTTCAGAAGGATCGTTTCTCATTTGGAGGTTTGTAAAAATGAACAAAGACAAAGAAGTTTTCATCAAAACAAAGAAAATGGCTGACGCTGTTAAGCAGTATAAAAGTGATGAAGAAATGCTGAATTTTTTATTCAGCCAGGACTCTCTTACGCTAAATCAGTTGAAAATTTATTATACAGACTCTGGGTTCACATCAAATTTGTTCATGAAAACCGGTTTGGCCTGCAGTGTTGCCGCAATGACGTTAACTTCCTTCTTCTTAATACAAGCGGAAAAACTTTTTCCAAATATGCCATTCATCGTTTTAATTTTCTTACTATTTGTATTAACGTGCATTTTATGGCTTCTCTTCAATTTTTTCAAAGCACAAAAAAAGCCTATTCAATTAACCTCACACTTCACTCGTAAATCCGAATTTGCCAGAATAGCAAAAATGATTGATTATGTCTTAGATAAAAAATACAAAGATGCTTTTAAATATAATCTTAAATAGATACATAACATAGAAAGGAAAAGCATTATGAAAAACGATAAACAACTTTTTAAGGAAACAAAAAAAGCTGCTGACATCGTGGTTTCTATTAGCAGTAAAAATGATGAAAAACTGCTCGCTTACCTCGCCGAACAGGATTCTTCCGTTTTAAGCCGGTTGAAAGTCTACTTTTCAAATCCGACTTTCACCTTGCCTTTTTATATTAAATGGACCTTTGTCTGCAGCCTCCTAGCCGCATTTATAGCGACTGTATTTTCCGGTCAAGTTCCTTTTATACAAACAGAAAATTATTTCCTTTACGTGATAGCTTTTTTGTTTTTTTTATCTTGTCTCAGGCTTGTTATTCTTTTACTTATATCAAGAAAAGGGCTTATACAGCCTATATTACACTTCGCTAAAAGAGCAGAATATGCAAAAATAATAGGAATGATCGATTTTATTTTAGATAACAAGTACAAACATATCTAAAACAAACTGCTTAATAACATCGGACTGCAAATTGCGGTCCGTTTTCTTATAAAGAAAAAAGGCATCCCTAAAGATGCCTTCCTCCACGATCACTCACCACTAGACAAATTCTGTCTTCTCTCCTGCTCAGCGATGATTTCATTATCTTCAGCATTGTCTCTCGTCACTTTCTGCGTCAGAATCGCGCCGACCGCCACTAAAATCATCACTGCGATGTAATAGCCTTTTTCATTGAGCTGCAAGTTGTCAGCATTGTAAAGGCCGATGCCGAACAAAAAGACACCCGCGAAAAATGTGAAATATGACATAATCGTAAATGCCGTTGTATTTCTTCTTCTGTATTTCTGCATCTTAATACCTCCTAAAGAATAAAACTATTATACTTGATTTGCATCTCCAGAAGAAGAATGATATTCCTTTTCACACACAATTTAGTAAATATGTCACACTGTAATAAAATAGACCTACATAAAAAAACCGGGGTCATCCCCCGGTTTTTAATGCTTTTCTTCGCCTAAAACAGCTTCTGCAATATTGACGGCATGGTCGCCGATTCTCTCCAGGTTGCTGGTGATATCAACGAAAATTACGCCGGCTTGTCCGCTGCATAATCCGTCGTTTAAGCGAAGAATATGCTTTTTGCGAAGCTTGCGTTCCATTTTATCAATTTGATTTTCTTTTTCGACCACACTTCTTGCGGCTTCTTCATCATTTTGCGCTAGAGCGGTGAAGGATTCTTTGACTGTCGAAATGGTCAGATCAAGCATTTCCGTTAAATCCGCCATCGCCGCTTCAGAAATTTTCACTCGGTTGGATTGCTGGTACTCGCCCAGCTCAACCAAGTTTTCAAAATGGTCGCCGATTCTTTCAACGTCTCTGACGGTGTCCATTAACTTATGATGTTCTTCAGATTCTTGTTCAGAAAGCGTTGTGGCTGACAGTTCGATCAAATAATCCGTAATCTTCCGGTCTAAATTGTTGATTGCATCTTCTATCTGAAAAGCGTTTTGTGCATGCTTTGCCTGTTTTGTGCTTAAAAATTCCTTTGTTTCTTCAAGCCCTTTCACAGCAAATTCACCCATGCGCAACACTTCTTCTTTCGCCTGGCCGAGAGCAATTGAAGGTGACTGCTGAATGAACAGCGGATCAAGATGTGTTGCTTTATAGTCCACAACTGTGTCCTTGCCGGGGATGAGCTTCGTGACGACCAAAGCCAATACTCCGACAAATGGAAGCTGAATCAGCGTATTTGACGTATTAAAGATTCCGTGGGCAAACGCAATCAACATTTTAGGATCAAGTCCCAAAGAGGATTGAAGCATCAAGATTAAAGCTGTGAACGGCTTCAGCAAGATGAGGAAAATCGCTGTCCCAATAAGGTTAAACATTACGTGAACGGCGGCAGCCCGTCTTGCTGCAACAGATGCGCCGAGAGATGCCAATACAGCTGTAATCGTCGTACCGATGTTATCTCCGAATAATACAGGCAGAGCACCGTTTAGATCTATTAATGAATCGGCAAACAATCCTTGCAGGATACCGATGGTTGCACTTGAACTTTGAACAAGAACTGTAAAAAGAGTACCGACAAGCACACCGAGAACAGGGTTCGTACTCATGCTGACGGTTAAATCATGAAAGGCCTCAACCGTCCGGAGCGGCTTCATACCGCTGCTCATCAATTCCAATCCATAGAAAAGCGCACCAAACCCAAACAAAACTTGTCCGATGTGTTGAGACTTTTTGTGCTTAAAGAAAAACAGCAAAAACGATCCGACAGCGATGATCGGCAGCGCATATGCACCGACATCAAAGCCGATAATAAAGGCCGTGACCGTCGTTCCGATGTTTGCACCCATAATGACGCCGATCGCCTGGCGAAGGGTCATAAAACCGGCGCTGACAAGACCGACAGTGATAACGGTCGTGCCAGAACTGCTTTGAATTAAAACCGTGACAATAATACCTGCCAGCACACCCATTAGCGGGTTGCTTGTAAAACGATCTAAAATGTCTCTCAGTTTATCTCCTGCTGACTTTTGGAGCCCTTCCCCCATAAACTTAATACCTAAGAGGAAGATACCGAGACCTCCTATAAATTCAAAAAGCAATTGCTGCACATCTATTTCCAAAGTCGTGCCCCCCTAATTCGACATAAATCTACAAACACTATGATTATGATGGAGATCAGAGCTTATGTAAACGATTCACATTAAAAATTTACAATAACTTAACATTGAACTGCTTAGGATTTACATTCTCTTAACATTGCCCCCTCTCATCGCGAATATACGCGGTATCCGATTGACAAAAATCACGAACTTTTTCATGTTTAAACCGTATGCAGAAGAAAGGAGGGGTAACCCGTGTCAAATTCAGCCGGACAATCTAACTCGAAGACAAAAAGCGAATCGGTTTGGGATGTATTTGGCTATCTGTTTTATATTGGATCAATCATTTTTTTGATTGCTGTATGGGGTACACTGCCCGATAAAGTGCCTGCACATTACAATGCATTCGGTGTGGTAGATCGCTGGGGTTCAAAATGGGAGCTTCTCATTCTGCCCGGTGTTGGATTATTTATCATTCTTTTCATGCAATTCTTAGAGAGGCATCCCCAGATTTCAACTACCCAAAGCGCCTGAATGAAACAAACGCACAGTTCTACTTGCTCGGCAGAAAACTGATCAACCGGTTAAAAAATGCATTTTTTCTCTAATATTATTTGAATCGGAATCGAACGCTTTAGGCTGAGGAAGCGGATTTGGCAAATGGTTTTCGCCTGTAACAATACTCGGTACCTTGGTTCCAGTTGTCATCCATATCATGCAGCAAAGTAAGATACAATACTCCCTGCAGTATATTTTTAAAACCATCCATCAGACCCCATTATTTTCTACAAATTAAAGAAAATTAACGGAGGAAACGAAAATCGGACAGCTAATATACCTGCCCTTTTCCTATTCGCTTCGTATTAAAACAGTCTCTTCCTTGGAAACATCATCAAAAAGCAAACGAATGGAGCCGATCGAAGTCGTCAATGTCACCTTTAAAGCAGCGGATTAAAACCGCAGCTTTACAATCGCAGGCCGCAATCATTATAGCATGGCTCAATTCCCGCACCTCTTGCCTGCGTTGAGAAAGAAAAGTGAAAAGTGATCACTGCACGTTGTTATTGCTTTATCGTTTGAATTAAAAAAGAGCATTCCGTTGTAGAATGCTCTTCATTAGTTTTATATTACCAATTGATGCATACTGCCAATCCGCCGACGCCTGTAATTTCAGCTGCTAAACTCTTAAACGCACTGCCTCCGACCCTTAGTTTTTCTTCCCATGTCGTAGCACCGGCTAGAAGTTTAGCAGTTTCTTTAAGTCCACCAAGTTCCTTTATATATTTCTTCACTCTTATTATTTTTGCAGCTGCAAACAAGTTTGATCCAATGAACCACGCTATAGCTGCAGAACAAGCTCCGATTTTAGCCCAATCAGGATCTGCGATAACTGGAAATGCGGTGTTTTCATTGAAATCTATTACTTGAATCAATGAGTTTCCCTCGACCCTAAAATGAGAAGGAACATCATTTTTATTCGCATCTTTTGCCCAAGCTGGACTGAAAACACTTGTCACAATGTTATTAGAATCAACAACAAACACTTCTCCCGTGTCAAACTCTTCACCTAGGTATTCTGCTGCAGTCATTAGTTTGCTGCCTTCAGGCAATTGCAAATCATATTTATATTCTTTAGGAGCCGTTTTATTTTTTATTTTAATTAAATTTCTTACTCCGTCTTTTGTTGGTTGAACGCCAAAACCCACACTGCTATTTGGATGATCAAAAACTATTGTTCCATTTTTAGTTGCAACACCCGGTGCGTTTACTTTTTCAGCTGGTAAATGGATGCTTGTTGATACGTTATTCAATTGTATTGCTTTTTTTGAATCTTTAGGTATTTTTATGATTCCAGTCTCATTTTTAATGACTGAGTATGTATCGGTACTTTCGTTTGATTTCATTATGTTTTGAATTCCTGTAACATGTTCAATATCCTGGGCTGTTTGCTGAATTTCCTTATGAATCTCAGTTGTTTTAGCACTTGATGCTTTTGGCTGGATAACTCAAATGACCAGTGCCAAAGACAAAATTAATGGTAAAGACACAAATAAACGTTTCTTTAAACTTCTCATTTTTGTCTCCTTTCTTATACAAGTAATTTTATAGTATACTTATTTTTAACATAAAATACAATTACTGTAAATGGAGGTATTGTATGTTTGAAGCAATTATTCTGCTAATTTTAGGATTATCGGTTCTCGCAGCTGGCTTTTTAACTTTAAAAAGAGAGTTGTCGATTGAATCTGTTTCTATATCTTCAGCTGATGAAGCAAAATCAGAAATGAAAAAGATTTTAGACGACCATGGCTGGTTTTACCTGTCTGGAATCGCCCTTTTCATGCAGTTTGTTTTTCGGGGATTTGAATTCACATTTGAGTATTTTTTTCATGCATTTTTAATTAGCTCCGGAATCCAGTCCCTATTTTACCTTTTCAATAAAAAGGAGATGGGCTATAAAGTCTGTGCGGTTATTGTTGTTAGCTTTTTAGTTATTTATTTATAACAAACAAGAAAAAGAGTGATGAATCGTCCATCACTCTCTTTTTCTATTCCTTTATCTTCTTCCTGCCAAACGGCCACCAGTTGCCTTCTCCAAACGTGACGATGATGGCCGGAATAAGCAGCGGAAGGACGACGAGTCCGTAAAGCAGCAAGCCGACAATGACAACGGTGGCGACCTGCATCAGCGTATTGACACCTGAAGGCATCATCGCCGCAAATGTTCCGGCTAAAATGATGGCTGCTGTCATGATGACAGAGCCCATCTTGCTCATTGATCTGACGACGCCTTGATGGATGCCGAGGTGGACCTCTTCTTTAAACCGGTCAAGCAAGAAGATCGAATAATCCACCCCTAAAGCAATCAAGATCACAAAGCTGAAGAATGGAACGGCCCAGCTCACCCCGTCATTTCCCATGATATCGACAAAAATGAATTCCGTGATCGACATCGACGTATAATACGTGATAAATAGTGATGCAATCATATAGACAGGCATGATCATGGAACGGAACAAAATGGTTAACACCGCAAACAAACCAATGACCATAATCAGCATCGTACGGGATAAATCCATTGTCGATAGTTCTTTTAAATCTGCATTCTGGCTGGTCACCCCGCCGTACACGATCACCGCATCTTCCAAAGGTGTACCGGCTGCTTCGTCAGCTAAGGCTTTTTTTATCTTATTGACTGTCTCAATGGCTTGTTCTGAATAAGGATTGATGTCCAATACCACGCTCAATTGAACACCCTTGCCGTCTGAAAAGGAGTAGTTATCAATTGATTTTTGAAAATCTTTGTTTTTCATGACACGATTCGGTATAAATATCCCCGTGTCTTTCACGGTTGAACTGTTGCTCATGTCCTCCAGCATATCACTGGATGCCGTGATGCCGTCGAAAATTTTGGCCAGCCCGTCTTTCGCACTCTTTACACCGTCTGCAAGCTGCCCCAGACTTTCTGTAAGCGTTCCGGCTTGCTTTTGCTGTGCTTCAAGCTGTTGATTTGCCTGTTCTAGTCCGCTTTGAATTTTTCCCAACTGGCCGCTGATGGCTGTCAGCTGCGGCACCGCCTGTGAAGCGTTGCCCGTTTGTTCCATCTGCCCGCTGACAAGCTGCAGCTGGCTATTGATTTTTCCCAGCCCATCGGCCGCATCCCCAAGCGATCCGCCGGAGTCGCCATTCGCACTTGAACCTGCGGTCTGTCCGGCTATTTGTCTTAGCCCTTCTTCTACATCTGTTAAACCGCTTTGAACATCGCCAAGTCCTTTCGTTGTCTTATTCAACCCGTCTGCTACCGCCCCCAGCTGATGGTCAATAGATAAACCTTCGATTTCCTTTCCAGTTGGCTGTGTGATGGTCATGACAGAATCAACATGTTCCACTTTCTCGATGGCTTTGCTGATATTTCCGAGATAGGGGATTGTTTCAGCTGTCGTTAACTTGCTTTCTCCTTTCATCACAACATTCACAGGGAAAGCTTTTCCTTCGCCAAGACCTTCTTTAATCGCCTCAAGACCTTTGACCGATTGATAGCTGCTGCTGATTTCTGAAGTAGAATCAAAGGAAATTTGATCATCATACGTCAGAATAAACGGTACGGTAATGATGGCTGTGATGACGATAAATAAGAATGGACGCGCCACCGAATGCTTTCCAAGAAAACCCCATAATTTATTATCATTATGCGAAAGAACCTTCTTCGATGGCCAAAATAATGTTTCACCCAGCGTCACCATAAACAACGGCAGCAACGTGTATAAAATAATCATTAATACGCCCACGCCGACGGCGACTCCTACGGCAGATTGGAATACAGCAAACTTTGCAAAACCAAGAACAGAAAACCCAACTAATACAGCAAAACCGCTGATAAAGAGTGTTTTCCCCGCCGTGCGGTAAGCGATCAGCGTCGATTCGACCTTGTTATGTCCGTTGGCCAGCTCTTCGCGGAAACGTGTGAGGAGGAGGATGCAATAATCCGTCCCTATCCCAAACAATATGGCGACGAGAAACGTTTGGGTGAAGGTCGAAATCGGAAAGCCAACATTGTGGACTAAAATCGCTAATAAGGATTGGCTGATGAAATAGGAAAAACCGACAACGATAATTGGTACGAAAGGCGTGACGACTGAACGGAAAACGACCAGCAGCAAGCCGATAATTAAAATGACCGTGATGACTTCTGTTTTCTTCAACCCTTCCTCTGAGCTGTGGGCGAAGTCTTGATTGATGAGGGATGCTCCTGTAATGTATGCAGTCAAATCATCGGGAACAGCCTTATAAATGTGATCCGCAATCTTTTCCACTTGTTGATCAGATCCCGTCACAGTGACAGGAATCAGGATTGTTTTCTGATCCTTTGACATGAGTTGATCGCGAATTTCCCGATCGCCTGATAAAGGAGATGTCACACCTTCTACACCATCGATTTTTTTTGTTTCAGTGATGAATTCGCGCAGCTGATCTTTTTCGTTTTTCTTTAAAGCGTGGTCTAATGTGACGACAACGCTTATCACATTATGGTTTTCCCCTGCATCCTTTAAAATCGCACTTGCTCTTTCCGACATCGAATCCGCCGGAAGCTGAGCCTGCCCCTTTTCGTTGGCCAGCTCAGTCAAGTTTGGCGAAAATAGACTCAATATGACCGTCAATGCTAAAACAACCGCCGCGATGACCCATTTAAATTTGACGATAAATCTCATTCCGTATGGTCTCCTTTAAATTTTCTTTTTAAAATGGTGAAAATAGCAATAAAGGAATCTAAATGCTCCTCATCGGCATCATCAATCAGTTTTCTTAAAGCCTGAAAAATGGCTGAATCGAGTTCTGCCATAATGTGTTCGCCTTTTGCCGTAATTTTAATATGCTTAGAGCGTTTATCATGATTGATGTGGGATTCATCCCATTCCACAAATCCTTTTTCTAAGAGCTTTTTCAGCCTGTTGGAAACAGCGCTTTTATGTACGTTTTGTATTAAAGCCAAGCTGCCTGGAGAAGTAGGGCCTTTTATCTTTAGAATCGTTAACAAGTCGGCCTGTTCTCTGGAAATGTGTTGAAATACATCCTGGTTGATTTCACGCTGCACAAACTCCGTGCCTTCAAACAATACTTCCGCGAAGAGATCGATTGCCCGGCACAATTTCTTTTCATCCAACAGTTTTCACCTCTGCATTAGTTTATACCGCTAAACTTGCTAATATGCCATATAGTTTATACCGTTAAACTATATGGTGTCAATATCGTATTTAGACATAAAAATGGCTGAATGTTTTGCCGTTATAAACAAAAAGAGCCTGAATGATTGTGTAATCATTTACAGGCTCTTCTAAGGCGGAAAGCTTATGATAGCGCCGCTTGGTCAGGCCGCTTCATGTTTTCTTATTTCTCAGAAATACTATCTGCGATTTTCGCCAATCCTTCTTTAATCGGTGTTAATGGACGGCCTAAGACTTTTTCGAAATCATCGCTCTCGACTGCGAGTGTGCCTTCGCGAATGCCTTTTTGGATATCAACAAGCATTGGAATAAGGAAGTCGGGTAAGCCGGCGTTTTTCATCACATCGGCATAGGCAGCATCATCTACCTGTTGAACAGGCACTTCTTTGCCCAATACCTCGGCAAGGGCTGAAACGAATTCTTCTTGAGTCAATAATTTGCCGGAAAGCTCATAGACGGTATTTTCGTGGCCATTGCCGGAAAGCACCGCTGCCGCTGCGTCTGCATAGTCCTGCTGCAGCGCCCAGCCTGCCTTTCCATTGCCTGCCGATGTCACCCAAGGAGCTCCTGCCAGAACGCCTTGGATGCTTGACGTTTCATTTTCCAAATACCAGTTATTGCGCAAGAAAGAATACGGTATTCCTGTTTTTAGAATGGCCTCTTCTGTCGCCTTATGCGTCGGCGCAAGGAAGTTTTTGCTTTCGCGCGCATTCGCGATGCTCGTATAAGCGATAAACTTGACCCCGGCGCGCTCTGCGGCAGCTACCGCATTGCCGTGCTGCCGGATTCTTGTTTCATTGTCTCCATCCGCAGAAATCATCAGCAAACGGTCGATGCCTCTAAACGCCGAATCCAATGATTCAGGACGATCAAAATCTCCTTGGCGCACATCTACCCCGCGAACTCTTAAGCCTTCCGCTTTTTCCGGATTGCGCACACTGACAGCCAATTGATCAGCAGGTACTGTTTCAAGCAATCTTTCTACAATTTTTGAACCTAATTTTCCTGTTGCCCCTGTTACTAGCATTTTCATGTTTTATTCCTCCTGAATAATTTGTCGCAATCTGTAACAAAAAATGTTACACCAATATGTAACTATAATAATTACAAATGAGCCCTTTGTCAACAGATTGTTGACTGGTGCAGATCGTCATGCGTTATATTTATGCGCAATTTTTTACATATATTGTGTTAATATCAAATCAGACGTGAAAGGAGGGAAAAATGTGAGAAAAAACCTCGGCACGGAAGAAGCTATTAAAAGGTGGGATAGATTCGCTGATACATATTCCGCACTTCATACAGAACAAGGCGACATTCATAAGAAAGTACTTTTAAACCCCGCTTTATTGAGCTTAATGGGAACCGTAAAGAATAAAAATGTGCTGGATGCCGGGTGCGGCGAAGGGTATTTAAGCAGAATGCTGGCCAAATCGGAAGCTCATGTAACGGCAGTGGACTACTCACCGCGAATGATAGAAATCGCCAAGGAAAGAACGCCGAATGACTTGCCCATTCATTACAGAGAGGGCAATTGTGAGAACCTGCATTTTTTAGAGGATAATAGCTTTGATTTGATCGTATCGAATATGGTCATTCAAGACCTCGCCGATTACGAAAAAGCCTTTCAAGACATGTATCGGCTATTAGCAGACGGGGGATGTTTTATTTTTTCAATCTTACACCCTTGTTTTGTTACGCCAGACAGCGGCTGGGAGAAGACAAACGACGGTAAAAAACTGCACTGGAATGTAGATCAGTATTTTTATGAAGATGCATACGAACAGAGGCTGGGTGATCAGGAAAAAATGCTGTTCTTCCATAGAACCTTGACAAGCTATATCAATACGATCATCAAAACAGGCTTCCATTTGGAAGGCATCATAGAACCGAAACCATCAAAAGAGATGCTGAAACTATACCCTTCATTTGAAGAAGATTTGCGGTGCCCTGATTTTATCGTTTTTAAATTAAGAAAGCCTTTAAGAATTCAAGATCAATAAAAAAGCAGGCGGCTTCGCCTGCTTCATCAAAGTCATTTTTCTTTTGCTAACTTTATAAATAAGAAAAAAATCACGATTGCGATACAGTAATTTAAAGGGTTTTTAAAAATGCTCATATGTAATGCTAGCTGCAATAGAATCCACAACATAAAAATGACGATTACAGAAGGCAATATTAACTTATTCATATGACATCACCTTTTAACATATTAGATTAAAATAACGAGGGAATTTTCATTTCCTCTCGTTTTTAACAGTTATTCAAAACAAGATGCCGCAGCACCAGTAGTCCTCCGCCTACAATCGTTCCTTTCATGGTTATAAATACTTCTATTAAAGAACTTTATTGCTATTTTTATAGAAAAAACAAAAAAGGTAGGCTCTTGCCTATCCTTTTTTCATCTCATCTTTCTTCGCGACCAAATGACAGCTGGGATAAGAGCTAAGGATAACAGCCCTCCTGTCAAAGATAATGCGGCATAGCTTGAATGAGCGACAACCATTCCGGAAAGAGCCCCGCCGGATGCTCCTGCTAACGCAATAAAAACATCAAGTGTTCCTTGAACTTTTGCACGTGTTGAAGGCTCTGTCGAATCAACAATTTGAGCAGTACCGCTGATTAATCCAAAATTCCACCCTAATCCAAGCAAAGAAAGAGCAACGATTAAAAGCACCATTGAATCACTCGGCGCCAGTGCTGCTACTACACCAGCCAGCAGCAATGTAATACCAGAAGCAATACTCATGGCTGTCCGGCCAATTTTATCAACAAGGACCCCTGTTACAAGTGAAGGAAGATACATTGCACCTATATGAAAACCTATCACAACCCCGACTTCACCTAAACTATGTCCGTGGTTCTGCATATGAACCGGGGTCATGGTCATAATGGCAACCATCACAATTTGAGTAAGTACCATCACTGTTGCGCCCACTGTAATACCCTTTTTATCATCCGCAGCACCAACAGATTTCGAATGGTCCTCTGCTTCATTTGCTTGTTTATAGGTTTCGATTTTACTCGCGATTTCTAATGGATCCGGCCGAAGCATTATATAAAGTACAAGCCCTGCCAAGATAAAAGCTGACGCTGATAAAATAAACGGTCCTGCAAGCGGCGGAACACCGATCATTGAAGCAAATTCCCCCATTACATTGACCAAGTTGGGGCCTGCAACTGCTCCAAATGTTGTCATCACCATTGTGACGCTTATCGCAGTAGCCCGCTGTTTCTTATCAGCCAAGTCTGTACCTGCATACCGGGCTTGTAAGTTTGTCGCTGTACCTGCTCCATAAATAAACAGGGAAACGAACAACAGAATAATGCTGTTGATCATAGCTGCAGCAACAACCCCAATTGCGCCAAATCCCCCCGCAATAAAGCCGGCAGCTAAACCTGTACGGCGTCCATAACGTTGAGACAATCTTCCTACGATCAAAGCAGCTCCTGCTGAACCTAAAGTAAATAAAGCGGAAGGCACACCTGAAAATGCATCCGTCCCAAGCATTTGCTGTGCTAAAAGGGCACCTACTGTAATCCCTGCGGCCAGCCCTGCACCCCCAAAAATTTGTGATATGCTCACAATGATTAATACTCTTTTATATAATTTCTTTAATTTTTCCGGTGAATCTATGTAACTCTTAGCGTTACTATCAGAATAGCTCGTCACTTTAAACACCTTCTTATCAAAAATTTGATCATCTCTCCACCGCCCTTTCTCTCAAGATGTTCTCCTCTTCATCACAGTGCATTGATGCCTTTAGCCGCCTTATGCAGCTTTTGTTGGCATTAGATCCGCATATGCGGTTATTTTCACATTTTTCATTAGGTATAAAAACAGCATCAGCAATCCTGAATGAAAAAGAGTTTTAAATGTGGAGACATATTTGCACTTTTTACTAAAGCTTCTGCAAACTTGAACCTTGTACTTCAGCCTATTCTGGTGAACTCTTTCGTTTATGAATAGTTGAATTTTACTACAAAAGAACCTTTTGTCAATTTCGTTTTTCCAAAATGTTGAGGAGGCCATTATTTTAATGGCCTCCTCAACATTTTATGAATTGAATCTATCTATATTCCGGCTTTAGTTGATGAAGTTCATCATAATGAGCATTATGATCGTATTTAATTGAGGGAGTTCGATAGGATATCTATAAAGGTAAAAAAGAAACTAGTCACGAATCGGCAACTAGCAAGGGATTTTCACATATATCTTTATTTCTTTATCTTTGAAACGGTCATCCCGTCACCGATTGGAATCAGCAGGGATTCTAATTGAGGATGTCCGGCCACAGTTTTATTGAATGCCTTCATGAATTCAGTATGGCGTTTAGGTGCAGCACCCTGGTCTGCCACGCTGCCGCCCGCTAGTACGTTGTCGGCAACGATTAAAGCGCCCGGTTCCGCCAGTTCAACACAATACCTCAAGTAATTTTCATAATTATCTTTGTCAGCATCGATAAAGAAAAAATCAAATCGTTTTTGATCGCCGGCCAGTTTTTTAAGGCTCTCTAAAGCTGGCCCTGTCATATATGATACTTGCTCTCCCAAGCCGGCTTTAGAGAGATTGCTGTGCGCCAGCTTTGCATAGCTGTCTTTTAATTCAAGGGAAGTTAATGTTCCTTCTTTACCGAAGCCTCTCGCAAGGCAAATCCCGCTATAGCCTCCAAGAGCGCCAATTTCAAGAATATTTTTAGCCCCTGAAATGGATACAAGCATCGTTAGAAGCTTTCCAGATGAGGGAGATACCGAGATGGAGGGCATTCCGTTTTCTTGTATCGATGAAATGACTTCCTCCAAGAGAACATCTTGGTTAGAAAACACCGAATCGATATAACTGTTAATTTGTTTCATCATTCTCACCTTTATCTATAGACGCTTCACTTTCCGATACAAAAGCTTTCGTTTCTTCATGTTTCTTATCGGGTAATTCCATTGCTTCGCTTTCGTGCATTTCAAATAATTGACTAAATTCGTTGATGACCATATCAATCGCTTTTAATTCACCGACTAAAATCGGCTGAATCGACTGAAACTCTGGTTGATCCAACTGCTGCTTAATGGTTGAGCGCTTAAGATTTATCATCTCCAAGAAAGCAATCGCCCTCCCCCGCCGGAACGTTTTCGGCCCGCCTTTTCCTTTGTGACGCTCACCGCGATGATGTCCTTCCTTCTTAAAATCCTTATGTTTCATGATGAATCACCTTCCCTTGTATATTTGACGCTTATTGTATACAAATGTATACATTGTGTCAATCCAAAACAATCACAGAGCAATGGAATTTATTGTTCAGAAGCAAGCGGCAAGAGACTAGCAATCTGTTATATTAATATCATTAATAATGTTTCATTTATTTAAACCCTTATTTTTAATGATCATTTCCCTTTTAATTAAATCTGTATTATATTATAATAAAATTCTGTAATAATATATAATGGCTCACCTGCACGCAGAGGCAATTAATTTAAACGGGATTGGGAGGGAAAGTTTTATGACTAACCATTCACCTTTTATTCCAAAATTAAGTGACAGCGGCACTCACTATTTTCAAACCTATGATGAAAGCCTTGCTCTTTGGCCAGTCCCCTGCAAAACATTCTACGTTCCTACTCGTTTCGGCCAAACACATATTATAGCAAGCGGACCAAAGGATGCCCCGCCGCTTGTATTGCTTCATGGGGCACTATTCAGCTCCACCATGTGGCATCCCAATATTGCCGATTGGAGCAGCAAATACCGAACCTATGCAATTGATATCATAGGTGATAAGAACAAAAGTATTCCCGCCGATTTATGTGGTACGAGAACGGGTTACGCCGACTGGCTGCTTGATGTGTTTGAGAATCTAGGGATCGAAAAGTCACACATCATTGGACTTTCGCTTGGCGGGCTTCATACCATGAATTTTATTTTACGTGCGTCAGAGAGAGTGAAGAGCGCAGTTATACTTAGTCCCGCGGAAACGTTTTTACCATTTCATCACGATTTCTATCGATACGCTCTTCGTCTTGCAGAACCTAATGGGGTTGATCATTTTTTAAAGTGGATGATGACAGATCGCAATGCGCTGCACCCGAAGTTTGCGAAGCAGTTTCATGCTGGAGTGATGTGGCAGGATGGATCAAGAAATCAAAAGCCTAATGCCGACGGATTTCCGTATGTTTTCACCGACGACGAATTACAATCTGTAAAAGTACCTATTTTATTATTACTAGGTGAACATGAAGTCATCTATGATCCGCAATCAGCCTTCAATCGCGCTTCTGCATTAGTTCCTGGTATTGAAGCGGAAATAATAAAACATGCCGGCCACGTCTTATCAATGGAACAGCCTGAATACGTAAATGAACGTGTTTTGCGTTTTTTAGATCAATGAGTGTGCACCCGTATTCATCGGGTGCCTTTTTCGGTGTCTAAAAATACCTCAATTTGAATGAAGGATAGATGTAAATAAAAAAACCCAAATCAGCACCAAAAAACCAGTCACCGACCGGCAACTAGCAAGGTGCTTCACTCGGGTTTAAATTCATCTTCTATGATCAATCCCAGCATTGCTGCAAAATTGATTGCTTGCTCCGTTGAAACTTTGCATCCAACTAATTCGTTCAATGACACAGTTAAACGCCTGAATTGGGAAGTACTGATATCTACGCCTTTCAATGGAGTATGATCGAAACTTGTACCATCAATATTGCAGTAGAGATAATTTATTTTATTGAAATGACACTCGTAAAAATCAGTATTGATTAAATCCGAATTATAAAATTCGACTTTTTTAAGATTAGCATATCCAAATGCACTTAAATTAAGAACACATTCTTCAAATAGTACATCCCCAAATCGAGATTCAGAAAAGTTAACGCCCATTAACTTACAACCTTTAAACACCGCTCTATGAATGTTTCCTTCACTTAAATCACCATTCGAAAAATCACAGTTTTCGAATATAACATCTGTCAAATCAATATTTCTAAATTTTGTGTTTTGAAAAGAAGAATTTCTAATAACCGTTTTTGACAATTCAACTCTGCCCATATCTTCATTATCAAAAGTAGAATTTGTAACTTGGCAATTATTCAGGTGTGGATCTTCTTCATAATAAATATCTTGAAAATTAGCTTGCGAAAGCTCTTGAGGAATTTTCGGCTGATCAATCTTCATTTTTTTCGGCATCATCATACACCCTCTCTAAATATCCAAAAATACACTAACATATAGATTTTCTTGTCTATTTGTGTCTTTTAAAATAAAGTTCTCTATTCAAACACCTTTAATCAATGAACATTCTTTTTTCTGGATAAGGAAGATACTGTACATAGAGTTTGCTTCATTCTATACGAACTAATCGAATTCCCGATGTAACCACAGCAATTCATGTTACATGCAGATATAACTTTATAAGAAACTATAAATGTTTATAAGTCTTTATTTTTTTATACAGTTGTGGACAAAGGTAATGCCGGCCCAGGGTGAGGGGCTTTCTCCTATTATTGCAGCCATGAAAATTTGAGGAAATCAATATTTGAGTAAAAATGGATGAAGCCAAAAAACTTGAATTTGATACTAAATTGAGGGCTTCATTATGAGAAGCCCTCATTCACTTTGGAGATTACTGGTTTTAGGTTTATACAGTGCGCCAATACTGAATGCATTTTTCTCTTCCCTGCCATAATGCCCTCTAGGAAGGTCTCACAGAAATACACTTCGATCTACATCACAAATAAAAGGCTAACCAATGCAGCAATAGCTGGAAGTCCTTGTTTCACAATAATTGATTTGTTTGATGTAAAGCCTCCGAAAATAGCCGCTGCCACCACACAAATGACGAAAAACAATTGAATCATATAGCCAAGTGAATTGAATCCAAGGATGAGTCCCCAAATAAGTCCAGCGGCTAAAAATCCATTATATAGACCTTGATTTGCAAACATGACGGCTACATTCGGATCTCCTTCTAAATGCTTCGGTAATTTGAAAGATCGTTTTGCAATCTTTGAATCTATAAAAAACATTTCAAGTACCATAATAAATAAATGTTCCAATGCTACAATTCCAACTAAAACGGCCGCAAGTATTTCCATACATTCTAACCTTTCCGCTTTCACATATCAGTTTTTATTATTTCCATTGGGCAATTTTATCGACTGGAAGACGGTATGAAGCATATCCTTCGTCGGCCGCTTTTCCGATCGACAGAAGCATAACCGGTACATAGCGCTCTTTTTCTAACCCGAAAGTTTCAGCGATGTTTTCTTTGTCATAGCCGCCGATCGGGTTTGTGTCATAGCCGTGTGCGCGGGCCGTCAGCATTAGCTGCATGGAGACAAGGCCTGCGTCAATCAGGATGGTTTCCCGGTTTACTTGCGCCGGAAGTTTTTCAAAATGTGCAGTTAAAGCTTTCATTTGTCTGTCTTTTACTTCCTGCGGCATGTAGCCAAGTTCAACAGCTTTTGAATAAATTTCTTCTAAATCGTCAGCATTGTTCATATCTGCAAAGACAGCAATGACGGCAGATGATGTGCTGACTTGTGTTTGGTTAAAGCTGGCAAGCTTCGCGAGCTTCTCTTTGCCTTCTGAGCTGTCGATGACTAGAAAACGCCATGGCTGTGCGTTGACTGAAGATGGCGCTGTAGTCGCTTCCTCTAGTATTTCAGTCATCTCTTCTTTGCTGATTTTAACTGTCGGATCATAGTTGCGTATGGACCGGCGTTCTTTCATAATTTTCATAAAATCGTTTGTTTTTAATGTAGTTCCCATGTGTAAATACTCCTCTATGCTTTAATATTTTCTATATTTTTCTGCATCTGTACCAGTACATTCTTTAACGTACTGCGTTCTTCCGCGCTGACATTCGCGAGCATTTCCTTTATGAAACGCTCCTTTTCTTTCTTGGAGGCCTCGATTCGCTCCCGTCCCTGCTCGGTTAAACGGACAAGTATAATTCGGTTGTCCTCAGGCTTCCTTCTTCTTGATACCATTCCTTTGGCTTCAAGCTGTTTCAAATGTCTCGTGACGGCCGCGCCATCGATATTCACCTTTTTTTGAAGGTCGCTTTGACTGATTTCATCTACCTGGAAGAGCAAGGCGAGCAATTCCAGGCGAGATTGACTGATACCGGTGCATGCTTCAAATTTCGTACCAATCACTTTATTCAAGCATTGCAGTTGGTATAAAATCTCGGCTTCTTGTGAACAACGTGTTGTCAAACCCATCCCTTCTTTCTTTTGAACAATTAGTTGATGCATCAATAATTGATATATCAACAATATACAGCCAACTTTCTTTTTTTGCAAATGGTTTGTTTTTATTTTGTCCAAATTGGCAACAAAAGCAGATTATGTTTTCAAACCTCATTTGATCAGAATTCATTATCCACCACAAATTTAGTTGCTTCAGCAAATTTCTTTCCCGCCGGCGAAAGATTATACCGGGTTGCAAGGCCAATGGAACGATAACTATCCGCTTCTAAAGGTATCGCCCGAAGCTGTTGTGAAAGTGACTGCAATACCATTTCCGGAAGAATACTAATCCCTATATGATGAGCTACCATAGACAAAATTGAGCTTTCCTCCATTAGTTCGAATCGAATATTGGGTTTCACTTTATTTTGTTCGAAAATACGTTTTACATCATGGTAACCGCCGTAAGCAGGCATAATGAACTGTTCTTTTTCTAATTCTTCAAAAGTAATCGTCGAATGATTGTAAAGATTACTTTGGTCAGAAACAACACATAATAGTCTATCTTTCTTTAGAGGAATAATATCAAACTGATTTGAATGTGAAATATTCATAAAGCCGCAATCGATTAGACCGTTTAACAGCCACTGTTCAATTTCATAGTAATCCCCTTCTATTAATTCAATTCGAATATCAGGGTATTTTGACTGCATGAACTTAATGATTTCAGGCAGCCAGCTTATTGAGACACTTTTAAACACGCCTACTTTTATAAGTCCTTTTGTAAGTCCAACTATGCTGGCTGCTTCTTGCTGCACTTCTTCATAATAATGTAAAACTTTTCTTATTGGTAACAATAATTGTTCCCCTTCATTTGTTAAAGTAATTCCGGACCGATTTCTATTTACCAGGAGAAAACCAAATTCCGTTTCTAGACTAGTGATCGCATGACTGACAGCAGATTGAGTTAAACCTAAAAAATCGGCAGCTTTTGTAAAGCTTTTCACTTCAGCCACTTTGTTTAAAACTTCAAATTTAACTAGACTCATCATTTTTTCTCCTTAACATTAATTTTATTCATGTTAATTATTATAAAGATTCATTTTATTAATGCAAAATCCCTCTGTATACTATGCAATAGACACTGAAAAGAGAGGGGGATAATCAATGAATTTGCAATTAAAAGCAAATATGATGATGCTCATTGTAAATGCCTTTTGGGGATTATCTTATGTTTTTATGAAAATGGGGCTTGGTTCACTTGGTATATTCAATCTTATCGCCCTCAGATTTTTAATCGCTTTTTTTGTAGCAGGGGTATTGCTTTATAAACCATTAATTAAAATGAAGCAGAAGACGATTGTCTCTTCTTTTATATTGGGGATGGTTTTATTTTGCGTTCTTACGCTTGTGACCTTTGGTGTTAGTATGACTTCTGCCTCGAATGCAGGGTTTCTTGTGAGCCTTACAGTCATTTTTGTTCCTTTAATTAGTTCTTTATTAATGAAGCGTCTACCCGCTTGGCCAATCAGAATGGGTCTCGTGGTTACTTTAACAGGTATAGGCATCTTAACCTTAAAACAATCATTAAGTTTTCATTTAGGCGACCTTTTATGTATAGGTGGTGCTCTATGTTACGCTATTCATATTATTTTAACTGGAAAGTTAACTAATGAAGACAATCCTTTAACAATAGGAGTGCTGCAATTAGGATTTGCAGGATTCATCGCGCTCATCTGCAGTACCCTTTTTGAAATTCCTTCTTTACCAACAACATTACATTCATGGACTGCGATTCTGGGACTAGGCATATTCTGTAGTGCAATCGGTTTTGTTTGCCAAACGATAGCTCAACGGTACACGACTCCTACACATACAGGTTTAATTTTTGCGACTGAACCACTGTTTGCAGCAATATTCGCGGTTTGCTTTTTAGGCGAAATTTTTTCACTAAAGGAACTGATTGGAGCGTTAATTGTCATTTCCGGCATCTTCATTGCTCAACTTGATAAAAACGCTTTTTTAAAAAGAAGGTTTTTTTATCAAAGAAGGTATAGAAGAAAAACTTAAAGATGATAATGCACGATTCTCCTTCTTCTTAAATACCGACGAAATGATTCAGCAACGTTTATGAAAAAGAAGCCCCAATATGGGCTTTTTTATGTGTGGTTATATTCATGATTTGAAACTGACGGCATACAAATATCCATTCTGTTTTATTATGCTTTTATGTTTAATCTTTTCCTCATTTTGATTAAGGGTAAAGCAGTAAAAGATGTACAAACAATGATGATGCCAGCAATTGCTCCAACTGTTTGCGGAGGAACAGCATCCATTAAAACCCCACCAACCATCGAAATAGCTATAAGGAAATGTCTATGACAGTTGAAAACACAATAGCTTGAGCCATCCACTTTTTAAAAAATGATAAGACGATATATCATTTTGCCAAAGAAATATATAAAACTTTGAAGAAAGTTTAGATGCAAAGATTTTCATGTTTTTAAAATTAAAAAGACATTTAATTCCTCATAAATGCTTCACAAGACATTAACTAAAACCAAAGATAATGTTGAATAAGAATAAAACAAACCGCATTATGGTAATGTTAAAATTGAAAATAATACAATTAATAAATGAAGGAAGGTGATCCCATGCCAACGAACAATAAACCCAACAGATTAATCGCTGAAAAGTCTCCTTACTTACTCCAACACGCCCACAACCCGGTAGACTGGTTCCTCTGGGGAGAAGAAGCCTTCGAAAAAGCAAAACGCGAAAACAAGCCGGTCCTCGTCAGCATCGGCTATTCGACTTACCACTGGTGCCATGTATGCTAGAATAGCCAACACACACATAGAAGTAGTTTATATTATCACCTAACCAGTCAAAACGATTAAAACAGATTTTATTTTGATATAATGATCTATGAATCACTGGCTCATTTGTCTATATCATAAATTATAATGGTGGTGGCTTATTATGACTATGAATGAAATAATTGATTACTGCCTGTCTTATCCAGACACCTATAAAGACTATCCTTTTGGTGAAGGGTGGACTGTGATGCGTCACAAAGGTAATAAAAAGTTGTTTGCACTTATCTTTAATCTAGATGGTCATCTATGCATCAATCTTAAATGCGAACCTGAGCACGCCAATTTTCTACGTAGCATCTATAAGGAAGTGAAACCCGGTTATCATATGAATAAAGACCACTGGAATACAATTATTTTAGATGGTACCCTCTCGAAAGAAACTCTTGATGATATGGTGCAACATAGTTTCGAATTGACAAAGCCGAAGAAGCCTCATAGCTAAACACCTATATAAAAACGATATACTAAAGGTACATACCATAATAAATTAACAGGAACTCTAGTAAGTTCCTGTTTGTATATACTTATCGAATTTTTTAGCGTTTAATTAATACTGATAACTCACCTTCAAACACTTTTTCCTCTTTATGATTATAGGTAGATAACAATACAGTAAGTATCCCCGTTTGACTTTTATTTGGTTTTTTATCAATAACCTTAACAATAGTGTTCAGTTTATCATTGGGGTATACGGGTGCTAGGAATTTTATATTATTCATTCCTGTTCCAGCTATAACATCGTCCCCATGACACCCTTCTTCAATCCAGAGCTTAAAAGTAATTGCTAACGTTTGTATTCCAGAAGCAATAATACCATTAAATCTACCCATTTTTGCTTTCTCTTCATTTAAATGCATGTATTGCGGGTCATATTCTTCTGCAAAATTCATTACATTCTCTTTTGTTAATTCGAAAGATTTAGTTTGAAAAACTTGTCCAATAGTAAATTCATCTAACTTCACCATTACACCCCCCTGAATTTAATCCTCATCACCTAATCCACATAACATTTTAACTTATCCAATAATCTCACAGAGAGAATCCCCTTTGCATTGGTGGCATAGAATCTCCTTTCATGATGGGGACTGAAATGATTTTAACTTCAATCTTTTAGATTTACTCATTTTCGGGAAAATATTAAATGAAAGTATTTAATTTTATACTTGTGGTACAGTAAGAATGCAAAACAAGATTGAAAGTAGGTGAACCCATGTCCACTCACAATAAACACAATAGATTAATCAATGAGAAGTCTCCATATTTACTTCAACACGCCCACAACCCTGTAGACTGGTATCCGTGGAGAGAAGAAGCCTTCGAAAAAGCAAAACGCGAAAACAAGCCGGTTCTCGTCAGCATCGGTTATTCAACATGTCGTCATTGGTGTCACGTCTGTTAAACTAGCCAGAAATAAAGAGATAGGAAGCTTTAAATTCTCAGTGTCTTTAACTCTTGTGTATTCAATTGATTCTTGTATGGCTTTTAGAGTTTCAAAGAAATTTCCGTATGATACTTTACCAATATCGTTTACGATTTTTTCTTGTATTTGTAACCAAATAGGAATTGCTTCTTTTAATTTTTCAATGTCTAATTCGGTTATTGTAATGATTTTCGTTCTGGAATCATGGATATCTTTTGTGATATTAACATAGCCGCTTTTCTTCAATATATTCACATTACGAGTAATGTAGTTTTATGAAGAACAGCAAGAGCTACAGAAGAATCTCCGTGCAGTAGTCCCATCGGTTGAATTGTTTTCGGACCGACTGACATTTTGCATACAACACGGTCGGTAGTTGCTTCTTTATATGTTATCCCTAACGCCCCAATTCGACCTGCCAAGTCTTTTTTTATTTTGCAATTCTTTGTTTTTTCTGATCCTGTATTTCAAGCGTTGAAGCCCATTCAATCTCTATGTTTGCATAATGTTACATTCATTTTGTGTACAAAATAGTCACTGATACCGCATCATGGATAATCCTATAGGGATGAAAAACAAAAAGATACCAATTTAATTTTTGGCATCTTCTCTATTTTGATTCCCTTCACAATTGTTTGCATTTCATCTTACTAATGGAAAATATAAAGTTAACTTAACGAATAAAAGCAAAGTCTTTCTGTGCTAAAGCATCCTCCAGCCATCTAGGGTGCATTGGCAATAGATTTTCCGGTAACTCACGGATATTAAAATACCTAATTTCTAAGGCTTCCTCTGTGGATTTTTTCAATGTCCCGCCAATCACTTCACATTGAAAACAGTTGGTAATAAAGTGACTGACTCTTCCGTCAGGGTAAATAAATGTTTGTGAGCTTGGATCAGAATAAACTCCTATCATTTTAGAAACTTTAACAGTTAATCCGGTTTCCTCTTTTATTTCTCTTATTATCGCTTGTTCAACTGATTCACCAGGTTCCACATGTCCTGAAGGTATGCCCCATTGACCATTATCAGCACGCTTCATTAATAAAACCGAACTTGATTCTTTGATTATTATTCCAGCGACTCCAGCTTTAACTTGTTCTGTCCATTGATAATCTGGTTTCTCACGTACTTCTATCTTAACTTCACTATCGAACAAATACTTCAAATCGCGGATCACAACATCTGGATTTCTAAAGTCATGTTCTACAGGAAATAAAGTATTTTGATCAGAAACTAAGATAGAAGCTATGCCCATTTGGTTCGCTCCAATAATATCTGTCTCAGGTGTATCTCCAATCATGACGCATCTCTCTTTGTCTTCAAAGGACTCAAGTATTTTTTCAAATATTGAAGACTCCGGTTTTCCAATTATGATGGGTGCTTTATCTGCACCCGTTTTAACAGCCTCAACTATGGCACCTGTAGCTGGTGCTGGTCCTTTAGCGGTGGGAAATGTTTTATCCCCATTTGTAGCAATAAATGAAGCCCCACGGCGGATGAGATTTACTGCCTTATGTATATCTTGAAAAGTAATATTGTTATCCCATCCAATGACAACAGCCTCTGCTAGATCTTCTTCAAGATCAATACCAGCTTTTCGAATCTCGCTTTTAAGTTGATCATTTCCTAATATATATGCTTTCTTTATTCCAGCCTTAACAAGGTAATCAGCTGTTGCCCACCCCGAAGTAATGACTTCATCAATACTTGCTGAAAAACCGAGTTTATGAAGCCTTTTAACAATCGTTTCTCTTGTAACACAGGGATCATTCGTTAAAAAACGAATGGATTTCTTTTTTTCACGGAGGCGTTTTAAAGAAGAAACAGCTTCTGGTAAAGCTTTGTCTCCTATATAAATAACTCCGTCTAAATCGAATAAAAATACATCATATTCCTTGTAGATCATCGTAACACTCCTTAAGTAGTTGTCTCTTAATTAATGATTGAGCGATACGCGAAATGATTTGTAGGCCCTTGTCCCTTCCCAATTCCTATGGGATGTTTAATAGCTGCTGAAATAAATTCTTTTCCTGTTGCGACAGATTCTGGTATACTGTGCTGCTTTGCTAGCTCTGCAGTTATAACGGCAGAAAAAGTACAGCCTGTTCCATGGGTATGTTTTGTATCAAAGCGAGGAGAAACAAATTCCTCAAAGGTCTCGTCAAAGTACATAATATCGCGAGCTTCTCCGTTCAAATGCCCTCCTTTTACGACAGCACTCTTTGCTCCATATACTTCCACAATTTCTTTAGCAGCATCACGCATCTGCTGTATAGTTTTTATTGATTTGCCGATTATTACTTCTGTTTCTGGAATATTTGGTGTAATAACAGTTGTTTGAGGTATTAATAATTTTTTCAAATGATTAACGGCATCCTTATGAAGCAGATGATGTCCGCTTTTAGCAACCATAACTGGGTCCATCACATACGATTGGATATGAGCCGCTTTTAATTTTTCAGCTATCAGTTCAATAATTTCTACACTTGCAAGCATACCAGTTTTTACAGCATCTGGTTTTATGTCTCCAATGACACAGTCTATTTGCTGAGATATATTATTCAGAGATACCTCCTCAAAACTTTTCACACCAAGTGTGTTTTGAGCAACAACTGATGTAATAACAGCCATTCCATATACTTGCTGTTCCTGAAAGGTTTTTAAGTCTGCATGAATTCCCGCTCCCCCGGTTGGATCTGTTCCAGCAATCGAAAGTGCTTTGTAGATATCCGTCAACTCATACTCCTCCTTAGGTAGGTTTAACTGCTTCAAAAATTATAAAAGGTGGATATTCCTTTTCACTTTTCCAATTATTAAATTTAAATTTTTGTTCGATAGCCTTTAACTGCTCTCCGTCAATTTCGTTTAACGTTGGTTCTAGTAAAGTTACACTTTCAAAACCTGCATTAGATAAAAGTTTATAGTACATTGACTTCGGCCAATGAAAGTCATTTAAAATTAAATCTGCTTGTTCAGGAACATGAAGCCACTCATTTCTTTCTTCTCCATAAGAATATTCTTTCCCCGGTATTCCGTTGCGAAAGGTTGAAAATTCTATTCCAGTTGAATCAGGGTTCGTATCGAGTATAACAAAAGAAGCGCCCGGTTTTAACACACGAAAAATTTCATCCATTATTCTTTTGATACGTTGATCACTATCTGTATTAATAAAGACGTAACAGGCCATAGCAGCATCAACTGAATGATCTGGTAAGAAGAAAAGATTATCATGTTCAATTAAATGATAGTCAACATGTGGATGCTTTCTTTTTGTCTTTGCTATATCTAACATCTTACTTGATTCATCTACTGCGATTACATTGCAATCTATTCTGTCAGCTAACCTATATGCTACCTTTCCGGGACCACAGCCAAAATCGAGCACCTTTTTAATATCCTCTTTATCAAATTTACGAAAAACATACTCAAAACCTAATGTTTGTTCTAAAACGTCGTTATAAGCATCGAATTTACCAGCAACACTGTCTTCTTTCCAAGAAGTTTTCATTAAATTTCCTCCTTTTGTTTAGTTGAGAAATAATTAAACCACTTATTTCTAACAAAAAATTGATAAATAGGAAGTAAGCCTTGAAATAGAGAATGATCCATATCTCGTTTATAAGCAATATGCTGATATATACTGAAAAGTAAAAGAATCTGTTTCCAATATTCAGGTAAGTCTAGAGTTTCAATATCCTGCTTTGACATTGAAATTTGATCTTTTCTAAGCAAAGCCTCATATTCTAAAACTGTTTCGATGAAGGGCCAATTATTCCCGGTAGGCATTTTAGGAAATTCAAAAGCCGAGATATCATTATGGGTTTTTGCTTCCTCAAGTACTGTTTTTGCCCATTCGTTGTCCGACTCGTAAATATGAATGGAACCAACATTATGGAAATATTCCCCGACTTCTAAATGAAGTTCTCTCGCCATTAATTCTTGCATAAATGTAAAAGAGAACAGATCACTAATCATCCCTCGAAATGCATCATTTGCACGCATTACGGAAGACATGTATAACTTGTCTTCTCTTATGAAAAATTGCAAACCGATTGTGCAAGAAACATCAATGTTTCCAGAAACGAAGAGTTCCGAGGCATCGAATATTTGAATAAATGCCCTTTTTGAATCAATGTCTTCTTGTGTCAAAAGATTTTTTATTCTATTCCATTGATTTAGTTTTGCGTTTCCAAATTCAAATATTTTAGGACCATACGCAGTACCTGTTAATGTTTTTTTATTCATTGAATATAAAGGCATTTTTTTATTGTAATAACTAATAAAATCTAAGTTATTACTCCCCGATAAATACCATAAAACTTCAGCAAAATTAAACACGATATTTGTTTTTCTAGAGGGTAAGTAAGTGACACGTTCTATTGGATTTTCAAGGATCAGATGATAGTTCAATTGTTCTTTGCTTTTTTGTCCACGCGGTGAATTCAAAAATTCAGGGTTGTAATAGATGTCATACAGGGTTTCCATATATGCTTCATGAAAAGTTTTCTTTCTCATTTAGATTCCACCTTTTATTTCATAAGGATACTTTTAATCTTCTCTAATAAATCATCAGTATCTTTAAAATTAATGTATTCAACATCAGCTACTACATTTAACCCTTGAATTAAGAATGCGTAATCCCTATCATTTTCTAGTAATAACACTATCTTTTTTTTCAAGGCAGAAGCCCATCCAATTTCTATATGCGTTCCAGGAGAAGCCGGTGAGCCAGGAAAAGCTACAAAAAGGTCGCAAGTGCTTATTTCATCAAAATCAATTTTAGTGCACTGTTGGGGTGTCATGAAATCTTTCCCCCATCCTTCTCGCTTGTGAGCATTATGAACTAACCATCCTTCATTTTCAAAAAAAGAAATTAATGACTCCAACTTTCCCCTTTCATGTAAACTCATCAATCCAGTATTCTCATCTACTAAACTTTTAAAAGGCCCTGCTAAAAAAACTTTTTTAGTTGTCACTTTAATATCATCCTTTCAAAATAAATAAAGCCACTTTCATATGGAAAGTGGCTTAAATATAGATAAGATAAAAAATCTCTCTAATTTTTTCACTTCCCTACGCTGGTGTTAACCAAATCAGGTTCAAAGGGTCAGGACTTATGTCTCTTCTCAGCTTCTAAAGCTCCCCTAGTGGATAAAATATAAATATTTACTTTAATCCTAAACTATTCCATGTCATTAGTCAAACAATGATAGGATTAAAAAGGAAGCAGCTAATTATTATTTAAAAGTGGATTCCATCAAACAACTGAGATAACAGTTTGCCTTCCCATTTCCTTTTCCAAATATGCCAAATAAGTTTGACATAATGAAAACAATCATTTACGACAAATATGTAAAATATCTTTTCCATAAAGGAGTTTTTATGGAAAAAGGTTATAAAACATGCTAGAAAGGAAAAAGGTTTTTCTCAAGAGCAATTGGCCAAAGCGTGCGGCGTTTCCCGTCAAACCATTAATGCTATTGAAAATAATAAGTATGATCCGAGTTTATCTCTTGCTTTTCAATTGGCATATTGTTTAGGGGTAACAGTTGACCAATTATTTTTATTCGAATCAGAAAGGGATGTCAGAAATGAGAAAAATTGAAGTGTTTAGTTTGCTATTTCTAATCATTATTACCTTATACTTCGAGGGAACTTTACTGAGCTATATTAAACAACATCGGACGTTACTGAAGGGATTTTATTGATTAATTTGCTATTAGCATGGGGTCAATTCTTTATATGGAGAACGAAAAATAAAGTAAAGAAGGATGAAATGGGTAAATAAATACTAAAAAAAGTGCTCCAATGAGTTACAACATCGTTTTTATCACTTTATTTACTCTTTGGATCATCGATTTCTTTTTCATTAATAACGGAAAGAACTATATATTATTTGTCGCTTTTTGCATTGCATATATAACTTATCCCTAATCCAATTTGTTTTGGTAAAAAACATATATAAGAGGATAACAAGAGTTAGCCTACTCAATGATTTTTATCTTTCTGTTTAAATTATAGAACATACCTGCATCATTTGGTATGTTCTTTCTTATGCTGTGAATCCAGGCGCATCTCCATTCAAACTTCCCTTTCTCAGGAATAGGTACGCAGAGTAACGTTAGCAGTTCTGCTGACTCAAGCCGGCTTGTTGTGTTTGCATTGACAATTATCCATCCATTCCAAAACCTGCTCATTTTTTGAATTTATATATGATTACTGTGGTAATCTAAGGATAGTCAATAAGGAAAGAAGGTGATCCCATGCCCACTAACAATAAACCCAATAGATTAATCGCTGAGAAGTCTCCGTATTTACTCCAACATGCTCACAATCCTGTGGATTGGTATCCGTGGGGAGAAGAAGCCTTCGAAAAAGCAAAACGCGAAAACAAGCCGGTTCTCGTCAGCATCGGCTATTCGACTTGCCATTGGTGTCAATAAGAAACTAAGATAGAAATATTATCTTAATCATAAACATAAATCTACATGTGATCGGGCATAGTTAATATACATGAAGGAATTGAAAGAAATAACAATAACTTCAGATTGTTCCCAAAGTTTACTGAAAACCCTTGATTTTTGATGTTGAACCTTTTAAATATTTGATATTTTGGGGTTGAACAGATTTTTTCCACCAAAAAGTGCTATAATAGGGGATGATTAGTACCACAACAACTTTTTTGAAGGGGGACATTTAGCTTATATGCAAACATTTAACTTTATTTCAGGAGTGTGTTCAATATTATCTTTCATAATAAGCATCTTTGTTGCTGGGAAAGTTATAAAGATAACCAAAAATTTAAATATCAATTCAAATAGCGCCAGAAAACAACTAGTTATTGGAAAAGGGAACAAAACAGCTGGGAATGATATGAAAAATGTTTGAGAGAATACTGCAAATAATAGCTGGAAACAATAATAAATCTGCAGGTAGGGATATAAAAGAGACAACTCATATCTATAATTTTAATCCTCATCCTATCAGGTTCTATGAACAAGATCTAAAAGAAATTATAGAATGTTTCTCTAAGGAAACTGACAATATCAACAATGTTATTGAAAATACAACAGATTTCTATCGACCTAAAATTAAGAAAAAAAACGAAATCAATAGACTTTCAAATGAATATTTTGAACACATAAAGAAAAATAGCTTAATGCACTTTGAAAAAATATCCATTTTTCTCAAAGACATAAGAAATGAAGAGTTTTTAAAAATGTACCTTAGTACAACAACAGAAATAAACAATAAAATTGTATGCAATAGGAGAGAGTTCGAGTATTTCGAAAAGATCTTTGATGCGATATATAACTATATAGTTGAAAAGTCTAATTATGAACTTCCATTCAACAAAGAACTCATATGGGTTTTTCTACATTATATGTATTATAGTTGCGACATAGGTGATAAACATGATCAAACCTCATAAATATATGGATTTAAAACTTTCAATTTTTAATATTAGTCACATTATTATACAGAAATTAAAAAATAAAAATATCTACCCATATGATGATTTATATAAAGCTATTTGTCAAGAAATTAATGAAGATGGCATTATGGAACTTTTTAATTTGGCACTTACTTTTTTGTATTCTTTTAATGCAATCAAATACAATAAACATTCTGATAATGTGGAGCTGCTAAAGAATGAAAATATCTAAGATATATTCAAATAACAGTAGATTTAATGATTTAGATTTTACTGATGGGTTAAATATAATACTTGGTAGAGTAATTAATCAGCAAAATCTTGAATCTGATTCACACAATTTAGGAAAGAGTACTCTTATAAATTTAATAGATTTTATGTTTTTAAAAGGATTAAAACCAGGTAACTTTTTAAAAGATAACATCGAAAAGTTCAGTGACTATACTTTTTTTATGGAGCTTAAAAAAAACAATTCACAATACATAACAATAAAAAGAAGTGTGAAGAACAACACTAAGATATCCTTGAAATTCCATAACGAGGGCAAACAAGACTTTCGAGAGGAATTAGTTTGGGACTATAAAGACCTTCCCTTAACTTCGTCTGATGTAAACAAAAATCCCAAGGAAATATTAAATCGTTTTTGGGGATTTAGCGAGTTGCTTCCATATGATTACAGACAATATGTTAACTATTTTTTAAGAACACAATATGATTATGATGAAGTTTTTAAGCTAACAAAGTTTAGAGGTAGCGATTCTTCATGGAAACCAGCAATCGCTCAATTACTCGGATTTAATGGTGCGTTAATTAAAGAAAAGTACTTGAAAGAATCAGAAATTAAAGATGAATTAACACTATTTAATGATATGGAACAAAAACTTAAAATTAATCTTAATCAATTAAACCAAATTAAATCTTTGTTAGATATAAGTGAAGCAAAAAAAGAGAAGCTTCTAACGAAAATCGATGATTTTGATTTTTATATGAATGAAAGAGAACTAAATAGAGAATTAATTGAAGAAATAGAAACGAATATCTCTAAATTAAATAGTAAAGAATATAAATTAAAATATGAGATAAAGAAAACTCAAGAATCTTTAAGAAACAGTGTTCCTTTTGATATAAGTAAATTACAAACGCTGTTCTCTGAAATAAAAGTATTTTTTCCAAATGAATTAAAGAAAGAGTATGGTGATTTAGTTAAGTTTAATAATGATATTACAGAAGAAAGAAACCTACTCTTAGAAGAAAACTTAGCTATTTTACAAAAGGACTTGGAGTATGTAAATAATAAGTTGCGGAAAGAAAATAAGCGTCGTAATGAAATTCTTTCTTTGTTAAAAGAAAAAGATTCCTTCACTAAATTCAAGAAGTACCAAATGGAGCTTGTTGAAGTTGAAAACGAGATTAGTAACCTATTAAGCAAAATGGACAATTACGATCTCTTAAAAGAAATGGATGACGCTATTAAAGCTAAGGAAGCAGCACTACAAAACATAATTGATCGTATAGAACACCATTTAAATCAGGGCAATAATTTATTTAAGCAAATAGCGATAGATTTTTCCCAATTGGTTTTAGAGATACTAGGGGAAACTGCAATACTCTTTTATCAGATCAATGATTCTAAAAACGTTGATTTCAAGGCCAAAATAATAGGAATAGATGAAGCAGAATTAACATCTAAATCCGATGGTTACTCATATAGAAAAATGTTATGCGTGTGCTTTGATTTAGCTGTTCTAATTAATTATCCTACCGAAAAATTTTACCGATTTGCTTATCATGACGGAAGCTTAGAGTCCTTATCAAATACAAAAAAAATAAAATACATTAATAAAATAAGGGAATTATGCTCTAAAAATGGAATTCAATATATCTTTACAGCCTTAGAAGATGACATCCCCAGAAATTCAGATGATTCCCTATATAAAATTTATGATAATGAAATAACAATTACATTGGATGACCGCGAAAATAACGAAGGCAGACTATTTGGAATGAGTTTTTAATTTTGAAAATCCATTTTTTATCTAATGCAAAAAGAATTTTATAATTTAAAGAGGGTATATTAAAGAATATATTACTTAAATTCGAAAGAAGGTGATCCCATGCCATACAAAAGTAAACCCAATAGATTAATCGCTGAGAAGTCTCCATATTTACTTCAACACGCTCACAACCCTGTAGACTGGTTTCCTTGGGGAGAAGAAGCATTTGATAAAGCGAAACGCGAGAACAAGCCTGTACTCGTATCTATTGGGTATAGCTAGTTTGGTTACTCTAATGCACATGCCATTGGTGTCACGTCATGGCCCACGAAAGCTTTGAAGACGAGGTAGTTGCAAAGCTTTTAAATGAGAATTTCGTATCGATTAAAGTCGATCGCGAGGAGAGGCCTGATGTCGACTCGATTTATATGACGATCTGTCAGATGATGACGGGGCAGGGCGGCTGGCCGTTGAATGTTTTTTTGACGCCTGAGCAGAAGCCGTTTTATGCCGGTACATATTTTCCGAAGACAAGCCGTTTTAACCGTCCGGGATTTGTCGAAGTATTGAAGCAGCTTTCTGATACGTTTGCAAAAAACCGCGATCACGTGGAAGACATTGCTGAAAAGGCGGCCAATAATTTAAGAATCAAAGCGAAAAGCGAATCCGGCGAGTCGCTGGACGAGGATATTCTGAAGCGCACGTATCAGCAGCTGATCAACAGCTTTGACGCAGCATATGGCGGATTCGGCAGCGCACCGAAGTTTCCGATCCCCCATATGCTGACCTTTCTGATTCGCTACCACCAATACAGCGGTGAGGAAAACGCCTTGTACAGCGTGACGAAAACGCTGGACAGCATGGCGGACGGAGGCATCTATGACCATATCGGCTTCGGATTCGCCCGTTATTCGACCGATAATGAATGGCTCGTGCCCCACTTTGAAAAAATGCTCTATGACAATGCTTTACTGCTGATCGCTTATACAGAAGCCTATCAATTGACGAAAAACGAACGATACCGCCGGATTTCCGAGCAGATCATCACATTTGTCCGCCGTGAAATGACGGATGAGAAAGGCGCTTTTTATTCTGCGCTTGATGCGGACACTGAAGGTGTAGAGGGCAAGTATTATGTATGGTCAAAAGACGAAATCCTTGAAACGCTCGGAGATGATCTTGGCGAATTATATTGCGCCGTTTATAACATCACGCCTGAAGGGAACTTTGAGGGGCGCAATATTCCAAACCTGATTTATACCAGGTTGGAAAATGTGAAGGATGAGTTCTCATTAACAGATGCTGAACTTCAAGAGCAGCTTGAAGAAGCGAGAAAAAGACTCTTTGAAAAACGGCAGGAAAGAACATATCCACATGTCGATGATAAAGTACTGACATCTTGGAACGCCCTGATGATCGCCGGTCTCGCCAAAGCGGCGAAAGTCTACAGTGCGCCTGAATATCTGAAAATGGCGCGGAATGCCGCTGCATTTATTGAAGACGAGTTGATCAAAGACGGACGCGTCATGGTCCGCTACCGCGATGGCGAAGTGAAAAATAAAGGATTTATCGATGACTACGCATTTTTGCTGTGGGCTTATCTGGAATTGTATGAAGCAACATTTGACTTGGCTGAATTGCGTAAAGCGAAGGAACTGGCTGCAAAGATGACCGACCTGTTCTGGGATGAAGAGCATGGCGGATTTTATTTTACCGGGAGCGATGCAGAAGCGTTAATCGTCCGGGACAAAGAAGTATATGACGGCGCTCTCCCTTCAGGAAACGGCGCAGCGGCCGTTCAGTTATTGCGGCTCGGGCGGCTGACGGGTGATTTGTCATTGATTGATCAGGTCGCGAAGATGTTTTCAGCGTTTCACGGAGACGTCTCATCCTATCCAAGCGGTCATGCAAACTTTCTCCAAAGCCTGTTAAGTCATGTGATGCCGCAAAAAGAAATTGTCGCGATCGGAAAGCAGGATGATCCGGACAGGCAGAAAATCATTGCGGCAATGCAGCAGGCCTTTCAGCCGAATTATGCCGTCCTCGCAGCCGAATCGCCGGGTGATTTTAAAGGAATTGCAGATTTTGCGGCAGACTATAAAGCCATAGATGACAAAACAACGGTTTATATTTGCGAAAATTTCGCCTGCCAGAAGCCGACAGCAGATATTGATGGAGCGCTTAAGCGGCTGCTATCCGTTTAAGCAGCGGCGACCGTGGGAAAACAAATACAAATCCATCAATAGAAAGGGGTTTAGAGCATGAAGCAGAAAAACGTCATTTCGGGTCTCACCGTTGTCGCCGGAGTCGCCGCTTATATGTTAAAAGATCAGTCAAACAGACAAAAGCTGAAAGCGTATATGCAAAACGCAAAAGAAAAAATCCCTTATTTTTTTGAAAAACAAAACAAAGATTCATTCCCGGTCGAAAAAGCAGGAAACCCGTCCCCGCAGGATATTGAAGACAATAAAATGGTTTCGGAAGAGTCCATGTATCCGGTTCATTATTATGATAAAGAGAAAAAATAGCGCCCCGTCAAAAAAGCTGTCATATCAAGTATGGCAGCTTTTATTTCTTTTTTTCCTGCCGCTCTAAAAATTTGAGGCGGTTGCCGAATGGATCATTGATATAAAACCGTTCTGCACCCTCTAAAGATTCATCTTCTTTTATTTCAATTCCATTAACCTTTCTTTCAGCTTTTTTAGATCGGCAAGACTGAATGCCGGATGGGCTTTTACGGCCGGAGCAAAATTTTCTTGAATTCCTACATGAAGCTCCTGTTCGCCGCATTGAAACCAGACTCCCCCTCGCTTTCTCAAGTTCTCAGGCTTCGGAATTTCCTTCATTTCAAATATGCCGGAAAAGAATTCCCTGCATAGATTCTCACTGTTTTGAGGAGCGGCAATTTGTACGTGGTCGTCAATGCCTTTCAAAAACATAACATAGCCTCTCTTCCTTTAGGATTTCCCAAAACTAATTTATCATAAATTCCCAATAATTCAACAATTTGTCCGCTGTGCATATCCTGCTTCTTCAAAGAAAAAAGCTGCCAAGAAATAGGGCAGCCTGGTTGTTTTATATTTTATTCTTATAGCAATAATGATTCACCAGCTCTTCGATCAAATCATGCTCTGGAAATTCTCCGCAAAAATCAAACAGGATCTCCTCGACAAACTCCCCGCGCCGGTAAACATGAATCGCTCCGTTTTGCCTTGTCACGCTGTACTCCGGTTCAAACGTATAGCCGTTCCGTTCTATTGCACCCATCTACCCCGCCCGCCTTTCAAAACAGCAGTTCATACACTTCGTTTAATTCTCTCGTCCGTTTATGATCCTGTTCATTCATTGCATATTTCATCTCATGTTCAAGCACTTGATTCAGAAAAGCAATTTCCCGCTCATCCAAGTGTCTGACAAACTCTTCCTCATTCGCATATTGCTGGGATGCGATTTTTCTGTAAATGCTCTGTCCTGTGCCATGTTCAAGATGATTTGACAGTGATTCGCGCAAATAGCCTAATGTTGTATCCATGTTCCGCGCTCCTTTTTTACCCATTAGGTTGGTTGAATTCCCCAAAATCATGCATTTTTTTAGAAAATCGCACCGCTTTAGTTAATTGTCTATCAGCTCTGCCTCTTTACACAGCTCTACCAACTGGTAAACACCGTAGAACTGCCTGCGGTTGCGCTGATTGATACTTTTCAGCGCATTTTCGGTGACTTCCTTTGCTTTTTCAATGCTTTGATATTCAACAGCCTGAACGATTTCCTTCATGTTCTCCAAAAAATAAACGGTTCTTCGCAAAGTGCGAATCAATAAAATTTGCCTAATATGAACCGGTGTGAACAGGCGGTAGCCGTTTTCCTGATCCCGTTCCGGCGAGATCAGCCCTTCTTTTTCCCAGTGGCGGATGGCAGAGGTTTCTACATTTGTGAGAGAAGCCGCTTCACCGATCGTCATATGGCGTTTCAACCTTTTACCTGAAACAATCGGGAGTTCCGGATCTCGCAATACGGCAAGCGTTTGATCGGCAACAGCTTTTTCCTCCTGTAAATCGGCTTGTTCTTTGTTCACAAGCCAGAAGGCGGCGTCCATGTCGCCGTTTTGAACATGACGAAGCACTTTGCAGGTGAGCCCTACGCCAAACGCCGGAAACATGGCGCGAAGGCAGCGGAAATAAGCCAGATGCAGACTGGTATAGAGGCGATAGCCATTCTCCGCGCGCTCGGGTGCAGGAACGACTCCCCAAGACTCATAATGCCGCAACGCGCTCGTACTGATGTCAAGCTCCCTGGCGATCTCAATCGGTTTGTAATAGCGCATCTCGGGTCCTCCCCATCGGTTTTATCGGACCTTCACTATACCAAATCACAATCGCCCAGACAAACTTTAGAGAAAAACATTAAAGTGCAAAGATAATCTAACTCCCAATAAAATTAAAGACATAAACATAAACCTTATCACTTGCATTAACCTTGTAAAATAGATGGTGAAAGTGATAAATCTATACAAAGGAGGCTATGATGAAGATTTCTTATGAAGTTCCAAACCCAAGTGAGTATAACGAATTGCGAACGGCTGCCGGTCTAAGCGAAAAGGAGGTCTCTTCAGCCAAAACGGCTTTGAGCCGCTCGATTTTTTCGGTCCTGATAAGGGATGAAGAGTCAAAGCTTATCGGAATGGCCAGAATTGTCGGGGACGGCGGCTGCTATTTCCAAATCGTCGATATTGCTGTCAGACCCCCTGACAAAGAGATCAAGAAAGCCATCATGAACGAAATCACAGACTATCTCCGGGAAAACGCACCAAAAGACGCCGATGTGATCTTAATGGCAGATGTCCCGTCAATCGGTTTATATCAGACATTTGGCTTTGATTATACGTATCCAAAATCAATCAGTTTGTCGGGAACGCTTTAAAACAAATCCCAATTGTTCATTCCGAGCAATTGGGATTTTTAATGCGGGCTTTTGAGAAAGAAGTGTTGTATAAAATACGTCTCAGCTTACTCAAGATAGACACCGAACAGCCGAAGGCTTTCTTCCAAGGTATAAAATTTGCTGCAGCTCATCGAGCTTTTGGATTTGATATGTCGGCACAATGTCCGTATCATTTGCTTTCACACCAGGATTGACCCAGCATGTATCCAATCCGGCCAGCCGGCCTCCTTTTATGTCCGCTGTCAATGAATCCCCGATGATCAGCCCCTGTTCTATAGAAAAATGAGGAATCCGCTCAAAAACATAATCAAAGTATTCCTTCATCGGCTTTTGAAAACCGGTGTCCTCCGAAACAAAAATATCCTTGAACATCGGATACAGCCCTGAATCACGCAAGCGCTTATACTGCGTTTTGGAAACACCGTTCGTCACAATATATAAATCATATTGTTCGTGCAGTCTTTCTATCAATTCATAGGCTCCGTCCATCAGCTGATGCCCTTCCTCAAGGAAGCTGCGATACTTCTTCTCTAACAAAGCGCCGTCAGCCTCAAGGCCATATTCCTTGAATAACAGAGAAAAACGGGTGTTCACCACTTCATCGCGGCTGATGCCGCCGTCTTCAAAAGCCCTCCATAAACGCTGATTGATTCTTTTGTAATCGGCTTTGATTTGATCTGTGAAAGGAATGTTCTGTTCCTCAAAGAGCAGGCGCAGCGCGGTGTTTTCCGCAGCGCCGAAGTCCAATAGTGTATCATCGACATCAAACAATAAAGTGCGATACGTTTTCATAGATATGCCTCCGCTTTTGTCTTTTGTTGGCCAGCGCCCTACTGCCAATGCTCAGGGGTCTTTAAAGCAGGCGGTAATTGTGTTTTGCGATCACCCTTAGCCGAATTGACCTGAACTTGCGTGAGAAAAATGCTTCCCAAAAGGTTAGCCCCGCTCAAGTCAGCGTCTCGAAGATCGGCTCCAATCAGATCCGTCATCCTCATATTAGAACCTCTAAGATCAGCCGCAATCAAAAACGCCCCTCTGAGATCTGCCCCCTGAAGGTCGGCTCCCCTTAACTTTGCGCCGATCATATCGATTCCCCTGCCTATTTTCATCCGGCGGTTCTTCTTTTTCGCTTTTGCCCGAACGAATTCGCTTGTGCGCAGAAGCAGGTCATTCACCATCACCCGATGCCCTGGAACATCAAGATCCAGAAGTGATGCTGGATTCAGATTCCTGAGGGACTCCGTTTTTTCTATAGCAATCTGCAAATCTTCTTGAATGGGCTGGGCAGCTTTCACATGAATCGCTTCATTTAAATAATAAAGCATTTCATGAAGCTGCTGCATCACGGGAAACACGGCAAACATTTCTTCCGCCAATGCCGGGTGATCCCGCCAATCGTTTGCGTGATAGGCGTCTTGCGATACCTTTTGACCGGCTCCGAAGCATTCATAAACAGCACAGCCCCGAAACCCTTTTTCCCGCAAATCGTGATGAATGCCGCACCGGTAATCCGCCTGCAAATTGGGACAAGGATCGCCTCCGTCTTTATCAAAAGCAAAGTCAGCAGACTTTGCATAAGGCAAAGCAACGCAGCACAGCCCGTAACAATTCTCACAGTCCGCTCTTAAATGACCGGGAATACTGTCGTTATTCATACTTACACTTCCTTCTGAAGTTAATGGCTATGCTTAATCATAGTCTGATCTTGGAAAAAATACAATCGGGAATTGAAACAAGCCTTGCACGTCGTGTGCAAGGCTTTCATGTCAGCTAAAATCAATCTCCTTGGCGCCGGATGGCAGATGCTGAACATACGCGAGGTACCGCTTGACGTTGTCAGCTTCTGCAAATATATACGAAAAATCGATCTGTTCAGCCACTTCGACAGCCGTCTGCTCAAATAAATCCGTCATCTGGAACAAAACGTTCCACACCTGTTCATCATCTGCTGCGGGATAAGTCAGCAAAAGTCTTCCCCACGTATTCTCATCAAGATAACGATTGAGAAATTTTGCGTTTTTCCCTATGCTCAGTGAAAAATCGGTTTCGATGCCGACCTTCCATTCGAGCATTTTCAGCAGCATCGCCCTTACAAGGTTTAAATGATCCAAAGCATAAAGAATTTCCTGCCGCCACAAACCTTTTGCCACATATGTCGATGTCCACCAAAATTCATTGCAGCAGTCGGCAAAACATTGTGCGGACGGCTTTTGCACCCAATACTCCTGATCCGTCGGCTGAGGGAGCGCGGGCAAGACATCATCCTTATCGAGCAAGATGACAGTCAGTCCGTCTTCACGGCAATATTGATCCTTTTCTTCTAAAGGAATGAGCATCAAGTCGATCCGGCTGCCGTCCGTAAACAGCATCAAATATGAAAAACGATTGCCGAGCTCATTCGGAAACAGCTCCATGTCTTCCGGCATCTGCATGATAATCCGCTCGCCAAACACATCGACCCAATCGGGATCATCGAGAAAGGACTGCATGTCTGTCACCAGATAGGCAATATCATAATCCCGAAAAGGATCTTTCGGAACGTTTGGATTCGTTCGCGAACCGTTCATGCCGACAGCTCTGACGCGGCTGTCCTCTTCTGCAACTCTTAGCACCAAATCCATGATTTCTTTTTCTGAACGCATTTTCTTCAGCCTCCTATATCGTGATTGTTTGACAAAACACACGAACATTTGGAGGTCCCCGAATACATGGTTATATGAAATGCTCTAAACATGTCATTGATATGTCCTCCCGCTTTTAGCGTATGGCCTTCAGGTGATCGTCAAGGCGCTCCATCTGTGAGGAAAACCCTTCGACCATCCCCTTATCCATCAATTGCTGAAGCTCCTCTGGTGAAGAAAATTGAGAACGTGTAATCAGTTTTGTTTGATCTTCGTGTTCCGCGAAATTCACCTCAATCAAAATCTCCGGCATCCCGGGAACAACATTCCCTTCCTCGTCTGTAAACATATCCGTGTACACGATCTTTTCAGAGGTCACAATCTCCTGATAAACAGCCTTGCCGCAAGACTTGCGCCCATAAAATTCGCCCTGGTTCTCATCTTTACACTCCATGCAATAATGCCATACACCATGCGGCTTAAATTCAAACTTATAATTTTCGGTTTGCCACCCCTTAGGCCCCCACCAGCTTTCCAATTGCCCAGATTCGGAAAAAGCCTTAAACACAAGCTCCCGCGGAGCATCAAAGACCCGCTCGATGACGAGGTTTTTTCCTTCTGCTTTCGCTTTCATGCTGTTTACCGGTTTGTGAGCTGACATATCGATTCCTCCTTGATTGGATATCAAATTGAAACAACTGAAAAAAGCCGTGAAAACCCTGTGCCAAAACGCGTTTATTTACGGATCTTGACCAGCTGCCTCTCCTCAAAATAAAACATTTCGGCAATCTCATCGATGGATTTCTTTTTATTCAGCTTGACGTGCCTTCCTAACTGAAGGGTCTTTAAATGAATGACAAAGTCTAAGCGATCGTCTTTTTGTCTGTCTTCCTCGCCATCCCAGCAAGAATAAACTTCAATATCTTCGCCCTCAGCAATATATATGCTGATGTAACTGAATAACGCCCTTATGCCATTTCCGGGCTTGTGCAAACAACCTATTGCCTCATATACAAACGGTTTGCTGAATTTTGTTTTGACCATTTCGTACCCTTGATCCAGCTTATCGATATCAATCAAACCTTCTTCTGTTTGATCCCGGAAACTCCCCAGCGGAAGCTCCTTATCGGCTGCAATAAAATGATGGAGTGTCAACTGTCTTCCCTCTTCTTTCCTGTATAAAAAAGAACCCTATTAAAGGGTTCTTCAAATCGATCATTTTTCCTGCTTAGCAGTTATTTCCGTCAATATCGCATTGCCAGCCGTCAACAAGCTTTTGTTTGCTTTCTTTTTCAATCACCTGTTCAAACACCTCTTGAGCCGCGGCCCCGGCGATACGCTCATTACCAATGATAAAAGTCGGAACGGCCGTAATGCCGGCTTCTTCATAAGCGTGTTGGAGCGCCTTCCGCTGCACGTCCCAGTATTTTCTCGAGGTTAAAGCTTCTTTAAAAGCCTGTTCATCCAGCCCGGCTTCTTTGGCTAACGCTGTTAAAACACCGATGTCTCCAATATTTTGATCTTCCTGGAAAAACGCTTCGTAAACCCGGTCATTGTACGTTTTCGCTTTGCCGTGCTCTTTCGCAAAGTGATAGCCTTCATGGGCCAAATCGGTATAAGGATGCGGGGAGATTTCAGGCAGCTTCATATTGACGCCCCATGCTTCAATTCTCGGCTTGATCGCGCCATCCCACATCGCCAATTTTGAAGGATCGTTCAACGGATCCAATTGTTCAGAAGGACGAGGCCTCAGTTCAAACGGCATCCACTCCACTTCGACGTCCTTTCCTTCGATCGCTTTCTCAAACTGATCTTTTCCCAAAAAACAAAACGGGCAGACGTAATCGGAATATACTTTTATTTTGATTGTCATGTCTTGATTCCCTTCTTTTGTAACAACATCTGTTACAAATATACGATATGTAACTATAATAGTTACAATTGATACTTCTGTCAATACTTTAATATGAGATTAAAAATCTGCGGCTTTAGAAACTTTCCGCCATTCAAATCGTAGTATGAGGCGTTGATAGTTACCGGTTTATTTTCTTTGAAGTACATTACAATCGATAAGGAGTCCATCAAATGGAAACAAAGAACAAAAATAGCTTAAAACCGTTCTTCTCATTGATTCTCTCAGCCAAGATTCCCAGATTGGCGCTTGCCATCGGCTTAACCGCAAGCTTCATCACAACGTTGGTCGGACTGTCCATCCCGCTGCTGACGAGGGAAATGGTTGACGGCTTCTCCGCCAATTCCATCAACATGGCCTTAGCGGGAATCCTTGCAGTCGTTTTTATCATTCAAGCGATCTGCGACGGGTTTTCAACCTATTTTCTTTCCTATGCCGGACAAAAAGTGGTCGCTTCTTTGCGGGAACGCATGTGGTTTAAACTGCTGCGGCTTCCTGTCCGTTACTTTGATGAAAAGAGGAGCGGCGAAACAGTCAGCCGCGTTGTCAATGATACCGGTATCGTCGAGAGTTTAATTTCCGACCATTTTCCACAGTTTGTTTCAGGGATCATCACCATTGTCGGATCGGTGATCATTTTGCTGATCATGGACTGGAAAATGACGCTCCTCATGCTCGTTGCGGTACCGATTACGACCTTCATCATGATCCCGCTCGGCATGAAAATGCACAACATCTCAAAAACATTGCAGGATGAAACGGCTTCTTTCACCGGAAATGTCCAGCAGACATTAAGCGAAATCAGATTAATGAAAGCATCGAACGCGGAGCATACAGAAAAAACAAAAGGGTTATCAGGCATTTCAAAGCTGTTTGAATACGGCCTGAAGGAAGCCCGGATTTTCGCGCTCGTCTCCCCGTTCATGCACCTTGTGATTATGATTGTCATCGTTGCCATTATCGGCTACGGCGGCATTCGCGTCGCCGACGGTACGATGTCAGCAGGCTCGCTTATCGCGTTTTTGCTCTATCTCTTTCAAATCGTTTTTCCGATTACATCATTTACAATGTTTTTTACCCAGCTGCAAAAAGCAAAAGGAGCCACAGAGCGAATAATCGAGATTCTCAATACGGAAGAGGAGGAGGGGCAAAAAGGAATCGAAAGGGACATTGCAAACGAGCCGGTACGTGTTGAAAATGTTTCATTCTCCTACAGCAATGATGAACCCGTCCTGCACAATGTCTCCTTTGACGTCGAACCTGGGCAAATGATCGCCTTTGTCGGCCCGAGCGGCGGCGGAAAAACGACGATGTTCGGCCTGCTCGAGCGTTTTTACGAACCGAGCTCAGGAGTGATTAAAATCGGTGAAACGCCGATCGGCGAACTGTCGATGAAATCGTGGCGCAGCCAAATCGGCTACGTATCTCAAGACAGCCCGATGATGGCGGGGACAATCCGTGAGAACCTTTGCTACGGATTGGATAACGCCGACGAAATTGACGACCAGAAACTGTGGGAAGTAGCAGAAATGGCCTTTGCCGCTGATTTCATCAAACAATTCCCAGACCGGCTTGACACGGAAGTCGGCGAACGCGGCGTCAAGCTCTCCGGTGGACAGAGACAGCGAATCGCCATCGCCCGCGCCTTCCTGCGCGACCCGAAAATGTTAATGATGGACGAAGCGACAGCCAGCCTCGACAGCCAATCAGAAGGCATCGTCCAGCAAGCCCTCGCCCGCCTCATGGAAGGCCGCACAACCTTCGTCATCGCCCACCGGCTATCGACGATTGTAAACGCGGATCAAATTATGTTTATCGAAAACGGCGAAATTACCGGGATGGGGCGGCATCATGAGCTGATTGCTTCGCATGCGCTGTATCGGGAGTTTGCGGAGCGGCAGTTGACGTAGCCTATAAAAAAAGGTGTCCCGAGGGAATTTTGGGATACCTTTTTGTCTTTTCTATCAATCGGAATCGTCATTCACCTATAAAGAGCATACGCCGAAACAACCTCTATAGATTTCTCTTCTTCTACTCATATTTTCCCTTTTATTTCATGTGCATACTTCCAGGCTTTTCAGGGAGATCACACAAAGGTTGGCCGCGGCCTGCGAATACTGTGATCACCGTTACAATATTCGATCAATAGGTCATACCGTGCTTCAGTTCGACGACGCCTTCAGCTAGAGATCTTATTTTTAATCCAGTTAAAACTTTGAACCTTCTATTTATTCAACCCCAATAGAATAACGAAGTAAGCGTTTCTCTTTTCCAACTGTTCTATTAAAATAAATGTAAATCACGTCGGTCTTATCTCATCAATTATTGTGGAAATCAAACCTTTTATTTTAAATTGAATATGGAGGTCATATACATGAACTTTCAACTCAAAGAAACAATCGAAATCCTGGAGCGCACACCGCAAACATTGAGTCATTTGTTGACTGGATTATCAAGCTCGTGGATTAGCTGCCATGAAGGCGAAGGTACTTGGAGCGCCTTTGATGTCGTGGGGCATCTAATCGAAGGTGAAAGGAATAATTGGATTCCGCGGATCAAAATGATCCTCACAAAAGGAGAAACAGAAACTTTTCCGCCGTTCGACCGCTTCAGCCAGTTGAATCAAAACGCCGGGAAAACGATTGAACAGCTGCTTAGCGAGTTTGCCGAACTTCGGCGGGCGAATTTGGAGACATTACGGCAACTCGTTGATCCAGAAACCGACTTCGAACAAACGGGGGTGCACCCTGAGTTTGGGGTCGTCAAGCTTAGAGAACAGATTTCAACATGGGTGGCACACGATCTCAGTCACATCTCGCAAATCGCAAGGGTGCTGGCGAAGCGGTATCAGGATGATGTCGGGCCTTGGAAGGCTTATCTTCGGATTTTGGCGGACTGACAAAACGTCCGCTCGCTTTAGCGAGCGGATATTTTCACTGAAGAATTTTTAGCGTTCCCAAATGTAATGAATAAACCTTAGGTTTTGGCCGTTCATTTCAAACTCGTTATCACTGATACAGACTTGATTAAAACCGTTTTTTCGAAGACCTTTTGGGAGGCAAGATTGTTTGTTGTTGTTTTTTAGATTTAATTCCGATTGTAATAACAGCTTTAAGGCGCTAGTTGCTATTCCTTTCCCCGCATATTCTTGTCCCACTCTAAACCGACTTCAGCCGCATGATTAGCTGCATCAATATCAACTACATTAATCCTTCCCGCAATATTGCCTGAGTGATCCCTTATGATATAGAATGTTGCCTTTTTTCTTTTTGCTCAGCTAATCGTTCTCTATGTTTGATTTTAAACATATTAAATTGAAAATAATCTTCCCCTCGACTGGGTACCATCTTTTCAAAAAACAGCCTATTCGTCTTTTCAAACTGAAACAATTCTTCTGCATCGCATTCATGTAATCTATGAATTGATATTGCCATATGAACTCATTTCCTTTTTTGTTAGTCGAAACAACAACCTCTTACTATTAAATAAATCAGTATTAAAAAAAGTCTTTAGCCGCAGGGAACTTCAATTTGGCACACTTCAGTAAACATTGGAGGAAGAGGATATATTTTTAGAAAACAGTTGTAATTGAGCCACACTTTGTGTATATTGTATACATTGTGTATATTGTGTATGTTGAAGCACAGATAATGTAAAGAGGTTTTGAAATGAAAATTATAATTTCGAACAATTCAAAGCAACCCATTTATGAACAAATTTACACTCAAATTAAGGATCATATTCTTGCAAATGAATTGAAACCGGGACAGCCGCTGCCTTCTATGCGCCAATTAGCAAAGGATATGAATGTAAGTCTTATTACGTCAAAGCGTGCCTATGAAGAACTGGAGAAGAATGGGTTCATTTATTCTGTGGTCGGGAAAGGCTCTTTTGTATCAGATCAAAATGACGAAATAATGAAGGAAGGAAAAATGAAAGCAATTGAAGAGCAATTGCTGGCAGCAATAAAAAATAGTAAAGACATTGGCATTACCCTTACAGAATTAAAAGATTTGCTTACCATTTTATATAGGGAGGAAGAATGATGGACAATGTAATTGAACTCCACCATGTTCATAAGTCATTCGAAGGTTTTCATCTAAAGGACTTTTCAATGACGGTAAAAAAAGGTTTTGTCACCGGGTTTATAGGTGGAAATGGTGTAGGGAAATCGACAACGATTAAATTGATCATGAATTTATTGCAACCTGACAGCGGAACGGTTACGGTATTTGGCTTGAATTACAAGGAGCATGAGAAAGAAATAAAACAACGAATTGGTTTTGTATTTGATCACAATATATTCTATGAACATTTAACGTTGGCTGAAATGAAAGAAATTGTGAGAAGATCCTATGTAAATTGGGATGATCAAGTATTCAATGATTATGTGAAAACATTTAACTTGCCGCTAACTAAAAAAATCAAGACGTTCTCAAAAGGTATGATGATGAAAGCTTCATTAGCCGTCGCTTTGTCCCATCATGCGGAATTAATTATTATGGACGAACCTACGTCCGGACTGGATCCGATTTTCCGCCGGGAGCTGTTGGATATCTTGCATCAACTCATTCAGGATGGGGATAAAACGATCTTTTTTTCGACTCATATTACAACTGATTTAGATACGATTGCAGATTATATAACGTTTATTCATAAAGGAGAGCATATCTTTACAAAGGACTTTTACGAAATTGAGGAAGAGTATGCCATTGTAAAAGGCGGAATGGAGTTATTAGACCGGGAGACAGAACAGGAATTTATAGCGGTTCGAAAATCAACTCATGGATTTGAGGCATTAGCTGCGAATAAACCACGAATAAAAGATATTTTTGGGGAAATGGTGTTAATTGAAAAGCCCACACTCGAAGATATTATGTTTTATACGAAGAAAGGGGCTGAGCAGCATGTTCAACTTAATACGTAAGGACATTGTCTTGCAGAAAAACACATTAGCGGCTTTGTTTCTTGGTTTATGTGTTTATTTAATATTAGATGCTTCTCCCATCTGGGTTGGAATTGCATTTAGTATAGCTATTTCTATGAATGCCTTTTCAATAGATGAAAAGTCTTCTATACATATACTTCTCAATTCTTTGCCTTATACACGAAAAGAGATTGTCAGTTCAAAGTATATTGTCGTGGCTCTCTTTACATTTATGGTGGCTGCATGCATATTTATTGGAAACATAATAATTCATGGAGAATTCATTTTATGGAAAGAGATCTTGTTAATGGTTGCCATTGTGATAGTAGCTGCCTCATTCATGCTGCCATTCTGTTATAAATTTAAAAGTAACTATTTGTTGATTGCTTCTATTGTTGCATTTGGCGTGTATTTGCTGGCTGTTAATTTTGTTTTCCATAACTTGAACGATAAAATGAGAGAGTTCATTCACATGCTTCTAACCTTACAAAATACTCCGTTGTATCTGATCGTCGCCATATCGGTTATTACCCTATATGGATGTTCATGGCTTCTGTCGGTTCGTATTTATAGAAATAAAGTGTTTTAAGATATTTAAGGAGAAATGATAAAGAAGCTATCCAAACAGGATCGAAGCTGAATGCTCACCCTTGGGGCTTAAATCATTTTTTCATCATTGACAACTCTTCATGGTCACTGGTTTCAAGCATTGTCAAGCTTAGAGAGCAGATCCCCACATGGGTTGCGCACGACCTCACTCACATCTCGCAAATCGCAAGAGTGCGTTATCAGGACGATGTCGGGCCTCGGAAAGCTTATTTGCGGATTTTGAACAGCTAATGGCCATTCTTGTGAAAAACATCCGCTCGCTTTTGCACCGAGCGGATGTTAGATCTTTCAGTTTGTAAAGTTCGATGACAAATGAAACCATTGAATCTCCAAAGCTAATCAATGCAGCGTATCATTGATTAATTTCTTCTAAATGTGATGCTTTCTCTTTAGGATGTGAACTGAAAATCATCAATGAAACTACAATCGCAATCATAACCCCCAATGCCCCAATCCAGGTAATCGAAGCCAGTGATACTTTCTCTACAAAAACTCCCCCTATTCCTGCACCTGCAGCCATAGCGAATTGCATCATCGACTGATTGATGCCAAGCAATACACCTGACAATTCCGGTTCTATAGTCGCTAAGTGATATTGCTGTGTCGGGCCGGTAGACCATGCCGCCAACGACCATAATATGAGAATCACCAACACTCCGATATATGAGTGGGTGACGAATGACAGCAAAATCAGTGTGATGATATGTAATATCATCCCGCCAGCCAGTGTAAGGGACACTCCCCATCTATCGGTGCTATATCCTCCAAACTTCGATCCAACCAAACTGGCGATTCCAAATATAAGCAAAACGCCGCTAAGCAACTTGTCGCTTATCCCTGAAATGGTCAGGAGATATGGTGATAGATAGGTATAAACAATGGAATATCCCCCGAGCCAGAAAAAAGTAATAGATAATCCCATCGCAACTCTTCGTTTCTTCAAAAGAGAAAGCTGTTGAGATAAAGGTACAGGCTTATCCCCTTCAGTATGCGGGAGAGTCAAGAAGATAATGACCATGGCTATTAATCCCAATAGAGCAATTCCGCCGAACACAGATTTCCAGCCCAAAGCTTCTGCTGTCATTCTTCCGAGTGGAACACCAATGATGAGAGAAGCGGTAAACCCCATGACGACAGTAGCAATCGCACTACCCTGCTTCCCTTCCGGTGCAATCTTGGCGGCAACCGTTAATGCGGTTACAACAACCATACCTGCTCCCAATGCCATAATAACTCTTGCTGCAATAAACCATCCATAACCAGGCAGGGCAAAGGCCAGGATATTTCCCATTACAAACAAACCGAGAGCATAAATCATTAACTTGCGTCTATCCATACTTGCTGTCAATGCCATGAGAATGGGTGTGAAAATAGCATATACAAGTGAAAAAATCGTAATGAGCTGGCCCGCGGCAGCTAATGTGATCCCAAGTGTATGAGCAATCTGATCCAAAATACCGGAAATGATATACTCTGAGGTTCCTACCAAAAAACTGATGATGGCTAAAATATAAATTTTCCAGGTGTTAGACATAGTCGTTCACTCCTTAATCAATTATAAATTAACATATCGTGAAATGTAGATATGATAATTAAAAAATAAACACTTCGTAATATGTCGATGTGTATGCCGTAAAAATAAACATCTAGAGATGTTTATTTTCTATGATCATATCTCCGTTTTAAGAAAGTCAGCAAGTTTCCCAATGGCCTCTTCATCTCTTTTGTAGTACGTGTACTTTCCTATGCGTTCCGCCTTAATCAGGCCGGCTCTTAACAGTATGGTGAGGTATTGAGAAGCAGTCGATTGCGTCATTTTCAATTTGTCTGTGATTTGACTGACACATACCCCGATTGTATTCATATCAATCCCTTCATGGGGCGTAAAATGACGATCGGGCTCCTTCAGCCATTGCAAAATTTGCAGCCTTGATTCATTTGATAAAGCTTTGAAAATTTCAATTGGTTCCATATGAATTATTATATCGTGATATTCCGATATGTCAATTTATATTTTAACTTTAGATGTCCGTCTTTCTTTGAACATAAAAATACCCCTTTGGTTAAGCAAAACCAAAGGGGTGAATTCGAATCTAGAGTCAATGTTGATTTGTAATAATAGAACCGAACCCCGAATAGTCGACACTTAAAAAAAGTGAACCTATTCGAGGTTCAGTTCACCCTTAAAAATCCGATTTTTTTATTTCCGCCAAAAAGTTGAACAGTCTGTCTTATCCTGAATATTAAATTCAATCATTTTCTCAAGCAATTCGTAATTGACCGGCTCATTCCATCGAATTCGAAACAAGCCTTTGGTAGCGGTGTATCCGGCTTGGGCAATGTCGTCGGCAAAGTGCGCAATGCCTGCTTCTTCGGGTGAAACGCTCAAATGATGATTCGCTGTGGAAAAGCCGATGATAAATGTACCGTGATCGGAAAACATTGGCGTATTCCATTTGATTAGCGGTTCCAAATTCGGGAAATGCTCAGCGACCCACGCCAAAATTTCCTCCGTTCGGTCGCGGTGGTCAGGGTTATCGATACCCGTTAAATATTTAGCGAAAACTTCCACGTCATTCCCTCCTAAAATAAAAAATTATTTTTGAACGATGTAATTTTTCATGCCAATACGCATGACACTCAATTGCACCATTCACAACCTTATCCGTATTTATTACTTAGACAACCCAAAAATCGCCTTTTGTTCAGTCATAGCTTTTTACTTCTTTTTCAATTTCGGCAAAGTCCGCAGACTCTTTTTAGAACCTATATGCACAATCAGTTTGTAATCTAACCTCGCTGTATAATTTTCCCCTTAAAAATGCAGCAATTACCTACCGACAGATTTGATATAAACAACTTTATTGTCACTAATCCATTTCTCCAATTTGGATGTTTTTTGGACATAAAAACACCCCTTTGGCTAAGCATAACCAAAGGGGTGAACCTTCGCAACTTTTTTATAAACATCGTGACTTTTTTTAAAAGTCACGTATGACAACAACCTTACTCCACCGTCACACTCTTCGCCAAGTTCCGTGGCTTATCAACATCACAGCCGCGGTGCAGCGCTGCATAGTATGCGATCAGCTGCAGCGGAATGACGGAGACGAGCGGTGCGAGCTCCGGATGCACTTCAGGCAGGACGAAGCGGTCGTCTGCTTCTTCCAGGCCTTTCAGCGAGATCACGCAAGGGTTGGCGCCGCGGGCTGTGACTTCTTTGACGTTTCCGCGGATGCTTAAGTTGACGTGTTCCTGTGTCGCAAGGGCGATAACCGGTGTGCCGTCTTCGATCAATGCGATCGTGCCGTGCTTCAGTTCGCCGCCGGCGAAGCCTTCAGCTTGAATGTAAGAAATCTCTTTCAGCTTCAGGGAGCCTTCAAGGCAGACGAAATAGTCGAGTCCGCGGCCGATGAAGAAGGCATTGCGAGTGACGGTCAGGTAGTCGCGTGCGATTTGTTCCATTTCATCTTTTTGGTCGCAAAGGGCTTCCATCGCGTTTCCGATGATGCCGAGTTCTTTGACAAGGTCAAAGCCAAGTTCTTTACCGCGGCTGTCAGCAGTGACAGCTGCCAAAATGGCCAGAACGGCAATTTGCGCTGTGTATGCCTTTGTAGAAGCAACCGCGATTTCAGGACCGGCATTGAGCAGCAGCGTATAGTCCGCTTCTCGTGAAAGCGTTGATCCCGGTACGTTCGTAATCGTCAGCGCTTTGTGGCCGAGCTCTTTTACCTGTACGAGAACGGCGCGGCTGTCAGCCGTTTCTCCGCTTTGAGAAATAAAGATAAACAGCGGCTTCTCAGAAAGCAATGGCATGTTGTAAGAGAATTCGCTGGCAACATGGACTTCAGTCGGAACTTTTGCCCACGTTTCAATGAATTGCTTGCCGACAAGTCCGGCATGGTAGCTCGTTCCGCAGGCGATGATATACACGCGGTCAGCTTCAGCGACAGCATTTGCGACATCTCCCGGTACGGAAAGCTTTCCGTTCTCGTCTTGGTATGTTTGAATGATTTTCCGCATGACAAGCGGCTGTTCATCAATTTCTTTTAACATGTAGTGAGGGTATGTGCCTTTTTCGATATCGCTGGCATCAAGCTCTGCAATATAAGAGGCACGGGACATCATTTCACCTTCAAGGTTTTTGATCACAACTTTTTTGTCTGTGACGATGACCATTTCTTTATCCATAAGCTCCACATATTCATTTGTCACTTGAAGCATAGCCATCGCATCAGATGCAACAACATTGAATGTATCTCCAAGACCGACGAGCAGCGGGCTTTTGTTTTTTGCGACATAGATTGTTTCTTTGTTTTCATGATCGAATAGTGCAATCGCATAGGAGCCTTTAAGCAGCATCAGCGTTTGGCGGAACGCTTCTTCTGTGTCAAGTCCTCTATTGACGAATTGTTCGATCACCTGAACAACAACCTCTGTATCCGTATCACTTTTTAAGTTTACATCTTGTAAATATTCGCGTGTCAGCTGTACATAGTTTTCAATGACACCGTTATGAACAAGAGTAAATCGGCCTGACGCGCTTTGATGCGGGTGGGCGTTTAAGCGGCTTGGCTCTCCATGAGTCGCCCAGCGTGTGTGTCCGATTCCCGCCTGGGAGACTATGTTCTCATCAACGGCTGCGCGAAGATCGGCGATGCGGCCTTTTTCTTTAAACACGTGCACGCCATCTTCGTTTGCTACAGCGATTCCTGCTGAATCGTAGCCGCGATACTCCAATTTTTCCAACCCTTTTAGTAAAATTTCCTTTGCATCAAGCTGTCCAATATAACCTACAATACCACACATAATTTTCTTCCTCCTGAATCGCAGGCAGGAGACAAAGAAAGTCTGCTTTAAGGCGGGGACATTTCTTCGTCCCCTCCTACATGTTTTTGTTGGAAGATCATGTGATTTCCCTTTGTTCAAAGAGTCGCCTCTTTGGTTTGAGGAAATCCTTGCGGCTGTGATCTTAATAGGTCAGCCGGGAGGCATCCGCCGAACATTTCGATAACCTCCATCCTCGTCAACTAAGCCTTTATCCGTACGCTTAGTCCGGGCGCTATAACTATAAAATAATCTTTCTACCCTGCCTTTCCTTTTGAATAAAACAAGACAAGCTGATTTTACTATAAGCAGAAAGGAACCGTCAAACCATTTTTAAAATGGTTCACATTTTTTTCAAGATTGAACCGGTTCCCTTTATCATATGCCGAATCAGCATGTCCTGTTCATTAGTCTTTTGCGGAAGATTACTCCGCTCCCATTTCCGCCTTCACGACATCAACAATGCGGCTTACATATTCCTCGCAAAGCTCCTTCGTTCTGGCTTCAGCCATCACGCGGACTAGCGGTTCCGTGCCTGAAGGGCGCACAAGGATGCGGCCGTCGCCGTTCATTTCCTTCTCCACTTGTTCGATGACTGCCTTCACTTTTTCGTTATCTGTCACTTTATACTTATCCGTTACTTTGACATTGATCAAGAGCTGCGGAAACTTCTGCATTTCCGCTGCAAGCTCTGATAACGGCTTGCCTGTCAGTTTGATCGTGTTCATCAGCATGATTGCTGAAAGCAGACCGTCGCCTGTTGTATTGTAGTCAAGGAAAATCAGATGGCCCGACTGTTCGCCGCCTAGCGTATAGCCGTCTTTTTTCATGGCTTCCACTACATAGCGGTCGCCGACTGCCGTCTGAACACTTTTGATGCCTTCCGCTTCAAGCGCTTTGTAAAAGCCGAGGTTGCTCATCACCGTGGAGACGACGGTATTATCTGCAAGACGGCCTTCACTCTTCAAATACTTCGCACATATGTACATGATTTGATCGCCGTCAACAATGTTTCCTTTTTCATCTACAGCAATCAGGCGGTCGCCATCGCCGTCAAACGCCATGCCGACGTCCGCACCCTTTTCCTTCACAAACGCGGCCAAAGCTTCAGGATGAGTCGATCCAACACCGTCATTGATGTTTAATCCGTTCGGAGACGTTCCCATCGTGGAAACATCTGCGTCAAGATCGGCAAATAAGTGGGTCGCCAGTGAAGATGTCGCCCCATGTGCACAATCCAGTGCGATATGAATGCCCGTGAAATCCTCGTCAGCCGACTGCTTGAGAAACTGCAAATATTTCTGTCCGCCCTCAAAATAGTCGTTCACCATTCCAAGGTCAGCGCCGACTGGCCTTGGCAGATTGTCTTCCGGCTGATCCATGAGACGCTCGATTTCAAGTTCCTGTTCATCGGACAGCTTGAAGCCGTCGCCGCCGAAAAACTTGATTCCGTTGTCTTGGACAGGATTGTGGGAAGCTGAGATCATCACCCCTGCTTCCGCATCCATTGCTTTCGTCAAGTATGCAACACCAGGCGTAGAAATGACGCCAAGACGCATGACCTCCGCTCCTATCGAGAGGAGACCGGCGACAAGGGCCCCTTCCAGCATATGTCCGGAAATACGTGTGTCACGGCCGATCAGCACCTTGGGACGTTCTTTATCTTTTGTAAGGACATAACCGCCAAAACGTCCGACTTTAAAGGCCAGCTCGGGTGTAAGTTCACTGTTCGCCACACCTCTCACACCGTCTGTTCCAAAATACTTGCCCATTAATATCGCTCCTTTTTGATTCATGAAGGTTGTGAATCTGTTTCATTATGATCCTGCTCTTCATCCTGACCTTTGTCATTTTCATTTTGAGATGTTTTTGAAGAAATTCTGACTTTAACGCTTTTTTGCGGCAGCGACCATGCTACATTTTGCGGTCCGTTGACTTCAAGTTTGACATCGTGTTCGCCGTCACTCAGATCCGCCACATTGACATAGAGCTCTATGTCTGACGGCTGAAGATTTTCAATCGAGGCTGCTGACCCCTTGGCCGTGAGATCGAGTTTGCCTGTTTTCGGATCTAGAAACTCGAGATTCCGGCTGTCATTCATTCCCACGGTTTTAATTGAAACGTCTTTTAGTTTCTTTTCTTCTTCCTTGTCAACTTTCACCTTAATTTTCACTTTTTCAGGCGACACTTTTTTAGCCCCGTCAGGCACTGGAATATCAGCTTCCAATTCAGTGTCATCTTTCATTTTACTTAAATCAATCTCGGGGCCGTCGACAAATTCTAACGAATCAAGAACATTTTGCGGTCCGTAGACGGTCACTTCGCCCGGGCTTGTATCCAAGCTTGATATGCTGATGCCGTCCGGAAGGCTCCCTTTCCGATCCAGCTTAATCGGAACTTTTTTGCTGGGGCTTGTGACCGGAACGGTGATTTTGACGACAGAAGGATCAACTTCAACCGGAAGAACATTGCCGTCCCGGTCATAGACCGTAAGCTTCGCTTCCTTTTCAACCGACTGGTCTACGCCTTCCAAATTAATCGTCGCCTTAATGTTTTCGATTCTGTCGATCACGGCTTTTGAGCCTGTGACACTGACATTTTTCGGATTGACAATCGGCTGTTCCGGCGTGTAGCCGTCTTTCATCTTGTTTTTATTGTAAAAGTCGACTTCAACCGGAAATTCCTTCGTCGTTTTTTCTTCGATCGTCACCGTTGTTACCGATGGGTTGATGGAAATGCTGAGTCCGTCGGCAACATTTCTGGCTTTTAACTCTACTTTGTGTCTGCCGGTCTTCAGGTTTTCCATGTCTGCATAAATTTCAAAATCCTTAACCTGTCTTACTTTCTTTACAGTTCCTGTCGGTCCTTTGATCGTGACATTCACGGTTTGCGGTACGCCAGTTACGACGTAGTTTTCATCATCATAATACGACTTCACCGGTATATCGGTCAGTGTCGCTTCATCTGTCGTCGCTGTAGGGAAAAACGATTCACCTGGTTTCTTCGGGGTCGGCGCTTGTGCACTGTGGACCGCAAAGTAAAGCAGAAACGCGAACAACAGCGCGACTACTTTGACAGCCCAAGGATTGTTTAAGAACTTATCCATTCTTCTTCCCCCTCCAATACCAGCGATTTGAGGAAGCTTCCCGCGTATTTTTTTTGAATTCCGCCTCAAGCATATTTTTCAAAGCTTCTTCCGATAAATCACGGTGAAGGTCTCCGTTTTTGGCGACACTGATTCCGCCGGTTTCTTCGGAGACGATGATCGTCAGGCTGTCGGTTACTTCACTGATCCCTACCGCTGCTCTATGCCTTGTGCCGAGCTCTTTAGAAATAAAAGGGCTTTCGGACAGCGGGAGATAACAGGCGGCTGCGGCGACTTCGTCATTTTTCATAATCACGGCGCCGTCATGAAGCGGTGTATTCGGAATAAAGATATTGATCAATAGTTCAGAGCTGACCTTTGCATTCAAAGGAATCCCTGTTTCTATGTAATCGCCCATGCCAGTTTCCCGCTCAATCGTTAACAGCGCACCGATGCGCCGTTTTGCCATATATTTAATCGCTTTTGTAATCGCATCAATCGTTTTCTGCTGCTGCTCTTCTTCAGGGGTTCCGCTCCGGGAAAAAAAGCGTCCTCGTCCGAGCTGTTCCAGCGCTCTCCTTAATTCAGGCTGGAATATGATGATAATCGCCAAAAACCCCCACGTTATCGCCTGGTCAACCAGCCATTGCAGTGTACTCAAACCTAGATACTGACTGGCCAGCCGGACGAGAACAATGACTACGATTCCCTTTAAAAGCTGAACCGCCTTCGTTCCGCGGATGACCATCATTAATTTATATATTACGTACCAAACAAGGAGAATATCAACGGCATCGCCGAGGTACTGCAAGAAAGGGATATCCTCAAAAGCCATTTCCTCGTCCTCCAAGAATTCAGTCATTAGTCAAGTGAATATGTTTTAAAATGGTGTGATATATCATTATATATACAGAGGCTATTATAGCACAATTTGAATTCCCAAGTGAAATGACCGCCCTTTATAAAAAAAGAGCAAAGCTCTTAATGTCCGCTTTGCTCTTGATCTTTTGAATCATCCGCGCCGAAAACCGTTTTTCCGGTCGATTTGATCTTGTACCAGACCCAGTCAAACACCGCGTTGATTTCGTGAATCTGACCGGTGACTTGTCCGGCTGAAGCCGTATATTTTTCTCCGTTTACAATGGTGACGTCACCTTCAATTTTGCCTTTTATAATAAGCTTGCCGTTTTTCACGGTTACATCGCCTTTGACAACCTCGCCTTCAGGCACGATAACCGTATTGTTTTTCACAACGAGATTAGGCTGGTTGGATACACTGAAATCATGATCATTTTTCCAGCTTGAAAAAAAGCTGCCGCCCATCAAAATCATAAATAAAGCTGCCGCCACAATAAACGGATGGGCTTTCAGCCATCTGTTAATGGAAACCGTCCGTTTTTCCTTCGGTAGATTCGCCAGCACATTGGCCGTAAAGTTTGCCGGAGCTGTAAGATGCGACGTGCTTTGCACAAGAGCGATGGATTTTTCCATTTCATGAAGGCGTTTTTTACATCCTTCACATGATTGGAGATGCTCTTTTAATCGCGTTTCATCTTCCGGAAGAATGTCTCCATCAAGATATTTATGCATAAGCTGAACAATGTGCTCCGGACAGCTCATTTCATCACCCCACTTAAAGATCCCTTAATTGTTTTCTGAGAGCCTCTCTGCCCCTGTGTATTCTCGTTTTCACAGTACCTACGGGAATATTCAAGATTTCACTGATCTCAATGAGTGAGAGCTCATCAATGTACTTCAATACGATGACCGTCCTGTATTTATCGGGAAGCCTTAAGATTTTTTCCTGAATGGTGCTGTGCAGCTCCAAAGAAATCACTTCGTCCTCCGGAAGCGCAGCATCCGCCGCAACCTGGGAATACATCGTTAGTCCTTCTGTCCCTGCCACCTCTGCATCCAAGTAATAGTCCGGCTTTTTTTTACGGATACGATCGATGGTTAAATTCGTTGCGATTCGATAAAGCCATGTGGAAAATTTCCGGTTTATATCAAAACTGTCGATATTCACGTATGCTCTGATAAATGCTTCCTGTGCAATATCTTCCGCCTCATGCGCATTCCCGAGCATACGGTAGCAAAGCTGATAAATTTTGTCTTTGTAAATATCCACGATGTCTGCAAATGCGTTACGGTCGCCTTTTTTCACCTGTTTAATTCTTTTTTTTATCATTGTTTCCATATTTATCTAACCTCTGCCTTCACCGGTCTTTATGTATACGAATAGATTTTTTAAAAGGTTTCATGAAATTCATAAAAATAGTTTATCAAATTTTTGGGAGGGTGTAGATGGTTTCAATAAGATCGAGCCCTTAATATTAGCTTAAAAATATTAAACATGATAAATGGTTTGAAATTGAGACTTTCCTCCAAAAATAACAGCGGCCTCCGGAGCCGCCGATATCGAACTTCTTATAATAATTTTTCGCCAAACAATGAACCCATTAAAGCAACAGCCGTTTCAGCCGTTTTGTTTCTCTCATCCAATATCGGATTCACTTCAACAAACTCAGCCGATGTAATGAAATTGTATTCTTCAAGCATTTCCATCGCCAAATGGCTTTCCCGATAGCTGATTCCACCCGCCACAGGGGTTCCGACACCCGGCGCATCATTTGGGTCAAGAGCGTCTAAATCAAGCGACAAATGAACACCGTCCGTCCGCTCCCGCAAATAGTCAATCGTTTCCTCCATCACCCTCGTCATGCCGAGACGGTCGATTTCATGCATTGTGTATACTTTGATTCCTTTTTCACGGATCAGCTTCTTCTCCCCATCATCAAGAGATCTTGCTCCGATGATGACAATGTTTTCCGGTTTAATTTTGGCATCTTTTCCGTACAGGCCGGTTAACCCTTCATGGCCGATCCCAAGACTGATAGCCAGCGGCATACCGTGAATATTGCCTGAAGGAGATGTTTCCTTTGTATTTAAGTCAGAATGCGCATCATACCAAATGACGCCCAAGTTTTGATAGTGTTTCGCAAGCCCGGCAAGCGTACCAATCGCAATGCTGTGGTCTCCGCCAAGAACGAGAGGAAATGAACCTGATGCTACAATTTTGTCAACGGCTGCTGCCAGCTTCAAACTCGCATTTGTAATCGCTTTCAAATTGCGTAATTCTTCGGATGCTGTTTCTTCGCCTTCCTTCTCATCCTCTCTCTGGCCGATTGTCAGATCCCCCAAATCTTCAATCCCTCCGCAAAGGCCTTCCAGCCGTTCATTAACTCCGGCACAGCGAATCGCACTCGGCCCCATATCTACTCCTCGTCTCAGCTGTCCGAGATCCATCGGCACACCGATCATTGAAATCTGTTGTTTTAACATGTGATATCCCCCTTCCAGACCTTCATTGTACCGTTCAACACAAAATTGACTCAACAAGACATTTTTTTGAATAGTTATACAAAAAGGCAAAATAAAAAGGACATCCGCACAGGATGTCCAAAAACTGGGCTAGCTGGATTCGAACCAGCGCATGACGGAGTCAAAGTCCGTTGCCTTACCGCTTGGCTATAGCCCAAAAATGGTGGAGGGGGACGGATTCGAACCGCCGAACCCTGAGGGAGCGGATTTACAGTCCGCCGCGTTTAGCCACTTCGCTACCCCTCCGAAAAAAACAGTGCCGGCCAGAGGACTTGAACCCCCAACCTACTGATTACAAGTCAGTTGCTCTACCAATTGAGCTAGACCGGCATGATAAAGAATAAACATTATATAAGAAATAGTTTAAATCGTCGTCCCGAACTCAGCAGGCTCAATCACAGAAGCCTCTCCTTCGGTACGCTGAAGCCAAGCTCCGAAGCACATTCGATCGTGCTCTACCAATTGAGCTAGACCGGCATATCAATATATCTTATGCTTTCACACTTGCGGTTGTGAATAACCGCTCCGCAAAAATGGTGGAGGATGACGGGATCGAACCGCCGACCCTCTGCTTGTAAGGCAGATGCTCTCCCAGCTGAGCTAATCCTCCGCAGTACAGGACGTACAAGTGCATGCATTGCAACAGGACGTTGGGCCTTTAGCATGCCTTCCATTAAAAAGCCCCGGTATGCACCTTACGCTTTTTAACATGCTGTCCTAAAAAATGGTGACCCGTACGGGATTCGAACCCGTGTTACCGCCGTGAAAGGGCGGTGTCTTAACCGCTTGACCAACGGGCCAAAACCTTGTTTTCAAACAGCTCTCGTAAAGCTGACAAAAGTTATTATATACAGGTTCCTCCCCATTTGTAAAGGGGAAATTAAAAATTTTTATTTTCAAACTTCTTGCGTGAATCTTTTTAGAAATGGTTTAAAATATGAGTATCTGAATACAGGAGAGGGGAAGACGAATATGATATTGGTCAGCTCGTGTTTAGCAGGTGTTGAATGCCGCTATAACGGGACGCACAGCTATGTCGAAAAAATAAATAGGCTCGTTGAAGACAATAAAGCGATGATCGTTTGTCCTGAATTGCTCGGCGGTTTTCAAACCCCGCGGGAACCTGCCGAAATTTCAGGCGGAACGGGTGAAGATGTTTTAAACGGTGATGCGGTCATCATGACGACATCAGGAGAAAATGTAACAGATCTTTATTTAAAGGGTGCTTACAAAACACTTGAACTCGCCAGGCAAATTCAGGCTGATACCGTTGTTTTAAAAGAAAACAGCCCATCCTGCGGAAGCAGCCGCATTTACGATGGCAGTTTTTCAAGCCAAAAAATAGCCGGAAACGGAATCACAGCAGCCCTTCTCAAACGAGAAGGCTTTCGCGTAGTTTCCGAACATCAAATAGATGAGCTGTAAAAACACGCAGGCGAAAGCGCAGTCAAGACTGCGCTTTATTTTATTCTTCCGCCGTCTTCATTAGAACCGTTTTAAAACAAAATTTCATTATTTTTCTTTTCTTGTTGAAATAAAATTCCAGAGTGAATATACTGAAAATTAAGAAATATATGCTATTCCGTGTCAGGAGGATTTGTTAATGGAAAACAGCAGCCTAAGCTCCTTAACGACCGAGCTTCGCAATGAAAAGTCAAAGCGTATTCACCAAGCGGAAACAATCGATATTCTCACAATCATCAATGAAGAGGACAAAACAGTGGCTGAAGCAGTAGAAGCCGTTTTACCCGATGTAAAAACTGCCGTTGATTTTGCTGTCGAGTCGTTAAAGAAAGGAGGGCGGATCATTTACATTGGCGCCGGAACAAGCGGAAGGCTCGGCGTACTCGACGCAGCGGAATGCCCGCCGACGTTCAGCATTTCTCCAGATACAGTCAGAGGAATGATCGCCGGCGGAGAAAAAGCTTTGTTCGAAGCTGTCGAAGGTGCCGAAGATCATGAAGATTTTGGAATGCGCGATCTGCAATCGATTCAACTTTCAAAAAACGATACGGTTATCGGAATTGCCGCCAGCGGCCGGACCCCCTACGTACACGGCGGGCTGAAGTATGCCAGACAGACCGGCGCCAAGACAATCTCCTTGACCTGCAACAAAGATTCGGCGATCAGCAAAGCAGCCGACCACAGCATTGAAGCGGTCGTAGGACCTGAAGTCGTTGCGGGATCGACGCGAATGAAGGCTGCAACCGCTCATAAAATGATCTTGAACATGATCTCGACAACAGCCATGATCCGAATGGGCAAAGTCTACGAAAACTTGATGGTAGATGTTCATGTCAGCAACGACAAACTGAAAGAGCGGGCGATTCGAATCATCGAAACCGTCACCGGCGCCGATAAGAAAACGGCCGAAGCAGCACTGGATAAGGCCGGCAATCAAGTCAAAATCGCAATCATTATGTTGAAAACAAAAACGGATGCAGACACAGCACAACATCTGCTGAAGCAATCAGAAGGCAATATTGCAAAAGCATTAACGATTCATGAAGAAAGCTCCTAAAGGAAAGGAAGAAACAATGGCTACAGGAGGATTGGAAATTATTCAAAGCATGCTTCACAAACTCCCTCAGTCTGAACGGAAACTTGCTGAATACATTTTAGAAAACCCACATCACATCGTAAACAGCACGATTCACGAAATCAGCTCTTCCGCAAAAACAAGCGGCGCAGCGGCGATCCGTCTCTGTAAATCACTTGGTTTAAAAGGATTCAATGACTTAAAAATGCGCGTCGCCGGCGATCTGATGAAACCTTCTGATCAAGGGTACCGGGATATTGAACCGCAGGAGCCGCTTTATTCAATCGTTCAAAAAACAACAAGCAATTCGATTCAGGCGATTCGCGATACATTTGACAACATTGACCATGAGCAGCTTCAAAGAGCGATTCAGCTGCTCATCGATGCAGGGACGATTCACTTTTGCGGAATCGGCGCCTCAGGCATCGTCGCACAGGACGCCCAGCAAAAATTTTTAAGGATCAAAAAAAAGGCGACGGCATTTACAGACATGCATCTTGTCGCAACATTAATCGCCAATGCAGATGAACATGACATCGTATTTGCCATCTCACATTCTGGAGAAACCCGGGAAATCGCCAATGTACTAAAACTTGCTAAAAAATACGGCGTCACGGCCATTGGATTGACCCGCTTTTCACAGTCTGCCGTTTCATCTTTAAGCGATATCGCGCTGTATACGTCATGTTCTAATGAAGCACCGTTTCGAAGTGCTGCAACCTCCTCTCGTTTAACACAGCTGTATATGATTGACATTTTGTTTTTAGGAATGGCCGCGGAGAAATATGAAGAAGTCATTCGATATATAGATCAAACAAAAGCGGCCATCAGCTTGATGGGAACAAATGGATTGTAAGGGGGAAATATAGATGACCGATGAAAAAAAATACGCGATCTTGGCTAGGCATATTTTGGAACAGATCGGCGGCGCGGAAAACGTCGCAGACTACACCCATTGCATGACCCGGCTGCGGATCACGCCTGTCAGCAGTCAAAAGGCAAACATCAAATCCATTAAAGCGTTGGAGGGCGTCATCGGCGTCGTCGAAGGAGAAACGCTACAAATCATTCTCGGCACAGGCGTTGTTCAGCATGTAGCAGATGAATTCGGGAAGCTTCTCGTTTCATCAGACCTTGATGATTTAAAAAAAGCCGCAGCCAAGCATAAATCGGCGGTCTCAAAGAAAAACGCAACACCCTTTAAGCTGTTTCTGCGCCGGATCGCAAGCATTTTTATCCCGCTTATCCCCGCACTCGTTGCTTCCGGCTTAATTACGGGCATCACAAAAGCCATTGTCCAAGCCGGCTGGCTCTCAGAAACGTCACAAACCGCCATTATCTTAACGGTGATCGGCTCCGGTTTATTTGCTTATTTAGGCATCCTTGTCGGAGTCAATACGGCGAAGGAATTCGGCGGTTCCCCGGCGCTTGGCGGATTGGCGGGTATTCTGATCCTGAATCCGGCCGTGGGCGACATCAAGCTGTTCGGCGAAGCCCTGCTTCCGGGCAGGGGCGGTTTGATCGGCGTTTTATTCGCAGCTGCTTTTATCGCTTTTATCGAAAAACGAGTCAGACGATACATTCCTCATTCACTCGATATCATTGTGACACCTACTGTCTCCCTTCTGCTCACCGGAATCGTCACATACGTCATCTTCATGCCGGTCGGCGGCTTTATTTCTGACGCCATTACCTCAGGACTTTTAGCCATACTAAATATCGGCGGCATTTTCGCCGGATTCATATTGGGCGCCACCTTTCTTCCGCTCGTTGTTACCGGACTGCATCAGGGGCTTACACCCGTTCATATGGAATTAATCAACTCGATCGGCGATGATCCTCTGCTGCCGATTTTGGCAATGGGAGGCGCCGGACAGGTAGGAGCTGCTTTTGCCATCTACTTTAAAACGAAAAAAGCCAGGCTGAAAAGAGCGATTGCAGGCGGACTCCCGTCAGGCATGCTCGGCATCGGTGAACCGCTCATTTTCGGTGTGACCCTTCCTCTCGGCCGGCCGTTTTTGACCGCTTGCCTTGGAGCAGGCGTCGGCGGAGCTTTCCAGGCCTATTTCAAAATCGCAACCGTTTCGCTCGGCGTCTCAGGACTCCCTCTTTCATTCCTTGTTCATACACATCAAATCCTTTTGTACGTGATTGGTCTATTGATTTCATATGCTGCCGGATTTTTCTTTACGTATGCATTTGGCTTCAACGATGATATGGCAGTTGAATTTGATTAAACGTTTGTTTAACATTTCCACCATATGGTTTTAACAGGAAAGGAGCGACAGCATGAAAAAAATCATCGCCGGAACCATCACCGCCCTTTTATCACTTGCATTCATTTTACCTTCTCCATCACTTGCCCAGACAGTGATTGCAAAAGACAGGCAGCATCAGACATATCAGGTTTTAAAGAAGGCAAAAAATCCTGAAGAAGCCGGTTTTTCTTCAGAAAAACTAAAACAAGTTGACCGCCTGATTGAACAGGATGTGAACAAAGGATTTCCCGGCGCATCCCTGATCGTAGTCAAAGACGGAAAAATTGTGAAAAAAGAAGCCTACGGCTACAAACAGAAATACAGCGGACTCACGCCGCTCAAGCATCAGAAAAAGATGAAACCAAGTACGATGTTCGATCTCGCCTCCAACACAAAAATGTATGCCGTCAACTATGCGCTGCAGCATTTGGCGAGCCGGGGAACGATTGATCTGAATGCAAAAATCTCACACTATATTCCCGGCTTTAAAGACCTTCCAGAAGACATCATCAAAGGAAAAGACCGCCTTCGTGTGATTGATTTGCTTCATCATACGGCGGGGTTTCCGGCAAGCTGGAACTATTACGATCCGCAAACGGCCGGAAAGCTGTACTCTCAGACAAGGAAAAAAACGTTGGCATTTCTTTCAAAGACCCCCTTGGCATACGAACCAGGCACAAAGCAGCTATACAGCGATATCGATTATATGCTGCTCGGGGTGATCATCGAGAAAATCACAGGCCAGCGCTTGGACCAATATGTTGAAAAACAGTTTTACCGGCCTCTCGGCTTGCGTCACACCATGTTTAAGCCGCTGCAAAAGGGCTTTAAACCTTCTCATTTCGCCGCTACCGAGCTAATGGGCAATACAAGGGACGGCACTCTGTGGTTTCCTAATATCAGAACATATACGCTGCAAGGAGAAGTTCATGACGAAAAAGCATTTTATTCGATGGGCGGCATTTCAGGGCATGCAGGCCTGTTTTCAACAGTGGATGACATGGCAGTACTTCTGCAGGTCATGCTGAACGGAGGCGGCTATGGCGATCGGCAGTTATTCAACAACACGGTCATTTGCGAATTTACAAAACCGTCAAAAACAAATGCCACATATGGACTAGGATGGCGCCTCAACGGCAATACCGATATGGAGTGGATGTTCGGAAAGCATGCGAGCAGCAAGGCATATGGACATACCGGCTGGACAGGAACCGTCACCATCATCGATCCGGCATATCAATTGGGTATTGTCTTATTGACCAACAAAAAACACTCACCGGTGATCGATCCTTCAAAAAATCCGAATCAGTTCGAAGGTGATTTATATTCAACAGGAAAGTACGGAAGTGTGATCACTGCTGTCTATGAAGCGCTGAATAATAAATAGGAGGCGATTCTCCATATGAAAAGATTTTTTCAATGCACGCTGATCGCTGTATTGCTGTCAGCCCTCGCATTGCAGCCCGGCACCTCAGAAGCTGATGCAGGACAGCATTCAGAACAGAGTGTCAAACAAATGGTCAGCGATATGACGCTTGAGGAGAAAATCGGGCAAATGCTGATGCCTGATTTTAGAAATTGGAAGAAAGAAGGCGATTCGAGCGCCAAAGGGCTAACGGAAATGAATGACGAAGTAGCCGGAATCATACAAAGATACCACCTTGGCGGCGTGATTCTTTTTGCTGAGAATGTCACAGGCACGGAACAAACGGTTCGCTTAACTGACGGCCTCCAAAAAGCCAGTCCGGATACTCCGCTCTTCATTACGATTGACCAGGAAGGCGGAATTGTCACCAGGCTGGAATCAGGTACAAACCTGCCCGGCAATATGGCAATCGGCGCTTCAAAAAGCAGTAAAAATGCTTACCGTTCCGGAAAAATCATTGGAAAGGAATTAGCAGCGCTAGGCATTAACGTTAATTTCAGCCCTGTACTTGATGTGAACAACAATCCCGATAACCCGGTAATTGGCGTTCGCTCGTACAGCTCCAAGCCGGAGTTGGCCGGCAAGCTCGGCATTAAGACGATGAAAGGCCTTCAAGACGAGCAAATCATCGCCACCGCAAAGCATTTTCCCGGCCACGGCGATACAGCGGTTGACAGCCATTACGGCCTTCCGCTTGTTCCACACGATGAAAAGCGGCTCAGAAGCGTAGAACTTGTCCCCTTTCAAAAAGCGATCGATGCAGGAATTGATATGATCATGACAGCGCATGTCCAATTCCCCGCATTTGACGATACAACCTACAAAAGCAAAAAAGACGGAGAAGATATCATGGTTCCCGCAACACTCTCCAAAAAGGTGATGACAGACCTTTTACGGAAAGATCTCGGCTTCAACGGAGTTGTTGTGACGGATGCCTTAAACATGAAAGCCATCTCCGACAATTTCGGGCAGGAGGAAGCTGTCGTCATGGCCGTCAAAGCAGGGGTTGATATTGCGCTCATGCCAGCTCAAGTCACCTCTCTTGAGACAGAGAAAAACCTGGCCGGTGTATTTGAAGCCCTTCTCAAAGCCGTCAGACAAGGAGACATTCCGATTGAACAAATCAATCAATCGGTTGAAAGAATTCTTACGCTAAAAATGAAGCGGGACATACTCGACAACACTGCGCCCGAATCTCTTCAGAAAAAAATCAAATACGCCTTGAAAACAGTCGGCAATCAAAAGCACGCAAAGTCAGAAATGAAAATGGCAAGAGAAGGCATCACCGTATTAAAAAACAGCAGCGGCACCCTTCCATTCAAACCGAAAAAAGGGGATACCATTCTCATTCTCGCTCCATATGAAGACCAAACAAGAGCGATCTCAAAAACAATCAATAAGATAAAGAAAAAAGCGGTTTTAAAAGAATATCATTTTGCAGAGAAAGTATTTAATGAAGAAGTTGAAAAACAAATCGACCAGGCCGATTATGTCATCACAGGATCATATGTCGTCAAAAACGACCCTGTAGTGAACGACGGAATCATCGATGATAACATTCAGGACTCAAGCAGATGGGCAACCGCTTTTCCGCGCGCCGCAATGAAATATGCCCAGTCAAAGCAGAAAAAGGTTGTCTTAATGAGCCTTCGCAATCCTTATGACACGGCAAATTTTGAAGAAGCTCAAGCGGTGATTGCGGTTTATGGATTTAAAGGCTATACAAACGGGCGTTTCAGGCAGCCGAACATCCCGGCCGGAGTTGAAGTCATCTTCGGCAAGGCAAAGCCTAAAGGAACATTGCCGGTTGATATTCCTTCTGTTACCAAGCCGGGAGAAATTCTTTACGAATACGGATTTGGATTAAATCTGAAAAACGGCAAACCACTTAAATAAGGAGGGGATACGATGAGAAAAAAAGCGCTTTGGCTGCTCGCAGGAATGGTTGTCTTAGGCACCTTGACGGCAGCTGCAACCTATCCGGGCAAGGAAAAGAAACCGAAAGTCACACCAGGCATCGAAATGCTCATGAACAAGAAAAGCTTATTAAAAGGAAAAAGGGTTGGGCTGATTACAAACCCTACAGGTGTTAATGCAAGCTTAACGAGCAGCATAGATTTGCTTCATCAAGACCCCGATATTGAGCTGACCGCGCTTTTTGGACCTGAACACGGCGTACGGGGGGACGCTCAAGCAGGAGATGAAGTTGAATCATATATTGACGAAAAGACCGGTCTTCCCGTCTACAGTCTTTACGGTGAGACAAAAAAGCCCACACCGGAAATGCTGAAAAATATTGATGTCCTGATATTTGATATCCAAGATGTCGGAACACGCTTTTACACTTACATCTACACCATGGCATATGCGATGGAAGCAGCCAAGGAAAATGACATTCCGTTTATTGTATTGGACCGGCCAAATCCGCAGAGCGGAACAAAAGTGGAAGGCCCGGTTCTCAACCCGGATTATTCATCATTTGTCGGAAGATATCCCATTCCTTTAATACACGGAATGACGGCAGGAGAACTGGCAAAACTGTTTAATAAAGAGTTTGACCTCGGCGCCGACTTAACCGTCATCAAAATGAAAGGCTGGAAACGGCAGATGTATTTTGAAGATACAGGGCTTCCTTTCGTCCTGCCTTCCCCAAACATGCCGACGGCTGACACAAGCATTGTCTATCCCGGCACAGGCTTAATTGAAGGAACCAACATTTCTGAAGGAAGAGGGACGACCAAACCTTTTGAATTAATCGGCGCACCTTACATGAAAAGCACGGAACTGGCCGAGAAACTAAACAACCTGAAACTCCCTGGGGTTCGATTTAGAGCCGCTTCGTTTACTCCGACATTTTCAAAGCATCAAAATAAACTGTGTCACGGCGTGGAACTTTATGTGACAAACAGATCGGCCTTCAAGCCGGTAAAAACCGGCCTCTCGATCATTAAAACCGTCCATGACCTGTATCCGAAAGACTTTGAGTTCCTCCCTTCGGGCAATTTCAACCGCCTGATCGGAAACGGCTGGGTCAAAAAAATGATCGAGCAGGGTGAGTCAATAGAAAACATCGTCAAAAAATATGAGGCAGAGCAAAAACAGTTTATGAATACCAGAAAGAAGTATTTGCTTTATTAAGAAGGGCGGCAGCCGCTCTTCTTTATTTTTTGCCGCAGGTTGGACTGTTCAATAACCCTCATCTCATGTAAGATATGTAAAACTGCCTTTGGGCATCTGTATTATTTTGAGGGGGAGAGATTCATGGAATTTTATCTTGTAGATGTGTTTGCAGAAACAAAATATGCGGGAAACCAACTCGCTGTATTTAAAGCAGAAAAAAACTTATCGGGTGAAGAGATGCAAAAAATCGCAAGGGAAATCAATTTCTCCGAGACAACATTTATTTTATCCGGAAAACAGGAAAACGGCGGATATGACGTCCGAATCTTCACCCCGGAAAAAGAAATTCCGTTCGCTGGCCATCCGACATTGGGCACAGCTTTTATTATTAAGAATGAAATCGAAACAGAACCTTCTTCAAATGTCATTTTGAATGTGAAAGCAGGCGCGATTCCCGTGGCATTTGACAATGGTGAAGATCATGTTATTTGGATGAAACAAAACCCTCCTGTGTTTAATCGCACTTTTGACAAAGAAATGCTGGCGGGCGTACTGGGAATCGACCCAAGTGATATAGATTCGAATTTTCCGATACAGGAGGTTTCCACAGGTCTTCCTGCGGTTATTGTGCCATTAACATCACTGAGTGCAGTTAAAAAGTGCAAAATCAACAGTGATCAATATGAAGCTTTTATAAAAGACATAGAAGCCAGTCTACTCGTTTTCTCCCCGGAAACATATCATGAAAAAAACGACATCAATGCACGGGTATTTTGCGATTGTTTCAGTGTTCCCGAAGATCCGGCGACAGGCAGTGCAGTTGGGGATCTCGCCGGATATTTACTGCATCACCGTTACTTTGATAAAAGTCAGCTCAGCATAAGGGCTGAACAGGGATATGAAATAAACCGGCCTTCCCTGCTTTATATTGAAGCTCAGACAATGGAAAACAGCATTGAGATTCATGTCGGCGGAAATGTCCACCTTATCGCAAAAGGAACTTGGCGAGTTTGACACCGAAGTCTGGCCTTCTATGAAGGCAGACTTTTTTTATCGAAAGTCAGCCCGCTGAGACTTTGCCGACGAACGAAAAGCTGTGAAGAACCAAATAACATTTACGATGGTTAATACAACGCAGAGACTTATAACTCCCCATAATGCAGATTGAGTTCCGCTAAATGAGCCAAACAACAAAATAACTGGAATCATTGCAACAATGATCAATAGTCCAATTCCGCAAAAAACGGCCATTACAAACTTCATTGCGTCAATTCCGATCATATAAACAATGAGAGGAAGAATATAAAATACCAAAACGGTTCCAATTGCCGCCCACATGCCGAAAGTGCCAAACTGATTGGCATGTGGGCCTGAATCGGCGAGCGGTGAAAGTGAAGCGGTGACTAACAAAGAGGAAAAGAGAAATGCAGAGATTAGTGTCATGATAACAACGCTTGCTTTATTTTCATGATGCTTTTCACTCCTTTAATGTATTGGATATTTGCTGGGTGTCCGCCGGAAAAACGGTTCATCCGGGATTTGCAGAGGCTGCCGTTTAAATAAGTTCTTTATCCGCGCAATTGCAAAGAAGCATGGCAAAGTCTGTTGATCAGAGTCTGGCCTTCTACGAAGGCAGACTCATTTTTTTATTGAAATGATTCGCTTTCTTCAGCTCGCTTCTTGCAAGCAAATGTCCAAACAACGCAGCCAGGATTTGCTGGAACAGCATGCCGATCACAACCGGCACAGCCACTTTCGCCGGAAAGAAACCGGTGGCCAAGACTGCGCCTGCACTGATATTCCGCATCCCTCCGGTAAAGATTAAAGCAACGATTTCCTCTTGCGGCCGTTTCAGCATCCGGCCTAAAAGCCAAGCCGTTAAATAGCCTGTGAATGCCACTAAAAAAACCGTTAAAGCTATCGTTAAAAACTTTAAATCGACCGTTTTCAAATACGGAGCGACCACTGAGCTGTTAATCGCCACCACTGCAGCTAATCCCATTTTAGAAAATGGTGCGCAATTCGCGCTTAAACGCGCTGTCCTCTTCGGAGTTGAAAATTGGTTGACAAGCATCCCTAATAAAGAAGGGATCACCACCATTCCGAATAAACCTTTCATCATACCCGCTACATCCATTTCGACCTGGGCGCCCGCAAGAACTGAAAGACTGAAAGGGACAATAAAAGGAGAAAGAATCGTGTCAATTAAAATGATCGATAGGGTCAAGCCGATATTCCCTTTATACATAGCTGCCCAAATCATACTTGTAATACCAGTTGGGATCACAACGCCGAGAATAAGCCCTGTAATCGTAAATGAATCGCCATTAAATACAAGATGCCCCGTGCACCATGCCAACACCGGCATAAATACATGCAAAACAAATAAAGCCAGCAGCATTGGCAGGGGATGAACCACTGCAGCTTTAAGCGACTGAAAGTTGGCCCCCAAACTTCCAGCAAACGTCATAAAAGCAAAAATCCACGGTACAAAAGCAGCAAACCCATATAAATGTTCTGACAGCAATACCCCGCTGACAACGCTTATAGGCGTCAGTAAAGGCATGATTTTCCCAAGTGTTTTATTTATTGACTGAAGCATAGATGTTAAACGCCCGCTCTCTTTGAATTATATATATTGATTATAACAAAAGATGGAATATCAAAACAGGAAGGCAAAAGAAAGAGGAAAACTGTGGATTGAAGTTTTATGCATAATGTTTTCTTTTTTTATACGGAACAGCAGCCAAAATGGCATCAATCTTAAACATTCTGATCTGCTGTTTTTGGAAGCAAAATGCCTTTACATAACCGTTTTTAATTTCCTTGATGAGAATCGTTCGTTTGGAGAATTCGCTCTTCTTCATATAAATCATTTCTACTGGAGAACCGTCTTCCATGGCCCGGTAAAGCACTTTTCTCATCTTCTCACTCCTTTCTTTTACCATCATTTTATACGAACATTTGTTCCGTTTCAAGTGTGGATTTATAGTAAATATTGGGACTCTTTAAGTTCATGTATGAAATTATTAGCAAAAGGAAGAAACTTTTTAAGGAGATTATGCGTCAGTAAATACGTCACATCTTAAAGAAGGAGTCCCGCCATGGCCAGAACATATAAAACTCGAATGAAGAAAAGGAAAAGGCAAAACAGAAATAAAAGGCTTCTCATATTTGCCTTTCTGCTTATTTGCGGATTGATTTACATTGCTTTTCCAGAAACCCCATATGATCATCAGGAAAAACATTTGCAAGCAACTGAAAAACAGACAAAGCCTGAAAAGAAAGAGAA
>NZ_CP133085.1:37500-165000 GCF_030908325.1 Bacillus swezeyi | reverse complement strand
GCGGTGTGTACAAGGCCCGGGAACGTATTCACCGCGGCATGCTGATCCGCGATTACTAGCGATTCCAGCTTCACGCAGTCGAGTTGCAGACTGCGATCCGAACTGAGAACAGATTTGTGGGATTGGCTGAGCCTCGCGGCTTCGCTGCCCTTTGTTCTGTCCATTGTAGCACGTGTGTAGCCCAGGTCATAAGGGGCATGATGATTTGACGTCATCCCCACCTTCCTCCGGTTTGTCACCGGCAGTCACCTTAGAGTGCCCAACTGAATGCTGGCAACTAAGATCAAGGGTTGCGCTCGTTGCGGGACTTAACCCAACATCTCACGACACGAGCTGACGACAACCATGCACCACCTGTCACTCTGCCCCCGAAGGGGAAGCCCTATCTCTAGGGGTGTCAGAGGATGTCAAGACCTGGTAAGGTTCTTCGCGTTGCTTCGAATTAAACCACATGCTCCACCGCTTGTGCGGGCCCCCGTCAATTCCTTTGAGTTTCAGTCTTGCGACCGTACTCCCCAGGCGGAGTGCTTAATGCGTTTGCTGCAGCACTAAAGGGCGGAAACCCTCTAACACTTAGCACTCATCGTTTACGGCGTGGACTACCAGGGTATCTAATCCTGTTCGCTCCCCACGCTTTCGCGCCTCAGCGTCAGTTACAGACCAGAGAGTCGCCTTCGCCACTGGTGTTCCTCCACATCTCTACGCATTTCACCGCTACACGTGGAATTCCACTCTCCTCTTCTGCACTCAAGTTCCCCAGTTTCCAATGACCCTCCCCGGTTGAGCCGGGGGCTTTCACATCAGACTTAAGAAACCGCCTGCGCGCGCTTTACGCCCAATAATTCCGGACAACGCTTGCCACCTACGTATTACCGCGGCTGCTGGCACGTAGTTAGCCGTGGCTTTCTGGTTAGGTACCGTCAAGGTACCGCCCTATTCGAACGGTACTTGTTCTTCCCTAACAACAGAGCTTTACGATCCGAAAACCTTCATCACTCACGCGGCGTTGCTCCGTCAGACTTTCGTCCATTGCGGAAGATTCCCTACTGCTGCCTCCCGTAGGAGTCTGGGCCGTGTCTCAGTCCCAGTGTGGCCGATCACCCTCTCAGGTCGGCTACGCATCGTCGCCTTGGTGAGCCATTACCTCACCAACTAGCTAATGCGCCGCGGGTCCATCTGTAAACGGCAGCCGAAGCCGCCTTTTATGATTGAACCATGCGGTTCAATCAAGCATCCGGTATTAGCCCCGGTTTCCCGGAGTTATCCCAGTCTTACAGGCAGGTTACCCACGTGTTACTCACCCGTCCGCCGCTAACCTAAGGGAGCAAGCTCCCGTCGGTTCGCTCGACTTGCATGTATTAGGCACGCCGCCAGCGTTCGTCCTGAGCCAGGATCAAACTCTCCATGAAGTTTGATAATGACTACGCACATTCGCATGTGCGATTTATTTAATGAATTAACAGGTACGTTTGTCTTGTTTAGTTTTCAAAGATCATTTCCGCTTTGTTCAGCGGCTTTAATAATATAACATTAAGCCCACTTTATTGTCAATAACTTTTTAAAAATTATTTTCTGGAGCTTTTTCATGTCGGCTGTTCATCAGCGACGAATAATAATATATCACGATTGATCAAATGAAGTCAACCATCTTTTTAAATTATTTCTAATGATGAATTATTGTTATGTTCTATTTTAAACAAGCATAGGATGAAAACAAAGCAGCATGGACAAGGAGGAGTTTTTCTGTGAATCATTTTTATGTGTGGCATATAAAACGGATTAAGCAGCTAATCATTATTGTGATTGCCGCTTTTGCTACAGCAAGCTTTTTTTATATGCAAAACCTGCTCCCTCTTCCTGTGTTTTCAACAGAAAGCGGGTCAAAAGCAGTATATAGAGGAGACGCGGATTCCAATGAAGTTTCCCTTACATTTAACATTAGCTGGGGAGATCAAAAAGCGATGCCGATTTTAAATACATTAAAAGCAAATGGAATAAAGGATGCTACATTCTTTCTTTCCGCTTCATGGGCAGAGCGTCATCCGGATGTTGTGGAAAGAATCCAAAAAGACGGCCATCAAATCGGCAGTATGGGCTATGCTTACAAAAACTATTCGCAAATGAAGAAAAGCGAGATCAAAAAAGACCTGGTAAAAGCGCAAAATTCCTTTCAAAAACTAGGGATTGACGACCTCACGCTGCTCAGACCGCCGACCGGCCAGTTCAATAAAGATGTACTTGATGTCGCAAAACAGTATGGCTACACAATTGTTCATTATAGTATCAATTCCGATGACTGGACGAATCCGGGCGTTCAGAAAATTGTTCAAAACGTCAACGAGACAGTCAATGCCGGTGATATCGTTCTTTTTCACGCTTCAGATTCGGCGAAGCAGACAAAAGAAGCCCTGCCTGAGATCGTTCATCATCTGCGAAGCAAAGGGCTCAAAAATGTAACCGTCAGCGAATTAATCGCCAATACTGACGCTAAATCTTCTGAGGTGAAATAAAAATTTTATGCATGACTCTGATATTTCGGCAGCATTAAAAGCTGAAAAGCATTACAGCTTAATAATGGCAGCAGCATCAAGTAGAGCCAGTCCTCTTCATTCACTCTTAACGCCGGAAACCATTCCATGATCGTAAAAACGATCATTAGAAACAATGCGGAAACAAACGTTTTTTTTGAGGACTGTCTTTGCTTCATATAAGCGGCCGCAAGTCCAAACGCCAATATAAACAAGGGCAGCCAAATATACGGGATGAACGGCCCCCCGTCTTCTGCAAAAAACAAATAGCGTAAATAAATCAAGTCAAACGTGACAAATATAATGAGAAACAGCTGGATCGAATTCCACAAAGAATGAGATCTGAATATCTCAAGTGCAAAACGGTGAACCGTTAAAAAAATCACAAATCCCATTTGGGCAATGACGCTAAAAATCATCCCTACTCCAATGAACCAAAATAAAACAGAAAGAATTTCAAGAACCTCGAAGGACAGAAACAGCTCCTTGTATCTTCCCCACTCTATAGCAAAACCGACAATACTTGTAGTCAAAGCTCCAACACCCAACACAGAAAAGAAAAATCGGACAAGATTACGGCTTTTCATTGTAGACTTCCCAACCCCTATGTTGCCGCTTCAGCAGCGATATTTTGTTATGTATAAATTTATTAAAGACATTCATATTAAAGGTAAGACGAGTTATCGAAAGGAGCTTAAGCATGTTAAAAACCACAATGCTATGGATAAGCTGTTTTCTGTTTCTATCTGTAACAGCTTGTGCTCCCAAGGACCAAGCAGCTGAGATGGACTATGATGAAACAAAAAAAATGGTTGTCGATATATTAAAAACAGATGACGGAAAAAAAGCGATTCAAGAAATTTTAAATGATGACAAATTGAATGAAACACTGGTCATGGATGAAAAGACCGTCAAAGAAACGGTTGAAAAAACACTCACTTCCAAAAAAGGAACGGAATTTTGGAAGAAGGTATTTGATGACCCTAAGTTCGCAGAAGGCTTTGCCAAAACGCTTCAAAATGAACATGAAAAGGTATTGAAGAAACTGATGAAGGATCCGGAATATCAAAAAATGATGATGCAGGTTATGCAGGATCCGGAAATGGCAAAAAAATACGGCGAACTGGTCAAGAGCCAGGAATTTCGAACCCACCTTCAAGAAGTGATAACCGATACCCTGACAAGCCCTCTATATAAAAAGAAGTTTGAAGAAGAGCTGAAAAAAGCGGCTGCCGAAAGCATGAAAGAAGAAATAAAGGGCGGCGAGGAGAAACAAAGCTAAGACGCTACGCCTGTCCTCCTCACCAAAGCTTCTTCATCTGAAGAAGCTTTTCTTCATGCTGCCGTGCTTTTCAGGCTTTTTGACTGATCGATTCATCGATTTTTTTAGCTATATCCAAATAGATGACGCCTGTCGGATGGTCTTGATCATAGACAGATGGTGCAAAATCGTCATCGTCCCAATCAGGCTGCTTTAGCGGAATTTTTCCCAATATAGGAACACTCAGTTCTTCAGCGAGCTTTTCTCCCCCGCCTTTGCCGAAAACATATTCTTTTTCTCCTGTTTTGACACTTTCATAGTACGCCATATTTTCCACAATACCCACGATTTCATGGTCGGTCTTCAAGGCCATTGCCCCTGCTCTGGCGGCGACAAAGGCAGCCGTCGGATGCGGAGTCGAAACAATCACTTCCTTGCAGCTTGGAAGCATTGAATGGACATCGAGCGCCACATCACCGGTACCCGGAGGAAGATCTAAAATAATATAATCTACATCTCCCCATTCGACCTCATGAAAGAAATTATTGAGCATTTTTCCAAGCATCGGGCCTCTCCAAATGACAGGTGCATTGTCTTCAACGAAAAATCCCATGGAAATCACCTTGACTCCAAACCGTTCAACAGGAATAACTTTTTCGCCTTCGATTGTCGGCCGAACGGTAATTCCCATCATGTCAGGCACACTGAAACCATAAATATCGGCATCAATTAAACCGACTTTTTTCCCAAGACGTGCAAGAGAAACAGCCAAATTAACCGAAACCGTTGATTTGCCCACTCCGCCTTTGCCGCTTGCTACCGCTAAAAAAACGGGTTGTTTTTCGCTGTTTAACATTGATGTCCCTTGATCTGGAGCAGGCTCTTGATATTTCATCACGACTTCTTCCGGAAGCTCTTCAAAACGCAGTCCCACCGTCTCTGCACCGGCTTCCTTGAGCCGTGTGACGATTTCCTGCTGCAGCTGCATCTGTTCGGCAGATCCCATTTTTGCGAGCGCCACTTTAACGCTGACATGCTGTTTTTCAGGCTTTATTTTAATGTCTTTGACAGCACCCAGCTCGCTGAGCGGCTTATGAAGAAAAGGCTCGTACAAATCGCCGACTATTTTTTTTACATCGTCTTCTCGCATCATTGAATCTCACCCTTTGTTGTATTCGTTTACAAAATAAGTATAGCATATCTTTCCTTATAGTGTCTTTGACACAAAAAGAAACCCTCCTTATTCAGGAGGTTCTTTGTCTTCTGTAAAATAGCGTAATACACCTTTATAAACGGATGCGGCAATTTTGTCCTGATATTTGGGCTTGCCCAGCTGTTTCGCTTCTTCAGGGTTAGATAAAAACCCGATTTCAACAAGCGCTCCCGGCTTTTTCACATTTTGCATCAGATAAACTCCGTGAATCCGCTTTGCTTTTCGTTTTGTGTTCTCAAGGTTATGCCTTAGTTCATCCTGAATAAATTTGGCCACTCGTTCATTTTCTTCATACTGCCCGTAGAAAAAGCTTTGCGCTCCGCTCCACCTTGCAGAAGGAATAGCATTCAAATGAATGCTGAGGTAAAGGTCGGCTTCTGAGTTATTGATCATATCCACCCGCTTACGCAAATCTTCCGCTTTCCTTCTGCTCAGCCCTCTCGTTTCTTCTGGAGCAAGATCATGATCGTCTTCCCGGGTCAGCATCACCAGAGCTCCCTGCTCCTGAAGATAGTCTCTGATTCTCAAAGAAACCTCGAGCGCCACGTCTTTTTCGAGAAGGTCTCCGCCTGATGCGCCTCCGTCAGCGCCTCCATGACCCGGATCAATGTAAATGATCTTTCCGCTTAATGGCAGATTCCATGATTTCCATGAATCATCATTATGGAATTGATACTGAAATAAACATAATAAAACGACAAAGCCAAGTAAAAACCCGAGCCATTTTATCTTTTTCTTCATCCCTTTCCCTCCCGCTTGTCCTTACTACAAGATATGGGGCAAGGAAGGGAAATATGATTCGGCTTGGCCGCCTTTTGGACAAAACTTTTTGTGCGGGCTCCGATTATTTGAGACGGAGCTTAAAGCGTTTTTCCCGTTGGCTGAAGCCTTCCTTCCACCAGCCTTGAATAAAGTGTTCACAAGCATCATACAGCAGTTCGTGGGCGATTGTATTATTGAATGCCTCCGACCAGCTGACAGCATATTCATAAAGCTCATGCAAAAGCAGCTTTTCTTCCTTCTCTGAGCGCACCATCGCTTTTTGTACAGATTCCCCGTGATAGCCGAACTTTCCGTACTCAGCGCCCAGCAAGTACGCTTCAATCGCAAAATCAATACAGCCGTCATATAAGATGTCGGTATGTTTTGAAAAATAGTGAAAAAGAGGAGCAAAGCATTCCTCTGCCGTTGTCACCATTTTTTCTAAAGAGAGTTCACGAAGCAGCTTCTTTTCCAAATTCACCTGCTTCTTTTGTTTTTCATTAATGAAGGATAATACCATCCCCATAACACCGCCTCCTTTTTACCCTGTATTGTGCAGTCAGGGGGCGGAAATCATGCTTGTCTATAGAAGGGAAACGGAGGAAGAAGCCGAAAATATTAGAAGGGGAAGTTATAGGAGCAACCGTGCGGCCCTGTTTGTTCCCAACGGCTGATATTGTACAAATTAAATCCCCCTTCAAATCAATAACAGACAATTATCTAGGACTTAGACAGCAGAATATACGATCTTGAATGAAAACGATGATTAAGAAGCGATTTGCCTTGACCATCTTCCGCCTTACAGCAGAAAGGATTATGATTTATCCTTCAACAGCCGATTCTTATACGGATTGTCTTTAGTAGAGCAAAGGTGTCGGCGGATTTTATGAATATGAATGTAAACAGAGCTGTCAGCCTTTTGCTTCAACAGCTTTTACAGCCCAAGCAGCACCCTTTTATCCTGGTGAAACGGTTGAGCAGATTCCAAATGTACTTCGCCGGCATACTGCATTAGACAGGGGAAGACACCCCGGCCTGAATCATTTTAAATGGAGACCTTTTATCAGCAACATCTCAAAAGCCGAAAAAAGACCCCCAATCCAAAGGATTGAGAGTCTTTGAAACGCCAATAATTAACGTTTTGAGAACTGAGGTGCACGGCGTGCGCCTTTAAGTCCGTATTTTTTACGTTCTTTCATACGAGCGTCACGAGTCAGAAGACCAGCGCGTTTAAGAGTTGAACGGTATTCTGGATCTGCTTCAAGCAAAGCACGAGCGATACCGTGACGGATTGCTCCTGATTGACCAGATAAGCCGCCTCCATGTACGTTTACTAAAACATCATAGGTTCCAGCTGTTTCAGTCAAAGTTAATGGTTGTTTGATATCTTCGATTAGAGCTGCAGACGGGATGTGTTCGCTGATTTCACGATTATTAACGACGATACGACCTTCTCCTGGAACTAAACGCACACGCGCTACAGAACTTTTACGACGGCCAGTACCGTAATATTGAACCTGTGCCAAATTGGTAACCTCCTTTTTAATTAACCGCGAAGTTCGTAAACTTCAGGTTTTTGTGCTGCATGTGGATGCTCAGAACCACGGTATACGTTCAATTTTTTGAACATTTGACGACCTAGAGAACCTTTTGGAAGCATGCCTTTGATAGCAAGCTCAAGCATTTTCTCAGGGTAGTTTGTACGCATTTCAAGAGCAGTTCTTGATTTTAATCCGCCTGGATGTTGAGTGTGACGGTAGTAGATTTTATCAGTTAACTTTTTACCAGTTAACTCGATTTTTTCAGCGTTGATGATGATCACATGATCTCCAGTATCAACGTGTGGTGTGTAAGTCGGTTTGTGTTTTCCGCGAAGGATAGATGCAACTTCTGTAGAAAGACGTCCTAGAGTCTTTCCAGCAGCATCAACAACTAACCACTTGCGTTCAATAGTGCTTGCGTTAGCCATAGGTGTTGTACGCATTGAATTTCCCTCCTAAAAGATCTGTCAATTTCAATAAACTTTGATTACGTTCTATTTCACAACACAATAAGTTCCGGGGCTTATCGTGGGGTTGAAATACATACCATATGATATCTTATAACTTTCTGTACTCTCTGTCAAGAAAATGTTACACCTGGTTTAGTTGTCATAGATTACGTTCCATAGGTATAGTCCATGAGCCGGTGCAGTGCGCCCCGCGGCATCGCGATTTTGGGCGGCAATCATCTTTTTGATATCATCCGGATAAAATTTCCCAGTCCCGACATCAAGCAGTGTTCCGACGATAATTCTGACCATATTATACAAAAATCCGCTCCCCACAATCCTCATTTGCAGACCTTCTTCGGTTTCAGACCATTCCAGTTCGTAGATCGTTCTGACCTTATCCTTCACCTCGGTTTTGGCCGTGCAAAAACTTGTGAAATCATGGGTGCCGACCAAATAACGGGATGCCTCTTTCACCTTCTCCATATCAAGCTCATACGGAACATGGTATGCATAATATCGTTTAAAGACATCTGGAAATCTGCCTTTGTAAATCATATAGCGATATTCTTTTTTCTTCGCAGAAAACCTCGCGTGAAATTGATCATCGACGGCTTCCGCTTTGTTTACAGCTATATCATCAGGAAGCAGGGCATTTAAAGCATAAGGCCATTTTGCTTCCGGGATGGAGAGCGTGCTGTCAAAATGAATCGTCTGTCCGACCGCGTGAACGCCGCTGTCGGTTCTGCCGGATGAAACAACGGAAATACATTCCTTCGCTTTATGAAGGGTCTTTAGCGCCTTTTCCAGCTCGTTTTGAACCGTTCTTTGCCCAGGCTGAACCTGGTAGCCGAAAAAAAGGTGTCCGTCATATGAAATGGTGCACTTCATTCTCATGTCTATCACCTAAGTCCGCAAAAGGATTAGTAAAACTGCAAGAACACCTAACATCAGGAGCACGAAAGTATCCTTCCATTTCCACGTCAGCTGTCTGTACTTCGTGCGGCCCTCTCCTCCCCGGTACCCGCGTGCTTCCATTGCGGTTGCGAGCTCTTCAGCTCTCTTAAACGCACTGACAAACAGAGGCACGAGAAGGGGGACGACCGCCTTGACGCGTTCTTTGACAGGACCGTTTGTAAAATCTACACCTCTCGCCATTTGCGCCTTCATGATCTTGTCCGTTTCTTCTATAAGCGTCGGAATAAATCTTAGTGAAATGGACATCATTAAAGCGAGTTCATGAACGGGCAGCTTCAGTTTTTTAAACGGACCGAGCAAAGTCTCGAGCCCATCGGTTACTTCGATCGGAGTGGTTGTTAATGTCAAAAGTGTTGTGATCATGATCAAATAAATAAAACGAAGCGAAATAAAAATTCCTTGTACGAGCCCCTGCTCATAAATCTTAAATAGACCGAGCTCGGCGATCACAGGCCCTTCCCGGGTCATAAAAATATGCAGCAGAAAAGTAAACAGCACAATCCAGATAACCGGCTTCATTCCTTTCAAAAGGAAACGGGCCGGAACGCCTGACAAAGCGGCTGTCAGAAGCGTAAATACGCCGAGAAGTGCATATGTTTCTGTATTGTTCGCGAAAAAAACGATAAAGACAAAAAGGAAAATGGTCAACAGCTTAGCGCGCGGGTCAAGACGATGAATGAACGAGGAACCGGGTACATACTTGCCGATAATGATACTGTCTATCATAAGGCATTTTCCTCCTGAAAGAGCGCTTTTATTTCAGAGGCTGCCTCTTCAATCGTCAGGATGGGCTCTTTGAATGTAACGCCGAGCGCCTCTTCCAGCCGCTTCTGAAATTTAATCGTTTCCGGCAGGTCAAGGCCTAAAGCGGCTAATTCATCACTCTTTGAAAAGATCTCGCGCGGCGATCCTTTTGCTTTTACAGTGCCTTTGTGCATCACGATCAGCTCATCTGCATAAGCGGCCGCATCCTCCATGCTGTGTGTGACGAGAATCGTCGTCAGATTCCTTTGCTTGTGAAGACGGTAGAACATGTCCATGATCTCTTTGCGCCCTCTCGGATCAAGACCTGCCGTCGGTTCATCAAGAACAAGAACCTCCGGCTCCATCGCCAGCACTCCAGCAATTGCCACTCGGCGCATCTGTCCTCCGCTCAGCTCAAATGGAGAACGGTCTGACAATTCTTCATCCAACCCAACAAGCCTCAGCATTTCTCTGGCCTTTTCTTTGGCTTTCTCCTGGCTCATCCCAAAATTGATGGGCCCAAAGGCAATGTCCTTTAAGATCGTCTCTTCAAACAGCTGATGTTCGGGAAACTGAAAAACAATGCCGACCTTCTTGCGCAAGGCTTTTAAATGTTTATTCTTTTTGCCTGGTTCAAGCACATCTTTGCCAAGGCGAATCTGTCCTTTTGTCGGCTTTAACAGCCCGTTCAGGTGCTGAAGCAATGTTGACTTTCCCGATCCTGTATGACCGATAACGGCGACATAGCTTTCTTCCTTGATCACAGCATTGACATCGTAAATCGCCAAGCGTTCAAAAGGCGTTTTCATCTGGTATCGGTGTTCTACATCTTTGATCTCAATGTCCATAGCTCACTCACCAATCCTTCTTGTGTCAGATGATCGCCCTTCACACCCAGGCCGTTTTCTTTCAACAGTTGGCTCAGCTGAAAAGAAAAAGGCAAATCGAGTCCGATATCAATGAGGTCTTTGTTGAGACGAAAGACTTCTTCAGGAAGACCCTCGGCATATTTCTTTCCGCTATTCATGACAATGATCCGGTCAGCTTTTGCCGCTTCATTTAAATCATGCGTAATCGAAATGACGGTAACCATTCCTTGGTCTTTTAGCCGTCTGACCGTTTCGAGCACTTCTTCTCTTCCCATCGGGTCAAGCATTGAAGTCGCTTCATCAAGAATCATGATATCCGGCCGGGCGGCAAGCACTCCCGCAATCGCAACGCGCTGCTTTTGTCCTCCTGAGAGATGGTGCGGCTCTTGATCGAGAAATTCTTGCATGTTCACTTGTTGAACAGCCCAATCAACCCTTTCCACCATGTCTTCTCTTGGAATTCCGTTGTTTTCTAAACCAAAAGCCACATCATCGCGAACGGTTGTCCCGACAAATTGATTATCGGGATTTTGAAAGACCATGCCGACTTTTTTTCTGATATCCCAGACCGTCTCTTCTGTCAGCTCGATACCTCCGACTTCAATCGATCCTTCATCAGGCATAATCAGACCGTTTAAAGCCCTGGCAAGCGTCGATTTCCCTGAACCATTATGACCGACAACCGCAAGCCATTCTCCCTTTGAAACATGGAAAGATACATGATCAAGCGCAGGTCTGTCTGCGTCTTTTTGGTAGCGGAAAGTAATATCCTCTACAGCAATTAATCGTTCTTGATTCATTTGCCCATCCGGCCTCCTCTCCTCTAAAGCTCAACTGATCTGACTGTTCTTTTATAATAAAAATTTTTCCAGTATCTAAAAAAAGGGCATAGATCCAGTTAAAAACTGTCCCGCCCTTCTTTAGACACACAAAATATGTGATTAAACCAATTCGATGATAGCCATTGGTGCTCCGTCACCACGGCGAGGACCAAGCTTCATAATACGAGTGTATCCGCCTTGGCGCTCTTCATAACGAGGTGCTACATCAGAGAAAAGTTTTTGAAGTGCATCTTGGTCTTTCTCTGCGTCCGCTACCTCATTGCGGATGTATGCAGATGCTTGGCGGCGTGCGTGTAAATCACCGCGCTTGCCAAGTGTAATCATTTTTTCTACAACAGAGCGAAGTTCTTTCGCACGAGCTTCTGTTGTTTCAATTCTTTCGTTGATGATCAAGTCTGTTGTAAGATCACGCAGCATTGCTTTGCGCTGTGCACTAGTGCGTCCTAGTTTTCTGTATGACATGTGGTGTCCCCTCCTTTATTGAAATACTCTATCTGAAATAAAAAACACACGAAAACCCTAGTTCACATGGAAACTAGTCAATCGTCTTTGCGAAGGCCAAGTCCAAGTTCTTCAAGTTTCGCTTTTACTTCTTCAAGTGATTTGCGACCCAGGTTGCGAACTTTCATCATATCTTCTTCTGTCTTGTTCGCAAGCTCTTGAACCGTATTGATGCCCGCACGTTTCAAGCAGTTGTAAGAACGGACAGAAAGATCAAGTTCTTCGATGGTCATTTCCAGAACTTTTTCTTTTTGGTCCTCTTCTTTTTCAACCATGATTTCAGCATGCTGAGCTTCGTCAGTCAAACCGACAAAAATATTAAGGTGTTCAGTCAAAATCTTTGAACCAAGCGCAATTGCTTCTTTTGGTCCATTGCTTCCATCTGTCCATACGTCAAGCGTAAGTTTGTCATAGTTTGTAATCTGACCCACACGAGTATTCTCAACTTGATAAGATACACGAGAAACAGGTGTAAAGATGGAATCAATCGGGATGACGCCAATCGGCTGATCGTCTCTTTTATTCGCATCAGCTGGTGTATACCCGCGACCTCTTTGAGCGGTAAGGCGAACTCGAAAACTCGCATTTTGGCCAAGAGTCGCAATGTGAAGATCAGGATTCAAAATCTCAACATCACTGTCGTGGGTAATATCAGCAGCTGTTACAACTCCTTCACCCTGTACATCAATCTCAAGCGTCTTCTCTTCTTCAGAGTAGATTTTCAGTGCAAGTTTTTTAATGTTTAAGATAATCGTTGTAACATCTTCAACAACGCCTTCGATCGTCGAGAATTCATGCAGTACACCATCTATCTGGATCGATGTTACAGCGGCACCAGGGAGTGAGGATAAAAGGATACGACGTAAGGAGTTACCCAAAGTTGTACCATATCCACGCTCAAGTGGCTCTACGACAAATTTACCATACTTGGCATCGTCGCTGATTTCAACCGTTTCGATTTTTGGTTTTTCAATCTCGATCATTTCATAAAACCCTCCTTCAAAACGTCGAAACCCCGGAAAGAATGTCTCTCATTCTATCCGAAATTCCCCATTGTTTAGTCCCGTATGTGCTCAGGCAACGAGTGTGCATTCGTTTTATAAATTAACTGTATCATAACCCATTATTGACAGGGACACAAAATCTATACAAACAAATTACACGCGGCGACGTTTTGGCGGACGGCATCCGTTATGAGGAACAGGAGTTACGTCTCTGATCGCTGTAACTTCAAGTCCGGCAGCTTGAAGAGCACGAATAGCAGCTTCACGGCCAGAACCCGGTCCTTTAACAGTAACTTCTAGAGTTTTCAGTCCATGTTCGATAGAACCTTTAGCAGCTGTTTCAGCAGCCATTTGTGCAGCGAATGGAGTGGATTTACGAGAACCTCTAAATCCTAAAGCTCCGGCACTTGACCAAGAAAGAGCATTGCCATGAACATCTGTAATAGTAACGATGGTGTTGTTAAAAGTTGAACGAATATGAGCGATTCCAGCTTCAATATTCTTTTTTACGCGGCGTTTACGCGTGTTTGATTTACGAGCAGCAGCCATAGTTTAGTTACCTCCCTTACTTATTTTTTCTTGTTAGCTACAGTACGACGCGGACCTTTACGAGTACGCGCATTATTTTTAGTATTTTGACCGCGAACAGGCAATCCGCGACGATGACGAATTCCGCGGTAGCTTCCGATTTCGATCAGACGTTTAATGTTAAGAGACACTTCACGGCGAAGGTCACCTTCAACTTTCAATTTGTCGATCGCGTCACGGATTTTACCAAGTTCTTCTTCAGTCAAATCGCGAACGCGAGTATCTTCAGAAACACCAGCTTCTGTTAGAACTTGCTGAGCCGTTGTACGGCCGATTCCAAAGATGTATGTTAAAGAAATAACAACACGCTTATCACGTGGAATATCTACACCAGCAATACGAGCCATTCTCTCTGGCACCTCCTTAAAAATTATCCTTGTTTTTGTTTATGCTTTGGATTCTCACAGATCACCATTACTTTTCCTTTTCTGCGAATGACCTTGCACTTTTCACAGATCGGTTTAACTGATGGTCTCACTTTCATGTGTTTCCAACCTCCTTCTTCCGGAGTGCTTTATTTGTAACGGTACGTAATTCTACCACGAGTTAAGTCATATGGAGATAATTCTACCGTAACTTTGTCTCCAGGTAAAATGCGAATGAAGTGCATGCGGATTTTACCAGATACATGAGCCAAAACCGTGTGGCCATTTTCAAGTTCAACTTTGAACATTGCGTTGGGCAGCGTTTCGACTATAGTACCTTCCACTTCAATTACATCGTCTTTCGCCATTCAAGTGTTCTCCCTTCTTCAAATCAGTAACTTGCTTTCTGACAAATTTCAAAAGAGAAAATCTCAATTTTCCGTTTGTCACACGCCCAGTTTCATTTATACTGTTCTGAACTTCCGGAGATACGCAATCATAAAAGGTTAAATGATTGATATTCTTTTTCTTAGGAGAATGAAATTTACGCTTTTCTCCGTCTGCTACCAGCACATATTGATGATCGAATATATCAATGACAACTGCGTATTGATCCAATTCGCTTCCTCGTGTAACACGTACGAACTGTCCAATTTCAGGCGTTTTCCGATTCATCTCATTTCACCTAGGCTTTTGTCAGTATATCAAAACCCGTCTCCGTAATCGCGATCGTGTGTTCAAAATGAGCACATTTTTTCCCGTCCACTGTTACAACCGTCCAGTTATCAGCCAATGTTTTGACATACCGGGTGCCTGCATTGACCATCGGCTCAATAGCCAAGACCATGCCGGGCTTTAACCGCGGGCCTTTGTTTGGCGGACCGTAGTGAGGAATTTGCGGATCCTCGTGCAAATCCTGGCCGACCCCATGCCCTACATATTCCCTGACAACTGAGTAATGTTCGCTTTCGACATACGTTTGTATGGCGTGGGAAATATTCGACAAACGTTCTCCCGGTTTTGCTTCCTGCAAGCCTCTATATAAAGACTCCTCTGTCACTTCCAGCAGCTTTTGATCATCAGCGCTGACCGTCCCCACTGGATAAGTCCATGCAGAGTCGCCATGATAACCGTTTAGCTTTGCACCGATATCGATGCTGATGATGTCACCGTCACGAAGCACCCGGCTTCCCGGAATCCCGTGAACCAGCTCTTCGTTGACAGAAACGCAAATGCTCCCGCGAAAACCATTATACCCTTTAAAAGATGGGATTGCACCTTGCTTTGTAATAAAACGTTCGGCAATTTGATCCAATTCTTTTGTCGAGATACCGGGTTTAATGTGTTTTTTTAGCTCCTGATGAGTTAAAGCAACAATCCGTCCCGCTTCCCGCATGATTTCGATTTCTCGGGGAGTTTTACAAATAATCATTTGTCCAGGCCTCCGAGAAGCTCCTTAATATCGCTGTATACTTCATTGATGTGCTTTTGCCCGTCAATGTTTACAAGATACCCTTTATCCGCATAAAAATCGAGTAAAGGCTGGGTTTGCTTCAAGTTGACCTCAAGGCGTGTGGATACAGTAGCCTCGTTATCATCTTCACGCTGATAGAGTTCTCCTCCACACTTATCGCATACATTTTCTTTTGCAGGCGGATTAAAGACTAAATGATAAGTTGCACCGCAGTTTTTGCAGATTCTGCGTCCTGTAAGACGTTCCATCAATGCATCTTTATCGACTTGAATGTTGATGACATGGTCTATCGACTTGCCAAGTCCTTCAAGAATTTCCTCAAGTGCTTCAGCTTGAGCGACTGTTCTCGGAAATCCGTCCAGAAGAAAACCCCGGTCACAATCATTCTTGCCAAGTCTCTCCCTGACAATACCAATTGTTACTTCATCCGGAACAAGCTCGCCTTTATCAATATATGATTTGGCTTCGAGTCCCAGATCCGTTTCTTCTTTCATCGCAGCGCGGAACATGTCTCCTGTTGAGATATGAGGTATCCCAAAATCGTCAACAATCCGTTCAGCCTGAGTTCCTTTACCGGCTCCAGGCAGTCCCATTAAGACTAAGTTCATTTCGGATTCCCCGTCCTCTCTATTTTAAGAGGGAATGGGCGCACCCCATTTCCTCTAGTGCTTCATAAATCCACGATAATTTCGTTTCACCAGCTGGCTTTCAAGCTGCTTCATTGTTTCAAGTGCGACACCGATAACAATCAGCAAACTTGTTCCGCCAATTTGTGCGGAAGAAGGCAGCCCAGCAATATTAACAAACAAGACAGGAAGTATGGCAATCACGGCCAAGAAGATGGAGCCTACAAATGTAAGTCGATACAAAATGCTCGTAATTCTATCTTGAGTCATTTTTCCTGGACGAACTCCCGGAATATAGCCGCCTTGTTTTTTAAGATTATCGGCCATTTGTTCAGGGTTTACCTGGACAAATGCATAGAAATAGGTAAAGGCAATAATCAATGCTGCATAGATTGCCATTCCAACGGGATGGGTGTAATCAAATGTCTTTTGAATCCAATTTGTAACGTCATTGGAACCAAAGAACGAAGCCACAGTCCGCGGTGTAATGATAAACGAAACAGCAAAGATGACTGGAATAACACCCGCCGGGTTAACCTTCAGCGGCAAGTGTGTTGACTGACCGCCAGGAACAGGTGAACGACCTGAACCTTTCGCATATTGAATTGAGATTTTTCTTACTGCCTCTTGAATGAAAATAACACCCACGACAATCGCCAAAATCGCAAACAATATGATGACAACCTTTAAGATTTGCATGAATAACTGATCTCCAGCATCTACAAACTGCTGAGCGTAGATCTGATTAATCGTCTGCGGAATACCGGCAACGATACCAGCAAAGATGATAATCGAGATTCCGTTGCCAACTCCATGGGACGTAATTTGTTCACCAAGCCACATTAAAAAAGCAGTTCCAGCGGTCAGTACAATCGCAATGATCAAATAAGTACCGACTCCCGGGTCATTGATTAACGCGCCACCGGCCATGTTATTAAACCCGTAAGACATACCTAAAGCTTGGATAAATCCAAGAATAATTGTGAAGTACCTTGTGAACTGAGCTATTTTTCGGCGACCAACTTCCCCCTGCTTTGACCACTCAGTAAACTTCGGCACAACATCCATCTGCAGAAGCTGGATGATGATTGAAGCTGTGATGTAAGGCATGATCCCCATCGCAAGAATGGAGAAGTTGAATAATGCACCGCCGCCAAATGTGTTTAGGATTCCAAATACACTCATTTGATCCTGTGCCTTCAAAGCCTCTGTGTTTACGTGCGGCACAGGAATGAATGAACCGAGACGAAAGACGATAAGCATTAAAAGAGTGAAGATAATCTTATTCCGAATATCCTTCACACGCATAAAATTGGAGATTGTCTTAAACAAGTTAGATCACCTCAGCTGTACCGCCAGCAGCCTCAATTGCTTGTTTAGCAGAAGCGGAGAATTTATTGGCCTTAACAGTTAATTTTTTTTCTAATTTACCGTCGCCAAGAATCTTAACTCCAGATTTCAACTTGCTAATTACACCTGTTTCTAAAAGAAGTTCAGGAGTAACTTCCGTCCCTTCTGCAAAGCTGTTGAGTTTGTCTAGGTTGACTACAGCGAAGTCCTTGCGGTTGATGTTTGTAAAACCGCGTTTAGGAAGACGTTGGAATAAAGGCATTTGTCCACCCTCGAATCCAGGACGTACACCGCCGCCAGAACGAGCGTTTTGACCTTTATGACCTTTACCAGCTGTTTTACCGTTGCCAGAACCAATACCACGACCTACGCGGTTGCGCGTTTTGCGTGAACCTTCTGCGGACTTTAATTCATGAAGTTTCATTAGGACACCTCCTTAGCTTATCGTTTATTTTTATTGTTCTTTAACAGAAACTAAATGAGATACTTTGTTAATCATACCGCGGATTGCAGCGTTGTCTTCATGAACGACTGTTTGGTTTGTTTTCTTTAAACCAAGCGTTCTAACAGTGATGCGCTGGTCTTCCGGGCGTCCGATTACACTGCGTTTGAGGGTAATTTCTAATTTAGCCATTAATGTTCCCTCCTTATCCTAACAGTTCTTCTACAGATTTTCCACGAAGCTTAGCAACATCCTCAGCGCGTTTCAGTTCGCTTAAACCTTGGACTGTTGCACGGATCATGTTGATCGGAGTGTTAGAACCTAAAGACTTAGAAAGGATATCAGCTACACCGGCAAGCTCAAGTACCGCACGTACTGGGCCTCCAGCGATAACTCCCGTACCTTCAGAAGCAGGTTTTAACAAGATGTTGCCTGCACCGAAACGTCCGATGATTTCGTGAGGAATTGTAGTTCCAACCATTGGTACTTCAATCAAATTCTTTTTCGCATCTTCAACAGCTTTGCGGATCGCTTCCGGCACTTCTTGTGCTTTACCAGTTCCGAATCCAACGTGACCGTTTTTGTCACCGACAACGACTAGAGCTGCGAAACGGAAACGACGACCACCTTTAACAACTTTCGCTACGCGGTTAACGGTAACTAAGCGTTCTTCTAACTCTAATTTGCTTGGGTCAATACGACGCATATTCATATGTCCCTCCTTCTTTTATTAAAATTCTAATCCAGCCTCGCGTGCAGCATCAGCCAATGCTTTTACACGTCCATGATAAAGGTAACCGCCACGGTCGAACACGACGTTTGTGATACCTTTTTCAGAAGCGCGTTTTGCAACAAGCTCTCCAACTTTTGCAGCCGCAGACGTATCGCCGTTACTTTCGGCGTTAAAGTCTTTATCAAGAGTAGATGCACTCACAAGTGTAACACCGTTCACGTCATCGATCACTTGTGCGTAAATATGTTTGTTTGAACGGAAAACATTTAGACGAGGTCTTTCAGGCGTTCCTGAAAGCTTCGAACGAACACGAGCGTGTCTTTTAAGACGTGCAGCATTCTTGCTTGTTTTCGTAATCATCTGGGTCACTCCTTTCTCACTTTAAGCGGTTTTACTTAGCAGACTTACCTTCTTTACGACGAACCATTTCTCCTTCATAGCGGATCCCTTTGCCTTTGTAAGGCTCTGGAGAACGCACAGCGCGAATGTTGGCAGCAGTAGCACCAACGCGTTCTTTATCTGTACCTTTAACAACTACTTTTGTTTGAGATGGAACTTCGATTTCGATTCCGTTTTCAGGAACGATTTCTACTGGATGAGAGTATCCAACGTTTAAAACAAGTTTGTTTCCGGATTTAGAAGCACGGTAACCGACACCGACTAATTCCAAACCTCTTTCAAAACCTTTAGATACACCTTCAACCATGTTTCCAACGATGCTGCGAGTTGTGCCATGCAGCGCACGATGTTCTTTATTATCAGAAGGACGTTCTACAGTCAGTACACTGTCCTCAATTTTAATCTTCATATCAGGATGAAACGTACGAGTTAATTCTCCTTTTGGTCCTTTCACGGTTACAGTGTTGTCGTTCAATGTAACTGTAACGCCTGAAGGAATCTCAAGTAGCTTCTTACCTACACGAGACATACCAAACACCTCCATTCATGTTAAACTTCTTACCAAACGTATGCTAATACTTCTCCGCCAGCCTGTTTAGCGCGGGCTTCTTTATCTGTTAACACACCTTGTGATGTAGAAAGAATTGCAATTCCAAGTCCGTTCAGTACGCGAGGCACTTCGTTTGACTTAGCGTAAACGCGCAGACCAGGTTTGCTGATTCTTTTAAGGCCAGTGATGACACGCTCGTTGTTTTGTCCGTATTTCAAGAAAACACGGATGATGCCTTGTTTGTTATCTTCAATGAATTCTACGTCACGGACGAAACCTTCTCTTTTCAAGATTTCAGCGATTTCTCTTTTCAACTTAGAAGCAGGGATTTCAAGCTTCTCATGACGTACCATGTTTGCATTACGAATACGAGTCAGCATATCTGCAATCGGATCTGTCATAACCATTATTTAATAACCTCCTTCCCATAAATGGGGATTACCAGCTAGCTTTTTTAACGCCAGGAATTTGTCCTTTATATGCAAGTTCACGGAAACAAATACGGCAAAGTTTAAATTTACGAATAACTGAGTGTGGACGTCCGCAGCGTTCGCAGCGAGTGTACTCTTGTACTTTAAACTTCGGTGAGCGTTTTTGTTTCGCAATCATTGACTTTTTAGCCACGATTTCGCCTCCCTTTCATTGATTATTTCTGGAATGGCATACCTAATTGAGTTAATAGTTCACGAGCTTCTTCATCCGTATTGGCAGTCGTTACAATAACGATATCCATACCGCGAACCTTAGTAACCTTATCATAGTCAATTTCAGGGAAGATCAGCTGTTCTTTAATTCCTAGAGTGTAGTTTCCGCGTCCGTCAAAAGACTTTTTAGAAATTCCGCGGAAGTCACGTACACGCGGTAAAGAAACAGAAATAAGTTTATCAAGGAAATCGTACATGCGCTCTCCGCGAAGAGTTACTTTCGCACCGATCGGCATTCCTTCACGAAGACGGAATCCAGCAATAGATTTCTTCGCACGAGTAACGACAGGTTTCTGACCAGCGATAAACGTTAGTTCTTCAACTGCGCTATCGATCGCTTTAGCGTTTTGAACAGCGTCACCAACACCCATGTTGATTACGATTTTTTCGATTTTTGGCACTTGCATCACAGAATTGTAGTCAAACTTAGACATTAATGCAGGTGAAATTTCTTTATTGTACTTTTCTTTAAGGCGGTTCATGAGATAGACCTCCCTTCCTTTATTACTAGTTATCTAGAACTTGCCCAGATTTTTTTGCAATACGAACTTTTTTTCCATTTTCTGCTTTGTATCCTACGCGAGTCACTTCACCTGTTTTAGGATCGAGCGGCATTACGTTTGACACATGAATTGGCGCCTCTTGGTTTAAGATTCCGCCTTGAGGGTTTGCTTGTGTCGGCTTAGCGTGCTTCTTCACCATATTGACACCCTCAACAAGTACACGGTCTTTTTTAGGGAATGCTGCAAGGATCACTCCTTGTTTCCCTTTATCTTTACCAGAGATAACCATTACTTTATCGCCTTTTTTAACATGCATCCTGATCGCACCTCCTTCAAGTCCGGCATTGATATCATTAAAGTACTTCTGGAGCTAAAGAAACAATTTTCATAAAGTTGTTGTCACGAAGTTCACGTGCAACAGGTCCGAAGATACGAGTTCCGCGCGGGCTTTTGTCGTCACGGATGATAACACATGCATTCTCATCGAATTTGATGTAAGATCCGTCATTTCTGCGCGCTCCGCTCTTAGAACGAACGATAACAGCTTTTACGACTTCACCTTTTTTGACAACGCCTCCTGGTGTTGCTTGTTTAACCGTGCAAACAATGACATCACCAATGTTAGCTGTTTTGCGACCGGAACCGCCAAGCACCTTGATCGTAAGAACTTCACGGGCGCCAGAATTATCAGCTACTTTTAAACGAGTCTCTTGTTGAATCATTATTTGTTACCTCCCTTCGGAAAAAGGATTTCCGAACTTTATTAGATAATAACAGCTTCTTCGACAACTTCAACTAGACGAAAACGTTTAGTCGCAGATAATGGACGAGTTTCCATGATCTTTACGATGTCACCGATTTTAGCTTGATTATTTTCATCATGTGCTTTGAATTTTTTAGAGTACTTTACGCGTTTACCGTAGAGTGAATGTTTTTTGTACGTTTCTACAACGACAGTAATGGTTTTATCCATTTTGTCAGAAACAACACGTCCTTGGTAGACTTTACGCTGATTGCGTTCGCTCATGTTTTAGAGAACCTCCCTCCGGAATTATTTGTTGGCAGCAATTTCTCTTTCCCGAATCACAGTTTTCATGCGCGCGATTGACTTGCGCACTTCACGAATGCGAGCAGTATTTTCAAGTTGTCCTGTCGCTAATTGAAAGCGAAGATTGAAAAGTTCTTCTTTAAGAGACTTTACTTTTTGTTCAATTTCAGCAGTGGTAAGGTCACGAATTTCATTAGCTTTCATTTGATTCACCACCAATTTCTTCACGTTTTACGAACTTCGTTTTAATTGGCAATTTGTGAGATGCAAGACGAAGAGCTTCACGAGCGACTTCCTCAGACACACCAGAAATTTCAAATAAAACTTTGCCCGGTTTTACAACAGCTACCCATCCTTCAGGAGCACCTTTACCGGAACCCATCCGAACCTCTAGAGGCTTAGCTGTGTAAGGCTTAGAAGGGAAAATTTTGATCCAAACTTTACCGCCACGTTTCATGTAACGAGTCATCGCAATACGTGCAGCTTCAATTTGGCGGTTTGTAATCCAAGAAGCTTCTTGCGCCTGGATACCGTATTCACCGAAATGCACTTCAGTGCCGCCTTTCGCACGGCCGCGCATTTTTCCGCGATGCTCTCTGCGATATTTAACGCGTTTTGGCATTAACATATTATTTTCCTCCTTCCTCAGTTTTCTTCTTAGTAGGAAGAACCTCTCCACGATAGATCCAGACTTTCACACCAAGCTTACCGTAAGTAGTGTCAGCTTCAGATGTAGCATAGTCGATGTCAGCACGCAATGTGTGCAATGGAACAGTTCCTTCACTGTAGTATTCAGAACGAGCGATGTCAGCGCCGCCAAGACGACCGGATACCATTGTTTTCACACCTTGTGCACCAGCGCGCATTGTGCGTTGGATTTGTTGCTTTTGTGCACGACGGAATGAAATACGGTTTTCCAATTGACGAGCAATGTTATCTGCAACTAGCTGAGCATCAAGATCAGCTCTTTTGATTTCAAGAATGTTAATGTGTACACGCTTGCCAGTAAGACTGTTAAGGGCTTTGCGAAGCGCTTCGACTTCAGAACCGCCTTTACCGATAACCATACCAGGCTTAGCTGTGTGGATCGAAATATTTACACGGTTTGCCGCACGCTCGATTTCTACTTTAGAAACAGAAGCGTCAGACAGGCGTTGATTAATAAATTCACGGATTTTTAGATCTTCGTGAAGGAAGTCAGCGTAATCTTTGCCAGCGTACCACTTAGATTCCCAATCACGTATAACCCCAATACGAAGACCGACTGGATTTACCTTTTGACCCACGAGTTATCCCTCCTTCTTTTCTGATACAACGATAGTAATGTGGCTCGTACGTTTGTTGATTTGGCTTGCACGTCCCATAGCGCGTGGACGGAATCTTTTCAACGTAGGGCCTTCGTTCACGTAAGCTTGAGTAACAACCAGGTTGTTTGCATCCATTTCATAGTTGTGCTCAGCATTAGCGACAGCAGATTTCAAAACTTTTTCAATAATCGGGGAAGCAGCTTTTGGCGTGAGATTTAAGATCGATACTGCTTCACCTACTTGCTTGCCTCGAATCAGGTCCATTACTAGACGTGCCTTACGAGGAGCAATACGGACTGTTCTTGCGACAGCTTTAGCTTGTTGCATTTAAAAGCCTCCTCTCATTAGCGTCTTGTTTTTTTGTCATCACTAGCATGACCTTTGTAAGTACGAGTTGGTGCGAATTCACCCAACTTGTGGCCTACCATATCTTCAGAGATGTAAACAGGCACATGTTTGCGTCCGTCATAGACTGCGATTGTGTGACCGATAAATTGTGGGAAAATAGTGGAACGGCGAGACCAAGTTTTCACAACTTGTTTCTTATCCGTTTCATTTAATTTCTCGATTTTTGTCATTAGATGTCCATCGACAAATGGTCCTTTTTTTAAGCTGCGAGCCATTTTGGAACCTCCCTTCGTGATTGCACTACGGTCCGATATGAACCGTAGACAACCCCGTTATTTATTTTTGCGACGACGTACGATGAATTTATCTGAATTGTTCTTTTTCTTACGAGTCTTGAATCCAAGAGTTGGTTTACCCCATGGAGACATAGGTGATTTACGTCCGATAGGAGCGCGTCCTTCACCACCGCCGTGCGGGTGATCGTTAGGGTTCATAACAGAACCGCGAACTGTAGGGCGAACGCCTTTCCAGCGTGAACGTCCTGCTTTACCGATGTTGATCAGTTCGTGCTGCTCGTTACCTACTTGACCGATTGTAGCGCGGCAAGCAGAAAGAATCATGCGAACTTCACCAGAGTTAAGACGTACAAGAACGTATTTACCTTCTTTACCAAGAACCTGAGCAGATGTACCAGCTGAACGTACAAGCTGTCCGCCTTTTCCAGGTTTCATTTCAATGTTGTGCACAACTGTACCAACTGGGATGTTGATCAGTGGCAGTGCATTCCCTACTTTAATGTCGGATTCTGGACCTGACATGATTTCAGTGCCTACTTGAAGCCCCTTAGGAGCCAGGATGTAGCGTTTTTCTCCGTCTACATAGTTAATTAGAGCAATGTTAGCTGAACGGTTTGGATCGTACTCAACTGTAGCAACGCGTCCAGGTATACCATCTTTATCGCGTTTGAAGTCGATAATGCGGTATTGGCGTTTATGTCCGCCGCCTTGATGACGTACAGTTAATCTACCTTGGTTGTTGCGTCCGCCTTTTTTGTGAAGCGGGGCAAGCAAGGATTTTTCCGGCTGATCTGTCGTGATTTCAGCAAAATCAGAAGATGTCATGCCGCGACGTCCGTTAGAGGTCGGTTTGTACTTTTTAATCGCCATTTTGAATTTCCCTCCTTCTTTTTACAAGTAATTAAGCTTCAAAAATTTCGATTTCTTTACTGTCTGCAGTAAGCTTGACAATTGCTTTTCTGCGTTTGTTCGTCATACCAGAGTAGCGGCCGACACGTTTGAATTTCCCTTTGTAGTTCATAATGTTGACTTTTTCAACTTTCACTCCAAAGATTTCTTCAACTGCATCTTTCACTTCTGTTTTATTAGCTCTTACATCTACTTCAAACGTATATTTTTTTTCAGCCATTAAATCAGCAGAACGTTCAGTAATGACGGGGCGCTTAAGAACATCACGAGGATCTTTCATTATGCAAGCACCTCCTCTACTTTTTCAACCGCTGCTTTCGTCATCACAAGCTTCTCGTGACCGACAACATCGAGTACGTTGATTCCGTTTGCTTCAACAACTGTAACTCCAGGAAGATTGCGTGCAGATAATGCAACTGTTTCGTTTTGATCCGCAGTTACGATTAAAGCTTTTTTCTCGATAGACAGCCCTTTAATAACAGCTGCCATTTCTTTTGTTTTAACCGTATCAAGAGAAAGATCTTCAAGAACGATCAAGTTGTTGTCATTCACTTTTGAAGACAATGCTGATTTGATTGCCAAGCGGCGAACTTTTTTCGGTAATTTATAAGAATAGCTGCGTGGTGTAGGACCGAATACGATACCACCTCCGCGCCATTGCGGTGAACGGATAGATCCCTGACGCGCACGGCCAGTACCTTTTTGACGCCAAGGTTTGCGACCTCCGCCACGAACTTCAGAACGATTTTTTACTTTATGAGTTCCTTGTCGCAAGGAAGCTCTTTGCATTAAAATAGCGTCGAATACTACGCTCTCATTTGGCTCGATTCCAAATACAGAGTCGTTTAATTCGATATCGCCAGCAGTAGAACCGTTTTGGTTATATAATGCTACTTTTGGCATGATCAATTTCCTCCTTTCCTAAGAGAATTATTTAGATTTAACAGCACTTTTAATAGTGACTAGTGATTTTTTTGCACCAGGAACATTTCCTTTAACTAAAAGAAGATTGCGCTCAGCATCAACTTTTACAATTTCAAGGTTCTGAACAGTGATTTGCTCTCCGCCCATACGTCCAGGCAATAGCTTTCCTTTGAATACACGGTTAGGGTCTACCGGTCCCATTGAACCAGGACGACGATGGTAGCGGGAACCGTGAGACATAGGTCCGCGAGATTGTCCGTGGCGCTTGATTGCACCTTGGAAACCTTTACCTTTCGATGTTCCTGTTACATCTACGATTTCTCCGTTAGAGAAAATATCAACTTTGACTTCCTGACCAACTTCATACGCATCCATTTCCACTCCGCGTAATTCTTTAACGAAGCGCTTAGGTGCAGTTTCCGCTTTTGCGACGTGGCCTTTTTCCGGCTTGTTGGCAAGCTTATCGCGCTTGTCGTCAAAACCGATCTGAATCGCTTCATAGCCTTCGTTTTCAGCCGTTTTCTTTTGAAGTACAACGTTAGCTGCAGCTTCGATAACAGTTACCGGAATAAGATCACCGTTTTCTGCGAAAACTTGCGTCATACCAATTTTTCTTCCTAAGATTCCTTTGGTCATTCGTCACACCTCCTATAAAGATCATTCTATATTTTAGATTAAAGTTTGATTTCGATATCGACACCAGATGGTAAATCTAATCGCATTAAAGCATCGACAGTTTGCGGTGTTGGGTTCACAATGTCGATTAAGCGTTTATGTGTACGCATTTCAAATTGCTCACGAGAATCTTTGTATTTATGCACCGCACGAAGAATTGTGTATACTGATTTCTCAGTTGGCAACGGAATCGGACCAGACACGCTGGCACCAGAACGTTTTGCCGTTTCAACAATCTTCTCAGCAGATTGATCAAGGATTCTATGATCATACGCTTTTAATCGAATACGAATTTTTTGTTTTGCCATTATTTTCCCTCCTTTTCGCCTACTTACATTAGACAGTTCTCCGTGAGAAAAACCTGATTCACCTTGCCATGGCAAAGCGGCCGGGTGTGTCAGCAACCTCTCACTTCATCGCAGTCAAAGACCAACATGCACTATTATACAAAATTTATAGGCATAATGCAAGGCAATATTAAATATCACCTCGTTTTGCACACTTTTCTTATTATACAGATTCAGACATTGTTAATCAAGGATTTATAGCCGGAAAATAAATCCCTGTATTAAACCCTCTTAGAAAAGAAGAACACCAGAATCAGACCGCAAATAAAAAACGAGACCCGGCTGGATCTCGTTTTTTTATTTTATAAGTATTATTCAGTGATAGAAGAAACAACGCCAGAACCAACTGTACGTCCGCCTTCACGGATAGAGAAGCGAGTTCCGTCTTCGATCGCGATTGTTGAAATCAATTCAACAGTCATTTCGATGTTGTCTCCAGGCATAACCATTTCTACGCCTTCAGGAAGCTGAATGATACCAGTTACGTCAGTTGTACGGAAGTAGAACTGAGGACGGTAGTTAGAGAAGAATGGAGTGTGACGTCCGCCTTCATCTTTAGAAAGAACGTAAACTTCAGCTTTGAATTTTTTGTGTGGAGTGATTGTACCTGGTTTAGCAAGTACTTGACCACGTTGGATATCTTCACGAGATACACCGCGAAGAAGTGCACCGATGTTGTCACCAGCTTCAGCATAGTCAAGAAGCTTACGGAACATTTCAACACCTGTAACAGTTGTTTTCTTGTTTTCTTCTTGAAGACCGATGATTTCAACTTCGTCACCGACTTTAACTTGTCCGCGCTCTACGCGTCCAGTAGCAACTGTTCCACGGCCAGTGATTGAGAATACGTCCTCAACTGGCATCATGAATGGCTTTTCAGTGTCACGTTCTGGAGTTGGGATGTATTCGTCAACCGCGTCCATCAGTTCGAAGATTTTAGCTTCGTAATCAGCATCACCTTCAAGAGCTTTAAGAGCAGAACCTTTGATTACTGGTACATCATCACCAGGGAATTCGTACTCAGAAAGAAGATCGCGAACTTCCATTTCAACTAGTTCGAGAAGCTCTTCGTCGTCTACCATGTCGCATTTGTTCAAGAATACTACGATGTAAGGCACACCTACGTTACGAGAAAGAAGGATGTGCTCACGAGTTTGCGGCATTGGGCCGTCAGCAGCAGAAACAACAAGGATAGCTCCGTCCATTTGCGCAGCACCAGTGATCATGTTTTTAACATAGTCAGCGTGTCCTGGGCAGTCAACGTGTGCATAGTGACGAGTATCAGTTTCGTACTCAACGTGTGCAGTAGAGATTGTGATTCCACGCTCACGTTCTTCTGGAGCACCGTCGATTTGGTCGTATGCCATAGCAGTACCTTTACCAGATTTCTTATGAAGTACTGTAGTGATAGCAGCTGTTAATGTAGTTTTACCATGGTCAACGTGTCCAATTGTACCAATGTTGGCATGTGATTTGGAACGGTCGAATTTTTCTTTAGCCATTCTAAAAATCCTCCTTAAAAAGGTTTATTTTTGATTATATAGAGTGATAGAAAGTGAAAGCTTTGTTTCACTTTCTCATCTTACAATAGTAGTTATACTTTAATGAAGAGGCAAAATCAATTATTCGCCTTTATTTTTTTTGATGATCTCTTCAGAGATGCTCTTCGGTACTTCTTCGTAGTGATCCATGAACATAGTGAACGTACCGCGACCTTGCGTATTAGAACGAAGTGCAGTAGCGTAACCGAACATTTCAGCAAGAGGAACCATCGCGCGAACAACTTGTGCGTTACCGCGAGCTTCCATACCTTCTACGCGTCCGCGACGAGAAGTAACATCACCCATGATGTCTCCCATGTATTCTTCAGGAATAACAACTTCAACTTTCATAATTGGTTCAAGAAGAACAGGGTTACATTTGCTGACTGCATTTTTCAATGCCATTGAAGCAGCGACTTTAAACGCCATTTCGTTTGAGTCAACATCATGGTAAGATCCATCAAAAAGTTTTGCCTTGATGTCAATTAGAGGGAATCCTGCTAAGACACCATTTTCAAGAGAGTCTTCAAGACCTGCTTGTACGGCTGGGATGTATTCACGAGGAACAACACCACCGACAATTGCGTTTTCGAATTCAAATCCAGCGCCTTCTTCATTAGGTTGGAATTCAATCCAAACGTGTCCGAACTGACCGCGTCCACCAGATTGACGTACGAATTTACCTTCAACTTTTGCACCTGTACGGAATGTTTCACGGTACGCAACTTGAGGAGCACCTACGTTAGCTTCTACTTTGAATTCACGCTTCATACGGTCAACAATGATATCAAGGTGAAGTTCACCCATACCAGAGATGATCGTCTGACCAGTTTCCGGATTTGTTTGAGTACGGAATGTAGGATCTTCTTCAGCAAGTTTAGCTAAAGCGATACCCATTTTATCTTGGTCAGCTTTTGATTTAGGCTCAATCGCTACATCGATAACCGGCTCTGGGAATTCCATTGATTCAAGGATTACAAGATCCTTTTCATCACATAGAGTATCTCCAGTAGATGTATCTTTTAGGCCTACAGCAGCTGCGATATCTCCTGCGTAAACAGTAGCGATCTCTTCACGGCTGTTGGCATGCATTTGCAGGATACGTCCGACACGCTCACGTTTGCCTTTCGTTGAGTTTTTCACGTATGAACCGGAATCAAGAGTTCCAGAGTACACACGGAAGAACGTCAGCTTACCAACATAAGGGTCAGTCATTACTTTAAATGCAAGTGCAGAGAATGGCTCTTCATCAGAAGAATGACGAACGATCTCTTCATCAGTTTCCGGGCGTACACCTTTGATTGCAGCAACATCAGTTGGTGCAGGAAGGTAGTCAAGAACTGCATCAAGTACAAGCTGAACACCTTTGTTTTTGAAAGCAGAACCGACTAGTACTGGATAGAATTCAACATTCAAAGTACCTTTACGGATTGCAGCTTTCAACTCGTCGATTGTGATTTCTTCACCTTCGAGGTACTTTTCCATAAGCTCTTCATCAAGCTCTGCGACAGCTTCAATTAAGCTGTTACGAAGCTCTTCGGCTTGTTCTTTGTACTCTTCAGGGATTTCTTTCGCATCAGAACGAGTTCCAAGATCATCTTCGTAGAAATACGCAACGTTTTCTACAAGGTCGATGATACCTTCGAAGTTGTCTTCAGCACCGATTGGCAATTGGATTGCATGGGCGTTAGCTTGAAGACGGTCTCTTAAAGTACCTACAGAGTAAAGGAAGTCTGCTCCGATTTTGTCCATTTTGTTGACAAATACGACACGCGGAACTCCGTAAGTTGTTGCTTGGCGCCATACTGTTTCTGTTTGAGGCTCAACGCCTGATTGTGCGTCAAGGACGGCAACGGCACCATCAAGTACGCGCAGGGAACGTTCAACCTCAACTGTGAAGTCTACGTGTCCTGGTGTATCGATGATGTTAACGCGGTATCCTTTCCATTGTGCAGTTGTTGCAGCAGATGTGATTGTGATACCACGTTCTTGTTCCTGTTCCATCCAGTCCATTTGGGAAGCTCCTTCATGAGTTTCACCAATTTTGTGGATACGGCCTGTGTAGAACAAGATACGTTCAGTTGTCGTCGTTTTACCGGCATCGATGTGAGCCATGATTCCGATATTACGAGTTTTTTCTAAGGAGAACTCTCTTGCCATTGGGTCTTTTCTCCTTCCTTCTTAGGGAATAATATTTTGTCGTACAAGATTACCAGCGATAGTGAGCGAACGCTTTGTTTGCTTCAGCCATCTTATGCGTATCTTCACGTTTCTTAACAGCAGCACCAGTGTTGTTAGCTGCATCAAGAATTTCGTTGGCTAAACGCTCTTCCATCGTTTTTTCTCCGCGAAGACGAGCGTAGTTTACTAACCAGCGAAGACCAAGAGTCGTACGTCTTTCAGGACGAACCTCTACAGGCACTTGGTAGTTCGCACCACCTACACGGCGTGCTTTAACTTCAAGTACTGGCATGATGTTTTTCAATGCTTGTTCGAAAACCTCCATTGCATCGTTGCCGGTACGTTCTTTAATGATATCGAATGACTTGTATAGGATTGTTTGAGCTTTACCTTTTTTACCGTCGATCATCATTTTGTTGATCAAACGAGTTACAAGCTTAGAGTTGTAAAGCGGATCAGGTAAAACGTCTCTTTTTGTTACAGGACCTTTACGTGGCATCTGATTATCCTCCCTTCTCTTGTTACGGGTTTAAGCAAGCAGAGGGATTTCGCGGCTCATGCCTTTATCAGCATTGCCAGAACTCCTTGCTTTTAAAAACCCTTTTATTTGTATTTAAACTGACTTATTTTTTCTTAGGACGTTTTGTACCGTATTTTGAACGGCCTTGTGCACGGTTTTCAACTCCGGCAGTATCAAGCGCGCCACGCACGATGTGGTAGCGTACCCCCGGTAAGTCTTTAACACGTCCGCCGCGGATCAATACGACACTGTGCTCTTGCAGGTTGTGTCCGATACCAGGAATATAAGCCGTAACCTCGATTCCGTTTGTTAAGCGAACACGGGCATATTTACGAAGCGCTGAGTTCGGTTTCTTCGGTGTCATTGTACCAACACGAGTACATACCCCGCGTTTTTGTGGTGAAGATACGTTAGTGTGCTCTTTCTTAAAGCTGTTGTATCCTTTATTAAGTGCAGGGGACTTAGAAGCTTCAACTTTGTTCACGCGTCCCTTGCGTATCAACTGATTAATTGTAGGCATGTTGTATTCCTCCCTTCATCATGTTTTATAACCCACATACCCAGGTGGTTCATTTAAAAGCAAAAAAACAATGCCTTTGCATGGAAGCAAAAACAACGAGTACGTTATTGAATAATGGCAACAGCTGCCGCACCGACCTCAATTCCGCAAGCTTTGCCGAGCTTTTTCATTGACTCTGCCAATGTGACGGGAACGCCTTGTTCATTCGCCAGGTTAATGACACCAGCCGTCAGACAAGGATCTGCGTCTTTTGCTACGACAACTTCCTTTACAGAGTTGCGTTTGAGTGCTTTAACTGTCTGCTTCGTACCGATAATAATGGATTGAGCCTGTGATACTTTATCATAAGACATCATACATCCTCCAAAGTAACAGGTTTAAATTGAGCACCTTGGTTATATTATCATCCTGAAAGAAGGATGTCAACACAGTATGACAATTTTTAGTGACATCCTTCTTTAGGACATTTTAAATTTATTCTGCCGGAACCATTTCATCCGAAGATTGAACTTGCAATACCGGCTTCACTTTGCGGTAGTTGAGCATTCCTGTTCCAGCCGGAACAAGCTTACCGATGATGACATTCTCTTTCAGACCGAGAAGCTCATCCCGTTTTCCTTTGATTGCTGCATCTGTCAGGACGCGTGTTGTTTCCTGGAATGATGCGGCAGACAAGAAGGAATCCGTTTCAAGAGATGCTTTTGTAATACCGAGCAGCACCGGACGGCCTGTAGCAGGTCGTTGTCCTTTAAGCAACACTTTTTTGTTTGCTTGAGTAAACTGATGAATATCGAGAAGTGTGCCAGGCAGTACTTCTGTATCCCCGGCATCGATCACACGCACTTTGCGAAGCATCTGGCGGACCATAACCTCGACGTGTTTATCCCCGATTTCAACACCCTGCATACGGTAAACCTTCTGCACTTCATGTAGAAGATATTCTTGAACCGTCGTGATGTCTGTTACTTTCAGAAGCTCTTTCGGATCGACTGAACCTTCCGTCAGCACCTGGCCGCGGTAGATTTTATCTCCTTCAGATACTTTTAGGCGGGCGTTGTATGGGGCCGTATATGAACGGCTTTCAACTTCACCCTGTACAACGATTTCCTGCTGTTTATCACGCACTTCGTTGATTTCAGCTACGACACCGTCAATTTCAGAAATCGTGGCCTGACCTTTAGGGTTACGCGCTTCGAATAATTCCTGGATACGCGGCAAACCTTGTGTAATATCGTCTCCGGCAACCCCGCCCGTATGGAAGGTACGCATTGTCAGCTGTGTACCAGGCTCACCGATGGATTGGGCAGCGATGATTCCGACCGCTTCTCCGACTTCAACATCGGTTCCCGTTGCCAGGTTTCGGCCGTAGCATCGTTTACATACTCCATGTGACGTATTACATGTAAATGCAGAACGGATCCACACTTCCTCGATACCGGCTTCAACGATTTCTAATGCTTTGTCTTCGTCGATCAGTTCGTTTTCTTTAACGAGAATTTCGCCGGTTTCCGGATGTTTAACTGGTTTTCTCGCAAAACGGCCGATGAGACGTTCTTCAAGACGCTCGATCACTTCTGTGCCTTCTGTGATAGATTCTGCAAGAATTCCCCGGTCAGTGCCGCAATCTGTCTCACGAATGATAACATCTTGGGCAACATCTACGAGACGGCGTGTCAGGTAGCCTGAGTCAGCTGTCTTCAGTGCTGTATCGGCAAGACCTTTACGAGCACCGTGGGTGGAGATAAAGTACTCCAGAACCGTTAAACCTTCGCGGAAGCTTGATTTGATTGGAAGTTCGATGATTCGTCCGGCCGGGTTGGCCATCAGACCGCGCATACCCGCAAGCTGTGTAAAGTTTGATGCGTTACCCCGGGCTCCTGAATCACTCATCATATAGATTGGGTTAACTTCATCCAGGGACTTCATCAGCTTGCCTTGGATTGTATCTTTAGCCGCACTCCAAATGGAAATAACGCGTTCATAGCGCTCTTCTTCAGTGATCAGACCGCGTCTGAACTGCTTCAGAACGTTATCGACTTTCCCTTGCGCTTCTTCAAGGATTTTCTTTTTGTCATCCAAAACGACGATATCGGAAACACCGACCGTGATTCCGGCTTTTGTTGAATACTTAAAGCCGAGATTCTTCATGCGGTCAAGCATTTTTGACGTTTCTGTGATGTGGAATCTTTTGAAGATCTCCGCAATGACTTTACCAAGGATGCCTTTTTTGAACGGTGCGTTGACTTCCTGGTTCTTAATGGCTTCTTTAACATCTGTACCGTAATCCAAGAAGAAACGGTCAGGCGTTTTTTCTTCAATGTTGCTCTTCGTCGGTTCGTTCATGTATGGGAACGACGGCGGAAGAATTTCGTTGAAGATCAGTTTTCCTACAGTTGTAATGAGCAGCTTGGAACGCTGTTCGTCTGTAAATGTTTCATTTTTCAAGGAGTTAACCGCAACGGCCACTCTTGTATGCAAATGAACATATCCGTTTTGATAAGCAAGCAGCGCTTCATCCGTATCTTTGAAAACCATGCCTTCGCCGACTGCGCCAGGGCGTTCAAGCGTCAAGTAGTAGTTTCCAAGTACCATATCCTGAGACGGCGTAACAACCGGTTTTCCGTCCTTAGGGTTCAGGATGTTTTGCGCAGCGAGCATGAGAATGCGCGCTTCAGCTTGCGCCTCGGCAGATAAAGGTACGTGAACCGCCATTTGGTCACCGTCGAAGTCAGCGTTGTATGCAGTACATACAAGCGGGTGAAGACGGATAGCACGGCCTTCAACAAGCGTTGGTTCAAACGCTTGGATTCCCAGTCTGTGAAGCGTAGGTGCACGGTTTAGAAGAACCGGGTGTTCCTTGATGACTGACTCAAGCACATCCCATACTTCAGGCTGAACGCGTTCAATTTTACGCTTCGCACTCTTTATGTTGTGGGCAAGACCTTTTTCTACAAGCTCTTTCATGACGAAAGGCTTAAACAGTTCCAAAGCCATTTCTTTCGGCAGACCGCATTGGTACATTTTCAGGTTCGGACCTACGACGATAACCGAACGACCTGAATAGTCAACACGCTTACCGAGAAGGTTTTGACGGAAACGGCCTTGTTTACCTTTCAGCATGTGGGAAAGGGATTTTAACGGTCTGTTTCCCGGACCTGTTACAGGACGGCCTCTGCGTCCGTTATCGATCAGGGCGTCTACAGCTTCTTGAAGCATGCGCTTCTCGTTTTGAACGATAATGCTTGGCGCTCCAAGATCCAACAGACGCTTCAAACGATTGTTACGGTTGATGACACGGCGGTAAAGGTCGTTAAGGTCAGATGTCGCAAAACGTCCTCCGTCAAGCTGTACCATTGGTCTCAGTTCAGGCGGAATGACCGGAAGAACATCAAGGATCATCCAAGATGGTTTATTTCCGGAGTTACGGAATGCTTCCAGCACTTCAAGACGCTTGATCGCACGTGTGCGGCGCTGTCCTTGAGACGTTTTAAGCTCTTCTTTAAGCATATCCACTTCTTTTACGAGATCGATATCCTGAAGAAGCTTATGAATCGCTTCAGCACCCATAGAAGCTTGAAACTTACTGCCGTATTTATCAAGATACGCCCGATATTCTTTTTCAGAAAGAAGCTGTTTTTTCTCAAGCGGCGTATTTGCCGGATCTGTAACGACATAAGAAGCGAAGTAAATGACTTCTTCCAATGCACGCGGAGACATATCCAGCACAAGACCCATGCGGCTTGGGATTCCTTTAAAATACCAGATGTGAGAAACCGGGGCTGCCAGTTCGATATGCCCCATTCTCTCACGACGGACTTTAGCCCGGGTTACTTCAACTCCACAACGGTCACAGACTACGCCCTTATAACGAACTCGCTTGTACTTCCCGCAATGGCATTCCCAGTCCTTTTGAGGACCGAAAATGCGCTCGCAGAACAAACCATCTTTTTCAGGTTTCAAAGTACGGTAGTTGATTGTTTCAGGCTTTTTCACTTCTCCGTAAGACCATGAACGGATTTTATCAGGTGAAGCGAGACCGATGTTCATATACTCAAAATTGTTCACATCCAGCAAGGGGCCTACCTCCCTTTTTATCTTCGGGTTATACCCATGTCACTTGCGTCAAAAATTTATTTAGTCTTTTGTCACGACATCTCGTTCTATATCAGTAGAAACAAACTCTTCGGTTTCTTCTTCATTTGACAGAGAAAGACCTTCGTTTTGTTTCGTATCTTCATCGTCTTCCAGGTCTCTCATTTCAATTTCTTCTTCATCGCTTGACAGAATTTTAACGTCCATACCCAAGCTTTGAAGTTCTTTGATTAATACTTTGAACGATTCAGGAACACCTGGTTCTGGAACGTTGTCGCCTTTTACGATGGCTTCGTAAGTTTTCACACGACCCACGACATCATCGGATTTTACAGTAAGAATTTCTTGAAGCGTGTATGCCGCACCGTAAGCTTCAAGCGCCCACACTTCCATCTCACCAAAGCGCTGTCCTCCGAACTGTGCTTTACCTCCGAGAGGCTGCTGGGTAACGAGTGAATAAGGACCTGTTGAACGGGCATGCAGTTTGTCGTCAACCATGTGGGCCAGTTTGATCATATACATGATTCCCACGGAAACCCGGTTATCAAATGGTTCTCCAGTACGGCCGTCATACAGAACGGTTTTCGCATCTCTTGACATGCCGGCTTCTTCGAGTGTTTCCCACACGTCTTCTTCACGGGCACCGTCAAATACCGGTGACGCGACATGCAGACCAAGGCGGCGTGCAGCCATACCAAGGTGAAGCTCCAATACCTGCCCGATGTTCATACGGGATGGAACGCCAAGCGGGTTTAACATGATGTCAATCGGTGTTCCGTCAGGCAGATACGGCATATCTTCTTCAGGAAGAATCTTCGAAATAACACCTTTGTTACCGTGGCGTCCGGCCATTTTGTCCCCTTCAGAGATTTTACGTTTCTGAACGATATACACACGGACAAGCTGGTTCACGCCAGGAGGCAGTTCATCGCCGTCTTCGCGGTTGAAGACTTTCACGTCAAGGATAATACCTCCGCCGCCGTGCGGTACACGGAGAGACGTATCGCGGACTTCGCGCGCTTTTTCACCGAAGATAGCATGAAGCAGGCGTTCTTCTGCTGTAAGCTCGGTAACACCTTTTGGCGTTACTTTTCCGACGAGAAGGTCTCCGTCTTTTACTTCAGCACCGACACGGATAATTCCGCGTTCATCCAGATTGCGGAGCGCATCCTCACCAACGTTCGGAATATCGCGTGTGATCTCTTCAGGTCCGAGTTTAGTATCCCGGGCTTCTGATTCGTATTCTTCAATATGGATAGACGTATAAACGTCGTCTTTTACAAGGCGTTCGCTCATGATGATGGCATCCTCATAGTTGTAGCCATCCCATGTCATAAAGCCGACCATGACGTTGCGTCCAAGGGCGAGCTCGCCTTTTTCCATAGATGGGCCGTCAGCTAAAATTTCACCTTTTACAACCTCGTCTCCGACGCTTACGATCGGACGCTGGTTATAGCAAGTTCCTTGGTTGGAACGAATAAACTTCAGCAGGCTGTATTTATCAAGGTTTCCTTTTACTTTTTGGCCGTCGATTTCTTCATAGCGGCGCACCCATACATTCTTCGCTTCCACCCGTTCCACGATTCCCGGATAGCGGCAGATGACGGCTGCACCGGAATCTTTCGCAGATACATATTCCATTCCTGTTCCGACAACCGGCGACTCAGGCTGCATCAACGGCACAGCCTGACGCTGCATGTTCGCTCCCATCAGGGCGCGGTTCGAGTCATCGTTTTCCAAGAAAGGAATACATGCAGTTGCGGCAGAAACAACTTGCTTAGGCGAAACGTCCATGTAATCGACTCGATCTTTAGGAACAACAGTGTTCTCCCCTCTGAAGCGGGCGACAATGCTGTCGTCTACAAATGAGCCGTCATCATTAAGGCGTGCGTTCGCTTGTGCAACAACATAGTTGTCTTCTTCATCAGCTGTCAAATAGTCGATTCTCGGCGTTACTTTTCCTGTCTCAGGATCAACACGGCGGTACGGTGTTTCAATAAAACCGAAACGGTTAACCTTCGCGAATGAAGAAAGCGAGTTGATCAATCCGATGTTCGGGCCCTCAGGCGTTTCGATCGGACACATCCGGCCGTAGTGGGAGTAGTGAACATCACGCACTTCCATTCCGGCGCGCTCACGGGTCAAACCGCCAGGTCCAAGCGCTGATAGACGACGCTTGTGCGTCAGCTCAGCGAGCGGATTCGTCTGATCCATGAACTGAGAAAGCTGTGAGCTTCCGAAAAACTCTTTAATTGAAGCGATGACTGGGCGAATATTAATCAGCTGCTGCGGTGTGATCGTGTTTGTATCCTGAATAGACATTCTTTCACGAACAACGCGCTCCATTCGGCTTAAACCGATGCGGAACTGGTTCTGCAGAAGCTCTCCTACTGAACGAAGACGGCGGTTTCCTAGATGATCGATATCATCTGTATCGCCTACTCCGTGAAGCAGATTAAAGAAATAGCTGATCGAAGAGATAATATCAGAAGGTGTAATATTTTTAACGCCTTCCTCGATAAAAGCATTTCCAATCACATTGATTGTCTGCTCGCCTTCTTGATCAGTAGGTGAGTAGATTTTGATAGATTGAAGTGTCACTTCATCTTCGACTACTCCGCCATTTGGATAAAGCTTTTTAAATCCGATTCCGCTTTCCAAGTATGGCAGCACTTTATCAAGTGTTCTTCTGTCCAAAATCGCGCCTTTTTCGGCAAGGATTTCCCCTGTTTCAGGATCGACAAGCGTTTCGGCAAGCCGCTGATTGAAAAGACGGTTTTTGATATGAAGCTTTTTATTAATTTTATAACGTCCTACACTTGCAAGATCATATCTTTTCGGATCGAAGAATCTTGAATCAAGCAAGCTTTTTGCGTTTTCTACTGTAGGCGGTTCTCCAGGACGAAGACGCTCGTAGATTTCAAGAAGCGCTTTATCGGTGTTTTCAGTGTTATCTTTATCAAGCGTATTGCGCAAATACTCATTTTCACCGACAAGATCAATGATCTCTTGATCAGATCCGAAGCCAAGAGCACGCAAAAGAACCGTAACCGGCAACTTACGTGTGCGATCAATGCGTACATACACAACATCTTTCGCATCAGTTTCGTATTCTAACCATGCGCCACGGTTTGGAATGACAGTCGCGGTAAAACCTCTTTTACCGTTTTTGTCTACTTTACCACTAAAATATACACTTGGAGAACGAACGAGCTGAGATACGATGACCCGTTCTGCACCGTTGATAATAAAGGTTCCAGTGTCTGTCATGATAGGGAAATCCCCCATAAAGACATCCTGATCCTTTACCTCGCCGGTCTCTTTGTTGATTAAGCGAACTTTAACCCGCAGCGGAGCTGAGTAGGTTACATCACGTTCTTTTGATTCTTCTACCGGATACTTAGGATCACCCAAGCTGTAATCAATAAATTCCAGAGAGAGGTTACCAGTGAAATCCTCAATTGGCGATATGTCTTGAAACATCTCTCTAAGACCCTCATCAAGAAACCACTGATAAGAAGAGGTTTGAATTTCAATGAGATTTGGTAATTCTAACACTTCGCTAATGCGTGCATAGCTTCTGCGCTGGCGGTGTCGTCCATACTGAACTAGTTGACCTGTCAACTGATTCACCCCTCAAATCATGCGTAATATATGTGTAACAAGCATTTCTTCCTCAAAATATGTAAGAAATACTTTTACAAGACAAAAGAAAAAAGGGTTTCTTATTAGAAAACCACATCCAAAAACAAAATACCGATTTTATTAGTCTTCCCAAAAATGTATATTTTATACAAACCAAGGCGTTTCTTAAAAATGTCAGCAAAATATATACATTGGCATTTTATAATATTAACATAGCTGAAAATCCGAGTCAAACTTTTTTTGCTTTGATGATATAGTACCCTTTCTTTTTTTGAACGACTTCTACGTTCGCAAAAAGTTCTTTTAATTTATCAATGGCAGAAGGCCCGCCTTGTTTTTTCTGAATGACGACCCATAAGTCGCCTGAAGGCCGCAAATATTCAGCGCTTTTTTCAAAAATGGCGTGTACAGTTTTTTTCCCGGCTCGTATGGGGGGATTTGTAATAATGGAAGCGAATTTTTTTGCAGGTTCGACGTTTGAAAACAGATCGCTTTGGTATACCTCAACATTTTCGATCTGATTATTTAACGCGTTTTCCTTCGAAAGTTCGACAGCTCTTTCATTGACATCAACCATGTGAACCATTCGATCTTCGAAATCCGCAGCAAGCGAAAGACCAATCGGGCCATAGCCGCAGCCTACATCCAAAAAATCACCTTCTGCATCAGGTTCACGGAAAGCTTCAATCAGCAGTCTTGAACCAAAATCAACCTCTTTTTTTGAAAAGACCCCGCTGTCGCTGATAAAAGTAAACGTCCGGTTTCTTAAACGAAATGTCCACGTTTTTCTGCTGCTTTTTGCTGAAGGTTTTTCCGAATAATAATGGTCAGTCATCACAGAACCTCCTCAGTTGGTGAACTCTCCAGATATCTTGAAACAAGATGGCTTTTCTTATGCGGAAGGGACTACAATTAATTAGCAAAGAAAAAGCTCGCTTTTAAAAGCGAGCTTTCCCCTAAAGATTAGGTGAAGATTACTTAACTTCTACAGAAGCGCCAACTTCTTCAAGTTTAGCTTTAAGCTCTTCAGCTTCTTCTTTCGCAATACCTTCTTTAAGAGGTTTTGGAGTGTTGTCAACAAGTTCTTTAGCTTCTTTCAAGCCAAGACCAGTGATTTCACGAACAACTTTGATGACTTTGATTTTTTGATCTCCTGCACCAGCAAGAACAAGATCAAATTCTGTTTGTTCTTCAGCAGCACCGCCGCCAGCAGCTCCGCCAGCTACAGCTACAGGAGCAGCAGCAGTTACGCCAAATTCTTCTTCAATTGCTTTTACTAAGTCGTTCAATTCAAGTACAGTTGCTTCTTTAACGGAAGCAATGATTTCTTCGATATTTAAAGCCATTTGTAATTCCTCCATTTTGTTTATTTTTTAAATACTGATTACATTAAGCGCCTTGTTCTTCCTTTTGTTCTGCAACAGCTTTAGTTGCAAGAGCAAGGTTGCGAACTGGAGCTTGAAGTACGCTAAGCAACATAGAAAGCAAGCCATCGCGGGATGGAAGTTCAGCAAGAGCTTTCACTTCTTCAACAGTAGAAACTGTGCCTTCGATAACACCGGCTTTGATTTCAAGCGCTTCGTGCTTTTTAGCAAACTCGTTAAGAACTTTAGCTGGAGCAACAACATCTTCAGTACTGAATGCAATTGCATTCGGTCCAGTTAAGAAATCGTTTAAACCATCAAGTTCAGCTTGTTCAACCGCACGGCGAGTCATTGTGTTTTTATAAACTTTGAACTCAACGTTAGCTTCGCGAAGCTGTTTGCGAAGTTCTGTTACTTCAGATACGTTAAGGCCGCGATAGTCAACGATGATCGTTGATTTACTTTCTTTCAGTTTAGAAGCAATCTCTTCAACAACAACTTTTTTTGTTTCAATTGCGCTGCTCATGGTTACACCTCCTGTAAGATTCATCTGTGTAACACTTATACCGTTTGGTGATCACGTTCTTGAACGACGGGGTCCATATAAAAAGCCTCCATTCGACATGGAGGCTGTATATACAAGCATACGTAACGTAAGAGCTGTGATATATATACACCTCGGTAGGAAATTAAGCCTTGGGGACACCTACTGTCTACGGTATAAATGACATATTTTATTATACAACGTTTTGAATTATATCAGAACGTATAATAAGAGTCAATATTATTTTACGTTGAAAGTTGATGGGTCCACTTTGATTCCAGGTCCCATTGTAGATGTAACAGATACGTTTTTCACGTATACGCCTTTAGCGGCAGCAGGTTTTGCTTTCAAAATTGTGTCATACATTGTTGCAAAGTTTTCAACAAGTTTGCCTTCTTCGAATGACACTTTTCCGATTGGAACATGGATGTTCCCTGCTTTATCAACGCGGTATTCAACTTTACCGGCTTTGATTTCTTTTACTGCTTTTTCAACTTCGAATGTAACTGTTCCTGTTTTAGGGTTTGGCATTAGACCTTTTGGTCCAAGCACGCGTCCGATCTTACCGACTTCACCCATCATGTCAGGAGTCGCAACGATGACATCAAAGTCAAACCAGCCCTGCTGAATTTTGTTGATGTAATCAACATCGCCTACGTAGTCTGCACCAGCAGCTTCTGCTTCTTTCGCTTTCTCTCCTTTAGCGAAAACAAGGACGCGCTGAGTTTTGCCTGTTCCGTTTGGAAGAACAACTGCACCGCGGATTTGCTGGTCGTTTTTACGAGGGTCAACACCTAAACGAAATGCCGCTTCAACAGTAGCATCGAATTTAGCTGTGTTTGTTTTCTTCACAAGCTCAATCGCTTCATTTACATCGTAAGCTTTTGTACGCTCTACAAGCTTGGTAGCTTCGACGTATTTTTTACCTTTTTTAGCCATTTGAAAATTTCCTCCTTAGTGGTTTTAGCGGAATAACCTCCCACGAATAAGGGTTGCGAACTTGTCTGATCCAAACTCGCAACCCATCAAAGAAACAAAAAATTAGTCTTCGATCACAATACCCATACTGCGGGCAGTTCCTTCAACCATACGCATAGCCGCTTCAACATCTGCCGCATTTAAGTCAGGCATTTTTGTTTCGGCGATTTCACGTACTTTATCGCGTTTAACGGTTGCGACTTTATTACGGTTAGGCTCACCAGAACCTGACTCAATCCCAGCCGCTTTTTTAAGCAATACAGCAGCAGGCGGAGTTTTTGTAATAAATGTAAATGAACGGTCTTCGTAAACCGAAATTTCTACAGGAATAATAAGACCAGCCTGGTCAGATGTACGAGCGTTAAACTCCTTACAGAATCCCATGATGTTAACACCGGCTTGACCTAATGCAGGTCCAACTGGCGGAGCTGGATTCGCTTTCCCAGCAGGAATTTGCAATTTTACAACTTTAACTACTTTTTTAGCCACGAGACACACCTCCTTAAGTCCGTGATGTGGTAATAGGGTGAACCCTCCCACTCAAGGTCTCATTCTTTATATGAATGATGAAAATATCAAGCTAGCTGCCTTAGCCATTTTGCCAAGACGCACCTTTGTATATTACCACTTTTATATAGTGATTTCAAGCGCTTTTCCATTACAATTTGTCAACTTGAGTAAATTCGAGTTCAACCGGGGTCTCTCTTCCGAACATGTTAACAAATACTTTGACCTTATTTTTGTCATGGTCGATTTCCTCAATCGTCCCTGTGAAATCAGCGAATGGACCGTCAATGACCTTAACGGTTTCTTTCAGTTCAAAGTCAATTTCTGTTTTACGTTCTTCAAGACCCATCCGTTTCAGAATTCTTTCTGCTTCGCCCGGAAGCAAAGCCGTCGGTTTTGAACCAGATCCCGCTGAACCGACAAAACCTGTCACACCCGGCGTATTCCGAACAACATACCAGGAATCGTCCGTCATGACCAGTTCCACAAGAACATAGCCTGGGAATACCTTCTTTTTGACAACCTTTTTCTTGCCGTTTTTAAAATCTGTCTCTTCTTCCTCAGGCACAACGACGCGGAAAATCTTATCCTGCATCCCCATCGATTCAACCCGTTTTTCCAAATTCGCCTTTACCTTATTTTCGTAGCCGGAGTACGTGTGAACAACATACCATTTCTTTTCCATTCTCATTCAGGACTCTTTAAGTCCTTCCCTCCCCACACCTTAAAAGTTTATTGGAAATTGACACTTCTTTTATACGAGCCTCATATTTCGAAACAATGAAAAAACCCGTAAAACGGGTTTTTTGGCAAGTCATATTTAGATCTATTATAACACGTTATGCTGATCATTATTCAACTATTAAACGAATTAATTGCGTAATACCCGAATCGATTAGTGCAAAAAAGATGGCGAAAAAGATAACAGTGGTGATGACAGTGATCGTATAGCGCGTTAAGTCTTTTCCTTTAGGCCATGTGACCTTTTTCATTTCTTTTCCGACATTCTTCAAGAATTTCATAATATAAGAAACCTCCACAACCCAAAAACAAAACCTATTTTGTTTCCAGATGTACTGTATGTGAATTGCAGTTATTGCAGTATTTCTTTACTTCGAGCCGTTCAGCCAAAGCTGCGGAGCTTTTCATTGTCGTATAATTACGGTTCCCGCAATTTTTACAGGCCAACGTTATTTTTTTCTTCATGTTTACACCTTTTTCTGGACTATCATTTCTTAAGTAACATATCACAGTCCTAAAATTACTGTCAATATGCCATAAGCAGCTGCTACAGGCTGATTTCGCGGAGCTCCAGGTACTTTTCCAGCTTTCTTTTGACACGCTGGAGCGCATTATCGATTGATTTTACATGGCGGTTTAATTCTTCAGATATTTCCTGATAGGATCTTCCGTCGAGATAGAGCGCAAGAACTTTTCTTTCCAAATCGCTGAGCAATTCTCCCATTTTCAGCTCGATATCATCGAATTCTTCCTGATTGATGATCAGCTCTTCAGGATTCATGACCTTGGCTCCTGAAATCACGTCGAGAAGCGTCCGATCTGACTCCTCGTCATAAATGGGCTTGTCCAGCGACACATAAGAATTGAGCGGAATATGTTTCTGGCGAGTAGCTGTTTTTATAGCGGTAATAATCTGGCGGGTAATGCATAATTCTGCAAAAGCTTTAAATGAAGTCAGCTTGTCCTCTCTAAAATCGCGGATAGATTTGTAGAGTCCAATCATGCCTTCCTGAACGATGTCCTCCCGATCAGCCCCAATCAGAAAGTAGGATCTTGCTTTTGCCCTTACAAAATTACGGTATTTTGTAATCAAATAATCTAACGCATCACTGTCTCCGACATGAACCATTTCAATGACCTGCTCGTCTTCCAACTGGCAAAACTGTTCTTTGCTGAACTGCTCTTTGCTGAATTTTCCCTGGTTGTTTTGTAAGTTCACTCCGATCCCCCCGACCGCACGTAGATAGAAATATTATACAGTAATGGACAAAAAAGCGTCAACCTAATCCAAATCGCCCCGCCGCCATTTTTCAAATATCTTCAGGACATCTTCTGATAAAGGAATTTTCCCGGCAGGACGTTCTGAGGTGATTTTTTTCACCCTCTTTTCGATTTTCCTTTCAATCGCTTCAACTTCCCTGAGCAGCTCCCTGGCCGACTTGCGCAGCGCTCCCTGCCCAAAGATTGCCCACTGCTCAGTATAATCGGATGTGGCAACATGGATCTGTGTTTGAATATTATTTAAATCTGACGCAAGCTTCTCAATCCGTTCGTCGGCCGTTTCATTTTCCCTTGTGAATATCACCTCTACGCGATGATTGATTCTTTTTTTCTCAATCCCTTTGACAAGATGTGCATCAAAAACAACTATGACACGAAAACCGGTATACGATTGATATTCCGCCATTTTTTGAATCAAAAGGTCCCTTGCTTCTTCAAAGCTGTTTGCTTTTAGGTCTTTCAGCTGAGGCCATGCCCCAATCATGTTATAACCGTCGACTAGCAGGATATCCATCCTTTTCTATTCCCCTAAAGGGCTTCGCTTCCGGTACACTTCATACATCAGCAGACCGGCTGCGACAGAGGCGTTCAGTGATGTGACTTTTCCAGCCATCGGCAGACGGATGAGAAAGTCGCATTTTTCTTTAACCAGCCTTCCCATACCTTTTCCTTCGCTTCCGATGATCAGCGCAAGAGGCATGTTTCCGTCCAGCGACCTGTAGTCCTGCTGCCCCGATGCATCTGTGCCGACGACCCAGATGCCCCGCTCTTTCATTTCTTCCAATGTCCGCGATAGATTCGTCACTTTTACCACCGGAATATGTTCAATCGCACCTGTCGAGGCTTTGGCGACAGTCGTCGTAAGGCCGACGGCACGCCTTTTTGGAATGATGATGCCGTGGGCGCCGACCGCGTCAGCCGTCCTCATGATCGATCCTAGGTTATGCGGATCTTCGATTTCATCTAGCACGAGAATAAACGGCTGTTCATTTTTGTCTTCGGCCTTTTGAAACAGGTCGTCCAGTTCGGCATACTCGTAAGCCGCCACTTGGGCGACGACACCTTGATGCTGGCCAGTGACCATTTGATCGAGTTTTTTTCTCGGGACATAATGAATCGTGATGCCTTTTTTGACTGCGAGATCAATGACTTGCTGAGCCTGTCCCTTTACTGTGTTTTCCGCCATCCAAAGCTTATACAGTTCACGGCCGGATTTTAACGTTTCAATGACCGCGTTTTTTCCTATGACGTAATCATGCTGCTGGCTCATTTGATTTCCTCCCTGCCGTCCCGTTTTTCCAACGCTTTTTTGATGAGCTCATCAAGCCTCGCTTCCTTGTTCTCAAGAAAAAGATACCCAATAACGGCTTCAAAAGCTGTGCTGTAACGGTACGTTTGGACATCCGTGTTTTTAGGCACCGTTCCGGATTTTGCATTCCGCCCTCTTCTTAGCACAGCCTTCTCTTCTTCGGTAAAAAATCCCTGCTCCTCAAGGGCAAACAGCATGTTTGCCTGTGATTTTGCTGAGACATAGCGGCTCGACTGCTTGTGCAGATCATTGGGCTTGGTCATGCCTTTCTTTAACAGGTGATGCCTGACGTATATTTCCAAAACGGCATCACCCATATAAGCAAGCGCCAAACCATTTAATTGTTTGGCGTCTTTTATGGTTTCTAAATTCATCTTTATGATTCTCCTCTTTTCCAGCGTGTCCCCTGAGGAGTATCCTCCAAGATGATGTTCATGCTTTTCAGCTGATCGCGAATTTGGTCAGATGTAGCAAAGTCCCTGTTTCTGCGAGCTTCATTTCTCTTTTCGATAAGCTCCTCGACTTCCTGATCCAAAAGCTCTTGCTCCTTCAGTGAGAAGCCGAGCACAGAGCAAATCTCATCAAACAGCTGAAGGAATGCTTGAATCACATGTTCAGCGGTGTTCTTTTCCTGCAGATAGTAGTTGGCGTGTTTAGCCAGATCAAACAAGACGGAGATCGCATTCGCTGTATTGAAGTCATCATCCATTGCCGTTTCGAAGGCTTTTCGCTGCCCGTCGATTTTTTCGAGCCACTCGGAATCGCCCTCTGTTAAATTTGTACTGCTTTTCAGCCGATGCTGCAAATTGCTATAAGCGGTTTTTAAGCGGCCAAAAGCGTTTTTTGTGTTCTCCAGAAGCTCAACCGAATAATTGATCGGATGTCTGTAATGAACGGACAGCATGAAAAACCGCAGCACTTGGGGATCATGCTCTTTAATAATGTCATGCACAAGCACAAAATTGCCGAGTGATTTTGACATTTTTTCATTATCAATATTAATATAGCCGTTATGAAGCCAATACTTCGCAAAAGGCTTTCCTGTTAAGGCTTCTGATTGAGCAATTTCGTTTTCGTGGTGAGGGAAGGTTAAATCCTGGCCGCCCGCATGAATGTCGATTGAATCGCCCAAATATTTTCTCGCCATTGCAGAGCACTCAATGTGCCAGCCCGGGCGCCCTTTGCCCCAAGGGCTATCCCAAGAGATTTCGTTATCTTTGGCCGCTTTCCATAATGCGAAATCCAGAGCGTCATCTTTTTTCTCGCCTACTTGTATCCGCGCGCCTGTTCTCAACTCGTCGATCGATTGATGCGATAGTTTTCCATAGCCTTCAAACGACCTTGTTTTGTAATAAACATCACCGTCCGCTTCATAAGCATAGTCCTTTTCAATCAGCGTCCGGATAAAGTCGATGATATCGTCCATGTTTTCAGTGACGCGCGGATGGCAGTCCGCTTTTGTGCAGCCAAGTGAACCGACATCCTCGAAATATGCATTGATAAAGCGTTCGGCAATGACAGGCACCTCTTCACCAAGCTCGTTAGCCGCTTTAATCAATTTGTCGTCCACATCTGTAAAATTGGAGACGTAGTGAACGTCATAGCCTTTATACTCCAAATATTTTCTGACCGTATCATACACGATAGCCGGCCTTGCATTTCCGATATGAATGTAATTATATACGGTCGGACCGCATACATACATTTTAACCTTTCCTTCTTCAAGAGGCACAAACGGCTCTTTTTTTCGTGTGAGTGTATTATACAGTGTAAGTGTCACAGCTCATCTTCCCTTTCTTTTCTCTGGAGCTCTTGTTTCAGCTGCCTGATTTCATTTTCCAATTCTTTAAAGCGGTCAGCCACCGGATCCGGCAAATCCTGATGATTCAGGTCGCGCCTGATTTTCTTGCCGTTTTGCACAACGACGCGTCCCGGGATGCCAACAACGGTGGAGCATTCAGGCACATCGTGAAGGACGACGGAGCCTGCGCCGATCTTCGACCCTTTTCCGATCGTAATGGAGCCAAGCACTTTGGCTCCCGTTGATATCAGCGAATCATCCTCGATTGTGGGATGCCTTTTTCCTTTTTCTTTGCCTGTTCCCCCGAGCGTTACTCCCTGAAAAACCGTGACATTGTTTCCGATCTCACAGGTTTCGCCGATCACGACCCCCATCCCGTGGTCAATGAAAAACCTTCTGCCGATCTTTGCACCCGGATGAATTTCGATTCCTGTAAAGAAGCGGGCGATTTGAGAGATTGATCTGGCCATGAAAAATCTTTTTCTTTTATATAAAGCATGTGCAATTCGATGAGCCCATATAGCATGCAAACCCGAATATGTTAATATGACTTCGATATAGCTCCTCGCAGCCGGATCTTGGTCAAAAACGACATCTACATCTTCTTTCAACATTTTAAAGAACACATGATTCCCCCCGTTCCCCGCTTCCTTCTGTCTCTCATCTTTTTATCAAACCATATAAAAAACGCCTCTGTCTGATGACAGAGACGCTTTTTGACGCGCGGTTCCACTCTGTTTAGAAAACGGCACAGCTGTTTCCTCAACTTTGATCCATAACGGCGGATACCGCCTTTGAATACTTGTCATCAAACGTTCTTCAAAGGTCTCAAGAGGCGCATTTCTAAAGCCGGGCACTTAAGTCTTTTCCAGCCGATGAAGACTCTCTCTTTAAAGGCCATAGCTTTATACTTTTCCCTGTCAACGATTTATCTTATTGATTAATGTTATTCAGCCGTTTCAAAACGGTGTCTTTTCCTAATAGCTCAATGGACTGAGGCAGCTCAGGCCCATGGGACTGACCGGTTGTCGCCACGCGGATCGGCATAAACAGCTTTTTCCCTTTATGCCCCGTTTCCTTTTGGACGGCTTTGATCGACGCTTTGATCTCGTCTGCCGTGAATTCCTCCAGCTGTTCAAGCTTTTCAGAAAACACCCGCAGCACTTCCGGAACCTGTTCTTCATCTAAAACTGTTCTTGCTTCACGATTATACTGGATTTCCTCTTTAAAGAACAACTCTGTTAACTCGACAATTTCTGCACCGAAGCTTAGCTGCTCCTGATAAAGTGAAATCAGCTTGCGAACCCACTCTTTTTCGCTTCCGGAAAGTTCTTTTGATACCTTGCCGGCTTTCTGCAAATGAGGAACAGTCAGTTCGATGACCTGATCAAGGTCAAGCTTTTTCACATACTGGTTATTAACCCATTTCAGTTTATGCGTGTCAAACACAGCTGGTGATTTTGACAAACGCTTCACATCAAATATTTCAATAAATTGTTCTTTTGTAAACAGCTCTTCTTCTCCTGCCGGGGACCAGCCAAGCAGTGCGATAAAGTTAAAGAGCGCTTCCGGCAAATAGCCAAGCTCCTCATACTGTTCAATAAACTGAATAATGGATTCATCCCGTTTGCTGAGTTTTTTGCGATTTTCGTTGACGATCAGTGTCATGTGTCCAAATGTCGGAACATCCCAGCCAAACGCATTGTATATCATAATCTGCTTCGGCGTGTTTGAAATATGGTCCTCTCCCCGAAGCACATGTGTCATTTTCATTAAATAGTCATCGACAGCTACAGCGAAATTGTAAGTTGGCGTTCCATCTTTTTTCACGATAACAAAATCGCCGATACCGTCCGTTTCAAAAGAAATGTCATCCTTTACGATATCATTGAAGCTGATGACTTCTCCTTGGGGAACTTTGAAGCGGATGCTCGGCTGTCTTCCTTCAGCTTCCAGCTTGTCCTGCTCTTCTTTTGTCAAGCTGCGGCATTTGCCGGAGTAGCGCGGCATTTCTCCGCGGGCCGTCTGTTCTTCCCGTTCTTTCTCAAGCTCTTCTTCTGTACAGTAGCACTTATAAGCGAGGCCTTTGTCAAGAAGCTCATCATAATATGTTTTGTAAATGTCATTTCTTTCGGATTGGCGGTATGGTCCATATTCTCCGCCGACATCCACACTTTCATCCCAGTCGATGCCGAGCCACTTTAAGTAGTTAAGCTGGCTTTGCTCCCCGCCTTCAATGTTGCGCTTTCGGTCTGTATCTTCAATACGGATGATGAATTTCCCGCCTTGGCTCCGGGCAAACAAATAATTAAAGAGTGCAGTTCTTGCATTTCCGATATGTAAATGGCCTGTAGGACTCGGCGCATAACGAACCCGAACTTCGTTTCCCATCTGTCTACTTCCTTTCGTCTCAATCAGAGTTCAAATTTATTCTTATTCTATCATCAAATGAATCGGTCTTCAAAATGAATTATGCCTTTTGGAGCAGAACCGAAGCCTGAGCGGCAATTCCTTCAGCTCTTCCCGTAAACCCGAGCTTTTCTGTCGTGGTCGCTTTTACGTTAATTTGGGAAACCTCCGCTTCCAATCCTTCGGCAATTCTGGCTCTCATGTCTTCAATATATGGGGCCATCTTAGGTTTTTGGGCGATGATTGTACAATCAAGATTTCCAAGTGTATAGCCTTTTTCTTTCACAAGCAACCAGACGTGGCGAAGGAGCTTGAATGAATCGGCATCTTTGAATTCCGGATCGGTATCGGGAAAATGCTTTCCAATATCGCCTTCGCCAATTGCACCGAGACAAGCATCCGCAATCGTATGTAAAAGCACATCAGCATCTGAATGTCCGAGAAGGCCTTTCTCATAAGGAATCGTGATCCCTCCTATAATGAGCGGCCTCCCTTCTGCAAGCTGATGAACGTCAAACCCTTGTCCAATTCTAAACATGTTCATTCCTCTTTTCCGCTTCTAATATCGCTTCGGCGACAAGCAGATCATCGGGAGTCGTCAGTTTAATGTTTTGATAATCCCCCTCAACGATCGAAACCTTGCCTCCCGCTTCCTCGACCAGACTGGCATCATCCGTTCCCAAAAAGCCCTTTGCTTCAGCTTCAAGATGAGCGTTCATCAGAATAGAAAGACGAAAAGCTTGTGGGGTTTGCGCGGCCCACAAGCTTGAGCGTTCAATCGTTCCGGCTACCTCATCGTTTTGAACGCGTTTTATCGTGTCTTTAACAGGTACAGCAACGATGGCTGCACCTGTTTGTTTGGCTTTATTAACTAGCTGTTCGATATGTTTCTGTTTAATAAAGGGCCTCGCTCCGTCATGAACAAGGACCATCTCCTCTTGTCCGGCCGCTTTAATGCCTTGAAATACGCTTTGCTGGCGCTCTTTGCCGCCAGGTACGACCTCGATCGGAGTTGTAAAATGGTGTTGTTTTAAATGGGTGCTGAATTCGCTGAACTCTTGTTCATTGATGACGAGAATGATCCTTTTACAGGCATCATGCTCTTCAAACACCTTTAGTGTATGAATAATAACTGGTATTCCTTTTGCCTTGATAAACAGTTTGTTTTTCCCGGCATTCATTCGTTTACCTTGTCCGGCAGCAGGAATAACGACTTCATAATTCATCTGCTTTCTCCCTTTTTAAAGCGCCTTTTCCAGCAGTTTCGGCTTGGCGAATATCATTCTGCCGGCTGCTGTCTGCAGCACACTGGTCACAAGCACGTCGATATGTTTGCCGATATAGTTTCGTCCTTCTTCAACGACAATCATTGTGCCATCGTCCAAATAAGCCACGCCCTGATTATGTTCTTTTCCGTCTTTAATCACCTGTACCTTCATTTCTTCTCCCGGAAGCACGACAGGTTTGACGGCATTGGCAAGGTCGTTTATGTTTAATACGGCTACCTTCTGAAGTTCGCATACTTTGTTCAAGTTGAAATCGTTTGTGACGACGACACCTGAAGTCAGCTTTGCAAGTTTGACGAGTTTGCTGTCAACTTCTTGAATGTCTTCAAAATCGCCTTCGTAAATTTCCACTTTGATATCAAGTTCTTTTTGGATCCGGTTTAAAATATCAAGCCCTCGTCGTCCTCTGTTGCGTTTGAGGACATCGGAAGAGTCGGCGATATGCTGAAGTTCCTCCAGTACAAACTGCGGAATCACGATGACGCCTTCAAGAAAACCGGTCTGACAAATATCAGCAATTCTCCCATCTATAATAACACTTGTATCTAAAATTTTCAGCTTTTTGTCTTCTTCTGTACGCTCTTCTTCAGTCGTGCCTTTTTTCTTTCGGGAAGAGAAAAGGGTGAGCATCTCGTCTTTTTTCTTAAAGCCGACCCGGAATCCGAGGTAGCCCAGGAAAGCTGCAAGCACAATCGGAATCACCGTGCTGATCAGCTGATATGGGAAGTCTTTTAACGGAATAACGTTGACGATAAGATAAGCTAGCATAAGTCCGAAGATTAATCCCAAAGAGCCAAACAACAAGTCTGATACTGGAGCTTTTATTAGAGAATCCTCAATCCGTTTCACCCAGTTAATGACATGATCCGCACACCAGATGCCCAGAAGAAAAAAGATGATAGCTCCCAAACAAGCGGACGCATACGGGTTTGTTACTAAAGGTATGTCCTGTACATTTAACAGTACAAACAATTCCGGTATGAGAAAAATACCGATAACGCCTCCCAAAATCGCAAAGAACGCTTGAACTATTCGTTTTAACATACCTTCACCTCCTTTTATTATGGTTAGATTTTTATAAATGCAGCTGTGTCAATCTGTAAAGGGAAAACAAAAAGTAAGAATAATATACCCATAAATTGCATATTTTAATCGCTTTTAGAAAAATTTCTTACAGCTGCCTGTCAATATAATGTTTTTCTTGAAGTCTTTTTAAACCCTTCTTTATCTTTTGGGCACGAACAGCCCCAATTCCTTCCACTTCATCCAATTCTTTTACATCCGCTTCGATGATGAGCTTTAAATGGCCAAACGCTTCGACAACATTTTCGACAATCGGCATAGGCAGCCGGGGAATTTTGTGAAGCAGTCTGAAGCCTCGAGGAAATACGTATTCCTCCATATTCGTTGAAGCTGAATAACCGAGAAGCTTCAGCAGAATGACATCATCCAGCAATTCAAAGCTCGACATATCTTGAAGCTGTTTCAGCAGGACGAATGGGTCTTTAATTTTTTCTTTGACATAGTCTTTTACAAACAGCGCCGCTTCCTGCTCCATATCTGTGATCAGCTCGCTTACTTGAAGCCTGATAAGGTGGCCTTCCGTTCCGAGCTCTTTAATATACATATTAATTTCATTTTTGATTCGCAGCACCATTTCATATCGATGCATAACGGAAATGACGTCTCCGAATGTGACAAGCTCTTCAAACTCCAAAGCGCTCAAAGTGGCAATCGCGGTGTCCAAAATTAATTTATATTTTTCAAGAGTCTGAATAGCCTGATTGGCTTTTGTCAAAATAAAGCCAATATCCTTAAGAATATATTTCATATTTTCCTGATAGAGCGTAATGACATTCCGCCTTTCAGATATTGCGATGATCAGACAACCGGTCTGCTTGGCCACACGTTCAGCTGTCCTGTGTCTCATCCCTGTTTCTGAAGAGGGAATCGTTGCCTCGGGCATGAGCTGCGTATTGGCATATAAGATCTTTTGTCCTGAATCGCTGAGAATAATTGCGCCGTCCATTTTAGCCAGCTCGTACAAATGGGCCGGAGAAAAAGCAGAGTTAATGTGAAATCCTCCGTCAACCACTTCTTTTACTTTATCGTTAAAGCCGACAACAATTAATCCGCCCGTTTTTGCCCGCAGTACATTTTCAATTCCTTCGCGAAGAGGCGTGCCGGGGGCGACAAACTGCAATATTTCCGAAAGATCCTGTTTCGCTCCTTTTTTTTCTTTTTCCATTTATCATGATCCTCCTAATGAAGCCCGAAGCGCCTCAGCTACATTTTCAACGCCGACGATCTCAATTCCTTTCGGCTTGGTCCAGCCTTCCGCATTCGCAGAAGGAATAATCATTCTCTTAAAGCCAAGCTTTGCGGCTTCCTGAACCCTCTGTTCAATTCTAGATACTCTTCGGACCTCTCCTGTTAAGCCGACCTCTCCGATAAAACAATCTGTCGGATGAGGCGGGGTATCTCTGAAGCTTGAAGCGATGCTGACCGCAACGGCAAGGTCAATTGCCGGTTCATCCAGCTTCACTCCGCCGGCCACTTTTAAATAGGCATCCTGATTTTGAAGAAGAAGCCCCACTCTTTTTTCCAAGACCGCCATGAGCAATGAGACGCGATTATGATCAATTCCCGTTGCCATCCGGCGCGGGTTTCCAAAGCTCGTAGGTGAGATGAGCGCCTGTATTTCGACTAAGACCGGCCTCGTGCCTTCCATTGAAGCGACGACACTTGATCCGGCCGCACCCGCCGAGCGTTCTTCCAGAAAAATTTCTGACGGGTTCAGAACCTCTGTCAGACCTTCTTCCCTCATTTCAAAAATTCCCATCTCATTTGTCGAGCCGAAACGGTTTTTGACGGCTCTCAGAATGCGGAAAGTATGGTGTCTCTCCCCTTCAAAGTAAAGGACGGTGTCGACCATATGTTCCAGCAGTCTCGGCCCTGCAATCGAACCCTCTTTCGTCACATGCCCGACGATAAATATAGGAATTCCTTTTGTTTTGGCCATTCTCATCAGCTCTGCGGTGCATTCCCTGACTTGGGACACACTGCCCGGGGCTGAAGTGATATCGCTTTGATAAACGGTTTGAATCGAGTCAACCACCACAAATGAAGGATTCATCTCTTCTATAGAAGACGTAATATACTCCATATCGGTTTCAGATAAAACGTGAAGAGTTGGACTGTTGATTCCTAATCGGTCCGCCCTCAGCTTTGTTTGTTTAACTGACTCTTCCCCTGATATGTACAAGACATTTTCCTTCGAATCAGCAAGCTGGGCAGACACCTGCAGCAGCAAAGTCGACTTTCCGATGCCGGGGTCGCCGCCGATTAACACAAGCGAACCTTTGACGATGCCATTGCCCAATACGCGGTTAAATTCGCCCGATTTCGTTTGTATCCTCGGCTCTTCCGTCGTTTCAATTGATGTAATAGGGGAAGGCTTCTGCACCGTTTGAACGGAATGCGAAAAAGCGGTTCTTCGGTTGGCGGCCGGTTTCTTAACCGTTTCTTCGACCATCGTGTTCCATGCGCCGCATCCCGGACACTTCCCCATCCACTTGGCAGATTCATAGCCGCATGATTGACAGATAAATTTAGTTTTTGTTTTAGCCATTGGTTTTTCAAAACGCTCCCTTTATAAGAAAGTGAGGCATACTTATGAAACGTATGCCTCTGTCTTTTGTCTCTATATTAATTCGTTTTTGCTTCTGTTTTTACGACAAATTCTCCATTATCTACGTCGAGAACAATGTTCTGCCCTTTATCGATTTGACCTTTCAGAAGTTGCTCAGACAGCCGGTCTTCGACATGTTTTTGGATGGCTCTTCTGAGTGGACGGGCTCCGTACTCAAGGTCCACTCCTTCTTCGGCAATCTTTTCTTTTGCCGCTTCCGTCAGCTCAATTGAAAGATCTTGTTCTTTAAGACGCTTTGTCAATTGTTCTGACATGAGCGAGACGATATCCTTTAAGTGTTTTTTCTCCAAAGAGTGGAAGACGATGATTTCATCAATCCGGTTAATGAATTCTGGTCTGAAAGCGCGTTTTAATTCACCCATGACCTTATCTTTCATATCTTTGTATGTCTGGGTTTCATCCTGCACGTTGAACCCGACGTATTTATTTCTTCTCAGCTCGCTGGCTCCTACATTGGATGTCATGATGAGAATCGTATTTCTAAAGTCTACTGTGCGCCCTTTTGAATCAGTCAAACGTCCGTCTTCAAGCACTTGAAGCAAAATATTGAAGACGTCAGGGTGCGCTTTTTCAATCTCATCGAGCAAGACGACTGAATAAGGTTTTCTTCTCACTTTTTCAGTCAGCTGTCCTCCCTCATCATAGCCGACATATCCCGGAGGTGAACCGACTAGTCTTGATGTTGAATGTTTCTCCATGTACTCTGACATATCAATGCGAATCATCGCTTCTTCATCGCCAAAAATAGATTCGGCAAGCGCGCGGGCAAGCTCTGTTTTACCTACCCCTGTAGGACCAAGGAAAATAAATGACCCGATCGGACGCTTTGGATCTTTCAATCCGGCACGCGCACGTCTGACAGCTTTGGCTACCGCGACAACGGCTTCATCCTGGCCGATTACCCGTGAATGGAGAATGCTCTCCATGTTCAGCAGTTTATCTGTCTCAGTTTGCGCTATTTTTGAAACCGGCACTCCAGTCCAGCTTGATACGACCATCGCGATATCCTCAACCGTTACTTCGGAGTTTTCTTGACCTTGCTTTTCTTTCCATGTTTTCTTTGTTTCTTCCACCTGTTCCCGCAGACGCTGTTCTGTATCACGTAAAGATGCTGCTTTTTCAAATTCCTGGCTTTGGACAGCGGCATCTTTTTCTTTACGCACCTCATCCAATTTTTGTTCAAGCTCTTTTAAATTAGGAGGTGTTGTGAATGAACGCAGGCGAACTTTTGAACCGGCCTCATCGATTAGATCGATCGCTTTGTCAGGCAGGAAACGGTCTGAAATATAGCGGTCTGACAGCTTTACAGCCGCCTCGATCGCTTCATCTGTAATCGATACGCGGTGGTGAGCTTCATAGCGGTCTCTGAGCCCTCTTAAAATTTGAATGCTTTCTTCAGGTGACGGCTGATCGACTTGAATCGGCTGAAAACGCCGTTCAAGGGCAGCATCTTTTTCGATGTATTTACGGTATTCATCAAGGGTTGTAGCACCGATGCATTGCAGCTCGCCCCGTGCCAGTGACGGTTTCAGGATATTGGATGCATCGATAGCGCCTTCTGCTCCGCCGGCTCCGATTAAAGTATGCAGTTCATCGATAAACAGGATGATATTTCCGGCCTGACGGATTTCATCCATCACTTTTTTAAGGCGGTCTTCAAACTCCCCGCGGTATTTTGTGCCTGCGACAACTGTTCCCATATCAAGCGTCATGACACGCTTGTCGCGTAAAATTTCCGGCACTTCATTGTTGATGATCTGCTGGGCCAAACCTTCGGCTATCGCTGTTTTACCGACACCGGGCTCTCCGATTAAAACAGGGTTGTTTTTCGTTCTCCTGCTCAATACTTCAATGACGCGCTGGATCTCTTTGCTTCGTCCGATGACGGGATCGAGGCTGTCTTCTTTGGCAATGGCCGTTAAATCGCGAGCAAGACTGTCTAATGTAGGTGTATTAGCGTTGCTGTTTGCGCCTGAAGTTCCGCCGCTCTCATTGCTGCCCAAAAGCTGCAATACTTGCTGTCTCGCTTTATTTAAGCTGACGCCTAAGTTATTCAGCACTCTTGCCGCTACACCTTCTCCTTCGCGAATTAAGCCCAGGAGGATGTGTTCGGTTCCCACATATGAATGCCCCAGCTTTCTTGCTTCATCCATCGCAAGCTCAGTTACTTTTTTGGCTCTTGGTGTGTAATGAATGGATTGGGACATTTCCTGGCCGCGGCCAATTAGACTTTCAACCTCTTTTTGAATTTTGTCAGGGCTGAGTCCCAACGCCTGCAATGCCTTCGCCGCAATGCCTTCTCCCTCACGAACAAGGCCGAGGAGAATATGTTCAGTTCCAATATTATTATGACCCAGACGCAGAGCCTCTTCTTGAGCAAGCGCCAATACTTTTTGTGCTCTTTCTGTAAATCTTCCAAACATCATATTGATTCATCCTCCTGTCTATTGCCGTTGTTTTCTAGTTTTAACCTCTCCCTGATAAGAGCGGCTCTCCTGACATCCCTCTCGTTTGCCCTTAGTGCACCTCCTGAATATTGCTGCAGAAAGCCGGGCTGAGTTAAGATCATCAGTTCATTAAGTATATTGCTGGAAAGACCTTTTATTATTCCCAGGTCAATTCCCAGACGAACGTCTGAAAGACACCGTGCTGTCTCTTTCGATTCGATCATCCGGCAGTTGGAAAGAACGCCGTAGGATCTGTAGACGCGGTCTTCAAGTTCAATTTGTGAAGTCTGATAAAGCGCCTTTCTTGCTGAACGTTCTTGTTCGACTAGTTGAGCAACGACGCTGTTAAGGTCTTCAACAATGTCATGTTCTGATTTTCCAAGGGTTATTTGATTTGAAATTTGAAAGATATTTCCTAATGCTTCGCTGCCTTCACCGTAAATTCCTCTAACAACAAGCCCTAATTGATTAATTGCCGGTATAATTCGATTGATTTGCCTAGTTAGCACTAGTGCAGGGAGATGCATCATGACAGATGCCCTCAGCCCAGTTCCGACATTTGTAGGGCAACTCGTCAAGTAGCCTCTTTGTTCTGAAAAAGCATAGTCGACCCGCTCTTCAATCCAATCGTCCACTTGGTTTGCCGCTTTTAAAGCTTCAGACAGCTGAAATCCCGGGAAAAGACATTGAATACGTATATGATCTTCCTCATTTAACATAATGCTGACTTCTTCATTTTCAGAAAGAAGGCATGCACCGAAAGAGGCTTCTGTCAAATGCGGGCTGATCAGATGTTTTTCTACAAGCACCCTTTTTTCCAACGGTTGAACCTGCTCCATTTTCACCAGCTCAAACTTCCCGATACCGGGAACCTCATATCCGGTGAATTGTTCTTCAAATAAAGCAATAATAGCTGCTGCTTCTTCATTTGAAAAAAGCGTTGGAAAACGAACTTTCTCAAAATTGCGCGCAAGGCGGATCCGGCTGCTCAACACGATGTCACTCTCAGGGCCTTTTTGCCGCATCCAGTTGCTTAGCGCGTCCTGAATAAAATGCTGCAGTGACATCAGTCTTCTCCCTCCTTCTTGTTTGCATTCAAATTTTGCTCAAGTGACCTGATTTGATCTCTGATATTGGCCGCTTTTTCAAACTCCTCCTGCTGAATCAACTCTTTCAGCTCTTTTTTCAATGTCTCGATTTGTCTTCTCACATGCAGGTTTCCTCCAATTCGCTTCGGAATCTTTCCTGCATGGACGGTATTTCCACTGTGGACTTTACGCAAAACTGGCGTGATGTATGAGTGGAATGTTTTATAGCACTCCGAACATCCAAAACGTCCGGTTTTTCTGAATTCAGAGAATGTCATATCGCACTTTTTGCACCGAAGGACTTGTTCAGGCTGTTTAAAAAGTTGAGCCTCACTGCTGTTTGTAAAAGACGAATCAATATTTAAAAGTCCGGATAACAAGTTGTGGATGGAGAATCCGCCATTTTCATTCATAGAGTATGATTCACTGTTCTCTTTCGCACATTGTTCACAAATATGCATTTCTTTTTTTTCGCCATTTATGACTTTTGTAAAGTGAAAAGTAGCCGGCCTTTTATTACATTCTTGACATATCACGCTTTTCACCCGCTTTACTTAAATTTAAGTGACGTAAGCATGGCCTTCATCATTCTTGCCCTTAACTCATCACGTTCAGGTAAATCGATATATAAAACAGAACGATCCATTACACTGACCATCAATTTTGCTTCACTTTCTGTGATCACGCCATTTTCTAACAGCCGTAAAATGATGTCATCCGAGGCAGCCTGTGAGAGTCTTGTATAGATTTGATTTATAATATTATTGATCAAATCAATTTTGTCGTTCATTTTAATTTTAATGATCCGGATATAGCCTCCACCGCCTCTTTTGCTTTCGACAATATATCCCCGTTCACTTGTAAATCGCGTATTGATGACGTAATTGATCTGGGAAGGGACACATTGAAACTTGTCGGCTATTTCACTCCGTTTAATCTCCAAAATTTCCTTACCGTTCTTTTCTAATACTTGTTTTAAATACTGTTCGATGATATCAGAAATATTTTTCCCCACTCAGCCCCCTCCTTCACTTGACTTTGACTATATTTGACTTTAACTTTACTATAAGTGGTTTTCGTTTTTTTTTCAACTAATTGCTCTTCCATCTTTATTATTTCCACTTTTGACTATCATAAAACCTTTGGATAAATAAATAAAAACAAAAAAGACCAGCTGATATCAGCTGGTCTTCCTAAGCGCTTGGCGGCGTCCTACTCTCACAGGGGGAAACCCCCAACTACCATCGGCGCTGAAGAGCTTAACTTCCGTGTTCGGCATGGGAACGGGTGTGACCTCTTCGCTATCGCCACCAAACCATTGAGAGGTGTTCTCTCAAAACTAGATAACGGTCAGACATTTCACAAAAATATTTAGGTTAAGTCCTCGATCGATTAGTATCTGTCAGCTCCATGTGTCACCACACTTCCACCTCAGACCTATCAACCTGATCATCTTTCAGGGATCTTACTTCCTTGCGGAATGGGAAATCTCATCTTGAGGGGGGCTTCATGCTTAGATGCTTTCAGCACTTATCCCGTCCGCACATAGCTACCCAGCGATGCCCTTGGCAGAACAACTGGTACACCAGCGGTGCGTCCATCCCGGTCCTCTCGTACTAAGGACAGCTCCTCTCAAATTTCCTGCGCCCGCGACGGATAGGGACCGAACTGTCTCACGACGTTCTGAACCCAGCTCGCGTACCGCTTTAATGGGCGAACAGCCCAACCCTTGGGACCGACTACAGCCCCAGGATGCGATGAGCCGACATCGAGGTGCCAAACCTCCCCGTCGATGTGGACTCTTGGGGGAGATAAGCCTGTTATCCCCGGGGTAGCTTTTATCCGTTGAGCGATGGCCCTTCCATGCGGAACCACCGGATCACTAAGCCCGACTTTCGTCCCTGCTCGACTTGTAGGTCTCGCAGTCAAGCTCCCTTGTGCCTTTACACTCTGCGAATGATTTCCAACCATTCTGAGGGAACCTTTGGGCGCCTCCGTTACCTTTTAGGAGGCGACCGCCCCAGTCAAACTGCCCACCTGACACTGTCTCCCTGCCCGATAAGGGCAGCGGGTTAGAAGGTCAATACAGCCAGGGTAGTATCCCACCGATGCCTCCACCGAAGCTAGCGCTCCGGTTTCCAAGGCTCCTACCTATCCTGTACAAGCTGTACCAACATTCAATATCAGGCTGCAGTAAAGCTCCACGGGGTCTTTCCGTCCTGTCGCGGGTAACCTGCATCTTCACAGGTACTATAATTTCACCGAGTCTCTCGTTGAGACAGTGCCCAGATCGTTGCGCCTTTCGTGCGGGTCGGAACTTACCCGACAAGGAATTTCGCTACCTTAGGACCGTTATAGTTACGGCCGCCGTTTACTGGGGCTTCAATTCGCACCTTCGCATACGCTAAGCGCTCCTCTTAACCTTCCAGCACCGGGCAGGCGTCAGCCCCTATACTTCGCCTTACGGCTTCGCAGAGACCTGTGTTTTTGCTAAACAGTCGCCTGGGCCTATTCACTGCGGCTCTCTCGGGCTTGCACCCTAACAGAGCACCCCTTCTCCCGAAGTTACGGGGTCATTTTGCCGAGTTCCTTAACGAGAGTTCTCTCGATCACCTTAGGATTCTCTCCTCGCCTACCTGTGTCGGTTTGCGGTACGGGCACCTCTCACCTCGCTAGAGGCTTTTCTTGGCAGTGTGGAATCAGGAACTTCGCTACTATATTTCGCTCGCCATCACAGCTCAGCCTTTACGGGAAACGGATTTGCCTATTTCCCAGCCTAACTGCTTGGACGCGGATATCCAATACCGCGCTTACCCTATCCTCCTGCGTCCCCCCATTGCTCAAATGGTGAGGAGGTGGTACAGGAATATCAACCTGTTATCCATCGCCTACGCCTTTCGGCCTCGGCTTAGGTCCCGACTAACCCTGAGCGGACGAGCCTTCCTCAGGAAACCTTAGGCATTCGGTGGAGGGGATTCTCACCCCTCTTTCGCTACTCATACCGGCATTCTCACTTCTAAGCGCTCCACGAGTCCTTCCGGTCTCGCTTCACAGCCCTTAGAACGCTCTCCTACCACTGTTCGTAAGAACAGTCCGCAGCTTCGGTGATACGTTTAGCCCCGGTACATTTTCGGCGCAGAGTCACTCGACCAGTGAGCTATTACGCACTCTTTAAATGGTGGCTGCTTCTAAGCCAACATCCTGGTTGTCTAAGCAACTCCACATCCTTTTCCACTTAACGTATACTTTGGGACCTTAGCTGGCGGTCTGGGCTGTTTCCCTTTCGACTACGGATCTTATCACTCGCAGTCTGACTCCCAAGGACAAGTCTTTGGCATTCGGAGTTTGACTGAATTCGGTAACCCGGTAGGGGCCCCTAGTCCAATCAGTGCTCTACCTCCAAGACTCTTACCTTGAGGCTAGCCCTAAAGCTATTTCGGAGAGAACCAGCTATCTCCAGGTTCGATTGGCATTTCACCCCTACCCACACCTCATCCCCGCACTTTTCAACGTGCGTGGGTTCGGGCCTCCATTCAGTGTTACCTGAACTTCACCCTGGACATGGGTAGATCACCTGGTTTCGGGTCTACGACCACGTACTCATGCGCCCTATTCAGACTCGCTTTCGCTGCGGCTCCGTCTTTTCAAACTTAACCTTGCACGGGATCGTAACTCGCCGGTTCATTCTACAAAAGGCACGCCATCACCCGTTAACGGGCTCTGACTACTTGTAGGCACACGGTTTCAGGATCTATTTCACTCCCCTTCCGGGGTGCTTTTCACCTTTCCCTCACGGTACTGGTTCACTATCGGTCACTAGGAAGTATTTAGCCTTGGGAGATGGTCCTCCCGGATTCCGACGGAATTTCACGTGTTCCGCCGTACTCAGGATCCACTCAGGAGAGAACGAAGTTTTGACTACAGGGCTGTTACCTCCTATGGCGGGCCTTTCCAGACCTCTTCATCTACCTCGTTCTTTTGTAACTCCGTACAGAGTGTCCTACAACCCCAAGAGGCAAGCCTCTTGGTTTGGGCTGTTCCCGTTTCGCTCGCCGCTACTCAGGGAATCGCATTTGCTTTCTCTTCCTCCGGGTACTTAGATGTTTCAGTTCCCCGGGTCTGCCTTCTCATATCCTATGAATTCAGATATGGATACTGCTCCATTACGAGCAGTGGGTTTCCCCATTCGGAAATCTCCGGATCAAAGCTTGCTTACAGCTCCCCGAAGCATATCGGTGTTCGTCCCGTCCTTCATCGGCTCCTAGTGCCAAGGCATCCACCGTGCGCCCTTTCTAACTTAACCATTAAAAAGAATCACTACAGAAAATTCTTGTGAATGTCTACTTTTCGTTATCTAGTTTTCAAAGAACACGTTTTGAAGGAATGATCCTTCAAAACTAAACAAGATCTAAACGCACCTGTCTATAAGACCGGTAAGGTCTTATATTCCGTATAATATCCTTAGAAAGGAGGTGATCCAGCCGCACCTTCCGATACGGCTACCTTGTTACGACTTCACCCCAATCATCTGTCCCACCTTCGGCGGCTGGCTCCAAAAGGTTACCTCACCGACTTCGGGTGTTACAAACTCTCGTGGTGTGACGGGCGGTGTGTACAAGGCCCGGGAACGTATTCACCGCGGCATGCTGATCCGCGATTACTAGCGATTCCAGCTTCACGCAGTCGAGTTGCAGACTGCGATCCGAACTGAGAACAGATTTGTGGGATTGGCTGAGCCTCGCGGCTTCGCTGCCCTTTGTTCTGTCCATTGTAGCACGTGTGTAGCCCAGGTCATAAGGGGCATGATGATTTGACGTCATCCCCACCTTCCTCCGGTTTGTCACCGGCAGTCACCTTAGAGTGCCCAACTGAATGCTGGCAACTAAGATCAAGGGTTGCGCTCGTTGCGGGACTTAACCCAACATCTCACGACACGAGCTGACGACAACCATGCACCACCTGTCACTCTGCCCCCGAAGGGGAAGCCCTATCTCTAGGGGTGTCAGAGGATGTCAAGACCTGGTAAGGTTCTTCGCGTTGCTTCGAATTAAACCACATGCTCCACCGCTTGTGCGGGCCCCCGTCAATTCCTTTGAGTTTCAGTCTTGCGACCGTACTCCCCAGGCGGAGTGCTTAATGCGTTTGCTGCAGCACTAAAGGGCGGAAACCCTCTAACACTTAGCACTCATCGTTTACGGCGTGGACTACCAGGGTATCTAATCCTGTTCGCTCCCCACGCTTTCGCGCCTCAGCGTCAGTTACAGACCAGAGAGTCGCCTTCGCCACTGGTGTTCCTCCACATCTCTACGCATTTCACCGCTACACGTGGAATTCCACTCTCCTCTTCTGCACTCAAGTTCCCCAGTTTCCAATGACCCTCCCCGGTTGAGCCGGGGGCTTTCACATCAGACTTAAGAAACCGCCTGCGCGCGCTTTACGCCCAATAATTCCGGACAACGCTTGCCACCTACGTATTACCGCGGCTGCTGGCACGTAGTTAGCCGTGGCTTTCTGGTTAGGTACCGTCAAGGTACCGCCCTATTCGAACGGTACTTGTTCTTCCCTAACAACAGAGCTTTACGATCCGAAAACCTTCATCACTCACGCGGCGTTGCTCCGTCAGACTTTCGTCCATTGCGGAAGATTCCCTACTGCTGCCTCCCGTAGGAGTCTGGGCCGTGTCTCAGTCCCAGTGTGGCCGATCACCCTCTCAGGTCGGCTACGCATCGTCGCCTTGGTGAGCCATTACCTCACCAACTAGCTAATGCGCCGCGGGTCCATCTGTAAACGGCAGCCGAAGCCGCCTTTTATGATTGAACCATGCGGTTCAATCAAGCATCCGGTATTAGCCCCGGTTTCCCGGAGTTATCCCAGTCTTACAGGCAGGTTACCCACGTGTTACTCACCCGTCCGCCGCTAACCTAAGGGAGCAAGCTCCCGTCGGTCCGCTCGACTTGCATGTATTAGGCACGCCGCCAGCGTTCGTCCTGAGCCAGGATCAAACTCTCCATGAAGTTTGATAATGACTACGCACATTCGCATGTGCGATTTATTTAATGAATTAACAGGTACGTTTGTCTTGTTTAGTTTTCAAAGATCATTGTTAAAGCAACTCTATTATTATATCTCTATTGAAATAAATAGTCAAGTGCTTTTTTAAAATAAATGGTGGAGCCTAGCGGGATCGAACCGCTGACCTCCTGCGTGCAAAGCAGGCGCTCTCCCAGCTGAGCTAAGGCCCCAAAGAATGGTCGGGAAGACAGGATTCGAACCTGCGACCCCATGGTCCCAAACCATGTGCTCTACCAAGCTGAGCTACTTCCCGTTACACATAATGGCGCGCCCGAGAGGAGTCGAACCCCTAACCTTTTGATCCGTAGTCAAACGCTCTATCCAATTGAGCTACGGGCGCATATGTCAATGCCGAGGGCCGGACTTGAACCGGCACGGTAGTCACCTACCGCAGGATTTTAAGTCCTGTGTGTCTGCCAATTCCACCACCCCGGCGTGGATGGTTGGAGCGGAAGACGGGATTCGAACCCGCGACCCCCACCTTGGCAAGGTGGTGTTCTACCACTGAACTACTTCCGCATATTAGAATTTTTAAGAATGCGGGTGAAGGGACTCGAACCCCCACGCCATAAAGACACTAGATCCTAAGTCTAGCGCGTCTGCCAATTCCGCCACACCCGCATAAAATGGTGAGCCATGAAGGACTCGAACCTTCGACCCTCTGATTAAAAGTCAGATGCTCTACCAACTGAGCTAATGGCTCTTTAAAAGAGACTTTAATATAATATCATATAAAAGTGGTGCCGGCAAGAGGACTTGAACCCCCAACCTACTGATTACAAGTCAGTTGCTCTACCAATTGAGCTACACCGGCTCGTTATAAAGATATTAATGGTGGAGGATGACGGGATCGAACCGCCGACCCTCTGCTTGTAAGGCAGATGCTCTCCCAGCTGAGCTAATCCTCCGTTTGCACTTGCGTGCAACAGCTTGGCGGCGTCCTACTCTCACAGGGGGAAACCCCCAACTACCATCGGCGCTGAAGAGCTTAACTTCCGTGTTCGGCATGGGAACGGGTGTGACCTCTTCGCTATCGCCACCAAACTATGCCTTCAGGACGAAGGTACTGGGCGTTCCTCACAGGAAGTGAGGGCCTTTAGCCGAGTTTCCTTGCCTTTGGCTTTTGAGAGCATTCTCTCAAAACTAGATAACGGTCAGACATTTCACAAAAATATTTAGGTTAAGTCCTCGATCGATTAGTATCTGTCAGCTCCATGTGTCACCACACTTCCACCTCAGACCTATCAACCTGATCATCTTTCAGGGATCTTACTTCCTTGCGGAATGGGAAATCTCATCTTGAGGGGGGCTTCATGCTTAGATGCTTTCAGCACTTATCCCGTCCGCACATAGCTACCCAGCGATGCCCTTGGCAGAACAACTGGTACACCAGCGGTGCGTCCATCCCGGTCCTCTCGTACTAAGGACAGCTCCTCTCAAATTTCCTGCGCCCGCGACGGATAGGGACCGAACTGTCTCACGACGTTCTGAACCCAGCTCGCGTACCGCTTTAATGGGCGAACAGCCCAACCCTTGGGACCGACTACAGCCCCAGGATGCGATGAGCCGACATCGAGGTGCCAAACCTCCCCGTCGATGTGGACTCTTGGGGGAGATAAGCCTGTTATCCCCGGGGTAGCTTTTATCCGTTGAGCGATGGCCCTTCCATGCGGAACCACCGGATCACTAAGCCCGACTTTCGTCCCTGCTCGACTTGTAGGTCTCGCAGTCAAGCTCCCTTGTGCCTTTACACTCTGCGAATGATTTCCAACCATTCTGAGGGAACCTTTGGGCGCCTCCGTTACCTTTTAGGAGGCGACCGCCCCAGTCAAACTGCCCACCTGACACTGTCTCCCTGCCCGATAAGGGCAGCGGGTTAGAAGGTCAATACAGCCAGGGTAGTATCCCACCGATGCCTCCACCGAAGCTAGCGCTCCGGTTTCCAAGGCTCCTACCTATCCTGTACAAGCTGTACCAACATTCAATATCAGGCTGCAGTAAAGCTCCACGGGGTCTTTCCGTCCTGTCGCGGGTAACCTGCATCTTCACAGGTACTATAATTTCACCGAGTCTCTCGTTGAGACAGTGCCCAGATCGTTGCGCCTTTCGTGCGGGTCGGAACTTACCCGACAAGGAATTTCGCTACCTTAGGACCGTTATAGTTACGGCCGCCGTTTACTGGGGCTTCAATTCGCACCTTCGCATACGCTAAGCGCTCCTCTTAACCTTCCAGCACCGGGCAGGCGTCAGCCCCTATACTTCGCCTTACGGCTTCGCAGAGACCTGTGTTTTTGCTAAACAGTCGCCTGGGCCTATTCACTGCGGCTCTCTCGGGCTTGCACCCTAACAGAGCACCCCTTCTCCCGAAGTTACGGGGTCATTTTGCCGAGTTCCTTAACGAGAGTTCTCTCGATCACCTTAGGATTCTCTCCTCGCCTACCTGTGTCGGTTTGCGGTACGGGCACCTCTCACCTCGCTAGAGGCTTTTCTTGGCAGTGTGGAATCAGGAACTTCGCTACTATATTTCGCTCGCCATCACAGCTCAGCCTTTACGGGAAACGGATTTGCCTATTTCCCAGCCTAACTGCTTGGACGCGGATATCCAATACCGCGCTTACCCTATCCTCCTGCGTCCCCCCATTGCTCAAATGGTGAGGAGGTGGTACAGGAATATCAACCTGTTATCCATCGCCTACGCCTTTCGGCCTCGGCTTAGGTCCCGACTAACCCTGAGCGGACGAGCCTTCCTCAGGAAACCTTAGGCATTCGGTGGAGGGGATTCTCACCCCTCTTTCGCTACTCATACCGGCATTCTCACTTCTAAGCGCTCCACGAGTCCTTCCGGTCTCGCTTCACAGCCCTTAGAACGCTCTCCTACCACTGTTCGTAAGAACAGTCCGCAGCTTCGGTGATACGTTTAGCCCCGGTACATTTTCGGCGCAGAGTCACTCGACCAGTGAGCTATTACGCACTCTTTAAATGGTGGCTGCTTCTAAGCCAACATCCTGGTTGTCTAAGCAACTCCACATCCTTTTCCACTTAACGTATACTTTGGGACCTTAGCTGGCGGTCTGGGCTGTTTCCCTTTCGACTACGGATCTTATCACTCGCAGTCTGACTCCCAAGGACAAGTCTTTGGCATTCGGAGTTTGACTGAATTCGGTAACCCGGTAGGGGCCCCTAGTCCAATCAGTGCTCTACCTCCAAGACTCTTACCTTGAGGCTAGCCCTAAAGCTATTTCGGAGAGAACCAGCTATCTCCAGGTTCGATTGGCATTTCACCCCTACCCACACCTCATCCCCGCACTTTTCAACGTGCGTGGGTTCGGGCCTCCATTCAGTGTTACCTGAACTTCACCCTGGACATGGGTAGATCACCTGGTTTCGGGTCTACGACCACGTACTCATGCGCCCTATTCAGACTCGCTTTCGCTGCGGCTCCGTCTTTTCAAACTTAACCTTGCACGGGATCGTAACTCGCCGGTTCATTCTACAAAAGGCACGCCATCACCCGTTAACGGGCTCTGACTACTTGTAGGCACACGGTTTCAGGATCTATTTCACTCCCCTTCCGGGGTGCTTTTCACCTTTCCCTCACGGTACTGGTTCACTATCGGTCACTAGGAAGTATTTAGCCTTGGGAGATGGTCCTCCCGGATTCCGACGGAATTTCACGTGTTCCGCCGTACTCAGGATCCACTCAGGAGAGAACGAAGTTTTGACTACAGGGCTGTTACCTCCTATGGCGGGCCTTTCCAGACCTCTTCATCTACCTCGTTCTTTTGTAACTCCGTACAGAGTGTCCTACAACCCCAAGAGGCAAGCCTCTTGGTTTGGGCTGTTCCCGTTTCGCTCGCCGCTACTCAGGGAATCGCATTTGCTTTCTCTTCCTCCGGGTACTTAGATGTTTCAGTTCCCCGGGTCTGCCTTCTCATATCCTATGAATTCAGATATGGATACTGCTCCATTACGAGCAGTGGGTTTCCCCATTCGGAAATCTCCGGATCAAAGCTTGCTTACAGCTCCCCGAAGCATATCGGTGTTCGTCCCGTCCTTCATCGGCTCCTAGTGCCAAGGCATCCACCGTGCGCCCTTTCTAACTTAACCATTAAAAAGAATCACTACAGAAAATTCTTGTGAATGTCTACTTTTCGTTATCTAGTTTTCAAAGAACACGTTTTGAAGGAATGATCCTTCAAAACTAAACAAGATCTAAACGCACCTGTCTATAAGACCGGTAAGGTCTTATATTCCGTATAATATCCTTAGAAAGGAGGTGATCCAGCCGCACCTTCCGATACGGCTACCTTGTTACGACTTCACCCCAATCATCTGTCCCACCTTCGGCGGCTGGCTCCAAAAGGTTACCTCACCGACTTCGGGTGTTACAAACTCTCGTGGTGTGACGGGCGGTGTGTACAAGGCCCGGGAACGTATTCACCGCGGCATGCTGATCCGCGATTACTAGCGATTCCAGCTTCACGCAGTCGAGTTGCAGACTGCGATCCGAACTGAGAACAGATTTGTGGGATTGGCTGAGCCTCGCGGCTTCGCTGCCCTTTGTTCTGTCCATTGTAGCACGTGTGTAGCCCAGGTCATAAGGGGCATGATGATTTGACGTCATCCCCACCTTCCTCCGGTTTGTCACCGGCAGTCACCTTAGAGTGCCCAACTGAATGCTGGCAACTAAGATCAAGGGTTGCGCTCGTTGCGGGACTTAACCCAACATCTCACGACACGAGCTGACGACAACCATGCACCACCTGTCACTCTGCCCCCGAAGGGGAAGCCCTATCTCTAGGGGTGTCAGAGGATGTCAAGACCTGGTAAGGTTCTTCGCGTTGCTTCGAATTAAACCACATGCTCCACCGCTTGTGCGGGCCCCCGTCAATTCCTTTGAGTTTCAGTCTTGCGACCGTACTCCCCAGGCGGAGTGCTTAATGCGTTTGCTGCAGCACTAAAGGGCGGAAACCCTCTAACACTTAGCACTCATCGTTTACGGCGTGGACTACCAGGGTATCTAATCCTGTTCGCTCCCCACGCTTTCGCGCCTCAGCGTCAGTTACAGACCAGAGAGTCGCCTTCGCCACTGGTGTTCCTCCACATCTCTACGCATTTCACCGCTACACGTGGAATTCCACTCTCCTCTTCTGCACTCAAGTTCCCCAGTTTCCAATGACCCTCCCCGGTTGAGCCGGGGGCTTTCACATCAGACTTAAGAAACCGCCTGCGCGCGCTTTACGCCCAATAATTCCGGACAACGCTTGCCACCTACGTATTACCGCGGCTGCTGGCACGTAGTTAGCCGTGGCTTTCTGGTTAGGTACCGTCAAGGTACCGCCCTATTCGAACGGTACTTGTTCTTCCCTAACAACAGAGCTTTACGATCCGAAAACCTTCATCACTCACGCGGCGTTGCTCCGTCAGACTTTCGTCCATTGCGGAAGATTCCCTACTGCTGCCTCCCGTAGGAGTCTGGGCCGTGTCTCAGTCCCAGTGTGGCCGATCACCCTCTCAGGTCGGCTACGCATCGTCGCCTTGGTGAGCCATTACCTCACCAACTAGCTAATGCGCCGCGGGTCCATCTGTAAACGGCAGCCGAAGCCGCCTTTTATGATTGAACCATGCGGTTCAATCAAGCATCCGGTATTAGCCCCGGTTTCCCGGAGTTATCCCAGTCTTACAGGCAGGTTACCCACGTGTTACTCACCCGTCCGCCGCTAACCTAAGGGAGCAAGCTCCCGTCGGTTCGCTCGACTTGCATGTATTAGGCACGCCGCCAGCGTTCGTCCTGAGCCAGGATCAAACTCTCCATGAAGTTTGATAATGACTACGCACATTCGCATGTGCGATTTTATTTAATGAATTAACAGGTACGTTTGTCTTGTTTAGTTTTCAAAGATCATTGTTAAAGCGACTTTTATATTGTATCTAATCCTCAATATAAAGTCAAGAACTTTTTTCTAAGTTCTTATTTTGTTTCATCGCCGTTTTTGCGGCAACGAATAATAATATACCATCGTATTTATGATTGCGCAATACTTTTTTGAGAAAAAATAAAATTTGTTTTTAAATAAGCAGCAGCCGTTTATATTGCGGCTGCTGCCCGAAGCTCTTAACGATGTCTCATTTGCGGGAATAATAAAACGTCCCTGATTGAAGGTGAATTCGTCAAAAGCATAATAAGCCTGTCAATGCCGATTCCTAAACCGCCGGTAGGAGGCATTCCATACTCTAATGCTTCGACAAAGTCCTCATCCATCATATGAGCTTCATCATTTCCTTCTTCACGTTCTTTTAATTGCGCCTCAAAGCGCTCTTTTTGATCAATAGGGTCATTTAGTTCAGTAAATGCATTTGCATGCTCACGCCCCACAATAAACAGCTCAAAACGGTCTGTAAAGCGAGGGTCTTCAGGATTTTTCTTAGCTAGCGGCGAAATTTCTACAGGGTGTCCATATATAAAGGTTGGCTGAATCAAAGTTTCCTCAACCTTTTGTTCGAAGAATTCGTTTATAATATGTCCCACTGACATACTTTCAGAAATTTCAACATTGTGCTCCTTAGCGTATGCTCTTGCTTCCTCCACCGAAACTTCTTTCCGGAAGTCGACACCTGTTGCTTCTTTAACGGCATCCACCATATGAAGCCTCTTCCACTCAGGTTTAAGATCGACTTCATCATCTCCATATTGAACAGTTGTAGTGCCCAGCACTTCTTCAGCAATATGAGCGATGAGGTTTTCCGTTAAGCTCATAATATCTTTATAGTCAGCATAAGCTTCATAAAGTTCGATCATCGTAAATTCAGGGTTGTGCCGCGTAGACACTCCTTCATTCCGGAATACGCGTCCGATTTCATAGACCTTTTCAAGCCCTCCGACAATCAGCCTTTTCAAATGGAGTTCAATCGCGATTCTCATGTAAAGCGGCATATCGAGCGCATTATGATGAGTGATGAATGGGCGGGCGGACGCTCCCCCAGGAATCGCATGCATTGTAGGTGTTTCAACCTCTAAGTATCCGTGATCATCCAGGTATCTTCTCATTGATTGAATGATTTTGCTGCGCGTAATAAATGTATTTTTGCTTTCGGGATTCACGATCAAATCCAAATAGCGCTGCCGATAGCGCTGTTCTATGTCTTTTAAGCCATGGTATTTGTCAGGAAGCGGGCGAAGAGCTTTTGTTAAAAGATCAAATGATGTTGCTTTAACAGACAACTCGCCGACTTTCGTTTTGAACATAACACCTGTAACACCAATTAAGTCCCCCAGATCAGAGCCTTTAAACAATTCGTACTGTTCTTCTCCGACGCTGTCTTTTCTCACGTATATCTGGATTTGGCCTTTTAAATCCTGAATATGTGCAAACCCGGCTTTTCCCTTGCCGCGCTTTGTCATCATCCGGCCTGCAATCGTTACTTCGATTGCTTTCTCTTCTAAATCTTCCTTTGTGTACTCATTATACAAATCAATTAGTTCAGCGGATTGATGGGAGCGTTCAAAACGCTGGCCGAAAGGGTCCTTGCCGCTTTCTCTTAATTGATTCATTTTGTCTCGTCTGACTTGCAGCTGGTCGTTTAATTCTTCATGGTTATGCTCTTCATGACTCATCATATATCACTCCGTTACTTTTAGTCTTTCAGGAAAAAAGCAGAAAAACTGCCAGTTAAAACTGGCAGTGAGCAGAGGTCGGATTTATCCTACTTTTACATCCTGAAGCTCTTTTGCCTCGGCTTCAATCGTAAACGCATCTAAAAGCTGAACGAGCTCATCTCTCGTTTCACAATGGTTGATTTCATTCCGGACCTTTGCGTTTCCTCTTATGCCTTTTAAATACCAGGCTGCGTGTTTTCTCATTTCACGAACCGCCACATTTTCTCCTTTTAGTTCGATTAAACGGTCAAGGTGAAGTTTGCAGACGGACATTTTTTCACGCACTTTCGGCTCATCTTTCAATTCGCCTGTCTCCAGATAGTGAACCGTACGGTAAATCATCCAAGGATTCCCTAAAGCTGCACGGCCGATCATCACACCGTCGACTCCTGTTTCATCAAGCATGCGCTTTGCATCTTGAGGGGTTTTAACATCGCCGTTTCCGATAACAGGTATTGATACAGACTGCTTCACTTCTTTGATGATATCCCAGTTCGCCGTTCCTTCATACATTTGCACGCGAGTCCTTCCATGAAGAGCCACCGCTTTTCCGCCAGCGCGTTCAACAGCTCTCGCATTCTCAACAGCGTATATATGGTCTTCATCCCAGCCCATCCTCATCTTAACGGTGACGGGCTTATCGACGGAATCAACCACAGCAGAAACCATCTCATAAATTTTATTTGGATCAAGCAGCCATTTGGCCCCCGCATCACATTTTGTAATCTTTGGCACCGGACATCCCATGTTAATATCAATAATATCAGCAGTTGTGTTTTGGTCAACGAATTTTGCGGCTTCGACGAGCGTTTCTTTTTCACCGCCGAAAATTTGCAGGCTCAGCGGCTTTTCCCGTTCATCGATGTAAAGCATGCCCATCGTTTTGGCGTTATTGTAAAGAATGGCTTTGTCACTGACCATTTCAGCACATACCAATCCCGCTCCAAATTCTTTAACAGTTAAACGGAAAGCGGAATTGCATACTCCGGCCATCGGCGCCAGCACAACTCTGTTTTTTAATTCGATATCACCGATTTTAAACATTTTTTGTCCTCCTTTCTTATTCTTCTGGTGGAGATAATTCCTCCACTGTTATATTTAAAGTATTGGCTACATCTCTAAGCATGCTTTCCGACGGCATTCGATTTCCCCGTTCTACTTCGCCCAGCACAGAAACGGACATACCCAGAGCTTTGGCAAACCCTTCTTGAGTATAACCTTTCAGCTTTCTGTACGCACGAATTCGTCTACCCCAGATTTCTGCTTCCATACTCTTACACCTTCTTGATTTTTCGCATGATCTACAGACCCCTCATAGTCCGGATAAATCTCCAGCAGCGGGACGAGTACAAACAAACGTTCATGCATTCTCGGATGGGGAACAATGAGTTGCTCTGTCTCAATATTTTCACGATTATACAGCAAAATGTCAAGGTCTGCCGTTCTCGGCCCCCACCTGATGTTACGCGTCCGGCCGAGTTCATTCTCGATATGCTGAGTCAAATCAAGCAATTCAAATGGGGAGAGCGACGTTTTAACGGCAGTAGCCATGTTTAAAAATGGAGCCTGATCTGTGTATCCGACTGGATCTGTTTCATAGATAGACGAAACTTTTGTAACCGTCACAGATGGATGTTGATGAAGGAGAGCGACAGCTTTTTTTAAATATTCTTCCCGCGAGCCGATATTCGAGCCCAGCGCTATATATGCCGTGTGTTTCATTTTCGCTTTCTCGTCATCTCAATGGCTACGGATTTATAATGTCCGGGAATCGGCGGATCCGGCTTTATCACTTTAACCGTGCATTCCTGAACCGCTTCAAATTGCTTCAGCACTTTTTCGGCGATGGTTTCTGTAAGGGTTTCAACAAGGTTGACCGGCTCTCCTTCTACGACCTCTTTGCAAAGCTTATACAATTCTGCGTAATTAATGGTCGCGTCAATATTGTCGGTCTTCCCCGCTTCACTTAGATCCAAAGATGCCGTCAAATCGACGCGAAACCGCTGGCCAAGTTTGTTTTCCTCCTGAAAAACCCCGTGGTATCCGTAAAATTCCATACCCTCTACATATACTTTATCGATGATAAACGCCCCCTTTATCAATCATTGCATCCATCATTTTCGCCATTCTCGAGATTTGTTTAACGTCATGGACTCTGACAATGTCGCATCCCTTTTGAATACCGAGGCATACTGTCGCACCCGTGCCTTCCGCCCGCTCCTCAGGAGGAAGATCCAGGACGCGTCCGATAAATTTCTTGCGCGAGGTTCCCAATAAAACCGGGTAGCCGAACTCGCTGAACCGCTCAAGCTGATTCATGACCGCAAGATTGTCCTGATATGTTTTGGCAAAGCCGATACCGGGGTCAAGGATGATGTGGTGTTCTTGTACTCCAGCTGACTTCGCAATGCTCACGCATTCCATCAGATCAGACAACATGTCCGGTATTAAATCTGTATAATTTCGCTCAGGGCGATTATGCATCAAGACAATTGGTACATCATGCGCGGCCGCGACCGGAGCCATTTCGGGATCAGCTTTAGCCCCCCATACATCATTGATAATGGAAGCCCCGGCTTTAACGGCTTCATCTGCCACCTGTGCCTTATATGTGTCGACAGAAATCGGCACATCGATTTCCTGTGCGAGCTTTTCAATGACAGGAATAACTCTGGCAAGCTCCTCATCAACAGAAACTTTTTCCGCTCCGGGTCTTGTTGATTCTCCTCCGATATCAAGGATATGGGCGCCGTCTTCTATCATCTGCTTTGCATGAATCACGGCTCGATCTATACTGTTATATTTTCCACCGTCTGAAAACGAATCCGGAGTAACGTTTAAAATTCCCATAATTAATGTCTTGTCTTCATATGACAACGTGTGTTGTTTTGCAATCAGCCGCTTTGGACGAACCGTTGTTTGCAGCGCCATATCCTTCACCCTTTAGATCAATTATAGTCTTTTGTTGCTTGTCTATCGTTAGTGTATACCTCTTGCAGACTTTTTGTCAGGCTTCCATCCTTTCCCGGGAATGCGGCACCGCCGATTTTCCGGAGTGGGACGATTTCCTGAACGGAATTGGTCATCCAGGCTTCATCCGCATGGAGAAGGTGCTCCAATGGATATTCTCCCTGCTTGACTTCAACTCCCATATGTTTGAGACGCTCGATTAGATAACGCCTTGTCACACCGTCTAAAATGCCGGTCTTCAATGAAGGAGTATACACACACCCGTCTTTTTGCCAAAAAAGATTGGAAATGATTCCTTCGGCAACAGCTCCTCCGTCCGTCAGAAAAATCCCTTCTTGATCCGGCTCATTTCCCAACTCTCGTTTTCCGTACAGGTTATTTAAAAAATGATGAGATTTCAGGCGGAATGGACCCTCAGGCGTATTTCTGCGGACTTGCAAAACGACACCTTCCTTTTCAGCGGGAACAGACGCCGGATGAAAAGCATTCATAATCACCATGATGCCGGGTTTTTTGTACGAATTTGGAAAAAGTCCCGGTCCGCCGGGCCCGGCTGATATATTCAGCCTGATTCGCGCATCTCCATTTGGCGGCTGATTCATTTCGAGCAGCTTGTCCAGCACAGCGAGTACATCGCTTTGCGTCAGGGCCGTCTCTATTTTCAGCTCACCTAATGCTTTCTCAAGCCTTTCCATATGCCATTCAAGCAGAAAAGGCTTCCCTTCATAAAGGCGAAATGTTTCAAAAACGCCGATTCCATATAAAAAACCATGGTCAAAAGGAGAAAGTCTTGCTTCTTCCTCCTTTACATATTGACCGTTCAGATAAATGATCATGCGTTCACTTTCTTTCGGTAAGACTCAATAAAGTTTTTGAGCATTTCTTTACCGAAGGATGTCATGATGGATTCCGGATGGAACTGTACGCCTTCGATCGGCAATTCTTTATGCCTGATGGCCATGATCTCTCCTTCTTCTGTCCAGGCGGATTTGATAAAGCAGCTCGGCAGGGTCTCCGGTTTGACAATAAGTGAATGGTACCTTGTAGCCGTCAACGGATTCTCCAAACCTTTAAAAACCGTTGATCCGTCATGAGAAATGCCGGACGTTTTCCCGTGCATCAAACGCTCTGCCCTGACCACGTCGCCTCCGAAAACCTGGGCGATCGACTGATGTCCGAGGCAGACACCGAAAATTGGAATCTTCCCGGCAAAATAGCGGATGGCTTCAAGGCTGATTCCCGCTTCATCAGGACTGCACGGACCTGGCGAAATCATGAGAAAGTCAGGAGACATATCTTCTATTTCCGCCACTGTAATTTCATCATTGCGTTTTACAACCAATTCTTCTCCGAGCTCACCTAAATACTGAACCAAATTGTAAGTAAACGAATCATAATTGTCGATCATCAAAATCATATCTCAGCTCTCCTCTGCTCTTTTTTCTCTTCTTCACTCAACTGTAGCGCTTTTGTCATCGCAATGGCCTTTTTCAATGATTCCTTGTACTCATGCTTAGGGTTTGAATCAATAACGATTCCTGCTCCAGACTGCATGAATGCATGGCCTGCTTTGACATAAATTGTTCGGATGACGATATTAAAGTGCATATCTTGATTATATCCGAACCATCCTATAGAACCAGTATAAAGCCCTCGCCTCGTCGGCTCAAGCTCCTCAATAATTTCCATTGTTCTGACCTTCGGTGCTCCCGTGATCGTTCCCCCCGGAAATACGGCGTGGATGACATCAACAGCATCACATTCTTCTTTTATTTCTCCGCACACATTTGAAACAATGTGCATCACATGTGAATATTTTTCAATCACCATGAATTCATCGACACGTACAGATCCGTACTTCGATACTCTGCCAAGGTCATTCCGCTCTAAATCAACAAGCATCACATGTTCAGCCCGTTCTTTTTCATTCATGATCAATTCATTTGCGAGCGACTCATCTTCCGCTTCATCAGCGCCTCGGGATCTTGTCCCTGCGATAGGTCTCGTTTCAAGAAGGGTTCCTTTCTTTTTAATGAGCAGTTCAGGCGACCCGCAAATCACTTGAAAATCAGGGGTTTGCAAGTATGCCATGTAAGGCGAAGGGTTTACTTTTCTTAACATTTTATATACGTCATAAGGTGCCGCCGAGAGCTGCTCAGACTGCCGCACAGAAAGATTCACCTGAAACACGTCACCGCTGGCGATGTATTGCTTTATTTTTTCGACGGCCTGTGAGAAACCTGCTTCTGTAAAGGATGGGGCAAACGAAGCGTCTTTATCGTCTGCCGGCTCTCCATGCTCTGCCGTTTCAGGGTCTTCAAATTTCCATACATGTTCAAGCTGACTCAGTTTTTCTTCTGCATTAGAGAGCCCTTTCTCCGCGCTGTGCGTGATCAGCCAAAGCGTTTCATTCGCATGATCGTAGACAGCTAAATCATCGAACACGAGAAAGAATAAGTCAGGCGTTTGCAGATCATCGATAGACAGAATTTTAAATTTTTCAATATAGCGGGCATAATCATAGCTTAAAAAACCGACAGCCCCTCCCTGAAAATCGGGAAAATCTGCAACCGTCTCCGTTTTCAATGTTTGAAACCACCGGTTAAATTGTAAAAACGGATCTCCCTCTTTAAATAATGTTTCCCCTTTATAATGAATCGTGGTGATTCCGTCTTTCCCCTTTGCAACGGCGACAGGATCAAGCCCGGCAATACTGTATTCGCCGCCTCTGGCGCTTTCCAAAAGAACATGGTGTTCTTTATCTTTAGAAAGACGTTCATACTGTTTTAAAAAGCGCTCATGGGAAAAGGGGATCGTTCTAGCTAATGGCCTTCGTTGTGTCATTCTATCATTCCTCTGCCGTTTTCTATTGTCCTTATTGTAATGCAAATCTTTTTTCTAGGAAAAGAGAATTTCATTTCCAATATATAAAAAGCCCTTGAGCATTTCACTCAAGGACACCGTTTTTAAAGAAGACCGACGCCTCAGGTAAAAACAAAAGGCCGTCGACATTGTCGACAGCCCCGGCCTTTTCCCGTGTCTATTCAAATTGATAAAGAGGCGTGCTTAAGTATCTTTCTCCATTACTAGGAAGGACAGCAAGCACTTTTTTGCCTTTTCCAAGCTTTTTCGCAACTTGAACGGCAGCATAGATCGCCGCTCCTGAAGAAATTCCTCCGAGAATCCCTTCTTCTCTTGCAGCTTTACGGGCAAATTCAAAGGCTTCTTCATTTTTCACTTTGACAATTTCATCGTAAATATCCGTATTCAGAATTTCAGGAACGAATCCTGCTCCGATTCCTTGAATTTTATGCGGACCTGGTTTTCCCCCGGAAAGAACCGGTGAATCTGTCGGTTCAACCGCAAATATTTTAATGGATGGATTCTTTTCTTTCAGAACCTCTCCGGCTCCTGTAATGGTTCCGCCCGTTCCGATACCTGCGACGAACGCATCAAGCCCATCTCCAAATTGTTGAACGATTTCTTGGCCTGTCGTGCGGCGGTGAACTTCCACATTCGCAAGGTTGTTAAATTGCTGCGGCATAAAGTAGCCTTTTTCTTCAGCCAGCTCCTCAGCTTTTTTAATGGCGCCTTTCATTCCTTCAGCACCCGGTGTCAACACAAGCTCCGCTCCATAAGCGCGAAGAAGGTTGCGGCGCTCAGAGCTCATTGTATCAGGCATAACGAGGATTGCTTTGATGCCTTTTGCGGCAGCCACCATAGCAAGCCCGATGCCTGTATTTCCGCTTGTTGGTTCAATCAGTGTATCTCCCTCTTTTAGAAGGCCTTTTTCTTCGGCGTCTTCAATCATCGCAAGCGCAATCCGGTCTTTTACGCTGCTTCCGGGATTCATATACTCAAGTTTTACATAAACATCAGCACTGTTTTCATCAACTAGACGATTTAATTTAACGACAGGTGTGTTTCCGATTAAGTCGTAGACAGAGTTTGCAACGCGAACCATTTGAACACCTCAATTTCCGAGTAATTTTATTGGGATTATATATAATTTATCAATATCAAAATATTTTGTCAATCTTTATTTTTATCGTCATAAAACCACGATACTTTTGCATCTTTCCAAAGCGTTTTGACTGAAGCTCTGTCACCCAGCTGATCCATTGCAATCTGCCTTCTGATTTGATCCTTCACTTCACGAAAAGTGAAAGCCCTGCTGCTAAGCTTTTCCTCCAGCTGGATAATCGCATATCCTTGGCTTGTTTTAATCGGTTCATCCACCCACTGATTTTCTTTTAAATGTTCGGCCATTTGCAAATATTCCGGCGGAATGTTTTCGTTCTGATCATTGACAAATCCCAGGTCTCCGCCATAAGGAGCCGTGTACCTGTCGGTTGAGTGTTCAGCGGCGGCCGCTTCAAAGCTTGATCCGCCCTCTAATTCCTTTAAAACCTGTTCAGCCTCATCTTTATCTTTTACCACGATATGTTTCAGACGGTAAGAGTCGTCAAACTTGTATAAATCCTTATTTTTTTCATAGAAGGATTTTAATTCGCTTTCGGAAATGACGATATCTTTTGTCAGCAGTTCTTCAAGAAGTATGTTATGCCTGATCTGATCTCTCCATTCCTTTTCCGTCGTGTCTTCGTCTTCATAAAAGGAATTATAAACCGCTTTGATCAGAAGAAACTCCCTGTCGATCTCATCATCAGAAACCTTGATGTTATTCTTTTCAGCCAGCTGGGTGACGACGCGATCATTGATCATATCCTCCAATGTCGCTTTACCGTAGCGCTCTTCCATTTCACTCAGCCATTCTTCACGCGTGATGCCGCTTTTTCCGATGTCGGCGATCACTTCTTGAGCCGCTGAAGTGGAAGCGGTCTGTGATTTTGTAAGGACGTATGCAATCACAATGCAATTGACGAAAATGGCGCCCAATATAATGGGCCATAGTGTTCTTGATTTCAAAATCGCTTTCTCTCCTTTCCCCATCGTAAAAGACCCGCTAATGGATAGCGGGCATTATATTTCATCTCTTAGCGCTTCAAGCTCTTCTTTTGTAAACAAATACGTTTCATTACAAAAATGGCATTGCGCCTCGGCTTTTCCATCTTCGTCAATCATGGCTTGAATTTCCTGTTTGCCGAGACCGATAATTCCTCTTGCAAAACGCTCTTTTGAACAATTACATGTAAAACGGACAGGAACGGTTTCCAGTACTTCCGGATCTTCTCCCAAGACTGCGCTCAGCACTTCCTCAGGAGTCAGACCTTTTTGAATCAGCTTGGAAATCGGTTCCACTTGAGAAAGGTTTGTTTCCAGTCTTGTAATCGTTTCATCATCAGTCCCCGGCAGTAGCTGAATAATAAATCCGCCGGCCGCCAAAATCGTATTGTCAGGATTGACGAGCACACCGACGCCGACAGAAGAAGGGACTTGCTCGGAAGACACGAGATAATATGTAAAATCCTCGCCGACTTCCCCGGAAACGATCTCAACTTGACCCGTAAATAAATCGCGTAAACCAAGGTCTTTGACAACACTCAATGTTCCTGACGTTCCGACGGCCCTTTTGACATCGAGCTTTCCATGCTCATTTAAGTCAAAATGAACGTGCGGATTAGATACGTATCCCCTTACGTCTCCCTTTGCGTTTCCATCTGCGACAATAGCTCCGATCGGTCCGCCGCCTTCAATTTTAACGGTAAGCTTGTCTTCGCCTTTAAGCATGGCACCGAGCATTACGGCTGCCGTCATCGTCCTGCCTAATGCAGCAGAAGCTGTCGGCCATGTATTGTGCCTTCTTTGCGCTTCATGAATCGTTTCTGTTGTTCTTGCTGCATATGCCCGGACTTTGCCGTCATATGCAATGGCTTTTACTAAATAATCCATAGTCATCCTCCTATACACTTTCAACGCGATTCCGTTCGTATATCAGCTCAAGCCCCTTTAAGGTGAGAAACGGATCAACAACATCAATACAGTCGGACTCATCTGCAATCAAGGATGCCAGACCGCCTGTTGCAATGACTTTCGGGTTTTGTTTGGACTGCCATTTCATCCGTTTGACAATCCCTTCAACTTGTCCGACATAGCCGTAAAGAATTCCGGATTGCATAGCGCTGACCGTACTTTTGCCGACGATGTTATCAGGCCGCGCAATTTCAATTCTAGGAAGTTTTGCGGCTCTTGAATAAAGGGCTTCTGTCGATATCGTGATCCCCGGTGCGATCGCTCCGCCCATGTATTCCTTGCGCTCGTTAATATAACAGTACGTTGTAGCGGTTCCAAAATCAACGACGATCAGCGGGCCGCCGTAGAGGTGAATCGCAGCGACTGCATTCACAATCCGATCCGCCCCGACTTCTTTCGGATTATCGTATTTAATATTTAATCCTGTTTTCATTCCGGGACCGACAATCTGCGGCTCGATCTGAAAATATTTTGTACACATTCTTTCAAGGGAAAACATGATCGGGGGTACAACTGATGAAATAATAATTCCTTCAATTTGATCAAACATTAGCCCCACGTAATCGAATAAAGAACGAAGGAGCATGCCGAATTCATCTTCGGTTTTATGGCGGCTTGTTTCGATCCGCCAGTGATATTCAAGCTCACCGTCGTGATATATACCAATAACGGTATTTGTATTTCCCACATCTATAACAAGTAACATCTGATCACCACTTTTGACTAGTTTCTCTTACTTGGACATAAAACATTCTACCATCATACAATACACGATGCCGATTCCGTTTGTAAACGAATCAAACCGGCCGGAAGAAATTCGCCAAAGCGGCTCCTGAAGAAGGCGATAAATAAGAAAAACTGCCAAATAGCGCAAGCTTGGCAGTTTTCTTTAAAAGAATCGAAAAGGGACAGGGTTACTCTTGGTTATCCTCTTTTCTTTCTTCATCTTCTCTTTTGTTGATGTTTACTTTTACATCGTCTTTTTTCTCTTGCTCATCTTCATAAGTACGGTCAGGCAGTTTTCCGTGTTCAGTCAAATGCTTGATTTGCTCAGCATCGAGCGTTTCGACATCCAGCAATGTTTGGGCTATCAGCTCAAGCTTATCGCGATTTTCGGTAAGGATTGTTTTAGCACGTTCATAGCAATCCTTAATGAAGTGCTGAATTTCTTTATCGATTTCATACGCGATCGCATCGCTGTAGTTCTGATCATTGTTGAAGTCGCGGCCTAAGAACACCTGGCCGCCTTGCGACTGTCCGAATTGAAGAGGACCGAGTTTTTCAGACATTCCAAATTCAGTAACCATTCGTCTTGCAATACTTGTTGCACGCTGGAAGTCATTGTGGGCTCCCGTGCTGACTTCACCGAATATAATCTCCTCAGCTACACGGCCTCCAAGCAGGCCGACAATTTTATCGAGAAGTTCAGGTTTCGTTTGGAAATAACGGTCTTCCTTAGGAAGCATAACGGCATATCCGCCCGCTTGGCCGCGGGGAACAATCGTTACTTTATGCACCATATCCGCTTCGTCCAAGACGAGTCCGATGACGGTGTGTCCGGCTTCATGGTATGCAACGATATTGCGTTCTTTTTTAGAAATCACCCTGCTTTTCTTGGCAGGTCCTGCGATGACACGGTCTGTCGCTTCATCAATGTCACGCATATCGATTTTCTTTTTATCATGACGGGCTGCTACAAGAGCCGCTTCATTTAAAAGGTTTTCAAGATCCGCACCGGAGAATCCAGGCGTTCTCATCGCAATCGATTTTAAGTTGACAGCTTCGTCAAGCGGCTTGTTTCTCGCATGCACTTGAAGTACGGCTTCACGACCTTTGACATCAGGACGGTCAACTGTAATTTGACGGTCAAAGCGTCCCGGACGCAGCAATGCAGGGTCTAAAATATCCGCACGGTTTGTCGCAGCAATGATAATGATCCCTTCATTCGCGCTGAATCCGTCCATTTCAACGAGAAGCTGGTTCAGCGTCTGCTCACGTTCATCATGTCCGCCGCCAAGACCTGCACCACGCTGACGCCCGACTGCATCGATCTCATCGATGAAAATCAGACACGGCGCATTTTTCTTGGCATTTTCGAACAAGTCGCGCACACGTGAAGCACCGACCCCGACGAACATTTCAACGAAGTCAGATCCGCTTATACTGAAGAAAGGTACGCCCGCTTCACCGGCACAAGCTTTTGCAAGCAATGTTTTACCTGTACCCGGAGGCCCGACCAAAAGAACACCTTTCGGAATCCTTGCCCCGAGTTCAGCAAATTTGCGGGGATCTTTCAGGAAATCAACGACTTCAACAAGCTCTTGCTTTTCCTCATCCGCTCCTGCCACATCTTTGAATTTGACTCGTTTCTTTTCTTCTGTATAAAGCTTAGCCTTGCTTTTACCGAAGTTCATGACACGGCTGCCGCCGCCTTGAGCCTGATTAAGCAGGAAGAAGAAAAGAATGAAGATAATAACAAAAGGGATGATGGTGGTAAAGAATGTCATCCATCCGCTTGTTTCCTGTGCGGGTTCAACCTGCACCTTCATTTTCTTAGCAACGTCAACAATCTGATCTGCCCCTTTTCCTTCAGGAACATGAGTCAGAAAATACTGGTCTTTCTCATAGTTCGCCAGCTGTCCGCGGACCTCATAAACACCCCTGACAGGCTGGATAGACACATTTTCAACCTTCCCGTTTTCAAGGTTTGAAACAAAGTCACTGTACGTCATATTTTCGGTTTTCGGATTTGCGGTTTGGAAGTAGCTCACAACTCCGATCACAACTAATAAAATAAGTAAATAAAAAATGGTATTACGGAAGACCCGATTCATTCCTTACCTCCTCCCACAGTAAGCACAACTATGTTCAATAGTATCATAGAAAATCGTTCCAATACAACAGATATCCCTTTTGCAGACAAGCCTCATATCAGCTTTCATAAACCGCCGGTTTGAGTACTCCGATATACGGAAGATTGCGGTAGCGTTCTGCATAATCAAGGCCGTATCCCACAACGAAAGCGTCGGGAACTTCAAAGCCGACATAATCCGCTTTGATATCTGCTTTGCGTCCGCTCGGCTTATCAAGAAGGGTCACAATCTTAATCGATTTTGCTTTGCGGTATCGGAAAAGCTCTACAAGATAACTTAAAGTCAGCCCACTGTCGATGATGTCTTCAATAATTAAGATGTCACGGCCCTCTACTGATGTATCCAAATCCTTAATGATTTTGACTTCACCGGAAGAAACCGTGGAATTGCCATAGCTTGATACATCCATGAAATCCATTTCCAAATATGTATCAATATGCTTCAAAAGATCGGCCATAAACGGCATGGCTCCCTTTAACACACCGATGGCCAACGGGAACTTGCCGCTATACTCTTCTGTTAACGCCGCGCCGAGCCCCTTGACTTTTTTTTGGATCTCTTCTTCAGAGATCAAGATATTTTCAATATCCTGTTTCATTCTTTGCTAGCCCCCTACACTTTTCATGCTGTCTATATTGTAATACAATGCGATCATTGTTTGTAACATCAAGTTCCTCAAAAATGGTTTTTTTCAGACCAGGTATCCAGACAATTCGTCCAATCGCGTCTGTCACAATGGGCCAGCTGTCTCTTTTTGCAAGAGGCACTTTTTCATCAATAAATATATCTTTTACCTTTTTTGAGCCGTTCATCCCTTTAAGTTTGATTCTGTCTCCTTTTTGTCTTGTCCGGACATAGAGAGGGAAATGAACCTGCTGCGGACTTGTTGCAAAAACTTCATTTCCATTGGGCACAGGGGCTGAACCTTGTCTGCTCACATGAAGGGAAAAACCGTTAGGAAGCATCAGGTCTTCTTCTGCACCGCTTATTTCATAATGATAGGAAATATTTTCACATTGCACACGCTGAAATGTAAACAAACATGTATGATAAGATTTAACCACTTTTAGCCCATTTGGGAAATCAAGAGAACCGGAAGGATCCGCTTTTGAAATCCATTCCAGAAACACCTTAATATGATGGGCTGAAAACGCAGATGGAACGTTTTCATAAAGATAGTTTAATATTAGTTGAACTCCCCTTCTTTGTAAAGGCATAGGAAGCTCAATAAGGTGCTTGACGCTGATTTTCACACCGGAACTTGACTTGCTTGTGATTACTGTATTCATTTTCTCTTTTGTTAATGCCTGTAAGTATAATTCGTCCTCAGTCAGCGATTCACTGACGAATTGAAACCGTTTATGGACATCTTCCGACTCCTTCTTTAAGAAAGGGAGAACATGGTGTCTGAATCTGTTCCGTGTATAATCATCCTGATCATTGCTCGGATCCGTCCTGAACGGTACATTATTCGCTTTGCAGTAAGCCAAAAGATCTTCTTTGGCAAGCCCGAGAAACGGCCTGATCAGCCATCCGTTATCAAAACGGCGCTTCGGCTGAATACCGGCAAGTCCCATACCGATGGTGCCTTTCGCCAATTTCATCAGCATCGTCTCGATCTGATCATCACCATGGTGAGCAAGGGCCAAATATTTCGCTTGATGATTTTTCATTTGCTCCTTAAAGAACTGGAATCTGCATTCTCTTGCGGCCGCCTGTTTATTAAGACTTTTTTCGGACGCATACTTTTGAACATCAATTTGCTGCGCCTCACAGCGAATGCCCTCTGCTGCGCAATATTCCTGAACAAAACGCATATCTTTTTCAGACTCTTCGCCTCTGAACTGATGATCGACATGTGCGGCAATGAGTGTCGCAGTGCCGGGAATCATATGATGTAATGCATGAAGCAGAGCCATGGAATCAGGTCCGCCGGAGACGCCGGCGATGATCGTTGCCCCATCAAAAGCCAGTTCGTATTTTTCAATAAAATCTTCTATGCTTTTCACAATGTCCTCCCACTAAGAGCAGGGTGATTTTCAAAAGATATAAATAATCCTAACACTTTCAATCAGTCCCTGCAAAGAAGAGCTATCACCCTTGCGATGTCTCAAATAAAAAAGAGCACGATATAGGCGAAATAAAGGGCAAGCACACTCACAACGATCAGCAGCGTCTCAAAGATGCCGCCGGATTTTTGATGATTTTTCCGCACCTTTCGACCGCTTCTCGACCGCTGCTGAGGCGCTGTCCGCCGCCTTTGTCCCGTCCCTTGCGACGAGGCCGGTATTGAAGATGGACGGGCGGTTCTCGATTGACGGCGGCTCGGGCGGCCCGCCTCAAGCAAGTCAGCCTTCATTTCATCCGCTGTATTGTATCTTCCTTTTAAAGCCGATAATAAAACCGCTTTATATTTCGTCAAAAACGGGTGGCTGTCGATGACCGACAAAAGCTGATCCATCGGTTTGCTTGTTTTCTTAAATTCTTTCTTTGTCACGCAATTCATCATAATCATGGCCACGGAAAACAGATCATATGAAGGTTCAGCCTTGCGAGTTCCGCATTCCCAGTATCCTCTGTCAAAAAACTCAGTGTATTCCTTGATGGCCCGGCCTTCTTTCGTCGTCCCGCCGACATCAATACAGCGAATCCTTGCCGGAGGTCCCGTCACGATCAAGTTTTCGGGTTTTAAATCTCCAAACACCCATCCTTCGCGATGAATGATGGATAAGCTTGATAAAAGCTGGCTGATCAATACCGGAATCCACTCCTCTCCTTTCTCGTTGATATAACGCAAAAGCAGAGGCCCCTCAATATATTCCATTACATAAAATGAGAGCTTCTTTCCGGTATTGGACACTGTCATGTCGTCCACATCAAAAAAAGAAGGCCCCATTGCTCTTGCCTGGGCCTTTGAGAAGGATTTCAGAACATTCACTTCCGAGGTAATCGACAGGCTGTCATCACTCACCTTGAGTGCCACGCGGCCTTTTTTTGAATCGGCCAGGTAAACAACGCCATTAGCCCCTTTTCCAAGCTGTCTGATGATCCTGTAGGAATGATTATTCCATTTCCCAACTACGGCTGAACCCGGCTTTAAACTACCCGCCAAACTCGTCGAAGCGTCTTTCATCATCTTCTAACATGCCCCTTCTTGAGCCGATTTTATTGAAATGCTGTATCGCCTCTCTGATTGCCGGTCCTGTCGGCGTGATTCCTCCGGCAGCCAGTTTGGAAAATATCGAGGAAAGAGATTCAAACTTCGGCGTCCAATCCAGCACAAGTTCAACCTCTTGTTTTTTCCCGGGAAATATAAACATGGCAAATTCGTTTTCACCGATTCTTGAGTTCAGACTGATGGACAGATCAATCAATGCTTCTTTGACTGTCGGGAGCTTTGGATTCATGCTTGCGCTAGTATCGACAAGAACCAAGACGTGTAAATGAACAGTTTCTCCAAGTTCATCCACGACTTCCATGACTTCTCCTCGTTTATCAGGGGGCAGCTCATCCATTTCAGAATGCTTGCCGAGAATTTGTTTAAGCTCATTGTTGACCACACCCTGAAGGGTTTGTGTCATTGCTTTTTTCGTCACCATTTGTACCGTCTGTGACAGCTGTGAAGCATAAACAACCTGGTGAACCCCGCCTCCAGCGAGAGCGATGCCTTCGACTTCTTTCATCGCATCTTGATCCATCGCATTTTCTTCCATAATCCCAATGACATTTACGGTAATCCCCTGCTCTTTTGCAAAGGCTGCCATCGCCTGCGGATCTTCACCGCGGTTCGAACAGCCGTCCGTAATAAGCAGGATTTGATTCAAGTGCCCCTTTTTCATGTTTTTATTCCTCCTGGACAAAGATATCTTTATTTACTTCCATCATCGCCAGAAGAAATTTGATTTATACGAGAGCTAAGAAATCTCTTGATTCTTTTGGAAAAAAGCGGGGGCCGGAATCGACGCCCACTTTGGCGTATTATGATCTATCTTTATGACGATCACCGTCATATCATCCTCAATCAGACCCGACCTTGTCCGAATGACCTCTTCCATGATCAAATCGGCGATTTCCTGAGGGTCCTCTGTTTTAAGCGACTTCAATTTTCTCTTCATCCAAAGATCATGATTTTCTACATGTCTCGGCCCTTCAAAGATTCCGTCACTCATCATGATCAGAATGTCTCCAGCTTTTAATTGTTCGCTGACAACATCGACATCAAACTCGGTAATGATACCGATCGGCAAATTGCTGGCCTGAACTTTGATGATCTGATCTGATCTCTTAATAAAACTTGGCGTTGAACCGATTTTCAAGAATTTGCAGCTGGCATCTTGCAAATCAATAATAGATAGGTCCAGCGTCGAGTAAATCTCATCCGTCGTTCTTAATGAAAGGATGCTGTTGATGGTTTTAATTGCGACCTTTTCATCAATGCCTGACTGAAGGATTTTTTCAAGAAGCTTGATCGTTTCATTGCTTTCAAAGTGCGCCCTGGCGCCATTTCCCATGCCATCGCTGATAGCGGCTGCATATTTGCCTGCTCCGAGTTCCATCATATTATAGCTGTCTCCGGAGACGAGGCCCCCGCCTTTCGCCGCGTGAGCCGCCCCTGTCACAACACGGTAGGATTTTGCCGATCCGAAAGCGACATGACAGTATCCGTTTGGGTGGCCGGCACATTGTTCAGCCTTTACGATGATTTGCTCCTCCAAAATATCAGACAGCATCGGGGCAATGATTTTCTCACATTCTCCATGTCCGTTGCAGTACGGAATACTCATTTCAATATCGATGTTCCCCTGATCGAGACTGTAGATTTCGACTTGCTGTATTTCTATGCCGAAATGCTGCAGCGCTTCCCTAATTTGTTCTTCCTGGATAAAGTGCTGCTCCCGCTCCCTTTTGATTTCCCGAGAAAAGTCAGACATCACCTGTGATACACCGAGAAGCTGTTCTGCTACAAGACGTCTGCTGTCATGCACCTTTTGCTTCAACGTCTGATTGGCTCTAAAGTTTGTCAGCTCGTCCTCTATCAGCGCTTCAACCTGTTTTGATTTAGAACAGTGCTGATTGAATTCTTTTTTCAGCCTGCGGTTTTGATAATATTGCTTTTCCTCTGTTTCTTGCATAACCCGTTTCATCAAATCATATGTTTTATCAAAGTTCTGTACCCAGCACTTGTTTTTCTTATAGCAAGATTGGCAGGAATGTTCTGTAACCGTGCTTAAAAACAGGTCAATTTCTTTTTCTTTCCCTTCCTCATCAGGAACAGAATGGTAAAATGCGGTAAAGCTTTCGGATAAAGCATGAAACACGGTTGAAAATTGATCAACTTTTTGGGCGGTGACATCTCGGATTTTTCTTGCATATTGCTGCTGCTCTTGCGCGTGCTCGACCGTACCCGGTATATATTTGGCCACTTTTTTCGTAATGGACTGCGGTGTTAAAAGAAACAGACCGATCGCGATCAAGGATTCATAAAGCGTTGGTACAAGTTCTGCGGAACCCCCGCCATAAAGAGAAATCAACAAAGATCCGATCAAAAGGCCGACCGCCGCGCCCGCTTTTTTCCCTTCTTTTAGCAAACCGCCTAGAAGGCCGGAAAAAGCCAGCAGACTCATCTGATATAGATTGCCGATATTTGAGAGGCTGAGGATCAAGCCTGTCACAACCCCGACGGTACAGCCGATGCTGGCACCTCCGATAAACGCGAAAGTCAGCACGACATAACGGGCCAATATCAGTTCAGCCTGCATGCCTTGAAATGAAACACCCGTTAATCCGGTAAGAACGGATGCTATTAAAATCATAAAGCAGATGATTTCCTCAATCTTCAACGATTGTTTGGCCCGCTTTGAAGTCACAATCGGCAGGCTTTGCAAAAAAATCAGCGTTAAAATAAAGGATAATCCGGCTTCCACGAAAGCCATAATGTAATGATAGCTTGAAACCGTTCCATATTGTGTGTAAACAAACCCGCATCTTGTCAGCGCCATTGCCAAAAAAACAACGACGGGCAATGTCCTGACTTGATCCTTTATAATATAAGAGGTCAATTTTGAACATATCGCAAACGAAACAATTGCTGCGAGTACAAATAAGGAATGCTGCGGCGATATACTCAGAGCCCCCGCAAGCAGCGCCAAAAACGCCAAGAAAGCTTTGTCTTTTTTAATTAAAAGCATCGCGCCGAAAAATGGAAGAGCAAAGGGTATCACCTCTGACAGAATGAAGGCTCGTCCCAATAAAAAACCGATGATCATATAGATAAACCCTTTATAGAAAAAGAGCGAATATAAATGCTGCATCATAAGCTTCGTCATTTTGCCAAACCATGAGTACATCTTTTGGACAACTGGTCCTGCTATTGGGCTGTTAACCCTTCTTTCCGCTTTTTCCATGATCTCATCCCCCACTCGTTTATTCGTTGCTTGCCATTATAGCGAAAGATGAAATAGGATTTTGTCAAAAGAAGGTAACGATTTAAAAGAACTCTTCGACGGTTTTTGTAAGGAGCTTCAATCACTCTTGATAAGTCGAGTCGATTCTCGGTATTTTGCATTTTTTCCGAAACAAAAAAACCGGCTTCATAAGAAACCGGTTTTTAAGATGACCCGTACGGGATTCGAACCCGTGTTACCGCCGTGAAAGGGCGGTGTCTTAACCGCTTGACCAACGGGCCTTGATAAAAGTAGCGGCGGAGGGGATCGAACCCCCGACCTCACGGGTATGAACCGTACGCTCTAGCCAGCTGAGCTACACCGCCATGTTATGATTTTGTTCTTTTAACGCACAAGTTCTATAATACAAAGGATTGTCCCGTCCGTCAATAGAAATTCGAATAAAATTTTTCGGAAAAATAAAAAGGCATCCGCTGGGATAAGACGAATGCCTTTCGTTTATATAGAAAGCAGCAAGTTAACCTCTTCTTGCTCCGCGCCCTCCACGTTTTGATTCCGTGTTACGTTTTAGAGACGATAAGCGATCTTCACTATCTTTTAAAAACTTATTCATTTTCTGTTCGAACGTTTCTTTAGAGCGGAAATCATTTCTAGGTCTTGATTGAGGACGGTCTACAGCCTTTTTGATGGACAAACCGATCTTGCCATCTTTCTCTACATTGATGACTTTGACTTGTACTTGATCACCGACCTTGAGATGATCATTGATGTCCTTGACGTAATTATCGGCTACTTCACTGATATGAACGAGACCTGTTGATCCTCCAGGCAATTCAACAAATGCTCCAAAATTTGTAATACCTGTTACTTTCCCTTGCAACTTGCTGCCAACTTCAATCGACATAAAAAAAGTGCTCCTCCTTAGACTTAAAAAAGATCATTTCTTTAATTATACATAAAGAAAAAAATAAGTGTCAACAAGGCTACTTGCTCTTCTCATCAAACTTGAAGATGATTTCCCCTTCCTTTGAGAGGTAATAATCCTTTCTGGCAAGCTCTGCAACGTAATCCTCGTCCTTTAATTTGACAATCTCATCTTTTAAGTTTGATTTTTTTGCTTCCAGCTGATCCAGCTTTTTCAAAAGCTCTTCTTTTTTCTCTTCTTTTGCACTGATATCTGAGGTCTGCGACCAAAGCGAGCTGACCATCACGATCGCCGAAAGCAGCGCGACAGCCCCAAATACCGTCAACCGTCTGTATAGACCGCGCCTTTTTCGTTTCAAATGCTGCTGTTTCCGTTCCATTTGCTCTTTATATTCATTTTGAATTTGAGAAATATTGCGTTTGCTAGTATCGTTCAATTCCAGACGGCCTCCTTCATTTTTTTAGTAATTTCGTTTTAATTGTTATGAATAGTTTCTTTCCCTTTTTGAAAAATCCTGCTCCCTTTTGTAAAAAGCGTCTCAGCATTCCCCGAATACGGGCGGGAAGAAGCCTATAGCATTGATATATTAAGAAATAAAACGGATAGCCTGCGAATTTTAAGATCTTATATAAACATACCGCAAAAAAACGAAAAAGAACATAGATATTTCTCATCAAGAACAGAATAATTGCCAAAAAGGACTGAAATGTCCACACAACAGGGCGAAATATCACCATCTGCATCATTTTTGATGTCATACGGCAGATCAAAACAAAGAAGGAGATCATCCATCCCAAGATTTTAATATAGATTTGTTTAAAAAGGCTTTGATATGCGGCAAATCCCAGCATAACCGCCAAAAAGATGTAAATTCTTAACTCTCCTTCATTTACGCTGAGCAGAACATAGAAAAAAAGGAGACCTTGTACCATCCAAAACAGCAGATCATGGATAAATAAAAGCCACCTGGCGGTTTTAGCGCGAATCACAAATCGGGTGTAGGTATCAAGGGAAGCGCCCAGCCATGCCCCCATTCCGGCCATGGCGAGCATCGTATAGAACTGTGTGGTCAGCGTCATTTAAACAACTTGCTAAAAAACCCTTTAGCTTTCTCCCCCTGCTGCTCATCCAAATAGACGAGATCAAGCACTCTTCCCTTAATGGAGACAACTCCTTTTTCCACATCCAGATTTTTCATCTGCAAGTTTTCGCCTCTGACCGCCAGCATACCCATCACGGTTTCAAGCAAAAATTCCTCATTATCAAAGCTCTCAACCTGTTTGACGCCGGAAATATCCAACAGCTTGCGGCCCTTCATCATGACGTTATGCTCCGGGACAGATGACCCGTTGGAAGGGTTATGCTGGTCATAGTATAAACTCATCTATTCATCCCCCATATCCTCATACTATAAGATTCGTTACTGCATTGTATGAGATGAGGTGTTTTTTTAGAACAAGCCTATTCCCCTCCGAGTTTCTCTTCTTTCAGGACGGTGTACATATTAGCAGCCTCTTCTTTTTTCGTCGTGTCTTTCAGTTCATTGACTTTGACAGTAACGAGTTTTTGACCGAAGCGAACCTCAAGCTCGTCTCCCGCTTTAACATCAGAGCTTGCTTTTGCCTGCTGGCCGTTGATCGAGATCCTCCCCTGATCCGCCACTTCTTTGGCAAGCGTCCGTCTTTTAATCAGTCTTGATACCTTTAGAAATTTATCAAGTCTCATGGTTTATCAGCCCCTTTCGATTTCTTTCGCTTCATTCCAGAATTCGTCCATTTCCTCAAGCGTCATGCTTTCGAGGTCCTTTCCGGCGCGTTTTGCCGATTGTTCAATATGCTTGAACCGTCTGTAAAACTTGGCATTTGTCATAGTGAGCGCTTCTTCGGGCTCAATTTTATAAAATCGGCCGATGTTGACGAGAGCAAATAAAAGATCTCCGAATTCTTCTTTTATTTTTTTGCCGTCCTGTTCAGCTTCGGAAATTTCTAAAGAAAATTCTTTCATTTCTTCTTGAACTTTGTCCCAAATATCTTGAACATCAGACCAGTCAAATCCGGACTTTGCTGCTTTTTTCTGAAGCTGATTCGCTTTTGACAGAGCGGGCAGCGGCTTCGGAATATCATCAAGAAGCGATTTTTTATCGGTCTGTTTTTCCTGCTTCTTAATCTCTTCCCAGTTTGCCATGACGTCGGCCTCATCATTTACTGCAGTATCCCCGAAAACATGCGGATGCCTTCTGATCATTTTCGCAGTGATTCCGCGTATGACATCATCAATGGCAAAGAGACCTTCATCTTCACCGATTTGCGCATGGAGAAGGACTTGCAGCATGACATCGCCAAGCTCTTCAACCAGATGATCAGAATCCTCTTCATCGATGGCTTCCAGCACTTCATAACACTCTTCTATTAAGTATTTTTTCAATGATTGATGAGTCTGTTTTTGATCCCAAGGGCAGCCGTTTGGTCCGCGAAGCTCCCTTATGACGCGGCGGAACATCGAAAACTCCTGATAAAGAACAGCTTCGTCTTTGACAGGAGGAACGTAAACGCTCGTCAAATTGGTGATACCGACACTTCTGTCCAGTTCATAAAGCGGCACTTTTCTGACCTCTTCTTTGCTGCTTCCCGCCGCCGTTACGATCACGACCTCATAATCATCAGGCAGCTTTTCCATCAATGTAAGCTTTACTTCGGAAGCGGTCATTTGATCATAAACCTGGCAAATAATGAGGTGATGGCAGAGCTCCACTTCATCTGCTGAAAATTGAACGGCATCAACAAATTGAAATCCTTCAATCGGATCGATCTCCAAGGCGTTAAATGTCGCATCAAGAAAACTGTGGCCGCCCTCCACCTCTACTTCCGCTTGATATAGATGCTGTCTTTCAAGCAACAGCTGCACGGTTCTTTCCGCTACAAACGGATGGCCCGGAACGGCGTAGAGCACATCCCGCTTCTCTGCCTCCTGAAAAAGCCTTTCAACGATTTCTTCATAAACCTCATCGAATTGATCATGCTTTTCATAGATCTCATCAAAAAAATGAATGGTCGGAATTTCTTTTCTCAGCTCTTCTATTAATGGATGGTCTTCCGTCCGGACGTATAGCACCTCAGCTTGTGTAAGGCGCTTATAGACGCCAAGAGTTAATTGATTCATATCGCCTGCCCCGAGACCGACAACTGTTATTTTACGAGTCATTCCCGCCGCCCCTTTCTCGTTTGAATGTCAGGAGCTTGCTGCCAAAAGGTACAAGCTCGAGTTCTTTTTCTGAAAACACGCGTAATTTTAATATGCTGTACAAAAAGACTGCTCCGCCGATGAAAACCGCACTGAGGCTTTCTGCTGCCGACAGCCATCTGCTTTCATGCGGCAGCACTGTTTCAAACGCATAGAGCCAAAATGACAAGACCGCCGCCATGATGAATGCCGAGATCAAAATCCCGGATATTCTGTATTCCGAAAGTTTGATCAAGCCCTTCCTTTTCAGCTGTAACAGGTTAAGCCCGGCGACAGCGGCGAATGCCGCGACAGTAGCCAAGGCTGCTCCGGATATACCGAGGGAAGGAATCAGCATGAAGTTGAATACAGCTTTCAGCAAAAAACCGCTGAAAACGGAGACGGCCGGAAAAAATGTATCCCCGAGACCTTGTAAAACAGCGGTGATGGTCAAAGCAAGCGACGCAAAAAAAATTGAAATACTGAACATTTGAAGCGCTGCCGTCCCTTCGCTGTTTTTAAACAGCATGACATTAACCGGCTCCAAAATGCAAATGAGGCCTACCGCCGCACCAGTGCCAATCACCAAGCTCATTTTAATTGAAGATTGGATTTTTTCTTGTGCAGCCTTGATTTCCTCCTGTTTTCTCGCTTTAGAAAGAGATGGGACAAGAGCAGTCGCAATGCTCGCCGCAAAAACGGTTCCTAATTGAAGCAGCGGCTGGCCTCTGTCATAAACACCTTTTGTATGTTTCGCCTGAAGCTCGTCCATTCCCTGTCCCGCCAGCAATGAATATAAGTTCAGCGCGTCAACAAGCTGGATGAGAATCAGCATGAGGCTGGCGGCACAGATCGTCACCGTGTACAGACAAAGCTGTTTGACAATCGTTTTCGTCTCAACACCCGCATGATGAACAGCGCGGTTTCTTCTCCTCTTTACCCAAAATGCCGCCAAGATGAAAAATGCTGTCAGGCCTCCGACCAGAGAGCCAAAGGCTGCTCCGGCTCCGGCATCATATAAAGAGTATCCGTTCTTTACAAGCCACCACGTCAAAATGAGGATGGCTGCGACACGGCAAAACTGCTCGCCGATTTGTGAAAATGCCGTCGGCAGCATCTGCTCGCTTCCTTGAAAATAGCCTCTGAATAAGGATACGAACGGGAGCAGCAAATAAGAAAACGAAACGGCGCGGATGACCTGGGCAAGCTCCGGGTCGCCCATCAGGCCTGCAATAGACGCAGCTCCGATAAAAAGAAGAAGAAAAAAAACAAGGCCGACTCCTGACACAAACAGCATAGACACGCGGAGAATCTTCCCGCGGCTGTCCGCACCGTGATCATTCAAAAGCTTGGAAATGATGACCGGAAAGCCGGATGTCGCAAGCAGCACAGATATTCCTATCATCGGATACACTTGCTGAAAAATATAAAAACCGACATCTCCCACTATATTTTGAAAAGGCACTCTATAAACAGCGCTTAATATTTTTGATAAAATTCCCGCCAATGACAACACAAAGGCGCCTTGCCAAAGAAGCCGTCTTTGGCCGTTTAAAAAGCCCATTCTGCAAGCTCCTTTCAATGCGCTTTTCATCTCTTCCTGAAAAGCACATGAAACGTGCTTATTATACCATATACCGTGCAGTTCCCTCCCTTTTTAACCGCCAACTAAAAAAAGAACAGCCCAAAAGGGTGCTGTTCCGACTGGTTGATACGATATTCCGGGCGTGTTAAACACTTTCGGCATTCCTGCCTGAACGGCAGGAATGTCCAAATAAAAGGAATGAGACCTATTGTTCCATTTGACGCGCCAGGAAACCGGCGGCAGTTTCGACTGCTTTATGTTCCACTTCACCAATTGACTGGTCTTTAGAAAAAATCACGACAGCTCCGATCGGATCGCCGTTTGCAACAATCGGGCCCACTGTATAAGATGCGACTTCTTCGTCAATGCCGTCAATCAGCTGGATCGTCTTCGCATCCCCGTCCAACACGGAGTTTCGCTGGTCCATCGCTTTTTCTACCATATCGCTGATGGACTTGTTTAAGTAGTCTTTTTTGGAACTTCCCGATACTGCGATATACACGTCACGGTCGCAGATTAGTACAGAATGCCCTAAACTGTCATAAAGCGCGTCTGCGTATTCTTTAGCAAAATCACCAAGCTCGCTGATAGGAGAATATTTTTTTAAAATAACCTCCCCATCCCGATCCACGAATATTTCTAAAGGGTCCCCCTCACGAATACGCAAGGTTCTTCGTATTTCCTTCGGGATCACGACCCGGCCTAAATCATCAATCCGACGTACGATACCAGTTGCTTTCATCTGTGCTGCCTCTCTTTCATTTGATGATATATCTGGTGGATGTAACAGAGCTGTGTACTTGAAACACTCTCCACTCTTGATTGATTTTAGTATCCTTCACATCAAATGTAATATACGTGAGAAACAACAAAAATTTACGATGAAGCAATCGTTTGTTTTTTAACGTCTTGCAAGCCTTTTAAAATCTCAAGCAGCGTCTCCAGCCACTCTTCAGGTTTGCGGTTTTTCACCTGAATCGAGATTTTGAGTTTCTTGCCTTCCATTCCAAGACCGATCTGCCTGCCGTATTTGCTGCCGAGTTCAAACAGCTTTTGTCCATCGATTTCAGAGCTTGCCTTTTCGTCGATCGTCAGTCTGACGGCATCTTTCTCCTGCTTAATCAGCTCGACGCGCTCTCTGATGGCATATACCTTCATTTCTGCAATCGCAAATAAATACTCGACTTCTTTCGGGTACTCGCCGAAACGGTCGATCATTTCATCCTGCAGCTCGCTTTTTTCTTCAGCGGTTGCAACGGATCTGAATCGTTTATACATATCTATTTTTTGCTTGCCGTCCGTCACATAGGTCTGCGGAATATACGCATCAAGCTCCAAATCGATTTCCGGTTCAAACTTTTCAGCTTGCGGCACATCACCTTTGCGCGCTTCAATCGCTTCCTTGAGCATTTGCGAGTATAAATCAAACCCGACGGAATCGATAAACCCGTGCTGTTGTGCACCTAGAAGGTTGCCAGCTCCGCGTATCGTCAAGTCGCGCATGGCGATCTTGAAACCAGACCCGAGTTCAGTGAATTCCTTAATAGCCTGAAGTCTTTTTTCAGCCACTTCTGTCAGGACTTTGTCTTTTCGATACGTAAAATAGGCGTAAGCTACCCGATTAGAGCGTCCGACACGGCCTCTCAGCTGATACAGCTGTGAAAGGCCCATTTTGTCGGCGTCGTACACAATTAACGTATTGACGTTTGGAATATCGACGCCCGTTTCAATAATTGTCGTACTGACGAGAACATCTGATTCTCCCTCTAAAAAGTTCAGCATGACCGATTCAAGTTCGTTTTCTGTCATTTTCCCATGGGCATACGCCACCTTGGCATCAGGCACAAGCATTGAAATTTCTTCAGCTTTTCTTTCAATGTCCTCGACCCGATTGTACAAGAAGTATACTTGGCCGCCTCTGGCGAGCTCTCGTTCTATCGCTTCCCTCACCAGCGCCCCGTTGTATTCGACAACATATGTCTGAACGGGAAAACGGTTTTCCGGAGGGGTTTCAATCACTGATAAATCCCTGACTCCAAGCATGGACATATGAAGGGTTCGGGGTATTGGAGTCGCCGTCAAAGTCAGCACATCGACATTCGCTTTGATTCGTTTAATTTTTTCCTTATGCGTGACTCCGAACCTTTGTTCTTCATCAATGATGAGCAAGCCCAGATCTTTGTACACGACATCCTTTGACAAAAGCCTGTGGGTTCCGATTACAATATCGATCGTACCGTTCTTCAGGCCTTTAATCGTTTCAGTCGCTTCTTTTCTAGTCCGGAACCGGCTGAGCAGGCCGATGTTAACCGGATAATCCTGGAATCTCTCCAATATTGTTTCATAATGCTGCTGGGCCAAAATAGTAGTCGGTACAAGGATAGCCACCTGCTTTCCATCTGCAATCGCTTTAAAGGCGCCACGGATAGCAACCTCTGTCTTGCCGTACCCGACATCTCCGCAAAGCAGCCGGTCCATCGGCCGTTCTTTTTCCATATCTTTTTTAATTTCATGAATCGATCTCAGCTGGTCCTCTGTTTCTTGATAAGGAAAAGCGGCTTCAAATTCGCGCTGCATTTCGTGGTCTGGAGAAAAGGCATAACCTTTGCTTGCTTCTCTTTCCGCATAGAGCTTAATCAAATCATCTGCGATATCCTGAACAGATGTTTCAACCTTTTTCTTGACCCGCTTCCATTCGCTTCCTCCCAGTTTGTACAGCTTCGGTTCTTTGCCTTCTGAACCGACATATTTCTGCACCTGGTCGATTTGATCAACGGGCACGTAAAGTTTATCGCTTCCCTGGTAATGAATGTTCAGGTAATCCTTGTGGATGCCGTTGATTTCAAGCGTTTCGATGCCTAAATATTTTCCGATTCCATGGTTGACATGGACGACGTAATCACCGACTTGCAATTCTGAGTAGCTTTTGATTCTTTCTGCATTTGTCAGCTTTTGTTTGCGCGCCTGCTTTTTTACGCGTTTCTTAAACAATTCTTCCTCGGTGATGACAGCCAGCTTCATCAGAGGAAGCTCAAAACCCGATTGAAGACCGCCTTCCATGATGTAGATTTGTCCTTGGGCAAGCGCCGCGTCTTGATCTGCTTGCGCAGCTTCTATGTCATAATCCGACAGAACCGATGCGAGCTTTTCGACGCGCTCCCGGCTGTCCCCTAGAAAAACGGTCGTGTATTTGGATTTCTTAAACCGTTCAATCTCGTTTTTGAGCACATTCATCTGACCGTGAAAGCTTTGCATTTGTTTGCTGGAAACATTCACGATGTTTTGCGGACTTGTATGCTGAACATGCCTCAAAAACAGCGAATAGTACAAAATGGGGCGAGACTGTGTCGAGATGAGATTGTGAAAAGGGAATGACATGGACATGTCATGAAGAATTTTGCCTTCTTCAAGAAGACTCGTGATCCATTCAGCCTCTTCCTTTTGCAGCTGGTCTTCCATTTCGTGAACACGGCTGATCTCATCCAGTATGAGCAGAGTATTTTTCGGGAAATAATCTAGCAAACTAGCAGGATTCTCATAGAAATAAGAAATGTATTTGACCATTTCCTGGCCAATGTTTCCTTCCGTGAGCCGCTCTTTGTCCTCCGCTATATTTTGATGGAGGATTTCTTTTTGTTTATCCAGCTTCAGTTTCTTAAGACTGCTGGCAAGGCCTTTCTCCATTTGCTCAAGCGCCCTTTGCCGATCTTCTTCCCGTACGATCAGCTCCTTTGCCGGGCCGATCTCCACTGTATCGCGCGTCTCCAGAGAGCGCTGATCATCCGTATTGAAAATGCGAATTGAATCGATCTCAGTATCAAACAGTTCTATGCGGATAGGGTTGTCTTCTGTCAATGAGTAGACATCGATAATGCCCCCGCGAATGCTGAATTCCCCGGGAGCTGCAACCATATCGGTCCGTTCATATCCAATTTGAACGAGGGTCTGAATCAGTTTTTCCGGATCGATTTCCCGGCCGGTTTCAATTTGGATCTGGCTCTCCTTCCAAACCTCCGCAGGAGGCAGCATTCTTCTGACAGCCGCTGCGGGCGCAACCACGATCGGTGCTTCCCCGCTTGAAAGCCTATTTAACACATCCAGTCTTTGCGAACGCAGCTCAGGGCTCGCAACCGCAATTTCCGATGAAATCAATTCATTGACAGGATATAAAAGGACAGGCTGATCGTTTATCAGCCCTGTTAAATCGTCTGTAATTTTTTGAGCCTGATAAAGGTTATGTGTAATTAAAAATAACGGCCGTTTAATTTCTTTTGAAAGAGCGGCTGTAAATAATGAGCGGGCAGATCCGGAGAGTCCCGCAAGCAGCTGCTCCTTCAGCCCTTCGTTCAAACCGTTCACGATGGATTTAAAATCATCGCTTTTTGTAATGTAGGATTGAATATTGTTCAAATGAGCCCCTCCTCTCTTCCTCAAATAGAAAAATGCTTTGGTCTAGTCTCTACACCAAAGCTTTTTATTGAATAAATGATTGATATTGATGATAATCCGGGTTTCGTTCCAGCGCTTCCTGACAATCTTCACATATCGTCATGACGTGTAAATCCCCATTATCTTTATAAGAAATCATATCGTTTCTTTCCTCATTTGTTAAGTGATGAAACCCCAATTGTTCACTATTGACATAAGAATGATCAAGACTTCCTACTTTCACGCCGCAATGACGGCAGTAATAATGCAAAGCCATAAAGGAACCTCCCATAGCCAGTCTTTTTAAGACTAGTATGTTCTGTTCCCAATCGTCTTATACCTTTGCATTAAATTCATTCATGACTTCTAAAAATGGTTTATCCAGAGAAGCTTCACATGCATTGACCGATTTTCGGACAGCTTCCTGTACAGCCGGCTCTTCTTCTGACGTAAAAGCGCCCAGGACATAATCCGTTATCTTCATGCCGTTTACCGGTCGGCCTATTCCGATTCTGATTCGGTTAAAATCAGATGTCCCAAGATGCTGAATCATCGATTTAATACCGTTGTGCCCTCCGGCGCTTCCTTTCGTCCTCAGACGGATTTTTCCGGTCGGAAGATCCAAATCATCATAAATCACTTTCATATTCTCAACAGGGATCTCGTAATAGTCCATAAGCGGCCTCAAACATTCTCCCGATAAGTTCATATATGTAAGCGGCTTAACAAGTAGAACCTTTTTGCCGGAAACAAATCCAATTCCATATTGTCCGTTGAATTTTGTTTTATCAAGGGCAATGTTCCATTCCTTGGAAAGTTCATCGATCGTCATAAACCCTACATTATGCCTCGTTTTTTCGTATGTTTTTCCCGGATTGCCCAAACCTGCAAACAAAAGCATTGTATATCCTCCCTTAATCAAAACCCTGCCTCAGGCATACCTGAGGGGAGCGTCCTAATTCCCCTCATTCTAGCACAAAAGACGTAACCGCGGGAGGGTTACGCCTTAGGTATTTATTCGTTTTTTTACTCTTCTGGTTCCTCAACTTCTTGAGCTGCTGATTCGGCTTCCGTTTCCTCTTGCTTTTGGGGAGGGAGAATGGATGCAACGACTTCATCAGGCTCATGATTGAATGAATAATCACCTTTTGCCGGAATGTCGCCAACGGTTAGAACATCATTAACTTCGAGACGAGAAATATCCGCCTCAATCGTTTGCGGGATGCTCTTCGGCTTTGCAGTAATAGAAAGTTCGTAGAGCGGCTGCTGAAGTACGCCGCCCTGCTTGATACCCTCGGCTTCACCCGTTAGATTAACAGGGACGGCTGCTTCCATTTCCGCTTCCATATCAACCACTTTGAAATCAGCATGTACAATTGCATCTTTCAGTGGGTCTGTTTGTATTTCAGTCACCATGACAGAGTGCCGTTCACCGTTGATATCCAAACTGATAATCGTATTTTTCCCCTCATTGCGCAAGACTTTTAAAAGCTCAATACTATCCAGTGCAACAGACTTATTCTCCAAGTTTTTTCCGTAAATCACGCCAGGCACAAATCCCGATAACCGGATTTTCCTTAAAGAGGAACGTTTGTCGTCCGTTCTTTCTTCCGCTTTTAAAATTGCCATACTCAGCACCATCCCATCGTTAGATTGGTCTTCCTAAAACCATACCCATAACGACAAAACTTTAAACCAGAATCGCCAAATTAATCGAACAGGAAGCTGACAGATTGTTTTTCATGCACGCGAATGATGGCTTCCGCCAATAGCGGTGCGACAGAAAGCTGTTTGAACTTCTCGATTTTCTTTTCTTCCGGCAGCTCGATGCTGTTTGTCACAACAAGCTCTTTTATTTTGGAATTATTGATTCTTTCAATTGCCGGACCTGACAGAACAGGATGCGTACAGCAAGCATACACTTCAGATGCACCGCTTTCGATGAGGGCATTGGCTGCCAATGTAATCGTTCCTGCCGTATCGATAATATCATCAATTAAAATGGCCGTTTTCCCTTCAATATGTCCGATAATGTTCATAACCTCAGCTACATTCGGCTTCGGACGGCGTTTATCGATAATTGCAATCGGAGCTTTCAAGCGGTCTGCCAGCTTACGGGTCCGCGTTACCCCGCCGTGGTCAGGAGACACAATAACAATATCGTTCAAATTTTTCTCTTCAAAATAACTTCCTAAAATCGGAACACCCATTAAATGGTCGATCGGTATATCGAAGAAACCTTGAATTTGCGGCGCGTGCAGATCAAGGGCAATCACCCTGGTAGCACCGGCTGTTTCGAGCAGATTCGCCACCAATTTAGCAGTGATCGGCTCACGTGAACGCGCTTTTCGGTCTTGACGGGCATAGCCGTAGTAAGGCATCACGATATTAATCGTTTTAGCAGAGGCGCGTTTCAGTGCATCAACCATAATTAAAAGCTCCATAATATGTTCATTAACGGGAGCGCTTGTAGATTGAATGACGTAGCAGTCGCAGCCGCGGATGCTTTCTTCAATATTGATTTGAACTTCACCGTCGCTAAAGCGTTTAACAGAACTCTTTCCCAGCTCCACTCCTACGATATCTGCGATTTCTTTCGCAAGTTCCGGATTTGAGTTTAAGGAAAAAATCTTCAAATTGTCGTCTTCGTATTGATTAGACATGGTAAACCTCCGATTTAGGATTATTTTTTGTGTATATTCTTAGCGTAGTCTTCCTTGTTGACTTGTCTTGCTCTAGCAATAGACAAAGCCCGGCCGGGTACATCGTCTGTTATGGTTGAACCCGCAGCTACGTAGGCGCCCTGGCCAATTGTAACAGGAGCGATCAAATTGGAGTTGCAGCCTACAAATGCTCCATCCTCAATTTTGGTTGTAAATTTATTTTTCCCGTCATAATTAACGGTAATCGAACCACAGCCGAGATTGACATCCGTTCCGATTTCCGCGTCCCCTATGTAGCTTAAATGAGATGCTTTGCTGCGATCTCCGAATTGTGATTTTTTCACTTCTACGAAATTGCCGATCCTTACCTCATTGCCGATTTTCGAGTCAGGTCTGATGTGAGCAAACGGACCGATTGTCACATCGTCGCCCACTTCACTATTCACGACAACGGACTGTTTGATCACCGTCCGGCTTCCAATCGTACTGTTTTCCAATTCGCTGTTTTGTCCGATTATCGTATCCTCGCCGATGACAACGCGGCCTTTAATCATCGTTCCAGGATAAATGACAGTATCCCGGCCGATAACGGCTTCCGGTGAAATGTATGTGTTGAGAGGATCGATTAAGCTGACGCCGTTTTGCATGTGGCGTTTATTGATGCGCTGCTTCATGTAAGCTTCAGCTTGAGAAAGGGCGACCCTGTCATTGACTCCGAGTGTTTCTTGGAAGTGATCAGTCTGATAAGCGGCAACAGTTTCACCTTGATTCTTTAAGATTTCAATCACATCAGGAAGGTAGTATTCCCCTTGGACATTATCATTTGATACCTGCTCTATCGTCTCGAAAAGAGCTTGATTATCAAAACAGTAAGTTCCCGTGTTGATTTCTTTGACAAGACGTTCCTCATCTGTTGCATCTTTATGTTCGACAATTTTTGCAACATCGCCGTTTTCATTGCGGATGATGCGTCCATAGCCTGTCGGATCTTCCGCAACTGCCGTCAAAATCGTGACCTTTGCTGCTTTTTCCTGATGCTCCCGGAGCATCGCTTCCATTGTCTCAGCCGTTAACAGCGGAGTATCTCCACAAATGACGATCGTCGTTCCCTTTTCGCCCGCAAGAATTGATTTGGCTTGCTTAACAGCGTGTGCCGTACCGAGCTGTTCAGCTTGAAGGGCATATTCACTCTTTTCCCCGAGCTGTTTTTTGACATCTTCTGCACCATGTCCGACAATTGTGACAAGTTTAGCCAATGATAGCTTACGAGCTTCATCGACAACATGTTCGACCATCGGCTTTCCGCAAACAGGATGAAGAACTTTATATAACTTTGATTTCATTCTTGTTCCTTGACCAGCTGCTAATACAACTGCAAACCGCTTATCCATTTATTGGCCTCCATTATCCCTATTATCCATAGAAAAATATATCCTAAATATGAGTTGATTTCAAGCAAGCCAAAAAGAGAAATCAGCAAATGAAGGCGACAAATTTTAGATGTTTTAGAACATATCTGGAATTCTGCAATTGAGCAGGTTCCTCAGCTTTTCATGTCAGCCCGCTAGCCAAAAGCTGTGTTCTCAACTCTTCAATTGTGCTTTTCGCCCATTTACTGATATACGCTTGAAAAAACCATATTTTGTCATTTAATTATTATACCATCATTTTTTTCAAAACAAAAAGGGCTTATTCATAAGCCCTTCTTTTTTAAGAAGCTCCCGCTTCTTCATATTCTATTTCCTCAACGTCACCCAAACGATGATATTCATTTAACACCGCGTCCTGAATTTTTCCGCGGGTGCTTGAGTTGATTGGATGAGCGATATCACGAAATTCTCCATCAGGTGTACGCTTACTTGGCATCGCAACGAAAAGACCATTGTTTCCATCAATTACACGAATGTCATGCACGACAAATTCGTGATCCAGCGTGATGGATGCAATCGCTCTCATGCGACCATCGGTATTCACGCGGCGTAATCTTACGTCGGTAACTTCCACAGTAGTTCACCACCTTTTCCCAATATAAAAACATTAGTGTAATTATTCAACGGTTTTTTCTGTTTTCCTGCATAATTAAAAATATTTTTCTAATATTGGGATAAAAACACACTGTATTGTCAAAATTTCCAACAAAAAAAGATGATTTTGATATACAAAACCACCTTTTCATCATTCATCTATTTCACGAGGGCAATGATTTCTATTTCAACTAATGCATCTTTCGGGAGACGCGCCACCTCTACACATGATCTTGCCGGTTTATGCGTATTGAAGTACTGGCCGTAGACCTCATTAACCTCAGCAAATTGACTCATATCAGCCAAAAACACAGTCGCTTTCACAACGGTTTCAAGTGAGGCGCCCGCTTCTTTCAGCACAGCTTTTAAATTGCGGAAAACCTGGTGCGTCTGTTCAGTGATGTCTCCGTCCACCATTTCACCTGACGGAGTCAAAGGAATCTGCCCTGAGCTGTAAAACATGTTATTAACAATAATCCCTTGCGAATAGGGTCCAATCGCTTCCGGTGCTTCTTTTGTCTGAACAACCTTTGTCATCTCAAACTCCCCCATCTTTATTCATTTTCTTTAAAAAAACGCTGAAAGTTTCCGTTTTGTATTTCTACGACCTTTTCCTTTATATCGATTTCTGAAAGGGTAAGAAGTGACATATACTCATCAACCAGCCGCTCCTTCACTCCCTGAGCTTCAACAAGGACTCCGATTCCTGCAACATGCGCATTGAATTCATCCAGCAGATTGATCATGCCGTTGATCGTACCGCCCGCTTTCATAAAATCGTCGATAATTAAAACGTTTGAACCCGTCTTTAAGCTGCGTTTTGCAAGCGACATCGTCTGTATGCGGTTGGATGAACCTGAAACATAATTGATGCTGACCGTTGAACCTTCTGTAACCTTGTTGTCCTTTCTGACGACGACAGTGGGCACATCTAAATAACTCGCCACCGCATATGCCAGAGGAATTCCTTTCGTGGCCACCGTCATGACCACATCGATTTCCCTGTCTGAAAAAGCGGAAGCAAAAATCTTGCCGGCCTTCGTTAATATAGAAGGCTTTCCGAGGACATCGGTCAAATATAAATAGCCGCCGGGAAGAATGCGTTCCGGATCGATCAATGACTCCCCGAGTGTCTTGACAAACCCCTCTGCTTCATCAACCTTTACCTTTGGAATGTATTTAACGCCGCCCGCTGCACCCGGTACTGTCTGCAGCGTCCCGATTCCTTGCTGCTCAAATGTCTGCTTAATAATGGTCAAATCTTCACTAATGGATGATTTAGCAGATTGATACCGTTCTGAAAAGAAGGTTAATGGCACTAAGACATGCGGATGGGCCAACAAATAATTTGTCAGATCCACCAATCTGCCGCTTCGACGAAACTTCATGCACTTACCTCCAAAATCCGAATATTTTTAAGAATAATATAACTTAACATACGGATTTAATCAAGGTCATTTTGTTCTCCGATCATTCGGACAGCATATACCTGATCGCAAAACCCTCTTAACCCGTTATATATTCTTTGCACTTTTGATTCATATTGCACCAGCCCGAACACCGTCGGACCGCTTCCGCTCATGAGCACAGCGTCAGCTCCAAAGCGTTTCATCTGATTTTTAATCATCGCTACTTCAGGGTGCATGTTTAATGTAACAGATTCGAGAACATTTCCGAGTTTATCACACATCTTATGGAAATTTTTCTCTTCGATTGCAGAAATCATACCTTGAACATCCGGATGTTCGATTTTGTGAAGCTTTAGCTGTCTGTACACCTCTGCGGTTGATACGCCGATCGTCGGCTTTGCCAGTACGACCCAGCAGTGTGGCGGTGTCTCAATATGCTGAATTTTTTCTCCCCGCCCAGTTGCCAGAGCCGTTCCGCCGTGAACGCAAAATGACACATCAGAGCCGATTTCTGCGCCAAGTTCGGCCAGTTCATGCACAGAAAGCTTCAGATCCCACAGGCGGTTCAGACCTCTAAGGACAGCCGCCGCATCACTGCTTCCCCCTGCAAGCCCCGCAGCCACAGGAATGACTTTCGTAATGAAAATTGAAACACCTTTTGTCAGGCCGAAGCGTTTTTTCATGAGCATCGCAGCCTGATAGGCTAGGTTTCGCTGATCGTCCGGAACAAAACGGTTATGTGAAGAAACCGTTACTTTATCTTCTGCCAGCTCCGTTAATTCAATCCGATCCGCTAAATCAATTGTCGTCATCACCATCTCAACTTCATGATACCCATCAGAACGTTTGCGGCGAACGTCGAGCGACAAATTAATTTTAGCCGGCGCCTTCTCTAAAATACGCAATCCATTCACCTACTTCTCCATCTAAACATAAGTATCCACATTGTAACATATTTTGAAGTAGAGGACGTACAAATGCATGAGGTGCGGCAGGTTGCCGCCTTTTAGCATATGGTCCTATTCCGTAAGTACGAATCCATGCGCTCGTGCGTCCTCATAAACACAGTTTATTTCGCGTAAAATCAGCCGGCTGACCGCACAGAGAACGGTTCACAGCCTTCAAGCATACCGTTGATGATCAAAAAACGGAGGACGCGCTTGTCCTCCGTTTGTCACTGTTTTATTGATTTTCTTGATTTTGAGCCATATGCTGTTCAGCTAATTCAATGGCCCTCTTCACCATATTACCGGCGTCTCTGGCCCGAATTCCGCCCCAGCCCTCGGTTTTTACCGTATCGTAAAAGCCAAGATCTTTAGCCAATTCATTTTTGAATTCCTCTGACATGATGCTTCGTCGTCTGCCCATACGAAACAGCCCCTTTCAAGTATCATACCATTCGTCTGACTCATCATAAAACAAGTGACATTTATTAGCTTTGCTTTATCTCCTCAGAACTTGCCCGAAAAATATTGGATAAAAAAAGACAAAACAAAAAGCAGTAAACATGTTGTCTACTGCTTATTAAAGGGCTACTGAGCTCGGTTTATCGTCAGAAAATCTTAACTCAACCGTCTCAGTAAGGATATCTGCATAACTGTATGAAACTCTTTCAAACGAATTCTCGTCTTGGTCTAGTTGTATCACAAAAACAGAAGGGTACGTCTCAGCTAAAATGCCCGAACGCTCAATCGTTTTTCGGCGGCCACCGTTTGCTTTTAACGTCAGCCTTTTCCCTAAATGTCCATCAAGCGATCTTTTAATATCGGACAATGTTTTCGCCATTGCATCCACCTCACTATAGTCATTATACACTAGGAGCCCATTTTTGTCAAATAAAATTTAAATTATATCAACGTTTATAAGCCCCTGTCAATAAAATATTTGTGACAAATTATACGTCAACTTTCCCTTATTTTCCTCAATTTTCGTTCAGTTATGTATGCTTTTTAAAAAAAGGGAAAATTTTTTCAGCAAAGAAAGCGAAAACCCGCCGGCAGCGGGCGGGCTTAATTATGTGTTTTCGTTTTTATACGGCATTCCGATTCTTAGAACACCGCGGGTTTCAATACCTCCTAGACCCTTCTCCCTCGTTAAAGTATTCCTGAGCACCTCCCAAACGTTAATGCGGTCCATAAACGGAGTGAAGCTGATTTTTGCGACAATATAGACCGGATCAAGCGCATGGATGTTGACTCTTGACGGAGAGCTGGCAAAATTCGCCCCGGCTCTGATCAATGATTCAAAATGGGACTGGCACGCCCCGGCAAATATGACAAGCTGATCAAGATGGGGGATTTTTTTTCTCGCTTTTTGAACGGTTTCGATAAAATCTTTGGAATGCCTGTAAGCATCCAGATTGTCAATGTCCCCTTTCTGTTTTGAATAGGCATCATGTCCGGTGATGACGAGGAGATCTGGCCGATATTCATCAATAAGCTCCTCAATGACGGAAGACATTTTCTTTTCATAGCAATGTATCCCGTATACAGGAACTCCGATCTTTTCATACAATGCCAGGCACTTTTTCAAATAAGCCGAATCTCCATCTAAATGCAATACCCTTCCAGGCATATGAAAATACTGCTGCTGGTTGTTATATTGATTAGTGGCACGGTATTCATGTTTGTCACGAAGAAGCTTATAATCCTGGCGAAGCAGGTCGAGGGATTCCTTCATTTTTGTTTCTTCTTCCCTTTTTCTCATCTGCCGCTCAGCCTCGCGTACAATCTCCAGGTCTGCCAAATGCGCATCAGCGATTAATCTGACCTCATCTCCGTGCAAAACGGCTATAGGATCTCCTTCTGCCGATTGATCAATTCGTATGATTCGAAATAATATATCTCTTCGATAAGATTTTCTTACTACCATATCGCCTATTTTAAATTGCATGCTTTTCACTCCACACATAGACTAAGCCCCATATAATGAATGGAAACAGTAAATAAAGGTGCTTCTTTAGCCTATGTACCTGCCGTTCAAGAGGTGACCAGCTGACAAGCCTTATCAGCTCTGTGTTCCGGCTTCATGAAAAAAAGCCCTCTTTTTAAAGAAGGGCTTTAGATAAATGACCAGAAAGTGCAGCGAACTCCTCAATACTCAGCGATTCTCCGCGCCTTTTCCCATCAATGCGGGCATCTTGGAGCGCTAGTTCAATATCGGCTTTATGCTCTTTGCCATTCGCCAAGTTATTGACGAGATTGTTTAAAAGCGTTTTGCGGCGCTGGGCAAAGCTCGCTTTAACCACCTGAAAGAAAAACGCTTCATTTTGAACGGCAACAGCGGGTTTTTCCCTCAGCGTCAGCCTGATGACGGCAGAGTCAACGTTTGGCTGAGGGACGAACACGGTTTTCGGCACGCTCATGACCGTTTTCGGCTCGGTATAAAACTGCACAGCGATAGAAAGCGAGCCGTATTCTTTTGAAGACGGTTTTGCAGCCATGCGGTCTGCCACCTCTTTTTGAAGCATGACAACAATCCCTTTCAAAGGCAAACCTTCCTCTAAAAGCTTCATAATAATAGGAGTGGTCACATAATAAGGCAGATTTGCGACAACCATCACTTCGTCACAATCTTGAAACTGCTCATCCATCACCTCTCTAATGTCTGCTTTCAGGACATCCTGGTGGATCACAGTCACATTGTCATACGGAGAGAGTGTGTCCTTTAAAATCGGCAAAAGCCTTTGATCGATTTCAAAAGCTGCGACTTTTTTCGCACGCTTTGCGAGCTGCTCGGTCAACGCCCCGATTCCCGGACCGATTTCAATCACGCCCGTCCGTTTCGTCACTTCGGCGTGATCGACGATTCTGTCCAAGATATTTGTGTCAATTAAGAAGTTCTGACCCAAGCTTTTTTTGAATGAAAACCCGTATTTGTTGAGAATTTCTTTTGTCCTTATTGGGGTGGCGATATCTTTATTCATTCTCTTCCTCCCGCAGCACAGCATCCAGTGCGCTTAAATAGTCACTTTTTTTAATTTGAAACATTTGCAGCCGTTTTTGAAGCTGTTTTCCGTTTGTATAGCCAATATTTAAAATCTCACCGAGCCTCTCCCGCCTTTGTTTCGCAAGGGGACCTCCGATCAGGCCGGCTTCGATCAAATCCTGTGCATCAATTTCTGCTTCCGTCACTTCCATTTCTTCTTGAACGGTCTTCAAGCAGTCGCGGATGCTTTGAAGCGAAGCGTGCTCCACACCAATTCCGCGTTTATTTTTAGGCTTTGCCAAATGCTTGGGTAAAAATGCATGCTTGCAGCCGGGCACTTTTTCGGCAATTGTCTTCCTGATTTTTTCCCCGGGATAGTCAGGATCGGTTAAAATAATGACGCCCCGCGTTTTCTGAGCCAGCTGAATTTGTCTAATGACATCTTCTCCTATGGCAGACCCGTTCGTTTCAATTGTATCCGCATCAACAGCCGACTTGATTTTAGCTGTATCATCACGTCCTTCAACAACAATGATTTCTTTAATTTTCATTTCTTCCTCCGCAATCATGAAAACCCTTTTATTACATTTTTAAAAAAACTGAAACCTTTTTGTAATAAAACCGTCTAATTTATTAGAAAACAAGATGGATCTATTATAACCAAAAAAACAGAGGGCGAAAATCCCTCTGCTTGCATATGAATAATAAATGTATATTTAGTTCAAAACCTTGATTTTAACTTTTTTGTTTCCCCACCGGTAAGCGGCAGACTTGTTTGGAAAGAACACATCAATTTTACGGCCTTTAATTGCTGAGCCGGTATCGGCTGCGACAGCATAGCCATAGCCTTCTACGTGTACTTTAGAGCCCAATGGAATGACGCTTGGATCTACAGCGATCACCTTGGAGCCCGGATTATTTTTCAAATTAACGCCGGTTGCAGTATGGCCTGAGCATCCGTTACAGCTTGCAGTATATGCTGTTGAAGATACATAAAACTCTTTTCCTGAGGATTGATTACCGCGCGATACATTCGCGCTGGCTTGAGCCACTGTTTTTTGCTTTGTGCCGACGGCTATTACTTTGGCTTTGCTTTCTGCTGCAGTCTCCTCTTTAATCAGTTCTCTGGAGACTTCTTTGCCGTTTTTCATCACAACGGCATAATGCTTTTCAAGCTTGCCCGCTTTGCCGGGTTGAATAACCTTTTTTTCGCCTTTTTCCAGAGATGAATCTTCTTTCTTCTCGACGTCAAAAGGGATATCCTCTTCCACTACATCGGTGACTTTTTTGATACGAGTAATGTGAACGTCCGCCTGATCCTTTGTCAGTTTTTGATCGAGTGCAGGCTTGACTTCATCATCGCCCTCTATGCTGATCTTATGGTGTTTTAAAAAGTCAGCGACCGTAGTCGAAGTTGTCCATATGTCCTTATCTTTGCCGGAATCCTTAACGGTTACTTTAAAAGCCCTTTGTAAAGTCAGCTTCATGTCTTTTTTTATCTCTTTATCAACTGAGGGGTTAATTTGATCGTGTTCCGCCAACTCAAGATTTAAATCTTTAAGAAGCTTGCCGACTGTACCCGCTGTTGTCCATATTTTCTTTTTCTCTCCGTCCATCGTGAAGTGAACGGGTTTTGCAGCAACATATTCAACATTCATGTTGCTTGTAATTTTTGTATCTTCAGCGGGAGAGATGTGATCTTCTTTCCTCGTTTCGATGTCTAAGCTTTTCAGCAGCTCACCTACGGTTTTAGCATGCGTGCGAACGTCCTGCTTTTTACCGTTAATAGAAATTGAGATTTGTTGTTTAGCGAGCTCTTGTGCTCCGTAAGCAGTTCCGCTTCCTGCCACAAGCAGTCCAGCAGCAATCAGTATCCATCTGCTTTTGCTAAGCTTTACGGAAAACAGCTTTTTCATTTTTTGTATGATGAAAAACGCCTCCTTCTCCTCGGGGAGATTATATAGAGTATCTACAAGACTGTCAACCCTCCTCTCTATTTTCTCCGCAAGCCCGCCATCTCTTTTATTATGGAAACACCACTTTATAAAAGAAAGAAAGACTTGTCGACAAAGATATCCTATGAGTGTAAACAGACATGTAGAACTTTTAAGAACCCTCCCCCGAAAAGACAAGCTTGTACAAAGGTCGATATCAAATGCTGTCAGCTGATGCCGAAAAGTTTTTTGGCATTTTCTGTTGTCATGACTGCTACTTCCTCGTAAGTAAGCCCTTTTAATTCGGCAATCTGTTCCGCGACAAGTTTGACATAGCTTGGTTCATTCCGCTTCCCTCTGTATGGGTGAGGCGTTAAAAACGGGCAATCTGTCTCAATCAAAATCCGGTCATTTGGTATTTGTTTGACAACTTCTTTAGGTTTTTTGGCATTTTTAAATGTAACCGGACCTCCGAAAGATAGGTAAAAATTCATATTGATACACTCTTTCGCAATTTCGGCGCTGCCGGTAAAACAGTGCATAATTCCGCCGACTTCTTCCGCCCCTTCTTCACGTAAAATCGCCACCACGTCCTCTGTTGCATCACGGTTGTGAATCACAATTGGCAAGTTGACCTCTTTAGCCAAAGCAATCTGTTTCCTAAACACATCTTTTTGAATATCTTTTGGCGACTTATCCCAGTGATAATCAAGGCCCATTTCTCCAATGGCCACGACCTTCTCATGGGAAGAGAGATCTTTTATCCACGCTAAGTCTTCATCCGTCATATCAATCGCATCAACCGGGTGCCAGCCGATGGCGGCATAAATAAAATCATATTTTTCAATCAATTCCATCGCGTGTGTGATTGTTGGACGGTCAAAACCGACAACGACGATGTGTTCCACTTTTTCTTCCTTTGCCCGAGCAATGACATCTTCCAAATCGTCGTTAAACTGCTCGGCATTTAAATGTGCATGCGTATCAAATAACATAAAAACGCCACCTTTTAGTGTTTATTGTCGATAAAAACAAAAGGTGTTCGACGAAATGTTACACGTGAAACACCTTTTGTTTGTTGTTTGATTTATTTAATTCGTGTTCCGTTGGCTAATGAGCTGTCAATAGATGCCAGCGAAAGAACCCCATTGTCTTCTCCGGCTAAAATCATGCCTTGGGACAATTCTCCTCTTAGTTTAACCGGTTTTAAGTTGGTTACACAGATGACTTTTCGGCCGATCAACTCTTCCGGTTTGTAATGCTTCGCAATTCCGGATACGACCTGGCGCTTTTCAAATCCAAGGTCAAGCTGGAGTTTTAACAGACGGTCTGCTTTTTTGACAGGTTCAGCATGGATGACCTCTGCTACCCGCAGCTCGGTGCTCATAAAGTCGTCAAATGTAATTTCCGGAAGTCTTTCCGGGCCTTCCGCTTCTTTTTTCGGTTCTTCTTTAGGAGCTGATCCCTGCATTTTTGCTTTTATATAAGCCACTTCTTCCTCAGCATCAAGCCGCGGGAATAATGGTTCGCCTTTTTGGACCTGCACAGATTTCAATTGTCCGAAACTTTCGATGCTATCCCACGCTTTTAGCGTCGAATCCGTAATGCCGAGCTGTGAAAAAATCTTTTCCGGTGTCTGCGTTAAGAATGGCTGAAGCAACACGGCGGTGATTCTCAGTGATTCTGCCAAATGATACATCACAGATTGAAGCTCTTTTTCCTTTTCTTTATCTTTTGCAAGAACCCAAGGAGCTGTCTCATCAATATATTTGTTCGTTCTGCTGACAAACTGCCAGAGAGATGAGAGGGCCACAGAGAACTCCATGTTTTCGATTGCCCGTTCATACGCTTGGACCGTCTTTTTCGCAAATGACGATAATGGTTCATCATAATCCGTGACAGGACCTTCATAGGAGTTGATCTGTCCGTCAAAGTATTTATTAATCATGGCGACTGTTCTGTTCAAAAGGTTGCCTAAGTCATTTGCTAGATCATAATTAATCCGCTCAACAAATCCTTCCGGTGTAAATACGCCGTCAGAACCAAACGGGACTTCGCGAAGCAGATAGTAGCGCAAAGCATCAAGGCCATATTTGTCAATTAATGTAATAGGGTCCACCACGTTCCCTTTTGACTTCGACATTTTTCCATCTTTCATTAACAGCCATCCGTGCGCAAACACCTTTTTAGGCAGCGGAAGGTCTAATGCCATCAGCATGATCGGCCAGTAGATGGTATGGAAGCGGACAATTTCCTTGCCGACAAGATGAACGTCTGCCGGCCAATATTTTTTATAATTTTCATCATTTGCCGTATTAAAGCCAAGAGCCGTGATGTAGTTAAACAGCGCATCTATCCATACATATATGACATGCTTTGGATTTCCCGGCACTTTGATGCCCCAGTCAAATGTCGTCCGGGAAACAGCTAGATCCTCCAGACCCGGTTTAATAAAGTTGTTGATCATTTCGTTTTTGCGGGATTCAGGCTGAATGAATTCAGGATTTTCTTCATAGAAAGCCAACAAACGGTCAGCGTATTTACCCATGCGGAAGAAATATGATTCTTCCTTAATCAGTTCTACAGGATGCCCGCTGTCAGGACTTTTCCCTCCGATGACCTTGCCGTTTTCGTTGCGTTCAACATCGACAAGCTGAGTTTCGGTATAAAATGTTTCGTCAGGAATGCTGTACCAGCCCTCATATTGGTCAAGATAAATATCACCATTGTCGAGCAGCTTTTGGAAAACCTTTTCGATAACGATCTTATGGCGTTCTTCTGTCGTCCGAATGAAATCGTCATTGGATATATCAAGCTTTTTCCAGAGCAGCTGAATATCCTCTGCCGCACGATCCACCAATTCCTGCGGAGTAATATTTGCTTCATCCGCCGTTTTCTGGATTTTCTGTCCGTGCTCATCTGTTCCTGTTAAGTATCTTACATCATAGCCTCTCATTCTTTTATACCGAGCCATTGCATCGCCGGCAACAGTCGTATAGGCATGTCCAATATGTAGCTTTCCACTCGGATAGTAGATCGGTGTTGTAATGTAAAACGTATTCTTTTCTTGCGGCATGATGGAACCTCCCAATTAAAATGTCAAAAAACTCCCGCCCAAAGGACGAGAGCGGTCAATGTCTTCATTCAATCATCACTTATACATAATCCCTCTTTATATGATACCATCTTAGCCTTTAAGTTCAAGAAAATATACATTGTCGATAAACAATGAATTCAGTCGATTACAAATTTTGAATTGAAAAGAAATATTATACTTCGACAAAAAAATGCTTTCATTGTCGAATAATGTCGTATATAATCGATATGAAGAAAAACCTTAGTTCGAAAGTCTTGATTTAAGTACGTTTTTTAGGATGATCGCGTGGTTTTATCATCTTCAAATCCCTTGTTTAATCAGTTCTTCCAAGGTCTTTTGACTATATGATCTAATTTTTACAAACAATAGAAAAGAAAATGATTGACGTATATTGGAAACCTTGTTATGCTAGGACTGTAAGTATTTTGTCGAATAATGACGAAGATAAATAACACCTAATAAAATAAGAATCTTTCGGGAGGAGAATGAATATGAAATCTACAGGTATTGTACGTAAAGTTGATGAGCTAGGACGCGTGGTGATTCCGATTGAACTTCGCCGTACACTTGGAATTGCAGAAAAAGACGCTCTTGAAATCTATGTAGATGACGAAAAAATCATCTTGAAAAAATACAAACCAAACATGACTTGCCAAGTAACAGGTGAAGTTTCTGATGACAACCTTAAACTTGCAGGCGGTAAATTGGTTCTTAGCCCAGAAGGCGCTGAGCAAATCATTAGCGAAATTCAATCACAACTTCAATCTCAAAAATAATTATTTTGATTATACAAAAACCGTTCTTGCCGAAGCAAGAGCGGTTTTTTAATTTTGAATATGGTATGCGTCATATATTTGTCGTTTAGGGACGCTGCGGTCCACAGCGGTTTTTTTAATCGCTTCTTTTGAATGGATCCCTTTGCTGATATAATGTTCAACATGTTCTTTTTCTGAAAGGCTCTCCCACCAAGCTGTTTCTTCCACGACTTCTTCAGCCGTCCCTTCAATCACAAGGCAAAACTCTCCCCGAACTTGTTCCTGCTCGGTCCATGCTATCACTTCTTCAACGGTCCCTCTTATAAATTCTTCAAACTTCTTTGTCAGTTCTCTCGTCACTGCCATTTTACGGTTTCCCCACACATCGTAAATCGCTGAAAGCGTCTCCTTCAGCCTATGGGGCGATTCATAAAAAATAATCGTTTCCCGCCTGTTTTTTAGGGCGTCAAGCTGTTTTTTTCTTTCGCGCTTATTTCGGTCCAAAAATCCGAAAAAGAAAAATGGCTGCGGAGCCAGGCCTGAGGCAATCAGTGCGGTCAAAGCTGCATTCGCACCGGGCAGCGGCACGACATAACCGCCTGTATGGATATAATCGCGGACGATTTCAGCGCCTGGATCAGAGATCGTCGGCATGCCGGCGTCACTGACCAAAGCGATATTTTTTCCTTCCTTTAACCATTCCAAAATTTTATGTCCACTGCTTTCTTTGTTATGTTCATGGTAGCTGACAAGCTGTGTTTCAATCTGATAGACATGGCACAATTTCTTTGTCTGCCTTGTATCCTCTGCGGCGATGATGTCGGCTGTCTTCAATGTATCAATAGCCCGAAATGTCATATCCTCTAGGTTTCCTATTGGCGTCGGCACGAGATATAAAATCCCCATCTCTGATTTTTGGTCAAAACTCTTTTGTCGATTGATGATCAACATCCTCCCTTCTCTTTTGGTTTTCTTCTATATACCGCTCTTTGTTTTTTCTCGATAATTTTTTGAAATAATACTCGGCCTGCATGGCCTCTCTTTTCGTTGAAAAGCGTTCCGCATAATGGAGCGTAACCGGCAGCCTTGCTCTTGTATATTTGGCTCCCTTCCCGTCATTATGGGTTTTCAAGCGTTTCTCAATATTATTCGTATAGCCCGCATATAAGCTGCCGTCCCGGCATGCCAGCACATAAAAGTAATAATTACTTGTCTCCATATAAAATCTTCCTTATCTCGCTTGTATATTGATCATGCTCATCATATACAAACAGAGGAGGCAAAATTTTCAGGTCAGGCCGTCCGTTTTTAATTCCTTCAACTAAAATTGTATTGGCTTCTTTGCTCTGTTTTGGATAGACAAATTGTACACGTTTCGGCTCAATCTGATAGGCCTTCAACAATTCAAATATTTCGAGCAATCTTCCCGGCCTATGGACAAGTGCCAGTTTTCCGCCTTGTTTTAAAAGCTTGCTGCTGACACGAATCACATCCTCAAGTGTGCAATAAATTTCATGTCTGGCAATGGCCAGATGTTCATTAAGATTTTGTTCCGTTTTTTGAGGTGTTTTAAAATAAGGGGGATTGCAAGTGATAACATCGGCCTTATTGTAGCCAAGCACCTGCGGCATATTGTTCAAATCATCCCTGATAAGGTGAATCTGTTCTTGAAGCTTGTTGTATGCCACACTGCGCAGGGCCATATCATACAATCTTTCTTGGATTTCAACCCCGGTGATTTCCGCTTTTGAACGGGTGCTGAGAAGCAGCGGGACAATGCCGTTGCCCGTGCATAAATCAATGATCTTTCCTTTTTGGATTGGAACATAAGCAAACTTCGACAGCAGCACCGCATCTAAAGAAAATGCAAAAACCGTCGGACTTTGCACGATCTTCATATTCTCCGCCAGCACATCATCCAGTCGTTCATCATCTTTTAATTGAATCATGTTTTTTTCCTTTCCTGCAAAATCTGTCCCGTTAAAAGGGCTTCCGTTCCACCGGAAGCCCTTGCTTATTTCTTATTTAGAAACGACAGGCAGAACAGGCAGTCTCCTTCTTTGCGGACGCTTCCGTAATGGATATTGCAAATATGGAAGCCCTCCTGATACAGGCGGGCCAGATTATCATGGCCTTCTCCAATATCAGCATGCCCTGTCTTCTCCGCTTTTATCTCTTTCTCATCCGCTTTTACAGCTTTCAGCCTTTGATCTGTCTCTTCCAACCGCTTGCGCAGATGTTCGTTTTCCAGCTGCAAATGATTGTTTTCTTCGATCATTTCCCCGATATGCTGCTTAAGATCTCCAAGCTGACGGTAAAGGGACCCGATTTGTTCTTCTAAACTTATGACTGTATCAAACAATTCTTTTTTATCCAAGGTTTCACACCTCGTTAATCTGTGGTTTGTGCAGATACGACACCTTCTTGCAACAACTCATCCCACGTGTATTCCAAGACTTTTTCGCAATCTGTCAATTCGACTTGCAGGATGCGTTCAAGAATGTTCAGTCCGACGACTTTCGCCGGTCCATTGGACGTGGCGATCACTTCCCCGATATCCGGAAGCTGTTCTTTGGCTGTTTCGTATTCATCGTTTTCATATTTCAGACAGCACATCAGCCGTCCGCATAGGCCAGAAATCTTTGTCGGATTAAGAGATAGATTTTGATCTTTTGCCATTTTGATAGAAACCGGCTCAAAATCGCCGAGAAACGTCGAACAGCACAGCATTCTACCGCACGGCCCGATGCCGCCGAGCATTTTGGCTTCATCCCTTACGCCGATTTGTCTGAGTTCGATTCTCGTTTTAAAGATCGATGCCAAATCTTTCACAAGTTCTCTAAAATCGACTCGTCCGTCAGCCGTAAAATAAAAAATGACTTTATTTCGGTCAAAGGTAAATTCTACATCGACCAATTTCATTTCCAAGCCGTGCTCATTGACCTTTTTCTGGCATACGTCAAAGGCGGACAGTGCAGCCTCTTGATTTTCTTCAACAATCAGCCGATCGCGGTCATCTGCCACCCTGATGACTTTTCTTAAAGGCAGCACAACATCGTTCTCGTCCACCTTCTTATTCGCGATGACAACCTGCCCGTATTCAACACCTCGAACAGTTTCAACGATCACACAGCTGTCTTTATCTATCTGAAATCCATTTGGATCAAAGTAATAAATTTTGCCCGCTTTTTTAAAGCGAACACCAATGACGTTATACAAGCTTATCCCTCCTGCAGCATTAAAACCAAGTGCTCCATTAAACCTTGAGCATTCACATTGGAATAAAGCCGTTTTTTTGCTTCTAAAACAGCAAGTATCTGGTTTGTCACTCTTTGTTGTGTCGATTGCAGCGCGTGCTGTTTTAATGATTGGAATAAGTCCTGAAATAGTATTTTATCCTCATGTCCTATCTGAATGGACAACACATCACGATATATAAATAAAAGCATGTCAAGACCCATTTCTTGGTGGTCTTTCTCCTTGAAAAAGGGCATCCACTGATCTTGAATATAGAAAAAAGCATGTCCTTTTCGCTGGTGTAAGACTTCATACAATTTTATCACTTTCGCTCTCGACTCTGCAAACTGATCATTTCGACTTAATTCGAGCGCTTCCGATAAATTGTTGGTCATATTCGACAATATCGCCGCAAGATGTGGTGCAACCTCTTGTTTGATCAGTTCCTTTTCAATCGATTCAGGCAGCAGCGATTGAAAAGACAGAACCTGGCACCTCGATATAATCGTATCAAGCAGCTTTTGCGGCTGTTCAGTTAAAAGAACGGCTATCGTATCATTGCTCGGCTCTTCTAAAAACTTCAGCAGACTGTTGGCTGCATTTGCCGTCATCTGATCTGCATGGGAGATAATGTACAGCTTTTTATGCGATTCCAAGCCGGTTTTTGAGAATTCTTCCTGAAGGGCCTGAATTTGTCCTTTTTTAATCGACAAGCCATCCGGATGAACGACGTGTACGTCAGGGTGGTTGCCTGAGTCAATCCGCTGACAGTTTCGGCAGGATTCACAAGGCTCAGTCCCGTCTTCAATGCAAAAGAAACTTTTCGCCAGCAATACAGCTGCATCTAATTTGCCTGTTCCTTTTCGCCCTTCAAACAAATAAGCATGTGCAAGACGATTTCGTTCTACACTATTTTGCAAAAGCCTCATGACACGCGGCTGAAGCTTTTGCATTTCTGTCCAGGTTGTAGCCATACCATCACTCTCTATGTGTAAAGGTTTATCAATAAACCTTTTATTTCTCCAATTCGGTCCAGCAATTCGATAGAAGGTTTTTCTTGATCCATTAATTCCTCTGTTAATTGTACAAGCTTTTCGTCAAGCTCTTTTACAATACTTAATGTCCGACTGTTTCCGTATAAATCAAAACTTCTTGAACTTTCAACCGTTAGGCCGTTTTCAACGGTTTCTTTCACAAAACGTTTAACCAAACCTTTAAAACGTGCAAGATCTTTGAAGTTTCTCGATTTCGTCAGCCGTTTTCCAAATGTTTCAATATCGGTCAGAAGCATTGTCAGCTGTTCAAACCTGAGCTTGCCGCTTTGTATATTCATTTTCTCCTTAAATGAAGAAGATGTGTTTTCTCCTCTTATTGAAGGAGCTTGCTGTTTTTCTATCATCGTCCGCAGTTCTTGACTTATTTTCATATCCTCAACCCTTAAAATTGATGGAATTGCTCGATCGGCAGTACAAAAACGGTTGCTCCGCCTACTTCAACTTCAACAGGATATGGGACATATGAATCCGCATTCCCTCCCATTGGAGAGACAGGCGCGATCAGCTGATCCCGTTTGCTTCCGTTTTCTTTTATCAGATTTAACGCTTTATCTACTCGAATATCATCTACGCCCAACATAAAGGTTGTGTTTCCCGATTTCAGAAAGCCGCCGGTTGTCGCCAGCTTAGTCACGCGAAAATTATGATCGGTCAATGCCTTTAAAAGCCGATTGCTGTCTTGATCCTGAACAACAGCTATAATTAACTTCATATGAAAAGCCTCCTTTTGATTGGAAACACCTAAAAAGATATTCTTGTTACCATTATAACAATGAATGGTAATCAGGTCACAATTGAATTTTTTTTAATGCTTCCTCAATCATTTCATTTACCCTTTTGATTACATGATCAATGGTCTGGCTGGCATCAACCGTTCGAAATCGCTCCGGAAACCGGCTGATAACCTCTTGATAGCCTTCCTGAACAAGCTTATGAAAATTGATTTGTTCAAGATCAAGACGGTTTTTCTCACGAGCGCGATTGGCATGAATCCGTTTGATCCCTTCTTCCGGGTCGATGGCAAAGTAGATCGTAGCATTCGGCATCATGCCGCCGATCGCAAATTGATTGATGGAGAGGACTTCGTCAATCCCAAGGCCCCTTGCATAGCCTTGGTAGGCAAGCGAGCTGTCGATAAACCGGTCGCATAAGACGATTTTCCCTTCATCAAGAGCCGGCTTTACTTTTTCAATAAGGTGCTGCCTTCTTGCCGCCGCATACAACAGCGCCTCTGTTTTAGGGTCCATGCCTGTATTTTTTGGATTGAGAATGACCTCGCGAATTTGTTCAGATATGTCAATGCCGCCCGGCTCCCTTGTTGTGAGAACGGAATGGCCGTTTTTCATCAATTCTTGTGCTGCTGCCTGAAGGACGGTTGTTTTTCCCGCGCCTTCAGGCCCTTCAAAGGTAATAAATAAACCGCTCATGATTTCTCCTCTTCCATGTATACAGATAATTGTTTATGTTTCAGCTGAATGCCTCCCTGGATGTGCGCCTTCAGCTCGACAAGCCGTGATAACTGACTGATGCTTTCTTTGGTTATTCTTTCTCCTGCCATGATCAAAGGAATGCCGGGCGGATAAGGGATCACCTGCTCTGCGCTTATCCTGCCGGCGGCTCTGCTGAAAGGCACGCACTCCTTTTTAAAGGAAGACATGATGTTTTTCTCGTAAGGCAAGGTTGTGATTTTTTCGAAAGGCAGCTCGATCCGGGATTGGCTGCCATTTTCAGCGGGCCTGTCATTGATCTCCTTGTCAATCCTCTTGATGAGTTCCGATGAAAGCCGGCTTTTCCCTCCTAATGGAAGGATAAACAGCACCTGCTTTTCATCTGCCAATTCAGGATGCACGCCGTTCGCCTCAAATATATTTTTCAGTTGGTAGCCGGAGTGGCCCCGTTTCGATCTGAGGCATAGCTTCAGCGGATCTTGCCGAATACCGGGGTCAGCCGGTTCAATGATTTCCACACCTTTTATTTTCAAAAAAAGCTTTTTCATCTCAATGAGCTCTTTTTCAATATTCGTTATGTGATTTGTTTTGATGATTTCTTCGGCATATGCCCTGGCTAAATCCAATGATGCCATAATGGGATAAGACGGACTGCTGCTCTGCAGCATGGTTAGATAATGTGACAATCTGTCTCTGTTTATTCTACCGCTGTTGAGGTGCAGATAAGAACCCATTGTCATTGCTGGAAGCGTTTTATGAGCCGACTGTACGACGACATCTGCTCCAGCTTGCAAAGCCTGCGGAGGAAAAGGGCCGTTCAATACAAAATGGGCGCCATGTGCTTCATCGACAAGAACAGGGATATTATGTTTATGGGCTTCTGCGATGATTGGCGTCAAATTAACGGCATGGCCGTAGTAATTAGGATATGTCAACATCAGCGCTTTTGCCGACGGATATTTCGAAATCGCCTCTTTGACTGTCTCTTGTAAAATATGTGTAGGAACTGCCAGCGTTTCATCGACTTCAGGCGTCAAAAAAACCGGATGAGCGCCTGAAAGCTCAATTGCATGAAAAACCGACTTATGGCAGTTTCGCTGAACGAGCAAATGGTCGCCCGGCTGGCAGACTGAAAGAATCATTGCCAAATTGCCGACTGTCGAACCGTTAACAAGAAAAAAGCTTTCTTTTGAACCATACAGCTTAGAGGTTAAATCTTGTGCTTCCTTAATTATACCTGATGGTTCATGTAAATCATCTAGACCCGTCAATTCGGTTACATCGATTTTCAGGATGGATTCAAACAGCGTTTTCGCTTCATCAAAAAAGACATCTCCATTGTGATGTCCCGGAACGTGAAAAGAATGATAATTTCCTTCTGCATGGTGAACCAATGCTGTATATAAAGGTGTTTTCATATGAACCGATCCTTTAGTATAAGCCGAGAGAATGGTCAATCTCCGGCATCTCTCTTTTTGTTTCAGGCATCCAGCAGCTGCCGGATGCCAATGTGAATACTGCCCTTATTATACCCTTCAAAGTGAAGAACTTAAAGGGATGACCTTTTGGTAATTCTTCTGATTTCACGACTGATTTTCTTTTATGTTCAGAAGCTTGACTTTAAGGTCGTCCTCCATCGCTCTTAATTCTTCTTTTGCCTGCAGGCGTTTCGTGCGGCCCTCTTCTTGAATTTTGAGGGTCTCTTCAAGTGTGCCGATTAAACTTTCCTGCACATTTTTCAAGGTTTCAATATCGATGAAGCCGCGTTCGTTCTCTTTCATAATTTCAACCGTATTGACTTTCATCATCTCCGCATTTTTTAAGAGGAACTCATTTGTCGTGTCTGAGATCTGCTTTTGAGCTTTTACAGCGCGGCGCTGCCGCAGCAGGGCAATCGTAATGGACACTTGGTTTTTCCAAAGGGGGATGGCTGTCATAATCGAAGACTGGATCTTTTCAATCAGCACTTGATTGGTATTTTGGATCAGACGGATCTGCGGTGCGCTCTGCATTGTCATTTGCCTGCTCAAATTCAAATCATACACCCGTTTTTCCAAGTGGTCGGCAAACTGAATCAAATCATTCACTTCTTGAACTGCCATTGGATTATGCACTGCTGTTTTTATTTTTACCTTAAGCTGAGGAATGGTTTTTGTATGTAATTCCTCAACCTTCAGCTGTGCGGCGGCAATATAGATATTCAGCGCTTCATAGTATTCCTTATTCTTTTTATAAAGCTGATCAAACATCTTGTTGTCATCGATCAGCGCATCTTTGGAATGCTCAAGCTTTACACTGATTCTGTCAATTTGGGCGCCTGTTTTTTGATATCTCGATAATACCTCTTGAACCGAATGGGAAACCTTGCCGAAGAAGCGGAAAAAGACATTCTTTTTTTCGGCCTGTAATTCATCAGGGCTGACATCTTCAAACTTTTTCATCAAATCGCTTAAGACCTGACCGATTTCGCTGACATCCTTTTTTTGAACATGCTCAAGCATTGCATGGGAAAAATCTAAAAGCTTTGATTGAGCTTGAATTCCATACAACGTAATACTTTGATGATTCTTCGGGTCAATCCGTTCTGCAAGCTGTAACGCTTGTCTTCGGATTTCTTCAGGCAATGCATCAATCAGCTTCGTCTGTTCTTCACCTTTTTCCGAGGCGTGCTGCCCGCCTTGTCCAAAAGGATCTGAAAGAAGATCATCAAATTCAAGCCCTGCCTCTGTCTTTTGTAATGACAGTTTAGATTCACTCATTCAGCTTGCCCCCTTCAGCTTTTCTTAAATGAGTTTTTGCGACATCCAGCTCAAATTCCAAGTGGTCGATATCTGTCTTAAGCAGGTCATAAAGGTCTTCTTCCAATTGTTTAGCAAGCTGTTCAATTGTCATTCGTGTGTCACTCAAAGAAACTTCGAGCTTCGCGTTCCTCTTCGGCTGCGAGGCTAAAAATGCATACTTTTCAGTCAGCTCAACAATCGAATCAAGGTTTTGATAGTAAAAGCGCTCCACTTGATAAAAACGCTTTGGTTCATTCTTTGTGATCATGTAAATTTTTCTGACGATACGGAGGATTTCTATATTTTGTTTTATCGTTTGTATGTTTTTGACGGCAAACAGCGCTTTTCTTAAACGATCAATTTTCAATTTTGCTTCTTGCAAATTTTGTTTAATATAGGCATATTCACGTCTTGTAAGCTGATTGTCTTTTAAAATCATATAGGTCCCGTACCATTTTCCTCCGAGGTAAATGACAATCCAAGATCCTGCGGCATAAAAAGACGACAGCAGGAACGTCTGGTTAAAGGCAAAGAAGCTGGTAAACCAAAGGAGCACGGACACTGAGCTTGCGGCGGCTACACGAATCAAAAAATGAAGAATCGATTTCATCAGACCATCTACTCCTAAAATATATTTTCATGGGAGATCAAAAGTTTCTTGGCATTAGTCTCTCATACGGATGATGACTAAACAGCGTTTCAGGTGAAAAGCCATGTTATATATAGTAAAAAAGACATCTTCGTCCGATGTCCTAAAAGAAATGTGTAAGTTCATTATACCCTGCCCCTATAGAAACTTGAAGAATTCCTGTTTTATTTGCAAAAAAAAAAGACCTTGGGACGGTCTAAGAATACAATGGCGGTGTTCGAAGACTTTTTAATTTTTTCACATAATCAGAGTATTGAGGGTCGGACGTTGATGTACAGATAATCTTTTTCTCACAATCTGCACATAAAAATTTTGTATAAAGGTGAATACCTTCTGTTTTGCTTTCTTCACAAATGATACACGTTTCCCCATGATCAGACTTACTCATCCATTCCACCTCCATGGTATAAGTATTTCCAACACGCAGTATTTGTATACAAAATTAAGAATGTTTTTGAAGGTTAGAATTAGTATATGTAAGGACGAAATATTAGGTGTTTGTATCAATATCCTTATTTCGTTGGAGCCGGTTAAAAACAAAAAGACCAGCTGATATCAGCTGGTCTTCCTAAGCGCTTGGCGGCGTCCTACTCTCACAGGGGGAAACCCCCAACTACCATCGGCGCTGAAGAGCTTAACTTCCGTGTTCGGCATGGGAACGGGTGTGACCTCTTCGCTATCGCCACCAAACTATGCCTTCAGGACGAAGGTACTGGGCGTTCCTCACAGGAAGTGAGGGCCTTTAGCCGAGTTTCCTTGCCTTTGGCTTTTGAGAGCATTCTCTCAAAACTAGATAACGGTCAGACATTTCACAAAAATATTTAGGTTAAGTCCTCGATCGATTAGTATCTGTCAGCTCCATGTGTCACCACACTTCCACCTCAGACCTATCAACCTGATCATCTTTCAGGGATCTTACTTCCTTGCGGAATGGGAAATCTCATCTTGAGGGGGGCTTCATGCTTAGATGCTTTCAGCACTTATCCCGTCCGCACATAGCTACCCAGCGATGCCCTTGGCAGAACAACTGGTACACCAGCGGTGCGTCCATCCCGGTCCTCTCGTACTAAGGACAGCTCCTCTCAAATTTCCTGCGCCCGCGACGGATAGGGACCGAACTGTCTCACGACGTTCTGAACCCAGCTCGCGTACCGCTTTAATGGGCGAACAGCCCAACCCTTGGGACCGACTACAGCCCCAGGATGCGATGAGCCGACATCGAGGTGCCAAACCTCCCCGTCGATGTGGACTCTTGGGGGAGATAAGCCTGTTATCCCCGGGGTAGCTTTTATCCGTTGAGCGATGGCCCTTCCATGCGGAACCACCGGATCACTAAGCCCGACTTTCGTCCCTGCTCGACTTGTAGGTCTCGCAGTCAAGCTCCCTTGTGCCTTTACACTCTGCGAATGATTTCCAACCATTCTGAGGGAACCTTTGGGCGCCTCCGTTACCTTTTAGGAGGCGACCGCCCCAGTCAAACTGCCCACCTGACACTGTCTCCCTGCCCGATAAGGGCAGCGGGTTAGAAGGTCAATACAGCCAGGGTAGTATCCCACCGATGCCTCCACCGAAGCTAGCGCTCCGGTTTCCAAGGCTCCTACCTATCCTGTACAAGCTGTACCAACATTCAATATCAGGCTGCAGTAAAGCTCCACGGGGTCTTTCCGTCCTGTCGCGGGTAACCTGCATCTTCACAGGTACTATAATTTCACCGAGTCTCTCGTTGAGACAGTGCCCAGATCGTTGCGCCTTTCGTGCGGGTCGGAACTTACCCGACAAGGAATTTCGCTACCTTAGGACCGTTATAGTTACGGCCGCCGTTTACTGGGGCTTCAATTCGCACCTTCGCATACGCTAAGCGCTCCTCTTAACCTTCCAGCACCGGGCAGGCGTCAGCCCCTATACTTCGCCTTACGGCTTCGCAGAGACCTGTGTTTTTGCTAAACAGTCGCCTGGGCCTATTCACTGCGGCTCTCTCGGGCTTGCACCCTAACAGAGCACCCCTTCTCCCGAAGTTACGGGGTCATTTTGCCGAGTTCCTTAACGAGAGTTCTCTCGATCACCTTAGGATTCTCTCCTCGCCTACCTGTGTCGGTTTGCGGTACGGGCACCTCTCACCTCGCTAGAGGCTTTTCTTGGCAGTGTGGAATCAGGAACTTCGCTACTATATTTCGCTCGCCATCACAGCTCAGCCTTTACGGGAAACGGA
>NZ_CP133085.1:0-35000 GCF_030908325.1 Bacillus swezeyi | reverse complement strand
CCCCGTCAATTCCTTTGAGTTTCAGTCTTGCGACCGTACTCCCCAGGCGGAGTGCTTAATGCGTTTGCTGCAGCACTAAAGGGCGGAAACCCTCTAACACTTAGCACTCATCGTTTACGGCGTGGACTACCAGGGTATCTAATCCTGTTCGCTCCCCACGCTTTCGCGCCTCAGCGTCAGTTACAGACCAGAGAGTCGCCTTCGCCACTGGTGTTCCTCCACATCTCTACGCATTTCACCGCTACACGTGGAATTCCACTCTCCTCTTCTGCACTCAAGTTCCCCAGTTTCCAATGACCCTCCCCGGTTGAGCCGGGGGCTTTCACATCAGACTTAAGAAACCGCCTGCGCGCGCTTTACGCCCAATAATTCCGGACAACGCTTGCCACCTACGTATTACCGCGGCTGCTGGCACGTAGTTAGCCGTGGCTTTCTGGTTAGGTACCGTCAAGGTACCGCCCTATTCGAACGGTACTTGTTCTTCCCTAACAACAGAGCTTTACGATCCGAAAACCTTCATCACTCACGCGGCGTTGCTCCGTCAGACTTTCGTCCATTGCGGAAGATTCCCTACTGCTGCCTCCCGTAGGAGTCTGGGCCGTGTCTCAGTCCCAGTGTGGCCGATCACCCTCTCAGGTCGGCTACGCATCGTCGCCTTGGTGAGCCATTACCTCACCAACTAGCTAATGCGCCGCGGGTCCATCTGTAAACGGCAGCCGAAGCCGCCTTTTATGATTGAACCATGCGGTTCAATCAAGCATCCGGTATTAGCCCCGGTTTCCCGGAGTTATCCCAGTCTTACAGGCAGGTTACCCACGTGTTACTCACCCGTCCGCCGCTAACCTAAGGGAGCAAGCTCCCGTCGGTCCGCTCGACTTGCATGTATTAGGCACGCCGCCAGCGTTCGTCCTGAGCCAGGATCAAACTCTCCATGAAGTTTGACAATGACTACGCACATTCGCATGTGCGATTTATTTAATGAATTAACAGGTACGTTTGTCTTGTTTAGTTTTCAAAGAACTTCGTTGCCGCTCTCGAAGCGACTATAATATAATAACATTTATCCAATATGTCGTCAACAACTTTTTTCAAAAAAAATGATTCGCCGTTAGCGACGAATACTAATATAACACCTCTGCAGAAAAGTGTCAACAAAATATTAAATTACGATAAACTGTTTAATGACAATCAGAGCCGCTACTCCCGGCACTCCCAATATCCCGCTGACTCCAGTAGTCACAAGATTAATCGGCACATGAATGCCCATGCTTTCTCCAAACAAATTCACACAGAACAAAAACAGAGCGCCGACAATAAATCTAACAGCAATCGTGCCCATCCATTTTAAAGGTTTAAAGGAAGCCTTTGAAAAAAACAGAAGGGCAACCAAAGCCACAATTGCCCCTATAATAATAGCAGATCCCATGAATTCTCTCACTCCTCGCCTTTTCTAGTACAAGCATATGAAGAGATTCATGCAAATAGACCTGCTACTTCCAGCCGCCGATTCTTAAGTTTCTTTTTTTGGCTTCCCGCAAATAAAAAAAGTATTTCGCCTCGGCTACGTTTAACTCATGGAGAACTTCAGCGGAAGGTTCAAGGCTGTGTTCAATCAGCCGTTTTTGCCTGTTCCATTCTTCCTTTTGCCGCATCAGCTGTTCAATCAGCTTGTTGTCAAATTCTTTTCTAAGCTTCTTTTTCCGAAGAAAACCCATGGTACTGCAATCTCCTCCCTCTACATTTCACGTCTGCCTTCAAGCGCTTTAGAAAGAGTGACTTCATCTGCATATTCCAAATCGCCGCCGACCGGAAGTCCATGGGCAATTCGTGACAGCTTGATACCAGATGGCTTTAAAAGCCTTGAAATGTACATGGCCGTTGCTTCTCCTTCTATATTCGGGTTTGTTGCGAGGATCACTTCAGTCACTTGATCATCCTGCAATCGCTTCAACAATTCGGGTATTTTAATATCTTCCGGACCAATTCCGTCCATCGGAGAAATTGCTCCATGCAAAACATGGTACAACCCTTCATATTCTTTCATCTTCTCCATAGCAATTACATCTTTCGGATCCTGAACGACACATATGACCGATTTGTCTCTTCTCGTATCTTCACAAATATAGCAGGGATCTTGATCCGTTATATGGCCGCAAACCGAACAATAAGTTAAATTGCGCTTTGCGTTTACCAGCGCTTTTGCAAAATCTAGCACAACATCTTCTTTCATACTGAGAACAAAAAAAGCCAGACGGACAGCCGTTTTCGGTCCGATTCCTGGCAATTTCATAAAGCTGTCAATCAGCTTTGATATTGGTTCAGGATACTGCATTCTTATTTTCCTCCTAGAATAAACCCGGCATGTTCATTCCTTTTGTAAACTTACCCATCGTTTCATTTGTCATTTCATCCACTTGTTTTAAAGCATCATTTGTCGCTGCAAGAACGAGGTCTTGAAGCATTTCAACATCTTCAGGGTCGACGACTTCTTCTTTAATGACGACGTCGATGATTTCTTTTTGGCCGTTCACTTTAACAGTGACCATTCCGCCGCCTGCTGTACCTTCAAGCACCTTTTCAGCAAGCTCCTCCTGTGCCTTTTGCATATCCTTTTGCATTTTTTGCATTTGCTTCATCATTTTTTGCATGTTTCCCATTCCACCGCGCATACTGAAAACCACTCTCTTTCATGTTTTATTCTTTAATTTCAATCAGTTCCGCTCCAAACAGCTTTTTAGCTTCTGCTATGAGCGGATCTTCCTCTACTTTTGATTCATTTGATTCTGATTCTTCCTGCTGATGATCCTGCAGAAATTCTTCTCTTATTTTACCCCATTGTGCTTCAGGAACGCCAACTATATCTATTCTCCCGCCGAGCATTCCGTCTAAAATCTGCTCCAGGTTTGTCCTGACTCCATTATTATCTTCGGCAACCATTTTACAGTGAATTTCATATTTAAATGAAAGGACGAATGCCTTTGAAGATGCCGCCACCGGTTCGCTGTCATTTAATAAGGCAGCATGTGAAACTTTATTTTGCTGTTTGAGCTGAGCAAGCAATTCTCCCCAGTAGCCCTTTAATTTTTCAAGGTCCGGTCTTGTAGCCTCTTTTAATATTTCATGGATCCGGCCGACAGGGGCCTTATAACCGCTTTTCGCGCTTTTTTGAGGGCGTGTTGCTTCTTTTGGCTGACTTGGAGCCGCGGAAACCTGCACCCCCGATGTTTTGAGCTGGGTAATTTCCTGTTCCAGCTGGCGCACCTTGTTCACGAGGTTTTCTACTTCAGGCTGTCCAGCCGAAGGCAGCTCGGTTTTTGCACCCTGGCAAAGCTTCACAACCGCGACTTCAAAAAAGATGCGCGGATGATTCGTCCATTTCATTTCCTGATGACTCTTATTTAAAATATCAATCATTTCATAAAGGTGTTGTGAGGGAATTTGCTGAGAGAGGTTTTGGAACTCTTCGTCCACTTTCACCTTTTCAAGTACGCCTTCTAAATCCGGCGCCGTTTGATAAAGAAGCATATCCCTGAAATAGAAAATCATGTCCTCGATCAGCTTGGCCGGGTCTTTCCCCTGCTGAAGCAGTTCGTTCAATGTCTCCAAAGCACCCGAAACATTTTTTTCATGAAGGGTAGACGCAAGCTTTCCTATATAATGCTGAGACACGGCGCCCGTGATCAGCAAGGCATCATCGACCGTGAGCTCCTCGCCGCTGAAGGATACTGCCTGATCCAGCAGACTCAAAGCATCCCTCATTCCACCGTCTGCAGCTCCAGCGATGATTTCCAGTGCGCCTTCCTGCACCTTGAACTGTTCTGTTTCAACAATCTTTTTCATTCGGCCGACAATCGCCTGTGAGGTGATTCTTTTAAAATCAAAACGCTGACATCTTGAAATGATTGTTAAAGGGATTTTATGGGGCTCTGTCGTCGCGAGAATAAATATGCAATGCTCAGGCGGCTCTTCAAGTGTTTTGAGAAGAGCGTTGAATGCGCCAATAGAAAGCATATGTACTTCATCTATGATATATACTTTATACGTGACAGCAGACGGAGCAAATTTCACTTTATCCCGAATGTCGCGTATTTCATCTACACCGTTGTTAGATGCGGCATCAATTTCGATCACATCTGAAATTGCACCGCTTGTAATGCCTTTACACGCGGAACATTCGTTACACGGTTCACTGACTGGAGCATGCTCACAGTTGACAGCTTTGGCAAACAGTTTTGCAGCGCTTGTTTTCCCTGTCCCCCTCGGTCCGGAAAACAGGTAAGCGTGAGAAAATTTCTTTTGTAAAAGGGCATTTTGCAACGTTTTCGTGATGTGCTCCTGACCGACTACATCTTCAAACAACTGCGGCCTGAACACTCTATATAAAGCTTGGTAACTCACAAACACGCCCTCCTCTTAATATCTTCAATCTTATTATACATGAAGCGGCTTTCAATTCCAAAAGCTCTTCTTAAGAAAAAAACTCATCTATCTGAAAATAGATGAGTGTTAATTTGATGATTGATTTACCGTGCACCTTCTGTCGATTCGCTACCCTAAGCGTTACTTAAGCAGTTAGCTCAGCCCAGGCAACCCTGCGGCACATGGAAGGTTCCACTTAATGCTGCTTCCTTCCGGACCTGACATGGTTCATGGATTCCCATTGCGCAGGACCCAAACGTCAACACCACTTGCTTAAGGCAGACCTTAAAGTAAACGAACCTCGAGAAAGGAATTCGGCCTCGCTCGAGCGGATTGCGAGTACAGGGCACCGCTACCTCCCCGCTTAGCACGGCAAAATAAATATCAAATTATAAAGGCCGCGTCTGTTTGTGACGCACTCAATAGTATAACTTGTTTCATCCTAAATTGCAAATATCCGTCATTCCAGTTTGTTTTGCTTCTCCGCTTTCTTTTTTGCGCGGAGATTCTTGAAAAAATCGCTGAGCAGCCTCCCGCATTCTTCTTCCATTACTCCGCTTACCACTTCAGCCTGATGATTAAACCTCTCCTCCTGAAGAAGATTCATCAAAGTTCCTGCACAGCCGCCTTTAGGATCAAATGCTCCAAATACAACTTTATCAATCCTCGAAAGAACAGCAGCTCCGGCACACATCGGACAGGGCTCAAGCGTAACGTAAAGAACCGCTCTTTCAAGACGCCATGTTCCCAGCTTCTTGCACGCTTCGTCTATGACAAGCATTTCTGCGTGTGCAAGCGCTCTTTGCTCTGTTTCCCTTAAATTATGGGCACGGGCAATGATTTCATCATCCAGAACAAGAACAGCGCCGATTGGCACCTCTCCCTTTTCTTCAGCTTTTTTCGCTTCGCGGATCGCTTCTCTCATATAAAGCTCGTCTTGTGTCATCTGCACGCACTCTTTCAATGTTTTTTCCCCATTCAGAAAGGCTAACATATAGATAATGAAATATGAAATTTGAACCTGAAAGGAGTAAAAGCGACTTGTCCACTCCAGATACCGCCCTCATTATTGTAGACATGATCAATGATTTTCATTTCGATATGGGCGATGTCCTTTCAAAAAAAACAGAGGAAATGGCCGATGATATTCTGGCTCTGAAAAAACATGCCGAGAAAATGAATTGGCCTATCATCTACATTAATGACCATTTCGGAATTTGGCAAGCAGATATTGCTGCCATTATGAAGAAATGCAAAAATGACAGAAGCAAAAACATCATTGAACGGCTCGCACCTAAAGAAAGCGACTATTTTTTAATCAAACCGAAGCATTCAGCTTTTTACGGCACCGCTCTTGAAACTTTATTAAATGAACTTCATATCCATCATTTAATCATCACGGGAATCGCCGGCAATATTTGCGTTCTGTTTACAGCCAACGACGCCTATATGCGGGAATACGAAATCACGATTCCCCACGATTGTATTGCATCCAATCATGAAAAAGACAACAAATATGCATTGACTATCATGGAAAATGTCCTGTTTGCCAATATCACAGCCGCCAAACATCTCATTACGGAAACTTAGAGCATGAAACACTTCCTTTTCTCATATAGTGATAGCAATGAGAAAGGAGGCGTTTCCCATTCAGATTTATGTCGTGAAAAGAGGCGATACCCTTTACAGAATTGCGAATCGGTACAGAACAACGGTCAATGAAATTGTAGAAACGAATGAAATTCCCAATCCAAATCGACTCGTTGTCGGACAAACCATCATCATACCGATTGCCGGACAGTTTTATGAGGTGCAGCAAGGTGATACACTGGCTACGATCGCTGGGCGTTTTAATATTCCTGTTGCAGAACTGGCCAGAATCAACCGCATTCAGCTAGGTGCCCTTTTACCTGTCGGAATATTGTTGTACATTCCGCCGCGGCCAAAGCGGAACTTAGAAACAAACGCTTATATAGAGCCGCGGGGAGAAAGCGTCAGCCCCGCACTTCAGCAGGCGGCGAGAGAGGCGGTTCCATACCTGACCTACCTCGGTGCTTTCAGCTTTCAAGCAAAGCGGGACGGCACGCTTGAGGAGCCGCCGCTCGACAATTTAAAAGAAATTGCCGACAGACAGCGGACTACCATGATGATGATTGTCACCAATCTTGAAAATGAAGCCTTCAGCGACGAGCTTGGCAGGATCATCCTGACAGACGAGAATGTAAAAAGCAAACTGCTCGATAACATCGTTGCCGCCGCCAGAAGATACGGGTTTAAAGACATTCATTTTGACTTTGAATACTTAAGGCCGGAGGATAGAGAAGCATATAATCAATTTCTGCGGGAAGCCCGGGACCGTTTCAGACGGGAAGGCTGGTTGATCTCTACCGCCCTCGCTCCTAAAACAAGAGCCGACCAGCCGGGACAATGGTATGAAGCACACGACTATCGGGCACATGGCCAAATCGTCGATTTTGTCGTACTGATGACGTATGAATGGGGCTACAGCGGAGGGCCGCCAATGGCGGTGTCACCGATTGGTCCTGTACGAGATGTTATTGAATATGCGCTTACTGAAATGCCTGCCAATAAAATCGTTATGGGGCAAAATCTATACGGCTATGACTGGACTCTTCCTTATACTCCCGGAGGAGAACTCGCCAAAGCGATTAGTCCGCAAAGGGCTATACAAATTGCCAGCGAAAACAATGCAGCCATATTGTACGATGAAACAGCCCAGGCCCCTTATTTCCGCTATACAGACAGTGCGGGCAAGCAGCATGAGGTTTGGTTTGAAGATGCGCGATCCATCCAGGCAAAATTTGATCTGATCAAAGAGTTAAATTTAAGGGGGATCAGCTATTGGAAACTCGGCCTCTCATTCCCGCAAAACTGGCTCCTGATTGCAGATCAATTTAATGTTGACAAAGAGACGTTCCCAAGTTGACGGAACGTTTTTTTCATGGGCAATAGAACATGATGTGATACAATATGGATGGATCATAAATTATAAGCAAATGGCTTATCTGAGTAGGAGGACACCTATGAATACAGCCCCTTTCATCGCTGTCGAAGGTCCCATCGGGGCGGGAAAAACAACATTGGCCTGCATGCTTTCAGAAAGGCTTTCTCTGTCTTTGGTCAAAGAAATTGTCGAAGAGAACCCTTTCCTCGGCAAATTTTACGAAGACAAAGACGAATGGAGCTTTCAGCTTGAAATGTTTTTCCTTTGCAATCGCTATAAACAGCTTGAAGATACTGAAAAAAAGTATTTACATAAAAACGCGCCCGTCATTTCCGACTACCATATTTATAAAAATGTCATTTTTGCGGAACGGACGTTAGAAGGTAAAAACCTTGAGAAATACAGAAAGATTTATCAGCTGCTCACAGAGGATTTGCCTAAACCAAATATCATCATCTACATCCGGGCAAGTCTGCCGACATTATTAAAACGAATTAAAAAACGCGGACGGCCGTTTGAGCAGCAAATGGACGAGCTTTATTTGGAACAGCTGATCAAGGATTATGAAACTGCGATCAAGCAAATCAAAAAAGACGACCCATCACTGCCGATCATTGAAATAAACGGAGACCAGGAAGATTTTGTTTTATCGGAAGCCGTTTTTAATCGGATTGCCGATCAAGTAAAGGAGTATATAGGATGAGTGTACATAATATTCCGAAGGATGCCATCATTACTGTTGCAGGCACGGTAGGAGTGGGAAAATCCACATTAACTAAAGAGCTTGCAACAAGACTCGAATTTAAAACATCTCTTGAAGAAGTCGTCAATAATCCTTATTTGGAGGCTTTCTATCAAGACTTTGAACGCTGGAGCTTTCATTTACAAATTTTCTTTTTAGCAGAACGGTTTAAAGAACAAAAATATATTTTTGAATCAGGCGGCGGATTTGTTCAAGACCGCTCGATTTATGAAGACACAGGCATTTTCGCCAAGATGCATGCAGATAAAGGCACAATGTCAAAAGTCGACTATAAAACCTATACAAGCCTGTTTGAAGCGATGGTGATGACGCCATACTTCCCTCGTCCGGACGTCCTAGTATACTTGGAGGGCAATTTGGAAACGATTCTGGATCGCATCCAAAAGCGCGGACGGGAAATGGAGCTGCAAACAGACAGGGCTTATTGGGAGGAAATGTACACAAGATACGAAAACTGGATCAGCGGCTTTAATGCCTGTCCTGTGGTAAGAGTCAATATAGAAGAATATGACCTGTTCAACAACTCAGCCTCTCTGGACCCTATTATTGAGAAAATAAGCGAAGCCATCCAAAGATAGGCATACAAAAAAGCGGGTTTCCCAATGGAATCCGCTCTTTTTTGCTGAAAGATACAAAAAAACCGCTACCCTATTCAGGCAGCGGCAACACAATCTCCAATTTATGCTTAGTCAATCACTAAAATGCAAATCAATAATGGCGGAGGAAGAGGGATTCGAACCCCCGCGGGCTTTGACACCCCTGTCGGTTTTCAAGACCGATCCCTTCAGCCAGACTTGGGTATTCCTCCGTATCGACAAGAATTAATATAACATGTCCTGTGTTTTTGAGTCAAGAGATTTTTTGATAAAAATTTAATTATAATAATTTCTTGCTTATAATGATCCTGCAAGAACCTATTATAGCAAAGGGTGATGAAAATGTGGAGACATTTGATCAGGCGTTTATCCGAAGAATATACGTTTAACAAACCCTCTCAAACAGCAAGATTGGAAGAAATCAAACGAAAACTCAATATTCAGCTCCCAAATGAACTGGAAAGTCTGCTGAAAGAAACAGATGGAATAAACGATGAATTCGACTGCCCTCTCATTTGGTTCGCAGACTGAATCATAGAGGAAAATGAGGAGCTGAAAAATGGCGAAGTTTTTAAGGATATATACATGCCCTTTGACTGTCTCTTATTTATCACTGATGCAGGAACGGTGATTTATTTGCTTATTCCATTTTAAATGGCTCCATTCAAAAAGACGATATATATGTTTGGAATCATGAGGATGACAGCCGCACTTGGGTTGCCCCCTCTTTAAAACAGTTTATCGAATGGTGGATTGATGGAAAAGTTCAGATTTAAAAACAGGACATTAAATCAACTGACAGGAGCAGCGATCAATGAAGTATCTATCAAAAGAACTGGCAGCGGAAATTGTCGACAGAACAATGTCGATTATTGGACATAACATTAACATCATGGATGGAAACGGAGTTATCATCGCCTCCGGCGACCGCTCAAGGATTGGCGATGAACATGCCGGAGCAAAAGATGTTCTTTCAGCTAATAGCGGAATCAGCATCACACCTGAGGAATGTTCTGTTTTGACAGGAACAAAACCGGGAGTAAACCTCCCGATCGCATTTCACGATGAAATGATCGGTGTCATCGGCATTACCGGATCCCCTTCTGAAGTCAGCCATTATGGAGAACTGGTCAAAATGGCCGCGGAACTAACCGTTCAACAGGCGTTTTTGACAAAACAGCTGACATGGGATCAAAGACTGCGGGAAGAAACGGTCATCCAAATGATCCAGGGAGATGATTTGATGTCCCTTGATTTTCTGGAACGCGCAGAGCGTTTAAGTATTCCACTGGAAAGCAAGCGCATTTGCCTAGTATTTGAGCTCCCATCCGCTGATATGAAGCCGGCATTTATCAAAAAACTTGAAAAGCAATTAAAGCCTCAAGATCTCTACGCCAATATTTCTTTAACGGAGATTGCTGTTCTTCTGACAGATGAACCCGGTAAAAGCCGGTCTGAAATCTATTCAGCCTGGCACGATTGGCTCAGCCAATGGAAGACCATCATGGGAGCGATGGGAGAGCAGGCGGATCAGCTTCAACAGCTGCCTTTTTCCTATCAAAGTGCAAAACAAACCTTGAGGATCGCTCAAACGATGGGATTCCGCCATGATTTCTGTGATTACCGGAATTTCGCGATTCCCGTCCTTCTTTCAAAGATCCAGCAGCCCGATCAGGAAATTCATTTCAAAAAAATCTGGGAGCGCCTTTCTCAAGCAGATCCGAAAGGCGAATTGGCCAAAACCCTTCTCTGTTACATAGAAGTAAACGGTGAAATGGCAGAGGCTTCTTCAAGACTGTTCATTCACCGCAATACATTAAATTATCGCTTGAAAAAAATCGAATCAGCGACCGGATGCAACCCAAAGCATTTGGAAGACTTGTTTAAACTATATACAGCTATCACGCTTTTTTCATCCTTTTGTGCAAATGAACAATTTTAACATGGGATAAAACGATAAAATCCGTATGTCTGAACAATTCTCCCTTCGATAGAAAGCGTTTACAATTGGACGTAAAGGAGGGATGCAGATTGGATATTCAAATACACGCTATAGGCGCCCTTTGTGCATTAGCCATTTCTATCTTTTTAATTTTGAAAAAAGTGCCGCCGGCTTATGGAATGATGGTCGGAGCATTAGCAGGGGGCCTAATTGGCGGTGCGGATTTGATAGAGACAACAGATTTGATGATGACAGGGGCTAAAAACATGATTCCCGCTGTGCTCCGTATTTTGGCAGCAGGCGTGCTTGCAGGTGTGCTGATTCAGTCAGGTTCAGCAGCTGTCATAGCCGAAACCATCGTTCATAAAATGGGTGAGAAAAGAGCATTGCTTGCATTGACTTTGGCAGCGGCTATCTTAACAACAGTCGGCGTATTCGTCGATGTCGCGGTCATTACTGTCGCCCCGATCGCCCTGGCCATCGCAAAGCGGGTGTCAATCAGTAAAGCAGCGATTCTTTTGGCGATGATCGGCGGAGGTAAAGCGGGAAATATCATGTCTCCAAATCCCAATGCGATCGCTGCTTCAGATGCGTTTCATGTCCCTTTGACATCCGTCATGGCGGCAGGGATCATCCCCGCTCTGTTCGGTTTGGGGGCCACATATTTGTTAGCTAAGCGGCTTTCCAATAGAGGAACACAAGTTGCTTCTGACGAGATTGAAAGCAGCTCCGCTCAGCATCTTCCGTCATTTTGGGCAGCGATCAGCGGGCCCGCCGCCGCTATTTTGTTACTTGCTTTAAGGCCCGCCGCGGGAATTACGATTGATCCGATTATAGCTCTGCCGGCAGGAGGCTTCATCACAGCAATTGCTTCAGGGCAAGCAGGAAAGCTAAAGGATTTTGCCGCTTCAGGTCTTTCCAAAATGTCAGGTGTCGCCGTCATGCTGATCGGGACTGGAACACTTGCCGGAATCATCGCCAATTCTGAACTTAACGGATTGATCACAGACAGCCTTGTCGGATTGGGTCTGCCAGCGTTTCTTTTGGCTCCGATTTCGGGTATGCTGATGTCCATGGCCACAGCCTCAACAACTGCGGGAACCGCTGTCGCCAGCAGCGTATTTGGCCCGACATTGCTTGATCTTGGCGTCGCCGGCCTCGCAGGTGCAGCCATGATTCACGCCGGGGCTACTGTACTTGACCACCTGCCTCACGGTAGTTTCTTTCATACGACAGGAGGCAGCGTATTCATGTCGATGAAAGAACGCCTTAAACTTATTCCTTATGAGTCGGTCATCGGATTGATCTTAACCATCATTTCAACCTTGATTTTTGGAATTTTTCAATTCTTTATTTAAAAAGGAGCTGAAGCTATGAAAATCGTGATTGCACCTGATTCATTTAAGGAAAGCATGACCTCTATGGAAGCGGCTGTAAGCATTGAAAAAGGCTTTAAGGCCGTGCTTCCTGATGCCGAGTATATTAAAATTCCGGTTGCTGACGGCGGAGAAGGAACTGTTCAGGCTCTGGTTGACGCAACCGGCGGGGAATTGATTTACAAAAAGGTGACAGGGCCTCGCGGAACACCGGTCAAAGCCGCTTATGGGCTCCTTGGAGACGGAAAAACAGCCGTTATTGAAATGGCTGAAGCGTCAGGCCTTCACCTTGTTCCTCCTAAACAGCGAAACCCGCTCCTGACAACAACAAGAGGAACCGGAGAACTGATCGCAGATGCCATAGAACAAGGCGCAGACAAGATGATCATCGGACTGGGCGGAAGTGCTACAAATGACGGAGGAGCCGGCATGGCCAGCGCACTTGGGGTGAAGTTTCTGAACCGTGACGGGAAGGAGATTCAGGATGGCGGCGGAAAGCTCTCTCAAATAGCTCAAATTGATATGAGCGGTCTGCATCCAGCATTAAAACAGATCAAATTTGAGGCAGCCTGCGACGTTGACAACCCGCTTACAGGACCTCGCGGAGCATCTGCCATATTCGGGCCTCAAAAAGGGGCGACTGAAGAAATGGCCGCTCTTTTAGACCAGAATTTGAAACATTACGCCGAGATGATCAGGGATGAGTTAAACCTTGAGGCTGATTTGCTCCCTGGTGCTGGCGCGGCAGGCGGCTTGGGAGCGGGCTTGTATGCCTTTTTAAAAGCGGAATTAAAAAGCGGCGTTGAAATCGTCTTGGATACCTTATCTTTTTCAGAAAGGATCAAAGGAGCCGATCTTATCATTACAGGAGAAGGGAAAATAGACGGCCAAACCATCTACGGAAAAACGCCTGCAGGAGTGGCAAAACGGGCCGGTAAAGCAGATATTCCCGTGATCGCCTTCGCAGGCTCGCTTGGCGAGGGCTGTGAACTCGTTTATGACAAAGGAATCTCAGCGCTTTTTTCGATCGTCCCGGGAATCACTTCCTTGGAGGAATCTCTAGCCAATGGCAGTGCATACTTGGAGCACTGCGCACGAAATATCGCCGCCGTCTGGTCGTTAAAATAAAAAAGGTGCGCCTCATGACGCACCTTTTTATGATGGTTTAATGACTTCTCTGTTCCCCATATAAGGACGCAGAACTTTAGGGATGACGACACTTCCGTCTTCCTGCTGATAGTTCTCCAATAAAGCGGCAACCGTTCTGCCGACTGCCAAACCTGATCCATTCAATGTATGGACATGCTCAGGCTTGCCTTTTGCTTCTCTTCGGAACCTGATGTTGGCCCGTCTCGCCTGGAAGGCTTCAAAGTTGCTGCAAGATGAAATTTCACGATACGTATCCTGACTCGGAATCCATACTTCGATATCGTATTTCTTCGCGGCAGTAAACCCTAAATCACCCGTACACATGCTCATGACGCGGTATGGGAGTTCAAGCAGCTGAAGCACCTTTTCAGCTTGATTTGTCAGTTTCTCAAGCTCTTCATAGGAATCTTCGGGCTTTACGAATTTGACAAGTTCAACCTTATTAAATTGATGCTGGCGAATCAATCCGCGGGTATCCCGGCCTGCTGAGCCGGCTTCTGAACGGAAGCACGCACTGAACGCAGCATAATTGACCGGCAAATCGTCGGCGGATAAAATTTCATCGCGATGCAGGTTAGTAATCGGAACCTCTGCCGTCGGAATCAGGAAATAATCCTCTTCCCTGATTTTAAAGGCGTCTTCCTCAAACTTTGGAAGCTGGCCTGTACCTGTCATACTTGCACGGTTGACCATGTAAGGAGGAATGACTTCTGTATAACCGTACTCATCTACATGGAGGTCAAGCATAAAGTTATATAATGCACGTTCAAGTCTGGCGCCAAGCCCTTTATAAAAAACAAAGCGGCTGCCTGTTACTTTTCCGGCCCGTTCAAAATCAAGAATGTTCAATTGATCGGCGATTTCCCAATGCGGCTTTGCTTCATAGGAAAATTGAGGAAGCGTGCCCCATTCGCGCACTTCTACATTATCGTCTTCAGTCTCACCAACCGGAACAGACTCATGCGGAATGTTCGGAATGGACAGCATGATCATGTCCAGAGAAGACTCGACAGTCCTCAAGCTTTCATCTAGTTTTTTAATTTGTTCGCCGACCTCGCGCATTTCTTTAATGATATGGTCGGCATCTTTTTTCTCGCGCTTTAAAGCGGCAACCTGCTGGGACACCTCATTGCGCTTCCCTTTCAGTTCTTCTACTTTGACAATCAATTCTCTTCGTTTGGCATCCAATTCCTCAAATCGATCAAAGTCTGTTAAATCTTCTCCCCTGTGGGCAAGCTTTTGTTTGATTTCTTCAAAATTTGCCCGCAGCAGTTTGACATCAAGCATCTGCCTCGCTCCTTTTACACTGATTTGACCGAAAAAAAGAGCCCTCGATTCCCTAATATAAAGGGACGAGAGCTCTCGCGTTGCCACCCTGATTGAAAACAGGACAAGTGGTCCTGCTTTCCGCTTCCTTTTGATAACGGGTATCCCGTAAATGCCTACTTTCATTGTTCAGCATTTCGCTCAAGGATGGATTCGGACAGCATCTTTCACCGATTCGCACCAACCATCGGCTCTCTTTTGAAAGAAAGGCTTCCTACTGTTTCCTATCAACGCTTTTCGATCTATATTGTCTTATAAATGTACTACAAGTTTTCACAGCTTTCAACCGTTTTATACAACGGCTTCCTGTTTATGCTGTTCAGCCATCTCCACAAACAACTTTGTCATCCTGTGGTCATCCGTCAGCTCGGGATGGAAGGAACAGCCGAGAAGATTTCCTTGTTTAGCAGCGACGATTCTTCCATTGTGTTCAGAAAGAACTTCTACCTTTTCGCCCGCTTTCAAAATGTGAGGGGCGCGGATAAACACACCTGTAAACGGTTCGTCCAGCCCTTTGACGGTTAGATCTGCTTCAAAGCTCTCTCTTTGTCTGCCGAATGAATTGCGCTCAACAGTGACATCGAGAACACCGATGTGAGCTTCATCGCTTCCGGCAATGTTTTTTGCCAGCATAATCAACCCTGCGCAAGTTCCAAATACCGGCTTTCCGGATGCGGCAAATTCCTGAAGCGGCTTCATAAACCGATACGTGTCAATGAGGCGCCTCATCGTCGTACTTTCGCCTCCAGGCAAAATCAAGCCGTCGATTTCCTTCAGTTCTTCCGGCCATTTAATGACTTTTCCGGCTGCACCGCATGCTTCAATTGAGCGAATATGTTCTCTTACTGCTCCCTGAAGTCCAAGTACACCAATTGTCAGCATGTCAATCCGTCTCCTTAATGATTACCAGCCGCGTTCTTGCATACGCTGTTCTGGCAGCAGATTTGAGATTTCAATACCTTTCATTGCAGTTCCAAGCTCTTTTGAAAGCTCGGCAATCAGCTTGTAATCTGTATAATGCGTTGTCGCTTCAACAATAGCTTTAGCAAATTTAGCAGGATTATCAGATTTGAAAATACCTGACCCTACAAAAACGCCATCCGCGCCAAGCTGCATCATTAAAGCAGCATCAGCAGGCGTTGCCACACCGCCGGCAGCAAAGTTTACAACCGGAAGACGTCCTTCAGCTTTGATTTGCTGCAACAGCTCATAAGGAGCACCGAGGTTTTTCGCTTCTGTCATCAGCTCGTCGTCACTCATGCCAACCACTTTGCGCACTTGAGCGTTCACTTTTCTCATATGACGAACGGCTTCAACGATATTACCCGTTCCAGGCTCGCCTTTTGTGCGGAGCATGGAAGCTCCTTCTGCGATCCGGCGCGTTGCTTCCCCAAGGTCGCGGCATCCGCATACGAACGGAACAGTATACTCATTTTTATTTAAATGAAATTCTTCATCCGCTGGAGTCAAAACTTCACTTTCATCAATATAATCAACGCCAAGCGCTTCGAGAACACGCGCTTCCACGATATGTCCGATACGCGCTTTCGCCATGACCGGAACTGAAACAGCGTTCATGACTTCCTCGACAATGGTCGGATCTGCCATGCGGGCAACCCCGCCAGCCGCACGGATATCAGCCGGAACGCGTTCCAATGCCATAACTGCGACGGCTCCTGCTTCTTCTGCGATTTTTGCTTGTTCGGCATTGACAACGTCCATAATGACGCCGCCCTTCTGCATTTCTGCCATTCCGCGTTTTACACGGTCAGTACCTGTTTGAGCCATTTCAAGGATCCCCCTAATCAAAGATAGAATGTTCAGATTTAATCTTATTGTATCCTATAATTCCACAAAATCATATGGAAAAACACGAAGATTATTTCTATTTTTATAACAAATCGTTAGCATTCCTTTAGATATTACAATAAAGAGCCCTAGAAATAGAGCTCTTTATGTATTAAAACCAGCCGGTCACCATATCAACGACACTGTTCCATAAGCCGGCAAAAAAACCGCCGATGCTTCTCATCGTTAAAATAAACCAGTTTGCTTTTTCATCATTTTCTTTTGTCACCAGGTTTACACCTGACACATCGCTGCCAATAAAGCCGTAGTCCTTCTCTTCTCCCTTATAAGAAGCTGTCAGGGTCCCGACTTTCTCACCTTTTTTAACAGGTGCGGTCAGCTCATCTTTATTCAGCGTCACTTTCGCCTTGTAATTCTTTTCTTCACCGTTTTTCACAGGCATTGAAAAGGCCTTTTCAGTCACGATGCCGACTTCAGTTTCTTTACCTTTGTCAACTGTGATCGTTTCGTTGCCTTTTACTTGCGCGCCTTTTGCGTAAAACTCTTTCATTGTGAAATGATCAAATGCATAATCCAGCATTTTTTTCGTTTCTTTAAAACGCGCCGTATGAAGGTCGCCTTTCGCATCAAGGACGACGGAAATGACACGCATGCCGTTTCTTTCGGCAGTTGCAGTAAAGCATGATCCCGCTGAATCAGTTGATCCGGTTTTCAGGCCGTCAACACCTTCATATTGCTGAACAAGACCTTTCAGCATAAAGTTCCAGTTTGGCATGTCCATTTCATCATCTGTGCCTTCTCTGAACTTCGTTTTTGCAATGCTTGCCGTTTCAAGGATTTCAGGATAATCATTGACTAAATGGTCGGCAAGAAGCGCCATGTCTCTCGCAGATACTTCATTTTCTTCATCACCGCTTGTTCCGCTTGGATGTTTGCCGTGAAGATCTTTGTTTTCCAAACCTGTCGCATTTACAAATTTGTAATTTTTCATTCCTAGTTCTTTTGCTTTTTGATTCATCAATTCTACAAACTTTGATTCAGAACCGGCAATGATCTCAGAAAGTCCGATTGCCGCTGCGTTTGCGGAATAAATCGCAGTCGCCTGATAAAGCTCTTCTACAGTATAAGAGCCGTCTTTGCGAAGAGGGACGTTGGATAACGAACGGTCCTGGGAAATTTCATACACATACTCATCAGGAGTATATTTTTGGTCCCATTTCACTTTGCCCTCGTGGATCGCTTCCAAAAGAAGATACTCCGTCATCATTTTAGCCATGCTGGCAACAGGAAGACGCTGATCAGCATTTTTGCTGTACAAAATTTTCCCTGAAGAAGCTTCCACCAGTATTGCCGCTTTCGCATCAACACTAATTGGATCATTTGCAGCTTTCGCTTTTGACATAGGAGAAAAAGCCCCAACCGCCACCGCAAAAGCAACGACAAACATGATCAGCTGTTTTATTCTCTTGCTTTTCAAATCATGATACCTCCGCTTTTCATCAGACTAAAATCTATATCAAAGCCATAAAAGACATTTTTTTAACACAACATTATAAATTTTATCATAATGAAGCAAAAAAAAATAGACAGAGTATCACTCTGTCTACACTTTAATTTTTGTCATATTTGATTAGGAAATGGTATAGTTGGGCGATTCTTTGGTAATTTGCACGTCATGCGGATGGCTTTCTCGCAGTCCCGCACCAGTCATGCGGATGAATTGAGCATCTTCTCTTAACGCGTTCAAATCTTTTGTTCCGCAGTAGCCCATACCTGATTTCAAGCCGCCGACAAGCTGATAAATCGTATCGGCAACAGGCCCTTTGTAAGGTGTCCGGCCTTCAATTCCTTCAGGGACAAACTTCTTATTTTCTTCTTGGAAGTAGCGATCCTTGCTTCCTTTTTCCATTGACGCAACTGAACCCATTCCGCGGTAGACCTTAAAGCGTCTGCCTTGGTAAATTTCCGTCTCGCCAGGGCTTTCAGATGTACCGGCAAGAAGACTTCCCAGCATGACGGCATGTCCGCCGGCTGCCAAGGCCTTCACAATGTCCCCGGAAAACTTGATTCCGCCGTCTGCAATAATTGTAGCGCCGTGCTTTCTGGCTTCAGTCGCGCAGTCATAAACCGCAGTCACTTGCGGGACGCCGACGCCGGCTACAACACGGGTTGTACAAATAGATCCCGGTCCGATACCGACTTTGACGACATTAGCGCCGGCATCAATCAGCGCTTTTGTGCCTTCAGCAGTTGCGACGTTTCCGGCAATAATATTTAATTCAGGATATGTGTCGCGGATTTTCTTGACTGTATCAAGCACGCCTTGTGAATGGCCGTGTGCCGTATCAATGACAATGACATCGACATTGGCTTCAACAAGCTTTCTGACGCGCGTCATTGTATCGCCGGTTACTCCGACTGCCGCTCCTACAAGCAGACGTCCATGCACATCTTTCGCTGAATTCGGGAACTCGATCACTTTTTCGATATCTTTGATCGTGATCAGTCCTTTTAAAACACCTTGATCATCTAAAAGAGGGAGTTTTTCGATTTTATATTTCTGAAGAATTTTTTCTGCTTCATCTAATGTTGTGCCGACAGGAGCAGTGACCAGCTCTTCTTTTGTCATGACATCGCTGATTTTCATGGAATAGTCGGAAATAAACCGAAGGTCGCGGTTTGTAATAATTCCAACCAGCTTCTGATCTTCTTCGTTATCGACAATGGGAACACCGGAGATTCTGTATTTGCCCATTAAGTGCTCTGCATCAAAAACTTGATGTTCGGGTGTTAGGAAAAACGGATTCGTAATAACGCCGCGCTCTGAACGCTTTACTTTATCAACCTGTTCAGCCTGCTGTTCAATTGACATGTTTTTATGGACGATGCCCATGCCGCCCTGTCTTGCCATTGCAATGGCCATTTGAGCTTCTGTGACAGTATCCATGCCTGCACTGATAATTGGAACATTCAGCTTAATAGATGAAGTAAGCTCAACCGATAAATCAACATCGCGTGGAAGAACTTCTGATTTGGCCGGAACAAGCAATACATCATCAAATGTTAAGCCTTCTTTCGAAAATTTGCTTTCCCACATAGTAAATCCCCCTCTTTTCGGCAAAATATTATATGTAGATTATCAACTTGAATACCGACTGTCAAGAAAGCGGGAAACAGTTGTAATTTTTAGAAAATAACCAAGAGGGAAGTGGAGTTCATGCAAAATAAAGGATGGAAGGAATTAGAGCTGTTTTATTCTGTCGAAACATCCCAGCATTTTCTTGAAATGGTATATAAAAATCAAGATATGGAGGATCCTAAAAGAAACTCTTATAAAAATGGAGAACGGTTTATTTTTTTTCTCAAACATGCGGAAGCCTTCTATAAACAAGCCAAAATCGCTTCTTTAGAAATTAAGCCGATTCTTTTATTTTATGGAATGGCACAGCTTTTGAAAGCCTGCTTATTAACGACAGATCCTTCCTATCCCAGCCATACGTCAGTGCTTGCACATGGCGTAACCACTAGGAAACGGAAAAAACAAAATTACCGATTTTATGAAGATGAAGTAAAAGTCCAAAGAAATGGCTTATGTATGCATGTGGTGCAATCTCTTTTTCAATTGCAAGGTTTGAGAGATGAACGTTTTAGCATGAAACAGCTCTTGGCCAAAATTCCGGAAATCAATAAAGTGCTGTCATTCCAAAGAAAACAAAACCCAATGGTAAAAGCAGTTGTCCAAGATGGTCTTATTTGGCTGCCCGATGACATCGCCAATGCTTACAATATGTCATCCAAACGGTTTGTCGAACATGTTGAATATCATTTGAACTGGACATTTTGCCAAGAAAACGAGGGCTGCCTGATCTTTTCTTCAGAGCAAAAGGAATATCAGCCAAGCACTTCGACTAGCTTGCTTTTCGAATTAGAAAGCGAGACATATTTTTTTCCCGCTGAGCGAGACCGCTTTTTAAAACTCCCTGAATTATTGGTTCATTATTTGATTGCCTATAACCTAAGCATGATCGCCAGATATGAAACAGAATGGTGGTATGACCTTCTCCTCCAATGTGCAAGTGACGACTATGTCCTCATTCAGCAGTTTTTACATACAGCTGAAGTAAAGTTTCCCTATTATATCGCTCAGCTGCTTCTTCAAAAAAAGACCTCATAACAAAAAGACCAGCTGATATCAGCTGGTCTTCCTAAGCGCTTGGCGGCGTCCTACTCTCACAGGGGGAAACCCCCAACTACCATCGGCGCTGAAGAGCTTAACTTCCGTGTTCGGCATGGGAACGGGTGTGACCTCTTCGCTATCGCCACCAAACTATGCCTTCAGGACGAAGGTACTGGGCGTTCCTCACAGGAAGTGAGGGCCTTTAGCCGAGTTTCCTTGCCTTTGGCTTTTGAGAGCATTCTCTCAAAACTAGATAACGGTCAGACATTTCACAAAAATATTTAGGTTAAGTCCTCGATCGATTAGTATCTGTCAGCTCCATGTGTCACCACACTTCCACCTCAGACCTATCAACCTGATCATCTTTCAGGGATCTTACTTCCTTGCGGAATGGGAAATCTCATCTTGAGGGGGGCTTCATGCTTAGATGCTTTCAGCACTTATCCCGTCCGCACATAGCTACCCAGCGATGCCCTTGGCAGAACAACTGGTACACCAGCGGTGCGTCCATCCCGGTCCTCTCGTACTAAGGACAGCTCCTCTCAAATTTCCTGCGCCCGCGACGGATAGGGACCGAACTGTCTCACGACGTTCTGAACCCAGCTCGCGTACCGCTTTAATGGGCGAACAGCCCAACCCTTGGGACCGACTACAGCCCCAGGATGCGATGAGCCGACATCGAGGTGCCAAACCTCCCCGTCGATGTGGACTCTTGGGGGAGATAAGCCTGTTATCCCCGGGGTAGCTTTTATCCGTTGAGCGATGGCCCTTCCATGCGGAACCACCGGATCACTAAGCCCGACTTTCGTCCCTGCTCGACTTGTAGGTCTCGCAGTCAAGCTCCCTTGTGCCTTTACACTCTGCGAATGATTTCCAACCATTCTGAGGGAACCTTTGGGCGCCTCCGTTACCTTTTAGGAGGCGACCGCCCCAGTCAAACTGCCCACCTGACACTGTCTCCCTGCCCGATAAGGGCAGCGGGTTAGAAGGTCAATACAGCCAGGGTAGTATCCCACCGATGCCTCCACCGAAGCTAGCGCTCCGGTTTCCAAGGCTCCTACCTATCCTGTACAAGCTGTACCAACATTCAATATCAGGCTGCAGTAAAGCTCCACGGGGTCTTTCCGTCCTGTCGCGGGTAACCTGCATCTTCACAGGTACTATAATTTCACCGAGTCTCTCGTTGAGACAGTGCCCAGATCGTTGCGCCTTTCGTGCGGGTCGGAACTTACCCGACAAGGAATTTCGCTACCTTAGGACCGTTATAGTTACGGCCGCCGTTTACTGGGGCTTCAATTCGCACCTTCGCATACGCTAAGCGCTCCTCTTAACCTTCCAGCACCGGGCAGGCGTCAGCCCCTATACTTCGCCTTACGGCTTCGCAGAGACCTGTGTTTTTGCTAAACAGTCGCCTGGGCCTATTCACTGCGGCTCTCTCGGGCTTGCACCCTAACAGAGCACCCCTTCTCCCGAAGTTACGGGGTCATTTTGCCGAGTTCCTTAACGAGAGTTCTCTCGATCACCTTAGGATTCTCTCCTCGCCTACCTGTGTCGGTTTGCGGTACGGGCACCTCTCACCTCGCTAGAGGCTTTTCTTGGCAGTGTGGAATCAGGAACTTCGCTACTATATTTCGCTCGCCATCACAGCTCAGCCTTTACGGGAAACGGATTTGCCTATTTCCCAGCCTAACTGCTTGGACGCGGATATCCAATACCGCGCTTACCCTATCCTCCTGCGTCCCCCCATTGCTCAAATGGTGAGGAGGTGGTACAGGAATATCAACCTGTTATCCATCGCCTACGCCTTTCGGCCTCGGCTTAGGTCCCGACTAACCCTGAGCGGACGAGCCTTCCTCAGGAAACCTTAGGCATTCGGTGGAGGGGATTCTCACCCCTCTTTCGCTACTCATACCGGCATTCTCACTTCTAAGCGCTCCACGAGTCCTTCCGGTCTCGCTTCACAGCCCTTAGAACGCTCTCCTACCACTGTTCGTAAGAACAGTCCGCAGCTTCGGTGATACGTTTAGCCCCGGTACATTTTCGGCGCAGAGTCACTCGACCAGTGAGCTATTACGCACTCTTTAAATGGTGGCTGCTTCTAAGCCAACATCCTGGTTGTCTAAGCAACTCCACATCCTTTTCCACTTAACGTATACTTTGGGACCTTAGCTGGCGGTCTGGGCTGTTTCCCTTTCGACTACGGATCTTATCACTCGCAGTCTGACTCCCAAGGACAAGTCTTTGGCATTCGGAGTTTGACTGAATTCGGTAACCCGGTAGGGGCCCCTAGTCCAATCAGTGCTCTACCTCCAAGACTCTTACCTTGAGGCTAGCCCTAAAGCTATTTCGGAGAGAACCAGCTATCTCCAGGTTCGATTGGCATTTCACCCCTACCCACACCTCATCCCCGCACTTTTCAACGTGCGTGGGTTCGGGCCTCCATTCAGTGTTACCTGAACTTCACCCTGGACATGGGTAGATCACCTGGTTTCGGGTCTACGACCACGTACTCATGCGCCCTATTCAGACTCGCTTTCGCTGCGGCTCCGTCTTTTCAAACTTAACCTTGCACGGGATCGTAACTCGCCGGTTCATTCTACAAAAGGCACGCCATCACCCGTTAACGGGCTCTGACTACTTGTAGGCACACGGTTTCAGGATCTATTTCACTCCCCTTCCGGGGTGCTTTTCACCTTTCCCTCACGGTACTGGTTCACTATCGGTCACTAGGAAGTATTTAGCCTTGGGAGATGGTCCTCCCGGATTCCGACGGAATTTCACGTGTTCCGCCGTACTCAGGATCCACTCAGGAGAGAACGAAGTTTTGACTACAGGGCTGTTACCTCCTATGGCGGGCCTTTCCAGACCTCTTCATCTACCTCGTTCTTTTGTAACTCCGTACAGAGTGTCCTACAACCCCAAGAGGCAAGCCTCTTGGTTTGGGCTGTTCCCGTTTCGCTCGCCGCTACTCAGGGAATCGCATTTGCTTTCTCTTCCTCCGGGTACTTAGATGTTTCAGTTCCCCGGGTCTGCCTTCTCATATCCTATGAATTCAGATATGGATACTGCTCCATTACGAGCAGTGGGTTTCCCCATTCGGAAATCTCCGGATCAAAGCTTGCTTACAGCTCCCCGAAGCATATCGGTGTTCGTCCCGTCCTTCATCGGCTCCTAGTGCCAAGGCATCCACCGTGCGCCCTTTCTAACTTAACCATTAAAAAGAATCACTACAGAAAATTCTTGTGAATGTCTACTTTTCGTTATCTAGTTTTCAAAGAACACGTTGGTGGAGCCTAGCGGGATCGAACCGCTGACCTCCTGCGTGCAAAGCAGGCGCTCTCCCAGCTGAGCTAAGGCCCCGTTTATAAAGATGGTGGGCCTGAGTGGACTCGAACCACCGACCTCACGCTTATCAGGCGTGCGCTCTAACCAGCTGAGCTACAGGCCCATCTTTTATATATTCAAATGAAGAAGAAGTTCCTTCAAAACTAAACAAGATCTAAACGCACCTGTCTATAAGACCGGTAAGGTCTTATATTCCGTATAATATCCTTAGAAAGGAGGTGATCCAGCCGCACCTTCCGATACGGCTACCTTGTTACGACTTCACCCCAATCATCTGTCCCACCTTCGGCGGCTGGCTCCAAAAGGTTACCTCACCGACTTCGGGTGTTACAAACTCTCGTGGTGTGACGGGCGGTGTGTACAAGGCCCGGGAACGTATTCACCGCGGCATGCTGATCCGCGATTACTAGCGATTCCAGCTTCACGCAGTCGAGTTGCAGACTGCGATCCGAACTGAGAACAGATTTGTGGGATTGGCTGAGCCTCGCGGCTTCGCTGCCCTTTGTTCTGTCCATTGTAGCACGTGTGTAGCCCAGGTCATAAGGGGCATGATGATTTGACGTCATCCCCACCTTCCTCCGGTTTGTCACCGGCAGTCACCTTAGAGTGCCCAACTGAATGCTGGCAACTAAGATCAAGGGTTGCGCTCGTTGCGGGACTTAACCCAACATCTCACGACACGAGCTGACGACAACCATGCACCACCTGTCACTCTGCCCCCGAAGGGGAAGCCCTATCTCTAGGGGTGTCAGAGGATGTCAAGACCTGGTAAGGTTCTTCGCGTTGCTTCGAATTAAACCACATGCTCCACCGCTTGTGCGGGCCCCCGTCAATTCCTTTGAGTTTCAGTCTTGCGACCGTACTCCCCAGGCGGAGTGCTTAATGCGTTTGCTGCAGCACTAAAGGGCGGAAACCCTCTAACACTTAGCACTCATCGTTTACGGCGTGGACTACCAGGGTATCTAATCCTGTTCGCTCCCCACGCTTTCGCGCCTCAGCGTCAGTTACAGACCAGAGAGTCGCCTTCGCCACTGGTGTTCCTCCACATCTCTACGCATTTCACCGCTACACGTGGAATTCCACTCTCCTCTTCTGCACTCAAGTTCCCCAGTTTCCAATGACCCTCCCCGGTTGAGCCGGGGGCTTTCACATCAGACTTAAGAAACCGCCTGCGCGCGCTTTACGCCCAATAATTCCGGACAACGCTTGCCACCTACGTATTACCGCGGCTGCTGGCACGTAGTTAGCCGTGGCTTTCTGGTTAGGTACCGTCAAGGTACCGCCCTATTCGAACGGTACTTGTTCTTCCCTAACAACAGAGCTTTACGATCCGAAAACCTTCATCACTCACGCGGCGTTGCTCCGTCAGACTTTCGTCCATTGCGGAAGATTCCCTACTGCTGCCTCCCGTAGGAGTCTGGGCCGTGTCTCAGTCCCAGTGTGGCCGATCACCCTCTCAGGTCGGCTACGCATCGTCGCCTTGGTGAGCCATTACCTCACCAACTAGCTAATGCGCCGCGGGTCCATCTGTAAACGGCAGCCGAAGCCGCCTTTTATGATTGAACCATGCGGTTCAATCAAGCATCCGGTATTAGCCCCGGTTTCCCGGAGTTATCCCAGTCTTACAGGCAGGTTACCCACGTGTTACTCACCCGTCCGCCGCTAACCTAAGGGAGCAAGCTCCCGTCGGTTCGCTCGACTTGCATGTATTAGGCACGCCGCCAGCGTTCGTCCTGAGCCAGGATCAAACTCTCCATGAAGTTTGATAATGACTACGCACATTCGCATGTGCGATTTATTTAATGAATTAACAGGTACGTTTGTCTTGTTTAGTTTTCAAAGAACTTCGTTGCCGCTCTCAAAGCGACCACTTAAATATAACATCTGAGAGACGAGCGGTCAATACTTTTTTTAAAAAAGTTTTGCTTTTGCTTTCTTTATAAGCGGCCAAGAAATATTATAGCATATGATTGATTTGGAGAAAAGACCCTAATCTATATTACACAACAATAAAAAATGCAGCCCGCAGGCTGCATTTTTTATGATTCATCGGCTTCAAGCTCTTCAGTTTCCGTGTCATCGATTTCTTCGTCTTTTTCAACCAAGGCTACAGTAGCTACATGCTCCTGATCACCTAACCGGATGAGGCGGACACCCTGCGTTACACGGCCGGTAATGGAAATATCATTAATATCCATCCGTATGATCACTCCGCTGGCGGTGATGATCATCAAATCTTCTTCTCCTTTTGTTGCTTTGACTGTAACAAGAGGCCCGTTGTTTTCCGTGATCTTGCAGGTTTTCAACCCTTTTCCTCCACGGCTTTGCGTTCTGTATTCTGAAGCAGGCGTCTGTTTGCCGTATCCTTTTTCCGTTACGATTAAAACATGGGAATCCTCTTCTAAAATTTCCATGCCGACAACCATGTCGTCACCTGTGAGCGTGATGCCCTTAACACCGGCTGCGGTTCTTCCCATCTGTCTTACATCGGTTTCTGGGAATCGAATCAGCAGTCCGTTTTTCGTTCCAATAATAATTTGCCTGTTGCCGTCAGTCAATCGTACAGCCATCAGCTCATCTTCGCCGCGAAGACTTAAGGCAATTAAACCGTTGTTGCGAATATTGGCGAATTGAGAAAGCGGCGTCCGTTTTGAAATTCCGTGTTTAGTGGTAAAGAACAAGTATGATTCATCGTCAAACTCGGAAACCGGAATGATCGCATTGATCCATTCCCCTTTTTCCACTTCAAGCAGGTTGATGATTGGAATTCCCTTTGCAGTTCGGCCGAATTCAGGAATTTCATACCCTTTGGCACGATATACCTTCCCTTTATTTGAGAAAAAGAGAATCGTGTCATGAGTGGATGTGGAGATCAGGTGTTCAACGAAGTCATCTTCATTTGTTCCCATACCCTGGATTCCTTTTCCGCCCCGTTTTTGGCTACGGTAAGTGGAAGAAGGCAGGCGTTTGATATAGCCATTATGAGTTAAAGTGACAACGATATTTTCTCTCGTAATGAGATCTTCGTCCTCGATTGTTTCAAGTCCTGACGTCACGATCTCCGTCCGGCGCTCATCATTGAAGCGGTCTTTAATCTCTGTCAGTTCTTCACGGATGATTTCAAGAACCTTTTCTTCGTCTGCTAAAATCGCTTTTAACTCTGCGATCAGCTCAACCAAGCTTTTGTATTCTTCTTCGATTTTTTCGCGTTCGAGACCTGTTAACCGCTGAAGACGCATGTCCAAGATGGCTTGTGCTTGTTTTTCAGTCAATGAAAATTTCTCGATTAACCCATTTTTCGCAATTTCAGCCGTTTGCGAGTTTCTGATTAAGGAAATAACTTCATCAAGGTGGTCTAGAGCGATCCTCAATCCCTCAAGGATGTGAGCTCTCGCTTCCGCTTTTCGAAGTTCGAAAGCCGTACGTCTTTTGATCACCACTTTTTGGTGGTCGAGGTAATGCTCAAGACATTGCTTTAAGCTCAATACTTTCGGCTGTCCGTCCACGAGCGCTAAAAGATTAATACCGAATGATGTTTGGAGAGCCGTTTGCTTGTACAAGTTATTTAACAGGACGTTGGCATTTGCATCCCTTCTCAGCTCGATAACAATCCTCATTCCGTTTCGGTCTGATTCATCGCGGAGATCTGTGATTCCTTCGATTTTCTTATCCCGGACAAGGTCGGCGATTTTTTCAATCAGTTTCGCTTTATTCACCTGGTACGGTATTTCCGTAATGATGATGACCTGTTTGCCAGAGGATGTTTCTTCGATTTGAGCTTTGGCCCGAAGCGTGATTGAACCCCTGCCTGTTTCATAGGCTTTACGGATTCCGCTTCTGCCCATGATCATCCCTGCTGTCGGGAAGTCCGGCCCCGGAATGATTTCCATCAATTCTGCGAGCGTCATCTCAGGGTTCTTGCTGACAGCCAATACACCGTCAATAATTTCACCGAGCTGGTGAGGCGGAATGTTTGTCGCCATACCTACTGCTATCCCGGCAGCTCCATTGACAAGCAGATTTGGAAATCTGGCAGGCATGACAATCGGTTCTCTTTCAGATCCGTCATAGTTGTCCTGATAATCGATCGTGTCTTTATTAATATCTCTGAGAATTTCCATGGATATTTTCGACATTCTCGCTTCTGTATAACGCATAGCCGCAGCCGAATCGCCATCGACAGAACCAAAGTTTCCATGGCCTTGAACGAGCATGTACCGATAGTTAAAGTCCTGCGCCATTCTGACCATGGATTCGTAAACGGCAGAATCACCATGAGGGTGGTACTTACCGATAACTTCGCCGACGATCCGCGCGGATTTTTTATATGGTTTGTCACTTGTCATCCCAAGGTCGTTCATCGCGTACAGGATTCTTCTATGCACCGGTTTAAGGCCGTCTCTTACATCTGGAAGAGCGCGGGAAACAATAACACTCATCGCATAATCTAAAAAAGATGTGCGCATTTCCTGACTGATATTAATTTCCTGAACTTGGGGCTTATGTTGTTCACTCATTAAAAAACCTCCCTGGAGAATCTACATGAGTTGTGTGGGAGTAGATTTGTATTTATACTCTTCAACGAATAAGGCTATTCTCCATTATATCAATAATCTTGATTTTATACACATTAAATTACTAGAATATGAAAGGTTTCACCCTTTCATATTTTAGAAAAGACCTTATTTCATTTAAGCGAAAATAAGGTCTTATCGGTGTTAAATATCTAGGTTCTTTACATAGCGGGCATTTTCTTCGATGAAGTTTCGCCGCGGCTCCACCTTGTCTCCCATCAGCATTTCAAAGGTTTCATCGGCATCGATTGCATCTTTGAGCGTCACTTGAAGCAATGTTCTCGTTTCCGGGTCCATCGTTGTTTCCCAAAGCTGAGTCGCATTCATCTCTCCCAAACCTTTATAGCGCTGAAGGCCGGGCTTAGGATTTTGCGGAAGCTCTTTTAAAATTTCTTCAAGCTGCTTGTCATTGTATGCATATTCGACGCGTTTCCCCTGCTGCACTTTATAGAGCGGCGGCTGGGCAATGTAAATATATCCTTTTTCGATGATTTGCCGCATATATCGGTAGAAAAAGGTGAGCAGAAGTGTTCTGATGTGCGCGCCGTCGACATCGGCATCTGTCATGATCACGACTTTTTGATAGCGGGCTTTTTCCAGGTTGAAATCTTCGCCGATTCCCGTACCGAGCGCGGTGATCATTGACCGGACTTCATTGTTGGATAAGATTTTATCAAGACGGGCTTTTTCGACGTTTAAAATTTTACCTCTCAATGGCAAAATCGCTTGGAAATGACGATCCCGGCCTTGTTTTGCCGATCCTCCCGCCGAATCACCCTCAACGATATAGAGCTCAGAAATCGACGGATCTTTTGAAGAACAGTCAGCCAATTTTCCCGGCAGATTCGACACTTCCAGAGCGCTTTTTCTTCGCGTCAGCTCGCGCGCTTTTTTGGCCGCCATGCGCGCTCTTGCCGCCATAACCCCTTTTTCGACGATTTTTTTCGCAGAATCCGGATTTTCAAGCAAGAAAGTTTCCAATGCTTCTGAAAACAAGGCGTCGGTTATGGTGCGGGCTTCTGAATTACCGAGCTTCGTTTTTGTCTGCCCTTCGAATTGCGGGTCCGGATGTTTGATTGAAATGATCGCTGTCAAACCTTCACGGACATCTTCACCGCTTAAGTTCGGGTCGTTTTCTTTGAATACGCCGTTCTTTCTGGCATAATCATTGATGACGCGGGTCAAGCCTGTTTTAAACCCGGCTTCATGCGCTCCGCCTTCATACGTATGAATGTTATTGGCAAATGAATAGATGTTGCTTGTGTAGCTGTCATTGTATTGAAGCGCTACTTCAACAGTAATCCCGTCTCTCGATCCTTCAATATAGACCGGCTCCTCGTGGACCACTTCCCTAGAGCGGTTTAAGTGTTCAACATAGCTTTTAATTCCGCCTTCATAGCAATATTCATTTTTCTGTTCTTTTCCTTCACGCGTATCTTCAATTGTGATTTTTACGCCTTTTGTCAAAAAGGCGAGTTCACGAACACGAGTGGCAAGCGTATCGTAGTCATACTCGATTGTCTCTGTGAATATTTCACGATCAGGAATGAAGTGAGTGGTCGTTCCTGTTACATCGGTCTCGCCGATCACTTTCAAATCGGCCTTCGGAACGCCCCGTTCAAATTCTTGGTAATGAATTTTCCCGTCCCTGTAAACCGTTACATCCAGCTGGGTTGAAAGGGCGTTGACAACAGAAGCCCCTACGCCGTGCAAACCGCCGGAAACCTTATAGCCACTTCCGTCAAATTTACCTCCGGCGTGCAGGACTGTCATGATGACTTCGACAGCCGGACGGCCCATTTTTTCATGAATACCGACCGGAATCCCCCGACCGTTGTCTTTTACCGTGATGCTGTTGTCATTTTCAATGACAACATTGATTTCAGTGCAGTAACCGGCCAAAGCTTCGTCAATGCTGTTATCGACGATTTCCCATACTAAATGGTGCAGACCTTTGCCGCTTGTGGACCCGATGTACATCCCCGGTCTTTTTCGAACGGCTTCCAATCCCTCTAGAACCTGTATCTGATTTTCATCGTAATTATTATGCTGTTCCATTGCCACGCACATTCACCTACACTTTTCTTCAAACATAATAAATTTATAGTAAAGATTCTTTATGAATCAATTTCCGGCTTGGATTGCGCCCGCTTTTTCAACGTGCCTGAGGCTAAAGGAGAAAAATAAATCGTTTGTACTGTGACAACAATTGATTTGGGCGTGCTGTTTGAAGAGACAATCCGCTTCTTTTGTTTCGTTAAGAACTCTTCAACGATCGGAGATGCCTTTGCCTTATAATCAAAAATAGCCACAATTTCACGTGTCGAGACAACAAAGTCGTCACCTAAATGGATATACAATCCCTCACCCCATTTTTCTCAGTCCAATAGCGTGCCATTTTCAACACGAAAGATACCTGCTTCATTTAAGGTTTCATGATCAATTCCATCAACGCTTGTCGTAGTAACGAATGTTTGAACACGGCCTTGGATAGTGTGGAGCAAGTGAGACTGCCGATAGTCATCCAGCTCTGATAATACATCATCCAAAAGCAGAATCGGATATTCCCCAATTTCCTCCTGAATCAAATCAATTTCCGCCAATTTCAGGGACAGTGCTGTCGTCCGCTGCTGGCCTTGCGATCCGTAAGTCTGTACATCCCGCCCATTGACATAAAAAAGAACATCATCTCTGTGAGGACCTGAAAGGGATACACCCCGTTCAATTTCTTTATCTCGTAATTTAGAAAACGTTTCTTGATAACTATTGATCATTTTCGACAAATCAGGCGAATCTGATACGTGAAGAGATGTATGATACTTCAAGGTCAGTTCCTCCAGCCCTCTTGAAATTCCTGAATGGATGGGCTGAGCCCATTTTTCGAGCTGATCGACAAACTGAAGGCGTTTCATCACAACCTTTGCCGCGAATTCCGTGAGCTGTTCCGTCAGCACATCAAGCATTGTTTGATCAGTCTGTTTTCTCGTTTGGAGCTGCTTCAAGAAGTGATTTCGCTGTGAAAGGATTTTTTGGTAAAGAGAAAGGTCATGAAGATAGACTGGTGATACTTGGCCGATTTCCATATCGAGAAATCTTCTTCTGACCTGGGGGCTGCCTTTTACAAGATTCAAATCCTCCGGCGCAAACATAATCGTGTTAACGGCCCCGACATACCGGCTGAGCTTCTGCTGCTCAATATGATTCACTTTACCTTTTTTTCCTTTTTTGGAAATCACAAGCTGAATGGGAACAGAACCGTTTTTTTTAATGACCCTGCCTTCTATTTTAGCATAGTCTTCATCCCATCGTATGAGTTCTTTATCATTTGAGGTTCGATGAGATTTTGCCATTGCAAGCACATAGATCGCTTCCATCAAATTTGTTTTGCCTTGGGCGTTCTCTCCAATGATCACGTTTACTTTGTTCTCAAATTGGAGCTCAAGGCGCTCATAGTTACGGTAAGATGATAATGTAAGATTTTGGATATACAATCAATATCACCTGCTTTTTAGCCGACGACTTGAAATGAACCGAACCCTTCAATCGTCACGACATCTCCAACATATAGCTTCCGGCCGCGGCGGTTATCCGGCTCACCGTTCACGATCACTTCATATTCTGATAAAAACCATTTTGCCATCCCGCCTGACTGAATGACATCCGCTAATTTCAGAAACTGACCGAGGGTAATCATGTTTGTATCAATAGCCACCGTCTTTGTCATTTTATCGACCTCTTTCAATATCACTAATATCTAATTGTACTAAAAAATAGGGAAAGAAGGAAAGGGGAAACTTGTGGCATCAAAAACAGCGGCAGGGCAAGATCATCTTTTCTCCCATGAAATAAGAGAAGCTGCCGGATTGGCCGGCAACTTTCTCTAGGTTTCGAAATTAATACGTCCGGACAGGAAGAATTAATTGAACGATTGAATCATCATTCGGAGTGCGGATCAGAAAAGGTCTCATTGCGCCTGTAAAGCTGACATGAATGTCCTCTCCTTCAAGAACTTTAAGAGCATCCAACATATATTTCGGACTAAAGGATATCTTTAAGTCTTCCCCTTCAATTTGTTCGGCATTCACCGTTTCTACAACCTTTCCGATTTCTGGAGAGTTTGAGGAAATTTCGATGGACTCATTGGCAACAGCCGAAAGTTTTACCACATTGTTCCGTCCTTCTCTTGCCAGAAGCGAAGCCCTGTCGATCGCCTGAAGAAATTCCTTTGTATTGATGATCATGTTCGTTTTGCTTTCCTGAGGAATCAGGCGGTTTGTGTCAGGATAATTGCCGTCAAGCAGTCTTGAGAAGAACAGTACGTTTTTTGTCTTAAACAGCACTTGCGTCTCTGTAATGACAATATCGACAAGCTCCTGATGATCATCAAGGATCTTGCTCAGCTCGGTCAAGCTTTTTCCGGGGATGACGACATTGTATGAGCTTTCCTCATCGATATCGAGCTTCGCTTTTCGCAGTGCCAGACGGTGGCTATCCGTCGCAGTGCATATTAATTCACCGTCTGTGACGTTCCAGTTTACACCTGTCAAGATTGGGCGTGTTTCTGAGGTGGACACCGCAAAGACGGTTTGGCGAATCAAGTTTTTTAATAGGTCAGTCGGAATTTGAAAAGCATGATGTTCTTCGATTTGCGGTAAAAGCGGATATTCGCTTGCGTCCAGCCCGTTTAGGTTAAATTCTGCTTTTCCTGAACGAATGATCGTCAAATATTGATTCTGAACTTCAATCTCCACCGTTGACATAGGCAGTTTTTTGACGATTTCACTGAAAAAACGAGCTTGAAGAACGATGCTTCCCGGCTGTTCGATTGTCACGATTTCCAAATCGCCGTCTTCTTTTGGAATGAACGATTCTATTGAGATATCTGAGTCGCTTCCTGTCAGCGAAACACCTTCATCAGAGGCGACAATCTTAATACCGGTTAAAATCGGAATCGTTGTTCTTGAAGAAACAGCCTTTAACACATCTTGGACACCTTCGACTAAACGGTCTTTTTGAATTGTGAATTTCATAATCATCCTCCTTGCGGAAATCTATTAATTATTATGTTTTATAAAAATAGCAGAAGTACTAGTAGGGGCTGTGGATTTGTGGATAAGTGGCGAGAGTGAACGGAAATACAGCCTATCCACATGTGGACAGACTGTGTAAGACTATGTTTCAGTTATTCACACTTTCCCATTCTCCACTTGAATGAAGATTACCTCAGCTGCTCTTTTATTTCTTTAATTTGCTGCTGAAGTTGTTCATCATCGCTCAGCAGCTTCGATATTTTTTCATGGGCATGGATGACCGTTGTATGGTCGCGCCCTCCAAATTCTTCGCCGATTTTTGGGAGCGAGGAATCTGTCATTTCTCTTGATAGATACATAGCGATCTGCCTCGGAAATGCCACGGATTTCGTCCGTTTTTTCGCTTTGAAATCTTCCAGTTTGATATTAAACTGCTGCCCGACAATTCTTTGAATGTCTTTGATCGTGATGACTTTCGGCTTTGAAGAAGGAATAATATCTTTCAAAGCTTCCGCGGCTAAATCGGCATTGATGTCTTTATTGATCAAAGAAGAGTATGCGACAACACGTATTAAAGCCCCTTCAAGCTCTCTGATATTGCTGTCGATCTGATTGGCAATATAAAGCATGACTTCATTAGGGATATCTAGTCCCTCTGCTTTTGCTTTCTTTCTTAAAATTGCGATTCTCGTTTCCAGATCAGGAGGTGTGATATCTGTGATCAATCCCCATTCAAAACGGGAGCGCAGGCGGTCTTCAAGCGTCGGAATCTCTTTAGGCGGCCGGTCGCTGGAAATCACGATTTGCTTTGTTTCCTCATGCAGCGTATTAAACGTATGGAAAAATTCTTCTTGCGTCTGTTCTTTTCCAGCCAGAAATTGAATATCATCTATCAAAAGAACGTCGACATTTCGGTAGCGATTGCGAAAATCGACAGCCTTATTGTCGCGGATCGAGTTGATAAATTCATTTGTAAATTTTTCAGAAGACAAATAAACCACTTTTGCAGACGGATTATGATCAATGACATAGTGTCCGATCGCATGCATTAAGTGAGTTTTTCCAAGTCCGACTCCCCCATAAATAAACAGCGGATTGTATGCTTTCGCCGGCGCTTCGGCCACCGCTAGGGATGCAGCATGGGCAAATCGGTTTCCTGACCCTATAACGAAAGTGTCGAATGTGTATTTGGGATTCAGCATGTTTTGCGGAAAGTCAGCCGGTTCTTCTTTCGACATTTTTTTGATTGGAGACTTCGGCATAAATTCTTCTTCATTTTGATTCTGAGGAATGACAAATTTAATGCTCAGCTCTTCCCCGGTTAAATCGTAAATCGTATCGGCTATCAAGTGAAGATATCTTGATTCAAGCCAATCTCTTGCGAACTCGTTCGGAGCGGTAATGATCAGCGTGTCCCCCTGTAATGAATGAGCCTTTGTCGACTTCATCCATGTTTCAAAACTGGGCTTGCTCAATTTTTTTTCGATCTGCCCAAGGGCTTGACTCCAAAGATCTGAAATGTTTTTCAT